>NZ_CP091864.1:0-2362766 GCF_023509295.1 Corynebacterium pseudodiphtheriticum | reverse complement strand
AGTGCCTCGATTCTGTCTAGTTCGGTCGTCGTTTTGTGTTTGCTGGTGTTTTAGCCTTGGGTTCTCGGAGAGTCTTTCGGCGATTTTTGTTATCTAGCTAGTTATTTCTGGTCAGCAAACTCCAGAGCAAGCTCCAAATGAAATTCCCCAGGAGGATTCCACAGGGTAGCTGCTGCCAGAAATATAGCTTGACCAGTATTTCACAGAGTTATCCACAACTGTGAATAGACTCGCGGAAGATGTTATTCACAGTTATCCACATTATTGTGGATAACTTATTGTTGGTAATTATAGCTTTCTACCTGCATTTTTATCCTAACTGTAAACTTTCTGTTGAGAGTTATCCACAGTTGTGGTTGTGGATTCTTGTGAGTAGAAGCTCCTATTTATTACTACCTGCTGGTGTGGAAAACTGTCTAGCAAGCGGTTTTTCTTCGATAACCTGCTTGAATCACATGGTTGTTATTTATGGATCCCGTATTCGATGCTTTGTGGAGAACGTGCAGCACTGCGCCGGGTTGTATTTCACAGGGGTTGATTCATTCCTGGGGATAACATTCTTGTGATTCCGGGGGTACCCGCATGGCTGGCAGTTGGCGAGAGCAAAATCGCCAGGCTGTTACGGCGTGTTGATTTGTTTTTCCTGCTCGCTGTGACGTAGTCTGGCTAAGTCTTTTCACAGTCTCGGACTGTGTACTGAAGAACCGAATGGCACTCGTGCGTTGCAGCGCTTTCCCAAGCTCGCTGGCGCGGAGTGTTGGTTCTCGAACTGCATCTGACGCGCCACTATGGCAGCGTCGCACCGCTTAGTGAAGGAGATCTACCGTGGCAAAGGGTAAACGCACATTCCAACCAAACAACCGTCGTCGCGCACGCGTTCACGGATTCCGTACCCGCATGCGTACGCGCGCTGGCCGTGCCATCGTGGCAGCCCGTCGCAAAAAGGGTCGTTCGAAGCTGACTGCTTAAGTTATGCTTCCCCGCCAACATAAACTGACTTCGCCGCAACAATTCCGGCGGGTCACGAAAAAGGGACGGCGGGCAGGATCACGCAGCGTGATAGCGCACTGCTATCAGCAACAGGGATCAGAAACACTTGCTGTTTCTGGTCCCCGTTTTGGTCTTATCGTCTCTAAAAGCATTGGCAATGCCGTCGTCCGGCACCGCACCGCCCGCCAATTGCGTCAAATCTGCCGTGAGCTATGTGTAGAACTTGACCCTGCGGTCGACGTCGTCGTGCGTGCTCTACCTGCGCTTGTCGACGCTGAGCCGCAGCAGCTGCGCAAAGATGTACGTAGTGCAGTGTTTCGTGCGCTGAAAAAGCTCGAGAAAACTTCTGCGCATGTTGCCTCAAATGCTTCTACTGCAAAGAATGTGGAAACGGCCCCACGGCGGTGACTTAACGGTGACGTATTACAACACGGATGGGGAAGCTATCCCCGCAGCGCGTGGTCCCTCCCGGTTGCTGGTGGCAATGGTGAGGTTTTACCAGAAAAACCTGTCTTCCCAGAAACCGATGTCGACTTGTCGTTTCGAGCCTACATGCAGCGCCTATAGCCTGGAGGTTTTTGCGCGTCACGGGGCTTTCAAAGGCCTGGTCTGTGCTATCGTGAGAATTTCTAAATGTGGCCCTTGGCACCCGGGTGGCTACGATCCTGCAAGTCCGTCTGCACACTTGCCGGAAGCTCCTCGTCAGAACGAATCAGAATAAGTCAGAATAAGGATTATTTGTGCTTAATTTCATCTATTATCCGATTTCGTGGATCTTAGGTTTTTGGCGTGATGTCTTAAGCCTGGTGATGGATCCGCACTCCGGATATACCTGGGTTTTGTCCATCATCTTGTTGACCATGACCATTAAAGCTTTGTTGGTCAAGCCCATGATCACGCAGTTGCGCTCCTCCCGGAAAATGCAAGAGCTGCAACCAAAGATGAAAGAAATCCGGGATAAGTACAAAAATGATAAAACGAAGCAGAGCCAAGAGCTGCAGAAGTTTTATAAAGAATCCGGGATGAACCCACTGGCGGGATGTCTGCCGATGCTCGCGCAGATCCCAGTCTTCATTGGTTTGTTCCACGTGTTGCGTATGTTCAACCGGACGGAGGAGCGTTTTGGTTCCCCAGGTTTGACGGTAGAAGAAAACCGCAATATTCCGAACTATTCATTCTCCGTCGAAGATGTCCAGTCCTTCTTGGACGCCGACGTATTTGGCGTGCCTCTTTCTGCGTTTATCTCCATGTCGGAAGACGCTATGCAGACCTTTGGGGCAGACTTCACCCGTCTCAACATCATTGCTGTTGCGGTGCCGTTGGTGCTGACCATCGCCACGCTGACCCACCTGAATGCTCGTTTTACCGTCGGCCGCCAGGAAGCTCGCCGCGCAGCGGGCAAGACCCCGCAACCCACCGGGGATAACGCCGAAATGATGCAGATGCAGATGGGCATGATGAACAAGATGATGCTGTGGGTCATGCCAGCAATCACCTTGGCCACCGGCTTCATCTGGACTATCGGTCTGCTGTTCTACATGCTGACCAACACCGTGTGGACCTTCATCCAAACCCGTATCATCTACGGCAAAATGGACCGCGAAGAAGAAGCAGAAGAAGAGGCAAAGCGCGAAGCTAAGCGCTCTTCCGCACCAGCCCCGGCGGCTCGCAAGCTAAATAAGCAGACGAAGAAGCAGCGCAAGAACCAAGCCCACAACCAGCAACAAAACCAGGGCAAGAAGAAATAATGCTGGCTCGTATTTTCGGCGAACGGCAGGATCTAGCGCTGGCCTATCACGAATCCTTGGCGACGGATGCCACCACCCGTGGGTTCATTGGTCCGCGGGAGGCCCCACGACTGTGGGATAGGCACATTTACAACTGTGCAGTTATCGGCGAGGCAATTCCAGAAGGCTCACGCACTATTGACATTGGTTCCGGAGCTGGCCTGCCTGGTATCCCTTTGGCTATCGCCCGCCCAGACCTACACGTAACGTTGTTGGAACCTTTGCTGAAGCGTTCCAATTATCTGAGCGAAGTCAGTGAGAAACTCGGACTCGACAACGTCACCGTCATCCGCGAGCGCGCCGAAAACCTGGGCAAAGATGCGAAATTTGACGTAGTGACCTCCCGTGCGGTGGCTCCACTGGCTAAGCTGGCACGGTGGTCGCTGCCCCTGTGTCGCCCCGGCGGAATAATGCTGGCGATGAAAGGTTCGTCGGCAAGCGAAGAAATCGAGCGTGATCAAGCCGCGATTAAACGCGCTAAAGGCGAACGCGCCGAAATTATTACTGTGGGGTCTGAGCTGGACGAACCCACCACCCTGATACGTGTTCACCGCGTAAAGTAAGCTCATTGGCATGACACAGCAGCCCCGCTTGATCACGATCGCCAATCAAAAAGGCGGCGTTGGGAAAACCACCAGCGCCGTGAACCTAGCCGCTGCCCTCGCCCACCAAGGCCATACGGTGTTGGTCATAGACCTCGACCCGCAGGGCAACGCTTCTACGGCGCTGGGCGTCGAGCACCGCACAGGCACGAAATCTAGCTACGAGGTCTTACTCGGCAACGCTACGGCGAAGCAAGCCGTGCAACAGTCTCCAAACCGTGACAATCTCTGGTGCATCCCTGCCACGATTGATCTGGCTGGTGCAGAGATTGAGTTGGTGAGTTTGGTGCGCCGCGAATACCGGCTATCCGACGCTTTGAAGAACGGTTTTTTGGACGAATACGGGTTCGATTACGTCTTCATTGATTGCCCGCCATCACTGGGCCTGTTGACGATCAACGCGATGACGGCGGTGCAAGAAGTGATCATTCCGATCCAGTGTGAGTATTACGCTCTGGAGGGAGTGGGGCAGCTGCTGAACAACATCACTATGATCCGCGAGCATCTGAATGCAGATCTACACATTTCCGGTGTGTTGCTGACGATGTACGACGGGCGCACCAAGTTGGCCGAGCAAGTCGTCGATGAAGTGCGCGGGCAGTTTGGTGCCGTCGTCCTGGGTAATGTCATTCCGCGCTCTGTACGCGTCTCAGAAGCCCCCGGATACGGGCAGACGGTGATTGACTACTCCCCGAGCTCCCACGGCGCCTATGCCTACGGAGCGGCGGCGAAAGAGTTGGATGAGCGCGGTGACTACGTGCCCCACAGCTCGACGGGGCCGATTGGTGTGAGCCCGGAGATTTTTGCGCAGCTCTCCCAACAGAACGCCGACGAAGCCACTGAAACAGCCGAAGAGACTGCAGATCAGGCTGCCGACGATACGGTGCACGACACAGCGGACGAAGCATAAGGAGTAACGAGTTTTCATGGCGGAGAAAAAACCACACCAAAAACAAGGCGGCTTGGGCCGTGGCTTGGCTGCCCTGATTCCTTCTGCGAACGACGAGGATCAGTCCGCGCGTCCTAGGCTAGGAAATTCCGCGGCTGATGTGATTTTGGGATCGGCGCTCGGCAACCGTGGGGCCCGCGATGCTGGTGACGCTGGCCCGGCTGGCCAGAAGAATACAGGCAAGGGAAAAACTTCTAATTCTGGTACTGGTTCTGGTACAGGATTGGCCGGGGCCCCGAAGCTCGGTACCACCGGCGATGGTCGTGACACAGGCAAAGGCGATGCCGCAGAGGCCGGAAAATCCACCAATAAACCCAGTGTTCCCGGCGCACCAACGATCGCGTCTTCGTCGTCCAACGCGGCCCGGTCACGCGCAGGAAGTCTTGGCCCGCAATTCGGTGCTACCTACCGTGAGGTGCCCGTCGGCCAGATCTCGCCAAACCCGAAGCAGCCGCGTACCGTCTTCGATGCTGATGACTTAGCAGAGTTAGTGCACTCCATTAAAGAATTCGGGCTTCTGCAGCCCATTGTCGTGCGCCCGGCGGAAGACGGCTTCGAACTCATCATGGGTGAGCGACGTTGGCGGGCAGCTTCTCGGGCTGGCTTATCGACGATCCCTGCTATCGTGCGACAAACCACAGATGATGCCTTGCTGCGCGACGCATTGCTGGAAAATATCCACCGGGTGCAGCTGAATCCACTGGAAGAAGCCCATGCCTATCAGCAGTTGCTGGAAGAATTCGGTGTGACACAGGAACAGCTAGCTGACCGGCTGGGGCGTTCTCGCCCGGTAATCACCAATACTCTGCGTTTGCTACGCCTGCCGGTAGATGTGCAGCGGCGAGTAGATGCTGGTGTGCTTTCTTCTGGGCATGCTCGTGCGTTATTGGGGTTGCAGGAAAAAGAACAGATGTCGCAATTGGCAGAACGCGTGGTAGCTGAAGGCCTATCCGTGCGAGGCACAGAAGAAGCCGTTGTACTGCTGAATAAAGGGCAAAAGCCAGCAGCGAAGAAGAAAAATCCGCCAGCACCACAACCAGAGTATTTGACGAATACAGCCGAACGTCTGGCCGATAAATGGGACACGAAAGTCACTGTGTCCATGGGCAAACGTAAGGGAAAAATGGTTATCGAATTCGGTGACCAAGATGATTTCCAACGCATCATGGAGCTCATTGAAGGTTCTGCCGGAACCGCGGACTAAATGTGGGCAGAAACCTCTGCGAAATCCAAAGAAAACCCGGGCGCTGTGCCTAGTTATTTCGACTAGTGCACAGCGCCCGGGTTATTTGTTTCCTGTTGACCGTCTCTGCTGATTACCTTCGTGCTGCTTGCCGACTGTTTGCGTTACTGTTTGCGTTCATAGACGGAAAGCCCAGTGTGATTAGCGTGATGCTGCATGCACGAGACCAGAGAAACACTGGCTAAGACTGTTCGGCTTCCAACAGCTCTGCGAAGTTGTAGGTGCCGGTTTTCATATCGTCCTGATCCAGCAAATACAACCGCTTCACACCAACGACGATGGCTTCCGCGATGGCATCTCGGTGCTTTGGCTGCGTCAAAATTTGGACATCCTGTGGGTTCGTCAAATACCCCAGAACGACATCGATGGTTGGCATCTGCGGCAGGCGCAGTACTTCCCAGGTACGTGCGTGGTTGCGGCAATCCTGTAGTTCTGTGCGGGCAACGATTTCGCGTTGTACAAAGCCAGAAAGTTTTTCCCCGATCATTGAGGAGGAACCGTAATTCGAGCCGAAATAGAATGTTGCTGCGCCATTCGCCTTATCATTCCGATAATGATCGCAGTGCAAGCTAATCACGAGGTCCGCACCAAAAGCATTGGCGATATCGGCACGCTCCCGCTCGCTGGGATCATCCATGCGAGGGCGGGAAATAATAGTTTCCACACCAGCGGCAATCATGCGTCCTTCGATACGAGAAGACAGATCCCAGAGGATTTCTTCTTCCGTGATCTCACCAAAACGTCCGCGGACAGTCGCTCCCTTGTTAGCGCCGCCTAGCGCGGGATTAATGACGACACGTTTATCTGCCAGCTTTGGCCCGGCACGGCGAACCCACTCGCGTTCCCGGATGGCTTGTGCCGATCCGCCTGTGGAGATGCGGCGACCGAGTAAAGAAAGAGAGTGGATGGTGTTCGGTCCACAGATTCCGTCATCTTGTAAACCGGAGTTGAGCTGGTAATTGCTCAATGCTTCGTGCGTGTTTTGTCCAAAATGACCGTCGAGGTTGTGGCTGTAAAAGCCTAATTCCTGTAGCTGGCGCTGCAGTTGTGCGACGTCGTCACCAAATAGTTCTTGGTTGGGTTGGAAAGACAGCACCCGGGCACCCAGCGTGTACGAGGCATGACGAAGTTCCCGTAGGGTGATCTCATCGATTGTGCCCGACGGGATGATGCCGCGGGATTGCTGGAAAGCCTTCAACGCGTCCGCCAATTCAGTGCTGAAATATTTGTCTTCTTCGCTGAATTTCTGAGTCTTCCAGTCCGCCACGTCACCGTCGAAGTGGGATAGCATGCCCAGACGGGCCAAAGTGGCACGAGCTTCTGCTACGCGAGCTGAAGAATCGCCCACCTTCAATACTTTCGTCACAACGCTCCCTCATGCAGCGTGATAGCCATGGTCATGGTGTTCATATTTGGAATGTGTTCGGTCCTGCAGCCACTCCCGCCAGAAAACATTGCCCGCGTGAATGCGGGAAGGCGGGAATGACCGCTTTCGGGTATCCCTCTAGGTTGAACCTAGAGAACGGCCTCGACCTTGCTGATGATTTGCTTTTTTGGCAAATTGCCGGTGAACTCGTCCACCTTGGAACCACCCGAGTAGATCATCACCGAAGGGATAGACATGACCTGGAACATGGCAGCCAGGGTGCGTTCACTATCAACGTCTACTTTGGCAACCTTGATCTTGCCGTCGTATTCCGCGGCGATCTCATCCAGCACTGGGCCCAATTTCTTGCAAGGACCGCACCACTGTGCCCAGAAATCGACGATGACTGGGACATCTGATTCGACGACCTCAGACTTGAACGTCTGGGACGTGATGTCAATTGTGTTGCTCATGTGACTTGTCACCTCGTGGTTTTCTAGAAAGAATTACTAAGAATTCTAGTGTAGTCACAACGAATTAGTGCCATGGCGCGCGAAAACGCGTCTGCCATGACCACAAGTAAACGTTGCGCAAAATTCTATTTTGCAGCGGGGAAATTCCCAGCTGACTCCCAGTGAACTGCCGCTGCCAATAGCCCTCAACGGGCGACAGCAGCCAAGTACTCGCCGGCGTCGATGGCTGCACGACAGCCGGAACCAGCAGCAGTGATGGCTTGCTGGTAGTGGTCATCCACCAAGTCACCGCACGCGAATACCCCATCCAGGTTGGTGTGGGTGTGTGGGTGGTTGACCTTGACATAACCAGTTTCTTCCAAATCGACCTGGCCTTGCACTAAGTCCGTACGCGGGTCTGAACCGATTGCGACGAATAGTGCAGTCACGTCCAGCTCGCTGGTTTCGCCGGTCTGGGTGTCTTGCAGAGTCAGGCCAGATACCTTACCTGCAGATTCTTGAATGGCAGCAACGGTCTTATTCAGCTCCCAGGAGATCTTTTCGTTGTTTTTTGCCCGGTCCAGCATAATTGGCGAGGCAGAAAAACCTTCGCGACGGTGCACGATGGTGACCGATCGGGCGAATTTGGTGAGGAAGGTAGCTTCTTCCATTGCGGAATCACCGCCACCGACGACAGCGATATCGTGGTCCTTAAAGAAAAAGCCGTCGCAAGTAGCGCAGGTAGACACGCCACGGCCTGTCAGCGCCTTTTCTCCTTCTACTCCCAGGTGACGTGGTGCCGAACCCGTCGCCAAGATTACGGTGCGGGCGGCAAATTCCTCATCGCCGACGTAGATCTTTTTGATTTCGCCGTCGAGCTCAACGCGATCGACTAATTCCATACGCAAGTCAGCACCGAAACGTTGGGCCTGTGCGCGCATTTCTTCCATTAGCTCGGGGCCCATGATGCCCTTTTGGAAGCCGGGGTAGTTCTCTACCTCGGTGGTGTTCATCAATTCGCCGCCGTACTCATAGCCCTCAAAAACGATTGGGTTGAGTTCAGCGCGGGCAGCATAAAGCGCGGCACTGTAGCCGGCTGGGCCAGAACCAATTATGGCGACATCGTGAACGATCATTATTTTCCTCCGTTGCTGGATCTGTCTGCCAGATATTCTACGCGCTAATGAAACAGAATCTTGGCGACGCAAGCATGGTCGCAATGGACCTGAGGTGTGGTACAGCCCACGATGATTGCCCTAACAACTAGCCGGTTTGAGCGCGTTCGACGGCGTCGCGAATGGCCTGGCGTGCCCGCCAACGTCGCGATTTTACGGTTCCCGGTGCCACGCCTTGCTGTTTAGCGACTTCAAAAATGCTGTAGCCTGCGATATCTGTCAGGGTCAGAGCTTCGCGTTGTTCCTCGGCGAGTTCTGCAAGAGCATCCTGCAGGTAAATTCGCGCATCCACACTTCCAGCGGGATCATAACCCAAAGCTGGGTTGTGGTCGTGTGGCACCACTTCTGCGTCAATCGTGGGGGTTTCCCGGCGATGCTTGTGGTTGAGGTAGTCATAACCGGCATTCATGACTAACCGGTGCAGCCAGGTGCTCAACGCAGATTCTGCCCGGTAGGTGTCTAGCTTCGTGCTGGCTTTAAGCATCGCATCTTGCATGATGTCGTCAATATCGTGATCGTTGCCTGCATAGCGGCGCGCTACGCCACGCAATCGACGCCGGTGCTTGGTGAAAATCGCGTTAAAAGCACTGGCATCGCCACTGCAGAAATCGTCGACTAGCTGTTGATCAGAAATTTCAGTGTGTTCTGTCATGGTCCCCCCGATTGTGTTTCCCCAGAAATTTCCCCCTGTGGCCCCCATTACACCGTAGGTACGACGAAAGCGCCGTCCGGAATTGCACATTTCAATGTGCAACAAAAACCGGACGGCGCTTGGAATACGTGTTATGAACGCTACTGCAACTGCAGATGATCGACAGTGTTCAAGCCAGTGAGCATGACATCACGTAAGCGTAATTCATCTTCCACGCCACTGAATTGGATCAATACGCCACCAGAAAACTCATTGCGACTATTCAAGGTGACATTATTGCGGCCCTCCGACAGTGTGCCGGTAGCAATCCGCGGTAACGATTCCCGGTCAATGGTAACGGGATCTATGGGTGTCATGGCAGTGACACCGTCGTCGCCAGTAATGTCATTGATCGCAAATACGGAAAATTTTCCACCGGCGGTCTCTGAGCGAATAACTAGGTCTTGCAAGATCACAGGGTCTCGGGTGGCCACCAACAACGCTGGGTCGGATTGATGCGTTTCCCAGACCGTTTCTGGAAGTCCGTCGATGGCCTCGGGGGCTTCTGGACCATCTGGGAACAACCGCGCGTGGGCCAGAATTTGGATCACCGGCAAATCAATAACCGGTGCTGGTGGAGCGCTGGTGGTGTGAATGGCATCCGAGGACACTGGACTGGAATCGTCGTTCTGGTTGAACAACGAGAAGACGTAGGCAGACAAAGCAGCTACAGCGATGATCAACAAGAACGTGAATGTGGCAATGACGATGACCCCACCGTTGGAATAACCACGGGCTCCGAAACCGGCGCGCTCTTCCACATCTGGCGTGGCTTCATCTTCGACCGGCAGCGCCTCGACCTCACCAGGTTCTTCTTCTTGCTCGCCGCGGATAAATCGCTGCAAGCGGTCGGAAATCTCGCGTGGGGTGGGCTCCACCGGTTCAGTTGCTTGGGCAGCAGCGCGCGCCGCTGCAGTCCCACTCGGTGCTGAAGTACCGCTGAGCTCTGAAGTACCACTTAGCTCTGAATCATCGGCTGCGGATGCTTGCGAGCTTGCGGATTCTGCCACATGGGCTGATTTCTCCGTGCCGCGGACAGCCCTGTCGCTATCGTGTTCTTTGGCTGGCGTCGCCGATTGCCTAACCGCTTGTGCATTCTGGTTGTCAGCCTGCTCATCCTGGTTGGCCTGACCACTCTGGTCGGCCTGATCAGCCTGCTCACCCGCGTCTGTTTGTTCAGCCTGCTCACCCGCGTCTGTTTGTTCAGCCTGCTCACCCGCGTCTGTTTGTTCAGCCTGTTTAGCCAGTTCTGCCGTTTCAGCTTGTTGCGGGACACGCGGTTCTGTAATCGTCGACAACTCTTCCGGCGTCGGCGAGGTCGATTCCACCAATTGCGAAATCGCGGAATTCAGCGAGGAACGATCGCCCTCAATGGTGTTATCGCTCAGCACAGCCGGGAAAGCCAGCATCGCGGTGCCTTTGGTGGAAATCCGTACCCGGCTTCGGTTATCCAAACCGACGGTCTGCCCCTTCTCGTGCGCGGTGGCGATCGTATCGGCAAATGGGGCCAAAGCCTCGGCCACGGCAGCAGGATCCAAACCATCCGATTCAGCCACCGTCTTCAGATCGCTGCCGGGGATCCAATCCGCGACCACCAAGCAACCGGAACGATAGGACAGCACACGGATATTTGGTGCAATACCTGGCAAATTCAGCTGTGCCAAACGACGCGTACGACGCGAAACCTCCGCAGCCGCGCGGGCAGACTGCGCAGGGGTCATCGCTGCCATTGGGGCATTACCTGTCGTGGTGACAAACGTCAGCGCAACCTCTTTCCCAGTGGCGTTTTCTTTCGCCTGCCAGAACTGTGCCCCGGCGACACTGCCGTGATCGCGTAGCAGCCGGAAGCGCCCGTCGGACACTGGCGCGCCTGGAGTCAGGCGGGCGCCACGCACGACGCCAGCAGACATCGGTGGTGGCACCGGACTGGAGTTGAAGGTATCTTGCGCCAAAAAGCGTGCCGAAATATCTTGCAGGTCGATCTCGCCATCGGCGACGTCGTCGGAATCATTGACTTTGATGAGCTTGGACAGACCCGGCAAACGACGAGCAACCCGGCCCAGTGACTGGATTTCCTGGATCTTGGAGAAGGACAAAACGATGCCGGTGACGGTCAAAAATACCAAGCCCGCGATAATCGTGGACACCAGTGTTCCCGCCGAACGCAAAGCTGACTGCAGCGTTTCTGGTGCGAGGTCCACAATTGCCAGCCCCCAGGAATCCGGCAACATCCGTAACAAGAACAGCACCGCATACGCGCCCAGCAAACCGGCGAAAGCAGCGCCCAGCGACCAGCCAGAAGCGGACAGCACTTCCCGAGCACGCAGCGAGCCTAACTTCCGGCGCAGCAAGAAAATACCGATGATGGCACCGGTGATGAAGCCGAAGCCATTCGCTGCGCCCAGCAGAATAACCACGGTCTCGGGGCGGGCAGCAATCACCGGAGCCAACAAGGAAAGCGCAATTTTCGTTGCCGTAATGCCGGCGATAATAAACGTTGGCGTCCAGGCTTCCTCACGCGCGTAAAACACTCGCAGGTGCAACAGAACTAATGCGTATGGAATCAGCGTGAACGCAGAAAAACTCAGTGTCCAACCGAGCAAAACCGCGCTCTCTTCACCGAATAGGCCGTACTGGAACAGGCCTTGCGCGATAGGAGTGCCAAAAGCAGTAAAAAATACGACGATGGGGATCAGCGCGATGAACGTCAGCTTGGTGGCCACCGTCAGGTCGCGAACCACGGCTTTGTCGTCGCCGTCGGCAGCGTTGCGGGAAAGCCGCGGCATGATCGCAGTCAGCAGCGTGACGCCAATGACGCCATACGGCACCTGAATTAACAGCCACGCCTGCTGGTAAATGATTGGCGCTTGGGCGTCGGCAAGCGCACCGATGCGCGTGGTAATGACGTACCCCAACTGCGAAATCGCCACATAAACGATAATCGCGGCAGCCATGCCACCGAACTGCTTTAAGCGTGCATCCACGCCCCACAGCGGCTTTAGATTGACCTTCGCCCGGCGCAAATACGGCACCAGAAGCAGACACTGGACGACGACACCAGCGGTGGTACCCAAGCCGAGCAATACGACGTGGATATCGGTGATCGGTGATGGTGCAGCCGGGTTCAGCGAGCCCGGAACCGTCCAGTACAACAGCAACACGCCGATGGAGATAACGTTATTCGCCACTGGTGCCCAGGCACCGGGTGCGAAAATCCCCTTGGTGTTTAGCACTGCTTGGAACAGGGCAAAAAGCCCATAAAACATGATCTGTGGCAGCAGCAAAAACGCGAACGACGTCGCCTGAACTTCATTGACCTGGCCGGATTCCGGCAGCATCAACCTGGTGATCCACGGCGCTGTCAGCAAAGATATCAGCGTGATCGTGCCCAGTAGGCTGATCGCTAAGGTAAATAATCGGCGGACAAAGGCCTCTCCCCTATCGGGATCTTCCTTTTCGGCACGCACCAACACTGGAACCACCAGTGAGGTCAACACCGCGCCGAGGACGATCTCGGTGATCAGGTTGGGCAGCGTATTCGCCGTGTTGAAGGCCGAAGCTACCGCAGCACCCAAGGTGGCGGTGATCAATACATTGCGCAGAAAGCCCGTGATACGAGAAATCAGCGTGGCGATCGCCATCGAACCTGTAGCGCGGACGACATCAGCATCGCTGGCCTTTTCGTCATTGCGTCCACGACGCAGATCGGATTTATCTTCGGCGTCCGGCACAGCGACGGGCTGCGGACGTTTCTTCGGTACCGGAGCCGGTGGTGTCGGCTCGACGATGCGTCCGCGAGTAGATCGAACCGAAGTAGTTTCAGTATCTGTCAACGACACACCAATCTATTCATGCTAATTCTTTCTGCGACGCCGCACCCGCAACGTCACTGTTGTAGCCAACACCAGGGCCAGCCCGGCGACGACGCTGTATATGATCACAGAATCGCTCCGAGTGTTTACCGTGATTTCCACTGGTTGCGAAATTCCAGAGCCGTTTGGTGTGGCAAGCCACAGCCGGATATCAGTTCTTCCGCGATCCGCTGGGATATCAGCTGTCATTGTTACGGTAATCGAGCCACGAGCGGGAATGCTAACCTGCTCCGGCGTGTTGAGACGCGTTCCTTTTGGAGAGTTGTACGACAGCTGCGTGGTCACCGGTAGTGGAAGCTGATTCTTGGCGACGACAAGCAGTGGAGAGGAATCTGAGACGCGCGTATAGACATTGCCTGGGGGTGCGAGTGAGACGGACTCGCGAAGCTCTTTCAATACTGCGCGATTGGCGTTGATGCGCTCGGAGGTGGCGGCGACTGCCCTGTCATAACCTGAAAGTGTGTTGCGCTGGTGGTGCGACAAGGCGATAAGCATGTCGCGGCGGAGTGCCAGAGTGTACTCATAACGAGTCATCGAGATTGCGGGATCATTGTTCATGATCGACATGAGCTCGTTAATATAGCGCACCTGTTGCCGCACCTGGGTGAGCTCCAGGTCGGTGAACACCGTGGGGTCTGGATACGGGCTTCCGGATGCGGGGGTTGTGGAAGCATCGGTGTGCGCGGCCAGTTCGTGGGCGTCTGCGGGATCGATAGCGTTCTTGTCGACGGCTGCGCCCAGTGGTTGCGGGGCGATGCCCGGTTCTGTCAGTAGTTCAGCTGCGGTCTCGAGCAAGGTATCGGCGACGGTGGCGTCGACAAGCGCGGGTAGCAACGCGATGGTGGTGCCGCTGGTAGCAGTGTCGGTTGACTCCGCACCTTGATTGCGAACGGTGGTGCGGAGCGTGCTGGCAGCGGTGATCGTGCGCGCATGTTCCGAGGCTTTCGTTTCCCCGGTGCGGTGTGCCAAGGGCGTGAAGGGGGATGTGACTGGCTGCTGGCCGGTATCACTTAAGATTGCCGCCAGCGCGCTGTCGAAGGTGGATGCTCGCAGATTGCTCTCTGGGTCCGCGAGAGCCTCGGCAGCGGTGGCTACCGCATTATCTGCCAGTATTAAGTGAGCACCTTCCGGAAGGTTTCCTAATGCATAGGATGTTTCCCGTGAAACATAGCCGTTTCCGGGAAGCGTTAGCGGCTTGGCGTCCAGGCCAAGGATCCGCTGCAGCAACTCCGGGCCGCGATCGGTGGCTTCATGCAACATCCAGCCGTCATGGGTGCCTTGTACAGCGTTGAGGTCCGTGTTTGCCCACGGCATCGCCAGGACGCAATCGACCTCACGCAACATATCCAGCCAGGCCCGTGCATCGTCAGCCCCTGTGCCTTCGACGCCGAGATCTGGTTCTTTGTTGGTTCCCCAAGAATCCCGCAGACGCACTGGCTCGTTATTAATTTCTGGGCGTTGCTCGTTGACGTAGTAGCCCTCGGTCATCCGCGATGCGAAATTCACCACTGCGGGGTCTAAAGCCATGCATGATGCACCACGAAGTTCGTGTTCGCGATACGTTTTGACTAGCTCATACAGCCGTCCGCCTTCAGAGATTTGGTGGGTGAAATCTTCCGAGCGCACGATTAACGGATCATCACCCGTGGCTCCCGGCACTGGATCAATCATTGCCGAAACCGGCACGATGAGGGATAACCCGTGTTCGCTGTTAGCAATAGCAGGGGTGTCGGTGCCGGTAGCGTCGTCAAGGTCCACGGTATTAGGATCTCCGACGCTTAAAATTAGGCGTTCGCTAGCCAAATGTACCGGGTCGCCATCCTGAATCCCCGTGAGCGTGAACAACAACGGGTAAGCTCCTGGCTTCTCAATGCTCAGGCTCGGCGAGGCCGCCAACGCAGTATCAATATCCAGAAACGCCGCCGTGGAACTATTCGGCTGCACCGAGTCCACCTTCGTCGCGTTAGCCCAATACGGAAAATCACTTCCCGTCAGTGCGTCCTGCGCCGCAGCCGCCGAGTCCACTGCAGCAGCACGACGTACGGTGACTTGCACGTCCGTCAACTCAGACGTCGAACGGTTATCCACACGGAATTCCGCGCGCAGCTTCTCCCCCAGCTTCACAGACTCAGTTGCGGAATCTCCGGAAGCAGCTTCTTTCAAAGAAGTCAGTGATAGCGAGACGTTATCGTCAGCTAGCTCATCGTGCGGCAATCCCCATAGGTCAGAATTATCAGGTGATACCGGCACCGGTTCGGGTGCCGCCAGAGCAGCAGGAGCAGCGGCAAGAGCGGATAAAGCCACCAACGCAGACGAAGCAGCCAACCGATTCATCGCGGGGTGATCCTTCCCGCCTCTTTTTCTGCACGCGCCAATTCCGGCAATAAATCATGTGCCTTTCGCGCTAATTTGCGCTCGTCGGCATATGCCAGGCGCTCGATAAGCTCGGAGGCTGGGATCCAGGCAACCTCAGTCACCTCAGGATCTTCATCGTTGAGCCAGCCGTCAACAAAGCGCAACAAATGGTGGTGCACAGTTTTATGTATGCGTACTCCATCGGAGACGAACCAATAATCAATCACACCTAGGTGCGCAAAAACCGCACCATGGATGCCCGTTTCCTCCCACACCTCCCGCTCGGCGGTGACGTTGTGATCTTCATCCGGCTCCACGTGCCCTTTCGGCATTGACCACAGCAGCCGACCCCGGCGATCCAATCGGCCGATCAGTGCAACGTAGATGCTGGCGAGGTCCACCTTCCCGTTTTCTGCCACAGCTTCGGCGAGACCGGAAAGCACCAAACCGCCCGCTGAGGTTTCCGTGCGGGTTTCCATAACGGAACGTTGGGAGTGGTGTCCCTTGCGTTGGTGTGCGCTTTTATTCGAGTGTGCAGGCTGTTTGGAGGGATGCTGCTTTGCTGGCTGCTGTTTGCTCTGCTGGTTTTGCTGGCTCTTGTGTGCAGCTTTTGGACGTTTCTTCCCGGAATTATTTTCCGTATTCTTCGCGGCACTGTTCTTTGCGGCAGTGTTCTTCGTGCCAGAGTTCTTTGCAGCATTATTGGTGCCGCCGGCGGGATTGTGACCTCCCTTCTGTGCGGCCGGGCGACGCCGGCGTCGGCGTCGGCTTTTGTGGCTCTTTTCCTCATTAGTCATTACAGATGATCGTAGTAGACTAACGTGGGTGAATTCTTCAGACACCCAGCAGATTGCTCTGTTAGCACGCGCAACCGAGGCCGTCCGCGAACTTTCCCCGCTTTTGTCGGGGTTGGTGCAGCGTTTTGACGAGGCCGGTTATCAGCTGTTTTTGGTCGGCGGTTCCGTCCGCGATGCCATGCTGTCGCGGCTGGGCCATGATTTGGACTTTACTACCGATGCCCGCCCCGACGTGGTGCAGCCGATTTTGAATGACTGGGCCGAGACCGTGTGGGACACTGGCATTGCTTTTGGCACGGTTTCTGCCGTGAAAAAGGGTGAGCAGATCGAGCTGACCACGTTCCGGTCCGACGCTTATGATGGCGATTCCCGCAACCCCGTTGTTGAGTTCGGCGACACCCTGGAAGGCGATTTGATCCGCCGAGATTTCAAGGTCAATGCCATGGCGGTGGAATTGACGCTTGCCGACGACGACCCGAGCCTGATCACCGGACGGTTCCATGACCCGGTTGGTGGTTTCGCTGACATGGTGGCCGGTGTGCTGGATACCCCAGATACTCCGGAAATTTCCTTCCGCGATGATCCCCTGCGCATGTTGCGTGCCGCGCGCTTTGTCTCCCAATTGGAGCTGCGCATTGCGGACCGGGTGCGCGCTGCAATGAAGGAAATGTCTGGTGAGATTAACCGGATTACCGCCGAGCGCGTGCAGGTGGAATTGGACAAGCTGATGGCGGGAGCGAACCCCGTAGCGGGCATCGAGGTGCTAGTTGAAACTGGTCTGGCAGAGCATATTCTGCCGGAAATTCCGGCTTTAGCCATGGAGCCGGATGAACACTTGCAGCATAAAGATGTCTACAAGCATTCCTTGACCGTCTTGCAACAGGCGATTGATCTCGAAGACGACGAGCAGTCGCCCGATTTGGTGTTGCGCTGGGCGGCGTTGCTGCATGACATCGGCAAGCCTGCTACACGGGCGAAAAAGCCCGGTGGCGGCGTGAGTTTCCATCACCACGAGGTGGTGGGTGCAAAGATGACGCGTAAGCGGCTGCGGAAGCTGAAGTATCCGAAGGCCGTGATCGAGGACATCGCGAATTTGGTGTTTTTGCACATGCGTTTCCACGGTTTCAGCGAGGGTGAATGGACTGATTCTGCGGTACGTCGTTACGTGACGGACGCGGGTAAACTTCTCCCCCGCTTGCATAAGTTGGTGCGGGCTGATTGCACCACGCGGAACCAAAAGAAGGCTCGTCGGTTGGGCCGCGCCTATGACAATTTGCTGGAGCGTATTGACGAGATCCAGGAAAAGGAAGACTTGGCTCGCGTACGCCCGGATTTGGATGGCAATGAGATTATGGAAATCTTAGGGCTGGAGCCGGGGCCAGAGGTGGGCAAGGCATGGGCATATTTGAAGGAATTACGCCTGGAGCACGGCCCCCTCGGCAAAGAGGAAGCCATAGCGAAGTTGCGGGAAAAGTGGGGCGTGGCCTAAATGCCCCACTCACCTAGCAGCAATGGGAATCCCACGTCACACACCGGCGGGAATCCGTGCGCGCTGGGTTGCAGGAGGCCGCCCCGGTTTTTCTTGGCTTGGTGCCGCTCGGCTTGGCTTTCGGCGTGTTTATCACGCAGTTGGGGTTCGCCTGGTGGTGGGCCCCGATTTTCTCGGTCGTCATTTACGCCGGGTTCATGGAGTTTCTCGCCCCTGGGCTGATCGGGGCGGGCGTCGGCCCGATTTCTGCGGCGTTCACCGGCACTGTCGATCATTGGTGGAACGGCAGCATACGTCGGCTTTATTAACGTAGTGTTTTAGTCCCCCGTTCGTGAGTTTGTTAGGCCAGTTCTGGGAATCGTTGTTGTACTTCTGCCCACCAGGCCGCAAAGGCATCGTGGGATAAATGTTGTGTGGTGATATCCGGGTAGTCGCCGTAAGTGTTGGGATGCGGGACGGTGGTTTTGGGTACATCGATCTGTCCGGCACGGTGCATCCTTTCTGCGCTGGTTCCTGGCTTGTCGACGCGCGCTGCCCCAGCGATAACTTCATCTGGTGTCAGCGCGATCATGCGGTGTACCAGGCAACCGGATCCGCTTTCTTCCAATTCCGCGAGGTGAATCGCTGTTCCCGCACCGGGGATGGTCATCGTCAGTCGCGTATATAGATGTTTCACGTGAAACACTTCCCTATCTTCGTGTACTTCGCTATTTCCGTGTATTTAACTGTGGACGTTGAGCGCGTTGCCGGCGTCATCAATGGAAACCGGCTCCAACGGGTCACGGGCCGGGCCAGAGACCACGGAACCGTCGGCGATTTTGAATACGGAGTTATGCGCTGTGCAGCGAACCTCGTCGCCTTCGACTTTAGTGATTAGGTTCCGCTGGTGCGGGCACTGCTGGGAATATGCGACGTATTTACCTTCTTCAGGTTGGGCGATGATGTATCCGTCGGCAATGATTGCTGATCCGACTGGAATCTCCGCCTTGGCTACTTCCATTGGTGGTTCTTTACCACATGCGGCTAGGAAGGCGCCCGCGACGGTGGTAGCGGTTCCGAGAAGGAAAAGTCGACGGGAACAATTCTGTGCCATGGTGGTCACTCCTTGCGTTCGGGATGCGGGGTTATCGCATTTATTGTCACAGTGTCTTTAATTTGCAGCAGATATTCTTTGCCGGATAACGTCACTGTGATTTTTAGGCTACTGATTATCAGCTTGCCGAGCGGCGCGACGTAGTGCGTTCATATCAACACTGGGTGTTTTCGGTTTTCCGTCAGCGTCGGCGCCGCCAGACGAACAACACCCACCGGTAGCATCCGCATTCTTTTTTGCGTTGACGTGCTGGTCGTAGAGGACAGCGGTCCGGGCACCCAGGTTGGCGCCGTAGGAAATGGCAACGATGCCGACGACCGTCGTCACGGCAGGAATGACCCACATCAGTCCACTCGCTTGTAGCGATACTAAAGCGCCGAACGTCAGGCTTGCCCCAGCAACCAACCAGACCGGGCCCGCTACGGCGTGCGATGTCATCCATGCTTCCGGCGACTTACGTGCTTCATGTACCCGTAAGCCGAAAATGCTGTTGCCAGGTAGCTTTTTTAAGGTGGCCAGTCCGCCCACGGTAATAACGATGGCGGCCAAAACGAACAGCAGGATGGAAACGACGATCATGTCCCCAGTCTAGCCCTGCCTGCGAGAATGACGAAAACACTTCGCTATGCTTAAGGGGTCCTGAATACCACCATCCATAGTTAAGAGTTTTCTATGAGCGTTCGTAAAGTCAGCTCCTCGCTGCTGTTTCGCGTCGTGGTGGCGATCATTCTTGGCGTCGTTACGGGATTATTCTTCCCGGAATGGCTAGCCCGAGTATTCGTCACCTTTAACGGCTTGTTTAGCCAATTCCTCGGCTTCTTCGTGCCAGTGCTGATTTTCGCACTGATTACTCCGGCAATCGCCGGACTGGGTAAGGGTGCCGGAAAGTGGTTGGGTATCACCACCGGTATTGCTTATCTTTCCACCATCGGCGCTGGGTTGCTGGCCTACGCTGTGGCGGTATTCGGTTACCCGACTTTGTTGGGTGAACAATCGCTGGATCTCGATGTCAGCGACGTCGAAGAAGGGGCGTTGACGCCGTACTTCGAAGTTGAGATGGCTCCCCCATTCGAAATCATGACCGCTCTGCTGCTCGCGTTCGCCGTGGGGCTGGCAATGACGGCGGTGTCCTCGCCCGCGCTGTACAAGGGTGTGCGCGAGTTCGAGAAACTCATCATGAAGGTGATTACCTCCTTCGTCATCCCCCTATTACCACTGTTCATCTACGGTATTTTCCTGAACCTGATGATGAACGATAACCTGGGCGATGTCATCAATTCCTTTGCCCGCGTGCTCGTGCTTTCCGTCGTCATGACCTGGGTGGTCGTCATCCTGCAGTACCTTCTCGCCGGTGCGCTGTCGGCGAAGAACCCACTGACCGCGCTGAAGAACATGCTTCCTGCCTACTTCACCGCACTGGGTACTTCTTCTTCTGCCGCCACCATTCCGGTGACCTACAAGTCCGTACTGAAAAACGGTGTGGCACCAAATATCGCGGGATTCGTGGTTCCACTCGGTGCCACCATGCACCTCTCGGGTTCGATGACCAAACTGATTTTGTACACCTTCGGCATTGTTTACCTGTCGGGCATGGATGTCAGTTTCGGCCTCGCGCTAGGTTTCATGCTGTTGCTGGGCATTATGATGGTGGCTGCCCCTGGTGTTCCTGGTGGTGCGGTGTATGCGGCATTGGGATTGCTGGGCAGCATGTTGGGCTTCGACGAGGATATGCTCGCACTAATGATTGCGGCGTATATCGTGGTCGACTCGTTCGGCACCGCGGCGAATATCACTGGCGATGGTGCGATCGCCTTGTTGATCAACAAGTGGACCAAGAACGGCACCGCGGCAGAAGGCGTTGGCTTGCCGGACGACTACGATGTTCCTGCCACGGGTGAAGCACTGGGCCAGGATTCTCCTGGCAGCGGAAGAACTGAAACAGCTAAAAACTGATTTAGGCAAAATCTGATTCAGGCAACCCCTGACAGAAAGACATTGACCGGAACACACTGCCAGAAATACACAGACACTGACAATCGACAGTGACAATGATTTAAGCGCCAGGGCTGGGTTAGTCCTGGCGCTTAATGCGTTGCAGCTACCTTGTTGTAGCTACTTCGGTGCAGCTACCGCGTTGCAGCTTTCATGTGTGCGACGTAGTCGGATACCTCGTCGGCAAGCTCTGCGAGAGTGAACTCGTTACCCTGCTCCGTGGAGTTCACCCGGCCAGCAATAATACGGGTAATCGCAGAGCCGGTGATCGCACCGTCCGCGCCAGCGGCTAATGCTGCGCGCACGTGTTCAGGCTCCGAAATACCGAAACCTAAGAGCACCGGTGCACCATCGAAGCGTTTAATCGCATCGACAACAGTATCCAATCCCCCGGTCTCGGCTTCTTTATCTGCGCCAGTGACACCGTGGCGTGATAACGCGTAAATATAACCCGTCGAGTTTTCACTAACCGCCCGCAGCGTTTCTTCGCTGGCACGTGCCGGAGCAATAAATATCTGCGAAATTCCTGCCTGTTGCGCGGCCGCGACGAACGGAGCACCTTCGCGCGTGGGAACATCCGGGATCAAGATGGAATCCGCCCCCGCCTCGGCGCAGGCTTGATAGAACTGTGCGGTTCCCTTGCTTACCGCCAAATTGCAATAGACCAACAAGCCGATGGGGGTATCCGGGAATTCCTCGCGGATCTGGCGCAGCTGTTGCAACGACTTATCCAGACTGGCACCCGCGCGCAAAGCCCGTTGGTGGGATTTCTCGATTTCTGGACCGTCGGCGACCGGGTCACTAAAGGGAATGCCGATTTCCAATGCGTCTGCCCCAGCATTCACTGCTGCCCGAATGAGTTCTAGCGATGCCTCATAGCTGGGATCGCCGAGCATAAAAAATGGCACAAACGCGCCTTCGCCCTTTGTGCGTAAATCAGCGAACAGTGTTTCGTAACGTCCCATGATTATGCTTGGCCCTTCTCGTCAGTTTCTTCGGCGGCTTTTTTCTGTGTGGCGTTGTCGTCGGCATAGCGTTGCCAGGCGCCAGTTTCATCTGCCAAATCACCTAAGACATGGCGCACATGATCGATGTCTTTATCACCGCGACCGGATAGTGAGACCACGATGGAGATGTCTTCGTCTTTACGCTTCAGGGCATACGCCAGCGCGTGCGAAGACTCTAGCGCCGGAATGATGCCCTCTTTCTGTGCCAGCAGTTGGAAGGCTTCCAGCGCTTCGGCGTCGGTAATGCCAACATAGGTCGCACGACCGCTGGCGTGCAGGTGTGCGTGCTGTGGTCCGACACCGGGGTAATCCAGCCCGGCGGAAATCGAATAGGACTCATCGACCTGGCCCTCGGCATTGCGCATCAGGTATGAGCGCGTGCCATGCAGAATTCCGACGGTTCCCTGTGTGATAGTGGCACCGTGTCGTCCGGAGTCCACTCCTTTACCGCCCGGCTCGGCACCGACGAGTTCGACGTCTGGCTCGTCGATGAAGTCTGCGAACATACCAATTGCATTCGATCCACCGCCGACGCAAGCCACGACGACGTCGGGAAGACCACCGGTGCGTTCAATCATTTGTGCTTTCGCCTCGGTGGAAATCACGCGGTGGAATTCTCGCACGATGGTTGGGAATGGGTGCGGACCTGCCGCGGTGCCGAGCAAATAGTGCGAGTCCTCAAAGGTGGCGGTCCAATCGCGCAAAGCCTCGTTCACGGCATCCTTCAATGTGCCGGAACCGGTTTCCACGGAGACCACCTTGGCCCCCATGAGTTCCATGCGGAACACGTTGGGTGCTTGCCGACGCACATCCTCGGCGCCCATATACACCACGCACTCGAGATCCAGCAGCGCGCAAGCTAAGGCCGTCGCGGTACCGTGTTGGCCTGCGCCGGTTTCGGCAATCACACGCTTTTTGCCCATCCGCTTGGCCAACAGCGCTTGGCCAAGCACCTGGTTGGTTTTGTGTGCTCCGCCGTGCACGAGGTCTTCGCGTTTCAGGAAGATGCGGGCCTTGCCACCCAGGCGGGTGGCTTCGGTTAATGGTGTCGGGCGGCCCAGATAATCCTTGAGCAGACGTGCTAATTCATCCTTGAAGGATTGGTCTTCCATCGCGTCGACGAAAGCACGCTCTAATTGATCCAGTGCAGGGATCAAGGATTCGGGGACGAATTGCCCGCCGAATTCGCCAAAATATGCCGGCAAAATTGTCGCACGTTCATTGCTCATGGTGTGTCCTAGTCTCGGGATTCTGGGTAGTCGTGGGGTTGTGTGTAACCGTGGGGTTCTGTGTAGTCGCGGATGGTGGCAAAGGCAGTACGGATTAATGAGGCGTCTTTTCGTGGTGCTGCGGCCGGTCCTGCTTTTGCGGTCTCAGTTGCGGCAGAAGGGGCTACTTCTACCCCGGAGTTCAGGTCGATGCCGAGGCATCCAAGTTCCAGTGCGGCTTGGAGGTTTTTGGGGTTGATCCCGCCTGCTAACAATGAGTGGGGCTTAATCTCATCGGGAATTGATTGCCAGTCGAAGGTGCTTCCGGTTCCTCCTTGCCCCGCATCGAGAACCAGTTTGTCGGCAGCGCCGGGAGCAACGAGCTCGTTGAGTCTCTCCGGTTCCACCTCCGGGGTGGTCATGGAGATCGCACGCCAGATTTCTAGGCCGGTATCTGCTGGGTCCGCTCCCGCGTCGCGGAGTTCCGCGCGTACGTTTGCGAGTAACGCTTCTTCCCCAGCAATAGACCCCTGGTACGGGCTGTGGACTTGGAGGGCGTGGATGCCGGGTTGTACCAGCTCGGCCCAGCCCGTCGTCCGCCGCGAAACTGCGACGTAGCGCAGCCCGGGTTCATCGGCGATGATTTTTTTCGATGTTTCACGTGAAACATGGCGGGGAGATGTTTCCTCGAAGATCAAACCGCCGTAGACCGCACCCGCGGCGCGAGCGGCTTGGGCGGTGCCCGACGTCGTCAAGCCGCATACTTTGTTGTGTCCATAGACCAGAGCGCGGGCAGCCCAATCTGTATCCGGCTGCGAAGACAACTGCGAACCGACCAAAAATCCGGAAGCGTGTGCGCCCAAAGCCCGCACTGCCCTATTATCCCGAATTCCGGATTCAGAAAGGGCTAGTGTTCCTTCTGGGAGCAATGCCGCTAATTTCGCAGTGCGTGAAAGATCTATGGAAAGATCATGCAGGTTCCGGTTGTTGATGCCCACGATCTGCGCACCCAAGCGCAATGCGCGGGCAACCTCGTCCTCATCAATGACTTCCGTGAGCACGTCCAGACCCAATTCGTCGGCAAGCGTAGACAGCCGTGCGTACTCGTCATCGCCCAGCACCGAGAGCATCAACAAGATTGCGTCGGCACCGTAATAGCGCGCAGCATAGAGCTGCACGGGGTCGATAATGAAATCCTTGCACAACACCGGAAGGTGCGTCGACATGGCGACGGTTGCTAGATGGTCATAGTCGCCACCGAAATGCTCTGGTTCGCACAACACGGAAATTCCGGCAGCATAACGCGAATACACCCGCGCCAACTCGCCGGGCTGATAATCTGCCCGAATCAGGCCCAGCGACGGTGATGAGGACTTGCACTCCATGATGAACGCCTGTGGGCGCGCCCGAAGTGAATCGTACAAACTGCGTTGTGAGCGTGGCAGCTGTGCACGGTCCACATGTGCGATTCGCTCGGTGATGGCCGGCAGGTGCGTACGACGCTGGGCAACGATATTTTCTAGCACCGTGGGCAATTTAGCGTTCACCGTAATCGGCCTCCTCGTGGGTAGCTAACCAACGCTTCGCGGTGCCGTCGTTAATGATTTGAGTCGCCAGCGAGGTTCCTTCGGCAATGGAATCTGCCTTACCGATGACGTACAGCATTGCTCCGGCGTTGACGGCGACGGCGTCGTGGTGTGCCTGTGGTGCCGTGCCTTCGAAGATAGCCCGGATCGCAGCGGCATTCGCCGTACCATCTCCGCCTTCCAAGTCAGCTAATTCGTGGCGGGTGACGCCGAAATCTTCCGGGGTGAGCTCGTACTGTGCAATCTCACCATCGCGCAATTCCCAGATCGTGGTCGGGCCATGCACCGCTACTTCGTCAGTACCGGAGCCATGCACGACGAGCGCCCGTTTGCGGCCAAGCTCGCGGAATACCCGGGCGATCGTTTCGCCGATTTCTGGCCGGGCGATACCCATCATCTGAAACTCTGGGCGTGCCGGTGACAACAAGGGGCCCAAGGTGTTGAACAGGGTGGGAACCTTCAGCGCCTTACGCACCGGCATCACGTGCGCGACCGCCGGATGATACGCCGGGGCGAATAAGAAGGTGAAGCCAGAATTCTGGAATTGGGTAACTGCACGATCCACATCCAAGTCCAGCGGGATATTCAGTGCCTCGAGGACATCCGCGGAACCGGAACGCGACGATACCGACCGGTTGCCGCCTTTCACTACCTTCGCTCCCCCAGCGGCGGCGACCAGTGATGCCGCGGTGGAAATATTAATCGTGTTGGTGCCGTCGCCGCCGGTACCAGCGGTGTCTAACAAACCAGCACCCGTAATCGGGAACGGGCGCGCGGCATTGATAAACGCTTGCGCGGCACCGGCGATGTCGGCGAAAGTCTCACCACGGGTGCGGATCGTGGCCAGCAGAGCCGCAATGTGTACGTTCTCGTACTCGCCAATGGTCAGTGGTTGGAAAACTTCCCGGGCTTGCTCGACTGTGGGGTCATGATTGTCCAAATAAGCCAGCAGGCGATCCAGCGGCGCGGGGTTTGCGTCAGTATTGTCGGAGTCGTGGTCTGCTGTGGCGTTTTCAGCGTTGGCGTTTTCCGCAACGGTGTTTTCAGTGGTGCTCTCGGTCATCAGCACTCCCCTTTCGTTAAAAAGTCGATGCAACGATTCAACAAGACTGGCCCTTTCGGGCTCAAGATTGATTCGGGGTGGAACTGCAAGCCCATGCACGAGCCATCGGGGGCATAAGCCGCCATGGCCACATCGCCTAAGTCTGTCTTTGTCGTTGCAAGTACCTGTAGCTGTTCCGGCGGGTTCGCGCATCCCAACGAGTGATAGCGAGCCACCGGGACCAAGCGGCCGACGTGTTCTGGTTTATCTGGTTCCTCGTCGATTGTCAGCCCAGCAAACAGCGGATGGTGCGCTCCAGCATCCGTCAGCGTCATAGGTACGGAGCGGCCGTGCACCGGTCCACACGGTTCCACGGTGCCGCCGTAGTGTTCCAGGAGGGCTTGGAATCCCAGACAAATTCCAAGCACCGGTATTTCACCATGGATGGCGTCGAGAAGCTCCATCATGTTCCCGGTTTCCCGTGGGTGCCCCGGCCCCGGTGAGAACAACAGCAAATCCGGCTTGGCGGCCAACACCGTCTCCACATCGACCGTGTTGCGGAAAACCGTGCAGTGGTGCCCGCTCAGCGCGTCGACCAGGTTGTAAATGAACGAATCGCGGTTATCAATCACCACGACATGCGGCTGTGCTGTCATCTGCGGCTGTGCTGTCATTATCGTGCCACCTCCACTGGCGCCCCCAGCGCGACGGCATCGAGCACCGCATACGCTTTGTGTACTGTCTCGTCGGCCTCCGCCTGCGGAATAGAATCCCGCACAACGCCGGCACCGGCCTGAATGATCGCTTCCTCGTTACGCACGAAGGCACTGCGAATCACGATGCAGTTATCCATACGTCCGTCGCCACCGAGATACCCGACCGCGCCGCCGTAGGAACCGCGGCGTTTGCCTTCTACTTCACGCAACAGGTCCACCGCACGCAGTTTTGGTGCACCAGTCAGCGTGCCCATGTTCATGCACGCCCGGTAGGCATCGAGGGCGTCGAAATCCTCGTGCAAGGTGGCGGTGACGCGGGAGACGAGGTGCATCACGCGCGAATATCGGTCCACTTGCAACAACTCCGCGACTTTACGCGTGCCAGGTACTGCGACGCGGGCGAGATCGTTACGTGCCAGATCCACCAACATGGTGTGCTCGGCCAGTTCCTTGTGGTCGGTGCGCATCTCCAGCTCGTTGCGGATATCGAGTTCGTGATTGACGCTGCCATCCGGGTTTAAGCCGCGTGGGCGCGTTCCAGCAATCGGATACAGCTGCACTTCCCGAGTATCCGGGGAGAATTTCAGGTTTGATTCCGGCGAGGCGCCAAACAGCTCGTAGTCTTCGCCGCGGAAGTAGAACATATACGGCGATGGGTTCGTCTGGAGTAGGCGTCGGTAGGAAGCAAAGGCATCGGTGCACGGTGCGCGGAAGGTGCGCGCGGGCACCACCTGATAAATATCGCCCTGATAAATATTGCCTTTGAGCTGTTCGACGTGGCTGCGGAATTGTTGGTCGTCGATATCCGTGCGGACCCGCAGCGGTTCGCTCTTGTCGACGCCCTGCTCCGGTGGAGCCAGTGGTGTGATCTCAATTTCGGCTTTCGTGGCATAGGCAGCCAGCCGCTTGTCGACGTCGTCCTGGCTGGTTCCGACGCCGCACACATATGCTGTCTGTGACAGGTGGTCTACTTTTAGTAGTGTTTCTGCGACGACGAATTCGTAATCTGGGTACGTGTTGTCGCCTTCGCTGACCGTGGGTAGGGTTTCGAAGGTTTCTAAAAAGTCGTAGGCGAAGCCGCCAGCCAATAAGGGCAGATCCGGTACTTCTCCGGCGGAACCCTGTTGAGTGGCGTTGCCGCCATACTGCTCGCTCAATTGCAGCCGACGCAGCACTTCTGCCGGGGAGACCGCCAGCAGGCGTTCGCGCTCATCGGCAGCCTGGGATACTGGGAATTCGAAGACTGCCACTCCCCGATCGTCGCCATTGCTCGTGACTTCATGTTCAGAAAGTTCGTCACGTAATTTCGCTATTATCTCTTCGCCGGTAGCTGTGAGCGCCTGCGCGATAACCCGGCTGCCGTGGCAGCGAACGCGAACAGCGGAGTCGAGAACCGCCAAGCAGAGAAGGTTTTTCTTGGATTCGATATCCGCTGATTCCAGCAGTACCGTATCTGTGTGCTCGAGCCCGCCTAGATGGGCGAAAAGCTGCGCCGCATCCGCGTGGTAGCGCAGATCGCGGCGCGCTGTGGGGAGATGTGCAGCAAAATTCATAGCCCCAACAATACTGTGTGGCAGCCGACATGGGCGGCGTGGCCTAGGCTTAAATTCGCTCCGAGGGTCGGCGCCGCCGGGAATGGCAATGTTTCACGTGAAACATTGCTTATTCCTCACCGAAAACAAGCTCGCCGTTCTTATAGGTCCGGTAAGTCGCAGGCATGCCTGGGCGGTAGGCCAGCTCGATTGCGTTGGTGAAGTTGAGCACGTGCAAATCTGCTGCTGCACCGGGGACCAAGCTTCCGCGGCCGGGACGGCCCTGTGCGTCTTCCCCACCTTTGACCGGTTGGCGACGCAGTGCTTTTGCACCGCCCAAGGTTGCGGCCTCGATGGCTTCATCCAAACTGAGGTCTTGCTGCAGCACCGCGGTGGTGACACAGAAATTCATTGACGAGGTGTACGACGTTCCTGGGTTCAGGTTTGAGGCGATCGCGACGGTGGCACCGGCATCCAGCAATTTCCGAGCTGGGGCGAGATCTTGTTTCGTCGACAAGTCACAGGCCGGCAACACCGTAGCGACGGTCTCGCTGCCGGCTAGTGCTTGGATATCGTCGTCGGAAAGATAGTTCACGTGGTCGACCGATGCCGCACCGACCTCAACGGCGAGGCGTACACCGGGGCCTTGCTGCAGCTGATTGCCGTGCACGCGTGGAAGCAGACCCCGCTTCTTACCGGCCTCGAGCACTTTGCGTGATTGTTCCTCGTTAAACGCGCCGGTCTCGCAGAAAACGTCGATCCAGCCAGCGTGCGGCTCTACGGCGTCCAACATCGGGCCGACGACTTCCTCCAGGTATTCGTCGGCATCTGCCCCCGGCGGAACCAGGTGTGCGCCCAGGAAAGTCACGTCGTCGACGCCTGTGCTGGCTACCTCAGCGGCTAGGGCCTCGGATTCTGTGTTCAAGCCGTAGCCGGTCTTGGTCTCGATGGTGGTCGTGCCGCCCGCGTGACAGCCAGCGATGCGTTCTTGCAACAACCGTTCCAGGCGCTCACGCCCAGCACTGCGGGTAGCTTCCATGGTGGTGGCGATACCCCCGGCCGAATAGGATTCGCCTGCCATGCGGGCTTCGAACTCCTCGGCGCGGTTGCCATCGAAAATCATGTGCGTGTGTGAATCCACCCAACCTGGCAGTACTGCACGGCCGCCCAGGTCGATCTTTTTCTCGATGCCCTCGGAGAGGTCCTGTGGCAGGTCATTCAACGCGCCGACCCAGGTGATGACGCCATCACTGTCGACGAGCAGCGCGCCGTCTTTAATGGTGCCCGCGTCCGATACCGTGCGTAGTTCGCTGATGTTGTGGAAAAGTGTGCTCATGATGCCTTTCGAATGGTGATATCTCGCGTGCGTGGAGATGTCTGTTTATGTGCAAGTTCTCATGGGTGCTGTCCTCATGGGCGCTGCCTTCGTTGGTGCTGTCGCCGTGGGCGCTCGGCCCTGTTCTGCTGGGCCGGTGCTCCCTTGCTAGCACCCTGACGTTAACGCTTTTCCGCTAGCGCTTTTCTGCCAGCCCCTTCTAGCAGCGTCTAATCCAGCGCGCCGACGACGTCTTCGACGCTGGCAACGAGTGCTCCACTGGCAACCAGCTGGTGAGCGTAAGCGATTTCTGGCGCCAGGAAACGGTCGGTGGTTGGGCCCTCTACCCCTTCGCGGAGCAAAGCAACGGCGGCTGTGGTGCCTGGGGCGGATTCTGCCGCGGCATCACGGCAGCGCATTGAGATTGCGCGGGCGGCGGTGAGGTATTCAATGGCCAAGACTCGCTGTAGGCCGTCGACGGCGGTGCGAAGCTTGCGGCCAGCGGACCATCCCATGGACACGTGATCTTCTTGCATCGCGGACGACGGAATGGAATCTGCGGAGGCCGGATTTGCGGCCCGTTTCAGCTCTGAGACAATTCCGGCTTGGGTGTATTGCGCGATCATGTGGCCGGAGTCGACGCCCGGGTCGTCGGCAAGAAACGCTGGCAAGCCGCGGTTGCGTGCAGTATCCAAGAAGCGGTCGGTGCGACGCTCAGAAATCGAGGCTAGGTCCGCCGCGACGATTGCCAAAAAGTCCAGTACATAAGCTACTGGTGCACCGTGGAAATTGCCGTTGGAGCGTACTTCCCCATCGATGACGACGGGGTTGTCGACGGCTGCTGCGAGCTCGCGCTCGGCGACGGTAATGGCGTGGGTGATGGTATCGCGGAAACCGCCGCTGACCTGCGGTGAACAACGCACTGAATACGCATCCTGGACTTGGGTTTGCTGGAAGTCTTCTTGCGCCGCCGCCAGCAATGGTGAGTTGGCTGCGACGGTGCGGATATTGCGTGCCGACGATGCCTGGCCTGGGTGCGGGCGTAGTTTTTGCAGTTTATCGTCGAACACACTCAAGGTGCCGTGTAGGCCTTCTACGGTCATTGCCGTGGAAATGTCGGCGACCTTCGCCAGATCCTGCAGATCGTGGATGGCCAAGCACAGCATGCCGAGCATGCCGTCGGTGCCGTTGATTAACGCCAGGCCTTCTTTTTCTTCCAACTCGAGCGGGGTGATGCCGGCGTCGGCAAGCGCGGCTGCGGCAGGCACCGGTTTTTCGGAGCCAGAAACGCGCACCTGCCCCTCCCCTAGTAATGCCAGTGCGCAATGCGACAACGGCGCGAGATCGCCGGAACATCCGAGTGAGCCGTACTCGTACACCACCGGGGTGATGCCCGCGTTGAGCACTGCGGCGTAAGTTTCGGCGACGACCGGGCGCACGCCAGTATGTCCAGTGCATAACGTTGACAAGCGAAGCAGCATCAGCGCGCGGATGACCTCTTGTTCTACCTCCGGCCCGGAGCCTGCCGCATGCGAGCGCACGAGTGAACGCTGTAGCTGGGCACGCATATCGTGTGGGATGTGTCGGCGTGCCAGAGCACCAAATCCGGTGGAGACGCCATAGACCGGGGTTGGTTCATTGGCGAGGTCATCAATGCGCTTGCGGGTGATCGCAATTTGTTCGAGGGAATCCTCGGAAATTTCCACTGCTGCCCCACCGCGGGCGACGGCGACTACGTCCGCAATACTTAATGCGCCGGTGCCGACTGTGATGGTGTGTTTGGCATCGAGGTTACCGTTGGAGGTTCCTGTGTTCATTGTGACTCCTTGTTAGTTGGGTTTTGCTGCTTGGCGGTTTTGTCTGGGTTTGCTTAATGTTGGTGCGGTTTAATCGCTTAAGCGTGGGCGTAATTTTATTGTGTACTACAGCACTATTTTAGTGGGTGTCCAACGTACCCGCTAAGTTGTTTGTCTTGGATTCCAGACTTCTAGAATTTGCGCGGTGTACTACCTAGCAGCCATTATAATTTCGTCACAGTGATGAAAACACGCTATCGTTTCTACTAAGCCCGGAGAGACCGAAAACAAACTGATTAGACTAGCTGGCATGAGTAAATTTACTTGGAGTGGACGCGTTGATGGACCTGGCCCAGAACATGCCCGTTGGCATTCGGTGATTGATGCAGATTTCACCTTGGGTGATGCAGCGGAAGCCCAACCGGGCGCTGTGTTGCTTGGCTTTGCCTCTGATGAAGGAGTTCGCCGCAATGGTGGCCGTCAAGGTGCCGCGGCCGGACCGGATGAGCTCCGGCGGGCGTTGGGCGGATTAGCTATCCACGATGATTTCCCTCGCTACGATGCGGGAACAGTCAGTTATGAAGGTCGAGATTTAGAATCCGGGCAAGAAGAACTTTCCCAATGCGTCGCCGCGGCCGTGCGCGCAGGACACTTACCGGTAATTTTGGGTGGAGGGCATGAAACCTCATTTGCCTCCCACCGTGGTTTGGTGCACGGATTAAAAAATGAAAATTCTGGTTCGCTGGGGTCGCTCGGAATTTTTAATTTAGATGCCCATTTTGATTTACGCGAGGCAGAAGAACCGACTTCAGGAACTCCATTCCGGCAAATTTCTGAAATCGACGGTAAAGATTTCAATTATTTTGTTTGGGGTATTTCAGCCGCGAACAATACTCGCGTGTTATTTGCAGCTGCAGAACGGCTTGGCGTGAGCTATTTACTTGATGAAGATCTAGCCCGGCTAACCGTGCAGGAAGCCACCAATATTGCAATAAAAGAATCTGAAAATTTTAAAAACATACATCTTAGTATTGACTTAGATGTACTTCCGGCATCGGTGGCACCGGGCGTATCTGCCCCGGCCGCTCTTGGCGTGGAAGTGTTGAAAATTCATGCGATGGCACTGGCTTTGGCGCAAACCGGAAAACTTTGTCTTGTGGACATCGTTGAGTTAAATCCAAAGTATGATGTAGATGCGCGGACAGCCAAGCTGGCAGCCCGCATGATTCACGACATCGTCGCCGAACACGGCGCAGCCCGCAAATAAACCGCAAAGCTAGCGGTGGCTATTACTATCTAGGCCCAACGTGTTAAAAATAACACCATGAATGCAGTGATTATTGCCGTGGTGGTCATGCTGGGCCTGGCCGTCGCCCGCGTCCACGTGGTTTTAGCGCTCCTTATCGGCGCGATTGTTGGCGGTCTGGTTGGCGGTTTAGGTATCGGCGGTTCCTTCGCAGCTTTCCAGGATGGTATTGGCAATGGCGCGTCCATTGCACTGAATTATGCCCTGCTGGGTGCTTTCGCTCTCGCGGTCGCGAATGCGGGTCTCCCCCGCTTGCTGGCCGAATCCATCATTAACCGGATTGACGCAGACAACGCAGAAAATAATGAGCAAACCAAAGAAAAAGCCGTAGCCGTCGCCAAGTGGCTTACGGTCGCAGGTTTGCTGCTCATGGCGGTCATGTCGCAGAACCTGGTGCCAGTGCACATCGCGTTCATCCCGTTGATTGTGCCTCCGCTGCTTTCCGTTCTCAATAAAATGCAGGTGGATCGCCGACTGATCACCTGTGTGCTGACTTTTGGCCTGGTTACCACCTATTTCTTCATTCCGGTCGGTTTCGGCAATATTTATATGAATGACATTCTCCGCAGCAATATCGTGGATGCGGGAATGCCCGAAGCTAATAATGTTTCCGTCATGCAGGCCATGGCGACCCCTGCCCTCGGCATGCTCGCTGGTGTTCTGTTTGCAATTTTTGTCAGCTACCGCAAAAAACGTACTTATCAAGAAATCCCAATCTCGAAGGACGCAGCCAAGGCTGTGGAGATTTCGCGCTACCGCATCGCTATTTCCATCGCCGCACTAATCGCCACTTTCGGTGTGCAAATTGTGCTGCAATACTTAGATTCCGATGCCGATAGTTTGCTGGCCGGTGCCCTGGTTGGCTTGGTAATCATGCTGGCCTTCCGTGGCGTGGACTGGAAACAATCCGATGATATCTACACCGAAGGCATGCGCATGATGGCGTTGATTGGTTTCATCATGATCACCGCGCAAGGCTTTGCTTCAGTGATGGCTGCTACGGGACACGTGGAAACTCTCGTCGAGTCCACCGCCGCTGCTTTCGACGGTAATCGAGCGCTGGCATCGCTGGCAATGCTGCTGGTGGGTCTTATCGTCACAATGGGTATCGGATCATCCTTTTCGACGCTTCCGATCATTTCCACCATCTACGTCCCGCTATGTATCTCGCTGGGCTTTTCCCCGCTGGCCACCGTCGCTCTGGTGGGTACTGCAGGCGCGCTGGGTGATGCGGGCTCCCCGGCTTCGGATTCCACGCTGGGGCCAACTTCTGGCCTGAACGTCGACGGCCAGCACGACCACATCCGCGATTCCGTGATCCCGACCTTCCTGCACTTCAACATCCCACTGATTGCCTTCGGCTGGGCAGCCACGATGCTGCTGTAGGTGAGCGACTGTAGGTGAGTGAACTACCCGCTAGAATTTACTGCGCCACGGGTTCTTGCTGGTAATGAGAAATTTTTCGATATCTCGCGGTTGTGCCCGTAGCGTCGGGTCAAAATCCAGATAAGCCTTCGTTTCGCGGGCGACGAGGCCAGAAAGAATGAGTAAGCCAATCAGGTTTGGTATTGCCATCAACCCGTTGGCGATATCCGCGAAGGTCCAGGCCAGGCTGATCTCTGTAGTTGCGCCAATGTAGATAACGCAGGTAAACACCATGCGGTAGGGAATTGAGGCCCAGGCACCGAAGGCACGTTCGGCGCTGCGCTCTCCGTAATAAGACCAGCCAAGAATTGTTGAGAACGCGAAAAATACCACCGACAAAGAAACGATAGTGCCGCCCCAATCAGAGCCAATACCTTCGCTGAAGGCCGCAGCGGTCATGTTGGCGGCATTATTCTGACCGGCTTCCCACACCCCAGTGGTCACGATGACTAACCCAGTCATGGTGACCACCACGATCGTGTCAATGAAGGTTTGCGTCATGGAAACTAAACCCTGGCGCACCGGGTGGGTGGTTTTGGCAGCCGCGGCTGCAATCGCGGCCGAACCCATGCCGGATTCATTCGAGAAGATACCGCGGGCGACACCCATCTGCATTGCCAGGATGATTCCCGCCCCGAGGAACCCGCCGGTGGCAGAGGTACCAGTGAACGCGTCGTTAAAAATCATGGCGAAAGCTGCAGGAATTTCACTTGCGTGCATGGCCAGCACAATGATCCCGCCGGTGAGGTAAATAATGATCATCAGTGGAACAAAAGCCGAGGTGACCTTACCGATAGACCCGATTCCGCCGAGTAGCACCGCGCCGATGAGCACGAACATGATGACGCCGGTGACTGTTGGACTCACAGCAAAGGTGCTTTCCAAACCTGCGGCGACGGCATTGCCTTGCGTGAGGTTTCCGATACCGAATGATGCGATGATTGCGGAAATCGTGAAGAACCACGCGAGGAATTTACCCAGTCTGCCGGGGATGCCCTGGGAAAGATAACGCTGGGGCCCGCCCGAGACTTTGCCGTGTGCATCGGCTACGCGAAAACGCACCCCCAGGAATGCTTCTGAGTATTTCGAGGCCATACCAAGCAGCCCGGTGATCCACATCCAGAACAGAGCACCCGGCCCGCCGATGGAAATCGCTGTGGCCACACCGACGATGTTGCCCACACCGACGGTGGCGGCGAGGGCAGTGGTCAGCGCTTGGTATTGGGTGATGTCACCTGCGCCAGCCGCGTCATTGCGGTCAATGAAGCCGTGGCGCAGCGCCACTCCGAGTTTGCGAAACTGCACTCCGCGCAGGCGGATCGTGAGCCACAAGCCGGTGAACAACAGCAGGGGAATGAGGAACCACTGGCTCCAAATAAACTTGTCAATGCCGTCCAGAATGTTCTGGAGCGAATCTGCGAATGAATCGTCTGCCATAAACTACAGAGAATACGCACAGCACCCTATTAACTTCTCTGCTGGGTTGCTACGCTTTGGGTAGCAGCTATTATCTCAAGTAGAAAGCGTAGCCTAATCATGGTTGACCCAACGGTGTCCGCCGGTCCTGCCTCCGGTGGGCGTTCTTCTGTGCAATCTGAATCATCTGCTTCTCACCTGCGATCTGGAGCTGAGCCACACCCACATGCTGCGCTCCAGCTGCAAGGTTTGGGTAAGTCCTACGGCGACAAGGTCGTCGTGCGGGATATTAACCTTCGGGTTCCGCGCGGTAGCTTTTACGGCCTCGTCGGCCCGAATGGGTCAGGTAAAACTACCACCGTGCTGATGGCTACTGGCCTGCTGCGCCCCGATACCGGCACCGCGTTGGTGTGTGGGCATAACGTGTGGGGTAGTACGGCGGAGGCCAATGCCGCGAAAGCTGCTTACGGGCTGCTTGCCGACGGCTTGCCCGTTTTTGATCGCCTATCCGGACAGGAATACTTGCATTACCTGGGCCTTTTGTGCGGCATCGACGAGCCCACGGTGGCGCAGCGCTCCCGTGAGTTGCTGGATGCGTTGGACCTGGCTGATTCTTCCAGCAAGTTGATCGTTGATTATTCCGCAGGCATGACCAAAAAGATCCTGCTGGCCGGGGCGTTGCTGCACCGTCCGGACATTCTGATTCTCGACGAGCCTTTTGAGGCAGTTGATCCGGTTTCTGCGACCACCATCCGCGAGATCCTGCAAGCCTATGTTGCCAGCTCCGGCACGGTGATTATGTCTTCGCACGTGATGGAAACCGTGGAAGCGTTGTGTGATCACGTCGCGGTGATCGGCAAGAACCAGGTGCTTGCCGACGGCACGTTGGATGAGGTGCGCGCTGGTTCTAGCTTGAGTGAGCGCTTTGTGGAACTGGTCGGCGGGCGTCATCTGGCGGAAGGTTCACTGGAGTGGCTGGCTGGCGCGGGACAGAAGAGCTCTAGTGCCGACGACGCCTCCGATAGCAATAAGGGGGCGCAGCAGTGACCCGCACAGCACCAAGGACCAACACCGCAGCGACGCAGACAGCAGCGCAACCGTCGCTACGAGTATTTACTAGCTTGCACTGGAAGTTGTGGAAGCGGCATTTCAGTACGAATACTTCGCAAATTTTCATCGCCATAATAGTCGCGTTCTATTCTTTCCTGGGGCTGGTCGGCCTTGGCGCACTTACGCTGCTGGGAGCCTCTGTTGGTGATTTCATGCCCATGATCTATAGCCTGGCGGCGGGCACGGTGGGCTACTGGCTGGCAGCGTTGTTTATGCCGGCCGGAGAGAACCAAGTTGATCCTGCACGTCTGGCGGTGCTGCCGCTCACGGAAGCAGTGATGTTACGGGGCGCGGCGGCGACCTCACTGTTGACGGTGCGGGGCGTGCTGGCGATATTTAACTCATTGGTGATGATCGTGCTTGGTGCCGTCGGTTTGGTGCAGCACGGCAGTGGATGGGGCATTGCGGTGTGGATACCGGCTGTGCTGGTTTCACTGGTGATTACGGTTGCTGGTGGGGAAGCCTTGGCGAGGTTGCTGGGAAGTGTAGGAAACCGCAAGAACAGTGAGAAAGCTGCGATGGCTAGCGCCCTGGGCTTCATCGTGGTGGTCTTCGGTTTCAACTTTGTTGTCAACGGCAGTTTGGAATTTTCGCTGCCGTGGGATACTTTGCTGGCACTTGTAGCATGGACGCCGTTCGGTGCGGCACCAGGGGCGGCTGTCGCAGTGCTGCATGCGCACTGGATAACCGCGCTGGTCCAGACAGTGATTTCGGCGGTGACGGTCGTAGTGGCGTGGCGCGTATGGCACTGGGCGCTGCGACGTAATGCGCAGACCGTGACCGGCGATTCCGGGGCGGCAGCCACTGGTTCTGCAGCGGGAAGCGTGTTATTGCCGGGGGTGCGGGCGTCGGCAAGCGGGGCAGTGTTCTCCCTGACATTGCGGTATTGGCGCCGTGATATTCGCTTTACCTACAACCTGATAGTCATGCCCTTGTTTTTGGTGATGGTGCTGGCAATGTCCGCGATTAATGGTCAGTCCGGTATGGCCTATGTGGCGGTGCTGTTTTTCGTGGCGTTTGCTGCCAGTATGACCTCGAATGCGTTGGGCTATGACGGGCCGTCGAACTGGGTGCACATGAGCGCTGGGTTGGCGCCGCGCACGTTATTGTGGGCACGCACGCAGGCGGTGTTGCTGCTTACTCTGCCGACCTTGGTGATTTACCTGGTGGTTTTGGCGATGCTGGGTACCGAGCTGACCACTGTGGTGGTGCTCGCGGTGATCGCGGGCTCGGCGGTGTTGCTGAATGCGGGGTTGGCGGCGCTGTTGGCCGTGTGGAATCCGTTTCAGGTTTCCGCGCCGGGCACCAACCCGATGAAGGATAAGTCGGGGTTTTCTGTTGGAGCACTGATCATGATGTTGGTATCTGTGCTGATGGTGTGGTTACCGCTCGCGCCCGGGATCATCATGATGATTGTTGGCATGAACCTCGGTGATGGTGGTGTCACACAGCTGTCTGGCTTGCCGACGCTGTTCTGGGCTGGCGTTGCTCTGAGTGTGCTTGTTGCGCTGGCTGGGCTTTGGCTGGGGCATGCTGCGGCCGCGAAGCGTTTGGAAAAGCGGTGGCCGGAAGTTTTTGCTAAGGTGCGGAATTTTTATTAAATCTGTGCGGGGATAGCAGTTTTCTACAGCACAGCAGCTTTCTACAGCATGATTTTTTCGGGTGACCGGGCTGATCACGGCGGTGATGGGCCCGGTTTTGTTTTGCCATAGTGTGCGTCACGGCGGTGCATGGGTGGTAGTTGAGCCGTGGGTTTTGTAGTTTTAAGCAGGTAGTTTCCAGCCTTGTTGCAACCTATTTTCAGGTAGGTTATTTTTAACTAAACTCATTGGGAATGGGTTTCAATAAGAAAGGTTTTATTAGTGAAAACTTCAGATTTCTCGCGTGCCTACGTGCGCGCACAGGGACGACGTTTTACGGTGCCTGGATCGCGTCGTTCGCGGATCCGTCTAGCGGTGGCAGTAACCGCGGCGTTGAGCACCGCGTTTGCTGGTCTCCCGGCAGCTTCGGCAGGCCCTGATGATGGCAAACTCATTTTGACCGAACGCCACATTGATTCGCCTTATGTGGTTAGTAAGGATGGGCAGTTTGATGCGCGTACTAAATACAATCAGATTGTCGATGGTGACTATGAGGCCACAACCGCAGCTTTTGCTGATTCTGCCCTGTGGATTGGTAAAGGTTGGGATGATGGAGCGAAAACCAAGCCGAAATATCAAATTACGTTGCCCGATAACGGCGATTTTGCTTTTATTGGCGAACCTGGCGAGACCTACGTGCAAGCACCCAGTGGTGCGACCGGCAGCAACCACAAACCGATTTGGTACGGGTTTGGTGCTGAGAGTGGCCTCGACGTCAGCAACGTGCAAAATGGTCGGGTCGCGCTGGATTTGATCGGCATCGATGGTCCTGGGGATATGGAACAGTACAATTACAACCCCAACGACGTTTTCAATCTTGCACGCGTGGTTGGCACAACGCAATCCTCTTCGCATTCTATCTCGATTAAACCTGCGGAGCACACGCACTTAAACACACTGTTTACTAAGCCGGGCCGGTATGAGTTGACCTATCGTGTGAGCTCGCGTACCAACGACGGCAAATTCGTCACTTCAGAACCACGTACCCAGGTAATTCAGGTTGGTGGACAGCGGCCCCTGGATACTCCAACCGAGTCATTGGAAGATCGTTTTAACAAAGCTCCACAAGGAGATGCTGCGGCAGCAAATTACCGGCTTACTATTGCTCCGAAATCCGAGCCGAAGGCGGGTGGGGACGACAAACTTTCGACGATCACCTTCGATGCGGGTAAGGAAGGCCTGAATGGTACCGTCACTTTGTTCGTCGACGGATATTTCTTAACGGACCTTGCCGTGGAAAATGGCAAAGCAACCTGGGATGAGCTGTTGAGCCCGAAGCAGTCGAATATTCAGGCTGTTTTCACCCCGGATGCTGTGGGCACTGGTGAATCCACTGTTCAGGGCGCTGGTGAGGGCGCTGCGGCTGTTGCAGGGGCAGTTGCTCCGCGGTGGATTTCGGCACCGCTACCATATTCTGCTGGCGAGTCGAAAGAAACCACCAGTGCACAGCATGCGGATGCTTTGCCGAAGGGTAATAATAAGCGGGATCTGCGAACTCCAGAACCGGGTACGCAGTTGACCAGCAAAGATGTTGACGTACGTTATGTCTCCGGTGATGGGCTAACCGACACGTATTACGTAGAAGCCAAGGACCCGACTTTCCAAGGTGCGTTTACTGGTGGAGTCTATAGCACGATGAAAGATACGGAAGGTGGTTATGCTGACTTACCATTAGAAGGCGCTATCGTTAATGGTAAAGGCTTTGTGACGATCGATAAGACGTATGCACCACGTGAAGGCGTGCTGTTCATGAACGTTATTCCACACCCTGGTTATGGGCTAGCTAATGCTCGCGGGGCAATTACTGAAAAGTTTATCCGCGGCAACTCTTACGAAGGTACCGTGCACTTTGGTGAATCCCCCGGAGTACCGGAAAGCGTTCCAGGCGCTTCCGATGATGCTGGACAGCAGCCGCCTGCAGAAAAGCCATCTGAGTCTCCGGAAACGCCGGAGGCACCGGGGGCGCCAGAGAATCCAGGAGTGCCAGAAAATCAGACTCCTTCACAGCAAGGTCGTGGGGTGTGCGTCGGCAAGAAATTATTGGACCGGGGACATGTTGATATCTTGGCGAAGCACAACGCCGATGGGTTTGATATTAGTCTGAAAGATGATACCCGCCTGATTGACAAGAAGAGCGTGGAGCGTGCGCTGAACGAGGTTGCTTTGGTGGTGGGTGATAACACTAAGGAGACTCGACGGGCAGCCCACCAGGGTGCGGAGTTTGACTTCCTCGGCAAGCAGGATGACGGTTTTTACCATTTGCCACAAACACAGCGTCCTGGTGTGATTTGGCCAGGTTATAACACTGAAGCGATTGATTTTAACAAGATTGATGGGGACGTCTCGCTCAATCTCCAGCCGCGTGATGTGCCGGAAGGCGCAACCTGGGGAACATTTATTGATGGACGATTGGGTGAGGCGCCAACGGTCTTGTCTGATTCAACCAAGAATGATCATTCGATTGAGTCGAGCTTCGCTTCACACACTCACATCCATTGGGGATTTTCCAAGCCGGGTGTCTATATCTTCGATGCTAATTACAGTGCGAAAGCTAAAGACGGCCGTGAGATGAAGTCCGAAAGCCAGGAGTTTGTCATTACGGTAGGCAAGGATGCAAAGGAGACCTGCACCGCACCAAAGCCAGGGGCAGGGCAGGAAAACAAGCCAGAAAACGGTTCGGATGAACCCGCACCTGGGAAACCTGAGGGTGAGCTAAAGCCGCAGGCGCCAAAGCCCGGTGAGCCGGAAGCTCCGAAAGATCCGAAGCCGAGCCAGCCGGAAAAGCCGCAACCACCAAAGCAACCGGAAACCCCGAAGAAACCAGAGAAGCCGGAAGCTCCGAAGAAGCCGGGCAACCAATCCAAGCCAGGCGGTTGGTCACCGCAAGACTTCTTCTCGAATTTCAACCCAGTGCACCTGCTAGCACCAGTGTTGGGTATTGTGTTCATCGCGCGGATGGTTGCGCTGTTTATGGAGCTGCAGCCGCAGGTTGCAAACTTCTTTGCACAGGGCATCCCAGGGCTTCCGAAGTGGGGAAAGTAACGGGAATTGAGTGGTTGTGGTTGCGATTGGGGCCTTTCTTCATAACTTCTGTATGACACACCGGCAACCTTAAGCCTTGTTGCAAACTGCTTTCAGTTACGGTATTTTGACACCACTCCTGAAAAGCGGATTCATTTTTAATAAAGAAAGGCTTATGAATCATGGCCCCACAGCTTCGTCGCTCGCGCGCGACAGGGCGGCGTAGTCGCAATATCCGATTAGCGGTTGCAGTTACCGCGGCCCTTAGCACTACTTTTGCTGGGTTGCCAGCAGCAACCGCTGGCCCAGATGACGGCAAAAAGATTCTCACCAGAGAACACATTGATGCGCCGTATACCGTGCGGGATGAAGCCGGGGTGTTTGACCTGTACGCACATAATAACGAGGGTGCGCACAAGTTCTCAGAGTCGGCAATCTGGATTGGAAAAGGCTATAACAGTGACGGCGCTGATAAGAAGCAGCAGTATCAGTTCACCGTGGCTGATAATGAGCGCCTGAGCTATTTAGGCACCCCAGGTGATACCTACGTGTATTCGCCAGAAACGCCATTGGGAGGCCGACAAGACCCAGCATGGCTTGGTTATGGTGCAGAAAAAGACTTAAACGTCGACGATATGCTGAACGGCCGGGTATCGCTGGATCTTTTGTCGGTGGATGGCCCAGGCGAGGTAGAGCAACTGCAGTATCGGTCCGGGCAAGCGATCGATGTCCTGCGTCTTTTGGGTACTAGCGCATCGTCGCCACGTTCCATTTCGATTGAGCCCGGCGAGCACAACCACATCGGAACCGTATTTACTAAACCCGGACGATATGAGCTGAAGTTTCAAACCAGCGGCCTGCGTAAAGACGGCACTTATGTGGCCTCCGAACCACGAACCATGGTGATTCAGGCGGGCGGACAGCAGCCAAAATCAGAGGCCACGAAGCCTTTGCAGGAACGCTACAATCAGGCGCGCACAGCAAATCTTGCAGAGGCCAATTATCGTTTAAGCGTTGCGAAAAAAGCGGACCCGACTGTCGACGGTGACGATAAACTTTCCACCATCTCGTTCGATGCTGGAAACCCGGAGCTTTCGGGTACCGTGACGTTATTCGTCGACGGCTATTTCCTGACCGACCTTGAGGTTGAAAACGGTAAAGCCTCCTGGGATGAATTGTTGAGCGCCCAAGAATCTAATATCCAAGCGGTGTTCACCCCGGATGATGAGGCTTCGGCGCACTGGATTTCCGCACCGTTGGCATATTCCGCAGGCCAGGCTGAGGTCACAACCACCTCGGACAATCATGCGGAGCAACTGCCCGCGGGCAAAAACCTGCGGACCTTCAACTTCCCGGCACCAAATACTGCGGTCACGAATGATGAGGTCACCGTGAAATACGTCCCCGGGGCTAATGGGGTCGGAGAAATCGTCGTCGAGGCGAAAGACCCGAAACTACAGGGGCTGATTACGGGTGGAATTTATGAAAATGAAGCTTGGTTAGAAAAAGGTACCGCAGACCGGGAATTGGCGGGCACCTTTCAGGACGGCAAAGGAACCCTCCGGTTTGGAGAAGAGTACCTACCGGACAATGCGCTCCTAAAAATCGATGTCATTCCACATGCTGGATTTGGCCGAAAGGCTGCATCCGGGATTGTCACAGACAAATTCAACGCTGGAACTAGCGCCGAGGCGACCTTCCGCTTGGGTGAGATCGATGGCTCGCTAGAGCCTGAGCTGCAAAGACCAGGACAAACTGGCCAAGGTGATAGCGGTACCGAAAACTCGGGTGCACAAAACCCAGGCGCAGAACAGCAGGAACCGCCAAAGAACAACGAGCAGCAGGGCAGTGATGAGCAGGCTGGGCACCCAGTTTGTGAGGACAAGGTCCTTCTCAACCGCGGTCACGTCGACATTCTGGGTAAGCGCACTAAAGATGGTCTTGATATTGCGTTGAAAGACGATACGCGGCTGGCCGCAGATAAATCTGTGGAACGTTCCTTGGAGGATGTCACTTTTGTTATCCGGGACAATGCGAAACGGAAGCGCCCGGAGCAATTGAGCGACGAAAAGTATAACTTCATTGGCGAGAAAGGCAGTGAGTTTTACTATTTGCCGCAGGCTCAGGACAAAGCCGTCTTGTGGCCGGGGTATAACACCGAAGCTATTCCGGTACAGGACGAATTCGATGGCCCAGTATCTCTGAACCTAGTTCCACGTGAAACACCGGAAAACTCCAGCTGGGGTGTGTTCATCGATAAGGGGTCTTTCGGAGGCGATCATGAGATTCTTGCCGACTCCACCAAACAGGATTATTCGATTGAATCCCATTACTCGGCGCACACCCATGTGCACTGGGCTTTCTCTCATCCGGGAATCTACACCTTCGAGGCCAGCTACAGCGGCAAGACGAAAGATGGCAAAGAACTGAAGTCTGATAGCCACGAGCTCGTCGTCACCGTTGGGGAAGAGGCATTGGAGACGTGCAAGACCGCTCCGGCACCGAAGCCTGATCAACCGAATCAACCGAGCAACCCGAACCAGCCAAGCAAACCGAATCCACCAAGCCAGCCAGGCACCCCGGGCAAACCTGAGACCCCAGAAAAACCCGAGAAGCCAGGTGCCCCGGAAAGCGGTAAGAAGCCAGAAGCTCCGAAGGATCCAGACAAGCAGTCCACCCCGGGCAGTTCGTCACCAAAGGGCTTCTTCTCTAACTTCAATCCGGTTCATGTGCTAGCACCAGTTCTGGGCATCGTGTTCATTGCCCGCATGGTCGCTCTGTTGGCGGAATTGCAACCGCAAATCGCCAACTTCTTTACTTCAAAAATGCCAAATTTTCCCGGAAAGTAATCCTTCATGAACGCACTGAAAATCCAGTCACCTAGGCAGGACGTGGCTCGACCAGCGTCGGCACGACCGGTCTCATCGCAGCCGGTACACAAAGCTTCCGCGTTGCTTGCTGCCTTGGTGCTGTGTTGGGTAGCCGCGTTTGCCCCGCGCGCCATGGCCCAAACTTTTGACCGTGGGCACGTTGACGTCTTCTACGTCACCTCACATGGTGGCGAACTCTCGCTGTCGATGAAAGAAGACATCACTGGTGGCGGAGTACAACGACCTGGCGACGACGTCGTCCTGCACGTCAGCGATGCTGCCTGGTCGGAAGCTACCGCAGGTGTCGATGGCATCGGCCAAGCGACGTACTTCCTGCCACAGTCACAAAACCATGATGTGATCTGGCCGGGCTGGGATACCCAGCCGGTTGCAGCCGACGGCTACCAATCCATCGATTTCAACTTCCAAGAGGTTTCCGGCCCCGGCGAAGTCTATATTTTCGAAACCGAAGGTTTCGGTGGCATCAAATCTGTCACCGATGATGGTTCATATAACCTGCGTACCGGCTCTGTGATCAACCAGCCATACCCAGCGCACAAGCACATCAACTGGGCATTCACCCACCCGGGTACCTACCAGATGACGGTGTATGCCAGTGCCAATGGACAATCCAGTAACGCGGTGACCTACACCTGGCAGGTTGGCGGGGAATCCGGCGATGCACCAGCACCTGCTGCACCCAGCGGAGGACAAGCAGGTGGCCATGGTGGTGGACACAACGGCGGGGCAGGCCACGCAGGCAACCACCCTGTAGCTCCAGCTCCGCAGGGTGGCGGAGGAGCTGCCCCAGGCCCACGTGCTGGTGGGGCACGCCCAGGCCCAGCACCGAAGGCAGCGCCACCGGCTGGATCATCCGGCGGTTCGTCGTCGGCAAGCAATTCTGGTTCCGGAAACGCACAATGCACCCCGGGCCTACAGCCGCAAATCAAAGACGACACCACCAGCCCAGCACAATGGCGTCCTGCACAAGGCGCGACGTTCTACCTGTCGTCGAATGCCGAGGTAAACCTACCCAGCAACGTGGGCACGGTGCCACAGGGTAAAGCTTGGATGATCGGAGCCACGCAGGTTGCCGGTGTTCCGTGGCTGGGTGCCAACACTCAGCACGAATCTATGCACGAGCACCTGGCATCCAGCGTGCGCTGGGACATCACCGGGTTTAGCGGACCAGGCCCAATGACTGTGTACTCGCAAGGCCAACTGGGACAGATCGTGGGTGAAGAATGGTTCCGCGCGGCTGGTGGCGGATACCAGGGCAGCAAAGCCATCCCGCGCAACACGCACGTGCACCCGAACTGGGTTTTCGGCGCGCCGGGGCATTACCAGGTCAACATCACCCAGTCCGCGCAACTGAACAACGGCAAAAAAGTTTCTGGCAACGCGACGATCAACTTCGTCGTGGGGGGCAACAACCCTGGCGGAGCTTTTAGTGACGGCCACTTCGACCTGGGTGCGGTAGTGAACCCAGAAGGTGGCGAATGTGCCGGCGGTGGAGTTGCCGGTGGAGGAGCAGCCGGCGCTGCCGGTGGTGCAGGTGGAGACGCGACTGCTGGCCAGGGGCTCAGCGAAGAAGAACTCGCCGCGCAGGGCTTGGCTGCCGACGGCACTCCGCTAGCAGCCGGTGGTTTTGGTGCGGGATTCGCCGGACAGGATTCAAAGTTGTTTAATATCGCTGCGATCGTGCTTGGTCTGGGGCTATTGTTCCTTGGCATCGCGGCAGCACATTATGCCGTGAAAAAGGCTAAATCTGCAGAAAACTCCGCAGAAAACACTGACGACCCCGGCGATGGTTCTGGAGGGCCTGGAACGGATGGTCCGCAACCTCCGCAATCACCACAGCCACCACAAGCACCGCAGACCGCGATGATCCCGCAGGTGTAGTACCGCAAACCAGCTTGTAGAAAGATTGAGTATGAAAGACCGCCGCACCTCCATATCCGCGCAGCGCACTGGCGTTGCGCGGTGGTCTGGTAGCAAAAAACTGGGCTTGGGCTTGGCTGCAGCTTTGGCGATCACGGTGACTGCAGGTGGCGCCTATGCTTTCAGCGGGGCAAACGAGACTACGCGCACGGTGGGCGCAGCGCAGAATGAACCGCACCAGCACCGCCTGCAGGTCGTGGCCACCACGCCTATTCTCGCGGACCTGGTGTCGCACGTCGCTGGCGAGGACGCACAGGTAACCACATTGATCCCGGCGGGCAAAGACCCGCACGATTTCGAACCGACCTTGCGCACTGTACGCGAGGTCGCCTACGCGGATCTGGCCTTTGCCAATGGTCTGTTGCTGGAGCCACCCGCGCTCGCGGAGACGTTACGGCAATCCACTTCGGGGGAAGTTGTCGAGGTGGCTGACCTTTCGCCGTCCTATGGTGCAGAGTTGATCCCGTTGGTGGAAAACGTGGCCCTGGATGCGGTGTGGTTGGGTTTACGCGTCCAAGGTGCGGAGCAATCTAACTCAGTGAAATTCCGCATGACTCATGCCCAGGGCCCAGGCGATGTAGCAGCCTATATCGTTTCGACGTTCGGCACCCCGGAACAGATCTTCCCGTCGGATTCCGGCATTGATCTTCCCGCAAACGCCCACACGCACGTGTCCTGGGCATTTAGCGAACCCGGTACCTACAAGCTTACTTTCGCGGCCCAAGGGCAGCCGGGTACCGAGGCAACACAGGAACAAACCATCACTGTTGCCGTCGGCGTAAACCCGGAAGAAGGCGCTCACGTTATCGATTCCGGTCACGTCGATATCACCGCAGATCTAGCGAACGGCACCATCAGCTTAAAAGACCACGATGCCCACTTTGACCCGGAAACCACCGTGCTCGCGATCCCGTCGTCGACGCTGCAAGCCATCCCACCGGACCCGGCCTATCGCTTCCTGGGCCGGCCAGGCGCAGAAACCTACTTGCTGCCGCAAGCAGTGCTGGGCAAACACCTCCACGGTGAAATTGACCCCCATCTCTGGCACAACACCCGCAATGTTCGAGCTTATGTCGAGGTTATTGCAGAAAAACTGGCACAAGCCGACCCGTCGAACGGCCACCGCTACCAGCAGCGCGCCGAGGAATATAACCACCAGGTCCAGCTTGTCGACGAGCAACTGCACGCGACCTACGACGCCATCCCGGAACACCGTCGCCACCTGGTCACTACGCACCATGGCTACACCTACCTTGAGCAGGGCTACGGCATTAATATCGCAGGTTTTGTTACCCCGAATGCCTCGATCGAGCCTTCCCCACGCGATGTGATTGCTCTGCAGCGCACGTTGGACAACTTGGATATTCCGGCGGTATTCGTCGAGCCGAACTCTGCTGCCTCCACTTCTACATTGGAAGAAACCGCGCGCCGGGCCGGGGCACAGGTGTGCACGATCTACGGCGACACCTTGGACAAGGATGTGCCGACGTATTTAGATCTGATGCGTTTCAATGCGAATGAAATCAACCGATGTTTGGCCGACAGCCCGCCCCAACCAACCCCTCACACCAGTACAGATTCGAACTAACGAAAAGGAACTCTCATGTCACAGAAAACTTCGGTGCAAACTTCCCACAAAGCCGCACTGCGCGCTCGTGCTTGTGGCGTAGCACTCGCTGCAGCCACCAGTATCGCTACTGGGTTTTTCCCGGCAATCCAACCAGCAGCAACAGCGCAGGGAAGTGATCTCTCGCAGGTGGTGACCGGCGATGAAGCCATCGCTCCGGAAGGCGAAAAAGTGGTCATCGAATCCGGGCACGTTGATATCGGTGCGATGGTGATCGACGGCGAATTAGAAATTTTTGCCCGCGATGATCGGAACCATCCACCAGTGTGGCGACACTTAGACGATATTGTGTTCCAACTACGGGATAACTCGGTGCAGACTCTGCCGGATAACGATGATTTCTCTTTCGTCGGCGCCGGTGCGAATGAACCAGCTTATGTAGTGCCACAAACTGAAATTGTGGATGTGCCGTGGTTGGGTTGGAATACTCAGTCCCCAGCTCTGACAGATAACGTACAAAACGGTGTGACCATGGATTTTGCGGGGCATTCTGGCCCGGGTGAATTCGCATTGTTCCTGCAAAATGGCGGTTTCGAAGCCCCGGATGTGCTGTGGTCGACGGCTAAGGGCAAAGACGATGACTTCTTTGTTGAGCTGCACACCCACACCCACGCGAATTGGACGTTTACCGACCCCGGCGTGCACCAGGTGGGACTGCAGATTACTGCCACCACCAACGACGGCCAGGAACTCTCGGCACGAGAGGCGGTGACTTTCGCGGTTGGCGAGGGCACAGACCCGGCTGAAGCCCACAATGCTGTTTTTGACTGGGAAAACGCCTCCACTGGTTCTTCTGGGGTCCAGATCTCCTGGTTGCTGGTCGGCGGAATCGTGCTCGTCATCGTGCTGGTTGGTGTTGGTGTCATTAGTCGCGGAAAGAAGAAATAGACATGCACCCGCTTATTTCCGTCGACAAGCTGCAGGTTTTCCTGGGCGGGCGCCAGGTAATTAGCGATGCCGCAATCGAGATCGCTTCCGGTGAATTCATCGGCCTGCTCGGGCCAAATGGTGCAGGAAAAACCACGTTTATGCGCTCCATTTTGGGGTTGGTCCCGGTGAAATCTGGGAATGTGCAGGTTCATGCTTCGATTGGCTATGTGCCGCAGCGGCACGACGTCGCTTGGGAGTTTCCCTGGAACGTTCGCAAAACTGTGCTTTCTGGGCGCACCGGTTTGATTGGTTGGTTCCGTCGTCCAGGCGCTGAGGATCACGATGCAGTGGAAGCCGCACTTGAGCTGACGAACTTGCAGGATCTAGCTCAGCGACCAATTGCGGAGCTTTCCGGTGGGCAGCGGCAGCGCGTGTTGTTGGCGCGTGCTTTGGCTACCCGCCCGGAGGTGTTGTTTTTGGATGAACCATTCACGGGGCTGGATGCGCCGAATACGGAGGGGCTATTAGATTTGTTTGCGCACTTGAGTTCGCAGGGCACGAGTATCGTGATGTCCAGCCACAATCTGGCTGAAGCCGTGCACACTTGCCACCGCGTGGTGTTGTTTAACAAGGGGATTATGGCCGATGGGCCTGCCGACGAGATCCGCGCGAACCCACAGATCTGGTCCGAGACCTTCGCCGTCGCACCAAGCTCGCCGCTGCTATCTGCGATTGGGGTGGGGGCTAATGCCTAATTCTGTGATTTCTTTTCCGGAGTTCCTGATGGATCTCGCGAACCCACAGCTGGATTTTCTGGCGCGTGCGGTGGCGATTTCCGTGATTGCCGCGATTACGTGCGCCGTCGTCGGCTGTTATGTCGTGTTGCGCGGCATGGCCTTTATCGGTGATGCGGTTTCCCATGCTGTGTTTCCGGGCCTGACCATCGCGTTCGCCCTGCAGGTTTCCGTTCTGCTGGGTGGTGCAGTGGCCGGTGCGGTGGTCGCGATTTTGATTGCGTTGTTCTCGCAGCGGCAAAACGTCCGCGAGGATTCCGTGATTGGTATTTTCTTCGCTGCTTCCTTCGCGGTGGGCATGGTCATCATCTCCCGCACCGAGGGATATACCGCCTCGCTGAGCAGCTTCCTCTTCGGCTCGCTCACTGGTGTTTCCAGCACTGATGTGTGGTTAGCCCTGGCGGTATCCGTACTGGTCTTGGCGACGATCGTCGTCATTGGCCCACAATTGAACGTGACCTGCCTGGACCGCGAAACCGCGCGTGCCATGAACATTCCGGTGCTGTTGATGGACATCGTGCTCTACCTGGCTGTCACCGCGGCGGTAGTGATCTCAGTGGGTACCGTCGGTAACATCCTGGTGCTCGCCCTCCTGATCGCGCCGCCGGCCACCGCCCGCCTGATCACCGCAAACTTGACGACGATGATGGTGCTTTCGGCGACCTTCGGCGCGTTGGGAAGCTTCTTTGGGCTTTATATTGCCTGGGCATTCGATCTTCCGGCTGGGGCCAGCATCGTGCTGCTGCTTTCGGCCTGGTTCTTGGTGGTTTGGGCATTGATGCCGTCGATAAGAACCCTGCAAACCAGCAGAGCAGCGCGGGTGAGCAAACAGCCAGCCAGCTAAAACAGCTAGGTAACACGGCTAGCCAACCAGCTCGCTAAACCAGTCAACTAATTCAATACTGAAAAATACGAAATTTTATTTCTAACGTCCTTGGGAGGAACCATGAAATCCACGAACAGTGTGCACCGCCTTCGCCGTCCGCGCAGCCCGCGCCGGTTCTCGAAGACATCCTTGAGCTTGGGTTTGACCATTGGCTTGGCGACGGCTGGCCTGGGCGCTGGAATGTTGGCGCCGTCGGCAAGCGCCCAAATCCACGAAATCTGCACCGCCTCGGAAGGTTGGACTCCGGATCATAAGATCACGCATGGCCACCAGGACATGACGGTTCTTTCGGAGAACGGATTAGAACCTGCACTGATTGATGATTCCTCCGGCGAGTCGTTGTCCTATGGGTCTGGGCGCAGCGTAGTTGAGGTCTCCAATGACCAGCATGTGAAACTCGATGCTCTGGGCATCAGCGGGCTTCCCGACGAAGGCTGGTACCTGCCACAAACGCAGTTACCCAACGTTCCGTGGCTTGGTTTTTCCACGATGTATCTGGGCGACCACCTGGTGGAAGGCGAATCAGTGTCGATGAACCTGAACCTGAAGCAGGGCCCTGGCCGGATGATTGGTTGGCTGCCGGAAGGTTTCGGCAGCAACAAAATTGTGCTGGATTCCGACGATGCGGACGACGCCTGGCCGATCCCGTATAACACGCACGTGCACACCGGATTCGTGTTTGAAAAAGCCGGTGTGTATGAGGTGGGATTTGAATTCAAGTTGCCACGCGGCGGAACTAAGACCTTGGACGTGATGTTCCTGGTCGGTGACTACGACTGTGCTGATCGCGGATCAACGAGCACCGGCACTAATTCTGGTTCGAAGAGCAAGGGTACCAGCGGGAAACCTAAGACCTTTGGCGATCACTTAACCGCGATGGAAAAAGAAATCAGCCAGACGGAAAAGGCGATCTCGGGCATTGAGAAGTCGGTGCGTAAACTCGTTGCGCCTTTCACCAAGGAAGACGACAAGAAAGCGCCGAAGCCGAATGCTTCCGGGAAGCCAGGCGCGCCGGGTGCACCGGGAGCGCCAAACGCTGGTAATAAACCAGCTCCAGCGAAACCAGGTCAGCCGGGTGCTAACGGGGACGCTAAACCGGCCCCAGCCGGTGGGGGACCGAAGCCAGCTCAGGCTGCACCGAACGCTGGTGGAGGAGCAGCCCCAGCACCTGCTCCTGCACCGCGTAGTGGTGGGGCGAACACTGGTGGTTCGAGTGCCGCAATAGTTCCTGCCAAGGCTCCAGCCCCAGCTCCAGCGCCAGCTCCAGCCCCGGCACCAAGTGCTGGTGGTTCCGGGGCAGCTCCGGGCCTGGAAGCAGCTCCGGTAGAAGGTGCTGAAGGCGCAAACCTATCAGGTGTCGATGGTCAGGGTGATGCATTCGCCAGTGCTGATGGTGCTGCACAGCGTGGTGCCACGAGCGCGAACTACAAGCCGACCTCGTCGTCGATGAGCTTCTTCTCCGGCTTGATCCTCGGCTTGGGCGTATTCGCCTTTGCGTTGGGCATCGGTATTTATGTTGTGATGTGGCAGCGTTCCCGCAACAAATAAGTTGTTGGGAGGCGAGTAGCTTGCTGGGCCCGGAAGTAACCGGTGGGAGCACAAAGATTCCTGTCTAAACCCGAGGACTAAACCAGGGATCTAAATCAGGGATCTAAACCAGAGGTGTAAATTAGACCCACCCTGTGAAGTGCTCCCCATTAGTTGGACTGAAAAATCAGTTTCTGACTAGTAGGGAGTACTTTTTATGAGAGCACGCAGTTCTTTGAGTGAATCTCAACGCCAGCAGCTCGTTGATTTATTTGAACAGGGGTTGGGTTATGCGGCGGCAGCAAATCGGCTTGGTGTTACTCATAATCCAGTACGAAAGCTTGAACGTCGTTTCCAGCTGCATGGCAGACTATGTCTTGTGGAGAAACCAACTAAGCAGCAGTTTTCCTTCGAGACGAAAAAGGAAGTTGTCGATCGGTTCATAGGCGGCCAGTCCACGATGGAACTGGCCAGGGAATTTGGTTTGTCATCGGATCAACTTGTCACTCATTGGGTAAGGGCTTGGCGTGCAGGTGGTGATCAAGCGTTGCAGCCGAAACCGAAGGGACGAGCCAAACGCAGCACCAGCTCGACACCGCTCACCGAGGAAGATCGGCTACGCCGCGAGGTAGAGAAACTACAGGCAGAAAATGCGTACTTAAAAAAATTGCAGGACTTGAGGAACCAGCGACAAGGCTGAAAGTAGAAGCTATCGTCATCCTCAAGTCAGCCCACCGCCTGGAAGACCTACTGGTGGCGGCACGTCTTGCCCGGTCAACATTTTTCTATCACCAACAACGCCTCACCAAGGCCAACAAGCATGCCCAGCTCAAACAGGCAATCGTCGATGTCTTTGAGCGTATGAACCGTCGTTATGGTTACCGGCGAGTGCATGCCCAGCTACGCAGACAAGGATGGGTCGTCAACCATAAGCTGGTCTACAAGCTCATGGACCAACTGGGGCTTAAGTCCAAAGTCAGGGCGAAAAAGAAGTACAACTCGTACAAAGGCACAGTCAATGACATCGCAGCCAATGTAGTGAATCGATGTTTCACCCCTGATCAGCCAAATACGGTGTGGGCAAGCGATGTCACGGAGTTTCGCGTTGCTGGCACCAAAGTCTATCTATCGCCAATTATGGACTTATGTGATCGCTCGATCGTGTCGTACAGCGTTTCAACCTCACCGAATACGGTGTTTACCTCGCAGTCTTTGCGTGATGCCATCGCGCAAGAATCACCAGATCAAGGGTTGGTGGTGCATACCGATCAGGGATTCCAGTACCAGCATTCGAGTTGGCGCACACTCATCACAGGTATTGGTGGGACACAGTCGATGTCAAGGAGGGGAAACTGTTACGACAATGCAGTGATGGAAAACTTCTTCGGGCACCTGAAAACGGAGATGTACCACGGTGAAACATTCACCAGTCTGGCAGAGTTCTACCAGGCACTTGATGAATACATTCGTTGGTATAACCATGAACGCATCCAGAAACGACTCAAGGGCCTGACTCCGATGCAGTACCGGAACCAGACCCTAAAGCCTCTAACCGCCTAGAATTAAACCAGTCCAACTTTCGGGGGCAAGTTCACTGCGGCGCGCTATTTTACAAAAACCGCGATTTTTGTAAAATAGCGCGCTATTATTGTCTCTATTCTTACAGCGCTCAATTCTTACAGCGTTCAGTGAAAATACAACGCTGATTTAACATATGACGCTGATCTAAAGCAGTAACACCGACCCGAAGAAGGCGCGACTCATGGCAAGCACAACTGGTTATAAGCCATTGAAGACGGTCTTTCATGCGAGTCGGCACGGTCATTCGGAGTTGGAGAAAGAACACGCGCAAAGACTCGATTCACCAGCGACTCTATAATGGGATTTCGATGTCGCGGGGCATCCGCTATTCCTGATGATGACCGTCGAGCTTGCCGCACTATTGGAAAGAATCTGGCACACTGAACTGCGAATTTCCGAAAAATGGGCGGCACTTCCGGGCATTGGACGACAGCACTATTTGCTGGGAATCTTAATCTCTGAAATTCGGGCGACAAATGCCATTGAAGGGATTTTTTCTACGAGGAAAGAAATCGCGTCTGCTTTGGAACGGCCCTCTACTACCGCCCACAAACGATTTCGGGAAATGGCTGGGCTGTACCAATCATTGCTAGTGCCAGATTCCGAGCGCATGGAATTCCCGAAAACCGTGCAGCAGTTGCGAAAGCTTTACGATGAGCTACTTGCGCACGAAATTGCCGCCGAAGACGCACCAGACGGGAAGCATTTCCGTCGGCAGGAAGTCACGATCTTCGATGGAACGAAAACGCTTCATCGGGCGCCGGGGGCGGAAGAAGATATCGAGCATAGAATGGGTACTTTTTTGCGCACCCAAGCTAGCACCGAGAATTCTTTGGTGCAGGCAATAGTGGGGCATTTTATGCTCGAATACACCCACCCGTTTTATGACGGCAACGGGAGGTTAGGGCGGTTTTTGTTGGCGTTTCGGTTATTGGATGTTCTGTCGGCGCCGACCGCAATGTCTTTGTCGCACCAGTTTTCAGTGCAGCGGACGAAATACTATTCCGCCTTCCAGCAGGCCGAGCAGTCACTGAACCGTCGGGAAGTCACTTTCTTCGTTAAAGCAATCGCCGACCTCATTGGTGACGCTCAATTAGAACTAGAAGAATCCCTCGACGAGAAGCGGGTGCAGCTTCTTAACTTGGAAGGCAGGATCGGGGGAGCCGAATTCTCGGATTACCAGAAGGCGTTTTTGTCGATTCTTGGGCAGGCGTTTCTGTTCGGTCCCCATGAGCCGGTGTCCCTGCAGGAGATTGGGCAATACATGGGCAAACACTGGAATACTGTGCGACCAGTTGCACGCGAACTTGTCGCTCAGGGCGTCGTGCGGGAAGTTTCTAAGAAACCATTGTCCTTTGAATTGACAGAGAACGGGACCGCGATTCTCGGATTGCAGGAAGTCTAATGCTACGGCCGTAGTTTCTTAACCTAACCGTCGGCTTTAGTTCGTGCAGTCCCGAAAAATATCCGGCAAAAGTGGAAACACTACGGACAGTGTGTCGGTGACCGCGCCGGACGACGAGGCGCAGTTGATGATTAGGCTCCCGCCGCCGTGCTCGGTCATGCCAATGATCCCGCGGGACAGACCTGCCTTGGGTGAAGCTTCTAAACCACGCAGCAGCACTTGTGTTTCTAGGCCGTGTAGGCGGGCGCTGAGGTAGTTTTCGGTAACTTCTGGCGTGAAGTTGGTAGCACCAATGCCGGTTCCGCCGATGACGATGATGATTTCACAACCATCCGCGAGAGCCGTTTTTATAGCATCATCGACGGGGGTGTAACCTTCTGTGACAACTTTTGAAAAGTGCAATTGCAATCCGTAATTTTTAATAAAATCTTGTGCAATTTCACCGGATTTATTGGTTTTATCTTTCTGTAAAACTCGGTCGGAGCTGACGATGATGGCAGCTAGTTTTGTACCCATATTCCGCCTCCAATTTCTTGAAAATGAGTGGTGATAAAAGTCATAAGAGAGGGTTATTTCCCCAGCTTAGGGCTACCTTAAGTGCCCTACCTGCAAGATTGTCCGCTATGCGAATTACGCAAGATTTGTGTGTCGTAATTTAATAAAAATTTAGCCGTTTCGGGTTTCCTTGATCGATTCATATACCACTAGATTGGGGGTCATAGGCCCTACGACTAATGAGGATACAATGACTACTCTCGATACCTCAGGCAAAGTCATCCAGGGATGGGATCCGGAAAAATCCGATCACTGGGACTCCAAAATAGCCTGGCGAACACTGTGGATTTCCACCTTCGTTCTCGTTATTGGTTTTGCCACTTGGTACCTGGTCTCCGCAATTGCTCCACAGCTTAATGCAATCGGATTCGACCTGACCACTGCTCAGCTTTATTGGCTGACCTCGATTCCAGGCCTGGCCTGCGGTTTATTCCGCTTGTTCTTTATGTTCATGCCTCCCATCATGGGTACCCGCAAGCTAGTTTGGGTTTCTTCTCTGCTGTTCATCATCCCGATGCTCGGCTGGTTCTTCGCTGTACAAGACACTTCCACCCCGTACTGGTGGCTGCTGGTTCTTGCCTTTATGTCTGGTGTCGGCGGCGGCGTGTTCTCCGGATTCATGCCCTCGACCGGTTACTTCTTCCCGAAGCGTCTGTCCGGCACCGCACTAGGCCTGCAGGCGGGTATCGGTAACTTCGGTATTTCGTTCATCCAGTTGGTTGCTCCATGGTTGATGGGATTCACCCTGCTGGGTGTTGGTTTCGTCGCACCGCAGCGTACCGACGACGGCAACATTTTCGTGCACAACCCAGCGATTTTCCTGGTCCCATGGGCCATCGTTGGTGCAATCTTGGCGTTCACTCTGTTGAAAGACGTTCCGATTGAGGCGAACTTCCGCCAGCAGATCGACATCTTCGGCAACAAAAACACCTGGATTTTGACCGTTGTCTACATGATGACTTTCGGTGGATTCGCAGGCTTTGCAGCCCAGCTGCCACTGCTGATCAACCAGACCTTTGGTGCTGGCTCGGAATTTGCTGGTCAATTCGAAGATCTGCCGAACGGTGCTACTTTCGCCTTCCTTGGACCACTCATTGGCGCCCTGGTTCGCGCAATGTGGGGCCCACTGTGCGATAAATTCGGCGGTGCCATCTGGACGTTCATCGGCTGTCTCGGAATGACGATCTTCACCGTCGTCGCCACGTTCTTCCTGACGCCTACCCACCCGGATCAGATGTGGTGGTTCTTAGGCTCGATGCTGGTGGTCTTCTTCTTCACTGGCTTGGCTAACGCCGGAACCTTCAAGCAGATGCCGATGATTCTGCCGAAGCGGCAGGCTGGCGGTGTGATCGGTTGGACCGGTGCCACGGCAGCCTTCGGACCATTCATCGTCGGTGTCCTGCTTTCGATGCTGGCCCCAACGGTCTTCTTCATCGGCTGCGTTGTGTACTTCTCGATCACCACGGTGCTGGTCTGGATCTTCTACGCCCGCCCGAACGCACCATACCCAGGATAAAGCGCCGTATACAGGATAAATAGGAGCACATTCCCCCATGACTACTGCTACTTCCGGTTCCCCAAAACCGAATCCGCTGTTTAAGCTCGGTGCCTACCTGCGCAAAGGTGAGGCCACGGAGTCTGGCCAACAGCTGTTCTTAAAAGGCGGCCGCCAAGCGGACGTTTTCTACCGCAACCGCTGGGCCTTCGACAAGATGGTCCGTTCCACCCACGGCGTGAACTGTACTGGTTCCTGCTCGTGGAAGGTCTACGTCAAAGATGGCGTGATCACCTGGGAATCCCAGGCTGTGGATTACCCAACCACCGGCAACGACATGCCAGAATATGAGCCCCGCGGTTGCCCACGTGGTGCGTCGTTCTCTTGGTACACCTACTCGCCAACTCGTGTGCGTTACCCATACGCCCGTGGCGTGCTCGTGGACATGTTCCGTGAGGAAAAGAAAAAGCACGGCGATTCCGTGCTGGCGTGGCGCGCGATCCAAGAAGACCCAGAAAAGCGCCGCGCTTATGTTTCGCAGCGCGGCAAGGGCGGCTTGATCCGCATTTCCTACGAAGAGGCCATCGATATTGCTTCGGCGGCGCACGTCTACACCATCCGTAAGTACGGCCCAGACCGCATCAACGGCTTCACCGTTATTCCGGCCATGTCGCAGGTGTCCTACGGCGCCGGCATGCGTTTCTTGCAGTCCATCGGCGGCGTCGCCCTGTCCTTCTACGACTGGTACGCCGACTTGCCACCGGCATCGCCACAGACTTTCGGCGACCAAACCGACGTCCCAGAATCCGGCGACTGGTACAACTCGTCCTACCTGATGATGTGGGGCTCCAACATCCCGGTCACCCGTACCCCGGACGCCCACTTCATGGTGGAAGCCCGCTACAAGGGCACCAAGGTTGTCGTGGTCTCCCCGGATTTCGCGGATAACACCAAGTTCGCCGACGAATGGGCCCGCATCCAACCAGGCACCGACGCCGCGCTAGCGTTCGCCATGGGGCACGTCATCCTGAAGACCTTCCACGTGGACCGCCAGGAGCCGTACTTCCTCAACTACATGCGGAAATACACTGACTCGCCATTCTTGGTGGCTCTGGACAAGCGTGACGACGGCACCTACACCCCAGGTAAATTCCTGACCGCCTCGCAGGTCAGCGATGACACCCTGAAGGAATCACCCAACGCGACCCACCGTGGCTTGGTCATGGAAGAAGACGGTCGCGTCGTCGACCCAGGCGGCACGGTTGCCGACCGCTGGGATATGGAATCGTCGAAGTGGAACCTGGCGCTGGATCACGCAGACCCGGTCATGTCGATCGCCGAGACCGACCAATTCGACACCGCAGAGGTGCTGTTCCCACGTTTTGACTTGGATGCCAACCCAGAAGACGTCGGAACCGGTAAGCCAATCGGCGCTGGTGTCGTGCACCGCGGCGTTCCGGTACGTGAGGTTGACGGCAAGCTCGTCACCACTGTCTACGACGTCATGCTCGCGCACTATGGCGTGAACCGTGAAGAACTGAACCTGCCTGGCTCCTGGCCGAAGGACTTCCATGACGCCAGCGAAGTAGGCACCCCAGCATGGCAAGAAGGTTTGACTGGTGTCGCAGCCGAAACCGCGATCCGCATTGGCCGCGAATTCGCGCAGAATGCTGCCGATTCACAGGGCCGCTCGCAGATCATCATGGGCGCCGGCGTGAACCACTACTTCCACGCCGACAACATCTACCGCACCTTCTTGGCACTGACCTCCATGTGCGGCACCCAGGGCGTCAACGGTGGCGGCTGGGCGCACTACGTCGGCCAGGAAAAACTGCGTCCGATGAATGGCTGGACCCAGTGGGCCATGTCTGCCGACTGGCAGCGCCCACCGCGCCACATGATCACCACCGGCTTCTACTACTTCGCCACCGAGCAATACCGCTACGACAACTCGCGGGCATCCCACCTGGGCTCGCCATTGGCCAACAACGACGCCATCGGTGACAAGATGGTCTCCGACACCATGGCAGAAGCCATGCGTCGTGGCTGGATGCCGGCCTACCCGCAGTTCAACCGCAACTCGCTGTTCTTGGCTGACGAAGCCGACGAAGCCGGCATGGAAGTCAACGATTACGTCGTCCAGCAGCTAGAAAAAGGCGACCTGGAGTTCTCCTACGACAACCCATCGGCAGAAGAGAACTGGCCACGCATCCTCATCAACTGGCGTACCAACCTGCTGGGCTCCTCCGCGAAAGGCACCGAGTTCTTCCTCCGCCACCTGCTGGGCATCGACTCCGATGCCAACGCGCCGGAACTGGCAGAAGAAGATCGCCCGCGCACCATCAAATGGACCGATGACGTGCCCGTCGGCAAGCTCGATCTGATGATGACCGCCGATTTCCGCAATACCTCTACCACTCTGGTCTCTGACCTGGTGTTCCCGGCGGCGACCTGGTACGAAAAGCACGACATGTCCTCGACGGATATGCACCCGTACCTGCACTCGTTCAACGCCGCGATTAACCCACCATGGGAGGCACGCACCGACTTCGAGATCTTCCGCGATCTCGCCGCAGACCTGTCTGACAAGGCCACCACCTGGCTGGGCAAGCAGCGCGACGTCGTCACGCAGCCAAGCCACCACGACAGCCCCGACGAGCTGGGCATGCCAAACGGCGTGGTGCCGAACGTGGAAGAGCAGGGACTGATCCCGGGCGTGACCATGCCGAAGCTGCACGTCGTCGAGCGTGATTACACCAAGATCTACGAGAAGTGGACCCACCTCGGCCCGCTGCCAGCAAAGGCCGGAACTGGCGTGCACGGCACCAAGTTCAACGTCGAAAAGCAGGCCAAAGAGCTTGAGCTGATCTGCGGTACCTCGGAAACTTCCATGGGCGAGCTGGTGGATCTGTCCAAGGACACCAAGGTCATCGACGCCATTTTGCACCTGTCTGGTGTGTCGAATGGCGAGCTGGCCAAGCAAGGCTTTGAGTTCCTGTCCTCGCGCACTGGCAAAGACCTCACCCCACTGGGTGCGGCCGACGAAGACGTGCGCATCACCTGGGACGACATCAAGGAACGCCCGAAAGAGGTCATTACCTCGCCGGAGTGGACCGCCGACAAGCGCAACAAGCGCCGCTACACCGCGTTTTCCATCAACGTGGAATTCGACAAACCATGGCACACCGTCACTGGCCGCATGCAGTACTACATCGACCACGACTGGTACATTGACTACGGCGAAACCCTGCCGATTTTCCGGCCACCGCTGGATCACGTCCACATGCACGGCGAATTCGCGCCGGGCACGGAACTGACCAACGACCGTGGCGAAGCCGAAGTCACGCTGCGTTACTTGACGACGCACAACAAGTGGTCGATCCACTCGCAGTACTTCGATAACCTGCACGTTTTGTCCATCTCGCGTGGTGGGCAGGTTGTGTGGATGTCCAACAAGGACGCCGAGAAGATCGGGGTTACGGACAACGACTGGGTCGAGGTCTACAACCGCAACGGTGTGGTGTCTGCGCGTGCCATCGTCTCCCACCGCATCCCGGAGGGCACGATGATCTGTAACCACGCCCAGGAACGCACCGTCGGCACGCCGATCAATGAGCACACTGGCCGACGCGGCGGCACGCACAACTCGCTGACCCGCATCTCTATCAAACCGGTACACATCGCTGGCGGTTACGGCCAGCTGACCTACCACTTCAACTACATCGGCCCGACTGGCAACAACCGCGATGAGGTTACTCGCGTCCGTCGCCGTTCACAGGAGGTTTCCTACTAATGAAAGTCATGGCCCAAATTTCCATGATCATGAACCTGGACAAGTGCATTGGCTGCCACACTTGTTCGGTGACCTGTAAGCAGGCATGGACCAACCGTGAAGGCACCGAGTACATCTGGTTCAACAACGTCGAGACCCGCCCGGGTCTGGGGTACCCACGCACATGGGAGGACCAGGAGAAGTGGAAAGGCGGCTGGGAACGCACCAGCTCTGGCAAGCTGAAGCCGAAAGCCGGTGGACGCATCAAGAAATTGGCGACGCTGTTCCACAACCCGAACTTGCCGGAGCTCAAGGACTACTACGAGCCTTGGACTTACCAGTACGAAGATCTGATGGGTGCGAAGGCTGGGCAGAAAACGCAGCCAACCGCAAAGCCGGTATCGCAGATCGACGGCCGCGACATCAGCAAGATTGAATGGTCGTCCAACTGGGACGATAACCTGGGTGGTTCCACCGCAACCATGGACGATGATCCGATCTTGCACAACATGAACCTCGAGGTGAAAAAGGAAATCGAGGATTCGTTCATGTTCTACCTGCCGCGTATCTGCGAGCACTGCATGAACCCGACCTGTGTTTCCTCGTGCCCATCTGGTGCGATGTACAAGCGCACCGAGGACGGCATTGTTCTGGTGGACCAAGACCGTTGCCGTGGTTGGCGCATGTGCGTTTCCGGCTGCCCGTACAAGAAGGTTTATTTCAACCACAAGACTGGTAAAGCCGAGAAATGTACTTTGTGCTACCCGCGTTTGGAGGTCGGCCAGCCGACGGTGTGCTCTGAGACCTGCGTGGGCCGTCTGCGCTACCTGGGCGTGATTCTTTACGACGCCGACCGCGTCGCTGAGGCCGCTGCCACCGAAAACGAGCAGGATCTGTTCGAGGCGCAGAAGTCCATCATGCTGGATCCGCACGACCCAGAGGTGGTGCGTGCCGCACAAGCAGAGGGCATCCCGCACTCCTGGATTGATGCTGCCCAGCAGTCGCCGATCTATGATCTGATCTTCAAGTACGGTGTTGCTTTGCCGCTGCACCCGGAGTACCGCACCTTGCCTATGGTCTGGTACATCCCGCCGCTGTCCCCAATCGTCGACAGCGTGACTGCTTCCGGCAACGACGGCGAGGATCACAAGATCTTGTTCTCGGCTTTGTCGAATATGCGCATCCCGCTGGATTACCTGGCTGGTTTGTTCACCGCGGGCGATACCGTGCCGGTGGAGAAATCCCTGCGCCGCCTGGTGGCTATGCGTTCCTACATGCGCGATATCAACCTGGGCAACGAGCCGAAGGAAGAAATTGCCCAGGCCGTCGGCATGACCGGCAAGCAGATCGAAGAAATGTACCGTCTGCTGTCCATCGCGAAGTACGACGACCGCTACGTCATCCCGACCGCTTCTCCGGAAACCCCACGTGGCATTTCCAACCTGGACCCATTCGGTGGTGTCGATCCGGCACAGGCCTCCGAGGACGTATTCCACGACCTGGGCATGGGAGCACCGGAAGCCTGCACCAGCAGTGCTGCGCAAGGAGGCAAAGTCTCGCTGTTGTCGTGGAGCGGTGACCGCCCCGATTCGATGTTCCCTCCGAAAAAATAGGGAATAGGGAAGAAGTAGGAGCAACCCTTGAGTATCTTCGACAAACTGCGCAAACGCCCGACGACTCCGTCGACGAAGCCGAAATTTGCCGCCGCGCCTGCCGACGACGCCGTCGCCGGATATGGCACCCCGGCTGGTATCGGCACTATGGGTGGCGCCAAGGACGTCGAGCGAACCCTGCGTGCCCACACCGGTAAAGTGCCCACCGAGTTCATTGCCCCGGTGGAGGTCACCGAAGAGCAGCGACGCATCACCGCGATGGCGGTGTCTGTGTTGCTGAACTACCCGGGCGAGGACATCATCGATAAGCTCGCCGCTGTCGAAGAGCAGGTAGATCAGCTGCCGTTGGCGATTGCCACAGACTTCGTGAACTTCGCGGAATGGGCCCGCAGTGTGGGCCCGCGTGCGCTGGAAGAACACTACGTGGAAACTTTCGACCAGCGTCGTCGTTGCGCGTTGTTCTTGTCCTACTACGCCGTGGGCGATACTCGCCAGCGGGGCATGGCAATTTTGTCGTTCCGTGAGCAGCTGGAGGCCTTGGGTTTCCAGATTTCGGACGACGAGTTGCCGGATCATCTGTGCGTGGTATTAGAAGCCATGGCGATGACCGAAGGTGAAGAGCACGAACGCGCCGTGGAAATGGTGGCCAGCCACCGCGAGGGCATTGAGGTGCTGCGGGCGGCGTTGAACCAGGCGAGCTCGCCTTATGTCGCGCTGATCGTCGCATTGTGCAAGGCGTTGCCGCAGGTTGATGCAAAGACTGCGCAGAAATACGTCGATTTGATCCGTACCGGACCGCCCGCAGAGATGGTCGGCATCGCGGATTTGCCGTTCCCGACCACGCAGCCGGACGTTGTATAACTAAAATTGATTAAGGACCACACCATGTTTGATAACTTCCTCTGGGGCGCGTTCCCGTGGTTAGCGATTGTGGCGTTTGTCGTCGGTATCTTCTGGCGTTGGCGCTCGGACCAATTCGGCTGGACCACTCACTCCTCGCAGATTTATGAATCCAAGCTGCTGCGCTTGTCGTCGCCACTGTTCCACTGGGGCATGGTCTTCGTGATCATCGGCCACCTGATGGGCCTGGCCTTCCCGAAGTCCTGGACTCGCGCCGTCGGCATCGACGATCACACTTACCACCTGATCGCGACCATCCCGGGTTCCATTGCCGCGTTGGCGGTGTTGCTGGGATTCGCCGGGTTGCTCTACCGTCGTTTGAAGAACCGTTCGGTGTTCTTGTCGACGTCCACCTCCGACAAAGTCATGTACATTTTGTTGGGTGCGGCGCTGATTTCCGGTTCTTTCGCGACGTTTACGCTGCAGTTGTTTGATCTGGCCGGTACCGGTGGATACGACTACCGCGAAACCATCTCGCCGTGGTTGCGTCAGCTATTGATTTTCAATATTGAGCCGGACCTCATGGCGAATGCTCCGTGGCAGTTCAAGGTGCACGTCATTGCTGGTTTCACGCTGATTGCCGTGTGGCCGTTTACCCGCCTGGTGCACGCGTTCTCTGCGCCGGTGGGGTACACCACCCGCCCGTACGTGCTGTACCGTTCCCGCGACGAGCGCACCACCCCGATGCGTTCCAATACCGCGTGGGAGCCAATCCGTTCGCACCGCGAGCAGTTGGAAGGTGAAACCCCAAGCCACGGTGCTTAGGTTCCCGCGGGTCTAGCCATCTGACTCAATACGCTGCTCCGGCAGCGACTGCCGCCAGTCCGGTGCTCAATTGCGAGCATCAGGGCTGGCGGTTTTGTGTTGGCGGATAAAATTGCTCCCTAGAGACGCACTTCGGTCTTTTTCCTCTATATAAACTCGAATAGTGACAATTTAGGTTGCATGATAACGGGTTATCTATTGAGGCCAGCCCTAAATATCACCCCGTATTTACAAATCCCGGTAAAGCGCTAGGTCTATTGGTAGACAAACGATAATATGAGTTAGCTCAAAGCATTTCGGGATCAGGAATATTTGGGGGTCAGGTGAGAAAAACCAAGGCGAAAATCGCGATCGGGCTTATCTCCGTTAATCTATTTCTGGCTGTAATCGGTGGCTTTCTTGTGCAAGATACTGATTTATACCATTGGCCGGTGTGTTTTGTTCTCGGACTCAGTGCAGGAGCCCTAGGTATTGCAGAGCGTAAACCATGGATAGCGGGAATTGGGCTGTTCAGTGCGGTATTTCCAGCGGTTCTCATGTTTGGATCCTGGTTTGTGTATACCGTAATGAATATATCCTGAATGAATATATTGAAGTGTACTAGGTTTTGTTCCTAGGCATTTACCTTATTTTCTATTATTTCCCGAGACTCGTCTTGTTCCCACAACGCGTCTTCAACCTCGACCGGGGTGCGGTATCCCAAGCTTTGATGCAGCCTTCAGCAGCTCATTAGTATCTCGCAGCTCTTGGTTTTCACGACGTAGTCTGGCGTTTTCAGCAATCACGTCTTCTTCGGCACGAGTAACATCGCCATCCCGGCGAGCAGGCTTAAGTCCATTGACGAGCCGTGTGCCATGAAACCCCCAGCTTTGGGGCTACTGCTTGGCACGCGGGGTGCATCGACATATTTTCCGCCACGATGCGATCTTCCACGAGACAGACCACACGGTCCTTCGCATCCTGGTCAAATTTTTTGGGCATGTTCGAAGATTTTCCCATCTACTCAAACGGAACAAAACCTGGGACACTTCAAAAGAATATGGATAGGCCTATTAAAAAGGGTGAATCACACTGTCGTGGCACACAGCAGACAATCAACATGTCAGATACTGGGATTTGACCGAGGGGATTGGAAGGTTGCCGGTACTAGGTCATAGACATTCATCCATCAAAATTATATGCATTCTTTAATAATTATGAATAGCGGAATCCCATCGCAGCTCAAGTCATTTGATGATAGATTTAAAGTGTCACTTAGTTACTTGATTGACAGCTGTTCGAATGGCCTACTAGGCCTTGCCCCCAGTTCCGCTCAAATACAAGGAGACTCGCATGAAACGCACGCTCAAGGGAGTGCTTGCATCCATCTGGTCCACCCAATAGGTTCTTTCGTTAGGCCTCATGAACAGATTCATTCTTCCAACAGCCTGCCTAGCCATCGCCGTGGGTTATGCAATTTCCCATGCAACATCAACAGCTATGCTCGAAGGGCAGGCGAACGGGCTACTTTTCTCACGCAATCTAGTGGGGCAAATCATGGGATCGGCGTCTTTATGGATAAGCTGTGCATTTCTGGCAGGAAAATCCATATCGGGCAGAACACTACTCTCATCCTTCGTCGGAGTATTTACACTCCTTTTTATGTTGGCAGTCCACTATGCGACGGGCGCGCTTCTCGGATTTTTTTCATCTAGTATTTTTTCTGATAACCAGATTTGGTTCCTCGCTTCATTGCCTGCAGGAATGATATTTGGCTTATTAGGCTATTTATCGAATAGAATCCCTTTGCTTAGCTTAATTCTTGCATTGTGTTTCTTAACTGAGCCTTTCGTAATTGGATATATACCTGGGGTGAAATCTCTTCCCTGGACAACTGTTCTCGCCGGCCAGATTGCCGGAATTTCCTTGATATGTGTAGGTATTCTTATTGTTTATATAGCCTGTAAGGAAGCCATTAAGGGTGGTAGAAATGGGTAACATACTTATATAAGGGTTTGCTCCGAGCAATCTTGGGACGTAGCGGAGCAACTGGCTGCAACCTTCTCTGTAATAGTTACAGATGATGAAATTCAGTACGATTTCCCAAGGGATATTACAGTCGTGCAAGAGGATGAAGATTTACCTGAATTATCCCCTCTAAGAGAGGCTTATCGTGTGTTCGACGTCAGTGAAGTGCCCCGAGTTTTGTTCCTAGGCATTTACCTTATTTTCTATTATTTCCCGAACGGCGAGCAGGCTTAAGTCCATTGACGAGCCGTGTGCCATGAAACCCCCAGCTTTGGGGCTACTGCCTGACTCGCGGATTGCATCGACATATTTTCCGCCAAGATGCGATCTTCCACGAGACGGACCACGCGGTCCTTGGCATCCTGGTCAAATTTTTTGGGCATGTTCGAAGATTTTCCCATCTACTCAAACGGAACAAAACCTGGGACACTTCAGTCGTGAATCTACCTCCCCAACACAGGTACCACGCTGACAGCTCTCCACGACAAAGCGTTGGTAAAAGGGGGTTGTTTCCTGTGGGATTAAATCAGTCCATATTCCCCGTAAATAAGCCTGCTCTCTCACAACTATGCCTTTTCTTTCCCCGTCCCAAAGAGCAAGAGCCAGCCAGGACCAAACAATGCAATGAATAGTACAGAAGTGAACGGCATTGTACTCGCCTGAGATAAGGCGTCTTGTTGACTCTCATTAACCGCCAAGAGCATGAGACCTCTATTGACAAAGAAACCTACGGCCATAGCCGCAATCCATTTTCCTAAAAAGAAAAGCTCAGAACGCATTTCTATAGCAAAACTGCGTTTTTCAGGTTTCTGAGTCGGGATTTTCGCATGCCAAGAGTATGCCTTTTTGTCACACCACTTAATTATACTTGGCCCAAGAATAATACTAATGCCCAAGTAAATTCCCGCTAGTTGATGCGCTAATTCTACGGGCTTTCCAGCACGAAGCTCTACTATCACAATGAATATTAAGGCAACATCAACCAAAGGGACCGCTAAGAGCAAAATCTTGCTAAGCGTAGGTTTTCGCAAACCATAGCGGACCATCATCCCCGCCGCAATTAGAATCCAAAACAGTATTTCAGCGAGAACAATTAGCAACTATGGCCCCTTTCGAATTATTTACCCGGAAGGGTCTCATTCGCGACTCGAATTAAGTCACCTACGGTGGACAGATCTTCGGTGTGCCTATCGCTGATATCTGTTCCATATTTCTGGTTAATAACCAAACATAACTCTAGGAGAGCGAGTGAATCTAACCCAAGCTCGTCTTTAAGAGAGGTCGATTCATCAATTTCCGTTCCAGCAAACGGCTCTTCGGTGATACGCTCTTTCTCTTCTAGTAAAAACCGCTGAAACTCAGCACTATCGATCATCGTCAATCCTTTCTAGTACCATACTCACGTTGCTGCCCCCAAATCCGAAGCAGTTTAACAGTAGAGAATCGTCATTGAGAACGAACTCAGTTTCCCCTGACACTAGTCGAACTTTTGGCGCTGTGCTACGGGGATTGGTTAATCCAGCCATCCCAATGATTGAAGAGCCTTTCATGAGCCGTAAAGCTGAGGCTACAGAGGCGACGCCAGCACCGAAAACGGCATGGCCGAGAGCCCCTTTATTCCCTATAACCGTAGCTTTTTTGCCGTATTTATCACAGAAGGAGGCTATTGCCTCAAGCTCAGCAGTGTCCCCTTGGACCGTTCCTGTTCCGTGCGCAAATACAACCCTCGGAACCAGACCCGCCTTTTCTACAGACCGAGACATGACTTCCAGCTCTTCAGACGGTGTGGAGCCGCTTAAACCTCCAATACTACGGGCATGCCAACCCTGAACCGTCACAGAACCAAAGTTTGGCTTCGCTTGAGCACGCACCAATAACGCTCCAGAAAAGCCAAATACTCGTGTTCCATTTGCCTCACGATCGAAAGGTTTTAACTGCGTACCCAATGCTCTCGCTTCACGAAAGCGTTTTCTTCAATCCCCCCTTCCATTGAAGTGGCGCATACGATCGCGGCATCACATCCGCCAAATCTACACATATCTGAGGCCAAACCTATTGCGATCCCAGTAGAAGCACATGCGTGAGATACCGTCACCTGTTCTACAACGGCCCCCGGAAGCAGGCCTTTAATTTCTGGCACAGGAGATGTTGGGTAAAATGCAGCCGTCTCTTTATTCTCGCCATGACACTGACTTCCCAGAAATACTACAACCTTTCCACCAATAGGATTCCCTTTTTGCTTAGCAGATTCGATAAGCGCTCTCACGCATTTCACAAGGTTTTCAGCCCCAGTGCTACCCCCCTCCCATTTAACGTCCAACACCGGATCCCCTAAGCCGACTAATGCCGCTTCCGCACGAGCGGAACTTGTAACCACATTCTCTAAGACCGCTGTTTTAACCACGGACTTCTCCTTTGCATAGTCTTCTCAGCTCGACCGATAGGAACTAAGTCCCCCTGCTCTGTAATGTTAGCGATATCCCCGGTTTGCAGCCAGCCTTCTCCATCCACTTCTCTAATAGGGACGAGCACCCCGTCAATCAACTCCGCGCTAGCCCGAAAAGGAGAACGAACATATAGCTCATCTTTCTGGAGAACGATTTCCACACCAGGAAGAGGGGGTCCGCAAGACCCTGGAGTCAGTGAGTCTCCTCTCATATTGATAGCAACATTCGGCCCTGCCTGGGTCAGCCCGTACCCATTACTTAGGGGAATCCCCCGTTCACGAAAATACTGTTCACAATTCTTCGGAAGAAGATCTCCGCCAACGCCACGCACTCTTATAGTTGAAAGTGCATCAATAAGTTTTTCGTCAGAAGAAAGGAAGGCCATAACCGTTTGCCAAAATCGAACACCGCCATCGATCGTCCCGGTAGCTCCTTCACGCGCAGCATCAAAAAATTGACCAATCTCAGTAGGATCAAACAGCTGTACAGGAATGGATGACTCACTAGCCATAAGCAAAACGCTAGTGGCATAAGCAGTGTTGCGACGAATAGCTAATGCAGTAGGGGTCGAACGATCAACCTCCATAACCTCCGCAGTTGTACGTGCATGTTTCCAGAGAGCATGTCGTGTAAACGCGAATGCCCTGGGCTTTCCAGTGGATCCGCTGGTGTGCTGAATTAATACTGGAGGATCCTCTTCAACCTTAGAAGCGATAGAGTTCGCAACATAAACCTCCCTGGGGACTGCATCATCACCCCCGCCTACAACAGTGAGCCAATCAGAATCATTTATAGCCGATAAAACTGCTCCTGCATATTCCTCATTCGGAATTTTATTGCCTATAGTCCGAGTCTGAAACGATAAACCGGAAAGACCCTTTGAGCTTGAAACAGGTAAAACTTGCATATTTTCTCCCAGTCTTCATGTTCAATCAATTTTAAGTACGTTAAACAAATCACCAATTTTAGAAGCACAAGCTACCGGAACAGACCCACCTAACCCGTGAATCCCATCAAGAGAGACTCTCCGTGACATTTGTCCTGGAATCACTAATCCATCATGGGTATGAATGAAGCAGGAAAGAAGATCCGATTCGAGTCCCGAAAGGATGCTTTCAGGGATTAGTCCCCTATTGTCAGAAGAGTATAGGACTCTAGCAGCCGCAAGCATTCCCGCAGTCCCTTGAGAGAGACCGGGTTCGACCGCTAATCCCGTAGAAAGGCCTCTAGCTATATATGGCCACGGTCCGCGGTTGATATCATCAGGAGGAAGAACCTTGAGAGCAGCCACTAGAAGTCCAGCGTTACCTCTATCGAAATAAGGCCGATATCGGTTCGTTTCATCCGTAAAGTAGAGCCCTCCTGAAACCTCTTGATAAGTCTCTGCCTCCAACCAGAGAAGTTTCTGGGCAAGGACAATATCTGAAGGATCCCCCACAGTAGCAAGAGCAAAAGCCACTCCCGCTGTTCCTCCAAAAAGACCCCTGTCATCGTTCCGATACACAACTTTCTTGTCTAACCACTCAAGGACACGGGACCTTAGAAGAGAGAGAACTTGCTCTTTAGTTTCCTGTAGTCCAGGCGTAGGGAGACAACCATGCAGTGACAATAAAATGCCCGCAATACCGCGATCTAATCTCCAAGAAAATTTTTCAAGGTCAGTATTTTGTACTGAATCCACATAAGCTGCTGACCAGCCAGTTGCTAAAGCAGATTTTCGCCAACTAAGAACTGAAGTGCCCCGAGTTTTGTTCCTAGGCATTTACCCTATTTTCTATTATTTCCCGAGACTCATCTTGTTCCCAAAACTCGGTTTCAACCTCAACCGGGGTTCGGTATCCCAAGCTTTGATGCAGCCTTTCCACATTCCACCATGACACTCACTCGAATGTCGCGTTTTCTACCTCGACAACATCATCCCACTTGCGGGTATGGATGAGCTCGTTCTTGTAGGAGCCGTTCACGTTTTCAGCCAAAGCATTGTCATACCAGTCACCGACACTTCCGGTGGAAGCTGTGATGCCGTGCTGGGAAAGTCGCTCGTTGTAGACCACGCTGACATATTGCGACCCGTGATCCGAATGGTGCACCAAACCTGTCGTTTCTTCAGCACACACTATCGCCTGGTTGAGAGCGTGCAGCGGCAGTGCTTGAAGTGCGCATCGAGTCTGATAACGCCCACCCAACGATCCGCCTGGAGTAAACGTCGGTGACAAACGCGGTGTAGACAAAACCTTTCTTCGTGCGCACGTAAGTAATATCGGCCACCCACAACTTATTGGGTGCTTCGGCGTTGAATTCGCGTTGCACCAAATCCGGGTGCGTATCCACCGTCTTTGACCTACGAGTGGTCACCGGTGAACGGCCTTTACCTTTGCCAGAAACACCAGCCAAACGCATCAGCCGTGCGGTGTGTTCACGACCGATATCGATTCCATCACGGCGAAGAGCATGCCACATTTTCCGCACACCATAGACACCGTAATTAGCTTGATGAACAGCACTAATGCGTTCAACCAGCACAGTATCGCGAAGGCGACGAGCACTAAGCCCACGGGCCTTGGACTGGCGGTATCCACGCGAGGTAATGAAGCCACCTTCGCGATTGTTCTTCAACGTCTCACAAATGAACTCGACTGAGAAACGATCCCGGTATTCATCGATGAACCGGATCATTTCCGACGTTTCGGGTCGAGTCATGAGGCGAAAAAGCCGAGGCAGCTTTCAACAACTCATTGGTGTCGCGTAGCTCTTGGTTTTCACGACGTAGTCTAGCGTTTTCAGCAATCACGTCTTCCTCGGCACGAGTAACATCGCCATCCCGGCGAGCCTGCTGGGTCCATTGTCTTGCCGTGTGCCATGAAACTCCCAGCTTTGGGGCTACTGCCTGACACGCGGCCTGCATCGACATATTTTCCGCCAAGATGCGATCTTCCACGAGGCGGACTACGCGGTCCTTTGCATCCTGGTCAAATTTTTTGGGCATGTTCCAGATTTTCCCATCTACTTAAACGGAACAAAACCTGGGACACTTCAATATCCTGATTTTCAGGTCTATCTTGTCAGACCGCCATGCCCAGCAACCATCCCAGCCAGACTGCGCCCAGCCCGCCGAGCACCGTGAACACGGTATAGAGGCTCAAGCGGATCCACGCCCGTTCGTAGGTCAGATTCCCAAGTTCGCGGGCCAGGGTTGCCAGGGTTGAAAGCGCACCGCAAAAACCTGTACCAAAAGCGATTTCCCAATATGGCAGGTGCACGAGCGCGCCCAGATCGACGCGCGCCAACATAATCCCGAGTGCGAAACACGCCAGCATATTAGAACACGCGGTTCCGGTGTAGCGGCCGCGCAGCTTGCTCAACAAGCCACGTACCAGACCGCCAGCAAAGGCACCGGCGGCGACGGAAGCCGTCGACAAGAGTGCTTCGGTGAGGCTGATATCGAGATTCATTCGCTCTCACCGTCCTTGCCGCCCGTAGCGCCTTCAGCGGCACGGAAAGCCGGGTTTACGCGCGGGTTCGTCTCCGGGTGCGCCCAGGGCCCATGGGTGAGCACAAAGTGTGTCATTTTCTCGCGCAGATCCAACACGTTGCGCAGCTGATCGCCACCGAGCCAGCAGATTGTGCAGGCAATGATAATCCCAGCGACGTAAAATACCTGGTGGCTGCCCAATTCTGTGAAGGCGAGCCCGACGAAGGCGGAATACGTCGAAAAGCCACCCAGCATGCCAGCACCGCCAAACGGGCCGGGTGCGAGATAGCCCATCAGGAAACAGGCGATCATGTCTAGTACGGCGACGGGAAATAGCTCTTCGCCAAAAATCGCGAGGGTAACGAACCGGACGAGCGCACCAATGGCGGCGCCGATCCCGATTAACATGGCCTCGCGAAACACAGCGCCGATCCTACCGACGACGCCGCGCCGGGCGGAAATGCTGCCAGCAGATCGCCCTAGAATGGGTTTATGAACGATTCCCAGCCGCAGATGAGGGATGCGCACAGTAAAAATTCGTCTGCTGGAAAGACGCACGGCGGCGTGCAGCACACGAGTTTTTCCGCGCCGGGAAAGAACCCGGTTGGTGAGGTAATGGTGGTTGCTACTGCCGACGGGCTAGTCGGGGTGTATTTCAGTGGCGGCAAGCATGTGCCAGATATTGCGGAGTGCGGGCCACGGTGTGAACTGGAAAGCGCAGCGGACGGCGTTGGCAACAGCGATGAAAGCATCCGCCGGATACTGTGCCAGGCGCGGAATGAGCTAGAGGAGTATTTCGTCGGCAAGCGTCAGGATTTCACGGTGCCTTTGGATTGGGCGCACGTGGCGGCGTCGGCAAGTGAGTTTTCGGTGCAGGTCTGGCGGCTGCTGCAGGGGATTGCGTATGGTTCGACCACGACGTATGGTGCGTTGGCGCGTGAGATGGGTAATGTAGGGCTATCGCAGCGGGTTGGGCAGGTAGTGGGGCGGAATCCGTGGAGTGTGATTGTGCCGTGTCACCGGGTGCTCGGTGCTGATGGTAGCTTGACCGGTTATGCCGGTGGCTTGGACCGAAAGCGCTGGTTGTTGCAGCATGAAGAGCCGAGCGCGGCGGAGGCCGGGCGGTTGTTTTAGTTGCTTCGGGCAGATGGAGTTTGGTTTAACCGTCGTTTGAGCAGGCTCTTTCGGAGGAATAAACTCGCGGTGACGATGATACCGGCTCTCCAGGATTCCGAGATTGGGTATAAGAGTAATTGTAAGTCGTAGTTATCGATTAGGTCTTGGTTAAAGGCCCAAAATTGTAGCGACCAAGTAAATCCGGACCAGAGTAATAAGCTGATTTCTGGCAGACGACTGCGTAGTGGGAACGCGGCGAAAATAGTGCTGATCACGATGGCGGCGACACTCATGAGTTGCCACCACCAGAGGTTGCTGCCGCCGGTAGTGAAATCGGTGGGGCCTTCTGAACAGTCATTCAGTGAGCAGTGTGCCCAACTCGTTAGTTGCAATACGGCGATCAGCAGAATTTCAGGGAACGGAAGCGCCCATCGCGGCCAATCCCAAAGCGATGAAGAACGGCTATCGTTACCCAATGTTAAACCTCTTTACATTGCTGCAGGTTCAACTATACATTTTTAGATTGACCGCTGAGTAATAGTAATCAGCTACTGGTCGGCCAGTACTCCTTTTAAAGGAGCATAGTCATCCAGCGAGTATGAACACTATCTCCGCTTTGGTCTATGAATGACTCTCCGGTTGGGTGCCCATTCAACCGGATTCCCAGCCGCTCCGGGCCCACACTTGTGCTACACGGGTAGATATTGTGTGGGCCCCTGTTCGAGGGCGTCGGTAAGCATTGATCATCTCGGCATGCTTACCGGTGCTTGGACCGAAAGCGCTGCGTTAGAGCAGCGTGTAGCCGCCGTCGTTAAGGAATTGCGCAATCGGTTGCGCAACCTGATGGATAGCGTCTTCTTTCAGGCCACCGGAAACGATTCCGATAGGAAAGGCATGCCCGTTGTGGGTGGCAAAAACCGGTCCGCCGGAGTCGCCGGGCAGAGAGATCGCGTTGTAAATCAACTGCCCGTCAGCGCCTACTCCGTAATATGGTCCACAGGAAAGCCCGGTTCGTGCACCCATGCGGCAGAGTCTCGGCTTGTGCTCTTCTGTCCAATCCGTATTCTGCACCGCAGCGGTGATCATTTTTTGGTTCTTCCAGAAAAGCTGCAGGCTAGCATCGACCATCGCAGGATTGTCGATTTTGATCAGCCCTTTGTCGTAGCGTCCAATGTCGCCATGATTCTGAAACTCTGAATAGGTCATCGTTCCCACTACATGGTGCCTGCCCTCGGGGTCTTCGATGCTGAAGACGTCCCCTTCGCGGCCACAATGCCCGGCGGTGAGGATGAACTGTTCGCCGTTCTTTTCGACGATCCATCCCACCGAGCAGTATGAACCCAACCGGGTGTTCGTAATCCGGGCACCTGGTGTGATTTTTCCGGGGCGCTCCAGGAACTGAAAAGCTTCGCCTTCGGCATAGATTTTCTGGCCGGTGACCTCGTGCCACTCGATGTTTTCTTCCCGGCTGAAAATAGGAACCTTGGTGATCTTTTCGACGATCTGCGGCTGCCCTTGTGGCGGCTGCTGTGGTTGCTCTGGTTGTTGGACCGGCGGGAGTTTCGGCATCTTGGGCAGCGGCTGCGGCTGTGGTGCCGTATCTTGTGGCTTCGGTGCCGGTGCCGGTGCCGGTGCCGGTGCAGGCTGTGGCTTTGGGGCGGGACCTGGAGCATTGCTGGAACCAAAGCTGGATTGCGCGGCAGCGATTCCTGGTTCACTTATGCTCAGTGGCCCGCTGGTGAAGCCAAGTGTTAGGCACGCAGCGACAGCGAGTACGCCACGGTGCTTGCGGGGGTTGAATGCGGGAGAAATCATTAGCGGCGCCCACCGAAGAAGTTCTGGATGGTGCGTTCCAGGTTGGTCAGGAAGTCATTGATTACCGGGACGTTGTGGCGCAGTCCCTGCAATGCAGCACCGATGCCGGCAAAGACAAGACCAATTCCGCCCACTGCGGCGATCGCCTTGAACCAAGGGCTGGAGGTGATTGTGTCTGGTGTGGTCGTGCTCGGCGGGGTAGGTGCGCTCGGTGGGGTGGCGTTTGGTGGCGTCACCTGTGGGGTTTGGTTTGGCTGCTCGCCTGGAGCTTCTGGTGCAGGCTGTTCACTTGGGTTGGCCGGGGCTGGGTGTGCACCTGGACCTTCTGGGGCATCTGCCGCGCCTGGAACGTTCGGGGCCTGTGGTGCTTCTGGCATTGCTGGGGCAGTCGGGCCGTTAGTGACGACGAGATCCTGGGCTGTATCGAGCTCACGGTTGGTTTGCGACAACGCATGCGCAGCCAGCGTGCCGATCACATACTGCTCATTGGGGTCCAAAACGTTGCCCGGAATGTTGATTGTCTTCACGAAGCTGCCGTTGTTCAGCTCGCGCATCTGCACCCATTCGGCGGCAACTGGACGGCCCACCGGTGCAGACTTGCCGACGTTCCACTGCGATTTCTTATACACCGCAACGTAGACACCCTGCGAGGCGCCTTCGCCGACGAACCCCGCACCTCGGACAGTAATGTCACCACCCGTGGCAGCATTTACCGTCGTTGTAGAAACATCCAGCGTCGGAGTGGCAACTGCCCCGTCTTTGACCTTGAGCAAAACGCCGTAGTCATATTCGTGGTTGCCGTGCTTGTCGACGCTTACCACGAAGTATTTTTTCTTCGGGTTCAGCGTATTAGCTGGAATTTCCAGGTTCTGCGAGAACTTACCATTGGTGACCTTAGCCGTCGTAGAAGCCAGAGCTTTCTTCGCGGTGTCGGAGTTGAAGATTCCGTTTTCAGGAATGTCGGCGTCTTCCAGGACATAGAGATCCATCTCTTTGCCGTTCAGGTAGCCGCTGCCGTTGACGGTGATCGTGTTTGCTTTCCGGCTATCCAGCGGCGTTTCTGGGAACAGGGTCAGGTCAGGGTCGATGCCTTGTTCTGGGGTTTCTGACAGGAAGATTCCGGAATATGCAGACCACTCGGTTTCGCCTTTTTCGGTGATGACCTTGATCTGACCGCGGTAGCGCTGACCTTTCTTCAGTCCGGTGAACTCAGCGTACCCATTAGCCATTTCGCTTGGGGCGATGTACGCGTCGCTTTCCTGGTTGCCTTTGTCGTCGACAGGCACCAGGCGAGCTTCAACTTTCGTGATGTCCTCGTAGCCAGCTAGCGAGTAGAACAAACCGGCCTTGGAATAGTCTTTCGCCGATGCCGGGCTGATGCGCGGAGCATCAGGGGTTTTCAGTGCCTTATTTTCTGGTGTTTGCTTCCCAGGCTTTGCTGGGGTCGACGGTGCTGGCTTTGCTGGCTTGGACGGTTTTTGATCCTGGGACGGCGCAGGCGCAGGAGCTGGTTTCGACGGTGCTGGCTGCGATGGTTTCGGTGCAGGATCAGCTGGTGCTGGAACCTCTGGTTTAGCTGGACCTTCAGGCTTCGCTGCTGGTGGCTGCGGCGCATCAGGATCGACGACGGTGACGGTCTCGCTGAATTTTTCTTCGGTCCATTCTGGCGTACCGAATTCATCGCGGTTCAGGTTGGCTTTCACGCCTACGCGGTACGTTCCCGGCTGGCGGCCAACAAAATCAGCGGTGGAAATTTGTGGACCACGGTCGAGATGGTTGACATAAGTGTTCTGTCCGTCGTTTTCTCGGTACAACGTGATGCGAATGCTTGAGCCGCGTTTGTCATTTTCTGCAAGCTTCCACCGCGCGGTTACTGTGTCATTCTTGGCGCTTGCTTGGACTTCTGCGAGTGATTGGGAAGCGAGTTTGACTGGTTTTGCGAGGTCCAATCGACGATCAATAGGCAGCATCTTTCCGCCAGCAAGGGTGCCTATTTGATAGGAATCGCCTTGCACGAGGCTGATTTCACCTGGATTAATCTGAATCTTCTTGGTGAAGGTGCCATTGACAATCTCTTCGGGCTTGATGTGCACCGAGACGCCCTTTTTCTCGATGTCGCGCGGTAATTCTCCTGGGGTCCACTTAGAAGCAGCCCAAAATACGAGGTAGACACCTTCTTGTGCAGCCGGACCGGTGTATCCTTTACCGGATACCGTGAATTCGCCGCCTTTGGCGAGGTCGATTGTGTCGGTATCGACTGTGAATTGCGGATTGGGATCTTCACTGACGACAAGTGGTTCACTGGTTTCGGAAGGTCGCGAATTTCCAGTCGCACTTTGTGCCTCTACCGTCGCGGTGTAAGAAACCCCAGCTTTTAGATTTGGGAATTCAGCGAAGTTATCGGGATACGTGCTCGTGCCCGTAACTTTTTGTTCGAGAGGGCCAGAACCATCATTAGGCTGCAATTTCACAACGTAGGTGTGAATCCGGGTGCTGCCTGTAGAGCGGCGGTCCCATTCGACGCGTGCCGTCTTGCCTTTCTTGAGCTGTAGGTATGGCTTGTGTGGTGCTTCAGGAGCCTGTGGCTTGTCAGTGGTGGTCAGGATCCGTGATTGGCTGAACTGGGAATTTTCGACACCCCGCACCGCAAACACGCGGACCACATAATCACCAGGTGCTACGTTTGCGAACTGATAATGTGTTGCGTTGCCAGCAACGAATTGATCCACAACGGGCTTACTAGTGACAGGTTTTCCGTTCTGCACTTTCAAAAGTTGCACTTGGTGATAGCTCGTCTGAAACTCTGCTGGCGCAAGTTCCCATTGTGCTGTGATGAGCTGCCCTTCGGCGAGCACGCCGGTCAGCTTCGGACCTTCTGCGCGAGAAGTATCTTGATCCTCGGTCGAGGCTTGTGGCTCCTGAGCAGCCGGAGGAGGGGTGAAGTCCTGTGCATGTGCGGGAGTGAGTGTGCCGAATCCAAGCGACAGAGAGGTCAAACCTGCCACCGTTACCTGCATCCAGAGGCGCCGATTATTTTTCACAGTCAGAGCAATCCTTTCAAGGAAGTGGGAATAGAGTGAAACTCTATTGAAAATCAGTTAAAGGTTAGCCTTAGGTTGTGAACTTAAGCCAGGCCAACCTTGGTGATATTTAGCACTGCGTTTAAAAGTTGATGCGTACTATGCGAAAAATCGGCGCCAAGAACTAACGGTTCGCCGGCTCCCAACCCAAAGCAGGGGCCACATGCTCAGCGAAATTCTGCAAAAGCCGCAGGTTCAGATCCACACCCAGCTGGTTCGGGATCGTCAGCATCAAAGTATCCGCCTCCATCACGGCGGCGTCGTCTTTGAGCTGTTCGATCAATTGCTCCGGCTCGCCAGCATAAGTGCGACCAAACGTGGACTCATAACCATCAATAATGCCGATCTGATCATTCCCGCCACTCATGCCAAACAACGCACGATCCCGGTCGCTGACAATCGGGAACACGCTGCGGCTCACCGACGTCCGCGGCGTCCAATCATGCCCAGCCTGCTTCCACGCCTCGTGATAAGCCTGCAACTGCGCCGCCTGCAAATCACCAAAAGCCTCACCAGTGGCCTCCGTCAGCAACGTGGAACTCATCAGGTTCACACCCTGCTCAGCGGCCCACTCGGCAGTTTTCTTCGTTCCAGCACCCCACCAGATATTGCGCTGCAAACCAGGCGAATGCGGCATCACCGGTAGCGGAGTGCCCGGCTGATAAATCGGTGGATACGGGTCCTGTGCAGACTTGACGACGGCCTCACCACGCACGCCCTGCATAAATTTCGCGAACTTCTCCCGGGCAAGATCTGCCCCGCGCGGATCGTCGGAACCGGTATAGCCGAAAGCCTCCCAACCACGGTGCGCAGGCTCCGGTGATCCCCGTGAAACCCCCAACGCGACCCGGCCGTCGGCAAGCAAATCCAGTGCGGCGGCCTCTTCTGCCAAGTACAACGGGTTTTCGTAACGCATATCGATCACGCCGGTACCGACCTCAATGTGCTTGGTGCGCGCGGCAATCGCAGAAAGCAACGGCATCGGCGCCGCCCCCTGCGGGGCAAAGTGGTGCACGCGGAAATACGCGCCATTCACGCCAATCTTGTCTGCCTCCACGGCAAGCTCCAGACCCTGCTTGAGGGTCTGCTGGGCATTAGGCTCACGCTGGCCGGGGAACTTGTAATGGCCGAAGCTGAGGAATCCGAATTTCTTCATGTCACCATAATAGATGATGTGTCAACTAGTTGCGAGGCCCATTTGGTTTTCTTGCCCCTGTGGAAAATTGTAGACCGGTAATTAATTTTAGTGACTCGCGGCACTATCGCTAGGAAAGTCTGTTGTATATGCTGGCACTCAGATCACAATCACTCAGATCACAATAGAAACTCCGGTAACAGAGGCTAAGGAGCATCCCATGTCCGAAACCCATACCCTGACCACTTACGACGCCATTATGGACGCCATCACCACCGACGGTGGCAGCGACGGCACCGCCGAAATCCACAACCCCGCCACCGGCGAGCTGGTTGGCACCTACCAGGTCCAAAACGAAAGCGATCTCAACGAGGCCATTGCTGCTGCGCGTGCTGCGCAACCAGCCTGGGAAGCCCAAGGCGATCACGCCCGCTGCGAACTGCTCAATAAATTCGCCGATGCCATTGAACAAGCCGCAGAACCACTGGCCACGTTGTTATCGCAAGAACAAGGTAAACCACTCAACGGACCCAATGCTCGTTTCGAGGTCGGCGCGTGTGCCGCGTGGTTGCGGGCAACCGCCTCATTTGAATCACCGGATTACACCGCCGTTGATGATGACATTACCGCTACCGTGCACTACCGCGCGCTGGGTGTTGTCGGCGCGATTGGTCCATGGAACTGGCCGATGATGATCACCATCTGGCAAATCGCCCCAGCACTGCGCATGGGAAACACCGTCGTCGTCAAGCCTTCTGGGTATACCCCGCTATCGGTCAGTGCGTTGGTGGCCATTGCTAATACTGTGTTGCCGAAAGATGTGCTGCACATTGTCACTGGTTCGGGTGGGGTTGGCGCCGCCCTGTCGACCCACCCGGACGTCGACAAGATCATGTTCACCGGTTCGACGGAAACCGGAAAGAAAATCATTGAGGCTTCTGCCAATAACGTCACCCGCCTGACCCTGGAGCTTGGCGGTAACGATGCCGCCGTGGTGCTTGACGACGTCGACCCGCAGGCGATTGCCGAAGACCTGTTCTGGGGTGCGTTTATCAATACTGGGCAAACCTGTGCTGCAGCTAAGCGTATCTACGTTCCGGATGCGATTTATGATGAGGTGGCAGAAGCACTGGTAGCTGTGGCCAAGCGGATGCCGATGGGCAATGGCCTTGATGAGAACAACGTGCTAGGCCCGCTGCAGAACAAAGCGCAGTTCGACATTGTCGATGGCCTGGTTAAAGCCGCAAGAGATGCTGGCGCACGCGTACTAGTTGGTGGTGACCCGGATTATGATGCGCCGGGGTTTTTCTATCCGGTAACGATCGTGGCTGATATTGATCCGGATAACCCATTGGTTGCGCAAGAGCAGTTCGGCCCGGCGGTGCCGCTGATTCGCTATTCCGAGTTGGATCAGGCGATTGAGTGGGCCAACAGCTTGGACGTGGGTTTGGGTGCTTCGGTGTGGTCGGCGGATGCGCAGAAAGCCCGCGAGGTGGCAACGCGTTTGCAGGCCGGCACGGTGTGGATTAATAAGCATGGTGCGGTGGATCCGCGGGTGCCGTTTGGTGGTATTAAATCCTCCGGTTACGGCGTGGAGTTTGGTACTGAGGGGTTGAAGGGGTTGGCTTACCCGCAAGCGATTAACGCTTAGCGGGGAGTGTTTGGCGCTGTTGCGATCCAGCGGGTTCCCGAGCCCCGCTGTGGTCCGGCTGGATCGACCTGTGCGCGTCCCAACGCGCGCAGGTGTCGTAGCACGTTGGTTATTTCTCCACGAGAAACACCGAATTGCTCTGCTAATTCGGCTGCTGCGACCGTTTTCCCATCCTGCAATTGGGCTTCGATTCTTTCTTGAATGCTGACGAGCGGTGTTTTGGAAGACTTCTGGCCGAAGAATTTGGCCGCGGTTGCCGATATGACCCACTCATCGGAACCGTTAATCTGCTGTAGTACCCCGAATCCTTCGAGCGCGTTCAGCAGTTCTCGGGCCTCGAGCGCAGAGGTTTGGGTGCTGTGTGCGGTTTGTTTGAGTGTGATAAGTGGTGCGTGCCAGAGTTTCCACAGCACAAGCATAGTGTTCAAATTATTGATTACTTCGTCACTGAATCGTTCTTGGAGCTCGTGGATTGCTTTAATAAAAGCAACATCAGGGTTTCCGGCCGCAAAAATGACTTCGACAAATTCGTCAGTAGCTATTACTTCTGGGACTTCACGTCCAGTGCTCAGCATCGCCAACCACATTCGATCAAAACCGCGAGATGATTCTTCGGCTAGCCCAATTGAACGCATGGTTGCCATTAGCCGTCCGTTGCGTGGGACCGATTGCGTTGTCAGTAGCCTATTTTCATCGACACCAGGAACCAACGGGCCTGGTGACCATACCTTCATGATGCGCGGTGATTGGTCAATGACAATTGGCATTTCCGTACGCCAGTCACGATGGATGATGGCATTGGTGATGGCCTCGTCGATAGCTTGTGCAGGAAATCGTGGAATTGCAGACTCTTGCCCAGTGTTGAATTGCACCCGCACCATTTCTTGATTTGCTCGTTCCAGGATGAGGCGCCGGAGCGCAGGTAGTGCTTCTAATAACGGTGAGCAAAATTCGGTGACTTGCGGATCTGAACTGGGCATTACGCGCCAGAGGTGCCGAATCGTTACTTTGGTGGGTGCTGCTGGACTAAGCAGAATTTCTCCAGCACGTTTGAGGATTCCGTGATCGCTGAGTAAACCAACTTCACGTAAAAGCGCGTGAGTACCGGAAGGGGTGGCCGCATCAATGCCGCGCCGTTGACGATAGGAACGTAATAGTCGACGTAGTTCAGTAATGACGTCTAGGGGAAGGTCTTCTACTGGCAGTGACGAGGTGCGATTGGAGTAGTCATCATCTTCGCGGATACGACGGATCAGTCTGCGTTCTTCTTCCGACATCGCACGGCAATTAGTGCCATCACGTTTTGTGGGCGTGACATCCATAGCGTCGAATATAGACAAAACCCCAGGAAGTTGTTTTCTGTGCGGCTGTTCTTCTTCTAAAACAACTAGCAAACAACTTGGAAACAACTTGTGCGGTTTTAGGGCAGCGAAATTGGTTATTTTCCCAGCTCAGAATAGTTGTTGCTAGTTGTTTTGAGTTGTTGTTAGTTGTTTCAATAAATAACAACAACTGCAATTCCGGACCTCTTAGTTCCTAGGCCCACGCGGACCGTAGTCGAATTCCGCGGTCATCGGGCCGAAGGCCTGCAGGCCAGCTGGGGCGTCTTCTGGGTCCAGGTGGATTTCCAGGAACGCACCCTTGTCGCTGTTATTAATAGCGGTGAAGGCGTCGGCAAGCTCGTCTTCAGTGCGTGCGGTATAGGAAACCATCTCGGTTCCGGGGGCAAAAACCTCCGGTAACTTGTGATAAGCCCAATCAGCGATGTCGTTATACTCGCGGTCCATGCCCAGGATGTAGCGCTCGATGGTGTAGCCACGGTTGTTCAGCAACACGATGATGGGTTTTTGCTTTTCCCGCAGAATCGTCGACAACTCTTGGGCGGTCAGCTGGAAAGAACCATCACCGATAAACAGCAGGTGGCGCGTGTCGGCATCGGCCATTTGGCTGCCCAACAGAGCTGGCAGGGTATAGCCGATTGAACCCCAAATAGCACTGTTGATGTAGCGCACATTCTCCGGCATCCGCTGCGGTCCCAAACCGATATTGGAGGTTCCGGCCTCTGCAATAACCGTGTCACCAGGGCGGATGAACTCTCGCACCTGCGGCCACAAGCGTGCCTGCGTCAGCTCGGCACCAGCCTGCACCTCAAAAGGCTCCGGCAGCACTGCCTCCGGGTTCACGCTGCTGGGCTGCTTGGCTGCTCTGTCTCCGGCGCTCTCTCCCTTGCTGTCTCCCGCGCTGTCTCCGGCGCTCTCTCCGGCGGCGTTAGTGCCCGAGCCAGCCCCGTCGGCAGCCGGCAGCCGCTCCAGTAACTCGGCCAGCACCTCCTTGGTGTCCAAGCCCACGATGTGCTCGCCATAAATATTTACGTGCTGGTCACCGAAATCGACGATATTTTCTTCGTGCAGATCATGCGAGAAGCTACCCGAGTTCACCTCAATGAACCGTGGGGTGCAGGTGAGCAAGAAATCCGAGCCTTCCACGCGCTCGCGCACGCCCGGCCACGAGGCCTTACCGTTATAGGTGCCCAAAAACAGCGGGTGCTGCTCGCTCAACAGCGCCTTGCCGGAAGCCATTTGTGCATACGGCAGCTGGATCTTGTCGACGAGCTGGGCAAACAAATCTAAGAACCCGTGGCGCTGCGCGTCCTGGTCGACGAGCAGCACCGGGTTTTCCGCGGCCGCGAATTCCTGCACCAATCGCTCCAGTACGGCCTCGAGCTGCACCGGATCCGACGGTTCGAGCGAGGTATCCAGTGGTTCCTCCGGCACGGTGATACTCAGGTGGGAGATATCGGAGGGCAGCTGCAGGTGCACCGGCCGCTTTTCTCGCAGGCAGGTCCGCAGCGCGCGATCAATTTCGGTAACCGCATTCATGGGGCTGATGCGCTCGGCCAGCGCGGTGAATGGGCGCAGCGAATCGAGCATGTTGCCGAAGTTGCCGTCGGCAAGCGTATGGTGCAGCAACCAGCGTTTTTCCGTGGCAAACAGCGGGGGAGCACCGGCGATCGAGACCATCGGGATGTGCTCGCAGGCGGCCCCGGCCAAGCCGTTGAGTGCGGAGAGCTCGCCAACACCGTAGGTGGTCAAAAGGCACGAGACCCCGCGGGCGCGCGAGTAGCCGTCGGCAGCATACGCGGCGTTGAGCTCATTGGTGCTGCCCACAAAGCGGATGCCGTCGGCAGCTTCAATTTGTTCCAGCCAGTTCAAGTTGAAATCACCCGGCACACCAATAACTTCAGTGATGCCGATTTCTTGCAAGCGGCGGATGAGAAAATCGCCAATCGTCATGCGCATGTTGTACTAGCCCTTCTGTGAAAACGGGACGGATCCCGTAAACCTATTAGACTATAAAACCATGAGCGAAGCGCGTGAAAACACTGAAAAAACTAGTACTGGCCCGGAACACCGTTATACCCCGCAGCTTGCCAACCAGATTGAGTCGCGTTGGCAGCAGTACTGGGACGACAACGGCACGTTTCATGCGCCAAACCCGACCGGTGATTTAGCTCTTGCCGACGGCACCCTGCCCGAAGACAAGCTCTTCGTCCAGGATATGTTCCCGTATCCGTCTGGCGCGGGCTTGCACGTGGGGCACCCGCTGGGCTATATCGCCACGGATGTGTTCGCCCGGTTCAACCGCTTATTGGGCAAAAACGTGCTGCACACCTTGGGCTATGACGCTTTTGGTCTGCCGGCTGAGCAGTATGCGATCCAAACCGGAACCCACCCGCGCACGACGACGGTGGCGAATATTGCGAATATGCGTCGCCAGTTGGGTTCGTTGGGGCTGGGTCATGACAAGCGCCGTTCGGTGGCCACCATTGATCCGGAATTTTATCGCTGGACGCAGTGGATTTTCTTGCAGATCTACCAGTCCTGGTTCGATGAGCAGCAGCAAAAGGCGCGCCCGATTGACGAGTTGTACCCGCTGCTGGAATCTGGCGAGCTGGCCACCAAGGACGGCCGCGAGTATGCGTCGTTAAGCGAGGAAGAAAAAGACCGGGCCGTGGATGAATTCCGCCTGGTGTATCTGAGCGATTCCACCGTGAACTGGTGCCCGGGCTTGGGCACGGTGTTGGCGAATGAAGAGGTCACCGCCGATGGCCGCTCTGAGCGCGGCAACTTCCCGGTGTTCCGCAAGAACTTAAAGCAGTGGATGATGCGCATTACCGCGTATTCTGACCGCCTGTTGGATGATCTGGAACTGCTGGATTGGCCGGAGAAGGTGAAATCCATGCAGCGCAACTGGATCGGTCGCTCGCGCGGTGCGGAGGTGGATTTCCGCTGCGAAGGCCACGACATCACCGTGTTTACCACCCGTCCCGACACGCTGTTCGGTGCGGAATACGTCGTGTTGGCCCCAGAGCACCCGCTTGTCGACGCTTTGCTCTCGCCAGTTCCTTACGACGATGACGTCGATAGCCGCTGGACCTATGGCCATGAAGACCCGAAAGAAGCCATCGAGGCATACCGCAGTGACATCGCCGCGAAGTCGGATTTGGAGCGCCAAGAGAATAAGGAAAAGACTGGTGTTTTCTTAGGCAGCTACGCCACCAACCCTGTCAACGGGAAGAAGCTGCCGGTCTTTACCGCGGACTACGTATTGACCGGCTACGGTACGGGCGCGATTATGGCTGTTCCCGCGCACGACGAGCGTGACTATGAATACGCGCAGGTCTTTGGTTTGCCCATCACCGAGGTTGTTGCTGGCGGGGATGTTTCTTCTGCCGCGCACACCGGTGAAGGCACTTACGTGAATTCCGCCAATGACGACGGGCTGGACCTGACCGGCAAATCCAAGGCAGAGGCGATTGCGACGACGATCGACTGGTTGGCTGCGCGTGAGCTAGGCGTCGAGAAGATCCAATACAAGCTGCGTGACTGGCTGTTTGCCCGCCAGCGTTATTGGGGCGAGCCATTCCCGATCGTCTACGACGAGGCCGGACGGCCACACGCGATCCCGGAAGATCAGCTGCCGGTGGAGTTGCCGGAGGTTGATGACTACCAGCCGGTGTCCTTTGATCCGGATGACCGCGACACCGAGCCACAGCCGCCGTTGGCGAAGGCACGCGAGTGGATTGAAGTGGAGATGGACTTGGGCGAAGGCACCAAGACCTACTACCGCGATGCCAACGTCATGCCGCAGTGGGCAGGTTCATCCTGGTACCAGATGCGCTATATCGATCCGACGAACAGCGAAGCTTTCTGCGATATCGACAACGAGCGCTATTGGACCGGGCCACGCCCAGAGGTTCATGGCCCGAACGATCCGGGCGGGGTGGACCTGTATGTCGGCGGCGTGGAGCATGCCGTGCTGCACCTGTTGTATGCGCGTTTCTGGCACAAAGTGCTGTTTGACCTGGGGCATGTGAGCTCGAAAGAGCCCTACCGTCGCTTGTACAACCAGGGCTATATCCAGGCCTATGCCTACACCGATTCCCGTGGCGTCTACGTGCCTGCCGAAGAAGTCGAAGAGCGCGACGGCGAGTTCTTCTATCACGGCGACAAGGTGAACCGGGAGTACGGCAAGATGGGTAAATCGCTGAAGAACGCGGTCGCGCCCGACGATATTGCCGAAAACTTTGGCGCCGATACCCTGCGTGTTTATGAGATGTCGATGGGTCCGCTGGCGGATTCACGTCCGTGGGCCACCAAGGACGTCGTCGGTGCGCAGCGTTTCTTGCAGCGCCTGTGGCGCCTGGTGGTCAACGAGAACACCGGCGAGGTGGCCGTCGTGGATGCGGAGCTGGGCAAGAAGGATCTGCAGCAGCTGCACCGCACCATCGCTGGGGTGCGCGACGACTATGAGAACCTGCGGGTGAACACCGTCGTCGCCAAGCTCATCGAGTACGTGAATTACTTGACGAAGAACTACCCGGACGGTGCTCCGCGCGCTGCCGTGGAGCCAATCGCTGTGATGGTGGCTCCGGTGGCGCCGCACATCGCCGAGGAGTTGTGGACGCGCCTGGGCCACGAGGGCACGATTACCTTCGTGCCATTCCCGAGCTTCGACGAGAAGTACCTGGTTGACGACGAAATTGAGCTGCCCGTGCAGGTCAACGGCAAGGTGAAATCGCGGGTGCAGGTCGCTGCCGATGTCTCCCAGGATGATGCCGTGGCCGCCGCGCTTGCCGACGACAAGGTGCTCGCGGCGATTGGTGAGAAGTCCGTGGTGAAGCAGATCGTGGTGCCTGGCCGCATGATCAACCTGGTGGTGAAGTAACCGGTATTGTGACCCGGCAAACAGGCTAGACTAGGTGCATGAAACCTCATGCACGGAAACTCGCCCGCACGCTTGGCATCAGCGCCGTCATTGCTTTAGGCGTGGCGGGCTGTTCTAATCCAGAAAATCGTCCCGATCCGCAGCCTGCCGACAGTGCTGCCGACAGTGCTGCCGACAGCGCTGCGGATAGCACCGCCGATGCCGCAGCAGGTTCCAACGCAGCCAGTGAGTCTGCTGGCGCGGGCTCGGAAACCGGCTCGGCTACAGCGTCGGCTACGTCCGCCGATTCGGCGTCGGCAAGCGAATCGACCGGAAAATCGAGCGAGAAATCTTCAGGAAAATCCACCGAAAAAAGCTCCGGCAAGTCCACAGACAAGTCCAGCGAGAAATCCGGTTCCCAGAAATCCAGCTCGGAGAAATCCAGCAAGTCGAGCGGTAAATCCAGCTCCAGCAAGTCGAGTTCTAGCAAGGAACCAACCCCGGCGGCTGACCTCGGCTACGGTGAGACCATTGAACCGACCATCACGGACGGCTTCTACCGCATTGCACTGCCGGATGGTTCTTTGTGTGAACTCCCGGAAACGGTCGCGCCGGGCGAGGACGGGCTGCGGTGTTTGCTGAATATCGATAAGCCGCTCAAGGATGTCAATGGGGACATGACGCGCGGCATCGTGTTCCGTAACGGAATGTTTACTCCCGATGAACAACTCTCCACCACCGAGGCGGCTGAGGCGTTCATGGAGCGGAATGATTCTGCCGAAGAATTGAAGGGTGCGCAGGCAACCGCGTTCGCTGGCTATTCCGTAGTGGCAGAATCTGCCGATGAGATCGCGTTTGTGGGTGCTACTGACGACGGCTTCGGTACCTTCTTTATCGCAGGTCAGGCTGTGTCTCCGTTCTGGAATCCGACGCCAGCGTGGATCGAGGCACCAACAATAGCGGAGTACTTGCAGCGCATCATTGCTGCCGACGAAAAGGCCGGGCGTCGTTAAGCCCGTTAGCTTGCTCACAATCCAAAAAGTTTGCTTGTTTGTAACCTTGTGTGAACCTCGTATTTCCGCACGCCCTATACATTGCTTGTTGTAAGGCCCCGAGTGGGTCTGAAACAAACCAATCAGTGGCAGTACGCACCTCTAGTTTTCTTAAGTTTTCTGGGGGTGCGGGCTGCAAGTGCGAAGCAAGGTGTCAGGAAACAGATGATGTCACACACTTCCTCAGGGCAAACGTTCCCGGATCAGACCGCATCCGATGACCGCACCCTTGGCGACGCTCAACTACGGCTGGAACAGGGTGTGCAGGAAAAGCAAAAGGCTCCGCGTAATCCACTGAAGCGCCTCGGCATTGACACTGATAAGCAGTGGGTGAACTGGGTTGCTGTCGCCGTCAGCGTGTGGTTGCTTATCACCGCCGTTGGTGTGATCGGTGATGGCTTTAAGGCTGCCACCGGCGATCACGCGGAAGAGCTGTTCGCTTTTGCACAGAACCCACTGATCGCCCTCATGGTCGGCATCCTGGCCACTGCGTTGATCCAGTCTTCGTCGACGACCACCTCGATTGTCGTCGGCATGATGGCAGGTGGTTTGCCAGTCCAAATCGCCATCCCAATGTTGATGGGCGCGAACGTCGGCACCACGCTGACCTCGACGCTGGTCTCGTTGGGCATGGTGCGCGACAAAGAGTCCTTCCGTCGTGGTTTCGCCGCAGCGTCCGTGCATGACATGTTTAACCTGCTGGCGGTGCTGATCTTCCTGCCGTTGGAGTTGATGTTCGGCCTGTTGGAAAAGGTCACCGGTTTCTTGGTTTCCGGCGTGAACGCCGAATCCGAACAGGCTGGTTTCTTGGCTACCGGCATGGAAGGCCTGGGCACGTTCATTGGTTTTATTACCGAGCCGGGCAAAGACCTGCTGGTTGCGTCGACGAGCTGGTTGCCAGAGACCATCGCTGGTGTCGCGCAGATTTTGATTGGTATTGCGCTGATCCTTGGCGTCGTGAACTTCATCGGTGCGCTGCTGAAGGTCGTGATGGTCGGTAAGGCCAAAGACATTCTGCACAAGTCCTTGGGCCGTGGTCCGATCTCCGGCATTGGTGCTGGCATGGTTATCACCATGCTGGTGCAGTCTTCTTCGACGACAACCGCTCTGGTGGTGCCGCTGGCTGGCTCCAATACGCTGTCGATCCGCCAGGTCTACCCATTCACCATTGGCGCAAATATCGGCACCACGATCACCGCACTGATTGCCGCATTCGCATTCACTGGCTTGGAAGGTCAGGCTGCTCTGCAAGGCGCGCTGATTCACCTGATGTTCAACGTTTTCGCTGCTCTGGTGATTTACGGCATCCCAGGTGTGCGTGAGGTGCCGCTGTTTTTGGCGCAGGGCATCGCGAATATTGGCGCACGTAACAAGCTGTATATCGCAGCGTGGGTGCTGGGCATGTTCCTGGTGCTGCCGGGCGTTTTGATCCTGCTCACCACTGTATTCTAGGAATCACCACTCATCCCGGTGCAGAACATGCTCGCCGGTGATATGAGATAAGGAAGTAATAACGATGATGGATCCGCACCACGACACAGGGGCTGACAATCTACGTGGCAAGTCCGTAGAAGAACAGCTGGAAAAGATTCTGCGTGAGGCCGAAGCATCGTTAAGCGAGCTGCGCAGTGAGCTGGCGGAGCAGCGCCGTCGCAAAGAGCTAAGCCTAGAGATTGAACGTTTGCCGGAGCATTTGGAAAACACCACCGTCCAGTGGTCCGTTGTGCGGGATTTCTTCTCCGAGTTGATCGGGGAACTGCGTGAGACCCGGGAAGACAAGCTTGGGACTAGCGAAGCTGGGGAGACTGACAGGGGAGCTGCTTCTGGTCAACACCAGGATGGCGGCCACGAAAATAACAGCACCCATCTGCACAGCACCGATCAACACGGCTTCGAGCACGATGACCACGATGACGCAGAGAACAATAGCCACGAGAACCCACGCGAAGCGCACGGCTCACAGCGCTAGCACTAAAACCCTGAAGCGCTAGCACTAAAACCCCGATGAGCCACCCGCGCCAGAAAACCCAGAGCTAAACGACGTATTCGTGCTCCCGCTGTTCGAGCTACTAGATTGCGCCTCGACGGTGGAAGCATGCCAGCTGCTCAGCGCCCAATAAGGCACGAAGTTGTTCCATCCATAACCCGGACGGTAATCGGACGAAGTCAATCCCGGGGCTTGCGGCGCATCCGCCTTCGATTCGTCAATATCGCTAAATTCTTGCTTACGCAGCTCCGTTAATGCCGCCTGATAATCACGCAGCACGCCAATAAAATTGTCCAAGAAATCCTCGGCACTAGGTTCCTGGGCTAGAGCTTCGGTTCGCTGCTGGATTGCAGCCAATTCCTGGTAAAGACTGGAATCAACATTCCGCACCTTCATTTTCGCCTCGACGACGTCGTCACGCAATGACTGCGCCTCGGTGCGCCGGGTGAGTTCATCACCATTTTCCAAAGCAAAGATCGTGTCGATGTTGTCTTCGGCATGGTGCATTTTCTTCGCGGTCGAGGCCGCGTCACTGAGCTGGCCCGCGTACTGCAGAAAAGTCTTGTCGTCGCTGCGCGGGCTGAGTTCACTGAACTTGGAGACGTCGTCATGCATGTGCAGAAAGCGATCCCGCACCTTGCGCCACTGGTCACGCAACTGCTGATCCGCAAAAGCGGAGGTCAGTGAATGTGCGCGGATATCGATGGCATCCAAACGCTGGGCGAGTGTGCCGAATTCAACGGAAATATAGTCGAAGTCTTCCCGCGCTTGGGCGATTTTCTTTGCCCGGCTACGCCGATACCCTCCGGTTGTTGCGGCAACACCACCACCGAGGGCTGCGGCTCCGAGACCTCCCATAACGATGGCGGAGGTGCGGTTGGATTCTGCGCTATCGAAGCGCGCTTGCTCGAGGGCAGCGAGATCGGTTGCCACGGATGCGCCGTGGAACAGGCCGCCGGGGATATTGCCGTCTTTGACACCGGGTTTGATTGCATCCAGTGATTCGCTCAGATGGCTGCTGTCGCGCAAATCGAGTAACTCTGCGACGTCATCACCAGCGAAAATGAAAGCTTGCCGGGGATCAAGCCCTACGCCAACAAACAATGTGCCGTCGGCAAAACTATCCTCGTCGATGAGCTCCGGGTGGTGATCGCGCAGGTAGTTTTCCACGGTGTCGTTGACGTTGTCGTCGTTATCTGCGAAAACAATATAGTGCAGCTGCTTGACGACGCCCGGTACTTCGAGGCGTGCGGCATCACGTTCAAGGATTCGCTCGTCGTCGGCTGTGAGCACGCCGTCGGGGTTATGAATGCGCAGAGCGACATTGCTGTGCGTCGGCGCGTCGATCTGGTAGTGCGCCCGTTCCGGGGAGCCATAGGTGGTGGCGATACCTAGTGCTGCACCACCGCCAAGCACCCCGGCGCTAAGAATCGAAGCTGCGACAATCTTTCCGACGGTTGGCTTCATGTGCTTGATGGTGCACCGCGGGGTGCGGGGCGCGGAGTGACCGCAGATGGCCTAGCGATGCTGCTTGCGATTTTGCACCAGCACTGTCGTGCTGAGTGCTGTCATTCCTAAACAGTTGAGCCAGAATTCCTTGCCTAAAAACTTTGCCTTCACATGCGCGAAGATTGCACAGGCGAAATAAGCCACGACGCCGGTGGATGCGGCAGTTGTCAGTTGCGGGCTGTTTTGCGCAGTGCCGCGCACAAGCCCCAAAGCGGCCAATGACTTGATGACGATCAGTGACCACCACCAATTTTGCGGAAAGTTCACCCCATGCAGGCAATCTCGAATGAATTTGGGAGGTTTGATTGACATTGCTGCATCCCCAGCGAGAACTGCTGCCAGAAAGTAATTTCCGCGCTTTGCCTGTTTGTCCATACTAGGCATCTTATAGAGACTTAATTGCTGTAGCTATTCAAAGACCTAAACCTTGTGATTGCGGTGCAAGCCCTATCTCTGCAACACGGATGCGCGGTGCGCATCGAAACCAGCTTCAACGGCGGGGAGAGCACACCGATCTTGAAGTGACGTTCCGCGCCCCCGATGGATGATATCCGCGGCACTTCAGGGGTAGAATTCTTCGTCTAAATCCACCCTGATTCTCGCGCGCGTAAATATGCTTCGAATCGGTTTTGCGCACCGAGCTTTGCCATTGCCGAGGAAAGATAGTTCCTAGTTGTTCCGGTAGCCAGAAAGACTTCTTTGGCAATCTGTTCTATCGAACCTCCTCTACCAGCGGCTTCTATAACGTCAGCTTCGCGTTCAGTCAGTGGGCTGGAAGTTGCAGTGATGGTCATAGCAGCGAGCTCTTGGTCGATGAAGCTTCTGCCTTCGTGTACCGTGCGGATCGCGGTGGCAAATTCTTCCGCGGTCGCAGTTTTAGGTAGAAATCCTTGTACCCCGGATGTCAGCGCTCGTTTGAGTTGGTGTGGCCGCGAATGACTCGTGACGATCACAATGGCAGTTTGAGGCGACAGGCGCGAAATTTCTTGTGCTAGTTCGACGCCATCAATACCTCCGAGCTGCAGGTCTGTCACCAGCACATCAGGTAGTCGGGATTCGAGGGCGTTGGCCTTTTCCCACCGAGACATCACCTCCTCACCGGAGGCGAAAGTCTCGGTCACCGTAAGATCGGCTTCCAGTTCTAACAAGGTGGCTAGCGATGAAGCGATCAGCTGTTCATCGTCGACGATTGCTACGGTGATCATCGGTTGGTGCCTTTCCAAGAAAGTGTCGCAGTGCACTGATTGTTTTGGTGAATAAGCGAGATTGTTCCACCGATTTGCTTAGCCCGTTCCTGTAGCGCTTGTATGCCACCGAGCGGCCCGAAATTGCGCTCCACCCCGTCATTGGTGATGGATACCGCGTGTTCTGAGAATGTGACGTTCACCTTGCTTGCGTTCGAGTGTTTCATCACATTGGTGGTCGCTTCACGGATGAACCAGGCGGCGGTTTGTTGGCAGGATTTTGGGATGTCTTGTGGATGCCCTGTCACGGTGACCGCGATGTTTGCTTTTCTCAGTAGGCTACTAGCATCTTCAAGCTCAGAGTTTGGGTGCAACGTGCGATAGCCTGTTACCACTTGATGTAAATCCGTACGCATGAGACGTACGAGCTTTTCAATGTCGCGAAGTTCATCATCTGTCCGGTCGGCATCTTTCCTGTGTAGTGAGATGGCGAGCTGAGTCTTCAGAGACATCGCTGCTAGGCGTTGTCCCAGGCTGTCGTGCAGTTCTTGGGCGAAGCGTAGGCGTTCCTCCTGTATTTTCAGTTGTGACTGCAACTCTCGCGTGCGGTAGAGCTCTTTCACGATACTCACCGACCACACAGACACCTTGCTCAATAAAACCAACACTAATGCAAAAGCGATGATATAGATGGGATGATCCAGCTTAGGGTGCCTAACCACAGATGCAGTGATTACGCTTAATGCCACAACGATCAGATAAGCGTGTTTAATGTGGATCGATAGCACGAACGCGAAGCTGAATAATAAAAATACTGATAGTCCGCCAATGCTACCTGTGAGATGGGGAGCGCGTTGCGCGGCAAGGAGACCGATGGAGATAGCCCAGCACAGTAGGTTTACGGCGATAGCTCCCGGATAAAGCTTTCCGAGCGGTCGAGATGTTGTTGAAAAGGCTGACGTTCTTTCGATTGTCAGTGCAGTGAGTCCGCCGTTGATTAAAACGACCAGAAGGACGAGGGAAGGTTTAAATTCGCCGGGCGGTGCCAAAACCTGTCGGAAGCTCAAGATAGCAATTGCTAGTAGCGCTGCATGCATTGAGAGCCGAACGTAGGTGGAGAACTTTTCGGTCTCTGGCATCTCCATGAACCCTCGTAGCATGGTCACTCTGTCAGCGTACATCGAGTTTCATTAACAATCAGCGGTTAGTTTCCCATTTCATGTAGCGGAATGCTGCCCACATTAGGGCAACACTCCAGACCAACATCAGTGCAAGCGGGTTCATTGCGGTGACCAGAGTGGTCGTTAGCTCGCCATCTGTAGGTGCGGCATCCGAAGTAAGTGGTTGACCAGTCCATTCAATGAAGGTGAGATCGCCAAGTAGCGCAAACGGTGTGCGTGCTAATGGATCTTGGATTTGATCGGGCATTGTCGACCGCAGTGGAGATTGTGAGAGCATTGCCAAAACCATGACGGGAAGAGACGTCATCTGTGCGGCTTCGGCATTGGCAGTGATTGAGCTGGTAAGCAGCGCCAAACCTGTAGAGATGACAATTCCTAACACAATGGCCAGAAGCAGCAGAATTCCTGTACGCGGTATGTCGCCTGTGTAGATGATGAGTATGCCAGACATTAACGCGGTAAGCAGGAGTGACATGATCGCCCCAGGCGTAGCCAACGCAGCTATAATCTCTGCGCTGCGAGCCTCACCGGTACGTAATCGCTTGAGCACGCGCTCATCACGACGTGCAGTGGTCATGGACAGCACGGAGTAGAATTGGACGAACATCAGCGTAATAAGGAAAAACACTTCCATTGAGATTGCGGTGCGCACTTGTGTGTTTGCAGGCTGTTCGTCCCCACTCATGAACTGCATCAGTAGGCCCACCCCAATGGGAAATACGACAGCCATGAACAGCAGTGTCTTGTTGCGCAGGTATTGCCGGATTTCGGCCATAGCTAAGGATCGGTAGCGCTTCCAGCTGGAATTCCGGTGATTGGTGGATGCTGAAACCGATTCGGTGGCGGTATTGGCATCGTGAGAGGTTGTAGAGGTCATTGTTTGCGCTCCTTCGTGGCTAGTTTGATGGTCTTTTGTCGCCAGCGATGCTCATGAACACCTTTTCCAGGGAGGCAGGGCGAGCGGAAAAATGTTCCAACTCAAGTTGGTTTTTACGTGCCCACTCCAAAACTGCGAGAGTGTCCTGGGGTAGCTGTTTTGTATAGATTGTGTGGCGTTTTTGTTCGGTGGTGATGGTGGTACCCGGAAGCCGGGGCGGGGTATGGATGCTGGATACCGTGATCTCTGCGGAAACCGAATTCACCAGCTCGGAAAGCGTGCCCTCACGTGCAACGGTTCCTTCATTCATAATGGCGATACGATCACAAAGCGTTTCGGCTTCTTCCAAATAATGGGTTGTTAGGACCATCGTCACGCCCTGTTTTTTGAGTCGCAGGAGCAGATCCCAGACATTTCTACGAGATTCCGGATCGAGTCCCGTGGTGGGCTCATCGAGGAACAGAAGTTCCGGATTTCCGAGCAAGGCACAACCGAGATCAAGCCGACGTTGCTCGCCGCCAGAGAGGGCCCCTACCCGAACATCAAGTCGGTGTAATAGCTCGACGTCGGCAAGTATTTCTTCTGGATCTCGGGGATTAGAGCATGTGCCCTGCCACATCTTGATAGTTTCCTCTACCGTTAGCTGCGAGGGAAGCCCACCCGACTGGAGCATGATGCCCATTCTTGGACGAATGAGAGCCCTATCATCGAAGGGGTCGCGCCCGAAGACCTTGACTTTGCCAGAAGTTGCAGGGGCTAGCCCTTCGAGAATCTCCAACGTAGATGTTTTTCCAGCGCCGTTGGTGCCAAGAAGGCCGAAGACATCGCCGCGGAAGACACGGAAGTTCAGTCCTTTGGCGGCCCAGAACGCTTTCGTTCCCTGGCCATAACTACGGGTAAGGTCGCTGACTTGGAGCACTGTTTCAAGTCTTGTTGATTCGCTCATGCTTCTATGCTGGCAAAATTTCAATCATTTGAACGCGAAGATTGATCATTATTTTCTCTGTCAAAGATCATTAGGGTGGGATGACTTTTGTCATTATTTGCAGTGTGGTGTGGGTCAGGTTTCCGCTGTTTGCGCATGATAAAGCTCATATCGTCTGCCTACATTTGGCACTACGCTTCAGGCGAGAGAATTGGCACAGTGGAAATACAAGAACAAATGAACTCGAGGGGTAAGGAATTCTCATGAAAATTTTTCAAGACCTCATTCGATTGACTCCAGCACCGACGATTGGCCGTGAGGCAGCTGTATTCTTCCTGGCAGTGGCAGTCCTGGTAATTTGCGTATATTTAGCGATAGATTCTGCTAATCGCACTCTGGTTCTAATACTGATGGGTGTCCTGGCTGTGTATGCGGCTGGCCGATTGGTTTACCGATTGCTTAACCCCAATGGCGGCGTTAGTCATAGGTGAGTGCGCTTGGAATGGTGTCTGCGATGGATCCATCGAATACCCCACTGTTGATTTGTTTCAACCTTGACCAGTCACAAACTTTAGAAGTTGTTTTTCCAAGGCCTCTATTTCGTCACTCGGTGGGGCATAATGACCGCCCTGGTGCCGGAGCAGCGTTACCGGGCCTGCAATGTCTTTCCAGTGAGTACAGAAGGAATCGAGGTCTTGATTTTGGACGATCGAGTCCTTTTCACCGGCGACTAATAATAATTCTAAGTGAATAGGATTGACACTATTTAACAACGTGGCTGGATCCATATGCTGTGGATTGGCTGGAAATTCCACGCGGTGTTTATGGCCAAGCTCAGTGGCAAGGTAGCTAGATAAGTCTACTATTGGGCAGGTAGCTACCACCCCAGCGATTAAGCCCGGATGACGCAAAGCGGTGACTAGAGCCAACCAACCTCCGTGTGAGGCACCGGATAGGATGATTCTTTGGTAACCGTGGGATTTAAGTAATTTGACCGCACTGGCTAAGTCCCTTATTGTATTTGGTTTGTTTTCTCCTCGTCCGTCCGCGGCCCACGTCGCCCCCAGCTCGCCGCCGCCACGGACGTGAGCAAATGCCAGAGAGAGATTCTGAGTGACAGGAAGTGAGGAGAACGGCAACAAGGGGGCACCAAAACCGCCATGGACATTCAACATAATCGTATCATTGTGGTTGCTGGCATCGGATAGGAGTGTTACTGGGACCTTATGATTTCCAGCTGACAGCGTCGAGACGCTAAACGGTATTTGAGGTGGGGAAGGGGAGCAAAGAAGATTGTTAGCGCTAATATTCACTGAATGATCGCCACATCGGAGACTTACCCGTAGCTCTCCTTTCACCACGAAATCCCCGACGAACCAAAGGTTGGGAATCATTTTCGTGGTTTGATGGCCCGACGCGGAAATACTGCACAGGTATGTCTCAGAGATGCTCTGAAACACGGTATAAACCGTGTTGTTCCAGGTCAGGCAACGTCGAAACTGGACAGGATAGGTAGATTTTGCAACGCAGCTACTGGATACAGCTTTTATTGATGTGATGGGTTGACCGGAGTCGTCGCAGTCGAGGAAGTGGGCGCCAGGGTGGTTGTGGGTTTTCCCCGTAGCAATCTCGATGAAGGTGGTGTCATTGGAAGTGCGTGCGATTAGGTAGCAGAAATTTGAGGAGAAATTGAAGTCTGTCGTTGGGATGGAAAAGTGCTCAAAATCCCAATGGCGGACGTGAACAATGGTTAAGTCGCCCGCCTGATCCAAAAACGCAACATGGTCAGAACTGTACTGAAATTCTCCGGTGAGTGGTTGTGATGCAGCGATCTCTAACCCTTGACTTGCGGAAAAACGTGCAAAGTGAAAGTGTTCGCCGTCGAGATAACATAATACGAATCCGGCTTCTAGTTCTGACAGTTGTTGAATGATCGCGTCGGATGGGAGCGAATCGCGGAAATCAGGTGACGTGAATACGTCATGGAAAGTGGAATCCAGATGAGGTGCTAGTCTAGGCAACGTCAACCTCCTGGGTGACGACACTGATGAATTTGTCAATTGTGGGGAACCCCTGACCTTCTTTCTTTCCGCCGTCTGAAACCTCGACTGCGGGGAAGGTTGTTTGGGATATCCGGTATCCCATTTCCTCCATTCTGCTTAGGACGATTTCTTTCTTATTGCCTACGTCTTCAGTGGAAAAAGCTGGGAAAACAATCACAGGACAACTGGCAAAGGCAGCTGCGGCGCTCACGATATCATCGGCGATGCCAGAGCCCAATTTTGCACAGGTGTTGAAAGACGCCGGACACACTGCAATCGCATCGAGTCCAGTGCTTAGCGTCTTATGCCTGGCGACCCCTGTGGACAGCCAGTCGGTATCCAGTATTATTCTTTCCCCATTGATAGCTTCTAGAGCAGCTACGCTGACAAAAGTTTGCGCGGTGCGAGTAAGCGCGACTTCGATGCTCCAGCCTTGTACCTTGCGTAAGTAAAGCAGCCAGCCGGGCATGAGGGAGGCCGCGACGCCTCCCGTAATAAAAAGACCGAGTTTCATAAGTAAACCTTCCGTTAGTTGAGCAGCTGAAGGGATGGTATGGCATTGGACACAGCTCTTTGATGTGCCGAAAGCATGGTGGGGTTGAAAGCCGCCGTTCGTAGTAAGTGCGAATTCCAGGTTGCCTGCACGGCATCTGGGGTAAGATGGAATTTTCCTGCAATTTCGTCTGCTACTTTGCGGAGGCCGGAGACGTTTGACTGTTTATGCTCGACAAGTAACTGAATAAAAAGCTGTAATTCGGCCCAAATCCGCTCACGTGCGTGGCAAAACCCTGATGCGTCCCAAGTTAAGATGGTGACACGGCCAGCTGATGATGGATCGAGAAAAACACTTCCTAACCCGACTCGTCTGTCCCAAGTTGACGTTGACAACTGCTCAGTCTCTGAGGGGAAGAAGGCTGTCCGCGCCGTACCGTCCCCCCATACACCTTCCCAAACTAGGTCCCTGACCGCGTTCAAAGACACAGAGCTATCAGGGGCGATAAGAAGTTTTTGTCCTAGCGAGACTTTATCTGGCACCTGTTCAAAGGTCAGGCGGGATTTGAGTGAGTTCTGTACAGGGGTCAATATTTGTGGTGCTGTACTTACTCTTGAGGAATCAACGCGGGCAGTAGGGATGACCTCAGTCAAAATCGGCACAGCATCTGTGGATTGTCGAGTGAATACAAAGGAAAACGCATTGTTAGACAAGGGCATTTACCTCGTTCCGGAATGCAGATTCGCGCTGGTTAAGTTCCGTGAAATCGTTTGCTATCAAGCATTTCGCAGCAACTACGGATAAGCTAGAACCAAAGCTTGTGTGGGCGTTGGTGCTAGGGCCTCCAATCCATACCGAATCAGTTAGCTGAACCGAAAAGCCTGGTCCACACCCGGCGGATGCGAAAAGACTAATGGCGTTGACTAGTGCGCTGATAGCTCCAACCCCGGCTGAATTAGGATCAAAATAGACCACGGTGGCATCGGGACGCGGGATGAGGATGAGGTTTCGATTCAGGCTGAGACTGGTCTTCATAGACCACTGGTGCAGGTAATCCTGGTGATCCATAAATTCAATCAGCGTCGAAAAATTGTTGAGCGCAATCCCCGGCAAGTAGAGCCGCCATGGGGCAGAAAAACGGGCTGGTTCGAGAGACTCTATTGCAAGCCACCCCGGCACGGCATTGACTTTCAGGCGAGGTATAGTCACAGTGAAGTTCCCGTTTGCTGTTTGACTTTGCGAGAATTGATCGGAGCGCAGTATAAAATGGTCTTCCTTGTGCAGTTCTTCCTCCACCAAATTCCACCCGGGTGATTGGACGGTGTGGGAAGAGAGGTCCACGAATCTCGTCACTGTCGGCAGATCGGCGTATAAGGCGGCGCTTTCGCAGCCGCGTAGGTGTATGTCGGAATAGATGCAGGAGCGAAGTTCGTGAGTGGAAACTTCGGTGTCGGATCTGTAGCGGCGAAAGGTGGAGTGAGAAACTTGTTGGAAGCTGCTGGTGCACATAGCTGCCCATGGACTGTGCGTTGTCATTTTAGGCCCTTTGTCCTTCCAGCCATGACGCAAAAGCGGTCAGTCCTGAATCGGCAATTGTGGACAGGGAAGATTCCACTACGGCGACAGTTGTGGGGGCCGCGCCTGCGATGATTGCGCCTTGAAGACGACAGAGTAGCGAGATGAAGACCGCACTGCTAAGCGCAAGTTTGTCGATTTTTGTCCCAAGAGAAGCCACCGCGGAAAGGAATCGAGTAGAAAGAGTTTGGGCGTTGCGCATCGAGATGGAGATTTCCTGTTGTAGATGGGCCTCAGTTAGCCCACTACCCGTATTGTCGGCTAGAAGGTTCGGATGAGCCATTGCGGTTCTAGTGGAGCGAGCTAAGGCGTAAAATATAATGCTGGCTAGGAAGCTCCCAATGTCTTCTTCTGGGTGGCCGATGCCACTGCATTCCCAGTCGATAACGCTGATACTATTTTGTGTGGTCTGAATCAAATTATCTAGTTTCAGGTCACCGTGGATGAATCGTTCTGGTGTTTTGCTGTTACTTATCAGCGCCTGTGCAGCGAGCACAAGAGTTCGGTGTCGTCGACCAGCGTTTAGGGCTTGGATGGGAGTGGTGGTGAGTTCTTGAATACCTAGTGGTTCGATGATGGGGCGTTCGCGACGCGCTTGGGGAGTTTCGGTGTGCTCAGTATCAATGTGCCAAAGCTGGTTGAACTCTTGGGCAATCTGTTTGATGAGCGAGGGGCTAAGTGTGAGCTTGTCGCAGCAGGTGCCATCAACGAATTTACACAGGAAGAAGTGATCTTCCACAACTAATATATGGGATTGTGGAGCGTACTTTGCTAAGAAATGAAGGCGTTCAGTTTCGTTATCAGCATCTGTGCGCGTAGTTGAAAAGGGTTGGACGCGACGGTGAATGACCACCGGTTGGCTGCCGACGGTGCCAAATCTAACGCGCGGGTGCTTGGGCACAATTTCACTGTCGTGCCAAAGTCGCTTTAACTGGCTCTGCGGAGGGGAGAATGTTTTCATTGTGTATAACCGATTTTGATTTGAAAGCAGTGGGGTAGATAGTAGAAGGCCTCCGAGCTTCGCGCTGCGGAGTGTGTGAAGCTCGGAGGTATTAAATAGTCCTTGGGGTTGATTTAGCAGCCCAGGGTGATGGAGATAGTGATGCCACAAGGGATGGTGGTTGGGGAGTCTACTGTGTCTGCGGTGTTCGCAATGTCTGTTGCAGCGATGGTGTTTGCTTCCTTTAGGTTCATGTTCTCGAACATGCCTGTTCCTTTCGATAAAGTCTCGAGCGCTTTGGCTCGAGTAATTGGAGTGTGATGCGGTTGGCATTTGTTTGTGTCTAGTTGCCTCGCGCACTGCCGATATTGGCAAAGCTGGTGTAGGGTTTCAAGGGGCTATTTTCAGGTTTATGCTTCCGGGGGTGTTGAATAATATTGGTTTTACCTGCAGCGTATTGAAGAATGAAAGAATCATCGTGACTTTTGTCAGTAATAATGGGTACTTTTTACACTAAGAGCTGAATCATTGAGGTCGCTTTTAAAGGAGGGCGTCTGATGGTGAGGGTGTCTGATGGTTTGTGTATGGGGCCCCAACCTGCATGAGGAGATGAACTTGCGGTTACCACTCGTTTAGCGGACACCCGATTAGTGCGAATCGTGTGTCCGTAGGAGAGGATGTTCATTGTGAGTCAACAGCGCAAGAAGTACACGCCTGAGTATCGACGTGAAGCTTTGAGCCTGGTAATCGAGTCGCAGCGCCCAATTACTCATGTGGCAAAGGAGATTGGCGTCGGACCAGGACTTTTAGGCCGGTGGGTAAAAAATGAGCGCGAACGCCGCGGATCCTCCGATGGGCTAAGCCAGCCCGATCTTCGCGCTGAAAATGCTCGTCTGCGCCGTGAACTGGCTGAAGCCAAAATGGATAATGAGTTTTTGTCAAAAGCGACAGCCTTCTTCGCTTTGAGGCAACGCGAACAGAAAAGTTCGAATTAATGCAGCCAGAGCAAGGCGAACCACAGCATCAAGCGCATGGCGCGCTTGTTGAAGGTATCGCGGTCTGGATACTACAAATGGTCCTACACCCAGCAGCAACGACTTTCCGGCAGAGATGATCGCGCAGCATTCATCGCGCAGCATTCTACGACGATATTGACTGCAAGATTCATCAGATTTGGTCGGATTCCGATGAGGTTTATGGTGCCCACGGATCACCGCAGAATTAGCCGAACGCTACCAGATTGTTCTTAACCGTAAGACTGTGGCTAAGCGGATGCGGCTAATCGGCATTGAAGGGATCTCCCCGCGGGCCTTTGTCCCGGTGACAACGATTCAATCTAAGCGTAAGTCGAGTCTTCCTGACCTGGTCAAGCGCATGTTTGATACCGGTGAACTCAACAGGGTGTGGATGTCAGGTATTACCTACCTGCGCACCAACGAGGGCTGGTTGTATTTGTGCGCGGTCCGTGACGGTCATTCCCGCAGGGTACTGGGATGGGCTATGGATAGCGTGCAAGATACTTCCCTGGTTGAACGCGCACTGCGCATGGCTTATATCCTGCGTGGTGAAGTACCCGATGGCGTGGTCTTCCACGCCGATCGTGGTACCCAGTTCACCAGCGAACAGCTATGGCAGGTCTGTGACGAACTAGGGATTGCACAATCGGTTGGACGTACTGGCGTGTGCTTCGATAATGCGATGGCCGAGTCGTTCTGGTTGAGGCTTAAAACCGAATTCTACGACCGTAAACGCTGGGCGACCCGTGATGCCGCACGCAAGGCCGTTGCCTACTGGATTGAGGTGGTCTATAACCGTCGGCGTCGGCACTCTGCGCTCGGTATGGTCAGTCCCGTCGATTTCGAGAACCGCATCACCCACCTCGAAAACGAAGAAAATATAGCTGCCTAACTACTAGGTAGCTCTACTATGTGTCCACGATTTGCGGGCAACCCCACAATCTTTCCGACGGTTGGCTTCATGCGCTTGATCCTACACCGTGGGGTGCGGGGTGCGGTGCGACCGCAGATGGCCTAGCGATGCTGCTTGCGGTTTTGCACCAGCACTGTTGTGCTGAGTGCTGTCATTCCTAAACAGTTGAGCCAGAATTCTTTGCCTAAAAACTTTGCCTTCACATGCGCGAAGATTGCACACGCGAAATAAGCCACGACGCCGGTGGATGCGGCAGTTGTCAGTTCCGGGCTGTTTTTCGCAGTGCCGCGCACAAGCCCGAGAGCGGCCAACGACTTGATGACGATCAGTGACCACCACCAATTTTGCGGAAAGTTCACTCCATGCAGGCAATCTCGAATGAATTTGGGAGGTTTGATTGACATTGCTGCATCCCCAGCGAGAACCGCTGCCAGAAAATAATTTCCGCGCTTTACCTGTGTGTCCATAAACTAACTTTATCCTATATTGTTATCAAGGATACATTTTGTCAGGCCGGCCCCGGAGACCTCGGGCGTGCCGCAGTATGCGCCCTGTTTGTGGGTTTCGCTTGCACTGCGGCCGTAAAAATAGTCTGCAGTGAGTAGATAAAATGTACGTTGTTATCATGGTTTTCCTCGCCGCATATTCAAGGCTCTATGGTTGATGTTCCTGAAGCAAAGTAAAAACCCAAAGAAAAACGCTAAAAGCGCTTGCAGTGAAGCGGTACCTGGGAAGTGGCCTGAACTTAGTCCCTGAAAACCGGAATGGTTAATTTTAGACGGTTGGGGGTTGAAGGGTTTGTTGAACCCATCGGCGGGCAATGCGCCATGAAACCATGGCTTTGGGGCTACTGCCTGACTCGCGGCCTACATCGACATGGTTTCTGTCGGGATTCGATCTTCTACTAATCGGATAACTCGGTCCTTCGCATGTTGATCAATTTTGTGGGTATGCTCGAAACATTTTCCCATCTACTTAAACGGAACAAAAGCCTGGGCACTTCATACGCTTACGCCAAACCGAACCAAAATAATAACTGTCAAGAATTACCCATTCGGCTCCCATATGACCACATGACTATATGGGGAATCATCTCATTGTGTCGCAAGTGAAACAACCGTCTGCCCCTAATGTAAAGCACAGCAACCCCTTTCTATGAAATACAACACTAAAAGTGTTGACTTGTAACATTTCTTTAACTAAGATCGTTAATGCACCACCACTCACCACAAAGCTTGAAGCAACGCACGCTAGGTTACTTCAACGCTTTAAACCCATAAGGATTCACCATATGTTGAAAAATGCTCGTAGCCGCCTCGCTACCATGGCTCTCATAGTCACACTGCCCCTTGCAGCTGCCCCGGTAGCGGCCGCAGAAACTCCTGCCCCTGTCGCTGTCGAGTCTGCGGGAACCATCGAGGAACAAGCACTCGCTCAGTACTTTGCTGAGGTTGATAATGCCCAGACTGAAAAGGAAGCACATGATGCCCTCGTGAATTTCCTTGGTGAAGACGCAGCCAATCAGGCAATCAAAGAGAATTCGGCCACCGGTCAGTCCGTGTCCACTCGCGGGGCTGGAACATTCCTCACATGCGTCAAAGGAAAAGCCTCTGATGACATCAAGAGCGTCTTCGACATTAACGTAGTTGCTGCCGCGATTGGCCAGAAAGACTATGCCAAGGCTGCAAAGGAAGCAGTGAAGTATCTCGCTAAGCAAGGCATCAGGAGAAATGTTGCTGCTCTAGTTGGCATGTTCGCGTACTGGGGTTGGCAGTGCCGAGGTAGCTGGTAAATCCTTAGTATTGCAAGCAGAATAAGAAGGGCGTAGGCATGGCAACTTTAGGAAAATTCCTGGTCAAATGGATTATCATGATCCTGATTATCGGAGTGTACGTTGTATTCCGGGATATCATAGGATGGGATGAGGATCTAAACTGGTCGCGATTTGCAGAATTCTCTGCACTGGGAACCCTTGGCCTTTTCCTTTTGGCTGTCTACTCAAACAAGAAGGCAGGCTGATGTGATCCCACTGCAGAATTGCGCGCGTTGCCATTTCTAACCTTGAATGCTTCATCAAACCCCCGCTGGGTTCGAATTGCCAACACAGCGGGGGCTTCATGACGGACTAGGCTTATGTAAAAGATATCTACACCTTAGATCCCTATTCCATCGTGAATGTCACTGCTTATTCCCGGCATCTCCATACCGGGGGCAGGAAGTGATCCAGGGTCACGCCATCCGCATTCGTCTTTGGGTTATTTAAGCCCGGATGCGTTTGTTGAGTGTTGGAAGAAAGAAAATCTCGAGGTTACCAGTTAAGGTCACTGGTCCGATATTCCAGCCCACTCCAAGTCCGAAACTTAAAGGGGAAAGCATGTCCTTGATCACTCGCAGCAAGAAGTCTCGCCAAAACATTGCGCTCTACGCGGGCTGGGTGATCATGGGATTCTATGTGCTCTCATGGTTATTGGTCATTGAGGAGCCTACGCGGGACCTCGCGTATTGGCTCGTTACTGCTCTCGCAGCGGTAATTGTTTTTGGGTGTGGGCTTTATGCCCGAAGTCGCGCACTTTTACTGCTGGCTCCGGCCTTATTCTTCGTAGAGATAATCGCGATTGTCCTCGGGTTCACGCTTGGCGTCGTGCTGATGATCCTGGGAAGCGTAGTTAATGCCGTTGTTATGCTTTTTGGCGGTGACCCTGTGTGGACAGATCTTTCCCCAATCTAAAACGGGGACGGACTCAGGAGCATCTAACGGAAGCCAAATCTGGACGCGCAGCCAAATCCAACGTGCAATAGCGTGCGGCACGGCGTGACCGTCAATAAATAATAAAACCCAGACCTGATAATTCAGATCTGGGTTTGTACAGCTTTTTGGTTGCAGCCGGGAAGCCGTGCAGCCGTGGAACGTGCAGCCGTACAGAAAGTTAAATTTTTATTTCTAGCCGCTAGTTCTGCGGGTTACGGGAGGCTTCGAGCATTTCTTCAAACTCCACGAGCTTTTTGCGCTCGCGGCCCTCGGCCTCACCCAAAGCTACTTCGCGGGCATCCAGCAACTGGAAGCCTTCCCAGTTGGTCACTTCGATGCCGCGGGATTCCAGCAACTCCACCAAGTCGGTGTTGTCGGCAGCGGACAGCTTACCGGCCGCAATATCCTCCAACAGCATGCCGATGGTCTCGGCGGCATCGGATTTCGTGTTACCAATCAGGCCAACCGGGCCGCGCTTAATCCAGCCGGTGGTATACAGGCTCGGCACAATTTCGCCATTCGGTTCTGTGAGCACGTGGCCGCCGTCGTTGGGGATGACGTGCTTCTGCTCATCAAACGGCACACCCTCGATGCCCACTGAACGGTAACCAACCGCGCGGTAGACAGCTTGTACCGGCCATTCGGTGAATTCGCCGGTTCCTTTCACATTTCCGTCACCAGTCAACTCGGTGCGCTCGGTCTTCAGCGCTGCAACCTTGCCATCCTTGCCGATGATCTCGACCGGGTTTTCAAAAAAGTGAATCTGCAGCGTGTGCGGTGCGTCCTTCGGGTCGCGCATCGCGTACTGTTCCAGAATTTGGCACACCTGATCTTGCGACTTCGATGCGCGGCGTGCTGCCTCGCCGGATTCGTCGTAATCAATATCTTCCGGGTCGACGACGACGTTGATGGTGTCCGAGTGGTCGAGTTCTTTCAGTTCCTGCGGGGTGAATTTTGCTTCGGCAGGGCCGCGGCGTCCGAACACGCGCACGGTGTGGGCCTGGTTTTGCGCCAGTGATTCGTAGACATTGTCCGGAATTTCGGTGACCTTCAACTCGTCGCCCGTCTTCGCCAAAATGCGGGAGACATCCAGGCCCACATTGCCGACGCCGATGACCGCGACCTGCTCGGCGGACAAATCCCAGTTGCGCTCAAAGTGAGGGTTCCCGTCGTAGAAGCCGACGAATTCGCCAGCACCCCAGACACCTTCCAGGTCGGCGCCCGGGATATTCAGGTCCCGGTCGTCGACGGCACCGGTGGAGAAAATAACGGCGTCGTAATGATCCTTGAGTTCTTCGACGCTGATGGTGCGGCCCACTTCGACGTTGCCGATAAAGCGTATCTTCTCGTTGCTGAGCACGCGGTGCAGCGACTTGATGATGCCCTTAATGCGCGGGTGATCCGGAGCCACGCCGTAGCGGATCAAGCCGAAAGGAGTGGGCATGCGGTCAAGCAAATCAATATCGACGTTGCCGCCGGTCTTTTTAATCAGGATATCGGAGGCGTAAATACCCGCTGGGCCTGCACCGACGACGGCGATCTTCAGTGGTTTATCGCCTTCGGTGTTGGGGTTGGTGGTCACTGCGTCGGTCTGGTTGGACGCTGCTGCATTAGAAGTAGCCATTCGTGTGTATAGCGCCTTTCTTTGTTGGTTTCTCGTGCGAGTGCGTTCTTCTGCGCGTGCGTGATCACGCGCTTATTCGGTTCGCGTTAAGCAAGCAAGATCTATTTGAACCTATTTGTCTCTATTTTGCTAGCTAGCGATTTAAATTCAAATGATGTGGGCCACATTACTCCAGGTCGCATGCAGGATTGTTCGCGTGAATTAAATAGACAGATCGGTCTTATTAGGTTAGACCGAGTGGTTCATCTAGATTGAACGCATCGGTTCGACCGGGATCGTGACTCTCCGGTTGAACAACAAAATCTACAACTAATCCCGAGCAAAACCCCAGCACATCGCCGAAACCGTTGAGTGAGGCAATTTATGACTACAAACGCACCCGCACGCCCAAAGCGGAAGCCCAAGCCAGAAGGGCAGTGGAATATCGACGGCACCAGCCCGCTGAACAAAGAAGAGGAGGTGAAGCAAGAACAAGAAGCCTTCGAGGTGAAGCAGCGTGTGATCGACACCTACTCCAAGCAGGGTTTTGATTCGATCCCTGCCGATGACATCAGTAAGCGCTTCAAGTGGCTCGGCATTTATACCCAGCGCAAGCAGAATCTGGGTGGCGAATACACCGGTCAATTAGAAAACCACGAGCTGCAAGATAAATATTTCATGATGCGCGTGCGTTTCGACGGCGGCCAAGCCACCCCGGAGCGCTTGCGCGTCGTCGGTGAGATCTCCCGGGATTTCGCACGGTCTACTGCGGACTTCACCGACCGGCAGAATATTCAGCTGCACTGGATCCGCATCGAGGATGTCCCAGAAATTTGGCGCAGGCTGGATGCCGTTGGTCTGACCACGATGATGGGCTGCGGCGACGTGCCGCGCGTGATCTTGGGTTCGCCCACAGCTGGGGTGGCAGCCGATGAGATTATTGATGCCAGCCCGGCGATCGAAGAGATCAAAAAGAATTATCTGCCGCGCGCGGAATTCCACAACCTGCCACGGAAATTCAAAACTGCCATCTCGGGTAACTCCCGCCAGGATGTCACCCACGAGATCCAGGACGTGGCGTTTATTGGGAAAAACCATCCGGAATACGGCCCTGGGTTTGACTGCTTCGTTGGCGGTGGCCTGTCCACCAACCCGATGCTGTCGCAATCGCTGGGGGCGTGGATCCCCATCGAGCGCGTCCCGGAGGTGTGGGCCGGGGTGGTTCGCATCTTCCGCGATTATGGTTTCCGCCGCCTGCGTAACCGTGCGCGGTTGAAATTCCTCGTGGCCAAGTGGGGGATTGAAAAATTCCGTGAGGTGCTGGAAACGGAATATTTGGATGAGCCGCTTGTCGACGCCGAGCCGACCCCGTTGCAATCCGGCATCCGTGACCACATCGGCGCGCACCCGCAAAAGGACGGCAACTTCTACCTGGGTGTGAAACCGACTGTTGGCCACGCGACCGGTGAACAGCTGATTGCGATTGCGGAAGCCGCGGAAAAGCACGGCATCACGCGCATCCGGACCACGCCGATGAAGGAACTGCTGTTTTTGGATATTCCGCGCGAAAAACTTGCTGAGGTAGCTCGTGACCTGGACGCCACGGGCCTGTATTCCACACCCTCGGAGTTCCGCCGTGGCATCATCTCCTGCACCGGTTTGGAGTTTTGCAAACTTGCCCACGTCACCACTAAATCGCGCGCGATTGAGCTGGTCGACGAGCTGGAAGAACGCATTGGCGATATTGATTCCAGCCTGACGATTTCCCTGAACGGCTGCCCGAATGCGTGTGCGCGATCGCAGGTCTCGGATATTGGTTTGAAAGGCCAGACGCTGACCGACGCCGACGGCAACCGTGTGGAAGGTTTCCAGGTGCATCTCGGCGGTGCGTTGGGTATTGAGCAGAACTTTGGCCGCAAACTCAAAGGTCACAAGGTGCTGGCCAGTGAGCTGGGGGATTATGTCGTGCGTGTCGTCGAGAACTACAAGCAGCAACGCGAAGAGGGCGAGTCCTTTGCGCAGTGGACTGTCCGTGCGGATGAGGAGGCTTTGTCATGAAGTTTCGCCGGAAACCAAACCCGAACCGGAACCACCCGCTGTTTTGCCCTTATTGCGCGGGGGAGGGGCTATTCCCGGACGAGGAAACGGAGTTTGCCTGGAGCTGCAGCGAATGCCTGCGGGTGTTTTCCGTGCAGTTCCACGGCCAGGACGAGCAAGAGGCCGCGCCCGAACCGGCGGTGTCCACCAATGAGGCGCTGCAGAACTCCCTGCACAAGTCGCTGAATTTTCTCAATGTTTCACGTGGAACATCGAGCACGGAGCAGAGCTATCGCGACCCGGAACAGTCCCCAGAAGGTGCTTCCACCACGACGGAGCCGCTTGCCGACGACATCGCTGCGCGCAACCGGCAGCTCGTAACCGACTACGCCGACGCGCTATATGACGCCAGTGCCGAAGACATCCTGGCGTGGGCGGACGAACACGTGCCCGGTGAAATCGCGGTGACCATGTCCATGGAAAACACCGTGTTGGCAGAACTCGCCAGTCGCTATGCCCCACGCGCCAGCCTGTTGTTTTTGGACACTGGTTATCACTTCGACGAGACCCTCGACGTCGCCAAGCAGGTGCAGCAGCGCTACGACCAGCAATTTATTACCGCCACACCCGCTCTGGAACGCAGCCAGCAAGACGAGGTCTACGGCCCGCGGCTCTATGCCTCCAACCCGACTGCCTGCTGCCGGATGCGCAAAGTCGAACCACTCGCGCGCAACCTCTCGCCATTCGCGGGTTGGGTCACCGGGCTGCGGCGTGACGACGGCCCCACGCGCGCACAAGCACCCGCGCTGAGCCTCGACGATACGGGACGGCTGAAAATCAGCCCGCTGGTGACGTGGAGTTTGCAAGACACTGAGGACTACGTCGACAAGCACGACCTGATCGTGCACCCGTTGACCAGGCAGGGCTACCCGTCAATCGGGTGTGCGACCTGCACCTTGCCAGTAGCGGAAGGCCAGGACCCACGCGCGGGGCGCTGGGCCGGACTGAACAAAACAGAATGCGGACTACACACATGAGCACAAGCGTGAAAAACTCAACCTACACCAGCCAACCGACCCACACAACCGGCGCGGCGTTATCGCCGCACCTGCACGAACTCGAAAACGAATCCATCCACGTCCTGCGCGAGGTCGCGGGGCAATTCGACAAAATCGGGCTGCTGTTTTCCGGCGGAAAAGACTCCGTCGTGGTGCTGGAACTGGCCCGGCGGGCGTTTGCTCCGGGTGCGATCCCGGCGGAACTGATCCACATCGATACCGGGCACAACTTCCCAGAGGTGCTGGAATTTCGCGACCGCACCGTCGAGAAATACGGCGTGGACCTGCACGTCGCCAAGCTGCAAGACTGGATCGACCGCGGTGATCTGCAGGAACGTGCCGACGGCTCGCGGAACCCGCTGCAGACCGTCCCGCTGGTGGACACCATTGAACAACGCGGCTACGACGCGGTGCTCGGCGGAGCGCGGCGCGACGAGGAACGCGCGCGAGCGAAAGAGCGCATCTTTTCGGTGCGCGATAGTTTCGGCGGTTGGGATCCACGGCGGCAGCGTCCGGAGCTATGGAATATCTACAACGGCGGCAAGTTGCCGGAAGAAAATATCCGCGTATTTCCTATCTCCAACTGGACAGAAGTTGACGTTTGGCAATACATCGCCGCGCGCGGGCTGGAACTTCCCAGCATTTACTTCGCACACCAGCGTGAGGTTGTTGAACGTGACGGCATGTGGCTAACTCCCGGCCCCTGGGGTGCGAGCAGCCGGGCCGTGGACCAGACCAATGGGCACGAGGCCCCGGACACCCCGGATACCCCGGACGCCCCGGCTACCTCGGCCACTCCGGCCACCCCGGTGACCCGCACGGTGCGCTATCGCACGGTCGGCGATATGTCCTGCACCGGTGCGGTGTTGTCCGAAGCCAAAACCATCGACGAGGTGTTGGCGGAAATCGCGGCTTCTCCACTCACAGAACGCGGTGCGACCCGCGCTGATGATCGTATCTCCGAATCCGCCATGGAAGACCGCAAGAAGGAAGGCTACTTCTGATGACTAGCTCCGCAACAACCGAAACCACAGCATCCACCGCGGCTCCTGCAACCACCGCATCCACCGCAACCATCCTGAACAATCGCCGGGCGTTGCGCATCTGCACCGCCGGATCGGTCGACGATGGCAAGTCCACATTCGTGGGGCGTTTGCTGCACGACACCAAATCGGTGTTGTCTGACCAGCTAGAAGCCGTGGCGGCGAGCTCGTCGAAACGCGGCTTCGATGGTCTGGATTTTTCCTTGCTTGTCGACGGCCTGCGCGCCGAACGCGAACAAGGCATCACGATCGACGTCGCCTACCGATATTTCGCCACTGACCAGCGCAGCTTCATCCTCGCAGATACTCCGGGGCACGTGCAGTACACCCGAAATACGATCACGGGCATGTCCACGGCGGAAGTCGTCATCTTGCTCATCGATGCCCGCTATGGGGTGGTGGAACAAACCAAGCGCCACCTGCATATCGCGGCGTTGCTGGGAATCCAAGACGTGATCATCGCGGTGAACAAGATTGACCTGGTCGGCTATGACCAGGCGGTGTATGAGGATATCCAGGCCCAGCTTGCCGACGCCTTAGCCGAATTCGATGCGTTGGCGCCACGTAATACTCGCGTGGTGCCGATCTCCGCATTGGCTGGTGACAATGTGGTGGAAAGATCTGCGCACACACCGTGGTACGACGGCCAGCCGATCGTGGAACTGCTCGATACCATTCAACCGGCGGAAAGCGATATCGCTGCCGGTCTGGATTTCCGTTTCCCCATCCAATACGTCATCCGTGAGCCACAGACTGATTACCGCGGATACGCTGGCCGGGTCACCACCGGTGCGATTGCCGTGGGCGATGCCGTCACCGTCAGTGGCGGACGTACCAGCACCGTCGTTGGCATTGATACTGCCGACGGACAGCTGCAGGAGGCGCACTCTGGTGATTCCGTGGTGCTGCGGTTGGCTGATGAGATTGATCTGGTCCGCGGCGATTTCATTTCCGCTGGTAGCAGCCCGCGCAGTACGCGGAAATTTACTGCCACGCTGGTGGGCTTGTCCGATAAAGGCGTGCGTGCGGGGCAAAAACTGCACCTGCTGTATGACAGCGGCAAGTATAAGGCGCGCGTGGCCAGCATCGAGACTTCCCATGACCGGACAGTACAAGCCCAGGAACAGCCAGCCCCCGAGCAGACAGCACAAGCCCAGCCACAGCCAACACAACCCCAGCTAGCGCTCAACGAGATCGCCACCGTGGAATTAGAAACCGCCGTGGAGATCGCAGTGGATGATTACGCAGCTCGTGGCAAACGGGGCGCTTTTGTGCTGGCGGATCCGCACGATGGCAACTCGCTGGCTGCGGGATTAATCGGGCAGAAGTAACGGGGGAGAGCTAATAATGACTGCGCTGATTACTCTTTCGCACGGCTCACGCCACCCGCAGGCTGTCGGTTTGATCAATGAGCTCAGCGCAGCAGCTGCGAACCGTGCTGGGCTGGAAGGCTACAGCAGCCACCTGGAATTCAACGAACCTGACCTGCGCACCGCCGTGGCCGAGGCCATCGCTGATGGGCACAAGCATATGGTGATCGTCCCGTTGCTGTTTACGCGTGGTTTTCACCAAAAAGTTGATGTTCCGGAACAACTCGCTGCGGTGCGCCAGCAGGCACAGCGCGCCGGGGCGGACGTGGAGCTTGCCGACGGGCTGGGCACCGGTGCTGCCATGGAGGAATTGCTGTCCCGGGTGATTGCTCGCGACGCTCCGGCTGGGGCGCACGTGGTGTTGGTGTCGGTGGGATCTTCTGATCATGCGGCCAATGCGAGCGTCGACAAGCTCGCCAGGCGTGTTGCTGCACGGCGTGCCGGCGGGAACCAGCCTTGTGCTCATCAGCCCGGCGCAAATCAGCCCGACGTAAATCAGCCCGCTGCCGAACAGAGCAGTGCCGGCGGTATCAGCGTGGTATTTGCGACCGGCCCGAACCGGTTGGCAGAGCTGGCCCAGCACCACGAGCGAATGCACCTGGTGCCGTTGTTTGTCAGCCATGGCTTGTTGCTGGATCGAATGTACCGGCAAGCCGAAGAAATAAATGCGGCACGAGCCGGTGCAGCACGAGCCGGTGCTTCGCAAGCAGGAGCATCCGCAGAACAAGAACGCAGAATCACCTATTCCCAACCACTAGGCACGGCACTCGCAGAGGTAGTAGCCGCGCAGATTTGAGGAAAATCATGAGAGGTTTAATTTTTATTGCCCTGGCTGGTTTCGCCGCGCAGCTTGTCGACGGCGGCATCGGCATGGGTTTCGGGGTGACCTCAACAACGATCCTCCTGGGCCTCGCTGGTTTGGGTGCTGCGCAAGCTTCGGCCGTGGTGCACGTGGCAGAACTCGGAACCACCGCGGTATCCGGTTTTAGCCACTGGCGCTTTGGCAACGTGGATTGGTCCGTGGTGGCGCGGCTGGGATTTCCCGGGGCACTCGCCGGGTTTGTTGGCGCAATGTTTTTATCTAATTTGCCACTGGATAAGGCACAACCGATTACCGCAGTCGTGTTGGTGGCCATCGGGGCAAACCTGGTGTGGCGATTTAGCCAAGGGCGCACGAAGCGCAAGCTGGCAAAAAAGGCGGAGTATTCCACACCATTTTTAGGATTTTTGGGTGCTCTGGGTGGTCTGGTGGATTCCACGGGTGGCGGAGGCTGGGGGCCGGTGACTACCTCCACGCTGCTGGGCGTCGGCAGGCAACAGCCGCGGTATATCGTCGGCACGGTTTCTGCCTCGGAGTTTCTGGTGGCCGCAGGGGCATCGGCTGGTTTTGTGGTGGGCCTGTGGGAGGAAATCGTTTCGCATACCGCCGCGGTTGTGGCCCTGCTGATTGGCGGAAGCATTGCTGCCCCCATCGCTGCCTGGCTGATTTCCCGCATTAACCCGGTTGCCCTGGGCGGGCTGGTGGGTTCGGCGATTATTGCGTTGAATATTCGCTACCTGCTGCCATTGGATACGGTATGGCCGGTGCAGCTAGCGATCATGGCGGTGGGGATCGCGTTGACCGTGCACGGGGTGCGCCGATACCGCACCCGCATGCGGGTGGAATCTTTGCAACGCGCAGCCGCAGCTAGCACCGAACCGCGCACAGAGCCGGTGGCTGATGGGGCGGCAACTCGGGGGCCAGCCGGTGCCGATCCGGACGCTACTGAGCAGAAGATTCCAGCCCGGCTACATCTCCGATGACGATCACCGCAGGTGGTTCCACCGAATTATCCGCAATGGTTGCGCCAAGCTGTTCGAGCTGGCAGCGGAACACCCGCTCGTCGGCAAGGCTTCCTTCCTGAATGACGGCGGCGGGGGTAGCTGCGGCCAGGCCAGCGTCGATAAGCGCATCCGCGATTGCACTGGCGTTGCGCACCCCCATGATGATGGACAGCGTGGCACCGGAGAGCGCCAGTGCAGACCAATCCACCAGGGATTTTTCGTGTCCCGGTGGCAGGTGCCCACTGACGACGGTGGCGGCATGCACGACGCCACGCTGGGTAACAGGTATGTGTGCCAACCCCGGAACAGCATAAGCGGAACTTACGCCGGGAATGACTTCGCAGGTGATCCCAGCTTCTGCGAGTGCCGTGATTTCTTCAAAACCGCGCCCGAACACAAACGGATCGCCGCCTTTGAGCCGCACCACCTTGTATCCGGCTTGGGTGTATTCGACGAGCATGCGGTTGATTTCTTCTTGGGCGACCTGCTTTTTATACGGCAGCTTGGAAGCGTCGACAAGCTTTTTGCTGGAAATATCGCACAATCGATCCAGAAACGGGGCGGGGCCCAGGTGGTCTGCGACGATGACATCAGCCTCGTGCAGCGCGGTTTGGCCGCGGAGCGTGATGAGATCCCACGCGCCGGGGCCGCCACCAATTAACTTGACTGGGTGCAAATGCTCGGCAGGGCCAGCGGCAGCGGCATCGGCGGCAGCATCGGCAGCAGCGGATGCGGCATCGGCAGCGGCAGAATCTGGAGTAGTCATGCCGCTAGTTTAGAACACCTGGTCATGCAGATCATATGCTCCACTAGGAAGATATTTTTCGACCGTGCTGCAATTTTGCTTCTCGTTTCCCGGGCCGAATTTTGGGACGAACTGCTCGGCATCCTGCTCGGCGATGGGGATGCTGGTTTCATGGTTTCCGTATACGTATCCGACGATGCCATGATCTGATTCAGTTTTTGCTACCTGGCATTTTACGGTGAACATTCCGTGGTCATTGTGAACTGGTGCAGTGGGTTTGCCGTTGTGCTCGGCGTCAGAGGAGTCAGCGGCATCAGAGGAGTCAGGTGCTTCTTGGTGCTGTGTTGCCGTGGCCGGTGATGTTGGGGACGTGGTGACTGGAATCTGCGTTTGAGACGTCGGAGGTTCGCTCTCGGCTGTGGAGCACGCCGATAACACAGAAAATGCTACTGCCGTCGGGATAAAAGCTGTCTGTAACCTCATAGATACAAGGTTACTGTGAATCCCGTCATAAAGACGCTAATTCGTCCAATTCTTTTCGTCGCTTGTGGACGAAGAAGTGCTGGTTTCGGTAAGCCCGAGAGCTTCTTTGAGAACCTCGTGTCGGATTTCTTCAGCTTCTTCTCGGGCGATTTCGGCAGCATGGATGTCTTCTTGATCTTCTAATGCTGCAACAGCGCGAGCATAAAATGAGGGGGAGACGACTACGGCGCGGGCGCGGCTTTGCTGGCTGGTGATGGTGACCGGCATGCGTTGTGCATCTTCAAGGACTTGGCTTTGGGATTGACGAAATTGGCTGACGGTCATTGATTTTGGTTCCATGTTTTTAACGTACATCTCAAATGAATTGAGTGGCGCGGGCGTGAATAAAAGCTAAACAGGGCGCTGGGCCCCAGCGCGATGTCATTAACTGCCTTAGGTCTGGTTCTCAGGCAGCGAAATAGACCGGAAATCGGGGTTAAACGACATACTTCGCCACTAATTGCCTCTCCAAGAATGTGAAATAGTTGACAAATCATCTTTTTTCTCAGGGTTGCAGTTATTGGGCTTCACGCATATCGTGCTTTCTCTCTATACCGCTTTGACCAGTGGGAATATACTCGGAAATAAGAATTTCCGGCCCGAAAGAGCGGCGTTTTTCTGCCTCTGCCGCAAGACTCATGAAGAAAAATCTCGCCAACAAAGATCCAACGAAGAGTATTCTCGGTGTCGTTGTCCTTCCGGGTGCAACGCACTTGCGGGTACAACACATCTGAAGAACATTAGATAGCTCACCTATATACAAGGAGGAAGTTATGCCTTCCGCACTATTCGTAGTTACCGCCGCTGATAAATGGACGCTGGCCGACGGCAGCGCCCGCCCTACCGGTTACTGGGCCGAAGAGCTGATTGCTCCACACCGCGTATTCAAAAACGCTGGATGGAACATTGACTTCGCGACGCCGAATGCAAAGGCTCCAGTAGTAGACCAGTACAGCCTCGATGTCCTGTCCGACAGCGAGCGCGCGGAATACGAGAACTACCTCGGAGAAATCGACTCGGAGCTGAACAACCCGCTTAATCTGGCTGATGTTAACGAGGCTGACTATGACCTCGTCTTTTACCCTGGTGGCCACGGTCCAATGGAAGACTTGGCTTATGACCAGGATTCCGCCAAACTGCTGCAGAGCCGTATTGAATCCGGTCGTGCGCTTTCCCTGGTATGCCACGCTCCAGCTGCTTTGCTCGCAATGGACAATGACAACTGGCCGCTTAAGGGCTACACGATGACTGGCTTTACCAACGCCGAAGAAGGCGAAGAGACCATCGCAGCTGCCAAGTGGGTAGTTGAGACTCGTCTGCGTGAGCTCGGTGCTGACTTTAAGCAGACCGATCCGATGCAACCGTACGTCGAAGTAGATCGAAACCTTTACACCGGCCAGAACCCAGCATCGTCTGAGCCTCTGGCACAGCGCATTCTGCGCGACTTTTAATACGACGAGCGCTGAAATAACCAGCTCTTCAACAGGGCTCTGACAAGCCCGCGCTAACCTGCTCCCAGGGCACCGTTTTGCCCAGGAGCAGGTTATTTGTCTCTAGCGAGTGCTTCTCCCACGCGTTTACCGGAATGGATGCAGCCGCCTAAGAAGGTGCCTTCCAGCGCGTTCTTGCCGTGCATGCCGCCACCGCCGAAACCAGCTGCCTCCCCGCAGGCAAACAAGCCAGGGATGATATTGCCGTCTGAATCGAGGCAGCGCCCGGAAAGGTCTGTTTCCAGTCCGCCCAGGGTTTTGCGGGTTAATACTTGCAGCCGTACAGCAATGAGCGGTCCATGTTTCGCATCTGCGAGTTTGTGTGGTGCGGCAGCGCGTACGATCTTATCGCCCAGAAATTTCCGGGCCGTGCGCAAGTAATTCACCTGGGCATCCTTGGAAAACGGGTTATCCAGCTGGGAATCCCGATCAGCGACGGTGCGTGCGACACGCTCGCGGTCCAGCAGGCCGTCGTCGGCAAGCGCGGCCATTTTTGCGGTTAACTCATCGAGGTTATCGGCGATCACCCAATCCACGCCATGGTCTTTGAAAGCCTGCACGGCCGGGTGTGTTTTGGGTCCAAGCTTGCTGGCCAGTTGCCGGATTGTTTTCTCCGTCAAGTCTGGGTTTTGTTCGGAACCAGAAAAAATGAATTCTTTATCCGCGATGGTGGAGTTCAACAAAAACCAGGAATAGCCGTGGCCTGTTTTACCAATATGGCTCAATGCAGCGAGGTTATCGGAGCCGGGAAACAGATTCGTGGGCAAGCGCTTGCCGGTAGCATCCAGCCACAACGACGACGGCCCGGGAATAATGCGGATGCCATGGTGCGGCCAGATGCTGTCCCAATTGTGCATTCCCTCTGGGTAGTGCCACATTCTGTCCGTATTCACTAGGCTTGCGCCGGCGTGCTTGGCGACGTCGATGCCGCTGCCGTCCACGTGCGCTGGAACGCCAGCTACTAGGTCGTCGGGACACGGGCCCCAGCGATCGCTTGGCCAGCTGGCGCGTACTTTTGCTAGATTGCCTCCGATTCCGCCGGTGGCGATGACCACGGATGCTGCATTCAGTTGAAATTCGCGCACGGCTTTTCTGCTTGAGGCCTGGCCGCGGGGTAGCGCATCATCTGCTGCTAATTCCACTCCACGGACACCGGTGACTCGGCCGGATTCGTCTTGTAGCAGGCCTTCCACGCGGTGGCGGAAGCGCCAGGTGAGTTGTCCGGTTGCTTCTGCCCGTTCGAGTGGTTCGCGGAAAACCCGTACCACTTCCGGGCCGGTGCCCCAGGTGAGATGGAATCGTGGAACGGAATTGCCATGACCACTGGCGTCGCCGCTACCGCGCTCGGCCCAGCCGATCGTCGGCAAGACATTGAGCCCGAGCTTTTTTAAATATTCGCGTTTTTCACCGGCCGCGAACTGCACGTATGCCTGGCCCCAGGCCTTCGGCCAACGATCATGGGGAGCGTCGTCATAATCCGCGCTGTTTTCCCAATCGCGCCAGGCGAGCTCATAAGAATCGCTCACCCGCATCAATTTTTGCTCCGGACTTCCCACATAAAACAAACCACCCAACGACCAGAAGGCTTGGCCGCCCAGGTTATTACGGTTTTCTTGGTCAAGGATCACGACCTGTTTCCCGCCCTGTAATGCCTCGTAGGCTGCAACCATGCCCGCCAGGCCGGAGCCGATGATGACGATGGGGGCGGCGGATGAGTCTGTGGGTGTTCCTGTGGGGCTGCTTTGCGACGATGTCTTGGGTGTTAGGTAAGTCATATTGCAAGTTTAAATTAATCGGCGATTCCGGGCAGCGGTGACGGCGGCGGTGCGCGATTCCAAGGCAGAGAATGAATCAACTTGTTGTATGGGAACCCCCTAAGCCGTACTGAGATTGAGACGGATAAGTGACTTACTACATCTTTCGAAGTCGAAATAATTTGTGTTACTTTAAAAGAGGTTTACGTATAATCCGGGTTGTCATGTATCTTGTCCACCCCTCATTTCGGAGGTTATCAGACAGTTTCAGCTACAGCCCTCTGATTATTTTCCTTCCTCTATTAGAAAGTCATTTCCGTGAGAACCGTTAGCCCTGTACTTGAAGTTCAAGCAGTTGCCGTCAAAGCGACCCCAAGGCACAGCCCCCCCCCCTCGCGTTACCACTAGATTTTGAGCTTACTCACGGGCAAAAGGCATTATTGTCAGGTCCTTCTGGATGCGGCAAGACTACATTCCTGAACGCAATCGTAGGCTTACACCCCCTACATGAAGGAAACGTAGTGCTACTTGACGAGTTCAACATATCTAAGACCTCAGTATCGACTCGCCAGAAATTACTCCGAAGCGATATTTCCTACGTTGGCCAAGAATTAGTAGCTTTCCCAGGCCTTACGGTAAAAGAATATTTAGAATTCAATCTACAAATTTGCAAGAAAAAGGTGAATTCAGGATTCTATGTCGGAATTCTTGAATCGTTAGGTGTAGAACACACTGTAAACCAGATGCTGAATGAACTCTCAAAGGGTCAATTACAGAGAGTCATGATCACTGGTGGACTCATACGACAACCTAAATTACTTCTACTTGACGAGCCGAGCAGTGCATTAGATAGCGACTCGCGGGACAGCTTATTCCGTGTCGTTGACGATGCGGTGCACGAGGGAACAGGTGTCCTCATGGTGTCACACGATCCAGTCGTCGAAAGCTTCGTTGATTCCGTAATCACTATGGAAAAGGACGATGCAAACCATGAATAAGAATCTTCAAAAAATTGGGGCGTCGATCGTCGGCGAGGCCAAAATATATTTCTTTGTCCTTGCACTAGCCCTCGGAATCACCACCAGCTTTGTTCTTGTTTTAGGTTCAGTTTGGTCGCGATTGATTGCTGAGTTTCCGGATGACCAATTCAAGTTTATTGGTGGCAATATGCTCTTTTGGGCGACATTTGTCGCCATCGCCATGAACATTCCGCTTGCAGTTCTCGGGTCTTTACTCCTTCGCGAGCAATCCATAACGCTTATACGCTTTGGACTAGGTCGGCGTCACTTTATCCGCGTAATGCTTGGGCAAATGTGGAAGCCGTTCGTCGGCGCCTTATTCCTCACAGTCGTGCTTTATTTACCATTTTCTACGCTGTTAGAATGGCTTCCCGATGATAATGGAAATCCATTAATCAGTGTCAGTGGATTTGGCGTTCCCACTTTTTTCGGCATAGTTCTCGCAATAATCAGCCTCTTCATTCCACTAACTATCTCAGTATTGTTTTTGAGCACGAATCTAGTGACGAGGGTGAACAATAGCTTCAGAAGGTTGCGCTCCATCAAACGCTGGCTCTTGCGGGGGATTTTCGCTTTAGGCGGGACGGCGTTAATTATATTCGGAATAGTCTATGAAAACGGACAACAAGGTGGAATTCTTTTTACGGTAGGGATACTGCTTGTTGGTTCTACTCTTGTTCCCCAGGCGGCTCCGCGTATTGCGCTTAATCTTACGACACTCGTTGCAAGGTTATCCTCGTACCGTCCCAGCCCCGTTTTGAGTAAATCTGTGACTTCTGAATACCGGTCACGTTTTTCAGGTATCTCGTTATTCCTGTTCCTCATTGCAAGCATCCCTGCGTTACTTTTCAGCGCATCTGGTATGCAAGCCCGAGCCATGGGAGAAGGGGGCATTGCGCAGTGGGACTTCTGGGTGCTCATGGCCGTGCCTCTAGCCTTTACGCTACTAGCGATTATCTCCGCAAGTCTCATACTTAGCCAATTGCTCAACCGCAGTCTCCATAAATTCCTCAAGCTAGGGATTATGAGTCGTGAATACCATTTCGCATTACTTCTCACACTTGCTTCAATAGTTTTTTCTTCGCAGGCATTAGTGCTTGCTTGCGTGTTTTTTCTAGGACTACTCATGATGTTCGTCTGGAATATCAGTTTGATTGAAATGTTGAGTGAGTTATATTGGCAACCACTAATATCTGTGTTTATTCTCGTTATGATTTTTGTGCCGCTCCTGTATCTGGGATTCTCTGGTGTAAAGGGCAAAGAGACTCAAACCACTTTGGCATCAAGGAAATAGTCTAAAAGGAATCTCTTGCCTAAGTGAAGTGCCCCAGATTTCGACTACGGCACACCCTGCGCAGTCTAAATTAATCGACGATTCCTGGCAGCCGTGACGGCGGCGGTGCGCGATTCCACACCCAATTTCTGAAAAATATGAATCAGGTGGGTTTTCACCGTCGCCTCAGAAATAAAAAGCTTCTTCGCCAAGGCCTTATTGCTCGCACCGGTGGCGAGTTCCCGCAGAATTTCAATTTCACGCTGCGAAAGGCTCTGCTGCGGTTGCGAAGTCCGCTGCGCCAGAGCCGCCGCCACATCCGGCGACAACGTGCGCTTGCCTTCATGGGTGGCGATGATGGCGTCGAATAAACGTGCCTCTGGCGAATCCTTCAGCAGATAGCCCAACGCACCGGCCTCAAGAGCAGCGACGATATCGGCTTCGGTGTCGTACGTCGTCAAGATCAACACTGGTGGACCGCTTGCCTTCGCTAATTTGCTGGTCGCGGTGATGCCATCGATCCCTGGCATCTGGATATCGCACACCACCACATCCACATCAGTGATGCTGCCGTCGACAAGCCCATCCACCGCGCTACCATCGGCGGCCTCGTGGGTGACATGCACCCCGTCGAAGCTATTCAGGATTGCGCGCAGGCCAGCGCGGACAACGGGGTGGTCGTCGAGAAGCATAACGCGGATCATGGTGGTCTCCTGGAGCTAGTTAGCTGGTGTGTGCTGCGAAGTCAGCGGGATGCGGGCCGCAACAACCGTGCCTTCACCCGGGGTCGATTCAATATTTACTGTGCCAGATAATGCAGCAATGCGTTGCTGAATACCACCAAGCCCGTAGCCGTGGCTGGATTCTTGCTGGGGTGCCTGCGCCGGGTCAAAACCACGGCCGTCGTCAAAAATATCGACGGTTAACTCATCGCCAAGCACCGCGACCGACACCACCGCATTATTAGCATGGGCATGCTTGGCGACGTTATTCAACGCTTCTTGCACACATCGCACCACCGCGGTGACCACCGACTCGGGTAACCGGCGGTGCGTATCACCAGAGAAATTCGCCCGGAATTCGGTGGATTCGCCCAGCCCGCTACCACGGCGACGCATGCGCTGGAGGATCTCTGTAATGGCATCTGGCAAATCTGCTTGCGCAGATGGCGCGGTCAGATCCCGCACGAAACGGCGGGCTTCTGCCAGGTTGTCGCGGGCGGTGTCCTCGATGGTAGAAAATACGTCTGTTGCTGCATTTTTGGACTCGGGCGATTCTTTGGTCGTAGCCGCCCCGGTGCTAGCGCTAGCCCGTCCAGCACGCGCCAACAACACGATGGAACTCAACCCCTGCGCGAGTGTGTCGTGAATATCGCGGGCCAGGCGCTCGCGCTCTTCCAAGCGCCCCGCCTGGTGCTCGGTGGCTGCTAGTTCCTGCTGGGTCGCGGCTAACTCTTCCGCGATACGACGCTGGGTCAATGCCTCACGGTGCAACGCGCGATAACTAACATAAATTGCTACGGCAAAAACGGTGCCGATGCCCGGGCCAATCGCCACCGCAATATGCCAATGCTGCGGGTGCAACCACGCAACCACGACCACCCCAGCAGCCCACAACACCGCAGCTGCCAGCAAGTTCGCCGGGCGGGGCAATACGGCAAGCGTGACAAAAACCAGCGGGAACAACACCCACAGAAAATCGTTCGCCAACACCAGTGCACTTAGCCACAGCACAACAACGGCGGCCCACCACCAGCGCGCGTTCCGTTGTTGATTCACCGTCGGGCTGGAAAAACTGCCCACACCGCGCCGGGATCGGTATTCCACGACGATGCCGGCCGCATAGACCAGCCCCAGCGCGGCCGCGACCAGCAAAACGACCGCAAGCCCGGCGTGCGCTGCGTCGTCGGCAAGCCAGACCCGCACCGCTCCAAGCACGAGGAGCGTGCAAAACATGGCGTGTAAGCCCACCCGCAGGTTGCGCAATACCGTGGACAGGCCGGGGCCTGCTGGGCTCGCAGGGCTTGTTGTGTTTGCGGGGCTGGATGCGGCAGAAGCGGCGAGATTTCTCGGCGTAGTCACCCCGCCTAGGTTAGTGCGGAAGGCTGGGTGGCCGCGATCAACCATCTGGTTGATAGCAGAATCAACTAGCACCCCGATGCCGCACTGAGCTGCAAAAATAACAATAGGTATTATGTTTTTGGCACTCAGAGATATCGTCTCCGCCCGCGGACGCTTTAGCTTGATTAGCTTCGTCGTCGGGCTGATAACCGTACTGTTGGTGATGCTCACTGGCCTGACCGGTGGGTTGGCTAAGCACAACACCTCCGCTCTGGAGGCCCTGGACCCTGAGCGATACGTGTTCACTAGTGACGAGCCGTCTTTTCAGGAATCACAAGTCACCACCTCTGATGTGCAGGAATGGCAGGAGCTTGTCGACGATGGCAGCCAGGTTATCCCGCTCGGTACCGCGCAAACCCGGTTGGAAGCTGGATCTGCGATGGGGGTCGCCGTGCTGGGCCTGCCAGCAGGGACTAAGGTTCCAGCGCCCGTAGTATCCGGTGCGGGTGCCGCGGGAACAGAAATAGCTGGTGCCACAGCCGCGGGTGCGGCAGCAGAAGCAGGAGCAGATTCGGCCGCGCCGCAGGAGCCGCAGGAGGCGGTGGTCGCCGAAGACGGCATCGTCGTCAGCCAAGAAATCGTTGCCGAGGCCGGTGTACAACCAGGTGAAATGGTAGAAATCGGTGGCGTCGAACAGCCCGTGAGTGCCGTCGTAGAAGACGAGCACTATTCGCACCAGCCCGTCGTCTGGGCAAGCACGCAGGTGTGGCAGCAGATTTCGCGCGCGCATGACGACGTCGTCGGCACTGTTCTGGCTGTGGATACTCGGGACCGGCAGGCGGGTGCTTTGAGCGATGCGGAATGGCAGGATGCCGAAAACCAGACTGGGGATAGTGTTGCAACAGTCGAGGATTCTTTTTCTGGCTTGGCTGCCTACCAGTCGGAGCAGGCATCGCTCCAGCTGATTCAGGTGTTGTTGTATGCCATTAGTGCTTTGGTGACCGTGGCGTTTTTGAGCGTGTGGACAATCCAGCGCAGCCGTGATCTCTCCGTGCTCCGCGCACTTGGTGCCAGCCCGGGGTATGTGTGGAAGGATGCGCTGGGACAAGCCGCTGTGGTGGTCGGCATCGGCGTTGTGCTTGGCGCCGGCGTCGGCTGGGCAGCAGGCGTGTGGGCCGGGGGTTCTGTTCCGTTTGATTTGCAGTGGACCACCATCGTGGTGCCCGCCGCGGGCATCTGGGTGCTCGGTATGTGTGGCGCACTGGTGGCAACCCGACGAGTGAAAAAGATTGATCCGGCATCGGCATTGGAGGGAAAATCCTAATGAATACTGAAAATAAAAACACACAAGTTAAAAATCCAGCGGTCGCTTGCCACAACGTCACCGTTGATTTCCCAGATGGCACCGGCACCGTGCGCGCTTTGGATCAGGTGTCTTTGCAGGTTTTTCCGGGGACGGTGACTGCCATCGTGGGCGAATCAGGATCCGGCAAATCCACTTTGCTTTCAGCTATGGCGGGGTTGTTGCAGCCCACGGAAGGTGAGGTGCGTATCGCCGGTGAACTGATGAGCGTCGGCTCGGAGGAAAAGCGCAGCGAATTACGGCGCCAGCACATCGGGATGATTTTCCAGCAGCCGAACTTGTTGGAATCGTTGTCTGTTGCCGAGCAGTTGCTGATCACCGACCATCTGCGTGGACGTACCCCGCGCCGGGAGCGGGCAGAAGAGCTGTTGGCCAAGGTGGGTTTGGAGGGGCTTGGCAGCCGCAGCGTCGGCAAGCTATCCGGTGGTCAACGGCAGCGGGTGAATATTGCACGCGCAGTGATGAATGATCCGGATGTTTTGCTTGCCGACGAACCTACTTCCGCGCTGGATCAGGAATTGTCGCAAGAGATCATGCAACTATTGCAGCAGGTATCACGCGATTTGGGGATCGCTACGTGCGTTGTCACCCATGACCGGGGAATGCTGAAATACGTGGATGACGTGGTGGAAGTAATCGACGGCAAAATCAAGTAAAAATTTCACATATGGGTATCGCTGATAGCCGCATGAGGTTTAAAGTATCGATTTGTGATTTTCCATTCAGGCGCACGCCGCCGACGGGGTTTTAGCCCCGCGCAGCTGGTCTCCGTGAGCTTCCTGCTGCTCATTCTCGCGGGCACAGTCCTTTTGTTGCTGCCCGTATCCCGCAGTGGGGTGGACAACCCGGAGGTCACCACTGCACTATTCACCGCTACGTCCGCGGTGTGCCTCACCGGCTTAACAGTTGTGGATACAGCGACTTACTGGTCTCATTTCGGACAGGTAATCATCTTGGTGCTTGTCCAGATCGGTGGTCTTGGCATCATGACCTTGGCCACGGTGGTGAGTTTTGTGCTGGCCGGGCAGATGGGCGTCAAGGGGCGGCTTCGTGCCGTTGCAGAACAACGCGGAAGAAACCTCGGTGAGGTGCGCACGGTCATCCTCGGCACAATTGGTTTTTCCTTAGCCGTGGAATTCGTGATCACCGTAGTACTCACTATCCGTTTTGCCACGAAATACGGATATGCCTTCCTGCCCGCAGTATGGCAGGGGGCCTTTCACGCCATTTCTGCATTCAACAATGCAGGATTCGGACTCCAGTCCAACAACTTGATTCCCTACGTCAACGATTCTGGAATTATCTTGCCGGTCGCCGCGGGCGTGATCGTCGGTGGTTTGGGGTTTCCGGTACTGCTAGAGATCAAGGAGCGGCGTTGTTCGAAAGTTCAACGCCCGCGGTCGTTGACTTTGTTGTTTACCCTGGTTGGCACCGCGATTTTGCTGGTTGTCGGCACCATCGGGTTTGGGATCATGGAATGGACGAACAGCTTGCGCGACCTGAGCCCGTGGTCGGCGGTGCAAGCGGCATTTTTTCATTCTGTATCCACCCGCACTGCCGGATTCAACTCGGTTGATCTATCGAACCTGCGGCCTTCTTCGCTGATGTTGACGGATTTTTTGATGTTCATCGGTGGCGGATCCGGCGGTACCGCAGGCGGAGTGAAAGTAACCACCGCCGCCGTACTAGTGGCAGTGTTGATCGCCGAAGTGCGCGGTGACGACGAGCTACTGGTTGCTGGTCGGCGCATACCCGGGCGTATCGTGCGTCAGTCGATGGCAGTATTCATGATGGCTTTCATTCTGATTGCTGGCTCCATTATGGGGTTACAAATGCTGCTACCGCAGTTCAACTCCCACCAGATCACCTTTGAAACCATCTCTGCATTCGCTACCGTTGGTCTGACCACCGGTATTACTCCGGATCTGCCGGAATTCGCGCGTGTATGGCTGGTAGTGCTGATGTATGCCGGGCGTATCGGCCCCATCACGGTTGTCGCCGCCCTAGCTGCCCGCACCAACCAACGCCGCTATTCATTCCCCGTAGAAAGGCCTTTCATTGGCTAAGCTGTTATTCCACCACGCTAAACAACCCGTCGTTATCATTGGCCTTGGCCGATTTGGCATGGCGTTGGGTGAGGAACTAGTCCAATCCGGTGTAGAAGTACTGGGCATCGATGTAGACGAAGCGGTAGTAACCAAAGCCGCCTCGCTACTCACACACGCCGTCGTCGCCGAAACCACCGACCAAGAAGCACTACGCCAACTCGGCGTACACGATGCACACCGAGTGGTGATCGGCATCGGATCCGATATGGGGGCGTCGCTATTAACGGCATCTGCCGTGATGGATCTGGGCGTGCCTAACGTTTGGGCGAAAGCAGACAACCAGCAACAGGCCAAGATCCTGACACAAATTGGCGTGCACCACGTTGTGCGCCCAGAGCGGGATACTGGCCGACGCGTGGCACATTTGATTGCTGGGCACGTGCAGGAATACATCGAGTTCGATTCTGATTTCGCCATGGCTAAGCTAGCCCCACCGCTGTGGATGCATGGGCGGAAGGTAGAACAAACCCCGCAGGGGATCGCCATTGTTGCAGTGCGCTCGGCAGATGCGCACTTTTCTGCTCCACCTGCCGGTTACGTGCTCCGCTCCGGCGACCTCGTGATTGCCGCCGGGCGGATCAATGACCTCGACAAGTTCGCGGATTCTTAACGCCGAATCTGCGCATACCAATTATTCTTTATTTGCCATTTCTCTCGCGGTGTGTGCATCCGGGCCAACAGCACGGGCGACGTTTGCCTTCGTGGAGCTCTTCGCAGGTGCGTCGGATGCGGCGGGCGCGGGTTTCTTTCTTTTTTGCATCTGATACCCAGCAGATGAATTCATTGCGAGCTAGTAGGGTGAGTCCGTTCCACAGTTCTGCGAGATTTTCGCGGTCTAGGGCCTGTTGCAGGTCGTCGGGTAGTGGGTGGACGGCGCCGTCGTAAAGCACAGCTTGTGTTGTCATGACAACCAATTTAGTGGAAGTGGTTCGGCAAGGGCTATTCAGTGTTCTTTGGCGTAATTCCTAGTATGGCATTGTTGGCTGTCTGACGTGCTCAGATTTTGCCACCTAGTCGGACGGAATAGAACGTGGGATACTTCATTCTCTATCGAAAAGGGGGTCGCTGAAAAGAAGTTGGACGGCACCGTGATTGTCCATGATCAGAACGGAAAAGTTGCTGCTATCCTCCAGAAATCTTTCCTTTTGGGAGCAGGGCTAGCCGTAGCGGTAGCTGTGATAGGTGCCGGTGCTGCTAGTGTCGGAGGAGGTTACACTTGCGGTAAAGCTGCGATAGGCCGTTAACTACCCAGGCAAATAGAAATAGTCTAGAGAGATGATCCTTTTGAAGAATTCCCCACAACGAACTGTAGGGTTTTGGTTTTCCGTTATCGGCTGGCTTATTTTAACCTTCGGCGTAGGCTATGTAATCGCTAGCGGAAATACTGTTGCTACAGTCTTTCTGTCAGCCTCATGGGTACTTTTGACTGTTTCAATGGTTGCCCGGTTTTCTAAATAAAAAGGGAATCCTTTTAGTGCACAGATTCGCTGTCCTAAGAGCTCTTGCTCTAGGACAGCCAATTGAGGGGTAAGTATCCAAAAACAGGATGCGGACATTTTTAAAAATATTCAGAGTAGTAGCTTGCGTCGGCGTTGATTCGGGTAAATGCCTAGGAACAAAACCTGGTACACTTCAGGCACTTCACGGTGGTGTATGCGTTACAACACGCGCAGGCGGTATTCCTGGTGCAATCTTGTGGCTCCTGATGTCTTTGAAGCCGAGACTTCAGCTACACTGACTAAAGCAGCATAGCTAACCCCCGACGCGTCCACTTTCCGGGGGTCAGGCCCGTATCGCCGATGTACAGCAAAAAATATGTAGGCATACTTCATAAAATCTATTTTTAACTCTTTGAAAGGACTGTTATGACGCGTTATTTCACAGCTTGGATAACCTTTATGGTTGTATTGTCGATTGCTGGGATTATATTTGATGGATTTGACTCGAAGCAAAGTATTGCTGTTACTGTCATTGTTTCTTTAGCTTCTGCTGCCGTAATCTACTGGCTACATCCGTTCTCCACCAATCTAGAAAAATAGTCAAATAATTTGTACTGGAGCGTACTGGGTTTAGTTTCGCTTTGTAAAGGCCGTTAACTGGCCCGATCGCTATGGTGCACCAGCTGGTTTCCATGGATTTGACCGGTGGCGGTGAGAGCATGTTCCACAGCCTTGATGGGTAGCACATCGGAGCGCACCGTCTAGCGTGTAGTAACACCAGCAATTTTCCGACTGAAGACATCTACGGCAAACGCGGTGTAGCCACATCTTGGCAGGGTGCGAACGTAAGTAATCTCGACAGCCCAAGGCTTGCCTGGTGCTTGTGCACGAAAGTTTCGTTGAACCAGGTCCAGGCGATGATCAGGTGCCTTCGGGCTGATTGTGATTACCGGATAACGCCCAAGATGTCGGCCACTGACACCGGCTAGTTTTTTAAAAAAACATGCGGTCTTGTCGCGGGCTAGGTGAAAGCCTTCACGGTTCATGGCATGCCACATTGTACAGATAGCGTAGACCGAAAAGTTTTCTGCATGGACTCGTTGAATCTCTTCGGATGAGCAGACTATTGCTTAAGGTTCTTACGCTGGGAAGGCGTGTGACGGCTTTGCGATAAACGCGTAAGGTAATGGAATCCACGATCCGCAGGGTCAAGGACGAGGCAGATGGCCCCGGGGCCCACGCTATTTCTTGTATGTGTTGATGTAGGAGATCATGCGCTTGTGGAGTAGTCAACTCTCGCTGCGAAAAAACCGACGCGGTCTTGAGGATCCCATTTGCTCGTTTGGTTTCGCGGTTTTCTCGGCGCAGGCGCCCTAAGATCTTCTTCCATTGACTCGCCACCAGACGGTTCAGCATGATCACAAGCTGTGGCGCTCTGTGGTGCTGTCGCGGTAGAAAGCCCACAACGTGTGGTGGGATACACCAGGCAGCTCGCCGACCTCTATTTAAGTGCGCTGCAGTGATCAGGATGCCAAGCGGCAGATGTCAACAATCTGATGGACCACTTTCTCCTTGAACTCGACGAAATGCTTTCTAGGCATAGTATCCAATCCTAGTGGAGCTGAGGTAGGAACTAAGACCAGGACGCTTCACATTCTCAATACTTATCACCGACAACTACACAAGCTGAAAACGATAATATTTGTCATTTTTTAATGTGAAGATCATTCTGAAGAATTGAAGCACGCCTTACGTCCAACTTTTGCGAGGATCTTCTCGCGCTACCCGTCGCACCTGGGAATCCTCCATCGTCCAGGAAGGGTAACTCGTGTCAATGGCTCTTAGTACTGTTATCAGGTCATTGAGTCGTCCTCGGACGTTGGTTTCTAAAAGGTTTTCTTGGTGCGATACTCGGTTACGTAAACGTGTCAGCCGTTCAACCTTCTTGCCAATATTTTCCCTCCATTGGTCTTCAATACCAGCGTTGGGAAAGGCGTGGTGGAGACACTCCTTCCACAGTCTTTTGGCGTTTGAACGATGGTCCGGCAATGCCTCTCCGAGAAGATTCGACCAATTACCTAACGTGAATTGAGCTATTACATCATCGTGACTGGGCGGAGCGTTCTTGCGTGTGTGTCCATTACCTCGACGTTGAGATTCTTTCCGGGCCCATTTTCTAGCCTGCCCCATAGGCGTTTTGAACATGTCGTACAACAACTGGTTTGATTGGTATTCAAGAGACCAATCTCTGCAGCCCTTTTCCTTATAGTTCCAGTCCTGAAGCGCATTGTTCATCGCGTTGCGTGTTAGAACCTCAAAGTAAGACAACTGAGAGTGTAAAGCGCCGGCTAGCCGAGTATTCCAGCGGTACAGTGCTACCGCCTTTTCTGTATCGTTTCCTGCAGCTGTGTAGTATGTTTTGAAACGAGCCGCGCCAAGCATGGTTTCTAGTTCATTTTTGTCCTTCATACGCTTAATGATATGCTCGGGCGTGTGAGCGTCAATGTAGATTGGCGCACCATACCCCACGACCCCAAGCTTTGTGCTTGGGGTCGTTGATTTTCAGGGTTAATAGACAAAGGGGTGGAATTCGGGGTTAAGGGACAAAAATCGGACACCCTCGGGCATTCAGTTCAAATGAGATGAGCTATTTGTTTGAACATATTCATAAAGCGGAAACCTGTGAAAAGCTCGGTTTGGTGACAAGCGCCAACCAGGTCTCCTCTAAACCCGAGCCAACTGAATAAAATCGGGATAAGCTTTACTAGTGTTGGATTGAGAAATCTCACGATAGTGGTGAAGGATAAACTCGCCATTCTTTGACGTTAGCCCACCGAAGCGAGGACACCGTAATGATTCAGAAAATCCCGTTGAAAGCTTGGGAATTAATGTTTTCTTTATTGGTGCTCTTTTGGGCTCTCTTTTACGTTTCTATAGCGTTTGATGGCGGACTGCATAGATCCATTCAAGCTGCTTTGGCTGTTGCTTTTGTGCCTGTCAGCTTTGTCTGGCGGATTAAACCCATATTGTCTTCATTCTTGATGGTGATGATTCTGTATGCATGGTCCATTAATTGGATTACCGCACTCCCAACTAACCTGGGATTAACTCCTTTCTTCTTATTTCTTCCGGTCGCCGTATATGGGGTTTCGCGACAATCTGACAGTAGAAGGTGGGTGACTGGCATTGCACTGTTAGCTTTTGTTTATTGCATTATCTCTCCAGTCATGTGGCAATTTGGGACTGACGCAATGGCCTACCGTAGCCTTGAACAGGCCATCTCATGGCTCCTAGTACAGTGGCTCGCGCTTTCCATTGTCCTGCAATTCGGTCGGGCTGAACGGAAACAAGAACAGCAGCGGGAACTCGATAGAAGAAGAAAGGAACAGTCAAATTTAGAGAAGTTAAGAAAAATTCAAGCCCAAGAAAGGATGCAGATTGCGCGAGAAATTCATGATGTCCTTGCCCATAGTTTGACATTAATTAATGTCCAAGCATCTGCAGGCGAAATAGCTGGGAAAGCCTCTGCCGATAATAGCAACAACGCACAAGAGGAAGCTCTAAGGAATATTCGTAGAATTAGTTCTGATTCGTTAGTGGAAGTTCGTGGGATTGTTCGAGCATTGAGAGATAACATTAGTAAAAGCCAGGAGCAAGGCCTCACTGGGCTAAGCAATATGCATTCTCAATTAGAGAATTTTTCTAAAGCTGGACTCAAAATCCACGCTGATTTGCCATCTCCAGAAGAGATGCAGGAACTTGTACAATCTGTACCTTTAATTACTCAATTGGCTGTACGTAGAATCATCGATGAGTCACTGACGAATATCCTTCGTCACCAGGGTGTTGAGACGTCTACGAGTATAAAGATGTTGATTTCGTTTGCTGCTAACGAGCTTTCTTTGGTTATTACAAGCAAATCAAAAGGAAAGAGCGTTGAAGTGTTTGAGGGCTCGGGAAGCGGCTTAATTGGTATGCAAGAAAGAGTTGCCAATCTCGGCGGCTGGATTACTTTCAAGCACAAAGATGGTATGTTCTCCGTAACAGCTTCGGTGCCGATTCTGCCGGGATAGTATCCCCGCATGGGGAAAGTGTGAATTTCTTAAGCAGTGGTAGAGATGAAGATTCGAGTACTAATCGCAGATGACCAGCCGCTAATGGCTTCTGCCTTGAAGACTATTTTAAGTACTCAAGCAGATCTTGAAGTTGTTGGCCTGGCGCAAAATGGGATTGAAGCGGTGCAGATTGCCTCCCGATGGAAGATTGACGTCGCGGTGCTGGATATTCAAATGCCACAAATGAACGGGTTGGAAGCTGCGAAACAAATCTTAAAAGAGCATAAAGATACTAAGGTGCTGATGCTGACAACTTTCAGCGACGATAATCTAGTGGAAGACGCCCTAGAAGTCGGAGTTCACGGGTTCCTACTCAAAGACATTGATCCTGAAAATCTCATCAGTTCTGTACGTCGAATTTATGAAGGAGCTTCGGTACTTTCTCCGGATGTGACTAACTTCGTATTCGAGGAATTTCGGCGAAGATCAACCTGGAAGCATAAACCCACGGATGATGAAATCGAGATAGTGAACTCTCTGACCGAACGTGAAAAACAAGTCTTAGGACGGGTTGCCTGTGCGGAGACGAATGCAGAGATTGCGGGTGCTCTTTTTATAGGTACCGCGACGGTCAAGACATATGTTTCTCGGCTGATAAATAAATTAGGAGTTCGAGATCGCGTTGGTTTAGCTGTCTGGGCACACAAAAACCACTTGACGAATCCAGAAGAATAATCGCAGTTTTAAGCATCTGGACAAACGGCTCGCTTCATTCTCTAGACTGATGCCGTATTCAGTCGCCTGGCGTAGTAAGAGGTCGTGAAAAACGTCCTAGAGATAGATGCTTTTATCTCAGGTGCGCCGCATCATAGAGTCATGGCTAAGACAGACGGACTAACACCTGCAATCTCATGTAATGATCTGCGGATTAGTTATTCAGGACATGCGGTTCTTGATGGTTTCTCGATGGACGTAAACCCTGGTCGGGTCCATGCGCTTCTGGGGCGTAATGGAGCAGGGAAATCTACTTGTTTCCGTATGATTCTCGGTTTGGAAGACCGCGGACAAGGGGCTATCCAAATTCTTGGCGCTCCCCGGACTAGAGACAGTCTGAAAAATATCGGGGCCTCCATCAACGGGCCAGCCTTCTACGGCCACCTCTCAGCGCTAAATAATATCCGTGTTCACGCTAAGCTGCTGAATATTCCAGATCTCCAGGCGCAGGAAGCACTTGGTTTCGTAGGACTGGGACACGCTGGGAGAAAGAAGGCGCGCTCTTTTTCCACTGGTATGAAGGCGCGACTTGCTCTTGCAACGGCAATTCTTGGACGTCCGCCCATCCTTATTCTCGATGAGCCTCAAAATGGTCTCGATCCGCAGGGGATCGCAGATCTGCGAATTCTTATACGTAATTGGGTGAAGTGCGAAGGCACCGTTTTGGTTAGCTCCCATCAGCTCGGGGAAATTTCTAAACTCGCTGATGACATCACGATCCTAGCCAAAGGGCATAGTGTTTATTCTGGGCCGTTGAGCCATTTTGCCGCAAGAGATCACCTTGAAGAACGCTTCCTGGACATGACCCACGGAAGTGAAGAATCATGAGCAAAGTAAGGTCTGTGTTCGCTCGACCGCAGAGTGTGCCGAAGGCATCGGGTATTATTCAAGCCGAAATTGTTCGTACAAAAGGATCAGCAGTGCAATGGTTTCCACTGATTGGTCTGTGGATTGGTATTACTAGTTCGACCTTAGCTTTCTGGTCTGCTGAGGGGCATGATGCCTCGGGTGCGCTGGCTTGGCAGGCTATGTACGTCACTGGTATGGCTGCTCCTCTTCTCGCTTTATTAGCTGGTCTGGCAGAAGATAGGGAAAAAGCGAACCGATACGGAGGGACAGATATTCGTCCGGTGTCTCCATATGCTATTCGTGCGGCACGTATCGGTGTTCTCATTGTAGTTTCTGCATTGTTTCACCTGATGAACTTTGGGTCGTCCTGGGCATTAACAATATTGGATGGACGTGAAGGGGCGAATTCCCTTCTTGTTGCAGGTGGGCTAGCGTTTATGTGCAGCATTTCGACGCTTTGTATTTTCAGCCTGGTTGCACGGTATTTCTCTATTGTAATGACGTTATTAGCAGCGGTGGTGTATCAAGTAACCGGAACTCTTTTATCTGAATCCACACTGTGGAATCTGCTTCCACCGACCTGGCCAGTGCGTTTGCTTCTACCCGTGCTTGGCGTTCACTCCAATGCGGTCCCTTTGACTGAAGGAGAGTTACTTGCGCAAGAAACTCCTTTGCAAGGAATTGTCCTTAATAGCCTCTTTGCGCTTGTTACTCTTAGCTTGACGGTTTTCGCGCGGGGCCGCCAAAGAAAAGTTACGAATAAGAAAAATACGCAAGCACAACCACAACAAAGCATTTCACCTGCACAGTTTTCTCTTGATTCTGTATACGCTTCACCTGATTTCTCTGGGCGCAATAGTCCAGACAACCTAGCTCTTGCTTTATCGTCCATCAGGATCGCATTATTCCGTAGCAGTATTTCGTGGTTGTTATTTGCCGTGTTAGCGGTTTTTGGGATGATGGCTATTTTTTATCCAGCAAGCTATATCAGCGGCTTCTATACGTTTTTCGTCCTTCCCTTAGGCGCAGGCCTTCTTCCTATCGTGAGTTGGAAATTGTTGTCTTCTGCGTGGAGAGTCACTGTATTGGAGAACGCTAAAACTCGTGTTTCCTACCTTATGTGGTATTCCATCTTGCTCGTTTTTCTCGCGATGGTGCTAGGAGTTTTGCATACGTTTGCGGGCGGGAATTTTCCTGAAACGGTGAAGCTAGTCGTGTTGTGGTCAATGACGGGAGTAGTGCTGGCAACTATAAGTACCGTGCTGTGTGTGTCCTACGGTGTTGGCCTCACGATCGCATGGTCAATCTTTATCACGGTATTGTCGGCGACTCTGGGAGGCGATGTTCTGGCTGAATCCATCCTGTGGGTTGTAGCGTTGCCTGCTTGGCCAGAGATTGCTGACACTCCAGAACGGCTCATTTTTGCAGTAATAACTGAATTACTCGTTCTTGGTCTAACAGTGCGTTGGTTTTTCGTGGCACTCAGAAAGTTTGAGCGAAGCTCTTAGGCTCTGGTACTCAGAAAGGTGGCGATCCTAAAACTATGGCTTCCAATTTCAATGGTTTATAGCAGCAGAATCCGGGATGCTTCAATTTGCAAGGCCCGCCAAACGAAGGCTTTGGTTTAACTGGAAAACTGAGGCCCAGAAATCTCCTGTTTTTGCGGCAAGCGCATTGTCTAGCAGGGATCCGGTTACATCAAATTGCTCTAGCTGAGGATAATAAATTCCAAGTAGATTATGCTCATGGCTAATTTTCTTGTCCAAGATAGAAGCATGCGCCCATTGCCCTGAAAACCGCCTGCGTAGACCTTCTCCAAGGAACATCTCGTATTCAATTCGGCGAGGGGCAGGAATCGTTTTTGCGTTCGCAAGCAACCATTTTTCGCACGCTTTTAATGATTCTTGGCTCCACGGGGTGCTTTGTTTTATTCCAGGGAGTAGAAGGTGCTGTTTCGAATCGACGTAGTCTTTAGCCTTCTGCGTCCAATCGGCAAGATTTACCTGCGAACTAGCCACCATACCGACCCTACCTTTCATAATTTAAGTTAATCTAACCATAACTTCCGGAAAATCGGGGCAATAAGTTGGCGCAGTAAACTGGGGCTAAATGCCCCCGTAAGCAAAGGAGCTGTCATGCGCATTAATGAGCACGAATGGGAACTGGTGGAAGGTCTCGATCTGCCATACCAGGAGGATGAGAACTCTACCCATGCGCAGTCACGTCAAGCCCGTGCGGTGCCACAAGTAACCAAGGTCGCCGAGCTAGAAGGCGCCACCGTGGTGCGGTTATCCTTCCGTGCCGGTGACACTATGGCGAACCACAAGGCCCCGCGCCCGATCCTGGTGCTGGGGCAAACGGGTTCAGTCACGTTCACCATCGGTGACGCGGATGCTGGCGAGCCCGTCGATGAAATCACACTCGCTCCGGGTAAAGCCGTGCACGTCGATGAAGGCAAAATCCACGCCTTGCATGCCGACGCCCCGGCAGTGGTCACACTGTTGATCCTGGGCTAACAAGGCCAGCGGTGCAACGGTGAATCGCGCAGTAATCGTTGAATGACCCGGCCCCTGCACGGAGCAGTGCTTGTTTTCGCCTTACTGTCTTACTGCCTGGAGAAATATGCCAGCGCCCGGGGTATCGCGGTAGCAATCGCGCTTGCCGACGTCGGCGCCATCCCAAATTCTGTTTGTGCAGCAAGCTGCGCGGCCCAAGAATGCACGACGACAGCGCGCCGAAATACGTCGGCAAGACCCGCCCGGGCTGCTGCCGTTGCCGAGTTTTGCTCCGTATCCGCCGCAACTTCCGGCGCGTTCCCTGGTGCACTCCATTGTGCATTCCACTCGGCGAGGAAAGCGCCCAGAATTCCGGACAGCACATCGCCGGAACCAGGCGTGGCGGCCCACGAAGAACCCGTATTCACCGACACCACATGGCCACTCGGGCTAGCGATCAAAGTGATCCGACCTTTGCGTAAAATCCACGCATTTAGCTGTGCAGCCAGGTTGCGGGTAGTGCGCAAACGGTCGGTGGCGTCGTTTGCAGAACCATCCTGATCAGGTGCAGATAGCGCGTCTGCTAAACGCTGGAACTCTCCATCGTGCGGGGTCAGCAACACCGGGCTAGCGCTTGCCCGGTCGCGCAGGAGCTCCCGCAGCTGAGCGCTAGCCGCTAACAACGTGATGGCGTCGGCATCCAGCACCAACGGCTGCGTACCGCGCAGTGCATGTTCCAATTCCAAGGCAGCGGAGATATCCGTTCCGCGCCCTGGGCCAACAACCAAGGCTTGTACCCGTCCGGCGGTGCGCACACTGGCGTGCGTGACTGCTTCCGGATGCGCACGCACCACATCACGCGTGAGCTCGGCAGGACCAATCACCCGCACCATCGACGGCGTGGCGGCGATGGCACCGGCCGTAGCTAAAATGTTCGCGCCGGGATATGCCGCCGAGCCGGCGCACACACCAACCACACCCGAGGAATATTTGTCCCCAGCTGGCTGCGGTTCGAGGTTTCCGGGGCCGCTGCCGACTCCGACTGTGGCGTGCTGGAATTCCGGCACACCTGGTGCTTGTGGTGATTCCGTTGCGCTGCCGCTTGCCGACGCCTGAGCCTGAATCTGTGTCCGCGTTGCGATTGCTGGAACCTGGAAAAACTCGGTGACGTGGCGCTCATCTTCGCCGTGCTCGCCGTCCTCGTGTGCGATAGCGGCGCTTTGCCCAATCGGGTTCTGGTGCGCGAGTTCTTCGGCGAACGAGCGCGGGCCCTGTGGCAGTTGCAGATCAGCGATCACCACTTTCCCGCACGCGGGTGTTGCCGCGTGCGCCCAGCGACCAGCGCCAAAGGAGATCGTGACCGTCGCACGCACATAGCTATCGCCGGGCTGGCGCTCACATGGTGCCGCATCCTGATCTGTGTTTGCAGCCGTAGATGTTGCTTCTCGGGAGGCGGCTTCTCGAGCGGTGTCGCCCGTATCGCAGTGCACCCCGGTTGGCACATCGACGGCGAGGACATCGGTGCCCAGCCGCCGCTGCGCGTGGAAGAACTTGGCAATCGCGCCATCTAGTCCGCGACCAGCCGATAAGCCAGCGATCGCGTCGATGATTAGTGCGGGCGCTTGCGCAGAATCAGCCAGTTCGGCCAGTTCGCCGGTGCCGAGCAGCTCGCCACCGGCGGCGCGGAATGCGTGCCACGCAGCTTCGTGCACCTTTGGGGAGCCGTCGGTAAGCGTAGCCACCGGTACTGCGTGCACACGGTATCCAGTCAGCAACAAGTGTGTGGCGGCAAACAAACCATCGCCGCCATTACCGCCGGGGCCGACTGCAACCACTACGTCTGCCGCCCCCGGTGCTTGCATGTCGCGCCCGCCTGTAACTTGCTTAGCCGTTGCCTGATGCGCGGGGGCGCGCCTAGACTGCGCCCGCAACATATCTAGAGCGGTATCGGCTACAGCAGCGGCGGCGAGCTTCATCATCTCGTCGTCGGCAACCTCATGGGCCAGGAGTGCTTTTTCCGCAGCGCGGATCTGATCAGCAGAATAAGCGAACATAAACCCAGCTTAACCACCCTGGCCTAAGCCCGTGGTGGGAATCTGCGCCCAAATGATGACGCCTGGCAAGTCGGGCACCAAAACAGATTGCGGCCCTCGTATGCCTTCATCGCAATATCCGAGCCGCACACATAACAATCATCGCCCGCGCGCCGGTAGACATAGACTTCACCGCCGTGCTCGTCGTCACGCGCCGGGCGGTGCATCACCTCCGGGGTGTGCTCATCGCGCACTGTATTTATCTCGCCGTCGACTACGCCTTGCCGCATCAGCACCACCAGGTCCTCCCACATCGCGAAAAACACGCTGCGGTCAATTGCATTGCCCGGAGTAAACGGCGACTGCTGATGCCGGAACAACACCTCCGCACGGTAAATATTGCCCACCCCGGCGAACAATTTCTGGTCCATCAACAGCGAGCCGATGCTGCGCTTGGAACGTTGTACCTTCGCCCACACTTGCCGCGGGTTGGCATCATCACGGATCGGGTCTTCGCCGATCTTGCCGACGGCGATGGCGTATTCCTCGTCCGTGATCAGCCGGCACCACTGTGGCCCGCGCAGATTCGCCGCCAGGTTGGTGGTGTCTTCTGAGCTGCCGTCGTCGTCAAGCGTTTCGATGCGCAATCGGATCTGCCCCCAGACCTTCTCGCGATCCTCAAAACGCAAGTGCCCAATCAGGCCCAAGTGGATATAGATGATGTGCTCGTCGGACGCGGCGTCGAAGTGCAAAAATAAGTGTTTGCCAAAAGCTTCCGCGCGCTCGATCCGGGAGCCGTCGACAAGCGCTGCTTCCGTGGCAAAACGGCCCTGTGGGCTGGTGATATGCAGGCGCTGGGTGCCAAAAATGCGGGTGAATTCGCCGGCAAGACGGTGGATGACGTGACCTTCAGGCATGTCTCTAGCCTAGCGCTGTGTTTGCACTGTGTTCGTGCTGGGCGCGTATACTATTCATGCGTCATAGATTTTTCGAGGCTGCACGCGGGGGATCCTCGCGAGAGAAAGTAAGGCACAATGGCGCATAAGATCGGGTTTGATCGCGAGAAATACATTCAACTCCAATCGGAGCACATCAACGCGCGACGGAAAGAAATCGGCGGCAAGCTTTATCTCGAAATGGGGGGCAAGCTTTTCGACGACCTGCACGCATCACGCGTCCTGCCGGGATTTACCCCGGATAATAAAATCGCGATGCTGGAGCAGTTGAAAGATGACCTGGAGATCATGATCTGCGTGAACTCCAAGGACCTGCTGCGCAATAAAATCCGCGCGGACCTTGGCATTACCTACGAAGATGACGTGCTGCGGCTTGTCGACGTCTTCCGTGAGCGCGGTTTTTTGGTGGAAAACGTCGTCATCACCCAGCTGGAAGACGGCAACCACCAGGCAGAAGCCTTCATCCAGCGCCTGCACCGCATGGGGCTGAAGGTTTCTCGCCACCGCACGATCCCGGGCTACCCCACGGATGCCGACCGCATCGTGTCCGAAGATGGCTTTGGCCGCAATGATTTCGCAGAAACCTCCCGCGATCTGATCATCATGACCGCGCCGGGGCCGGGTTCCGGCAAGATGGCGACCTGCCTATCGCAGATTTATCACGAACACCAGCGCGGCGTGAACGCTGGTTACGCAAAATTTGAAACCTTCCCCATCTGGAACCTGCCGCTCGAGCACCCCGTCAACCTGGCCTATGAGGCAGCCACCGCAGATCTGGACGACGCCAACGTCATCGACCCATACCACCTGTCCGCCTATGACGAGAAGGCCTCGAATTACAACCGCGACGTCGAAGCCTTCCCGCTGCTCAAGCGCTTGTTGGAAAAGCTGGTGGGGGAATCGCCGTACCAGTCGCCAACCGATATGGGCGTGAACATGGTCGGCTACTGCATCAGCGACGACGAAGCCTGCCAGGAAGCCGCCCGCCAGGAAATCATCCGCCGTTATTTCAAAGCCCTGGTTACCGAACGCACCGAGGAACTCGACAGCACGTTATCTGGGCGCGTGGCCGTGGTGCTGAACAAAGCCGGTGTTGCCGTCGACGATCGTGCAGTACTTGCTCCGGCGCGCCGGGTGGCGGAGGAAAGCGGGCAGCCGGGTTCGGCCATTGAGCTTGCCGACGGCACCATGATCACCGGAAAAACCTCCAGCTTGCTGGGCTGTTCGGCGGCAATGCTGTTGAATGCTTTGAAGCACCTGGCTGGTATTTCTGACGACGTCTTGTTGCTGGCTCCCGAAGCCATCGAACCGATCCAGACGCTGAAAACCCAGCACTTGGGTTCGAAGAACCCGCGTTTGCACACCGATGAAGTATTGATCGCCTTGTCGGTGTCTGCGGCGAATTCTGCCGACGCCCGCGCGGCACTGGCGGAGTTGAAGAACCTGCGCGATTGTGACGTGCACACCACCACGATTCTGGGACCAGTCGACGAAGCCATTTTCCGCAACCTTGGCGTGCGCGTGAGCAGCGATCCGGTGTTCTGGCGTAAAGGCTTGTACCACAAGGTTTAAGCCTGCGGCTTGTTCCACCCCGCCCCGGCGTGCCGGGTATTTCGGCCCCAGCCCTGGCGTGCCCGGTACTTCGGCACTGGCCCTGCAAGGTATAGATGTGCGGGGCGGAACCACGAGCGTTTAGGAAAACTTCCAGCTGGTTATTAAAATGCGGCTTATGACTAGCCGCAGCGAATCGCTTGAATCCAAAATCCTGCTGTATTACCAGTTCACCCCTATCGCAGACCCGCAGGCGGTGATGCTGTGGCAAAAGGCTTTGTGTGAATCGCTGGGGCTGAAAGGCCGCATTCTCATTTCCAAGCACGGCATCAACGGCACCGTCGGCGGCACGGTCGCTGCCTGTAAGCAATACCGCAAGCGCACCCGCGAATATGATGGCTTCCATTCCATGTCCTTCAAATGGTCCAATGGCAGCGCTGACGATTTCCCACGCTTGTCAGTGAAAGTCCGCGATGAAATCGTTGCTTTCAACGCTGCTGATGAGTTGAAGGTTGATGAAAACGGCGTGATCGGCGGCGGCGTGCACCTGAAACCGGAAGATGTGAATAAACTCGTCGAAGAGCGCGGCGACGACGTGGTCTTCTTCGATGGCCGCAACGCCATGGAAGCCGAGATCGGCAAGTTTAAAAATGCGGTGGTGCCGGATGTGGAAACCACGCATGACTTCATCAAAGAAATCGAATCCGGTAAGTACGACTGGATGAAGGACAAGCCGGTGATTTCCTATTGCACCGGCGGCATCCGCTGCGAAATTTTGTCTTCGCTGATGAAAAACCGCGGCTTCAACGAGGTCTACCAGGTCGACGGCGGCATCGTGCGCTACGGCGAAAAATACGGAAACAAAGGCCTGTGGGAAGGCTCGTTGTACGTGTTTGATGAGCGCATGCACATGGAATTTGGGCAGGATAATGATCCCAATTTTGTGCAATTAGGGCACTGCATCCACTGTGGAGTGGGCAATAATAAGTTCAATAATTGCATTAATGAAGACACCTGCCGCAAGCAAGTGCTTATTTGTGATGACTGCTATGCTAACCCGCGCACCGCGCATTGCGGACGCGAGGACTGCCAGGAAGTTGCCGAGGCTATCGCGCAAAAAGAGGAAGCACAAAAAGCAGAAGCGCAAAAGCAGGGCGCGTAGCTTTCTGCAGCGTTGCGACGCCTCGATGTTGTATACCTGCGCGTTTTATGTTGAGGCGTTTATACCGGGACTTTCTATAGCGCCAGTATCTGCACGGCGCCGAGCCCCCAAAACATGGCGTTGGGCACTAATACCCAGAACACGCCCATCCAGGTGCGCCACCGTACACCGGCGCGGAGTTTGCGCACCATGATGATCGCGCAGATCACCATGCCAAAAAATGGGATGGTCCAGGCCAAGATTGGCCACCAAATATGGGAAGCTTCGGTGCACAACCAGGCCGCTTCGCCGGAATCACACAACTGACCGCCGGTGAGTCGGCTGAACAGCAAGGAACCAAGCCCGACGACGAAAGATCCCACCATGGCCCAAAGCAAGTAGCGCTTAGCCTGGCGGGAAGATTCTTCGTCTTTGCCCGCGCGCATATATGGGTCCGGGCTATTGGCTAGCTCGTCGAGGCTACGAGGATTCCGCGTGAACCGAGACGGATCATCGTCGTAGAGATCGTTTTCTGGGTGCGGAAAATTCGGGGTAGCAGGCATGCCTCTAGTCTAGGGGCGTTGGCTTATTCTGGCTTTTGCGCACCGAATCTTGCTGTTCTTGCTGTTCCTGCCGTTCATACCCGGCGGGTAAGACCACGGCGGGAACGCGAATATTCTGTAGGAATTCCGAGGTTGGCGAACCGATAAAAACCCGTGGCGAAGGGCCTGCATCGCTGGAATCCAGACATAACAAATCGCCCTTTTTCCACTTCAACGCGTCGATTGCGCCTTTCCACCCGTCGCCGGAGCCAATGCCGGTTTCTACGGTGATGTCTGGGAAGCAGTCCATGATGCGATCGCGTGCACGGTCCAGCATCGCTAATGCATTCTCGTGCCACTGATCGGTAAGATCCTGCACCAAAGATTTTTTGATTGTGACTGGGATATCGACCAGGCCGGTAGGCGAAAAAGCGACTATCCGCAATGGTAAAGAGAGCTTGTTGGCTAAACTCGCAGCGTACAGAAGCCCAACCTGTGAGGTGTCTTCGCCGGATTCTAAGAACGCGTAGTTCAGGCGGGTGATGCCATGCTTGGATAGCTTTGTTGCACGGGGTGCCAAACCCAGTGGACTCGGTGAAGAGTGCAGTAGTGCAGAGGTCGTCGACGAGCTGTGAAAACGCCCTTTGGGGGTGGAAGCGCTGGAGCCGACGATGACGAGGTCGGCAGCGAAATCTTTGGCTGCCTCGGTCAAAATTGGGGCGGGGGAGGAACCATCGGCAAACACCGAGAAATCATCGTCCCAACACTGTGAAGGAACTTCGGCTTGCGTGAGCGCTTCTTCCACAGCTGTGGCGCACGCCTTGGCCTCTTTTTTGAAAGATTTTTGGTATTTGCCGCCCAGCTTCGCCAACGAAGTTGCTGGCCATGGGCGAAGCAAAATAGAAATCACGCGGATTCTGACGGGCATGGACCGGGCGAGCCATGCGGCGTAGGCGATGGCTTCGTCTCCGGAAGACGTTGGGTTCCAGGCGACGAGAACGCGGAGCGGTTGGCGCTCGCTTGTCGACGATACGGCGCCGGCAGAATCAGTGGCCATGAAAACTTAGTGTAGTTCGTTAGTTGTTTTCGTTGTGCTTTGCCGGGGTGTAGCGCTCTGCCAGCTCGACAATGACGTCGGCAAGCTCATACGCGTTGGCCAGGGTTGCTTCGTCCAAATGATCCAGCAATTGGGCCAGTGTTTTGCGACGCGCTTCCCGCGCTTCCTCGTATTCAGTTTTGCCGAGGTTGGTCAGGGCTACTTTGACTCCACGGCGGTCGACGCTGTCGCGTACACGACGAATTAGTTCCCTGCGCTCCAGTTGCACCAAAGCATTGGAGGCGGTAGGCATACGGATGCCTTCTGCCTCGGAAACTGCGCTGATGCGGCTGGCACCGTTTTTGTACAGAAACTCCATGATGGTCATCTGGGCCGGGGTCAACGAATAGTGACTAGCGATGCGGTCGTAAAGGACTCGTAGGCGAGTCATTGGTTCCTGGAGTTTCGCTGCCACTTCTTCCGCTGTTTTACTCATGGCTGATAGCTTAGTCACTTTTAGCAATGAATGCTTTTAGTTTGGCTGCAGCCTCGTCGTCAGAAAGCTGGACCGGTGGAGATTTCATGAGGTAGGACGATGCAGCATCGACCGGACCTGCTACTTTTCTATCCAAAGCAATTTTTGCGATCCGGACTGCGTCGATGATGATACCCGCAGAATTGGGTGAATCCCAGACTTCGAGCTTGTATTCCAGGTTCAATGGCACCTCGCCGAAAGCCGAGCCTTCCAAACGTACATAAGCCCACTTGCGGTCATCGAGCCACTCCACATAGTCAGAAGGGCCAATGTGTACGTTTCGGCCAGACTTCAACCCTGCCAGTGGCCCGTTGTGCAGATTCGAAGTCACCGCCTGTGTTTTCGATACCTTCTTGGACTCCAGGCGTTCTCGGTCCAACATGTTTTTAAAGTCCATGTTGCCACCGATGTTCAACTGCATAGTACGGTCTAGACGGACGCCACGGTCCTCGAAAAGCTTCGCCATCACACGGTGGGTGATCGTTGCGCCGACCTGCGATTTGATGTCGTCGCCAACGATAGGCAACCCGGCGTCAAGGAATTTCTGTGCCCACTCGGGGTCGGATGCGATGAATACTGGTAGTGCGTTGACGAAGGCGCAACCCGCGTCGATGGCGGCCTGTGCATAGTATTTGTCGGCTTCTTCCGAACCCACAGGGAGATAAGAGACGAGTACGTCAACCTCAGCGTCGCGCAAAGCTTGGGCGACGTCTACTGGTTCTGCCTTGGATTCTTCGATGGATGCCAGATAGTGCATGCCCAGCCCATCCAGGGTGGGGCCACGTTGCACTGTTACCCCGGTGGGTGGAACGTCTGCAATGCGGATCGTGCAATTAAGCGATGCATCGAGAGCGTCGGCAAGATCGCTGCCAACTTTTGCGGCATCAACATCAAACGCGGCGACGAATTCCACATCACCAACGTGGTATTCACCTAGCTGGGTATGCATGAGGCCAGGGATTTTCTCATCGACAGGTGCGTGGCGGTAAAACTCTACGCCCTGCACCAGGGAAGTAGCACAATTGCCGACACCGGCGATGGCCACACGAACTTTGGACATGATGATTGCTCCTTTCGTTAGCCAGGCCAGCTTAAAAGCAACACGCTGCGGAAACAGTGCCGAAATGTTGGTGTATCGATCAAGTACAGCGAGGTGTATCGATCAAGATGAACCCACGGTGGTTTCCACCAACTGGACACACCCCGTATTCTTTGAAGAGATATTTCTACAAGGCAATGACAGAGGTTTGACGGTGACTGAGAACTCCCAGACTGACACCGACGACGCCCGGCAGCCGCGTACCCGGCGCCAGAAGATATGGATCACGCTAGCGATCATCTTCGTGGCTATTTTGGCGATTCCAGGCATGATTTTTGCGGTCGCTTATGTGCGTGCCGATACCCCGGAACCAAGCGAGGTGACTACCGCACAGGTTTCCCATATCTATGCCTCTGACGGCACCACCGAGCTGGCTCGTTTAGTGCCGCCAGAAGGCAACCGCACGTTCGTGTCTTTGGAAGACCTTCCAGAGTATGTGTCGAATGCTGTGCTGGCCGCCGAAGATCGTGATTTTTGGGATAACAGTGGCTTTTCCGTATCCGGCTTTTTGCGTGCCGCCTGGGGGCAGGTCACGGGCAACGCTAACGCCGGAGGCGGGTCGACGATTACCCAGCAGTACGTGAAAAACGTCATCGTGGGTGACGATCACTCCTATGCACGAAAATGGAATGAATTGGTCCACTCCATCAAAATGACTAATGAGTGGGACAAAGCGCAGATCCTGGAGTCTTATCTCAATACCGTGTACTTCGGACGCAATGCTTACGGTATCGAAGCTGCGTCGACGGCGTATTTCAACAAACCAGCCACCGAGCTGACGATAGAAGAAGCCGCGGTGCTGGCGGCGACTATCCAGGTGCCGAACCAACTAGACCCGTGGAATAACCGGGAACGGGCGGAAGGTCGTTGGAATTATGTGCTGGACGGTTTGGTCGAGATGGGGCTGTTGCCAGCAGAACAACGCGCCGGGATGTTCTATCCGGAAACTCGCGACCCAGCTGAATACTCCGCGTATACGGAAGCCACCGGTCCGAATGGCCACATTAAAAACAAGGTCATTGAAGAACTGGAAACTTTAGGCATTACCGAAGACGATGTGACCAACCGCGGTTTGCAGGTAACCACCACAATCGACCAGCATGTACAGAATTCCGTGCTGCAGTCTGTGGAAGAAAACATGGCGGGGTTGCAAGAAGATGCCCGCTCGGCCGTGGTGACCATTGAACCAGCCACAGGCGCGGTGCGCGGTTATTACGGTGGGGATGAAGCATCTGGTTGGGACTACGCTTCAGCCGGGCTGCAGACTGGATCAACGTTCAAGATTGTTGGCCTAGCCGCCGCTTTGCAACAAGGCATCCCATTGGGGGCTAATTACGCTTCGACACCTGTGATGCTGCCGGGTGGCATTGAAGTCACCAACTGGGACGGCAATGGTTGTGGTGTGTGCTCCATCGCCACGGCGTTGGAATACTCCTACAACACCTCATTCATCCGCTTGCAGGATGACTTGGTCAACGGCACGCAAGATACCGCTGATATGGGGCACGCACTGGGAGTGGCCAAGTCTTTCCCTGGTGTAGCGGAATCGCTGACTGAAAACGGCGAGCAACCTTATGAAGGCATCGTGCTGGGGCAGTACCAGTCGCGAGTTTTGGATATGGCGACTGTAATGGCCACGCTAACCAACCACGGGGTTTATAACCAGCCGCACTTCGTTTCTCGCGTAGAAACTTCCCGCGGTGAAGTGCTCTACGAGCACAACGATCACAAGCCAGAACGGCGCGTCTCTGAGACAGTTGCGGACAACGTAATCCAAGCGATGCAACCAGTGGCTGCACACGCCGGCCAGGTGTTGGCTGGAGGCCGTCCGTCGGCAAGCAAGACCGGTACTGCACAGTTGGGCGATACCGGACTGAACAAGGACGCTTGGATGGTTGGTGGCACCCCAGAGTTGTCCACCGCAGTCTGGGTGGGTACTGCCGACAACACTTCGGCGATTTTCAATCAGTACGGCGGCAATATGTATGGCGCCAATACTCCTGGATCGATCTGGAAGGACTCCTTAGATCGAGCGCTCGAAGGACGCGAGCAGGCTTCCTTCGAAAGCGCAGCTCCGGTGCGTTGGCGCACCTATGGCAATTCCGGCTCAAACCTGATCGAAAGCTATGTGCCACCGACATCTAGCGGCACGGGACGTTCCGGTTACGGCAGCGGAACTGGTGGGGTTACGACGCCAAACCAGACTCCGGAAACCCCTGCAGACGATGCAGAAGATGACCAACAACCAGGCCAAGGCGAGCAAGTTCCCGCGCCGGGTGGACAGGCCCCAGGAGGCCAAGGCCAAAACGGTGGACAAGGTGGCGCGACTGGCCAGGGTGGTCAGGGCGGTCAGAACCAAGGCGGCCAGGGCGGACGCCAGGCGCCGCCGGCTCCGGGCGCAGTCATCGAAGACGCCATCAACGAGTTGGAGAATCTGCTGTAATGAACAACCGGGCTGGCTGGGTTGCGCCTGCTGAGACCGAACCGGCAGCCCGGCGGTTGATCGATTTCCTGGGTGGGCACGTCGGTAAGCATGGGAGACTGGCGCATTCACGCTGGTTTAACCCCGTGCAAGTGATTGTCTCAGTGGCGATGTTGTTTCTTGCGGGAGGGTTCCTCAGCAAGGCGCACTGCACCCGCGGCAGCATCAATCCCGATACCGGTGCGATTGATCTCAACTGGTCGGGCAACCGGGCTTATGTCTCCGCTTGTTATAACGACATCGTGCCCTTGTTTGCCGGGCGTGGGTTGGACACCGGCGTTTTTCCTTACGCATATTCCTGGCAGGAAGGCGACCTGACCCGTTACCTGGAATACCCTGTGGTTACGGGGTATTTTCAAGGCTTCATGGGTTGGTTAGCCCGCATTAGCTACCCTCCAGTGGAAGCCATCAGTAAACACCTCGTGCCGGTGCCCATGGCGGGGTGGTATTTCGTGCTCACGGTTCTGGTGCTCGCGATACTGTGGGTAGCGACTGTGCGCATGGCCTGTGCACTCGCAGGCAGACGTATTTGGGACATCATTTTGGTTGCTGCAAGCCCACTGGTGCTGGTGCACGCTTTTACCAATTGGGATATTCTCGCGATTTTCTTCGCAGTGGCTGGCTTGTTGGCATTTTCCCGCGGACGCACAGTTTGGGCCGGAATTGCCATTGGTCTAGGTACCGCAGCCAAATTATGGCCGGTGTTTTTGCTGGGCGCTTTCATCGTTTTAGCATTACGCTTGCGCAGATTCCGGCCGTTCATCATAGTGGCGGTGAGCACCGCGGTGACATGGCTAGTGGTCAACCTGCCGGTACTGCTTGTTTACCCGGAGGCATGGAATGAATTCAATCGTTTAAACAGCACGCGCAGTTGGGAATGGACCACAATTTATGCTGTGGCCGCACGTTTGACGCTTTTCGACGGCTTCGACCCGGAAGGCGCGGAGGTTCCACAAATCCTCAACAGCGTGAGCCTAGTGCTGTTTATGGCGAGCTGTCTGGTAATCGCCATTGTCGGGTTCGTCGGCAAGCGCCAACCGCGGGTGGCGGAACTAGTTTTCCTAATTATTGCCGCGTTTTTGCTGTTCAATAAAGTCTGGTCGCCGCAGTATTCGTTGTGGCTGGTCATTCCGGCTGTGCTGGCGTTGCCACGATGGAGGCTGTTGTGGGTCTGGATGGCGGTTGACATGTTCGTCTGGCCAGTACTGATGTGGCATATGCACGGTTCCGAAAACAATGGGCTGCCGGCGGAATTTTTGGATCTCGTGGTGCTCACGCGCACCGGGCTGATTGTGGTGCTGGTGGTGTGCGTGGTGCGGCAAATGCTCGGGCGTAGCGAGGATACGGTTTATCAGGCCCATAACGGTTATGACCCGTTGGCGGGGCCGTTACAAGTGCCGCCGGAAAAAGCGGCAGAGCACGTGCAAACTCGGGAAGGGCGCGTAGGCAAAACCATGTGGCATGCGAATGAAAAGGAGAATGCATGAACGCCATCGTCATCATCGGAGTTATTTCCATAGTGATTGGGTTGGGATGTATCGGTGCTGCATATTGGGCTATTCATCGCAAACCAACCCGTCGGCCAGCCGTGGTGCTCGGGCTGATCGCACTACTGTTTCTGACGGTCATACCGACTATGTTGGCGGTATTTTTCGCTACTACTAACGCTGGCTAATTTAGCGCTAGTTAATTTAGTGCAGGGGAATTTGCGTGTCGTTTGTGCGGTCAATTGTGCAGTCAATTTGTCAGCGATGCGCCAGGCCGGCAACATCAGCTCCGCTAATGATTGCGGATATCCCCTGGGTGCGCTAATCTTTGAGGGTTGCTTGACGCAACGAACCCTCCTGCCATATCCGCGAAGGTGATATGGCCGAAACGACAAGACCATAGGAGGTGATGAGGTCCGTGCGTCGCTACGAAGTAATGATCATCCTGGATGCTAAGCAGGATGAACGCACCGTTGCCCCATCCCTGGATAAGTTCCTCGAGACTGTCCGCAAGGATAACGGCAAGGTGGAAAACGTTGATGTGGTAGGCAAGCGCAGCTTGGCTTATCCAATCAAGAAGAGTTCCGAAGGCATCTACGCCGTCATCAACCTGGAATGCGAACCGGATTCGGTTAAAGAGCTTGATCGGCGTCTGAACCTTTCCGATACCGTACTGCGTACCAAGGTTCTGCGTACCGACAGCTAAATCCGAATACTGGAGGTCGTAGACGACGAACCTGCATCCCGGAAAGCACTGAGGAGAAAACATGGCACAGGGAGATACCAACATCACCGTGGTCGGCAACGCAGTTGCGGACCCAGAATTGCGCTTCACCCCATCGGGTGCAGCGGTGGCTAACTTCCGTATCGCTTCCACCCCGCGGCGCTATAATGCGCAAACGCAGCAGTGGGAAGACGGTGAGGCCCTGTTTTTGACCTGCAACGCTTGGCGCAACATGGCGGAAAACGTTGCAGAATCGGTGTCTAAGGGTATGCGAGTGATCGTCACCGGCCGTTTGCGCCAACGTTCCTTCCAAACCAAAGAGGGCGAAAGCCGTACAGTCTTTGAAATTGAAGTGGACGAGGTAGGCCCGTCGCTGAAATACGCTTCTGCACAAGTGAACCGGAACCCGCGTGAGGGCGGCTCCGGGAACTTTGGTGGAGGCGGTAACAACCAGTCGAACCAGGGTGGTTTCGGCGGAGGTGCTCCTTCCGGTGGTTCGCAGGGTGGATTCGGTGGTAACCAGTCCAACCAGTCGAACAACAACGGTCCGGATAATGATCCGTGGAATTCCGCCCCACCCGCTGGTGGTTTCGGCGGAGACAGCGAACCTCCATTTTAAGATTTAGCTCGTTTATTCACCGCAAAACTGCTACACCGCGCCACATGATTGGCGGGGCCTAGCAACAAAACAACGAAAGGCAGGGATCATGAAACTGATCCTCACCGCTGCCGTTGAGAACCTCGGCGCCGCAGGCGAAGTCGTAGAGGTTAAAAACGGCTACGGACGCAATTACTTGCTGCCGCGTGGCCTGGCTATCCCAGCCACCGCCGGAGCAGAGAAGAACATCGAAGGCATTCGCCGTGCTCAGCAACAGCGCGAGATCCGCGACTTGGATCACGCTGTTGAGATCCGCGAAGCTCTGGACAAGCTGTCCCTGAACGACGTCGTCGTCAAGGTCAAGACTTCGTCCAAGGGCAAGCTCTTCGGCTCGGTCACCGCAGAAGACGTTGCCGAGGCTGTTGCCAAGGCTGGCGGTCCGAAGCTGGACAAGCGAATCATCAATTTGCCAAAGGCATTGGTGAAAAAGACTGGTAACTACCAGGCAGAAGTTGAGCTGCACTCTGATATCAAGGGCAAGATCAACTTCTCGGTCGTCTCTGCTTCCTAGAGAAGCTCTTTAAGTTAACGACAACAGCATTAACAACACTCCCCGTTCGGGTGGTCTGTGAGGGGCCATTCGTGCGGGGAGTTTGTCGTTGGTTATCCCCGTTTTTGGTGTGGGAACTTCTCACAGCTCAACGACAGGGCTGTGGATAACTTGTGGAATTTGCGTAGAAAATTCACTGCACGACCACACTGGTAATCGCCGATTTGCATGTATAAGCCTGTTATGCCGACAAGACTTTCTGCAGGTACAGGTATTTTTCAGAAGTTATGCACAGCTTGTAGATTTAACAGAACCTCTAATGGCCTGCGTTTTTCCCGCAGTTATGCGTCGTAAAGAAAGGTTTATCCACACAAATTCCACAAGCAGCGGAAAAACCGCAGGTCGATTTTTCTTAACGTGACAATTTGGCACGAAGTTTTCACTTGCTTGTGGAATATCCTGTGGATAACTTTTGTGCATAAGCACTCGGAAGGGTGTTTGTATAGTTGGGCTAGATGCTGTTTTGCGAAGCTCGAAGTGTTGGTTGGCTCGTTAGAATGAACTCCACAGAACAATCTGCCATGGGGAGGAGACCCAAATGAGCCCGGAAGCCAACGCAAATTTTTCGGATGATTATCAGCTTCCGGAGCCGCCACCGGAAGAACCGAGTTTCGACGCCCCAGATATTCATGATGCTGGATTCAGTGCATCCGATCATGATTTTTCGCGAAATAGCTTTTCCGGGAATGATTCTAAGTATCGTTCCCGGAACAAGGGCGGTCGTGGCAAATTCCAACAAGATCAGCCCGACGCTTATGGTGATTTCCGGCAGCCTCCGCATGACCGAGAAGCTGAACAAGGCGTCCTTGGCGCGATGCTGATGAGCCCCAATACCGTCATGGAAGTCATCGAGGAGCTTGACCCCGAGGATTTCTACTACCCTGCGCATAGCCTGATCTACGAGGCGATGCTGGATCTTTATGCCAATGGCGAGCAAATCGATCCCGTGATTGTTTCGGGGCGGTTGGACCGGTACAACAATCTAGAACGCACCGGCGGCGCAGTATATTTGCATACCCTCATTTCTTCGGTGCCGACCGCCGCGAATGCTTTGTATTACGCGGAGCTGGTCGCGGAAAAAGCAGTGCTGCGCAAGCTTGTCGACGCCGGCACCCGGGTAGTCCAGCTGGGATTTGCTGGCACGGAGGACGCCGAGGTTACCGACGTGATAGACCGCGCCCAGCAGGAAGTCTTCGCGGTCTCGCAAAAACGGAAAACCGAAGATTACCGTGCGCTGAGCGACTTAATTAAACCGACAGTAGACGAGCTGGCCGCACTCGAGCGCGTTGGCGGTTTGGAGTCCGGTGTACCAACAGGCTTTATTGACCTGGACAAAGTCACCAATGGGTTGCACCCCGGTCAGATGATTATCGTTGCGGCGCGCCCTGGTGTCGGTAAGTCGACGCTGGCGATGGATTTTATGCGCTCCTGTTCCATCGAAAACGGTAAAACTTCGGTGATTTTTTCGTTGGAAATGTCGGCGTCTGAGATCGTTATGCGTCTGCTTTCTGCGGAAGCAGAAATCCAATTGACGGATATGCGGTCCGGCAGAATGGATGAACGCGCGTGGGAAAAGCTCACCGACAAACTTAATACGGTGCAAAATGCTCCGATTTTTATCGACGATTCGCCCAATTTGACGATGATGGAAATTCGTTCAAAGGCACGTAAGCTGAAGCAACAACATGGCTTAGACCTGCTTGTTTTGGATTATCTCCAGTTGATGAGTTCGGGCAAGCGCGTGGAATCGCGGCAACAGGAAGTTTCTGAGTTCTCGCGTCAGTTGAAGTTGTTGGCGAAAGAACTGGAAGTTCCAGTTGTGGCGATTTCCCAGCTGAACCGTGGGCCGGAAGCCCGCACGGACAAAAAACCTCAGCTGGCTGACCTCCGTGAGTCGGGTTCGTTAGAGCAGGACGCAGACATGGTTATGTTGCTTTACCGCCCCGATTCGCAAGACAGGGAAGATTCGCGTGCTGGTGAAGCGGACATCATTCTGGCTAAACACCGCGGTGGGCCAATCGATACAGTTACCGTGGCGCATCGTCTCCGTTTTTCGCGATTCGACAATTACGTGCAGCGGGTTTAGCAGCAGCTTTGGGTTCAGGGCTAGTTGCGTGGGAATAGCGTCGGAAAGTTTGTTGTTGTGTCATATGGCAGCTACTTCAGCGGATGCTGCGTGCGCGAAAATCAGCGTCGAAGCGTACCGTGGGAAGTCTGCGAATAATGTACTAACGCACTCAATGAGATTTATTGAAGGAGAAACTCACTCATGGCAACCGTAGACATTACTGAAGACACCTTTGAAAGCACCGTTGCTGATAATGATGTCGTTATCGTTGATGCTTGGGCAGAGTGGTGCGGCCCATGCCGCCAGTTTGCGCCGACTTTTGAGAAATCTTCGGAACAGCATGGTGATATCGTGCATGCGAAATTGGACGTTGATAACAACCAGGGAATCGCCGCTGCTTTAGAGATTCAGTCGATCCCGACATTGATGATTTTCCGCGATTCCATCATGGTTTTCCGGGAGGCTGGCGCATTGCCACCAGCGGCTTTGGAAGACGTTATCCAGCAGGTGAAGAAGCTGGACATGGATGACGTACGTAAGCAGCTGGCTGAGCAGAATGCGCAGCAAGACAACTCTTAACACCCTATAGAGGAGGCTCCGGCAGCGTAGCTGTCCTGGCGACGGTGTCCGGAACTCATCTATGCAGCCGACGAGCTGAGGAACAAATGGCCTGCACGGTGCGATTGAAGCCGTGCAATGCTTTAAGTTTCCCGGCTCGTCGGTTTGTTTATTCAGTAGGGTTCTCTAGCCCGTGCTCTTATTTAGTGTTGGCTTAGGTCACAGCTTCTGGGGAGACTCGCCACATATGGTCGGTAGGACCTGGCATTTATGCGTTGGGTCACTGAAAAGCCACCAAATTTTCCGTATTATTTTTGGAGTACGGCGATAGACGAAATTCGATTTCGGAATGGAGCAAACGTGGATCTATACGAGTACCAAGCTCGTGACTTGTTCAGCGCACACGATGTCCCTGTGCTGCAGGGCATTGTCGCAACGAACCCAGAGCAGGCAAAGAAGGCTGCAGAAGAGATCAATGCCGATCTTTTCGTTGTGAAAGCGCAGGTGAAAACCGGTGGCCGTGGCAAAGCCGGTGGCGTGAAGCTGGCTAAGAGCCCGGCTGAGGCTTCGGAAAAGGCAGAGGAAATTCTCGGCCTGGATATTAAAGGCCACACCGTTAACACCATCATGGTTGCTGAAGGCGCAGATATCGCTGAAGAGTACTACTTCTCGATTCTGTTGGACCGCACCAAGCGCAGCTACCTGGCTATGTGCTCCAAAGAAGGTGGCGTGGAGATTGAAACGCTCGCCGAAGAGCACCCAGAAAAGCTGGTGCGTAAGAACTTCTCGCCACTGGAGGGGTTGACCGAGGATATCGCTCGTGATATCGCCAAGGAAGCCGGTTTCAGCGATGAAGAAACCGAGCAGTTGGTTCCTGTCTTCCGTAAGCTTTACGAAGTTTATGAGAAAGAAGACGCACAGCTGGTCGAGGTTAACCCATTAGTCAAGACCGACGATGGTCGCATCATTGCACTCGACGGCAAGGTTTCTCTCGACGACAACGCAGTGTTCCGTCATGAAGACCACGCGAACCTGGAGGACGCCGCCGCGGCTGACCCTTTGGAGCGTCGCGCCAAGGAATTGGGTCTGAACTACGTCAAGCTCGACGGTAGCGTTGGCGTGATTGGTAACGGCGCTGGTCTGGTTATGTCCACGCTGGACGTTACCGCTTACGCTGGTGAAGAATTCGGCTCGAAGCCAAAGCCAGCGAACTTCCTGGACATCGGTGGCGGTGCCAATGCCTCTGTCATGGCTAATGGCCTCGAGGTCATCTTCAGCGATGAACAGGTGAAATCCGTATTCGTTAACGTTTTCGGTGGTATCACCGCTTGCGACGAAGTAGCGAACGGCATTGTGCAGGCCAACAAGATCCTGGCTGATCAGGGCGTGCAGGCGAAGCCAATGGTCGTCCGTTTGGATGGCAACAATGCAGAGTTGGGACGCAAGATCCTCAGCGAAGCTGGCTTGGCACACGTTGAACAGGTAACCACCATGGACGAAGCAGCACGCCGTGCAGCCGAACTGGCTGACCAGGCTTAAGGAAGGGGCATAAAAACAGTGTCTATTTTTCTAGACTCAGATTCGAAGGTCATCGTTCAGGGCATGACTGGCTCTGAAGGTATGAAGCACACCCAGCGCATGCTGAATTCCGGAGCCAACATTGTTGGTGGTGTGAACCCGAAGAAAGCCGGCGAACAGGTGGAATTCGAAGGCGGCAAGACTGTCCCTGTCTTCGGTTCTGTCGAAGACGCCAAGAACGAGACCGGAGCTAACGTCTCTGTACTTTTCGTTCCAGCGAAGTTCACCAAGGCAGCTGCTGAAGAAGCTATCGACGCAGAAATGCCACTTGTTGTTGTGATTACCGAAGGCGTTCCGGTCAAGGACACCGCGGAATTCCACGCTGCGGCGAAAAAGAGCGGCAAGACCCGCATTATCGGACCAAACTGCCCTGGTCTGATCTCCCCAGGCAAGTCCAATGCAGGCATCATCCCAGCAGAGACTGCTCCAAACCCAGGCAAGATCGGCTTGGTTTCCAAATCCGGTACCTTGACCTACCAGATGATGTACGAGTTGCGTGACATCGGATTCACCTCTTGCGTTGGTATCGGTGGTGACCCAGTTATTGGTACTACCCATATCGATGCTATCGAGGCATTCGAGAACGATCCTGAGACTGAAGCCATCATTATGATCGGTGAGATCGGTGGCGACGCTGAGGAAAACGCTGCAGAATACATCAAGGAAAACGTCACCAAGCCAGTTGTTGGTTACATTGCTGGCTTCACAGCTCCAGAAGGCAAGACCATGGGCCACGCTGGCGCTATTGTTTCTGGTTCTTCCGGAACTGCAGAAGCTAAGAAGCAGGCTTTGGAAGCTGCTGGTGTCAAGGTCGGCAAGACTCCAACCGATGCTGCCAACCTGATGCGCGAAATCATTGGTGCCTAAACAGCAGACAATGTCTACACAGAAGTTCCTGTAGCTTGCAGGCTCGCAGAAATTGCGAGCGTGTGTAGGACTCGTAGAAATTCCGGCCCGTTTCATCCCGTCGAAGAGGATGGAAGGGCCGGTTTTCTATTTCTATTGGCAGTCTAATTGGCCTGGTTCTTTCCGTATCATGGGCTGCAAGAACTGTAACTAACTAGGCAGGTGCAACTGCACTTGAAACCGAGGAGTGAACTGATTATGGCCAATCCCATCAGTAAGGGCTGGAAGTATCTCATGGCGTCATTCGACAACAAGATTGATGAGCATGCGGATCCGAAGGTACAGATTAAGCAAGCCGCTGAAGCTGCAAAACAGCAGCACCGGGAGATCTCGGAGCAAGCTTCGAAGGTAATAGGCAATAAGAAGCAACTCGAAATGCAGTTGAACCGGCTATTACAAAGCCAGGATGAGTATCAGTCACAAGCTCGTGAGGCCTTGCAGGCTGCAGACCAGGCCGAAGGCAATGGTGATGCCGAGAAGGCACAGCGCTTTAATGAAACAGCGGAATTGATTGCATCCCAGCTTGTGGGAGTGGAAAAAGAGCTTACGCAGACTAAAGAAATGTACAATTCTGCGCAGCAGGCTGCGGAACAAGCCAAAGCAGAGCTGCAAAAATCGGAAGCTCGGTTGGAAGAGCAACTCAATGAAGTTCGTCGTTTAGAGCAGCAGGTCGAGCAAACTAAAATGCAGGAAAAGACCAGCGAAGCAATGAACTCAATGAATTCGCAAATCGGTGGAGATGACTCTACCCCGACTTTGGACGGGGTACGCGACAAGATCGAGCGTCGTTACGCGAATGCATTGGGGGCACAGGAACTTTCCCGTAATTCGGCCAGTGATGCAATGGCTGAAATTTCCGCAAGTACTTCGGCGCGCGATGTGAAAGCCAACGCTAAATTAGATGAAATTCGTGCTTCGATGGCCGCTGGTTCATCTGAGGAGAATAAAGCTATTGGTGCAGGTGAAAGCAGTGATGATGCTGGTAGCAGTGATTCAGCAGAACAGAAAGATTCCTAACCTGCACTGACCGCTGAACTGATTTATCCCTTTGAAAGCTGCGGGAAACAGAACCGCCCGCAAACCCCAGGGCACAACATGACAGCCGGCAAGCTGCAGGGTACAACGGGACGGCGCGGAAGCTCAAGGCAAAATTAAAGCGCGGACCGGTCGGTCCGCGCTTTTGTGTACGGCGATGCGGCAGTCTAGCTATCGCGGGAAGCGTTCAGTAAAATACCGCGAATTCCGGAATGGAATCCGTCGCGTAATTTCACCCGCTGCGTCTCGCTCAAGGTGTATTCATGCAGTGTCTCGCAGGCGAATTGCAGGAGTGGGCGATCCACCTCAGGTGGTAGCCCGCCCCCGGAAAGTAGGTGGGCCTGGTCGCGTTGCTCAGGAGAAGCCGCATTGTCGTACCACCAGCGAGCATATTGTTGGCCGACGTCGAAAGGCGTTTGAAATCCGGCGGATGTCCAGACTTCTTCTGGCAATGGGACGTAGCGTGAGCGCAGTTTGCGACGCGGCGCCATCATCGATGGTGAGGGGCGCGGAGCGCTAGGCTTGGGGCTGGCCGGTGAGCTGCCAGGTGCGTTGTCCTCGTTGTTGTCGGAAGCATTGTCCCGGTGGGAGTCGCTGGTAGCTCGGCTGTATGCGCGCAGCTCGGCTTCGACTTCCGACGGGTCCTTGTCGTCGTCAAGCGCTTCGCCCGGAGGGGTCTCAGATTGTGTAGTCGGAGCAGCGGGACTGATATTTGGCGCCGATTGGTTGTCGCCGGGTGTTGCCGGAGGAGTGGATGCGACATCCTCTGGTGCGAGTGGGGCATCCTTGACCTCAGAACTCTGCGTAAGAGGGCCAGGCTTGGGGGTGGGGTTGAGTTTCTCGGCGAATTCATCGCTGTCGGGTTTCCGGGGAGATTCGCCGGGCTTGGGGATACGGGATTTTTCCAGACCATGCGTCTCGGCGGCTGGCTGCGAAGAATCGGGTTTCGTTGTTTCGTAGTCGCCTTCGGAGGTGACTGTTCCGTGCGTTTGGACGCTAGTACTAGGTGCATCAGGCGAGCTGGCTTCCTGGGAGTGCACCGCAGGAGAATTGGCGCAATCGTCGTCGACGCTAGGTGCGACCGATTCTTCTCCCGTTGTATCACACACAGGTGATTCTTCGGAGTGGTGGTCGCGCACCGTCGGTGGTAGCGGACCTTCCAGCACCTGGAGTTCCATGGCGCCGGTGAAGTCCTCCCGAGGATCGAGGATAGTCGTTGTATCGCACGCATGGCGTAGCGCGGCCGACATGGAATCCCAACCAAAACCGTAGAGGTGTACGCGGATCCCAGCATTGGTTGCTTCCTGGACGCCGGGGATCATGTCGGCGTCGCCAGAAACCAGCACCATGTCAGTGAATTGCTGTTTGCAGGCGGTTGTCACCATATCGGCCACTAAGCGCGTGTCGACGGCTTTTTGTGTGCGCCTTTCGCCCCATTCAATCAATTGTCCGGTTCGTAACTGCACTCCTTCACAAGTACGAAGTGCGCGTTGATAACGATGTGGACCAGTATCTGGGATGCCGTCGTACCAATTCTGGCGATGTACGCGTTGCCCTAATTGGTTGGAAATCATGCCATCCAAGATGGCGACGACCTCAGGTAGATCAATTTCTAATTGTGCACGGGCGCCGATTTCCCATGAGTTATAAAAGCTCGCAAGCAAATACGAGGTATCGACATACACAACTGTGCGTTCAAGCATGACTCCTAAGTCCGTTTCTCTAATAGATCTAAATAAGTTTCTCTATCTAGTCTGCCTGAATACGGCCGATGAGTCGATAAATCCCACACCTTAACAGCCAGACGGTAGGAGAAAGCCAGACTAAACACCGTTAATTGCCTGTATTTCAACGGCGAGGATGGCGCTTGCAGCTAATTAATCGCGGTAATGAATAGCAAAAGGGAGTGGCGGCATATTAGATCGTGGCTTGGAGAAAGATCGACACTTATAGCGTCGTTATAACGCGATTATCGTGATGCTTGGTTACGGAAGAAAGTGGTCTCTAACCAGGGCAAACGAAACCGTTGAACAATCGATTTGCATTGTGTTTTGTTATCGCTTAAGCTTATCCAAGTCGCCGCGAGGGGCTGACAGAGAAAATAACTTCACAGGATGTTGGTTCTGGTGGTTGTGTTCTTTGTTTGTCTGGCGGGGATGATGATAATTTTATAGGGCCGATGCTTGCTTTTGGTGGCTGCTGACTGTGTGGTTGGTGGTTGTTGTTGGTGAGTTGCGCTGGTTGCTCGTGTGGCAGTCTGGTTCGCGGTGTTGTGATGAACGACACAGTGTTCTGGTTTGTGTTCAAGTGATTGAGTGTGTAAAGTCGGTCTGGCTGCTTTACGAAAAGGGTGCTCGTTGATTAGGGTGCTTGAGTAGTGGGGTGGTGGTGTTGTGTGAGAACTCAATAGCGTGTCAATGTACTTATTATTTTTGATACTTACTTGATTAGTGGGATGTGGATCTTTTTTGTTTCTGCATTTGATTAATCGTTTTGAGTAAGTGTTGCTCTTTGATTTTTCTTTTGTAGTTTTTTGACTAGGTTATCAGACTCTTTTTCTGATTTTTTATGGAGAGTTTGATCCTGGCTCAGGACGAACGCTGGCGGCGTGCTTAACACATGCAAGTCGAACGGAAAGGCCTTTTCGGAGGTACTCGAGTGGCGAACGGGTGAGTAACACGTGGGTGATCTGCCCTGCACTCTGGGATAAGCCTGGGAAACTGGGTCTAATACCGGATAGGACCGCACTTTAGTGTGTGTGGTGGAAAGTTTTTTCGGTGTAGGATGAGCCCGCGGCCTATCAGCTTGTTGGTGGGGTAATGGCCTACCAAGGCGGCGACGGGTAGCCGGACTGAGAGGTTGGTCGGCCACATTGGGACTGAGATACGGCCCAGACTCCTACGGGAGGCAGCAGTGGGGAATATTGCACAATGGGCGCAAGCCTGATGCAGCGACGCCGCGTGGGGGATGACGGCCTTCGGGTTGTAAACTCCTTTCGCCAGGGACGAAGCGTTTTGTGACGGTACCTGGAGAAGAAGCACCGGCTAACTACGTGCCAGCAGCCGCGGTAATACGTAGGGTGCAAGCGTTGTCCGGAATTACTGGGCGTAAAGAGCTCGTAGGTGGTTTGTCACGTCGTCTGTGAAATTCCACAGCTTAACTGTGGGCGTGCAGGCGATACGGGCTGACTTGAGTACTGTAGGGGTAACTGGAATTCCTGGTGTAGCGGTGAAATGCGCAGATATCAGGAGGAACACCGATGGCGAAGGCAGGTTACTGGGCAGTTACTGACGCTGAGGAGCGAAAGCATGGGTAGCAAACAGGATTAGATACCCTGGTAGTCCATGCCGTAAACGGTGGGCGCTAGGTGTAGGGGCCTTTTGGGGTTTCTGTGCCGTAGCTAACGCATTAAGCGCCCCGCCTGGGGAGTACGGCCGCAAGGCTAAAACTCAAAGGAATTGACGGGGGCCCGCACAAGCGGCGGAGCATGTGGATTAATTCGATGCAACGCGAAGAACCTTACCTGGGCTTGACATACACCGGATCGCTGCAGAGATGTAGTTTCCCTTGTGGCTGGTGTACAGGTGGTGCATGGCTGTCGTCAGCTCGTGTCGTGAGATGTTGGGTTAAGTCCCGCAACGAGCGCAACCCTTGTCTTATGTTGCCAGCACGTTATGGTGGGGACTCATGAGAGACTGCCGGGGTTAACTCGGAGGAAGGTGGGGACGACGTCAAGTCATCATGCCCCTTATGTCCAGGGCTTCACACATGCTACAATGGCCGGTACAATGCGCAGCGAGCCTGTGAGGGTGAGCTAATCGCTTAAAGCTGGTCTTAGTTCGGATTGGGGTCTGCAACTCGACCCCATGAAGTCGGAGTCGCTAGTAATCGCAGATCAGCAATGCTGCGGTGAATACGTTCCCGGGCCTTGTACACACCGCCCGTCACGTCATGAAAGTTGGTAACACCCGAAGCCGGTGGCTCAAACTCGTTTAGGGAGCCGTCGAAGGTGGGATCGGCGATTGGGACGAAGTCGTAACAAGGTAGCCGTACCGGAAGGTGCGGCTGGATCACCTCCTTTCTAAGGAGTTTTTATTGTGCACTGATTGTTTCCACAGTTGTGGGTGGTCAGTGTTTTTTGCTGTGATTGTTGTTCATGCACCTGTATGTGGGTGTGTGGGTTGCAGCGTTGTTATTTTTTGTTTGTGGGTTTGCATTCTGTTTTCACTTGGTTGAGTGGGTATCATTTTTTGTGTGTTGGCACGTTGTTGGGTGTCTCGGGCAGCACTTGTGTGTTGTTCGTTGACCATCATGGCTGTGGGTGAACGGTTTGTGTTTGCTTGTGGTTGTGGTTGGTGTGGTGTGTGAGAACTGTATAGTGGACGCGAGCATCTGTGCGCATGATGCAGCTTTTGTTGTGTTGTGTGTGCTGTAATTTTTTTCTTTTGTGTTTATTTTGTTGTGTGTTGTAAGGGCACATGGTGGATGCCTTGGCATGCTAAGCCGATGAAGGACGTGGAAGGCTGCGTTATGCCTCGGGGAGTTGTCAATCGAGCGTTGATCCGAGGATGTCCGAATGGGGAAACCCGGCTGTGGTTGTTCGCAGTCACCTGCTGGTGAATTTATAGTCAGTATGGGGGTTACGCGGGGAAGTGAAACATCTCAGTACCCGTAGGAGAAGGAAACAATAGTGATTTCGTTAGTAGCGGCGAGCGAACGCGAATGTTGGCTAAACTGCATGTGTGTGATACCTGGTAGGGGTTGCATGTGTGGGGTTGTTGGGAGCAATTGTTCAGTCACTACCATGGCTGTGCTGGTGCGTGCGTGTTAGGTGAAGTGGTTTGGAATGGCCCACCGGAGTAGGTGAGAGTCCTGTAGTTGAAGGCATGTGCGTGTTGGTTGTTGTTTCCCGAGTAGCGGCGGGCTCGTGGAATCTGCCGTGAATCTGCCGGGACCACCCGGTAAGCCTAAATACTTAGTGTGACCGATAGCGGATAGTACCGTGAGGGAATGGTGAAAAGTACCCCGGGAGGGGAGTGAAATAGTTCCTGAAACCATGTGCTTACAATCCGTCAGAGCACCTTTTGTTGTGTGATGGCGTGCCTTTTGAAGAATGAGCCTGCGAGTCAGCGGCATGTCGCGAGGTTAACCCGTGTGGGGTAGTCGTAGCGAAAGCGAATCCTAATGAGGGTGTTGTAGTGGCATGTCCTGGACCCGAAGCGGGGTGATCTACCCATGGCCAGTGTGAAGCAGCTGTAAGAGGTTGTGGAGGCGCGAACCCACGTAGGTTGAAAACTGCGGGGATGAGCTGTGGGTAGGGGTGAAAGGCCAATCAAACTCCGTGATAGCTGGTTCTCCCCGAAATGCATTTAGGTGCAGCGTCGTAGGTTAGCTTGGTGGAGGTAGAGCTACTGTTTGGTTGAGCGGGACTATCATCTTAGCAACATCAGACAAACTCCGAATGCCATTGAAGTGTTCTACGGCAGTGAGACTGTGGGGGATAAGCTTCATAGTCGAGAGGGAAACAGCCCAGATCGCCGGCTAAGGCCCCTAAGGGTGTACTAAGTGGAAAAGGATGTGGGATCGCGATGACAGCCAGGAGGTTGGCTTAGAAGCAGCCATCCTTGAAAGAGTGCGTAATAGCTCACTGGTCGAGTGGTTCTGCGCCGACAATGTAGTGGGGCTCAAGTACACCGCCGAAGCCGCGGCAACTTTTTGTTGGGTAGGGGAGCGTCGTGCATGAGGTGAAGCATGAGTGTGAACACGTGTGGATTGTGTGCGAGTGAGAATGCAGGCATGAGTAACGAATTGTAAGGTGAGAATCCTTACCGCCGGATGACTAAGGGTTCCTGGGTCAAGTTCGTCTTCCCAGGGTGAGTCGGGACCTAAGGCGAGGCCGACAGGCGTAGTCGATGGATAACCAGTTGATATTCTGGTACCCGAGTGTGTGCGTCAATGGTGAAGCAGTGATACTAACCACGTGTGAGACTCATTGATTTTGCTCTTTTGAGTGTGTTGATGGGTTGAGTTTGTGGGGCCTGATCTGTGGTCCAAGTGATGGGGTGACGCAGTGGGGCAGCCACGCCGCTTATTGGATTGTTGGTGTAAGCGTTGAGGTTGGTGTCTAGGTAAATCCGGGCACTTTTTGCTGAGGCGTGATGCGTAGCCCTTTTTTGGGTGAATGTGGTGTGCTTATGCTGTCGAGAAAAGCCTCTAGCGAGTGCATATTCGGCCCGTACCCTAAACCGACACAGGTAGTCAGGTTGAGAATACTAAGGCGTTCGGGTGAACTGTGGTTAAGGAACTCGGCAAAATGTCCCCGTAACTTCGGGAGAAGGGGAGCCCCACCGGGTTTTGCTTGGTGGGGCCGCAGAGAATAGAGGGGTCCGACTGTTTATCAAAAACACAGGTCCATGCGAAAACGTTAAGTTGATGTATATGGACTGACGCCTGCCCGGTGCTGGAAGGTTAAGAGGACCTGTTAGATCTTTTTGGGTCGAAGCGGAGAATTTAAGCCCCAGTAAACGGCGGTGGTAACTATAACCATCCTAAGGTAGCGAAATTCCTTGTCGGGTAAGTTCCGACCTGCACGAATGGCGTAACGAGACCCCTGCTGTCTCAACCACAGGCCCGGTGAAATTGCAGTACGAGTAAAGATGCTCGTTACGCGCGGCAGGACGAAAAGACCCCGGGACCTTCACTATAGCTTGGTATTGGTGTTCGGTTTGGCTTGTGTAGGATAGGTGGGAGACTGTGAAACGTGCACGCTAGTGTGTGTGGAGTCGTTGTTGAAATACCACTCTGGCTTGATCGGATACCTGAACCTTGGCCCATGATCTGGGTTGGGGACAGTGCCTGGTGGGTAGTTTAACTGGGGCGGTTGCCTCCTAAAGAGTAACGGAGGCGCCCAAAGGTTTCCTCAGCCTGGTTGGCAATCAGGTTTTGAGTGTAAGTGCACAAGGAAGCTTGACTGTGAGAGTTACTGCTCGAGCAGGGACGAAAGTCGGGACTAGTGATCCGGCACCTACTTGTGGATGTGGTGTCGCTCAACGGATAAAAGGTACCCCGGGGATAACAGGCTGATCTTCCCCAAGAGTCCATATCGACGGGATGGTTTGGCACCTCGATGTCGGCTCGTCGCATCCTGGGGCTGGAGTAGGTCCCAAGGGTTGGGCTGTTCGCCCATTAAAGCGGCACGCGAGCTGGGTTCAGAACGTCGTGAGACAGTTCGGTCTCTATCCGCCGCGCGCGTAGAAACTTGAAAAAGGCTGTCCCTAGTACGAGAGGACCGGGATGGATACACCTCTAGTGTGCCAGTTGTCACGCCCGTGGCATGGCTGGTTGGCTACGTGTAGAAGGGATAACCGCTGAAAGCATCTAAGCGGGAAGCCTGTTTTGAGATGAGGTTTCGTTATTAGGTGCCCTAGAGACTATGGGGTTGATAGGCCAGATCTGGAAGCGTTGTAAGGCGTGGAGGTGACTGGTACTAATTCACCGAACTACTACAACACACCGGTTTTGTTGGCTGGTGTTTTTCATGAGAGATTGATTTTTGTTGTGTTTTGCGTCCACTATGCAGTGTTTGACACACCACGCCGTGTTGTGTGGTTGACGGGCACATGTTTGTTTGTGTGTTGTCTGGTTGGTTGTGTCGGTGGTTGATAGCGGCAGGGAAACGCCCGGTCCCATTCCGAACCCGGAAGCTAAGCCTGCGTCGCGCTGATGGTACTGCACTCGGGAGGGTGTGGGAGAGTAGGTTGCTGCCGACACTATATAATTTCATGTTCGTTTTGGTTTGTTTGGCCCGTGGTTGGGTGCATCGTTGTGGTGTGCCTGGTTCACGGGCCACAAACATATCCGCAGTTAGATTCTTGAATATAGAGAGGTGACGGATGAACGACAACGTCAGTCATGATTCCCTAACCCTCTACGATGCCACCGCTAACAAAGCTGCCAGCTCCGTGATAAAACAATACTCAAGCAGCTTTCATATCGCGACGTGCCTGTATCCAAAATCGATTCGACGAGACATCCGGAACCTTTATGCGGTAGTCCGAATCGCGGATGAGATAGTTGATGGGACCCTGCGCAAAGCAAACTATCTCTCGGGCAATACTCAATGCATGAACAATGCGCTAGCCTCTTACGAACAAACAATTCTTAGCGCACCGCACAAACGCTTCCATACTGACCCCATCGTGCACGCTTATGCCAATACTGCCCGGCGGTGCGGATTCTCCGACGAGCACTTGCAAGCATTCTTTCGCTCAATGCGCATGGATCTAACCACAACCCGCTTCACTGATTCCGAGCTAAAAGACTACATTTATGGCTCCGCAGAAATCATCGGGCTGTTATGCCTCGATATTTTTTATTCCGAGACACCACGCCCAGATTCAACTACCTGGCTACGGATACAGGAAGGGGCGCAACGTCTCGGTGCTGGCTTCCAAAAAATCAATTTCCTCAGAGACTACGCCGAAGACACCACAACTCGCCGGCGCGATTATTACCCTTGCTTGTCCGCGCCGTCCGCAGAAGAAGCATTCAACAGCATCCTGGCAGAAACTCGCTCGGATCTGCTAGCGGGCGCACAAACGATCAAATTACTCCCTCCCAGAGTGCAACCGGCGGTAGCCGCGGCGTCCGAAATTTACCTGGAACTAGCACGCAAACTCTCCCGGAACCCGGAAGCCGTCATCGGCACAGGTGCCAATAAACGCAGATTATCAGTCCCGAAAGCCATAAAAGCCCGTATAGTCAGTCAGGCAATAGTTCGTTCCGGCTATGGTGCCGCGCTACACAAACTAACCCGGAAGGTAGGCGCATGAAAGCTCAAGCGCTGGTGATAGGCGCAGGAATCAGCGGGCTCGCTACCGCCGCGCTTCTGGCAAGGCGCGGGTTTGCGGTCACGGTCGTCGACAAGAATGAGACCATTGGCGGCAGAATTGGCGAAATATCCGACTCCGGGTTTCGGTTTGAGACCGGGCCGTCGTGGTATTTGATGCCAGAAGCATACGACCAATTTTTCCGCATCATGGGTACGAGTACCGCCGCGCAGTTATCACTGTCGGTGCTTGATCCAGGTTACCGCGTGTGGACAAACGTCGGCGAATACGTCGATGTGCCCCGTGGGGCAGACAAGGTCGCGGAGTTATTTGAATCGATTGAGCCAGGGGCAGGAGCACGCTTGCGTAGTTACCTGGCATCCGCGCACCTGGTTTACTCCGTTGCCCTCAGAAATTTTTTGTACACTACCTTCCGTTCACCGTCTGCGTTTTTCCACCCAGAGGTCCTGCGCCGTTCCGGGCACCTGCTCCGGTTCTTGCTTGTTCCCCTACAGCAGTTCGTCGAGAAGCAATTTCACGACCACCGTCTGCGTAAAATTCTGCAATATCCAGCGGTGTTTCTTTCGACCCAACCAAGCACGGCCCCGAGTATGTACCACTTGATGAGCCACACCGACCTGGAGCTGGGAGTGCGATATCCAACCGGTGGTTTCCGGGCTATTGTAGATGCGGTCGCACAATTGGCCCACGAGCATGGTGTCCGCTTCGAATTAGGATCCGAGGTTGTTCGTCTGGATTGCGCGGATCGCTCTGACAGCCCACGGCGCAACAGCCAGCAGAACCGCAGCACGTTTCACTCCGGTGCACAGGCGGGTAAAGCTCACATCAAACGTGTCGAGGTGCGGACAGCGGACGGTAGCCAGACTTATTACCCTGACCTCGTGGTGTCCACGGCAGACCTGCACCACACTGAAACTGTGTTGCTTCCTCGCAGATACCAGAGTTACCCCGAAACGTATTTTGCGAAAAAAGACCCTGGGATCGGCGTCGTACTGGCTATGCTGGGCATCCGCGGAGCGCTACCAGAATTAGCTCATCATTCATTGCTGCTGTCCCCGGAGTGGCAGAAAGATTTTTCTGCAGTATTTTCCGCAGCCGGCGCGCTTCCCGAAAATAAGAGTTCGTTATCGCTGTACGTGTGTAAACCCTCGGCAACCGATGCGACAGTGGCCCCTGCCGGTCACGAAAATCTTTTTGTACTAGTACCTACAGCGCCCGATCTGGGGATTGGCTATGGTTCCGGCGATCATGCCGACGAACGCAATAATGCTGCTTTTGCGCAGCAGGAATCACCGGCGGTAACAGCTATCGTCGACAAGGCTGTGGCTCGGATTGCCCAAGTGACAGGCGTTAATGATTTGGCGGAGCGAATTGTGGTGCGGCATACGCTCGCGCCAGGAGATTTCGCGAAGGATTTCCATGCTTGGCGCGGTGGTGCTCTCGGCCCGGCGCACACGCTGGGGCAATCCGCGATGTTTCGACCGCAGAACAAGTCGAAAAAACTCTCCAACCTTTACTACGCCGGTGCGACTGTCGCGCCCGGGGTGGGGGTGCCGATGTGCCTGATTTCGGCCGAAAATGTTCTCAAACGTATCGATGGGCGGACAGATTCCCGTCCCATGCTTGCCGACGAAGTGCTGCATGGCAGCCACTGCAAGCGAAATCGCAGCCACTAAAAGCGAATTTTTAACTTTGCTGCAAGGTATCGAGCACCCCTAGCTCGGTACGAAAACTGCGCTGCCGACCGTTTAACGGATCGGTGAAAGAGATTTCCCGGGCGATGAGATGCATGGGCACCGCAAAATCTTCTTCGTCCTCTTTGTATATCCGCGGATAAACAGGATCCCCCAAGATGGGTACTCCTGCCGCCCACATATGCAGGCGCAGTTGATGTGTTTTGCCGGTGACTGGGGCCAACCGGTAACGCGCCAATGGTTGCTGCGAGCCGTGGATTTTTTCCAGCTCGGTTTGTTCTGCCGGGCTGCACGGAGTGATGGCATCTACATAGGTGATCGCATTGGTTTCGCCTTCCACGAAGCGGCCCTGCAATTCGCCAGGGTGTTTTTCTAGCCGGGAACGCCAGCTAAGCCGACCGTCGTGAGCAAGCGAGCTGGCCAACTCTGGATTATAAGCCGCGACGGCCTCGTACACCTTGGATACCTGCCGTTGCGCGAACAGCGTTTGATAAGGCCCGCGCAGTTCGGAACGGGTAGTGAACACGACCAACCCGGAGGTCAAACGGTCCAGTCTGTGAGCAGGAGAAATCTCCGGGATACCGGTGAGCCGACGCAACTGCACAGTCGCGGTTTGCACAATGTGGCGAGCCCGCGGCATCGTAGCCATAAAAGGTGGCTTGTGGACCACCAGCAAATCATCGTCGCGGTGGATTATGGTGAGTTGATAGGGAATTTCGGCTTCCGGGGCAGGGGTTTTGTAGAAGAAGACTTCACAATTTTCAGGTAGCAGCTCGTCGGGGGAAAGTGGGGCGCCGTTGTGGCGTACTACCTCGTGATCGCGAAAGCGTTGATAAATCGCCTCCCAATTATCGTCTGGGTGGCGATGTCTCTGGGAAAAGATCACCTCAGCGACGGCATCGACAGCTCGAATCCCGGATGGTGGGGCGCCTTGAATGCGGATGCGCGTGGGGTTCAGACCATCTTTGATGGGTAATGGGGTGGACTTTCGGCGCATGTCGTTTATTATATCGTTATGGATTTGAACGCATTATTAGAACCAATCACCAACTTCTTTGCCTCTGAAATTGGCGCCACCATCTCACGGGTACTGCACAGCATTTTCCAGCTTTTCTACCCAGCTAACTCGGAAGCTGCACACAAGTAAAAGTATTCCCCACTTTTCCCACGCCTTGTCGCCTTACAGGGCCGTGGTTTCGGACGCGATGAAGCGCACGAAAAAGCCGTTGTGTGCATTGTAAATCTACAGACAGTGGCGGTGATCGCGGTTATACTGGGTGGTGGAAGGGATATTTTCGCCGGATTTGCTCATATCAGGTTCGGTCAGAGGTATTCACCAGTTATGGCTGAAAACGACCTGTAGAAAGGGCGGTCACAATGTCCAAAGAAGATATCATTGTAGTAGCAGTAGACGGATCCGAAGCTTCCAACGAGGCTGTCCGTTGGGCAGCAAATGCAGCGGCAAAGCGTGGCGTTCCTCTACGTCTGGCTTCTAGCTACACGATGCCACAGTTTTTGTATGCAGAAGGCATGGCTCCGCCGAAAGAGCTTTATGACGAGCTGCAAGGCGAAACTTTAGACAAAATTGAAGCCGCGCGGAAACTGGCTTTGGAAGTGGCTCCTGAAATTAAGATCGGTCACACGGTTGCCGAGGGCTCTCCGATTGACATGCTATTGGAGATGTCCAATGACGTCACCATGATTGTTTTGGGCTCCCGCGGTCTGGGCGGTTTGTCTGGCATGGTTATGGGCTCTGTTTCTGCTGCGGTAGTTTCCCACTCCACCTGCCCAGTCGTGGTGGTTCGGGAAGATTCCGGAGTTACCGAATCCTCCAAGTATGGCCCAGTCGTCGTCGGCGTAGATGGTTCTGAAGTTTCCCAAAAAGCTACGGAATACGCTTTTGCCGAAGCGCACGCCCGTGGCTCTGAGCTGATTGCGATCAACACCTGGATGGATATGCAGGTGCAGGCATCGCTGGCAGGCTTGACTGCTGCACAGAAGGAATGGGAACAAACTGAAAAAGAACAAAAGCAGATGATGGATGAGCGTTTGTCTGCTTTGGTGGAGAAGTACCCAGAGGTACCGGTGAAGAAGGTCGTGACTCGCGATCGTCCGGTGCGGGCGTTGGCGGAAAACGCGGAAGACGCTCAGCTGCTGGTGACCGGTTCACATGGCCGCGGCGGATTCAAAGGAATGCTGCTAGGATCGACTTCTCGTGCACTGTTGCAATCCGCGCCGTGCCCAATGATGGTTGTTCGCCCAGAATCGGAGTAAAAAATGGAAACCCTTAGCTTGGGAATTATCGCCTGGATTGTTATCGGTGGTTTGGCAGGTTGGATCGCCGGTAAGATTAAAGATTCTAGCCAAGGGTTCTTCGGAAACATCCTTGTCGGCATCGTCGGCGGTCTACTCGGTGGTTGGCTACTGAGCCTGCTCGGCTTCGATGCTGCCGGCGGTGGTTTCTGGTTCAGCCTGCTCACAGCCATTCTTGGTTCAGTGATTCTGCTGTCTATCCTGAATGCGATTAAGAAATAATGCTGCGAAAGTAGCTGCACTAAGCCAGTCGGTTTCTACCGGCTGGCTTTTTTAGTGACCAGAATCTGAATTCAAAAGTCCCACTAGTGCGCGCAAACTGAACCGGGTGGTCTATATTGTATGAAGACCGACTAGTGCAGGTGCGTGGTCTGATCGCGCATGCGGCTGAGAACAGGAAGGAGCCGGAGTGAGCACCGCTAAGAAGAAGACGACGGCTAGCCGTCGCCAGAACCGCCCGAGTCCCCGCACTCGGTTGCTCAACTCTGCCACCAAACTTTTCGACACTGAAGGCATTCGCGTGATCGGTATTGACCGGATTTTACGCGATGCAGATGTTGCCAAAGCCTCGCTATATTCGTTGTTTGGTTCCAAAGACGCGCTGGTAACCGCCTATATCGAGAAACTTGATGAGGACTTTCGGGAAGATTGGCAGCAGCGCACGGCAGAACTCACCAATGTGGAAGACAAGCTTTTGGCTTTCTTCGATAAAGCCATCGACGATGAACCAAAAAAGGATTTTCGCGGCTCGCACTTTCTCAACGCAGCTAACGAATATCCAAAGCCAGAGACTGACTCTGAACGGCAAATCATTTCTGCGTGCATGAACCACCGTAGCTGGGTGCATGACACCATGACCGCGCTGTTAAACGAGAAAAATGGCTACCCGTCCGCAACCCAGGCCTCGCAGCTGCTTATTTTCCTCGATGGCGGGCTTGCTGGCGCACGCCTGACCCGCAGCATCAACCCGCTGGTGACAGCACGAGACCTGGCGCGGCAGATGTTAGCGGCGCCACCAGCGGACTATTCGATTTAGTCGCGCCCACCTTCCCCTGGAGTATCGCTCGCGTCGCTAGAGGTATTTTCGGTAGTCGTATCCTGCGGAGCGTCGGCATTTGCAGACCCAGCCTGGGCAGCCTTCTTTTCGGCCTTTTCCGCCCGACGCTGACGCGCAATCTCTAGTCGCGCTTGCTGCTGCTTTTTCCGCAGCTCCTTTTTCTCGGCACGCTCCTGCTCTGCAGCGCGTTGCTTTTCTGCGCGGGTGGCGGCGAGCTCTTTTGCATACTCCGGATCTTTTCGCGCACGCTTATTTTCTTGTTTGCGTTCCCGTTTGCTCTGCTTACGGGCCTTTTTCCGCTGCCGGAACAATTGATGTGACTCACGTCGAGCCTCGTGATGCTCTTCTCGCAGTGGGTAGCGCACACGTACCAACACAATGAACAAGAGTGATTGCACCAACGTCCACAAGTTATTAATGAACCAATAAATAATGATGGCCCAAGGGATCGGCACGTTAAAAGCGACAAAGAACAGCATGATCGGCACAAACACCGACATCATGATCAAGAATTTGAATAACCGGCGCGCGATAGCATTCGACCATTCAGTGGTATAGAACGCGCGGAAGGTACTGATCACCAAGTTGATCGTGGTAAAAGCAATAGCCAATAGCAGCGCGGGCATCATCCCAGAAACGACTTCCGCGGTGCTAATACCAAAGGCCTGCTCTAGGTCTGGGCCCATCGAGGCGAATGCCGGAAGTGGAATGCCTAAAAATTCTGTGTGGCGGAAATCGCTGACCTCCGCGGCAGTTAATAAGCCGATTGATTCTGCCGGCACAATGCCCATTTCTGCGCCAGAGCTGCCCGCAGCGCCTGCTTGTCCGGAACCGCCTTCTAGCGGGTTCGCCATTAACAACAGCAGCCGATATAAACCGATGAAAACCGGAATCATGATTAATGGCGGTATACACCCCATTATTGGGCTGTAACGGTATTCGTCGTAAAGCGCTTGTTTTTTCTTTTGATATTCGCGAATCTCGTCGGTGCTGGTTACTTCCGCGTATTGTTCCTCAAGAGCGTTTAGGCGCGGCCGAAGTAATGCGATGACGCGCCCAGAACGGGCGGAATACCAGGTCAGTGGTGCGATCAGCCCGCGGACAGTGACGATGAGAAATGGAATGGAGACCAGCCATGACACGGAGTCTTCTAGCCCAAAGATATTTTGAAAGATCAGGTGCCATAGTTTCATGACCGCCGAAACCGGGTACATGAACAAGTCATATAAAGCTTCCATAGAAAGAGCGCGCTTCCTTCCGACGAGGATCGTTTCTGCCGGGGATTAGGCAGAAAAATACCGGCCGTTTAAAGTCTAGCCGTACGGCTGCACTGGGTAAGCTGTGGGCATGAGCAGCCCGGATCTTGTTGCAAAAAACGGTGGTACTGAAGTTGAGTCCGAACCCGATTTACGTGTACCGCGCTCGGTAGCGGTGACGCCTGATTCCGCGGCAGAGGCAGAGGCCGCGATTGCCGATGTAGTAGCTGATCGTGATGTGCTGGGTGATGGCATTCATGTACTCACCGCCGTGTTGTTAGTGGTTGGTGTGGTTGGTTCATTGCGTATGCCGTTGCCCGAAGCCAGTTTGAACCTCATTTTGTACACTGCTTTTGCCGCAATCTATTTCGCCGGTTCGGTGTATCTGGATGAGAAAGAAGAAAGCGTCCAACTATTTTGGCTTTTCGGTCTCCTAGCTGTGTGGATGGCGATTATGTTCGTCACCCCCATGGGAGCCTACCTGGCGTTTACTATTTTCTTTTTGTTTCTGCGGGTGCTCGATGGGGTGCGTGGGATTGTCTCCGTCATGTTTGCCACCAGCATCACGGTGATCATGCAGATACCGTCGGGGCTTACTCTGGGCGGCATCATGGGGCCGACGGTCTCCGCTATTGTTACCGTCGCAATCTATTTTGCCTTTACGACGCTGTCCCACATCAGCCGCCAACGCGCGCAGTTGATCCATGAGTTAATGGAGACTCGTGAGCAGCTAGCGGAATCCGAACGCGAAGCCGGGATTAATGCCGAACGCCAGCGTATCGCCCACGAAATTCACGACACCCTGGCGCAGGGGTTGTCCTCCATTCAAATGTTGCTGCACGCGGCGGACCGGGGCTTAGATCGTATCGACGCAGCGCATGAGGGCGATGAGGCAGTGGATTCGTCTCAACCGCGCCACCACATTGAACTTGCTCGCACCGTGGCCGCTGATAACTTGCAAGAGGCCCGGGCCATGATCGCCGCGTTGCAGCCGGCCACATTGGCGGAGACTTCCTTGCAACAAGCCTTGGAACGTGTTGCGCAGAATTGGGCAGACACCAGCGAGATCGTCATTGACGTAGAGGTGGACGGTACAGCGCGGCAGCTGCCGATGAAAACCGAGGCCGCGTTGTTGCGTATCGCGCAGGGGGCGACCGGCAACGTCGTCAAGCATGCTGGGGCTAGCCGGGCGCGCATTACCCTGACTTACGACGAGGACATAGTGCGTTTGGACGTGGTGGATAATGGAGCTGGTTTTGATCTTGCCGACGTCGACAAGCGCCCCAGTGGGTTGGGGCATGTGGGCTTGGCAGCTATGCGACAGCGGGCCGCCGAGCAAGGCGGACAGATGGAAATTGAAACCGAACCTGGGCGCGGGACCGCGGTATCGGTGACGATGCCGTGCACGGAATAGCCGGGGAGTAAGATAAAGCTAAGTAACCGTCAGAAAAGGGGTAGTTGTCCACCATGATCAGAGTCTTGCTGGCAGACGACCACGAGATCGTGCGCCTTGGGCTGCGCGCAATTTTGGATGATGCGGAAGACATCGAAGTTGTTGGCGAAGTTGCCACCGCCGAGGCCGCGATTTCTGCCGCGCATGCTGGTGGCATTGACGTGCTGTTGATGGATCTTCGATTTGGCGCTGGCGCGGAAGGTCACCGGGTAACTGGTGGGGCAGAAGCCACGCGCACGATTAAAACTTCAGTGCCACACCCACCAAAAGTACTGGTGGTAACGAATTATGACACGGACGCAGATATCCTCGGTGCGATTGAGGCCGGGGCAGTGGGCTATTTGTTGAAAGATTCCCCGCCGGCGGAGTTATTGGCTGCGGTGCGTTCAGCAGCAGAAGGCGATTCTGCGCTGTCGCCGGTGGTTGCGGATCGTTTGATGACGCGCGTGCGCACCCCGCGCAGTTCGCTGACCCCGCGTGAATTGGAGGTGCTGAAGCTGGTGGCCTCGGGGTCGTCGAACCGCGACATCGGCACTGAGCTGATGCTGTCGGAAGCCACCGTGAAATCACATCTGGTGCACATCTACGACAAACTGGGTGTGCGCTCCCGAACCTCGGCGGTGGCCGCTGCCCGGGAGCAGGGAGTGCTTTAACAGCGCGTGTTATCCTTCGGCGATATTGCGCTGAATATCTTCGGTGATTAAGTCAATATCGTTGCTGACGCTGCGGTGCGCGCGACGACGCTGCTGGTCGGTCATGAACTCAGCGTTGTCGACGGCTGCTTTCAGCTCGTCCAAGCGCTCGTTAATATCGCGTTTGTATCCTGGCTTCACGCTGGTGTCCTGCAGCGAATTGCGGATGCCCTGGATGCGTGCCTTCAAATCCGCACCGTGGCCACTAAACCGCGCCATCTGTTCTGGGGTGACACCAGAACGCTGTGCGGTGCGTTTGCTGAACTGATCCTGTGCAGCAGTAATACCGCGGTAAATGAGTGGCAGCGCCAGCGGCAGCAGCACGCGGGAAGCACCGGCGAAACGCTTGACGTTATCGGCGTTGAATTTGCCGGTTTGCAGCTTATCCAGCTCCATCTTCGCCATCTTTTCTTGGTGCTTGCGTTTGGATTTCAAGCCCTTGTTTTCGTCTTTAATAATCGCGCGTTTTTGCTTCGCCAGCAGCTTTTCGCGGCGTGCGCGTGCCTTCGAATCAGCTTTGATCTCTGCTTTCGCGCGGGCCTTGGCGGCTTTGACGGCGGCTTTGGCATCGCTACGGCGCTTACGGAGTGACTTCATCAAGCCCATGGTGTGCTCACCTTTGCTGAAAATTGCGTATTTTTACCTGTTGCTGATTCAACAATACCTGGTGGTCTCGACTAGGCTGACCACCTGTGATCAGCCGTCGGGATTTTGTGGAAGCGCATGACCTCGTCGGCTGCCATTATCGCCTGGTGCAAGCCCGCCGTTACCCCGAGACCCCGGCGACGGAAGCTGCGCAAGAACGTGCGTTGCGCAGCGCCGATGCCCGGGCGGAGGTGGCTGCTTTATTGCCGGTAGCCCCCGCGCTTGGCGACGGCCGCCGCCGGAATTTCCGGCGAATAGATTTAGGTCCGCTGCCCGCTGGTGATGCTGCGGCGGTGGAACGCCGGGAGTTTGACACCTTAGAAGCCCTTGCTTGGCAGCCGGATCTGGTGACCGGTGCGGTGCTGGCAGGAACCACGGGCAATCCTGAAACCGGGGACACCGCCGGAGGCATGGGTACGCCTGGCGGGGCTGATATTCCGCGTAACGGGCAGGCTTGCAAGGACGGCAACACACCTGTGGAGTGGAAAGTTTCCGTCGACGCTCTGGTGCGCACCGGGGACAACGCGTACCTGCCGGTGATGGTCAGCAACCACCGCGTGGCGCGAGAAAAAGCCGGTGGCGCGGTAGCCGTTCTTCCCACTCACCGCGCCGGGCTGGGCCAACCCATCATCGAGCAATTTGCCTTGCGTCAGCATTCCGTTGACGGTTATCGGTTGGGCCTGGCAGCACGTGCGCTCGACGAACTCGGGCTGGCTACCGGTCGTGGTGGTTTGATCGGGCAGGATCGTCGCCGGATTTTCCTGATGGATACCCAACGGTTCCAGCGAGGGTTGTCGAATGCGCTTGCTGCTGTGCAACCGGAGGAATTACCACAGGGGCCGCGGCGTCGAAAAGAATGCGCGAGCTGTCGGTTTTGGGTTTATTGCGAGCAAGAGTTGCAGGCCACCGACGACATCAGTCTGTTTTTATCGGGTGATCGGGCTGATTACTTGCGCGAACGTGGGATCACCACTGTCGAGGCGCTGCGCCGGGCTGATCCCGCTGTGGCCGGTGATTATGCCCAGTTGGCGGATGCGTGGCGGCGTGGAATCACCTTTTTAGCCCGCAGGCCAGCAGAAGAGATGCGGATACCGCGTGCCGACGTCGAGCTGGACATCGACATGGAAGCCTACCTCGACCAAGGCGCGTACTTGTGGGGCGTGTGGGATGGCGCGGATTACCACCCGTTTGTCACCTGGGACGAGCTCGGTGGGGCGGCAGAAACCCGGAATTTCGCGAAGTTCTGGGAATATCTGTGCCAGCGGCGTCGGCAAGCAGAATCGGTGGGCCTTAGCTTTCGGGCATATTGCTACTCCGCGCATGGGGAAAACCATTGGATGCGCATGTCAGCGCGACGTTTTGCAGGCCAGCCAGGTATTCCGAGCATGGAAGAGGTCAGCGCGTTTATTGCCTCTGAGCAGTGGGTGGATGTGTTCCGCTATGCCAAGCAGTTTTTGGCCGATACCGCAGGCATGGGACTCAAGCAGGTGGCGGCGACGGCCGGGCAGCGTTGGCCAGACGAGGATGTGGATGGCGAGCAGTCGGTGAATGCGCGCCGGAAAGCCGTGGGCGATGGGCCGGAGGCAACCCGCTGCCGGGAGCAGCTTTTGGGTTATAACCAGGGCGATTGCCAGGCCACGCGGGTGGTGCGGGATTGGTTGTGCGTGGGTGCGCCGGGCGTGCCGCGGATGCGGAGTGTTCGCTAGTCAGCGTTAGGTGTTTCCTTGACGTGCGCGAAAATACCAAGCGCCAGCATCGCACCGGCCAACAGCGCAAGCGTGCCGACGAAACCCCACCACGGCAGGGCAGTAAAAATCAAGCCGGCCAGCGCGCCGACGACCGACGAACCCAGGTAGTAGCACAGCACGTACATGCTGGACGCCTCGGCGCGGTTGTGCTCTGCGATGGCGCCAACCCAGCCGGACGCGATGGAATGGGCGGCGAAAAAGGATGCGGTGAAAATCAGCAAGCCGGTCAGGCTAAGCCACAGCCACGGGGTGGCGGTAAGGAGCAGTCCGATGATGAATGCTGCGGTGGAAAACACCAGCACGGTGCCGCGGGAGAATTTTTCCGCCAGCACGCCTGCCCGGGCTGCCGAGTAAGTGCCGCTGAGGTAGGCCAAAAATGCTAGCGCGACGATGCCTGGGGAGAGCTCGAAATAGTCGATCAAGCGGAAGGCCAGGAAGTTATACAGCGAGACGAACACGCCCATAGCTAAGAACGCGATGAGAAACATGGCTGCCAGCGACGGGTTTTTCCAGTGCGTGACCATGGATTCGTATTCGGTGCGAAACCGCAGGGCTTTCGGTTCGAAGAACTGCTGGCGCGGCAGGGTGAGCGCCACGATGATGGCGAAGCCGAGAGCTAGGAGGGATGCACAGAAGATTGCTACGCGCCAGTCGGTGACTTCTAGCAGCATCGACGGGAGCAACCGGCCGGTGAGCCCACCGACGGAATTACCTGCGACGTAGACGCCCATGGCGCGGGCCAGGAAACGGTGGTCGAGCTCTTCAGCGAGCCAAGCCATGGCCACCGCGGGCGTGCCAGCGATGAAAGCACCATGCAGCAACCGCAAGGCGATGAGTTGGTGGATGGTTTGGGCGAGCGGAAGCGTCAGCCCGATGAGCGAGGCCGCGATGGCGGAGATAATCAGGACTCGGTTGCGGCCAAAGCGCTCCGAGAGGATCGAGGCCGGAACCACGCAGATTGCCAGCATTCCCGTGGCGACGGAGACTGTCAGCGCTGCGACGGTTGGTGTGGTGTCGAAGGCGTCGACAAGCGCAGGCAGCATAGCCTGGGTGACATACAGCCCGTTGAATACGGCCAGCCCCGCTGCCAGGACCGCGACGGTGGCTAACCGGTAGTTGCGTTCTCCCCGTTGTAGGCCGCGTGCGGGTACTGTTTGTGCCATATATTACATGGTGCCACGTTTTTCACTATGCGGTTGAAGAAGAGTTTTAGACCTGGCACTTCAGGGCACGAGACAATGGAAACCTAGGCAAAAGCCGAAGAAAACGAGGCACTTCATTCCCAATAGTCCCTTTGCATACCCCGCATACAAAACCCAAATGCACCTATCCTCTTCATGAAATGCAAACTATAACTTCTCCTCATTTCCGTTATTCGCATCAAGTGCTTGGAACAGCTCTTGCCTTGTTGGGTTCTCAAGGTTCTTTATCAACCTTCCATCCGACAAGACAACGGCACGCTGTGCCTGTGCTGCCACATCTAAATCATGCGTCACCATGACCACAGCAGCGCCTTGTCGGCTGAGCTCTGCAAGTTCGTTCATGACTAAGCTCCCAGACCGAGAGTCCAACGCACCCGTCGGCTCATCGGCGAACAACACTCGAGGCTTCGTGGCTAAGGCTCTGATAATCGCCACTCGTTGGCGTTGGCCACCAGAAAGTTGGGCAGGATAATAGTTCTTCCGTTCGGCTAACCCAAACTTTTCAAAAAGGTTATTCAGCTCTTTTTTCGCTATTTTTTTAGATACGAATCGTAAGCCCAGCTGGACGTTTTCCAGGGCTGTCATGGAATCTACCAAATTATAATCTTGAAAAACGAAGCTTGCGTTTTTACGACGAATATCGCTCCGCTGCTTTTTGGAGGCAGTCACCAAATCAACTCCACACAAAACACTGTGCCCAGAGTCAGCTTGCATGAGTCCAGAAATGCAGTAAAGAAACGTTGATTTTCCCGATCCAGAAGGGCCAACGATTGAGATAAACTCGTTCTCAATCACAGAAAAGTTGATCCCCTTAATGACTTGTTCTTTTTCTTTTTTATTGATCAAAAATGATTTTTTTAGTTCTTGTGTCTCGATAATATTAGTCATTTTATTTTCCTTAATGCGAGATTGCGGTAATATTGAGCTTTCTGGATTCCTTAAATGTTGGAATCACAATAGATACTGCAAGTAGCGAAAACCCGGCAATAAGCAGGAAATAGGTTTCGTTTCCAATCCATACGGGGCTTGCGTCTGGAACCGGACCTTGTCCAAATGCGACACCGATGGCCAAAGCATTAAATCCTAGAATAATCGAGGAAATTACAGCAGCCGATAAGAAATAAATTATGCATTCAAATACAGAAGACCACCGAATTGAAGCTGCAGTTGCGCCCAAGGTTTGCAGCAAGGCAACGTCATGTCGTCTCCACTCATTCGTGAGAGACACGGCAATCACACCAGAAAAAGCGGCGATAATGACGGGCGCACCAAAGATCAGGATGATTTGGCTTGTTGGACTGACCTGAAGGTCTGATTCGTTTGCACCCGAGACAAACATAATGTTCTCAGTTTGGTTAATCATGCCGAAGATACAGCCAACCGACGCCGCTGCCACAACCAATGGGGTAACAACAGAGGTGGACAACGTGGCTCGTCGACGAGCCGATGTTCTGGCAAGTACCCAGCTGTCCAGCCCGTTCAGTGGCAATAGTCGACCTATCAAGGTAACAACTGGCTTCACCACCACTCGGTCTGACAAGCCATAGGCGAGCAACAATCCAAGCCCTGCACCCCAATAAGAGGAGAGTAATCCGCTGAGACGCTCCATGTCATCAATTGGTGGAGTTGATGCAATACCTATATACCCAATAATGATTCCTGTTATGATGAGGCCTGAGATTATTAGTCTGACAATGCTTCGAGAAGGCGCTTGCTCAGGCATGTCCATCACGGCCTCTACCGGCTCTACCTTTTTCAGCTGTCGTGTTCCCAAAATCAATGCTAAGAACAACACAACAAAAGCTATCCCCGGCCCAAAAGTCCAAGCCCACACAGTCAAAGGCTCTGATAGCGCAGGCAGTACTAGGAACCCTGTGTGGTCAATCATGCGCCCGAGAGCTGGCCACGATAAGAATGCTAGAACACTTCCCATCAGAGATCCTGCTAAGGAACTAATAGTAGCTATTCCTATGTATCTCAACCTCGCTTTGTGAGGAGAGGCACCGATAACCTGCCAAAGTGCTATGCGCCGAGAATCTCGTCGAATAGCTACTTTGACAACAGACGGAAGGCACATCAGCACCGCCAAACATGTTAGGGCTATTTGAAGACCTCCCATAGCCGCGAACTGTTCACCCGATTCCGCTTCAGAAGCCTGAGCGCCAACGACTATAACGCCAAGGGAAAGAGAAAGCATCCACGAAGATACTAGAGTTAACAGTAGAACCGCCATAGAAACCGGTTTAAGGTCTCGAATTTCTTTATGCATACGCTACTCTCGCTCATTCATAAAATTTTACTATCGCATATAATGTATAGATAATATAAATCAGAATAAATAGGACGCTAGCCAGGCGTACGCCTTTTAGCGTTCCACTCACTCCTTCGGCTTTTTCTTTTATTCCCAGCATGCACAATAACGTTTTGTAACCGTCTGAATTGTAAAACGGAAGAAAATTAACACAGATTCCGAATGTATATAAGATAAACGCAACGCTACTCAGCTATAAGAATTCCAGTAAGTTAAATAATGACGCCAAAAACATAGGCAATAGTCTCAACTGCGGTAATCACCAGAACCAAGGATGACTCCACAAGTAACAAAATGCCAGTGGTCATCTTGGTCTGCCAGCTGCACTGTTTCAACCTCCAGATTAAGTTCCTGAATCATTTTCTCCACCTCCTTCCTGAATTCGCCATTAACTTGTTCTTGTGGCCTAAATTATAGTCATGCTCAATAGTTATTCAGGTAATAGATACGATCATTATTGAGGTATATACCCCCCCGGATAGGGCTGGGATTGCCCAGGTCCTGTTCCGCCTGAGTTGAAGTGTCCCAGGTTTTGTTCCGTTTGAGTGGATGGGAAAATCTGGAACATGCCGAAAAGAATTTGACCAGGATGCGAAGGACCGCGTGGTCTGTCTCGTGGAAGATCGCATCTTGGCGGAAAATATGTCGATGCACCCCGCGTTTCAGGCAGTAGCCCCGAAACCTTAGTTATGATTCGGTTCATCGATGAATACCGGAATCGTTTCTCAGTCGAGTTCATATGCACGACGTTGAAGAACAATCGCGAAGGTGGCTTTATTACCTCGCGTGGTTATCGCCAGTCCAAGGCCCGAGGACTTAAGTGCTCGTCGCCTTCGTGACGCGGTGCTGAATGAGCGCATTAGTGCTTTTCATCAAGCTAACTACGGTGCTTGCGGTGTGCGGAAAATGTGGCATGCTCTACGTCGTGAAGGAATTAATATCGGTCGTGAGCACACCGCCAGACTGATGCGTTTGGCTGGTGTTTCTGGCAAAGGCAAAGGCCGGTCACCGGTGACCACTCGTAGGTCAAAGACGGTGGATACGCGCCCGGATTTAGTGCAACGCGAATTCAATGCCGAAGCACCGAATGAGCTGTGGGTCGCCGATATTACTTACGTGCACACGAAGAAAGGTTTTGTCTACACTGCGTTTGCCACCGATGCGTTCTCCGGTGGATTGTCGGTTGGGTCCTGGCAGGTGCGATGCGACCTTCGACTGGGTGAATTGGTGGAACGACGCAAGGCTTCATCAGAGCCCTGGCTACCGCACACCAACGGAGATTGAATCAGAGTTTTGGAGCCATCAACCGGCCTGAGAAATAATAAAAAAATAAGGCAAATGCCTAGGAACAAAACCTAGTACACTTCAGAGCAATCGTCGTATTAACAACACACAACAAATTAGAAGCTGAGAGCTGCGACGTTCTTATACGGTTAGGAGTGGAATAGATATGCTGAAACCCCTGGAAAGCATCACAATTTTTTCGGTCCTCGGGGCCGTCACACTCTATGTATTTATTAGCATCATTGCTGGCGCTAATGACGGTTTTCCGTTTCTTGTTGGTGCATTATTTCTTCTGGCCACCACTATCGCGGTTGTGCTTATCGGGACAAACATTGCGCTCTGGAGCCACAAGCGAGCGCGGTATCGTTCATCTGCGATAGGAAAAATCGGCGCATGGATAATTACCACAGGAATTGTTATTGCAGTTGCTGCTGTTATTACCCAGCTGTTTCGCGCCGGTGGTTTTTGGGAACCGCTATTTAGCGAGCTCTTATGGGTAATAACCGCAGCCACCGGATTACTATGGCTGGGGTTTATTCTTCTTCTGGCTTCCGGGAGAATTCGCTAAGCCAGAACGGTTGCCCGCGAGATAAAACCACCGAAGATAAAAACCGCCATGAAAAACGCCGTGTCCGGCACGTAAAGTGCGCGGGCACGGCGTTCCTGCAAGCCACAGCGATGCTGCGGCGGAAGGTTTACTTCTTCGCTGCGGCGAAACGCTCTGCAACGTCGTCCCAGTTGAAGACGTTCCAGACTGCCTTGACGTAATCAGGCTTAACGTTCTTGTACTGCAGGTAGAAAGCGTGCTCCCACATATCCAGCATCAGCAGTGGGGTGAAGTTCACGGAGGTGTTGCCCTGCTGATCGGTCAGCTGCTCAACGAGCAGGCGGCCAGCGATGTGGTCATAACCTAAAACGGCCCAGCCGGAACCCTGCAGGCCGAGTGCTGCTGCGGAGAAGTGCGCCTTGAACTTCTCGAAGGAGCCAAAGTCGCGGTCAATGGCTTCTGCCAGCTCACCGGTTGGCTCGCCGCCACCGTTAGGGCTCAGGTTCTTCCAGAAGATGGAGTGGTTGGTGTGGCCACCCAGGTTGAAAGCCAAGTTCTTGGACAGTGCACGGATGCGGTCTGGGTTAGCTTCGCCGTTGCGCTCTTCTTCCAGGGCATCCAAAGCTGCGTTAGCACCCTGAACGTAAGTGTTGTGGTGCTTGGAGTGGTGCAGCTCCATGATTTCACCGGAGATGTGTGGTTCCAGAGCGTTGTAGTCGTAATCGAGTTCTGGGAGTTCGTAAACAGCCATTATCGCTAAATCCTTTCGTTGGGTACATCGCCCATAATAGGCACGTATAAGAATATTGCAACATTTTTATGACATAAATCCCTGACCGCTCGTGCACATCTTCTTCCGTGCGTCGGCTGACATGACATCCGGGCGCCAGCTGACATGCGCTCGGTATTATTTCCACAGCTTTCCGCGAGCTTGGCCCGCGTAGAATATCGGCATGTGGATGTTTGGAAAGAACCCAGAACTCGTCGCTGAAGAAGACGCCCTGCATGGCGGAAAGCACCCGGTCCTAGAAAACCCCCGCCCGCACGCCGTGTTGGGTACGCCCATTACCGGCATTTGGGAAGACGGCCAGGCCAGCTTGATCGTGGGGTTGGGCTGTTTCTGGGGCGTCGAAAAGCTCTACTGGAACCTGGATGGCGTGCTTTCTACCTCGGCTGGTTATGCCGGTGGCGTAACTCCGAATCCGACGTACCGGGAGGTGTGCACGGGGCGTACCAATCATGTGGAGGTTGTGCGCGTGGTTTATGACCCGTCGCGTGTGTCCTTGGAGGATCTGGTGCGCGTCGGCCTGGAAGCGCATGATCCAACCCAGGGCTACCGCCAAGGTAACGACGTGGGCACGCAGTATCGCTCGGCGTTTTATACCGAAGGCCCGAACGCGGCGGAAGAAAAGCAGACCGTCGACAAGCTTGTCGACGCCTACGGCAAGAAATTGCAGGCCAACGGCTACGGTGAAGTCACCACGGAGATCGCCACTCTGGCCGAAACCCCGGCGGGCGAATACTACTTGGCTGAGGACGAACACCAGCAGTACCTGGAGAAAAACCCGCAAGGCTACTGCCCGCACCACGGCACGGGTATTGCCTGCAGCATTTAGGCTTGCTCGCTGTGTCTTCGTTTTCCCTGGGAGTTCGCGAACACTATGTTGACCGGCTGTAACATCGTCGCCCACCGCGGGTATTCCGGCAAGTACCCGGAAAATTCACCCGAAGCGTTTGCGCAGGCGCTGCAACTGCCCATTCACGGTGTGGAATGCGATATTCGGGTCAGCCGTGATGGGCAAGCAGTGGTGATTCACGATCCCAGCGTCGATCGCACCAGCAATGGCACTGGGATGGTTGCGCGCATGACCTGGCCCGAGCTGCAGCGGCTAAATATCGGTACCGAGGATGCGCCGCAGCAACTCATGCTTGTCGACGATTTGCTGCGCATGCTCGGCGCCCCGGGTGATAATCCACACCATCTTTATATTGAAACCAAACCACTGATGCGCCACGGGGCAGCGCTAGAAAAGGCTCTCGCACGGGCGCTGCATCGCACCGGGATGGTCGCAGACCCACGTGTGCACATTATTTCTTTCTCGCATGCCTCGCTGCGCAGGCTCGCGAGTCTCGTGCCGCAGGTGGATCGGATTTATTTGCGCCGCGGCTGGGAGCGCCGATGGAATAGCCGTGATTTGATGCTTTCGCGCCCGCATGCGCTGGGGCTTTCTCTGGACCACGGCAAAGCCAACCCGGCTGCGATTGGTGTGGGGGACCGTCGGACGTACATGTGGACCGTGGATGATCCGGATGACATGCGCTGGGCTAGAGATAACGGGGTGAACATCTTGGCGACGAATTGGCCGGAGGTTGCGCTCGAGGTGATAGGCGACCAGTAAACTGGCGTGCATGGCGAAGAAGAAAAAGAACAAAGAAGACCTCCCAGAGGGAATGTCGCGTCGGCAAGCAAAACTTGCAGCTCGCGCCGCAGAACGTGCCAAGCTGGAAAAAGACCCACGTCCATTCTGTGGGTTTGCGTGCGAGGCCGAACTGATCGCATTGCAGGAGTTCGTGCCGTCTGGCTACGCGAAAGTCGATATCGCTGGCATTGACCGTACCGTGTGGTTGTGCAGCGTTTTGCCAGGAGCATCCGCTGCGATGATCCGCGATGAACAGTACGGCGGCGATGCCTTCGTCGCCCTGCAGGTGCAAGCCCACGGCACGAACCCGCACCACGACCTGGCCTACGCCCTGAACTGGGTCAAGGAGCATTCGGCGGGCGAATCGCTGGTGTCCACGGCGGCCGACGGCAACCAGCCGGAACTCACGGAACTGCTGCCGCACGACACCACGCTGGATATCCAGTTAGAGCAGGACTTTTCCTGGTGGATGCCAGAAGGCGCGCCCATGCCGGAGCAGGTTGCGCAGTCGATGCAGATGGCCAACGATTCCGTCATTGAAACCCACGCGATCGATGCCGACGCGCCGGGTGCTTTGTGGTGGTCGGATACCGGTAGCGGCAAGGCACATATCCGCTGGGTACGCCCGGTGGACAACGAAAATGATTTCCTGAACGCCCTGGCACGCGTGGCCGCTCGCGGTGACCTGCACGTTGGTGAAGACACCAAATTCGCCGGTGTGTTCCGTACGCATGGCGTGATTGCCCCAGTTTTTGATGTCACCCCGGAGCCAGCCGCGGATTCCTACCGCGAGCAGCTAGAGCGCGTGAACCAGGCTTTGGAAGAAGAAATCTCCAACGACGCGCAGCTTTCTGCCGACGAGCGCAAGCAGCTGCAAAACATTAAATCGCGGCAGGTCACCATCCGCTAGTGCCGCGGGGCAGCTGGCTGCAACCTCAAAGTAGTGGGCCGCGGCCGCAGTGATCTGCGGCTTAGCGTCCTGCCGGAAGTGCGTGGAACAAAGACGCGCCAAAGATTGTTGTAGTTGATATGACATCATTATTTACGACTCTGGAACTTGGCCGCTTCAGATTGAAAAACCGCATGACCATGGCTGCGCTGACGCGTCAGCGCGCAGGCCATAGCGGGGTGCCGAGCGATATGCATGTTCGGTACTATTCTCAGCGTGCGAGCGCAGGCCTCGTAGTCACAGAGGGTACCTTCCCCGCATGGACAAATCGCGCGTTTCCGGGCCAAGCAGGCATCGCAGATGATGAACAGGCGGCCGGTTGGCGCGAGGTAGCCAACGAAGTGCACGACATCGGCGGTATCATTTTCATGCAGCTCATGCACGGTGGCCGCACAAGCCACCCGGATCTCATCGATGGAGCCCAAGCAGAAGCACCCAGTGCACTGGATTGGGGCGGAGAAGTCCGTGGGTTTTCCGGCAAGATGGACGCGCCGGTGCCACGTGCACTGGAGACCAAAGAAATCCCACGCATCGTCGAAGAATTCCGTGCTGCTGCACGTCGCGCCGTAGACGCCGGAGTCGATGGCGTGGAGATTCACAACGCCAATGGATACCTGTTGCATGAGTTTTTGGCACCATCAGCCAACCAGCGTGACGATGAATTCGGTGGTAGCCCCGAAAACCGATGGCGATTGCCTGAAATGGTCATCCGCGCGGTTGTTGATGAAATCGGTGCCGACCGCGTTGGAGTGCGCTTTTCCCCAGGGCACAACGTGCAAGGAGTCATCGAAGAAGACGAAGCAGACATGGTGGCTACATATGGCGGACTCATAGATGCCATCACGCCACTAAACCTGGCTTATGTCTCCTTCCTGCACGCGGAGCCGGAAGGCGAGCTGATGTCGACCTTAGCGAACAAAGCGCGCGCTAACGGTGTGACCAAGGTACTGATGAATGATGGTTTTGGCACCGTTACAACAAAGGAAGATGCCCAGCGTGAGCTGGAATTAGACTACGTAGATGCTGCCGTAATCGGGCGACAGTTCATTGCTAACCCAGACTTGGTGCGGCGGTGGCACGAAGATTTGGCGTTGAACGAACCAGATCAAGCCACGTTCTATATGGGCGGCGAACGTGGCTATACAGACTACGAGACTATCGCGGATTAACCACTAGCTCTGTAACCGATGAATGCGCCCCTGCACCGAGCAGGGGGTTAGCGCAGTGAGTTCCAGAGGTTTTCTGCCTCAATCTCGTCCCATAGCACCACGTTTCCGACGTCGGTATCAGCAAAACCACCGACCGGTACCGTCTTGGTTTCCACCCCGGTACCCATCGACAATGCCAGGCGGGCCAGGTGCCATACGTGATCGCTTTCGCCGACGGTAAATGACTTCGATACCGAGCTGATCATCGGGAATACGTCAAAAGGGTTGAGCAGCGTCGACGGGTTGGTGGCCTCGTGCATCAGCGCAGAGAAAAACTCGCGCTGCCGTTCTACACGATCCAAATCTCCCATCGCAGTGGCGCGGGTACGCACATAGCCCAGTGCGTTGGCACCATCCATTTCTTGGCATCCTGCACCAACATTGAGATTCGCCAGCGGATCATCGATCGGTTCGGATGGGCACAATTCCACTCCGCCGATAGCGTCGACAATATTGGCCAAACCGCCCATGCCCACTTCGGCGTAGTGATCAATGCTGACTCCGGTGTTGGCCTCCACGGTGTGCGTCAATAGCTGCGGTCCGCCATAAGTAAACGCCGCGTTGATTTTGTCTTGCCCAAAACCAGGCACGTCGACGTAACTGTCGCGAGGGATGGAAATTAGTTGTGCGCTGGTGCCTTCCAGGTGCAACAGCATGATCGCGTCGGTACGGCCCGTTCCAATATCACCGCCGGTACCCAGGCGTGCGATATCTTCCTCGCTTAAGCCCACGCGTGAATCCGAACCAACCAGCAACCAGTTCGTGCCTTTGGTGGATCCGATAGGTGCCTCAGGCTCCGAAGCCACGCGAGTGAGCTGGGTATCCGCCCAAAAAGCAATGACCAGCAGTAACACCACGAGCACAGCTAATGGCCAGCCCAGACACCCCACGCAGCCGAATTTCGGGCGGCGCAGCTTCGAGCGCAACCCGGCCGCACTAAACTTTCCGAAACCACGGCCGCCGCCCGCGCCAGGGTGTGGATTGCGTACATCGGCGTAGGCTTGCTGGTACTGCTGGCCCGGCTGCCCATATCCGCCACCGGGGTGTGGATAGTACTGTCCAGGCTGTTGGGCATACGGTTGCCCCACATAATTTTGTGGCGGCCGTTGCTGTGGTGGCTGCTGATACGGAGATTGCTGCCCTGGCTGCTGTGGAAATTGCTGTGCGGAACGAGGCGGCACTTCACCGTGACGGTCCTGCCCTGCAGTGCGGCCCTGTGCGTATCCTGCCGCGGCACCAGTAACACCGCCCGCTACTGGTCCGCCCAAGTCCATGCGGGTCGGTTCCGAAGGGATCCGCTGTTGGTTGCGCGCCTGGTGCAGTTGCTCGCGGTTGCCCGGGCGAGCACCCGGGTGTTTGTGCCCGGAGACCGAACGTGCACCATGCCCAGCATCGTGATTTGCGCTCTGCCGAGCAGAATTAGCCCGTTGCGCATCATAAATAGCGCGTTCACGGCGCAGCTTTTCCCGGTCAATCGGCGGGCGGTTCGCCCGCGAATCTTGCCGGTTGGTGCGCGCCGGGCGCGCAGGGTGTTCAGAGCGCGCAGAATGTGCAGAACGCTCGGAACGTTCAGGCCGCTCAGACCGTTCGGAACGCGGCGGACGTGCAGCACGAGGGGCACGCGAAGGTTCTTGCGGGGCTTCGGGCTTGGCATGCCGCCCGCCACCAGCGGAACGACGGCCGCTTTGCCGTACACGATCGGGCGCTGGCTGCGGACGCCGTCGTACCGGCCGACCATAGCGATCCAGCAGCGGTTTACCGTCGCGCCCCAGGACAACTTCACCTTCTGCAGGCCCGTGGGATGCCCCGTGCCGTCCAGCTGGCCGTTCTCCGCGATCTGTCATGGCAGATATTTTACCTACCCTTGCTCGTGCAGTGCCCGCTTAGTGTCCTTTAGCAAGCAATCACGCATGCAGATCGAGCGCGAGCCCCAACAATTCGTCGTCGGCAAGCGTGATTGACCCTAAATGAATCCCCACTGGTGGGCGTCCAGGCAAAGCCACTGGAATCGAGATGGCGGGCCTTCCCGTCATATTAAATACCGAACACCATGGCGACCAGCGGGTTTGCGCGGCAAAACAACGGTCGTGCTCCATCGCGGCAAAATGCCCCACCGGCGGTGGATCGTGGGTGAGCGTGGGCGATAACACCACATCAACGTTCCAAAAAGAATGCAGCAGACCATTCAGTGCGAAGGCGTGTTTTTTCGCTGCCTGCACATCCGTTGGTGCTTGCCGACGCCCTAGCTCCACCACCCAGTGCGGGTAGCCGACGGTGCCTGAGCCTGGTGCTAATGTGTCGTCGGCAAGCGCGGTGGCGAGCGCGGAGCTAAAAATCGTGCGGAAGGCGTCTAGGGTACGCTCACCGGGAAACGCAGTGATCGGGATAATCTGGTGGCCCGCGGAATCAAGCGCTTCGGCGGCTAGCTCTGTGGCCTGCAACATGGGGTCGGCAACCTCGGCGTCCGTCAAAATTGGGTCCGTCAACAGGCCGACGCGCACACGAGAAACGCTGGGATTGAGAGCGTGCAAGAAAGCGGAATCGGCCACCGTGGTCGTGACAAACCCCTGCACCGCCAACGACCCGTTCGGCATTCCCGGTGGCCGCGGAGTGGTGGGTTTGAAACCGACAAGCCCGCAGGCCGCAGCCGGAACGCGGATCGAACCACCGCCGTCCGAGGCATGCGCGGCGCGCACAGTACCGAGTGCGACCTGTTCGGCAGCACCTCCGGACGAGCCACCCGCGGTCGCGCCCGGCCACAAGGGATTCGTCGGGGCGGGCAGGCCTACCGGCTCGCAATCAATGCGTAAGCCGAGCTCAGAAGATGCGGTTTTCGACCCTATATGTGCGCCCTGGGCTTGCAGATGAGCTAGAAACGGCTCGGTGCGCTGGGCAATATAACTGCGGGCGATATTGCCCAAGGTGGTGGGAAGCCCGGCGACGTCGTAAAGATCCTTTGCCGGAATCGACCAACCCGCTAGCCGCTCGGGGTTAGGGAGGTGGCGAGGCAACCTTTGCAATTAAAGCCCCTTCAGGTCCAGGAGCTGGGCATATTTTGGTCGTGCCTTCATGACATGAATAAGGAGCTCATCGCCATCAGAAGCAACAATCACGACAGTTTCGAGTAGTCGAGCATGGGTATCAAACCCTAGTCTGAGCTCGCGCCATTGTTCGTTGTCGTCATCAAGCGGTTCGACCCATGCAGGCCATGTCGCTGCTTGAATTCCATCTTCTATGCTGATGCCATGTTTAGAAGCTGATTTTGTAACTCTCATGCAGCTGTCATTGAAGTAATCGCTTGTCGCATGAGTTCTGAGCGTGATAAGTGCTTTTCTGCAGCGAGTTGGTCTAACATTTTTAGTTCTTCGGCGGTTAATCGAACGGCGATTACTTGGGAGGGTTGAGCACCTCGACCTGGTCGGCCGCGACCACGTTTTTTTAGTGCTTCCACGTCATAACCGGCCTCGGCTTCAGAAACCCAGGCATCAATTTGATGTTCTGTTGCTTTAACGGGCATGACTATATCGTATAACGAAAATATCCTCAAGGCACTATTTGCTTCCGTGCTTTTCAATCGCACAACAATGTGAAATCTCAGAACGATGTGAAGTGGCAGGGTAATCTAGCGGGCATGAGCACCGTGGCATACCTGGGACCCGCCGGAACTTTCACCGAGGCTGCACTGCACAAGCTACAGCGCGCCGGGGCGTTTGCTGGTGCGGGACACGATGGAGAGGCTGGTGTTACCGCTGTTCCGGTGGCTTCGCCGGGTGAGGCTTTACGACGCGTCAGCACAGGCGAGGCCGACTATGCCGTCGTAGCCGCAGAAAGCTCCGTCGAAGGCGCAGTGACTGCCACGCACGATGCATTGGTGGAAAACCCCGGATTGCAGATTTTCGCCGAGGCCACACTGGATATCCAATTCAGCATCCTGACTGGTACCGAGGAAATCGCGGCAAAGCCGCACGCGATTACCAGCATTGCGACGCACCCGGTGGCGTATCAGCAAATCCGCACCTGGGTGGAAAACCACCTGCCGAATGCCGAGTTCATCCCGGCCTCATCCAACGGGGAAGCAGCACGCATGGTCGCACAAGGCCACGTTGACGCCGCTGCCGCCCCGGATAATGCTGCGGATCTGCATGGGCTCGCGCGACTAGCACAAGGGGTGGCTGATGTTTCCGGTGCCCAGACTCGTTTTATTGCACTTACTGCGGTTTCCACGGATCCTGTGGACGCTGGGGCTGCTGCGGACACCACCGCCTTGCAGCGAAGCGTTGCACCCCGCACGGGCAACGATCGCACCGGAATCATTTTTCACGTGCACAACGAACCCGGCGCACTGGCTGGCGTGTTGCAAGAAATTGCTGGCCACGGGGTAGATTTGTCCCGCATTGAATCCCGGCCGACGCGCACCGGACTAGGAACTTACCGCTTTCATATCGATATGCATGGCCATATCGACGATGCACCGGTGGCCGCGGCAGTCGCCGCCCTGGAGCAGCGGTGCGAGAAAGTACAATTCCTCGGTTCCTGGCCCAAGGCACAGTAATTCACAGGCACGGCAACTCATAAGCAGGGGGTTTAAGCATGGGAAAAATTATTTTGCTCCGCCACGGGCAAACGCACTCCAATATCCACGGCTACCTGGATACCCGCCCGCCGGGAGCAGAACTCAGCGAGTTGGGGCGTCGGCAAGCCCACGCTGTCGGTGAGGAATTCGCCCGTGCTTTGGGAGAGATCCCGCAGTGGTGGTCGTCGATGGCGATCCGTACACAGCAAACCTCGGAGATCGCTGCCCGTGCCTTCGAGCAATTCCGTGGGCTAGAACCCTACACCATCCCGGTACAGGTGACCCCGGGGTTGTATGAGGTCTTCGCTGGTGACTACGAAATGAGCCAAGACATGGGGAAAATCGCGGAATATCACCAGTGCTTGCTGCGCTGGCTGGAAGGCGATGAACAGGCAGCGACCCCGGGCGGCGAAACCTATCCAGAGATCTTGGCGCGCTATTTACCAGTGATGGAACAAGCCGCAGCCAGCGATAACACCACGGTCATTGCCAGTCACGGCACCGTTATCAGAGTCGTGGCGCGCTACCTCACGGGCCTGGACCCGAAGCAAGCATTCGAATGGTATCTGCCGAACTGCCGTTACATCGTGCTGGACCCGGCAGGGCGGGAGTTTGGGCAGTGGAAGCTCGACCGCTGGGGCGATTATGATCTGGGGGTGCTGCATACCTGAGCCGTGCTGCTTACGGCAGCCGAAAGAGCTGGGCGGTGCGGAAGTTTTAGCCAAAACCAGCGGCATGCAGCTGCTCTTCGTCCATACCGAAATAATGCCCGACCTCATGAAACACAGTCACCTCGACTTCGTCGGCAAGCTGCTGGATACTGCTGCAATAACGCTTCAGGGCTTCGCGGTACACAAAAATCGCGTCCGGTAAAAACCCCGTGTGGTGGTGGGTGCGCTCCACCAAGGACACGCCCTCATACAGGCCTAAAATCTCGGGGTTTTCCGGGTGAAAATCCTCAATCAAAATGGCCACATTGCGCAGGCGATACGCGAAGTCATCCGGGATTTTATCCAGCGCATCAAGCACTAGCTCCTCGAAATCCTCGTCGCTAATTTCAACCATTGCCCATCACCTTTGTACCTTTGCACCGTTGCCGGAAGCGGGATGATTTCCGCTGTCACCGCAGTTGTTAGCGCCGTGGATTACGCTCTGGACGTTCCTCTGGTGGGCCGCCATCGATAGTCAACGCCCCGCGGCCTTCGCGTGCTGTGCCTTCAATGGTGGAAAAACCGCCGCCATCACGGGCGTGCACCAGCGTGCAATTCACCGAATAGGAACCATTACGCCAGGAATCCTCGCTAATCGCGCCCCAGTATGGTTGCAGCGTGGACTGGTACAGGTTTTCCTCGCCACCCAGGTAATCCTCGCCCGCGCGGGTGCAGACGTCGGCAAGAAATTCATCTTGGGCTTCGCCGGCTGGGTAACCATCCGGGAAATTCTCCCGCAAATTGACCGTTGAGGTGACCTCCATGTGGTGCGGTTCGCCGCAGGCGACCTCGGTCAGGGTTTGTGATTCCTCGATGCGTAGGCAGGACTGTGCGCTATAAACCCGGGCTTGATCGCGCTCCGAAACCTTGCCGGTGGTCAGCTGCGGCACACCGCGCGCATCTGTGGTTTGCAGGCCGCACAGCATGGTGCGATCGCCATTCTCCCAGGCAGGAGCCGGCGGGAGGATAGGGGCGATGGAATATTTGCCGGTCGGGTCAAAACGACCATCTAAGTAGCGCAGGGTGGGTGCGCGGCAGAGTTCTTCGCGTAGCTGGGCTTGGCGTGCGGTGCCGGGAACCCCCGCTTCCGGGCCGAACTCGGCAGTAGGATAAGCACTCAAATCCTCGCGCGCGGAGACTTCAAAACGGTGTTCTTCCGCGCAGTCGGCTTGTTCGAAATTGGTGATTTTACCTTCCGGGGTAATATCCCAGCTCAGACAGGCGCCAGCATCAGCGGTGGTGAACGATGCCACCTTTGGCTTTGGTTTCTGCGTCGATTCGGTTGCAGGGCTGGCGTTGACGGTGGTGTCGTTTGCCTGGCCAGTGCTGCTGGAACCGGAATCCGAAAACAGCCCATAGCCGGTTAATGCCGTTGCGCTGGCAAGGGCAGTCACCAGTGCCGTGCGCACTGCTGCTGCTGATCGCCATGGTGACTGAGTACTCATCGGCAGCTAGTTTACCTTGTCGTTTCACGCTAGACTCTGGAGGCGTGATTGATCTGAAGCTTTTGCGCGAAAACCCTGACCTTGTCCGACAGTCGCAGCGCACCCGCGGCGAGGACCCGCAGCTTGTCGACGAGTTGCTGGCTGCAGACGAAAAGCGCCGTCGCGCTATTGCCACCGCAGATGATCTGCGCGCGGAACAAAAGGCTTTTGGTAAAAAGATCGGTCAGGCTTCCGCAGAAGAACGCCCAGCGCTGCTCGAGGGATCTTCCGAGCTGAAACTAAAGGTCAAGCAGGCGCAGGAAGAGCAAAAGGCCGCTGAGGATGAAGTAGCCGCCATCCAGTACCGTTTGTCGAACATCGTGGAGGGCGCACCGGCGGGCGGTGAAGAAAACTTCATCGAGATCGAGCGCGTTGGCGAAATCCCTAGCTTCGATTTCGAGCCGAAAGACCACCTGGAGCTTGGGGAAAAGCTCGGGCTTATCGACATGACTCGCGGTTCGAAGGTCGGTGGCGCACGTTTTTATTACCTCACCGGTGATGGTGCTTTCTTGCAACTGGGCATGATGATGCTCGCTGCGCAAAAAGCGCGCGAAGCCGGATTCCAGCTGATGGTGCCTCCGGTTTTGGTGCGCCCAGAGATCATGTCTGGCACGGGCTTTTTGGGTGAACACTCCGACGAAATTTATTACCTGGAACGCGATGACATGTATCTGGTCGGTACCTCGGAGGTGGCGCTGGCGGGCTACCACAAAGACGAGATCATCGATCTTGCCGACGGCCCAATCCGCTATGCTGGCTGGTCTTCGTGCTTCCGTCGGGAAGCCGGTTCGCACGGTAAAGACACCCGCGGTATTTTGCGTGTGCACCAGTTCGACAAGGTAGAGATGTTCAGCTACTGCAAGCCGGAAGACGCAGCAGCGGAACATCAGGCTTTGCTGAACCTGGAAAAAGACATGCTTGCCGCCATCGAGGTTCCATACCGCACCATCGACGTTGCCGGGGGCGATTTGGGCAGCTCCGCAGCACGCAAATTCGACAACGAGGCCTGGGTGCCATCTCAGCAGACTTTCCGTGAGCTGACTTCCACCTCGAACTGCACTACCTTCCAAGCCCGACGCTTGTCGACGCGTTACCGCGATGAACAGGGCAAAACCCAGACTGCTGCGACGCTCAACGGCACGCTAGCCACCACTCGTTGGCTGGTTGCGATCCTGGAAAATCACCAGCAGGCCGACGGCACCGTGGTGGTCCCAGAAGCCCTACGCCCATTCGTCGGCAAGGAGATTTTGGAGTGACCGAATACCGCAGCCGTGCCGGGCTACGCGTGCCGGAAAACCTGCCGAAGCTGAAAAAGCACTCATCTGAAGCCCGCGAAATTCCCTACGGCACCCCGGTGGTGCCGCTGGCTCGCTGGCTGATGTTTCTGCAGGGCATCGAAGTGACCGTGGACGGTGCCGAAAATATCCCTGCTGATGGTGGCGCGCTTCTGGCGATCAACCACACTGGCTATTACGACTTCATCCTGGGCGGATATCCTGCGTACCTGCGGGGGCGTCGCATCGTGCGCATGATGGCGAAAAAGGCGATTTTTGATACGCCGATTGTCGGTACTGTGCTGCGAATGATGGGCCACATCAGCGTGGACCGTTCTGCAGGAAAAGGTGCTGCATCCAAGGATGCAGCGGTGCAGAAATTGCGGGAAGGGAAATTGGTCGGCATTTTCCCAGAGGCTACGATCTCACGCGCATTTGAAATCAAAGATCTGAAAACCGGTGCAGTGCGCATCGCAGATGAAGCAGATGCGCCGTTGCTTCCGGTGATTATTTGGGGATCGCAGCGCATCTGGACCAAAGACCTGCCCAAAAACCTCTGGCGTGCCAATGCGCCGGTGCGGGTAGCCGTCGGCAAGCCCATCGAACTCAGCGGTTCCGTAGAAGAAGATACTGCAGCGCTGAAAAAAGCGATGGAAAAGCTACTAGAAACCACCCGGGAAAAATACGCCGAGCGTCATGGGCCATTCGAACCTGGCTTACCGTGGATGCCGGCTTCTTTGGGCGGGAGCGCTCCAACCCTGGAACAAGCCGCTGAAATTGATGCTGCCGCGCGTGCCGAACGCGCACGTAAAAAAGCTGCGAAGGCAGCAAAGGCGGAAAAGAAAGACCGCAAGTGAGCCAGGCAGATGATGCAATGGCCATCGGGCCCGCCCCGCGACTAATCGTCAGCGATATTGACGGTACCTTCATTAATTCGGCCGATCGTGTGCCGCCGCGGGTACGCGACGCTATACACAAAGCAACCGCGCAGGGGATGCATTTTGCTTTAGCGACTGGGCGCCCTTTCCGCTGGTTGCAGCCGGTATTAGAGCAAATAGCGGCCCGGCCAGTGTGCGTCACTTCCAATGGAGCGGTGATTTACGACTGTGCTGCCGACGAGGTGCTCACCGCCGCAGAGATCTCGCCGGAACTGATGGAAGAGGTCTATCACACTGCGCAAGAAATTTTTGCCCCCTACGGCGGGGTAAGTATCGCTGCAGAATACGCAGGCTATTCCGTACGGCAAGACCCAACCGAGCTGTTTGTGGCCGCGGATAATTACGCACACACTTGGGCCGATTCGCAATTTATTTCTAAACCGACAGAACAAGTCTGGCACAAGCCCGCCGTGAAGTTTTTATTGCGCAATCCGGCGATGTCCGCGAACCAGATGTATGAGCTGTTGGCTGAACATATTGATAGCCGACGCGCTCACGTTACGTATTCGATTGACGCGGGATTGCTGGAAGTCGCGGCACCGGGGGTAAACAAGGCCGCTGGCCTGGAATTCCTTGCCAACCACTTGGGAGTGGCGGCTGCGGAAGTCATCGCCTTCGGCGATATGCCAAATGACATTGAGATGCTGCGCTGGGCCGGGCGTGGGGTAGCAGTAGAAAATGCGCACCCGGCGGTGCGCCAGGCAGCTGATATGGTAACTGGGTCTAATGACGATGCCGGGATAGCCCAGATCATAGAACGGTGGCTGTAGAACAACCATGTTTATTGCTGCACTCGACCAAGGCACCACGTCCACGCGGTGCCTTATTTTTGACCGCGACGGAAACGTGGTCTCGCAGGCTCAGTTGGAACACCAGCAAATTATGCCGCGCAAAGGTTGGGTGGAGCATGATCCGAACGAGATTTGGGCCAACACGCGCCGGGTAATTTCTTCGGCAATGGTGGAACTGGATATCACCGCCCGTGATGTGCAAGCTTTGGGGGTGACCAACCAGCGTGAGACTGCCGTTGTTTGGGAAAAAGCTACCGGTGAACCAATCTATAACGCAATCGTCTGGCAAGACACCCGCACTGGTGGCGAATTCGACGATGCCACGGCGTGGCAAGCAAAAACCGGGTTATTGGCCAATTCTTACCCTGCTGGCCCGAAAATTGCCTGGATTTTGGATCACGTCGACGGTGCTCGCGAGCGCGCCGAACGCGGCGAATTACTAGCCGGCACCATTGATTCCTGGCTGGTGTGGAACTTAAGCGGCGGTGCGGAACAAGGAGAAAACGCCGATGAGACAGATGGCGCTGCTGAGGAAAATACCCCTGGAAGCAGTGGCGATGCCACCTACCAAGCGCAGCATATTACGGACGTGACCAATGCATCGCGTACTCTCTTGTTGGATTTACACACGCTGGATTGGGACGACGAACTTTGTGAGGCGCTGCGGGTGCCGAAGAAAATCTTGCCGACGATCGTCCCCTCGATTGGTGCACTCGGTGAGGTGCGCCACCGCGGTTCACTCACCGGGGTGCAGATAACCGGCATTTTGGGAGACCAGCAGGCCGCCATGTTTGGGCAGCGGTGTTTCCGGCCCGGGGATGCGAAAAACACCTACGGCACCGGATTGTTTTTGCTGCTCAATACCGGAACGGAACCGAAGTTTTCCGAGCATGGTTTGCTGACCACCATCGCCTACCAACAACAAGGCGAAAAGCCGGTGTATGCGCTAGAAGGATCAGTCGCGGTTGGTGGATCGTTGATCCAATGGCTGCGGGATCAATTGGGAATTATTCCGGATGCTGCTTCCAGTGAGTCGATTGCTGCCGACGATAACGGCGGGGTTTATATCGTCCCAGCATTCTCTGGGCTTTTTGCTCCACGTTGGCGCCCGGATGCAGCTGGTGTGATCGTGGGATTGACTCGTTATGCAGATCGCAGCCATATTACGCGAGCGGCGTTGGAAGCGACCTGCTTTCAAACCCGCGAGGTTGTCGAAGCAATGCAGAAAGATGCCGGCCGGGAATTATCGGGCCTCTGCGTCGACGGTGGCATGGTGGCCAACGATCTGTTGATGCAGATGCAAGCGGATATCCTCGGCTCGTCTGTGCAGCGCCCGGAGATGATCGAAACGACTGTCTGGGGCGCGGCACTTGCGGCGGGTATCGGAATTGGCTGGTGGGATTTTTCGGACGATGACTACGCCGCTGACCGCGTCTGGGAGCCAAAAATGCCCGAAGCCCAGCGTGAGCAGCTCTACCGCATGTGGAATCAAGCAGTAGAACGCACGCTGGGCTGGGAAGATGCCTGCCGGGCTGAAGCTGATTAGCCCTCGGTAATTTCTATTTGTCCAGTGGATGGATCGAAGGTGATATTGCCACCCTGGAAATTCACACGGATTTTCTGACCATGCTGGTATTGCTCACTGGTTGGTAGCCCCAGCTTTTCGAAGCCGCCGTTGGCCCAGGCACGAGCGATTTCTCCCCAGAGCGCCTGGGTGCCGGTTGCCGCGGAATCAACGATGACTCCGTTGTCGAACAAGGCAAAGTCGACATCATCGGAGGCTCGCACGATACCAGTGGCTGGTGACCCCAGGACTGGGCCAATCAGCTTATTGATCCGCGCCCAGGTTTGTTCGATATCGCTGTTACCCGTCAGTTTCACGACTTGCGTGATCATCGTGGGAACATCGCCCAGTTCGATACCGGAAGACGTCGCCAAGCGCTTAATCGTTGCCTCAGGGGACTCATTCGGTGTTTTCTCGGCAGCGCTGCTGGTCTGCTGCAGAATTGCCATGACTAGCGGCGCGATGATGCCGATTGCCTTGATTGCAGTTTGCAGAGGCCCTTGTGAGTTGGCATTGCTAGGCGCATTCTGCGTATTGCTCTGCGTGTTGTTTTGGGTGTTGCTTTGGGGAGCGCTCTGCGGGGGTGTTTGGGTGCTGGTGGTGCTGTTGGAATTTGCGGTGCCGGATTGGTTGCCCGACTGCGGCTGGCTGGTTGCGTTGCCCGCGAGTAGGCCAGCAACCTGCTGGTATTTTTTGTTCGTGGCGTTGCGGATATCGCTCCACCGTGCCACGGCGTGGCTACCTGGGCATGTCGTGGCGCCAACGTCGCGGTGGCCGTGGAAACGCTGGAAGGTACGTGTATCACCGGCAGGATATTTTGCGTAGCTGCTGCCACCGGATGTCATCTGGATGGTGCCTGCTGGGTCAAAACCAGACTGCGCAGCGCGCCATCCAGCGATCTGGCCGACGGATTGGATGATGGCTTCGTTGATCGGTGCAATTTCGTAGTTACCGACCATGGAGATACCGAAGGTTCCGTGGTTATAGCCGCCTGCGTGCGCGCCCATGACACCCTCACTGAGTCCGCCACGACGGCCCTCGTAGATGGTGCCGAACTTGTCGACGAGTGCGTGGTACCCGATATCGCACCAACCCAGGGTCTGGGTGTGGTACTGGTAGGCGCCGCGAACCTGTGCGGCAGCGCTGGCAGCGTCGTAGTTATTAGAGCCTGCCGTGTGGTGCAGAGTCAGGGCGTTGTAGTCCATGCCGGTTGCGCCGCAATTGCCACGGTAGGACTCGTTCGCGCCCCAGCCTTGGCGAGTGACTAGGGTCGGCATGCCGACGGATAGGTTTGCGGTGTGTTCAATGGTGTTTTCTGCTTGGGCTGCGCCAGCTGCGGCGTTGCCGTTGACGAAAACCGCGCTTAGATCATCAGCGCTGGTTGCGCCACCCGCTGCACCTGAATTAGCCGTAGCGGCAGTGGTGCTGTCGGCGTTGTCGGTGAGGTCGACGTCATCAGCGACAGGCTGGATAAGCCCAGCGGAGGTCTCCAAACCGGCTTTTGGTAGGGAGTTGCCTGTTCCGGGCGCTGCGTCGGTTTTGTTTTCGGTTGATTGCGCATCAGGTTCCGTATCGGATTGTGCGCCAGGTTGCGGGTCGGATTGTGTGCCAGGTTGCGCATCAGCCTGTGTACCGCTGGTTTCGGTGGTGCCCGCAGTGGCTTCGTCGCCAGTGAACAGATCTAATCCGGCAACTGACACCTGCACGGTGTGAGTTGGTTCGACGTAGATCAGTTCGGTGCCTTGCTGCGTGGCTTCTTCCGGGTTGGGTAGCGCGTCGGCTTCGAACCATTCCGTCCAGCTGCCGTCGGCACGCTTGGAACGGAAGTGCGCATTGATATCACGCTCGCCGCTCCAGGTCAGGGCGAAAGAATCGAATTCCTCATCCTTCGTGAACTCCTGGACCGCGCGGGACGGGGCGGGGCCGTCGCCTTGGGTGGCCACGGCTGGATCATCCACAACGGTGGCGGTGCCGCTACTGAAGCTGGCGGTGCTGATGCTGGCTTCGGCCTGATCAGAACCAGCATTTTGGGTTTGCAATACCTGGTGGCCTCCGAATGCTGCGGTGACCACGAGGGCTGCCGTCGCGGTGACAGCGACGACTGGGCTGGCACTAGCCCAGCTTCGCAGCGACCCGGAGGTGCTTATACGGCGACGTAAGTGCATGAATACTCCTGTTTCTTTGAATGATCCAGCGAATCAATCAGCAACACACCCCTGAAACATGCACGCGTGTGTAAGCCGTGTGTCAGAGGTGAAGATACATATGCGAAGTTACATATGGGAAAAATGTTAATCATGTTGCGACACGCGTATCGGGAAGGATTATTCGGAATGGGTTGCTCCCACTAGTGCGGGTGGTGCTCCACTAGTCTGTAATGCATGACTGCATATGACCTCATCATTGTCGGATCCGGATTTTTCGGCCTCACCATCGCAGAACGCGCGGCCAATGAGTTGGGCAAGAAAGTGCTCATCGTCGAAAAGCGCTCCCATCTGGGCGGAAACTGCTACACCGAAACTGATGAAGAAACCGGCATTGAGGTGCATAAATACGGTGCGCACCTGTTCCACACCTCCAATAAGCGGGTGTGGGATTACGTCAACAAATTTACCGATTTCACTGATTACCAGCACCGGGTATTCGCTATGCACGACGGCACCGCCTACCAATTCCCGATGGGGCTGGGCCTGATTAACCAATTCTTTGGCCGCTATTACAGCCCGGAAGAAGCCAAACAACTCATCGCTGAGCAAGCCTCGGAATTCGACTCGGATCAAGCCGAAAACCTAGAGGAAAAAGCCATTTCGCTGATTGGGCGCCCGCTTTACGAGGCATTTGTGAAAGGCTATACCGCTAAACAGTGGCAAACTGACCCGAAAAACCTCCCAGCTGGCAATATCACCCGACTGCCAGTGCGCTATACCTTCAACAACCGCTACTTCAATGACACCTACGAAGGACTGCCGGTCAACGGGTATACCGCCTGGCTAGAGAATATGGCGGCTTCGGACAACATCGATGTCCGATTGGACACGGATTGGTTCGAAGTTCGGGATGACATCCGGGCGCAGTCACCGGATGCTCCTGTGGTCTACACCGGCCCATTGGACCGCTATTTCGACTACTGCGAGGGCCGTTTGGGCTGGCGTACCGTGGACTTCGACAAAGAGGTCCACGATGTGGAAGATTTCCAGGGCACCGCGGTCATGAATTACAACGACCAGGATGTGGACTACACTCGCATCCTGGAATTCCGTCACTTCCACCCAGAGCGCAATTATCAGCGCAACAAGACGGTGATTTTCAAAGAATATTCCCGTTTCGCTGGTGCCGATGACGAACCGTATTACCCGATCAACACCCCAGAAGATCGCGAAAAACTCGCTGCTTACCGCAAGCATGCGGCAAAAGAGGTTACAGACAACAATGTGCTCTTTGGCGGCCGTCTAGGCACCTACCAGTACCTGGACATGCACATGGCCATTGGTGCGGCGCTGTCCATGTTCGACAATAAACTGGTGCCGTATTTCCAGGACGGGAAGCCGTTGGAACAAGAACGTGGCCACTAAGAAATAACCGCTGGGCTGGCACGCTGGACCCAGCGCCCTGAACTAAGCACTCTGCACTCATTACCGTGAATCAACTTCTGTGAACTGGAGAACCGTGAACCATCGCGAAGCCCTGCAACGCATCCTTTTGCCGAAACGTGGCGAACCTTTCGATGTCTGCATGCTGTATCTCATCGAATCCGCGCAAAACAAAGAACGCTTGAACTGGAATACCCGCACTGATGTCACCGTGCCGGCCGGTGCGGAAGCTAGCTTCGAAACCTACTTCAATGCCTTCCCCGCATCGTATTGGCGCCGCTGGTCACAGCTGGACTCCGTCGTATTGACCATGAAGGTCGTCGGTACTGCCAATATCGCGGTGTACCGCTCCAAAGTCGATGGCACCCGAGTTGGGGTGAGCAACCATTTGATTGCCGATGACACCCTGGACATCGAGCTGCCACTGAAGAATTTTGAAGACGGTGGTTGGTACTGGTTTGATGTCACCGCAGAAACAGACACCATTATTAGCGAAGCCGCCTGGTGTGCTCCACACGCGCCGAAGCCACAAACGCTTCCCGACGGGTCCACCATCGAGCCTGCTGCGAAAAAAGTCGCTGTCGGCATCCCGACGTTCAACCGCCCAGCCGACGCCGTTGCTGCGTTGCAGGCGCTGGGGGAGGATCCTGTCGTCGAACAAGCTATTTCTCACGTGCTCATGCCGGACCAGGGCAACCAGCACCCAGCTGACGAGCCCGGCTATGACGACGCGGTAGCTGTATTCGGCGAACGTTTCCGCGAATTCCGACAGGGCAACCTGGGTGGTTCTGGTGGTTATTCGCGCATCATGTACGAGTTTGTGGAAAATACTGACGCGCCGTTCGTGTTGTTCATGGACGACGATATTGCCATCGAACCGGATTCCATTTTGCGTGCCGTGCAGGCAGCCCGTTTTGCGGCCAGCCCGATTGTCGTTGGTGGACAAATGTTGAACCTGCAACAGCGCGCACAATTGCGTACCACAGGCGAAATGATCCAAGGCCACGACTTTATGTGGGGGCCAGCCCCATATGGTGTCTACGACCACGACTTTTCTGAATACCCGCTGGGCTACACGCTCACCGAAGAACAACAGCGCAACCCGCACGCGAAAAGCAGTGCAGACTTACACCGGCGTGTCGATGTCAGCTACAACGGCTGGTGGATGTGCTTGTTCCCACGCGTGGTTGCCGAAACCGTCGGCCAGCCACTGCCTCTGTTTATCAAGTGGGATGATACGGAATATTCCTTGCGTGCTTCCGAGTTCGGCTTCCCGACGGTCACCTGGCCGGGTGCCGCAATTTGGCACATGGCCTGGGCAGATAAGGACGATGCGATCGACTGGCAGGCGTATTTCCACCTGCGTAACCGTCTGATCACTGCTGCTATGTATCATCGCGGCAGCTTCAAGGGCGTGGCACGCTCGATCATGAAATCAAGCTACAAACACGCGCTGTGCATGGAGTATTCCACCATGGCTATCCAAATTGAAGCCATGCGGGATTTCCTGTCTGGCCCAGCGCAACTCTTTGATGTCTTAGAATCGTCGCTGCCACGCATCCAAAAGATCCGACAGAACTACGATGATGCTGTTATATACGAGTCTGCGGCAGATCTGCCAGCGCCGACCGGTGCCAATGTGCCTTTACGCAACGTTGGTGGTCGTTTGGGCAAGGTGAAAAAGATTCCGTGGCTGTTGAAAACCCTGCGCCACATGTCGCGGGAAGCTGACCCGGCGCACTATGAAGCGCCGCAGATCAACCTAAATCCGAAGGATGCGCGGTGGTATAACCTGTCACGAGTTGATTCGGCGACTGTGACCACCGCTGGTGGTACCGGGGTTGCCTTCCGCAAACGCGATAAGCAGTTAACCAGTGAGTTGCTCTCACAAACCCGGCAGCTATTGAAAGATATTGACGCTCGTTTCGATGAGCTGCAGGAAACTTATCGAAGTGCGCGCCCGCAATTGACCGCACGTGAATCGTGGAAGAAGGTGTTTGATGCCCAATAAACCCAGCAAAAACGAACCCAATCAACTGAGCCGGGCAGAATCTCGGGTTCTGCAGCGTATTCAGGCGGTGGCTTTCGATGCGCCGGGTGTGCTGTCGGCTGCTCGTGGGCTATCGCATTTCGGTGAACATGCTGCAGGCTGGGTTGCCAGCGCAGGAGTAGGTGCTGCCGTCGACAAGCAGCGTCGTGGCCAGTGGGTGCGAGTTGGTGCCTCGGCATTGACCGCGCATGCCGCATCGGTGGTGCTGAAACGCATCGTGCGTCGGCGTCGCCCGGATTATCCGTATGTGCGCGTGGGGGTGTCTACGCCATCGAAGTTGTCGTTTCCGTCGTCACATTCGACGTCCACAGCGGCGTTTTGTACTGGGATTTCAGAATTGACGGGTACAAAAATACCGTTGGCAGGTATCCCAGTAATGATGGCATCGCGTATGGTGTTGGGGGTTCATTACCCGACAGATACTCTGCTGGGTGCAATGATTGGTTATGCGACCGCTAAGCGAATGATGAGGCAAGGCTAGATGGAAAACGACGGTCACCAAAGCGTGTTTCATTCGGAACCGCATACCTCCGGCGTGGATACCGGCCGGAAGCGGCAACCTCCGAAAAACTTGCTTGATGGCATGATCAAGGCGCTGCGTCCGAAGCAGTGGGTAAAAAACAGCCTGGTTATCGCGGCACCGGCTGCTGCCGGTGCGGGTGTCTTGCTTGATGGGCGCACGCTTGCCGACGTCGCCTTGGCTTTTATCGTCTTCTGCATGGGTGCGTCCTCGATCTACTTGGTCAATGATGCCCGCGATGTCGCTTCTGACCGCGAGCACCCGACTAAGCGCTTCCGCCCGATTGCCGCTGGGGTGCTGCCGGTCGGCCTGGCCTATGCCATGGCTGTCGGGCTCATTATTGCGGCCGTTGGCCTGTCCTTCTTGGCCTCTGATGGGGTAGGTCTGGCCTCGGTGATTGCGGTGTATATCGCCTTGCAGCTGGGCTATTGCTTTGGCTGGAAGCACATGCCGGTGATTGATATCGGCTTGGTGTCTTCTGGGTTCATGCTGCGTGCGATGGCAGGTGGTGTAGCTGCCGGCATCGAACTTTCACAATGGTTCCTGCTGGTGGCGGCATTCGGTTCCTTGTTTATGGCTTCTGGTAAGCGTTATGCGGAGCTGCTGCTCTCGGAACGCACGGGTGCTAAGATCCGCAAGGCATTGGAGGGCTACACGCCGACGTACCTGCGCTTCGTTTGGACTTTGGCTGCTACCGCCGTCGTTATGTCCTATGCGCTGTGGGGATTTGAACTCTCGCAGGCTACTGAAGGCTTGGCATCGATCATGTACCAGGTTTCCCTGGTTCCGTTTACCATTGCTATTTTGCGTTATGCCTCCAATGTGGACCGGGGTGAAGGTGGAGCTCCGGATGAGATTGCGTTGGAAGATCGCGCGCTGCAGGTGCTGGCATTGCTGTGGATCGCTTGCATCGTGTTGGCTGTGTACATCGTCCCTGCAATTTAAAATCATTTTCAAGTAGCGATTATTTTTGCCTCCCCCTAGACTGCTTTTTAGCTGTGTAACGAAATTGTCTCGGTTTTCGATACACTTACTAGAATCTGCTGCCGCTCTGGTTTTGGCTGATCACCGCATACGGTTGCTTGCTAGCGTTCGATCGAAAAGCTTGGAGCATAAAGGCAGCTTGGAAAAATTTCCGTGAAGGGGAGCAATGACGTCGATCGTGAATATGCGTCGTGCGGTGGTCGCTGCGGTGGCTGCTGTGGCGGTGGCGCTCGGAATGATGGCTAGCCCATCGGTGGCGACCGCACAAGACAACCGGGGCTGGTTGCGCCCGGATGCTACGGGTACCTGTGATTGGGACCCGCATGTAGCTTATTTTGTGCAACGCTGTGACGTATATTCGCCAGCGATGGGGCGTAATATTCCCGTGCAGATCCAGCCTGCTTCTCGTGGTGGCAACGCAGGCCTATATCTTCTAGATGGTTTGCGGGCGAACAACCAACAAAATGGTTGGAACCGCGAGGGCAACGCCCACAAGAAATTTGTTGACAACAACATCACCCTGGTAATGCCAGTCGGTGGCGAGGCATCGTTCTACGCAGACTGGAAAGGCACCCCGAAGTACTTCCCGGGTGAAGAAGACGGCAGCTACAAGTGGGAGACTTTCCTGACTGCTGAGCTTCCTGGCTATCTGCAGCAGCACTTCGGTGTTGCTCCGAACAACAACTCGATTGCCGGACTGTCGATGGGGGCGACTGCGGCGATGAACCTGGCTGGCAAGCACCCAAACCAATTCCGTCAGGCCCTGTCTTATTCCGGTTACCTTTTCACCACCGCACCGGGAATGCAGACCATGATGCGGGTGGCGTTGCTTGATGCAGGTGGCTACAACATCAACGCGATGTACGGCACGATCATTAACCCAGCTCGTTTCCAGAACGACCCATTCCACTTGGTGGGCAACTTGCGTAACACCGACGTTTACGTTTCTGCCGCTTCCGGTATTCCTGGGCCAGCGGATCATAACTTGGCGCCGCAGCACCAGACTCCGGGCATCGTTTTGGAATTTATGTCTATGATCGGCACCCGAGCCTTTGAAGCAAATGCTCGCTTGAATGGTGTTCCTATCACCACCGATTACCCGGGCGTTGGTCTGCACAACTGGTACCAGTTCAACTACCAGTTGGATCGCACTTATGACCGTATCTTGGATGTTATGGGAGCTCGTTAAAAACAAGCCTGAGCTCGTAGCCGGACTGGATGTCGCAACACAGCGACACCAGTCCGGTTTTTTTATTTCTAGCGTGCTCTCTGCTGCTGAAATAATTCTGGAGCTGAATGATCTAATGATTTCTAGGACTGAATCATTTCTGGGCTGAGGATCTTTGTGTATTTTTCTGAGAAGTACCGGAGTGTCTTCCCAACCATCGCCAAGTTAAACCTAAACTTTAGACTTGATAACTACGCGAGTAGGCCAGCCGCATCCCGGAAGCGGGGAACTTCCGGGGTGAGGACGGGCCTGAATTTTGCCTACCCTGTACACACTTTCAAGGAATCATTATGCGACTAGACTCGTCTCGTTCCCCGCACGTTCAATCACAGACTGCCGGTCAGTCACGCGGTACTCGCGGTCGTGCCTGGTTTAAGGCCTTGGCTGTGCCTACCGCCGTCGCTACCGGCTTGGCTGTCGTACCTATTTCGACGCAGGCTCCGGTGGCGCATGCCCAAAGCTCGCTACCAGGAAGCTCGAACCTACTGCCAAAAAACGATGGCCTGACTGACTCAGTTCTTCCGGGCGAAGCTCCACAGCGCAGCACCATCGAAACGGAATACCCGAGTTCCGATGGGCTGCCAGCAGGCGTGGAAATTGATCGTGTGGAATACAAATCGCCCCGCCACGCCTTCGTATACGTGAAGTCCGCTGCCATGCCAGACCAGGAAATGAAGTTCCAGATTCTGCTGGCCCGTGACTATTACGCTAAGCCGAACCAGCAGTTCCCGGAATTGTGGTTGATGGACGGTTTGCGTGCCCGTGAAACCGAATCAGGCTGGACCATCGCGACTGATGTCGAGCAGTATTTCGCCGACAAGAATGTCAACGTTGTGTTGCCAGTCGGTGGTGAGTCGTCGTTCTATTCTGACTGGCAGCAACCAGACAATGGTAAGCACTATAAGTGGGAATCTTTCCTGACCAAGGAAGTCATCCCAATCATGGATAACAAGTTCCGCTCCAACAAGCAGCGGGCAGTCGCTGGTCTGTCCATGGGCGCAACTTCTGCTATCAACATGGCAGAGCGGAACCCACACCTGTTTAATTTCGCAGGTTCGTTCTCCGGATACTTGGATACGACAAGCAAAGGTATGCCGGAAGCGATTCAGATGGCGCTTTCCGACGGTGGCGGCTACAACGCTGAAGCAATGTGGGGGCCGCTGTACAGCCAGGGCTGGATCGACCACGATCCGAAGCTGGGTATCGAGCAATTGCGTGATATGACAGTCTATGTTTCTTCCGGTAGCGGACAGCCGGACTTCGGCGACCCGAACTCCGTTGCCAAGCACGGCCCAAGCTTGCCAGGTGTGGGCCTGGAAGTTATTTCGCGCATGTCGACGCAAACCTTCGTGGACCGTGCCAAGGCCCAAAACGTGGATGTCGTCGCGAAGTTCCGCCCAACCGGTATTCACACTTGGGAATACTGGGAATTTGAGCTGAAGCAGGCCTGGCCGTACATCGCGAACTCTCTGAGCATCCCACAAGAAGGCCGCGCGGCGGAGTGCGAAGTTAAGGGAGCCATTGGAGCCAGCGTTGCTGGCCAGGCGCACTTCGAAGAATGCTTGACTAATGAATACCAGGTGGGCGAGACCAGTGGTGTGGCGCAGGATTTCACCGGCGGTACTGCTTATTGGTCGCCAGAAACCGGTGCGCATGGGGTTTACGGCGCGATCAACGCGCGTTATGCGCAGCTGGGTGGAGCAACCTCGTGGTTGGGCTTCCCGAAGTCCACTGAACTGGGTACTCCAGACGGCAAGGGCCGGTTGGTACAGTTCGAAAACGGCAACATTTATTGGCACCCAGATACTGGTGCTTGGGAAGTGCCGAATGATTTGTTGGAAGGCTGGAAAGAATACGACTACGAGCGTGGCCGTTCCGGGTACCCTACCGGCAAGGATGAACACATCAATGGCGGCAAGCTACAGCCGATGCAAGGTGGCTTCCTAGCGCGGAACCGTGAGGGCAAGACCCACCTGGTCTTCGGCGCAATCGCTAAGAAGTATGCGACCGTGGACAAGGCTGACTTGGGTCTGCCGATCAGCAATGAGTACAAGATCGATGGCGGTTGGTTCCAGCAGTTCGAAAACGGCAATATTTATTTCTCGCCAGAATCCGGCGCCCAGGTGATCAAGTACGGAAAGATTTTCGACGAATGGGGTAAGCACGGTTATGAGAAGGGCAAATTCGGCTGGCCTACTGCGGACTTCGAGTCGAAGCCGGGCGTGAATGAGCAGAAGTTCCAGAACGGAACCCTGCAAGAGATCAACGGTGGCGTACGGGAGAAGTAATGCGATTTACTCGAAGCACAGGTATTCGTAGCGTTGAAGCTCCTCGCAACACTGGGGTGCGGCGTCGGAAAGCGTCGTTGGTAGCGGCGTTGACCACCGGTGCCCTGGTTTTGGCCGCCTGTGGTTCAGCGACCGTAGAAGACGAAGCACCAGAAACCCTGAGCAAATCCTCGACACAGACTACGAAATCCACCGCAGCCAGTTCTACAACCTCGCCGGGGGCCGATAAGGACGGCAAAGACGGTAAGGATGGCAAAAAATCCAGCGAGGGTTCTACGACGGCTAAGTCTGGTTCCGGGCAGAATAATGCCGGGAATAATAACGCTGAACCGGCGCCGCAAGCTGCCGGTGGCCGTGACCGTGGCGCGCAGGAAATCGACGAAATTCCTGAGACGAACCCTTTCGAGGGCGAGAACGCCGCCTTCCTCGATGATGTTCGCGCTCTCGGAGTTGATGTTGCAGGTGTCGAAGGTCAGGTGGTTTCTGCTGGCTATCTGGTCTGTGATGAGCAGACCGCGATCTTACAGGCAGTGGCTGGGCAGCTGATCGGGCAGGAGCGCACTGACAGAGAATTTGAAGATTTGGTTGATAAGTTGACGGAATCCGCGCGCGGGCGCTTTTGCTAGTGCTAGTGCGGTAGTTATGTGCTAGAAAATTCCGCAGTCGTGCTCAATCAAGAAATGTGAAGCTATGAGAAAAGTGCTCACGGTTGTCGCCGTGATCGTCCTGATCGTTCTGATCGGTGCCGGGGTAGTGCAATACCTGAGCGGTGATGATCCGATGGCCCCGGACGACCAGGCTCGTCCTGCCGAAGAAGCGGAAGGGCCAGTGCAACCGGAATGGTGCCCGCGCGTGGAGTTTATTGCTGCGCCGGGCACGTGGGAATCTGCTGCGGATGATGACCCGTTCAATCCACAGGCGAAGCCCCATTCATTCTTGCTGAATGTCACCCGCCCACTGCAGGAGCGTTATGCTCCAGACGATGTGCGTGTATGGACTTTGCCGTATTCTGCGCAGTTTGCCAACGTGCAGAATCAGGATCAACTGACTTATGACCAATCTCGTGAAGAAGGTACGCAGAAGGTGCGTGAGCGCTTGCTTTCCACTCACGGGGAATGCCCGTTAACGGACTTTGCCATGACCGGGTTTTCTCAAGGTGCGGTAATTTTGGGCGATATCGTCAATGAGATCGGTAATCATCGTGGCCCGATCCCTCCCGAGCGGGTTCGTGGTGTTGCTTTGCTTGCCGACGGCCGTCGTACTGCGGATCAGGGCATCAACCCTGGCAATCCCGTTGGTGGGGTTGGTGCCGAGGTGTCGCTGAAACCGGTCGAGGGGCTGGTGCAAAATGTCACTCCGGGTGCGTCAATGCGTGGTGCGCGTGATGGTTTTGGTGCGTTGCAGGATCGTACTTTCCAGATTTGTGCTTCGAGTGACCCGATCTGCGCTGCACCGGAAAGCGTGATTGATGGTTTAGGACGGGCTTTGGAGCTGGCGAATAATTCGCACGCGCAATACGGCACTAATACGGACGTTATTCCCGGAACCACTGCGGATCAGTGGATTAAGAATTGGGCTATCGAGACCATTGATCAGGGTTAGCCAGATAGGTTTGCTCGGAATGTGAACCTCACCAGCGCCGCCACGTTGAAAGCCTTTCGGCGTGGCGGTTTTTCGGCGTGGCGATTCGTGATTGTGAACTAGAACTCATATCATTTGGTGTATATGTTGTAGATGTTAACGTTTCTTATTTTGTTTTCGATAGCACCTGGTAGTTGCATGACTTCTGCGCCAACGTAGGCTGGAATCTTAGATAAACAAAAATTTCCGACCGGTACTACTTGCACCGGTGTTAGTTCAGAGAAGGAATCACCATGGATCTTAAAGCAGCAATGAGTCAGTTTTACGACGGCCAGGGCAACCTGAAACTCGCCCCGCAATTGTCGCTAGTCGGGCTGGCGGAATTGCTCTATCAGGGTGATCTGCACACCGGTGGAGCAGACCGGCATTGTCTGCGCTTCTGGGATTACTCCCAGTCTCGCGAAGGCACTGCGGTTGATTTCACTCGACAAGAGATCAACATTCGCATCAAATCTGTGGCTGCGCGTTTGCAGCAGGTTGCCAAGATGGGCGACCGGGTCGCGATTTTGATGGGAAATTCTCCGGAATACATTTTCGGCTTTGTGGGTGCGATGTATGCCGGTATGGTTCCGGTGCCTCTTTACGACCCGAATGAACCAGGCCATGAAGGGCACCTGACGGCGGTCTTCGCTGATTGCAGCCCGAAGTTGGTGCTTACCAACCGCCCTTCGGCAGCGGCGGTGCGTGATCACTTCAAAAAACTCCCGGCTCGTGAACGCCCCCGTATCTTGGCGGTAGATTCGCTGCCGGATTCCTTGGCTGATTCCTACATCAACCCACAGCAGACCATCGAAGGCCAGCAGCGCATGGCTTCGTCGACGGTAATGCCTATCGACGAACCAGCTTTCTTGCAGTACACCTCTGGCTCTACGCGCACCCCGGCTGGTGTGGAGCTGACGAACCGTTCGATTCTGACCAACGTATTGCAGATCTTCGAAGCAGCTCGCCTGCGCCTACCGCTGCGTTTGGTCTCGTGGTTGCCGCTGCACCACGACATGGGAATTATTCTGAGCTTGTTCGCCACGATCATGGGGCTGCGCAATGAGATCATGTCGCCGAAAGATTTCATCCAGCAACCAGCACGTTGGACGCGCATGATCTCAGCTCGCGAAGGCGACGACAGCAATGGTGTCTACACTGTGATTCCGAACTTCGCATTGGATCTCGCAGTTCGTTACGGCAATGAAGACGGCCTGGATTTCTCGAATATTAACGGCATTATCATTGGTTCAGAGCCAGTGACGGTGAAAGCGCTGAACTCATTCCTGGATGCTTTTGAGCCGAAGGGCTTGACTCGTCGCATGCTGCGTCCGTCGTATGGTCTGGCAGAGGCCTCGCTGATGGTGACCACCCCGCAGACCGAGGATCGCCCAAAGGTGAAGTACTTTGAGCGCGACGAAATTGCGCAGGGCAAGGCTGTGGAGACTGCTAGCGAAGATGGCGTGGCGTTTATTTCCAACGGCGAAGTCGTGCGTCCACAATTTCTGACCATCGTGGACCCAGAAACTAAAGCCGAATTGCCAGATTCCACCGTCGGAGAGGTGTGGTGCCACGGTGACAACATGGCTGCGGGCTACCTGAACCGTCCGGAAGAAACTGCGGCTACTTTCCACAACACCATTGGTGAGCGGCTGGAGGACTCCCGCGTGGCTGATGCTCCGGCGGATAAGTGGATGGCTACCGGTGACCTGGGCGTGCTTATCGACGGCGAGCTGTTTATCACTGGTCGTTTGAAAGATATGATCATCATTGCTGGTCGCAACCATTACCCGCAGGATATTGAGCACACTGTGATGACCGCCAGCGAGCACGTGCGTAGCGATTCCGTGGCTGCCTTTGCGGTCTCCGCAGAAAACACCGAGGAACTCGTGCTGCTGGTAGAACGTGCCGACCAAGCCGAAGAATCCGGAGACGAACAGGCAATTTCCGCCATCCGCGCGGAAGTTACCGCACGCCATGGTGTGCGTCCGTATGATATTCAGTTCCTGGCTCCTGGCGAGCTCTCCCGTTCGTCGGCAGGCAAGATCGCGCGGCAGGTAGCAAAGAAGAAATATGAGGGATCTGAGGGAGAAGCCTAAATGACAGTTGAGCAGCTGAAGAGCTGGCTGACCGAGTGGGTAGTGAAGGTTACTGACCTTCCTGTTGAAGAGGTATCGGAAAACAAGCCGCTGGAAGCGCTGGGGCTTTCTTCGCGCGATGCGGTGATTCTGTCGGGTGAATTGGAAACCTTGCTGGATACCCGGCTGGATCCGACTATCGCTTACGAATACCCCACTATCGCCTCGCTGGCTCAACGGCTGGTCGACGGTCCGGCGGAAGATAGCGCGCGGGCCGGGGCTGCCCAGCAGTCTTACGAGCGTGCCGACGTCGCTGGTGCTGGAAACGGTGCGCATGGCGGCGCCGGTGCCTACGGTGGTGATATCGCGATCGTCGGTATGTCCGCCCGATTCCCGCAGGCAGATGGCTTGGACGAATACTGGAAGCTGCTAGCAGAAGGCCGCACTGCCACAGGCGAGCTGCCGCTGGGGCGTTGGAGTGAGTACCAGTCCGACCCGGTGATGTCGGAAAAGATGGGCAAGATCAATCTCACCGGTGGCTACCTGGACGATATAGCCAGTTTTGACCCGGAATTTTTTGGCCTTTCTCCCATTGAGGCCACCAATATGGATCCGCAGCAGCGCATCATGCTGGAGTTGACCTGGCACGCGCTGGAAAATGCACACCTGCCGGCGAATGAGCTCAAGGGCAAGCCGGTCGGCGTGTTTATGGGTAGCTCGAATAATGACTACGGCATGCTGATCGCCGCTGACCCGGCAGAAGCCCACCCATACGCGCTGACGGGTACTTCTTCGGCTGTGATCCCGAACCGTATCAGCTATGCCTTTGATTTCCGTGGGCCTTCGTTGAACGTGGACACAGCGTGTTCTTCGTCGCTGGTTTCGGTGCACCAGGCGGTGCGCGAGTTGCGTTATGGCTCGTGCGAGGTAGCTATTGCCGGTGGCGTGAACATCCTGGCGTCGCCGTTTGTTTCCACTGCCTTTGGCGAGCTCGGCGTGATTTCCCCGTCGGGCGCTATCCATGCGTTTTCCGATGATGCCGACGGCTTCGTGCGTGCCGACGGCGCCGGTGTAGTGGTGCTGAAGCGGCTTGCCGACGCCGAAGCCGCTGGTGATGAGATCTTGGCGGTGATTAAGGGCAGCGCGACCAACTCCGATGGACACTCGAATGGTTTGACCGCGCCGAACCCAGAAGCACAGATTGACGTGCTGCGCCGGGCTTATGCTGATGCCGGGATTGATCCCGCGACCGTCGATTACGTGGAAACACACGGCACCGGCACGATCCTCGGTGATCCGATTGAAGCCAGTGCGTTGGGCGCGGTGCTTGGCCCGCGCCGGGAAACAGACACTTTGATTGGCTCGGTGAAGTCGAATATCGGCCATTCGGAATCTGCTGCCGGTATTGCCAGCTTGATCAAGGTAGTGCTGTCGATCCAGAACGACACTGTGCCGCCGTCGGTGAACTTCTCGGAACCGAACCGTTATATCGACTTCGAGAAAGAACGCCTGGAAGTTGTCGAAGACCCACGAGAATGGCCTTCGGACAACAAGATTGCCGGTATTTCTGGCTTCGGTTTCGGCGGGACAAACGCGCACGTCGTAGTGCAAAAATACGATGGTGCTCGGGCGTCCGAGAATGTTGCAGCGCAGAAGGCCGTGGAGCAGGACGCTACAGCGCAGGACGCGTTGGCGCACGATGGCGCTGCGGGCGTGGCTACGGAAACTCAGGCGCGCCTGAATAGCGACCACGTGGTGTTGCCGATTTCCGGCCTGGTGCCATCGCGGCGTCGGCAAGCAGCTGGCGATTTGGCTGATTATTTGGAAGACGCCCAGAGCAACAAGGATTTTGATCTGCAGGCTGTGGCACGCACGTTGGCAAAGCGCAACCATGGCCGTTCGCGGGCTGCCATTGTTGCCGCGGATGCCGGTGATGCTGTGAAACGCCTGCGTAAGCTCGCCGAGGGCAAGGCTGCGACGTCTGCGTTTAGCGGAGACTCACCGGAAACCCCGGGCCCGGTATTTGTGTACTCCGGTTTTGGTTCCCAGCACCGGAAAATGGTGAAGGACCTGCTGGAACAGTCGCCGTTTTTTGCTGCGCGAATGACGGAGCTCGACGAGATCGTGGACTTTGAGGGTGGCTGGTCCGTGCTGGAATTGGTCCGGGACGATGAGCAGACCTATAACACCGAAACCGCGCAGGTCGCGATCACCGCAATCCAGATCGCGTTGACGGATTTGCTGGCGCAGTGCGGTGCGCGTCCGGCAGCCGTGATTGGCATGTCCATGGGCGAGATCGCCGCAGCCTATGCTGCCGGTGGCTTGCGCGCCGAGGATGCCATGTTGATCGCCTGCCACCGCGCCCGGCTGATGGGTGAAGGCGAAAATGCTCTGACTGGCGACGCACAAGGTGCGATGGCCGTCGTGGAGCTGTCTGCACAGCAGATTTCGGACTACGCCGAGCAAGAAGAATTTGCTGGTGTGGAACCCGCCGTGTACGCAGGTCCGGGAATGACGACGGTTGGTGGTCCACGGGCCGCGATTCTGCGTTTGGTAGAAAAGCTGGAAGAAGAGGGCAAGTTTGCCCGCGCGCTGGACGTCAAAGGTGCCGGCCACACTTCCATGGTGGAACCGTTGCTTGGCGAGCTCGAAGGTGCCATCGCAGGCATCGAACCTGCTCCGCTGCACACCCCGTTGTTCTCTTCAGTGGACAAAATCCACCACCAGCGTGGTGCGGTGGTGCATAACGAGGATTATTGGCTGGAAATGACACGCCAGCCGGTGTACTTCCAAGATGTTGTCACCAGTGCTTTTGCCCACGGTCACAACACCATGGTGGAAATTAGCCCGAACCCGGTTGCTCTGATGGGCATGATGAACACTGCTTTTAGCGTCGACAAGGCTAATGCGAAGCTGCTGAAGACGCTGAAGCGCAAGGAAGATTCCGCAAACAACCTGGTGGATCTGCTGGCGCAGCTTTATGTTTTGGGCCAACCGGTCGATTTCTCGCAGCTGTATGGCAGCGGTGAGTACGCTGCGGTGCCCAACACACGCTTTAAGAAGCAACGGTATTGGACGAATGCCCGCCCGAGCGCCGGTGCTGCCGGGTTGCCGGGCACCCGGGTGAATTTGCCGGATGGACGCACCGCGTTTTCCGTGGATGCTGACCAGGTGCCTTCGGCGCTGGCGTTGCTGGAAGCAGCTGCCGAGGCGATGCAGCCGGGCGCGCAGCTGGTAGCAGCAGAAGAACCACGCACGTTGCCCGCCCAGGATGAGTTGACGACGATTGCCCAGCGCAATGTCGGTGGTGTGGCGTTGACTGTGCACGATATGACAGCGGACGTTGTGGTTGCAGAAGGTTTTGCCACTACGTTGGCGCTTGCCGACGGCGGCGTTGGTGCACACGCGCAACCGCAGAATTTGGGTGTGGCGCCGATCCCAGAATCGCCGCTGGCTGCTGATGCAACCGGTGCCGAAGGTGCAGCCGCTGCCGCGGCGGCCGGAAACAACCTGGGCATGCCTGGTGCGGGTTCGGCGGTGCGTTGGGATCCGGAGACCGAAACCGTCGAGGAGCGCCTGCGCTTAATTGTTTCTGAGTCTATGGGCTATGACGCAGAAGACCTGCCCGGCGAGTTGCCGCTGATTGACCTGGGGTTGGATTCGCTGATGGGCATGCGGATTAAAAACCGCGTGGAAAACGATTTCCAAATCCCGCCGCTGCAGGTGCAGGCTTTGCGTGATGCGTCGGTGGCGGATGTCGTGGCGATGGTCAACCAGGCCGTTGCGGAGAAACACGGCTCTGCTGGCCAAACACAGGAAAACGGTGCTGCCGTGCGGGATGACCAGAGCTCCTCTGCGAAGAGCTCTGCTGAGCAAGGATCTGCTGATCAGTCTGAACAGTCAGATCAGCTCGAACAGTCCTATGCCACCCAGGCAGAAGGCGTCGGCGTGGCGCCACGCGATGCCGCTGAGCGCCTGGTGTTTGCTACCTGGGCCAGCCTGACTGGCCGCGCGGCCGCTGGTGTCACCAGCACGTTGCCGGAGATCAACAGCGAAGTCGCAGGCAAGATCGCCGAGCGTCTGAGTGAGCGCAGTGGCATGAGCATCGGGGCCGAGCTCGTCGGCAAGGCAGAAAACCTGGAAGAAATCGCCAACGTGGTGCGCGAGGGCCTGGAAACCGACGTCGAAGGCAATATTCGCGTGCTGCGTGAGGGCAGTGCCGATGCGCCGGTGGTGTTCATGTTCCACCCGGCCGGTGGTAGTTCGGTGGTGTACCAGCCGTTGGCGCGCCGCTTGCCGCAAGAGGTTTCGGTCTATGGCGTGGAGCGTCGCGAGGGCAGCTTGGAAGAGCGCGTGGCGGATTACCTGGGCGATATCCGCAAGTATGCGAAGGGACGCCCGGTCATCCTGGGCGGTTGGTCCTTTGGTGGAGCGTTGGCGTATGAGGCGGCTTCGCAGTTGCTTGCCGACGCTGGCAACACTGACAATGCTGATAACGCCGACGACTCCACTCACGGCGTCGACCTCGCCTATATTGCGTTGTTGGATACCACCCAGCCGTCTGAGCCGATTCCGGACACCTTGGATGAGACCAAGGCCCGCTGGGAGCGCTACGCCGCATTCGCGGAACGTACCTACGGCTTGGACTTCCCGGTACCGTATGAGCTGCTAGAAACCGCCGGTGAGGAAGCCTTGATGCAGATGCTGGAGCAGTTCCTGGCTAGCTCCGATGCTTCTGAGCATGGGCTATCCGCGGGGGTTTTGGAACACCAGCGCGCCAGCTTCGTGGACAACATGATTCTGGGCAAGCTTGATTTTGCGCGCTGGGCGGATGTGGACCTGCCGGTGCTGTTGTTCCGCGCGGAACGTATGCATGATGGCGCAATTGAATTGGAGCCACGCTACGCCGATATTGATCCGGATGGCGGCTGGGGTGCTATCGTCGATGAGTTAGAGATCGTTCAGCTGCCGGGTGATCACCTGGCGGTGCCGGATGAGCCAGCGATTGGCATCGTCGCAGAGCACATGGACCGTTGGATGAAGAGCAAGATCCCCGCTGCACGGGAGGAGCACTAGGTGACTAATACCGCCGAGAAACTCGCTGACCTGCGTCGTCGTTTAGAAAAGGCGCAGGATCCTGGTTCGGAGCGGGCGCGGGCAAAGCGTGATGAGGCAGGGCGTACTACTCCCCGGGAGCGCATTAATGCTTTGCTTGACGACGGCTCCTTCATGGAGGTCGGCGCGCTGGGTAAGACCCCGGGCGATGACGATGCGGTGTACTCGGATGGTGTGGTCACTGGGTATGGGCGCATCGGCGGCCGCCCGGTGTGTATCTATGCGCACGATAAGACGGTCTATGGCGGTTCCGTTGGTGTGACGTTTGGCCAGAAAGTCACGCAGGTGATGGATATGGCTGCCCGCATCGGCTGCCCGGTGATTGGTATTCAGGATTCTGGTGGTGCGCGTATTCAGGATGCGGTGACGTCGCTGGCGATGTATTCCGAGATCGCGCGTCGGCAGATGCCGCTGTCGGGGTACGCGCCGCAGATTTCCATCATGTTGGGTAAATCCGCTGGTGGTGCGGTGTATGCCCCGGTGACCACGGACTTTGTTATCGCGGTGGATGGCGAGGCCGAAATGTATGTCACCGGCCCGGCTGTGATCAAAGAAGTCACCGGCGAGGAAGTCAGCTCTGCGGAACTCGGTGGCGCGCGCCAGCAGGAGCGCAACGGTAACGTGCAGGCCGTTGTTGACAGCGAAGAAGATGCCTTTGAGCTGGTGCGTGATCTGTTGGATCACCTGCCGTTGACGTGTCATGATCCGGCGCCGTCGTTTTTGGCGCCTAGTGACGAGGAAGTCGCGTACACCCCAGAGCTCGACGAGTTCATGCCGGATGACACGAATGCCGGTTACGACATCATTGATGTGCTGAAGTTGCTGGGTGATGATGATCAGCTGATTGAGCTGCAGGCAAACTTCGCGCCGAATATGGTCACTGCTTTTGGGCGTATTGATGGTCAGGCCGTGGGTTTTGTGGCAAATAACCCGATGCATTTTGCTGGTTGTATCGACGCCGATGCTGCCGATAAGGGCGCGCGGTTTATCCGCATTTGCGATGCCTACAACATCCCGCTGATCTTCGTTGCCGACACCCCTGGGTATTTGCCGGGTGTGGAGCAAGAAAAGGCCGGGTTGATTCACCGTGGCGCTGGTTTTGCTTTCGCTTTGGTGGAGGCCACTGTGCCGAAGGTTTCGTTGGTGGTGCGCAAAGCCTATGGCGGTGCGTATGCGGTGATGGGGTCGAAGAACTTGTCCGGTGATATCAACTTTGCATGGCCGACCGCGCAGATCGCGGTGATGGGTGCGGCCGCGGCCGTCGTCATGATCCAGGGCAAGCAGTTGGAGCAAACCCCGCCGGAACAACGTGGGTACATGAAGAAACTGTTTATGGACTTTTACGACGAGAATATGACTTCGCCATATGTGGCTGCTGAGCGCGGCTATATTGATGCCATGATCCAGCCTTCGGAGACCCGGTTGAAGCTGCGGCAAGCGCTACGCCAGTTGGCGACTAAGCACGTGGAAGACTTGCCGAAAAAGCACCCGATCGCGCCTATGTAGGTGGAGCTCAGTGGGAACTGCAGTTTGCTATTCGTCTTCGAAACCGAAATTTGGCCCGAAGTTGAGTGTTTTCCAGTTCTCGCTGATTGCCCGTATCTCGTGGCTTTCAAACCCGCCGGGTTTATCTGCCTGAATATCTACGGTGATAGAGATATCTGCTCCGGCACGGTCCAGCAGGCTCAGAATTTCACGGCTAATGTCCAGGTACTGGCCGGAGTATTCATCAGAGTTGATTGTGACTGCGCCAAAATACCGAGTCTTTTTTGCAACAGCTGCAGGCTCGGGATGCGTGGCTGACCGGGTCGGAGTTTCTGCGCTGACGGAATGAGGTATCTCAGGGTTGTCTGGAGCATCAGCACTAGGGGCGGTGGTTTTTTCTTCTTTTTCTTTCTCTGCTTGCTGTTGTGCAATATCATCGCGCACTACCAGTGTGTGGTCGGTGACCGCGAGACTGGCATCAACAGGTGGGATGAGTAGATCGATATATCGGTTGTCAGCCTTTCCTGATGCGATAGCGAATCGCTCGTATGGATTAAGAGGGGTGTGGACAGCTTCTTCGATTGCACGGTCCAAGACTGCTCGGTTAGTTAAACGCGGCATGTATGGATAACGAGTGAAATAGCTCCACAGCTCTCCGATTGATAGCTCCCCCCTCTCATCGAAGATCGGGCGTAATGATCCTGTGAGGAGCATACCCAGTTGCGTGGCACCGAATTTGTTGATGAGCTGTTCCTCGCGGTTGAGTTGCTCACTTGCGCGTTCCGCCAAGTTTGCGTTGCCGGAACTGCTTGACCGTGTCACTTCTAACTCGAAATCTTGTTTGGGATCGAATTGCTCTGGAGTGAGTATCCAGTAGAAGGCATCGCGAAGTCGAGTGTGGACAATTTCGTTGTAGCGCTCAACATTTTGCGTAGTTTGCGTGGTTTGTTGAGCAGAAAGATTTAGTTCTGCGGCACGATCAGCGACGGATTTCCAGCCCATATACATCGCTGCAGCTTCCTCAAGTGCTTTGAGTTCTTGTTTGTCAGCAACAAGGAAGACCAAACTGTTTCTGTGGATTCGGGGGCTGCTGCCTTTATGAGTCAGTGCTTCTGACACCCACGCCTGTGTCTTAGTATCTTTTCCGTCGTTTTTACTGTGCGAATATTCCGGATGTGTGATTACCAAGCTGGCTTGTTCGTTATCACGAATTTCTCCAGTGGATTCAGGACAAATGTAGATGCGGTCGAATAAACCAGTATCCCTCTCGGAAGCGCGAAGGCGCACTATGATTTCGTTCCAGATCGTCGGTAGATCTTCACGCAGCTGGTCAGCGCGATCTTGTGCGGTTTTGCTGACTGATGGCTGAGTATCAAACCAATAGCTTCCACTATCCTCGTAGAAGTACATCGACCGCTGGCCAAGCTGTTCTAGCGCGTTGCCGTACTTGTTGAAGACATCTCCGGGGATGGCGGTGCCCAACCACAGATCTTTTTTGTCTAAGCCTTTTTGGTTGCTGCGTTGCCGGGGTGCTGCACCCACAAAAATCGTGCGGGCGAGACGTCGGGTGATATGCCGTTGTCCGAGGTCGGGGCGGTTTTGGTCGATTGTTGCTGCAGTCGAGCTGTCACCGTCGATATCGGTATCAATGATGGGTTTCCAGGAATCTTCAAGGTACTGCGTCAGGTCGGTGTTCACCGTCGCTGCGTCCAAAGGCACATTGCCTGGCATGATCATTGGAGAAGAATCTCCTGCTTTCCAGAGCTCGTGCACAATCGACGACACCAGCTTAAGAACTCCGCGAGTGCGTTGGAAGCGTTCGAGTGCAGACCAGTCTTCGTAGAGTCGGTCGAGCAGTTCTGGGTGCAATGGGTACGAAGCACGCAACCGGGATTCATAGCGGTCACCCGCAGATAGTACGTGTTGTGGGAATGCTGTTCCGTTGTCTTTGTACATCAGCCAGTACTTGCGTGCGGTACTGGCAATGGACTCCAGCTGTTGTGCATCCGGTTCTTTAAACAACCGCCGACGCACGATTTCGAATGATTCGTTTTTTGATGACGGACGCCATTGATCAGCGACCCTGCGGACCACATTTTGTAGGCGATCCAACGCTGCCTGTCCGTTTTTGCCACCGATTTCGAGTTCATTACCAGCACGATCTGCATCAGCAGTATCTGATGCCGGGATGGAAATTACTAGCATCGCGCCGGGAATCGTGCCGATTGTTTCGGTTAGTGTCTGGGCAAAAGAGAATTGAGTATCGAAGGTGCCAGCCGGTAATTGCCGTTCGGTTAGCAACTGGCGAGCGTAGGCGACCCACTCGTCAATCAAGATAATGGCGGGTGAGTGCTCTGCAATGATTTCTCGAAGAGTATTGCCAGGGTTCGTGCCAGCAATATCGTCGGCAGCGATCTTGGAATAGGCTTCTTTACCGCCAAGTTGCCAGGCAATTTCGCCCCACATTGTGTGAATTTTCGTGCCGTCGTCTTTGATGGATGCTGATCCAGGTTTGAGATATGTGCCGACGATAACGACACGATTGACGCCGAGGTTTTCTAACTCATTGATTCCGGCATTGTGAACTACTTCAGTTACGTGCTGAGGGAAGTGACTAGCTGGCGTGCCGCTGAGGATATGATAAAGAGCCAGCATCGAGTGAGTTTTTCCACCACCGAAATTGGTTTGCAGGTTGACCACAGCGCTGGCATTAGCATCGCCATTGACCCTGCGAAGCGTGCGAGACAAAAGGTCACTGAGACCTTCGGTGAGGTAAGTTCGTTCGAAGAATTCGGTAGGGTCGGTGTATTCGTTGCCTGCGATATTATTCGCGCTGGGATTTGCGACGGTGTAGAGGTCTGCCGCGAATTCTGATGCAGTGAAATCACCACGGGCTACATCATCATGCGGTTGGAGAACTTCTCGCCATGGTTTGGTATCCCCGCTACCAGTGACGTTTACCTGGCGGCTTTTTGCCCGTTTACGGGTTCTATCTTCAAAAACCGTGCGTTCGAGATCCACCCGCATTTTTTGGATGTCATCAGCTGAGTCGGTTGCATCAATGACGCGGAGTAATCGTTCCATGGTGTCCAGGGCACGGATGGTGTCCGCAGAACTGAGAGGTTCATTGTGGGCCCATAGATTGCGGGTCTCCCGTAGCTCGGATGCATAGCTTTGCTGTGATCTTGTAAGAACATCATTGAAATCCCGTCCGCGCTCAGTAATCATTTTCAGTTGGGTACTAGGATCGGTTTTTGCTAGTGGACGTGGCTCGGTCCCGTGTTTTTGTGCATAGTACCGGGCTTGTTGCTCGTTCCAGTCGGGCCCAAGTGCGCTTGTCATGGCCTCATCGACGACGTCAAAAAGCCCTTCGGCAAGTAGGTCGAATGCCCGGGTGAGCTTCTCTCTGTTATTAATAGCCATTTGGTTTCCTCAGAAGTTAATTGTGGTGTTTGGCGAATGGTTCTTAGAAATCGAGGGTGTCTTGTTGCCCAGCCCTGTCGTACACATGAGCTTGCGCAGGATCATATGCTCGTGCTTGGTGCATCAGATCGGGCCAGGCGCTTACTAATGCGTTAAATAAACCTGCATCTTTGGTGTCCTTTTTCTTTTCGGCTTCGTGGAAGAGCAAGAATGCGAGTTCTTTAATAGATTCTGGGCTAACCCTCTCAGAAATCGCTGGTAACCGCTTTGCTACTTCTTCGGCGCCACCGCTATATAGAACTGCGGCGAGACGCACCGTGGATTCCCATACACTGATATGCTCGTCGGTATTCGGATCCCAGTCCTCGTCGAGCGTTTGTGGTGAGAGAAGCCGAGCTTTTCCGCCTTTTGCTTCGAAAATCCCGCCACGCTCTAGTGACCCAAGGGTGGTGTTTGCAGCACGTGCCAGCTGGTCAGCGACCCCAGATTGGGCAGAAGTCCAGCCGTATTGGCGATACCACTTCACGGAGAAGCGCGTGTCAGGATCGAAATCGGATTCTTGCTCTCCAAGCACTGCATCCAACGTGGTGTTGATCAGGGAGAGTGCTTCGCGCACGGTCATATCAGTGCCATCAGCATTTCGTACGCTGGAGTATCGTGAAAAAATTGAGATGCCGGGGCCAATAGAAGCTTGAGCAAGGTCTACGGGCGCCACGTTTCCAGACATGAGGGCACGAAGAGCTGCTGGTAGATCAGATTTGAGCATACGAATAAAATCACGCCGGGTGATTGCATGCGAGGTTTCTGGTCGTGGGCGACAGGCTAGGACGATGGATGATGCCAGTGCGTTGGTGCCACTGGCAATCAGCCGGTTTTTCGTCTCAGTGTGCAGTGGCCACGTTGCGGTGATCTCCCAGCCGCTCGCTATGAGTCCATCGAGTAGAGTGTGCCAACCAGTTGATGCTGTGCCGTCATCTCGTGTGTCCTGCTGCTTATAGGCATAATAAACCGTCAGTGGCGGCGCTCCGGCAGCGGCCGTTTTCCGGATTCGTGCAAAGACAGAGTTGAATCCCTTGATAAAGAACTGCTCGGCACCCTGCTTGCCGTTATGACGATACGGGTTAGCGACTAGTTCTTCTTCTTTAGGAGTGAGCATGGTAGCAACGGTTTGGGGGTGGATATCCCTCAGTGAACGGCGTAGCCACACGTAAAAATAATCTGAAAGATCGGAGTATCCGATGTTGTCGTAATACGGGGGATCAGTGGAGATTACGAAATTCCCGTATTCTCGAGTAGCCGCATCTGCTTGAACTGCTTTACCCGAAGTACTTGTTGGCGCATGTTGTATGGATTTGGCGATGTACCCAAGCTGGCTCGAAAAGCTACCCGATGAATCTGACAAAGGATTAGCTTCTGCAAAATCCCACACCATGGGTAGTGCCTGACGGCCGAAAGCATTTCTAATGGCAGAGCGGGATGAATCCCACGATGCTAGAGATGAATTCCGGTCAGTGGTGCGGCTGACCGCGAATCCAAGGAGCGTAGCGACCGCATCCGCGTAGGCTTCAGCTCCAGACCCGTCATTTTCAAGGCGAGCTCCGTCTGTGAATCCCGCAGCACGCGCGTCGGACAGAACTTTGTCGCGGACTTCAGAAACAAGATCACTGAGCGTCGTCAGCGCAGTGAGCTGGCGATTGGTGAATAAGTCGGCCCAAAGTTCAAATCCATAGGCCTGAACACGGAAACTCGGTGCGACTTTAGGAAGTAGCGCAGTTGGAGTAGAAGTTGGCACCGGTAAATCTGACGCATATAGGTGATTACCGGAGGGCGAAGAATAAAACCGGCCTCTCCCCCCCCCATCAGCTACGACGGCAATCAGATGCTCGCCCATTCTTCCCGCACGAGCTTCTGACCGAATATATTTATAGTCCAACGGGGTGCCATCGGCTATAGAGATACCACCCCGACGGCCGATCGTCCCGGCATCGTCGTCTGTTGGTCCTTCGGCATCATTATGGACGGTGTAGTGAACTTCGCCGTTGACTACTTTCGCCTCGACCCACGCCTCCTTGCCTTTTTTCTTGCTCAGCCACCACGAACGGACCAGCGGAACTTCAATAGGATTGGCAGGGTTCGGGTTGGTTACAGTGCGTGCCCAAATCCATGCAATGACTGTGTGCTCGACACCGTCATCATCCTTAATAGTCGGATACAAATGTCCAATACGTTCGCGAGCCTTCTCCAGCATCCACTGGCCATACAGTTCTACGTCTTTTGCAAGACCTGCGGCTCGTTCCCAGCCTTGGGAACGTAATTTTTCGAAGCTGCCGTCGCTTGAGCCATCGTCTGGTTGGAATACGGGAGCCTGTCCTGCGAATTTCGGAGGGATTTCAATCAGTGCTTTATTAATGAGCACCGCGACGGGGTTGAGATCGCTAGCGTGGGCATCTAAGCCAAGGCGTTGCGCCTCTAGAGGGATGGAGCCACCACCGGCGAATGGGTCGAGAACCGCAGGTAGCTCGCCATTGTTTGAATTGCGGATTTCCTGCTGGGCCTGTTTCAATAGGTCTTCGTCGTTGGAATTTTCCCAAATAACAAGGCGTTCCATTAATGCATGTAAACGTCGGCGTTCGATTTCTTGCTCTTCAACAGTGGGAAATTTATCTGGATGTGAAGAAGGGTCGTCGACAAGCTGTGCGAACAATACCGCACGTGATGTAGCCAGTGGGCGCCGAGCCCAGTACAGGTGCAGCGTTGAAGGGTGTCCGTGCCGAATAGACTTCTCGCGGGAAGCCTGCTCATTAATCGCATCTAGAGGTAGAGAGACTTCGATGAGCTTCTTTTTTGGGGCAGCAGACGTCACGGTGGATCCTCCAAATGGCGGTATTTCTTTCAAAATTCAGGGTACATAGGCTTAATTATTTAACGGTGCACCACCCCGACTCCAGTACTGACCCCACATCTCGTTCTGGGATTCTGTGGAATCAGATGGATCCAGATGGGAAAATGCATTGTTGATATAAACGATACGGTCGCGATCTGGTCCATCAGGAGATACCTCAACCAGAGCCAAAATATGATCTGCAGGGTGGGTACGTGCAAACAGAATCTCATTTCGCGTAATAGTGAAACTCCGAGAACCAGCGATACGTCCTTTCACCTCAATGTATCGCAATTTTCCAGCTGGATTGCGGGATTGGATGTCGTAGCCAGGGTTATTAAATGCCATTTCTTCTGGCGTGTTTCCTCGGCGTCGTTCAGTATCTAGAACGAGGTCAACCGCACGGCGCTCTACTTCCTTTGTATTCTTGGCGTAACGCGTGCGTGATTCTCCATCTGAACTCTCTGCCGAACGGTGCGCCAAGAATGCTGATGGAATCACGAGTGCCTTTGCCCGAACCCGAGGTGGGGTTATCGCTAAACGCTCGAAGCCTGCAAGCTCTGAAACTCGCTTATGCATACGCTGGTTTAAATCTTTCGCTTTCGCCCGGGCGTCTGCTGACTTGATACGACCGTATTTTCCATCTCGTTCTTTTAGCTCTAATTCTGCAGAAGTCTGATTCCAATGGACGATTTCTTGCTTCAGACGTTTCTTAATTTCAGCAGCCGCTTTCTCCGCTGTGTACTTACGGATAGCTGACAATCGCGTCTTCTTGTCTTTCAGCTGGTGCGAAAGGGTGTGGGCCTGGACATCTTTTGAGTAGTTGCCCTGGGGTCGTGCTGCAGATGGGACTTGTTTAATTAGTTCGAGTTCAGAAGCCCGGGGTGCATCGAGTTCTAAGAAAACAGGGCTATCGGAGGACTCAAAACGAAGATGTCTGCGTGCTTTGTGACCAGCGGGCAAAGAACATTGACAGTCGGCATCTGGCTCAGAAACCAAGACGTAATCAAAATAATGCGCGACAGTATCTTTGTGGGCATCCTGCGTGGTAATTCTTTGCTCGACCACGTGCAGAATTGCAGGATAATCCAACTGGTCGTCGCGGTTGTCAATCAGTATCGTTCCCTGGGAAAGATCACCGTGAAACTTCTCTATGATCAGTTCACTGGTTGCCTCTAATAATGGATGCCCAGGGGCAATGAGCTCGGCAGCAGGGAGAATCCGTCCTTCGGATATCGGGCGGAGGTGCTGCTGATCGAATGTGATGCGTTCGTAGCGTCGCGAAATCGGCTGTCTATGGTGGGATTGTCTAGCCTGGGTGATTACAATTGAAGGCACTCTCGTGATTTCCCAACGTCCGGTTTCTCGTTTCCGGATTTGGCCACCAAGCTCTGAAAAAGCTTGTATGAAAAAAGCCTCAATATAGCCCGGCTGCAAGCGGCGTGCTTGTGCTTTTTCCATTTCAACGCGGGCTTCTTCGAGGGTGGCTGTAGCACTCATACTTGGGTCAAGCGCGTTAGTGGACATGAGTTCTTCGATGCCATTACGGACAGAATCGTCGATAACTTGATCCAGTTTGGCTTTGACCTCTGGCTGGTCACCGTATCGGATTGCGTCGAGTAGCAGTTCACGCAATGGTTTGTCGGCAAATGCAGCACCATCACCTAAAACATTGAATAGCTTGCCGCTATACGCTTCTCCCATCTGCTGGATTTTTGCTAGTAGGCGCTCAAAAACTTCGCCTTCCCGAGTGCCAGTCGCGATCATATTCCACAGATGGCAAACTTCTTGTTGGCCGATACGGTGTATGCGGCCGAAACGTTGTTCAATGCGGTTGGGGTTCCATGGCAGGTCGTAATTCACCATCAAATGTGCACGTTGCAGGTTGAGGCCTTCGCCAGCAGCATCAGTAGCAAGCAAGACAATGCACGATGGGTCATGCGTGAAATCCTCCCGAATTTGCTTGCGTTCGTGCCTCGAGATTCCACCGTGGATGGTGAGGACTGCATTGTCAGAACGGAAAAGCTTCGTGATCTTGTTGTGGAGGTAATCTAATGTGTCTTTGTGTTCGGTGAAGACGATGATCTTACGGATCTCACCATCTGTTTTGCGCAGAATTTCGTCATTAAGAATTCCTTTCAGGTGCACCCATTTTTGATCATTTCCCGCGCGATGCACACGATCCGCGAGATGAATTAGCTGTTCAATATGACTGATTTCAGCTTGTAGCTCAGGAACAGTGCGTGCTGCAGTCGCTGAATCAACAACTGTGTCTACTTCAGCTTCTAGTTCGGTGAGTTCTTCGGCAGTTACGTCCGGATCATCCCAAAGTGACAGGCGATGTGAGTGATTTATCTTGGCCCAGTGAGGAATTTGGGTACCCGCAATTTGGTTCATTTCGCTTAAGCTCTCTTGGAGCCGGGCATGTCTGCGTTGCAGAGAACTCAAAATAGCATTTGGGCTCGAGGCAAGCCGACGCTGCAGTACAGTCAGTGCAAATCCAACCGTATTCCCCCTTTTTTGTTCATTCATTCGTGCCGCACGATTCATTTCTTTTCGCACGTAATGGGTGACTTCGTCGTAAAGCTTATGCTCCAAAGGGCTAAGACTGTAACTAACGGTGTATGCGTGACGCTCAGGGAAGAGTGGTTTCCCGTCGAAAGTAAGCAACTCTTCTTTGACCATGCGTCGCATCAGTCCGCTGGTGCTCGCAACCGAGTTGTTACGAGCCGGGCCTTCGAATTGATCCCGATCTAATAAGGACATAAACGCCTGAAAGTTATCGTTGTTCCCGGAATGCGGTGTTGCCGTCATCAAAAGGAAATTATGCGCGGTATTGGACAAGATACGGCCAAGACGGAAGCGCTTGGTCTCATCCGTTTGCCCCGACCAGATGTTATACGTTGCAGACATCCTATGGGCTTCGTCGACGATCGCGATATCCCAGTACGTGGATTTGAGTTGCTCAGTTAGCTCTTCATTGCGCGCTAACTGATCCATGCGTGCAATTAAGTATGGATGGTCATCGAAGGGGTTTTCACTGGTTGCAGTGTCAGCAACCTGAGGGTTAAAAACGGCGAAGTCAAGGTTGAATTTGTCCTTTAATTCTTCACACCATTGTTCAACCAGGCCCCCTGGAGCAACGATGATTGCACGATCGCAATTAGACCGTAGAATCATTTCTTTAAGGTACAGACCAGCCATGATGGTTTTGCCCGCGCCGGGGTCATCAGCGAGCAGAAAGCGCAGAGGGACTTTAGGGAGTAGATCTTGATACACCGCACGTATTTGGTGGGGCAGGGGGTCAACCGTTGAACTATGCACAGCTGTCATAGGGTCATACAGAGCTGCGTTTTGAATACGCAATGCTTCGAGTGACAGCAAAAAGCCTCTCGCATCCCCGTCAAACTGATTGCTTGGAGAGCCCTCGGGCATCAACTGCCACTGGCGAATGTCTGTGTCCGTGACAATTTCTTCGTGGAGGGTACCGGTGTCATCGGTATAGATAACTTCTGCGGCATCGCCGATCAGGCTCATGCTTTTCAGCGTGACTAGCTGGCCTGTGAGCACATTGTTGAAACGCTGTCCTGGTTTCAGGTCCGAAATCGTTGAAACTTCGTTGTGCATCTAAGTCTCCTGGCGGCAGAGGATAGTAAGTGTGAATCTGGCGTAACGCACGGTGGTTAATTAAACGTCAGTATAGGGGTTCCAAGACAGGTATCGATCTGGAAATCGCTAAATAGATATAGTGCGCTTACTTGTCTCTGGCAGTCTTCGTTCAGCTAGTCGTCGGCACGATCGATTCCCGGCTACGGTAGTGGAATGCAATATATCGTCGCCGCTTATGTGCTGTGGGGTGTGTTTCCCGCGTTCTTCCCACTGTTGGATCCTGCCAGCCCGCTCGAGATTCTGGCGCACCGCATCATCTGGACTGCGGTGTTGATGGTGGGAATTTTGCTGGTGACCGGCCGGTGGCGCGAAATCTATGAGGTGCGCGCGGCTACCTGGTGGCGTTTGGCTGCTGCTGGCGTGGTGATCACCGTGAATTGGGGTACTTATGTCTTGGCGGTGATGAATGATCACGTGGCTGATGCCTCACTGGGCTACTACATGAACCCGTTGGTATCAGTGGCGCTTGGCGTGTTGATTTTGCGCGAGCACCTACGCCGCTGGCAGATGGTGGCAGTGGCTATCGCGGCCGTAGCCGTGGTGTATCTGACGTTCCTGAGCGGCCAGCCACCAGTGATCGCGCTGGCGTTGGCATTCAGCTTTGGTACCTATGGCCTGCTGAAAAAGAAAGTAGCCGTGTCCGCGTTTTTCTCCGTCGGGGCAGAAACGATGATCATGCTGCCATTTGCGCTGGGCTATGTGGCATATATCAGCGTGAACCCAGAGCAACAATCCACTTTCGCCAGTGAAGGCTGGGGACACACCCTGCTGATGATGTCGTGTGGTCTGGTCACCGCCACCCCGCTGCTGTTTTATGCCCGCGGTGCGCACATGCTGCCGCTGTCGACGATCGGCATGCTGCAGTACCTTACCCCGACGATTCTGATGTTGTGGGCGCTGTTTATCACGCAAGAACCGATGTCGCAGCAGCGCTGGATCGGCTTCATCATCATTTGGGTCGCGGTGGCGGTGTATGTCGCTGACTTGGTGCGGATGCGTCGGCACAGCAGGCGGGAGCAGCGCCGACAAACGGTATCATTTGCGGGAACCGGCCAGCGTGGCGGCAGCCCGCCAACCGAACATGAACAGTGCGGACGTCGCACTGGCGACCAACACGAATGACCAGTGCGGCACCGCCCCATTACGTAACGCCCAGATGACCAGCCCGACGATGACGGTGCACAACCACACGATGGCCGCCCCGCGGCCGTTGCTCGCACCGCTAACCATCGTCAGCGCCGTCGCGCGGGAAAGCAATAACCAGCCGAGCCCCAGCCCAATAAGGAATGGCCACAGCGTGGATAACCAGCCCACGAAAGACAGTGGCATGTCCGCAGACTGGTGGGCAAAACGTGCAAGTAAGGCGAAAACTGCCAGTGCGATGGCATCGAAGATGATCGGACGGGCAGATGTGTGGCGGGTAGATGTCGACATGCCAGTTATTTTACGTCGCTGGTCTCTTCCGAATCAGTCTGGCGCAGCGCCGCATAGGACATACCCTTGCGTGCGTAGTAGGCGAAGTAGATGACCCAGCCGATTGCGCTGTAGAAAACAAAGGTGATCAGCCGGTAGACCAACACCGTGCCAGTGGCATCGACGGCCGTCATGCCGGTGGCCACTAGCGCGGTGATAATCGCGATTTCCACGGTGCCGACGCCCGCCGGGGTGATTTGCGCGGAACCCGCCAGTTTGGCGGTAATAAACGCGACGCTAATGCCCATGATGGTGGTGTGGTCGTCGGCAGGCCAGAAAGAAGGCATATTACCGGTCACGGCCCAGGCACAGGCCCACAGAGCAACGGCGTCGAAGGCTCGGTTGAAAAACGCCATCAACGTCACCCAGGAAAATTGGCCCAAGTTCAACGAAACTTGGTCGAGCTTGTTAATGTGTTTGACCAGCTTGTCAGTCTTTTTCCACGGCAGGTTTTTAATCCACCGTTCCACGGTCCGGGTATTGCAGGAAGCCCAGTACAGGCCGCCGCACAGACCCAACATCAACGCCAGGGATACTACTAATGACCACAACGCCACATCCGCGCCCCAGAAAAATACGCCGGTAAAACCGATTAATACGACCCAGAGCGTGGAAATCGCAGAAGAGAGCACAAAAAACCAGCCACACAGCACCACGGAAGCCCCCCAAGCGCGCTGCACTTTATACGTAAGGATAGCGGCGAACGCAGGACCGCCGGGAAGCGTCGTCGACCAGGCATTGGAGGCCAAGACAATGTTGTTGCATTCTTTGAACGAGACAGGCACACCACCGGCGACAAACAATTTGCGCATCACCTCGGCCATTGCCAATAGCGAAAACGCAAAGGTGATAAACACGACGACGATGGGCCAAGGTTGCGCGTGATGAAGGGTACGGAAGCCATCGCTCAAGAAATCTAGCTCGTCACGGAAGAAAATCCCCATGACGACGAGTACTGCTAGGGGCAGCATCCACCGCAGCCATTTGCCTACTGTGCTCTTCATCGTTGCGGCCCCGTCTACTTGTCGTTTTCTAGGCGCTTCATGAGCTCCGAGAACGGAATCAGGTCGCTGTCTTGGTCGGTGGTGCGTCCGCTGCGAATGGCTTTGGTATCGGCGACGACTTCCGACTCATGCAGTTCGCGAGGTTCATCCAGCTCGTACTGTTCCTCGTACTGCTCATGGTCGCCGTCCGGGGCAAGGTTGTTTTCCGAGGCAAGGTCGTACTGTTCATGGTCACCGTCCGGGGCAAGATCACCCTCCGGACCGGAAGCATCCGCCATCCGCCCAGCCGGGACCACGGTTTCTTCGTATGCGCCGTGCCCCATGCGTTCATAAATTCGGTGCACGAAGGCCGGTGCCCACCAGTTGTCTTCGCGCAGCAGGTGCATCACGGCTGGTACGAGGAACATGCGCACGATAGTGGCATCCAGGAAGAGCGCGAAGATCATGCCGAAGGCGATGTATTTCATCATCACGATATCGGAGAATCCGAACGCGCCAGCCACCACAATCATGATCAGCGCGGCGGCCGTAATGATGTGGCCGGTGTGCGCGGTGCCGTAGTTGATGGCGTCGTCGGTTGAAGCTCCACGCTTGCGGGCTTCCACCATGCGCGAGACCAAAAAGACCTCGTAGTCCGTCGACAAGCCATAAATGATGGCGATGATCAGCACCAGGATTGGGCTCATCAGTGGGCCCGGCGAGAAATCCAGCAGTCCGGAACCGGCGCCGAGGACAAACATGCCGGTCAAAATACCCAGGGTGGCGCCTAAGGTCAGCACCGTCATGATGATGGCTTTTGCCGGGATGATCAGCGAGCCGAACACCGCGGCCATCAGCAAGAACGTGGCGACAATAACGTACAGCGCCATCCACGGCAGCTTTTCAAAGAGTGCTTCGAGTGATTCGACTTCCATCGCCGGGGTGCCGCCGACATAAAGTTCCACGCCTTCCGGTGCCTCAATTGCGCGGAGTTGTTCGATGACTCCGGCGTTATCTTCGCGGTCTGCAATACCGGCGCTCAACACAGTGGTGCCGTCTATGGTTTGGCTGGATGGCGCCATGGGGGAGGTCAGCCCTTCGATCTCACGGGCTTGCAAGACGACGTCGACAAGCTGCTGGTTATCGGCCCCCTTGACTACAAGTTTGATGGGCTCGGTGCGGTGTTCCGGGAATTCCTCGTTGAAACGATCCTGTGCCTGGCGGGTTTCGTGACTCGGTGGCAGGTAGGTTTCGTTGACGCCGCCGAAGCTGACACCCAACAGCGGGATGGTCAGTGCGAGCAGCAGGGCGGTGATGCCGACGGTGAACCAGCGGGCTTTGCTCATGGCCCAGCGTGGCACGCGGTACCAGAAGGTTTCCTCGATTGGGCGGGAGCGTTTGGTCTTGCGTACCGTCCATTTGTCGATGTTGTGGCCGAGCATGCCGAAAATTGCTGGCAGCACCGTCACAGAGAGCAGTGCTGCGAGGCCGACGGCGGAAATCGCGCCATAAGCCACGGATTTCAAGAACGCCTGCGGGAAAATCAGCAGGCTGGAAATGGCCACGGCCACCATGAGTGCGGAAAAGACCACCGTTTGCCCAGCGGTGGCGGTGGTGATTGCGACAGCTGTGCGGGTATCGCGGCCTTTATCTAGTTCCTCACGGAAACGCGAGACCATAAATAGCCCGTAGTCGATGGCCAGGCCTAGGCCCAGCAAGGTGACGACGGCCTGCGAAAACACGTTGACCTGGATGAACCCGGCCAATACCGAGAGAATGCCGATGGAGCCCATGATCGACAGCGCGCCGACGATCAACGGCATAAACGCGGCGATCACGGAACCGAAGACGAACAGCAATAGCAAGCCCACCAGCGGTAATGCTGCGCGTTCGGCAACCGAGATATCGTGCGCCATGCCGTCGTCCAAAGCATCAGCAACGGCGGTGGCTCCGGCAACCTCGATATCTAGGCCCTGGGCGGTGTCGGCACCGGTGAGATCATCCTGGATGGTGCGGAAATCACGCAAGGTCTGCTCGTCGTCACCTGCTAAACCGATGGCCGCGAACGCTACCGAGCCGTCGTCGGACAGCAAGTTTGGATTGCGCGTATCGAAATAGCTGGTGACTTGCGCGATCTGGTCTGGGTACTGTTCTTGCAGGTAATTCAGGTGGGCGCGCGCAGCCTCTAAGTTTTCTTGCGGGTTGTCGAACAGCAAGATGACATCGCCGTTGCGGTCCCGCCCGAAGGTCTCGGCCTCAATCTCCGCGGCTGTGGTGGAAGCCGCGCGGGGGTCTTCCCACCCCTCCTGGCTGAGGCGATCGTCGAGCTTGGTGCCAAAAACCGCGAAGACCACGGCGATAGCCGCGATGATCAGCAGTGGAATGATCCTGCGATGGGCATAGGAAAACTGCCCCCACCTGAAAAACATGCCGGTTCCTAACGGTTAGACAATAGTGACGACAGCGGGCGGAAGGGTGCCAACCAGGCGCCTTCTTCCGGCAGCGCATCCAGACTAACCCGCGGCAGTGGTTCGAGGAAGACCCCCTCGATATCTTCCAGGTCTACAAAACCGATATCTTCGTGGCTCACCGCCCACGAGCAGTGCTCCTGGAAACCCAGCACGGTGGCGGGAATGCCGGCATTGATGAGTTCTTCGAGCAGTCCCTGGAAGTTTTGGCCGTCGGCAGAGGCGACGACGATCTCGCTTAAGTTGCCTTCCTCGAACCGTTGCCGGATGTGGGCGACCATGTCTGGGTCCACATCAGATTCTTCGGTGATTTTTGGTTTTGCGAATACGGCATAGCCGACGTTGCGCAGTGCTTCTACCCATGGGCGAATGACTTCCGCGCCACCGGGTGAGACATTGGTGAACACGCAGGCTTCTGGGGTGAGGTTTTCTTCTTCAGAGATTTCCAGAATCCAGCGGCCGATGGCGTCGAAACGCGGGCGGGAATTAGCGGTGGGGCGGCCACCCAGGATGGAGCCCAGCCCCATGTCCAGGTTTGGTGCGTCCCAGATCATCAGCAGAGTGTTGTTGTGCGCTGAACTAGTGGGCGCAGAGTGATTCTGCGCGGTGTGTGCGGTATGTGCGTCCATATTTTTGGTGTATCCAGTATTTCTCGTATTTTTTCGGGTTTTATGCGGCCGCGGGGTGTGCAGCCGTACGTGCTGTACGTGCTGTACGGCTGCTATGGGTCCTGCGGGCGTTTCTGCCTAGCGCTTCACCCACAAGTATTCATTAATAATGTGGTCTTTTTCTAGGCCTTTGCCTTCGAATTTGGTGATCAGTTGGCGGTCGGTCAGCTGCGGGCATTCCGGCCACGGCCAGCCTTTGTATTCTAGTTGCGGTTCGACCTCGACCAACTCGTTAATCCATTCGGCATAGTCCGCGTGGTCGGTGGCCACGTGCAGTACTCCGCCGGGTTTGAGGCGGGAGGCAAACAGGTTCAACGGCCCGGATTGAATGATGCGGCGCTTGTGGTGCTTGGCTTTCGGCCATGGGTCCGGGAAGAACACGCGGATGCCATCGAGGGATTCTGGGGCGAACATGCGCATGAGTACTTCCATGCCGTCGCCGCGGATCATGCGGATATTCGGGATGTCTTCGCGTACTACCTGCCCAAGTAGCTTCGCCAGGCCGGGCTTGTACAACTCGACGGCAATAACATTGGTATCTGCTTCTTTTGGTGCCATCGCCGCGGTTGAAGTACCTGTGCCGGAGCCGATTTCCACGATCGTGGGGGCGCCGCTGCGGCCAAACCACTTGTCGACGTCGACGCGTTCGTCGGCAAGCATCGTGCCGAGTTCTGGCCAGTGCTTTTCGAAGGTCGCCAGCTGGTTATCGCTGAGCGAGCCGCGGCGAAAAGTTACGGTGCCTAGCCGCGGGTAATCGAGATCATTGTTGAAAACCTCATTGAAATTGGTTTGTGGGGGCCGACCGGCAGGAAATTCGCCGATGCCGCGGGAGTGTTCGGTGTTGCTGGTAGTGCCGGGAGTATCGGCGTTGTCGGTATTTGCTGTATTCAAATCAGTATTCACAGTATTCTCGATATTCTTGGAATTCTCAGTTTTCATAGTGCTATTCATTATTGTCTATTGTTCCCTGTCAAAAACGGTAGAACAATTCGGGTCTGTCACTGTGATTAAGGGGATTCTCGGGGCGTCTGCACCCAAGGGTTAATACCCCTACATGGGGGTGGCAAGTGCACATTTCGCAGAATCAAAATGTGGATAAGCAGGGGTAGTGGCAGTACGTGCATACACGCTTATACGTGGTTATTACCTTTCACCCCTGGTAGTCGCTACCCTGGGGCATGTCCAACCTGCTGTAGTGACCGATCAGGAGTCTAAATGAGCGCCCCAATCACGGGACTTGTTGGTGAAGCGCCAACGCAGAACAAAGAATTGATCAACTGGATCAACGACGCCGTTGCTATGTTCCAACCAGAAGACGTTGTGTTCGTCGATGGTTCGCAACAAGAATGGGATCGGCTTGCAGGCGAACTTGTCGACGCAGGAACCCTCATCAAGCTCAATGAGGAAAAGCGTCCAAACAGCTACCTAGCACGCTCCAACCCATCGGACGTTGCTCGTGTGGAATCGCGCACTTTCATCTGCACGGAAGACCAGGAAGGTGCCGGCCCAACCAATAACTGGGCCCCGCCGCAGGCCATGAAAGAGGAAATGGTCGACGTTTATACCGGCGCAATGAAAGGCCGCCGCATGTACGTCGTTCCTTTTTGCATGGGTCCGATCAATGATCCGGATCCAAAACTGGGCATCCAGCTGACGGACTCGGCGTACGTCGTCATGTCCATGCGCATCATGACCCGCATGGGCACGGAAGTCCTGGATAAGCTTGGCGACGAAGGCTCCTTCGTGCGCTGCTTACACTCCGTGGGTGCCCCGCTGGAACCAGGCGAGGAAGATGTTGCCTGGCCATGCAATGAAACCAAGTACATCACCCAGTTCCCGGAGAGCAAAGAAATCTGGTCCTACGGCTCCGGCTACGGTGGCAACGCCATTTTGGCGAAGAAGTGCTACGCGCTGCGCATCGCTTCGGTTATGGCGAAAGAAGAAGGCTGGATGGCTGAGCACATGCTCATCCTGAAGCTGACCAGCCCAGAAGGTAAAAACTACAACGTTGCCGCCGCCTTCCCATCCGCTTGTGGCAAGACCAACCTGGCCATGATCACCCCAACTCTGGATGGCTGGTCCGCAGAGGTAGTCGGTGACGATATCGCGTGGATGCACCTGCGCGAAGATGGTCTGTATGCCGTGAACCCAGAAAACGGCTTCTTCGGCGTCGCGCCGGGCACCAACTATGCATCCAACCCTATTGCGATGCGCACTATCGAACCAGGCAATACCCTGTTCACTAACGTTGCGCTGACCGACGACGGCGACGTCTGGTGGGAAGGCATGGATGGGGAAGCCCCAGAGCACCTGATTGACTGGAAGGGTAATGACTGGACCCCGGATTCTGCGGAGAAGGCTGCGCACCCGAACTCCCGTTACTGCGTGCCAATTTCCCAGTGCCCTGTCGCTGCCCCGGAATACGACGACTGGCACGGTGTGAAGATCGACGCCATCCTGTTCGGTGGACGTCGTGCCGACACCATCCCGCTGGTTACCGAGGCTTTCGATTGGGAACACGGCACCATGATCGGTTCGCTGCTGGCTTCCGGCCAGACTGCCGCTGCCGAGGGAACCGTCGGTGCGCTGCGCCACGACCCAATGGCGATGTTGCCGTTCATGGGCTACAACGCTGGTGAATACCTGCAGCACTGGATTGACATGGGTAAGAAGGGCGGCGACCTGATGCCGTCGATCTTCCTGGTTAACTGGTTCCGCAAGAACGACGACGGCAAGATTATCTGGCCTGGCTTCGGTGAAAATTCCCGCGTATTGAAGTGGATCACCGAGCGTGTCGACGGCAAGGTCGGCGCAGAAAAGACCATCGTGGGTAACACCGCGCGTGCCGAGGACTTGGACCTGACCGGTTTGGAGACCAGCCTGGATGAGGTTAAAGAGGCCCTGGCTGTGGACCCGGCAGAGTGGTCCAGCGATGTCGACGATAACGCTGAGTACCTCAACTTCTTGGGCTCACGGGTCCCGGATGAGGTTTTGGAGCAGTTTGAGGCCTTGAAGTCGCGTATTGAGGAAGCTTCTGCAGCGAAGTAAATCTGGCATTCTGCTCTGTTGCCTGCCTAGGGCTAGAGCAGGGAAGCGCTGAGATAAGGCTTCCTGCCTGGGGCCTGGTGTTTGAGCGCAAACGGAAAGATTATTCCGTTTGCGCTTTTTTGCATGCGAAAACTGCGTGCTGAAGAACGTTATCGGAAGGATCTTTCCGTCCTGATGTCCGGCCCTCGGCTTGGAGCTGGACATTCGGTAATGGAAAGTCTGAAACGAGGAGGTAAACAATGCTTATGTCTAGCTTGATGAAGGGAATAGCTAGTGCCAGTATTTTTTCGCTTGCTGGGTTTGTTTTAGGATTCTTCGACCATATTTGGCTGAGTGCTCTGATGATCTTGGTAACTATGCTGATATCTTTCTGGTTGCGCTTGAAGATTTTACGCAATGAAATGCATTCCCATATTGTCCTGGGAGTGTCAGTAGCGAGCGCTATTTCGGTGTTATTTTCGTGGCGTATATCTTCCGACGATCGGGCAGGCTTAGTTTTTGGTCTGGTGGTAATTACAGCGCTGTGGGCCGGTGCTTATCTTCTGTTGCGGCGTGCCGGTGCCCTGCGCGGTGCTGAACACCTTATAAACGTCAAGTAAACATAAACGGTAGGATCTTTCCGGTCTTATGTCTGAAGTGTTCCGTTTGAGTAGATCGAAAATCTGGAACAGACACTCTCGGCTAAACAGCGTGGCGATACCCGGATTGTAGGGTTATTCGAGCAAAAGCAAAAGGTCACGAATCAAGAAGCTGGATTTCGTGGATCAGGAAAGGTGCAGTTTGGATAATGTGAAAATTTTCGCCAGCCTCATTGCGAGGATAGTTTTCCTCATTCTTATTGTGGCCAGTCCATTTGTAGTCGCATTGGGAACCGTGCATATCCTAGGTGGGCTCGCAACCGCTAGCTTGGCCTCCATGTTGCAATGGGGAATTATTGCACTATTGGTGGGAATTTCACTTGACGGGTTGGTGCGCACCGTAGCGCGTGCTGCTTATTTTTTATCTGGTCTAGAGATATTTCATACGCAGGCCATTGAAAATATCATTGCGATAGTCCTATTGGTATTTTTGTATTTCTTCGTAGCCGAAAGCATCTGGTTTGCCTTGCTTGCGGCCCTGGTCAATGTCGTCGTGGCAGCAGCAATAGGCAAGATCATCCCGGGCGGGAGTGAAACCAATTCCAGGGCCGATTTGCTGGCAAACCGAATGAAACTTTGAATGCGTTAGCTCCGCGTCTTATCCACCACAATCATCAGGTTTGAAGTGCCCAACTCCCGCAACCCGGGTATCTTCGTAATCCACCAGGCCCAGCTGGGGTGATAGCGCGGGAAGCAGTAGGTATGGTAGCCGCATTCGGCTGCCCAGCCGAGGCCTTCGCGGGCGGAGACGTCGAAAAGCGAATGCCCCCAGATATTTTTTGGTGGATGCCCGTGCTTGCGTTCGTAACGACGCCGGGCGAAATCCCCACCGATATAATGCGGCCACAATCCTGTTTCGTGCCCGCCGAAAGGCCCGAGCCACACCGTGTAACTGATGACCGCCAAGTTGCGTGCAACCCGCACCATTTCCTCAGCCATCTCCCAGGGGCGCGCGATGTGCTCGGCCACGTTGGAGGAATAGACGATGTCGACGCTGTTATCCCGAAAAGGCAGCGCTGTGCCGGAAGCACGAACCGCGGTATCCAAGGTGATTCCGGCTGCAGTCATTTCTGAAACGTCTGGTTCCAAGCCAATATAGTGCGCGCCGTGCTCGGCGAAAGCCGCCGAAAAATACCCGGGGCCACCGCCGACATCCAGCACCGATAGCTTGTCCAGCCCCGTGCCGTGCACATCCTGGTGGATTGCTGCCAGTTGTTGCGCGGTATCACGGGCCAGCGGTTCATAAAATTTGCGTGGCTGGGATTGCTCGTAACCGAAAGAACGCAGCAGGCGAATCGACCGGGCTAAGCTGGCATGGCGGCGCGTGTGGTGCAAAGTATGGCGCAGGGCAGAACGCATAACTTCCTAGGATATAGTGGGCTTGGGGATATGGTGGCATCCCCCCCCCCCTTTTTAAAGGATAGGTCCATTGTGGATAATTTTGATTTCCCGATTTTTCTAAACTTGGTGTTATTGTTCAGCATTATTCCTTCGATGATAATCGGAGGTGTCATTTGGCTCAGCTATCTGATTTCTCGGAGGAAAGCTCTGCGTGAAGAGCGCTCGGCGTCGGACCCTAAGATGCAGCGGCGTATAGACCAGCCACAGCGTTCTTATCCGGCTTGGTTATTGCTGATGTGTGGTGCGGCAGCCGGTGTATTTGCCCCGATTGTTTGGTTGACATGGGCGCCTAGTTATGGGGCGCAGCATGTACCTGAATCACCTGGTGACTACCCTCTATGGCAAATATTAGGTTGTGTAGTAACTGTTGCTGCCTGCTCTATTTTTGTCAGTGTGAAGTTGCGCAATACTTTTCGGGGTTGTGTACTCGCATCGATTGCTGTCGCCGCAGGCCTTGCAGTGCCTATGGCTGCTGTTGAAGCTAGCGAATATCCTGATTCGTTCATTGGACTTGGAACAATGGTCACCTATATTTACTCTGCGTTTGCTCTCTTCTTTCTCAATCTTTTGGTTGCATTTGTCATGGAATTAAAAAAGGTTCGCACGTACGGTAATCAGGTTCCACTAATCAAGAATGGCCCCATTCACAAGTAGTCTGGCAGCTCGGGGAATATTTCGGGCCAGTGTTTTGTGCTGACTGTGTATAGTTCTAGTCCTTTTGATGTGGATGCAGCCTTACCCCGCTAAGCTGGTACGGAATATGAAGATCTTATTGCTGTGCTGGCGCGATTCCACCCACCCGCAGGGTGGCGGTTCCGAGCTGTATTTGGAGCGGGTTGGGGAATATCTCGCGCGAGCAGGGCATGAGGTGATTTACCGATCCGCCGCGCACACCGATATGCCGCGGCGTTCGGTGCGCGATGGCGTGCGTTATTCGCGTAGCGGCGGGAAGTTCACGGTGTATCCGAAAGCACTGTTGGGCATGCTCGTCGGCAAGCTGGGGCTGGGCACGCTGTCGAACCTTGATGTAGTCGTCGATACGCAAAACGGGATTCCATTTTTTGCGCGCTTGGTGTTTCGCCCAACAGTGCTGCTCACGCATCACTGTCACAAGGAACAATGGCCGGTTGCTGGGCAGGTGCTGGCGCGGATTGGTTGGTTGTTGGAATCGAAAATCGCGCCGAAGGTGTACCGGGGCGCGCCCTATGTGACTGTTTCGCAGGCCTCCAAGGAGGATTTACAGTCCCTCGGGGTGCCGGATGCCGCAATCATTGAAAACGGTGTGGATGAGGTGCCTGCACTGCTGCCGCGTCTGGAGCGTCGTGGGGCGCACATTGTCACGCTGTCGCGGCTGGTCCCGCATAAGCAGATCGAGCACGCCATCGATGCGCTAGCTGGGTTGGACGGAGCGGTGGGGCTTGCCGACGACGTCGTGCTGGATGTCATCGGTTCCGGCTGGTGGGAAGACAAATTGCGGGCCTATGCGGAGGCGTCTGGGGTGGGCGAGCGCGTGTTTTTTCATGGGCAAGTCACCGACGACTACAAACACGCGTTATTGGAGCGTGCCGAAGTACATGTGATGCCGTCGCGGAAAGAAGGCTGGGGCTTAGCCGTCGTCGAAGCAGGTAAGCATGCCGTCCCGACGGTCGGTTATAGCTTTGGTCTGCGTGATTCCGTCGGGCACGGGCGCACTGGGTTGCTCGCTGATACTCCAGAGGAACTGGCGGTACAGCTGCAAAAAATTCTTGCCGACGACTCCTTGCGCGCACAGCTCGGTGCGGGTGCGAGGAAGTTTGCGGAACAGTTTTCCTGGGAAAAGACCGGCCAGCGCTTTGCCGCGTTATTGGAAGATGTGGTTGCTAGAGATGCTGGGCGCGGCTGATGGGGCTTGTCGCAGTGGCGTAGGCGATGTCGGCTGTGTTCTAGAAAGGTAGGCTATGCTTTATGAATTCCTCGGAGATGAACACGATAGCTGAAGAGAACCTGGTGAACAATACCGCGAAGCCAGAGAAGTCGGAGAAGCCAAAGAAAAAACGGCAAGTACGGGAAGCCACCGTCACGGGGCGTACTCAGTTATCCCGCACGATGGTGCGCCTCAGTTTTTCTTGCCCGAGCTTGGCTGGAGGCGAATTTCCGTTTAGTGACCACTATGTCAAGCTGCTTTTTGCGCCAGCAGGGGCTGACTATAGCTGGCCATTTGATGTAGAAGAAATAAAGAAAACCCAGCCGAGGGAGCACCAGCCGGTGCGCCGGACTTACACTTTCCGCCGGATTGATCCGGCCACGGGAGATTTTGAGATCGATTTTGTGGTGCATGGCGAGCACGGTGTTGCCGGGGTGTGGGCGCAGAACGCGAAAATCGGTGAACGCATCGGTTTTCTAGGGCCTGGTGGAAAATGGCACCCAAGCGACAGCTACGAACATTTTGTCTTGGCTGGTGACGAAGCCGCAGCACCTGCGATTGCCGCCGCGTTGGAAAACCTGCCGGACAACACCACTGCTGATGTGTACCTGGAGATCGCCGATGCAGAGTGCACCATGCCCATGCCGGAACCGGCTGGTGCCAACCTGCATTGGGTGCTGCGGGATGGGCGCATGCCAGGAACTGCTTTGGTTTCTGCTATCCGTGAGGCCGGTTACCCAGAGAAGCGAACCAGCTGGTTTGTCCATGGTGTTGCCGAAATGATTAAAGACGTCCGAAAGTTTTTGTACGTGGACGGCAATATCGCGAAAGAGGACACTTCCATTTCGGGGTATTGGCGCTTGCGCATGACCGAAGATGAATGGCAGGCATCCAAGATGGAGTTCAATCAAAGCGTCGAAGACGAGGAACGCGCGCTACGCAGTCAACGGAAATAGCTTTGCTGGGATTTGATAATCATAATAGCGGCGAAAACAACGTAGGCGATTAAAGCACCAGCGGTGCCAAAGCTAAGGAATGCAATTGCAGAACTTGCAAAGTTCTCCCGGATTACAAAGCCGAAAGCTGACAGAGCTCCGGCAGCTATCGCAATGGCATTAACGGCGATTGGAATCGTCGTCTTGTAATGATGAATTTGCCAGGCGGTGAGCGCCGTCCCAAAAAGCAGGCCAATAAGCACAATTGCATTGTCTTGCATGTAGATAGCCCACAGAGACGAGGAAGCCGCTAACATCCCCAGCGATATATAAGTCATCCAGTAGCAGCAATAATGACCAATGTTGCGACAAAAACCGAGTGAAACAATATGTGATTTCATGATTTTTTTGAGTTTTGTCAACTTTCCCGGGGGCGCAGGTTCCGGTGGAAGTGATAATTCCATGCTGGACGCGCTGCTTGGTTGAGCAATTTTTTGGGCATAGTCCAGCTTTTCCATCTACTCAGACGGAACAAAACCTGGGACACTTCACAGCGGTACGAATATATGATTCACGGTACATTCCCTTATTCGTGACGTACGCGGGTTTGTCATAGTCTGCAATAGCTGGAATTTGTGCGACGTAGCGAAATTATTATTCTCGTCGAGCCCAAATACGCTTCAGGATAAACATACTACACATACGACACTGTGTCTTATGTTCGGCGTCGTATGTTGTATGTAGGTGTTGTATGTCGGCTGCTTATTTATGCTTCCCGCGGGGCAGCATCAACGGCGGCAGGGGCGCGTACAGTCAAAGCAGCAATGGCTGTGGTGAGTGGAACCGCCAAGACCAGGGCAATCGCGCCGGTCACCGAACGCAGAATTTCCGTAGCCATGATGTCACTGCTGAGAATCTGCCCCAGCGGACGACCAGAAATGCTTAGCAGCAAAAGCGTCGGCAAGGCCACACCCGTATAGCTTAAGACCAGGGTGTATACCATCGACGCAATATGGTCACGGCCGACGCGCATGGCACCAGCGAACAAGCGTAAGGGCTTCGCGCCGGGTTCCAGTTCGCGCATTTCGTTGACGGTGGAGGCTTGCGCGATGGTGACGTCGTTCAGAACACCGAGCGCGCCGATGATCATGCCGGCGAGCATCAACCCGGAAATGCTGACTCCCGGCAGGTAGACCAGGATATTCAAATTGTTTTCATCGCCCAGCCCGCGGATGCCGGCGGTGGCCACAGCAAGCGTCGACAAGCCCACGGATAGGCACAATGCCAACAGTGTTCCGCCCATGGCACTAGCGGTTTTCCAGCTGAAACCATGCACTAAAAACAGCACCAAGAACAGCACCGCGGCGCCGCAGGTGAGTGCGAGCAGAATAGCGGAACCACCGTGGATGAGCCCGGGAATAAGAAACGCCGCGATCACAGCCAGAGTGATGACCAGGCCGAATACTGAGCGCAGGCCGCGCCAGGCGCCAACCGCGATGATCAGGATAATCGCTGCTGCCAGCCAGAGCCACATAGTGGTGCTGCGTTGGAAATCTTGAAAACCATAGATGCCGGCGTCGTGCTTGGAAAGAGCGATCTTGTCGCCCTCTTCCAATTGCGGATTGCCTGGGATTTCTGGGTGAATCTCCAGCAGTGTGCGTTGGCCTTCGTGCTCACCGGAAGTTAAATCGATTATCGCGTGGGTGCAATCGTTGGGCGCCTCTGGGTTGGTTTGCGGGGAAGTGTCAAAGACCTGGCCATTCGACGGGGAACCGCACATGCCGGGCTGGACGATGGCGACGGTGCCGTCGACAAGCTCACCGGAAAGTGATGACGTCTGCTCGAATTGCTCACTGACTGGGGGTTCTTCATTTGGTGGCCATTGGATGATAAACCCAATGATGGTCGCCGCAGCCGCGAGGATGAGCCCGGCTGCAAGTACGCGCTGAGGCCACGTCCAGGTTTTGATGGCGCTGAGACTGCGACCGGATGGCTGATGTTCGGGCTGCGCCGATCGCTGGTCCGGCCCTGTGGTCTCCGTTGTGTGCGGGGCGGGCGCTGCTTGGTTGGCGGACTGTTTTTGCTGTGCAAGCAGCGATTGTGCGGACTGCGACGAACTAGTGCGGTGATGGCGACCCATGGGCTAAGAATATCGCCTGCGTGCAGTGTTGCCTAAAAATCTGGTGGCAGAACGTTGGTTCAGTGCATGTTTCCGTGGTCTCGTGATGCCCTGAGGTTAGACCACAGCGGTGGCGATGTGGTAGGTTTATCTGCAGGATCTCGCGTGGCGTTCATCCTCTCAACTCCCCCAGGGCAGGAATGCAGCAAGGGTACGGAGGCTCTGGCGGGTGCGCGGGGTCCGTTTTTGTTACCTGCTTTGTAAGGTTTGGGTATGCCGGTTATGGGGTTGTGCGGCAAAGTCGGGTTAAACGACAAGGGTTTAACGGCAAAGTCGTGCACCCGAGTAGTAACGAGAGAAAATAAATGAAAGCCGTGTTTAGAACGCTGCTGGCTCTCGGAGTTATTTCCGAAATCGCAGTGGTGACCCTCTCGGTGACGTCGTCGGTACTCTCGGGCTGGTGGGTATTAGCCCCTATCTCGGTCATCGCCGTAGCTTTCATGCTGTTGTTTGTTGGGATGGCAACGGACCGGCGGAAGAAAGGATCTTGGTCGGTCTCACTCTCTGAAACTGCCGATCGTTTCGGGGTTCCTAGAGTGGCACTGGCTTTGCTGGTTTCGGAGATCAGTTCGCTGTGGTCGCTCACCAAAATCTTTACACGTCCCTCTTCCCCTGCCGGTGCCGACGCCCACCCCGGGTACAAGAACCTACGAACCGTGGTTACCTTAATCGTCGTTCTAGTCATCGTTGAAAGCATTGTCATACATCTGGCCGTGCCAAGCCAATTTTGGCGCATTCTGCTGCTGGTGCTAAGCATCTACGCACTCTTACTATTAATCGGGTTTTACACCTCTATTAAGGTCAATCCGCATCTTCTTACACCGCGGGGCTTAGAAATCCGACGCGGCCACAGATTCGTGTGTGAGATTCCATGGGAAAACTTGGCGCGGGCGAAAAAGGCTGGTCCCGGGCAGGGCGGTGACATCATTATTAATGAAGACGGAGAAGCCAGGCTCCCGGTCCTGAGCGAAGTTAACGTCAGACTTGAGATGGAACCATTGGTCTTGGCGGAAGACCTGCACAAAGGACGGGTCTATGTGACTGCAGTCGAAATTTACTGCGACGACAGAAATTCTTTCCTTGATTCGGTTGCTGAGGCGTGGCACTCACGCACTATGTGAGAACTCAACGGAAGAGCTCACCATCACGGATAGCTCGCCCCGGAGGGAGGCAATAACGCGACCGGTCACCCCGATGAAGTCACCGAGGTCGACATCTGCTTTCCATTCCGCCAGCGCGTCCTCGCCGATCTCTGCCAGCGAGAGCATGGCCTGCAGCTGCGTACCATCGCCGTCTTGCAGCGTGGCGAAGCATAGCTTGCCGGTATTGCGTATGAAAATCAGACGACCCGTAACACTCACGGCATCTTGGGTTTCTTCGCCTGTGGCGAGGTAAGTGATGCCCTCATTCTCCGCCGACGTAGCTTCCGCTTCGCCGTCATCTTTCCGCACAGCCCAACGTGCGCGAACCTCGGACAGGGAGTGGGTCCGCGGCACTTCTACTGGGTAGGCATCCTCCCGGATTCGAGAATCCGCTGACGCTTGTCGCGCCGGATGCGAAGCTGTTCTGGAACGTCGAAAGCTGGGGCTTTCGATGCGTCAGTCACGGGTCATAAGTCTTGCGCACCTTAAATCAACCAGTCATTAGGGCTAAACAGCTCGAAGTGGATTCCCTTCGGTGCCAGCGCATCGGCGTTTTCGGCCAGCTGGTCGCGCTGGTTCTGCAGGAAGTTGCTGCCACCACAGAGGTACCAGCGGGCGCCCTGCGGGATCAGCCCCTCTTCGGCCAGTGCCTTCAGATCGACCGATTCTCCATTGTCGCGGTAGCGGGCGATATGGCGGGCTTCGCCCTTATCGGCCAGGCCGACAACGTGGGAGTCCGTGATGTCGCGTTGAGCGTAGGAGTCTGGGGTGGCGTCCGCATGAATAACGGTGACGGCGGGTACCGCGCTGGAGGCAGAGCGGGCAACCAGTGCGGCCAGCATGCCGGTCATTGGGGTTGAACCGATTCCCTGAGAGACGAGCACCGCGGGCGCGTCGTCTTCCTGCAGCACCAGGTCGCCAGCCGGAAGCGTGGCTTGCACCTTCCCGTCGATTTCCACCTCATCCATGAGGAAGGAGCTGACCTCACCATCGCGCTGCACGGCGATGGTGAAGCTTTCCGCAGTGGTGCCGACGATCGAGTATTGGCGCAGCTGGCGAGCACCATCTGGGAGCTGTACACCGACGGAAACATACTGGCCAGGTAGCGCATCACTGAAGTCCACACCACTGAAGGTGAACTCCACGACATTGTCGGAAAGCTGCTTTTTCTCCTGCAGGGTCACGGTACGGAAGACGTCGCCGTCGGCCACGTCGGCGGAGCGGTAGAGGTTGCGTTCGAAGTCGATGAGGACCTTGGCCATTAGCCAGTAGACCTCATCCCAGGCAGCGGCGACCTCGGGGGTGACTACGTCCTCACCCAGCACTTCAACAATCGCGGCGAACAGGTTGTCGTGCACGATCTGGTACTGGGCCTCGGTGATACCGAGAGAGACGTGCTTGTGGCCGATGCGAGAGAGCATGTCGCGCGGGTCCGGGGCATCCGGGTTGACCAGCATGGAGGCGAAGGTAGCAATCGAGGCGGCCAAGGCTTTCTGCTGCTCGCCGGAGCGCTGGTTGCCGCGATTAAACAGGTCCGAAATCAGTTCCGGATGCTTGCCGAACATGGTGCGGTAAAAGACGGGAGTGATGTCTTCGATTGCACCGCCGACGATGGGAAGGGTCGCCTTGATGATCTCTTCGTTTTCGGGGGTCAGGGCGATGTCGGTCGTCTGTGGCTGAGTTGAGATATGCATGGTCTTCGCTTCGAACTCCTTATGCCGTCACGCCAGAGCTCTGCTGAGTGCGCGGTAAGCCCAGAGCCTGTCGTGTTGGGTTTTCTCCGAATGGCGCGGGCGCGGTATTCGCGATCAAGTCGCCAATTGTGTCTCCATCCAGCTCCGCAAAGAAGGCTTCACGGGCGGCAGCAAGGCGGCTCCGGAGAGCACAGTCGCGCGAGGCCAGAGGGCAGTTTTGGCCCCCTTCGCAATCCACGACTTCGCCGGGGCCTTCCAATTGGCGCAGGATTTTTCCCACGCTTGCTTGGCGGGTGTCATCCGCCAGATACACTCCACCGTTTCTGCCCCGCACGGCAGCTACCCATCCCAGTTCAACCAAGCGGGCGTTTACCTTTGCCACGTGGTTGGTTGATCCGTTGATGCGCGTCGCGAGATCAGAGATCGTCACTCTCTGTCCTGGCTGCAGATCCCCTAAAACCATGAGGGTCCGCAAGCCCAGATCTGCGAACGTGGTCAAGTGCATAATTCCACCCTAAGCGTCAATCAATAAAAGATCTATCTCAGATGCATCTTTTATTGTGGTTGTGGCCAACGCAACATTTCCGCATGTTTTCAGAGTCAATGCGACGTTTTTTAATGCTCCTAACCACCGCCGGCGCTACCCCTCATCCCCTAACGGGCTATCCCATTACGTTGTTAGCAGTTCCACATCAGGGCACCGAAGGTTCATAGCCTGTCCATCCGATTAGGCGAGCTATGTTTATGTTCGTTCAGACCGTCCGAAAGGACAGTGGAACTAGTCGCTGGCTTCGGTATGGCTTATTCCTGTCCCTGTCTGACAATGATCCAGGGGTGATGTCGTCGAAGACAGTGACATACTCAAACTGCTAATAGGAACCTGACCCAGCCCAGGTGGTATGAGGTCTCACAGTAATGTGGATGCCAGCGTGAAGTATGTCCGACCAACCCCAGCGATGAAGCTTAAATAATCCAACTTCTCATTCATCGCTAGCAGGCACACACCCATGGCTTATGACTTCGTCATTGGCATGGACGTCGGCAAATACTTCCACCACGCTTGCGTCCTCGCCCATGCCGGTCTTCACCTTCCGGATACCCTGCGCAACCTCGACCGCGTTGAGGAAGTCTTCTGCCAGCTGAAAGTTCTCAACGGTATCGACGAAGACCTTGCCCGGGCCTACACACGCCTGATTAACCAGATGCGATCCGCGCTCGTGGGAACCTATCCTGCATTCGAACATGTCCTGCGCGGACAGATGATTCACCGAAAGTGGATCCTCCACCTACTTGCGAAATACGGTGGTCCCACCAAGATTCGACGCGTCGGTAGCGCACGCCTTAAAGCCTTTGCACGCAGCCATAACGCGCGCAATCCTGAGCCTGTCATCGATGCCATGCTTGCTGCCATCGATGGGCAGACCGAGATTCTTTTATCCATGCCCGGTATCGGCCCGCGTAGCACCGCGCAGATCCTCATGACTGTTGGCGATATGTCCGACTTCCCCGATGCAGCGCACTTAGCGTCCTATGCAGGCCTATCACCGCGGACGAATCAGTCGACAACGTCCATTATGTCGAATTCGCCTAACCAGGCTGGCAACAAAAAATTAAAGAACGCCCTATGGCAATCGTCTTTTGCATCGATCAGATTCCACGAGCGTTCCCGGCAATTCTATGAACGAAAACGCAAAGAAGGCAAAGGACACAACGCCGCCGTCGTCGAACTCACCCACGGAGTTGACAACCTATATAGGAATACCCCCTGCTAGAGGGGCACAAAGCCAGCAAGGGGGTGCGGATCCTGAATTTAGCTGAATCCGCTAGAAGCGGCCGGTTATGCCGTATGCTTTGGCTGAGGGGCGGGTTTTGATCAGGGCGTCGAGCATATCCACCGCCAATCTGATGGATTGTAGTGCGTCTATACCGCCGACTGGCAGGGTTCCGGCGTCCAGGCCTTCTGTGAAGATTTCACAGATCCAATCGTTTCCATCTTGGTAGGGGGCGAGTAGCCCCACGGTGAATTCTCCTTCATCATCGCGGTAGGTTCTTTGGGCGATGACCCTATGTTCGCTCATCGGCGACAGTTTGCGTATTGAACGGCTGCGGCAGATCCCATACTGCTGGTGAGAGAGCCGACGATTGTGGCGCTGATGATTAGTTTTTTAGTGGAGAGGTGTTTGGACATCTCGGTTCTTTCTAGGTGTGGGATGTGAGCCGGGCTGGTTGAAGTGTCCCAGTTTTTGTTCCGTTTGAGTAGATGGGCATCTCTTCAATCATGCCAAAGAAGTGTGATCACGAGGCAAAGACAACGTGCCCCGCGTTGTCGATGACTATATCCCGGCAGAAGACTTGTCGATACAAGACGCGCTCGCTGTCAGTCACTCGTGGATAACGGGTGTATGGACTCCGCGGCCCTGAGGCTTGGCCACTCAACTCAGTCATGGTGCACTTTTGCAAATAAGCCCGTTGAAAACGGCCTTTTTAGTCCCTATTTGCAAAAGTGCACCATCTGCCAACACAAGGCGCCACAAAGACGACGAAAAGAGGTTTCCCCGGGGTAAGGAAGACGGTTAAGGGGGCGAAGCGAGAGTCAACGGACCAACAAAGCTTCCGGCACCGCGCAAAACCGAAACCACGCCTCGAATCCGCGCCATCCTGGCGGAAAATCCTGCAAGATTTCGCCCGCATCCCCTTTTGTCGCATAACTCTTCCCGTGTTGGGCCTGGGTCCGGATCCTTGGGTCTTTGCCAACTCGGCACCTGATAGACAAACTTGTCTATCAATCTTCCGTAGCTGACGCAGCGTTACTGTATGGGCTGAACGGCGTGTTACCAGCACTGGTGTGCAATACCCGTTGTGAGGCCGTGAATTTAGAAATTGACTCTGCCGTGTGCTCTGGCTTACGTTTAAACCCTTACTGAACCGGTTGGTCTATTTAAGGAAGAACGTATGGTCTATAACCGCATTCTGTCCCGGCGACAGTTGCTGCGCACAGCAGCAGCCATGGGCGGGGTAGCCCTGGGAGGCGGCATGCTTTCTGCCTGTTCTACGCAGTCACAAATACGACAGTCACAAACACGACAGCTACAAACAAGCGTTTCCGGGCGCGCATCTTCTGCTAGCTCTGCTTCCCGGGAAGAACTGGTCATCGGTTTTGTGCCCATTGCGTGTGCCTCACCACTGGTTGCCGCAGACGCGCTCGGCGCATTTGAAAAACAGGGACTCCACGTAAAATTACGGAAATACGCTGGGTGGGCTGATCTCTGGACGGCATATGCAACCGGAACCCTCGACGTTGCGCACATGCTCTCACCAATGCCACTGGCAATTGATGCTGGTGCGACGAACGCATCCCGGCCCACAGAATTGGCTTTTACCCAAAACACCAACGGCCAAGCGCTAACCTTGTCTACCTCTCACTTGGGCGCGGTCTCGCAACCGACAGATCTTGCGGGGATGGTGCTAGGAATTCCCTTTGAGTATTCGGTGCATGCATTACTTTTGCGCGATTATTTGGTAGCCGGTGGTCTCGACCCAGTTTCAGATGTGGAATTGCGACTCTTGCGGCCACCGGACATGGTGGCGCAATTGGCGGTCGGCGCCGTCGACGGTTTTATTGGCCCCGAACCGTTCAACCAAAGAGCTTTGAACACGGGATCAGGCCGCGCGTTTATTCCCACCCGGCAGATGTGGGAAAACCACCCCTGCTGCTCGGTTGCTATAGCTAAAGAAATTGACCGCGGGGTGCGTGATCGTGTGGTCGCGGCTCTGCGGGAAGGTGCCCAATTCGTCGACAGCCCGCATCACGTACACGAATCAGCGTCGATGTTGGCCGAAGAAAAATACCTGAACCAGAAAGAAGAATTGATCTCGCCTGCTTTGGCCGGATCCTATACCACCTGGGACGGCACCGATGTGGTGGATCCGGACATGATCAATTTCGGCGGACAAACTTCGGCTACCGCGATTACCTGGATGGCCGCGCAAATCGCGCGCTGGGACCTCGGCGGCATGGCCTTGACGATGGACGACGATGTGCTCTTAGCAGCTACGGAATCAGTCTTGCCGCCTGAGGCAGACCGCAGCACGGACCCGGTTGACATCAATGGCCGGATATTTGATCCGCTAAAGCCCACGGCTGGATACCAGCGTTAAGGACCCACTATGTCTCGAACTCACACGTCTACCATTCGAACGCCAGCTACTCGCACGTCAGCTACGCGAACGCTGCCAAGGAAAAAGCCCGGCCCGTGGAAACCCGTTGCCCTCGGCGTCGGCCTGTTTCTCGCTTTCCTTCTGGTCTGGCAATTAATCGCGGCTGCGGGGTGGCTGTCGGATATCGCGCCGACGCCCGCTCGCACCCTTAGCCGCGGTGCTGAAATCTTGGCTGATCCTTTTTACCGGGATGGTCCAGCCTCCGTCGGCATTTTCTGGCACATGGTGGCATCCCTGCGCCGCGTGCTGTTCGGCTTTATCATCGCGATGCTCATCGCCATTCCGCTGGGCTTTTGGTTAGGATCATCCACCACTTTCCGCCGGGCGACGGACCCCTTTGTGCAAATTCTGCGGCCGGTATCCCCGCTGGCGTGGCTGCCGTTGGGGCTTGCCCTACTGCGGGATGCGGAAAATACCGCGGTCTTCGTCATCATTCTCTCCGCTTTGTGGCCCACCCTGCTCAACACCATTGAGGCCGTACGCGGCGTGCACCCGTCGTACAAAAACCTCGGTGCCACATTGGGCACCAGCCGTGTGGACCGGCTGCTTTACATCATCGGGCCTGCCGCGCTTCCCGGCATCATCACGGGCATGCGTCAGTCGCTGTCCACCGCGTGGCTGGTGATTGTGGCAGCGGAGATGCTTGTTGGCGGGCAAGGCGTTGGCTTTTTCGTGTGGAATATGTGGAACCGCCTGGACATTGATGCCATCGTCGTGGTCATCGTTCTCATCGGCGCCATCGGCTTGGCCCTGGATTACCTGGTTGCTTCATTGCAGAAAGTGGTGCGTTATGACTAATACCTCAACCGATACAGTGCCAAATACCGTCGATGCGCCTAACACCAGTGGTACTGGCACCGCGCATATCGAATTTAAAAATATTACAAAAAGTTACGGGTCGACGACGATCATCGGCGAGACCTCCGTAGCTATTAAGGAAGGCGAGTTTGTCTCCTTGCTGGGGCCGTCGGGTTCGGGCAAGTCCACAATGCTGAACATGATTGCTGGCTTGGCGACGCCGTCGACAGGCGAAGTCCGTGCCCGCGACGAGGTGATCACCGGCCCTGGTCCAGACCGAGGAGTGGTTTTTCAAAATCACGCCCTGCTGCCATGGATGACAGCACGCGGCAATATCGAATTTGGTCTGCGCTCTGCACGGCCGGATTTGTCGAAAGCCCAGCGGAAAACAATCACGCAGGAATTCCTGGATGAAGTCAGTTTGGGGCACGCGGCTGATCGTCGTCCAGCACGATTGTCTGGTGGCATGCAGCAACGGGTGGGGTTGGCGCGCGCTTTTGCCATTGGTTCGGATATTTTGCTGCTGGATGAACCCTTTGGTGCGTTGGATGCGCTGACCCGGCGGCAATTACAGACCTTGCTGCTCAGTGTTTGGGAAGAAAACCGACGCACGGTGGTGATGGTGACCCACGATGTTGACGAAGCGATCCTGCTGTCCGACCGCATCTTGGTCATGTCGCCGGGGCCAGAGGCAACCATCGTGGAGGATTTACGGGTCGGCCTTGCCCGCCCACGTACTGGTGAAGCGGACCCAGCCGTCGGCAAGCGCAAAAATGAGCTGCGCCAGCACCTGTTGTCGCTGCTGGAGCACAAATAACGGCAAATTGGGTGTGCTGCGTACCTGACCGTCGGCGGAAAGCATCGCGTTCGGCCGAAAGCTTTGCTTTTGGGTAGGCAACACAGATCTCACACAAACTCGCTACCATGGCAAGCAGCACAGATGTAACGGAAGGTAGGCGAGTACCCCAATGTCATTGCTCGACTTAGATACTGCACAATTTAACGAACTAGCCCAGCAAGTGCGCCGGGATTACCAGGATTTGCAGGCGAAAAACCTGAACCTGAACCTGACGCGCGGTAAGCCGTCGAACGAACAGCTCGATTTTTCTCATGACCTGCTTACCTTGCCTGGCGATGATCCGATCGACGCTGATGGGGTAGACGTGCGCAACTACGGCGGATTGCTGGGAATCAAGCAGCTGCGCGAAATCTGGGCGAATGCCCTGGGACGCTCGGTGGACAACACCATCGCAGCTGATTCTTCTTCGCTGAACATTACCTTTGACCTGCTGCTGTGGTCTTATACCTTCGGCAACAACGATTCCGTACGCCCGTGGAGCCAGGAAGAAAAGATCCGCTGGATCTGCCCGGTGCCGGGTTACGATCGCCACTTCACCATCACCGAAAAACTCGGCATCGAGATGGTTTCCGTTCCTATGCTTGACGACGGCCCGGATATGGATGCCGTCGCAAAGCTCGCCCAGGACCCGCAGGTGAAGGGCATGTGGGCCGTGCCGGTGTTCTCCAACCCAACCGGGGTGAGCTTCTCTAAGGAAGTCTGCGAAAAACTGGCTGCTATGGACACTGCCGCGCCAGATTTCCGCATTGTGTGGGACAACGCGTATGCGCTGCACACGCTGACCAACGAATTTCCGGAAAACTACAACGTGCACGAGATGGCGGCAGCTGCCGGCAACCCGAACCGCTTCTGGGAAATGTCGTCGTCGTCCAAGGTCACGCATGCTGGCTCGGGGGTAGGCTTTTTCACCTCATCGGAGGAAAACATCGCGTGGTATTCCTCCATCGCTAGCGCCCGCGGCATCGGCCCAAATAAGGTCAACCAGCTGGCACACGCGCGTTTCTTCGGAGATGAAGAAGGCCTGAAAGCGCTGATGCGCAAGCACTCCGGATCATTGGCACCGAAGTTCGACGCGGTGTTGGATCTGTTGGAAAAGAAACTGGGCGGATATGACGTTGCTAGTTGGTCGCACCCAGAAGGCGGTTATTTCATTGACCTTAACGTCATCGATGGCACCGCGACACGCGTGTGGGAGCTGGCGAAAGAAGCCGGAATTGAATTAACCAAGGCCGGTGCTTCCTTCCCGTACGGCGAAGATCCGCACAACCGGAATATCCGCCTGGCACCATCGATGCCTACTGCCGATGAGGTCGCTGTCGCCATGGATGGTGTGGCCACCTGCGTGCTGCTGGCTGCGATTGAGAAGAAGGAGGCTTAAGGCCCTGCAATTCGAAGAAACCGGCTATTGGCTCAGCCAACTCATCCCGGCCAAGCTGGAATTTCGCAGACTCGATCAGTGGCGTATTGCCAGTGCACAGATCGACGAGCAACAAGCCTTAGCGGCAACCGCTAACTTTGGCGACGTTGACACTGGGCTGACCAGCGATGAATCCGGCCAGTCCGTGCGCTGCGAGCTACTTGCCGTGGCGCAAGCCGAACAGCCCGCCATTGCGACAGCCGTTTTGGCAGCTGCAGAACTGTTACGTTCGGCAAACGGTGTTTTGCCAGCACAGCCGGGGGTGCTGCTGCCGGATATTGGCCAGAAATTCGCTGAGCTGGAACAAGATCATCTCACCGTGCGTCACGGGTTGCTAGCCGTGCCATATTTGTGGTCTGGGAAGACGCCACGCTTGGAAGAAGACGACCGGCTCACGTTGATTTGCCAGCTGATCATGCTCACCGATGCGGAATATGAATTCGCGGTGGAGCATGGCGTCGGCAAGCTGCAAGACAAGTTGTCGACCGAAGGTATTGATCCGGGTAACTGGGGTCGGTAGTGGGGCTGGAAATGGTAGCCAGTAATGACTCGCACCGGTGGCTGTTGGGTCTTGTGGGGATATCGGTAAAGTAGTGGCGTGGCTCTTTACCGGAAATATCGCCCCGCAAGCTTTGCTGAGGTCATCGGACAATCGCAGGTCACTGAGCCTTTGTCAGTGGCGCTCGATGCCCACCGCATCAACCACGCTTACCTTTTTTCGGGCCCGCGTGGGTGCGGCAAGACCTCCTCAGCGCGCATTCTCGCGCGCTCGCTGAACTGCGTCGAAGGGCCGACCTCGACGCCCTGCGGGAAGTGCGATAGTTGCCGTGCGCTCGCCCCCGGTGGTCCCGGCAACCTGGATGTCACGGAGCTCGACGCGGCCTCCCACAACGGTGTAGAAGACATGCGCGAGCTGCGCGACCGCGGCCACTACGCGCCGGCCGAATCGCGCTACCGCATTTTCATCATCGACGAGGCGCACATGATCTCGCAGCAGGGTTTCAACGCTCTGCTGAAGATCGTCGAAGAACCGCCTGAGCACCTAATTTTTATTTTTGCGACCACCGAGCCGGAAAAAGTCATCGGCACGATCCGTTCGCGTACCCATAACTACCCGTTCCGTCTGCTGACGCCACCGGATATGAAAGCACTGTTGCAGCACGTGGTGGAAGAAGAAAACGTGCAGGTAGAAGACGCGGTCTACCCCTTGGTGATGCAGGCCGGTGGTGGCTCGCCGCGCGATACTCTCTCGTTACTGGACCAGTTGTTGGCCGGTGCGAAAGACGGGCTTTTGACTTACCAACAGGCTGCGCCGCTGCTGGGCGTGACGGATTTGGCTCTGATTGACCGCGTGATTGCTGCGCTTGCCGACGACGAAAAAGGCGAATTATTCCGCATCGTCAACGACGTCATCAATGCTGGGCATGAGCCCCGCCGTTTCGTGCAGGATTTGCTCGACCGCCTGCGGGATCTGTTGATCATCCAGGCTGTGCCCGAGGCATTCGATGAGGGGCTGGTTTCCGCCCCGCAGGATCGCGTGGCGGTTCTGAAGGAACAAGCCGGATGGTTTAGCCCGGAGGCGCTGACACATTACGCAGATGTGGTTAATGAGCGCTTGCCACAGATGCGTGGGGCGACTTCACCACAGTTATTGCTGGAGATTTTGTGTGCGCACTTGTTGGCGCGGCCATACGTTGCGGCGACGGGTAACGCAGCTGGTGCTGGGGCTGGGACTGGAGCTGGTGTCCCGCAACCAGGCCAGGCTGGCCAGGCTGGGGTAGATCAGGGTGGTGCAGGGCAGGGTGCTGTAGGCCAGGCGAATCGGCAACCAAGCGGACAAGGTGGCCCGCGTGGTGCTGCCGCGGCGTTGGCTGCTGTGGCTGCGATGGGTTCGGCGAAACCGCAGACAAAATCGATGCCGTCGCACGGCCCGGCACCCAAGCCTAAGCCAGGCGAGCAAGCTGGTGGACAGGCACAGCAGACACAGCGGGTGCAGCAGCCTGAGCATAATCAGCAAACCCAGAATATTGTGCAGGCGCAGCAAGCTGCCGAAATTGCGCCGGAAAAGCCACAGCAACCACCACGTGAGGAACTGCAGCATGAGGAGCGGCCTCATGAGGAACAGCCACACGATGAGCGGATAAGTGCCGAGCAACCCAGCGAGGATGCCCTCGACATCATTCGTAGCCAATGGACAAAAATTCGTTCGAAGGTGGGGCAGACAAACCGTGTTGCTGAAGTCATGCTCACCGAAGCAAAAGTCTTGGGCATCGATGGTGACACCGTCGTGCTGGGGCACAACACTGGTGCTTTGGCAGAACGCATCAATTCTGAGCGCAACAATGCCGTGATCGTAGAAGCAATCAGTGTTGCCGTCGACCAGAAACTACAGGTCAAGTGTATCGTTGGGACGAAAACTCCCCCGGAGCTAACAGCACAACGGCGTGCTACTCCGCAACCACAGAGATTTGTGCAGCAGAATACGCAGCCGCAGCAAAAGGATCAGACCCAGCCAGCAGACCAGCCGGAAAGATCTCAGCAGGCAAACAACGACAGTGTCTGGCCAGAACCGCAACAGCCGCAATCACAGCAGCCGGAAAAACAGCGCTCAGAATCACAGCGACCGGAAAAACAAAGCACGAACGCCACCGGGAATATCCCCGTGAGCCCGAAAAATCAAGATTGGCGCGAGGTAGCCAACCAGGCGAAAAATCGGGCGCGTGAGCGCGCAGCACAATCCAGCGGCGATACCTTCGGCGACGGTGTACCGCTGCCACCTGAGCCGGCTGCAGACGAGGCTGCACCGGACGAGCCACCGCAAACGCAGCCAGCACAATCGTCGGCAAGCCACACACAGAACGCACATGGCGCGCCGGGCAGCGCCGAAACCAGTAGTGCCGAAAGAAACAACGCCGAAAACGGCAATGCCCAAAACAACAATGCGCAAAACGGCAACGCCGAAAGAAACAACGCCGAAAACAGCAACGCGCGAAACGGCGGGGACGACACAGGAACCAGCACCAGCACAAATACGGACACCAATGCCAACACCAGCCCCGGCGAACGTAGCCCGGAAGAAATTCATGCTGCCGCGCGCAAGCTGCTAGAAACCGAGCTGGGAGCGCGTCCGCTGTAGTCTGCGCCAGTCCAGTTGTAAACTGGGGCCGTTGTGCGTGCAGATTCGCACAGAAGACTAGCTACCGGGCCAAAACCCAAAGCTATAAACAAAACGCACCAAAACAACAAAGCAAGGAGCATCGACAATGACGCAGCCACAAGACATGCAGCAGCTGATCGCCCAGGCCGCCGAAATGCAGGCCAACCTGCAGAAGGCACAGGAAGAAATCCTGGCTACCTCGGTCACCGGCAAAGCAGCTAACGGCCTGGTTGAGGTCACCATGACTGGCGGTGCTGAAGTCACCGATATCAAGATTGACCCGCAGGTTGTTGATGCTGATGACGTCGACACGCTGCAGGATCTGATCCTGGGCGCATTCCAGGACGGTCACCGCCAGGCCGGTGAGCTGGCCAAGGAAAAGATGGGCCCGCTGTCACAGGGCATGGGCGATGGCGACATCAACAACCTCATGGGTGGAATGTAAGTGTTCGAAGGTCCTTTACAAGACCTCATCGACGAATTCTCGCGCCTGCCTGGGATTGGGCCGAAAAGTGCCCAGCGGATCGCCTTCCACGTTTTGCACACAGAACCGGAAGATATCGACCGCCTCCAGCAGGCGCTTGCTGGTGTCCGCGACGGGGTAACGTTTTGCCGCATTTGCTGCAATATCTCCCGTGAAAGCGTGTGCCGCATCTGCCACGATTCCGGGCGTGATCGCTCGATGATCTGCGTGGTGGAAGAACCCAAAGACATCCAATCCATCGAGCGTACTGGCGAATTCACTGGCCGTTATCACGTGCTTGGGGGTGCGTTGGACCCACTGGCGAATATCGGGCCGAAAGACCTGAATATTAGCCAATTGTTGCAGCGCATCGGTGGCGTGGTGCAGGACCGTGAGCTGGCAGATTCCACACCGGAAAACCCGCTTTACGACGACGCCCCAGAGATCACCGAGGTGATTCTCGCGATGGACCCGAACACCGAGGGCGAGGCAACAGCGTCCTACCTGGTGCGCCTGCTGCGGGATTTCCCGGATTTGAAAATCTCTCGGCTGGCCTCCGGTATGCCGCTGGGTGGCGATTTGGAATTCGTCGACGAGCTCACACTCTCCCGCGCGCTGTCCGGCCGCCTGCCCGTGCGCTAGTTGCGCTAATGCTAGCTGGCAGCCAAAAGAGGGGTGCGGCTAGCGCTGCGCTTGTGGCAGACTACGGCCGTGCTTTACCCGCGATCCAATACACGCACCACTGGATCGCTGCGGAATCCAAACCGAAGATCTCCATTCCCAGCTTGCGCGCGGTTTTGGCCATTCCCATTTCCCCACTGGCCCACAGATACTCCGGACGAAACTCTGGGTGCTGGTGGGCCAGTTTTTCAATTTGCATAGTTAAAAGTTCCTGGTGCCGCGCATAGGGTCCCTTGACGACGTCCAGCCCAGCCAGCTTCTTTTCCCACTGGTGGAGCGCGGAAACCTCAATATCCGCATCGGTTTCCGCGAGTGCAATCACACGGATGGTGCCTAGCGTGTTTGGGTGGAAACTCTGACAATAATCCAGAATGGCCCACACTGAGGGCAGCGCCGAAGGGTCTGCGATGAGCAGCTGCTGGCTGCTGGGATGGTGCCAGAGCCCACGCGAGGTGTACACCGCGCATTCATCACCCGCTTGTGCGCGCAGTACCCAGTTCACACCCGGGGCCGGGAACGCTTCGGTAGTGTCCTTTGTGCTATCCGACCGGCTGCGTTTGCCATGCGTGGCCACATCAAAACAAGCAGTTGCGTTTTCGCGGTTCAGTGAGCGGAAAGTGTACCAGCGTAGCTCCGGGCGCCACGCGGAATCGCAGGAAGCAATGACTGCGCGCAGGTTCGTGCGGTCACCGGTGGCAAGCGCATCCGCTAAACCGTCCAGACTGGCGTCGGAGGTAGGCATGACGAGTCCGAAAAATTCATCTGGGCCAGTCAGGCGCAGATCTGCGAATGCTGGAGAATGCAGATGCACCCGCACGAGTTCTTCAGCAAGCACCTCTATAGATTCCACCCGGCAGCGCAAGAAATCGTGGCGTGCATCGCCGGGTGGGGTGGACAATCTGGTATCGAGAAACGTGGAGTGGTTGGCAGCCATACCCATATTTTAGGGCAAAGATCAGCCTAACCTAGTGTGGGCTGGTGTTGCCTGGTTAGCGCAGGCGTTCTTTGCGTAGTTGCTCGATCGCAGGGACCTCCAGTGGCGCTAGCTCATCCAACTGGCACCCTAAAGCCATGGACAGCACCAGATCCGCTAACTGCGGATTGCGCGCGAGCGCAGGGCCGTGCATATACGTAGCGATGACCGATCCTTGCACCGCGCCTTCCGCGCGGGTTTGGGAATCGATGTTTTCTGCTTCCCCGGCACGGGCGGCATCGGCATCACAGTTACCAATACCAGTGGTAATTGCCCCTAAAGGCCGCGCATCTGGGCCGAGCAAGCTGGCACCCATATGGTTTTCAAAGCCAGTTAACGGGGCAGTGAGGCTACTAGTAACACCTGCTTGCGTGGGTTGCGAGGCTACTTCACCAATCGCGCGTTTTTGCAACGTGACAGTCCGGGCATCAACCAGGCCGAGGCCCTCGATCTCGCGTCCCGCGGCACGGAAAGTTTCGCCAACCAGCTGAAATCCTGCACAAATCGCGAAAATAGGTGCCCCAGTGCGGGCGGCTTTGTGCAAGCCACCGTCGGCAAGCAAATGCTCCACCGCCAAGATCTGCGCGCTGTCTTCACCACCGCCCAAGGTATAGGCGTCGAGTTGGCTAGGCACCGGCTCACCCAACTTAATTGGGTGGATCTGCGCCGAAATGCCACGCATGCGCGCACGTTGGCGTAACACCAGCGCGTTGCCATCATCGCCATAGGTGCCCAAAACATCCGGTAAAACCAAACCGATATTCAACTCTGCATTCTTAGCAGCCTGGTTGGCTTCGGCAGTGCTTGCAGCCACGGATTTGTTAGCCGCAGCGCTGTGCTCATCGTGTGCCATATTTGCTGCCATCTCCTAAGCTTCCGCAGAACCTGCGGTGGAATTTTTCGTGGTCGAATTACTTGGCGTCGAATTACTTGTGGTCGAGTTTGGACTGGTGGAACGCTGCAACTGCGAAGGTTCGCCACGCTCCAGAGCCTTCTTCAGATCACGGAAGGCGGTGTAGTTCGCTAGCACCTCAATGCGCCCGGCTGGGCATGCATCGATGGCTTTGAGTGGATCAGCGATCAATTCGTGGCTGATATCGGCATACACCAGACGTACAGCGAGGTCCGTGCCGCGTTCACCGGCGGCCTTGACGGACTGCTCGGCGAAATCCTCAAAAGTGACATCCCACAGCCAGGACAAATCCTCACCGTCGGCAACCTGGCCGTTGACCGCGATCACCAAACCTTCGGCGCTGCGATCGACCATGGACAATGCTTCTTGCCAGCCGGCCGGGTTCTTGGCCAATAACAGGCGGATTTCGTGCTCGCCGCGGGTGATTGTGGAATAGCGACCGGCGACATCATCAACCTGCTCAGTGGCAGAAACAGCCTGCTCGAAGCCGATGCCGAAAGCTTCCACCGCAGCGGCGATAGCCTGGGTAGCGTTGCCGCGGTTGGCCCGGCCCGGCAGTGCCAGGTTCAGCGGGTGCGCGGCGTCGTCCAGCGATGAGCTGCGCGTAATGCCCTCGCCCGTGATCGTCCAATCTGGGGTAGGGCGTTCGAAGGTCGAGCCGTCGGCAAGCTTCTTCGCCGCATACCAATGCTCACCGTCGCGCACGATCGCGCCGCCGGTGCGCGGGCAGGTGGTGGACTCGCCGAGCCAACCGCCACCAGCAGCCACCCACACCACATTCGGAGCATCGTAGGCGACGGAAGAAATCAGGACATCATCGCAGTTAGCGATGACCATCATTTCTGGGTGCGCTTCGATGGCCCCGCGCAAGGTGCGCTCAATCTTGTTGATCTCGCCGACACGGTCCAGCTGATCGCGTGACAGATTAAGCAGAACCAGCGCCTGTGGGTTGATCTTGTTCGCCACCTGCGGAACGTGCAGCTCGTCGACCTCCAAGGCGAGGACCTCGGCATTACGTCCGGCCAGCAGCGCGGAGATAATTCCAGCATCCATATTGTCGCCGCCCTCATTCGTAGCGACGGAATACTCACTGCGCAGCGCATTTGCCAACATGCGGGTGGTAGTGGATTTACCGTTGGTGCCAGTGACCAGCACCGCGGGGCGTCCGTCGGCAAGATTATGCATGACGTGTGGGTCGATCTTGTCCGCGAGCAGCCCACCAATCATGCCACCCGCACCCCGGCCGGTTGCGCGTGAAGCCACCGTCGCCAAACGAGCAACGGATGTAGCAACCTGCGTGCGGGCGCGCGACAGTAGGGAAAGGGCAGACGATTTCGCAGAAGAGGAAACTGCAGGCGATGGCTTGGAAGACAACGGCTCGGAAGGCGATGGCTCAGAAGATGACACAGAAGGCTTAGTCATAGGAATCTAGGATAGTAAAAGGTTGGACGGCTAGTCGGCCTGGGGCTGTGCGCTGGCCCGGCGGGAGCGGCTCCGGCGACGTTTATTCGTCTTGTTGGGGCGGCCGGACCTTGCCGTAGGTTGTGCGCCGGACTTGACGTTAGTTTGTGTACCGGACTGTGCCCCGGTTTGTTTTGCAGGGTGCTTTCCGGTCTTCGCGCCAGATTTTCCGCTGGTTTTTGCGCCAGGTTTGTTCGTGGACTTCGTGCCAGATTTAAGCGCAGATTTTTTCCCGGGTTTGGAGCTGGCCTTCAGACCCGATGATCCGCCCAAGACACCGCGGGGATGGGTGGATTGCTCGACTGGCGCATCCGGATTTGGGTGTGGCTTGACGCGGGTCAGTGCATCTAAAAATGCGGTATCACCCAGCAAGGGGATGCCTTTGCGTACCGCATGCATCGCCTTGCCACGTAGATCGGTGGTTTTGTTGCAGACGACTACCGACACCCCTCGATGCAGGTGCTCGCGATACACCAGCCCCGCCTCGAGCAAAGCGTCGATGATGGTATCCGGACTGTAGCCAATCTCATCAGCCACTACCACTTCCATGCCTTCGATCAGGGATCGCCCCGGAACATATTTCCCGGGGTTTGCCAGGCTGAGCTCGGCTTCGGCGGCCTGCACCCGGACATGGCTGCGCTGTAAACCAAACCGGTCCGCGCGCAGATCACCGGGATGGTAGCTGGCGATTAGCTCATGATCTGTGATTAAGGATTTTTCCGCGGCTCGTTGCTGATGTTGGTAAATATCCCAGACCAACTGTGTGGTCTCGCGTGAGGTTTCTTCCTGACTACGGCCAGCACGAACGACAGAAGCCACTGGACTGACAGCAGACAAGCCACTGGCGCGCGCCACACCAGCGGGCCGGATATCGCTAAAAGATATTTCTTGTCGACGCGCAGTCGCCAGCGTATCCACGATGCGTGCAGGCTGCGGAATATGACCGACACGCTGCCGTTTGCGGTTGCCTTTGCGGGAGCGTTTCCGGTTTGCGCGGGCGGCAGCGCTCATCGCGCGCTTTGCTTCTGAAACCAGAAAGCCCCATGTCAACGGCAAATCGTGGACGATCAATGTGCGGTCGTCGATAAGCCGATCCAGCGGTTTCAAGATTTTTGCAAAACGCTGGCCGTTGTCCACTTCTTCGCGGGAAAGCCCATGGTAGTGGCGTGGCCCTGGATCTTCTCCGGGGTTGAGTACAGCGTGGAAAGTCTCGCTAGTCTCACCCGCATCATTGAAGGTAACGGCGTCGACGGCAACCAGACGCGCCGTTGAAGGGTGAATACCGGAAGTTTGCACAGTCAGCGCAAGATACGGAAATTCCGCAACAGCCTCGCGACGAGCTACTTCTTTTGGGTGCAGCTCGCCGGAGGCTTCTTTGTTCTTCGTGCCGTTGTCGTGGCGCTCGCTGGTTGCGGCGCGGTCATCGGTATCGGTATGCGAGGTCATTAGTACAGCAGTCTAGTTCACCGATTTAGCTTGCGGATAGTTCAGCAACGCCAACGTGGCACAGAAAACCATCCGCCGCTGCGGTATAAAACTAACCCGAGTTCCTCGTGCCAATGCTAAAGATTGGCGTGTGCGCGGTTGGCAGCGGAGACCAGGGCCTTCAACGAAGCATACGTCGTAGAGCCGGCAATGCCGACGCCCCAGACGCTAGAGCCGTTGACTGTCGCCAAGATATAACAAGCAGCTTCGGCATCTTCCCCGGCGCTGCGGGCGTGCTGGGAGTATTCCAGAACCTCGATGTCTATGCCCAGATTCCCCAGAGCGTCAGCATATGCGGCGATTGGGCCGTTACCGGTGCCTTCGATGCTGCGCTCTTCGCCATCGTGGATAACCTTGGCGGTTACCGTAGCGTCTTTGTCCTCGGTTTCTGCATTCTGCACACTCACTGAAAGTTGTTCGACGGGGGACTTTGTCTCCAAATACTCATTGGCGAAGATATCCCACATGGTCTTCGAATCAACCTCGCCGCCTTCGGCATCCGTGACGGTCTGTACGACCCGGGAGAAATCAACCTGCATGGCGCGAGGCATGGCGATGCCGTGGTCAGTTTTCATGATATAAGCCACCCCGCCCTTGCCAGACTGGGAGTTTACGCGAATGACGGCTTCGTAATCACGGCCGATGTCTTTCGGGTCAATAGGCAGGTACGGAACCTCCCACGTGGTTTCGCGCAATTCTTCCCAAGCCACATCGGAGCTGCTGGCCTGTGGATGCACGTTGGCGGCCATCGCGTCCAAGCCTTTGTTAATGGCATCTTGGTGGGAACCGGAAAAAGCGGTGAACACCAGCTCGCCACCGTAGGGAGAGCGTTCGTGTACACGCAGCTGATTACAGTATTCGACGGTGCGACGAATCTGCGCGATATCGGAAAAATCAATCTGTGGGTCTACGCCTTGGGTCAGCATGTTTAAGCCCAAAGTCACCAGATCGACGTTGCCTGTGCGCTCGCCGTTACCGAATAAGCAACCTTCGATACGGTCAGCGCCGGCCAGGTAGCCCAACTCGGCGGCTGCTACGCCTTCGCCGCGGTCATTGTGCGGGTGCAGCGAGATGATTAATGACTCACGGTTGTTTAAATTGCGGTGCATCCACTCAATAGAGTCAGCATAAATATTCGGTGTGATCATCTCGACGGTGGAAGGAAGGTTAATGATCAGCGGATTTTCTGGAGTCGGTTCCATGATTTCTGCGACGGCATCGCAGACTTCTTTGGCGAAATCCAGTTCGGTGCCGGTGAAAGATTCCGGGGAGTATTCCCAGCGCCAATTGGTATCCGGATAATCCTGGGCGATGGTTTTGATCAGCTGTGCGGCATCCGTGGCTAAGGCCTTGATGGCTGGGCGGTCTTTACGGAACACGACGCGGCGCTGCAGCTTCGAAGTGGAATTGTAGAAGTGCACGATCACATTCTTTGCTCCTGCGCAGGCCTCGAAAGTCCGGCGAATCAGGTGTTCACGTGCCTGGACCAACACCTGGATAGTGACGTCGTCTGGGATTAGATCCTGCTCAATGATTTCGCGGACGAAGTCAAAATCTGTCTGCGATGCCGACGGGAAACCTACCTCGATTTCCTTGTATCCCATGGTCACCAGAAGATCGAACATGCGGCGCTTCCGTTCTGGGCTCATGGGGTCAATCAGTGCCTGATTGCCGTCACGCAGGTCGACTGCACACCATTGTGGGGCGGTGGTGATTTTTTTATCTGGCCAGGTGCGGTCCGGCAGTTGAATATCTTCAACTTCTTTGGCGAACGGTAAATAACGATCCATCGGCATAGTAGAGCCTTTTTGCTTATTCCAGACCGGTTGATTTTCATTGCGTGGGCCGTTGGGCTTGTTCAGTTGGCGGGGCGCGGAAATAAAAGCGTCGTTAGGAGACATGATGATTCCTTGTGTCTATGGGTTTAGCGTTTATGGGGTTAGCACTGTGTGTTCGGTCGGCGATTAGTGCGTGCCGGGGCGAGAAGCAAAAGCTACGCGAACTACCGCGACGGGGTGCCGACCAAACTGTTGCCGTTGGCTCTAAAACCCGCCGCGGCTGCTAAGGAGAAGAAAACGCACCCCGGAAATCATGTGGTATAGACTACACAATTTCTGAGGTTCGTGTGAAACTTGGGCTGCATTTAAGTCTGGGTGACAGGGCACATACTATGGTATGAATAAGCATTAACCTGCGTTTTTGAGCCGCAAAGACAGCAGAAACGAACGATCAGGAAAGGCAGCTGGCCTCATGGCACTAGTTGTGCAGAAATACGGGGGTTCATCCCTAGAAAGCGCGGAGCGGATCCGGGCGGTAGCAGACCGTATTGTTGCGACGAAAAAGGCTGGCAATGACGTCGTCGTTGTGTGTTCGGCGATGGGGGATACTACCGACGAGTTGCTGGATCTGGCAGCTTCCGTGAACCCAGTTCCACCGCAGCGCGAACTCGATATGTTGCTCACAGCCGGCGAGCGAATCTCCAATGCACTGGTTGCGATGGCCGTGAATTCACTAGGTGCGCAGGCGCAATCGTTTACTGGTTCGCAGGCCGGTGTGCTGACTACCGAACGCCACGGTAATGCTCGCATTCTTAACGTCACTCCCGAACGTCTGCAGGAATCACTGGACGAAGGCAAGATTTGCATCGTCGCTGGTTTTCAGGGCGTCAATAAAGACACCCGGGACGTCACTACCCTGGGCCGAGGCGGCTCAGACACCACTGCAGTGGCGCTCGCTGCGGCACTGAACGCGGATGTGTGTGAAATTTATTCTGACGTCGACGGCGTGTACACCGCTGATCCGCGTATTGTGCCCAATGCCCGCAAGCTAGAGCAGCTGTCTTTTGAAGAAATGTTGGAAATGGCAGCCGTCGGCTCCAAAATTTTGGTGCTGCGTAGCGTCGAATATGCCCGTGCCCACAACGTCGCTTTGCGCGTACGTTCGTCTTATAGCAACGACCCCGGCACTTTGGTGTCCGGTTCAATGGAGGATATCCCAATGGAAGATGCAGTACTGACTGGTGTTGCCACCGACAAGTCCGAAGCCAAGGTGACCGTGCTGGGAATTCCCGATAAGCCGGGCGAGGCCGCCAAGGTCTTCCGCGCAATTGCGGATGCAGAGATCAACATCGATATGGTGCTGCAGAATATCTCCACCGTGGAAGATGGCATCACCGATATCACCTTCACCTGTCCACGCGAAGATGGCCCACGAGCAGTTGAGATCCTGTCGAAGCTGAGCCGCGAAGGCAACTGGTCACAGGTGCTGTACGACGATCAGGTGGGCAAGGTTTCTCTGGTTGGTGCGGGAATGAAATCGCACCCAGGTGTTACCGCCGATTTCACCGAGGCATTGCGTGATGCTGGCGTGAATATGGAGCTGATCTCGACTTCTGAGATCCGGATTTCCGTACTTTTGCGTGAATCGGATCTGGAAAAAGCTACCCGTGCGCTGCACGATCGCTTTGATCTTGGCGGTGACGAAGATGTCACCGTCTATGCTGGAACTGGACGCTAATTACCAGCTTGACCGCTCAACTGCTCTGGGAGGAGACCACAACTATGACCACACTCGCCGTCGTTGGTGCTACCGGCCAAGTAGGCCAGGTGATGCGCCAAATTCTGGAGGAGCGCGAGTTCCCTGCAGACAAGGTGCGCTTTTTTGCTTCTCCGCGTTCGGCTGGTACTGAACTGGATTACCGCGGCGAGCGCATCACAGTAGAAGATTTGTCGCAGGTGACTGTTGAGTCTGTCTCCGACGTCGACATTGCGCTGTTTTCCGCTGGTGGCGCTACCTCGAATCAGTGGTCGCCGGTGTTTGCGGAAGCCGGTGCAACCGTGGTTGATAACTCTTCGGCATTCCGTAAGGATCCTGAGGTTCCGTTGGTGGTTTCCGAAGTCAACCCGGAGGCTGTGAAAGAGGTGCCGAAGGGAATCATCGCGAATCCGAACTGCACCACCATGGCTGCGATGCCGGTGATTAAGGCACTGCACGATATTGCAGAGTTGAAACGCTTGAATGTTTCTTCTTACCAGGCGGTTTCTGGTTCTGGCCTGGCAGGCGTGCAGGCGTTGGCGGCCCAGATTTATGAGGCAGGCGAACACGCGGTTGACCTGACTTATGACGGCCGCAAGCTCGACGGTTTGGAGACTGCCCCTTATGTAGCTCCGATCGCCTATAACGCGTTGCCACTAGCAGGAAACCTTGTCGACGATGGTTCTTTAGAAACTGATGAGGAACAGAAGCTGCGTAATGAATCGCGCCGGATTCTTGGTTTGCCGGAACTGCGCGTTTCTGGAACCTGCGTGCGTGTGCCGGTTTTCAGCGGCCACACCATGACGATCCACGCTGAGTTTGGCCAGGACATTACTCCAGACCAAGCTGTGGAAGCACTCGAGCAGGCTCCTGGCGTGCAGGTTGTCGATGTACCGACCCCGTTGGCTGCTACGGGTATTGATGATTGCCTGGTGGGGCGTATTCGTCAGGATCAGTCGTTGGAGGGTAACAACGGCTTGGTATTGGTAGTTTCTGGTGACAACTTGCGGAAAGGCGCTGCGCTGAACACGATTCAGATCGCTGAATTGCTGTTAGAGAATTAAAATAGGCTAGGCACCCAACCGATTTACCGGTGGGTGCCTTTTTCGTATCTTCCCGCAGTCAGTATGGGCGGGCGGGAGGCGTCCTGGAACGGTGCCTCGCTGGTGGAGTTTATTCCGGTTTGGTGTGCTCGACGTAGACTACGCTGCCAGCTGGCGTGGTGCGGTCATAATCCACATCGGGATCGTTTTCTAGCTCGTTGTCGATTTCTTCTTTGATGCTCTCTAAGAATTCCTCGGAATTCATATTGGATTGGGCAGCTAGGGTGGTGAGCTCGCGGTCGTGCTTCTTGCTAAAGCGCACGCGTGGATCCACTTTGCGGGCCATCAATTCACGGCCGCGACGACGGCGCTGGCCTTCGGTGCGCATGGTGCGGAAATTGCGTACCCAGGCCCAAATCAGGACGATGATCAGCAACATGCCGATGTATCCCAGTACTGGGTAGACGTAGCTGACCAGTTGGCGGAAGCCAACGAAGGAAAGCACGAAGCCGACCAGACACGCAATCACATAGACGCGGAAGAATTTCTCTGGCGAATTACGGGTCAGACGCTTAGCCAGCGCATAGAACATACCGATGGCGGTGTTAAAGACCATGCCGTAGAGAACTACGGTCATGATGTGTCCCAGCACAGGGTGCAGGCTAATCATCAGCGCCAGCATTGGCATGTCGGCATCTTTGGTGGTTTCGACGGTGAAGTACATGCTCATTACCAGCAAGAGCAGCAAGGAAAGGAAAATTCCGCCGCCGATGGCTCCACCGATGCCTGCTTCGCGGGTATCCATGAAACTACCGCCGATGACGATGGCCATGGACACTGCCACGATCACCTGGAAAGCGATGTTGTTGATGGCGGATACCCACCAGTTGGGTAGTGTGGTTTGGACTTCGGTAGAAGCCTGCTGAATGTTTTCCCAGTTCGGGTCCACCGTGATTATTGTGTAGATCGCGGTGCCCAAGACCATGATGATCAAAAATGGCGTGATCATTCCGATCACCGCGGTGGTTTTCTCCACATCAAGCAAGCCAACCAGGATGGTTAGCACCAACATGAGGGCGGCGCCGATCCAGGTCGGCCAGCCCCAGGCTTCTGTCAGGTTCGAGCCACCACCGGCGAACATAACAAAGCCGATAGAAAATAGGGTTGCGATGGTGCCCCAGTCAAGGATCTTGGCGATGATTGGGCTGTTAGTGATGCGGTCGATCACCGCCGTGTGCTCGCGTGCCTGGTAATAGCTACCGAGCTGCAAAATGGCGATACCGCAAATGATCATGACAACGGAGCCGAGTAATGCTCCGACAATTCCCCAGTTACCGAAGGCGACGAAATACGTCATGGCCTCCTGCCCGGATGCAAAACCGGCACCGGCGAGGGTTCCGACGAACGCCATCGAGATGGCTAACGATCGTTTGAGCATGAAGACAACAACTCCGAATCTGTGATCACGCTGTGAAAGCGCGTCCGAAAATCTATGAACTTTTAACGGAATATAACAGTTTCTGTGATTAATTGTCGTATTCTGCGAGAATATCTTTCCGAGCCCGGGCTACTCGAGAGCGAATTGTCCCGATACGTACCCCCGCGATTGCAGCTGCCTCTTCGTAGGAATAACCCAGTATCTGTGTCAGAACGAGTGCTTCGCGACGTTCGTCGGATAGCGAAGCGATCATGGTACGGGCATCGATCCATTCGCTCCATACCGACGAATCTTCGTGTACTGGGTCTAAGTCTTCTAGTTCTGAATGTGACTTCCGGGGGCGGGCGCGTTCGTGGCGAATGTTGTCGATCCACACGCGACGCGCGAGTGAAAGTAGCCAGGTACGTGCAGTGGAGCGTCCGGCAAACCGGGGGAGTGCCCCCATTACGCGTACATAAGTGTCTTGGGTGAGATCGTCGGCAAGCTCGGGGCCGGCTAGGTGAGCGAGAAAACGCCAGACGTCGTCATGGGTTTCCTTTACGAACGCGCTCAGGGCTGCGCGATCACCACGACCGGCCTTCAGGGCCAGCTGGGTGGTGCGTGCATCGCGGCTCGCAGAGTGTCGTTGTGCGTTCACTTAGCTGAGGTTACCAGCGCTGATTTTTATTCCTGAGCAGAGTTTGTGGTGTGCCAGTGCGATTGCTAACTCTGATGTATGCAAGTAGACTATCAATTGACCTCATCCCCATAAGAGCGTCTAATCAATTCCCAACAGGAGTGAGCATTCCATGACTAAGAACATTGATGACAAGCTGGATCTTGGCCAGCGGGAGGACGCCCCAGGCACCACCACTCGCCAGGGTGGACAGCCAATCGCCTCGGAAAACATTTCCATCACCGCTGGACCACAGGGCCCAAACGTACTGAATGACCTGCAGCTGATTGAGAAGCTGCAGTCCTTCAACCGTGAGCGTGTTCCAGAGCGCAACCCTCACGCGAAAGGCCACGGTGCATTCGGTGAATTCCATGTCACCGAAGACGTATCCGCATACACCAAGGCTGACCTGTTCCAGCCGAACAAGGTCACCCCGATGGGTATCCGTTTCTCCACCGTTGCCGGTGAGCAGGGCTCGCCTGACACCTGGCGTGACGTCCACGGATTCGCCCTGCGTTTCTGGACCCAAGAAGGAAACTTCGACATCGTCGGTAATAACACCCCGACGTTCTTCCTGCGCGATGGCATCAAGTTCCCAGATTTTATTCACTCCCAGAAGCGCACCGGGGCTTCCGGTTTGCGTGACGCTGATATGCAGTGGGATTTCTGGACTCGCACCCCTGAGTCCGCACACCAGGTCACTTACCTGATGGGTGATCGCGGCACCCCAAAGACATCCCGTCACCAGGACGGCTTCGGTTCCCACACCTTCCAGTGGGTTAACGACAAGGGCGAGGCTTTCTGGGTGAAGTACCACTTCAAGACTCAACAGGGTTGGGAGTGCTTCACTGACGAAGAAGCCGCCGAGATGGCAGGTCAAAACGCTGACTACCACCGCGAGGATCTGTTCAACGCCATCGAGAATGGCGACTATCCACGCTGGGACGTCTACGTGCAGATCATGCCGTTCGAGGATGCAGAGAACTACAAGTTCAACCCGTTCGATCTGACTAAGGTCTGGTACCACGAGGATTACCCACTGCAGAAGGTTGGTTACTTCGAGCTGAACCGTAACCCTCGTAACAACTTTGCACAGATCGAGCAGATCGCCCTGGATCCGTCCAATATCGTTCCAGGCACCGGTCTGTCGCCAGACCGCATGCTGCAGGCCCGTGCATTCGCATACGCGGATCAGCACCGTTACCGCATCGGCACCAACTACCGTCACCTGCCGATCAACCAGCCAATCAACCCTGTGAATACCTATAATCATGAGGGTTCGATGCAGTACAACTTTAACGGTCCAGACCAGCCGGTATACACGCCGAACCGCTTCGACAAGGGTGCTGGCTACCTGGATGATGGCGAGACTTCGTCGTCGAACCACACCAGCTACGGACAGGCTTCTGACTACTACGTCAACCCTGATCCACACGGCACCGACTTGGTTCGTGCAGCATACGTCAAGCACGAGCAGGACGATGACTTCACCCAGCCACGCAAGCTGTACGAAGAAGTCATGAACGACGAAGAGAAGAACCGCCTGGCGCACAACATCACCAACGCCATGGCCGGTGTTTCTGAAGGCGTCGAGCAGCGCGTCTACGAGTACTGGGACAACGTTCACGAGGACTTGGGCGCAGCCGTCCGCAAGAAGTTTGCTGAGAAGTACAAGAATTAAATTTCTCAGGCTTTGTAGGCGCTACCTGTTGCTGGTGTTCAATATGCGTGCCGGCTAGCAGCACAACAGTGCCAGTGCTCTCGAGTAACCCTGCAGGGCAAAGGGGCCGCACCAATAAATCGGTGTGGCCCCTTTTGGTGTTTGTGATTGGTGTTGTTTATGTGACTCGCCGAGAACGTTGTCCCATAAGCTGCGGGTTTAGCACTAAAGTGCGGTCGTATGAACGATTCTTCGTCAGCGGTGAATAACCGAGCTGCCACGCCAGATGGTGCATCGCCACATGCATCGATGGGATTAGGGGAATCTCGGTTTGGTGAACAACGCGTGCCGGGATCCCGCATGCGTGGCATCGTGGCTCTGCTAGCGGTGGTGTTGCCGCTAGTAGTTGGTGCGGTGATTGCCGCTGTAGCTTCTTTAAGCCCGAGTGACAGTTGGTCAGCGCCAGAAGAACCAACTGGTGCTCCGGCCGTGCAGAACCCAGGGGTGGACAACAGTAAGTTGATTGATGCCCGTCGCGCTGCTGGACAAGCTTCTTCCCAAGCAGGAATTTTGTACAGTGCAATCGACGAACTGCTTTCTGGTTTGGAAGGCGTGGACGGCAATACTGAAGAATTGGTGGGTGCAGTTGGCGAAGCTGCGGATGGCGCGGATCGACTGCGCCAAGGCATGGTGGAGCTACAAGCGGGTACTGGTCAGCTGGGGCGTGGTGCTAATGAGCTGGCTGACGGTGTCGGGCAAGCAGTGGATCAAGTTGTTGGCTTTGGCGCGGTACAAGGGCAGTTACTAGAGGCCGCGGACCGGGCGATCGAAGAGCTGCGCGGTGTGCAAGGGCCGGAAGCAGAACAAGCAGTGCGTGATCTGAAAAGTCTGCGTCAGCAAATCGACAACTTTAACTTCCAACGCGAAGTTGCTGATGATCTTTTGGCTATGAAAAACGGATCACGGGACCTCGCGAATCAACTAAATGTCCCTGGTTATGGTTTCCATGACGGCGTGTATGAGCTGACGAATGGCTCCAAGAATTTGTCCGCTGGTTTACAAGAACTGCGAGCTCGGATTGACGAAGCTACGGCAGGTCTAGACGAATTTGATGGTGGTGCAGAACGGCTGGAAGCTATGGCGCAAAGCACCAAGCAAAAAGCTGATGCAGTGAATCGCGCTATCCCGGCGGGCCCGAGTGGGGCAGAAGCTACTGATGCAGAACCAGCCCGCGGGGTTTTGCCGCCAGTGGTGGCAATGTTGGTTGCAGCACTAGTTATGTTGGCAGGCGTAGTGATGGCAGCGATGAACAACTTTTTTGCGGCCCGTTGGGCTGTGCAGTTAAGCGGTGGCCTACTAGCTGCCGCTAGCGGCGCTGTGCTTGTCAGCCTGTTGGGTGAGGGGCTAAGCATCGCTACGATCGCGATTTCGGCCGGTGTTTCTGCATTGAGTGCCTGGGTAGCTGCCGGGTTTACTTGGGTACTGATGCAGTTGACTGGGGTGCGTAGTGGCCTTGTGATTGCAGCTATTGCAGGCATCGGACAGGTCGCTGCGGTTGGTTGGATCTGGCAGGCTGCTGCGAGTGCGGAAATTTCTCAAGCATGGTCGGCCCTGGCTGGTTTCTTGCCGTTACACTGGGCGACGACAGCGTTGAGTACTACTGCGAATGAGGGCGCAATTCTGGGACTTTGGGTAGCGCTCGCGGTACTGGCAGTGAGCGCATTTGTAGGCCTGGTGGTGGCGCCACTGCTTAACCGCCGCCGTGTGAATTAATGCTTGCTTGCTAGTTGCTAGCAGCCATGGTGGCAAGGCAGTATTGCACTTGCCGCTGTTGAATTGCAGCGCTACAGCGCTAGTGAATTACAAAGATATTTCTTCGGGCTCACCATAAAACTCTTCTGGAATGGAGAGTGGGGTGGGCCCTTCTTTTTTGAATGCTTCCAGCCGGGGCTTCCATTCTTTCGGGAGCGAACCGAATTGCTCGAGCTCATTGGTTTTTCGGTTGATCATGATCGGTCCCTTGCCGGGCTCAGGTGATGCGGGTGCGAAAAGCCACCAGGATTCCGTTTCCGCAGCGCCGGAAAGTTTGCCACGGCGTTGATAGACCCATTTAGCAGCGTCGTAGAAGCTCAGTGCATTTGCAGATTCCATGGGGTTAGCTTAGTGCTACGGGGTGATCTTCGCTACATCAGGTGGGATGTTGGTATTGGCTTATGAAGCTGTGGAAAGCGTTAAAAATTCCACATAATATGCATAGGAGTGGAATTATGTAGTGAAGATCATTGTCAATTCTCTTGTTTTCTGAATCGATTAAGTGTTTAGTTGGTTTCAAATCTGTTTTGCTCACACAAAATAGATTTTGTGTACCCACAGAAGTGGTGTTGCACTTGGCTTTTGAAGAGAAACTCGGAGACCACACTGTGGCTAGAAAGAAGTCAGTCGGCGTAACTGCATGCGCAGTATTCGCCCTGAGCCTGGGGCTGCTGACCCCAATCAATACTGCTCATGCGCAGGAAAATGTTGACCCCACCGCAACGAGCGAAACCCAACTCTGTCCAGTCGTCGATTTCGCTGTCTCCTCGGCGGCGTTTTCTTGGGAAATTTCGCCGGAGCAAGCAGCAAAACATCACTACCAAGGTAGTGCTGTAGCTCGTGGCGAGAACGGCCAAGCGATTGCGGCTACCTTTCGTGGTAACCAAGACCTGACTTCAGTAAAGCTGGATGCGGAAAATCGAATCGCTAGTGCGTCAATTACTGCTGACGCTTTGTTTTCTGTGGGGGACGAGACCATCAATTCTCTTGTGTTGACCGTTTCGCATGACAAAAAGGTCTCTCTGAGTGCGAGCTACAACGGTAGCTCGCAAACGATAGCTAAAGGTATTTTGACGAAGGAAGAAGCTGACACTCGTCCAGTGCTTGACAGCCATACGGTGTTGTTCAAGGGCCAGGTAGATAAGCTTGATTTCTTGAGCAATATTTCCGATGACGTGAAAGCCGCTTTGTCTGGAACCCTCACGGTATATGGCGAACTTGCGCCAATCCGCAAAGAAAATTGCTCCGAAGAAGAAAAGAAGGGGCTGCAAGGACCTCGCGGCCCAATCGGCCCACAAGGTGATCGTGGCCCAGCTGGTCCGGCAGGTCCTCCGGGCACCCCAGGTAAAGACGGTGAGCCAGGTAAGGATGGCGAGACCGGCCCACAAGGAGATCGCGGTCCTGCTGGACCAGCAGGCCCTCCGGGCAGTGAAGGTAAACCAGGTGTGCAGGGCCCACAAGGCGAGCCTGGACAGCGGGGACCGGCAGGCCCTGCAGGTGAAGACCTGAAGATCAAAAAGCAGTACGATGATGCACAAGGCAACATCGTCGTAGAGTTCACTAACGGCCAAAAGATTGTCATCCCGAAGGGTAAGGATGGCGCTGCTGGTAAAGACGGTGAAAAGGGGCAAGATGGCAAAGATGCCAAGCCGTTGACCATCGTCGGCCAGGAGATTAAAGACGGAAAAGTCATCGTCAAGTTCTCGGACGGCAGCACTGTCGAAATCCCGCTGCCGAAAGATGGCAAGGATGGACAAGACGGTAAGGATGGCAGGGATGGTAAAGACGGCAAGGACGCCGAACCAGCACCAAAGAAGCCACAGGAAGATCAGTCCGATGTGTCGTCGTCAAGCGCTGGCGGTATTTTCGGCTCGATCCTGAAGACGCTGGCAAGCTTGTTTACCGGGCCGACGTTACTGGGCAGCTTCTTCAGTAAAATCATGGATCTTCTGAAAACCCTAAGCGGTATGCGGATCTAAATCACTGATTTCGCCTACTCCTAGTCAAGCCTCCCAGCGAAAACTCCTAGTGAAAACACGGGGAAGTGTGCGCCCCGGTGGGTGGCAATAAAGCTTGGAACACCAATTGTGCACGCGGTCGCATTCTGCTCTTTAAGGGTTGGGTGCGACCTTCAGGCAGGGTTATACGATAAAAAGCGTGGGTTAAACCTGGGTTAAGCCTCAAAACTGTGTCTGGGTTTCAGGGGGTCGGGTTAGCCTGTATACGAAGAAAGACCGAGAAGTAAAAGCTTCTCGGTCTTTTCTATTGTCGGGGCGACAGGATTTGAACCTGCGACCCTCTGCTCCCAAAGCAGATGCGCTACCAAGCTGCGCTACGCCCCGCCATCGCGTTGAAGTATTAATTTCTGCGACTTGGATATCTTATTATATCGAGCTTGCAGAACACAAATCGAGGGCCTAATAGGAAAGAATCCCCAGCGTATGGCGGTAAGCGTCGCCAAGTATTAAGTTGTTTTTTCGGTAATTCGTAGCAGTGTTGCCGATGGGCGGCAGAACAAACGAACTGGGGCATACTTTGAGGTCCCTAAACCATTGGAGACGTGCATTGCCATGCCGTCGAAGTCATGTAGTCCCTGTACCCGCTCGCGATCGATACCGCAATTGGTCACCAACGCTTTGGAACCCGGCAAACACACTTGCCCGCCGTGCGTATGGCCAGACAACGAGAGCTGGTAGCCGTCGGCAGCAAAGCGCTGTAAGACGCGTGGCTCAGGGGCATGCAACAGCGCCAGGGCCAGATCCGCATCCGGGTTTGGGGCACCAGCGATCTCGTCGTAGTCATCAAAATCATGGTGCGGATCATCTACCCCGGCCACCGCCAGGCGCACGTTACCAACCCGGAATTCGTGGCGCCGCTGATTCGCATCAAACCAGCCCCGCTCAATAAACGCGGCACGCATATCCCGCCACGGCAAATCCACATATGACGGCGTACGTTTCTTGCCCGTCAGGTACTGGAAGGGGTTGACCGGCTGGGGTGCCCAGTAATCATTAGTGCCCCATACGAACAACCCCGGTGTGTTCAAGAGCGGGTCCAGTGCGCGCAACACATCAGGAACTGCGTGCTGGTCAGAAAGATTATCTCCGGTGTTAACCACTAAATCAGGCTGCAATCGGGCTAGATTGCGTACCCACGCAATTTTTTTGTCCTGGCCGGGGATCATGTGTAGATCCGAGACATGCAGTATCCGAAACTCTGCCTGGCCGTGTGCGCTGCGCTTCTTGCCCAAGGTGCCTTTGGGTAGGAGCGCAACGGTGTGTTCTTTGAGCTCAAAGCGGTTGAGTTCCGAAACCGCCCAGGCCAGTGTGCCCGCACCCGCACCGAGGGTGGTAACGGTTGTGGTCATTAGTGCAGCTTTCCACGAAATATTCACCCCGCCTAGTCTAGACGGACTTTCGGTGGAATCTTGTCGTGATCTCGTTGCCCGGTCAGGCCAAGCGAGTATCTTTGGGACTATGAGTGAGAACAACATGACAAGCGAGAACAGCGCCCAGGCATCATTAAAAGAGCACATCCGCCAGGATCTGACTACCGCGATGAAGTCCAAGGACAAGGCGACGACGTCTGCCTTGCGTATGCTGCTGGCAGCTATCCAGGCCGAGGAGACTTCCACCGGTACCCGCACCGAGCTCACCGACGATGACGTTCTCAAGGTTATCGCTCGGGAGATCAAAAAGCGTCGCGAATCCGCAGAAATTTACCGCGACAATGGGCGCGATGAGCTTGCCGACGCTGAACAGTCTGAAGTCGAAGTCTTCGAAAAATATCAGCCACAGCAGTTGGATGATTCCGAGCTTGCCGAGTTAGTCGATGGCGTTATTAGTGAAGTTTCGAATGCTGCTGGCGAAAAATTGAGCATGAAACACATGGGCCAAGTGATGAAGGCTGCAAACGCAAAAGCCTCCGGACGCGCAGATGGTAAGCGCATCTCGGAGGCAGTAAAAGACCGCCTGCAGGGCTAAAAGTTAAACAGGTTACGCAACTCTTCGGTGGCGTTTTCAATTTCCTGTTCTAGATTGAATTCCAGCGCTGGTGGTTGGCTACCGCCGCCACCGGTGTTGTTTTCTGTCGGGGCCCCTGGGCTTGACTGGCGGCGTGTTGGCGGGGTGCTGCGGGCTGAGCCATCGGAAATCCGCAAAATTACCACGCTATTAGCTGGTCCTGCGAAATCCGCACTGACTACTCGGCCGGCGGGCATTCCATTGCCAGCCACTCGCTCCGTACGCACTTCTAAACCGGCCTCGGCCAAACGATCCCGCGCTACGGATTCACGCAATCCGCGCACTTCGTTGAGTTTGGCGGCGTCGAGGCCTTCGTTAAAAGCTGGATCGTAGTCTTCTGAAACGCCACCGTTGAGCGCCGGTGGCAGGTTGTTGGCCATGTTGTAGAACGAACGCGCCGGTTCAGTACCACCAAAGAGGTTTCCGTTGCTGCACTGGCGCACTGGGCTGGTGCATAGCGACATCGTGGTGGTGCTGTCGTTGAAGATATATGGTGCCGCTGCGATGCCAGAGTTGAAGGCCAGGAAAGCAGCGGAATAGTTCTCGTTGGTGGTACCCGTTTTGGCTGCCATCGTGCCGGGGAAGCCCTCGGCATTACGAGCGTTGGCGGCGGTACCGGATTTACCGTCCTCGGTCATTGCCTGTGATAATGCATCGGCTGCGTTGGAGTCCATGACGTTTTCGCACGGGGTGCGCTCTAGGTAGACTTCCTGCCCATTGCGGTCATAGACGGCGTCGATTGGATTCGGTTCACACCAGGTTCCGCCGGAGGCCAACGAAGCACCGACATTGGACAGTTCCAATGCGTTGACCGGGGTGGAGCCCAAAACGTAGGAACCAAGGTTGGCGTCTTTCTGGAACTGCGCGATGGAGCGCTCACCGTCGTGCGTGCCTTCTTCTGCGTAGCTGCGCAGTCCTAGGTTCACCGACAGATCTACCACGGCAGGTACCCCGACGCGTTCCATCAGCTGGACGAACGGTGTGTTTGGTGAATGCGCTAGTGCGTCGCGCAGAGTCATGGAATCGGCAAATTCACCGAAGTTTTCCACGCAGTAGCGGTTGGCCGGGCAGTTTGGTGCGCCACCGTGACCCAAGCCTTCTGCCTCGTACCGCGAAGGAACCGACATGTATTGTTCGATGCCCATGCCGTCTTCGATAGCAGCGGCAGCAGCAAAAACTTTGAAGACAGAACCTGCGCCGTGGCCGACCAGCGAGTACGGCTGTGGGAGAATCGTTTCCCCGGCTTCTTGGTTCAGGCCGTAATTACGTGACGACGTCATCGCTAGGATGCGACGAGAATCTCTGCTGGGTTCAATGACATTCATGACCTCAGCGACGCCGTTCGCCTGCGGGTCGGTATAGCTGGAGACCGCCCGCCGCGCTTCATGCTGCACGCCCGGATCTAGAGTGGTGTGGATATCATATTTTCCGGCAACCAGTTCGTCGGTCGTAATTCCGCGCTCGTCTAGATACTTCAAGGCGTAATCACAGAAAAATCCGGCATCGCCTGCCGCGATACAACCGTTGGCCAAAGTCTCGGGGGTCTCGAGCACCCCAAGAGGCTCATTCTTAAAGCCATCGGCTGCTTCCTGATCCAAATATCCATGATCGACCATTGCCTGCAAGACGGTATTCCGGCGATCGGTTGCACCGTCTGGGTTGGTGTACGGATTTAAATATTCCGAAGACTGCACCATTCCAGCCAGCATGGCGGCCTGGGGCACCGACAATTCAGCAGCTGAAATACCAAAGTAGGTGCGTGCAGCGGATTCAATGCCGTATGCGTGGTTGCCAAACGGTACCAGGTTCAAATAACCAGCCAGAATATCTTCTTTGCTCAGGCGGTCATCCAAATCGGCAGCAACGCGGATCTCGCGCAATTTACGCGCGATTGTTTGTTCAATTGCTTCTCGACGCTCTTCGTCGGTGTCGGCGTCGACAAGCAAAGCCCAGTTCTTGGCATATTGCTGGTGGATCGTCGACGCGCCTTGCTGTACACCGCCGGCGGCAATGTTAGTGGCCAGCGCACGCAGGTAGCCCTGAAAATCGACGCCCTCGTGTTCGTAGAAACGGTTGTCTTCGATCGCGACGATGGCATCCTTCATGGCCTGTGAGATTTCCTCCGGCGGAACCTCGTGGCGGCGTTGGCTGAAAAAATTTGCCAACACATTGCCCTCACTGTCATACATGGTGGACACGCCTGGGGCGCCGCCCTCCTGAATGTCGGTGAGATCAGATTCCATAGCCTTTTCGGCACGTGCTGCACTCGCCCCAGTGATGCCGGCAACCGGTGCGATGGCCGCGGCAAAAACCGCAGACACACCGAGCGTCGCCAGCAGTATGGTGATCATCGATTTGGAATAAGACACGATAGATACTTTACGCAGTAAAGGTGTGTGGCAAAAGCACTCACTCCCCCTGGAAGTGTGACGCATTCGACAAGATTGGTCACGCGCCCTAAACTATCTGGAACATCTCAGCGAAAAATCACGCCCTCGCTGTCAACAATGAGGAGTCGATTCATGCCCGCCACTCCAGGCAACCACCAACACAGCTCAAACTACCGTGGGGCCTACGGCCGGAAAACCGCGAAAATTTCCGCGGCAACTGTCGAGCGTGGTGAGTGGGTAGCCCAGGCCAAGTGCCGCAATGGTGACCCTGACGCATTATTTGTGCGCGGAGCAGAACAACGCAAAGCTGCGCTGATTTGCCGTCACTGCCCCGTGGTCTTGGAATGTTGCGCCGATGCGCTGGATAACGAGGTGGAATTCGGTGTTTGGGGTGGGCTAACCGAGCGCCAGCGCCGGGCCATTCTGCGCAAAAACCCGCACGTAACGGATTGGGCGAGTTACCTTTCCAACGGTGGCGAGTTTTAGGCCCGACTGTGCGACTGTGCACCCGTCACACTGTGCACCCGTGACCTAGTCGTCGGTATGGAGCAGGCGGTAGAATTGGGCCCATGAAGAAATGGGAATACGCAACTGCACCTGTCCTTGTCCACGCTACCCAGCAGATTTTGAACAGCTGGGGTGAAGACGGTTGGGAACTGGTGACCATCATTCCGGGGCCAAACCCAGAAAATCTGGTCGCTTACTTCAAGCGCGAGCTGGTTTAACATGGCCGGCGATGCTGTGAACATTAATGAGCGGCTGGCAGAGCTCGGTATTGAACTACCAAACGTGGCCAAGCCGTTGGCTGCTTATGTGCCCGCGAAGCGCGTCGGAAAGCAAGTCTGGACCTCCGGCCAGCTGCCGCTTGTCGACGGTCAGCTGCCGGTAACCGGGCTGGTTGGTGACGAAGTTTCTGCTGACGAGGCTTATGGGTTGGCGCGTATCTGCGCTCTTAATGCATTGGCAGCGGTGGATGCAGAAGTAGGGTTGGACAACGTTGCTAGCATTTCTAAGCTGGTCGGTTTTGTTGCCAGCGCGCCGGGGTTTTACGAGCAACCAGCCGTCGTCAATGGTGCATCCGATCTGGTGGGCGAGATTTTTGGTGATGCAGGCCAACACGTTCGATCCGCCGTCGGTGTGGCCGTCTTGCCGAAGAATGCACCGGTTGAAGTAGAGATGGTTGTTGAACTGCGCTAGCTTTTCGTGATCAACAGCGCAGCCGATAACGGTGGCGCATAGCCGGGAAAACTGGAAGTTCTAGTACGGTAGGAGGCATGAAGCATCCTGCTTATAGTCAGCTTCGTCCCGTAACCCCTTCGGTGGGCGTGGTGCTATGCGCTAACCCGAGTTACGCGGCATTAGAAGGCACTAACACCTGGATTATTCGCGCAGGTGAAGACGATAAAGCAATTGTTGTCGATCCCGGACCAGAAGATGAAGGCCACCTCAATGTGGTTCGTGGAAAAGCCGGCGAGGTGGGGCTGACGTTGCTGACCCACCGTCATTACGATCACGCCGACAGCGCTGATCGGTTTCGGCAGCTGACCAACCAGCCAGTACGTGCTTTTGACCCAAGCTACTGCATTGGCGGCGAAGCCTTGCAAGACGGCGAAATCATTTCTATTGAGGGAGTAACTCCGCAGGTAGAAGTTGTGCACACACCGGGGCATACCTCGGATTGTGTGTGCTTTTTTGTGTGGTCTTCCACCCCACACGAATCCCAACTTGAAGGCATCATTACCGGCGATACGATCGCTGGGCGTCACACTACGATGATTTCCGAGACGGATGGCGACCTCGGACAATACCTGGATACGCTGCGTATGTTGCAGATCCGAGGGCAAGGGGTGCCACTTCTGCCAGGGCATGGGCCGGACCAAGACAATGTGGCTGAGTGGGCCGAAAAATATTTGGAACGTCGGCAGTACCGTCTGCAACAGATCCGAGAACTGCGCGCTGAGCATGGTAATGATGTGGAATTACAGACGTTGATTGATGCCATGTACCAGGATGTGGATCCGGTGTTGCGGCACGCAGCAGAACAATCGACCAGGGTTGCGTTGCGGTATTTGGATGAGCAGAGCGCCGAGGCACAGGCTTAACTCCTGAAAGCGCAGCTGTGGCCATAGGGCACGCCACGCCGGGGCTGCTGAAGTTAAAAATAAGAAAAGCGCTAGTCGGATGTGTTTCCGCTAGCGCTTTTTTCCTGCAAGCTCTGGCTAGGTGCTAGGTGCTTAGCTTTTCCCGCCCGAACTTGCTTAACGAGGCTTGAGAAGCGAGTTTTGCTTAACGGGCGCGACGTGCGAGGTGTTCGGTATCGACGATGAGCACGGACTTGCCCTCCAGGCGAATCCAGCCACGGTGTGCGAATGTCGCGAGAGCTTTGTTCACTGTCTCACGGGAAGCACCGACCAGCTGCGCAATCTCTTCCTGGGTCAGGTCGTGGTTCACGCGTAGTGCTCCACCCTCCTGGACACCGAAACGGTTAGCCAGTTGCAATAGGGTCTTGGCCACGCGGCCAGGCACATCGGTGAAGATCAAGTCCGCCAAGGAAGCGTTAGTGCGGCGTAGACGGCGAGCGAGTACGCGCAGTAACTGTTGTGCAATCAGCGGATGGTCAGAGACCCATTTCTGCAGCATCTCTGAATTCATCGTGGCCGCGCGGACTTCGGTAACACAAACTGCGGAAGAAGTACGTGGACCAGGATCGAAGATGGACAGCTCGCCGAACATATCGGAAGGCCCCATGACCGTCAGTAGATTTTCGCGGCCATCTGGGGCGTGGCGCGCGAGTTTAATCTTGCCGGAAGTGATGATGTACAGGCGATCGCCCGGCTCACCTTCCTCGAAAATGGTGGTTCCCCGCGGATACTTGACGGTTTCCATCTGCTCGATGAGGTTGTCGACGGCTTCTGGGTCGACGCCCTGGAAAATACCCGCGCGCGAGAGAATCTCGTGTACTTCTTCCACTTCTGACTCCTTGGACTAGCTTCGGTTAGCTGAAATAGCTGTAGTAATATACCCCACCTTAGTGGGCTGACTGCATTGGCGGGTGCAAATGCGAAGATTGATTATATTTACGCTTTTGTCACACCGCTAGGGTTCTCCGCTGCGCTAGCCAAAACCCCCGCTTCTAGCTTTTCCATTGCCATAGCAAAAACAGCCAAGGCGATGGGAACGATTATAGTGAGAGCAATCATGCCTTCATTCTAGTAAACGTGGCCTACTTTTGTGGTGCTCGCATCGCACATTTTCGTGGGCGGGTGTTATTTCGGCAGGTTATAGCTTTGTCTGGGGCCTGTGTGACGTGGCTGTATTAGTCTAGTGCATGATGAATAAACAGATCGCACTTATTAGTGTTATTGGCCTTGTGCTTAGCGTCGCGGTGGGCTTTGGTGCTTATGCCATGCTGCATAGTTCCACAGGTCACGTCGCGGGAGAAACGGCTGTAAGTAATAAAGCTGAGAGCCCAACTGGCGAGGCAATGGAGGGTTCCGTGGCTCAGGATGAGAGTGCGGGCTTGCGACGCCCGGCTTGTCCGAGCTTGGAAATTCCTGGTGCGCAAGTGCAGCTGCCGTGTTTGTCGGAGCATGCAGTGACTGACGCTGACAAAAATAATGAACTCTCAACTGATGAGAAGAATGAGGCCATTGGCGGCGATGCCGGTGCGGCTGGTGACGAAATTACTGTTGTGAATGTGTGGGCTTGGTGGTGCCAGCCGTGCCGGGAGGAAATACCTTATCTGCAGGAAGTCCAAGATAAGCACCCTGAATGGCAGGTCGTCGGCGTGCACGCCGATAAAAACGCGAAAAACGGCGCCGGGATGCTGGATGAAATGGGCGTAGATTTTGTCAGTTACCAGGATGCTCATAATACCTTTGCTTCCGAACTCGGTTTACCTGGCGTGATTCCGATTACCATTGTGTATGTAGGAAACGAGCAGAGGAAAGTGTTCGTCCAGCCATTCCGCTCAACAGAGGAAATTATCGAAAGCATAGAAGGTGTTTTGTAGTGATAGCGAACTCTGATCATCCTGGCTGCAACATTGCAGTCCAGCCAGAGCAAGCTCCACAATGGTTAGGGAAACTCGCCGGGCTGCACGAAGGTAGCTTGCAGAAGTATCTGCCAAACCGAAGTGCAGAGGAATTCAATCTGCCAAAGCCAAAAACCATCAAAAAGGCTGCAGTGTTAATGCTGTTTGGGGGCTCCCAAGCCCCTGCTGGCGACGGTGGTGCCCCGGACGATGCCACAGTCTTATTGACCCACCGCCACCCCGGGATGCGTAGCCATTCAGGCCAAATTGCCTTTCCTGGTGGCCGGATTGATAGCACCGATCTTTCGCCGGTTGATACCGCGTTGCGGGAAGCCTGGGAAGAAACAGGGTTGAACCGGAACAACGTGACCCCGCTGAAGCAATTTAATGAGTTGGCTATTCCAGTGACAGGAAACCAGGTGCACCCTGTGTTGAGCTACTGGGATAAGCCATCGGGAGTCGCCGTGACTAGCCCGGAAGAAGCAGATGATGTTTTCACTGTCCACGTCGGCGAACTATTGACTCCGGAAAATCGGTTTGCCATTGGCCACGGGAACTGGGTCAGTCCGGCCTTCCGGGTGCGGGATTATGTGATCTGGGGGTTTACCGCAGGATTATTGAATGCGATTTTCCACTATTCGGGGTGGGAACGAGCTTGGAATAAGACAGATGTTTTTGACTTGCGCGAGAGTTTAGCAAAATCGCGTAATAATGAAGCGCTTCGTTAGCGGTGGCTGGCGCAGGAAGCGAGTAGGATTTCCCCGTGGCAGAATCAATTTTCGTTGACCTTATTATTCTTCTGGTCATTGTGACCAGTATTGGCATCGGTTGGCGGCAAGGCGCAATTGCGTCCATCCTGTCTTTCATCGGAGTGATCTCCGGATTAATCATTGGAGGCGCGGCCGCGCCGATGCTGATGGGACTGACTGAGCACACATTGGCGCGCTTTGTTTTGGCGATCGGCAGTCTAGTTGTGAGTGCTGGTATTGGCCATTTAGTAGGTATTTCGCTTGGGCTGAAATTGCGCGAAAGCATGCGCCTGAAATCATTACAGACGGTGGATTCTGCGATCGGTTCGGTGGCCCAAGCCGTGGCTGTTTCAGTCTTGATTTGGCTGGTGTCGATCCCGCTTGTGACTGGTACTAGCGGTGCGTTTAGCCAGATGTTGCGTAGCTCTGCGGTACTTAGCGCGATGAATTCGCTAGCGCCAGAGCGCGCGGGGCAACTGCCAGCCCAGATTTCAGCGATGCTCAACGAATCTGGGCTGCCGCCATTGGTGTCTCCGTTTGAAAACCACCCGGAACCCCACGAAGTTGAAGCCCCACGTATCAACGTCGACAATGAACAGATGGTGCATGATGTGCGCCCTTCGGTCATTCATGTGATGGGAGAATCCGATCAGTGCCGCAGGCGGTTGATGGGCACAGGGTTTGTGGCGCAGGATGATTACATTCTCACCAACGCCCATGTAGTTGCCGGAACCCAGAGCGTACGCGCTGATACCGTGGTCGGGCTCCGTGATGCTGAGGTGGTTTACTACAACCCAGACATTGATATTGCGGTACTGCATGTTCCGAACCTAGGCTTACCAGTTTTGCCATGGGCAGAACAGCCAGCATTAAGCGGTGACGATGCAGTGGTGATGGGCTTTCCACAATCCGGGCCCTTTGAGGCTTCGCCTGCGCGTGTGCGGGACCAGATCCGGATTTCCGGCCCTGATATTTATGCCCAAGGCCGGGTAGAACGTGAAGTTTATACACTGCGCGGAAATATTCGACAGGGAAATTCTGGCGGGCCAGTCACCACTGATGACGGGCGCGTGATCGGCATGGTTTTTGGTGCTGCAGTGGATAACTCAGATACCGGCTATGCCCTGACCGCTGAAGAAGTGCGCCAGCAAGTTGGCGAGTTCGGTGCCCTGCGCGCACCAGTAGAAACCGGTGCTTGTGTTGCTCAGTAGCCGGTTGGCAGGTATGCCGTTTTAGTTTTCATGCTTTATTAACGACCGTCTTGGCTGCTGCCAGTACTGGTTAGCTCTGCCTGTTGCCACTGTTTAATTTGTTCACGCACCATCCGCACGAATGCTTGGGGGCGCTCTATATGCGGCAGGTTTTTTGTTCCCTGCATAGTCACGGTGGTCCAAGGAGCGAGCATGCGTTGTGCGCTGCGTGCCGTGAGTTTTTTCCACAGGCTTTGATCCGCGTGCACCATGGTTACGGGCACCTTTACCGGCTGGTCCAGCCAACTACCAGAACCAAAACTGAGCAAGTGCCGGTTATGCTGTAGGGCCACCGCACGGGTGTGGCCAATCTTAGATGCCCGCACACGCAGGTTTAATTCGTTAGCAAATTCCGGAGTGTCGTGGAATTCTGCGGTGGTTTCGCTGCGCAAATTGCGCCGGTATAACCATTCGAATCGTTGGGGAAACGGCAGGTAGAAAAAGGATGGCAAACGCATGATCGCGGCGCGCAGCAGAATCCATAAAAAATTCCAGGGGCGGGTTTGCACGGTTTTTCGAAGATCGACCGGGTGCGGGCTGGCGATGGCAATGAGACCACGGACCTGGTCTGGATATTTGCTAGCAAGTGCCCAGCTTAGAGCACCGCCAACGTCGTAGCCTATGAGATAAGCGGAATCGTATCCCAGAGCCGAAATGATGCCAGAAATTTGCCCGGAATCGCTGCGAATATCTTGGCCTGCGGAAACCGGTGGATGGTCCGACATGCCGTAGCCACGTAAATCCACAGCGACGACGTGGAAGCCGGCGTCGGCAAGTTCTGCGATGATGTGGCGGTATTCAAACCAACCACTAAAGGCCCCGTGTAACAACATAATCAGCGGATCAGTAGTGGAACCGGCGCTGACGGTGTGCAAACGGAGGCCATGAGTATGAACGTGTCCGTGCTGGAATGGACCGTCTAATTCAACGATGGACGGCGAAAGCTTAGCGGAACGTTTGGGCATGCCCACACTGTACCCCAGGCTTAGGGGCCTGGGGTGGTGGCATAGCTGGGGTTTATGAGATTAGGTGTACATTCCCGATGGGCCTTCCAGCGATTTGCTGGCCGAACCCGGACGAAGCTTCTTCAGCTCGCCTACTGATTTAATGGTTGCTTTTGGCGCTTGGATCTTCTTTACCTTCTTCACACCAATCAGCGCGACGACGGCTGCAATAACCAACATCACCAGGAAGACGATGAGGAATGCTGCCCAGCGCTGCAGCCACAGGTGGGCCAGCAGTTCTGCGAGGAAGAAGAACAAGAAAAACGAGCTATACAAGGCGACGGTGCCTGCTACGGCAAACATGCCACCGCCGATGGCGCCCTTTTTCGCTTCACCGGCAAGCTCTGTTTTGGCAAGCTCAATCTCTGCCCGTACCAGGCTAGAGATTTGGGTAGTGGCATTAGAAACTAAGTCGCCGATGGAAGTTTCCCCTGGTTTGGCGGTATCAGCATCACTTAAAGGGATTGAATCCACTTTTGGGTTAAAATCATCGGTGCCATCGGTGAAAAGTCCTTGCTTGCTCACGCTATACCTTCCCTTGCTTTTCGCAGAATATTCGCAGAAATCGTGTGTTGGTTAATAATTGTACGTCGTATGGCTCTAGCTGTGGAGTTTAGGTATCTTCCGGTGTTTTCTGTGAGTGCTTGCGCTGTCTCCAGGGCAGATGCTTCGTGCTTGTTTGGCGCATAAAACTTGCTAAGCAGGGTCCCTGCGGTGATTAATGCGATGACTCCGGCGAGCAGGCCAGCGCCGATGCCGATTTCTTTTGCACCGGGCATTTGGAACAGCGGTGCCGGATCTTTGAAACTGCGGATTTCCCAGCCACGTTCTAGGGCAAGCTTTTTTAGTGGGCGATCCGGGTTAACTGCAACCGGGTTACCCACTAGTTCCAGCATGGGCGCATCCGTCACAGAGTCGGAATAAGCAAAGCTTTGTTGCAGTTCATAACCGTGTTTGCCGACAAGCGTCGTGATCGCTTCGGCTTTCGCCGTGCCTTTGCAATAAAACTCGACTACCCCGGTGAACGCGCCGTCAACAATTTCCAGTTCGGTGCTGATGACCTCGGTGATGCCCAGCTCTTCCGCGATCGGTTCCACGAGCTGCCGGGCCGATGCTGAAATGATAATGACCTCGTGGCCTGCTTTTTTGTGGGCTTGGATTAGTTCCCGGGCTTCGCTATAAATCGCTGGGGTCAGCACGTTGTGCATGGTCTCGCGTACGATTTCGCGGACTTGTTTTTCTGACCAGCCGGTGATCATGGAGGTCAGTTGGTCGCGGGTGGAGTCCATTTGCGTGCTGGATTGCCCAGCGAGCATATAGCTGGCTTTTGCTAAAGATAGGCTCAGTGCATCCTGTGGGGTGATCAGCCCGTTGTGGAGGAATTCGCGGCCGTAAGCAAACGCGGAAGAGGTGGCAATAATCGTTTTGTCCAGGTCAAAAAACGCTGCCACTTGACCGGGCTGCGCCTCGGTGTCGCTGGCGGCGGTGCTGCGAGAATTGTCCATGAAGACCTGCCGTAAAACGTATGTGACTGTTGGGATAAAAGTTAACGATTGTTGCCTACTGTTACAAGAACTATCTTAGTTGGCTTATCTCTGCAATGTTTGGGCTTGTTACAGATTGGATGATGGGGTGGAGGATTTTAGGGGGAAGCAGCAGGGTTTTTGAGGATTATTCACAGTTATCTAGTTGATAAGGCAACAAATTCGACTGGTTGTCCACAGAATCACCCCAGGTCATTGAGCTTCTATTCCATTCCGGCTTGGCTAGAGACCATGAGCGCACAAGATTCATCCATCGTCATCGCCATTGCAGATCCCACTCTGCGTACTGAGGCGATTCATATTGCGGCAGCCACCGGTCATCGGGTGGTCACAGCCACTGATGAACGCGATATCTACCGGCTTGGTACACGGGCCGAAGCAATCATTCTTGATGCTGATTACGCCGATCTTTTGACGGAATCTGCTGCACGCCGTGACCAGCAGAGCAGCCCTATTTATCTGGTGTGTTTAGATCCGGGGCCGGTCGACGAACAACTAGTCCGCGATTGTGGCGCGGAAGTCGGGTACGTGATTCCTTCACAAAACAAAGAATTTCTCATTACTTTAGGAGAACAATCGCGCCCCGCAGAGGCACAGACACCCGCACCCCGCCCGAGGGCAGCTACGGAATTGCCCAATTCCGCACGTTTGCAGCGCCCCTTGTCCAACCGCATTTCTGAGCAACACTATCCAGCACAGTTCGCACCGCCGCAGTCTGCATCACGACGCCACCCGCACGTGACCATCGCGGTGGTCTCAGCCGGCGGCGGAGCTGGAGCTTCGACGGTGGCAGCGGCGATTTCCCGGGTGGCTGCACATGAAAACGTTGGTGCAGTAACGCTGATTGATGCAATTGATCATTCTGGCGGTTTGGACCTGCTGCTGGGGATTGAAAAACATGATGGATTGCGGTGGCCAGATTTGAACTTGGGTGACGGGCGCGTCAATGCCAGCGACCTCCGTGCCTGTTTGCCTACTACTGATGACGGTATCGCCGTGTTGACCGAACGACGCACTAATGACGGAACAGCAAGTTTTGGCGACCGGGAAGAAATTGAAACTGTGCTTTCCACGCTGCACAGCGAACCTGGGCTTTCCGTTATCGATGCTAATCCCTGGCACATTCCGCGTTCGATTGATGCGGCAGTGTTGATCTGCCCGGCAGAGCTACGCTGCGCGGCCCGAGCAGCACATTTAAGCACGCAGCTGTCTCGAACGCATACTCCACACAGCCTGGTGGTCAGGCACCGCCAGTGGTCAGCACTCAGTATCGAGGAACTGGAAAACCTCGTACGAAGCCAGGTCATTGCAGAAATCGGCACCATCAAGCGTCTGACAAAAAGCACTGAGAGCGGTGGGCTGCCAGACAGAATTCCGAAACCACTGTCGATCGTCGCTCACGCTGTACTCGCGGAATACGGGTGGAATACCGCCGAGACCCACTAACCCCACATCTCATCTACTAGATGCGCAGACATCAGCCGTTGGGTGCAGGCGTGAGTGTTCTCGAAGACCAAAAACCTCTATGAACTGAAAGTGAAATTATGTCCGTTGCACCGCACATAGTCGAGACAATCCAGCGTCGGGTTGCTACCGAACCCAGTCTTGTCGACGACCCTGCCCAGCTAGCCCGCTTGATCCGTAAAGAATCGGGAGTGATAAGCGATTTTGACGTCTTAGAAATTCTCCGGAAATTGAAAAATGACACCGTCGGCATCGGTGTTTTGGAACCTTTATTATCGCTCACCGGAGTGACCGACATTGTTGTGAATGGTCCCGAATCCGTATTTTTTGATCGAGGCGACGGTCTAGAAAAAGCCGAAATTGAGTTTTGCGACGATGAAGAAGTCCGAAGACTAGCAGTACGATTGGCTAGCCTATGCGGTCGGCGATTGGATGATGCCCAACCGTGTGTGGACGGCAGGATTCGTCGGGAAGAAGGCATTGCACTGCGATTTCATGCAGTGCTCAGCCCACCAGCACAACAAGGCACCTGTATTAGTTTGCGAGTTTTACGTTCGCATTCTGCAAGCTTGGACTCGTTATATCAGCACGGCAGCTTGGACGAATACTCCAGACACTATCTGCGTGAGGTTATTGCGCAACGTCGTTCTTTTCTTATCGTTGGCGGAACCGGCAGCGGGAAAACTACCTTGCTTTCTGCTTTGCTCAGCGAAATTGCCCCGCAACAGCGTCTGGTTTGCATTGAAGATACCCCAGAACTGACTCCCAACCATCCGCACGTGGTCAACCTGACTGCACGAGGTGCTAATAGCGAAGGGGGCGGTGCGATCAGCATTTCTGACCTGTTGAAACAGGCTCTGCGTATGCGGCCAGATCGAATTATCGTTGGCGAAATTCGTGGGGCTGAGGTCGTAGATTTGTTGGCCGCGCTGAATACAGGCCACGACGGTGGCGGTGGAACTTTACACGCTAACCGGCTCACAGAAGTGCCCGCACGACTGGAAGCACTGGGCGCTCTTGGTGGGTTAGAACGTATGGCTTTGCATTCACAGCTCACTGCTGCCGTGGAAGTGGTGTTGGTGATGCAGCGCCGCCCCGATGGAACCCGCCGGCTAGCGCAGATTGGTCAATTGCAGGCAGATCCTTTACGCATCGAGACTATCTGGGAATACGGCGACAACGATTCGAACCACAATGATTCGAATAGCGCCGATTCGAACAGCAACGATTCGGATAACGATGATAAGCACGATGATCATCTGCAGGATGCCGATCCGCGTGACATGGATCCTCATGACAGTATTTCTGCTGAGGTGCCAGCATGAGCGCAGCAATAATAGTGCTTGCAGTAGCGGTGGCCTTACATCCTGGTTCGGCAAGTGCGCGCATCGGCACGACATCCACAGCGCTGGTTTCGAAAGAATTTTTGCTAATGATCGCTGTGGTTTTCCTGGTAGTGACCGTGCTTATGGCAGTTGGCACCATAGCATTGGCGCTTGCCGGTGCGATGGCAGCGGCAACGGTGATTATCACTATGCGACAACATATGCGTCGACGCCGGATTATCGCTGATACCAAGTCATTGGGGGCCTATATTGGCCAATTGGCAGCAGACATTGATTCTGGGGCGCACCACTTTCACGCAGTGGAAACCGCAGCGGCCCAGCTACCGGAAGATGCCTCCCCGCGAGTACGCACGGTGGCAGAATCTGCAGCCGCGCAAGCCAGATTTGGCCACAGTCCGGCACATGCTTTCGCCCAGCACAGTTCTTCTGAATTACCGCAATTACAGAGGTTATCGGTGTTGTGGCACGCGGCGGGACGTCACGGCATCGCACTGTCCGGGTTATTAGATTCTGTGCAACGAAGTATCGATGGTGCTAACCGGCATCGCAGCGCTACTGAGGCGAGTCTGCAAGGACCACAGGCGACAGCGGTAATTCTCACGTGCTTGCCACTGGCAGGAATACTCATGGGGATCGCCATGGGTGCAGCTCCACTAAGGTTCTTGCTTACAACGAACTTAGGCGGTATTGCCCTGGTTACTGGTGTCGGATTGGCTTGCACAGGATTCGTTTGGTCTAGGAAGATTACTACGAAAGCGGTGGGGGAGACGTCATGACGGAGCCCGCAATCCTCGCTACAGCGCTTGTCATTCTGGCTGCAGCCTTGTGCATTCCCGCTTCGCCCGTCACCGGCAGAGTGGGATGTGGGACAAGCACAACGAAAAACCCGCGAGAACCACCGAAAAAACTGCACTCTATGCACATCGCTGCTGATATCGAACTGTTTGCGGCCTGCGTGGAATCCGGGTTAGCGCTGCATATTGCTACCAGTGTGGTAGCAGAAGCTGCAGCCAATGATACTGCCTCGGTATGGCAGGCAGTCAGCCAGCTGGAAGCCGTGGGCATTGCTGACCGTGAAGCTTTTCGTGGGATGCGCGCGCATGAGGGGTTCGCAGAGCTGGCGGCGATTATTGAATCAGCTCGGCATTCCGGAGCGCGCATCGCGCCACGTTGTCGTGAATTAGCTGCCAACTTGCGTGCGGATGCCACAGATCATGCCCGGGCAGCTGCAGAACGCGCAGGGGTGTTAATTGCCTTGCCCCTCGCGGTGTGCTTTTTGCCCGCGTTCATTGTCCTCGGCCTGGCCCCAGTCGTTATCAGCTTGGCAACAGACCTGCTCGCCACCACACCGGGGTGAAGCAAAAGACCATTTCAGAAGATCATTTCATTTGACTCAAAGGAGACAAAATGACTACACCATTTCAGACTTCCCACACGGAACAACCAGATAACCTTCTCGATGCCACACCGCAGCCTAACCAAGGCGCTCAATGTGCTGAAAACGACGATCTGGCAGCACACACGACGACAAGGAAAACGAAGGGCGGAGTGCGAATGCTCGTCGACGATTCCGGCATGAGCACGATTGAATACGCCCTGGGATCGTTAGCTGCTGCCGCACTGGCTGCGGCACTGTACCTTGTGGTCAGCAGTGGGGGAGTGACTGATGCAATCGAATCGATTATCACTGATGCGCTGTCTGATACCCCGTCCTAATCCGAGACGACGCGCAGGCTGGTTGCAGACAGGACCGTTCGGTAATGACCGTGGTTCGGTCACCATCGAAGCCGCGTTTGCATTGGCCGCGCTGGTGATTGTGACAGCACTAATCATTGGAGCGATTGCAACGGTCAGTGCACATATCTCGGCACTGGATGCAGCAAGCGCGGCTGCTCGTGCGCACGCGATTGGGGTGGATTACCAACCGTCAGGAAATGCACAGATCAGGGTGCAGGAATCAGCTGGGTTGGTGACAGTAACTGCAGAGGTTCCCGCGGTATTCGGAACCCGCAGCGCTAGCGCAATATACCCTGTGGAGACGCGATGACGATGCACAAGCACGGTGGCAGCAGCCTTTATCGCCGATCCCGGCATGCTCGCGATGATGATGGCTATGCGACCGTAGCAGCTATCGGAATCATTCTGGCCATTGCGGCTGTGGCCTTGGCACTGGTTGGTGTGGCAAGCCATGTCGTCGCACGGCACCAAGCCCAGTTGGCGGCGGATATGGCGGCGGTTGCTGCAGCCGAAGGCTTGTCACAAGGTGATCTGCCGTGCCCTGTTGCGCAACGCATCGCAGGGCTAAACCATGCCAGTGTGGTTTCTTGTCGGATAGATAACCGCGATGTGCTCTTAGAAGTTACCGCAGGGGTATCCGTCACAAATGCGCATGCGAAAGCGCGTGCCGGGCCTGTCTAATATCGGGTAATGCAGTGCAAATTGCGAGTTAAGTTAACTGGCTGCACTGGCATCCAAGGAAATGAGCAGGGCATCCAGCACCTTGATAGCACCGGCTTTGTTGAGCGGCTCATTACCGTTACCGCATTTCGGTGATTGCACGCAGGAGGGACAGCCGTGGGCACAAGTGCACGCGGATACCGCTTGCAAGGTAGCGGCAATCCAGTTACGGAAGCGGCGAAACCCCTCCTCGGCAAAGCCCGCTCCGCCTGGATAGCCGTCGTAGACGAACACCGTTGGTAACTGGGTATCAACATGCAATGCAGTGGAAACACCACCAATATCCCAGCGGTCGCACGTGGCCAGCAGCGGTAACAAACCAATAGCGGCATGCTCGGCAGCATGCAAGCTACCAGGAATATCGGCTTCTTCCACCCCGGCGGCAGCCAAAGCTCGTGGGCTAATGGTGTAAGCCGCTGCCTGCGTAAATAGGCGTTGTCGCGGCAAATCTAAAGGTACTTGTTCTGCGATGGAACCATCAGGAAGCCGCACCATAAAGCCGGTGACTTGGTCAATGACCTCCACATCCACCAACGCGACTGAAACATCAGGAGACAATTGTCGTACATGATCATTGGGTGGGCTGGAGACAATACGGATTTGCGTATCAGAGAGCGCTTGCGTGGAATAATCAGGCTGCTCTGGCCGGGCAACAGCGATGTAGTCGTCGAAATCCAAATCGTCGATAAGAAAGCTTTCCCCTTGGTGCAAATACACCGCACCGGGATGCAGCTGGCTGGCAGCGCGTGCGGAATCCACCGTGCCCAATAACCGTCCGTCAGAAGAATCCACAATCATGACTTGTTGGCCGGAACCACCCCGGATATCGACAGCCGAATGTGCAGTATCAGGGCGCAATTGGCCTTCCGGAAGCGGGGCGGCGAACCAGCCTTGTGCCCGCGCTCGCAAAAAACCGCTGTCCGTTAAACGCCGTACGACATCGTGGGCTTGCCACTGTTCAATATCGAAGGCGGAAAGAGGCTTTTCCACGGCCGCGCAATAAACGTGACCTTCCAGGACATAGGGGTTTGTTGGATTAAATACGCTGGCCTCAATTGGACGTTCCAAAAGTGCTGCTGGGTGATGAACTAGATAGGTATCCATCGGGTCATCGCGGGCAACGAGCACCACTAAGGAACCTTGCCCCCGGCGCCCAGCCCGACCTGCCTGCTGCCAAAAAGAGGCCACAGTGCCGGGAAAACCAGCCCCAATTACCGCATCAAGCCCGCCCACATCAATGCCTAGTTCGAGAGCAGATGTTGTAGCCACGCCCAACAACTGGCCGTTGTCTAAATCTTGTTCCAATTTTCGCCGGTCCTCGGCTAAATAGCCGGCGCGATAAGAAGCGATTCGGGCGGCGAAGTCCATGCGACCACGTGCACTGAGTTCTTCAGCACAACGCAAAGCGGTGGTTTCTGCTTGTCTGCGAGAACGCACGAACGTCAATGTGCGGGCACCGGAGGCAACCAAATGCGCCATGATCGCCGCGGCCTCCGTCGAAGCGGCGCGCCGGACCGGGGCGCCATTCTGGCCCGAGATATCGTCGCGGAAACCCGGTTCCCATAAGGCCACGGTGCGCGTGCCCTGTGGGGAACCGTCGTCCGTAACCCCGTGCATAGCCCGCCCGGTGAGACGCTGCGCGTGGGCTATTGGATCTGCTGAGGTTGCGGAAGCACAGATAATCGTCGGTTCTGAACCGTAGTGGGCGCATAATCGCAGAAGTCGGCGAAGCACCAGGGCGACGTGGGAGCCAAACACTCCGCGATAGGTATGGCATTCGTCAATGATGATGAATTCTAAATGTCGTAATACCCGTGCCCAGCGTTGGTGAGCACCTAACAAGGAAGCATGCACCATATCCGGATTGGAAAAGATAAAACGAGAAGACTCACGGATTCCCGCCCTGGATTCTGTGGGGGTGTCGCCGTCATACGGTGCTGGAGCGATTGTCGATAAGTACGGCAAGCCGTCCGTTGCCGCACGAAGTAAACGTTGGATCGATAACAGCTGATCCGACCCCAGCGCCTTTGTTGGGGTCAGATACAACGCGCATGCTGTGCGATCGGTGCCTAAACGAGAAAGCACCGGAAGCTGGTAACCGAGTGATTTTCCCGAGGACGTGCCTGTGGCAATCACTGTATTGTGCTTGGAGTGAATGGCCTCAGCGGCTTCCGCCTGGTGGCTAAATAATCGCGTGATACCTCGATCCTCGAGTGCCGTGCGCAATGCCGGGCTGACCCAATCCGGCCACTCCGCATAGCGGGCAGGCCGCGCCGGGATCACGCGCTGGTGGGTCAGGGTGGAATTGGGGAATGCGGACACGAGTTCGTCGAGAAGCTCTCGGCCAAAAGTTGTATCCGGCTGCTCAAAAGCGCCCATTTCTACCCCCTTGTGGGTGTGCTTGGCGGGGATTTCTTGAATATATTTCTTAAGAGTATCTTCTGCGCCGAAATCGTGCGAGACTAATCTCTGAACGCGGTTTCTAGGTTAGTTCGAGAAGTGCTCGCAGCAAGGTTAGATTCGCGGACACTTTGCAGATCCGTCGCCAAAAAGAAAAGGTTTTAACATGGCAAAAGGAACCGTTAAATGGTTTAACGCTGAAAAAGGTTTCGGCTTCATCGCTCCGGAAGATGGCTCGAAGGATGTCTTCGTGCACTATTCCGAGATTCAAGGCAACGGATTCCGTAGCCTGGAAGAAAACCAGCAGGTTGAATTTGAAGTCGGCGAAGGCGCTAAGGGCCCACAGGCTCAGCAGGTTGTAGCCCTCTAATTTGGGTGGCCTGTAAGGTCACGCAAACACCGGGAAAATAATGTCGGGAATCTCCGGCATGTAGCCTCGGTAAATCTTGCCGAATAAGCAAGAAAAACATCACCCAGCATTGCCACAAGGCATGCTGGGTTTTTGCTTTAGTGTAGAAGCACCATATATTACTGTGTAAACGAAGTAGCGCACTAGTACTCCGCACGCTAATTAAGCACGAAAGAGACGTGATCCCGTGGCAGGCAAGACGCTCGTTATCGTCGAGTCACAAACCAAAGCAAAAAAGATCCAACCCTACTTAGGTAACGACTACCTGGTCGAAGCCTCCGTGGGGCACATTCGTGATCTGCCACGCGGAGCCGCTGATGTTCCCGCGAAATACAAGAAAGAGCCGTGGGCGCGTCTGGGCGTCGACACGGACAATGGCTTTGGTGCGTTGTACGTGGTCAGTCCGGATAAGAAGAAAAAAGTTACGGACTTAAGAGCTAAGCTCAAGGATTGCTCCGAGCTTTATCTGGCAACAGACCCGGACCGCGAAGGTGAAGCTATCGCGTGGCATCTGTTAGAAGTGCTGAAGCCAAAAGTGCCGGTACGCCGGATGGTATTCAACGAGATCACCAAATCCGCCATCCTGGAGGCCGCAAGCAATACCCGCGAGCTTGACGAAGACCTCATTGATGCACAAGAGACCCGCCGTATCCTGGACCGCCTGTACGGCTACGAAGTTTCGCCGGTGCTGTGGAAAAAGGTCATGCCGCGGCTGTCGGCAGGCCGTGTGCAATCCGTGGCCACCCGCGTGATCGTTGAGCGCGAGCGCGAGCGCATGGCGTTTATTTCTGCTGATTATTGGGACCTCTCGGCCACCCTGAACACAGGTGCGGCAGACTCTGCGGAAAATCCGGCGTCCTTCCCGGCCCGCTTGGCTACCGTCGACGGACTACGAGTGGCGCAGGGGCGCGATTTCGATGATCGTGGACAGCTGAAAGGCTCGGCCACCATCGTCGACAAGCAACAGGCCAACCGGCTTGCCGACGGCCTGCAGCAAGCAAAACTCACCGTCACCGCCGTTGAACACAAACCGTATACTCGCCGTCCGTATGCGCCGTTTATGACTTCGACGCTGCAGCAAGAAGCAGGACGCAAGTTGCACTACAGCTCTGAGCGGACCATGCGTATCGCGCAGCGGCTGTACGAAAACGGCCACATCACCTACATGCGTACCGACTCGACCTCGCTGTCGCAGCAGGGATTGTTCGCCGCCCGCAATCAGGCGACCGAGTTGTATGGCAGTGATTTCGTTTCTGAAGCACCACGCCGTTACGACCGGAAGGTGAAGAATTCGCAGGAGGCCCACGAGGCGATTCGCCCAGCAGGCGAGTCATTTGCGACCCCTGGTGCGCTGCACAATCAGCTGGATACCGAAGAATTTAAGCTTTATGAGTTGATCTGGAAGCGCACCATCGCCTCGCAGATGGCCGACGCCAAAGGGACGTCGATGAAAGTCACCATGGCTGGCTCTGCCAGCACCGGTGAACAGGCCGAATTCCAGGCTAATGGGCGCACCATCACCTTCCCAGGGTTCCTGCGGGCCTACGACGATGATTCTGCTGACAGCAGCGAAAAACGCTTGCCGCAGCTGGATAAGGGCGACGAGCTGTCCGTCGATAAGGTCAGCGCAGAAGGCCACTCTACGAACCCACCGGCACGCTACACAGAAGCCTCGCTGGTGAAAAAGATGGAAGAACAAGGCATTGGCCGTCCGTCAACCTATGCCTCGATCATCAAAACCATCAAAGACCGTGGCTACGTGCACGCCCGCGGTAATGCGCTGGTGCCGTCGTGGGTGGCATTCGCGGTGGTTGGTTTGCTGGAAAACAACTTCGCTCCGCTAGTGGACTACGATTTCACTTCTTCGATGGAAGACGAACTCGACCAGATCGCTACCGGTGAGCAAGACCGCACCGAGTGGCTGACCGGCTTCTATTTTGGCAATGAGGCTAATAGCGAAGACGACAAGAACACTGCGGAATCCATCGCGCGCCACGGCGGGCTGAAATCACTGATCGACGTCAACCTGGAAAAGATTGATGCGCGTGAAGTTAACTCGTTGCATCTTTTCGACGACGAGGACGGACGTGCAGTCGTCGTACGTGTGGGGCGGTATGGACCGTATCTGGAACGCCGCATCGGAACGGATGCCGATGGTGAGCCGGAATATCAGCGTGCGAATTTGTCTGAATCAACGACTCCGGACGAGCTGAACCTGCAGATGGCAGAAAAGCTATTCGCCACCCCACAAGGTGGCCGTGAGCTGGGCGAAAACCCGGACAATGGCCGGATGATTGTGGCTAAGGAAGGCCGGTTTGGCCCGTATGTCACCGAGCAAGTGCGTGATGACGAGCAAGAAAAGGCTGCCGCTGAGGCAGAAGAGATCATTCGTGAAGAACGTGCTGCTGAGGACGCCCAACGCAAAGAAGAGGGCAAACGCGCGAAAAACTGGGACACCAAGACTGCAGAGAAACAAAAAGAAAAGCGCATTACCGAGTTGGTGGAAGCCAAGCTGAAACCAGCCACGGCCTCATTGTTCCAGTCGATGGAGCCGGCATCGGTGACTTTGGAAGAAGCGCTGCGCTTGTTGTCGCTGCCGCGCGAAGTGGGCGTGGATCCAGCCGATGGCGAGATGATTACCGCGCAAAACGGCCGCTATGGTCCGTATTTGAAGAAGGGCTCGGATTCGCGCTCATTGGCCGATGAAGAACAGATTTTCTCCATTGATTTGGATGAGGCGCGCCGAATCTATGCTGAGCCAAAACGTCGCGGGCGTGCTGCTGCGCAGCCACCGTTGAAGAAGCTTGGCGATAACGACGTTTCTGGAAAGCCGATGACGGTGAAAGACGGCCGTTTTGGTCCGTACGTCACCGATGGCGAAACAAATGCGTCGTTGCGTAAGGGCGATAAGCCTGAAGCGATGACGGATGCGCGGGCAAATGAGCTGCTTTCTGAGCGTCGCGCCAAAGAAGCCGCCGGCGAGGTGGGCAAGAAGACCACCAAGAAAGCTGCAAAGAAGACTACAGTGAAAAAGACTGCTACGAAAAAGACTGCAGCCAAGAAAACGACGGCAAAGAAAACCACCAAAAAAGCTGTGAAAAAGACGGCGAAAAAGACTGTCAAGAAAACGGCGAAAAAGACCGCGAAAAAGCCTTCACCAGGAACGAAAAATGTGGTGAAGGCAGGTTCGCGGCGGAGCTAAGCGCTACGGGCTCGGAGTTTCAGCCGCTAGGCGTGCACGCTCTTGTCGTTGAGACTCCAAGCGCGGGCGTGAACCAGGGCCGTAGCCGAGACGGCGGTGGATAGTTTCTAGCGGGCCATTCCACCCGAGCGCTTCCCACAGCCACGCCCACAATAGCGTGGCCAACCAGACCGCGAAGGCGATGACGATCAGCCCAGTTACCGTTTGGCCTTCTGCTAAATTCAGCGTGAACGGCAACACCAGGATCACGAAAAATACTGACTGGGCGACATAGCCAGACATGGAACGTTTACCTAGCGCGATAAATGGCCGCAACAAGAACGGCACGCGCTGGGTTTCTGCATACTTCTTTTGCACACCATTACAGCCCAACGCGATAGCAGCAAGGATGCCCGGGCCGGTAAAAATCCCTAGAAAAACATTTGCTGTCATCAGTGGATCGGCCAGCTCTTGGTTAATGATCCCTAGTTCCGCCAGGCCCCACGGCAAGCCGATGCCGAGGCATATCAGAGCAGCGATAACGGCCCAGATTACGAGTTCTTTTCGATGCGTAGCTACGTCGGCAAGCACACCACGGCGCGCCCATGTGAAGCCCAACAAAATCACTGGCAGTAGCGTGAAGGCGACAAAAATGGCTTCAAAGGGGGCAAAGATAGCTAGAAAAAAGTTCCCGAATAGGTATTCCAAGTAATTACTGGTCGGCTCGGAGGCCTCCCCGAGTGCATAATTGGACGGGCCTGCTACGTTGACCAGCGTAGAGCCCATGCTGGCCAGTGCAATACCGATACCAGTCAAGGCATTGAGCGCAAAGAGAACCACAATAATCCAGCCTAGAGTCTTATTACGCAATGACAGCATGGTGGCGACGATCATCCCCATGACGCCGTAGGAGAACATGATGTCGCCGAAGAACAAGAAAATGATGTGCAGCAAGCCGAAGACGGCTAGGAAAAAGTAGCGGCGAGCGATGACCTGGCGGGCTCGAGAAAGTGGGAAGGATTTCTTCCACAGACTGATGGCGATCAAACCGATGCCGAATCCCAATAATGTGGAAAACATGGGTAGGCCACGCACGTGCACGAGCATGGCAGAAAAAAGCGTGAAGACGGTATCGAGTAGTGAACCGTCGGTATAGCCGCCGAAATAGGAAGACTCGATGTTCTCCGCGTGTGAGCTCGAGGTCTCTAGCGTCCACGCAGTCTGTATGTTTGCCAGCGCGATGCCTAGCAATGCGATCCCGCGGGCGAAATCAGGGGCGATCATGCGTGGGGTAGGCGATGGCGGGTTCTGCGGTGCCGGGTTTTCCGGAGGTGGGGTGCTTGTTTGCGGGTGTGGTGCAGGCTGATTCTGCATAAAGGCTCCCAGCGTGGGTACTTCAGAGTTGAGTGTTTCGGCGCCATCCAAGCGCTAAAAGTAGGTTAGCAAAACCAGTATTGGCTCAGACGGTCGGCGGGAGCGGCGCCGACAAGCACAACCCCGACAAGCACAGCGCCGACAAGTGCGACGCCGACAAGTGCGACGCCGCTAGGAACGATCCGCTAACGTCGCACGCACAGGACGAGCCAGTTGCGTCATCTCGCCTCGCCCGCGCAGCTCGATGGATTTCAAAAATGTCCAGCGGGATTGTTCTACTTCATTGGCTCCGCGCAGAGTGGCGGCGTTGGTCAGGATTTGCCCGGGGGTGTCTTTAGCGAGTTCGGTCAGGCGCGCAGCCTGGTTTACGGCGTCGCCGATGACGGTATATTCGAAGCGATCCGAGCCACCGATATGACCGGCGACGACGTGCCCGGCGGCCACGCCGATCCCAGCGTGCAGTGCCAGGCCTTTCAGCTCTTCGCGTAGCTCGCGCGCCGCCTGCAGGGCGAGTGAATTCGCGTCCGTGAGCTGGAGCGGTGCGCCGAATACAGCGAGTGCAGCATCGCCCTGGAACTTGTTGATGATTCCCCGGTTGCGATGGACACACTCGACAACGCGCTCGAAAAATTGGTTGAGCTCATCGACGACTTCTTCTGGGGTATGAGTGACGGCAAACGTCGTCGAGCCGATCACGTCGACGAACAGGACTGCAACCTCGCGATCTTCACCACCCAACTCGGGGCGTTCCTCTAAGGCTTTGGTTGCGACTTCCGTGCCCACATAGCGGCCGAAAATATCGCGCACCCGCTCACGCTCGCGCAGGCCCTTCATCATTTCGTTAAAACCGGCCTGCAGAACGCCCATCTCGGAGCCGTCGTAAATATCGACCGCCACGTTGGATTCACCGCGGCGTACACGATTGATGGCGTCCTGGAGTTCCTTAATCGGGTCAATCACGCTCATCATCGCGAACATGGTCCCGGTCAGGCCGGTGACGATGCCAGTGACTGCCATGAGCAGTACCGGAGGGATCAGATCTGCGGCGTTATCGGTGAAATAATTGGCTTGGTGTGCGAATAAGAGCAGCACGATGCCCAGGATTGGCACGCCGGTGGTCATGACCCAAGTGGTCAATAGCCGCACTTTAATGGGTGGTTCCAGAGTGGAGTCTTCAAAGCGCCTGGCCAGAGCTTCGGCCGCAACTGGGCGCACCAGCCGCTCTGCTTGCAGATAAGTGATCAGGATGGTGATCATGCCCGTTAGGGAGGTTGCAACTGCGACGACGAGCCCTAGGCGGGCAGCGTAGTTTCCGGTCAGGATCGTGGCGACCAAGATGCCGATGATCCAGACGAACGCCGCCACCCCGGCTTGGTAAACCGGTATGCGCATAACGAGGTACCGCACCATGTTTCGGTCATGTTCCTCGGGGTTGCGTTGCCAGTCCAGAACCGGGCGGAACAATAGATAGGTGGCGCCCATGCCGACGAATACCGCGAAGACGAGGTAGGCGATGCCGACTGAGAGTAAATTGGGAACTTCGTCGGTGAAGTCCATGATTTCCGGCATTGGCAGGAAGAACCGCACGAATAGCATGATCGCGACGGCGCCGGTGATGTTTGCCCCTAGAACTGCGGTGGCAAACAGTGGCCATGAGGTGCCCCACAGCCATTTGATGCCACGCAGAAATCTGTTCATAACTTACTACAATAACTGTCGACTGCCCGGCTAGACTAGTGGCGTGAGTTATACGCGAGCTGCCACGGCAACCGACGACACACCTGTAACCGCAACACCTGCAACATCTGTCACAAACGGCACAGATTCTGGACCTTCGGTCACCATAGCGGACCGCTTGCGGGACCACCCCCGGGTGCAAGAGACCATCATGGCTGCCGCTCGGGCAGCAGCACGGACACGGTCGCGGTCAGGCGTTGACAGTGGCGCAGTGCTTGCCGACGGGGCTGCAGCTGATGCGTCAATCCAAACCCAAGCCCAGATCGAGACCCGAGCTCAAGCACATGCGATGTCACATGCCTGGTTGTTCACTGGTCCGCCGGGGGCGGGCCGTTCCACCACGGCGTTGAACTTTGCCGCGGCTCTGCTCTGCGAAACCTCGGGAGCATATGGCTGTGGGGAATGCCAGGCGTGCCGGACTGCAATGACTGGCAAACATACGGATGTTGTGCATGTCGTGCCGCAAGAGTTGTCGATCGGAGTGGATTTCGTACGCGAGAAAGTCGTGGCTTCTGCTGCTAAGCGGCCCACGGTTGGTGCCTGGCGTGTGGTGATTTTCGAAGACGCTGACCGGTTGACCGACGGCGCGGCGAATGCATTGTTGAAGACAATTGAGGAACCGCCCGCGCACACCGTGATCATTCTGTGCGCGCCGTCGACAGATCCGGAGGATTTCCCGCAGACGCTCCGGTCCCGCTGCCGACACTTGTACGTGCCAGCGTTACCGGTGGACACGATTGTGCAGATGCTTGTCGACGAAGGCGCGAGTGAAAATCACGCCCGGTTGGCGGCACATACTTCGTTGCGTCATGTTGGCCGCGCGCGAAAGTTGGTCAACACCCCGGCGATCCAGCAGCGGCGTGCGCAAGCTATCAACCTCGCGGAAGCAATTTTTCACGAATCCGGGGGCTTCCAGGCCGTCGGGCAGCTGGTCAAAGCTGTAGAAAAAGAAGCGAAAGAAAGCTATGCCGAGGCGGATGAGGCGGAAAAAGAACGCCTGCGCAACGCCTTAGGTATGGGGGCGAAAGGCAAGGGTACCCAGAAATCCGTCGCGGGTGGTGCGGGTGACTTGCGCGAGTTGGAAAAGCAGCAGAAAAAGAGGCAGACCAGGCGTTTACGGGATGTATTGGATCTGGCCTTGGTCGATCTGGCTGGGATTTACCGGGACGCGCTGATGGTAAAGCTGGGCGCACAGGTGGATCTGACACATCCGGATTTTCAGCCACTGGCCTCGGAGTTGGCTGAGCATTTGGATGAAGCGGGGCTGGTGGAATGCCAGGATGCGATTAGTCATTATCGTGAGCTTTTAGGCTTTAACGTCTCGCCGCAGATTGCTTTTGATGGTCTGGTGGGGCGTTTGCGCTGCGCATACCGGGTGCACTAACTGTTACAGCCTCGCTGGTGTGGCGGTGTTAGTCCCGCCGTTTTTCATTGACGGCGACTATCGGCTAGAATGCCAGTGTTGCTGTGATTGTGCAGGAAGCCCGCTATGCGGGAATCTTTCACGGTTCCACACAAGCAACGTGCCATCTTAGCTCAGTCGGTAGAGCAGCTCCCTCGTAAAGAGCAGGTCAAGGGTTCGATTCCCTTAGATGGCTCCACTACTCAAACTCTTATTCCTTTGCGATCCTTTGTGATTTGGTTGCTGCATGTGCCATAGGGGGTTGGCGCAGCGACATGAGTTTTTCACCTTTCGGTCGAAGCGTGGCCATTGATGACAAGATGAAAGCTGGAACCAAAAGCCGAAATATTTTTGTGAGCTTGCTAACAGCTGTGATACGGTGGCATCGAATGTGAAGGGGGAGATGATGCAGATGCAGAAAGTGCTCGATTTTTTTGGGCTTACCTCACGTGCCGAAGGCTCAAATGAACAGCGAAGAAAATACGTCTTCGACGACCTGAGACCATCTCTCAGAGCTCTGGTCATAGTAGGATCGCTGGGCCTTGCACTCCTTGTGGGATATATATCCCACATTATTAATGTCAGTGTGGGTGGCTATAAGCTTATTCCTTTCTGGCTATTTCTACTTTCTTTTGCGGTTCTGATGAGACTAGGAATTCGATTTTGCTGGTTTCTTGAACAAAGAAAAACGGGAGAATGAAATCTTCAAGCAGGCTGCATCTCATAATTCATTTTATGAAATGTCCCAGGTTTTGTTCCGTTTGAGTAGATGGGAAAATCTGGAATATGCCAAAGAAATTTGACCAGGATGCCAAGGATCGTGTGGTCCGTCTCGTGGAAGACCGCATCTTGGCGGAAAACTCGTCGATGCACCCCCGCGTGCCAGGCAGTAGCCCCAAAGTTGGGGGTTTCATGGCACACGGCTCGTCAATGGACTTTGGCAGGCCCGCCGTTCGGGAACCATCCCAGAGCCTGTGCCTGAAGATATGGCCCCCGAAAACGCAAGGCTGCGACGTGAAAACCATAAGCTCCGCGACACTAATGAGCTGCTGAAGGCTGCCTCGGCTATTTTCGCCTCATGACCAGGCCCGAAACGTTAAGAAATGATCCGATTCATCGATGAATACCGGAATCGTTTCACAAACGAGTTCATCTGCACCACGTTGAAGAATAACCGGGGTTGGAGGGTTTACCACCTCGCGTGGTTATCGTCAGTTAAAGGCCCGTGGATTAAGTGCTCGTCGCCTTCGCGATACTGTGCTGGTTGAACGCATTAGTGCTGTTCATCAAGTTAATTACGGTGTCTACGGTGTGCGAAAAATGTGGCATGCTCTACGCCGTGACCGAATCGATATCGGTCGTGAACACACCGCCCGGCTGATGCGCCTGGCCGGTGTTTCCGGCAAAGGCCGGTCACCAATCACAACCCGTTCACCTCAACATTCCTGATCTGCGCCCGGATTTAGTGCAACACGAATTCAGTGCCGCAGTACCAAACAAGTTATGGGTGGCTGACATTACGTATGTGCGCACGAAGAAAGGCTTTGTGTATGCCGCATTTGTCACCGACGTTTACTCCAGGCGGATCGTTGGGTGGGCGCTATCGGACTCGATGCGCACCAAGGCTTTGCCGCTGCAAGCACTCAATCAAGCGATTGTGAGTGCGAGGGAAACAACAGGTCTTATTCACCATTCGGATCACGGCTCACAGTACGTCAGCGTTGTCTACAACGAGCGAGGTGCCCAGCACAGGATTACCGCTTACACCGGGACTGTCGGTAACTGATATGACAATGCTCTAGCTGAGAACGTGAACGGCCCCTCACAAAAATGTGCTGATTCATACCAGAAGCTGGGATGACGTTGTCGAGGTAGAAATCGCGACCTTCGAATGGGGGGTCATGGTGGAACTAGACCAGATTGCATCAAAGCTTGGGATACCGCACCCCGGTCGAGGTTGAAGACGCGTTGTGGGAACAAGATGAGTCCCGGGAAACAATAGAAAATAGGGTAAATGCCTAGGAACAAACCCCAGGACACTTCAAGTGCAATGTTTGAATTAAAGTTCCACTGTCCCATTTCACACTGTAAAGGCTACAGTTACAGTGTGAAAGTGTCTAGTGCTCTCAGGGTGCTTTTGCACTGTGGTGTGCACTGTTATTCAGTATTGTTTCAGTGTTGGTGCCGGGATGATAACTTGGTGTTCTTACCAGTGTTTTTGTGGCTGCAGGCGTCTTCGGCGAAAGTGAATATTCCGATTTGCGAGTGCCAATATGTCATTGATAGACCCTAAACTCAGGTCACAGTGTAAAACGACAGTGCAAAACTGGCTTACACTGTAAAACGCACACTGTAAATCACGGTCTGAAAATTGCAGTCTGGAAATTGCACTGTGGCTCCGCAGCGTGAGCTCGGTACGGGCCGCGGCCGTGATGGCAGGGCTCGCTATAGCAAGCAGAAACCTCTAGCTAGCAGAGTTGGCCAGCAAGCCCCAGCACCGGCGGCGCCCTGTTACTAGCAGTGAGTGGGTTTTAAGCCGACAGCTGGCGTGGAATAACCTTGCCGGTGGCGTTACGTGGCAGCTCATCAACAAAATGCACGTCGCGCGGCACGGAATGCTCCGCTAAACGGGTGCGCACCCATTCGCGGACATCGTCGGCAGAAATTTCCGGCCCGTCTGGATCTTTTACGATCCATGCTGCAATGCGGCTAAACGTCTCGTCGTCGTCGACACCCTTGGAATAGTGATCAGCAATGCCAGGCATAGTATCGAGCACGTTATCCACCGACGATGGGTAGACGTTTTCGCCGCCGACGATGATCATTTCATCAGCGCGGCCCAATACGTGCAGCATGCCGTCGTTGTCGATATAGCCGAGATCGCCGATGGATTGCAGCATGCCGATGCGGTCTAGTTTGTGCTTCGGATTGGTGTATCCGACCATCGTGGTCGCGTTGCGCAGATAAATTTTGCCAACCTTGCCACGGGGGACTTCCTTGCCGTCGCCGTCCAAGATTTTTAGCAGGGTGCCGTTGGCGATGGAACCGCCCACGGTGGGGTCCTCGGCGATTTGCTGTGGCGTCGCGGCACTGGCCAAGGTGAGCTCGGTGGAACCATAAATATTAGCCAGAATTGGGCCGAAACGCTCGATGGTATCCGCTGCCACCTGGGGAGTTAGCGCGTGGCCGGAGGAAGCGATGACCTGCAACGAGGAGGTGTCGTAATCCCAGGTGTTGTCGAGCGTGACCATCGATTTATAGAACACTGGCGACGAGATCAATACCTCGCAGCGGTGCTCTTGGATATCGTTGAGGCAGGCTTCGGCATCAAAAATGCGCCGTGTGACCACCGTGGAACGTAGCGCGAAGGCAATGTTGAGCATCGCCCAACCCCAAGTGTGGAAAATCGATGCTGTCATTTGCACGGTTTGGTTGGTTTTCCAGGGGACAGCATCCAGGATTGTGCTTAACACCGTGGGCAGTTTTGGCTCAGGCCGCGCAATACCTTTTGGCACGCCGGTAGTGCCCGAAGACATCAAGACGATATTGCCGTGCTTTGGAAAGCGAGGCAGCTTTTGCTCGATGTTGCGCTTGACGATCTCGGCTAAAGCCAGGTGCTCTCCGGTGTCTTCGCCGCCTTCGTGGCCGATGACCACGTGCAAGTTGGTGGCGGCCGCAGAGCCAGGTTGCGGCAGGCGGTCTGCAAATTCGCTGTCGATGACCAGCACATTGATGTCGTTCTCTTCAATGCAACCAGCGAGTTGTTCAGATGAAGAACCAATATTGAGCAAATAGATTGTTGCCCCGGCATAGCCCTTGGCAACCAGCGGGGTGACGATGCCACGCCCATTGCGTGCCATGATGCCCAGACGGATTTCGTCGACTGGCAGCTGATGTAGGTAACGGGCAAAAGTAGTGGCCTGTTGCTGCAGATCGCGGTAGGTCATGGTGCCTTCGTCGTCAAGCAAGGCAGGGCGATCCGGGCAAATGAGTGCCGCTTGTTCGATCTCGCGGGCAGTGCTTAGCCAATAACGTGCGACGATGCCTGGGGTGTGTAGCAGCGCGCGTGGGTTGTCGCCGGGGGCAATGATCCCGGTTCGCAGCAATGTAGGAACTAGTTTTGCTAGCCCCTTGCCGTTGGTAGCGAGGTATTCCAGCCGGTCGCGCAATGACACAAAATCACACCTTCAATAATCAGAACACAAAAATTAATGAGCACACGGAGCAGGTGGCAATAAGATTCAGACAATAAAGCCTAGACATTAGAGCCTTGGGTGAGTCTGAGTAAAGCCGAGTGGCACCCGAGTAATACTTTTCATTTAGAAACTTACACCATAACTATCGTCACTCTAATTAGTTTTCGTTACATCGTGCAGCGCGCGAAATGAAACTTGCTAGTAGATGAAGCATCAGCGGCATCGAAGGCATTTCTGTAATATCAGATATATGACATATCAAGAAAATCTTATTGAAAATGATGATCAATCAAGCGGCGGTGCAGATTCACAAACCGTGAAGGGCGTCATCGCGCGCTCGAAGGGTGCAGAAGTCGAGACTGTCGACATTGTCATCCCGGCTCCAGGTGCACATGACGTCGTTGTTGCCGTGAAAACTTGTGGTATCTGCCATACCGATCTGGCTTACCGCGATGGCGACATTGAAGACGCCTATCCATTCCTATTGGGCCACGAAGCTACTGCAGTCGTCGAATCCATCGGCAGCGAAGTTTCCCACGTCAAAGTTGGCGACACCGTCGTATTGAACTGGCGCGCTGTGTGCGGCGAATGCCGAGCCTGCAAGAAGGGGCAGCCACGTTACTGCTTCGATACCCACAATGCTTCCAAGCCAATGACGCTTGCCGACGGCACCGAGCTCACCGCAGCTTTGGGTATCGGCGCTTTGGCAGAAAAGACACTGGTACACGAAGGGCAGTGCACCGTGATTGATTCGGAGGCCGACGCTGCTGCTTCTGGCTTGCTGGGCTGCGGCGTTATGGCCGGCTTGGGAGCGGCCGTGAATACCGGTGAAGTTACTCGTGGTGAATCCGTGGCTGTTTTCGGCGTCGGTGGCGTCGGCATGGCAGCTATCGCTGGTGCCAGCTTGGTGGGCGCACGCAAAATCATTGCGGTGGACCTGGATGCGCAGAAGCTCGAGCGTGCCCGCGAAGAATTCGGTGCGACCCACACGGTGGATGCCAGCGGCAAATCGGAAGAAGAAGTTATTGAAGCAGTCCGCGAACTCACCGATGGCTTTGGTCCTGATGTCACCATCGATGGTGTAGGCATCCCAGCTACCACCCGACAAGCTTTCTACTCCCGTGATCTTGCCGGACGCATGGTCATGGTGGGCGTTCCTGGGCCAGATGCGAAATTCGAGGTTCCAGCTATTGATTTCTTCTCTCGCGGCGGCGCATTGAAGCCATCCTGGTACGGCGATTGCCTGCCAGAGCGTGACTTCCCGTTGTACGCTGATCTGGCTAAGCAGGGACGCTTCCCACTGGACAAATTCGTTGACGAACGCATTACCCTGAATGATGTAGAGAAAGCATTCGCAACCATGAAGGCAGGCAAAGTCCTGCGCAGCGTAGTAGAGGTGTAACACATGCGTATTGACCATCTAGTGACTTCTGGAAAGTTCAAACTCGACGGCAATGAATGGGATGTCGACAACAACGTCTTCATCGTCGGCGACCAGGATTGCTGGATCATCGACCCTTCGCATGAATTCGATACCATCGTCGGTGCCGTGGAAAACCGCAACGTCAAAGGCATTATTTTGACGCATGGTCACAGCGATCACGTCGATATTGCCCCGCAGGTCGCGGATCATTTCGGGGTGGAAATGTACATGCACCCAGATGACGAGATGCTGTGGGAGGAAGCTAACGGCGATCGTTCATTCGCCCGGCTTGCCGACGGCGACACCTTCGACGTAGAAGGCAGCACGCTGAAGGTTCTCCACACCCCGGGACACTCACCAGGTTCCTGCGTGTTGTACTGCGAAGACGAAGCAAAGATCTTTGCCGGCGATACCCTGTTTTCTGGTGGCCCAGGTGCAACCGATAAGAAGTATTCGGATTTCGGGACCATCATTGAGTCGCTGAAATCCAAGGTATTCACCCAGCCGGACGAAACTAAGGTCTTGCCCGGCCACGGTGATTTCACAACCGTCGGTGAAGAATTCTCGCGCCTCGACGAATACATCGAGCGCGGCTATTAAGCACTATGAGCGCTGGATGCACTTACGTCCAACGCTCATAGTTCCGCGGTTATTGGGAGCACAGCCCGATGACTATTGTGAGACGTCAGCAGCTGAAGTTTTTGTGCTGCTGGCGTCTTTATCTTTATCGTCTTTTTTCCGCAGACCCAGAATCAGCACAATGATGATCAACGCCACGAGCACGATGATCGCTAATGTGAGGTCAGACAAGTGCGCAAACTGCATGACCCATTCCTGAATACGTGCTTGCGCGTCGGTGCTTAGCGGCCCGCCCCAGGCCGAGGTGCCGTGGCTGAAGATGAACAAGAAGCCGATGGCAATAAATAACGCACCGGAGATCATGGAAACCAGGTGGGTGGTAAACGGGCCGATTTTGATTGGCTTTGGGCGCATCTTCGTGCCCAAGTCCATCTTTTCCCACAATAAGGCGAGAACGAACAGTGGGATGGCCATGCCGACGGCATACGCTGCCATGATCGCCGCGCCGTACCAGACAGATGCGGAAACTGCAGCGGTGGTCAGCACCGCACCCAGCAATGGGCCGGCACAGAAACCAGCAAAACCATAAACTGCACCTAGAAAGAAGACTGAGCCAGGGCCGGAACCTTTGGCTTTCGACGAGAGGTTAGAAAAGGGCAGGCTGAATCCTCCACCAAAGAAAGTGTAGATGCCGAGCGCAATAATGATGATTCCGCCAATCAGGATGATCGTGGACCGATGATCAACCATGAACGCACCAATGCTGCCTACACCCGCCCCAATAGGCACCAGAACGGTGATGAGACCAGCCAAAAAGATTAAAGTCTTGAATACCAAATGGCGGAGTGAATCGAAGGCATAAGCGAAAAATGCTGGTAGCAGTAATGCTGAGCACGGGCTGATCAGCGAGAGCACTCCCGCGAGCAATGCACCAAAAAGACCAACTTCAATCATCTATCAGCTCAACCTCTCTACTTGGATTTCGGGTGAGGCACGGTGCCGTCGGCAACTTTGGCTAGCTGGCGGTAAACCTCATCTTCGAAAACTTCGTAGGGCTGTGCGCCAGAAATGAAGCGATCACCAAGAATAAATGCTGGGGTACCGCGCATGCCGATGGACGATGCGTAGTGCAGAGCCTGGCGCACTACATCGCGGTATTCCTCGTTTTCGATTTCTGTGCGGAATTTCTCCAGATCTTCTATGCCAGCCTCTTTGGCAAAACGCACATAGTCAGCAACGTCATAGCCAGGGTGGCCGCCGGTCTGGTTGTCGTAGGTGTTGTTGTAGAGCACATCATGGAATTCATAGAACTTACCCTGGTTACCAGCGGCGCGGCCTGCCTGCGCGCCAGTTTCCGCATGTGGGCCATTAACCGGCAAGTCATTCCATTCGATGCGCAGCAGACCAGTGTCCACGAACTTTTCTTTCAACTTCGGAGCGGTCTCAACCGCGAATCGGGTGCAGAAAGGGCATTCAAAATCGGAAAATTCTGACAGCACCACCGGTGCATCGAGAGCGCCCATTGCAAAAGGATCTTCGGCATTACGACGATGCACGTTCAAAATGTCGTCATTCGATGTGATCTCGGCACCAGGACCGATGATGGTTGGATCCGGGGAATTTGGTCGTGAGAAATCCGTGCCGGGCTCTACCTGTTTGGCGAGCTCGCGGGCTTGTTCTGGGGAGTATTCACCACCTGGCATAGGAGTCGACTGCGAATCCGAATTACCAGACTGTGCGGAGCTTGGGGCCTGTGGGCCGTGCATCGCATCTTGGCCACCGGCGCTCATGGATTCATCGTCGCCAGAGCGAACCACAGCGACAACAATGAGCACGGCCAGCGCCACTACCAGGGCGACTAACGTCCAGAGAAGCGCGGGCTTGCGCTGGAAAGCGTTACGTGAAGAGGACATTTCAACCTTCGTCTATCGGGAACTGACAGGCGGGTTGGGCCTGCGAGCACATTAATCTTCCCGTGCTGCGCGCTCTAAATAAGAGCCATAGCCGGACTTGATTAATGGTTGCGCTAAGTCCAACAATTCCCGGGCGCTAATAAATCCCTCTCGGTAGGCAGAAACTTCCGGGGATCCGATGATAACTCCGGTGCGTTTTTGTAAAACCTCCACGTACGCTGCAGCTTCGGACATCGAGTCCACGGTTCCTGTGTCTAACCACACATCTCCGCGTTGCATCCGTTGCACAGATAATTGCCCCCGGTAGAGGTATTCCTCGTTGATTGCTGTGATCTCAAGTTCGCCGCGCGCCGAAGGCTTGATCGATTTGGCGATCTCTACGACTGAGTTGTCGTAAAAATACAAGCCGACCACAGCATAGGGTGACGTTGGGTTGGCCGGTTTTTCTTCGATGGACAGGGCACGGCCTGCTGGAGAGAACTCGACGACGCCGTAACGCTGCGGATCAGCAACTTCATAGGCGAAAATAATTCCCCCTTGGGGATCATGGCATTGTGGCAGCGCCCCAGAAAATCCATGACCATCGAAAATATTATCCCCGAGCACCAAAGCAACGTCGTCATCGCCAATGAAGTCTTCGCCGATCAAAAATGCTTGCGCCAGCCCCTCTGGACGCGGTTGAATCTCATAATCCAACAGCAGCCCCCATTGCGATCCGTCGCCAAGCAAACGCTGAAAAGCAGGCGCATCTTCTGGGGTGGTGATGATCAGAATTTCCCGAATCCCGGCCTGGATTAGCGTAGACAGCGGGTAGTAGATCATCGGCTTGTCGTAGATCGGCATAAGCTGCTTAGAAATCCCCTGCGTAATCGGGTACAGCCGCGTGCCGGAGCCGCCTGCCAGGATGATGCCTTTCATAGCCACCTATGTTGCCAGATACAGCGCGAGGCTGGCGCGCCAATTGCTGGGCTGAAAACCAGTGGCTTTGATTTTGCTTAGGTCCAGGGTGGATTCTGCCGGTCGGGCGGCCTGGTCCCGGCCGTATTCTGCGCTGCTAACCGGGGTGACATCAGCAGGGTCGCCACCGCAGCCAATGAAAACGGCCATGGCGATCTCATCCCGCGAAGCCGTGTCGCCATCCGAGCTCAAGTTGTACACGCCATAAGGAGCACAGGTATCTAACAAATGCATGATGCCCCGCGCCAGATCTCGGGCGTCCGTTGGCCGACCGCGCTGGTCGCAAACCACCTTGGGCTTTTTTCCGGCACGGGCGAGAGCAGCCATGGTGGCAATGAAATTTCTGCCATCGCCAAAAACCCAAGAGGTACGCACCACGTAATGCCGCGGGGTTGTCTGCGCTGCGGTATCTCCGGCGGCTTTGCTAGCACCATAAGCAGACAGCGGGGAAGCGATTTCATCTTCTCCGTGGATCTCGTGCTGGCCGTCGAAGATATAATCCGAGGACACATGCACCAAAGTCAGGTTGTGCTCGTTAGCGATTGTTGCCAGTTTGGCTGGGGCAGCAGCGTTGACGGCCCAGGCGCCAGCCCGGTCGGTTTCGGCACCGTTGACGTCGTTATAAGCAGCGGTATTAATGATCGCTTGGTACTGTCGCCAGTCTCGAGCCGGAGGAGCAGTGATGTCGAACTCCGTGCGTGAACAGAACTCCACATGATTGTGGTTCCGCAGGGCGTCGCGCAACGCCTTTCCTAGTTGCCCGTCGGCACCGGTCACCAGAATCTTCCGGGGTGGCATCGGGGTAGCGTCGGCAAGCTGCGGATGCTGGCGATCTTTGGCGGAGATTTCGCTCGGCTCCAGCGGCCAATCGATCATGTCCAGGTTCACGCTGGTGTAGCTGGCCTCGGGGGAATAGTGGTCATTAACCAGGTAAGTGTAGCTGGTGGCGTCGTGCAGAGCTTGAAAACCATTCGCGACGCCCCGGGGAACAAAGACCGCCGTATCTGGTTCGATGCGCTGCGTGACGGTTGCGCCGTACGTCGGTGAGTCTGCACGCAGATCACACCAAGCACCAAACACAGCACCGGTGGCTACAGAGACGAATTTATCCCACGGTTCAGCGTGTAAACCGCGGGTGACACCGGCTTTTTCGTTAAACGAAATATTGTTTTGTACTGGCCCGAAATCAGGTAAACCCGCGGCGACGAAAGCTTGCCGCTGCCAGTTTTCTTTAAACCACCCGCGGGCATCTTTATGCAGGTCGAGATTGATAATCAGCAGGCCATCGATGTCCGTGGTGCGTACTCGTGCACCACGATGCTCTGGTGTCATATTCGCTGTCACTGCTTATTGCCCTCGCTTCGCGTAATTGTTTTCCACTGCTTCTTTCGTGTCTTGCCACCACGTGCGGTGGCTGCGGTACCAGTCGATCGTGCTCTCCAAACCCGCCCGCAAATCAGTGTAGTGTGGCCGCCACCCCAGCTCTTCAGTGATTTTTCCGGGGTCGATGGCATAGCGTTGGTCGTGTCCCGGGCGGTCGGCGACGTGTTCGAAGCTTGTGGCGCCATCGCTGCCCATGAGCTCACAAATGAGCTGGATTACCGAGAGATTGTTGGCTTCGCCGTATGCGCCAATATTGTAAGTCTCGCCAATCTTGCCACGTTCTAGGATTGCGTGCACCGCTCGATTGTGGTCGTCGACATGAATCCAGTCGCGTACTTGTGCACCCGTGCCGTAGAGCTTCGGCGTGCGCCCAGACAGAATATTGGTAATTTGCCGGGGGATGAATTTCTCTATGTGCTGGTAAGCGCCATAGTTATTGGAGCAGTTCGAGATTGTTGCGCGGATGCCGAAGGAACGCACCCAAGCACGGACCAGGTGGTCGGAACCGGCTTTGGTTGCAGAATAAGGGCTGGAAGGCCGGTATGCGGTGGATTCGGTGAATTGCTCGCCGGAATCGAGTGCGAGATCACCGAAAACCTCGTCGGTCGAGATGTGGTGAAAACGCTTATCGTACTTCCGCACCGCCTCGAGCAGGCAATACGTGCCGACGATGTTGGTCTGCACGAACGGTGATGGGTCGCGCAGAGAATTGTCATTGTGGGATTCGGCGGCAAAATGCACCACGGTGTCCGCACGTTGCACTAGCTTGTCGACGAGCTCCGCATCAGCGATATCGCCAACTACAAGTTCGCAGTCAATTCCATTCAGGTTGGCGCGGTTGCCGGAATAAGTCAGTTTATCCAGCACGATTACGTGGATTTCGGGATACAGTTTGCGGGTTAGGCGCACGAAATTGGTGCCGATGAACCCGGCTCCGCCGGTGACAAGCATGGTGGACATGCCACTAGTTTAAGGCAGGTCCGATAGCTGGCAAGGGATAGTAGAAAGTTCGGCAAGGCCTGGCAGGACCTGGCATGGCGGGGCCTTGCCGAGCATGGCATGACAAAAAATCACTAGCCGTGCAATGCACAAAGACCACAATCACCGGGTGCCTGGCGATTGTGGTCTGCTGAATCAGCGATGCTATTTGATGCTGTTCCTAGCGCTGGTTCTGGTCTTATTGCTTATTGCTCGATGCCGAATGCGTTTGCAAAGGTTGGCCAGGAGGTGCGCAGGTCATCCTGCCAGTAGGACCAAGTATGGGTGCCAACTGCTGGCTTGTGGTGATGCACCGGAATGCCCAAGTGGTTCAGCTTGGCCACGAAGCGGTGGGTGCAGGCGTTGGTGACAGCTTCGATACCGCCGCCGGCGATAGCAAGGTTGGCCTGGTTGGCTGACAGAGCTTGTTCTGGGATGCCCTGTGCGCGCAGACCTTCTGCAGTCTCGCGTTCACCAATCAAACCGGTGGCGTTAGAAACGTAGATCGCGGTGCCACGCAGGAATTCAGCCTGTAGCAGGGCGTCGTTTTCCAGTGCGCGTTGGGAACCCATTGGGCCCCAGACCTGATCTGGGTGTGCACCGCCGCGGTTGACGGTTAGCCCGACAGCAGCGCGTCCCATCGGGGAGTTGGTTTCGGCACAACCCGAGAACGAGCCGGTGGCGTCGAACATGCCTGGGTTGTGAGCGGCTAGCAGAAGCGAGCTGGTGGCAGACATCGACATGCCAGCAATGCCGCGCTTACCGTTTGCGCCCAAGTAGTTCTCGATTGGTCCTGGAAGCTCGTTGATCAGGAAGGTCTCCCACTTCTGTGGGCCCTGCAGGTACTTGCTACCGGTAGGGGTTTCGTTCCAGTCGGTGTAGTAAGAAAACGCACCGCGCATAGGGATAACGACATTGATGTTCTTTTCCAGGTAGAAATCAACCGCATCCGTTTGAACAATCCAGTTGGCGGACTGCTCGCCACCACCGGCACCATTAAGCAGGTACAGGGTTGGGCGTGGGCCAGCCGATTCATCAGCCTTGATGGTTACGACCGGGATCTTCCGATCCATGGAAGGTGAGTAGACCGTGACTTCTTGTACGCGGTTGCCCTTTTCTGCAATGACTTGACGCCAAGATTCGTCGTCGAATTCTGCTGGCAGGATTTCCTCGCTGACAGTGCCAGCCGGAATGGTGTTCTCGGCGGCTGGCTGCTGAACAGCACCTTGAGCGATGCCAGCTTGTGGGGCCGGTTGGGCAATGCCAGATACCGGGGTCAGCGCCAATGTGCTGATTGCAGCGGCGGCAACGGCGACGTTGCGAAGTTTCATGCGTGATCCTTACACAGTGTGAAAACTTAAACGGTGAAGACTTAAACGTGGAAACGTAAAACTCAATAACAGTTGGATAGTAGCTTAGCGTATGGCGAGTATTAGGAACATGTCTTCCGCTACTCGCGTGTGCTATTGAATCTGTCGTCCTAAGCGGGTTCTTTGTTACTGAACTGTTCTGATACTGCGCTGTTGTGTTACTGCGCGGTTTTATTACTCCGCTGTTAAGACGCTGTTAAGAGTTTGTCAGGCAAAAGGGCATGACCAAAAATGTTTCGAGCAAAATTCTTGCAGTTGGGGTGGGCCTGGAATAGGCTAAATTTTGCTTCACCCAGAGGGTGCCGTTTTCTGTTTTTCTGCAGCCTTTTGTATTTTCCAGGCAGCTCCGTAGCCAATTAGCTCCGTAGACAATGCGGACACGACGTTGCCGATGGTGCACAGGATGTAGAAAATTCTTCGACCTGAATCAGACCTGACCCAGACCTGAAAGAGTATTGACAATGCAGCTAGATAACCTGATCGTGATGTCCAACAACTTCTTCGGCCCAGCTATCCACGAGTTCTTTGCTGGTTTTGCAAAATTGAGCGCAGTACTGCACCTGATTTAATTCCTGCAGTTCGCGGCCAGCGGATTCTGGTTGTTGCAGCAACGACGAAGATTAACAACCGCCGAGATTCGCAACGACCACTATTAGCTAGGGCGAAGCCTGGCGGCGAACGTAATTAGGCACCTGCGGTAGCTCCGGTAGACTCTCGGAATTTCTTCCCGCGGGTGCTTTCACATGTCTGCAGGGATTACGTATGCTGGAGACCGTGACTAAAGAACATTATGATCTCGTTGTACTCGGCGCCGGACCAGGTGGATATGTTGCCGCCATCCGCGCTGCCCAGCTAGGTAAGAAAGTTGCTGTCGTCGAAAAGCAATACTGGGGCGGAGTCTGCCTCAATGTTGGTTGCATCCCTTCGAAGGCGCTGCTGAAAAACGCTGAGGTTGCCCACACTTTCAACCATGAGGCCAAAGATTTCGGCATCTCCGGTGACGTTTCTTTCGACTTCCCGACTGCGCACAAGCGTTCGCGCAAAGTCTCGAAAAAGATCGTCGGTGGCATCCACTATTTGATGAAGAAAAACAAGATTCAGGAAATCAATGGCCTGGGTCATTTCAAAGATGCCAAGACCATCGAAGTGAAAGAAGGCGACGACGAGGGTAAAACCCTGACCTTTGACGACTGCATCATCGCGACCGGTTCCGTCGTTAAGACTCTTCCTGGCATTGAGCTGGGTGGAAATATTGTCTCTTATGAAGAGCAAATCCTGGATGAAAATGCGCCAGAATCCATCGTAATTGTGGGTGCTGGTGCCATTGGCATGGAATTTGCCTATGTTCTGGCAAACTACGGCGTGGACGTCACCGTCGTTGAATTTATGGACCGGGTACTTCCAAACGAAGATGCGGATGTATCCAAGGAGATTGCTAAACAGTACAAGAAGCTTGGCGTGAAGCTGCTGACCAGCTATAAGACCACCGCTGTGAAAGACAACGGCGATAACGTCACCGTTGACGTGGAGTCTAAGGATGGCAAGAAGCAAGACACGCTGACCGTCGATCGCTGCCTGGTTGCGGTTGGTTTTGCCCCACGGGTGGAGGGCTATGGCCTGGAAAACACCGGTGTGGAACTGACCGAGCGAGGCGCTATTGCAATCGACGAGCGTATGCGTACCAACGTGGACGGTATTTACGCCATTGGCGATGTTACTGCGAAGCTGCAGTTGGCTCACGTTGCTGAAGCACAGGGTGTAGTTGCTGCCGAGACCATCGGCGGAGTGGAAACCCAGGAATTGGGCGATTACCAGATGATGCCACGTGCAACTTTCTGTAACCCACAGGTCGCTTCCTTTGGTTACACCGAAGAAGCAGCGAAGGAGAAGTGGCCGGATCGCGACATTAAGGTTGCCACCTTCCCGTTCTCTGCAAACGGTAAAGCGCTTGGCCTAAATGAGTCTGCAGGTTTCACTAAGCTCATCGCTGACGGCGAGTTTGGCGAGCTGCTCGGCGCCCACTTGGTTGGTTCCAATGTTTCCGAGCTGCTGCCACAATTGACTCTTGCGCAGCGCTTTGACCTGACCGCGGGCGAAATTGCGCGCAACGTGCACACGCACCCAACGTTGTCCGAGGGTATGAAAGAAACCGCGCACGGCGTTGCTGATGGCCACATGATTAACCTCTAAAGGCCTGTCGCTTAAAGAAAGCCTTACGGCCGCCCTACCGTTCTTGTTGACGGTAGGGCGGTCGTTTTCTTATGGGGTACTGTCCGAAAGTTTGACGCAGTATGGGTGAATGCTGGCTAGCTAAAAAATTGCTGTGTGTAAAGTCACATATCTTGCGGTTGAGTGATGGGCTCAGGTTGGCTTGCAGCTAAGGGTCGTGGCAGTAGCGATATTGTTGTTGCCGTTTAAGCCAAGCCTCACATAAAGCACCCCCGAAAACGTGACCGAAGAAGGCTAAAAACGCACCCAGCACGGTATTTTGGTTCGCGTCAACACCCCCGATCACCGTATGGTTAAAGCGACAATGGAGGTGCCATGACAATAAAGAATCCTGATCGTGAGGCAATCGCTCACGGAAAAATCTCAAACGAAAAAATTCGTGAATCGCCAGTAGTGCCAACTTGGGCCATCAAGCTGATTATGGCGATCACTGGCCTGTTGTTTGTGCTGTTCACGCTCGGACACATGGCTGGAAACTTGAAGCTCTACGCTCCAGCACATGATGGTGTACCGGCGCTAGATGAATACGGTGAGTTCCTTCGTAGCCTTGGTTCGCCATTGCTGCCGGAAGAAGCTTTCCTGTGGGGCTTCCGTCTCGTCTTGTTGACTGCGCTGATTCTGCACGTTTGGGGTGCATTTGCCCTGATCAGCCGCGCAAAGCAATCCCGCGGTAAGTTCAACCGCACCAACCTGATGGGCGGTGTAGATTCCTTCGCTACCCGCACCATGCTGGTTACCGGACTGTTCCTTCTGCTGTTCGTCTGCTTCCACTTGCTGGACCTGACTTTGGGAGTTGCACCAGCGGCGACCGAACAGTTCGTACACGGTGAAGTTCACGCCAACATGGTGGCTACCTTCAGCCGGTGGCCAGTCACCCTCTTCTACGTGGTTGCCATGTGCTTGCTGTTCCTGCACATGTCTCACGGTATTCGCTTGGCCGTCTCGGACTTGGGCATCACTGGCCACAAGTGGCGTCAGACCTTCGTCGTGATTGCTTATGTCATTCCAGCAGTGGTTGTCATCGGCAACATCGTCATGCCTTTGTCCGTCCTGTTTGGTTGGGTGAGCTAGAACCTCACCAAGCGCTGACACAGTTCACGCGCCGCTAAAGTTCTAACCAGATCGGAAAGATAGATTATGAGCAACACAGATACTTCGACTCGTAAAGAGTTCCGCCAGCCAGACTCTATTGTCGATGGGGTCACCCCGGGCGACATCCTGGAAAACGCGGAACCAAAAGGCGTTCCTATGCGGGACATGTGGAATTACCACAAAGACCACATGAACCTGGTTTCTCCACTGAACCGCCGCAAATTCACAGTCATCATCGTCGGCACCGGCCTTTCCGGTGGTGCAGCTGCCGCAGCCCTCGGTGAGCTGGGCTATGACGTGAAGGTTTTCTCTTATCACGACTCACCTCGTCGTGCGCACTCCATTGCAGCACAGGGTGGTGTGAACTCTGCTCGTGGTAAGAAGGTCGACAATGACTCCGCATACCGGCACGTGAAAGACACGGTTAAGGGCGGAGACTACCGTTGCCGTGAATCTGACTGTTGGCGCTTGGCGCTGGAGTCCGGTCGCGTTATCGACCACATGAACGCCATCGGTGCGCCGTTTGCTCGTGAATACGGCGGAACCCTGGCCACCCGTTCCTTCGGTGGTGTGCAGGTTTCCCGAACCTACTACACCCGTGGACAAACTGGTCAGCAGCTACAGCTGTCGACCACCTCGGCTCTGTACCGGCAGATCGGCTTGGGCAACGTCGAGATGTTTGCACACCATGACATGCAGGACATCATCGTCCGCGAAGTTGATGGTGTGAAACACTGCGATGGCATCGTCACCCGCAACCTGATTGACGGCGAGATTAAGGCCTTCACCGGTCACGCGACCGTCATCGCAACCGGTGGTTACGGCAACGTTTACCACATGTCGACGCTGGCCAAGAACTCAAACGCAGGCGCCATGATGCGTGCGTATGAGCGTGGCGCTTACTTGGCATCACCTGCTTATATTCAGTTCCACCCAACTGGCCTGCCGGTCAACTCCACCTGGCAGTCGAAGACGACACTGATGTCGGAATCGTTGCGTAACGACGGTCGTATTTGGTCGCCAAAGAAAGAAGGCGACGACCGCGACCCGAACTCCATCCCAGAGGACGAGCGCGATTACTTCCTGGAGCGTCGTTACCCAGCCTTCGGCAACTTGGTTCCGCGTGACGTGGCTTCTCGTGCACTGTCGCAGCAGATCAACGCCGGCCTAGGCGTAGGTCCAATGCAGAACTCCTGCTACCTGGATTTCCGCGATGCTATTGAGCGTCTGGGTAAGGAAACCGTGCGTTCGCGCTACTCCAACCTCTTCCAGATGTACGAAGAGTCCATCGGTGAGGACCCATATGAGACTCCGATGCGCATTGCGCCGACTTGCCACTTCACCATGGGCGGTTTGTGGACCGACTTTAATGAAATGACTTCGATCGACGGCTTGTTCGCTGCGGGTGAAGCTTCGTGGACCTACCACGGCGCTAACCGTCTGGGAGCGAACTCGCTGTTGTCGGCATCGGTTGATGGCTGGTTTACCTTGCCGTTCACGATTCCGAACTATTTGGCTGAGCACCTTGGCGAAGAGAAGCTGGCAGAGGATTCTGCAGAGGCTCAGGAAGTAGTCGAAGAGGTCAAGGATCGCTTAAACCGCTTGATGAGTATTCGAGGCGAGAATCCACATGGTGCGGAGCACTATCACCGCCAGCTCGGCGAGATTCTGTACTGGGGTTGTGGTGTTTCGCGTAACGTCGACGACCTCAAGACCTCCATCGAAAAGATCCGTGAAATCCGTCGTGATTTCTGGGCAAATGTTCGTGTGACTGGCCAGTTGCATGACATGAACCAGGATCTCGAATACGCACAGCGTGTAGCCGACTACCTTGACCTCGGTGAGCTGATGTGCGTCGACGCACTGGATCGCAACGAGTCCGCTGGAGCTCACTACCGCGACGACCACCTTTCCGAAGACGGTGAGGCAGAGCGTGACGACGAAAACTGGTGCTTCGTATCCGCATGGCAGCCAAATGGCCCAGAGAAGTTCATCCGCCACGCTGACCCGCTGTACTTCGACTCGATCCCGCTGATGACAAGGAACTACAAGTAATGAAATTGACACTTGAAGTCTGGCGTCAGGCCGGACCTACGCAAGAAGGCAGCTTCGAGACCGTCCAGGTCGACGACGCCGTCGAGCAGATGTCCATCCTGGAGCTGTTGGACCACGTCAACACCGGACGTATCGAAGACAACAAAGAACCATTTGCATTCGCATCAGACTGCCGTGAAGGTATCTGTGGAACCTGTGGTTTGCTAATCAACGGTCGCCCACATGGGCCAGGCCAGAACACCCCGGCATGCCAGCAGCGTTTGTTCCAATTCAATGACGGCGACACCTTGCGCTTGGAGCCACTTCGCTCCGCAGCCTTCCCCGTCATCAAGGACATGGTTGTAGACCGTTCCGCTTTGGACGACATCATGCACCAGGGCGGCTACGTTTCCATGGATGCCGGTACCGCACCAGATGCCGATACCTTGCTGCAAAACTCCCAGGACAACGAATTGGCACTGGATCATGCAGCCTGCATCGGCTGCGGTGCTTGCGTGGCTGCTTGCCCGAATGGTGCTGCACACTTGTTCACTGGCGCCAAGCTGGTGCACCTGTCTATGTCGCCACTCGGAGCTAAGGAACGCGGTAAGCGCGCCCGTAACATGGTCGATGAGCTGGAGCGAAACTTCGGTGGTTGTTCGCTATACGGCGAATGTGCCGATGTTTGCCCAGCTGGTATCCCGCTGACCGCGGTTTCCGCAGTTACCCGTGAGCGTGCCCGTGCGGCGTTCCGCTCGAAGGACGACTAAGACGAATCAAAAGTGCCGACGCAGCGTGTTATGTACAGCGCTTTTGCTTGTGCACACACGGTTCGGCACCACTTTTGCTGGCAGCAAATCTAGACTAGAGTTGTCACTAGTGATACAGAAGAAAGGCTTTGGCACCCCATGAGCACCAATGAACAAGTAGCGGACTTCGCTGCGGAGACCTACCCAAGCTATTCGCAGGAACTGCACCACAGCTACATCGAGGGCTACAACCCAGTTTCGCTGGGCGCGCCACACTCGTCGCTGCTGCGTAATTCGACTTGGATTGGCATGGGCCTTCTTCTCGGCTTCTTCCCATTCGCTGGCACCCTAATTTGGGGAATCGGCACGGGTATTTGGGATGCCGGTACCGCAGCTAATTACTCCACTATTTTGACCACTATTGGCGCCATTGGTGTTGTTGTTACTTTGGTCGGTGGTTTTGGTTCGATCCACTTTGGTCGCCGGTATTACCGTCAATACGTGAAGGAAACCGGCCGCACCTCCTAACGCGCCTTTCCTGCCAGCCTCGCCCCGCACCTGCTAGATGCCTACCGCGTCTAGGCAGGGCGGGGCTTTTCGTAGTTCGAGACAACGCCCTCAAGAATCCAAGCGGAGACCACGCAGAATATGAATCCCCCGAAACACAGCATCGCCGCTAAACGCACGGCCGCGAAAAGCACCGTCGCTAAAAGCACGGCCCCGAAAAGCACTGCCGCGAAAAGTACTGCTGGCAAAAACGCCTTTGCAAACAGCTCTTCGGTAAACCACGCAGCTGCTAACAATGCTGCACCCACAGACCAGCAACGTGCTCTTGAACTACGCAAACACAAGATATTCGTGACCAGCCTATTGGTGCTGGCTGCTGTGATATTTCTGGGCTGTTCCTGGTGGCAAAGCCAGCCGGGCGATACCCCAGGGTGGGTTGGTTATGTGCGCGCTGCCGCAGAGGCCGGCATGGTCGGTGGCTTGGCGGACTGGTTTGCAGTGACCGCCTTGTTCCGGCACCCGATGGGCCTACCGATCCCGCACACGGCATTGATTCGTAAAAAGAAGGACCAGTTAGGCGATTCGCTGTCGCAATTTGTCGGCGATAACTTTCTCAATGCTGAATTAATCACGTCCAAGGTGCGTGCAGCCAAATTGCCGGAATGGTTGGGGGCGTGGCTAAGCGAACGCGAAAACGCTGAGAAGGTCTCTCGGGAAGTGGGCAAGCTGACCACGAATATTGTTCGAGCCATCGACGCACAAGAGGCCGAAGAACTTATCCAGCGGCACTTGATTGATAAGGCTGCCGAACCGATATGGGGCCCGCCACTAGGACGTATGCTCGACGCTTTGATCGATGAAGGCAAGCTGGAACCAGCTGTCGACGAAGTAGTGACCTGGGCGAAGAGCAAGATTGATGATTCGGAGGAGTCGATTGTCGCCTTAATCAACGATCGCATGCCGACTTGGGCTCCGCGTTTTGCGCGGCAATTGGTGGGAGAGAAAGTTTTCCGCGAGATGGCGTCGTTTATCAGGGAAGTGGAGGCAGACCCGCAACACCCCGCACGGAAGTCCATTCGCAAGGGGCTACGCCAACTGGCGTATGACTTACAGTTTGATGCCACGATGATTAGCCGGGTAGAAGAATGGAAGGCAGAGATCCGCGGTTCACGCGCGGTGAAAGCATTACCGGAAATGTTGTGGGATAAGGCTGCAACAGGTTTGCTGAGCGCTGCCGAAGATCCAGAGTCCACGCTGCGCCAGAAGATCGTGGAACTGTGTGTGCGCTGGGGGGAAAACATCCGTACCGATGTTGAACTGCGTGGTTCGTTGGACCGGCGCATCAACTCTGCAGTGGAGTTTTTGGCGAACAACTATTCTTCGGAAGTCACAGGGCTCATTTCCGAGACAATCGCGCGCTGGGATGCTGATGAAGCCAGCGAAAAAATTGAGCTTATGGTGGGTAAAGATCTGCAGTTTATTCGGCTTAACGGCACCGTTGTTGGTGCGCTGGCTGGCTTGGTTATCTACACTGTCAATCAGCTACTGTTTGGCGCTTAAATAAAGATCACAACCGGGGTGAGCGCCCACCATGTCAACCCCCGCTAGGCACGACCCCAGAGGACGGATGGAGTATCACTATGACTGATAAGCGCAAGCGATTTTCGGCGGACGACATTGTAGATTCGCTCAAACAGACGGGTTCCTCTTTGCGTTCTGTAGCTGGCGAATTTGCGGAAAATGCCGCTCAGAATTATCACGATCGTGATGCCATTGGTACAGCGAAAAACGCAGCGCGCCAAACCGCGCAGGATTTCCGCGGCATTGATAGTTTCGACGATTTGAAAGAAACCGGTGCGAAGCTGTGGAAGCGCGGTAAATACTTGGGCAGCGAATTCGGTTCTGAGTTACGCGATGCCGTCGCGAAAACCCGCGATAGTGAAGCAGTAAGCGAGGCCAAAGAAAAACTGCGTAAGTTCCCTGGGAGGGGGAAAGATGCTGATGCTATGGCGAAAAACAGGCAGCCACGTATTATTGAAGGCGAAGTTGTTGATGTCGACGGCCACAAGCCGGACTAAACCGGTGCCCTGACGCCGGGTGATGGCGCCCGCCATTATCTCGCGCGAATGCGCGTGTGATAATTTTCGCTAGTTAGACTAATCGTATTCCGAGGGACCCCGACACCACATGATTGTTGACGTATTATTGCAGGCTAATTTCGCTGCTGAACAGACCCAGCACTTGGCGCAACTGCCACCTAGCGGGCCGTCGTTAGAGCCTTGGCAGTCTAATCTCTTGTATGGCGTGTTTTGGCTGCAGCAGGGGCTTTATTCCCTGGTGGCCATTGCCGGTTTGGCAGGCGCTATTTCGGCGGCTATGACTCGTGACGACGCCTTTGATGCGGATTCCCGCCAATCAAAGATGGTGTGGGTGGCGATGTTGGCTGCTTCCGCATTTATCGTGCCGATGCCGATTCCGATTTTGCCGTGGGTCGGCATGGTGGTTATCGGTATTTACTGGTTTGACGTTCGCCCTTCGCTCAAAGCCTTGATCAACGGCGAATATCGCTGGGATTAGGCCCGTGCGCTTCGCCTTGTAGCAGCAGATGATGTGGAATTAAAAGATGGAAGAAAACTGGTTACATCAGTTTGTTGCGTGGGATTTTCGTGCCCCGCACGTCGGTTTAGCTGAAGTGCGCAATGGCGTGGCTGCCGCTGTTGCTGCAGGGGTTGGGGCGGTTGTTGTGAGCCCGAATCACGTAGCGATAGCGGCAAAAACGCTAGACAGATACGTGCGGCAACACGGTGGAGATCATTACGACGGCGATGCGGATGAATCATCCGTGTTAACGATCATCACGGCAGTTGGCTTCCCGACGGGGCGCCACCATATTTTGGTAAAAGCATCTGAGGCGCGGCTGGCGGTTTCGCAAGGAGCGCACCGTGTCTGGGCTTGTGTAGACACGAGTAATCCCGACGCTAATGCCCTTCTCAGCGACATGATTAGCCTTCGGGAAGCCGTACCCGCCCCGGCACAACTCGGCGTGGTGGTGCCGGATTATTCCGCGGCGGGCAAGCAGTCTGCACCAGCAGGGCAGCGGTCAGAGCAGCTGGCAGGGGAGGAAACGTGGGATCCCGAAACCCGGCGTGGCGAATTGCTATCTACTTGTGATTTTGCGAAGGTGGACCAACTCGTAGTGACCTCCCAAACGAAGCACCCGGCACCGTGGGCAACGGCGCAGCAGCTGTCTGATCGCATTCCAATAGTTTTGGACATAGGGGCGGGTGCAGAGCTAGCTGAATCCCCGGCTGCTGATTCTTCGTTAGTGGAGTGGCTGGTTGCGGAATCCGCGGATCTTGCAGCCAACAAAAAGGCCCTAGAAAAGGGTCTAGAAAAAGCAGAAACCGCCAAGCAAATCTTGGCGGTAATTCCTGTACCCAGTGGGGCTATTCGTAGAGACTCTTAGCTAGGCAAAACAAGCCTAACAATGCATCTACCTAACTTTTATGGACTAGTGCCGTCGAATTTGCTCCGGCACCCTGTTCAGCGCCCTTGCCCGCACCACCAGGATTGGCCCCCGGCGTTGCGTTGAGCTCTTTGCTCATATCCGAAGGATTCACGTTGCGACCCTCCAGGGTGATTACCAAACCGTGGTCATTGAATTCAATTGCAGTGATATCCAATTGGCCACCGGTAGCCTCGCGCAGGTTTTGGTTCAAGGAATTCGCGATACCGTCAGCGGCGCCTTCCGGGAGTGAAAAGCCCAGGATTTTTGCTTCAGAAGCATCGAAAGAGACATTTCCGTTGTCCCCCACCAGTGGGCGTAGCGTCAGATTCGCAGCGCCGGACAGAAACTTCACGGTGATGGTACCGGCTTCGTGATCCGTTGAAATATCGGAGACCACGAGTTCACCCAAAAATGCGGCGCCGCCGAGTTGCTCCCGCAGTCCCTCTTGGATGGTGTGAGTGAGGTACTCGTCGGGAAGCTCCGAACGGGTGCGCAGGAATTCTGCTTCCCCAGATTCAAGTGCCATGGATTCCATGTGCACGTGCGAGGCGGGCATACCTTTGTAGTTGCCCTCGGCATCCTGCTGCAGCGTGGATGGGGTATCGATGTTGACTTCGCTGAGCTTCCCACCGACCAGGCCGAACAGCACTGGGCTGGAGCCGAAGGAGACTTCTGGGTCTTCGGTCATCTCAATGCCTTGGGCCTCGATGTCTTCACGGAAGCTTGCGCGCAGTTGTTGACCAATGAAATAACGCGCGCCAAATTCCGCCAGCAACACCAGGATCAGCACCGCCACCAAGACGGCGACGATGATTTTCCAGGCAGTTGCGGCGGATGATTGTGCTTTAGAGCTGACTGGGGCTTGAGAGCTAGAAGGCATAGGCACAGTCTAGCGTGAGACGGCCTGGCTTAGAGGTTTTCGTTAATCCACTTTTCGGTCAGCTGGCCTTCGTTGTCGAAGAGCTCTTCTAGTGCTTCGCCAACCTTGGGCTCGATAGCTGCGCCCATCATTGGGATGTTGACGGAAACGTCGTTGGTGTAGCTCAGGGTGGTGGTTTCACCTTGGCCTGCCAGCTGAACGGTGCCTTTGAAATCGACCGGGGTGCCCTTGACGTCGGCGTTGTAGGAAAGCTCTGCTTTGTCGTCGGCAAGCGCGCCAACTTTGACGGTGCGCTTAACCTTCAGCGACTGCGAGACCATCGCGCGGACGGCCTCCGGCAGGATGGTGACGGGAAGCAGCTCGAACAGGGTGGCTTCGTTGTTGGAGAACTCGTTGAGCTCGCCTGGTTCTGGCGAAAGGTTTTCGGCGATATAAGCCCAGTACTTTTCGTTGGTCAACGCCTGGTGGACTTTTTCGGCGGAGTGATTGATGGTCACTGTGTTTTCGCTACGGGTAGACATGCCCTACAGACTACCCTGTGATAGTGATGAATGATTTTATGACTCAAGCAAATACGGCCTTGGATACCCCGGAGTTGCGCACGCTTGCCGACGCCGGGGCGCTCGAACGCGTCGATGGCGTGGAATTTTCTCAGTTGACGACGTTTCACCTGGGTGGTGCCCCGCGGGCTGCCGTGCGAGCCGCGACTGGTGAGGCCGCCGCGGCGGTAGTCCGTGCCCTGGATGCTGCCGGGGTGGAGCTGCTGATTGTCGGCGGCGGTTCCAATTTGCTGGTGACCGACGAGCCGCTGGATGTGGTCGCGGTGATTATGGGCGATGACCACCTGGAGATCGACGCCAGCACTGGTGTGTTGCGCGCGGGTCCGGGTGCTGTCTGGGATGAGGTCGTCGCTGCCAGCATCAATGCGGGGCTTGGCGGCTTGGAGTGCTTATCAGGTATTCCGGGTTCTGCCGGTGCCACCCCGGTGCAAAACGTTGGCGCTTATGGTGCGGAGATCGCGGATGTGCTTACCCGCGTGCAGTTACTGGACCGCTCGACTGGTGCGGTTGAATGGGTGCCTGCCAGTGCGCTGGATTTGGCGTATCGCTATTCCAATTTGAAATTCACCGCTCGTGGGGTGGTGCTGGCCGTGGAGTTCCAGCTGCGCACTGATGGTTTGTCAGCGCCGTTGCGTTTTGGCCAGCTGGCGGGCGAGCCGGGACAGCGTCGCGATCCGGCGGAGGTGCGCGAGGAGGTGCTGGGCCTGCGTCGTTCCAAGGGAATGGTGCATGATCCAGAAGATCACGATACGTGGTCGGCGGGTTCGTTTTTTACCAACCCGGTAGTGCCGGAGACGCTTGCCGACGAGATCACCCAGGTCGTTGCCGCAGAGCTGGGTGCCGACGAAGCAGCGGGCATGCCCCGTTTCCCGGTGGCTGCAGGCAGCATGGCCACTGAGGGGTCTGATACTGGGGGTTCCGATGGAGCCGCAGAAGCAATGGTGAAGCTGTCTGCCGCCTGGCTGATTGATCGCGCCGGTTTTGCCAAAGGCTACCCGGGTGCGGATGCCCCAGCGCGCTTGTCGACGAAGCACACCCTGGCCCTGACCAACCGTGGTGCGGCGCGGGCTGCGGACGTCGTCAAGCTAGCCCGTGATGTGCGCGCCGGGGTGCAGGAAAAATTTGGGGTACAGCTTGAGCCAGAACCGTTGTGGATCGGGCTGGAAATCTAGCCACCATCGTGGCGAAAGACTGCGCGCAACTGGCTAGCGTGGGACTTCGATGGTGACGGTTTTGCCGCCGTAGCCATGTTCTTGGTCGTGGCCTTCGACGGTGACCTCCTTGACGTTGTCCGGGATTTCGAAGGGGCCGCGGGAGCGAGTAAATGGCTGCTCGTTGGCGTGGTCGTGGCCGAGTTCGTGTTCGGCTAACACGGTGCCGTCTTCGTCGAGCACGCGCCAGCCGTCGGCGTAGCGCTCCGGGGAATCATAGGGCGAGGACACCGTAACAGCGATGCGGTATTCGCCATCGGAACCGGATAATTCGGCTTCCAGGATGTCCGGATATTTCTGGTCGGTTGCGTCCGAAGCGGCATCTTTTGCTTCGTTGGCCGCGCTGCTTGCGGCGTCAGTAGTGGATTCAACCGCGCTCGAGGCTTGCTCACTAGCGCTATTAACGGTCTCATCGGCGCTGTCCGCGGCGTTCGAGCATGCTGCCAAGGTAAGCATGGAGGTCGCGGCCAGGGCAGTGAAAGTACGTGAAAGTTTCATGCCCGCCTAGTATAACTGCAGCTCATATATCCGATCAGAAGTGCCGAAATCATCGGCGCTAATTTTCTGCTTGGTTCGGGTAGGTGTATTTGCCTTGGGTTACGCTGGCCCAGGCCACGGGGAGCTGTTGCTTGTAATACGGCCAGTCGTGGATGCCGGTTGCTGCGTGGTCGAACTCAATGCGCTCGTGCATCAGGCCCTTTTCCTGCAATGAGTGCTCCAATTCTGCGGTGCATTGGTTCGTGAGTTTTTCCAGCGTGATATTGCCGAAGAACGTCGGAATGCCCTCGGGGCGGGCCAGCTCAATATCATGTTCAGTGGCGTAGCCATTGGCGGAATAGATATAGACCGGCATGCTGGCGATACCCTTTGGGTCCGAGACGACGTCGTTACGCAGGCGCTCCGGGGTGTTGCCCGGGCCCCACATCAGCTCTGGGTTGCCACCCATGACAAGCGCTGCCAGGTCGAAATAAGCACGACCAGCAGTGCTTATCGACGAATAGCAGCCCGAAACCGAGAAAGTACCGGAATACAGCTGTGGGTACAGATTGGCCAGACGGACGGCAGCCGAACCACCCATGGACAAACCGCCAATATAGCGCTCACCGTTAAACGGGATTCCGGTTTGTTGTTCCATCACGCCGGGTAGTTCCTGAGTCAGGAAAGTCTCCCACTTCGCGCGGCCCAAATATGGGTCGGTGGCGTTCCAATCTGTGTAGTTGGTGCCACCAGCCTCGACGGGCATGATCGTGGTGACGTGTTCATTCGCCATGGTTCCTTGCACGTCGCCTTTTCGCAGCCATCCGGACTGACGCGGGGCTGACACGCCGTCGAGAAGATACAGCATCGGTGCGGCTGTGTCGCGGTCCTTCGGGTACTGCACTTGCACCTGGACGACGCGGCGCATTGCCGGGGACTCCACGTAGAGACGTTCGACAGCGAAGCGCTCATCTGCTTCGCGGTGGATCAGGCGCGGCTGTGCAAAATCCTGCTCCTTGTCGATGGTGTAGGGGGTTTGCTCGCCCCATAGGTTCCACATCGGCAGTTGATGCCAGGGGGTGTGGTTCTGGAAAAATTGAAGAACATTTAGCACATGTCCCTGTACGGCTGGGTCTTTGGACCATTCCGCCATTGGCGCGGAAGAACCATCGAAAGCGATCCGGGAGCTGGTTTCGCTGGAAAACTGTTGCGCGTGTGCTTGTGGGGTGGCCACGGCAGACGAGACAGCAGCGACTGCAGGCAGGCTGAATGCCGCAGTCAGAGCAAGCGCGGCTGCGCGCCGGGATAACGAAGATGGCATGGGGGCTCCAGAAGGATAAGTCGAATGGGGAGATCTCGCGGCTACGTGGCGTGTGAGCCGATGAGCTTTGGAGACATCATAAATGGGGTCGCCGAGAAATGTAGAATCCCAAAAGCTTTCGCAAGTATCTGGGTACTCTAGGTTTATGTGACGCTTTAACCTCGGAGGTGTAACCCCCTATGGCGAATCAACAATCTCGTCTACATTCACAAGTTTTTGGATACAACGCTGCTCGCTGGGTTTTGATTGCAGTGACAGTAGCGATCACCATCTGGTTTTTTCTCATGATGAGTTGGATGGCGTTTCCCATCGTCATCGTGACGACAATCGTCGTGTTGTTCCATATCGACACTCAGTTAGACCAGAAGCAGCAGACGCTAAAAATCAAAGTCCTGTGGGTCCCTGTAAAAACCTGCAACTTCGCAGATATCAAGGAAGCTGCTATTCCACAGGATCCTTTGCCATTGGAACGTAATACCTTCGGCGTGCACTTCGTCGGAGGTGCATTGTCCATGCACGCGGGCGCGGCGAACTTGGCGCTGGAGATGACAGATGGCAAAACCTACCGGGTGACGGTGGACCGGCCACAGCAGTTTGTGAAGCGGCTTCATGAGGAGAAAGATCTCTAGTAGCAATTAATTGGCTACCCGTTGAGCAGCAACTTCTCTGTTTTGCGCTGTCATGAGGTGTCGTGATGAGTGGTAGCTGGAATTTTCAAGACCGCGCCTGGGCTAGTTCAAGTCCCTGGTGTTGGTTGATTTATCCATCCCTTATTTTTGGGGGCAGTGATTTTAATGCGAAAACTTGCTGGGGATTATGGCACTGAATATTCTTAAAATTGAGAACCATATTGGCAGGTCATATCCATGTTTCGGCCAGCTTCTATGGTTTGGGACATAGATGCCGCAACTTCACCTGGATGAGCGGAATCCACACGGTTTTGAGAGAAAGAAGTTCAATGACAAGCATCCGTAAACGGTTGCGTATAAGTGCGATGGTCGCGCTGAGCGCAATGTTATTTACAGGGGGGGGGCGAAGCTCTAGCGCAAAGTTCTTTCAATTTGCATAGCAGCATCGGCTCTTCTTTCGATGATGGCCGGCAGAATAAGCCACAGCCTGGTAATCCTCCGGCACCAAACCCTGCAGTGCCGAACCCATCGGTACCGAAGCCGCAGAACCCACCTGCGGAACAGGATCCGGCTCCTGCGCCTAAACCTGATGACGAAGAGCAGCTGGTGCCAACAGATCCGCCTGCAGATGGAGGCGAAAGCTTCCCGGACGACGTGAAAGTAAATCCACAGGCAAAAGGTGTGGAGATTGAAGAAGCACAGGCAATTCTGTCTGGCCCGGAGGGAATTGTTGTTGCAGGTACGCACACGGTCTCGCAGCAGGTAGTTGAAGAACAGGAGCTCGTTGAAGGTACAGTGTTGTCTGTACCACCTGCAGAAGGCGTGCCTAACGGTGCCTTGGTCAAGGTCACTTCCATTAAGGCTAGTGATGATGGAACTAGCCAAGTGATCACGGAAGAAGCCACCCTGCAAGATGTTGTTGAAGATACTCATGGGCTGGTCGAATTTGATGCCGTGCCCCTAGATTCACAGGCAACCACTGATGATGATGCAGTAGAATTATTTGATTTGTCTGAAGTTGATTCAGAAAAACTGCAACCTCGTGAAAACGGCATTGCTTCACGCGCTAGCATCGATGCTACGAGAAGTATTGCGGGACGTGGATTCCGGGCAGACATCAAGAAAAGGGTTCCGGGACTGAAAGATGGTGAGCTTATTGGTGGCTATGCTATTGATGCCAAATTGAAGCTTGATATTTCTTTATTAGGGGGTGTGAATCATGCTTCCGTTACGCTGAATACGAATATGGATGGTCGCCTTGATTTGGCTGCTAGTCGTGCTATTCAGGAAAAATTCCGTGTGAATGTTGCTTCTCAGCCAACCACCTACATCATCATGCTTGGTCCGGTGCCGGTGTATTTGCAAAACACCGCGAAAATTATGCTCGATGGTGGAGTCGATGCTGAAGGTAAATTTGATTACAAGCCTCGGTTAAATGCTGGCACCAGGACCGGTATGCAATATGCAAACGGTAATTTTTCGCCGGTGAACGACAAGTGGTTTGATCTGGTTGGCATAGCTGAGCCGAATATCACCGCGAAGTCTCGCCTGGAAGCGAATCTTGTGGCATCGAATGATTTGAGCTTTTATAATGTGCTGAACACCACTGGTGAGGGTCGGATCAATACAACATTCGATGTTCAAGTGCATCCTCACCAATCCCCACGGTGTGTTATTAATGCTGACTTGTATCCGACAGCTCGATTTAAAGCTGAAATCCCTGGTGGCCCGTCTTGGAGGCATAGCATTGGCGGAGAGAAGATTGCGTTGTATAAGAGTGGAAATCTCTGTGCGAATAAGCCGCCAATCTCAGGAGAAACTGAAGAAGATCTTAATGATGTGGTTCCGGATCCTTACTTGCGGTCCTATTTGAACGGTCTTTTAGGCAAACCTGAGGAGCTTAGGGATAATCCAATTTCTGCGGATGAAATTGCAAAAATTCAATTTATTGGTTTAAAAAGAGGCTATTATAAAGCGACTCCCCAACTCTCTTTGGAGGGATTGCAATATGCAAAAGAACTCCGAAGTTTGGACGTGGACACTACTCAAGATGACGTCTATATTCCGGATCTATCCCGATTGGAAAACCTAGACAGATTTGCTTTTAATGTCTCAAATGGGTGTAGGGTAAAAATAGACTCTTCGGGTGGAGGATTTCCGAATTTAAAGGAATTGCACATCACCCATGGAAGTCCGTTATGTACTAACCCGGAGTTAGAGGTGCCTCAAGATATTGCAAATGGGGATGGTTTAAAAGAGGTGGGTTTGGAAGGGCCGATACAAAACCTTCCTCCGAAGATTTTCGACCAAACGCGTCTTAACGACCTGAAAATCAAACACAATCCACTACTGAAGGCTCTGCCCGAAGATTGGAATCTCCCTGCATTGGGCATTATGGAGATAGATGACACAGGTCTGCGTAATTTACCAAAAGGTAATCTAAACATTCCGGCACTGTCCCAACTAAGCATTTCCCATAACCATTCTCTTCGCGAAATCCCATCGTCGCTTGCGCAGGCACGAAACCTGCGAACTTTATCCATCTGGAATAATAAGGCTCTGCGAAGTATTGCGCCGGAGCTTGGAAGTCTCAGGGAATTGCGAGAGCTTCGAATAACAAACAATTCTGCATTGAGCTCGTTGACCCTGGAGCCAAACGAATTGACTAATTTGGGACGGGTACAGCTTTACTCGAATAATCTGCTCGAATTCCCGGATTTTCTACTCGAGTTACCCTCGCTGGAGAGCGTCACAATCGGGGGTAATCCTGGAATAAAGGAATCTGACCCGAAAGTTAAACAGTTGCGAGATAAAGGAGTCTTGGACCACACTATATAGTGAGGCAGCAGAGTAAGCTGAAGCCTCGATGAATTGTCCAGATTTTGCTTCGTCCGCAAGGAGGTGAAATCTGGACTTTTCCATATTGTCTACTAACCCAAAACTAATGCGTTCCAGAAACCCTTGCAGGTTGGGCGGTGCCGTGCAGAATAAGAAAAGGGTCCGTCCAGCTAATCCGCAGAACTGAAAACCGGACGAACCCTTGCTAATTGTTGCCGGACGCGAGCAGCGGAGACTGCCCCGGAATTACAGAATCGCAAAACCTCGCTGAGTGCTAGGCCCCTGGCTAACCGGCTTGAGAGTTACCGGTTACCCCAGGACTAGATCATTCTGCCAGACCTCCAGCCACAGCAGCCTATCCGGACGCACCAGGGACCGGATAAGTGCCGTCAGCACCCAAGCGAGCATCCTCGTCAAGCAGCAGTGCGATCTCCGCTTCCTTCGAACCCCGCTCCGGCAAGCGACGGCCCTCAATCACACTGAACAACGCACGGCGGCCAATCATGCCAGCCTCGCGATGCGCGGCACCAGCAGCCAGACGAGCATTCGCCTGCTCGCGCCAAGCACCAGCAGCATCCTCGCCGAACTGCGCGGCCACCGCAGCTTCGAAAACACCCGGGTGGCCATAGACCACCACGGCACCAACGTGACCGAAGCCGAGCGAGGTCAACACAGCGGCTTTCACCGGGCGCCCGGCGTCGGCAAGCGAAACGCCGTCGCGCAGCCACACCAGGTTCTTCGCCTTCGGCTCGATCAGCGGATCCACGCAATCCAACGCCGCATTGTGCGGCACCCGGCCCGTGCGGAAGACATCGATCAACCCACCGGTCTGGAACAGTGCGGCACCAGCCTTGGAGTGGCCCGTCAGCGACTTCTGCGAAATCACAAACAGTGGCGCATCAGCATCGCGGCCAATGGCTGGCCACAGCATGGAATGCAGCTCGGACTCGTTCGGGTCGTTGGCGTTGGTAGACGTATCGTGCTTGGACACCACCGTCACGTCATTCGGGTGCAAGCCCAGCCCACGCAGCGACTTCGCCAGGCGCGAATTCTCGCGGCCCCGGCCAGCGCCCAAAGCACCCAAGCCCGGAGCAGGGATCGAGGTGTGAGCACCATCGGCATACGATGCCGCATGCGCAACCACCGCATACACCGGCAAGCCCAGCTCCCGCGCCAGCGAACCACGCACCAGCAGCACGGTTCCGCCACCTTCGGCCTCCAGGAAGCCACCGCGGCGGCGGTCATTCGCACGCGAGATGAAACGCTCATCGATGCCCTGGTCGGTCATCTTCTTCGTCTCCGCGGTGGCATTCATATCACCGAAGCCGGCTAGCGATTCCACCTGCACGTCGTCGATACCACCGGCAACCACCACATCGGCTTTGCCCAGCTTGATCTTGTCGCAGCCTTCCTCGATGGACACCGCTGAGGTCGCGCACGCACCGATCGGGTGAATCATGGAACCATAGCCGCCGACCAGCGACTGCATGGTGTGCGCAGCAATCACGTTCGGCAGGGCTTCCTGCAGGATGTCCGACGGGCGCTCCTCGTCCAAGAAGCGCGAGACGAAGACCTTGTGCAGCGATTCCATGCCACCAATACCGGTGCCTTGGGTGGAAGCAATATCGCCCGGGTGGATCGATTGCAGCAGTTCCGCGGGGCTGAACCCGGCGCTGATGAACGCGTCGACGGCGGTGACCAGGTTCCACACAGCCATGCGGTCCAGGGCGTCGACCATGTGCTCTGGGATGCCCCAGCGTGTTGGGTCGAAGTTATCCGGCATCTGGCCCGCCACCGTGCGGGTCAGCGTCGCCTTGCGCGGCACCTTCGCGGTAGCGCCCTGCAGGCGGGTGACCTGCCACTCGCCGTCGGCTTCGGCCACGCGGGTAAAGGCTGGGTCAGCAGCTTCGATTTCGCGGGCCTGGGCCTCGGTTGGCACGGTGAAGCTGATGTCGCGGTCCAAGAAGACTGTCGCCAAGTCGATCGAGCCCTGATCCTGCAGGTGGTATTTGTCCGACAAGGTGCGCACACCAGCGCGGGCGACGACCTCATCGCGGAAGCGGGCATAGATGTCCTCTTCGGCGACCTCTGCACCGTTGGCGTCGTACCAGCCCGGGGTTGGGTCTTCGGCCCAGTTGACCAGGCCCGTCATCCAGGCCAATTCCAGAACACCAGCGGCGGTTAGCTCCACGGAGCCATCGCGCTGGATACCGTATTCTGCCTCGAAACGCGTGCGGCCTGAACCCCAGGACGAGACCTCACCGACACCAGCGATGACGATCATGTCATCCAGATCCGTGGTGATCTCACCGGTTTCCACACGCTCCGGCTGTGCGGGCACCGCGATATTTGGCAGGGCAGCGATGGTGGCCGGGGCGGCGGGGGCGTTGGCTGCTGCCTCTGCTGCGGCCGCGGCGGCTTGTTCCGCATTCGCTGCCGCCTGGGCAGTCAGCTCGGCCATGTTCAGCGTGTCACCCAAACCACCGGTCAGATCCAGGTGCAACGGAGCCTCGGCAGCCTGCGCGCGGGATTCGGCAGAAGCCAAGCCCATCAGCTCGTGGGAAATCTCTGCTGGGTTCCAGACCCGGATACCCGCAGCCTCCACAGCCGGAACCAGTCCGTCGTTGCCGGCCATCAGGTGCGTACCGGCCACCCAACCGATCAGAACCTGCGCCAGGGTGACACCGTCGGACCAGCCAGCCTCGACCTTCCACTTGTTCATAATCGCATCCAGCGCGGCCTTGACCTCGCCATAAGCGCCGTCGCCACCGAATACACCGCGGTTCGGCGAACCAGGAAGCACCACATGGCAGCGCTTGTCGACGCCAGCTTGCGCCAAACCGGCCAATCCCGCGATGGTGCGCTCGACGGACCACAACAGCAAACGCGTTTGGTTTTCTGCCTGCGGGCCGGCGTCGGCCAGCGACCCTGTCACCGGTGGGGCGGCGAATGGGAAGGCCAGGGTTGGGATCAGAGCTGGCTTGAGCAGCTTCACCTCATTGCCGACGGATTCCACCTGCTCAGTGCCGATCCAGTCGATGACCGCATCGACATCGCGGTAGGACGACAAGTTCGCCGGTACCAGCCACAGCGCAGCACCTGGAATGGCGTGCTCGGCGTACAGCTTGCGGGCAAATTCCTTACGCGCTTGGCTCACGCGCGAAGCAGTCATGACGACGGTCGCGCCGCCTTCCAACAGGCGCGCGATCAGTGCAGTGGCAATCGAGCCTGGAGCAGCACCGGTAACCAGCGCAATATCCTCGGCGTAGGCGCCCTGCAGCTCAGATTCTGCCAGCTTGGCGACGGTCTCCAGCTCACCCTGCCCACCATTGGCTGCCCACCAGCGGGCTTGCTTGGCGACGGTCGAGCCCGTGCCGCGGAAACGCTCCAGGGCGATATCTGCCTGCCCCAGTGCGTAGCGCGCGAGATCTTCCCGGGCGCTGGCCCAGCGGTCGTCGAAAAGCACGGCCTTGCGGGCATCGAAGACCGGGGTGACGGTCTTGACCCAGCCGGAACCCAGCTCTGCCTCGACGGTTTCGAACAGCGTGTTATCGGTTTCGGGGGTCTCTGGTGCGGGCTCGGACAGGCCCAGCTGCGCCAGTACGGTGCGTGCGGCAGTAGCCAGCACGCCATTTTCGCCGGTGACTTGTTCGGCGAATTCGTTGAGCGCAGCGGAATCCACGACGGAACCACCACCGGCACCGGAACCACCGGTTGCTTGCGAGACTGCCACACCGTGGCGAGCAGCCACTTGTTGCACGGCGGCGTCGACTAGTTCGTTGACTTCTGCCTTGGAGCTGGCCGAAGTTGGGATTGTTGCTAGGGAACCGCCACGCACCGAATCTTCTTCGCGCGAGCCCAGCAGAATTTCGGCTTCCACGTGGGCGATCCAGGATTGTGGCAGGGCCCAGGTGCCGGTTACGCGCTCGCCGACAGCAGCAGGCTTGGCACCGGCGGCACCGGTGAGCTGACGCAGGCGCGCTCCGATGGCCTCGCTGAGTACTGCACCAAACGGGCTGTAGCCCGGAGCTGCGGTGGTGACGCGGCCGCGCAGGGTGGCGACATCAGCATCAGCGGCCCCGTCGATGGCTGGAACGCCCAGCTCAGCGGACATATCCATGAGCAACTGGTTACGGCGCGAGGACACACCGTTGGTGAGTTCTTCGACCGTATCGGAATCGTTGATCTGCTCTAGGCGGATCTTGTTGGAAAACGCGAACAGCGTCATGATGGCCTCGGCGGCGGTGAAGCTGAGCTCGCCGGCCGGGGCGCCGCCTCCAGCAGTGGTGTTAGCGCTGGCGCTTGCCGACGCGTTTGCTGGGTCTGACTCGGCTGCACCGGTTGACTCGGTGGCAGCGGCTGCAGCGTTTGCGGCTGCTGCACCGGCTGCACTATCAGGACCCGCCTCCGGCATCGGTGCCGGGTTTTCCGTCGGACGTGCTGCATCGGCGCCGACCTCCGGGCTCTGGCTGGCTTGGTCGGCAGCAGCAGAGTTACTTGCAGTATCTTCGTCATCCACCTCGGCTGGCGCCTCGGTGACGTCGGAAAGCATGACCACATCCTGGTCGCGCTCGACGTTGTACACCGGCAGGCTGACGCCAGCCACGGCCATGGAACGCTGCGCCAAGTTGGTCAACGTTGGCGATGACGCCAAGCCGACCTCGATGATCTGGTCGACGCGACCAAACAACAATTCCTGGGTTTCGATCCAGCGCACCGGCGAAGCAAACTGCCAGGACAACAACTCGATCAGCAACAGGCGGGCCAGCTTTTGCGGCTCCATGGTGGCAGCGTCGATGTTGTCGAGACGGCCAGACGGGGCCAAAGCCGCGGTGGCATCCACGAAATCCTGGGTGAGCTCAAACGGGCGAGCCACTAGGTTCGGCACATAGCGTCCGACCAGGGCATCCAGGTCCAAGGTCTCCGGTAGCAGCTCGTCGAGTTTGTCTGCGAATGCCGGCACGCCGTCGCGCAGCACGCGGGAGTGGAACGGCACATCGATGCCCGGGACGGTCACGAAGGCACGCGGGGCGATGGCCGTCGCGCGCTTGCCCAATTCCGCCAAGCCAGCCTTGGTGCCAGCGATGGAATACTGCTGTCCGGAGATGTTGTAGTTGACGATCTCCAAGAACTCACCGGTTTCCTGCGCCACCTGGGCAACATAATCCTGTACGTCTTCGGCACTGACACCGATCATGTTCGGGCGCAGCGCACCCATCCCGTAGTTGGAGTTACCGTGCTCGTCGCGCTCGACCAACGTGCCCATCGCGGAACCACGCGAGTAGACGATGTCGATGACAGCTTCTAAATCGAAGATATTCGCCAGCGAGGCCAGCGCGGTGTATTCACCCAACGAGTGGCCGGCGTACATGGCACCAGTAGCCAGCGCGTTGTTCTCGCGCAAACGCTCGGTCTGACCATAGGCGACAACAGCCAGCGCGACCTGGGTGAACTGCGTCAGGTGCAGCACGCCCTGTGGGTGACGGAAGGTAGTGCCGCGCACCTTGAGCTCCGTCGGGTTGTCGTCGATGATCTGGCGGATGGAAAAACCATGCTGGGTGCGGGTGTGGTGATCCGCGCGACGCCAGGCCTCACGTGCAGCCGGGGAGGCGTTGCGATCGCCACGGCCCATGCCTTCTGCCTGTACACCCTGGCCTGGGTAGACGTAGGCGGTGGCCGGTTGCGCCAACAGCGCCTGGCCGACGGAGACGACTTCGCCATCGATACGGCAGGTGACTTCTAAAGCACTGTGGATTCCGGCGCGTCCGACGCGTTCTGCGGTGATTTCCACCTTGTCGCCGAGTTGCACCATGCCGAACATCGAATACGTCCAGCTGGTGACCGTGCCGTGGGTATTAGCCAAGTGCTGGGCGGTGGCTGAGAGCCACATGCCGTGCACTAGGGCGTCGTCAAGATTAACCAGGCGAGCCGCGTTGGTGGAGGTGTGGATCGGGTTGTAGTCGCCCGAGACCAGCGCGAATGGGGTCATATCCTGCGGCGCCGTGACGGTTGCGCGGTCGACGAAGGAGCGTGGGGTCGGCTCGACCTCAGCAGCTAGGGCAGCACCGCCCCATTCCGGTGCAGGCGCTGGAACGCTGGCACCAGTGGCGCGGCCGCGGATGGCGAAGCGCTGCATCTGGGTGGCCACCAACTCGCCGGATTCGTGATCGCGCAATTCCAGTTCCACGGTGACGATGCGTCCGGCGTTGGATTCGTCGATTGCCGAGCACCAGGATTTGACGTCGATGCGGCGCGCAGTGGCCTCGCCCTTGTTGCCGCGGGCGAGCTCGTGGAGCGGCACCCGCAGGTCAATGACGTGATTCAGGTGCACGGCATTGAGAAGGCCCTCGATGACTGGGTAGTCGGTACCAGCAGGCTCGCCGTGCTCTTCGCCGATGCGGCCAGAGCCCAGCGCGGTATAAATCGCAGGCCAGGCTGGGCCCACCAACACGTCCGGGGTGCCTGGGGCGGTGGTGAGCTTGTCGCCCAAACCAGCGCCGGTGACTGCAGTGTGCGCCTGCAACAGCGTGGTAGGCAAGGTGAAGGAATCCTCGGCATAGCCGAATGGGTACTGCTCGTCGACTGAACCTTCCACGATGGTGGGCAGGGCGGTGATCTCATCGCCAGATTCGGAGGTCGAACCCACACCAGCCAGGCCTGCCAGCAGTTCAAAGACGGCTTGTGGCAGACGATCGTGGTCCACGACCGGGCTGGCACCGGTGGCGACGGCGTCGGAAAGATCGACAGGGATGGACACGGACTTTACATAGAACGGGCGCTGCTCTTCTGGCAGGTTATCCCAGTAGGAGTCGGTGTTGATGCGGATGGAATACTGCGGGGCAGCCTCGGTGCCGTCGTTGATGATGTCAAAGGCTTCTGTTGGCAGCTCCACGGCTGGGTTGGCGATGGTGTGCCCGTGCCATTCCAAGCTTGGGGCCTGGCGCAAAAATTCCTCTGCGGTGGTGGCGTTGCCCAGGCGCGAGTACTGCTTGGTTGCTTCCACGCCAGCTTGCTGCAAAGCCTCGGTGGTGCCGGTTTCGAACCGGGCCAGCAACTCGGCGACGGGTTCGTCGACCTTGGTAATGCCTGCTACCGAGACCGGGCCCGGGATGATGCGCACGGCATCGGCGTCGTAACGATCTTCCTGCGCCTGCCACAGGGTGTCTTTGGAGAACCACTTTTTCAGGTCACCATCAATGGCGGTGGTCCATGGCATCGGCTTGTTGTGCTTGTGGTTCAGCGAAACAAACCAGGCGGCATCGCGCGCTGCGACGGTAGTGGTGGCAGCCTGCGGGAAGGCCTCGAGCAAGGTGCGCAGGTTGGCCGGGGCATCGGCGACGGAATCCAAGTCGGGGAACAGGGTGTCGATCTCGCCGTGATCCGACGGGTGCAGGCGCGCCTCGATGCGATGCAGCAGGTCGAACCAGCGATCCTGCCAGGTCGGGTCCATGAACGGAAAGGCCAGGTCGACGAAACGCTCCAGCCACTGCTGGTAGGTCATGGTTTCCACGTCACCGAAATACGGCTTGGAGGTCTTGGCCAATGCGGCGATGATCTCTTCGCGGTGATCCTGGTAGTCAGCTGGATCCAGCGAGGTGATCAGCCGGGCCGCAGCGGCGAAAGAGTTGTCGATTTCGTGGAGATCCGCCAGCAGGTGCGACTGACCAGAGGCCACACCACCGTTAGCGCGGCCGCGGCCGACCCAACCGCCGTTGGTCTCCGGGCTGATACCTGGGGTGTCGACGAGCAGCTGTTTGACCTGCGGGGAAGTGGTGGCTTCTTTGGTGGCCATGGCGACGGTGCCGACGAACACGCCGTCGACCGGCATACGGGGCAGCGAATATTTCTGTGACCACGTACCGGTCAGGTATTCCGCGGCACGTTCTGCCGAGTAAATGCCACCGCCGACGGTGATGGTGACGTTATCGTGCTCGCGGGCAGCGGCGTAGGTGTCGATGAGCATCTCATCCAGATCCAGCCACGAGTGGTGGCCGCCGGCGTGGCCGTCCTCGATCTGCAGAATCAACTGGTGCTCCGGGTTGGCGGCAGCGATGGCCAGGATGTCGCGGATCTGCTTGGTGGTGCCTGGTTTGAAGGAAATATATGGGAAACCGTCGGCACGCAGCTGGGCGAGCAGCTCGGTGGCCTCGTCGGCTTCCGGCACGCCAGCGGAAATGGTGACACCGGTAATTGGTGCGCCGTTCGCGCGGGCCTTCGGGACGATGCGTGCTTGGCCAAACTGCAAGTTCCACATGAAGCGATCGAAGAACATGGTGTTAAACGCCACGGTGCGTCCCGGCTGCAGCTGGCGGATCAGCGAATTCTTCAGTTCCGTAAACAGCTCTTCGGAATACATTCCACCGCCGGCCATCTCCGTCCAGAAACCGGCATTGGCGGCAGCGGCGACGATAGCTGGGTCGACGGTGGTCGGGGTCATACCACCCAGCATGATGGGCGACAGGCCGGTCAGTGCAGAGAACTTCGTCTGCGTGTACGTCTTGCCATCCGGCAGCGTGACCAGGCGTGGGGCGAATTCAGACCAGTCGCGGGCAGTAGGTAACTGCGCGCCGGGGGTAGCGAGGTTATCGCGTTGCGACGGCGTCCAGGCCGGAACGACGGACAGGCCGGTGCCTGCCACGAGAGGGGTGGTGAGTTTGGCCAGACCGTCGTCAAGCACCAGGGCGTGGCTGATGTGCTGGTCGACCATCTGGGCGGTCTGTGCGGTCCAGTCGAATGGGCGGACCAGGATGTCGCGGACGACGGTGGCGATATCGGTCTCGCCAAGATCCAGCTGGCAAGCCTGGGCCCACTCGATGGTCAGCTCTGCGGCTGCGGTGAGGCTGTCGTGGTGGAAAGGCAGCGCGACCGGTAAGTAGGTGAAGTTTGGAGTGAGTTCTGAGCCTCCGAATTCGCGGGCCTCCAGGGCGTCGTTATAGGCGCTGGCGTGGGCGGCGACGTTATTTTCTACCGCTGCGAGCTCGTCCGGGGTGCCCGAGACAACGAAAGCGCGGGTGCCGTTGACTACGGATATGGCTGCCGAGCCAGTGGTGGTCCCATTCAGGGACTGCTCGACGACATCGCGCGGGAGGTCGCGGATCAGCAGCATGTGTGAGCGGGAATCGGTGGAGCCGTGGGTGACGTTGGCTGCTGTGCCCATCAGGATGGCCAGAGCTAGTGCGTGGACCGGGTGCTTGATGGCGGCGATGCCGAGGCTGCCCTGGGAGTGGCCGAAGGCGGTGGTTGGGTTGTTCTGTGTTGAGCCCTGTTCTAGGTCGCAACCTGCAAGGTTCAGCCCCAGGTCACGCAGCTGATCAATGGCAGCCAACTGGCTGAGCACGATGCCCGGGACGCTGACGGCGGGGAATACGTCATTGGAACTGGTGGAATTGTTCGAGCTGGTGGTGTGTTCGGATGCGCTGGTGTCTTGGGAACCTGCGTGCACGAGCTCTTCCAGGCGCTCCATGGCACCGGGGACAGTGGAAGCGATGGTGCGGGCGTAAGGGCTGACCAGGCTGCGGGCTTGGGTCAGATAATTGTTTAGGCGGCCGACGGCGTGGTGGCTGGCAGCGGCGTTGTGCAGCTGCTTTTCCCACTCCGAGGCTTGACCAGCAAAAATGATGGCGGGGGCGCGCATGGAATCAAGCGGTGTCAAAGACATGCAGTGGCATCCTTTACAGAAAATATGAGGAAACGTTCATGTTGTCTTTGGTTACCGTAGTGCATGCGAGTTATCTCACGTGGATAACTCGCGGCAAATGTGAGTAAATTCTCATGATTTTGTTTTAGAAACCATGATTTGAATGGGCGCGTTCGGCATAGTGGCACAATAAAACGCCCTGGTTGGCCACTATCACGGGCGAACCAGGGCGTGAAATGCTCCGGAGAGGTGGATATTACTCAGCGCAAGCTACTTATCCGTAGCGGCGCCGTCTTGCGAACCGCTGTCTTGCGTACCGCTGTCTTGCGTACCGCTGTCTTGTGTGCCACTGTCTTGTGTGCCACTGTCTTGCGGCTCGGCGGCAGCAGAATCGTCTGGCTTGGCAGAAGCAGCCTCGTCTGCCTCAGCAACCGCAGTCTCGTCGGGTTGGGCGTCGGCAAGATCGTCTACTTCTACGCCCGCAATGTCGGATTCCTGGTGGTCTGGCTGCTCATCGAGCGGCTTCGCCTTGCCGGAATTATCGGAATCCTCGGAACCGTCGGCCTCGTCAGCATTGTCAGCGTCGGTAGCGTCGCCCTTTTCCTTCGGCACCAGGCCCAACATATCCAGCAAATCGGCCTGAACTTCGCGGCGGCGCAGCTTACCGATCTGGTCAGTGGCCAACTCCTCGAAGTGGTAGAAGGTGCGCGGAACCTTGTAGGCAGTCAGACGCTCACGGCAATAATCCTTCAGCCCATCCGGGTCCAGTGCAGCACCGGCGCGCAGCACGACACAGGCCACGACATCCTCCGAGCCATCCTTGCGTGGACGGCCGACGACAGCGCACTCTTCCACATCAGGGTGCTGCCCCAGGCAATCCTCGACCTCGCCAGGGTAGACGTTGAAGCCACCGGTGATGATCATTTCCTTAATGCGGGACACGATGCGCACGAAGCCGTCTTCTTCCATCACAGCCATGTCACCGGTGCGGAACCAGCCGTCGTGGAAAGCGTTCTCCGTGGCTTCCTCATTGTGCAGGTAGCCCTTGAATACCTGCGGGCCGCGGCCGAGCAGCTCGCCTTCCTCGCCATCCGGCATGGTTTCGTCCAAATTGTCTGGGTTAGCGATGCGCACCTGGGTATCGGGGAACGGGATGCCAATATAACCCGGGCGACGGTTTTCTGAGTGCGGGTTGCAACACAACACCGGCGAGGTCTCGGTCAGGCCGTAGCCTTCCACCAGCAGGCCGCCGGTGCGCTGTTCCCACTTCTCGACGGTGTCTTCCGGCAACGGAGCGGCACCGGAAATGGAATTGGTGATGCCCTTGAGGTCAATATTTTGCTTCTCGGCTGCCTCCATGACCTTGGAATAGAGCGTCGGCACGCCCGGCATCCAGGATGGCTTGCGGTTTTTGATCACGTCCATCAGTAGTGGGATTTCCGGCTTCGGCACCAGCACCATCTCGCCACCCAGTGATACGGCAAGCCCGGCGATCAGCGTGAGGCCGTACACGTGGAACATTGGCAGCGCACCCAGCACGCGCTCGTCCGGGTTGCGGCCCAGGGTGGGGAAGAAGGTCAGGATCTGTGCAATATTTGCCGAGATATTGCCTTGGGTAAGCTCTGCGCCCTTCGGGGTGCCCGTGGTGCCGGAGGTATACAGGATTAACGCGGTGGAATCACTGGTGACACAATCTGGGGTGCGAATTTCCCGCCCGTCGCCACCGAAGGCTTCGCTGGCCAAAGATTCAAATGAGATGGTGTTTGGGGCGAACTGGGAAAGCTGCTTGCGTTTTTCGCGGATCGACGGCAGAGGCAGGTAGCGCAAGGCCAGCTGTTTGGTGCGGGGCATCGCATTAATCATGTTGACAGAGATGATGGTCTCGAGCGGGGTCTTGCTGCGGACCTGCTCCAACATTGGGGCGGCTTTGTCCCAACAAATCGCGATGCGGGCGCCGTGGTCGCTAAACAGACTTTCTAGCTCGTGTGCCGTGTACAGCGGGTTGTGCTCGACGACGGTTGCGCCAATTTTTTGGATCGCATAAAACGCAATAACGTGCTGCGGGCAATTCGGTAGCAGGACCGCCACGCGATCACCAGGGCCTACGCCGAAGGCCTTCAGGCCAGCCGCCACAGCGCGCACATTCTTGTCGAGTTCGCTATAAGTCATCGACTCGCCAAAAAAGTAGGTGGCCTGCCGGTGGTGGTTATTGGTCAGGTTCGAGTCGTACAGACTCAGCAGCGTCGTGTGCTCGTATTCCGGCTTTTCTGGAATATCGCCGTAGTGTTGTAGCCACGCTTTGGTATCCGAAGCGGTCATTGCTACCTCCTTGCGTAGGGGTGTTTTGCATCACACGTTTTTGAGATGGTCCCCACACTACCAATTGGTGAGTCGTTTCACATAAACTACGCAAGTTTTCAGTGCTGTTTGTTAAAACTCCAGCATAAAAGGGGTGGAAAATGGAAGTGGGGCGGGCCGACGTAGCGGTTTCGACGTCGGCCCGCCCAAAAATAGCGTGATTTTACGAATCTATATTCGTCCCCTGTGCTCGTGGGATAGCGAACAAAACTTCGCCTACGCCTGCTCCAAGCGTGTAATCAAGTCAGCCTGGACCTCGCGGCGACGAATCTTCCCCAGCTGGTCCCGGGCTAGTTCTTCGAAGTGGTAGAAGGTGCGCGGAACCTTATACCGGGTCAAACGTTCACGGCAGAACTCGCGCAAACCTTCCGGATCTAGCTCGGCACCGTCGTTAAGAATCACACAGGCGACGACGTCCTCCGAGCCGTCCTTGCGTGGGCGACCCACCACAGCAACGTCAGCGATATCCCGGTGGGCGCTGATGGTTTCTTCTACCTCGGCAGGGTGGACGTTAAACCCACCAGTGATGATGATTTCTTTCAAACGCGAAACCAGGCGCAAGAAACCGTCTTCTTCCATCACACCCATATCGCCAGTGCGGAACCAGCCATCATGGAACGCTTCCTCGGTAGCTTCCGGCTTATTTAAGTAACCCTGGAAAACCTGTGGTCCCTTGACCAGCACCTCGCCTTCCTCACCATCCGGCATGGTCTCGTCGAGGTTTTTGGGGTTTGCAATACGGATCAGCGTATTTGGCATCGGAACGCCAATGAAGCCTGGGCGCCGGTTTTCATTGACAGGATTAGCTACGATCACCGGCGAGGTTTCGGTCAAACCATAGCCTTCGACCAACAAGCCGCCCGAAAGTTTTTCCCATTCGTCGACGGTGGATGCCGGTAGCGGGGCAGCACCGGCAAAAGAATAGCGGATGCCGTGCAAGTCGAGGTCCTTCTTTTGGGCTTCCTCGGAAATTTTGTCGTAAAGTGTCGGCACACCGGGCAACCAGGTGGGCTTGCGCTTCTTGATGGCATCGAGAATCAAAGGGATTTCCGGTTTAGGCAGCAGGATGATTTCACCGCCGACGTAGGAAGCCAGCGCGCCAATGAGAGTCAGGCCGTACACGTGGAACATAGGCAATGCACCCATGAGAGTTTCGGGCTTTTCGCCAATTCCGGGTAGCCAGTACTTTGCCATCTGCACGTTGGAGCAGATATTGCGGTGGCTAAGCATCGCACCCTTCGGGGCGCCGGTGGTTCCGGAAGTATAAAGGATGAATGCGATGTCGTCCGGGGTCAGCGTCGGCTCTGGTTCCAGGTTTTCACCGGTGCCGCCGATCGCGCCGTCGAGAAGCATGCGGTAGGGGATAGCGTTATCGGCTTTTTCAGTGAGCATCTCGCGCTTTTCACGCACCGCTGGTAGAGGCAGGTAGCGCAACGCCAGCTGCTTGGTTACGGGCATGGCCTCAACCATGTTTACCGCGATGAGATTTTGCAGCGCTGTGGCATGGCGAAGCGGCTCCAGCGAACTAGCGATTTTGTCCCAGACGATGGCGGTGCGCGCCCCATGGTCTTTGAATAGGCCTTCCAGCTCATATGGGGTGTACAGCGGGTTGTGCTCGACGACGGTTGCACCTAACCGCAGGATGGCGTGCACCGCGACGATGTGCTGTGGGCAGTTAGGGAGCACCACAGCCACCCGGTCGCCTTTGCTGACTCCTAGTGATTTTAGGCTTGCGGCTACCGCGCGGACCTGCTTATCAAGTTGCGCATACGTCGTCGATTGCCCGAAAAACCAGGTGGCATTGCGATCCCGGTGATTTTTGAGGTTTTCGACGTAATTGTCGACAAGGGTGAGATCCGCGAAATCGATTTCGGGAGGGCAGGCGTCGTTATAGTGCTGTAACCAGGCGCGGTTTTTGAATGCGGTTGCCGCACCGGTGTTTGTGTTGTCGTTTGGATTGTTGTTTGAGTCCTCATTTCTGTTGTCGTTTGTGTCGGTGTTGAGAGCATGTTTGGGCTCTGACATGGGAACAATCCTCCTGTGTTGGCGTTTGCTCGTTTCGCTTGCTGGGTCGTGGGTGGGCAAACCTTGCGGGGGGTGTACGAACCGTCACTAGCGAACTGCACCAAAATATTGTGATCTGTATTGCAGTTTTGGTTCCATAACCACAGTAGGCGATTGAGGCTCGCTTGGCTAGGGCATGTTCGTTAAAACGGTACTTTGAGGCAAGATTGCGGCACGTTGAAAAGCACATTAACTGATTTGCAGGCAAACAAAATAGTTTGTGTGCGTAAAGGGGTGGTTAGTGACGATCAACCGGAAAAGCGGGGTGGGGCTGTGCCGGCCTGACAGAAGACCGGCAGAGAGAAAGTGACGGATAGAAACCGGCAGAGAGAAACCGACAGGGAGAAAACCGGCAGAGAGAAACCGACAGGGAGAAAACTGGCAGAGAGAAAGCCGGCAGACAGAAACCGAGAAAAAGAAAACCGCCCGGAAAACCGGGCGGTGAAAACTGCATCCAGAAGCGATAAGAAGGAACTACAGAACCTCTAGCCTTCCGCTAGCTCGCATCCTCTAAACGTTTCAGCAGGTCAGACTGTACCTCGCGTCGGCGGATCTTCCCCAATTGGTCCTTCGACAACTCCTCAAAGTGATAGAACGTGCGGGGAACCTTATATGGAGTCAGTCGCTCCTTGGCAAAAGCACGCAGCCCTTCTGGGTTCAGCTCGGCGCCATCGCGCAAAACCACACAAGCCACGACATCCTCGGCACCGTCGGAACGCGGACGGCCCACCACGGCGCACTCGACGACGTCGGCATGGCTCAACATCGTCTCTTCCACCTCACCCGGATACACGTTAAAGCCACCGGTAATGATGATTTCCTTGATGCGCGAAACCAGACGGATGAAACCATCCTCTTCCATTACACCGACATCGCCGGTGCGGAACCAGCCGTCGTGGAACGCAGCCTCTGTAGCCTCCGGGTTGTCGTAATAGCCACGGAAAACCTGCGGCCCGCGGGCGAGAAGCTCGCCTTCCTGGCCGTCGGGAAGCGTCTCATCCAGGTTGTCCGGGTTTGCGATCCGAATTTCGGTATCAGGAAATGGGACACCGATATAACCCGGCCGACGGTTCTGACTCATGGGGTTACCCACCAAAATCGGCGAACATTCAGTCAGACCATAGCCTTCCACCAAAAGGCCAGAGGTGGCTTGCTCCCAGTTTTCCACGGTGTGCACCGGCAGAGTAGAAGCACCAGAAAATGCGTTGCGCACCTGGGAAAGGTCGATATCTTTGTCCTTGGCTGCCTCGATGATTTTCTCGTACAGCGGTGGCACACCCGGGATCCATGTCGGCGGGTGCTTTTTCATAATGTCCATCAGCAACGGAATCTGCGGCGACGGCAACAGCACCATCTCTGCACCCAAAAATGGCCCCAACGTGCCGAAGAATGTCAGACCATACGCATGGAACATGGGCAGCGCCCCCAACAGGCGTTCTTGTTCATCTCCTAGCCCGGGAACCCAATGCTTGCCCTGCAAAATGTTGGCATACAGATTGCCGTGGGTCAGCTGCGCGCCCTTCGGTGTGCCAGTAGTGCCCGAGGTATACAAAAGCAGCGCGGGTGTGTTCTTGTCGACGCCGTCGGCAGGCACAAAATCGCCCGCCGAACCGCCCATAGAGCCGTCGGCAAGCACGGAAAACGGCACCGTGTTTGGCGCAGGTGCGGTCAACTGCTTACGGGTTTCGCGGATTTTCGGCAGGGGAATGCGCAGAGCCAGCTGCTTCAACTTCGGCATCGCTTCGACCATGTTCACCGAAATGATCGTTTCCAGCGCCAGGTCGCGATCCTGGCGTAGCTTCTCTACCGTTTCCGCAGCCTTATCCCAGACAATCGCCACGCGGGCGCCATGGTTGATGAAAGGATCGTGCAACTCATGTGCCGTGTAGAGCGGATTGTGCTCGACGACGACCGCGCCCAGCTTGAGAATGGCGTAAAACGCGGCGACGTGCTGCGGGCAGTTCGGCAGAATCAACGCGACGCGATCGCCCGGACCCACCCCAAGTGAACGTAATCCGGCGGCGATGCTACGGACTTGTTCGTCGAGCTCCCCGTAAGACATGCGGTGGCCGAAAAACCACGTCGCGGGCTTGTTTCGGTTGATCGCCAGGTTGTTGTCATAAACATCCAGCAAGGTGACGTTGCCGTAATCAAGCGTGTGCGGAGTCGATGGTGCGTAGTGCTGCAACCATGCCTTCGATTCAAAAGCTGACATAGAAACTACTGTGCTTCCTTCGTGCTGGGGTGTACTGGGACTGTTTTTATTGCGGCCTGTTTTGGCGTGCGGACTGTTTTGTCCGGACTGGAGAACTCTTTCCAGTGTACTCCCGGCAACGTGGGGTGTTTCGTGCGCGCGTGGCAAGTTGTTTGTGCGTGAGATCTAGCGGCCACGCTGGGCTTATCGTTCTAGGTCGCGACCTATATAAGCTCCGGTTCTGCTGCAGCACGCCAGTATCTTTAGGATGCAAGTATGCGCATCGCCATGATCTCTATGCACACCTCACCCATCGAGCAGCCGGGAATCGGCGATGCCGGGGGCATGAACGTCTATGTCTTAAACATTGCCCGCCAGCTCGCGAAACAGGGCATTGGTGTGGATATCTTCACCCGCGCCACCCGATCTTCCCAGCCGGAGGTCATGCAACTTGCCGATAACCTCCGCGTTATCAACATCATTGCGGGCCCTTATGTCGGTCTGGAAAAAGAATCCTTACCGACGCAGCTCGTTGCTTTCACCGGGGGCATCGTGCAGTTCATCAATAAAGAATCCCAGCCTACGGCCAAGCCGGAATCCCGTACTGGCTACGCTCCCTGCCACGCACCGTACGATGCGATCCATTCCCATTATTGGCTCTCCGGCCAGGTCGGCTGGTTGCTGCGCGACCTATGGGGCATCAGCCTCGTCCACACCGCCCACACGCTTGCGGCGGTGAAAAACGCCTACCGTTCGGCTGACGATACCGCCGAATCTGAGGCCCGGCGCATCTGCGAACAGCAACTCGTCGACAACGCCGACACTCTCGTCGTCAACACCGATGAGGAAGCCCGCGACCTCATTGGCCATTATGATGCCGAACCATCCAAGATCGTGGTGGTTCCGCCAGGTGCCGACCTAGAACTGTTTACCCCGGGCACAGACCGCAACACCGAGCGCTCCCGACGCGAACTCGGCATCCCACTACACACGAAAGTGGTCGCTTTCGTCGGCCGGCTACAGAAATTCAAAGGCCCCGAGGTGCTCATCCGCGCCACCGCCGAGCTTTTCCGCCGCGAGCCGGACCGGTGCTTACGAGTGGTGATCTGCGGTGGCCCTTCGGGAAGCGCAGCCAGCCCGGATTATTATCACAATCTTGCCCGTGAGTTAGGCGTCGGCAAGTGTATCCGGTTTATCGATACCCGCCCGCCGGAGGAGCTGGTCGCGGTGTATCAAGCTGCTGACCTGATTGCGGTGCCGAGTTACAACGAATCCTTTGGGCTCGTTCCCATGGAGGCGCAGGCTTGTGGCACCCCGGTGGTGGCCGCGCGGGTCGGTGGCCTGCCGATTGCCGTTGCAGATGGACAGACGGGTGTGCTTGTCGACGGCCACGACCCTGACGATTGGGCTGATGCGTTGGCAGATTTGCTGGATGACGACGACCGGCGCATAGAAATGGGGCAGGCCGCGGTGGGACACGCCGCGCAGTTCTCGTGGGCGGCGGCTGCGGACCGGCTAGTGGGGGTATTCCAGGATGCGATTGCGAGCGCTGACGGGGCAGCAAGGTTGCACAATCGGCAAGCCAGCGGGAATTAAAGGGGAACTGACGGGGAACTGAAGGGGTGGGGAGTCTGGCGAGCTCGCCGTGGCTCCGGCACTGATCCCGCGGACCGTGGCATGCTAGAAGCTATGACTGGACCTAATTCTGAACCGAATTCTGCCAACGGCAAGCTCATCTTGCTGCGCCATGGCCAATCCACCTGGAATGAATCCAACCAGTTCACCGGCTGGGTTGATGTAGACCTGACCGCACGTGGAGAAAGCGAGGCGCGCCGGGCCGGAGAATTGATTGCCGCTGCTGGGCTGCAGCCAGAGGTGGTCTACACTTCGCTGCTGCGTCGTGCGATCCGTTCGGCAAATATTGCGCTGTCCGCGGCCGACCGCCACTGGATTCCTGTAGTCCGTAACTGGCGCATAAACGAACGCCATTACGGTGCCCTGCAAGGGCTGAACAAGGCGGAAACCCGCGACAAATACGGTGAGGATCAGTTCATGTCGTGGCGTCGTTCTTATGACACCCCGCCACCGGAGCTTGCCGACGACTCCCAGTACTCCCAAGCTGGCGATCCGCGTTATGCGGATGTGGACAACCCGCCCCGTACGGAATGCCTGAAAGACGTCGTAGCCCGGGCCATCCCATATTTCGAGGCGGAGATCCTGCCACGCCTGCGGGATGGTCAGACCGTGTTGTTGGCTGCGCACGGCAATTCGCTGCGCGCACTTGTTAAGCACCTGGATGCGATTTCTGATGAAGACATCGCTGGGCTCAACATCCCGACCGGTATGCCACTGGTGTACGAATTTGCCGCCGACGGCAGCATCGTGAACCCAGGAGGCGACTACTTGGACCCAGAAGCCGCGCAGGCGGGTGCTGCTGCCGTAGCGAACCAGGGCCAGGCCAAGTAAATCACGTGACGACAACCCAGATTGTTGTTCTTGCCGTCGTGGTGACGGTACTGGTCACCGCAGTGCTACTTGTCGCTGGGGCGGTGTGGTTACGCCGCGGTGGGCAGCTGGGCCGGTTCGGTGCTGAAGAACAAACCCAGGACTCGGACCGTATTTTGGAATCTAACCAGGTTGCCACCGTCGGCCAGATGTTGCATTTGGTTATTCAATCATCGCCGACGGGCATCGTCGTGGTGGACCGCAATGGCGATGTCATGCTGTCGAATGCCCGCGCTCACGACATGGCTCTGGTGCACGCGCGCACCATTAACCCACAGGTGTGGCGGGTGGCTGCGAACGTCTTTGACGACGAAGAAAAAGAAAATCGCTACCTCGAGCTTTCCGTGCCTAAGCATCGCACAGGTAATCGAATTTCCAACGTGCGCGCTTTAGTCAAGCCCTTAACCCTTGTCGACGATCGTTTCATGATCGTCTATGGCACCGACGAATCCGAAAACGTGCGTATGCAATCGGCACGGCGGGATTTCGTCGCGAACGTATCCCACGAGCTAAAAACCCCGGTTGGGGGAATGGCGCTGTTAGCCGAAGCGCTGTTGGGTTCGCCGGATGATCCGGAGCACGTGACGCATTTTGGGCGTCAGCTGCAGCGCGAAGCTAACCGCATGGCGGATATGGTCAATGAGCTGATTTCCTTGTCCAAGTTGCAGGGGGCGGAAGCACTTCCAGAGATTGCGCCGGTCTCCGTGGCCGAGGTCATTAGTGCTGCGATTGCGCGCAACCAGGTGGCAGCAGAAAACCACGGCATTATTTTGCGAAACCTGGGGGCTGCGAAGGGAGCCAGCGGCGCAACTGGCGACGACGCAGCCAGCGGTGCAACTGGAGGCGACGCAACTAGCGATGGCGCAACCGGTGGTGATGGAACCGGTGGTGCCGAATCAAACTCTGGGCTATTCGTCGTCGGTAATAGAAATCTCTTGGTTACGGCAGTGTCGAACCTAGTCTCCAATGCCATTAACTATTCCCCAGATTCCACCCCGGTGACTGTGAGTTACGAGGCAGTATCCGCTGAGGAAATCTGCATCCACGTCGTTGATCAAGGCATAGGTATTGCTTCCGAAGACCAGGAGCGCGTATTCGAGCGGTTTTTCCGAGTCGACAAGGCCCGCTCCCGACAAACCGGTGGCACGGGCCTGGGGCTGGCGATCGTGAAACATGTGGTCGCTAACCACGGTGGCAACATCAGATTATTTTCCGAATTGGGCGAGGGCACCACGTTTACCCTGGCGTTGCCGCGTTACCAAGGTGACGGCATGGGTGGGCATGAAATGGAAAACCATGACCTGGAAAATTTAGAAGATTTGGAAGGCCTAGATAACTGGGGAACCCCAGAAAATCCGGAAGGCCTACCCGTCCGGGAAAAACCAGAAGAACCGTGATCTTTTAACGGCGAGCTGTTATAGAATCGCCCCTGTGGCAGGAAACAGGCTGCGGCCGTCGAACCGGCGAAACGTTACACGCCGTTGAACGTCGAAAGGACACAAGCCCCATGGCTACTGTTTTGATCGTGGAAGATGAAGAGTCGTTATCTGATCCGCTGGCATTTCTTCTGCGCAAAGAGGGATTCGAGACGGTCATTGCCGCTGATGGCCCAACGGCGCTGTCGACGTTTCAGTCACAACACGTCGATATCGTTTTGCTGGACTTGATGCTTCCCGGGATGTCAGGCACTGAAGTGTGCAAGAAAATCCGGCTCACCTCACAGGTTCCGATCATTATGGTCACCGCACGTGACTCTGAGATTGACAAGGTGCTCGGGCTCGAGCTTGGCGCCGACGACTACGTGACCAAGCCATATTCTGCTCGTGAACTCACCGCCCGCATCCGGGCGGTGCTGCGTCGAGGAGCCGAGAAAAACACAGAAGCAAAGACTATCGAGGCCGCCGATAACGTTTTGGAAGGCGGCCGCGTGCGCATGGACGTCGACAGTCATATCGTTTACGTCGATGGCGAAGCAGTTCCAATGCCGCTGAAAGAATTCCACCTGTTGGAATACTTGCTGGAAAACGCCGGACGCGTTCTTACCCGCGGGCAACTGATCGACCGCATCTGGGGCTCTGATTACATCGGCGACACCAAAACCATCGACGTGCATGTCAAACGGCTACGCTCCAAAATTGAACCGGAGCCATCCCGCCCGACACACCTGGTGACTGTGCGCGGGCTAGGTTATAAATTCGACGCCTAGTTTCTTTGAGGTTTAATTGTTTCTCTAAGGTTTAATTTCCAGTTGCCGCCCGTGTCGCCGGATGCTGGGGAAGATTCACGCCTGCCGCGCGGGCAGCATCGCGCATCTGGCAGTGGCTCGCCAAAATTTCGTAATTGCGTTGACCCATTACCGCGACCAACTCTTCCTGGTGTGTCTTCCACAACGGATCAGTCGTCGTGTGACACTGCGGAGCCGAAGAACACCACCAGTCGAATTCCTCGCCACCGTTGCCCCACGCGCGTCGGTCGTACTCACTGATTACAGTGCGTAAAATTTCCACGTCGTCGCTGCGAGTTTCATAATCCTCGTGTCGACGAATAGGCACCTGCCAGCATACTTCGGGCTTGACAACGGTTAGCTCTTCATCCTCCGCGACTGCCCACTGGTGTAGCGCACACCCTGCGCCAGTTGCCCAGCCATGACGGTTGGCGAATATACAACCACCATCAACAGTGCGGGTTTTCAACGACGGCTCCATTTCACCATCCTCGTTTTCCTCTTCGTCCCACACCAGCCACGGCTCTAACTCGCCAGCTGGAGCTACTCCGGACAAGTGTTCCTCGGTATTGTTCGGGCGCAATTGCCAGTATTTCGCGGGCATGTTGCGGACGGCGTCGAAAAGTTGATCCTGGTCGGTTTCGTCGGCAAGAAAAGCCCCATGAGTGCAGCAGGCCACGTCGGTAATTCCTTCGCGGATGCCGAAACAATCCGAGGTGCCAAACTTGCAACTGTAATGAGATTCAACCCAAGTCAGGTCGACGGAAAAGACATGTTCGGGATCGTCCGGGTTGGTGAATTCGAACCACTCGCGAGCAAAATCCGGGGCAACCTCCCGGCCAGCACGAATAGATTTGCCGGCAGGCGAGTTTGCAGGAAAACCAAGGAAAACGGAAGAAGACTGTGCGTGATTCACACCTAGACACCGTAGACCGTTTAGGCTAGGAGTGTGCGATTAGGTGTAATTGATGTGGGCAGCAACACTGTCCACCTAGTAGCAGTAGATGTTCGGGACGGCGGTCGGCCAACGCCCATGAGCGATTGGAAGACTTCGCTGAAGCTGGTGGAGCAGCTCGACGCTGACGGAAATATCCACGAGCGAGGCTTGAAGAAACTGATCTCGTCCGTTGGGGAAGCTAAAGAACTCGCCAACAAACTCGGATGCGACGAATTTATGCCCTTTGCCACGTCTGCCATTCGCTCCGCCACGAACTCCGCCTATGTGCTGGATGAAGTGGAAAAACAGACGGGGGTGCGCTTAGAAATCCTCTCTGGCAAGGACGAAGGCCGGTTGACATTCCTGGCTGTACGACGTTGGTTTGGCTGGTCGGCTGGTCGCATCACGAACATTGACATCGGTGGCGGCTCGCTCGAGTTATGTACCGGCACCGACGAGCACCCCGATGTTGCCAGTTCGCTGGATTTGGGTGCTGGCCGATTGACGTATAACTGGTTTGATGCGGATCCGCCGGGCAAAAAGAAAATCAACACGCTGCGCGACTACATTGACGCTGAGCTCAAGGATGTTGCCGCTGAGATCCGCGCCTACGGTGCCCCAGGAATCGCGGTAGGCACCTCGAAGACAATCCGTACCCTGGCGCGCCTTACTGGTGCCGCTCCATCGTCGGCAGGGCCCTATGTACGACGTAATCTGACCGCACCAGGTTTGCGTCAATTGATCGCATTCATTTCCCGCATGACTGCCGCCGACCGAGCCGAATTAGAAGGCGTGAGCAACGACCGTTCGCATCAAATCGTTGCCGGTGCTTTAGTTGCAGAAGCTAGTATGCGAGCATTAGGAATCGACGAACTCGAAATCTGCCCCTGGGCACTGCGCGAAGGCGTAATTCTGCGTCGCATCGATAAAGGACTGGAATAGGGAGAAACAGCATGTCTGACGACAAGCAATTAACAGTCGCGGAATTGTTGGCCCGCGCCGGGAAAGAGAACTCCGATGGCCAAGGGAAAGCCGACGCTCAAGGCGGTTCTGGTGCACGGAAATCCGGAAGCGACTCGGAGAAACCACGTCGACGTCGGCGTCGCAGCATGGAAGACGGCGGAGGTGTCTCCGTCGCTGAGCTGACTGGGTCGTTTCCGAAAGTCACCGCGAAGCCAAAGGAATCCAAGCACGGGTCCCCTATTGATGAGACCAGTAGCGGTGAGACCAGCAGCAACAAGGGTGCAAAAGCTGCAAACGCAGGTTCCGAGGCTGCGCAGAATGCGGCTACGGAAAAACCATCGGGATCAAAAGCGCCTGTGGCTGCCGAAAAGAAGCAACCGGCAACACAGTCGGTGTCACCGGCAACACCGGCAACTACCCGGAAGAAGTCCAAAACCATCACGGTTGGCCGTAAGAGCGATGAGAAAAACAATGGTGGTATAGGGACAAAGACCGGTGGACAGGCCACCAGTGTTCAGGGTTCCAGCCAAGAGAAGGTAAGCAGTGCTAGTGCTGGTGCTAGCGGTAGTGCTGCTGGTATTGGTAACGCCGGTAACGCTGCTGGTGCTGGAAGTGCTAAAGCTCCAGAGAAACTGACACCGGCCTCAGACGAGACCGCAGAAATCTCCCGAGTTACCGACACTACGAGCGCACGAACTGAGGGCGGTTCTGATAAACAGAACCAGCGCCCCAACGGCCGCGATCAGAAGAACCACGAACGCAAGGAAACCAGCCGCAAGGACTCCGAGACGACTGGTGAGATTCCGCGCGTGCAGCCCGGCAAGCCAGTTGATAAAGCTGCGAAGACAGCAGACACCGCTAGCCAGCCGGTGAAACCGGGCAAGCGAGCTGATGACGATACCTCCGAATTTCAGAACATTCCGGATTCGCTTACGCAGGCAGCCGCGGGTGCCCCGGTTGGTGGGGCTGGCCAAGACGGTGCAAAATCTACCGGAATAAATTCCACGCAGAAGAAAGCTGCTCAGGGTGCTCAGCAGACAGGGCAACCTGATAATTTGGTACAGGAGAATGCCCAACCGTCGGGCGGACCATCTCCCGTCCACGCTGATGCGGATCAGGATGACGCAGTCTCCGAAGGCGAAGGTATGAGTCCGGTTGCGGTGATTTTACTGGCACTGGTCGGCATCGTGCTTGGCGTCGTTGTATTCAAGGGCTTCGAAATGCTTTGGGGTGCTCTGAATAACTACCTGGTTGCCGCGTTGGCAGTCGGCGTTACCGGCGTTATGGCTGGCATAGTTCACGCGCTGCGCACGGAGCGTGATGGATTGTCGATGACATTGACGGCTATCGTGGGCTTGTTGTTGACTTTTGGTCCGGCGATCTTGGTAGTGCTCTAGTGTTCCAGTGATTGGCTATCTCGCCGCTTGGGACAAGGACGTCTAAAAACTGGTTGTGGTAAACACGACCGTCACGGGCTAAGCTATGAACTCGATTGCGCATTAAACCCCTAGTCTTCCACAGTGTGGTGGCTAGGGGTTTTGCTTTCTGGCATCGTAGAAACCATGACTAACATTGCAGTTCTAGGTGGAGGCCAGATCGGCGAAGCTCTCGTTTCCGGTCTCGTAGCCTCTGATTACGACCCAAAGTCCATTACCGTGACTAACCGCAGCGCCGAGAAATCGAGCTACTTTGAAGAAAACTACGGTGTGCACACTACTTCGGATAACGCGGCTGCGATCAAGGACGCCGACTATGCGTTTTTGTGCGTCAAGCCTTATCACATTATTGATCTGTTAGAAGATGTTTCCGAGACGCTGCAGTCTCGGGAAGGCAAGACTGTGGCCGTATCCATGGCCGCAGGTTTGACCTTAGAAGCTATGGAAAAAGCGGCTGGCAGCGGGGTGCCAGTGGTTCGTGTGATGCCAAACACTCCGATGCTGGTCGGTAAAGGAACTAACGCTGCAGCGCCAGGAAGCAGCGTATCCGATGAACAGATGTCGGGAGTTTCAGAACTGCTCGAGGCAGTCGGTGAAGTAGTCATCGTAGAAGAAGGCGATATGGATGCTGTAACCGCGATGTCAGGTTCCTCGCCAGCGTATTATTTTTTGGTCACTGAGGCTCTTATCGACGCCGGTGTGCAGATGGGGTTGAAGCGCGATGTCGCCGAGAAACTGGCTACCAATGCCGCCCACGGTGCAGGAAAGATGCTGACGGATTCTGGTCGCGATCCAGCAACCCTTCGGCAGAACGTCTCTTCTCCAGGTGGCACCACTGTGCATGCTCTTCGTGAACTTGAAGAGTCTGGTCTACGCGGCATGTTCTTCCGTGCAGCTGAGGCCTGTGCTAACCGCTCCAAGGAACTTGGCTAAAACTTCTTTTACGCAACGGCAGGACACTTACTCGGTGATATGACTGTCTGGTTGTTTAATGCCTACTAAGAAGCTCCCCGCATCATGACCGGTTGAGCTTCAGAGATAACGCCCGCCGACCACATCGTTGCCAGAATACATACTGGCACTGGTGTGGTGCGGCGGGTTTTGCGTACTTGTGAGCAGTTACGTTCCAGGAGATATTCGGGGGTTGCAAGCGATAGATGGGATTAATGTGCAGGGCGGGTCGCAATAGTCACAAGTGACACGCTAGACTAGTTTGAGCACGTGCGTGTGAAGTCCTGCGGGAGGGGAAGCCTGCAGCGCACTACGAGCTGAAGGGTGAGATACATATGGCACATGAAGACAAAGGAACGTTTCTGACCATCGCCGAGGTTGCGGAGATGATGCGCGTCTCGAAAATGACGGTCTACCGCCTTGTGCACGCTGGTGATTTGCCGGCTGTTCGCGTGGGACGTTCTTTCCGGGTTCACGAAGAAGCCGTGAACGAGTACCTGCACTCGTCGATTTACGAGGTTGGGTAGGTTCACGGGCTTATCACAATAGCGATTGAGTTATTACCGGAACTTGCAAACTTTTAATCGGTTTTATACCCCCGCGGTAGGCAACTGTTGATGCGGGGACACCGAGTCAGGTTACGTCGTTAAGACTTGCCAGTTCTGGGAAATCCCCGGAGTTTGCCCAGATTTGGGTAAGCTTCTTGACAATCGCTAAAGTGTGAGTATTAGTGTCGGCAGTTTGTACACATATCAACTAAGAATTGAGGGTACTGACCATGGGTTCAGTCATTAAGAAGCGCCGTAAGCGCATGTCCAAGAAGAAACACCGCAAGATGCTGCGCCGTACTCGCGTCCAGCGTCGTAAACTGGGCAAGTAAACTAGCCCACGTTATTCAGTTGGAGTCAGATCCTATGCGGTCTGTCTACCAGCACGCACCCTGTGGAACAGGTTGGAGTTCGGCATCCAAATTACCGCCGAGTCTCCATGCCACTAATTTCCACAGGGATTTTGTGTATCTAGTGCAGATACGGGTTATGCGGCTCTGTTTTTGGTGCGCGCCTTGGACTGTGTTGGAGATGTTGCCAGCAACCGGCGACCTGGAGCATTGTGTGCGGCAATCGTTTCATTGATGTCGATCTTTCCGGTGCTGGGGTTAAATTTTCCTACAAGATGAGTATCGTTTTCTCTTTCCATGTGGCCCATGTTGTTTTGGCCGTCACGCCGGTCGTTATTGCCCCGGTGATGATAGGCACAAAGTAGCGTGAGGTTTTCGATGTTGGTCTTTCCACCATGAGAATATGCAGCTATGTGATGGCCTTCGCATTTCGCCGCTGGCTCTGAACAGCCAGGGTGGCTACAAACTAGCTGCATTGCAGTGAGAAAGGCTCTTTGGATCTGAGTCATGTTGCGTACTGAGCCCGCGTCGAGAAGCTTTGCCCTGCCATTGTCCGTGATTCCAAGATGGCATTCGGAGATTCCCAATTGCATAATTTCTGCCGGGGTTAGCGTAGTGCCGGTATCCGTCCGGAACCTCGTTCGTGGTCCCATATTTAGGTAGTCATCGATTGTGCCGACGAGCACCAGTTGCGCAGGCACTCTAGCAGGTGTTGTTTTCTCTGCTGATTCCGCTGTGACTTGGGACGCTTCCGAGTTTGGTGTAGGCCCGAATATAGCGTTCATGAAGTAGTCGTGGACAAATTGTGAAAGTGTTCGAGTCTCCGTGACACTGGCGTCGGCCTGACGGGCTTTCCAGACTCGTGTGGCTTTTGCCCGAATAGCTTCAATGCGCGTGGAGAAGACAGGATCGGTGGTAATTCCGAAATTTATCATTCCGTTGGGAAGCTCTCGGGGTTGAGAAATGTACCGCTTAGAGCGTGCAGATTCTCGGGTTGCCCGTGCTTTAGCAGGCGACGAATAGGCGTCAGGATGATTATTTGCGTTGCGTATACGCTCACGACACCAGTGGGCGAGGTCGGCACAATTGCGTCCCTTGTCAGCCTCTTTCATGGATTCTAGACGAACCCGGTGTTTTCCTGGCACCGCGGTGTCGTTAAGGTGGCGTAACTCCCGATCAATTACGTCGATCTTGTCTGTGGAAATTTTTCGTGCAAGTTCACGACCGGTAGATTGGGCATATCTTTCCTGGTTAAGCTTGTTTTTTGCTAAACGCATCCGTTTTGATCGCTGATTGCTAGATTCAACTTCGACTTCGTCGTCATCTGGATCGTATTCGGCGATATGGATGTGTCCGTAGGCGGTTGTTGCACGATTTTTTACAGTATTGGCGTGTGATGTGGAATAACCTAGGCGTTTGGTATAAAACCCACGAGCGGTCGTTGTACCTACCAATCGACCAATTTCGGTTCGCTCTGCACACCAGGCAAGGGAAGTTTCGGTGGATCGACGGGCAGAAGCGGCCTGGGAAAGGTATTCGAGTGCTTGCGCAATAGACTCTCTGTGGTCGAGGTGTTTACTTCTAGATTGCGCTAGTTCATCGCTAAGATCTGCTAATTCTGCGTCTAATTTCGAGAGAATGGACGCAATGTCGGAGACTCGTTGCCAAGCGTCTGCCCGTTTTTGGTTATGTAGGTGTGGAGGACGTTTCTGAGAACCGTGCTGGTGCTGTTCTGGGGAAATCTTACGTAGCTTGCCTAAAGGTGTCATGGAACTGACGTTAAGAGCTCGGGGCGGATAGTTGCAGTGGAAATGGGGGAACAGTCCGAAAAGCTGTGGAGAAACGGAGTTATCCACAGCCAATGATGGGGTTGGGTTGCAGCAAAAGATGAATGAATGTTGCTAAATTTGTTGGGCAGCAACCTGTGCTTGAATTAACTAGCTTTTGATTTACCTGGCTTTTGATTTGAACGGTGGCTATTTGCTTTCTATGTGGTGGAATTTTTCTTAGAAGGCCCTAATATTTTCCAGCCACCGTAAGCACCGTAGGAAAATAGTGCGGTAATTAATGCCGGTACACCGAAGGAACGCACGGCCTTACGTAGGGAACGGTAGTCGTTGATTTTCCACCCTCGCGATTCTGCTTCCTTGCGCAGCTCCCGATCTGGGTTAATAGCTACGGCGGTGCCGACCATTGTCAGCATCGGAATATCGTTGATTGAATCTGAATAGGCAGTACAGCGATCAAGATCTAGCTTCTCCATCGCAGCCAAAGCCGCGACTGCATGTTTTTTACCTGGTCCGTGCAGGATGTCGCCGACTAGTCGTCCAGTGAATTTGCCGTTTTGCACCTCTGCCACGGTGCCAAGCGCACCGGTAAAACCAAATCTTTGGGCTAAAATTTGGGCCAGTTGCACAGGTGTTGCCGTCACGAGCCATACTTGTTGGCCGGCTGCCAAGTGTTTGTTCGCTAGCTCACGGGTAGCAGGATAGGCTTTGTCTGCAACCCGTGAGTCCACGATTTCTTGGCAGATATCGTTGAGCTCTTCTACGGTGCGGCCTTTAATAAATTCCAGGGCTTGTTCGCGACCTGAGGCTACGTCATTAATGTTTTCGGAGCCGGTAACGCGGTATTTTATTTGTTTCCACGCGATCGGGGCGATATCGCGCAAGCGAAAAAAGCGTTTCCGTGCCAGCCCCATAGCGAGAACGACGAGTGATGATCCTTGGATTAGGGTGTTATCTACGTCAAAAAACGCAGCTGCGCCGATATCTTGCGGTATGGCGGGATCGGGCTGAGTGAGTTTAAAGCTTCCTGCGGCTTTCACAGATCCCGAGACCGAGGCGACGCCCGAGTCAAAGTCGGGGAGGCCGATGCCAAAAGTTTCGCTAATGGCGTTTGCGGCGGCGGCTTCACCGGCTTCTTGTTGGTGTGCCTCATCCAGCGGTGGCATGACGGTATTTTCTAGGAAACGTCGTAAATTGCCGCGACTTGCAGACCATTCCGCGAGGAAATCTTCTGCTGAGTTCGGCCCACTGCCGTCAGGATCAGACAAGAAATTCACTCGCTAGACTCTACCTGTTGTATGTAAAAACCCATTAATATTTCGTGCTGTATTTTCTCTGGTGTAGAACTGCCTGCAGAATATAGACCCGTATGGCTTAGAAGTTAGAGAGGCTAGTTTGCATGATGAATGACGCTTGGCGATCCGGGGAGTCCGCGATGCAATCGCGTCACAATAATTCTGTTGGGGTCGCTCGAGCTGAAGTAGATGCCACCGAGAATAAGACTGAAGCTGGTTATGCTCCTAGCCCCAACCCCACGGCCACGCACATCGTAGAATTGATGGTTCGGACAAATTGTGGGTCGTGTGTTCGCGTTCGTGAGCAGATCGCCCCAATCGTTGCAGCCGCAGATGCAAAACTGGTGGTGCGTAACGTTGATAATGATGCTGGGCTTGCGGTTGAATTTGGAGACCGGGTGCCCGTGGTGGTTCTTGATAACGAGGAATTCGCGTGCTGGGAGGTCGACAACGATGAGTTGGCCGCTGCTTTGCAGAATGGGCTCTAGGAGCTGGTAATTTGCTTGCCCATTGCCCTGGAGATTCTGCTTTCTGTGGCCATTGGGGCTATCCTTTTGGTTGATATCATGGGTAGACCTCAGTCGTGAGTGCGGGCCTACCCAAAACCGGGACAGCTGGAGGGCTCCAGCTGGAGTGCCCTAACTGGTGGGCGCGGAGTGCTTGGCGAAGCCCTGAGTCGTTCCAATCATGACGCGGATTACTGTAGTTAAGTTTTGTAGTTGAGTTAGTGAGATTGCGGAGGAAAATGTGAGCGTGCTCGTCGTGGGAATGTCCCATCGTTCGGCTCCGGTCGCTTTGTTAGAGCGACTGAGCGTAGATGGCATGCAACGCGAGGAGACGAATGCTGAGCTCGTGGCCACTTCGTCGCTGAGTGAGGCAATGATCATCTCCACGTGCAACCGCTTGGAGGTCTACTGCGTCACGAATTCATTCCATTCCGGAGTTCAAGATGTGGTGGAAGTCCTGCACCGTATTTCTCACATTGATATCGATGAACTGCGTAGCTATCTCTACGTGCGCTATGCGGATGCTGCTGCTGAGCATATGATGGTGGTCGCCTCCGGGTTGGACTCCATGGTGGTCGGTGAGCAGCAAATCATTGGCCAGGTACGCAAGGCGTACCAGCGTGCAGTAGCCGCAAACACGGCTGGAAAAACTCTTCATGCCCTGGCGCAATCTGCTCTGCGAGCAGGAAAGAGAGTGCATACCGAGACCAAAATCGATGAGGCAGGCGCATCTATGGTTACTGTTGCGTTGAACGAAGCGCTGCAGTACATGGATTTGGGTTTGCAGAGCGGTGATGACTCCGCAACTGTTCGCACTCCTGACCTTGTCGACGAGCCTTTGTTGATCGGCCGTACAGCTTTAGTATTGGGAGCCGGCGCGATGGCGTCCTTGGCTGCCACACACCTGGGGCGGTTGGGCGTCGACAAGATCATTGTTGCTAACCGCACCCGCGAACGGGCTGATAATCTGGTCGACCATGCGCACCAAGCTGGCGTGTGTGCAGAGGCTGTGAACTTCGAAGACCGTCAGCAAGTTTATGGCAAAGTAGACATCATCGTTTCGGCGACGGGCGCAGACAATTACACGGTCGACCGGGCTTCCATTCCGGAACAGCGCCACGGTCACCTGGTACTCATTGACCTTTCATTGCCACGCGACATTGCGGATGACACCGCAGAGCTCCGCGGGGTTGATCTGGTCAACATCGAGAGACTGCATCAGTCGTTGGCGTCGCAAAGCGATGAAGATACCACCGTCGGCCACCAAGACGCGAAACGCATTGTTCGTGAGGAGTTACAAGCATTTGCTTCTGAACAGCGTGTACGCGAAGTAGTCCCTGCAGTTTCTGCCTTGCGCAAGCATGCTGCTGGCGTGATCGAGTGTGAGATGGCGCGTCTTCGGCAAAGGCGTCCGCACATGTCGGAGGATGATTTCGGACAAGTGCAGGTAGCGATTAGACGTGCCGTCGACAAGCTATTGCACGAACCCACCGTGCGGGCGAAAAAACTCGCAGCGGAATCAGGCGCGGTCAGCCATGAAACAGCACTCCAAGAAATGTTTGGTTTGGAGATCGACGGTAGCTCGATTGCCGTCGATGCCGATGATCTACCGTCCGTGCAGGAAGTTATTGCTCTGGGCAATAACGCCGGGAACCATTCCGGGGCCGGCGATAAGGCTGGGACGAATAAAAATTCCGTGGATAATTAGCGTTAAAGAATCCCTTTAAAAAGCTTTAAGAGACGCAGAAGGAACCCACATGGGGGCCTAAGGAGTAGAACATGTTGCAGATTGGTACCCGGGGCTCGAAACTAGCTACTACCCAGGCTGGCCACGTGCGTGACTGGATTATCGCAGCTGGTGCGCCCGCGGAGTTGAAAATCGTTAAAACGGAAGGCGATGTGAATATGGCCCCGGTTGAGCGTATCGGAGTGGGCGTATTTACACAGAAACTGCGGGAAGTACTTGATGCAGGAGGCTGCGACGTGGCCGTGCACTCGTTTAAAGACTTGCCGACGGCTGCTGACGACAGGTTCCATTTGGTAATCCCGAAGCGCGAGGACAACCGGGAAGCCCTGATTGCGCGCGATGGTCTGCGCTTGGATGAATTACCGGAAGGTGCCCGCGTGGGCACTTCGGCGCCTCGCCGAATCTCACAATTGCTGTCCTTACGCCCGGATCTCGACATTCGTCCTCTGCGCGGGAATATCGAAACGCGAATGAGCAAGATTGACGATGGCGAGCTCGATGCGGTGGTTTTGGCATATGCCGGGCTGATCCGAAATGGCTATCAGGACAAAGCGACCCAGGTTTTTGCTGTAGATGAAGTGATGCCAGCTCCAGCGCAAGGGGCATTGGCCGTGGAAGTACGCGTGGAAGATGCTGCGGTTGTGGAAGTCGTCGACAAGCTCACCAGTGTCGTCGACCGTGATTGCGCATTCGCGGAACGCGTGGTGCTGAATCGTTTGGAAGCAGGATGCACCGCTCCGGTGGCGGCGTACTCCACCTTCGATGAGCAGACTGGAATGATTACTGCCCATGGTGGGGTGTTCGCACTGGATGGGAAAAAGAGGTTGCTCGCCACTGCCAGCGGTACCGACCCTATCGCGGTAGGCGAAGAGGTCTCGCAGGCATTGCTTGCCGACGGCGCTGCGGAACTCCTGGGTGATTCCTAGCGCACCACCGGTGCCACGCTGGGACACTGAGATTGGGTGCTAAAGGGGTGCCTACTACTCGCCCTAAGGACGTAACCTGACGTTCGCCCTCGAGTTTCAATGAGTCCTGACTAATCCGTTTGTTTTTTAGTTTTCCGGCGTCTGCTTTAAGCTGGTACTAGCACACGATAATGCACCGTCTACGGTTTGGGTCCGGTTAAAGGCAAAACCGCAGATGACGGTGCTTCGTCGTGGTTTATTTTTGTTTACTGTCCGTGACCGCGCGTAGAAAAGGTCTATATGAGCAACGCCCCCTCCGTCGCCCACCAAGGCAAAGTGGTGTTCGTCGGCGCCGGACCCGGCAACCCGGACCTTCTAACAGTTCGCGCCAGGGAAGTACTCGCGTACAACGCTATTGCGGTCGCAGACTCGCAGGTGCTTGCTGGGGTACGCGAAATTGTGGGCTCGGCACTGCCAGTGCCCCAAGAAAAACTAGATGCTGCAGAGCAGGAATACGCCCGCATGTGTGCTGAGGCGAAAGCCCAGGGGGCTCGTCGGAAGCCGCCAAGGCCAGCAGCCCCGACGGCTGCTGATGTGCGGGAGTTTGCTGGTTCGGAGCAGGTCGTCACCCAGCTGCGCACGGCGTTAGAAGAGGCCGGAGGCAGTGATGTTATCCGGTTGGTTGCCGGTAACCCATTAAATCGGGAAGCGATTTTGGCGGAAATCTCCGCCGTGAGTGCCGCTGGCATGGAATTCCAGGTGGTTCCTGGGATGTCGTTGCCTTCCACAGTGCCGTCGTTTGCAGGATTAGCACTGGGCTCAACATACACCGAAGCCGATATGACCGATGGCGACGTCGACTGGGACCAATTGTCTGTCGCGACACAACCTATCGTGTTGCAGGCTTGGGCTTCGGACTTGCCGACGATCGCCGACGAGTTGAGCACGCGCGGGATGAGCGTTGACACCCCCGCGTTTGTCACAGTCAACGGCACGACACGCTTGCAGCGCACCTATGAGGCGACCCTAGCAACGCTGGGCAAGCTGAACGCAGAGCTCGATGGCATCTTAGTGGTGACCTTAGGGCGCAGCTTCGATGACCGTTCCAAGTATTCTTGGTGGGAGAACCGTCCCCTGTACGGTTGGCGGGTGTTGGTTCCGCGCACGAAAGAGCAAGCCGGTCCAATGTCGGCGCAGCTGGCTTCCTATGGGGCAATTCCGCAATTGGTGCCGACGATTTCTGTGGAACCGCCGCGAAACCCAGCCCAGATGGACCGCGCAATCAAAGGCATTGTCGAAGGGCGCTATAAATGGGTCGTGTTCACCAGCGTGAACGCGGTAAAAGTAGTTTGGGACAAGATCGCGGAATTGGGCCTGGATGCCCGCGATTTTGCTGGCGTGCACTTAGCTGCGGTGGGAGGAAAAACCGCTGAAGCTATTCGTGAAAAAGGCATGGTTCCGGAAGCTTTGCCGAAGGCAGACGCACAAAACGCTCATGGCTTGGTGGAATCTTTCCCACCATATGTGGAAGATATTGACGCTGTTGGTCGCGTTCTGCTGCCACGCGCGGATATTGCCGGTGATGCGTTAGTAGACGGGCTACAGGCGCTCGGTTGGGAAGTTGACGATGTGGTCGCGTACCGGACGGTTCGCGCGGCTCCACCATCAGCGGAAACCCGCGACATGATCAAAACGGGTGCCTTTGATGCGGTGGCCTTTACCTCCGGGTCGACGGTGCGTAACCTCGTGGGCATCGCGGGGAAACCACACCAGCGCACTATCATTGCTTGCATTGGCCCGATGGCGAAAGCCGCGGCAGAAGAGATGGGGCTGCGCGTCGACGTCGTCCCGGAAGTCGCTGATGTTCCACATCTTATCGACGCCCTGGCGGACCACGTGGCACACCTGCGCGCAACGGGTAACCTTCCGGCTCCGCGGAAAAAACGTCGTACGCGTCGGAAAGCGGCGGCTTCGGTAAGCACCAATTCTGGAAAAGCTGCCTCTGGAGAAGCTGATTCTGGAAGTATCAATTCTTGAAATACTGATTCTGGAAATGCTAATTCTTGAAATTTGCTGTCGGAAAGTAGTACGCAGGCAAAACACGAGTTAGAGCGGAGCCACCGTGTTGTTTCGCTAACTATGTAACTGGCTATGCACTAGCTCCACAGCCCCTCTTACCTGGAAAATAAGAAATTTAAGGAAGGTCCCCGAAGTGGATTACCTGCTGTCCCGTCGCCCCCGTCGCCTACGCACCACCCCCGCATTACGGGAACTAACAGCGGAGACGCACCTGCGCCCCGCTGATTTCATCCTTCCGATGTTCATCGCTGATGGTTTGGACGAGCCGAATCCGATTTCGGCGATGCCGGGCGTTTCTCAGCACACTTTTGATTCCTTGACCCGAGCTGCAGAACAAGCTCTGGAACAGGGAGTACGTTGCGTCGATTTGTTTGGAGTCCCGCTCCCAGAGCACAAGGATGAGAACGGATCACAAGCGTGGGCAGAAAGCGGCATCTTAAACCGCGGGATCGCACACCTGCGCAAAGAGTTTGGCGATGACTTGCTAATCATGGCTGATACCTGCCTGGATGAATTCACCAGTCACGGACATTGTGGGCTTCTTGACGCCAACGGAGACGTGCTTAACGACGCAACAGTGGATTGTTACGTGGATATGGCAGTGAGCCAGGCAGCAGCAGGCGCGCACCTGGTTTCTCCATCAGGAATGATGGATGGTCAGGTGGCAGCGATCCGCCAGGGGTTGGATTCTGCAGGATATTCCGATGTCGCGATCATGGCTTACTCGGCGAAGTATGCGTCGGCGTTTTTTGGCCCGTTCCGAGAAGCCGTCGGTTCCTCATTGCAAGGGGATCGGCGTACCTACCAACAAGACCCGGCAAACCGACGGGAATCCTTGCTGGAGGTGCAGCTGGATATTGAGGAAGGTGCAGACTTTGTCATGGTAAAGCCTGCTCTGGCGTACTTGGATATCATCAGCGAGGTTGCCGAGTTTTCCCCTGTGCCAGTTGCCGCCTACCAGGTTTCTGGTGAATATTCGATGATCCAAGCTGCTGGTCATAACGGTTGGATTGACCGTGATGCCGTAATGATGGAGTCGTTGTTGAGCATTAAGCGTGCGGGAGCCAATCAAATCCTGACGTACTTTGCGACGGATGCAGCCCGGCTGTTAAACCAGCGCTAAGGTGCCGGGAGGTTGTCCCGTTCTGTGTGCTACCGTGCACAAAAACCACACAGTGTATAAGGTGCACCCTATGGTGAATTTGCAGCCTCAGTCCCGTGAGCCAGAGTTGTCGACTAAGAATGCCACAAAGGCGAACAGCGTTTCACCGAGGGCTGATGGCGCGAAAGGGAAAAATTTGCAGGAGCAGAGTGTGACAAGCCCGTCCCCGAAAAAATCCCAACGCCCGCAACAGCCGGAATCTGTGCGTTTTTATACGCGGCTGTGGGCGTTCGTACTGTTTGTGGAGTTTGTCCACCAAGTTCTCAATATCGCGCTGGCGCTGTGGGATCCTTCCGAACTGCAAGCCCAGGCTGCTAGCAGTATCGAAGAAAGCGGCCAAGCAATTAGTGAGAGTTTGCTGAACTTCGGTGTTTATGGCTCGATTGTATTAATGGGGCTGATCTCCGTACTGCTGCTTGGACTACTGGCAACGATGCTGTATTTGCTTAATAAGCAACATAAGCGGGCAGGTTTGGCACGACGGATGCTGTTTTTCTTTGGCCTATATTTCACGTTCCGCCTGGTTATGATTTTTGGGTCCTCTGGCAACCCGTTGTCCGAAATTCCGGAAGTTTTCTACATTATTGACGGCAATCTGCAGGTTCTTGTTGGTGTTGCTGCTGTCCTTACTCTCATATTCGGAGGCCGAAATGAGACGCTGGACTACACCGGGGAGCTAGAACGTATGCGCCAGATGGAGCAAGAGCTACGCGCTGAGCAGGAACGGCGGGTGCAAAAGAAAAAAGAGAAGCAAGCTAAGAAGCAGGCGGAGCGAGAGGCCCGGAATTCCGGGAAAAGCGAAGATGCCCAAAAAGCGCAGAAGATCTCGCAGGACGCAGAGCGCTAAAGAAGAAAACGCTGGTGGAAGTTCCTGCATGACTGCCCAGGGGCGCTGCAGGACTGCCCGGGGACGCTGCTAGGCCGGTTTCGTTCTAGGTTGCGACCTCGTGGATAATGGGAGCTATGACGCGTCGGAATTTAAACAATTCGCCTTTCCTTGATGCCGCCTTTGGGCGGACCCCAAGCCGCACTCCGGTGTGGTTTATGCGCCAGGCTGGCCGTAGCCTTCCTGAGTACCGGAAGTTGCGCGAGGGCACGAGCATGTTGGACGCGTGCTTTCAGCCTGAGATGCTCGCTGAAATTACGATGCAGCCTGTGCGTCGCCATGATGTCGACGCCGCGATTTTGTTTTCAGACATTGTGATCCCGTTGAAAGCAGCGGGTGTTGATGTCGAAATTGTTCCGGGGCGGGGGCCGGTGATGGCGCAACCTGTGCGTACGCCTCAGGACGTGCGCGATTTGCCGGTGCTGGACGATGATATTTCGGAGGTATCCGAGGGAATCGAGATAATTCTGGATGAACTCACGGATTCGCAGGCGCTGATTGGTTTTATTGGTGCGCCGTTTACTTTGGCTAGTTACCTCGTGGAAGGTGGGCCGTCGAAAAACCATGAGCGTACAAAATCGTTGATGCATTCTGATCCGAACACCTGGCATTCGCTGATGGAGAAAATCACCCCTACGGTGACGCGGTTTTTGCAGACGCAGATTACGGCGGGAATTGATGCCATGCAGCTGTTTGACTCCTGGGCTGGGTATCTCACAGAGCGGGATTACCGCGAATTTGTGCTGCCGTATTCGCAGCGCATTCTGGAATCGGTACGGGGCGAAATCCCCCGTATTCATTTCGGCGTCGGCACGGGTGAGTTGCTGGGTGCCATGAGCCAGGCAGGTTCTGAGGTTATGGGGGTGGATTGGCGCGTGCCGCTGGATAGTGCAGCTGAGCGAATTTGCCAGGCCGCGGGGCCACGTGTGTTGCAGGGCAACTTGGACCCAGCGATTTTGTTTAGCGGCGAGCAGGCGATGGCCCGCGAGATTACCCGTATTAAAGGGGAAGCTGCGGCTGCGGTTTCCACTGGTAATGCTACGGGACACATTTTCAACTTGGGGCATGGCGTGCTACCTAACACAGTCCCGGAAGACATTACGAAGGCTGTGGAACTTATTCATGAAACTGGTACTGGGGCAGTTGCTGCGCCAGGAACTCGTTGAAAGAGCATGGGCGCCGGAACTCGCGCGCCTAAAGCTATCTAGACGGCTGCCGCCGTCGCCTTCACAACCTGACTAATTCGGAGTATTTTTCTCATGACTCGTTGCGCGATTATTGGAGCCGGACTCGCCGGTTTGACTGCTGCTTATCAGCTACGCCAGGAGCTGCCCTCTGCACAGATTGATGTGTGGGAAGGTGCGGAGCGCATTGGCGGTAAGTTGCACACGGTGCCCTTTGACGGCGGTCCGGTTGATATGGGGGCGGAAGCGTTTTTAGCCCGGCGGGATGATGCGCATGAGTTTTTTGCAGAGTTGGGCCTTGCTGACGAGATTGTTTATCCCTCTGCTTTGCGCCCGTTGCTGTATTCCCAGGAGACCACTCATGCGTTGCCAACCGCCGGGGTGATGGGGATTCCGGCAACGGGGCAAGCTGTGGCGGGTCTTGTGAGTCCGGAAACGGTCAAGTCCATCGATGCGGAAGCGCAACGAGAGTCAATTGCCTGGGAGCTGGGTGGGGATCAAAGCCTGGGATTATTGGTGCGTGATCGTTATGGGGATGAAGTCGTCGATCGTTGTGTTTCTGCGTTGTTGGGTGGGGTGTATTCCTGTGCTGCGGATGATTTGGGGGTTCGTGCCACGGTTCCGGCTTTAGCGAATGCTTTAGATGAGTTGGTGCGCGAGGGCGGGCAGGTCACGCTGAGTGCTGCTGTTGCCAAGGTTCTTGCCGCGGGTCAAAACGCCGCTTCGCCGCAGACTTCTAGTGGGGCGAAGCGCGCCCCGGTTTTCGGCACTTTCCGCAACGGGTATGCCACTTTGTATGAGCGGTTGGCGCAGGCTTCTGATGCTGAGATCTACCTGGAAACTTTTGTGACTGGAATTGCGGAGGTCCCGAGTTCGGAGGTCTCGAGTTCGGAAGGTGCAAGCCATTCGGGGGCTACTAGCTCCGACCAGGTGGGCTCCGACGATCAGCAATCTGACTCTGCTACTTTGCAGTCGGCATCTGCCGCAGCTACCAGGTATCGGCTGCTTGGCTTGGGCGTGGATGAAACTCTTTACGACGCCGTCTTGGTTGCGGCTCCAGCTCCGATGGCAGCGCGGATCTTGAAATCCTTACCTGGGCCTACCGCGAAGGCGGCGGAGATCATGAGTTCCATCAAGTTGGCAAGTTCTGCTGTTGTCGGCTTGCGTTTTGCTTCGGATGTGGATCCAGCAGGTAATGCGCTTCCGGAAAATTCTGGGATTCTTGTCGCTGCTGATCAACCTGGGGTGACGGCGAAAGCGTTTACGTTGTCATCTCGGAAATGGCCACATTTGGCGGAGCGAGGCGCGATAGTGCGCGCCAGCTTTGGTCGTTTCGGTGATGACGCGATCACTCGGGCGCCGGAAGATGAACTCGTGGATTATGCTCTTGATGATCTCGCCGCACTCACCGGTTTCGATGGTCGTGCGGCTGGTGTTGAAGAGATTTACACGCAGCGTTGGTTTGGTGGGTTGCCGCGTTATGATCACACCCATACAGAAACTGTGCAGCGTGCGGAAGAAGTGCTTGCCGACGTAGACCGTATCGCCGTGACTGGAGCGTGGGCCGGTGGCGTTGGTGTCCCGGCGGTGATTGCGCATGCGCGCAAGGCAGCGCAAAGTCTTGCTCGTCAGTTGTAGGAACTCGCCGGTTCTAGAGGGGCACCACCTCTAGGCCTGAATTCTCGTAGGTGACAGACCCCGTAGACTAGGGGTTATGACTCAGGACAATTCACATGCATCTGTAGATTCCTCGACCGTAGAAACCACACGTGTAGAAACCGCAAGGCATTCTGCTTCCCGTGCCTCTACAGGTAACGGGGCTGGCGTTGATGCCATTTCTGGAAGCATATTGCCTTCGGCACGCTCGGAAGAGTGGTTTCGTCGCGCTGTGAATATAACCCCGGGTGGTGTGAACTCTCCAGCTCGTACCTTTGATGCGGTTGGAGGCACTGCGCGGTTTATTGCTCATGGCAAGGGCTCTCGTTTGTTTGACGTTGACGGAAACGAGTATGTCGATTTGCTGTGTTCTTATGGCCCAGGAATTCACGGTAATGCTCATCCGGAGATTGTTGCGGCGGTAACTCGTGCCGCGGAGAAGGGGCTAGGTTTCGGCACACCGACCACGGGTGAGGTGGAACTGGCTGAGTTGATTGCGCAGCGCACTGCCGTGGACAAGGTCCGCCTGGTTAATTCGGGTACTGAGGCCACGATGACCGCGGTTCGCCTGGCACGCGGTTATACGGGGAAGAGCAAGATCATCAAGTTCCAGGGCTGTTATCACGGGCATGTCGATGCTCTGCTGGCTTCCGCAGGTTCGGGTGTGTTGACGTCGTCAAGCCCGGATTCTCCTGGTGTGACTAAGGCGCAGGCCTCGGAAACCATCGTTGTCCCGTATAACGATTTGGAGGCTGTGCGCCAGGCGTTTGCCGAAAATCAGGGGGAGGTTGCTGCCGTGATTGCGGAAGCAGCCGCAGGGAATATGGGAACCGTCGCCCCGGAGGAGGGGTTCAACCAGGCGTTGAAGCAGCTTGCGCACGATAACGGTGCTTTGTTGATCCTCGACGAGGTCATGACTGGGTTCCGTACTTCGTATCAGGGATGGTACGGCATTGATGGTGTGGCTGGTGATTTGGTGACCTTTGGCAAGGTCATTTCGGGAGGGTTGCCCGCCGCTGCTTTCGGTGGCCGTGCTGACATCATGGCTCATTTGGCACCAGAAGGCCCTGTTTATCAGGCTGGAACCTTGTCTGGTAATCCGGTTGCTGTTGCGGCGGGCACCAAGTCGTTGCAGCTTGCCGACGAATCCCTATACCAGCGCATCGGTGCGCACGCGGACACTCTTAGCGAGATGATTTCGCGTGCATTGCAGGCGGAAGGCGTTGCCCACAATATTCAGCGTGCCGGCACCATGTTGTCCATTCGTTTTGCTGAGGGGCAGGGGCGCAACTTCGCTGATATGCAAGCTGCCGATACGTTCCGCTTTGGTCCGTTTTTCCATGCTTTGCTGGATAACGGGGTAGTAGTTCCACCTTCGGCTTTTGAGACCTGGTTTGTGCACGATGCTTTGGGTGATGCAGACTTTGAAATTCTCGAAAAAGCGCTCGCACCGGCGGCGAAGGCTGCAGCTGCTGCACAGCTGATGAATTAATGGTTGCGGTTTAGTCTCCGCGCACCGACCATGTCTCGACTGGGACTCTGAGACTCTGGGGTTCTGGGGTTTTGAGGTTCAGGGATTGCGAGCGTGCTCTAGTCGCTTGCGTCCAGCCAACAGTGAACCTGCGCTAGGCTGGACGCTATTCGAAATGCCATTTCGTGCAGCTGACGAATCCTAATGTCAGGAAAAGGAGAATTGCCCCATGCTGAATATCTCATCCAGTGATCACTCTGCAGCCAACCAAGCGAAACAAGCCAACCCAGCCAACCAATCGCATGAAACCAAGAAATCCGGTGGTACTGGTTCGGAGGTTCCGGTGACTATCGTGCACCTGGTACGTCATGGGGAAGTTTTTAACCCGGGCAAGATCCTTTATGGCCGGATTCCTGGTTATCATTTGTCTTCCCGGGGCCACTCTATGGCTGCCCGCACTGCGAAATCTTTCGCAGGCCATGATGTGGCTTATCTGGCGGCATCACCGTTGCTTCGGGCGCAGCAGACTGCGCAACCAATCTCTAAAGTCACCGGCCTAGACGTTGAGGAATGCCCACAGGTTATCGAATCGGGTAATGATTTCGAAGGTCTGCGCACGAAGGGCTTGCGTTCGCAGTTGTGGAACCCAAAACGCTGGCCGCAGATGTATAACCCTCTGGAGCCATCTTGGGGCGAGCCGTTTGTGGATATTGCTGATCGCATGATGGCAGCAGTGCACGATATCCGCGATAAAGCCGAAGGCCACGAGGGCATTGTGGTTTCTCATCAGTTGCCGATCGTCATGGTGCAACGCACGGTGCGCGGCCAGGCGTTGGCACATGCCCCATGGAATCGCGAGTGTGCGCTGGCGTCGGTAACCAGCTTGGTATTTAGCGGAAAGGATATTATTGATATCCGCTATTCCACGCCGGCTCGGGAAATATAAATTTCTCATACCAAGGTGAACCATTTGGGGTTTGGTGTCCAGGTCTCGACTTGGCTCAGCTGTCATGTTGGGTGATACTAGGGGCACTATGATTACGACTTTTGGACCATCCCGGCGTTCCCGTACCGTCGCGTCTCTTGTGCTGGCAGGCGCAATGTCGTTGACTTTGGCGGCATGTGCGTCGGAAGAAGCCAATAAGAATGCTGTTTCCGACGTGGGCGGTACTTTCGAGTTCCATACTCCGGGTGGGCAAACGGAGATTTTCTATGACGAATCTGAGCGTCAGCCGATTGCGAATCTACGCGGTCCGTCTTTGATGAACGAGGATGAGACCTTGTCTCTTGATGATTTCGCTGGAGAGGTCGTCGTTCTGAACTCGTGGGGCCAGTGGTGTGCTCCGTGTCGCGCGGAGGTAGACGATTTGCAGCGTGCTCATGAGGAGCTCAGTGAATCCGGTGGCACCGTGCTGGGCATTAATGTCCGGGACTACAATCAAACGATCTCGCAGGATTTCGTTAAGGATAACGGCGTGGAGTACCCGTCGATTTATGATCCACCGTTCCGTTCCGCGGCTGCGTTGGGTGGTATTCCGACTTCCGTGGTGCCGACGACGATCATCCTGGATAAACAGCACCGCCCGGCCGCGGTTTTCTTGCGCGAGGTTACCGATCAGGACATTCTTGATGCGGCACTACCGCTTCTCGACGAAAGTTAAGCGCTGGGAGTGTCTGTCGTGCCTATGGCCTCTATGGATTTTATGAACCTGGCAAACCCGTCAAACCTGTCAAACATATCGGGCCTATCGAGCCTATTCAGTTCTGAGTTCTCGCGTGCAGCGTTGTCAGAACAAGCAGCGAGCGCCGGTTTTATCGCAAGTGCGAGTTTCAGTGTCAGTGCTAGTACTAACAGTACCGTGGTGTCCTCGGTTGCTGCTGCGTCGGCGTCTGCATCATCATTCGCAGACGCCGCGGCAAGTGGCCCGCTTGTCCTAGGCTTTCTTGCCGCTGCGTTGGCCGGACTCGTGTCATTTGCTTCGCCGTGTGTCGTTCCGTTGGTGCCCGGCTACATTTCTTACCTTGCGGGTGTTGCGGGTGGCTCGGTGGAGCTGGATGATCGTTATGGTGTCCGCGTCGCGAAGCGTCGCCAGTGGGCCGTGGTTGGGGCTTCGTTGCTTTTTATTGCCGGTTTTACCACGGTCTTCCTTCTGGCAACCGTCTCTGTTTTTGGGGCCTTGAGTGCCATTAATGCGAATGCCGAAACCCTGCAACGGGTTGGTGGTGTCGTCACGATACTGATGGGTGTCGTGTTTTTGGGTGGCGTGAGGTTCCTGCAGCGTGACACCCGTGTGGAACCGAGAAAATGGAGTACCTGGGTGGGTGCTCCGCTGCTGGGTGGCGTGTTTGCGCTGGGCTGGACTCCGTGTTTGGGGCCGACTCTTGCAGCGATCATTTCGATTTCGGCCGGTACTGAAGGCAGTACTGCGGCCCGGGGTGTGCTTATGATCATCGGCTATTGCCTGGGCCTGGGGCTGCCGTTTGTGCTGTTTGCGCTGGGTTCGGCCAAGGCCATGCGCTCTATCGACTGGTTGCGGAAGAATTCCCGCACTATCCAGACCATCGGAGGCGTACTCATGATCCTTGTTGGGCTTGCCCTGGCAACAGGTGTATGGGCGGAGTTCATTAACTATATTCGGCAGTGGACTTTTGATTATGGAACGACTCTGATTTAGCCCATTGCCCCAGGCCCATCACCCTACGCCTATCACCCTAACCACCCAACCCGCTGACTATTCCCGCGATTTTCCTTAAGGAGCCCACCGTGGACAACACCGCGCGCAAATCCTGGTTGCCCTGGCGATTGTTGAAGCGAGCCTGGCGTTGGTTAACCAGTATGCGTACGGCGTTGGTGTTGTTGTTCCTGTTGGCCATCGCCGCGGTGCCGGGTGCGCTGTTGCCGCAGCGTTCGTTGAATGAGGACAACGTCAACGAGTACATCGCAAATAACGGTAAGCTCGCCGAGGTTTATGATTCGTTGCAGCTTTTCGACGTCTTTCAGTCCTCGTGGTTTATCGCGATTTTCACGTTGCTGGCGGCCTCGTTGGTTGGCTGTATTATCCCGCGTAGTTGGGATCACTATAAGGCGTGGCGCGCGCGTCCGACTCGAGCCCCGCGTTTCTTGCACCGGATGCCGCATCACCACACGGGTACCTTGGACAAGTCGCTTGCCGACGCCCGCACTGAGACGTTAAGGCTGCTGCGTCGCTGGCGGATCTCGGAGTTTAGCGCCGATGAGGACCGCGCCGGGAGACCGTCTATTTCTGCGGAGCGCGGTTATGGGCGTGAATTGGCGAATTTGTTATTCCACATCGCGTTGGTTGCCATTTTGGTGACGGTGGCTGCAGGGCGCATGGTTTACTACGAGGGCCAGGTCATTATTGTTACGGAATCTGGTAGCTACGATACTGCGGTCGAACTGGACCAGTCCACTGAATTCTGTAATACTTCCGTCTCAAGCTATGACTCTTTTCGCGCTGGGCCGCTTTTCGACGGCACGGGCCTGAACCCGTTTTGTTTCATTGCCCATAATTTTCAGGCTGATTATCTGCCTAATGGGCAGGCGGAGATGTTCAGTTCTGATATTTCCTATGCCCAGGGCGACGAGATTTTTTCCGACCCGGAAACATGGGACGACTACCAGTTGCGGGTGAATGATCCGCTCCGTATCGACGGTGAGCGTGTCTATTTGCAGGGCCATGGGTTTGCGCCGACGTTTACCGTGAAGTGGCCTAATGGGGAAACCCGGACCCAGACTTGGCAGTTCCGTCCCGATGATTTGGTGAACTTCTTGTCTTCCGGCGCGATGCGCTTCGATCCTCCTGCTGGCATGTATCCAGATTTGTATGAGCGCCGACAGAATCAGATTGCACTGCAGGGGCTGTTTGCGCCGACGGCTGATTGGCAGGGAGAGAATGGTGAGCTGCTGACTTCGGCTTTCCCAGAGATGCGTGACCCGGCGGTGGCGATTGATGTTTACCGGGGTGATGCCGGATTGGATACGGGTATCGCGCAGTCAATTTTTGACCTGGACCAGACCCTGATTCACAGTGGCCAGTTGCAGAAGTTGGAGCGCGTGAACTTGGAAGTAGGCGAGTCGATCACGTTGGATGATGGCACAGAGCTGACTTTCGACGGTGCTTCGGAGTTTGCGAATTACCAGATCGCGCATGATCCGTTCCAGCGGTGGGTGTTGCTGTCGACGATCGTGATGTTGCTGTCGTTGGTGGGTTCGTTGGTGATTAAGCGTCGCCGTATTTGGGTACGGTTTACCGATAATGGTGATGGCACCACCGGTATTGAGATGGCTGGACTGGCTCGTACTGACCGTGCCGGTTGGGGTGAAGAACTGGACAAGATCTACCGGGAGCTGTTTGCTTTGCCGGATCCGGATGATGTGGAAGAAGACGATTTGTATGCGCGGGATTAAGTCATCTGGCTGCTAAGCCAGATCGGTTGGGCCAGATCGGCTAGGTCAGATTGGCTAAGCCGGTGGTGTTCGGTTTGGTGGGGCACCGCCTGGTGGTTCAGGCTTGGGTGTTTATCATCCGAAAGGATTATGTCCGCCCTATCATTAGTTGAGGTGGGGACTCGTTCTGCTGTAGTTTGAAATGGCCATGTTTCCCGCAACATCCGCTGGTGTTCGTCCGGAAACGTCGTGATCACGATAAGAAAGTGTGAATTAATGCTTGCTGATCAAACGCTGTCCAATTTCTCGGACCTGATGTTCCGGACGACGTTCGTTATTTATGCGATTGCCCTGGTTGTGGCCCTGGTGTTTTACGTCAAGGTGCAAAGCGTGATCGACGCACACCGGCAACGCGAACGCGTTGGGGCCGACGGTCGCGCTGTCGGCAATAACCGCGATGCCGATGCAGGGGCCGGTGGCAAAACAGTCGACGAACTGGAAGCTGGTGCCCGCAAGTGGTCAGGTATGGCGCAGACGCTGATCTGGCTGGGAATTATTGTTCAGGCCGGTGCCGTGCTTACTCGTGGCTTGGCGAACAGCCGGTTCCCGTTCGGCAACATGTATGAGTATTCGCTCATGCTGACCTTGCTTACCATGGTTGTGGCGGCCGTCGTTATCGGCCAGCGGCAGGAATGGCGCGTGTTGTGGCCCTGGCTGCTGATTCCCGTCATCATCTTGATGTTCGTTGGCGGTTCACACCTATATGCAGAATCTGCCCCATTGGTTCCGGCACTGCGTTCATTCTGGTTGCCGATCCACGTGGGCATTGCCGTCTTAGGCGGTTCCATCGGCATGCTTTCGGGTGTCGCTTCGCTGCTGTATTTGTTGCGACGTTGGCAGCCAAAAGGCGAGGAGAGTGACGGCATTGCCGGCGCGATCGTGAAACCACTGCCTAGCGCGAAAAAGCTTGACGGGCTGGCCTATAAGTCTGCGATTGTGACCTTGCCGGTCCTTGGCCTGGGAATCGTGCTCGGTGCGATTTGGGCAGAAGCCGCGTGGGGTAGGCCATGGAACTGGGACCCGAAAGAAACCGTTTCCCTAATTTCCTGGATCTTATACGCGGCGTATCTGCATGCCCGTGCCACCGCCGGGTGGCGTGCCATGCGGGCGGCTTGGATCAACATTGTCGCGCTGGCCACCATGATCTTTAATTTCTTCTTCATTAACATGGTGGTGTCGGGCCTACATTCTTACGCTGGGCTGAACTAGGCCGCAACGTGCGCCCTGAGATGCGCGCCCTGAGATGCGCGCGCTGCGGCGTGTGTCCGGGGAAGCTGTGTCCGTCAATGAGTGCCCGGCAACTAGTGTTCGGCATGCAGTGTTCGGGGGAGCCCATGCCCGCGGCTATTTTCGGACTCTCCCTCAACGGTGCTAACTAAAGTGACGCGATACCGTCATGCTTAATGTCGGCGGTATCGGCTGAAGCAGGTTTTACTGGTCGTCGGGTTTCGCGTCGTTTTTCTTATTATTTGGGTAGCGCGAATCTTTTGTTGGATCTGATCCCGTTGCATCGCCCGAAGGGGTTGCGTCGCCGGAGGGACTTGTCTCGGGGGCATCGTTTGATCGGGATGCTCCCTTGGTCTCGCCTTGGCTACGAGGTTGCCGTTGTTGATGCTCGTGGCGTTGCTGTCGTTCTTGTTCTTGACGACGACGTTCTTTAAACCGATTCTTTTCGATATTCCACAGGAATTCTTCGTCATCGTCTGGCCCTTTAATCGCCGGGCGTTCAGCAGTTTTCATTTGGCGGTTTTGATTCCAGGATGCTGGACCAAAAGCCTTCCACACTAAGACTGCAGCCAGGACTATTAGCGCTAACAAGATCAGCTTTCCCATACTGATCATTTTACGGCACGATCGGTGCGTTTTAGGATGAATCTTGTGACTAATCAACCAGACAGTAATGGTGCACGAACCCGTATTCCGAATGGGGTGGATCGGCAAGGCGCGCAAGGTGCAGAAGGCTCGGGTCCGTCCAGCAATAGCCCGCGTGCCACCGAAAGTGCTAACCCAGCTTCGCGTGATGAATCCCAGCACAGTTTTGCACCTGCTGAAGAACCCCAACTGGACCCGCAAACCCGCAAGCAAGCAACCCGTGCGATGCTGAAATACGGGGCTGCCCGATTGGGCCTGTTTTTGGGGCTGACTATTGTGATTCAGGCGCTAGCAGTCCTCATCGGAGCCCAAGTTCCATTAGTCGTTTCTGCACTTCTGGCGCTGTTGGTGGCGCTGCCGCTGTCGATGCTGATCTTCAAAAAACTCCGTATCGAAACCACAGAAGCCGTCGCCAAGTTGGCGCAGCAGCGCAAAGCCCGCAAAGAATGGGTCAACCGGGAACTCGCCGGCCGTTAGCAACCTGCCGTCACGTTAACTACCGAAAATCCCGGCCACCACGGCCATGACCGGCAGGGAAGCGAACGTCGTCAAGAAAACGGTATCTCGGGTAACAGCAAGGCCTTTTTGGTAGGTCGCGGCGTAATTGTACACGTTTTGTGCCGTCGGCAAGCAGGCCAAGATCACGGCGACGTAGAGGTGGTCGCTGCTGAGCCCCAGTGCCAGGCCGGCCAACCACGCGAATACCGGCATGAGCACGAGTTTCATGGCGGTGGCGGTGATGACGGCGGGGCGGTCTGCTGGGTCGTCGAGGATCTGGATTGAGGTCAGGGAAGCACCAAAACTGATCAAAATCATCGGGATGGATGCGCCGCCAATAATCGACATCGGCTCCATCACAACCTCCGGGATTTCCCACCCAGCCACCGCAACAATCATGCCCGCAATTCCCGCGAGCACCAGCGGAGACAAAAACCCGGAACGGATGCCATCAATAATCTTCGCGCCACGGGTGCGCCCATGCCCGTCGTTGAGCGCAGCCAGAATAAACGGTGTGAAAAACACCATCTGCAGCATCAAGATCGAAATTACCCAGGTGGCTTCGCCAACCACGTAGATGCTCACCGGCAGCCCAATGTTCACGGAGTTGAAATAAAACGATGAGGCCGCGCCCATGGTGGTCGTCGGCAAGTCTTTCGGGAAAAACAGGCGGGAGGCGATGATATAGCTTGCGCCCGTGAGCAGGCTGGAGACAACCACGGCGGCAAGTACCGGGGAAAAGAGCGTGCCCGGATTGGATTTCGCGAGCGAGGTAAACAGCAGGCAGGGCGTGGCGGCATAAAAGGCAGTTTTGTTCAGGACCAGCCGTTGGGAATCGTTGCCGATGATGCCGAATTTGGATAGCGCAAAGCCCACGGCGATGATCGACAAGATGATGGTAAAAGCAGTGATCACACCTGCCATATACGCCCTCCTATGGGCTTCTTGAGGCTTCTTCGGCCTTTCTTAGGCTTGACGACGACAACTGGCTCCGGTGTCGGTCAAGACCAGAACTAATCCTGACTTACGCTCAACCTAGGCCAGACAATCTAGGCCACTGTAATCTAGGCCAGAGCAACCTAGGCCAAAGCCAGGGCTAAGAACATGAGCCCGGACCACAAGGCCATCGCGCGCCCGGTCAGAGCCAGCACGGTGACTAGCTGCCCACCACGTGCCCCCGAATTTACTCGGTGCAGGGCTTTCAGCGTCCAGTAACCGGAAACAAACGCGATCCAGGTGGCTGGGAATGCCAAGATGCCGACAAGAAACGTTACGACGTATGGGATGACCAGCAAAACGGTATACAGCTTGCGGGAGGCGGAATCACCCAGGATCACCGCCAGGGTGCGTTTGCCTGCTGGTTTGTCGGTGGCGATATCGCGGATGTTGTTGGTTAAGTTGACCGCGGATGACATTGCGCCGACGGAAATAGCCAAACCAATACCAACTTCAGAGATGGCACCGGCTTGGGTGAACTCGGTGCCCAGTACGGCGATCAGGCCAAAGAAAATGAAGATCGCGACCTCGCCCAGGCCCTTATAGCCATACGGGTTCTTCCCTCCGGTATAAAACCAAGCCCCGGCCAAGCACATCGCGCCTACCAGGATCAGCCACCAGGCCGAAAGTAGCGCCAGGATGAGACCTGCCGCACCTGCGACGCCGAAAGAAATAAACGCTGCCTTTTTCACGTCCGATGGGCGGGCAAGCTTGCTGGCGGTGAGCCGGGTGGGGCCGGTGCGTTCGTCGTCGGTGCCGCGGATGCCGTCCGAATAATCGTTCGCGTAGTTGACGCCGATGACCAAAGCCCAGGAGACGATCAGGGCTAATAAGAATGGGACAAATTTTCCGGAATTTTGATACAGTGCAGCGCCTGTTCCGGCCAAAACCGGAGCGAACGCATTCGGCCACGTATGCGGTCGTGCCGCCTGGATCCAATCGCGGGTAGTGGCCGAATATGTTGTAGCGCTCATGCATTCATTGTGCGCTACATTGCATGTCATTAACAAACACCAAATGACACCGGCGGGATTCGGCGATGAGGTGGCAGCGCCGGAAACGTGACGCTCAGTAACTGGGGTACCGTCGTGCTCTTCAGCTGGGGAATTGCCGCGGGTCTGGTGCGCGCAAATTCCCAATATTTACGTGGAACAGACTAGTGCTAGGTCGCGACCTAGAGTGGGGGTATGAGCGATAAACCCAACCATCACACCGACACCACCACGAGTCAGTCAGAAACACAGTCCGGCCTTCTGCGTTCTGAGCCCCCACAGTCCGGGCCTCTGCAGTCCGCGACCCCACAGGCTGGCCGAAAACAGTCCGGGCCACTAGATCTATTCCCGATTGGGCTGGGGTGTACCGGCATGACCCCGCATTCTTATTCGGACTCACCCCGCCGCCAGGAAATGATCCAGGTGTTGCGCACCGCTGCTGAGCTTGGCGTGGAGTTTTTCGACACCTCTGAGATCCAAGGGCCATACACCGGTGAAGAGCTGCTTGGCGACGCCTTCGCCCGCGCCCACACGCCATCTGCGGCCTCTGCAGGTTCTTCGGTGCAGGCCCCGACGATTGCCACGAAGTTCGGTTGGAATATCGACAACGGCCAACCCACCGGCGAGCTGAATTCCCGCCCGGAAACCATCCGCCGTGTTGCCCAGGAATCCGCCCGTCGTTTGGGCGTCGAGCGCCTGGATTTGTTCATGCAGCACCGCGTGGACCCTGATGTGCCCATCGAAGAGGTCGCAGGCACCGTTGGTGAACTTGTCGACGAAGGCCTCGTCGCCCACTTCGGTTTGTGTGAGGCTTCGGCCACCACCATCGCCCGCGCCCACCGTGAATTTCCGGTTGCAGCCGTCGAAAGCGAGTACTCGCTGTGGTCGCGAGGAGTCGAGGAATCCGTGTTGCCGACTTGCTCGGAGCTCGGAATCGGTTTTATCGCTTACAGCCCGCTGGCCAAGGGAATGTTGTCCGCCCAGCTCACCGAGCCCAATGCGGATTCCAACAGCCCGCGCCTGCACCCGGACAATTTCGCGCAAAACCAGCGCAACGCAGCCCGGGTCGCGGAAATCGCGCATCGTTACGACGCCACGGCCGCTCAGATTGCCTTGGCGTGGTTGTTGGATCGCGGTGCGCAGCATCCGGGCGGAATGTTGGTTTTGCCGGGCAGCATCAACCCGGCACGCATCCAGGAGAACGTGGCGGCAGCCAACGTGACGCTTGCCGACGACGACCGCGCCGCGCTAGACAACCTCTTGGATACCCATCCTTTGGCGGGCGAGCGTTACGTCGACAAGCATCTGCGGTTTATCGACCGCGACTAGTTGGGCTAGTCGGTGACCAACTAGAACTCGCGATTAGCTAGTCCCGAGGCTGGAATAATTCCGCCACACCAGCCCGGTGGATTTTGCCCAGCGATGTCCGCGGCAGTTCGTCGACACGCAGCAGCTCTTTCGGTAGTTGCCAGCGGGGGAGCTCGTAGAGAGCATCGAAAATTTCTCCGACCTCGGCGCTGCCTTCATAGGCCGCCATGATGGCTTGCCCGAAACGGCGATCATCCACGCCGACGACGCAGGCCTCTTTGACCCCGGGGACGGCCAAGAGCTCTTTTTCGATGATTTCCGGGTGCACCTTCAAACCACCGGTGGTGATGACCGCGTCGAGGCGCCCGCTGACCTCCAACCGGCCGTCGATAATGCGCCCGCCGTCGGAGGTGGCGAACCAGCCCGGCCAGTCCGGGTGGGCGAAGGCTTCGTGGCCCGGCATATTGCGGTATCCGGCGGCGATGGTGGCGCCACCGAGCATGATGCGACCGGATTCCACGGCGACGGAGCTGCAGGGCAAGGGCTGGCCGTCGTAGATGCAGCCCCCGGCGGTTTCGGCGCTGCCGTAGGTGGCCACGAGGTGGATGCCCAGCTTGCGAGCCGATTCCGCCAATTGTGGGTTCAGTGCTGCCCCGCCGATCAAGATGGCGTCGAAGCGTCGTAAAGCAGTAATGCCCTCTAAGGTTTCTATGGCTTTGTCCAGCTGCATCGGGGTTAATGCGGTGTACATGGGTTCGCGGGCATTGGGGGTGTTCCCGTCCCGGGCGTGGTCTAAATATTCCGCGGCGGCGGCAAACGCGGGAATGCGGAAACCGTGGGAAAGATCCAGGCACACCGGGTCAACCCCGGCGACCAGGCTGCGCACCAAAACCTGGATTCCGGCGATGTGATACGCGGGCAGGGCCAATAGCCAGTGTCCGGGGCCGCCAAGGACTTCGTGGGTGGCATCGGCCGAAGCCACCAGGTTGGCTGCGGTGAGCTGCGCGCCTTTGGGCGTGCCAGTGGAACCCGAGGTGGGCACCACTAGGGCAATATCGTCGTTGATGGGCTGGCCGACGCGTTGCGAGGAATACAGCAACTCAGTACGCGCGCGGTCGCCAGCGGGCACCGGAAGATAATGCGCTTGGCCTGCGATGGCGGCTTCCAAGTCGTCGAGGATCGCTGCGGGGTCATCAAGCCGAACCGGAAGCGCGGTCAGCACCGAGGCATGGGAGGGGAGAGGAGCGGGCATTGGGCTCGGGCTCGGTTGTCCTGCTGCCTCGCCCGTGCTGGGGCCCTTATCGCTGGGGCCCCTATCACTGAGATCCCTAGCACTGAGGTCCTTAGTAGTAATAAGGAAACTCCTCCCAATTCGGGTCGCGCTTTTCCAAAAACGCTTCCTTACCTTCCACAGCCTCATCGGTCATGTATGCCAAGCGGGTGGCCTCGCCGGCAAAGACCTGTTGGCCGGCCAGCCCGTCGTCGGCAAGATTGAAGGCGAACTTCAGCATGCGTTGCGCTGTCGGCGACTTGGAGTTGATCTCGCGGGCAGCCTGGATGGCTTCGGCCTCAAGCTCGGCATGCTCGGCCACGATATTGACCGCGCCCATCTTCATCATGTGGGTGGCATCGTAAGACCGGCCCAAGAAGAAGATCTCGCGCGCATTCTTTTGCCCCACCATCTGTGCCAGGTAGGCCGAACCATAACCGGCATCGAAGCTTCCGACGTCGGCGTCGGTCTGTTTAAAACGGGCGTGTTGGCGCGAAGCGATCGTCAGGTCGCACACCACATGCAGCGAGTGCCCACCACCAGCGGCCCAACCATTAACCACCGCGATGACCACCTTCGGCATCGTGCGGATCAGCCGTTGCACCTCCAGGATGTGCAAACGCCCACCCTCGACTTTCTCGCGGGCGGTATCCACGCCGGATTCGTCGGCGCTGGTGACATCCGAGTCGTGATTCGTAGCGTATCGGTACCCGGAACGCCCGCGAATGCGCTGGTCGCCACCGGAACAAAACGCCCAGCCGCCATCTTTCGGCGACGGCCCATTACCGGTCAACAACACGGTACCCACATCGGGGGTGCGGCGCGCGTGGTCGAGAGCGCGGTACAGCTCGTCGACGGTGTGCGGGCGGAAGGCGTTGCGCACCTCTGGCCGGTCGAAGGCGATGCGCACGATTCCGTCGCGCCGGGTGTTGCCTACGTGACGGTGATAGGTGATATCGGTCAAGTCTTCGAAGCCTGCGACGGTGCGCCATTGGGTGGGATCGAAGGGGCTGGCCTCGTGGTTGGTGTTGGCGGTGGCGTCGGGGCCTGTATTGGGGTTGGCCTCGGTTTTGTGCTCAGGAGTGTTAGTCATGGCCTTCAGTCTAGCTAGGCTTGGGGCATGAATTTTCCGAATTACGACGCCCGGCTACCGCAGCCACCGCGCTCACTGCGCTCACCGCAGGCGCCTCAACCACCCCTGCCCCCTCTTGCAGAAATTCTCGAGCGCGCCCACGTCGTTTCTTTGCCCATGGCGGTGAAATTTCGCGGCCTGCGCCACCGGGAAGTTGTGCTTATCAACGGCCCAGCTGGGTGGGGAGAATTCGCCCCGTTCGCTGATTACTCCGCCCGCGAGACCGCTCCCTGGCTGCGCTCTGGGTTAGAAGCTGCTTACCAGGGTTTTCCGGCCGCCCACCGCGACTATATTGAGGTCAATGCCACGGTTCCGGCGGTGGAGCCAGCCCAGGTTCCGGAGGTGCTTTCCCGCATGCCCGGCGCTCGTTGCGTCAAGGTGAAGGTTGCCGAGCCTGGTAAGGATTTCCGAGATGCGCTTGCCGACGACATCGCCCGGGTGTCCGCGGTGCGCGAGGAACTTTCCGGGATTCCAGGCACCCGCATCCGTGTGGATGCCAACGGCGCGTGGAGCGTGGAGCAGGCCGTGGAGGCGGTGTCCGCGTTGGCCCCGCTGGATTATGTGGAACAGCCATGTGCCACTCCAGAGGAGCTGGCGGAGGTTCGCACCCAGCTGATGCGCCGCGGGATTTTTGTTCGCGTCGCCGCCGATGAGAGCATCCGGCGGGTGGAAGATCCGTACCGGGTGGCGGATTTGCAGGCGGCGGATGTGGCCGTCGTCAAGGTGGCCCCGCTGGGTGGGGTACGTCGGGTGTTGCAGCTGAGTGCGGATCTGCGCGCGCGCCATATGGATGTGACAATTGCCTCGGCTTTGGACAGCGCGGTAGGGATTAATGCTGGGTTGGCGGCGGTGGCGAGTTTGCCGAAGTTGAACGACGACGAGGACATCGATGTGGCTCCGGCACCGGCGGGCTTGGCGACGGGTTCGCTTTTTTTGGAAGATGTGGCCGCGCCGCGTTCGCTTGTCGACGGCATGCTGGCGACTGCCCCGGTGGCGCCCGATGCCGATCGGTTGGCTGCTTTGGCCGCGGACGGTGCGACGCGCGACTGGTGGTTGGATCGGTTGCGTGCGGCGTACGCGGAAATGGAAGCCCACCGTTCCCGAGAAAATGGTGAAAGTGGGGCGCCGCAGTAAAGGTCCGCCCCGGTTAGACTGGAGGTTATGCCTTCTTCGGATCCTTCAAACCCGTCACAAACCGACGCCTCTGATCAGCAAGAACCCATGCAGGTCCCGACCTGCGTGAGCATCCATGATGCGCACCTGCACAATTTGCGCCACATTGACGTGACCATCCCGCACGGCCAGCTGGTTGCGTTTACCGGTATTAGTGGCTCGGGTAAATCCTCGTTGGCGTTCGGCACGATCCATGGGGAAGGCCAGCGTAGTTACCTGGAATCGGTGGCACCGTTTGCGCGCCGCTTGATCAGCCAGGCGACCGATCCGCAGGTCGGTTCCATTGAGGGGCTATCGCCGACGGTTGCGCTTCAGCAACAGACTACGGCGCCTGGGGCCCGCTCGACGGTGGGCACGATTAGTTCCACATCGAATATTGTTCGTCTGTTGTATTCCCGGTGTGGTGATTACAGCGCACTGTCTGGCGGCACTCTGTCTGGCGATGCTCCGTTTAACGCCGCAACGTCCGACGGTGCCCCGTCTGGCAGCGCCCCATCCGCAACCCCAATCACCCGCCTGGCTTCGGATGCCTTCAGCCCGAATACGGCCGATGGCATGTGCCCGGAGTGCCGTGGAACGGGCACGAAGTTCGTCGCCACGGAAGAGTCCATGGTGCACGAACCGCAGTTGTCGATCCGCGACGGTGCGATCACCGCGTGGCCGGGTGCCTGGGCTGGGAAAAATTTCCGCGACATCCTGGAGGCCCTGGGCTATGACCTCGACCGCCCATGGCAGGAACTTTCCGAGTCCGACCGCAACTGGATCCTGTTTACCCGCGAGCGCCCCGTCGTCGAGATCGTCCCGCACCGCGGCGCCGACCAGATCCAACGCACCTACCAGGGCACTTGGCGCAGTGTGGCGGAGTATTTGTATAAGACACTGCGGGAAACGGAATCGGATTCGTTGCGACGTCGCACGGAGTCTTTCCTGGAATCGCATACCTGCAGCAACTGTGGCGGCGCGGGGCTGCGGCCGCAGGCGCTGCAAGTGCGCTATTTGGATGTTCCGATTAATGAGCTGAATGTGTGGTCCTTGGACTTTCTGCACCAGGCGTTGGTGGACCGCCAGCAGGAGCTTGGCCAGCGTGCCGGCGCCAGCAACGTCGGCCGTGATGACCAACCCGACACTGCTGCGGCCCCGGCCACCCGTACTGCGCAGGATGATGCCGAGGCCTTGTTATTAACCCAGATTGTCCCTCCGCTGGCTGCTGCACTGGAGCTTGGCCTGGGGCACTTGAGCCTGGACCGAGCCGCAACCACATTGGCTGCCGGGGAGCTGCAACGTCTACGCCTGGCTTCGCAGTTGCACAGTTCCTTGTTTGGCGTGACCTATATTCTCGACGAACCCACCGCGGGGCTGCATCCGCAGGAACGCACGGCTGTGCTCACGGTGATCCGTCGCCTGTTGGCCGCGGGAAATAACGTGTTCGTCGTTGAGCATGACATGGATTTCGTGGCCCAGGCTGATTACCTCATCGACATTGGCCCTTATGCCGGTGATGGGGGAGGGACCGTGGTATTTGCGGGTAAGCCAAGTGAGCTTGTCGACGCCAACGGGCAGTTAGCCGAATATCCCACAGCTCGCGCGCTGGCAAACCGCCACTTGCAGCTTGCCGACGCCCCGCGCGAGGCTAACGGCCACTTGGTGCTGCGGGGGATCAACCACCGAAACCTGCAAGGGCTTGACCTGGAGCTCGGCTTGGGCCAGTTCACCGCGGTGGCAGGGGTATCTGGTTCGGGAAAATCGACGCTGGTGACAGACGTCGTCGGCAAGCGCGCAACGGAGCACCCGGATATTAGCCGGGTTGTCACGATCACGCAGAAACCCATCGGCCGTACTCCGCGTTCCACCCTGGCGACGTATACCGGGATGTTTGACCGTGTCCGCAGCATTTTCGCTGACCAGGCGCGCCGGGATGGCAAGGATGCGAAGAAGTGGAACGCCTCGAAGTTTTCCTATAACACGAAAAAGGGGCAGTGTCCGGAGTGCTCAGGGGCTGGCCATATTGAGGTCGAGTTGGTGTTCCTGCCCGGGACCTATACGTTGTGCCCGCGGTGCCAGGGCGGCCGGTTTAACGACGAGGCACTGGAGGTGCGCTGGCATGGGCGCACGGTCGCTGATGTTTTGCGGTTGCGGGTTTCGGAAGCGTTGGAGGTTTTCCAGGACCTTGCCGACGGCGGCAGTAAGGATCCCGACCATTCCCAGATCACCCAGGTGGTGCGGGCTTTAGAGGTTTTGGATGAACTTGGCCTGGGTTACCTCCGCTTGGGGCAGGGTGCGCCGGAGTTGTCTGGTGGTGAGGCCCAGCGCATCAAGTTGGCGACGGAGCTGCAGCGGACGCAGAAGAAATCCAGTGTGTATCTGCTCGATGAGCCAACCATGGGGCTGCACCCGCACGATAGCGCGAAGTTGTTGGATAAATTGGAAGCGCTTGCCGACGCCGGCGCCACCGTCGTCATGGTGGAGCACAACTTGGAGGCGCTGGCTCGTGTGGATCGTGTGATTGAGCTTGGCCCTGGGGCGGGAGCTGCTGGAGGTCGCATCCTAGCGCAGGCGAGCCCTAAGAAGTTGGCGGAAGAAGATACTGCTACGGGTCGGGAATTGGCCCGGCGGGTGGGGCCGTAAAATGTCTAGACTGGGCCCAAGCCTTGAGGAGGATTGATGACACCTAATTCTGGCAATTCTGGTCATTCCGGCCGTTCTGGAGCGAACCATGGTGGCTCGAACCATAGTGACCGCCCGGGCCGCGATGAGCGTACCGAATTTTTCCGTGGCGACGACCGCACGGAATATTTCGGTTCGAACGAGCGCACGCAATATTTTGGTTCGAACGAGCAGACACAATACATAGATCGTCCGAACATAGACCGTCCACGGCAGTACTTTCCGGATCAGGACCAGAACCAGGGGCCCCAGGGCCAGCAAGGTCAACCGCAGACTCAGCAGTACCAGGGTCCGTATACCCAAGGTTTTGGCCAGAACCGATACGGGCAACAGTATGGACAGCCATATAACTCCGGCTATGCTCCTGCGGCGCAGCAGGCTACCGTGCACAATGCGCACCAGCCGCAGCAAGCAACGCAGGCTTCGGGTGGCTCGAGTTCCTGGCAAATGTTGCTTGGCATCATTTCGGGTTTGGCGTTACTACTGGCCGTGGTGTTTTTCTTCCTGTGGCGTTCCGCTGATAATGAGCAGGCTACGCCGCCGACACCAACTACTGTGACCTCCACACAGACAGAAGAGGTTAATGTCACGGTGACAGAACCAACCACCGTTATCGAAGAACCCGTTTTACCTGGCGGTGACGGTGGAAGTTGGCGAGACCAGATCCCAACTGAGGTGCCGGAGGAACTGTTGCCGCCGGAAGGTGAAGAGTTCGATCTGCGCAGCTGGTTGAGCAATATTTTCGGCTAGTTCTTTACCTGAATAGGCACCTGATTAAGCCTGGCTAGTTTAGGCCTGACTAGTCATGACCTGGCCGTATCAACGCTCATCTGATCGTAAATATTGAGCTCATAAATACTGAAACTGTAAATCCTGAGTAGGAGATCATGCCCGAATCCCCACAGCCCGAAACCTCGCAACCGGACAACCCACAGCCCGAAAACCAGGTGCAACCTGCAGCCGTCCAGTTGGCCCAACAGGTCGCTGCCCGGCTCGCAGAATTCGCCACCGATGTCGTGCTGTGTCCGGGTTCGCGTAACGCCCCGCTTTCGTTGGCGCTCATTGCGCACCCAGGACTGCGGGTGCATGTGCGCCTGGATGAGCGCAGCGCAGCCTTTTTGGCGTTGGGGTTGGCGCGCGTGCAGCAGCGGCATGTTGCGGTGGTAATGACTTCGGGCTCGGCGGTGTCGAATTGTTTGCCTGCCGTCGTTGAGGCTGCTCATTCTCATACGCCGCTGCTGGTGTTGAGCGCGGATCGGCCGCAGCGACTCGTCGGCACGGGGGCTTCGCAAACAATCCAACAGCAGGGCATTTTCTCCACGTTTACCCAGACCACGCAGATCAACACCGTGGATGACCTCCCCGCGTTTTCTGAGCGCCTTAGCGCTGACCGCCTGGCACACATCAATGTGGCTTTTGATGTGCCGCTGGTGGGAAGCGAACTGGCCGAGCCTGGTACAGATGGTCTTGCCGACGCCCACTTTGCTGATGCCAACCTTGCCGACGCCCCCGCAATTGCACCGGCGGATCCCGCGCACCCTGCCCGCCGCAGGCTGCCTACCTGGTTGGATCATGGCGAGGTTGCCGTTGACCTGAGTAAACCAACCCTGGTGATTGCCGGCGATGAAGCCTGGCGTGTCGACGGGCTTGAAGATGTGCCGACGATTGCCGAGCCGAGCGCCCCGGCTCCGTATGTTCCGGTGCACCCGGGGGCGGCCGCGATTTTCGCCAAAGATGATGCCCAGGTTGGCGAGTACTACGTGCGTACCAAACCTGACCAGATAATCGTCGTTGGGCACCCTACTTTGCACCGCGGGGTCCTGTCGCTGATCACGGATCCGGATATCGAGGTTATCGTGCTGTCCCGCACCGATGATTTCTTGAGTCTGCGTGAGGGCGGCGCTCAAGAAACCCGCGGCACCCGCGTGAAAGCCACTGGTGAGCCCACCCGGGAGTGGCTGCAAGTATGCCAGGCCGCCTCCGATCTGGCTGCCGGGGCAGTCCGCGAGGCACTGGAAGATGAATCGCACGGATTTACTGGTCTCCACGTTGCTGCCGCTGTCACGGACACGTTAGCCGTCGGCGATACCGTGTTCGTCGGCCCGTCGAACCCGGTCCGGGATGTTGCCCTGACTGGCCTGCCGTTTGATGGCGTCGACACGTATTCCCCGAGGGGAGCTGCCGGGATTGACGGCAATATTTCCCAAGCCATGGGGGTGGCTATCGCTGCGCAGTCTTTGCGTGCCGACGAAATCCGCGCCCCGCGCACCGTGGCCCTGCTCGGCGACATCACCTTTTTGCACGACGTCGGGGGCCTGTTGCGCGGGGTGGATCAGCCGGAGCCGGAAAACCTCACGATCGTGGTGGCCAACGATGACGGTGGTGGAATTTTCGAATCCCTCGAAGTGGGCCAGCCCGGCTTGCGCCGTGATTTTGAGCAGGCCTTCGGTACCCCGCATGGGGTGGACATTGCCGCGATCTGTGAGGGCTACGGCCTGTCTTACCAGCGTGTGGAGAGCCCGCAGGAGCTTCTCGACGCCTTGGCCGCCCAAACCGAATTTCCGGAACCGATCCTGGTCATTGAGGCTGCGACCACTCGGGCGACGCGTCGGCAATTGCACCAGGCGATCGATGCAGTTCTTGGGGGATAAATCTGGTTCCCTATGGCAGATTCTGTAGATCCCCAAGCCACGAGTGCGCAAGAAGCAAGCCCGGATAAAACTGCACCTTCCGCCGCACAGTCTTATGATCCGCACCGGCGGCGTCGGCAGTGGCGGCGGCGCATGCACCAGTTGGTTGCAACCTTGTGCTTATCCGGGCTACTGGGCTCGGTTGCCATGATTGGTGGGGCAGCGGCGAATGATCACCGGATTGAATCTGATCCAGGTCGGGCCCTAGCGACGGTCACGGGTACTTCCTTGTTGCGCACCACCGTGGAATTCCGGGACGGCGAGGGTTTGTATCGGGCGCCGTCGACAGGCGTGTTGTATCCCACCGGGCTTGCCGAGGGCCAGCAGGTATGGGTGCAGTATTCGCGCGCGGATCCGGACCTGGTGAAAGTCGCCGGCCGCGGTTGGACGTTGGCGATTATCCCGGGGCTGAGTGTCGCGGTGCTGGTTGTCGTCGTCACGCTGGTGCTGTGGCAGTTGATTAGCTTCGCGACGCGTCCTAAAGCGCATCCTCACAGGACGTCGACGAGCACACCAAGAACTCCCAAGACAAGTAATCGCGGGTGATGCCAGTTGTCGTCAGTACCTTCGGTCCGATCGCGGCTGCGGGTGGCCATCGTCGCCGAGTCTTTTTTGCCGCACGTTAACGGGGTCAGCAACTCGGTCCTCCGCATCCTGGAGTATCTGAGCGCGCAAGGCCATGACGCCATCGTTATCGCACCGGGCCCACACGGCAGGGGCCCACACGGCAGGGGCACGCACCATCCAGAAATCTCCCATTACGCGGGTTTCCGGGTCGTGCGCGTGCCGACGATCCGCTTGCCGTTCGTTGATTCTCTGCCCATTGGCGTGCCGACGCCGACCGTCTACCGCACGCTCGCCGAATTCCGCCCGGATATCGTGCACCTGGCCAGTCCCTTCGCGCTGGGGCGCGGTGGTGGTTGGGCAACTCGGCGCTTAGGTATTCCCAGGGTGGCGGTTTTTCAGACTGATATTGCAGGTTTCGCCGCGCTGTACCAGTTGGGGGTGTTACAGCGCGCTACCTGGCGTTGGATCAGGCGGATGCATAACCATTGCCAGCTGACGTTGGCGCCGTCGACGGAAACCATCCAGCAGCTGGAATCGCACGGGGTGCGCAATCTTGCGCATTGGGGGCGCGGGGTGGATACGCAGTTGTTTCATCCGGAGAAACGCTCGGATGCGTTGCGTCGGAAATGGTGCGCAGGCCGGCCCAAACAATCACCGCCAATCATCGTCGGTTATGTGGGGCGCCTAGCCAATGAGAAGGGCGTGCACCGGCTGGCTGGATTGTCGCGCCGGGCTGATGTGCAGCTCGTCATCGTTGGCGATGGCCCGTGCCGTTCTGAGTTGGAAGCCGCGATGCCGGATGCGGTGTTTTGCGGAGCACTCAGCGGCAGCGACCTGGCGGCCGCCTATGCCAGTTTCGATGTTTTCGTCCACCCCGGGGAACTGGAGACTTTTTGCCAAACCATTCAGGAAGCGCAGGCTAGCGGCGTGCCGACGATCGCCCCGCGGGTAGGCGGCCCAGTCGACCTGATCCGGGATGGCTGCATCGGGAACCTTGATGACAGCACCGGGAACCTTCGTGATGGCACCGGGAACTCTGCTGGCTGCAATGGGCTGCTACTGGATCCCGATAATTTCGAAGCCGAGCTTGCCGACGCAGTCAGCTGGCTGGCAGCCCCGAGCCGTCGGCAAGAATTATCCGCTGCAGCTCGCAAGCACGTGGAGGATAAGACCTGGCCGAAGATCTGTGCTCAGTTGGTGGACTATTACCGCCAGGTGCTGGCAGAGGTGAACCCAGCTGCGTGGGAATCTCCGGGTGCCAACCATTAAGCTGGTGGGGTGGACTCTTCGAATAAGGCTGAGCAAGACAAGCTGGACAAGCAAGCGCCGAAACTCACTCGTGCGACGCTGGATAAGGCGCCGGTGGATGTGGCGTCGATGTTTGATACGGTCAGCAAGAATTATGACCTGACCAATACCGTGCTCTCGCTCGGTATCGATAATTATTGGCGCAAGCGCACCCGTGAGCGTTTGGATCTGCAGCCGGGGGATAAGGTGCTGGACTTAGCGGCCGGAACCGCCGTGTCTACCGTGCAGTTGGCGCGCTCCGGAGCCTGGTGCGTGGCCTGTGATTTTTCTACCGGCATGTTGGCCGCCGGTGCCCACCGTGATGTTCCCAAGGTTGCTGGCGACGGTATGCATCTGCCGTTTGCGGACGAAAGTTTCGACGCTGTCACGATCTCGTATGGGCTCCGTAATATCCACGATTTCCGCGCCGGGCTGCGGGAAATGGCGCGGGTGACCAAACCAGGTGGCAAGCTCACAGTGGCTGAATTTTCTACCCCTGTGGTGCCAGTATTTAGCACGGTGTACAAGGAGTATTTGATGCGCGCGCTGCCGGCGATCGCGCGGGTGATTTCGTCGAATGCGCAAGCGTACGAGTACCTGGCGGAGTCGATCCGTATGTGGCCGGATCAGGAGACCTTAGCCGCTGAGATCAACGCTAATGGGTGGACTGAGTGCGGTTGGCAGAATCTGACGGGTGGGATTGTGGCGCTACATTCGGCGCGCAAGGCTTAATTGGACTGGGTTGCGCCCGATTTTCGCGATCTCACCAAAGGTCAGGAAAAATATACGATGCCGTTGTGGCATTTTACTGGAACTATATTCGCCATCCGTAAGGTCGGTTCAACCATATTCGCCGTCCGTAAGCTTAGTTGGTAGCCCATAATGATAATTCTGTCTATTTTGATAATCGCGATAGTCGTAGCGGGCTTATCTGCTATCTATGAAGTTAAACATGGCAATCGGCCACGAGCCAGGATAGTGGGCTGGGCTGGAGTTCTCTTAGCATTACCCGCTGCATGGGTTCTTTATCGCGCTACTGCCGGAGGCCTCCAGGAAATGCCTCTACGCGAAATCATTGCGACCGCTGTTTATATTTTCGTGCTTCTGGTGCTTGTAGAAACAAAACTCGTGCTGTTGGAGCGTAAGAACACAGGAGCCACGAGTGACGAAAACACGAAAAAACCCAGATAACCAGATAATCTGGATAGATTCCTCAAAATCGGCTGTGGCTTTGTGTGGCTTTGTTTGGCCTTGTTTAGTTATGTCTCGCCATTGGCTTTGGCATCGCAGGTCCCCCCACATTCCCTAAACCGTTGCATCCCACAGCGGCGTGTCGGCCCGTACCGTCGCCGCATATTTTCCGGCTTTCTTCCACAACCGGGAAATCAGGTCCCGGTCTTCGTCGGTAACTAAGTTGCCCATTAACCGAGCAGCCGCTGGCATTAAATAGCGCGCCGCCGGGCCCCGCAACCCTAACGGGCCGAACACAGGCAAAAACTGCGGATAGGTCAAAAGCCGGGCCGCGGTGCGTGCCCACATGAACGCCTCGCCGAAATGCGCCCGCAACACTTCGGGCCACACCAAGGTGAGGTCGACACCCCTGTCCAATAGCCCTACGGCTAGCTCGGCGGTTTCCAGTCCGTAGTCGATACCCTCACCGTTTAACGGATTCACGCATGCCGCCGCGTCGCCGATCAGCATCCAGTTCGCCCCGGCTACGTTCGATACAGCCCCACCCATGGGCAACAACGCCGAGGCCACATCGCGCGGATCGCCCAAGCCCCAGGCTTCGCGCTGTTGGCTGGCATAAAATTCCAACAGTTTCTTGGTATTGATCGCTGCCGGACGTTTATCCGTCGACAATGCGCCGCATCCCAGGTTCACCGTGCCGTCGCCAAGCGGGAAAATCCACCCGTAACCAGGCTGAACGGTGCCTTGCTCATCGGTCAGTTCCACGTGCGAGTGCATCCATGGTTCATCCGAGTATGGCGAGCTGCAATACGACCGCGCGGCGATCCCATAGACTTCGCTGCGGTGCCAGGTACGCCCGAGTTTCTTGCCAAACGTTGAGCGCACCCCGTCGGCCACGATCGTCCACCGCGGCCGCAGCGTAATCTCGCTTGCCGACGGCTGCTGGTCGTTTGTTGGTTGTTGGCTGCCGGAGGGTGCTGACTGCTCCGCCGCCTGCTGGCCGCCGACCCGTCGCACCGTGATGTTTGTGATCGAATTGTTCTTGACGACGACATCAGCACCCGAATACCCGGTCCATACCCGTGCGCCTGCTGCCGCGGCTTCCTGCACCAGATAATTGTCCAATTCGCGCCGTGGCCAGGCGGTGCCTGCATCCCCGAAATGCCCGTCTGGCCATGCGGCGGTCACTGCTCCGCCAAAGCCGTGCAGTTTCAACCCCCGGTTGCGGTATCCCGGGTTCACTCCATCCAGAAGCCCTAGCTCCCGGAGTTTCGCCATCGCGCGTGGGGTGAGACCATCGCCGCAGGTTTTATCGCGGGGAAAGGTTGCTTGGTCTACCAATACGACGTCCCATCCGGCGCGTGCGGCATAAATTGCAGCCGCGGCTCCGGCCGGACCACCGCCGATTACCGCGACTTCGCAGGAAACCGCGTCATTGCTGGTGCTGGAGGCGTCGGCAAGAATTTCGCTTTTCGGAGGTTTCGACCTGGAAGATGCAGTATGGGACCCGGAATCGGGGCGATCGGGGGAGTCGTCGGCAAGGCTCATGGGCATTATTGTTGCATGAATAAGCCCCCGGAAGTGTTTTGCCCTGTTTCGTCGGCTACTGTTAGGACGGGAATTATGGGAACGAATAAGCGCAAGGATAAACCTCGGATATGACCACTGGCCAAAACCAGGTTTCTGGTTACACCCCCGCTGTGGATTTGGGGGATGAACAGCTCAATTCGCGCATTGCTGCCGGGATGGAAACGGTCGAAGACCTGTTGCGTTCGGAGCTTTCGCAGGGCGCAGAGTTCATCACGGATAAGGTTTTGCACCTGACTACCGCTGGTGGCAAGCGCTTCCGCCCGATGATGGCGTTGCTTGCGGCGGAATATGGCCCGCATGCAGAGTCGGACAACGTGTATAAAGCAGCGAGTGTGGTGGAGATTGTGCATTTAGCCACGCTTTACCACGACGATGTGATGGATGAAGCCGATCAGCGACGTGGGGTCGAATCTGCGAATTCACGCTGGAGTAATTCGGTGGCGATCTTGTCTGGTGATGTGTTGCTCGCGCACGCGTCTCGGATCATGTCCACGATGGATAGTCTGACTGTGCGCCACTTCGGGGAAACTTTCCAGGAGCTGGTTACTGGGCAGATGCGTGAGACACTTGGCGCGGGTGAGTCCGACCCGGTGGAGCATTACCAGAAGGTGATTGAGGAAAAGACCGCCGTGCTGATCGCCTCGGCTGGGTACTTGGGTGCGTATCATGCGGGTGCGGATGAGCCGACGCAGCGCTCTTTGCAAACCATTGGCGGTGCGATCGGCATGATCTTCCAGATCGTCGACGATATTATTGACCTGTTTTCTGATCCAAAAGATTCTGGCAAGATTCCGGGTACTGACTTGCGTGAAGGCGTATTTACGCTGCCGGTGTTGTATGCATTGGCGGAAGATAGCGCTGCTGCTAATGAGTTGCGTTCTTTGTTGACCGGCCCATTGGAGGCCGAGGATGATGTGCAGCGTGCTATTGCACTGATTCGGGAGACGGAAGGGCGTGCGAAAGCACTTGCCGACGTCCAAGCCCATTTGGATGTTGTGGACCGTGAATTGGACAAGCTGCCGAATAATGCCGCGACGCGCGCCCTGCGCTTGCTTGCGGAATACACCATGCGCCGGGTGGGTTAGCTGGGTGCTTGCTGGTAATCGTGGCTGTTTCTGGCTGTTGAAACCCTGCCTGTAGTGCTGATTTGTAAGTTTATTGGGTGTCTATAGTAGGGTAAATAACCGCACCAAATGGTGCACGCCAGGTTGCCCGAGCGGCCAAAGGGAGCGGACTGTAAATCCGCCGGCATTGCCTTCAGAAGTTCGAATCTTCTACCTGGCACAGTGTCAAACCCCACGCGAATTACCGCGTGGGGTTTTCTGTTGCAGGCGTGGCCGTGAGTTCGGATGGTCGTTGTGTATTCGGGTAGCGAATATTAGACCTGCGGAAAACCCTCCAAGATTTCGTCCGCATCCCCTTTTTGACGTATAACCTCTAAAGTGCCCTTAAACGGTGGAAAAACAATGGTTGACCTGCCGATTTGTGTATTTATAATAAACTGAGTTAGGCTGTGTGAGGCTTCAACGGAGCGCAACAAAGTAGATTGAAAGACTGCAAAGTTGGTTTCGAGGCTGCGCCCCCTTAGCTCAGTCGGCAGAGCGTTTCCATGGTAAGGAAAAGGTCGACGGTTCGATTCCGTCAGGGGGCTCTGTTGCTGTTTAGGGTCGAACACCTTAGACGCTGCAACACCAGGCGGTGTAGCTCAGTGGTAGAGCATACGACTCATAATCGTTGTGTCGCGGGTTCAATTCCCGCCATCGCTACTGGGTTTTTCCCATTACCTCAAGCCTTGTGCTGATCGGTTCCCGGTCTGCTAAGGTGAAGGCTGCTGTAAGTTCAGGTATCATCTTTGGATCCCTGTTCTTTTACCCAGCACCCTCTAGGGGCGTGGCGCAATTGGTAGCGCAACGGTCTCCAAAACCGTAGGTTGCAGGTTCGAGTCCTGTCGCCCCTGCCATTATTTTTATGAGGTCATTCACCAAGGTCTCCGAGGCCATTGAGGAGTTATTGACGTGAGCGAAGAAAACAACGCTACCGGGGGAGCGGCTCGCCCAGTCGGTAAACGTCAACTCTCGGGTGCTTCCACGACATCCAGCGCTTCCTACGAAGCGAAGCGCGTCGTCAATGTCGATGACTCATCTGTTCGTGATGATAAGCCCGGTGGCGGTCCAACTAGCTTTGTTCCAGAGGTCGTCTCTGAAATGGGCAAGGTTGTCTGGCCTACCGCAAAGCAGATGGTGCAGTACACCATCGTCGTGTTCGCCTTCCTCTTTGTCCTCACTGCGCTGGTTTGGGGTATTGATACTGTTGCCAGCTTGGGAGTTGATGCAGTTCTTAACCCTTAGGTATAGTTGCTAAATATCAGGTTGTTATCCCGCTTGTCCCTCGTTGGATAAGCGGGATAATTTATGACACAACCGCACCAGAATTACCCAATGACCCTATGCATAAGGGAGTAGGACGACCGTGAGCGAAGATACGCAGAACGAAAACCTTAACGACAGCGACGTTTTTGAAGACGTCACCCCGGAGGTAGCCAGGGCTAGTGAAGCGGCAGAGCTCGCTGCTGAGGAAGACCGCGAATCGCTTGGCGACGACTACGATGCGGATTCCGATGATTTCGCTAAAGACCACGAAGAGGCCGTCAAGGCTACTGAAGCTGCCGCAAAGTCTGTAGAAGGCGCAGACGATGCCAGCGCAGAGGCCCCTAATGATTCCGCTGAGTCTGGTGCTTCTGCAACGGAGACGGATGCAGATGCGGATGCTGCCTACCGTATGCGTTTGCGGGAGTTCACGAAAGAGCTGAAGAAGCAGCCGGGGCAGTGGTACATCATTCAGTGCTATTCGGGTTACGAAAACAAGGTGAAAACCAACCTGGATATGCGCATCCAAACTCTTGAGGTTGAGGATTCCATCTTCGACGTCGTAGTGCCGATTGAAAATGTCGTGGAGAAAAAAGACGGCAAGAAAAAGATCGTCAAGAAGAAACTCCTGCCAGGCTATGTTTTGGTACGCATGGAGATTAACGACCGCGCTTGGTCTGTGGTTCGTGATACCCCGGGTGTAACTTCTTTTGTGGGCAACGAGGGCAATGCGACTGTTGTCAAGACCCGTGAGGTGGCCAAGTTCTTGCTGCCGAAGACTACCGAGGCGCGCGATGAGACGCCGGCACAGGCCGAAGAAGAGCAGGTGGCAAGCCCGCAGAAGCCAGCCGCATCTGGCATCGATCACGATTACCAGGTTGGCGAAGCCGTCACGATCCTGTCTGGTGCGCTGGCTTCGGTTTCGGCTACCATCTCCGAGATCGACCCAGAAACCGGCAAGATGCAGGCGCTGGTGTCGATCTTTGGTCGCGAAACCCCAGTGGAACTCACCGCAGATCAGGTCGAGCGCATTATGTAGTTTGGGCCTGGCGCCTGGGTTTGGGCTTGGCGCCCGGGTTACAGTACGCTAGTTCTTCGTGTGTGCGTACTGATGCGTGCGCAATCGCGTTTGCAGCAGCACACCGGAAAAGAATTGCACATCCCCGGTTGCCGGCGAAGGCCGGAATCCGGACAGTTCCCCGTTATTCATCGTGGCGGGGTGCTGGTACCACGGAATTGAGGTAAAGCGATGGCTCCAAAGAAGAAAAAGAAGCAAGCAGGCTTTATTAAGCTGCAGATCCAGGCTGGTCAGGCAAACCCTGCTCCTCCAGTCGGCCCTGCCCTGGGTGCCCACCAGGTCAACATCATGGAATTCTGCAAGGCTTATAACGCTGCTACTGAAGACAAGCGCGGCGAAGTTATCCCTGTAGAAATCACCGTCTACGAGGACCGCTCCTTCGACTTCAAGCTGAAGACCCCACCTGCTGCCAAGTTGCTGCTGAAGGCCGCTGGCGTGCAGAAGGGCTCCGGCGTTCCGCACACCCAGAAGGTCGGAACCGTGACCTGGGAACAGTGCAAGGAAATCGGCAAGACCAAGTTCGAAGACCTGAACGCTCGTGACGAGGAAAACGCTGCCCGCATCATCGCTGGTACCGCTCGCTCCATGGGCCTGAACGTTGATGGACACCCAGACGCGTAAGTCGGGCCCCTCGCAAGCGTTAAGGTCTGTCGTACCGCAGCCTTGATGTTCGCCATGGCCGCACTCGGATAAAGTCGGATGCGGCCACATCCACCGTGGCAGAGCCAGCTACGGCTCGCTGACCACGACAATCCCCAAACCTAAAGGAATTGAGAAATGAGCACTAAGTCCAAAGCTTTTAAAGAAGCCGCGACCAAGATCTCCCGCGACCACCTGTACCGCCCACTAGAGGCAGTAAAGCTGGCTAAGGATACTTCTTCGAAGAACTTCGATGCCACCATCGACGTCGCTATGCGTCTGGGCGTTGATCCACGTAAGGCTGACCAGTTGGTTCGTGGCACCGTGTCCCTTCCAAATGGCACCGGCAAAGATGTTCGCGTTGCCGTTTTCGCGGCTGGCGAGAAGGCCACCGAAGCTGAGCAGGCTGGCGCCGACATCGTCGGTGTTGATGAGCTGATCTCCCAGGTCACCGAAGGCAAGATCGATTTCGACGTCGCAATTGCTACCCCGGACCAGATGGCTAAGATTGGTCGTATTGCGCGCGTCCTGGGCCCTCGTGGCCTGATGCCGAACCCGAAGACCGGTACCGTCACTAACGACGTCACCAAGGCGATCAAAGAAGTTAAGGGCGGTAAGATCTCTTTCCGCGTCGACAAGGCTTCCAACCTGCACGCCCTGATCGGTAAGGCCTCGTTCAGCGAGCAAGCTCTGGCTGAGAACTACGGCGCACTGTTGGACGAAGTCCTGCGTCTGAAGCCATCGGCTGCTAAGGGTATTTACCTGAAGAAGGTTACCGTTTCTTCCACCACTGGTCCTGGTGTTCCAGTTGACCCATCGGTGCAGAAGAACTACACCGTCGAGGCATAAACACCTCCAGGCTTAATCATCTCGAAGCTTAGGTAGCTCAAGACTTCAGCAACTGAGTGCCCGAGTGTTTTGGCCCGAGGATCTCGCGCCCGAAGTACTCGTACTGCACCCCGCCCACCTTCACTCCCGTTCGTTGGGATAGTGAAGGTGGGTTTTCTAGTATCCGTGAATTAGCCTGCTATTACCCCCTATTAAGCCCCTATGAACTCAAGTGAACCCGGGGTAATCTTGAAGGTGCTATGCGGTATCTCTATCTGGCCTGTGGGCTGTTGTGCGTGGGGCTCGGTGCTTTCGGTGCATTAGTGCCGTTGGTACCGGCGACTCCGTTCGTGCTGCTGGCGTTTTTCTTTTTCACGCGTAGTTCGCAGCGGTTGGAATTCTATATTCTGCACCGCTCACCGCTGCGTAGTTATCTCATTGATTTTTACTCTGGTTCCTTAAGCCGCAGACGTCGGATATACATTATTGCGACGGCGTGGGCCTCTATGATTTTGTCAACGATTTTGGTGGGAAAATTGTGGTTCGCGGTCATGATGGTAGGCATCGGGATCATTGCCGCGACCGTAATCTGGCGCCGCCAACCCAAACCAGAAAAGGTAGCTCGTTTTTGGCGCCGTTACGAAGAGTCTGCTCGTTTCCAGGAATCTCGCAAACAAAAATGCCGCCAGCAGGAACAGCACCAACTGGATCATCACCGACAGAAACGTCGCCAGAAATGACGCCAATACGGTCGCCGCGTATCGCAGATGCTTAGATTTAACCTATGAGTTCTGGTTTTGCCCGGTCTTCCTTCGCCCATAATGGCGGGGCCCGGGTCGCCGTTATTGGTGCCGGCCCTAACGGCCTTACTGCTGCAGCAGTTTTAGCGCAGGCTGGCTGCCGTGTAGAAGTTTTTGAATCCGCCGACGACATCGGTGGATCCGCGCGCACCTACCCTGCGTTCGGGGCGGGGAGCGCGGTTGATTTCGGTGCCGCGGCTCATCCGTTTGGAGCCGTGAGTCCGGTGTTTCGCCAGTTGGGCCTCGAAAATTATGGGCTGGAGTGGAAGCATTCGCAGTACCCGATGGCGCACCCGCTTGTCGACGCACCTGCGGTTCTTTTGCATCGCGATCTTAAGTCCACCGCCGCACAGTTTTCCGACCATGACGAACGGGTGTGGAACCACTTGCACAAGCCGCTTGTCGACGACGTCGGCAAGCTTGTCAACTCGGTGCTTCCGGTCCGCCCACGTTACCCGCTTGCTCTCGCGTGCTTGGGCCTGCGGGGTGTGTGGCCAGCGAGAAGCTTAACTTCGCGGCTGCTTGTCGACGAATCTGCCCGGGCCTTGCTGGTTGGTTCTGCTGTGCACGCGATTCGCCCGCCGAGCCAGCCAGGTACCGCAGCGTTTGGATTGTTATTTAACTCACTCGGGATGACCACGGGCTGGCCAGTGGTTTCCGGCGGCACTGGACAATTAGCTAGGGCATTGGCACGGGTGATTAAGCACAACGGCGGGATAATCAAGACCGGTGCTGAGGTCCAGGATCTTTCTGGTTTTGCAACCTATGACGCAGTGGTGACCACGCAAACTCCGCGCCAGCTACTGGCCTTGCAGGGGCTAGAGTTGTCCAGGCTGCGTTCGCGGAGTCTACGACGATGGAAGTACGGTACTGCGGTGTACAAGGTGGACTATTTGGTTAATGGTCCGGTGCGGTGGAATGATCCGCGAGTGGCAGGCGCGGGCACGGTGCACGTGGGTGGAACCGTGCCTGAGATGCAGTTAGCGGAAAGTCAGGCTGCGGCGGGGACGTTGCCGGAGCGCCCATTCGTGATGGTCTGTCAACAACAGGCCGCGGACCCTACGCGTTTTTCTGGTAATCGGCGGTCGGTGGGGGCTGGGCGGGTGCTGTCGGCGCAGCTTGATGCAGGGAGAATGCCGGAGGATGCCAGGCTACCGCACATCCTCTGGGCCTATGCCCACGTGCCGCATGGTTACCAGGAGAAATTCCCGGGTGAAGTAGCAGGCCTGATAGAAACGCAAATTTCGCGATATGCCTCCGGGTTTTCCGCACAAATCATCGAACGCCACCAGGCTTCTCCAGGGCAGCTGCAGGAAGCCAACGCGAATCTGATCGGCGGGGATATCGCAGGTGGAGCCATGAATTTGGCGCAGATGCTACGACAGCGCCAATACGTCGGCACGTTGACGATGAATCCGGAGGTTCCGGTGGTGCAGGCGAGCGGGGCTAGCCTGCCAGGCGCAGGTGTGCACGGAATGGCCGGGTGGCGAGCAGCGCAAACGATTCTCCGTAGATTTGGTGCTACCGAATTAAGGTGATAGGGTTCTTGCTGAAGTTTGAACGGCTTTTGCCGCGCTCAAGTTTCACCGAAGACCGTCGGTTATCCGTGTAACGGATCGAAGGTCACCCCACGAGTTACTCGTGGTGGCGACGACCCACGCAGGAGACACTTGTGCATTCCAACCAGAAGGTTGTATGCGCCCTGTGCTCTTGCACGGGGCTTTTTTGTTGCTAGCTTGCCAGCCACAGTGGCATGGTCTTGCTGGAAGCAGGGGAGTCCCGTGGTGACACCACTAGGATGTATCGAAAGGAGGCGTGAGTAACCATGGCAAACCCGAAGAATGTTGCGGAATTGGCCAAGATCAAAAACAAGCTGGCTGAGTCTGACTCGGTAGTTCTGACTGAATACCGTGGTCTGACTGTTCCGCAGATTTCCGAGCTGCGTGATCAGCTGGGTTTCGATGTTGAATACTCCGTCGCCAAGAACACCCTTCTGAAGATTGCCGCCAACGAAGCGGGAATCACTGACCTTGACGAATACTTCCAGGGGCCAACCGCTATCGCCTTTATCAAGGGCGAAGCTGTTGACGCTGCAAAGGTATTCAAGAAGTTCGGTTCCGAAAACGACGCTCTCGTCGTTAAGGCCGGCTACATGGATGGCAAAGCACTGAATGCCGACCAAGTCAAGGCACTGGCTGACCTGGACAGTCGCGAGGTAACCCTTGCGAAGCTGGCCGGCGCTATGAAGGGCAACTTGGCAAAGGCAGCAGCAGTGTTCAACGCACCTGCTACCAAGATGGCTCGCCTCGGCGCTGCTCTCGAAGAGAAGAAGCAGAACGAAGGCTAAAAACCACACGGTGCTGGCGCTTGCGGTTGCTAGGCCTGGCTGGATCATCCAGTGCGGCTCGCATACCGACGATGTGCCGGAACCAACGACAAATTGTGCACTGTTAAGCGCTAACGCGCAGAACACGCAACTATAGAAAGGAAGCCTGACATGGCTAAGCTCTCCAAGGACGAGCTCATTGAAGCGTTCAAGGAAATGACCCTGATCGAACTTTCCGACTTCGTTAAGGAATTCGAGGAAGTATTCGACGTTGAAGCTGCTGCTCCTGCAGCTGTCGCTGCTGCCCCAGCCGCTGGTGCTGGCGAGGGTGCCGCTGAAGAGAAGGACGAGTTCGACGTTGTCCTGACCGATGCTGGCGCTAAGAAGATCGGCGTTATCAAGGCTGTCCGCGAAATCGTTTCCGGCCTGGGCCTGAAGGAAGCCAAGGAACTCGTAGAGTCTGCTCCAAAGGCTATCATCGAGGGCGCTTCCAAGGACGACGCAGAAGCTGCCAAGACCAAGCTGGAAGAAGCTGGCGCTTCTGTCGAGCTGAAGTAGTTTTTACTATCCCAAGCATTCTTGCCACCGCCGCGAGTTGGTTATAACTCGTAACAATCGCTAACCCGCGGGTTCACCTTTTCGGTGCCCGCGGGTTTTGTTATATGGTTTGGTACACGCTTTTTGTGGGTTAACCCTGTCGTTTAGCCCTTTCCTGTCGTTACACCCCTATTAACCCTGACGTGGCTCGGGATGTTGCCACAACGATGTCACCGGAAGGACGAATATCGTGTGCTCGTCGTCGTGGAATCGGAGCGCCTTATCCCCGAGGTAGATAACGACGGTGGCCGCTACGCGTTGACCTAGCTGTGAGCCAATGGTTTTTAGGTGTTTCCACGCGCGAGCATCGACGTCATGCGAGCTTTTTACTTCGATGAGAATAACCCGCCCGTCGGCAAGCTCAACAACGATATCGATTTCTTCGTTTCTTTGCCGGAAATGAGCGATGGAATAACGCTCGGTAGACCAGGTTTGTTGTTTGCGCAGTTCTCCGACGATGAATGCTTCTAGAAGTGCACCGTATAATTCAAAGCCGCCGGATTGCAGCGATTTTTGCACGGTTAGTCCTGATAAAAACCCGGCTAGCCCTGTATCGGAAACGCTGATTTTTGGGCGTTTCACGCTGCGGTTGGTAAAACCGACGCCCCAGCCGGGAATAGAGTCGACCAGATACATCCGTTCAGCGAGTTGTAGATAGTCGGTAAGTGCAGTTTCGGAGATTCCTAGGTTCCGGGCGACTTTTGCTTTGACAAGTTCAGCTTGTCCTTGGCTTGCCAATATTTTTAACAATGGTTGCAGATATTCTGCGTAGTCACTGCTTCCTGCTAATTCACGTGCGTCATGGGTAGCTAAGCGTTCCAGATATGAAGAAAACCATCGGTCCCGTCGGCGACCAGGCTCTCTCTTTAGTGGCTCTGGGTATCCACCTGCAATAACAATCGATCTTTGCTGCTCAGGGCGAGCAATATTTTCGTGCTGGTAGTGCTCGCCGACGGAGTCGATCGTGGTACTTGAAGTGACAGAAAGGATCCAGTGGACCCAATCTTCTGGGGTTGACCTATTGGCTAATTCTCCCTGACTGAGCCCGTAGAGACGTAGTGATTCCGCTCGTCCGGCAAGAGAATCGGATACCCCGGGGAGGCTGAGCAAATCGGTGGAGCCAGTAATGGCATACCTGCCCGGACGGCGGTCTAAGTCAATGACGCGTTTCAAGGCCAAGGCTAGATTGGGCGCGCGCTGTGCTTCGTCAATGACAAGAGTCTTGTTTGGTGCTTGTTGTAGAAATCCGATTGGGTCAGCCTGTGCATATTCGCGCTCTACGTCGACATCCAAGGTGACAAAAGCGGCTTCATCGTTGCTGAATGTTTGCCGTAACAGGGTTGATTTGCCGACCTGGCGTGCGCCCTGCACTACCAATAATGGAGAGTCTTCAACGATCTCTCGAGCGATTAGCGTGCTATGTCGACGTACTTCGTGCGAGAGGTTCTTCATAGCTAAATAGTAGCAGGTGAACACGCTACACGGGGTTTGTTGAGCTCAAGCGCGAGGATTTACCGTAAACCTCTAGAGGTTTTCTCACAATAAAGACGGTGATTTACCACAATAAAATTAATGATTTATCACAATAGGCGCGAGGAATTTTTCGCAAAAAGCAGGTGCGGTTCCGGCGGGTGGGAAATCGTTCTGCCGTCGAGTGTGTTCCACGCATGGGCCCTCCACCATATCCTCCTACTTTCGGATGATTTTTCGGAGCCAGAAGGGGTAGGCTAGAGCAGAGTGCTGCCACCATAATTGGCGGCAGCGTCGGCACTGTCGGCATGCTGCCCGCGCAGATGCCACCATTTGTGAAGAAAGGATTCCCCATGACTGGCACCCCGAACACCCTTCTCGTTTTCTTTTCTCGTAGCGGTGAAAATCTCTGGGATGGTGGTCGCCGCACACTAGAAATCGGTAACACCAAGCGCGTTGCCGATATGATCGCCGAACGCATCGAATGCGACACTTTCGAGATCACGGCCGCTGACCCCTATTCCGACGAGTTCGATTCCGTTGACCGGCGCTCGGCACAAGAACTACGCAACAACGCCCGTCCGGCCATCGCTGGCGAACTGCCCGACGTCGGCAAGTATGAGCGGATCATCGTGGGTAGCCCGGTGTGGCACGCAGAGCTCCCCATGATTCTGCGCACCTTCTTCGATGAGACCAACGGTTTGCCAGGTAAGGACGTCTATCCGTTTGTGACGTTTACTGGCGGCGCGGGTGCGGCATTGTCGGAGGTGGCTGCGGCATGTCCGAAGGCGACGGTGCACCAGGGGCTGCCGGTTCGCGGTGAGGATGTGGATAATGCAGGGGAAGATGTTGACGCCTGGGTGGCAGTCGAGTTCCATGGTGAGGAGCTTTGAGTAACTACCATGTAGCGCGATCATCTCACATGGTGTGACATGGTGTGACATGGTGTGACATGGTGCGGGGATCACCTAGGCGGCTCTCGGACCCTAGGTACGGTAAACTGCCACACATGCTGCCTGCCTCACGCGTTTTGTCTGCCATTGCGATTGGCATTGGCCTTGCCTTGGTGGTCGGCGCCGGCCTGGCTCCGCGCTTTGTGCACATTGATGCGCGCTTACCGCTTGATGTCCAGCACACCACCTTCCGGCTTGTCGACGACGCCACTGGTTACCAGCGCCAGTTGCATTGGGACCTGCTGGAGCCTGCTGATGCAGAATCGGTCGCAGTTCGCGTTGGTTCGACGCTTATACGAAGCACCGAGGAAAACCAAGCAGGCCAGCCCGACGAGCAGCCAGGGGGTAACCACGCGCAAGACAACCCGGATGCAACCGAGCTTGTCGACGCCGACGTTTGGGCTTTTGATATGGACCGTCGGAGCGGGCAAGCGCTGAGTGCCGCGCAACTCAGCCACACGTTGGTGACTCCGGCTGCACACATCGAGATCGATGGCCAGTGGTTAAAATTCCCAGTCAACGCGGAAAAGACCAGCTATGACGTGTTTGACGAAACGCTTCGGGAATCCCACCCGGCGGCGTTTCAGGAGGAAGTTACAGTAGACGGGGTGGAGCTGTACCGATATCGTCAGGTTATCGATCCGGTGAACGTGGCCTCGAAATACGCGGATGCGCGCAACACTAAACAGGAAGAGCTGGTGGTTCCTGATAAAACTTCTGAAGAAAACGCTGCAGAAGTGCCGATTAAAACTCCAGAAGAAAACGCTGAAGAAGCGGATGCGCTAGAACAAGCTCCGGCACCCGCAATTAGGCGGCAGCTGTATTTGCATCATTCGGCGACGCGTGATTATTTTGTGCATCCACGCACAGGCATGATCGTCGACGTGCACGAAACTGTCGACGATTATTTTGCGACTCACACGGGAGAGCGCATCGAAGACGGCATCGCATATCAGGCGCAGCTTGCCGACGCCGACGTCGACAAGCTTATTACCCAGGCGGAGTCATTCCCTGACGATGACACAGTGCGTCTTATCCGCTACATTGTGTTGGGAATTGGTGCACTTATTACGGTGCTGGCGTTGATCGGCGTGTTTGGTGGCTTTCGGCGGGCCCGACAGAACTTAGTCTGAGCAGCAGGTGATCCGTTAACTCCATCCGCCACAGTTGCTAATCAGGACTTTACAAAATAAGCAAATTGCAATAAACTGCTACGTTGCGCTGGAACCTGTGGGCTAGTGCATGCTTGAGCCTTGTTGATTTTCGTGAAAACGTTCACTTGACAAGGTGATTTTATGCTATCTGATCACGGGATTCCACAGCAATAACAGATGCTAAAAAATACCAGCGGTTGTAGGGCAGTCACATGCCAGAGTGGCTGAAACCCGCTTCCGCGTGAGGTGCTGGAAGGACCCATCTTGGCAGTCTCCCGCCAGACCAGTTCAGTGGCTAATATTCCCGGAGCCCCGCAACGGTACTCGTTCGCGAAGATTAACGAACCGATCGCCGTCCCGGGGCTTTTAGACCTACAACGAGACTCTTATGATTGGCTCATCGGTACGCCCGAGTGGCGTGAGCGCGAACAAGAACGTCGCGGTGCCGATGCGCAGATTACTTCAGGGCTCGAGGATATCCTGAATGAGCTTTCGCCGATTGAGGATTACTCCGGCAACATGTCTCTTTCGTTGTCTGAGCCCCGTTTCGAGCCGGTGAAAAACACCGTCGACGAGGCGAAAGAAAAAGACATTAACTACTCCGCACCACTGTATGTGACTGCGGAATTCATTAATTCCGATACCCAGGAGATCAAGTCCCAGACTGTTTTCATCGGTGATTTCCCGATGATGACCGAAAAGGGCACCTTCATTGTGAACGGTACAGAGCGCGTCATTGTTTCGCAGCTGGTCCGTTCCCCGGGTGTGTACTTTGATCGTTCTATCGACAAATCTACCGAGCGTCCGCTGCATGCGGTGAAGGTTATCCCTTCTCGTGGTGCGTGGCTGGAATTTGACGTTGATAAGCGTGACACCGTCGGCGTGCGTATTGACCGCAAGCGTCGTCAGCCGGTTACTGTGCTGTTGAAGGCTTTGGGCTGGACCGAAGAGAAGATCCGGGACCGTTTCGGCTTCTCCGAACTTATGATGTCCACGCTGGAAGCTGACGGCGTTGCCAATACCGACGAGGCTTTGTTGGAGATCTACCGCAAGCAACGTCCGGGCGAGCAGCCTACCCGAGATCTGGCACAGTCGCTGCTGGACAATTCTTTCTTCAACCCGAAGCGTTATGACTTGGCACGCGTTGGTCGTTACAAGATCAACCGCAAGTTGGGCTTGGGTGGCGATCATGATGGTCTGAGCACCCTAACTGAAGAGGACATTGCCACCACGCTGGAATATCTGGTGCGTTTGCACACCGGCGAGCGGGAGATGCAATCGCCGGACGGTCAGCATCTGATGTTGGACACCGACGACATCGACCACTTTGGTAACCGTCGTCTGCGTACTGTCGGTGAGTTGATTCAAAACCAGGTGCGCGTCGGTTTGTCTCGTATGGAGCGCGTCGTACGTGAACGTATGACCACCCAGGATGCAGAGTCGATCACCCCGACTTCGTTGATCAACGTCCGTCCGGTCTCTGCTTCGATTCGCGAATTCTTTGGTACTTCCCAGCTGTCCCAGTTTATGGACCAGAACAACTCGTTGTCTGGTCTGACTCACAAGCGTCGTCTCTCCGCGCTGGGTCCTGGTGGTCTGTCGCGCGAGCGCGCCGGCATCGAAGTTCGTGACGTGCACCCTTCGCACTACGGACGCATGTGTCCGATTGAGACCCCGGAAGGTCCGAACATTGGTCTGATCGGATCGTTGGCATCGTATGCTCGGGTGAATTCCTTCGGCTTTATCGAGACCCCATACCGCAAAGTTGTCGATGGTCGCGTTACTGACGAAGTAGAGTACCTGGCTGCCGATGCGGAAGATCGCTATTCCATTGCCCAGGCTGAGGTCCCAACCGCAGAAGACGGCACGATTACCAGTGACCGTATCGAGGTCCGCCAGAAGGATGGCGATATCGCCGTTACCACTGCTGACGGCGTAGATTACGTTGACGTTTCCCCACGACAGATGGTTTCTGTCGCTACCGCGATGATTCCGTTCCTGGAGCACGACGACGCTAACCGTGCTTTGATGGGTGCGAACATGCAGCGCCAGGCGGTTCCTCTGGTCCGTTCCGAGGCACCATATGTTGGTACGGGTATGGAATTGCGCGCCGCTTATGATGCTGGCGACGTTGTCATTACGCCGAAGGCAGGCGTTGTGGAAAACGTCTCTGCGGATCTGATCACCATCATGGATGATGATGGCATTCGCGATACCTACATGCTGCGCAAATTCGAGCGCACCAACCAGGGCACCAACTACAACCAGACTCCACTGGTTAACATTGGCGACCGCGTCGAGGCAGGCCAAGTGCTTGCCGACGGCCCTGGCACCCATAACGGCGAAATGTCGTTGGGCCGCAACATGCTGGTGGCGTTCATGCCATGGGAAGGCCACAACTACGAGGACGCGATCATCCTGAATCAGTCCATCGTGGAAGATGATTCGCTGACCTCCGTGCACATCGAAGAGCACGAGATTGATGCACGCGACACTAAGCTGGGTGCCGAAGAAATTACTCGCGAAATTCCGAATGTTTCGGAAGATGTTCTGCGAGACCTCGACGAACGCGGCATCATCCGCATCGGTGCAGACGTCCGCCCAGGCGACATCCTGGTCGGTAAGGTCACTCCGAAGGGTGAAACTGAGCTGACCCCTGAGGAGCGTTTGCTCCGTGCCATCTTTGGTGAGAAGGCCCGCGAAGTTCGTGATACCTCTATGAAGGTTCCACACGGTGAGACCGGCAAGGTCATTGGCGTGGCGCGCTTCTCTCGTGAGGATGACGATGATCTCTCGCCAGGCGTCAATGAGATGATTCGCGTCTACGTTGCCCAGAAGCGCAAGATCCAGGATGGCGATAAGCTCGCTGGCCGCCACGGTAACAAGGGTGTCGTCGGCAAGATCCTGCCGCCGGAGGATATGCCATTCATGGAAGACGGCACCCCGGTTGACGTCATCCTGAACACCCACGGTGTTCCTCGTCGTATGAACATTGGTCAGGTTTTGGAGATTCACCTGGGCTGGCTGGCACATGCCGGTTGGAAGGTTGATCCCAACGATCCACAGAACGAAGAACTGATCAAGACCCTGCCGAAGGAACTGTACGACGTTCCGGCACATTCGCTGACCGCAACCCCGGTTTTCGACGGTGCTTCCAACGAAGAAGTTTCTGGTCTGTTGGCTAACTCCCGTCCAAACCGGGACGGCAACGTCATGGTGGATCGCCATGGTAAGGCTCGTTTGTTCGACGGCCGCTCCGGTGAGCCATTCGAGCACCCGATCTCTGTCGGTTACATGTACATCTTGAAGCTGCACCACTTGATCGACGAGAAGATTCACGCTCGCTCGACTGGTCCTTATTCCATGATTACCCAGCAGCCGCTGGGTGGTAAGGCACAGTTCGGTGGTCAGCGCTTCGGTGAGATGGAGGTGTGGGCAATGCAGGCATACGGTGCCGCCTACACCCTGCAGGAGCTTCTGACGATCAAGTCCGACGACGTGGTTGGACGTGTGAAGGTCTACGAGGCGATCGTGAAGGGCGATAACATTCCGGATCCGGGTATCCCAGAGTCCTTCAAGGTCTTGCTCAAGGAGCTGCAGTCGCTGTGTCTGAACGTTGAGGTTCTTTCCTCTGACGGAACTCCGATGGAGCTGTCTGGCTCTGACGAGGACGACGAAGCTGGACCATCGCTGGGCATTAACTTGTCCCGCGATGAGGGCGCCGCTGCAGACATCTCCTAAACGGCAAAACCAACGCCGAAATACCAAAAGTCCTTAATAGTCATTGCAATCCCTCCTTCATCGGAGGGGAAAGGGTATTTACGTGTTTGACGTAAACCTCTTCGACGAACTCCGCATTGGTCTTGCCACTGCCGACGACATCCGCCGTTGGTCCAAGGGCGAGGTCAAGAAGCCGGAAACCATTAACTACCGCACCCTGAAGCCGGAACGTGACGGCTTGTTCTGTGAGCGCATCTTCGGACCAACCCGCGACTGGGAATGTGCCTGTGGCAAGTACAAGCGTGTCCGCTACAAGGGCATCATTTGTGAGCGCTGTGGCGTTGAGGTGACCAAGTCCAAGGTGCGCCGCGAGCGCATGGGCCACATCGAGTTGGCTGCTCCAGTGACCCACATCTGGTACTTCAAGGGTGTTCCTTCCCGCTTGGGTTACTTGTTGGATTTGGCTCCGAAGGACCTGGAGCGCATCATCTACTTCGCGGCGAACATCATCACCTCAGTAGATGAGGAAGCCCGTCACAACGACTTGTCCACTCTGGAAGCAGAAATGCTTCTGGAAAAGAAGGACGTCGAAGACGACACCAACTCTGAGATCGCCGAGCGGGCTCAGAAGCTCGAGCAGGACCTGGCGGAGCTGGAAGAAGCCGGCGCGAAGGCCGATGCACGTCGTAAGGTGCAAAACGCTGCAGAGAAAGAAATGCAGCACATGCGCGAACGCGGCGAGCGCGAAGTTGATCGTCTCGACGAAATCTGGAACCACTTCGTCAAGCTAGCTCCAAAGCAGATGATCATCGACGAGACCATCTACGAAGAACTCGTCGATCGCTACGAGGATTACTTCACCGGTGGCATGGGTGCGGAAGCCATCCAGACTCTGATCCGGAACTTCGACCTTGAAGCTGAGGCTGAGGAGCTGCGCGGCATCATCAATGAAGGCAAGGGCCAGAAGAAGATGCGCGCGTTGAAGCGCCTGAAGGTCGTCGCTGCATTCCTGAATTCCGGTAACGATCCTGCTGGAATGGTTCTGGATTCCATTCCGGTCATCCCGCCAGAGCTTCGGCCAATGGTGCAGCTTGATGGTGGCCGATTCGCTACCTCCGACTTGAATGACCTCTACCGTCGTGTAATCAACCGCAACAACCGTCTGAAGCGCATGCTGGATCTCGGTGCTCCGGAAATCATCGTGAACAACGAGAAGCGCATGCTGCAGGAGTCGGTGGATGCACTGTTCGACAACGGCCGACGCGGCCGTCCTGTCGCTGGCCCGGGTAACCGCCCACTGAAGTCCTTGTCCGACCTCTTGAAGGGTAAGTCGGGTCGTTTCCGTCAGAACCTGCTGGGTAAGCGTGTGGACTACTCCGGCCGTTCGGTTATTATCGTCGGTCCGCAGCTGAAGCTGCACGAGTGTGGTCTGCCGAAGTTGATGGCGTTGGAGCTGTTCAAGCCATTCGTCATGAAGCGCCTGGTGGAAAACGACTATGCGCAGAACATCAAGTCCGCCAAGCGCATGGTTGAGCGTCAACGTCCAGAAGTCTGGGACGTTCTCGAAGAAGCCATTTCTGAGCACCCGGTGCTGCTGAACCGTGCACCAACCCTGCACCGTCTGGGTATCCAGGCATTCGAACCGAAGCTGGTCGAAGGTAAAGCCATCCAGCTGCACCCACTTGCCTGTGAGGCCTTCAACGCGGACTTCGACGGCGACCAGATGGCGGTTCACCTGCCATTGTCCGCCGAGGCGCAGGCCGAAGCCCGCGTGCTGATGCTGTCGTCAAACAACATTCTGTCACCAGCGTCTGGTAAGCCATTGGCCATGCCGCGTCTGGATATGGTCACAGGTCTGTACTTCTTGACCATGAACAAGCGTGCCGACGAACAGGGCGGAGAGGGCCGCTACCAACCGGCCGACGAAAATGGTCCGGCACAGGGCGTGTACTCGTCGTATGCGGAAGCCATCATGGCACGCGACCGCGGCGTTCTGGGCTTGCAGGCGCCTATCAAGGTCCGTATTTCTCACTTGCGTCCACCGCGCGAAATTGAGGAAGCGCAGTTCCCAGAAGGTTGGCAGCGCGGCGATACTTGGTTTGCTGATACCACCCTGGGTCGCATCATGTTCAATGAACTGCTGCCATGGGACTATCCGTACCTTGAAGGCGTCATGGTGCGTAAGGGCGGTGGCTCGGAGAAGATCCTGCTGGGCGATGTCATTAATGACTTGGCCGTCAAGTACCCGATGATCTCCGTCGCACAAACGCTGGACAAGATGAAGGATGCCGGTTTCTACTGGGCAACCCGATCCGGTGTGACCATTACGATGCACGACGTTTTGGTGCTGCCAAACAAGACCGAGATCCTCGAGTCTTATGAGGCCGAAGCAGAGCGTATCGAGCGCAAGTACTGGGAGCAGGGTGCTCTGACCGAGCGCGAGCGCTATGAGCGCTTGGTCGAGCTCTGGAAGGATGCGACCGACAAGGTCGGTACTTCTGTTGAGGAGCTGTACCCAGACGACAACCCAATTCCGATGATCGTGAAGTCGGGTGCCGCGGGTAACATGCGTCAGATCTGGACGCTGGCCGGCATGAAGGGCATGGTTGTGAACTCGAAGGGTGACTACATCACCCGTCCGATCAAGACCTCCTTCCGCGAAGGTCTGTCGGTTCTCGAGTACTTCAACAACTCGCACGGTTCCCGTAAGGGTCTGGCTGATACCGCTCTGCGTACCGCAGACTCCGGTTACCTGACCCGTCGTCTGGTCGACGTCGCCCAGGACGTCATTGTCCGCGAAGAAGACTGTGCAACCCGCCAGGGCGTGCGTGTGCCAATCGGTGAGCAGATCAGCGACGACACATACGCAGTGCACGAGCTCTGGGAGACTTCCGCCTCCGGTCGTGTGGTTGCCTCCGATGTCAAGGACGCCAATGGTGAGGTTTTGGTTGCTGGCGGCGACGACTTGACTGAGGAGAACACCCAAAAGCTGGTCGACGCCGGAATCACCGAGATTAAGGTTCGTTCGGTTCTTACCTGCCAGACCCCAGCAGGTGTCTGTGCGAAGTGCTACGGCAAGTCCATGGCTTCCGGCAACTTGGTCGACATCGGCGAAGCCGTCGGTATTGTGGCAGCTCAGTCCATTGGTGAGCCTGGTACCCAGTTGACCATGCGTACCTTCCACCAGGGTGGTGTCGGTGGCGACATTACCGGTGGTCTGCCGCGTGTTCAGGAGCTGTTTGAGGCCCGCAACCCGAAGAACCGTGCCCCAATTGCATCGGTCGCCGGTGAGATCTCGTTGTCGGACGAAGGAAACTTCTGGACCCTGACCATCCACCCAGATGATGGTTCGGACAATGTCGTTTACGAGAAGCTGTCGAAGCGTCAGGGCCTGGCGCAGGTGCGTCGCCCAATGGAATCCAACCCGGATGCCATGATCGAGCGGGCACTGCGAGATGGCGACCATGTCGAGGTTGGTGAGCGTCTGCTGCGCGGTGCTGCCGATCCGCACGATGTTCTGGAGGTTCTGGGACGTCGTGGCGTCGAAAAGCACCTGATCGACGAAGTGCAGGCCGTGTACCGAACCCAGGGTGTGGCTATCCACGACAAGCACATCGAGATCATTATCCGCCAGATGCTGCGCCGCGGTACCGTTATCGATTCCGGTACCACTTCGCTGCTGCCGGGCAACCTGATCGACCTTTCCGAGGCCAAGCAGGTCAACGCCGCGCAGGTCGCAGAGGGCGGCCAGCCTGCCGAGATGCGTTCCGAGATCATGGGTATCACCAAGGCTTCCTTGGCTACCGAGTCGTGGCTGTCGGCTGCCTCGTTCCAGGAGACCACCCGCGTTCTTACCGACGCCGCCATCAACAAGCGTTCCGACTCGTTGATCGGTCTGAAGGAGAACGTCATCATCGGTAAGCTCATCCCAGCCGGTACCGGTATTAACCGTTACCGCAACATCACCGTCAAGCCGACGGAGGCTGCTCGCAACGCGGCATACTCCATCCCGACCTACGGTGACTCCATTTACGGCGACGACGGCTACAGTGACTTCACTGGCGCTTCCGTCCCATTGGATGAAACTTTCGAGCTCTAAAGCGCTGTTTGTGTCCTGCACCTTGCACAGGAGTAGGACTCGCAGGATTAGGACAATGATCGCCGCTCGGTGCTAGTCCTATGCCGTTCTGCAAGGCCCTATCCCTTTCTTGGGGTAGGGCCTTTTGTGCGCCCAAATCGAGTTTGCTTTCCAGACTCGGGCGAGCCTTGTGGGCGGGCAGAGCCGAAATTACTGGCATTCCAGACAGACCAAGACCGTGAGTGCGTGGTGCACCACCTGGGTGTGGTGATTGTTCCCATAAGTGCTTGGAAAAACTTAGCCTTGGGTATAGCGTAAAGCGGGCTTAGAAACTTAAAAGGATCATTAGAATTTCAGAAAGGCAGCCATGTCTGATCATTCCTCCAACGCGCGCGCGACAGCACAACCGAAACGTAGCCTGACTTGGCGCCCGATTGACATCGTCATCGTTGCCATCTTGGGTGTGGCGACTGGATTCATCTTCGTAGTCTGGAACAACATCGGTTACGCGTGGTTTACCGCTATGGATGATCTGACGCCAGGGCTGGGTGGTCTGGCGGTGGGCATTTGGCTACTCGGTGGTGTGCTGGGCGGACTAATTATCCGGAAACCGGGTGCGGCGATCTTCGTCGAAGTTTTTGCGGCCAGCGTTTCTGCAGCTCTGGGTTCGCAATGGGGGCCGGAAACCCTCTATTCCGGTCTGGCACAGGGGTTGGGTGCGGAATTAATCTTCCTTCTCTTTGCGTACCGCAAGTTTAATATCGTCGTCGCCACGCTTTCTGGTATCGGGGCAGGTGTTGGCGCCTGGACGTTGGAATTGTTCCTCTCTCCGAACCTGGCAAAATCACTGGAATTCAACATTATCTACCTCGTCTGTGTTGCTATTTCGGGTGCGATCCTGGCTGGCATTCTAGGTTTTTCGTTAATGAAGTCACTGGCGAAAACGGGTGCGCTCGACCGTTTCGCGGCTGGTCGGGAGCACCGCGCATAGAGGTTCTGGTCCAACAACACTAGCTTTTCATCAATCGAGACCAATCGCATCCTTATCGATATGTCAGCAACAGCGGTCGAAATTGCTAATTACACCTGGACGCATGCTGGGCGCGCGAAGCCAGCAATCGACAATCTGAACCTAGAGATTGCGGCCGGCGAACGTGTGCTCATTTGTGGTAATTCCGGTTCAGGGAAATCCACTTTGGTCGCTGCCATCGCTGGTGTACTGGGCGGTGATGAAGAAGGCGATGAATCTGGCCGGTTGTTGCTTGCAGATGCCAGCGGTAGAAAAGAGGCTGCAGGCACCTCGACACCAGTGGGCCTGGTATTGCAGGATCCGGACTCGCAGGTCATAGCTGCACGCGTGGGGGACGACGTCGCATTTGGCTGCGAAAATCTAGGATTGGAGCGCTCTGAAATTTGGTCCCGGGTCCGCGAAGCCTTGCCATTGGTGGGTTTGAATCTCCCGTTAGACCATCCGACTGCACACTTGTCCGGTGGCCAAAAGCAGCGCTTGGCTTTGGCGGGCGTTATTGCCATGCGTCCGGGCATCATCATTTTGGACGAACCAACCGCGAATCTTGACCCCGAAGGCGCGCGCGACGTGGTGCAAGCGGTAACCAACGTCGTAAACCACACCGGAGCGACATTGCTGGTCGTCGAGCATAATTACGACGTTTGGCTGCCATTATTAGAGCGTGGCCTGGAGTTTTCTGCAGGTAAACTTGTCGACGACGCACCGGCCAAAGACATCGTAAACCGTCGCCGCATTGGAAACCTCCCAGAGGCAGCGCCGAAGTTAGCAAGCAATGCCGCAGCGCTCACGGCGCATGAGGTCATAGCAGCGGATCAACCTGCTCATTTGCCTGCACGCAGCCTGCACCTGCCTGAGCATGCGTCGACGGTGCTTACCGGCGCTAATGGTACTGGTAAGACTACGCTGCTGATGACACTGGCGGGCTTGCGGCCTCTTGCCTCGGGCCGGATTGATTTGGCAGATACTATCCGCGATGGCCTGCGGGGCAACGTCGCGAAGTGGAAGTCTCGTCAGCTGGCCCAGCGAATTGGATATGTGTTTCAGAACCCGGAGCATCAATTTGTCGCCCGCACGGTATTGGAAGAAGTCCAAGTGGGGCCGAAGGTGATGGGATTGAAGGTCGGTGCGAGTCGTTATGACGAGTTGTTGGAGCGGCTGTCCCTGTCTCATCTTGCACAAGCAAACCCTTTTACATTGTCTGGGGGAGAAAAACGGCGCCTTTCTGTGGCTACCGCATTGATAGCTGCACCGAAACTATTGCTTTTCGATGAGCCGACTTTCGGACAAGATCCCCATACCTTCGGCGAACTGGTCGCAATTGTGCGTGGTTTGGTTGACGAAGGCGTAACCGTGGCCTCAGTGACGCACGATGCGAATTACCGCAACGCGCTGGGCGATAATCATGTCGAGTTGTTAGCGACAGGGGGTAAGTGAGATGGCTTCCGAGCAGATCCCCTCTGGAATGCTTATGCCTTCTGGAGCGCCGAAGATTAACCCGTTGACCCGCATTTTCATCATGCTGTTGGTGACCACCCCGTTGTTGCTGAGCCTGGATTGGCTAAGTGCGACGGTCTCGTTGGCTATTACCATCGTGGCAGCTCTTATCGGGGGAGTGGGATGGAAAAAACTGGTAGCCACGCTTTGGCCTTTACTGTTGGTTGCGCCGCTGTCGGGCATCTCGATGCTGCTATATGGTGCCGAAGGTGGCGAGGTCTATTTCGAGTTTTGGTTGATGACGATCTCTGACAACTCCATTGAATTGGCCATTGCAATCATGATTCGCATCCTTGCGGTGGCGAGCCCGGTGATTTTGCTGGCCCGGAATATTGACCCCACACGCTTGGGCGATGCGCTAGCACAGATATTGCATTTCCCAGACCGCTTTGTCATTGGTTCGGTGGCAGGTGTACGGATGACCGGCCTGTTCAAAGACGATTGGGTGGCGATGAATCGCGCTCGTCGCGCCCGTGGCTTGGGCGATCGGAAAAGAACTGCCCATTTCTTCACTATGGCTTTTGGCCTGTTGGTGCTGGCTTTAAGGCGTGGTGGCAAGCTCGCCACCGCCATGGAAGCTCGTGGGTTTGGCTGCCGGCCGCTCTATGGGGAGCACCGATCGTGGGCGCGGCCGTCGCGCTTGCACACCGCAGACTGGCTGGCACTGGGGCTTGCCCTCGTGTGTGCCGCAATCCCGGTAGTGGTCGCAGTGATGGTGGGAAGTTGGCGTTGGTTTGGTCTCTGATCTGCGTAGGTCTCCGCTGTTCTGGCAGTATTTTTTGTGCGGGGTGGATGCATTCGGACGGTGCTGGTGCAACGCTTGCCGACGCCGGTTGCTAAGTAAATACACTGAGAAAGCCTGTTGAGGGCCCAATCCAAGCCGGAAAAGTGTTGCGCTCGGAGAAATAGGTGGAATGAGGCAATCTTCTGTGGCAGGGGTGGTCCTGGATTGATAGCCCCGTCGATTGAACTCGTGCTCGAGAAGTGCTAGCCTACTAGTTGGTTCGTCTCACTTATGTGGTGGGATGATAAGTCTGATCATCTTCTTGGCGCAGAAACGTCAATGGAGACGTTCTGGACACGCGGAAGGGCCCCGGAAAAGAGCCCCGATTTTTGCGTGTTTGGATGCGTTGTCTAGTCCAGCTCCGGCTGGCGCCACAAAGGTGAAGAAAACTCAACCGACAAGAAAGACTGGTTTATGCCAACTATTCAACAGCTGGTCCGCAAGGGCCGCCACGATAAGAAGTCGAAGGTGGCAACCGCAGCGCTGAAGGGTTCCCCACAGCGTCGTGGCGTCTGCACCCGCGTCTACACCACCACCCCAAAGAAGCCAAACTCGGCGTTGCGTAAGCTCGCTCGTGTTCGTCTGACCTCTGGTGTAGAGGTTTCGGCCTACATTCCAGGTGAGGGCCACAACCTCCAGGAGCACTCCATGGTTCTGGTGCGCGGTGGACGTGTAAAGGACCTTCCAGGTATTCGCTACAAGATCGTCCGTGGCGCTCTTGACACCCAGGGCGTTAAGGACCGTAAGCAGGCTCGTTCCCGTTACGGCGCAAAGAAGGGGTAATAAACAATGCGTAAGAATCAAGCTCCAAAGCGTCCAGTTGTTAAAGACCCGATCTACCAGTCGGAGCAGGTATCCCAGCTGGTCAACAAGGTCTTGCTCGATGGTAAGAAAGCTACCGCTGAACGCATCGTGTATGGCGCTCTAGATAAGTGCAAGGAAAAAACCGGAACTGACCCATTGGGCACCTTGGAGAAGGCACTGGGCAACATTCGTCCTGACCTCGAGGTCCGTTCCCGCCGTGTCGGTGGCGCTACATACCAGGTTCCAGTAGAAGTACGCCCAAGCCGTGCGAACACTCTGGCTCTGCGTTGGTTGGTTACCTTTACCCGTAAACGTCGCGAGAACACCATGATCGAGCGTCTTGCTAATGAGATCTTGGATGCTTCCAACGGTTTGGGTGCTTCCGTCAAGCGTCGTGAAGACACTCACAAGATGGCAGAAGCCAACCGCGCTTTCGCCCACTACCGCTGGTAATTCGCTGTTTAACCAGACTGCGAAGCTCCCCACATTGAGTTATGCCTCGGCAGGGAAGCAAATGCAGTCCGGACACGACAGATTGACCCGCAATGCGCCAGCCCAACCTGGAGGATTACGGGTCATTTGTTTAGCAGCCTTCATGCAAAATCGACGATAAAAGCTTCGGTCAAGACCGTGCGAAGGACGTCGATAAGGGCTAAACGCTGCCAAACGAAACTTTTCGTGGCATTATCGCAATTAACGCGACTATCGCGCGGAAATTTACAGCAACAACTATTTTGATGGGGTAAAACTGTGGCACAAGAAGTGCTTAAGGATCTAAACAAGGTTCGCAATATCGGCATCATGGCCCACATCGATGCTGGTAAAACCACCACCACCGAGCGTATCTTGTTCTATACCGGTATTAACCGCAAGGTTGGTGAAACTCACGACGGTGGTTCGACCACCGACTGGATGGAGCAGGAAAAAGAGCGCGGTATCACCATTACCTCCGCAGCTGTTACCTGTTTCTGGAATGGCAACCAGGTCAACATCATTGACACGCCAGGCCACGTGGACTTCACCGTTGAGGTTGAGCGTTCCCTGCGTGTGCTCGACGGCGCCGTAGCTGTTTTCGATGGCAAGGAAGGCGTTGAACCGCAGTCCGAACAGGTTTGGCGTCAGGCTGCGAAGTACGACGTTCCGCGTATCTGTTTCGTGAACAAGATGGACAAGCTGGGTGCAGACTTCTACTACACCGTGCAGACCATTATCGATCGTTTGGGTGCCAAGCCACTCGTTATGCAGCTCCCAATCGGCGTTGAGGACGATTTCGACGGCGTGGTTGACCTGCTGCAAATGAAGGCTTATATGTGGCCTGGCAAGGTCGAGGTTGGAGCAGAACCTCAGCTGACTGAGATTCCTGCAGCCCTGCAAGAAAAGGCCGAAGAATACCGTGAGAAATTAGTCGAAGCTGTTGCTGAGACTGATGAAGAACTCATGGAAAAGTACTTCGGTGGCGAGGAAATCTCCCTCGATGAGTTGAAGGCACAGATCCGTAAGCTGGTCGTTAACTCTGAAATCTACCCGGTCTACTGTGGTACTGCGTACCGCAATAAGGGTGTCCAGCCATTGCTGGACGCTGTCATTGATTTCTTGCCAAACCCAATGGACGTTGGCGAAGTCATTGGCCACGAAATGGGCAACGAAGATGTTGAGATGCGTCGTAAGCCATCGGCTGAAGAACCATTCTCCGGTCTGGCCTTCAAGATTGCTGCTCACCCATTTTTCGGTCAGCTCACCTTCGTTCGCGTCTACTCGGGACGCGTCGAGCCAGGCAACGAAGTTCTCAACTCGACCAAGGGCAAGAAGCAGCGCATCGGTAAGATCTTCCAGATGCACGCCAACAAGGAAAACCCTGTTGACGAGGCAGTAGCTGGTAACATCTACGCGATCATCGGCCTGAAAGACATCACTACCGGTGACACCATTTGTTCCAAGGATGAGCCGATCATCCTGGAATCCATGGACTTCCCAGATCCAGTTATCCAGGTTGCCATCGAGCCAAAGACCAAAGCCGACCAGGAGAAGCTGTCGACCGCTATCCAGCGTCTTGCCGACGAGGACCCAACCTTTACCGTCAAGCTGGATGAAGAATCCGGCCAAACCGTCATCGGCGGTATGGGTGAGCTGCACCTCGACGTTCTGGTCGACCGCATGAAGCGTGAATTCAAGGTCGAAGCGAACATTGGTAACCCACAGGTTGCCTACCGCGAAACCATTCGCAAGTCGGTTGCTTCTCTGGATTACACCCACAAGAAGCAGACTGGTGGTTCCGGTCAGTTCGCGAAGGTCGTTGTCTCCATCGAGCCATACGCCCCAGACGAGAGCGAACTGGAAGAGGGCGAGAGCCCACTGTACAAGTTCGAGAACGCGGTCACCGGTGGGCGTATTCCGAAGGAATACATCCCATCTGTCGACGCTGGTATCCAGGACGCCATGCAGTACGGCTACCTGGCTGGTTACCCGTTGGTCAACATTAAGGCGACCTTGGAAGACGGCGCATACCACGACGTCGACTCCTCCGAAATGGCCTTCAAGTTGGCTGGTTCCCAGGTACTGAAGGAAGCTGTCGCTAAGGCGAAGCCAGTTCTGCTGGAGCCTTTGATGGCCGTTGAAGTTGTTACCCCAGAAGAATTCATGGGTGACGTCATCGGTGACATCAATGCACGTCGTGGCCAGGTTGAATCTATGGACGACCGTTCTGGCGCCAAGGTCGTGAAGGCCCGCGTTCCGCTGTCTTCCATGTTCGGCTACGTCGGCGACCTGCGCTCCCGCACCCAGGGTCGCGCGAACTACACCATGGTTTTCGACTCCTACGGTGAAGTTCCACAGTCAGTAGCCGAAGAGGTTATTGCTGCACGCACTGGCGGCTCTTCGAACTAAGCTTTCGATGAGTTCGAACTCGGGCTCGGGCCCGAGAGGCGGACAGTTTCGCTAGCCCCTGGACCGAAAAACTAACCTCCAGGGGCACTGTGCCCGCGTACTGTTATCGCCTGGGTTGCGGTCGTGCTGAACCCATCACTTCGCATCGAAGACCACTATTTGGGGTCTGTTTTCGCGTAAACGAGAACGTGATTTACCACAAGCGAATGGGTTGAGCCGGCCGTTACCCGAAGGAAACTGTTTCTAGTGATATGCTGAGGTTAGAGCCGTCTATATGTATGAACGGCTTGATATATCTCTGCCATAATTCTAGGATCAGGTAACGGGCACACCTGTCAGACGTTGCCTGCCGCATGTCCGTGACTATTCCGCGGACGAATTAGTAGGCAAATTAAACAAACCACGTGGCTGCGAAGGTCGTAGCCACCGATAAAGTCCAGGAGGACATACAGTGGCAAAGGAGAAGTTCGAGCGTACGAAGCCGCATGTGAACATCGGCACTATCGGACACGTCGACCACGGCAAGACCACCACCACCGCAGCTATCACCAAGGTTCTGTCGGACAAGTACCCTGATGAAAACCAGGCATTCGCGTTCGACATGATCGATAAGGCTCCTGAGGAGAAGGAGCGCGGTATTACCATCAACATCTCCCACGTGGAGTACTCCACTCCTAAGCGCCACTACGCGCACGTGGACGCCCCAGGTCACGCTGACTACATCAAGAACATGATTACCGGTGCCGCTCAGATGGACGGCGCTATCTTGGTTGTTGCAGCTACCGACGGCCCAATGCCACAGACCCGCGAGCACGTTCTGCTGGCTCGCCAGGTTGGCGTTCCATACATCCTGGTTGCACTGAACAAGTGCGACATGGTTGACGACGAGGAAATCCTCGAGCTCGTCGAGATGGAGATCCGCGAATTGCTGGCTGACCAGGAATTCGATGAAGAGGCTCCAATCGTTCACATCTCCGCTGTCGGCGCCTTGGAAGGCGAAGAGAAGTGGGTTAACGCCATCGTTGAACTGATGGATGCTTGTGACGAGTCGATCCCTGATCCAGACCGTGCTACCGACAAGCCATTCTTGATGCCTATCGAGGACATCTTCACCATCACCGGTCGTGGCACCGTTGTCACCGGTCGTGTTGAGCGTGGCTCCCTGAAGGTCAACGAAGAAGTCGAGATCATCGGCATCAAGGAAAAGTCCCAGAAGACCACCATCACCGGTATCGAGATGTTCCGCAAGATGCTGGACTACACCGAAGCTGGCGACAACGCTGGTCTGCTGCTTCGCGGTACCAAGCGTGAAGACGTTGAGCGTGGACAGGTTATCGTTGCTCCAGGTGCTTACAGCACCCACAAGAAGTTCGAAGGTTCCGTCTATGTTCTTTCCAAGGACGAGGGCGGCCGCCACACCCCGTTCTTCGACAACTACCGTCCTCAGTTCTACTTCCGCACCACCGACGTTACCGGTGTTGTTACCCTGCCTGAGGGCACCGAGATGGTTATGCCTGGCGACAACGTCGACATGTCCGTCGAATTGATTCAGCCAGTCGCTATGGACGAGGGCCTGCGCTTCGCTATCCGCGAAGGTTCCCGTACCGTTGGTGCTGGTGTCGTTAACAAGATCCTGGATTAATTCCTTGACTTGTTGGCGTAGTGTCAACGCCCATGGCGTTCACTAGGCTAGACGCCTTTTAGCCGCTACCGAACTTTCGGTAGCGGCTTTTTGCGTGGTGCTGCAGATTGTACGTTGCAGGTCCACTAGGGTTGGCCGTATCTACCCGGTTTACGCGTCGATTCGGTTGGTGTAGTGGCCCCGGTGCTACAATGAGACCACGGGGAGTCTTGTTGCTTTACCTCCGTTGACAGGAGGCTCTCTGGCTATAGTAGGGTCTTGCGATTTTGTAACCTATGCTTTTTCTCAGCGGATCGAAAACATAAGTGATTCTGAAACTGTGGCTACGTATCGATGGCCACACGACGGAGAAAGTAATCCGAACTCGTCGGGCCTAGTCTTAGCTCTTTAAGCATTCCTATGATCGTCTCTTCTGCTGCAAGGTCTAGCACAGACGGGCCGATAAGCATGCCGAGGCCTAATAACAGCGCGACAGAAGGGGTGCGATTATTGAAGGCGAAGGCCCCCATAGGCGTGAGTAACAACGCCCCGGCCATGATCCACGCTAGCGAAATCGGAGCGTCGGCATATTCCGTTACCCCAGCTGTGAGTACTAACGTTCCGGTAGTGTCTATGCTGCCAACTGCCATACGTTGTTGCCTACGCACAAACTCGGAAAAATCATAAGCCTGCACTCATCTAATGGCAGGTTTTAGTATTTGGCGAAAAGAAAACCGCGTGCCGGGAATAAGCTTCCACACGCGGTTTCTTTAGTCTCGCAAATTCGACGACGCTGAATAATGTATCTGCGCAGCTTTTGCTCGCTAACGGCCTCTTCCGTGCCGTGATGTCTTCGTTAGTAGGCGGGTCTTACCTTGTCCATGTGCAGCAAGTAGACAGTATCGATATCCACATCTTCGATTGCATCACGAAGATCTGTCTCGCTCGTTTCAATCATGTCATTGAGCTTGTTCAGATCGGCCTCTGGACGCGCATTAATCGTGAACTCAATAGTTGGCCGTTTTCGGTCGATAGAAACCTTCTGTTTCGCTGAGGTCACGTCGGAGTCTGTCTCTAACTGAGCTGCCACTGCCTGCGCGATATGACTAATGTGTATAGAAATATCGCCCTTTTCGTCGGAGGCCGAAGAACCAACTTGCGAAAAGGTCCGGCGGCGTAAGTTGATGATGATCAGCCACAAACCAATGATAATCGTTCCCGCTAGGATGCCCCAGAGCAGGTATTCATACCAATCTTGGTCTGGCAAGGTCCGCCAAGCGTCTGGGTCGCGCCAGAGTGCGAGCTCCTTCGCGAACTCTACATCGAAGTACGCTAACACTGGCCAGAGTCCAAAGAGGATCAGCGTAATCGCGAGCAAGAAGAATATGAAGCGGTCAATGAATGCGGTCAGTTTGCTCATGATACGCCCTCCTGAGAACTGTCACCCTCGACCCGAACCTCGATCTTCGGCTGTTGTTGCAAGAACGCAAGCTTAGTTTTGATCGCTTCCTCTACGCGCTGGGGTAACGAGGAGTCGTTGGTATCTCCTTCGACAATGACTTGCAACTTCTTTCGCGAAATCTTGGAATGTGCGGAACGCGCACCAGGCAGTTGTTGCGCAGTTGCAGAACTGACTCGAGCCAGATCCACGGGACGTACCCAGACTGCCGCATTGCTGTTTAGCGTGCTGTGTGTTTGTCTACGTGGTTTGAAGGCAACAATCAGGAGCAGCACTCCGAGCACGATCGCGCCTGCGCCGACCCATACGATCCATTCGGGAAGCTCATTCTGTCCGAAGAAGTCCGTAATTGGTGTAATCCAGCTCTGTTGGTCTTGATTCGGTAAGACGAACCAGATTTCCCGGATCATTACGCCGGCTACCGCGAGTAGAAGTAGGCCAAGGAGCACAGCAAGCCCACGGGCGATCGGTGATGCCTTTGGTGCTTGGCCACGATAAGCCTTTTGTTTAGCCACGTGAGCCTCCTCTTAGATCTCGAAGTACTTCCTTTGTGTCTTTCCGGTAGATGGCGCGCAATGGGGCTGGTTTCGGAACGGTCACCGGTCGGAACGGGTGATCGGCAGGTGCGTAAGGCTTACGCAGTTGTTGTTTCATCGGCGTCCGTACTTTGCGAAGAGCACGGGCCTTGGGGACCTCGGGCTTGCGTGGCTGGCCCCAACTCGCAACGTTTATTTCACGCAATGCGTGTTGTTTAGGCGGCCGTATTTTTCGCAGTTTTTTACGTCGAATGTTTACTGGTCGTGGTTTGCGTGGTTTCGGCACTGAAACCGAGCGAAGTTTCCGTTTCCTTGGCACTTCGACTGACCGTAGAGCGAATGACCGTGTATTGACGTCAATAAGTTCCCGCGGTTGCGGCGAAACCACTTCGCGCAGTGGCTGAGGTTTGGGTGCTTGTACCGAAACGCTTGGCATTTCACCAACGGTAACCGACCGTAAAGCAGCCGGTTGCGGCACGGAAATTTCACGCAGTGGGGGTCTTTTCGGAACCGAGATTGCCTTTAACTTCTTTTGCTCCGGTACTGAAGGAGAAAATGGTGCCCGAGACTTCGGTGCCTCCACCTTTCGCGGAGTCGGTAACTCGTTCACCGTGATTTCGGCTAGGGGCCTTGCCTCCGGTGTAAAGACGGGGACGAGCTCCTTGGGATCATCCACAGAGATAACTCCGAGAGGTTTTGGCCAGGGAGTTTCTACTTTTCTGCGGATAGCTAGTTCACGGGTCTCAACTGCATTGAGTTCCGCAAACTCAGACGAGATCGTTATCTCCCGCAAAGGAGCTGCTTCTGCCGTTTCAATTTCCCGCAGGGTCTGGGTTTTTGAGGTCACGCGAGGATGCGCAACTTCGAGTTCATTGACCGAAATTGCGCGTGGTGTGAATTCGGAGCGAGCCTCGACGTCATCGCGGCTGATTCGTTGCTTCGACGGTACAGCTTCGCCGATTGTGACATTGACCCGCGTGGCTTCATATCCAATATAGATGTCTAGTGCTTCGGCAATAGCCTTGCGCACTTCCGCAGCAACCCTTACCGCAGGAGATGGCCAAACCACGGCGATGACAACATCGACCGAAGCGACCTGGCGCTCTTGATCCAATCGGATATCAAACCTTGGGTAGTTGCGTGACAACAAGCCGCCGTCGATGTCAGTGGTGCCCGGTACTTGGTAAATCGCGCGCTCAACGACGTGTTCGGCGACGCGGGTTTTGTATGTGGTTACGCCTGCAGCCTGCGACGAACCTGAAGACTTGACGGCCTTATGAGCCTGCTCGGTCTTGTCGACGGCGCTGGGGGAAGAATTCGCAAGTGATTCCGTGGTGGCCGCAGGTTTATCCTGCTTTTCCATTAGCCCTGACCTTTACCCGAAGAGAAGATGTTCGTCAGATCGATACGACCATCGAAATGAGCGCCGATGGCGGCGCCGATCAGTGCAAATGGGATAGCCCAAAGGGAGTACCATCCGGTGATAGCGATCAGCAGCATTATACCGATGCCGACCAGCGCGCCAATCAAAGTGTAACTAATGTTGTTCATAAAACCCGTCCTCAAAAGTCTTACTGCAGGGTAGATGTGGAGCTATCGGTGGCATCAGAAAAGATCACGTCCACGCGGCCTAGATCGATGGAGCAGGCTTTCTGAGCAACAACGCGGATGTCAGATGCGAGATCGTGTAGATTCACTCCCGCGGCGAAATCCGCGGTGATGTGAATTTCGATGTGTAGTTCACCTGCACCAGAAACGCGGCGTAGGCCAGAAATGCGTTCTCCGGGGTACAGCAGGGCGACTTCGCCGAAACGGCCGGAGTGTAGCCCAGCGACCCCGTGAACATCTTTAACTTTGGATGCGATGGATCGCGCATCCGCCACCTCAAGCTGGGGTGCTTGAGTTGCGGCCATTTTTAGCGATCCTGGCCAGAAGAGATTGCGGTTTGCTCGTCTTCGTTTTCGTCTTCTTCATCACCAGGAAGCTTGACGTCGTGAACGTTGACATCAACGCCGGAGACATTCAAACCGGTCATGCGCTCGACGGCGGAAATAACGTTACGACGGATAGCGTCAGCCAGCTCGTGGATGGCAACACCGTATTCTGCGGTGATTGCAACCTCGACGGAAGCGGTGCCTTCTTCTACTTCGACAGAAACGCCTTGTTTGACGTCTTCGCTACCGAAGGTTTGGCGGATAGAGCCCATGACACGTTGGGAAGTCGATCCCAGGGCAGCAACTCCCGAAACTTCGCGGGTAGCCAGGCCAGCAATCTTGCCAACTACACCGTCGTCGATGGTGGTGGTGCCGTGCTCGGTTTCCAAGTTGCTGTTTACCTTGCGAGCAGGAGTGTTGTCAGACGATTGGTTCTGTTTTTGGTCGGCCATTGTGGCGCCTACCTTTCTGCTGTCTCATGGTTAAGAAATGAGACCCCGGTGGCTTACTAGCCGTGGCGGTACCGCCGTTGAGAATATGGAGGTACCCGGGGTGTATTTGAATCTGCCAAGCGTTGGAAATCACACGTTGATGTGTGCCATTTCCCTTGACTGATTTAATCCTACGGAAAACGTTTATTAGCGTCGTCTCGTAGTGCTGTAGATCATACAGGTGGGGAGGCTGTGGGGGTAAATAGAGGTAGGTTGAATTTTTCCGATTGACGTGTTTAAATGGCCAGGTTGCTTAAACAGGGCGTATTCCATCTATTGGCGCAGTCAAGGTGCTGCATATGCGGTATCCGGAGCGCTACCTCAATAGTCAAAGATGCGCTGTGGTTAAGCAAACATGACACCTTCGCCGTGCATGGCCCCTAAAAAACTCTCAAAACATCAGGGGCCGACAAATGTGCACAGAAGGGCTGCCAATCGGGCTAGGTTCGTCGTCATAGACAGGGCATCCCGAGCGGTAGTGCCGGAGAAGGGGCATAGCAAGTAAACAGCGGCAGTACACAGTCAGGTTCCATCGGGACGTTTGGCTTCAGTGCGCGCAAGAATTGCGTGCCTGGCCGGATCCGGTGCGTGTCAATATAGACCGAATGCTGGCGTTGTTTGCCTTCAGCTAGCCCTGGATGCGGACAACGTTGAAGAGAAATCGAAGAGCGAGCTTTCATCGTTAGACGACAGAAAGCAAGCGAGGAAGAGGATAATCGTGGCGGGACAAAAAATCCGCATTAGGCTAAAAGCCTACGATCATGAGGCAATTGACGTCTCGGCAAAAAAGATTGTCGAGACCGTCACCCGCACCGGCGCCCGCGTGGTTGGGCCTGTGCCGCTGCCGACTGAAAAGAACGTCTATGCCGTTATCGGTTCTCCACACAAGTACACCGATTCGCGTGAACACTTTGAAATGCGCACACACAAGCGCTTGATCGACATTCTCGACCCGACGCCTAAGACCGTTGACGCATTGATGCGCATCGATCTTCCGGCCAGCGTTGATGTCAACATCCAGTAATCGCGAAGCGAACACTATATAAAACTGTCTAAAACTGTCAGTGGAGAACAAATAATGAGCGAAAAAGAGATCAAGGGCATTCTGGGCACCAAGCTCGGCATGACTCAGGTCTTTGACGAGAACAACCGGGTCGTCCCGGTTACCGTCGTCGAAGCTGGTCCTTGCGTGGTTACCCAGATCCGCACAAAAGAAAAAGACGGCTATTCGGCCATCCAGATTGCGTACGGCGAAATCGATCCCCGCAAAACTGCGAAACCACAGGCTGGCCACTTTAAGAAGGCCGGTGTCACCCCGCGCCGTCACGTAGCTGAAATCCGTATGGATGACACTTCGTCCTACGAGGTCGGTCAAGAAGTTACCGTCGACATCTTCGAGGGAGTTAACCTCGTTGACGTCACCGGCATCACTAAAGGCAAGGGCTACGCTGGCGCTATGAAACGCCACGGCTTTGCAGGTCAGGGTGCTGCACACGGTAACCAGGCCGCTCACCGTCGCGTCGGTGGTATCGGTGGTGCCGCAACCCCAGGTCGCGTTTTCAAAGGAAAGCGTATGGCCGGTCGCATGGGTCGTGACCGCGTCACCACTCAAAACCTGAAAATCCAAAAGATTGACGCAGAATCCAACCTGTTGCTCATCAAGGGCGCTATCCCAGGTGTCAACAAGGGCGTCGTCACCGTTAAGACTGCTGTGAAGGGTGGTGCATAAGCATGAGTAACCTCACGCTAGATGTACAGACCGCTGAAGGCTCCACCAACGGTACCGTTGACCTACCAGCAGAAATCTTTGACGTGACCACCTCGGTTGCCACCATGCACCAGGTAGTTACCGCTCAGCTTGCTGCCGGTCGAGCCGGTACCCACAAGGTAAAGACCCGCGGAGAAGTCCGTGGTGGTGGCCGTAAGCCATTCCGTCAAAAGGGAACCGGTCGTGCTCGTCAGGGTTCGATTCGTGCTCCTCACTACACCGGTGGTGGCATTGTGCACGGTCCAGTCCCACGTGACTACGCACAGCGCACCCCTAAGAAGATGATCAAAGCTGCTCTCTTTGGCGCACTATCCGATCGTGCTCGTAACGGTCGTATTCACGTCATTGACGAATTGGTTCCAGGTCAAGAGCCTTCCACCAAGAAGGCCAAGGCATTCCTGGAGCGCGTTTCATCCAACAAGAAGATCTTGCTGGTAATCAACCGCGAAGATTTGAACGCTCAGCGCAGCGCCAACAACTTGCCGAACGTTCATATCTTGGACTCCGGCCAGCTCAACACGTATGACGTTTTGAACGCTGATGACGTTGTCTTCTCGGCCGCAGCCCTGCATACCTTCATCAACCGCGGCGCAGAAGCAGCCGTTGCAGGGGAGGAAAACTAACATGGCTAAAATCGTAAACCCACGCGATATCATCATCGCACCGGTTGTTTCCGAGAAGTCCTATGGCCTTATGGAGCAGAACACCTACACGTTCTACGTCGCCAAGGACTCCAATAAGAACCAGATCAAGAATGCCGTTGAAGAAATCTTTGGCGTGCAGGTCGCATCCGTCAACACTCTGAACCGTGAGGGCAAGCGCAAGCGTACTCGCACCGGTTTCGGGCGTCGGAAGGCAACCAAGCGCGCCTACGTAACTCTTCGCGAGGGCAGCGACTCCATCGATATCTTCGGCGCTAACGCCTAAGACTTCGGAAGGTAAGGAAGAATTATGGCTATTCGTAAATACAAGCCGACAACTCCGGGTCGCCGCGCGAGCTCCGTTTCCGAATTCGAGGAACTGACCCGTTCCACCCCGGAAAAGTCACTGTTGCGTCCACTGCACAAAACCGGTGGTCGTAACGTACACGGACACATCACCGCTCGGCACATTGGTGGCGGTCACAAGCGCCGCTACCGTTTGATCGACTTCCGTCGCAACGACAAAGATGGCATCCAGGCCAAGGTTGCGCACATCGAGTACGATCCAAACCGCACCGCTAACATCGCGTTACTGCACTACGCCGACGGTGAAAAGCGCTACATCATCGCGCCTAAAGGCTTGAAGCAGCACACCATCGTTGAATCCGGCCCTGACGCCGACATCAAGGTAGGTAACAACCTACCTCTGCGCAACATTCCAACCGGTACCACGATTCACGCAGTTGAACTGAAGCCAGGTGCGGGCGCTAAACTTGCACGCTCCGCTGGTTCCTCGATTCAGTTGCTGGGTAAGGAAGGCAAGTACGCCATCCTCCGTATGCCGTCTTCGGAAATTCGTCGCGTAGATATCCGCTGTCGCGCTACCGTCGGTACCGTAGGCAACGCTGATCAGATGAACATCCGTTGGGGTAAAGCTGGACGTATGCGCTGGAAGGGCGTTCGTCCTACCGTTCGTGGTGTCGTGATGAACCCGATCGACCACCCACACGGTGGTGGTGAAGGTAAGTCTTCCGGTGGTCGTCACCCTGTGTCCCCATGGGGCAAGAAGGAAGGTCGCACCCGCAACCCGAACCGCTATTCCAACAACATGATCGTGCGCCGTCGTCGCCCGAACAAGAAACGCTAAGAGGAGGTAAAACGATATGCCACGCAGCCTAAAGAAAGGCCCGTTCGTCGATGAGCACCTCCTCAACAAGGTGGACGCTCAGAACGAAAAGGGCACCAAGCAGGTAATCAAGACCTGGTCCCGCCGTTCCACCATTTTGCCGGACTTCATTGGCCACACCTTCGCGGTGCACGATGGCCGCAAGCACGTTCCCGTCTTCGTAGAAGACTCAATGGTCGGACACAAACTCGGCGAATTTGCACCTACCAAGACCTTCAAGGGTCACGTCAAAGAAGATAAGAAGAGGCGATAAGCGATGAGTGACGTTATCACCAGCGCAACCGCCACTGCTCGGTACGTGCGTGTAACCCCAATGAAGGCACGTCGCGTCATCGACCTGGTGCGCGGAAAGTCAGTATCTGAGGCTCTAGCCATCCTGAAGTACGCACCACAGGCCGCTGCGAAGCCAGTTGCAAAGGTTGTTGCTTCGGCCGCGGCTAACGCAGAAAACAACTTCGGGCTGAATCCTCGCACATTGGTTATCTCCGAGGCATACGCCAACGAAGGACCAACCATGCGTCGTTTCCAACCGCGTGCTCAGGGTCGTGCGTTCATGATCCGCAAGCGCACCAGCCACATCACTGTGGTAGTCGAAAGCCAGGAAGAAGGTGCCAAGTAAATGGGTAACAAGATCCATCCACACGGCCTACGTTTGGGTATTACCGCTAACTGGAATACCCACTGGTTTGCTGAAAAAGACTACGCAGACTACGTGGCCGAAGACATCAAGATCCGTAACTTCTTGTCCAAAGGACTAGAGCGCGCGGGTATCGCAGATGTGGTCATCGAACGCACTCGCGATCGCGTTCGCGTCGACATCCACACGGCCCGCCCAGGCATCGTTATTGGTCGCCGGGGAGCAGAAGCCGACCGCATTCGTCGCGAGCTCGAAAAGCTGACCGGCAAGATGGTCGCGCTGAACATTCTTGAAGTTAAGCAGGTTGACGCCAACGCAACCTTGGTTGCTCAGTCGATCGCTGAACAGCTCGTGAACCGCGTTGCTTTCCGTCGTGCTATGCGCAAGGCAATCCAGTCCGCGATGCGTCAGCCTCAGGTCAAGGGCATCAAGGTAATGTGCTCGGGCCGCCTGGCTGGTGCCGACATGTCCCGCGTTGAGCGCTACCACGAGGGCCGTGTTCCTTTGCACACCCTTCGTGCAGAGATTGACTACGGAACCGCCGAAGCCCACACCACCTTTGGCCGCATCGGCATCAAAGTGTGGATCTACAAGGGCGACGTCGTCGGCGGCGTACGGGAATCCGAACTGAACGCACCATCCGAGCGTCGTGGCCGGGGCGATCGTCGTCCTCGCCGTGGTGGCCAACGCCGCCAGCGCGCTCAGCAGAAGAAGGACTAAAGCATGCTTATTCCTAAGCGCGTGAAATTCCGTCGCCAGCACCGCCCAAACCGTAGCGGTGTCTCGAAGGGCGGAAACCGCATTAACTTCGGTGACTACGCGATCCAGGCCCTCGAGCCAGCGTATGTGACCAACCGCCAGATCGAATCCGCACGTATCGCCATCAACCGCCACGTTAAGCGTGGAGGTAAAGTGTGGATCAACATCTTCCCGGACCGTCCGCTGACCCAAAAGCCACTCGGTGTACGTATGGGTTCCGGTAAGGGACCAGTCGAAAAGTGGGTAGCTAACGTTAAGCCGGGCCGCGTACTTTTCGAAATGTCGTACCCGAACGAGGCAGTTGCGGTTGAGGCTCTGCGTCGTGCCAGCCAAAAGCTGCCATGTAAGGTCCGCATCATCAAGAAGGAGGACCAGCTCTAATGGCAACAGGTACCCCTGCATCCGAGTTCCGCGAACTCGATGACAAAGAGCTCAAGCAGCGTCTGAGCGACGCCAAGGAAGAACTATTCAACCTGCGTTTCCAACTGGCAACAGGTCAGCTGACCAACAACCGCCGTATCGGCGTCGTTAAACGCGACATCGCTCGCGTCTACACGGTGCTTCGGGAACGCGAGTTGGGTATGACCGAGACTCCAGGAGCTGAGGCATAATTATGAGTGAGGCAACTGTGACAGATTCCACCAACGGCCCTACCCCGAAGAAGGAAAAGGAAAAAGGTGCCCGTAAGGTTCGGATCGGCTACGTCGTATCTGACAAAATGCAAAAGACCATCGTCGTCGAGCTCGAAGACCGCAAGCAGCACGCGCTGTACGGCAAAATTATGCGCTCGAACAGCAAGGTCAAGGCCCATGACGAAGACGAGATCGCCGGCATTGGTGACCGCGTCCGCATCGTCGAGACCCGTCCGCTGTCGAAAGACAAGCACTACCGTCTCGCAGAGATCGTCGAAAAGGCTAAGTAGCCCAACAGCGGACAGAACTTATACCTGTCGACGGCGACACTCGTTTGAGACGCCTGGTCGTTAGCTAACTTACGACCTACCCGAATGCCCCGCATTGGCTTGCCTTTGCGGGGTCTTTCTGTAACTTAGGGCATCTATATCATGATAGGCTAATCTGAGTTGACTTCAGCCGATTTCAACGAAACATGACGAAAGGTGAATGGATGTTCCGCCGTTTTAGCATCAAAACCGGAGTAACCGCGAGCCTGGCCGGCTTTGCATTGCTCGCCGCAGGATGCTCGAACTCGCAAGACTCTGCCGACAGCGCAGATAGCTCTGACGAAAAGATGGAGGCCACTTCGGAAGAGCGAATTGCGGCAGTCGGCCTGGGCGATGCCGATACGGTCCTGGCTCTCGGCGAGACCCCAGTCGCGATTGCCCCGTGGGCAGGCTCCAACGATGGGGTAGGACCGTGGTCGGAAGATCTATTGGGTGGCGCTGATCCTGCCCTGATCCGCGATACTTCCGGCGGCTTCGATCAACAGCACATCGAAGCGATAGCAGCAACGGACCCCACGAAGATCATCGCGGTCAATCACTCAATTGATGACGAAACCAAGAAGAAATTCGAAACCATTGCGCCGACCACGCTGCACTCCGCAGAAGATAGCGATTGGCAAATTCCGTGGGAAAAGCAAGTAGAAACCATCGCCAAGGCGTTGGATAAAGAAGACGAAGGCCAAAAGCTTATCGACGAGACGAATGCTGCCTTCGAGAAATTCCGGGAGGACCACCCAGAGCTGCAGGGCAAAACCGCGGCCATCGCATTGCCATCTGACAACCAGCTGAGCCTGTACACCTCTGGTGATGGTCGTGGGCAATTCATCGAAGACCTTGGCTTTGTCATTCCGGAGGAGCTGCAAGAAACCGACGGCGAATTCTACCGGACCATCGCGGCTGAAAATTTCAGCGAATATAACCAGGTCGACTACCTGTTCATCGTGGACTGGGAAGGTGCAGCCGACAAGATTAAGTCCCTGGAGGCATTCCAAAACATTGATGCCGTGAAAAACGGCAACGTCTTTTACTTCGATGACCTCACCGGGACCGCCATGTCCTTGCCGAACCCTCGCACCATCCCATATTCCATCGGTAAATTCACCGAGAAGCTCACTGAAAAGCCCAGTGATAGCACGAAATAGACTCGCGCTAGCGAGGCTTTCGGGGGTCCAACGGGCACACGGACGGTGTGCCCGTGACGGGGTCGGGGACCACCATCGCCGCTAAACCATAGACGTCTTCGACCAACTGGGCGTCTAATACTTCATTGGGGGCCCCGGTGGTCACGATCTCGCCCTTTTTCATCACGATCAAATGATCGGCATACCGTCCTGCTTGATTTAAATCGTGCAATACCGCGACGATAGTTTTTCCTCTTTCGTGGAAATCGCGCATGAGCTCCATCAACTCGTACTGGTGCGCAATATCCAGAAACGTAGTTGGCTCGTCCAGCAACATGATCGGAGTTTGCTGCGCCAACAACATCGCAATCCACACGCGCTGGCGCTGCCCACCCGATAATTCAGCTACCAATTTCCCTGAAATATCTTCCAAACGAGTAGCTGCCAGTGCCTCAGCGACAGCCTGCTCATCCTGCTTGCTCCACTGGTGAAACAGGCTCTGATAAGGAGCACGCCCACGCGCAATCAAATCAGCCACCCGAATTCCATCTGGCGAACTAGAAGACTGCGGCAATAGCCCCAACTGTCGCGCGACCCGTTTAGCGGGCAAGCTGGCGATGGCTTTGCCATCAAGAAGCACCTCACCTTGCGATGGGGTGAGTACCCGCGAAAATGCACGAAGCAAGGTCGATTTACCACAACCATTCGGGCCGATGATCGCGGTGAAGGAATTATCCGGGATTTCGACGTTGATATCGCGGGAAATGGTGGCGGTGTCATAACCGACGGTGGCATTGACGACGCGGAGACGTGGAGCAGTAGAGTTCATCGTTATTGCTTCTCAGTTTGGGGGAGTATGTGTGGGGGAGTTCGCGTGGGTTTGTGAGTGGACAGCAAGGTGTGAGCCAAGGTGGATCCTGAGCCGAGGTGGATCCTTTTTTGTCAGCCGGTGCCGTAATGTCGCTTAGATTCGCGTATCAGTAGCCACAACATGTACATGCCGCCGATAACGACGGTGATCAAGCCGACCGGAATTTGCCGGTAGAACGTGGCAATAATCAACGACAATACGTGTGCTCCGGTTAACAACACAGCGCCCATAGCGGCGGCGCCGAGGAGAGAAACCCCAGCGGTGTGCATTAATCGGCGAGCGATTTGCGGTGAGACCAACGCAATAAACGAAATTGGCCCGGCAGCTGCTGTCACGAGCGCAGTGGTAGCAACCCCCACCACGATAAGCAGCAGGCGCGCACGGTTGACTTCGAAGCCTTGCGTCGTCGCGGCGTCGTCGCCAAGCTCTAAGTGCCGTAGTGGACGCGACAGTATTGCAGCTCCGATGATGACGATTACGCCGAGCACCAGCGTGGGCAGCAGGCCTTGCCAGGTCACTTTCGTGATGGATCCGGCTGCCCAAAAACCAACCTGTATGCCTTCTTCCACATCGGCGCGGGTGATGAGATACGAATTCAACGATGTCAACATGGCGGAGATGCCAATGCCGACGATGATCAACCGGAATCCCTGTACGCCTTTGCGCCACGCCAAGACGTAGACCGCTAAGGCGGTGATGATGCCACCGATAATGGAGGCGGCGGCGATCGACCAAAAACTACTCGTGCCGATCACCAGCATCGTGATGACGACGGCGGTATAAGCACCCGCATCGAAGCCGATGATGTCCGGCGAGCCGAGTGGATTGCGGGTCAGTGATTGGAAAATTGCCCCGCCGATGCCAAGTAACGCACCGAAGGCGACGGCGGCTACGGCGATGGGTAAGCGCCATTCGCGCACGATGGTGGTATCGAAACCATCTCCGCCGCTGAACAAGGCGGTTATCACTTCGCCCAAATCCAGTGGATATTCGCCGAGAGTGATGGCCGCGATCGCTCCGATCACAGCTAGGGCGAACAAGCCCAGCGCGGTCAGTAGCAGGCGGGTAGGGAAGTGCAGTGAGACCCACCTGGTGCGCACGACGAGTTTGCGGTAGCCAGGGTCCACCGACGCAGGTGCTTGTGTTTCCTGTGACTGGGAACTCATAGTCCACTCGCTTTCCGACGGCGCACCAGCATGATCAGCACCGGTGCGCCGACCACTGCAGTGATGATGCCGACTTCAATTTCTCCAGGACGCGCGATGATGCGGCCGATGACGTCGGAAGCCAACACCAGCACGGGTGCTGCCAGCGCTGAATAAATAATGATCCAGCGCTGATCCGGGCCGACTATCCACCGTACGACGTGGGGAACCATCAGACCGACGAAAGCCAGACCGCCCGTCAGTGCGGTGGCACCACCTGCCAGCAGCGTGACTGCAATGATGCCCAGCACGCGGGTACGCACGACTTTGGTGCCAAGTGAAGCAGCGAGGTCGTCGCCAAGCGCAATCGAATTCAGTGACGACGAAATCGCCAGCGCGAGAACCAAACCTGCCGCTAGGAATGGTGCGACGAGAGCGGTATCAGAGAGGTCGGCGCGGGCAACAGACCCCAAGCTCCAGTTGCGGATGGCTTGGAAAGTGTCGGGGTCGATCAGGGTAAGAAACTGTGTGATTCCAGAAAGCACCGCCGCCAAAGCCACACCGGCTAGCACCAACGTCGCGGGGTTTGCCTTGCCGCTCGCGCCTAACGATGCGCCAGAGCCAATGAAATAAACCACCACGGTGGTGATCGCTGCGCCCAGGAAGGCGAACCAGATATACCCGCTGATGCTGGTCAATCCGAAAAACCCGACGCCTAAGGTGACCGCGAATCCGGCGCCGGCATTGACTCCGAGGATGCCGGGATCGGCCAGTGGGTTGCGTGTTAACGCCTGGATGAGAGCACCCGCCACGCCGAAGGCCGCGCCGGTCGCGATCGCCACGACGGTGCGGGGGATGCGCAGGGCCCAGACAATGATGGCGGCTTCGGAGTTATCGCGGGCGAGCAGGCCATTCCAGACTTCACCCCAGGGTAAAGGGTTAGCGCCGAGGGCGATGCTGAAGCAGATCATCACCACGATGGCGGCGAGTATCGCCAGCATGCCCAGCGTGCGGCGGGCAAAAAGTGCAGGTGCCTGCATGAACCATCCTTCGTTTTCAGCAGGCCGGAGAGTTTTTGACCGTCGAGACCTGCCACCGAAATGCTTTCAACTTGGACAGCCTACCCTCTCAGGAGTGGATTAGCCATGCCTAGGCTATTAGTTTGATTTAGATATGCGTTATCGCGCATCGATTACGCAAATTATCCCGGACGCGACCACCGGCACGGCCGCAGCTACGAGTCGCGAACTGAGTTGAACAATCATCCCAGGCTGTGGTTGAATGGCAGGGTTGCCGATGCAGGTCGGCGGATTTGTGATGCGTTTCCGAATCGCAACCGCCGAGACCCTTCGACCGTCACTGACTTTTTCTGTGGCGTGTTCGTCGACAAGCATCAGGTAGCTGCAAGAACAAGACCGAGTGCGATCAGGACGGAAATCTTTTCGCACATAAATCCAGGTCAGGAGACCAACTGTGATTCAACAAGAATCGCGCCTGAAGGTCGCCGACAACTCCGGTGCACGAGAAATTCTCGTCATCCGGGCTCTCGGCGGATCCGTGCGACGCTTCGCAGGCATTGGTGACATCGTCGTCGCTACTGTCAAAGAAGCAGTCCCAGGTGGAAACGTGAAAGAGGGTGACGTCGTTCGCGCCGTCATCGTTCGCGCAAAGAAGGAAACCCGTCGTCCAGACGGCTCCTACATTGCTTTCGACGAAAACGCTGCTGTCATTCTTCGTTCCAACGATAATGACCCACGCGGTACCCGTATCTTCGGGCCTGTCGCTCGTGAGCTGCGTGAGAAGAAGTTCATGAAGATTGTTTCTCTCGCACCGGAGGTGATCTAGGTGAAGGTACACAAGGGCGATATGGTCCAGGTCATTTCGGGCCCAGATAAGGGCGCGCAAGGCAAGGTCATCGAGGCATACCCAAAGACCAACAAGGTTTTGGTTGAGGGCGTCAACCGCATCAAGAAGCACGTTGCGAACTCCGCGCCGGAGCGTGGCGCTGAGTCTGGCGGAATCGTTACCCAGGAAGCACCAATCCACGTCTCGAACGTCGCGGTGCTCGATTCTGACGGTAACCCAACTCGCGTTGGCTACCGCTTTGACGAGAACGGCAAGAAAGTCCGCATTGCTCGTCGCAACGGGAAGGATATTTAAGGCATGAGCGATAACTACACTCCACGTCTGAAAACCCGTTACCGCGACGAAATCAAGAACAAGCTGAATGACGAATTCTCTTACGAGAACGTCATGGAGATCCCTGGTGTTGTCAAAGTTGTTGTCAACATGGGTGTTGGCGATGCTGCTCGCGATTCCAAGCTGATCAACGGTGCGGTTGAGGACTTGACTCTGATTACTGGTCAGAAGCCACAGCTGCGTCGCGCTAAGAAGTCCATCGCGAACTTCAAGCTGCGTGAAGGTATGCCAATCGGTGTACGCGTCACCATGCGTGGCGACCGTATGTGGGAGTTCTTGGATCGTCTGCTGACCATCGCGCTGCCACGTATTCGTGACTTCCGCGGTCTGTCCGATCAGCAGTTCGATGGCCACGGAAACTACACCTTCGGTCTGTCTGAGCAGACCATGTTCTACGAGATCGACATCGACAAGGTCGATCGTCCACGTGGTATGGATATCACCGTTGTTACCAGCGCTACCAACGATGACGAAGGTCGCGCACTACTTCGTGAGCTGGGATTCCCATTCAAAAAGTAGTTTTGCAGGACTGAACAAGTCTGTTTGTTAAGACCTTTAACCCCGCCGGCATGAAACCGGAGGGGTTAAAGTCATTTTTGGTGTCCTTGGTGTTTTCTTCTTGGGAAGAAATACCATGCAGCTAAGAAAGCGATGAGGCTGGGGATGACCGCGATGATTAACTCAGAAGAATCTCGTATGAAGTACAACAACCAGTGAAAAAGACCGAGCAACAGCAGCGTTGTAAAACAAATCCAATCATCGCGCCGTTTTTTATCTTTTGTCGCCACAGTACGCGTACCGCCTTATCGCGCCAGTGCAACGGCAACCTGCTATGCAATGGATCTGGCGGTATATTGTCAAATTAATCACCTGCGTGTATTGCTAGAATAGCTACAAAAGCTATTTAGAGTGGTAATGCAAGAAACCTACAAGGAGCCAATAACTATGTCTACAATCCCAAGCATTCTTCTCCGCGCTATCCCAGGTGCCCTTATCGCTGATTCTGGCATTTCCAAGTTAGGTATGGATGCAGAATCCTCGAAAGGTCTGCAGGATTTTGCTGCTACGGGAATCCCTCAGGTGAAGGAACTGCCATCCGATAAATTTGGCACTATCATCGGTGCTTCCGAAGTGGCCGTCGGTGGTGCGCTGTTGGCTCCATTCGTCTCCAACCGCCTTGCCGGTCTCGCGCTGACCACCTTTGGCGCAGGTCTGTTGAGCATTTACTTCCGTAACGACGACATGACCCGCGAGGATGGCATCCGTCCATCACAGGATGGCATGTCTATCGCGAAGGATTCCATGATGGTTGCGATTGGCACCGGGCTGATCGCTCTGGACCAGCAGGATCGCATCTCTGGTGTATTGCAGGAACGCAAGATTGCTAAGGCAGAAAAGAAAGCTGCCAAGAAGGCCGCACGAAAGGCTAAGAAAGACGCAAGGAGAAACTCCTAAAGCTAATTTCCCGGTGACATTGGCATGCAGAGTCGGCTGACCGTTCTAATGGTTGGCCGAATCGCCTCAATCCTGCTAGGGTTGGGGCGTCTTGTGCTTTTTGGGATACGTGCGTCTAAAACACCGTAGCCTGAATAGAGATTTAGCGTCGGCGGGAAGAACCGTTTTGGCGTTTACTCTGCACGCACAGACTTGCAAGTTTTTCCTACGTTTGTTGTAGGCCCCTCGCCATCATGGCGACCGAGCTTCATCGAGGTAGCGAGCAAACATGCTATTGAGCATGGGAGCGTTAAGTTGCCCAAAACAGCCCGGTAACGCCCTTAAGGTGAGTTCGGGAACCGCAACGAGAAAGGTTCAAGGTCAACACATGACCATGACTGACCCGATTGCAGACATGCTCTCACGGGTGCGCAACGCTAACCACGCGCAGCACGACACCGTGTCCATGCCTGCATCCAAGATCAAGGCGAATATCGCTGGAATCCTGAAGCAAGAAGGCTACATTTCCGATTACTCCGTGGAAGGCGAAAAGGCAAAGAAAACCTTGTCGCTGAACCTGAAATACAACGGCCGCGAGCGCGCTCTGTCCGGACTGCGTCGCGTTTCCAAGCCAGGTTTGCGTGTCTACGCAAAGGCCACGGAACTTCCTAAGGTTCTGGGCGGACTGGGTGTGGCTATCATTTCCACCTCCCACGGCCTGTTGACCGACCGCGAGGCTGAGCAGAAAGGCGTAGGCGGAGAAGTCATCGCCTACGTCTGGTAAGGGAAGGGTGATTATTAATGTCACGAGTTGGTTTGGCACCAATCGCCGTCCCTAGCGGCGTCGAGGTAAAAATCGATGGCCAGAACGTTTCTGTCAAGGGCCCAAAGGGCACCTTGGAGGTGGACGTTCCAGAGCCAATTTCCATCGTCCAGGAAGACGGTGAACTTCGCGTTTCACGCCCGGACAACCACCGCAAGAACCGTTCTCTGCACGGTCTTGCACGTTCTTTGGTGAACAACTGCGTTATCGGTGTAACCGAAGGCTACGAAATCAAGATGGAAATCCACGGTGTTGGTTACCGTGTGCAGCAAAAGGGTAAGGACCTGGAGTTCGCTTTGGGCTACTCGCACTCCGTACCAGTCAAGGCTGATGAAGGCATCACCTTCGCTGTAGACGGCAACACCAAGTTCTCTATCTCTGGTATCGACAAGCAACAGGTTGGCCAAGTTGCGGCGAATATCCGTCGTCTGCGTAAGCACGATCCTTACAAGGGTAAGGGCATCCGCTACGTCGGCGAACAGGTACGTCGCAAGGTCGGAAAGACGGGTAAGTAAGCAATGTCTAATTCTGAGAATACCAAGCGCACTCCGGTCGGTAAGGACATTTCGTCCCGCCGTCGTGAAGCACGTGCACGCCGTCATTTCCGTATTCGTAAGACGCTGCGTGGAACCCCACAGACCCCACGTTTGGTCGTTCACCGCACCGCGCGTCACCTGCACGCTCAGCTGATCGACGACCTCGCCGGCCACACCCTGGCTGCCGCATCCACCATGGAGATCCGCGACGCAGAGGGCGACAAGAAGGCACGTGGTGCCGAGGTCGGCAAGCTTATCGCACAGCGTGCCCAAGAAGCAGGCATCGAAGCAGTTGTATTCGACCGCGCCGGTTACAAGTACCACGGTCGCGTTGCTGCTTTCGCTGACGCCGCACGTGAAGGTGGTCTGAAGTTCTAATGATCAACGCAGTTGCACACACCAACGGAAAGGACGCGTAATGTCGGATCGTGATCAGCGCGACGGCGGACGCTCCGCCGACAACAAGAAGAACGATCGCAACAATCGCCGTAACGATCGTCGCAATCAAGACAACGACCGCGATAAGTACATCGAGCGCGTTGTAGCCATCAACCGGGTTTCCAAGACTGTCAAGGGTGGCCGCAACATGAGCTTCACCGCTCTGGTCATCGTCGGTGACGGCGAAGGTATGGTCGGAGTTGGCTATGGCAAGGCCAAGGAAGTTCCAGCCGCAATCCAGAAGGGTGCTGAAGAAGCCCGCAAGAACTTCTTCCGCGTCCCAATGGTGGGCGGAACTATCACCCACCCAGTACAGGGTGAAGACGCAGCAGGCGTCGTTATGCTGAAGCCTGCAGCTCCAGGTACCGGTGTCATCGCTGGTGGCGCCGCACGTCCAGTACTGGAGTGCGCTGGTGTACAGGACATCCTGTCCAAGTCACTGGGCTCGGACAACGCTCTAAACGTCGTTCGCGCCACCGTGGACGGCCTAAAGCAGCTGGTACGACCTGAGGAAGTTGCCGCACGTCGTGGCAAATCCGTCGAAGAGGTTGCTCCAGCCCGTATGCTGCGCGCTCGCGCAGGACAGGAGGCATAAACCATGGCTCTGAAGATTACTCAAACACGTGGCTTGGTCGGTAGCACGCCGAACCAGAAGGCCAACATGGAGGCACTGGGCCTGAAGCGTATTCGCCATTCTGTTGTCCAGAAGGACACGCCGGCGATCCGTGGCATCATTCAGAAGGTGCGCCACCTGGTCACCGTAGAAGAAGTGGCAGGGGAGTAGATACACCATGAGCGATATCATCAAACTGCACGACTTGCGCCCAGAAAAGGGTGCGAATAAGGCTAAGCGTCGCGTCGGCCGCGGTGAAGGCGGCAAGCGCGGTAAGACAGCTGGTCGTGGTACCAAGGGTACAAAAGCACGTAAGCAGGTAGCAGCAAACTTCGAGGGTGGCCAAATGCCAATCCAGATGCGTTTGCCAAAGCTGCGCGGCTTCAAAAACCCGAACAAGGTTGTATTCCAGGTTGTTAACGTTACTGATCTGGAAAAGGCCTTCCCACAAGGTGGCGACATCACCGTCGCTGACTTGGTTAACAACGGTTTGGTTCGCAAAAATCAGCCGGTCAAGGTCTTAGGCAACGGCGAGATCTCTGTCAAGGTCAACGTTACCGCGCAGAAGTTCTCTAAATCGGCCGTCGAAAAGATTGAAGCTGCTGGCGGATCGACCACCAAGGCATAATTTCCATGCGATGACTAGCTTATGGGCTTCCCAAAGAATGCTCTAAGCGTCGCTATCGCCTAACGCCCCCTGAGGCTGCACTACGCAGTGTCAGGGGCTTTGTTATACCCGCACCCTGTGTCGTTTTCCCAAGAATGATTAAGGTTGTCCTATCACACATCGACGCGAGGTGTTTTCACTTAGAGAAGACTGGTAGGCTACTAGGGTCACGCGTGCATAAGCTTGCACGCAGGTATTTGGATTTAGTCGGCGACGGCTAACCCTCGAATGCACACAAATTAGAACTAATCGGTTGCCTTTGCGTCACTTTCCACGGTGGCAGTAGTTGGGCTAGGAGGCTTTAGTGTCTGCCATCATTCAGGCTTTTAAGGATGCGGATCTTCGGCGCAAGATTTTGTTCACGATTCTTCTGATCGTGATCTACCGCGTCGGTGCGCAGATCCCATCACCGGGCGTGGATTATCAAAACATTTCTGGGCGACTCCATGAGTTGACCCAAGAAAATGACAGCTTGTATTCCGTCATTAACCTGTTTTCCGGTGGCGCACTGCTGCAGCTATCGATATTTGCCATCGGCATCATGCCGTACATTACGGCCTCTATTATCTCGCAGTTGCTCACCGTCGTGATTCCACATTTTGAGCAGTTGAAAAAAGAGGGCCAATCCGGCCAAGCGAAGATGACCCAATACACCAGGTACATGACGCTTGCCCTGGCGCTGTTGCAATCGGCGGGAATCGTCGCCTTGGCGGACAGGAACCAGCTGCTGGGCCAGGGTGTAGAGGTTTTGGATCCTGACCGCACCGTTTTTGACCTGGTTCTTCTCGTGACGGTGATGACTACCGGCGCAATTTTCGTGATGTGGCTCGGTGAACTCATCACCGAAAAAGGCATTGGAAACGGCATGTCCTTGCTCATTTTCGCCGGTATCGCAACCCGTCTTCCTACCGATGGTTACAGAATCTTGCAGGACAACGGCGGAGTCGTTTTTGCGGTCGTATGCGCGGCTGTGGTGGCGCTCGTTGTCGGTATTACCTTCATGGAGCAAGGCCAGCGTCGGATCCCGGTTCAGTACGCAAAGCGGATGGTCGGCCGTCGTCAATACGGCGGATCTTCGACTTACTTGCCACTGAAGGTCAACCAGGCCGGAGTTATCCCGGTTATCTTCGCTTCGTCGTTGATTTACATGCCGGTTTTAATCACCGAGATTGTGAACTCTTCGAATCCGACACCACCTGACAATTGGTGGATGCGCAATGTAATCGCGAATCTGCAGTCGCCATCGTCGTACGTTTATATCGCGGTTTATGTCACACTGATTATCTTCTTCTCGTATTTCTATACCTCAATCCAGTACGACCCGAATGAGCAAGCAGAAAACATGAAGAAGTACGGCGGCTTCATTCCTGGTATTCGTCCAGGCCGCCCAACCGCGATGTACTTGAGCTTCGTCATGAACCGGCTTCTGTTCGTTGGATCTATTTATCTCGCGTTCATTGCGATCCTTCCGAACCTTGCGCTTGACATGGGGGTTGGCTCCAATGATTCCGCAGGCATGACTGCGTTTGGTGGTACTGCTATCCTGATTATGGTCTCTGTGGCTCTTACCACAGTGAAGCAAATCGAATCCCAACTTCTGCAATCCAACTATGAAGGGCTGCTCAAATAATGCGATTGGTACTTCTTGGCCCAGCTGGCGCCGGTAAAGGCACCCAGGCTGAAATCCTCAGTGAAAAACTTAATGTTCCGCATATCTCTACTGGTGATCTCTTCCGGGCGAATATCTCCGAAGGCACACCGCTCGGCGTCGAAGCCAAGGAATACATCGATGCCGGAAAGCTGGTCCCTACTGACGTTACAGCTCGGATGGTTGAGTCCCGCTTGGAAGAGCCGGATACCGAGGAAGGATTCCTTCTTGATGGTTTCCCGAGGACCGTGGAACAAGCTCAGATTCTGGAGGACTTGCTCGCCAAGAAAAACCTGCAGCTCGATCACGTAGTCAACTTTGAAGTTTCGGAAGATGTCGTCGTTCAGCGCATGAAGGCACGCGGACGTGCTGACGACACTGAAGACGTAATCCGCACACGGTTGGAGGTATACCGGGACGAAGTAGTCCCGCTGATTAAGCACTACGGTGACAACGTCATCAATGTGCAAGCCGAGGGAGAAATCTCGGAAATTAACCAACGCACCATGCAGGCGCTCGGGAAATAGCCAGCTATCCGATAAGCTATGGGGGATCGCCAGCAGGCGTCCCGTTTTCATTAAAAGGACAACTCTTCCATGACTACACGCAAACTTGTTGCCGGCCTCGTAGGCAGCTTGGCAATGTTGGTATCGGTTATGCTTCCGGGCGTCTCCGCGCAAGCACAGCCACTGTCCGGTTCCTCAGCCGTTACCGACCGCTTCCAAGCCCCGCAATTCCCAGACTTCAATCAGCTGGTCCAACAGTTTGATCAAGGCAACCGAGACGGTGCTTGGCATTTGCGGACACAACTCGTGCACCAGGCTCACACCTTGAATCCCCAGTTCGCAGCGGGTCTTGCGCAGACCATCGACCAAGCGCTGGAGTTCGTATTCCCGGGGCTGATCGCCCAAAAGCAACAAGCCGCTCGTGGTCCCGCGGAGCCAATGACCCCGGCCCCGGCACGCGGTCCGCACATTGACACCGGAGCGTGTCCGGCTGATGCTCGCGTTTGTGTGGATATTGACGGTCGCCGCACTTGGCTGCAAGATGGTCACGGATCTGTCACCCATGTCGCGTCCGCCATGGCTCCCGGTAAACCAGGTCAAGACACCCCTCGGGGTACTTTCCACGTAAACCGTAAGGTTAAGGACGAGATCTCTTACGAGTTCAATAACGCCCCGATGCCATACGCGATTTACTTCACCAATAACGGGCATGCGTTCCATGAAGGTTCTCCGGCTTACGATTCCGCCGGATGCGTCCGTCTTCCAAATCAGGATGCGATCACCTTCTGGAACCACTTGAATATCGGAGACAAGGTCTTCATTTACTAAAATCGCCTTAAGCTGCCTGACAGCCAGGGTCCGTCTGAATTGAGCGGAAGCACAAGCAAACCGGGAAAAGTTTGTTTTTGCTGCTAGTGCTCTGTATAGTTGGAGCTTGGTCTGTCAAGGTTTAGTCTTGCTGCGTTCGACCAGCACGACGAGACTCACTGACACCGGCCGTGGCCGGTGTTTTTGCATTTATAAGACTCTTTCAGGCCAGTAAAGCATTAGACAAGCAATCGGCGCAGTTCGCTCTGTGCCAGGAAGCCGGAGGATATGGCTAAGGAAGGCGCAATTGAGGTTGAAGGTCGGGTAACCGAGCCTTTGCCAAACGCAATGTTCAAAGTCGAGCTAGACAACGGACATGAGGTGCTTGCTCATATTTCGGGTAAGATGCGCCAGCACTACATCCGTATCCTTCCCGAGGATCGGGTCGTCGTGGAGTTGTCTCCCTATGACCTGAACCGTGGCCGTATTGTCTATCGCTACAAGTAAAGACTGTAAGCCTCCCTACTCAAAACAATCCGTCCGCTAATAATTCCGCGGACAATTGTTCGTATACCTCAGGCCGCGGTGGCCCGAGCCTGGTGTGCATTACGGCGTAATATTTTGCGTCTAGGCCGCATGATCCAGGGCGGGTAGGGAGAAAACCACCGTACATACCCCGAAAGGACTCGCCTTATGGCACGTCTCGCTGGTGTGGATCTCCCACGCAACAAGCGTATGGAGATCGCTCTCACCTACATTTACGGCATCGGTCCAACCCGTGCCACCGAGTTGCTGGAAGCTACCGGCATCTCTCCTGATTTGCGTACCGACGCCCTCACAGACGATCAGGTGTCCTCGTTGCGCGACCAGATCGAGGCTCAGTACACCGTCGAAGGTGACCTTCGTCGTGAAGTCCAGGCCAACATCCGTCGCAAGATCGAGATTGGAAGCTACCAAGGCCTGCGCCACCGTCGTGGTCTGCCAGTCCGTGGTCAGCGCACCAAGACCAATGCTCGTACTCGCAAGGGTCCAAAGAAGACGATCGCAGGAAAGAAGAAGTAGTTTATGCCTCCAAAGACTCGCTCTGGCGCACGCCGTGGCCGTCGCGTCGTAAAGAAGAATGTGGCCCATGGCCACGCCTACATCAAGTCGACCTTCAACAACACCATCGTGTCTATTACGGACCCGGCCGGTGCTGTCATTGCATGGGCTTCGTCTGGTCATGTTGGTTTCAAGGGCTCCCGTAAGTCCACCCCATTCGCCGCACAGATGGCCGCTGAAAACGCTGCCCGCAAGGCAATGGATCACAACATGAAGAAGGTTGACGTTTTCGTCAAGGGTCCGGGCTCTGGCCGTGAGACCGCCATTCGTTCCCTGCAGGCTGCAGGCCTTGAGGTCAACTCCATCACTGATGGCACACCGCACCCATTCAATGGCTGCCGCCCACCGAAAAAGCGTAAGTTCTAGGGGAAGGAAGAGGTTTAAAACATGGCTCGTTATATTGGCCCCGCAACCCGCGTATCCCGCCGTCTGCGCGTCGACCTAGTCGGCGGAGACTTGGCATTCGAGCGTCGTCCTTACCCACCAGGACACGCTGGACGCAACCGCATTAAAGAATCTGAATACCTGCTGCAGCTGCAGGAAAAGCAGAAGGCGAAGTACACCTACGGTGTTTTGGAACGCCAGTTCCGTCGTTACTACACCGAGGCTAACCGCCTGAACGGCAAGACTGGTGACAACCTCGTCATCTTGCTCGAATCCCGCCTGGATAACGTCGTCTACCGTGCAGGTCTGGCCAAGACCCGTCGTCAGGCACGGCAGTTGGTTTCCCACGGACACTTCACCGTGAATGGCAAGAACATCGACATCCCGTCCTACTCGGTTACCCAGTACGACATCATCGACGTTCGCCCACGTTCGCAGAAGATGCAGTGGTTCGAAGAAGCCCAGGACTCCCTTGCCGACGCCGTCGTTCCGGCTTGGTTGCAGGTAGTCCCTGATACCTTGCGCATCCTCGTGCACCAGTTGCCCGAGCGCGCTCAGATCGACGTTCCGCTGCAAGAACAGCTCATCGTCGAGCTTTACTCGAAGTAATCTGGCTTCGGATCTGCAGCTTTACATTCCTCATTGTTGTCCTAGCCGGCGTCAAATAGCGGGCGCCAAAGGAGAAAATTCATGCTTATTTCACAGCGTCCCCAGCTGAGCGAAGAATTTATCGATTCTTCCCGCTCGAAGTTCGTCATTGAACCATTGGAGCCGGGGTTCGGCTACACGCTGGGTAACTCGCTGCGTCGTACGTTGCTGTCCTCGATCCCTGGGGCGGCGGTCACCTCCGTCAAGATTGACGGCGTACTCCACGAGTTCACGACCATCAACGGCGTTAAGGAAGACGTTTCTGAAATCATTCTGAACGTCAAAGACCTTGTGCTGTCCTCGGATTCGGACGAGCCGGTAGTGATGTATGTCTCCCAGCAGGGGGCGGGCACCATTACCGCCGGTGACATTCAGCCGCCAGCGGGAGTGGAGATCCACAACCCGGATCTGCACATCGCAACGCTGAACGACGATGCCCGTTTTGAAATGGAGCTTGTTGTTGAACGCGGTCGTGGCTACGTACCTGCTGCCGCTACCTCGGGAGACATCGGACGCATCCCAGTAGATCAAATCTACTCGCCAGTGCTGAAGGTGTCCTACAAGGTGGAGGCAACTCGTGTTGAGCAGCGTACTGACTTCGATAAGCTGATCATCGACGTAGAGACGAAAAACTCGATTTCCGCTCGGGACGCGCTCGCTTCCGCCGGCGGTACCCTGGTCGAGTTGTTCGGTCTGGCGCGCGAACTTAACACGCAGGCAGAAGGCATTGAGATTGGACCATCCCCACAGGAATCCGAATACATTGCCGCTTACGGTATGCCTATTGAGGAGTTGAACTTCTCTGTTCGCTCGTATAACTGCCTGAAGCGTCAGGAAATCCACACTGTTGGTGAGCTCGCCGAGTGCACCGAGTCTGATTTGTTGGATATCCGCAACTTCGGCCAGAAGTCCATCAATGAGGTCAAGATCAAGCTGGCGAATCTGAATCTGACTCTGAAGGACGCACCTGAAGATTTCGACCCAACTGTGTTGGAAGGCTACGACGCAGAAACCGGCGACTTCAAGGATCCTGCAGAAGATTCCGAGTAAAGCGCATATGTTCTGGCAGGTTCACTGTTTAGTGAATACTGTGCCGACACTGCAAGCACAGTTCCCTAGTGTCCCTGCTTACGCGCTCACTTAAATAATACGAGGAGAAACACTATGCCTACTCCAAAACGAGGCGCCCGAATTGGAGGCTCGGCTCGCAACCAGCGTCACATTCTGTCGAATCTGGCCGCTGCACTGTTCGAGCACGACTCCATCAAGACCACCGACGCCAAAGCTAAGCTGCTGCGTCCATACGCAGAGAAGCTGATCACCAAGGCCCGTTCCGGCACCTTGGCTGACCGTCGTGAGGTACTCGCACAGGTTCCGCAAAAGGAAGCTGTTGCTCGTCTATTCAACGAACTTGCTCCAAAGTTTGAAAAACGCGACGGCGGCTACACCCGCATGGTGAAGCTGGAAAACCGTACCGGTGACAACGCTCCTATGACCCAGATTTCCCTGGTTCTGGAAGAGACCGTGTCCGCCTCCGCAGAACGCACCACTCAGGCTGCTGCTGCGAAGGCTGATTCCGACTCCACCGATCCATCTGACGAATCCAACATGGATTCTGAAGGTGCCGCTGCTAACACCGAAGCAGACTCCGAGGAGAAGTAATCCCACGGCTTTCTAGCGGTGGGCTAGTGGTTTGTTATTTATGACCAACTGCTAGCTCTCGGTACCTTATCTGCAGCACACCAACACGGTTGTGTGTAATGAAGATCACTAAGCTCTATTTCCTCTCGACCGAGGAAATAGAGCTTTTGTGCATTAAAGTGAAATTATGAAACGCAACGAATCTAACCAAGACCGTGGGATCCGTGCTGTAGTCGGCATTATTGCCTTGCTTATTGGGCTGTTTGCAGTCGGCGGTTTTCTCCGCGCACTATTGATCATTGTCGGCCTCGTTCTGGTGATCACCGCAGCAGTGGGCTTCTGCCCGCTGTACCGCCTGCTGGGAATCAACACCTGCAAAGTGCGGCATTAACAAAGCCTGGCATTAACTCAGCCTGGAGTTAACAAAGTCCGGCATTAACAAAGCCGGCGTGAAAACAGATCGGCGTTTACCTAGCGGCGGTCTAGCCTAGGCAAAAGCGGGAGCACGTTTGCGACCGCGTCGCCCCAAAGATATTGAGCCGAGCGCCGCCACCAAGAGCAGGGCATAAGCGAGGGTGATTGCCACAGCCGCGGGGATGTCTATGCGATACGCGCTCCAGAATCCCACCATGCTGCCTATTAATGCAATTACGACGGCACTGCCCAGAATTTGGGTCAGCATGGAAATGCCTGGTAGACGAAAAGTGACAGCGAAGATTCGCCCGGTAGCCGCAGGCAGTACCATCATCGCGATCACCAGCATCACACCGGCGGCGTAAAAACTCGCAGTGACCGTCAAAGAGGTTAAGGCGAGCGTCGTCAAGCGCAATGCCCGTACCTGTACGCCAGCGACTTTGGCGGCACGGTCGTCGAAGGCACAAGCTCCAAGCAGGGGGAGGAGCCAGCCGACGAAGACGATATTTGCCAGCATGATCGGCACTAGCGTCCATAGATAAGACGGTTGCGAAAGCGCGGCCAGATTGAGATTGCCGACTAACACGGTGTGCACGTCGAAGTGCACGTTCGAAAAATTCAAGCTTAGCAGCACGATCCCGACGGCGAACATGGAGGGAAAAACCAACCCCAGTGCGCCGCCTTCTGCGATTAACCCGGTGTCAGCCAGCCACCTCGTGCCCAAAGCCACCAGAAACGCCGCGGCTCCGGCGAATAAAACGAGTAACGGGGACTGCACTGATCCGGAAATCAGCGCGCCTACCACGATTCCGGGGAGCACGGCGTGTCCCATGCCGTCGAGAAGCATCGCATCTTTGTTTGCTACCACGATTACCCCGGGAATTGCGCAGGTAATAGCGGTAACGACGGCTAAAATACTGACGGTGACGACGAAGCTCATTGGGAAAACACCAATCCGCGCTTAGGGGCGAAAATCAGAGAGACGAGGGCGAAGCAGGCCTGCACAACGGCGATAAGTGGCCCGGTAGGGATCGAGCCAATGATCACGGCCAGGTAGACCCCGATTAAGCAACTAGCAGCACCGATCACAGCGGCAAGGATCGTGACGGCGCCGAGGTGGTTAGACCATTGCCGCGCGGCCACGCAGGGGGCGATGACGAACGAGACCATCAAGATAACGCCGACGACTTTGATGCCGTTGACGACCACTAATGCGAAGGCGGTCATGGCGACGACGTGCAGCAGGCGGGTGTGTACTCCGGAGGTTGCGGCGAAGGTTGGGTCGAAAAGCCAGCATTTCAGCGTGGGGAAGTACCAGATGAGTCCGCTGAGAATAACCAGGCTGAGTACGACGGAAATCCGTAGATCTGCGATGGTTACCGAGCTAGCATTACCCAACAGGTAGTCTTGAATTCCGCCTTTGCCGGGCAGCGGCTGTTTGGTGATGATGAACAGCCCCAGCATGCCTAAGGCAAAAGACACGCTGAGTGAGATGGCCATGCCGGTATCGACCGACAACGGCGTGTGGTGAAACAACCAGTGGGACAGGCCGACGGCTAGTAATGCGGTCAGCAACGCACCAGCCGCTAAAAACAGCGGGTTGCGCGTCGGCAAGTTGAGGTACGCGGCGATAAGAAACGCGAAGGTGATTCCCGGTAAACTGGCGTGGGAAATCACGTCGGAAATCAGTGCTTGCTTGCGGAAATACACCACGGGGGACAATGCACCGGCTGCAACGCCGATGACCATGGTGCCGAGCACCGCCATGAGATACGTGTGGGTGGTCAGCAATTCCCATGGTGTGATCATGACACCGACCTGCGATCCCGCGTGAGGTTCGCGGAGAAGTTGCCTGGCAGATTATAAGCGGCGCTGATGGCGGTGTCGGTGAGAGTTTTATGCGTTGGTCCGTTGGCGGATACCTTGCCGCCAGCTAACAACGTCACGTGGTCGCAGTATTCGGCGACTTCTGCCAGGTTGTGGTGAACCATGATGATGGTGGTCCCTGACTGGTGTAGCTCGCGGAGGATGTCGACGATTGTTTCTTGGCTAAATGCGTCGATGCCCTGGAAAGGTTCATCGAGGACCAGCAGCTCCGGGCTGTTGACGAGCGTGCGGGCTAACAGTGCGCGTTGCCTCTGCCCACCGGAGAGTGCGCCAATCGCTGCGCCGGAATACTTCTCCAAGCCGACGGCGGCAACGGCCTCTCGCGCGGCTTTTTTATCTGCCGAATTTGGCCAAGGCCACCACGAGCGTTTGCTAGCAGTACGACCCATCAAGGCCACGTCCAGGACAGTGGCCGGAAAATCCCAGTCCACCTGCTGGCTTTGTGGCATATAGCCGAGGTCCGTCCGGATGGCACGCAGCGGCTTGCCAAAAAATTCCACCTGTGCCTGCCCCCGGGTCGCTTTGGGCAATAACCCCAGGCAGGCTTGCAACAACGTGGACTTGCCGCTCCCGTTTGCGCCGACGATGCCGGCGAAACTACCGCGCGGGATTTTGACGTCCAGCTCATCCAAGATGACGCCGGTGCCGTAATTGACTGTCAGGCCACGTACCGATAATGCAGTGGTGGTAGTGGGGGCGGGTGCAAGCATGGCGGTCTCCTGGACGGTGGTTGACACCTTGATTTTCTTGATTACTGGGTTGGTCTACTTCAGTGCGGCAGCGATGGCTTCGAAGTTGTGGCGGAATGCGCCAAGGTACGTATCAACTGGGGCTTCGGCTCCGAGGCTATCGGCGAACAGTTCCTCATCAGAGATTTCGACATCCCATCCGCGCGCCGCGATGGCTTCGCTCAACGCGTTGATGGCCTGTGGATTGACCTGGTTATCGTAGAAGATCGTCGGAACCTTGGCTTCTGCGATCTTTCCGGCCAACTCATCGAGTTCACTGGCAGATTTCTCGGCTTCGGTGGACACGAAGTCGGTTGCTTCCACATCTAGGTCGTAGGTATCGCCGAGGTAGTTGAAGGCATCGTGGCCGGTGACCAATAGACGGGAAGACAACTCGCCGAGAGCTTCTTTGGCTTCTTGGTGCAGCGTCGCGATTTCGTCGTTGTACTTCTCGGCGGCCTCGTGGTAGCCCTCGCTGCCGTCTGGGTCGATTTCGGAGATATGGTCGGCGACGATATCGACGACTTCTTGCCACAGTTCCGGCGAGTTCCAAATGTGTGGGTCGTATTCTGGTTCGCCTTCTTCCTCAGCTTCTGGCCAAGGCAGCAACTTGGATTCGTCGAGCTGATCACCAACGGCAACTTGCTTATCACCGAGGGCTTCTAGCTGCTTATCCATCTGGGCTTCGAGGTGCAGGCCGTTCCACAACACAACATCGGACTTTTGCATTGTGTCGATGTCTTGCGTGGTGGGCTGGTAGGTGTGTGGGTCGCCGCCAGGGCCAACCAGGGTGATCACCTCGGCATTTGGTGCGATGTGCTGGGCAGCGTCGGCAAGGTAGCCGGTAGTGGCGAAGATGGTCAGTTGTTCGTCTGCGCCGTTGCTGCCATTAGTGCCGCTGGCATTGGAATCGGAGTCATTGCTGCATGCAGCCAAGCCGCCTAGGCAGGCTAAGGCTGTGCCGATGGTGGCGGCGGTGCGGATGGATTTGCGTGTCATGCTTGCCTTTCGTGGATGAATCTTATTTTATGAAAGTATGCTTAAAAAAGTTCAGCAATATGGATAATTGAAATCCTAGACACTGGTTTTTGAATCTTCAACTGAGTTTCTGTGCCTACCTGCCCTAACAGTGACGTGGCAGGTATTTGCCAGCTAGAATGGCCGCATGCATATTGGTGAGCTGCCGCAACGGACCCAGGAATATCTGAAATTGCTGTGGGGGATCTCAGAACGTTCCGGTGAATCCGGGGGCCAAGCATCGGTAAGTCTTTCCGAGTTATCCCGTCGTGCGCAGCAAAAAAATTCCACTACTTCTGAGGCCATCAAACGCCTGCAGGCTCGTGGCCTGGTGGAACACGAACCTTATTCTGGGGTGAAGCTCACTGAACTGGGCGCACGGTTGGCACTCGTGATGATCCGCCGCCACCGCTTGATCGAAACGTTCCTGGTGGAAACCCTTGGTTATACCTGGGACGAAATTCATACCGATGCCGACCTGCTGGAACACGCAGCCTCGGACCGTTTTATCAACCGCATTGATGCGCTGTTGGATTTTCCAACTCGTGATCCGCATGGCGACCCGATTCCGTCTGCCGATGGTCAGGTGGAAGATCTTGGTGTGATGAGCCTAGCGGAGTGCGAGCCTGGATTGCCGGTGGTCATCGAACAGGTTAATGATGAAGATCCTGAATTGCTGCGGTATTTGGCCGCGCATGACATCGCACCGGGCTCTCGTGTCCGGGTGACGAGTCCGTCGGTGGCAGGTTTGGTGCACGTGCAGGTGCTTTCGTCGACGACTGATGAACCGGCAGGCGATCCGGTGGCGTTGGCTGTGAAAGCGGCCGCAGATGTAAAAATTAGTGTGGATAACGATTCGCTTGCCGACGCGCACCCCACCGCCGAAGACTCTATTGCAGAACCGATTGCAGAACGTCACTCTAATGAGAACTAGTACTGAATTGCCTCGCGAGGAGTGTTCTGACAAGGTGCGCCTGCGTATCGACCTGGCCTATGACGGCACAGATTTTCACGGTTGGGCCCGACAAAAACCACAAGACGGCCAAGAATTGCGCACTGTGCAAGGCGTTGTCGAAGATGCCTTGTCCTTGGTTCTGCGTGCGCCGTTACAGCTGACGGTGGCAGGGCGTACAGATGCCGGGGTGCATTCGGCGGGCCAAGTGTGTCATGTCGACGTGCCGGTGGACGCTCTGCAGCAGCGCTCAATTGATGGCCAGCCGTGCAAACTGGTGCGGCGCTTGTCGCGGCTGTTACCGGAGGATATTCGCATTAATTCGGTGGAGTTTGCTCCCGCAGGTTTTGATGCCCGGTTTTCTGCGTTGCGCCGTCATTATGAATATCGTGTGACTGCGCATCCGGGTGGGGTGCTGCCGACGCGGGCACGTGATACTGCGTTATGGGGTGCAGCAGTTGACCTTGCTGCCATGCAGGATGCCGCAGATGCGCTGGTGGGTTTTCATGATTTCGCTGCGTTTTGTAAAGCGAAGCCACACGCCACCACGGTGCGGGATCTGCAAATTTTTCAGTGGGAAGATGTCTCTACTGCCACTGAACCGGCGACGTATCTCGCGCACGTAGTTGCTGATGCGTTTTGCTGGTCAATGGTGCGCAGTCTCGTCGGCACGTGCCTGCAGGTGGGGTCCGGGAAACGTGATGTGGATTTCGCCGCGACGTTGTTGGGGCAGGATTCGCGTAGCTCGAAGATCCAGGTGGCACCGGCAAATGGGTTGAGTTTGGTACGCGTGGATTATCCGGCCGACGAGGAACTGGCGGCGCGTGCTATTGAAACTAGGCAGCGCCGTGACTAGGCAGTGGCGCGAATCGTGATGTAGCATACTGGCGTCTGTATGAACTTTCGGGGAGGGGACGTTCTATGGCCACGGGGGATACTAACGAGAATTTGCAGGGTTCTGGCCGTGCTCTGGCGAGTAACGATGGTGGGCAGAAGAAAAGCGGTGCGTCGCAGACCATGCTGCCGACGACGAAAGCGCAAGTTAGTGGGCATAAGTTTTTGCGTCGCCGGGTGGAACATGGGGTGGTTACTGGCGATATCCGAATGATTCATGATCCGCTGGCGACGCGTCGGCGGGCGTTGATTTTTGGTACTGTCGCCACGGTGCTCATCGGTGCTGGTGCTGGCGTGTTGGCGTGGTTGTCGCCGGAACCGGATCCGGGCGATGCTGTGATCGTGCGCAGTGAGCACGGGCAGCTCTATACGCTGCTGGATGGGCGTTATCATCCGACGACGAATCTGGCCTCGGCCCGGTTGTTGGCTGGCAGCCCCGAGGACCCGGTGGCGATCGGGGCGGAAAAACTCGCGCAGCGCCTACATGGCATCCCGGTGGGTATTGTCGATGCACCAAATAATTTGCCAACTGCTGATGATCTTGCCGACGCCGCAGCTGGCGGTAGTTTTGCAGGTCGTATGTCTGCATCAGGTTCTGCTGGTTCTGGTGCACCAGCTCCTGGCCCGTGGGCGGGGTGTATTGATTTCGCTACCGGTGCGTTGAGCGTGGTCGCTGATAATCCGGAAGAGGCATTCTTGCTGGATGCCGTCGACGACGATGCCGCCGCACTCGTCGAACATGATGGCGTACAGTGGCTGGTCAGCGCCGATGGTCGCGTAGAAATCCCGGATGGTACAGATCAGTTTTCGCGTGCCGTGCGGCGTGGCCTAGGCGTGAACCACGACTCTGCCGTGTGGGAGGCGCCGCCGGAATTACTCGCGAATTGGACAGCAAAGCCAGCTTTTTCTGTGCCACCGGCTGAAGAACTTCCTGAGGTTTTAGAGGTAAAAGCCCCAGCCCCGGATGCCAATCAGTGGTGGGCGTTGCTTGAGGCTGGTGGCACCCCACAGGAATCACGCGACATCACGCCGTTAAGCCAGCTAGAAGCGCAGATCTTGCAGGATATGGGTGCGCAATCGCGCCGCACAGATTCCGCTGAGGTGCACCGTTACCCGGATGCGCAGCCAGCGGCTGTGAATTGGAATCTGCCTGAATTCAGGCCGGATTTGCTTGACGACGCTCACGGCCAAGTGTGTGCTGGTGCAAACGGAGAATTGGTGGTGCTGAATCACGATGCAGAACCTGATCCCGATGATCCCGATGATCCCGGTGCTTCTAGTGCTCCCAATGCTCCTAGTGATCTCCGTGAGCCAGATGCTCCCAGCGCCGAAGCCTCGGATCCGGTCCAGGTCAGCACGGTAGAAATTTCTGGCACTGCGGCCGCGGATTATTTTGTCTCCACGCGAACCTTCAGCCACGGTGTTGCCAGCGAACACGGCTATCATGTGTTGACGCCTTCGGGTCGGATACATGATGTCGATGGTGCAGAAGCTATGCAGGCTGTGGGCGCGCCGGTGGTGCAGGATGAGCTGCTCGTGGAAGAAGTTTCTTGGGACTTGCTGCGTCTTTTGCCGGAAGGACCGAGCCTGGATGAGCGGTCCGCACGGCAAGCTAGGAAATAACCTGGCTATCCTGCGCACAGGGTTTTTCGTGAGTGGAGGCACCGACTACGTCTGCTCGTTTCTCCGCATGCGTGCCGAAATCCCAAAGGCCAATAAGGTGACAATAAGCGCGCCGATGAGTACCACAACGGCCAGTGCCACCAGGCTTCGAGCTGTAACCAGGGTTTCATTACCCGGTGGACCGGCCACGACCATGCGCGGCTGCGCGATAGCAGCATGGTCGTGCTCGGAGGGTGCACCAGCGTTCCGAGCACCGTCACCACCGTCACCAGCAGGTTCCAAGCCTGGGGCGGGGTGCGTGAGCACGCGCACCGGGTCGATAAAACCATGCTGTGGGTAGCTAGCAGTAACCAAAAGCTCCCGGATTTCTGCTGCACTGGCATGCGGATAGCGTTCCCGCAGCAAAGCTACGGTTCCGGTCACCACCGGGGCCGCGAAACTCGTGCCATGCAGCCCGGATGGTTGCCCATTACGGATGATCCCGGCCGCCCAGGCCTGCGAATTTGGTGATAGTCCAACGGCAACTCGGCCCGGCGCGGAAAGTGCCACGTTGTTCGGACCGCCGGAGTTGTGCACAACATTCCTGTCATCCCCACCATCCCCGGTAGCCCTATCACTTGAGCCAGTCGGGTGACCAAGCTGCGGCATGGAATATTCAGCGTGCTCGTGTGGGGTGGCGAGTGCACCGACGGTAACGACGGTTTCGTTGTTTCCTGGAAAAACGACTGAGTCGCGTTCGCACCCCTGCCCGGCATTTCCGGCGGCAGCGACGACGGGAACTTGCTGGTGTTCGGCGCGGGCGAGTGCGTCGTCAAGAGCTTGTGTGCGTAGATGTTCTGCGTGTTCTGGTGGGATGCAGGAAACCACCGAGGCGTTGATGACCTGCGCGTCATGGTCAAGCGCGGTGTGGATGGCCTGGGCAAAACTGCTGAGAGTGCCGGTGAGCTCTGGTTCCTCGGCATCGGGTGCGTGCTGCTGGTCTGGTGTGTTGTTCGGCTGGCGGGAGCTGTAGTGCGCCGAGGATTGTCGGATGGACAGGATCTGTGCGTTCGGTGCGACGCCCGATTGTTCGGCTCCGATGATGCCCGCGACGATGGTGCCGTGCCCGTCGCAGTCGAGTAGTGGGTTGTTTTCAGCCGGGGAAACCAAATCGGCGACTGGTTCCACGTGCAACTGTTCGTGGTCGAAAACTCCGGTGTCAATGACTGCAACACGTACTCCGGCTCCGGTGGCGAATTGGTGGGCGGTGCGGTAATCCGTGCTGACGGTGAGCGGCTGTTGGTTGCGTGCGGGCTCAGAGCGTGTCTGTTCCGCACGGCCGTGGCGGCTCGGCGTAGAACCGGGTGCAGAACCGGGGGAGCTGCCAAAAGCATCCTGCCAGGGCCTCGAAAATTCAGCCTCGGCTCCCGGAGCCGCCGGAGTTGGTGCCGGAGCCACAATGGGGTCAACGCAGTCAACGGTGCGGCGGACCTCGACGTCGTCACGAGTTTGTGCCTGTGCGGTCGCGGAACCCGTGCTGCCTCCAACCGGGAAGAACATAAAACCATGTAGCCCGAGCGCACCGGCGGTGCTGGCCGCTATAACCCGCTGTACTTTCCGCATTAACCCAACCCCCGAATCATGGCAAATACTCCGATGACCTGTAAAGCGAGTGGCAAGCATGCGGCAACGGCAAGCGATTCTGCACGCTCCAGCCACACCATTGTGGTCGGTTCCAGGTCTCGTATTTTTGGTGCCCACACCGGGCTTGCCGACGCTGCCACCATGACCACCAACGCCACGCCGATCGCGCCGGGGTGGTCTAGCCCAGCCCAAATGCTGCTGCCGATGGCAATGACTGCGGCTGCGACTACCAACATCAATGCCCACACTGCAGCACCGTGGTGGTGCCGGGCGGCATGCAAACAGACTGCACCAGCTACTGCGAGGCACAGCATCTGTGCAAAAATTTCACCTTCCATGCCCACTGCCAGCAGCGCGGGCACCACCATTGCCGCAATGCCGCTGACGATTCCTGCGTGCACATCGTGAGTGCGCTGGGCTAATGTGAGAGATTTTTCTTCGGCCGACCGCGTCCGCGCAGCAGCATGGTCAGTAGTGGACAGCTCCTGCCCGGCGGTGGGCAAGCGTGGAATAGGAATGCCGGAAAATTTGGTTGCGAGCATCGGTGCGAGTGCTAAACCGAGGACCCCGCACGTGATGAGTGCGCCTGCAAAAGCGCTGGTAATGCTTGCCGACGGCAACGACAGCGCAGAACTAGCCAGCACGAGCAACACCGCCGCGGTTGTGAGTGCGGCAACCGTGCGCATGGGTAAAGCGCGGTAAAAGATCATAAGCACCAGCAATAATGTTGCTACCGCCACCCCGGATAATAACGCCCATGCGGTATCGGCAGCGGAAAGTCGTGCTAACAGATCCGCTGGTGCTCCGGCAGGCTGTAGCCCCCAGGCAACGAGAAAACCACCGGCCAGCCCGGCGGAAATAATCGAAGCGAGTGCAACTGCAGAACTGTCACCACCGACGGTCTTGTGCCGCATGCGCTGCTGCCAAGGCACGATGACCACCCCGATAAACGCAGCCACTGCAAACGCCAGCCACCACCACGCCAACCCGGCAGTCAGAAGTGCTGCCCCGGTTTGCGCGGCAAGTACCACCGCGGACAGCTGCCGACCACCACGATTGCCGTGTGCGGTGGCAGCCAGTGATTCTGCAGAATCCCGCACCACCGGCGAACGCAATTCCGCTCGTGGGTGCACCAGGATGGTGTCGCCGTCGGCAAGCCCAATTTCTCCCACCGGCGAGCCCATATCCAGTGGCTGGCCCACCACTGTAGAGGCCTGCCATGGCTTGGAAATCCGCGGTGCCTGGCACAGCTGCGTGCAGCGCGGCAATAACTCCAGTATTGATGCGTGCCGCGGGATTGCGACATCGACCTCGCGGGAAAATTCCCCGACAACAAAACACAAAGAAACACGCAAACACTGCGTGAGAGACATAGAATTCCCCTCCCGAATGCGGGTACGCGGTCACTGGGGGCGTACCCGCCCCTACATCACCCCCATGCTGCAATTGTGACCTACAATGTGGTCTGTGTCTAATGATCGGGGGAGAGACATAATTCGGGGAGGGGTTATGAATTCTGCGTATCCGACAACCACGGAAGCAAGTAACACAGCTGCCATTAACCAAGCAGCCAGTGATAATGCTGTCGCGGCTGCCGTGGGCACTCGGCAGCCCACAATAGGCCCGCAAGAGTTTACGGTGGAGCCAATCACACAAGCCCAGCGTGACCCGTTGCCGCCGTTACCGCAGGGCAGTCTGCAGGTCGACGCGGTTCCGGCTGCACAAAAACCACAAGCAGTGCCCATGCTGCGGATTCTGCTGCCGGTGGTGATGATTGCGGTACTGGTGCTGCTGGTCGGCGTGATGTTCTTCGGTGGCGGTTCGGTCAGTGGGGTGGGCATGTCACCGATGCTGCTGATCTTTCCGCTGATGATGGTGATGTCAATGGCGATGATGTTTATGCCGCAGGGCCAGCAGGCCGACGCCGACGATACGCGGCGGACCTACCTGCGCCACTTGGATGTCATCCGGGATAAAGCAGAAAACAATGCCGATAAACAGCGTGCGCACCAGCTGGCCCGCCATCCGCACCCGGAGGATCTGCATGCACGGCTGAGCACTAGACGGCTGTGGGAGCGCGCTGGCGATGACGACGATGTGCTGCAGGTGCGGCTGGGGCTCGGCGAAGCGGAGTTGTGCACCCCGGTGGAAGTCAGCGAATCGGGTGCTCCGGAAGATCTTGACCCGGTGTGTGCGGTGAGCGTGCGTCGGACGGTCGATCAGGTGTCGCAGGTTGCGGAGTTGCCCATCGTCGTCCAGCTGCAGGCATTTAGCTGCATTGGGGTATCAGGTATTCGGGCGCGCGCACTGGCTCGTGCGCTGCTGGCGCAGTTGGTTGTTCACCATGGCCCGGAAACCGTCGGCATCAGTGTGGTGGACAACAGCACAACACAGAACTGGGAATGGCTGAAGTGGCTACCGCATACTCGCAGGCCGGATGATGCGCAGTACCGAATTTTGTTGGTTGATGACGTGACGACCACCGGAACTGAGGATTTTTTGGTCGACGATGAGTGGACCACCATTATCGATATCAACTCGCGTAGCACCACTGCGCTGGGGATCCGTGCCGAAATGGAAGGCCTATTGCTGTTTGCCGACGACGAACTGGCGGTGCAAACAGAAGCCGGCTTGGAAAATCTTGGGTTAGCCGATGGGCTTGCCGACGGTCAGTTGCGTGCATTAGCGAAAGGTCTGGCGAAATATTCCCGGCCTTATGCCACAGGCAGCGCCGGCGAGGCCACGCGCAATGAGATGGGTTCACTGCTCGGCATCGATGATCTGCGGCAGTTGGATAATTCCACAATGTGGCCAGAACGCGAACGCGATGACCGCCGCCTGACCGTGCCGATCGGCTTGGGGCCAGATAAGACCCCGGTGCAACTGGATTTGAAAGAATCTGCCCATGGCGGCATGGGCCCGCACGGTTTATGCATCGGTGCCACGGGCTCGGGAAAATCCGAGTTGTTGCGAACACTGGTCACAGCATTGGCTGCCACCCACAGCCCGGAAGAACTTAACTTTGTGTTGGTTGATTTCAAAGGTGGCGCGACTTTCTTGGGGTTGGACTCTTTGCCACATACCTCCGCCGTGATCACCAACTTGGAAGACGAAGCCGTGCTGGTGGACCGCATGTTCGATGCCCTTTCCGGAGAGATGAACCGGCGCCAGGAGGTGCTGCGTAAGGCTGGGAATTTCGCCAACGTCGGTGAATATAACCAGGCGCGCCGGGGTGGCCGGGATGATCTGGAGCCTTTGCCTGCTCTGGTGATCATCGTCGACGAATTTTCTGAGTTACTTGGGCAGTTCCCAGATTTTGCTGACCTGTTTGTGGCTATTGGGCGGCTGGGGCGTTCGTTGCATGTGCATTTGTTGTTGGCTTCGCAGCGGTTGGAAGAAGGCCGGTTGCGGGGGCTGGATTCCCACTTGTCCTATCGCATTGGCCTAAAGACATTTTCGGCGATGGAATCACGTCAGGTGTTGGGTAGTGCTGATGCCTATCATTTGCCTGGCCAACCTGGTGCGGGGTATGTGAAAACTGATGCGGAAGAGTTGCAGCGTTTCCAGGCGGCGTATGTTTCTGGCCCGTTGGAGGTTCCGGCAACAGCTGGTGCCGGACCAACTGCCAGGTTGGGCCGTTCGGGAGCCGGTGAAGTTGAGCAGGAAACTGCTGAAGCGCAGGTTATTGAATTTTCTTGCTGGGCTGATATTGACCAGCCGCTGGCATTAGAACACGATCCGATTGCTGATCCCGCAGGCGAATTGAAATCTGCCGGAGACGTGGAAGCTGCCGACGGACTGGAACCTGACGATGTGGCAGAACCAACGAATATGGACGCACTTGCCGTCGCCAGTGAGCCCGCGGGTACCACCATGGACGCTGTGGTTAACGCAGCTGTGGCCACGGCGCGCACTAGGGGCCAGGAGGCACATCAAATTTGGCTACCGCCGTTGCCGAAATCTATTGAGCTGGCCAGCGTGGCAGAACGCAGCGCACGCCTTACCGTGGGCATCGGAATTATCGACCAGCCGTATCACCAGCGCCAAGATTTGTTGGAGATTGATTTCTCAGCCCACGGTGGCCACGTCGCATTGTGCAGCGGTCCGCAAATGGGTAAATCAACTGCCCTGCGCACGATGGTGGCATCGCTAGCTGCGACCCATTCCACCGCGGAGGCACGTTTTTATGTCATCGATCTTGGTGGTGGACAACTAGAAACCTTATCGCGGCTGCCGCACGTGGCCGGGGTCGCTGGGCGTCATCAGCCAGAACGTATTCGTCGTGTCGTTGACGAAGTCTCTGGTCTGCTCAGCGATAACACCCAAGCCCACAGCACAGTGAAAACCCAGCAGCAGACTTTTCTGGTGGTCGACGGTTGGCACAATATCGGTACCTCTACCGCGGAGTTCGAGGACCTCGCCGAACCAATCACCCAGATTGCCGCCGATGGTCCGAGTGCTGGAATTCACCTACTGGTTGCGACCCCGCGGTGGAACACGCTGCGCCCGGCGATCCGCGATCTCATCGGCACACGCCTGGAGCTGAAACTCGCAGAATCCATGGATTCGCTGTGTGATCGCAAGATGCAAGACAAATTGCCGGCGCTTCCGGGGCGTGGACTGAGTGTCGACAAGAAATACTTGCTGATTGCGCAAAGCTCGAATCAAGACCTGGCACATATCGCTGTAGTCAGCGCTGAGCGTGGCGACGAGCCGGTTGCTGCGCTGCGAGTGTTACCAGAGCGGATCGAGCGGGGAGAACTCACAGCTGCTGGCACTCTTGCCGACGCCGAGCCCGCAGGCACTGCTGCAGTGCCGGGCCTCCCGGTTGCGGTGGGAGGTCCGCGGCTGTCCACGCTGGCCTGGGATCCGTCGGCGAGCGATCACTTTTTGTGTGTGGCCGCGCGCGGAATGGGTAAAACCACCACGCTGCGCACCGTCATGGCTGGCATTAGTGACTTAGGCCGCGAGCAGGCGCGGATGGTCGTGATTGACCACCGGCGTGCGCATTTGGGCACGATCGATCAAGACATGCTGGCGGCCTATTCGCATTCCGCGCCGCAGACAGAAAAAGTTCTGGCCGATGCCGTGACTACGCTGCGCCAGCGCCTGCCTTCGGCAGATATTTCCCCGGAACAACTTGCCCGCCGTGACTGGTGGGACGGCCCAGAGATCTACCTGGTTATCGATGACTATGACTTGGTCGCCGATAATGTGCTGCACCCGCTGATCGAACTGATCCCACACGCTCGGGATATTGGCATGCATCTGGTGGTTGCGCGGAAGGCTGGTGGGTTTAATCGTGCTGCCTTCGGGCCGGTGCTCAGCGCGATCCGCGATTCACAACCATGCGTCGTGGTTTTGGGTGCTGATAAAGACGACGGCCCTTTCTTCGGTATTAAACCGGTGCCGCAACCTTCCAACGGACCACTCCCAGGGCGGGGTATTTGGCACGACGACGGTTCGACGGTCGGCACTTGTCAGGTTGCTGTGCCGGGTACGGCCTCTCCTGCAAGTGGATCTCGGGTTGAAGCGCAGTCCGCTTCCTCGGACGTGAGCTTCGCTACTGATTCGGAGGTGGAGCAATGATCCGAGCAGACTACGAGACAGAAAATCAGCCACAGCATTCCGGGGCACAGGTCTCGGTGTATTTCTACGATGATGCCACGGTCTTCGGCATTGCAGGCACTGATGAGACTATCGTGCGCTACGACCTTCCTGCACGCGGAATTACCGAGGGATGGACGGTATCTGCCGTGTTGGAACAGACTGAGGCAATGGCTGAAGAAGAATGGCCACAAATCGATGTAGAAATTTTTGCGGATGATGCCGAAGTTTACGACGATTTCGCCCGCGTACTCACCCAACACGGCGTGCGGGTGCTTGCCGACGACGTTGGGGCCGTTGCTGCAGAACCGGACAACGCTTCGAATGCTACGGATGCTGCGCAATCGGCCCCGATGCACAGTGGTGAGGATGCTTTCGCTGCTGCCCGCGCCGGGGTGAGTCAGCGTGCTACGGAAAACCAGTCGGTGGGGTCGAATTTTGTGCAGCTGATTGCGCGTAAGCCGAAGCGTCGTCGGCACGCTAAGGCTGGTTGGCGGCCCAGCCCGTTTCAAATTTTGGTGGCTGCAGGGATAGCGGTGACTGGTTTGTCTGGATGGTGGGTATTGGATCGCTATGGCGGTGCTGGTGGCGTCGACGAGGTAAATGCAGTGATTACTGCTGATAGTGCCGGTGGTGCTGGCTCTACCGAGACTACTGACGCCGAGCTTACTGATGCCGAGACTGCTGACGCTGAGCCTGCTGACGCTGAGTCGGCTGACGCGGGTGAAATTGTCGCTTCCCCGCGCCCGATGGACAAACCCCAAATGGTGCACGAGCATTCTGGGCTGCGGCTGGTCACACCACGTGGTTTTGTTATTGGTGATAGTTCACAACCCGGGGTGTTTGCTGCGACGGGGGAGGACCCGAATTTACGTATTTATGTCACCACCGATCAGTTGCATGATGACGTCGCGGCTCAGATCAATCATGATGCGGTGTTGACTGACATCATGCAGACGGTAGCCAGCAGTCCGGACTTGCAAGAAGGGCGCCGTGAACACGAACCACGCGAACAAGTTCGTTATGTGGAAAACCCGGGTGATGGATCGCGTATTGCCTGGACTAGTTGGGTGGAAGAAAACCAGCAGTTGACCGTCGGGTGTCACAGTAGGCACACAGCAACAGCAGAACAGAAGCAGGTATGTGAGCTGGTCGTCGGAAGTTTAGAACGAATTTAAAATTTTTGTGTTATTCGGGAACCGTCGTTAGTTATACGCAGTCCAATGACAATGAGAGCGATGAGATGACGACGGCAGGATGCCGGGATCTCTTATCGTTCGGGCAAAATTTTTTCAGACTTCTAATCCGGGGAGGGGATTTTTATGGCACAACAATTTGCCACCGAAGCAGATGTCATGGTCGCAACCGCAGGCCGTGTAGATACCGTCAACAACGAGGTGCAGTCTGAGTTAACGCGCCTGCAGGGCACAGTCGATGGGGTACGTGCTAATTGGCAGGGCGCGGCACAGGTTTCGTTCGACAACCTGATGCAGCGTTATCAACAGTCTGCAAACGAACTGCAGAATGCGCTGGCCTCTATCAGCGACAATATCCGTAGTAACGCGCACCACTTTGACGACATGGAAGCGCAAAACGCGCAGGCGTTCAACAACGTTGGTGGCGGAGGCCTGGCTCTCTAACGCCAGCCTGCTGCAACCATGAGCGCTATTGCGTGAGCACGTTATCAGAACTCCGTGAGCACCACGGAAACAGAGAAAGGCGAAAATTCAATGTCACAGATTAAATACCAATTCGGTGCCATCCAGGCTGCCGCGGCAGATATCAATTCCACCTCGGCCCGTATCAATGGGCAGCTCGATGACTTGAAAGCGCAGCTGCAGCCGATGGTTTCGACCTGGGAAGGCGAATCAAGCATTGCTTATCAGGAAGCGCAGGCCCGTTGGGACCAGGCAGCGGCAGAACTCAACCAGGTCTTGGCGACCATCTCGCGCACGGTGACCTCTGGCAATGACGCCATGAGTGATGTCAACCGCGCAGCGGCAGCTTCCTGGAGCTAACGGCTGGTCTAAATCCAAGTCTCTTTTCGTCTGCTGCACTCCCGTATTTGCTGCGGGGGTGTTTTTCTGTGCGGTTAGAGCTTGGATTCTCAGGGTCGTTGCACAGGTTGTTATAGCTGTGCGTTTCCAGTAAAGTTACCTAGCTGTGTGCCCTGCTGGCTCATGAGCGATTTCGTCAGAAAATGCACAGGTGTTTTCTTGACGTAATCATTATGTGAGACGGCAACGCTACCTGCAGGTCTCCACCGGCCGCTGTGGGGTAGTGCTGAGGCATTCGATAGAAGTTGGCCGGCAGTCCAAGACAGACTTTCAAGGAGTCATTGTGTCTACATTCCACCCAAAAAGTGGTGACATTACCCGCAAGTGGTATGTCATCGACGCCACCGACGTGGTGCTGGGTAAGCTTGCTTCCACCGTCGCAGACGTCTTGCGCGGTAAGCACAAGCCACAGTTCGCACCAAACGTTGATACCGGCGATCATGTCATCATCGTTAACGCTGACAAGGTTCACATCTCCGCTAACAAGCGTGAGCGTGAGATGCGCTACCGTCACTCCGGCTACCCAGGTGGTCTGAAGACCATGACCCTTGGTCAGTCCCTGGATAACCACCCGGAGCGCACCGTCGAAGAAGCTATCCGTGGCATGATGCCGCACAACAAGCTTTCCGGTGAATCCATCAAGAAGCTCCACGTTTTCGCTGGTTCCGAGCACCCATATGGTGGCCAGAAGCCAGAAAAATTCGAATTTAAGCAGGTGGCACAGTAATGACTGATCAGAACTTTGAAGAAAACACCGTCGCTGACGCTTCCGACATTGCTGCTGCAACCGCAGCTACCGAGCAGTTCACCAACACCATCGGTGATTCCCTGGCTCCGGAGGCTTCCGACGAGGTAGAAACCGCTGCTCCAGAAATCCACGAGGGCCCAATCCAGACCGTCGGTCGTCGTAAGCGCGCCGTCGCTCGTGTGCGCCTGGTGGAAGGTTCTGGCCAGATTGTTGTTAATGGTCGTAGCTTCGAGGATTACTTCCCATCCAAGCTGCACCAGCAGGACATCATGACTCCGCTGACTTTGCTCGAGCGCGAGAACCAGTTCGACATCAAGGTCACCCTTCACGGCGGTGGCCCAACCGGTCAGTCTGGTGCACTGCGTTTGGCTATTGCCCGCGCACTGAACGTTTACAACCCTGCTGAGCGTGACCAGTTGAAGAAGGCTGGCCTGCTCACTCGTGACGCTCGTGCCGTTGAGCGTAAGAAGGTTGGTCTGCACAAGGCACGTCGTGCCCCGCAGTACTCCAAGCGTTAAGTTTCTTTTCGCTTTCCGTCCAGTGCACCCGATGGTGTGCTGGCCGCGAAAAAGCCAAGCCGTCGCTTCCATTTCGGAAGCGGCGGCTTATTTGCTATTTAGAGCGCGGAGGCCAACGACGAGGGTGGAGGAGCGGGTGGTGCTATCATTTGCGGGCTACTGGGTTTAAGCGTAAGTAGCAGGAATAGCCTGTGGAGGGGTTTTAGCGCTGATTGCAATGTTCGGATGTGAAGAAGCAAAAGAGCGAGTTTGCCGTAATGCGAGAGGGTAAACTTTTCCATTGTATGAGCATAGAAGTTCTTTCTTCAGAAAGGCACCTGATTTCATGACTGATGGCAACCGTGCGACTGAAAAAATTACTTTTCCGAGGGTATTATACATACTGGTTTTACTTGCTATATCCTCGCTTTTTGGTCTATTTTTATTTTTTGCTACGTATCGAAACATGTTGGCAAGCTTTTTAGTGGTTATAGTTATCCTCTTATTATGGCTCGGGTGGGAGAGACTGTCTCGTAAAAATCTTGTGTATGCGCATCAAGAGGTGAATGCACAGAAAATGCCTTTGCCGAAAAGGCTTGTAACAGTTAGCTTGCCATTTCTGTTCTTCATTATCAGTCAACTTGGGCCAGAACAGAATGTATTCGCAGCGACGACGGCTGTGCTTGGAATGATAACAGTATTTAGTATATCGCTCGTTAATAGCTAACTGAATAAGTCGTACTATTATGAATGTTTGCTGAGGATACTTGGCGAGTTTCAACGGTACCGATGCCTGGGCCTAGCGAGGGTGTCCGATTTTTTGTGTGCGGGGCTTTGGTTTACAAATAGTCCGCGAATCGATCCGGGTAAGCCACGGCTAGTTGGTTGATGGCTTGTTTCCATCCGGTGGCTTTCGCTCCTTCAATATAACCGTTGCATTCAATTTCACGCTTGGCTTTCTTCGCTCGCTGGGCAGCGCGCTTGTCTTCGATGTTGCAGATCATCAGCCACAGCGTCTTTAGTGCGGCAGTATCGTTCGGGAATTGACCCCGGTTACGGGTAGCTTTACGCAGTTTAAGCGTTGAGCGATTCGATCGAGTTGGTGGTGTAGAGCACTCGCCGGTTCGCAGCTCGAATCAGGTGCACAATACAAGTCTGCACCATAAAATTCGGCCAGGTTGCCTCCACTGCTTCCGGCAGGCCTTTCAGCCCATCGCAGCACACGATGAATACGTCTTGGACACCGCGGTTGGCCAGATCCGCGCACACCGATGCCCAGAATGACGCACCTTCATTGTTAGCGATCCATAATCCCAGGATGTGCTTGATGCCATCTATATCGATGCCCACTGCCATATAATAGGCCTTGTTGACCGCGCGGTGACCGTCGCGGATTTTCACGCGTAGCGCATCGAGAAAGACTACTAGGTAAAACTCATCACACTGGCGGTTGTGCCATACCCAGAATTGACGGTCTTGGTGTACGCCCCGTTGCGGTGATTGCTCTCCTGTGCGGGGCCAACCTGGGCTTTTGCCTTACGGTCGGAATGGCTATAGCCCAAATGCGCATCCATCTCTGCCTGCAGACCAGCGTTGATCGATGCCTGCAGCAGGCCTTTGACCAGTTCGCTTGCATCATCGGTGGAAGTCGACAGCTCGCTGATCAGGCTGGCGAGCTTGAGGGTTTTCCATCAGTTTTTTGCTGATTTCGGTGACCCTTGTCGGGTCATGGTTTTTCTTCGGTGACACGGTAGTCATTATCGGTGAAACTCCTTCTAGATCGAGCCTCACACACAAACTTCCTGACACCCTCAACAAAACTTGGGACACTTCAGTTTGTCGCACTGTAGCCAATCGCAAACGTAACTAGTCCCGCGAATCCAAGGCCTATTGCGGGCGCCATATGTCCTAGGAAGAGACAAAACGCTGAAGAGAGGTAAAAAATCGTAGCTATGCAAAATGAGCATACGCCTATTTTTGATGGTCTTTCTACCGATGGGTGCTTCGGGTTTTGACTCCCTGCAGAATACGCAGCACTACCAGACAATATTGCTGCACTCGCTACCACTAACAGAGGAAACCACATATTATCCACTTTTCTTTAATTTAATTACCGCAGTTGCTTACCTTTTTGTTCCGGGAGCTGGAATGCAGCAACGGCAGCGACCGCGAAGCTCAGCCCGAACAGCGCGAATAACAATCCTTGTCCGCCGATATTCAGAACAACAGGCACCAACAGTGGAGCTAAGATCGATGCCAGGCGGCCGAACCCAGCCGCGGCACCAGTTCCTGTCCCGCGCAGCGCCGTCGGGTAGAGCTCCGGCCCAATTGCGTATAGCGCGCCCCAGGCACCCAAGTTAAAGAAACTGAGCAAGCATCCGGCGATAATGATCGTCGCTTCGGTGGAGCTGAAACCATACAACCCAGCTGCCATAGCAGAACCCGCCAAAAACGTCGCCAAGGTTGCCCGCCTGCCCCAACGCTCAATGAGCCAGGCAGCTACTGCATAGCCTGGAAGTTGTGCCAGGGTGATGATCAGCGTGAATCCGAAAGATTTCACCAGGCTGAAGCCTTGCTCATGAAGCAGCGACGGAATCCAAATAAAGGCGCCGTAATACGACAAGTTGATGCAGAACCAAATGATCCACAGGTTGCGGGTACGCGACCGCAAAGATGGCGACCAAATGGATTTTCCACCCCGCACACTGGATTGTTCTTGCACGTCGTCGGTACGCTTGGGCAAGCGTTTGGCTTGCCATTTCAGCCGTGGGGAATCCTCAAATTCCTGCACTACTTTTTCTGCTTCGCGTGTTTTCCCGCGGCTTTCCAAGTAACGCACGGATTCTGGCAGCGCCATTCGAATCACCAGACCATAGATGGCTGGGATGCATCCTAACGCCAGTGCCCAACGCCAACCGTTGTCGCCAGAAGCCACCACGAATGTGCCGATCACCGCAGCGAGAATCCAGCCCACGGCCCAGAAAGCTTCCAGGACCACAACCATGCGTCCGCGGATAGAACGCGGCGCGAATTCGGCCACGTAGGTCGAGGCCACAGGCAGTTCCGCACCCAGACCGAGTCCGACGATAAAACGCAAAATGATCAACACCGCCAGCGAACCAGCCAGGGCAGACGCGCCCGTCGCCAAGCCATAAAGCAACAGCGTGGCGGCAAAGACTTGCCGTCGGCCGAATTTATCCGCCAACAATCCGCCGAGCGTAGCGCCAATGGCCATGCCCACAAACCCGATGGAGCCCAACCACGATGCTTGCCCAGGCGATAGTCCCCACTGGGCGACGAGCGCGGCCATCACGAACGAGATCAGACCAACATCCATGGCATCGAGTGCCCAACCAATACCGGAGCCGCCGAGTAGTTTTCCGTGCGCACGCGTCAAAGGCAGTTGCTCAAGCCGTTGGCTTCGGGTGAGTTGTTGTGCGCTCGCTGTGGCCTTGCCAGATTTCCCATCGGAGCTGGAGGAGGAATTCATGGCTTATAGGCTACTCCAACGGTATGCCTGTACTGCGCGGGGATCTCAGGGCTAAAGCCAGCAGATAGGTCGCGATCTTGGCTAAGGGTGCATAATTGAGGGCATGACTCGTCTATTTGGAACCGATGGTGTCCGTGGCCACGCTAATGAGGTACTCACCGCTCCGCTGGCTTTGCGTTTGGGCGCAGCAGCGGCAGAAGTACTGACTTCGCAACGCGATAGGCAGGGGCGTCGTCCAACTGCCATCATTGGCCGTGACCCGCGTGTTTCCGGAGAGATGCTCGCTGCTGCGATGGCTGCAGGCATGGCTTCTCGTGGGGTGGATGTGTTGCGCGTAGGCGTACTTCCCACACCCGCGGTGGCGTTTCTTACCGACGACTACGGCGCGGATATGGGCGTGATGATTTCTGCTTCGCACAACCCGATGCCGGATAACGGCATCAAATTTTTCTCCGCTGGTGGGCGCAAGTTGCCGGATCACGTGGAAGACGAAATTGAAGCGCGCATGAATGTATTAGCGGAGTCCGGCCCTACTGGCTCTGCCATTGGGCGCGTGGTTGAGGAATCTCCGGATGCACATGAACGATACCTGACGCATTTGCAAGAAATTTGTGCGACGGATCTTAGCGGCCTGCACGTTGTCGTCGACTGTGCAAATGGCGCCGCTTCTAAGATCGCTCCTGAAGCCTATGCGGCAGCTGGGGCTCGCGTCGATGCGATTTACAACGCGCCTAATGCCTACAACATCAATGATGACTGCGGTTCTACGCACATCGAGAAGGCACAGGCAGCCGTGAAGGAATATGGTGCGGATTTGGCCTTATCGCACGACGGTGATGCGGATCGCTGCTTGGCTGTCGATGCCGAAGGCAATGTCGTCGACGGCGATCAGATCATGGCGATTTTGGCCGTTGGCATGAAAAATGACTCTGACCTTCGCCACAACACGTTGGTAGCCACGGTCATGTCGAATCTCGGACTGAGCCTGGCTATGGAGCAGCAAGGAATTGAGATGATCCAGACCAAGGTCGGCGACCGTTACGTTGTGGAGGCACTGCATGACGGTGGGTTCGCCTTGGGCGGAGAGCAATCCGGTCACATCGTTCTGCCAGAGCACTGCACGACTGGTGACGGCACTTTGACTGGTTTGCTGTTGATGTCGCAGATGGTCAAAACCGGCAAGAGCTTACAAGAACTTGCTGGGGTCATGACGGTGCTTCCGCAGGTGCTGATTAACGTTCCGGTCTCGGATAAATCTGTGATCATGGGCAACGACGACGTCCGGGCGGCTATTGCCAAGGCTGAAGAAGAGCTGGGCAACGGTGGACGTGTGTTGTTACGGCCTTCTGGTACCGAGGAATTATTCCGCGTGATGGTGGAAGCAGAACAAGAAGAAACTGCACGGAAAGTTGCAGGTCAACTCGCGGCTGTGGTCTCTGCAGTATAAAAATTCCCCGAAAATATTTCTCCGGGAACCGCACCTCTACTTCTGCAGTCCAATATGGGCGAGAGAAAACGTTGGATGATTCTGCTCGTCTTTCTGGGTAAATAGTGCACATTATGTGCCCCCAGATTTGCAGTGGAGAAAAAGGAGGTGCGGTTTTTCATGTCTAATGTCGATTTTGACTATGAGGCATTGCGTGAGGGATTCCGCCACGTAGTTCATGCTGATAATGAGCACCAGCACGCGCATGCTGCTGACCGGCCGGTTTATCCCTCTCAGGCTGCTGGTCAGGGTTTTAGCCATTATGGTGCGCGTATTGCAGCAGCACTCGAAGCTGTGCATGCGCAGGGGAGTGCACGGATCTACCGACGCCAGCAAACTGCGCAGTCGGGCATTGTAGAATGCGATAATTTCTGCGTCCGAGATGACCACAATGCAGCACCATTTAGTGCACAGCAGGTGGGACGGGTTCGATGAGCGTAGCGATTAATCGATTACTTAATGATTTTCAGCAGTGCTTGGCAGAACTTTCTGTAGTATCCGGCGGTAGTTATCAGCCACCGGTGGGTGTTGTGGATACCATGCGGGAAGCTGCTGGCAGGGTAGATGGACTGGATTCTTCGCAACTGGTAGCTCAGTCCTCGGCAGCATCTGGGGCAAGACGAGATAAGGGCGATGGATTCAGCTACGTCTTAGACATCTTGACTGCCGGTTCGGGGATGCAGCTTGCCGGAGGTCGTCTGGAAGAAAGGTTGCGCGATTTTCAGTCGGATCACGAAGAAGATGAAGTAGCGAGCAAGAAGTTCACCGATGATGCTCAGTCCTGCGGCACTGCCGTGGACGATATCCGCGATAGTTCAGAAATTGGGTTATCAGAGATTCTGGGGTCGGTGATACCAATCATTCAGTTGGTGACCCGTTTGCTGCGCCTGCATCCGATCATGCGGATTACCGGCATGGTGGGAACGTTGGCCAGTATGGTGATCGAACCTGCGGTGTCGGCGTTCATGCGCATGATTGGTGATCGAGATGATGCTATCTGTGGCTGTTATGAAGAGTTTTTGCGTAGGTGTGAGCAGCTATGTGAAAAAGAACTCGTCGAGCCACCAAAGCAGGGGTCGGAAGCATCCAGCCCGGCAATAGGCGGCAAACAAAACACTGCAGAATCTACCTCAGCAGTGGAAAAACCAGAAGGTGCTCCGCCAATCTCAACTGCCTCGTGCGAACCTGGGACACCGAGCCAGCCGAGCCCCTCAGTTGGCCAAGCGGAAGGTAAGACGGCCACAGAGCAGAAACTAGGTCCGACCGGGACAAGCGGCTCCGCTGCTGAGTACTGCGAAACGTCCGGGGCCTCCCAAAAGGTCACAGATGAACAGCTACGGACAGAGTGCGTGCCAAACACACCCGAGCCACAACTCACTCCGTTGCCAGAGCCTGAGCAGCTGGATCCCGCAGCACCACTAACGCATACGGCTAGTTCCGTGCAGCTTGGTTGTGAGGTCGCCAAGTCATGCGTCGGTGAATTGGCTCGGGTAGGTCTTGGGATGGCAGTGATGGGGGCACAGCTGGTGCAAGATCTGGCTGCTGAGTGTTTGGAGCAGCTTCGTTGCGAGGCTGTTCCATCCCAGCCAGAAACCCAAGGTATAGCGCCTGACCAGCCGTCAGCGCAAGAACCACAAACGGTGCAAGCTGCTGAGCCTTGTGCACCTTCTAAGCCGTGTGAAACTGAAACTGCACCAGAGCCGGAACCGGAACCGGAGTGCCCACCTGAACCAGAGCCGGAGTGCCCACCCGAGGAAAAGCCGGAACCACAATTGGAGCCTGAGCCAAAACCAGATCCTCAACCACAACCGGAGCCTGAGCCGAAACCAGAGCCGGAACCAAAAGACGAGGTTATTGAAAAACCAATGCCGGAACATTCTGTGGACAAAAAGCAGTTCCATTCTGGTCCAGCACAGGTAGCACCGGAGACGCAGTCGAAACCAGAACCTGCACCAGAGCCGGTGCAACCATCGCAACCTGCAACCCCAGCCCCGCAACCCGAACCGGAGACACCTGCAGAGCCCGATCATTCTGCTGCTCATGAGCCAGGTGATGGAGAAAAAGAAGCTGAGAAAGCAGGCGGCAACACGCACAGAATGGGACAATGGTAATGGAATTTCAAGAATTCGCTGAAAAATTCCGGGAGCGCACAGCTAAGCGCCTGCTGGAATTTGAAAACAAGTTAGAAAAAGCCCAGCAAGATTTAGAAAAACAGGCAGAAACGCAAGCTAAAAAATCGTCGGATCCGCAGCAGGGGCGTGGCCGGACTAGCGGCGAGTACGGTCCGCCGCAGAACCCACAGCAGGCCCGGACAAAACGAGCGAGCCCAACGGCGAATCGAATAAGCCACATGCGGGATGCGGCGGGAGCTGCTAGGCCGCGGCAAGTGAAATCTGTGTTGCGTCGCGGACCTGGCTAAAGATGAGGGATTACTGGATTAGAACAGCTTGCCCAACAACCCAGAGGGTTTTTGCTCTTCTTCCAGCTCATCGCCGGTAACACTGCTGAATCCTTTTCCGTCCGCTTCTGGATCAGAAAAATCGGAGTATTGTTTGTCGTCGTTGAGCTGGTGCAGCAAAAAGCCAGTGACCAGGCCTCGCGCGGTTTCTACGGCAGAAGCTTTTCCTATGCCAATGCCTAAGAAAAGCTTCCGTAGGGTGTCTTCACTAAACGTTGCTTGCTTGCCATTATCAACCGCGCGGTAGCAGACTGGGCCGTTCCAGTTCTGTGCCATCTGTGGTGGGTTACCAGCGGAGAAAATATCGGTATCTTCTGGGCCGATGATTAAGCCTGGCTTGTCAATATATTTAGCTGCGTCTTGTGAAGAAGGTGAGGTTTGTGCAGGGTACAGTGCGGCTACGCATTGCACCTTTTCATTTTCCAAGGCTGCAAGCACAGCGGCACCGCCGCCCATTCCGTGGCCGATTACACCTAACTTGTTTGGGCTGACAGTGATATTGCCCTGGCCTAGTTTCACGCCGGCAGCAATTTGCAACGAAGTTTCTAAATCAGATGCGAAATCTCGGTGATCTGGCCACATACCCATTTCGGTTTCAGGTGCGACCACTACAATGCCCCAGCTAGCCAAATGCCGCAGGGTATGGCGGTAGTGTTTCAGCGAAATCCGCCAGTCATGCCCAAAAGCAACGGCAGGCAGAGAATTGCCTTCGGCTGGGGCATAAACTTTGCCGGGTAGGCCGGCATAATCTAAATCGCCGACCAGCACACGGTGCGGGCCGCGCTTGGACACGTTTGCTAGCTGCTTTTTAAGACTCACACAGAACAGCCTAATGTATAGCGTCCTGTATAGCGACGACGAGTAAGAGGCGCGCCATCACGATTTTTCTACGTAATGTAGTATCCAGCTCATGTGTGGAATCGTTGGATATGTGGGACACCCTGGCGCTGACCGTGAGTTTTATGCTCTTGACGTGGTGATGGAAGGCCTATCACGCCTGGAATACCGCGGCTATGATTCCGCTGGTGTTGCAGTTTATGCAGACGGTCAGATCGCCTGGCGTAAAAAAGCTGGCAAAGTTGCTTCCCTGGAAGCAGAATTGAAGAAGCGACCGCTGCCGGATTCCATTCTCGGCATCGGTCATACGCGCTGGGCTACCCATGGCGGCCCCAGTGACGTCAATGCGCACCCACACGTGGTGGGGAACGGCAAAGTCGCCGTCGTGCACAATGGCATCGTCGAAAACTTTGCGGAAATCAAACGCGAGCTAAAAGACAAAGGCTATAACTTCGTCTCAGACACGGACACCGAGGTCGCAGGCACCTTGCTTGCCGACGTTTTCGCTACCGAGGCCAACGGAGATCTGGCAGAAGCGATGCGTCGTACCGCTAGCCGGTTTGCGGGTGCATTCACCTTGTTGGCCATGCACGTTGATCAACCTGACCGGATTGTGGCTGCCCGTCGTGACTCGCCGTTGCTGATTGGTCGTGGTGAAGGCCAGAACTTCCTGGGCTCGGATGTTTCTGGATTTATCGACTATTCCAAAGATGCCGTGATCATCGACAATGATCAGGTGGTTACTGTTACTGCCGATGACATCGAGATCACCGACTATGACGGTAACGTCGTCGAGCCGCGCGAATTCAAAGTGGAGTGGGATGCAGAATCCGCAGAAAAGGGTGGCTATGCCTCGTTCATGGACAAAGAAATCCATGACCAGCCCGCTGCGGTTCGCGATACCCTGATGGGCCGTTTCGATGAAAATGGCCAGCTCTCGTTGGATGAGGTGCGCATCGACGAGTCGATTTTGAAATCAGTCGACAAGATCATCGTGATTGCCTGCGGTACCGCAGCTTATGCCGGGCACGTTGCTCGCTACGCGATTGAACACTGGTGCCGCATCCCGACCGAGGTTGAATTGGCGCATGAGTTCCGTTATCGCGACCCGATCGTCAATGAAAAGACCCTCGTCGTTGCCCTGTCACAGTCTGGTGAAACCATGGACACGCTCATGGCTGTGCGCCACGCCCGCCAGCAAGGGGCCAAGGTTATCGCGATTTCGAATACCCGTGGTTCCTCGATCCCGCGTGAATCTGACGCAGCGCTTTACACGCACGCAGGTCCGGAAATTGCGGTTGCTTCCACCAAAGCCTTCCTGGCGAAGATTGCCGCAACCTATTTGTTTGGTCTCTACCTTGCGCAGTTGCGCGGCAATATGTTCTCTGACGAGGTGCATGCCGTGCTCAACGAGCTGCGCCAGATGCCGGAAAAGATTCAGCAGGTCATTGATGCTGAGGGCGATGTGAAGTCTATCGCGGAGAAGATGTACGATGCGCGCACCGTGTTGTTCTTGGGCCGTCACGTCGGTTTCCCGGTTGCGCTTGAGGGTGCGTTGAAGTTGAAAGAGATCGCCTACTTGCACTCCGAAGGTTTCGCTGCAGGTGAGCTCAAACACGGGCCTATTGCCTTGGTAGAAGAAGGCCAGCCGGTTTTCGTTATTGTGCCATCACCACGTGGACGTGATGTGCTGCATTCTAAGGTTGTCTCGAACATCCAGGAGATCCGAGCCCGCGGTGCAGTAACTATTGTGATTGCCGAGGAAGGCGATACTGCCGTGGAGGATTACGCTAACCACATCATTCGCATCCCGCAGTCGCCGACACTTATGCAGCCATTGCTGGCCACCGTGCCGCTGCAGATTTTTGCCTGCGCGGTGGCTGAAGCAAAAGGTTATGACGTCGACCAGCCACGTAACTTGGCGAAGTCCGTCACCGTGGAATAAGCCTGCACCGTGGAATAGATCTGGTGTGCATAAACCTGAGTTAAGCAACCCGCCGTCGCCGGAAAGAGCAAAGCCGAACGTATGAACATGCTGCGCACTCGCATCGACTTGGATGCCATCGCCCACAATGTCCGTGTGCTTAAGCGGGCGGCAGGCGAAGCGCAGCTGATGTGCGTCGTCAAGGCTGACGCTTACGGTCACGGTATGGAGCGCGTGGTTCCGGTAATGGAAAAATCAGGGGCTGACCTTTTTGGTGTGGCCACGATCGCCGAAGCCCAACGCTTGCGTGAACTCGGTACAGAACTACCGGTCATGGCGTGGTTGTGGGATGCCGCGAGCCAGGATGCTGCACAGGTAGTTGCAGATGCTCTTGCCGACGACATCCAGTTGGCTGCGCCATCATTAGATCACCTGGCCGTGCTCGTTAACGCTGGCATCCCTGCGACGATCACGCTGAAAGTCGAAACAGGGATGCATCGCAATGGCATTGATCCCGCTGATTGGCAGCGTGCCTTCGAGATGGCGAAAAATGCCCCACACCTGGACGTGCGCGGGTTGATGTCACATCTGGCGTGTGCGGATGAGCCGGATAATCCCGCTAATACCGCACAGCTTGAGCAATTCCGCGCCGCAATTAGGCAAGCGCGCGCCATGGGCTTGGAGGTTCCGGTCAACCATATAGCTAATTCGGCCGCGACCGTGCAGCTCCCTGATACTCATTTTCAACAAGTTCGCCCGGGCCTTGCCTGCTATGGGTTGCAACCCGCTGTTGGTTTCGCGTATGACTTGCGCCCGGCGATGACTTGGGCCGGTACTGTCGTTAACGTCAAGCCCATTACCGCAGGTGAAGCCGCTTCCTATGGCTTGACTTGGCGGGCAGGAAAGACGGGGTATTTGGCGGTTATTCCTTGTGGCTACGCTGATGGTTTGCCACGCAGTATCCAGGGGCATCTTGCGGTAGGTATTTCTGGGAAGTGTTATCCGCAGGTTGGGCGAGTATGCATGGATCAGATTTTGCTGGATCTTGGCGAAAACCCCTTCGGCGTGCAACCGGGTGATGAAGCAGTGTTGTTTGGGGAAGGTGGCATGTCTGCCACGGAGTTAGCTGATGCTACGGGAACTATTAATTATGAGATCGTGACTCGCCCTGGCGGGCGCACTGTTCGCGAGTATGAAGGGGGAATCCAGCTATGAGTGCATTGTCGCTACTAGATTTTTCGCAGTCTGGCACCGTCGAGTTGCCCACCGCTGATGCCACTCGTGAGTTCGGCGCATATCTCGGCTCTACGCTGGTTGCTGGTGACGTCGTTATCTTGGCAGGTGCTCTCGGCGCCGGAAAAACTACGCTCACCCAGGGCATTGCCCAAGGGATGGATGTGCGTGGCAGGGTGACAAGTCCCACCTTTACTATTGCGCGAGTGCATCGAGCGCGTCGGTCAGAGGCCCCAGATTTAGTGCATGTCGACGCTTACCGTTTGCTCGGTGAATCTGCTCACCAGCCCGTGTCTTCAGCCACCGAATCACCTGTGGGGCAAGAGCTAGATGGTAGCACTGCTGCAGCTGATCCTTGGGGAGAGCTGGACGCACTAGATCTGGATACTGATTTAGAAACTTCCGTCGTGGTTGCGGAATGGGGAGCGGGGTTGGTGGAAGCTCTGACTCGTCGTTATTTATTGGTTGAGCTGGATCGCGAAACCGCAGCGGTGAGCGATCCGGATTCTGAAACGCGTATCATTACCTGGCGTTGGGTGGAAAACTAAGAAGTTGTCGCCACAATGTTGCTAAGGGGATGTTAGGCGGAAACCCCGTTTCTTGGAGCTGTCGGGCTACGCGCTATCCTTGAGACAGATTGCACGGCAAAGACCCCATGTCTGTTTTATTTTTAAGGAGCTTGTATGCCGAAAAACGGCGGAGCCATCATCGGTACCCTTGTTGCACTGTTCTGTCTGGCCTTGGCAACTATGGTTGGGGCAGCTGCATTGGCACAAGACGATTCCGCGCCGAAGGAATCGTTCGCTGGGACTCTACATAAGGTAGAACAGCAAGGTTTGTCGACCACCGGCATTTCGCCAGCCGATCTTTTCGGCGAGGAATGGGTTGCTGGAACCTTCGTATGCCCCGGTGTTACGGAGCAGGAATTGTTGGTTAGTGGTTTGAACCCGGCAGAGTTCAACCTGGTCAACGGTGAGATTGACAAGCACGATAACTACTTGCTGGTAGCGAAAGAAAACGGTGAGTACCACGTGGAGAAGATGTCCATTCACAACGTCAACCTCTGCACCATTCCGTTGCAGGGGCCATTCCAAACCCAGGCCATCATCCACTTGGAAAAAGATGAAGAAGGAACCTGGAACTTCATCGGGTAATTATGTCGTTTAGTCCTTCCACATCGTCTTCTCGGGGTACCGCGGATCACCGTGTGCTGGCCCTGGATACTTCGACACCCACACTGGTGACAGGCTTGGTGCACACGCTTGCCGACGGCAGCAGTGATGCCACTGAGAACGCGGTGGAAAACACCCGCGCGCACAATGAGCTGCTGATGCCAACGATTTTCCAGTTATTGGAATCCAATGGAAGTGAATTGCACGAGCTTACCGCCATTGTGGTTGGCTGCGGGCCCGGGCCATTTAGTGGTTTGCGTGTGGGCATGGCGACGGCTTCTGGTCTCGGTCATGCTTTGCAGGTGCCGGTGTATGGTGTTTGTTCGCATGATGCGATTGCCTGGCGCGCCCAGCAGGCTTCTGCTTCAGCAGAAGAGCATTTATTGGTCGCCACTGATGCGCGTCGTCGAGAGACCTACTGGGCGACCTATCGTGGTGCCCAACGCGTCACGGGACCGGAAGTCGGGCCCGCCGAAATCTTGCAGCCGGAAGTTTCCCGTGTGCTGGCCAACCCGACTATTGCTGCGCGGCTGCCGGATCGTTTGCGGGCGCTTGCTCAGCAAGAAGAGGTTCCGGCGGTTCCTAGTGCTCGTGGACTGGTTGCGGTGGCGGATTTCGCAGTTGCCCCGCAGCCGTTGACTCCGTTGTATCTTCGGCGCCCAGATGCGAAAGTACCAGCCGCCAAACCGGTTTCTGCCGCGTTGCGTTGGGCTGAGCAGAACAATAAATGAGCAGAAACAACCGATGAGCAGAGCAACCAATGATGGATAGCCAAGGTGGCGGGAACTCGGCTCGCAAGCGCCCGAGCACACAAGCCGCTGGCCCTGCGAGCCTGGCTTTGGAACAGCTGCGTCTCCGTGAACTAGGTCCGGCTGATGCGCACCGGTGCGCGCAGCTAGAACGCGAGTTGTTTGCTAATGAAGACCCCTGGACGGAAGCTGATTTCCGCGCGGAGTTTGCCTCGGCGCATACCTTTTACTTGGGGGTGGAAGGCGTGGCGAGCCAAGAGCCGGGCAAGCCTCCGGCGCGCGTTCTAGTGGGGTATGCAGGTTTGGCGCAATTGGGGCCAAGTGATGATCCAGAGTTTGAAATTCATACCATCGGAGTTGATCCACGAGCGCAGCGTCGCGGTGTGGCCCGGTTACTCATGGATAATTTTTGTTATGTTGCGGATCGCGTCTCGGCGCCGGTGTTTTTAGAGGTCCGTACTGACAACGAACCCGCGATTGGCCTGTATCGAGCCTATGGATTCGACACCCTGGGGCTTCGAAAAAACTATTATGCGGGTGGCGGTGATGCTTACACGATGCGTCGGCCAGCGAACGGTCGGCCAGCGAACCCAGCGGAATTGCAGCGAAAGGACGCTCCATGATTATTGCCGGAATTGAATCCTCATGCGATGAAACTGGCGTCGGTATCGTCCGCTTGCACACAGATGACGGAAATTCTGCCAGCACCCAACCGCGCATTGAGGTTTTGGCCAATGTAGTGGCAAGTTCTATGGAACAACACGCGCGTTTTGGTGGTGTCGTCCCAGAAATTGCGTCTCGGGCGCATCTGGAAGCCCTGCCGCAGGTGATGCAACAAGCATTGGATGAGGCTGGCATCGACAAGCCCGATGCCGTGGCTGCCACCATTGGTCCGGGTTTGGCAGGTGCTTTGCTGGTTGGTGTCGCTGGTGCGAAGGCATACGCTGCGGGGTGGGGCGTCCCGTTTTATGGCGTGAACCATCTGGCCGGCCATGTTGCGGTAGCGAACTTGGAAGGCGAGCAGCTCCCGCATGCCGTCGCCCTGTTGGTTTCGGGCGGGCATACCTCATTGTTGGAAGTTGATGCTGCGAAACAGCAGTACCGGGAACTGGGTGCCACGCTAGACGACGCTGCTGGTGAGGCTTACGATAAAGTCTCGCGGTTACTAGGTTTGGGGTATCCGGGTGGGCCATTGATTGACAAGTTGGCGCGAAAAGGCACGGTCACCGTTGATTTCCCACGGGGGTTGTCCCGGGCGGAGGATTTGCGCGGTGAGCATCGTTATGATTTTTCCTTTTCCGGTGTGAAGACTTCGGTGGCGCGGTTCGTGGAAAAAGCTGAGCGCAATGGTGAATCGATCAATGCCGAGGATTTGTGTGCTTCTTTCCAGGAAGCTGTTTGCGACGTACTGACCAAAAAAGCTGTGCTGGCGTGTAAAGACACTGGTGCTAACACGCTATTACTTGGTGGTGGAGTGGTCGCGAACTCACGCCTGCGGGAGCTAGCGCAGCGGCGTTGTGATTCTGCAGGTATTAGTTTGCGAATTCCACGGTTTGAATACTGCACGGATAACGGTTTGATGATTGCTGCAGCGGCTGCACAGCAAATTGCGCATGGTATGCAGCCTGCAAACTGGGATATTGCCACTGATCCAGCGTTGGAATTAGGGGCAGACTAGCCGTTGGCAAGCGAATGGCAAGCGAGAGGCAAGTTGCTAGCGCTACGCTCAAGATAGTTGTCACTTAGCACCCGGGTAGGTAGAGTGCTAATAGGTTGTTTGACCCACAGTTGTTCACCCGCGACGACGGCTGTGCTGGACATCCACAACCGGCACATAACAGCTTCGCGTGCTGGTCACATAGGTGAGAGCACGCATTGGACCTGATTTCACGAAAGGAATCATCGTGGCAAACATCAAACCGCTCGAAGACAAAGTTCTGGTGCAGATTAAAGAAGCAGAAACCACCACGGCATCCGGCCTGGTCATCCCAGACTCTGCTAAGGAAAAGCCACAAGAAGCCACCGTCATCGCTGTTGGCCCAGGCCGCACCGACGACAAGGGCGAGCGCGTAAAACCAGACGTCAATGAAGGTGACACCGTCATCTTCTCCAAGTTCGGCGGCACTGAGCTGAAGTATGACGGCCAGGAATACCTGCTGCTTTCGGCTCGTGACCTGCTGGCAGTTATCGAAAAGTAAGGGGGAGTAAGCCACTATGGCAAAACTCATTGCTTTTGATCAACAGGCTCGGGAGCACCTGCAGGCGGGCGTCGACACGCTTGCGGACACCGTTAAGGTCACTCTCGGCCCTCGTGGTCGCAACGTCGTGCTGGATAAAGCATTTGGTGGCCCCCTGGTCACCAATGACGGCGTTACTATCGCCCGCGATATTGATCTCTCGGAACCTTTCGAGAACCTCGGCGCGCAGCTGGTGAAATCCGTTGCGGTGAAAACCAACGATGTTGCCGGTGACGGTACCACCACCGCTACGCTGTTGGCACAAGCTCTGATCTTCGAGGGCCTGCGCAACGTTGCTTCTGGTGCCAACCCTGTGGAACTGAACCGTGGTATTGCTGCAGCTGCAGAAAAAACCGTGGAAGAGCTGAAGGCTCGGGCCACTCAGGTTAATTCCAGCGCGGAAATTGCTCAGGTCGCTACCGTTTCCTCTCGTGACAGTGAAGTCGGCGAGATGGTCGCTGGCGCGATGGACAAGGTCGGCAAAGACGGTGTGGTCACCGTGGAAGAATCGCAGTCCATGGATTCCTCCGTCGAGGTCACCGAAGGCGTAGCTTTCGATAAGGGATTCTTGTCGCCATATTTCGTGACGGACCAGGAAACTCAGCAGGCCGTCTTGGATGATCCATACGTGCTGCTGGTGCGCAACAAGATTTCTTCGTTGCCGGACTTCTTGCCGTTGCTGGAAAAGATCGCCGAGGCTGGCAAGCCGGTGCTGATCGTCGCCGAAGATGTCGAGGGCGAAGCCCTGCAGGCGCTGGTGGTTAACGCTATCCGCAAGACTCTCAAGGTCGCTGCCGTGAAGGCACCATATTTTGGTGACCGTCGGAAAGCGTTCATGGATGACTTGGCAGTGGTTACCGATGCCACCGTGGTTGACCCAGAAATTGGTGTCAATCTACATGAAGCAGGCCTGGAAGTGCTGGGCTCTGCTCGTCGTGTCACCGTCGAAAAGGACGAGACCGTGCTTGTCGACGGCGCCGGTTCCGATGCTGCATTGGAGGAACGCCGCGAGAAGATCCGCCGCGAGATCGAAGCCACCGACTCCACTTGGGATAAAGAGAAGGCGGAAGAACGTCTGGCAAAGCTTTCCGGTGGCGTTGCTGTAATCCGCATTGGTGCTGCTACTGAGACCGAGGTAAACGAGCGCAAGCTGCGCGTAGAAGACGCTATCAATGCCGCACGTGCGGCGGTGGAAGAAGGCGTGATCGCTGGCGGCGGTTCCGCGCTGGTGCAGATCGCTGAGTCGCTGAAGTCTTATGCTGAGCAGTTCGAAGGCGAAGCTCGCGTGGGTGTGGAATCGGTAGCCCGCGCGCTGACCAAGCCGGCTTTCTGGATTGCCCACAATGCTGGTGAAGACGGCGCTGTGGTCGTTTCCCGCGTCGCGGAAATGGCTAATGGCGAAGGCTTTAATGCCGCCAACCTGGAATACGGCAACCTGATTGAAAGCGGCATCATTGATCCCGTAAAGGTTGCGCACTCTGCTGTGGTTAACGCTTCTTCGGTTGCCCGTATGGTGCTGACCACGGAGGCGTCGGTTGTTGACAAACCTGCAGAGTCGGAGAACTCTGAGGCTGGACACAGCCATCATCATCACTAAGCCGCTGCTTGCTAGCCAGTTGTGCACGATCTGTCGGCTGTGCTAACAATCTTTCTAGCGGGAATTTTCCTGAACCGCCGGAAGCGCCAGGGTAATAACCTGGTTCTTTCGGCGGTTTTCTGGTTTTGCGGTTCCCCTATGGCGCGGAGGCAATGTTCGGACTATCGCTAACGGAGAAAGATATTCTCTGCGGGGAGCCAGCAGAAATAGGGTCGAATAAATTATCGAAATTAGAGCAATTAATTTAACACGTGTTCGCACGCGGTTATATGATGGGACGAGAGTTTAGGTCGGCTTCGGCCGGAATGCCGCGCATGCACTTGTGTCGGCAAATTGGCCTGCAGTCAACGAAAGATTTGGGACGTGAGCGATTCTGATGAAGAACTCGCGCGGCTGGTTCCACTGGCAGTAGATGGGGATCGCCGTGCCATGCAGCAAGTCATGCGGATTATTCATCCGCAGGTGCTGCGCTATTGCCGCGCCCGTATCGGTGGCGGAAAAACTCCCACCGCCGAAGACGTGGCCCAAGAAGTCTGCCTGGCGGTAGCTAGTTCGATGCAGAAGTTTGTGGACCGTGGCCGACCATTCATGGCGTTTGTTTACGGGATTGCTTTTAATAAAATTGCTGATGCCCATCGCTTCATGGGAAAAGACCGGCTGCACCCTTCAGAGGAAATACCAGAAGAGCTGGATCTGATGCCCACCCCGGAGGACGCGGCATTGGAATCTGATGGTTGTAACGCAGTCCGCGGGATGCTCGATACTTTAAATGACAAAGCTCGTAATATTATCATCCTGCGCGTATTCGTGGGGCTGACGGCCGAGGAAACAGCACAAGCCTTGGGCAGCACTCCTGGCGCGGTACGGGTGGCGCAACACCGCGCGCTTGCGCAACTTCGCAAGCGTATGGAAAACGAGGATTCAAGGGAGTGAACGTGAACCAACGCGACTGGGAGAAAGACGATTTCTTCCTGGACCAGCTGGCGCAGGGCCAAGACCCTTCGCAGGGGAAGGACCCCCTAGCGGCAGCATTGTTGGGTTTGCGTACAGAAATCGAATCCGAGATGCCAGCTGCGCCAAAGCTTCCTGCAGATTGGGCAGTGGAACCCCACGCTGCGCAACCCCAAGCTGATGCTCCTGATGAGTTGGCTGACGCCCGCCGTTGCCGAGCTGCTCGCGGAACCCACCGCGCCCCAAGGAGAGGTTTCGGTTTTGGCACTGGTGCCGGTGCCAGCCGACGTTTTGGGTGGACTAGTGCCTTGGTGGGCGCCGCGGCCGCCACAGCATTGTTTGCGGTTGGAAGTTTGAGCGTTTATCACGCGACCCCGAATTCTCCGCTGTGGGGAATGCACCAGGCGCTGTTTGATGATGAAAAAGCAGCTCGTATAGAGCTTGCCAGTACCTTGCAACAGCTGGAAGACAGCGCTAACCGCGGTGATGAGGAAGCCACCCGGAAACTGATCGCTGAGGCCCGCACTTTGCTGGAAAACCTGCGTGAGCGCAAAGAAGCCAAGCAGAGCAAAGGCGCGGGAGAGAATAAAGACCGCGGTGAGCAATCGGACACTGACGGTAAGGCGGCGAAAACCAAAACCACCGTTACCCGTGTGCGACCGCAGCCGGAAGGCGAATCAGAACCGCAAACGGTTACAGAAACCAAGGAAGTTACCGTCACGAAGACTGTGGCTCCGGCACAGCAAAACCCACAGGCAGTGCCGGGTGGTGGCGGCCCGGAACCACAACCACGCCCGTCGGGTGAGCCGTCTGTTGGTGAGCAACCGCCTGCACAGCCACAGCAACCGTTGTCTCCAACGCAACCGGACGTCGAGTCGCGGGAAGACGGACAACGCGGCCAGGGTGGTCAGGGCGCAGGCGTATCCCCTGGAAATGACCACGCCGCCCCGGCTGGCCCGGAACACCAGGCGAGCACGCGGGGCGGCGCGTCTTAAAATAGGTGCTTGTTAATTCAAGTGCTTGCGGTTTAACCCATCAAAGAAACCAACTGCGTATTCCCAAGGGGTGTAGCGGTCGGTATTCGGTTGCGCGGAGGGCTCATGTACCGGCGCTAATTCACCAGAGAGGGTGGAGCGCATATTAGCGGCCATGATGTCCCAGTCGTAGTAGTGCTGTTCTTCGCAGTCCTCGCAGATGAAAAATATGCCATCGATGCCGAATTCCGGCAGGGTCTGTGCCATTTTGCGCACCATGCGTAGATCATGTTCTAGCATGAGGCGTTCTTCGTCGGAAAGCTCTGGCATGGGCTCGTCAGCATCGAGGAACGACGCCGGATCGTTCGGATCATCTGCGAAGGGATCGCGGGGCATATTCGAATCAAAGTCCACATAGCACACACTATTGTCAAAACCATTCATATTCAATTCCCCTTTCCGTTCCCTCCCGGCTACCCCTTTTTCTTGGCCAGCCATTACGATATAAGGACATAGCTAGACAGCTAGCAGCGGATGACAGCGGTCTGACAAACGTGAAGCTGGAAAAGGAGAATCTTGGGAATGACTGATCAACGCGTACACACTGGTGGAGATGACCCAAACAAGGTTGCATTGTATGGCCTGACCTTTGACGACGTGTTGCTGCTCCCAGCAGAATCGAACGTTATTCCCTCTGAGGTTAATGTTTCTACGCGGTTTAGCCGCAATGTGAACTTGGGCCTGCCAATAGCGTCCGCGGCGATGGACACGGTTACCGAAGCCCGCATGGCCATTGCGATGGCGCGGCAGGGCGGTATAGGCGTGCTGCATCGCAACCTCTCCATTGATGAGCAAGCACAGCAGGTTGAGATTGTGAAACGCTCCGAATCGGGCATGGTTACTGATCCGGTGACTGCCCGCCCGGATATGACAATCACTGAGGTGGACGACCTCTGCGGGCGTTTCCGCATCTCCGGCCTGCCTGTGGTCGACGCCGACGGTCGCTTGGTCGGGATTTGCACGAACCGTGATATGCGCTTTGAAGCAGACCCGAACCGCCTGGTGCAGGATGTCATGACGCCGACTCCACTGGTGGTGGCGAAAGAGGGCGTCAGCAAGCAAGAAGCATTGAGCTTGCTCAGCGAAAACAAGGTAGAAAAGCTGCCTATCGTTAACGAGGACAACAAGCTCGTTGGCCTGATTACGGTGAAAGACTTTGTGAAGACCGAGCAGTTCCCGCACGCCTCCAAAGATAAGGAAGGTCGTCTGTTGGTCGCTGCCGGTATCGGCACGGGTGCAGAGTCTTTCCAACGCGCCGAGGCTTTGGTGGAAGCTGGCGTCGATGTGCTTGTGGTTGATTCCGCGCACGCACACAACAACCGCGTGTTGCAGATGGTCTCGGACGTGAAAAAGGCCTTCCCGCAGGTCGACGTCGTTGGCGGTAACTTGGCAACGCGTGAGGCCGCGCAGGCCATGATCGATGCGGGAGCTGACGGCATCAAGGTGGGTATTGGCCCAGGTTCGATTTGCACCACCCGCGTGGTTGCTGGTGTGGGCGCTCCACAGATCACCGCGATTTTGGAAGCCGCCTCTGTTGCTGGCCCAGCTGGCATTCCCGTGATTGCCGACGGTGGCATGCAGTACTCCGGTGATATCGCCAAGGCGCTGGCTGCTGGTGCGGACTGCGTCATGTTGGGCTCCATGTTGGCCGGCACCAAGGAATCGCCTGGCGATATCGTTGTTGTGGGCGGTAAGCAGTACAAACGCTACCGTGGCATGGGTTCGATGGGGGCGATGCAGGGGCGCGGCCTGACCGGCGAGAAGCGTTCTTACTCCAAGGACCGTTACTTCCAGTCCGACGTGCGCAGCGAAGACAAGCTGGTGCCAGAAGGTGTGGAAGGCAAAGTTCCGTACCGCGGTGAGATCGACGCGATCACCCACCAGATCATCGGTGGTCTGCGCGCTTCGATGGGCTACACCGGTTCTGCTTCCATTGCGGATCTGAAGACCAAGCGCTTCGTGCAAATCACCGCGGCAGGCTTGGCGGAATCTCACCCGCACCACTTGCAGCAGACCATGGAAGCCCCGAATTACCGCTAGAACTACCGCTAAAGGAAGGCTAATTTCGTGCGCGAATATTCAGAGATTGGGATCGGCCGCGAGGCACGTCGTACCTACGAGCTAGCGGATATTTCTATCATCCCGACTCGTCGTACCCGCTCCTCGAAGGATGTCGATACCACCTGGAGCATCGACGCTTATAACTTCGATATCCCAGTCTGCTCGCATGCCTCTGATGCGCTGGCTAGCCCGGAGTTTATTATTGAGATGGGCAAGCAAGGTGGCTTGGGCATCATCAATGCGGAAGGGCTGTGGGGGCGTGTCGACGACCTCGCTGGCGCTGTCGAGGCCGTCACCAAGGCGGATAACCCCACCGAGTACCTGCAGAAGTTGCACGCGTTGCCGCTGGACGAGGAGCTGCTGGCTCGCCGTATCGCTGAGGTCCGGGAATCCGGTGTGACCGTTGCGGTGCGTGTTTCGCCACAGCGTGCGCGGGAGTTGGCACCGACGGTCATTAGCGCGGGTACGGAAATCCTGGTAATCCAGGGAACATTGATTTCTGCTGAGCATGTTTCTGCTGACGGCGAACCGCTGAATTTGAAGGAGTTCATTGGTTCGTTGGAAGTTCCCGTCATCGCTGGTGGGGCAGTTGATTACACCACTGCGTTGCACTTGATGCGCACGGGCGCGGCGGGTGTGATCGTGGGCGGCGGTGTGAACACCAACGATATTTCGTTGGGAATCAATGTTCCGAAAGCCACCGCGATTGCTGATATCGCCGCTGCGCGCCGGGACTACTTGGATGAGACCGGCGGCCGGTACGTACACATTCTTGCCGACGGATTGTTGAACAATGCTGGGGATATCGCCAAGGCTATCGCGTGTGGTGCCGATGCTGTCGTGCTTGGACCTTTGTTGGCGCAGGCCGAAGAGGCTGCCGCACGTGGTCGGTTCTGGCCGTCGGTGGCCGGGCACCCAAGCTTCCCGCGAGGATTCGTAGAAATCTATAGCGATCCGGTATTAGAACTGGGTGCCATGGACGAAGCCGAGGAATGGGATCCTACGGCGGTGGTTTTGCAGAACTTCCCGCTGGAGGTTGTGCTACACGGACCGTCGTCTGATCCGCTTGGCAGACAAAATCTGGTCGGTGGCTTACGTCGCGCGATGGCGAAGTGCGGGTACACCGATTTGAAGGCTTTCCAGAAAGTGGACTTGGCAGTGCGCTAATCCAGGTTTTTCTTGCGGCTTCGGGCTTCGGCGCGGAGCCGTTTTTCTGTACGCTTCGTAGCAACCTTTTTGCCAATGTCTTGCAGCTTTTTCAGCTTCGCCCGTGGTTCGCCGTCCTCGCCGGAGCGCTTTGGGCCGACGGTTTGCACCACTGACGCGGCGATAACCACACCGATGGCTACTAGTTTCAGCGTGCTGATGTTTTGCGCGAGTAGTAGCCACCCGAAGAATGCGGCGAAGACGGGTTCGAGGGAAATCAGAATAGAAAAGACATTGGGGGCCAGCCCGCGCAGCGCGATCAATTCCAAGGAATACGGCACCAGCGACCCCAAGATTCCGGTGCCAATGGCAAACCACAAGGTGTTGGTGGAGCTAATCAGGTTCCATGCGCCGCCAGCGCCCATCGGTAGCATCGCGACGCCGCCAACGACGAACGCCACGGCCAACCCGCCCTGGCCGGGCACCAGCGCACCGGCGTTTTTATTCGCCAGGATATAAATGGCCCAGAACAAGGCTGCCCCCAGCAGGAATGCCACGCCCAGTGGGTTGAGCGGGTTGCCGTTGAAAGCATCCAGACCCAGTAGCGCCATGCCGGTCATGGCGAGGACGACGCAGATGCCATCGCGCACAGACCGCGATAAAAATGCTGCCAGGAGCAGTGGGCCTAAGAACTCGATGGTCACGGCGGGTCCGAGGGGTACTAGGTCAATTCCGGCGTAGAAAAATCCGTTCATCAGGCCCAGCGATAGTCCAAGTCCGAGTACCCCGGCCCATTGTTGCCGGTTCCATTCGTGTACCCGCGGGCGCGTGATGGCCAGTAATACCACCGCCGCGACGAGTAGCCGCACCGCCGAGGTACCCCAGGTGCCGCCGTCGTCGAAAAGCTTCACTGCCAGCGCTGATCCCAGTTGCAGGGAGATGCACGAGCCGATGATGCACAGCACAGAGATCGGGTTTGCTGATGAAGCCATGGCAGTGATTATTCCGTTTGTATGATTCTTGCGTCCAGCCGGGGTTTTGCTAGTTTTCTTGCCACTCGTGGGGCTGGAAAAGCATTGTCAGCCTTGCACTAAATAACAGCGTGCGTCATCTAGGTTGTGGCAGTGAGTTAAACTATGGGGCGTGACTGATGCAGCAACTCCACGTCCTGTCCTTGTTGTCGACTTCGGTGCGCAATACGCGCAGCTGATCGCGCGTCGTGTACGCGAGGCGCAGATGTATTCCGAGGTCATCGCCCACGATGCGCCAATTGCGCAATTCCGGGAGAAAAACCCGGTTGCCCTGGTGCTCACTGGCGGCCCGAGCTCTGTGTATGCCGATGGTGCGCCGTCGTTGCAGCCAGAATTGTTGGAGCTGGGAGTACCGGTTTTTGGTATTTGCTACGGCTTCCAAGCTATGACGCACGCGTTGGGCGGTACCGTCGCCCAGACTGGTAAGCGCGAGTATGGCCGTACTGATTTGACGCTTGCCGACGGCTGTGGCGTGTTGCACGAGGGCTTGGCAGAGACCCACAAAGTGTGGATGTCGCATGGTGATTCCGTCTCAAAGGCTCCGGAAGGGTTTGAGGTTACGGCTACTTCCGAGGGTGCGCCGGTGGCTGCGTTTGAGTGCTTGGAAAAGAAGATGGCTGGCGTGCAGTACCATCCTGAGGTGTTGCACAGCCCGCATGGCCAGCAGGTGTTGGAGCGCTTCTTGACGCAGGTTGCGGGCTTGCAGCCGACGTGGACCCCGGGTGCTATTGCGGAGTCTTTGGTGGCTGATGTCCGAGCCCAGATTGGCGAAGGCCGCGCTATTTGTGGCCTGTCCGGTGGCGTGGATTCCGCGGTGGCTGCAGCGCTGGTGCAGCGCGCGATTGGTGACCGTCTGACTTGTGTGTTCGTTGATCATGGTTTGTTGCGTTCCGGTGAGCGTGAGCAGGTGGAGCAGGATTTCGTTGCCGCTACCGGTGCGCGCCTGGTGACCGTCGACGAACGCGAGGCTTTCTTGCGCAAGCTGGCCGGTGTGACTGAGCCGGAGGCCAAACGCAAGGCGATTGGTGCGGAATTCATCCGTTCCTTCGAGCGCGCGGTGGCAGGCGTGCTGGATGATGCTCCAGAGGGCGCTTCCGTGGACTACTTAGTGCAGGGCACGTTGTATCCGGATGTTGTGGAATCCGGCGGGGGATCGGGTACTGCGAATATTAAATCGCACCACAACGTCGGTGGTTTGCCAGATGACGTGGAATTCGAGCTGGTGGAGCCGCTGCGTTTGCTGTTTAAGGACGAGGTTCGCGCTGTGGGCCGCGAGTTGGGCTTGCCGGATGAGATTGTTTCGCGCCAGCCGTTCCCGGGCCCTGGTTTGGGCATCCGCATCATTGGCGAGGTCACTGCTGATCGTTTGGAAACCTTGCGTGCTGCCGATCTGATTGCCCGTGAGGAGTTGACTGCCGCCGGTATGGATGCCGAGATCTGGCAGTGTCCGGTGGTCTTGCTTGCCGACGTGCGCTCTGTCGGTGTGCAGGGCGATGGCCGTACCTACGGTCACCCGATTGTGCTGCGCCCGGTGTCGTCGGAGGATGCGATGACTGCCGACTGGACTCGCGTGCCGTATGGGGTGTTGGAGACGATCTCGACGCGCATTACCAATGAGGTTGCGGAGGTTAACCGAGTGGTCGTCGACGTGACCTCGAAGCCACCGGGAACCATCGAGTGGGAATAAGGAGTAGTTGAAAATGCTGGGCCTGAAGCTAGTTTAGATCTCAGCTTTCTTCAGGCATTTGGCGTTAGCGCTTTCGAGTCTCAGCTCCGGAGATGAAAACGATCAGTGCTAGTGTCGCTATTGCCATCGTCGCTAATGTCGAAGCTATTTCGGTAATAGTCAATATGATAGCAATTAACGCTAGCACTATGGATGCAATGTTATGAATCCGCATTTTTTTAAAAGCAACTCTCACGAATTCCCGAAATTTCGGCATGAGCCTGGCTTTGAATAGTACCAAAAGATGCTGCCGCCACTAGATTTCTCATTTTTCCTCCCAGTCAGTGGGCTTGACAACGCTGTGCTTATGCAGAAACCCCTCTTGGGTAAGATTATTTTATTAAACTTTGCCTAATCTTTTCAATAATTAAACTTTAGGTAAGGGTAGGGTGTATAGAAAATAATCTGATTTTCTGGGTCTACACATTGGAAATGTTAGATCCTTGATAGCCCCAGGGTTACTTAATGTCTTATTTTGACTGATCGCTAAGATGCAGCACCCGTTGTCACGTAGATCCATCAGGCTAAGATAGCTTATCCATTTATCTAGGTGTGATACCCCCAAGTGTTCGAACATGATTGCGCGTTTAGAAAACCTGTGCCATACTGTCGCTATGGCTCAAACAGGTATTCGTGCGCAAGGTGGGCGGTTGCAGGATGGTTCTGTGGCTGTTCCTGCTGACGTGCGTGCGGAGCGTGTGGCGTCATTACGGAATAGAATTGCTGGTTTAGAGTCCGCAGCAAACTTAACTCCTGTTCAACAAAAACCGCGTCTACTCAGTAATGATTCCGTTTCTGGTGGAAATGAATCTTCTGCAGATCTATATCGTGTGGTGGAATTGTCTGGTCAGCTCGCTGGTGTTATTTCCACCGGTGGGTTGCCGAAAAACTCTGTATCTCATTGTAGTGATTGCCCTGCACTCGTCTCTGAACTTATCGCACAAATTAGCGCACAGGGAAAAACAGTCGCTATTGTGAACTGGTCAGAACTTTCCCTGGCACAGGTCGCGGAAAGCGGGGATCTCTCCAAAATCATCACGGTTCCCAACCCGGGTAGGGAGTGGATCACGGTGCTCGGCGTGCTGGCAGAAGGTGTAGATGTGCTGATTTACCGCAGCCCGCGCACCCAGACTTTGAGTCCTACGCAAGCACGCCCGTTGCTGGCGAAAGTCCGCAAGGGTAGGGCGGCTGTGCTCACTGTTGGTGCACAAGTACCCTCACCGGCACTGACAATTAATGCTCAGGTCACTGGTTTTTCTGGCATCGGTTGCGGTACTGGGCGCATCCGAAATACAGAAATTGCGGTTAGCTCCTACAGCAAAACCCACAGGAATGGGCCTGTCATGCTCACGTGTGGTGCGCGCTCCAGCGCCGTACCTAGCAGCGCCGAACCACTACAGGCGGTGCAGTAAATGACTGCCGCGGTTCCGTCTCGCATTCAGCCTGCAGTAGAGAGACAACAGCATGCCCGCAGGGGAGACAACCGCATCGCCGTGCTGTGGTTTCCGGACTGGCCCGTCCAGGCAGCGCTTTTGGAAGAAACTCGCCACGGTATCAGCCCAGAAAGCCCGGCTATTGCACTGGCTAGTAATCACCGCATCACAGCGTGCTGCGATAAAGCCCGCGGTCATGGGGTGCGCCGTGGCATGAAACTGCGCGCAGCCCAAGCATTGTGCCCATCCATGGTGGTGCGTGATACTGACCCGCAACGCGACGGGCGCTTGTTTAGCACCATTGTCGAGGAACTGGAGAATGTCGCTGCATCCCTTGAGGTGCTACGCCCGGGGATGGTTGCACTGAATCTGACTGCCGCCACGCGTTTCTACGGCAGTGAGCAAGCCGCCTTGGAACATTTCATTGATGCTGCTGCACACGAGGGAATCGATGCCACCGCTGGGGCTGCCGACGAGTTACCCACTGCCATCATCGCTGCCCGGCACCGTGTGCTTGGAACCGTCGTCCAGCCGGGTGGTTCTGCTGCATTCTTGCGGCAGCAACCATTGTCTGTGCTGCTCGCAGAACCCGCGCTGGGCTGTCAAAAAGACACTGTAGAAACCCTTGCTGGACTCGGCATTTCCACCCTGGGCGAGCTCACCGAACTACCAACCACTGCCATTAGTACTCGTTTTGGCAGTGCAGGGTTGCACTGCCATCGCATCGCTAGCGCGCAACAGCAACGCAAAGTCGCTCCCGATGCAGCAGAGCTGGACCTGTCGGCTACCATCGCACCGGAAGAGCCCATCACGCGTGTTGATGAAGCCGCCTTCATCGCGCGCATGCTCGCCGACCAGGTGCACCAGCAGCTGGCCGCACAGGGACTGAATTGTGTGCGCATCAAAATTGCCGCAGAAACTGACGACGGAACGACGATTTCTAAAGTCTGGCGCACCACCACGGCATTGACAGAACACGCCACCACCGAACGCGTACGTTGGCAGCTCGATGGGTGGCTTTCCAGCGGTGGGGCCGGGGCGATTGTGGAATTATCCCTGATTCCACTGGAAACCCAAACTCCGACAACCACTGGCTCCATCATCGAAGCCGATACTGCCGTGGCAGAAGAAACCACCGCGACCGTAGTGTCTCGTTTGCAGTCAATGCTCGGTTTCGATGCCGTACAACAACCGCATGCTGTTGGCGGCAGGGGAGTTGCCGAGCGGGTGCGCTTTCTGCCCTACGGGCAGGCTGCAGAAAATATTCGGGAACCTGGCCGGCGCAGTGCAGAATGGATCGGTGCCATCCCCTCGCCACTACCGACGCGACTGGGTGGTGGGCTGGATCACCCCGCCAGCCGAGTGCGCTTGGTGGACAAACACGGCAACCCGGTTTTTGTCACCGCAGAGGCACTGTTGAGCGCCGATCCCGTCGGCATGTCTTGGGGCAATAAGAAATTCCAGGTGTTTGGCTGGTCTGCGCCCTGGCCCGTGGACACCGGATGGTGGGAAAGCGAGATTTTTGATGAAAGCCAGCGGCTCGCGCGGATGCAGCTCGTCGGCAAGAACTCCGGTGATCAGCACCCAAAAGCGTGGCTCTTAGTGTGGCAACACCGTGCTTGGTGCATCGAAGCCATGTACTAATGCAAAATATCAATGACCAGCCGCGTCGGCCCCCGTAAAACCTGTACCGAAAATGGCTGTTTCATATCCAACCCCAGGAAATACTGGGCACGGCCGTCGTGCATACCACCAGGGATGAACTCCTTGACGACGCCGAGCTGCTTGCCCAAATCAGACTCTAGTTTGGCTACCTCCGCATAATCTGGACTGGGAAGATCCTTTGCAACCTCATCCGAGCGCACCACGCCGTCGATATTGATGTTCAAGGCCACCAAATGCTCCATATCCACAGTGCGGCCGGAGCCCTGGTAGAAGGGCTGTTCGGTATAAGAGACATACCAGCCCGGCATGCCGTTGCCCGCCATTTCAAAAACCACACGATCGAAATCATCATGCCCAGCAATGCGGATATCCGTGATAGCCAACTGTGCCGGTGCCTCCAAACGCTCCGTTTTTGGCGCGCCATTAGTATCGCCAAGAGCCGTCAAACCAGCCGGTGCCGAATGCTCAGGCTGTGGCGAGGCTGGAGTTCGTGGGGTAAGCGCACCGTCGGAATCTGCACCTGCCTTCTGGGCTTTTCCAGAAGCATCCGTGTGTGCGGGATGTGAATTCACAGAATGATTATCAGGCCGGTGCTCCCCGAACCCCATCCCGGCAGCATTCGTCCCGGAATCAGTGCACGCGCCCAACAACAGACAGCTCGCTACCGCAGTAGCTAAGCCTGGCACGTATCGCTTCCGGGAAACCATATTCATTACCGTAGTCGCCCACAATACTGGGGGCCAAGACAATCAGCGTACAAAAGCAAAGCGATAGAAAGACTCAACCAAATCGTTGCCTAATTGTGTTCTAGGCTGGGGGTATGACTGAACCTGAATCCCGGAACCACAATCCACGATGCTCTGATGTGCAAATAGAACCATTGCCCGGCACTGCCAAACGCGACCGGATGTACGTGGTTTTTGAATGGCCCGCGGGCTGGAGCCATGACGTACTTGATGGTGATACCTTCGACGCGGAGCTTTCCAAGAAAATCAAAGAGCACTTGGGTTCTGGGGTGGGGTTCCAACTTATCCGCAAACCTGGTCGCGCCGGGCACCAGATGCCCCGACAGCACCGGGTGTATTTGGTGTATCCGGAACAGGCATATACGGAGCTGCTTTATATCGGCGGGCCGGAAGATCTTCTGCACCTGGATCTGACAGGGCCGGGGAACAATAAACAATTTGCTGCCCGCCCCAGCAGTGATCCACTGCTCCTGGTATGCACGCACGCTAAACGCGACGTTTGCTGCGCGGTGAAAGGGCGTCCGCTGGCTGCATACTTGGAAACGAAATCGTCTACCGGTGATGTGGTCTGGGAAACCTCGCACACTAAAGGTCACAGGTTTGCGCCGGCGATGCTGTTGCTGCCGTGGGGCTATAGCTTTGGACGGCTGAATGAGCAGGCTGGCGGTGAACTTTTACAGGCGGCACTGGAAGGCAAGTATTTTCATCCCGCCAACCGTGGGCGGGGAATCTACGATGAGCCGAGCCAGGCCGCGGAAGTAGCGGTGGCCGGTGAATTGTTAGCCGCCGGTGAGCATTTGCACTACCAGGATCTGGTTTATGCTCGGCAGGTTGCAGAACGTGCCACCGGTGCCCCCGGCGAATCCAGCGGGACCAGTGACCCCGGTGCAGACTTGTGCGTGGTGGAAGTTGCACACCGCGACGGCCGTACCTGGCGGGTTGCGTTGGAACAGCAGCTTTTCGACGGTGTCGTGGCTTCCTGCGGGAAAAGCCCTGCGACGAAGCCGGGCTGGGCGGTCACTGATTTAGCGGCGTCCTGATATTTTCGCGCCGGCTATTTCACTTCTTTCCCGAATGTGGTTGCGATTTTCCGTGCGGTTTCTTTGGCGAAGGGGCCGACTCCGGTGATCGTTGCTGACCCGGGGCCAGTCCAGTCACCGTAACCGACTAAGTGTAGATCGGTATATTTTGGTGTCGTGCCATTGAGCAGATGGCGAATCGGTTTTAGTGCCGGGCGGAAACCTGTGCACCAAATAAGGTGATCGGTGCTTACCTCATCGAGTGAGTCAAATATGGGGGTTGCCTGCAACCGTCCGGAATCACGAGCCTCGCGCACTTTCGGCAGTGCGACGATGTCGCCCAGGTTGCTATCAGCCCCAGGGTCTTTGTCACCGCGTTGCATGGCTAGGGCTCGTTTTCTGTTGCGGCGAAATAACACGCGGCCATCGACATCATCAGGCATCCACCGTGGTTCATGCCGGGTGTACCAGGTGACATCGGCATAGTCGGTGAGTTCGGCGGCTATTTGTGCCGCAGAGTTTCCGGCACCTACTACAGCGACAGAAGAATCGCGGAAGGGTTCCGGACCGGGATAATTCGCGGAATGCCACTGGGTGCCGTCAAACGTGCCTGGGTAATGCGGAACAAAAGGGCTAGACCAGGTTCCAGTGGCAGCGACGATGTGTGATGCGGTCCAGGACTGCTCGCCAGCAAAAACCTGGTAGCCGTCGTCTTTTCGTTCTACCTGGTCAACGTGGACGGGGCGGTCAACGGGGACCCGGTAGCGCTGCTCATATTCGTCCAAATAAGCAACGACGTGGTCAGCCGGAGGGAAGCCGTCGTATTCTGGCATGGGTTTGCCCGGAAGATTGGAAAAACTCGCGGTGGAAAACAACGTCATGGACGGCCATACGTGACGCCATGCCCCGCCAGGGGCGTCTTGATCATCCAGAACGAGGGTGTCGACCCCAGCGCGCAGTAGATAGTATGCGGTAGCTAGGCCGGCTTGGCCCCCTCCAATAATGATGGCTTCGTGCTGTTCAGGGCTGGGATGGTCAGGGTGCTGGTTACGCTCGTGAGCGCGTGTGCCGGTCGTATTCATAGATTTTGTCCCTTGCGCTGTCTTGCCTTCCATCGTGTCGCCGTTGCTGATTGCTTAGTTCTATCCGATCTGCAGGACGGTACGTAGTTCTGCGAAAAGCTGTGGACGCACGCGGTGGGTGACCGTACGGCCGATTCGTACCTTGGTCAATAAGCCGACCTCGGTTAAGCGTGCTAAATGATGGGATACGGTAGGTTGGCTCAACCCTGATAATTCTGTTAACTCTGCGACGCTAACTGGTTCGCATCCCTCCGCAGCTAGCCGCGAGAGCAATCGTAGGCGGGTGGGATCGGACAGCGCTGTGAACAGAATGGAATAGCGTTCAGCTTCACTTTTGGTCAAAAGGCCAGATCCCAGGGAACAACAGGAGGTGAGATCAGTCAGCGGGAGAGTCTCTGGGGAGGTCATAACAACTATTTTATATTGACGGCTATCGATATAAAATATTGATAGCTATCGATATAAGTTTAGGATTCTGGCTTGATGTTCAGAATTGTTTTTAAGGAGTTTTATGACCGTTGCCCAACGTCCGCGTATGTCCTGGTTGAATCGATTTTTACCGGTATGGATCCTCGTCGCGATGGGTGTTGGACTACTCCTGGGGCGCACGATGCCGGGAATCGGAGAAACGCTGGCGCGGCTAGAAGTAGGTGGTATTTCTTTGCCTATTACACTCGGTTTGCTGGTGATGATGTACCCGCCTCTAGCGAAAGTTCGTTACGATAAAACCCGCAAGATCGTTGCAGATAAGCGGTTGATGACAGTATCAATCGTGCTTAATTGGCTGGTGGGGCCAGCCTTCATGTTTGCATTGGCGTGGTTTTTCTTACCTGATCAGCCGGAACTTCGTACTGGATTAATCATCGTTGGCTTGGCCAGGTGCATTGCAATGGTGCTGGTGTGGTCAGATCTATCCTGTGGTGACCGGGAAGCTACAGCTGTTTTGGTGGCTATTAACTCTGTATTTCAGGTACTTATGTTCGGGCTGCTTGGCTGGTTTTATCTGCAAGTATTACCCCAATGGTTGGGGCTGGGTGCCAGCGAAGTGGAGTTTTCCTTCTGGACCATCGTGAGTTCTGTGTTGGTGTTCCTCGGAGTGCCTCTGGTTGCTGGTGCTTTGTCCCGGGGTGTGGGAGAAAATATCAAAGGGCGGCAGTGGTATGAAACGAAATTTTTGCCAGCTATTTCACCATTGGCGCTGCTTGGGCTGTTGTACACCATCGTTTTATTGTTTTCCCTGCAGGGTGAACACATTGCAGCGCAACCGACGGCAGTAGTTCGTGTAGCCGTCCCATTGCTTCTTTATTTTGTTGGGATGTTTGCTGTGTCGTTGGTTGTGTCAAAACTGGTGGGGATGAATTATGCGCAGTCTTCGTCGGTGTCGTTTACAGCTGCCGGAAATAATTTCGAATTGGCTATTGCCGTATCCATCGGTACTTTCGGAGCGCATTCCGCACAAGCGTTAGCTGGAACAATAGGTCCGATGGTCGAGATTCCTGTGCTTGTCGGGTTGGTTTACGTCATGTTGTGGGTGGGGCCAAGGCTTTTCCCTGGTGATGCAACCTTGCCGGGCATGACCGCGCCAGCTACGGGACAGCAACCTGACCGCAGTTGTGTGTAATTAGGTGCTGTGCGTTAGGTGCTGTGCGTATGGAAAAGCCCGGCGGCTAAGCCGGGCTGGGTGGTAGTAAAGAGTGCGGAGACTAGCGCCAGATGATTTAGGGTCGCATGATCTAGCGCCAGATGATTTAGCGCCGCATGATCTTTTTGGACAACCAGTTGCCGAAGAACTGCGCGGCCTGCACCATCAGGATGATCACGGCAGTAGCAACCAGTGTGACCTCGTAGTTGAAGGCGCGGTGTCCGTAGACGATGGCGAAGTCACCCAAACCACCGCCGCCGACGTAACCGGCCATGGCGGACATGTCGACGATCGCGATGAAGATGAAGGTGTAACCCAGGACCAATGGCCCCAGGGCTTCGGGGAGGATCACGCGGGTGATGATTCGCCACGGGCCAGCACCCATTGCGCGGGCAGCTTCGATAATGCCGGGATCGATCGCGACTAGGTTCTGTTCGACGATACGGGCGACGGCGAAGGTTGCGGCAATCCCCATCACAAATGCCGCGGATTCACGGCCAATGGAGGAGCCGATCACTCCCACAGTCACTGGTTGTAGCAACGCCAGCAAAATGATGAAGGGGATTGGGCGGACGAAGTTCACCAGGATGTTTAGGACCGTGTAGAAGAATTTGTTCTGCAGGATCCCGCCTTCGCGGGTGGTGAATAAGAAAACGCCGGTGACTAGGCCGAGGATGCCGCCGACAGCCATGGCGAAAGCAACCATGACCACTGTGTCGACGATTGCGTCGGAAAACATGGGGCCCAGGCGGTCCCAGTTGGTATCAGCTGCGGAAATCATCGCTTAATCTCCTCAATGTGGGTGCGCTGGGATAGTGTGCGGTAGAACTCATCGATGGTGTCATCAGAGCCGTTGAGACGCACAGTCATCTTGCCAAAGGACTGCTGCTGCAGGGTGGTGACGCCACCGTGCACGATATTGATGGAACCACCGCCTGAACGCAGCGTGGCGGCGGCTTCAAAGAACCCGGAGTTTTCGGTCAGCTCGATGGTGAACAGGCGCCCGTCGTGGGCCAGTAGGTCATCGGCTTCAATAGAGTCCGGTTCATTGCGCAGGGCAGTAGCGACGAATCGCTTGGCGACGTCCGTTTTTGGCGCAGAAAAGATTTCGTAAATCTCGCCGTATTCCACGACGGAGCCGTTTTCCATCACCGCGACTTTGTCCGCGATGGAGCGCACGACTTCCATTTCGTGGGTAATCACCACGATGGTGATCCCGAATTCTTGGTTGACTTTCCGCAATACTTCCAAGATTTCTTGAGTGGTCTCTGGGTCGAGTGCGGAGGTGGCTTCGTCGGCAAGCAACAGCGACGGGTTTGTCGCCAGGGCGCGGGCAATGCCGACGCGCTGTTTTTGTCCGCCGGATAGCTGCTCGGGGTAGGAGTTGCCGCGTTCGCCAAGACCGACGAATTCGAGTAGCTCTTGCACGCGTTTTTTGCGTTCGGCTTTTGCGATACCGGCGAGCTTCAGTGGGAACTCGATATTTGCGGCTGCGGTACGGGAATTAAACAGGTTGAATTGCTGGAAGATCATCCCGATATTGCGGCGTAGTCCGCGCATTTTTGCTTCGGACATGCCGACGATCTCTGTGCCGTCGAGTTTGAGCGAACCGGAAGTTGGTGAATCTAGGCCGTTGATCAGGCGCACCAGGGTGGATTTACCTGCGCCGGAATAGCCGATGATGCCGATGACTTCACCGGACTCAACGGTCAAGGTGACATCGTCGACGGCGGTGACCTTCGCAGAGCCTTTCTTCTTGCTCGCAAAGACTTTTTCGACGTTGGTGAATTCGATGCGGGTGCCGCGGCGTTCGCCACTTCCGCTAGTAGGGCTTTGGCCCGAGTGTTTTACCACGAAAAACCATCATTTCTTCTTAGACGGAAAACGCTTAGTCGCAGCTATGTTAGCCGTGACTAAGCGTATTTCGTTACTAGCCTGGTCAGAAATATTCGGATGGGTACCGAATATGCTCTGAATTAGCCTTGCTGTAGCTCCTCTTCCAGCTTGTCCAGGATCTCTTGCAGTTCTGCGCGTGAACGCTTAATTTGCACGGCGGTGCCGCCGGATTCTTCGCGTACAGCTTCTGCGACGCGTTCGTCGTGCCACAGTTCTGCCAGCTCGTTCAGTACAGCATCGTCGACGTTGTCGGCACGCACGGCCCATAGGTTGATGTATGGTTCGGCGCCTTCACCATTTGGATCATCTTCGAAGATGGCTTCCTTTGGATCAATGTTGGCCTTCTCCAGGAAGGAGTTGTTGATCACAGCAGGGCGGCCTTCGCCGTACAAGCGTGCGGTCTGGGCAGCGTCGATCGGGGTGACGGTGACCTTGGAAGCGTCTTTGTCGATATCAGCAGGGGTTGGGGTGTACTTGGAACCGCCGGTCAGCTTGATCAGGCCAGCTTCTTGCAGCAGCAACAGTGCGCGGCCCTGGTTCACGGTGTCGTTCGGGATGGCGATTTCTTCGCCTTCGATCTGGTCGACGTCGAGCTTTTCGGCGTCCTTCCAGTACAGGCCCAATGGGTAGATCTCTGTGGAAACCAGTGGCGCCAGGTCATCGCCGGAGCCAATGTTGTGCTGTGCCAAGTACATCAGGTGCTGGAATTTGTTGGTATCCAGCTCGCCCTGGGTTAGCGCAGGGTTTGGGGTGGAATATTCCGCGAAGTTGCGCAGGTCGATGTTGAAGCCGTGTTCTTCTGCGACTTCTTCGAATACTGCCCACGATGGCATCGAAGCATCAGTGGTGCCGATGACGATGGTGTCGTCTTTGGAGTATCCGCCTTCACCGTTAGCGGAATTGGCGGAGTCATCGCTGGAGCAGGCAACCAGGGTGGCTGCGGTCAGTGCAGCGGTGCTGCCTGCAATAATGCGGCGGATCTTCATAGCGTGTGGGGTCCTTTCATGGGAGTTTCCAGCATGCGGTTTCGGCCCTCGGTGTTTGGCCCTTGGTGCATGTGGATGCAATGACGTGGAATCTAGCAGACACTGTACAGCTTTGTCTATATTTTCGTTCAACCATCGCCGTGACGGGCCGTGCGGAAAATGCTTTGTTCGAAAATCTATGCGCATGTGTGAGGATTTGTGTGTAGGGTTGCACGCATGAATTTCAATGGTGGTGCGGGCCTGCCGTGGTCCCGTTTGGAAAGGATCTTATCTGGGCATCCAGTGCCTGCCCCCGTATCGCTGCCCGCACATGCTGATATTGTTTCTACCTCGCAAGATTCTGCAGGATATAAGCTTGCCGACGGTCCAGCCTTTGCGGAATTGACTGCGGTGAGCTCCTATAGCTTTCTTGCGGGGGCTTCGGACCCAGAAGCCCTGGTGGAACGTGCCTGTCAATTGGGGCTGACCGCGTTGGGTATCTGTGATCGTGACGGTTTTTATGGTTCCATCGTCTTTGCAGAAGCTGCGGCTAAAGCTGGTTTGCCGACTGTTTTTGGTGCTCGGCTGAGTCTGGATCATGGCAGTCTTACCGTCCTGGTGCGCACCCCGGAAGGCTACCGTCTGTTGTCTCGGGTGATGGCGGCTGCGCATATGGCTAGTGATGATCGACGCCCGCGGTATCCAAGCTTGGAATCTTTGGCCAAGCAATTGGCCGGGCAATGCTATATTCTCGTGGATTATTCTTGGCTTAGTATGCTCGATACCTTGATCGAATGCTTCGGAATAGACAGCTTGGTTCTACACTATGAATCTAAGTTATTACCGGAAGACGCTGATCACTTTGCTGCTCTGGATTCCGCTGCTGCGGCGGTGAAAACTGCAGAATCTGGGAATTTGGTGCAAGTGGCTGCCACACAAGGTCTTAAAGCACCTGGAACTAACGGGGAAACTACGCGGAGATGGCCGCGCCTTCGTGCGATCATTAGCGCCAGCCCACATGCTGCTACCCGTAAGGAAACTCGTCTGGCTAGTGCGAAAGCCGCGTTGGCGCAGCGCGAATCACTGGACACCGCTAGTTGGCACACTCACCCGATGGGAGCGCAGTGGTTGCGTGATGGCCGTGGCATGCTGCGTTTAGCTCCGGGGCGGGAACAGCTGCTGCAAGAAACCGTCGATATTGCTGCAGAATGTGCTTTTAGTTGGAATATTGTGGCTCCGCGCTTACCGCATTTTGCTGTGCCCGACGGAGAAACTGAAATGAGCTGGCTAAGGCAGCTGACCTTTGCGCGGGCCCGGCAACGCTACCAGGCGTACCCGGAACAGGTCTATCAGAAAGCTAAAAACCAGATTGCGCATGAGCTCAGGGTTATCGAGAAACTCGGGTTTCCTGGCTATTTTTTGATCGTCATGGATATCGTTGATTTCTGTGTGAAACAGAATATCTTGGCCCAGGGCAGGGGGTCGGCAGCTAATTCCGTGGTGTGTTTTAGCCTGGGGATCACCAACGCGGAACCAATCAGTGCGCAGCTGCTATTCGAACGCTTCTTGTCGGCAGATCGCGATGGTCCACCAGATATTGACCTTGATATTGAATCCACTCGCAGGGAAGAAGTCATCCAATACGTCTATGCCACGTACGGGCGTGACCGTGCCGCGCAGGTGGCTAATGTGATTACTTACCGCCGGAAAGGTGCGGTTCGTGATGCTGCGCGGGCGTTGGGGTTCCCACAAGGCACCGCAGATAGCTGGGCGCAAGGCAAAACAGAGCCTCCGAATAATGTGGTGGCTCTTTCCGAGCAATTCCTGGGACAACCACGCCATTTGGGGATTCATTCCGGGGGCATGGTTTTGTGCGACCGGCCAGTCACCGACGTGGTGCCCACGCAGTGGGCGGCGATGGAAGGCCGCAGCGTCGTGCAATGGGACAAAGATAGCTGCGCGGGCGCAGGTTTGGTGAAATTCGACTTGTTGGGGCTGGGCATGCTGGAAGCTTTGCACCACATGATTGACCTGGTGCAGGAACAACACGGGCATACCGTGAATCTTTGGGAAATTGACCTAGCAGACCACAATGTTTATGACATGTTGTGCCGGGCTGATGCCGTGGGCGTATTTCAGGTGGAATCACGTGCGCAATTGAACACCCTGCCGCGGTTAAAACCTCGCTGTTTTTTCGATTTGGTGGTGGAAGTCGCACTGATTCGCCCCGGGCCGATCCAAGGCGGTTCCGTGCATCCGTACTTACGACGGCGGGATGGCCTGGAAAAGATCAGCTATGACCACCCGGTGCTGGAAAAAGCTTTGGCAAAAACCCTGGGAATTCCATTATTTCAGGAACAATTAATGCATATCGCGGTTGATGCCGCAGGTTTTAGTGGCACAGAAGCCGATGACCTCCGACGGGCGATGGGATCGAAGCGCTCACCTGAGCGCATGGCTGCGCTGCAAGAACGCTTTTTGCGCGGATGTTGGGAAACCAACCAGATCGAGGCAGAAATAGCCTATAAGCTGTGGTCAAAGATCGTAGCCTTTGCAGCTTATGGGTTTCCGGAATCGCATTCGCAGTCTTTTGCCTCACTGGTGTTTTTCTCCGCCTGGTTCAAGTGCTACTATCCGGCAGAATTTTGTGTGGGGCTGCTGCGCGCCCAGCCGATGGGTTTTTATTCTCCGCAGTCGCTGATTCAGGATGCCCGCCGCCACGGAGTGCAGATCCTGCCAGTTTCGGTGTTGGATTCGCAGGTAGAAGCCAGCGTGATCAGCGGCGCCATCCGCTTGGGGCTCGGTTCTGTGAAAGGCTTGTCGACGTCCACCGCTGAAGCTATCGTCACCGCGCAACCCGCGTTGTCCCGACAGTCTTCGGTAGCCGATCTGGTGCGCCGAACCGGGGCATCAGTACGCGAGGTCGAAGCACTTGCCCGCGCTGGGGCATTGGAAATACTCGGGCTGGATCGTCGGCAAGCGCAATGGGTGGCTGGTGTGGCTGCTACCGAACAGCCGGGTATGCTGCCGGGGCTTTCGGCGATTGCTGCACCGGCGCTTCCCGGCATGAGTGGTTTTGAAATGCTGGTGGCAGATCTTGCCAGCACCGGAATAACCCCGGATACCCAGCCGATGGAGTTGCTGCGGCATGCGTTGGCAGGCCAACAGGTGCTGCGTGCTGCGGATTTGTTGCGGGTTACAGATGGTAAACGCATCCGCGTGGCAGGCATGATTACCCACCGGCAACGCCCGAATACCGCTAGCGGGTCGACGTTTCTGGGAATGGAAGATGAAACCGGGCTGATTAACGTTATTGTTTCGCCGGGGTTGTGGAAGAGGCAGAAAAGACTAGCGCGCACCGCCAAAGCTTTGGTGGTGCGCGGGATAGTGCAAAACGCCAGCGGGGCAGCCACCGTGGTGGCCGACCGGCTGGAACCGCTAGAAATCAGTGAGTTGCTTGCGGTGCGCTCGCGGGATTTTCAGTAGCTGAGCTTATGCAGCCGAGCTGTACTTATGCAGTGAAAGCCCAGCTCATGCAGCTGGGCCGAGCGCATCAGTTGAGCTTATTTGCTGTCTGCATCCAGCATCTCTAGCAGCTCTTCAATGACATCAAGGGCATGCATTGCGGAGTAATAAGCGCCCTCATGGGTCTGCTCATCAGAGCGGACCACGGCCTCGTTCTTCACCGCTGGAATCTTGCCGAACTGTGCATTCGACTGCAGCGACTGCCAGACGGACTTCTCGTTGACCAGGGCCACCAAGGCATCGACGTCGGCAAGCTCATCGCCAATCTCATCGACAGAGTACTTGCCAGTGACACCCTCCAGGGCCTCGTTGAATGCCTTCGAAGGTTCCGCGCCGAGATCCTGCAGCATCTGCGAGAGTAAACGCGTGCCGTTGATGACGAATTCTTCGCCGTCGTAGCTGACCGGTGCGAACTTGTTGTCCGCCAGGACCTTGGCGTACTTGTCCGATAGCTTGCCGACGCGTTTCTCATAATCGGCAATCAGGCTGCCACCCTTTTCTTCGGTGCCGGTGGCAGACGCAACCAGCATCAAATCATCTTGCCAGGTGGCGGTGGAAAAATCACCGATTGGCAGTACTGGGGCGATCTCTTTGAGTTCGTCGTGGATCGGGGTGACATCCTGGACCGCACCGATGATTAGGTCCGGGTCGGCTTTTTTAATAGCGTCGATGTCTACTTCTTCATCACCAGCGGTGTACAGCGTTTCTGCGCCATCTTCGTCGGCTTGCTTGATTTCTGCAGCCAATGGCGAATCCAAATCAAACGCCTCTGGTGCCTTCGGATAACCGGTGACCGGCAGCTCCAAAGATAGAGCAATATCGAGGTCACGGCTGCCAGTCAGCACCACGACGGATTTGACGTCGGCAGGTACTTCTACCTCGCCGAGCTCGGTATCCACAGTGCGGGATTCGCCATCCTTATTGGCGGACTTCTCGGCGTCCGAAGCAACCGAGGATGCGGTGCTTGCTGCTTCCGAGGCTGCGTCTTTGACAGAATCAGCGGCTTCGTCAGCAGAAGAGCACGCGCTCAGGGTCAAGGCAGCAGCTACACATAGCGGAATAATCTTTTTCATAATTATTACGTTAGCAAAAAATCTGCTGCCAAAACCCTAGGAATTACATCTTGGATTCGATGTAGGTTACGTGGGTTTCGACGAATTCCATGATGCCGTGCTTGCCATCGGCACCGCCGATACCAGAGTTGCGACGGCCAGCGTGGAAGCCCTGCATTGCTTCGAAATTTTCGCGGTTGATGTAGGTCTCGCCGTAGAGCAGCTCGCGGGCAGCCTTGTGGGCTTTGTGCACGTTCTCGGTATATACCGACGAGGTCAGTCCATAGTCTGAGCTGTTGGCGAACTCAATGGCCTCATCCAAATCCTTGACGGTAACCACCGGTAGAACAGGACCGAAGACTTCTTCGCGGGTAATCGCAGAGCCTTTTTCTACGCCGTCCAACAGCGTCGGCTGGTAGAAGAAGCCTTTGCCTTTGTCTTCGGCAGCGGAACCACCGCAGACTACTTGGGCGCCGGCGTCGACGGCGGCTTGCACCATTTCGCTGACATTCGTCAGTCCGGCCTGGTTGATTAGTGGGCCCATGTCCAGCTCGTCCTCGGTGGAAGTATCACCGTAGCGGGTGGACTCGAATTTTTCCTTCAGCTTGGCGACGAGCTCATCATGCACGGCTTCTTCCACGAGCACGACTTCCGCGCAGTTGCATACCTGGCCGGTGTTGATTACGCGTGAGTTCCAGATGGCGGTGGCTGCCAGGTCCAGGTCGGCGTCGGCAAGCACGATCGCTGGTGCCTTACCGCCGAGTTCTAGGTTGACGCGGGTGAGGTTTTCCGCAGCAGCTGCCATGATCTTTTTGCCGGTCGCTACCGATCCCGTCATCGAGATCATGTCGACGTCCTTGTGGCGGGTCAACGCATCGCCCACGACAGATCCGCGGCCACCGACCATGTTGAATACGCCCTTAGGCAGCCCGATGCCGTCGACCAGTTTGGCGAACTCGAAGGCGTTGATAGGGGTTTCGTCCGAAGGTTTGATGACGATCGTATTACCAGTGACCAGGGCCGGAGCCATTTTGCGCACAATGAGGAAGAACGGGAAGTTCCACGGCAAGATGCCACCGACGACGCCGATAGGTTGGTAGGTCAGGAAGATGGACTCGTTGGGACGATCCGATGGAATGACTTCGCCTTCAATGCGACGGGCAAAACCCGCCATGTAGTCGAGGTAGTCGGCAGTGAAGCTGACCTCGACTTTGGCCAGGCCACGGGCTTTACCTTGCTCACGCACCAAGTAATCAGCGAAACGGTCGACGTGGTTGCGCAGTTCTGCTGCGATCTTGGTCAGGTAGCCTGCACGCTCAATGGCGGGTAGTTTCGCCCATTCCACCTGGGCGGCTTTGGCTGCCTGGACTGCTTGATCCACTGCGGCGGCATCGGATGCTGGGGCTTGTGCGATGACCTCGCCGGTTGATGGGTTGAGCACGTCGTGGAATTCGGCTGGGGCGACGAACTCGTTGTTGATGTAGTTCTGGTAGTTGGACATGAAAACTCCTTGGTTGATGTAACTACTGGGTTAGTTGCACTACTGCGTTAGCTGCGAGCAGTGTCAATGAGTCGAACAATTTCTTCCTGCTGTGCTGTTGTTAGCTCGATATATGGCTCATGCGTGGCGGTGTTGAAATCTGCGCCGCTGGCATAACGCACAGCGTGTTTTATGGTGTGAATGAAGTGATCACCTACCTCGTAGACAGACATCAGAGCAGCAATCTTTTCCGCATTCTGTGCTGCAGCGGCTAAATCGCCAGACTCATATGCGCGGTGCATGTGACCGAAAATCTCCGGAACGACATTGGTGAGTCCGCACAATACGCCCTGGCCCCCTGCGATGCGGTTAGGGAAATAGTACTCGTCGAAACCGGAAAGCACGGAAAAACTATCTGGGGTATCTCGGATTACCCGTCTAGTGTGGGCTGCGGAATCCACGGTGTCTTTTACCCCGACGATATTTGGGTGTGCCTGTGCAATCCGGTTGATAAGTTCCGCCGAAAGATCATTGCCTGTGCGGTCGGGGAAGTTGTACAGCACGATGGGCAACTCACAAGCGTCGGCAAGCTCGGTGAAATATTGCACTGCAAGTTCATCGCTGGGGCCAAAATAATATGGACTGACGACAACTGCAGCATCGGCCCCATGTTTCAGACCATGGGCGTTGAGTTCTTTGACTTCTTCTATTCGGGCGCTGCCCGAGCCAATAAAGAAATGCATGCGGCCTTGGACAACCTGGCTAACAAATTCGATAGCCTGCTTCTTTTGCTCCATGCTCAACGCATAGAACTCACCGATGCTGCCGAAGATTAAAACACCGGAAATGCCTCCGGAAATCAGCCGATCGAGATGGGCTTCCCAAGCCTGAAAATCAATGCTGCCGTCGCTGTGAAATGGAGTTATTGACGGGCAGTAAACTCCTGTAAACATTTATTTTCCTTTCAAGTTATAAACGGAACGGGCAGTACCGGAAAACACATCAGGATCATCGCCAAACACTTTCCGTATTGCGGTGATATGCGTATGTAACTCGGTATAAATACCGATGACCGGCCAGTTTGATGCAAACATGAGTCTTTGCGGGCCAAAGATCTCGCCAAGAAACTCCAGTAGCCGGTAGGCATCCGCTGTGGATTCGTAATTAAGCCCCGAGAGTTTGCAGTACACGTTGGGGGATTCGGCTAAAGCTCTCATATTGCTGACAAACTCGTCATCGAGTTTTTGGGCATTGCCGCAATGGTCAATAACAACGCGGACATTCGCACAGTTTTTATACGCTGCATGAAAATCCGCTAATTCCGGGGTGCGCATGCAGAGATCGAAAACCTTTGCTTGGCTAGATAAGTCCCTGCAACCCGCGGTGAAACTGCTTTCTAAGCAGCGGCCTCGAGGGACGTTATCGTTATGCAATACCTCCCGTACTCCGACAGCATCTGGGGTAACATGCATGCCTTTTCGCAAATTGGCGTGGGTCACGAACCCGGTTAATAAAGGTTCCTGCTGCATTAAAGATGTAATGCGAGCGTCTTCGTCAACAGGATCAGCGACGTCGGCTTCCACATGCAGTGCACCGACTAGTTCGACGTCCTCCAGACCTTTGTCGTGCAGGTTGCTGTAAGCCTGCTTAAGGTCAGAAAAACTGAAAGACCTATGCAACATGGAATCTACGCCCTGCAGCCAGTCGAGCTGTTGGGCTGCAAGATCCCACACATGAATGTGAGAATCGAAAATCTTCAGATTAGTCATTTCCCGTACCGTTTTCGCGATTACAGCTGTCGTTGCAACCTGCTTTACAGAGCCCGGTCTAAGTGCACGTAGCCACCATCCGGATGGATCCACTGGCCGGTAGTGTGCGAAGACCGGTCCGACAGTAAGAACACTGCCGTATCAGCGAGCTCTTCGACCGTGGTCATGCGGTTGTGCAGGGGGATTTCGTCGGTGATGAGCTGTAGACGCTTCTGTTGAGCCTCTTCATCGCCAAACGATTTAATCCACTTCTCGTACAAAGGGGTCCATGCTTCTGCGACGACGAGTGCGTTCACGCGCACCCCATGGGGAGCCAATGCAGCAGCCCATTCACGGGTCAGGCCTAGGATGGCACCTTTCGCGGCTGCGTAGGCTGAGGTTTTTCCTTGGCCGGTCAGCGCAGTTTTCGAACCGATATTGAGAATGGCTCCGGCAGATTCTTGCAGGTATTTTTGAGCTGCGTGCACGGTCTCGTAGTAGTGCGTGAGATTGCTATGCAAAGATTGTTCAAACTCACGCCAGGAAGTTTCTTCGAGCGCTTTATTATCGTTGGCGCCCGCATTGTTTACGATGCCGTCGATATGTCCATAACGCTGGTAGGCATCATCGATAATGCCTGCTATGTCGTCGGTGTTATTCAGATCAATCTCGTAGGCAGCGTAATCTGCTGTGAGATCTTCAATTTCGGTTTTGTATTCGTCGTTGAGGGGAGTGCGATCAAGGATGACCGGAATCGCACCTTCGCGCGCGAGCGCAAATACGATTGCCTTGCCGATTCCGCCCATGCCACCGGTGACGACGAAAACTTTTTGGTCGAGGTGAAGGTCCATGCTGCACCATCCTTTGGTTCTATGGTGTGAAACCCTGTTTCATGTTTTGTCTCATAGTACCCCAAGAAAATGTGAGATGGAACCCGCGATATCAATTAGTGTGATCTAGCTGGAATATTTCGTCGTGTGTGCACCTAAATTATGTGATATTTCGGCTGCGGCTTCGGTGATCAACGGCGCAAACCGTTCCACCTGCTTCAATGTGTTTTCCATTGCCAGAGAGGTGAGGGAAATCCCGTATGTAGCTTTCCCGGAGTGGTCGAAGACTGGTGCGCCGATACAGCGAATTCCGGGGACATTTTCTTCATCATCGAAGCTGTAGCCACGGGTGCGCACGACCGCGATTTCCTGGTCGAGGTCTTCTGGGGTGGTAATGGTGTTTGGGGTTAGTGCAGCGAGTCCTGCTTGCCTGATGGCGCTTTCTAGTTCTGACTTATCCATGTCAGCGAGTAGGCACTTTCCAATTGCAGTCGAGTGGAGTGGAAGGCGTTTGCCGATTGTGGATGGGATCTCGTAGGGGGTTGGGCCTTGGCGTTTGGCGACGTAAATTGCCTCATTGACGTTGAGCGCACCAACGTGCACGGTGTATCCAGTTTCTTCGGCAAGTTGTGTCAGTACTGGGTTGGCAACTTCGGAAATGTCAATCGAATTAAATGCTCGGCTGGCGAGACGAAGCGAGGTGACACCAGGCGCATAAGTCCCATCACTTGCCAGGTAGACAAATTCATAATCAAGTAGCGTTTGCAGGATTCGGTGCACCGTAGCCTTGGCGAATCCGGTAGCTGTGACGATGTCTGAAAAGCGTTCGTGCTCAATGGCGGCTTGTAAAACAATCAACGTTTTGTCGGCAGCAGTAAGACGAGCGTTCGGCGCGGTCATTATTGGGGGTGCTCCTCGCGGATATTGGCAGGCATGGGGTGAAAATTACTTCATCAGTAGCTGGGCTAATGCCTATTGTCGCACGATTGTTATGAGTGGGTTTGTGTGTGAGGTTGAACGTAATTTGTCTAACCCCTTGCGTATGTTCGTGACTTGAACTACATTCCTAACTACACAATTAAGGAACTAGGTTCTGCCATGTGAAACTTCACGCTTCATGGTGCGCGCAGAGCCATCCGTTAAGGAGGGCACAATTGTCCAGAATCACGCAAATAAAAACCTACGATTTTAGATTTCCGACCTCGCAGTCACTCTCCGGCTCTGATGCGATGAACCCCGACCCGGATTATTCTTCTGCGTACGTGGAAATTTCGACGGACGCAGACGACGGGCACACTGGTATCGGCTTCGTTTTCACCATCGGACGTGGTAACGACGTCGTGTGTAAAGCTATTGAATCGCTTAGCCAACGATTTATTGGGCAAGAGATAGAACCATACCTCGACAATATGAAGCGTGCCTGGGATGACCTGGTGCATGATTCCCAACTGCGCTGGCTGGGCCCAGAAAAAGGCGTCGAGCATATGGCTATCGGTGCAGTGCTGAATGCGTTTTGGGACCTGAAAGCTAAACGTGCAGAGGTGCCACTCTGGCGGTTATTAGCGGAGATGGATCCAGCCGACTTGGTGGCGACTCTTGATTTCCGGTATCTCACGGATGCTTTAACTCCAGAAGAAGCTATTGATTTCCTAAAAGATGGTAAACGAGGCCAGCAAGAGCGCATCGATAATCTTTTGGCTCACGGTTACCCGGGATATTCCACGGCGGCCGGATGGCTGGGGTATTCCGATGACAAGATGGTTAGATTGGCGAAAACGGAAAGCCAGGACAAAGGTTTCCAGCTGATCAAACTCAAAGTCGGACAGAACCTTGATGACGATTTGCGTCGGTTGGCCCTAGCCAGGGAAGCAATCGGCCCTAATGTTCGCTTGGCAGTGGACGCCAATCAGGTATGGGACGTCCCACAGGCAATTGATTGGATTAAACAATTCCACGAATTCGATCTCGCGTTTGTGGAAGAACCCACCAGCCCTGATGATGTGCTCGGACACGCTGCGATTGCCCGTGCCGTGGACCCAATCCCCGTAGCAACCGGCGAGCAGATGCAATCCCGAATCCTGTATAAGCAATTCTTGCAGGCTAATGCCTTCGGAATTATGCAGGTAGATGCTACCCGGGTGGCGGGGCCACAAGAACTCATCATCGAGTATTTGCTGGCACATAAATTTAACAAGCCTGTGGTGCCGCATGCTGGCGGCGTCGGCTTGTGCGAGGCTGTGCAACATTTTGCGATGTTCGATTATCTGTCAGTGTCATGCACATTGGACAACCGGTTGATCGAATATGTCGATAACCAGCACGAGCATTTCGTGGACCCGGTCGTGATCAAAAACGGTAATTACATGCCGCCACTGTTACCGGGAAACAGTTGTGAAATGACTCTGGCCAGCACAGAGAAATATCTCTACACGCCTGATGCCTAACAGGATAAAGAGCCACCACCCAGAGCCACTACCCAAGGCCTAAGCCTTCATTTTCTAAGGATGCGATATGAATGGAAAATCAAATCTGAGCCCAGCGAATAACGCGGGAGCAGAAGCTACAGGAACGCAAAAGTCTACTGGAACGAAGAAAAACGAATCCGGTGGATTCCTTTACCCAGGGTTGCTGCTTCCCTTCGTCCTGATCGTTTCGTGTTTCGCGGCGTGGGGAATTTCGACTGACCTCACCGCTCCAATGGTTAACGTGTTCAGCTCGGTTTTCGATATGAATGCATTTCAATCAGCTCTTGTGCAGTTTGCATATTTCGGAGCATATTTCTTACTTGCCATCCCGGCAGCGATCATCAATACCAAGCTGGGGTTCAAAGGTGGCGTCGTTCTGGGCATGAGCATGGCAGCACTGGGTGCCTTCATGTTCTTCCCTGCGTCACAAATTATGACCTACGGGGTATTCCTCGCGGCACTGTTTATTCTTGCCGGTGGATTGTCGATCGTCGAAACTTCAGCGAATCCGTACGTAATGTCACTGGGGCCGGAGAAGAATGCGACTCGACGCCTGAACTTTGCGCAGGCCTTCAACCCGATCGGTGCCAACATTGGTGTTTTGATGGCCACTCTGTTGGTAGCGCCTCATATTCGTGAATCCGTCGACAAATCCGGACTTAGCGAAGACCAGTTGCTCGAGCAAACCTCCCAGGAACTGGAAAAGGTGATGATTCCATACATCATCCTGGGCGTACTCTACGTTGCACTGGCACTGTCCATCTTCTTCGTGAAAGTTCCAAAGAACAAAGCGATGGAAGAAACTGACTTCTCTAATGTTCCGAAGGGCGTTGTTGGACGCCTGTGGAATAACGGAACCTATCGTTTCGGCGTCGTCGCGCAGTTCTTTAATGTGGCGGCACAGACTTGTATCTGGACTTTCATTCCGTTCTATATCCAGTACACGCTCGACGCAGACCTAAAAACTGCTGGTTGGTGGCTGCAGATCTCACTGGTGTTCTTCTTGGTTGCCAGGTTCGTCATGGTCTGGTTGATGGGTAAAATCGAAGGCCGTTACCTGTTGACCATAATGTGCGGTCTAGGTGTGCTATTCACGATCATCGGCATCCTTTCCGGAAACGTCTTGGGTGCGTTGTGCATTGTCGCTTTGTCCGCGTGCATTTCGCTGCTGTTCCCAACCATTTACGGAATTTCTTTGACTGGAGTGGGGCGTGATACCAAATTCGCTTCCTCGGGTCTGGTCATGGCGATCATTGGTGGTGCAATCGCGCCAATGATCCAAGGTGCAATCCAAGACGCGACCAACCCGCAAGTTGGTTTCACTTTCGTTCTGCTGTGTTTCATCGTTATCGGTGCCTTTGGGTTGTACGCTATCAAGCACCAAAAATCTGATGATATCGAGGACGTACCAGCGATGGGGAAGAAATAAAATGCTGCGTGGAATCTCGCCGATACTGACTCCCGAACTATTGTCAGCATTATCAGCAATGGGGCATGGTGATGAGATAACGCTTGCCGACGCCCATTATCCGCGGTTTGGTGATGGGCAGTGCACCATCCGCATGGATGGACTAGGAATCCCTACTTTGCTCGAGGCAATCATGCCGTTGTTTAAACTCGACCAATACGAGGATAAACAGTATTTGCTCATGGCACCGGTAGCAGGTGATTCTGACGCTCCGGTCTGGGACAGCTATCGCAAGATAATTTCGGCGCATGACCCAGGTGCAGAACCAGAATTTTTAGAGAGGTTTCGCTTCTATGAGCGCGCGCAGAGTTCATATTTAACAGTCGTGACTGGTGAAACCGCCCAATACGGCAACATCATTTTGCGGAAAGGCGTAATTCTCGATTAAGTCGCCCAGGTAGGCTGGCTGCCATGTGCGCAACGTATGGGCTCGAGCCAACCATGGAACTGCCGAATTACGAGCCGTTGTTTTAACTAGTGCAGCGCGCCGGGTTGTTTAGCAATGGGAATCCCGTTTGCTCAACCCCGCGCGTTCCCACGCATTCAAGAAGGCATCGGCTTCTTGTTCACTAGTCACCGAAATACGTACGCCTTCGTCTCCGTAACGGCGGATGATCACGCCTTCATCAAAGATGCGCTGTTCCACGTCCGCCGCATCCGCGCGTGGTAGCCACACGAAGTTGCCTTGCGACGGTGCCGCGCCGATAGCTTGTGCAATGCGATCACGTTGGCGCTTGGATTCTTCCACCCGCGGGCTAAAAGCTTCGCGGTGTGCCAGGGCAGCAATTGCTGCCTGTTCCGCCATTCCGGTCACGGCCAGTGGCAGTGCCACCAAGTTCAGCGCTTTTGCCAATTCTGGCTGGGCAAAGCCGTAGCCAACCCGCATGCCGGCCAAACCGAAGGCTTTGGAAAAGGTCCGTGCGCCAATCAGGTTTGGGTAATCCTGAATTTCCTGCACTGCATCTGGGCGGTCCGGGTCATCGTTAAATTCCCAGTAAGCTTCGTCGATCAGCACCACAAGATCATCCGGGATCATATCCATGAACTCGCGGAATTCTGCGCGGCTAAAAGTCGTACCGGTAGGGTTATTCGGGTTGCACAAGATCACCAACTTGGTTTTCTCAGTGATGGCCTCGGCACAGGCATGCAGATCGATGCTGTAGTCGTCGGCAAGCGGGACCGTGACCGGAACGGCGCCAGCCATGCGCACATACAGCGGGTAGGCCTCGAAGCTGCGCCAAGGGAAGACCACCTCATCGCCGGTGTTACAGGTGATGCGGACGGCGCGTTGCACGATGGATGAAGCACCAGGGCCAACGCAAAGATTGTCCTCGCTCAAACCGAGGTATTCCGCAAGCGCAGTTGTGAGCTCCGGGGACCTGAATTCGCCATAGCGGTTGCCATACTGCACAGCAGCGTGGATGGCATCTTGCACGAATGATGGCGGGGCGTAGTCGGCTTCGTTGGATGAGAGCTTTACTTTCCCCTCGGCGCTTTTGCCCGGGCGATAATACGGGAACTTGTCAAGATCTTTGCGTAGCATACGGCTGACCTCCTAAGAATGCGGGAATGAAGAATTAGAACAGATCCCAGATGGTGATGAGCATAATGACCACACCGAGTCCAAGAACGAAATAGTTTGCTTTGTCCTTGCGGAAGTGCTTGTACACATCCAGGTTGCGGAACATATAGACCGGCAACAAATAGACCATAAAGACCACGAAAACGCCGGCGACCAGAGACGCCAGGGTAACGATCGACGGGTTGAACACAGCGACCAGCGTCGTGGTCACGAAAGCGAAGACGTAGATGCCGATGAGCAGGTTGCGGCGTGGAATGCGCTCGGCAGTTTTTGGTGCCACGGTTTTGAAGAGGTATTCGGTGCCTTCCTCGCTACCCAATAGGTGGCCGAAGTACGACGAGACGATCGCGCAGACCACAACCATTGGCGCAATCGCGGCCATGATGGGGGTTCCAGTGACGTTGGCGAAATAGGACAGCACCGGAATATTTTGTTCATGCGCCTCGCGCATACCGTCCGCGCCAAGAGCTAACACGCACGACCACACGAAGACCATGGTGAATACGACCAGCAGAATCGCGGTGTAGAACTCAATTTTGGACACACGCTTTTCCGTATTTTTGCCATATGCCGGCTGCATGTCGACGGACAGCTGTGAAAGCGCTGCCATATGCGAGAAAGCAAAGACCATCACCGGCAGGATCAGCAAAACACCCTTGACGACGGACAAGAAACCGCCGTCGCCGTATTCGAATTCCAAGAAGCTGGAAATATCCCAGCGTGGAATGAGGTAGATCGAGGTGATCGCTAGGAAACCGATCAGCGGGTAGACCAACATTTGCGCGAGCCACAGCATAGGTTTGCGGCCGAAGGCAAAACCGGCGGTCATTAAACCAACGCACAGCGTCGCCAAGACCCAACGGTTAATGGAGGGCCCGCCCATTTGATGCACGATGAAACTATCGACGGCATTGGTGATGGAAACCCCGTAGATGAGCACAGTGGAAAATACTGAGATCCAGTACAGGATTGCGATGACCACACCACCACGCCGTCCCAGGTATTGCGTGCAGAGTTCTAAAACATCTTTGCCGTGGTCTTTTTCCGGCGCTCCGGAGACGATGCGCGCATAGGTGCGGTGCGAATAATAGACCAGTGGAAATGCGATGATGGTGGCGAACAGCAGCGGGATGAAACCGAAAGAACCAGCGTTGATAGGCAAAAACAGGATGCCCGCGCCCACGGCGGTGCCGAACAACGTGATTACCCAGGTGGAAGTAGAACCGGCTGGCTCTGCCTTCTTCTTTTTCCGTTGCTTCGTGCTGGTGGGGCTAGCTTGGCTAACCCCGTCGGGGTGCACGCCGGTGTTGCTGGCGTTCTGGTTGTTTGTGCTCATAGCGGTTGCTTTCTTGTTTGAGCTGGGTGCTGGGCGCTGTTTGTTGGGTGCTGGTTGTTTGGGTGACGAATTCTACTCGTCGTAATGCTACTCCTCAGTGTTTTGTCGAATGGTGGGGATGGAAAGTGCTTGGTCGGTAAGCACGTTAATTAATGCCGGTTTTCCTTCACGCACCGCGGCCAGGGCGCGCTTGACTGCGCTGGTGGCGTCCTGGTCAGAGGTGACGGTTTCGCCATGCGCGCCGAAGGCCACGGCGGCGGCAGCGAAATCTGGGTTCGCCAGTTGCGTGCCGGACACTCGCTTAGGGTAGTGGTTGAGTTGGTGAGTGCGGATGGTGCCGAACTCCGCGTTGCTCATGACCACCACCAGAAAGGCCCCGCCGGCTTGCACCGCGGTGGCAAGTTCTTGCCCGTTCATCAGATATTCGCCGTCGCCAGCGATGGTGATGACGGTGCGCTCGGGGAACTGCAACGAGGCCGCGACGGCTGACGGTATGGAATAGCCCATCGAGCCGTTACGCACGCTGAGCTGCGAAGGGTATGTTTCCGTGCGCAGGTACCGCTGCGCCCACAAACAGTGGTTTCCCGCGCCAAAGGTGTACAACGCATCGTGTGGGGCCTGTTTTTGGATTGCAGCCATGATGGCTGCCATGTGCGCGGTGCCTTGTGCGGTGGCGGGCCAATCTTCTGGCTTGCCGACGTGCGAGAAAGCTAGGTGTTCGCGGTGGGCAGCGGTGAACCATTCGCGCTGTGTGGCGGTGATAGCAGCATCTGTGCTGTCGTTGCTGCCCGTGCTGGCTTCACTGCCAGCGGTAACCCGCTCTTCGGAGCCGATGCGCTTGGCCAGTTCCTCGGTAACCTGCGCGAACGCTTGCGGGCTGGCCAGAATGTGGTGGCTGACGGCCGCGGAATTCCCCAACAAAGTGGTATCGGTAGTGATTACGATATTTTTCGCGTCCAAGTTTTGGCGCAATGTGTAGCCATCAGTGGGGACATCTGTGAGGACGGCGCCGAGTTCTACGACCAAGTCTGCTTCGCATAGCAATTCAGCGGCGGCATCGTTGCGGCCATAGCCCAACCAGCCGGCATTTGCTGGCGAGGAAAACGCGGTGCGGTCGCTGGCGCGCCAGTCGTGCACTACCGGGATCTGCTGTTGCTCAGCGAATTTTTGTACGGCTGCGCTGGTTTCCGGGGTCCAGTGCGCGCCACCGGCAAAGATCAGCGGTTTTTCTGCTGTGCGCAGCTCGGAAGCGAGGTAATCGAGGTCGGCATCGCTGAATGCGCCAGGGCTGGCAGGTAGAGGATTGCAGAGATCGCCGGTGAATTCTTGATGCAGCACGTCTTCCGGTAGGCCGATCACGACGGGGCCGGGGCGGCCCTGGGTTGCCAGGTGGAAGGCTTCGGCGACGACGCGGCTGGCGCGGGAAGCGTCGTCAAGCACATAAACGCGCTTTGCTTGGGTGCTGAACCACGCTTTGATATCGAATTCTTGGAAGGATTCCCGGTCGCGGTCGCTGGTGGGAACCAACCCGACGAATAGCACCAGGGGAGTAGCGTCCTGCCAGGCGGTGTGGATGCCGACGAACGCATTCGCGGCACCCGGGCCGCGGGTGACCATGGCGACGCCCGGCTGTCCCGTGGCTTTGCCGTGGGCTTCTGCCATATAACAGGCGCCGCCTTCTTGGCGGCACACGACGGTGTCGATGGACGATTCGTAAAGACCATCCAGTACCGGAAGGAAACTTTCGCCTGGTACCTGGAAGATCCGTGGGACGTCGTGGAGTTCAAGACTACGGGCGATTGCTGTGCCCACGTGGCCTACGCTCATGCTGTTACCTCGTGATGTAGCAGGGATATTAGTTAGCGACCATTCTAGTGATCTGAAGCAAATTGCCCTTGCGTGTAAAAAACTATGCATGTGTTAACTATTTAGAGGTGGAATTCATGACAGATAATCTCCGTATTTTTGGTTCTCGTAGCCCGCGCAATTCGCGGACGAGCCGGCGTCGTGGTGTACAGGTCATCGCAGCACTCGGGGTAAGTGCTATTACCCTGGTGGGATGTTCGCAGGCTGATGACGCCGCTGATGCAGCACACAACGCGGCCGACAGTGCTAGCGAAGTTGTAGAAAGCGCAACTGAAACCGCCACTACTGGGAAGGAAGAAAAGTTGACCTTCGAAAAACAGCAGTTTGCAGACCTGGACGTGCAGGCGAACCCCGTACCAGCAGCGGCGGCGAAATTGCCGCAGGGGTTTGATTTGCAGTCCCATCGTTTTGGGCGTGGCGAATGGATCGAGTCTTCGCGTGAGGGCTTGGAAAATTCCCTAGAAATGGGCGTGACCACCCTGGAATTCGACATCGGGCTATCTGCCGACGGGGTTCCTGTGGTCTGGCATGACACGTCGATCGATGCCGAGAAATGCCAGGACACCAAGCCTGTTACTGAGGATGATCCGCAGTTCCCGTACGTCGGCAAGCTGCTCCACGATCTGACTTTTGAGCAGCTGTCCACGCTGAACTGCAATAAGAACTTGGACGATTTCCCCGATGCAGCCCCGCAGGACGACAACCGGTTACTGCAACTTTCTGAGGTCTTCGAGATCGCCGCGGATTACCCGGATGTGCACTTCAATATTGAAACCAAGCTGGAGCCGGAGCACCGCGAACAAACCGCATCCCCACAGGAATTCGTCGATGCGATCATGGATGAGGTGGAGGGTGCTGGCGTTGCTGATCGCACCATGATTCAGTCCTTCGATTGGGCATCGTTGCCGCTGGTGCGGGAACGTGATCCGGAAATGCCGCTGGTCTTGTTGTGGGATGAAACCACATGGAAATCGGGCTCGGCCTGGATTGGCGATGTTGATTATGATGCCGTCGATGGTGACATCGTAGAAGCCGCAAAACAGTTAGGTGTGCAGGTGCTTTCGCCTGGACATGCGGTTCCTTATGGGCAAACCCCGCGTGACGACGACTACCACCCGGTCGCTACACCGGAGCTGATTTCCAAGGCGCATAAGGCGGGCATGGCGGTGGTGCCGTGGACCGTCAATGATGAAGACACTATGCGTGAGCAGATCGCTGCTGGTGTGGATGGTCTTATCACCGATTATCCAAGCAAGGGCCAGGCGGTATTGCAGGAGAAGTAGCACGCTAGCGAGAGCAGCAGCGCACGGGGATAAGAACGCGATGAGCTAAGAAATCTTCGCCGCATTTGGGTGGACTAATTTCGCGCTCTGCGTAGCAGTGGAGTTCAATATTGCTTATGTCCGAAGTTGATCCGCTCATTGAATCCTTGTACCGCTGGTCTGATGTCAGCGGCGTGTTGCTGATGGGAATTATCGGCGGCACCATCGCCCGGAAAAGCGGGTATGACATCATCGGGTTCTTTTTTATCGCGATGTTCTCCTCGCTGGGCGGCGGTATGGTGCGTGACGTGCTCATCAACCAGGGCACCGTCGCGGCAATGAGTGAGCCGGAGTATCTGTACCTGGCTTTTACCGGTGCGCTGATTGCGCGTTTCGTGTATTTCAAGGGCAAAACCTGGGATTATATCCAGGCGCATGGCGACGCCGTCGTCTCTGGCCTGTGGGCAGGAACTGGTGCGGTGAAGGCTATTACCTACGGTCTGCCGTTGATTCCGTGCATCATGATGGGCGTGTTTACCGCTACGGGCGGTTCCATGATCCGCGATATTTCCATGGGGCGGGAGCCAGCTGTTTTTGGCAATAATCAGCCCACGGTCATTCCGGCGATCGCCTGTGCCAGCATTGTGCTCATCGGTAATCACTTCGGCATGCTGGCCGTCGGCATGGTCGTCGGCCCGTTAGTTTCTATTTTCCTTGCGCTGCTGGGTATTTGGGCTGGTTGGCGCGTGCCTGCCCACCAGGATTGGGCACCAATTAATGACACCGCGGCGCAGGTGAAAGTGCTGGCTAAGAAGGCTGAGCATAAAAGCCGCGCGGTGGGGCGCAAGCTGGAACCACACCGCGTGCGTTCTTGGCGGCACCGGCAGATGGAAGCAGCGCTGCAGCGTCGTATGGAAAAAGAGGCACGCTCGGGCAAGCGTAAGAAGATGACGGAAGAAGAAGTCAGCGACTTTATGGATTCTTTTGATTCTGATGTGGATCAGCTCAGCGCTAGTACCGACTCTGGCGCTGCTGACGAGACTGATTTTGGCATGGACTTGAGCGGTGATTCTTATGACACCGAAGAGCCGGTATCCACGGAAGAATCGCAGCGGTTGCTTGATGCTATTTTGGCGGATGACAAGCTCACAGATGAACTCATTGAACGTCTGATGAGCCGCTATAATTCCCGCGATTAAAAGTAGCTTAGGGTTAAGAAAGCTTAAAACTTAGAAGACATGCCAATTTACAGTGCACAACCAGATCTGGAAATCCCGAATAGCACTGTCTACGACGTGTTGTTTGGCAACCTCGCCGATGAAGATCGTGGCCACATCGCTATCACCGATGATGCGACCGGTTCCACAACTACCTACGCGGAACTCAAAGCGCTTGTCGACGCATTTGCTGGTGCGCTCACGCACCGGGGAATAAAACCGGGAGATGTTATTGGGCTGCACTGCCCGAATAGTCTTGCTTTTGCCGTGGCATTCCACGGAAGTTTGCGCGCCGGGGCGAGCGTAACCACGTTGGGCGCACTGTTGAACACCGCGGATATTGCGCAGCAGCTCAAAGATTCTGGTGCGAGCTACTTGTTCACCACCAGCATGCTGGGGCAAGCTGGCTTTGCCGGAGCCGAAGAGGCTGGAATCGTTGCTCAGAACATCGTGGATCTTACTGATGAAAACACCGGTGTGCAGGCTCTCGTGGCTGCGGGGTATGCTCCGCCGGATCTTGATATTGATCCTGCCACGCATGTGGCTGCGCTGCCTTATTCTTCAGGAACCACGGGGCTTCCGAAGGGCGTGCGTCTTAGCCACCGGAACTTGGTGGCGAATATTGTGCAGATGACTGCTCGGCTACAGGCTAACGGGGTACACCGTGATTCTGTGCTCATGTGCGTGCTGCCGTTTTCGCATATATATGGCATGAATGTGTCGTTGAACGTTGGTTTGCGTTTACGTTCGCACATCGTGGCCATGCCGAAGTTTGAATTGGGAAGTTTCTTGGCCGCGCACCAAAAGTATGGGGTGACTTTTACTTTTATCGCTCCGCCAATTGCTGTGGCGTTAGCTAAGCATCCGTTGGTTGCTGATTTTGACATCAGCGCTTTAGAAACTGTGCTCTCCGGGGCGGCCTCCCTGGATGGTGAGTTAGCGCGCGCCGTTGCTGATCGCTTGGGGGTCAACGTTATTCAGGGGTTTGGTATGACAGAAACCAGCCCGGTTACGAACGTCGGCGATATCGGCGTGACCCCACTGGATTCCATCGGGGTGCCGGTAGCTAATACGGAAATCAAGGTGGTAGACGTTAACTCGGCCGCTTTCGAGGAGATTCCACTGCCAGCGCGTGCGGGCCAGCGTTCAGCCGACGGCGAGTTGTGGGTGCGTGGCCCACAAGTGATGCTGGGGTATCTCAACAATGAGGCGGCGACTCACAGGATCATGCTTGACGACGGCTGGTTGCGCACCGGTGATATCGCAAACTTGGATCACCGCGGCAACGTTTACGTGGTTGATCGCTTGAAAGAATTGATCAAGTATAAGGGCTATCAGGTTGTGCCTGCGGAATTGGAGGCGCTGTTGATGACGCATAAGGCCATTGCCGATGCCGCAGTAGTCGGGCACCGGCGTGAATCTGCTGGGGAAGAACTGCCGCGCGCGTTCGTGGTGTTGCAGCAGGGCGTTGATGCAGCTGATCCAGCTGTTAGTGCCGAGGCTTTACTGGAATGGGTGGCGCAGCGCGTGACACCATACAAAAAAATCCGCATGATGGAGTTCATTGACGTGATTCCGAAATCAAGCACCGGAAAGATCCTGCGCAAGGAGCTGCGGGACCTCCCTGTGACTGAGGCTGAACGCTGAGAAGAACTGAAAGGAAGCAACATTCATCATGGCCTTGCTCGACATACTCATTACTAATGCCCGTATCTGGACTGGCGACCGCGAGAATCCGTCGGCAGGCGCAGTTGGCATTGTCGGCGATCGGTTCTTCATCCTCGATGAGGCCCAAGCGCATCAGTTGGGTGCGCGCCGTCGCTTTGATGCGAACAATGCGTTTATCGCGCCGGGCTTTAATGATGCGCACTGCCACTCGGTGTGGTTTGGGCTGACTCTGGCAGAAATTGACCTGAGTGATTGCCACAGTGCACAGGATGTATATGACACCTTGGCCCAGGCAGAAAAGGATCGTCCAGACCAGGAGTGGCTGATTGCTTCGAATTTCCGCCCGTCGAAAATGGGTGGGGAAGAGCTGGACATCGCTGAGCTGGACCGCGCGACCAACAACCGCAAACTAGCCATCAAGCACAATTCTGGCCACAGCATGACGGTCAACACCGCGGGCCTGCAAGCAGGCGGCATCAATGTCGACGATCCGGAGCAGCCAGAAGGCGGCCAGGTGGTGCTTGACGACGACGGCAACCCGACTGGCCTGCTGGAAGAAAACGCCATGCGCGCAATCAACGATCAGCTCAGCCCGGAAGCGGTCGACGAGCTCGCCTACGCGCTGCAGCTGGCGCACCGTCGTTATGTAGAAGAAGGCCTGACTTCGGTGACTGATGCCGGAATCGCCGGTGGTTGGATCGGCCACAGCCCGCGCGAGATGGCCGCGTACCAGCAAGCCGCGGCTGCCGGGGACTTGCTGGCCCGCACGCAAGCGATGATCACCAGCGACGTTTTGCACCCGCTCGATGGACACGCTGATGATCCGGAAGGTCACGGCCTGGATGCCGGAATCCGCACTGGTTTGGGTGACGAGCACCTGCAGATCGGCCCGGTGAAGCTGTTTACTGACGGCTCAATGTTGGGCACCACCGCGGCGATGACTGAAGCCTACTGTGGCTGCTCGCACCGCACGGGCTACTTGCAGGGCGATCCGGAAGATATGACTGCGCAAGCCATCAAGGCTGCCGGAAATGGCTGGTCGCTAGCGTTGCATGCCATTGGCGATGCCGCGGTAGATTTGGCACTCGACATTATCGAAGAAGCCACCGAAAAATACGGGGCACCGGAAATGCCGCACCGCATCGAACACGGCGGGGTAGTGCGCACTGATCAAATTGAGCGGCTGGCGAAAAACAACATCGTCGTCGCCCCGCAGCCGCGGTTCATCCCGGAATTCGGCGGGATCATGGCAGAAATGCTCGGTGAAGAGCGCACGAAACTGGCTTACCCGGCCAAGCGTTTGCTGGAAGCAGGCATGATCTTGCCGGGAAGCTCGGACCGCCCGGTGGCCGATGGTGAACCGCTCAAGGTTATTCAGGCATTCGTGCAGCGTACGACAGAAAACGGGGAAAAGTTCGGCCCAGCAGAAATCATCACCGTCGACGACGCGCTCTACGCTTATACTGTCGGCTCGGCCGCCGCGACCGGCTGGGCTGGCCGCAAGGGGCAGATCGCGCCGGGCCAGTTGGCTGACTTGGTGGTGCTTGCCGAAGACCCCCGCGAGGTGGATCCGGATACCATCAGCGAGATCGAGATCCTGGCCACAATGGTGGGCGGCGAGTTTGTCCACGGTGGGCTGGAAGAAGTGTAGTTTTACTGCAATCTGCAGCGGGCCTCGCCTGTTATACCCGCTGCAGATCAGCTGTTAAACCAGCTGTTTTCCGGTGCCCATGGATGTCACGGCGAGGCCGGAGGCCCGAATCAGGAATTGGATGCCGTCGGTGTCGCCGAGAGCTATTTACCAGTGTGTATTCGCAAGAGCTGGGTAATGAATAGCCGGAACCGTTGATTAGATATGTTATTAAACACAATCGTCAATAGTTTTTATTTGTTCTTTGCGGAGGCGCCGTGCCCATCACTATTACCGCCGAATTTAAAGATGCCCTGGATATTATTGAGCAGGGGCGGAATGTTTTGATTACTGGCAAGGCGGGTACTGGTAAATCCACCTTGTTGCGGCATTTTTTGGACAGCCACAGCGATAAAGAAATTCTAGTAACCGCGCCTACTGGAGTGGCTGCACTGAACATAGATGGGTTTACCATACATAAGTCCTTTGGGTTCCGTCCGGGAATGTATCCGGATGCGCTCGCACCTGGTGGTGAGTGGAGTGCGTCGAGCAGAGTTTCTAAGGTGCTGAAAGCTATCGACGTGCTCGTGGTTGATGAAATTTCCATGGTGCGCGCGGACATTTTCGACATGATGGATATCGCACTGCGGAAAATTCGCGGTCGTGATGTTTCGTTCGGCGGAGTACAACTGGTGTTAGTAGGCGATCTACTCCAGCTTCCACCTGTTGTGACGAGCAAGGAAGCAGACCTGTTCAACAGCGTGTGGGATACGCCGTACTTCTTTTCCGCGAAATCTTATGCTGAACTGCAGTTAAAGGAAATTAACCTGACGACGATTTGGCGCCAGGCAGATTCCACGTTCGTCGATATCCTCAATGAGGTGCGCGAAGGCGTGGTTGGAAGTGAAGCTTTAGAAATCCTGAACCAGCGAGTAGACCCAGATTTTGTCGCTCCGGATGGTTGGGTTACGTTGACGTCACGTAAAGCTACGGTTGCAGCGATCAACCAAACGCGGCTGAGCCAGCTGCCTGGCCGTCGTTACGTTTCTTACGCCGAAAAGAACGGATACGCGGATGTCCACTCCTTTAGCGGCAGCGAAGAACTGCATTATGCTGTGGGAGCTCGGGTAATGACGGTGGTTAATGATGCCCACGGGCGTTATGTGAACGGCAGTTTTGGTGAGATAGTCGGCGCAACGGATAAAGAGATTATGGTGCGTATCGACGACACCGGCCAACTAGTGAAGATTGTCCGTTATACCTGGGAGATTAAACAGCCTGCTGTTGAGGGCGGGCGTTTGGTGAGTGTTCGAGTTGGTGCGGTGACGCAATTTCCGATTATTTTAGCTTGGGCGATCACGATCCATAAGAGCCAAGGCAAGACGATTCCGCGACTTTTCATTAATTTGAAAGGCGGAACTGCTACCGATGGGCAATTTTATGTCGCGTTGTCGCGGGCGGTTGATTTGGAGAATCTGCGGTTCTCGGCACCGGTGGAGCCCCGGCATATTCGGGCGAATAATGCGTTGGTGCGCAAGGTGCGACGGGAAGTGAGCGCCGGGATCAATGCTAGCCGCGTGGTGTTTTTGTCATTTAATGGAGTGAATTTTGGGCTTAGCCAGCACGTGGCACGTATTCACGCGATTATTTACCAAGATGGACGGCGGGTAGCTGATTTTGGTTCGTGGATTAATCCGATGGCAGACTTGGGTGATTTTGGCCGACAGCACAACATTCCAGCCAGGGGCTTAGCGATGGTGCCAACACTCGGCGATTTTTGGCCGTTGTTGCTGCGCCAGGCACAGGGAGGAATTGTTATTGGTGATCGCCTTGCGATGTTAGAAGGCGCAGTACGCCATCAAGAACCAGGCATGGATGTAGCGTTGGGTATCGGTTATGAAACTGGCGATTTTCAGTTTGAGGCGCAAGGCGAAACAGTGGTAGAGCGTTGCGAATCGATGGCCCGGGCTTACGAACAAGGCAAACTTGTGCCTGAACGTGGGCAGCTCGTCCCAAACGCAAACAAGGATGCGGAAGGTGCTGTGTATCGACCGCAGTGGGCGCCGAACTTCCCGATGATTTTGGATAATTCGCAGGCTACAGATTCCGATATCGCGTGGGCAGCAATGTCGGGAGGTGGTGCACAGCCGCAGGATTTTGCTGAAGTAGCAGAATGTGCTGAGCTTTTGTCCGCGTGGGCACTGTCGCGTGGTGCTTGGACCACGACGTTGGAGCATGAGATCAAACAGCGAGTTGCTCGTATTGATTCGCGTCCGGTTTCGCTCCCACCAGTGGAAGACGAAGTCGTGGACCTTTCTCAGCTGCTGCGCCCGGGCACCCGGGTGGCGTTTACGGGAGTCACCAGCTTGTTGGGCGGGTCTGCGAACGATGAAAGATCAGCAGAAATCTGTGCCGAAAAGGGGCTGGAGTACAAGAAGAATATGTCGAAGACGCGGTGCGACGTGGTTGTTGCCGCTGACATCGCTTCAATGTCGCGGAAGGCACAGGCTGCCCGCGAGTTTGGTAAACCGATTATTGCCCAAGAAGATTTTGAAGACTGGTACTACAACAACGATCATGCGCAGGAGACACAGACTCCGAACTACGTTGCGGTTTCTGCGCCTGCCCCTGAGCCAAAGGCTCCGGTAGTCGAAAAATTTGTTGCAGATTCACAACACTACCCGTATGGCCAGCAGCCGGAGACGGAAAAATCTGCTCTTCAGGTAGTTCGAGCAGACGAAGCTCTTGTCGAAGGCACCCGGGTTGCCTTCCGCGGTTCCACTGTCGTCAATGGTGAGTTGTACCCGCACGGGGATTCTCTGCAAAGGCTGTGCGCGATGCTTGGCCTGGACTACAAGCAGGCTGTTACTAAGACGCGTTGCGACGTCCTGGTTTCTGATGACATTACGGCTGAAGACGGTAAAACGGGGTTGGCCCGTCGTTATGGGAAGCCAGTTGTTACCGCAGCTGATTTTGCGCAGTGGGCGGAGCTCCAACTCGATGTGTCTTTTGCAGATGAGGCTTTTGCTACAGAAGAGGCAGAGGTTGACGAGCTTGCAGAACTAGCACAGCCTGTAGAACAGCAAGCTAGCGATGAGCGTAGGGTGCTTAACGACGAAGGCCAGCGCTCCCGTAGCGACGACCGCATTACTCGTGCGACACACAGGAACGAGGAAGCTACTCCACAACCACGGTCTATGCAGGCAGCGCGGGAAAATCTGGATCCAGAAATTGATGATGAGATTGGTGAGCAGCTGCTAGCCCAGGCACGTGCTTTGCGCTATGGCCCGATAAATGACGGCAGGGGCCCTGATGCTGCACCAGTGCAATATCAGGAAAGTTATTCTGCAGAGCCTGCTAAACAAGCACAACCGCGGAAAGCGCCTCGCAGACTGAAACAGTCAGCGTTGACACTGAGTGGCATAACCGCAGTGACTATCGTTGCGGCTATTGCGGACGCCCCAGCTGCGGTAGGGGTAGTACTTATGCTCGGTTGGATGGCATCCCTGGTCTGTGTAGTTGTGTTCGGTATTTTGGCGTTGGTGACGAAGAAATAACGATTGCTGAGGAACCAGGAACTTTGGGGGCCAGTTCAGAAAATGCTGCTCCACGATTCTGGAGACTAATACTCTAGCTGCATTAGCAGTAGGATAACTATTGGAATAGTAATTCGATCTAATCAGGGGAAGCTGCGAGGAGGCATCATGTCGGTACCATTATCGACTCCACGTTCAACGGAGGAGCTCCGCAGTGATCGGGACCAGGTCGAAAAAGAAATGAATCCCTACACAGTGGAGATGTTGCGGCGACTCCGAGAAGCAGACGCCCTCGAATTCAAAGAAGAAGAACTGCTCGATCGCTATGAAGCACTTTCGTGGCTCATTGAAGACTAATTTCTGTGGACACCAACGAGTTATCATCGTTGCTTGCCCCGTTGAGGGGGCACAGCATCAGTCACGGGGGCAATTGGGAAGTAGACGTGGAAGTGGGGTCTCGCCGACTGGGCTCCTCTCGCCCTCTGGTGGTTCCTGCTGGTAGCGGTCATCAACGCCACACCCGCCATCCGCTTAGCTAGCGATTCCGGGGTGACCCATTCAGCCAGGTCCTCGGTGTGGGAGTTGTCGACATTCATGACCAGGCAGTTCGAGGTCACGAAACTGCCCGCCCAGCGCCTACGGCGTAGGTACTCGGCAACCACATGAACCAGCCTGGCGACCGCCTCCAGGTCTACCGCAGTGGTCACAGTTTGCGGGTTTGGGTAGTGGCGTTGTTTTGCTGGACTGCCACCTGCGTGGTGAACATCGTCATTGCCCTCGTAGGGTGACTTCCTCAAAATCAACGTCTAAATAGGTGATCGGCAGCTCGAGGTGGTGGGCCCATTCGATCTCGGCGCGCTGGAGATTCTTCAGCGCTTTGAACACGGTGGGGTCTGGGTAGCCCTCCGTGTTGTGGGGTGAGAAACCCAAGTCGATGTTGACAGCAGTCGTCGTCATGCTGCACCGCCGTCCTGCTCGATGACCGGCAGCACGCCGGACTCGTTCTTCAGCCAGTAGTAGACGAACAGCCGTCCCTCCTGGGTCCAGTACATGTGCGTACGGTGTAGCCCTCGTCGTACTCGTGCGTCTTGGACTGCGTGTAGCCCTGCTCCGCGAAGCGGGTGTAGAGAAACCAGCGGCCGGACTGCCTGAACTGAACTCCAGCGTCGTGCAGCAGCAAGTTCAGCTTCTTTGCCGACAATCCATAGTCTTTGGCGATTTCCGTGATCGTCAGCAGCGAGTCCGACTGGAGCACCACGTCGTAGTAGGAGACCTTCGGGGCGACCTCAAGCAGGGCCTGCTCTGCCGCCAGCCGTTTGGCCCGCTCGGACCGAAGGTGGACGATGGCATGCTCGAGGAACTCATCGTTGTCCAAGAGCTCGTCGATGGCGTAGACACCGTGGCGGCGGATGATGGGTAGGATCTCGTCGACAACCTAGGCTTCGAAGTCCTGGGCTGCGGGGAGCTTGGAGGAGAAGATGAGCCGGTACAGGTCACCTTCGGTGATGAATCGGGCTTCTTGAGTGCGCCCGTGTGCATCGACGATGGGGTAACGAAACGGAAGCCCGCGGCAATGATCCTGAATCGCCTTGCTGGTATTGGTGTATCCAAGCGCCGTGACCACATCACGGCCACAGAAATACACCTTGTCCTCATGCTCGACAGTTCGGATCGTTCCAAAGGCATCGTTAGTGAATACCTGAAGATCTCTCGTAGCCATGTCTGGCTCCTTCTAAGAGCCAGGGTTGATGTGAATTCCAGCAAGCCACGGGTGCGGCCGCGTCGGGCTCTCACGCATACGCCCCTGAGCCCACGTGAATCCGGACACCCCGACAGCAGCAACTTTGTATCCGTTGGGAGAAGCGTTGTATAGTGGGTTGCAATAGATCCCCGGTCAGGCCTCTTCCCCGTGAGGGAATGCACAAATGACCGGGGCCTTTCATTTCTATGGAGGCATACCCGATGTCGAAGGATTGGTTGAGCTACGAGCAACAAGTAGAGCTACTCGGTCAGCGCGGCATGCACATCGATGACGAGGCATCTGCAGCTGAATTTCTCGCGCGGGTCAACTACTATCGCTTCTCCGGATACTTCCGGCATTGGCAACATGACCCAGCACGGGGCGACAACCAGTTCTTCCAGGGTGCCTCATTTGAGACGATTCGCGCTCTCTATGACGCAGAGCAGGAGCTGGTGGCTGTCTGTGATGAGCTCCTGCACCCCCTTGAGGTTCTCTTACGCACCCGGTTCGCCTATGCCTATGGTTGCCGTGTCGGGGTAACCGGGACGTTCGCACACGGTGAAGGTTTTACTCAATCACCCCACCCTGATGCTGAACGCGTCGAAGAGCACGCCCTTGCCAACCTTGATCGCAGTAAAGAGGCTTTCGTCGCCCACTACCGCGATGAAATCAAACAAGGTCAAACCTACAAGCCTGAAGCCTATGACCGCATGCCAATCTGGGTCGCCGTGGAAGCCTTTTCTTTCGGTAGCCTGTCACGCCTCATCGAGGCATCCAGCTCGTCTGGAGTGTTGGATGACATTGCAGACTCGATGAATACCTCTCGCAGACTACTGCCTGGCCAAGTGAAGTCATTCGTGTACTTACGTAACCGGATAGCTCATTGTGCTCAATTATGGAACCACCGAGTGCTCGATGTTCCCGGCCTGCAGCCGAAGACCACCAGACGCATCAAACAGGACTACCGAAAATTCTCGGACCATTCGATTTACAAAATCCTTGTTGCACTCGACGACGTAGCTACCCGTTCTGGAATTTCGACCGGCTGGCTGTCAGAGACCATCGAGCCGATATTGGACAAGCATCGGTTGCTCGCGAAAGGAATCGCTGAACCGGCACGATACGGAGAACTATCTCCCGATACCCTTATCGACTAGTCCTTTTGGTAGAGCTCGCATGAGTGGGGTTGCCCGCGAATCCTGGACACGTTGTTAAGCTGCTTAGGGGTTAAGCAGCGGCCTTCTTATTACCATTGTGATCAGCGATCTGGGCTTCGAAATCGAAGAGGCTGATCATCCCCGATGAACGAGTGGCAACGGCGCCGGTTGTGCAATCCCTAGTTGCTGGCAGACATTCCACAATTGTTCACTCGTGAACTGAGTGCCAGGATCTGCGTGGAATACCAAGCCATCGGGTACGTCACCACGCAGGGTGTAAGCCATGCGCAGTGCACGTTCAACCAGGTAAGAATCCTGCACACTATCCATAGACTATCCTAGGACTCGGCGGGAGTGTCCATCGCGGATAACGCATAGGTACAGCCAGCCCTGGCTCGTGCGTAGATAGGTAATATCCGACATCCACACTCGATTAAGCTGCCCTTGATCACATAGACGTTTCACCAGGTCTGCAAGCGTGGACTTCCGCTTGGATTGAATCGTCGTTACGGGAACAAACGCCCTGGGTGAGACGTCATGAATTTGCCTGACTCACTGGTCGAGGAATCTCTGATGCTGATTTTCACCACGAAGCCGTACTGCTTGAGCCTTTTGCCATTTATAATAGCCAGAACGGGAAACCTCTAATAAGCTGATCATTCTTTTTATGCTGTAGTTCGCCTTCTCCAGCTGTATTAGCTCAAGTTTTTCCGATCGCGTTGTTTCAAAGTGAAGAAGGCGGTGGCTTGTGACAAGAACTCATTATCCATCTTGGCCTCAGCTAACTCACGACGTAAACGTGCATTTTCGGCTCGTATATCGGCATCACTGCGGCCATCTACCGCGCCTTGGCGTTCTCGCTCGAGTTTGACCCACCTGCCTAAGATTGTGGCTGATACGTTAATTTCCATAGCCACATGAGCGATTGGGCGCCCGGACTCGATGACCAGTCTGGCGGCCTCCTGCCGGTACTCCGGGGTGTATTTCTTCCTTGACGAACTCACAATGAACATCCGCTCTTACGGACACAAGATCCGTACTAATAGGGTGTCCACTACTCGAGGGTAACCTCACGTTGAGCCTGAAGATACTCGCGAGATCATTGACATCAAAGAGCTCATTGCGGAGATTGAAAGTATTGTGATGCGCCAATCTCAGCTTCGCGATGCCATCGACGAGATCGTTAAGGACTTGGTAGAAGAATTCGTTGATTCCGTTACCGTGACAACCGCCATTGATGAGGCCTGGCCAGCATACGTGCGCCGCAAAATGGCGGAAGAGCTGAACCGCATTATCGAAGGCGAAAAATTAAAAGCAGATGCCACCTGGGATGTGGTACCAGCTGCTTTCGGCAGTGGAGCGGCCTACCTGGGCGGGGCGAAGATCGCGAAACTGCTGCCGCCGATGTCGCGGTTTAGCCGCGGCGGCGAGGACCGGAAAGAAAAACAATCGCGGGTTGAACAGAAACTGCACGAGTTATTGGCGCGGTTTGATCCGCTGTTTGTGGAGGATGGGTCTACTGAGCTCATGCAGATGCGTGGGGCGTAGTGCTTTGCTTGTGAAGTTAGCCTGGGGTTGATGCCCAGGCGTTTAATCCTTGACCTCGGATGATTGTCTTGCAGGGAACAGTGGATAAATTCGGATGAAATGAGGCTCGTAACGATTCTGTGCACGAATAAAGCTTGCGACTTTTTCGCAAGGTGCCATCTCATCGAAGCAGCCATTCCAATAGCTTTCCCACCAACGCAATTGGGCGTTGTACCGAAAAGGAAATTCACTGTCCATTGGTGGGGAATGCCGGAAATGTATTCTGGCGGCAAGACTTTCAAAGGCAGCTCCTGCTGTGCGTGCCAGAAGTTCCCGTTCGCTTCGGCAATACATGGACACATTTGGCCACGGGAATTCATACATATACCCGTAAAAGCCGACTAGTTCTGGTTTTTGTCCTTGGGGTGTTTCTATTTCAATATCTGGATTGAAATGGACTGGGCGGCCTAGATTCAGTGTGGGATCAATTGTGTGGGCATAACGTTTGATCCATTCGAGTAAGGAGCCATCGTCGAATATTTCGAATTGGAGATATAGGTGGTGGTGGAGAAATGGGGTAATTTGGGTGGCGATTTGAGATATTTTCGCGTCTACGATGCACCGCTGTATTGCTGCTTGGTAGAGGGGGTCAAAAAATGCGGCTTTATAAGCATCGTAGGCTTTTTTGAGAGCGGTCTTGCCCAGTTTTCCCGCAGCCTCGAAATATAGAATCGAACCGTACAAGAATGAATGGGTTTTGAACGCAAGTTGGTCCCTCGAAGGCCATGGGCCCATGACAATGTAGCAGCTCCATGAGTTCGGGGCTAGCGTGTAAACGCAAATTGAACTGGCATGATTCATAGTAGGTGTCCTAAGCGTTTCCAGTGGTTGACGGGATCGGGGAATTTCGCCACAACGGTGCTTTGTGGCCCATTGGTGCTTTGTGACCCATAGTCTTCCTGAATACCAGATTACGGATTGCTAGTGATCCTCCCACTGAGTATGCGTGGCAGAGCCTCCGCAGCGGTGGCTGTGACAACCACGCTGGCTAGCTGTGATAAATCCGTCGGCTGCGGGCTGACCTCCACGATCGGAATACCCCGCCTATATGCCGTCACAGGCAGCCCGGCGGCAGGGTAGACCATCCCAGAAGTTCCGACGATGAGCAGTGTGTCCGCCGTGGACATTCGACGTTCCGCCTCTACCCACTCATTTTGTGGCAGCGGTTCGCCAAACCAGACCACGCCTGGACGAATAAGTCCACCGCACTCCCTGCATGCTGGTGGCGTAATCTTGTCCACTGGTCTGGTAGGCAGGGCAATTTGCTCACGATAAGGCGTTGCGCAATCCGTGCAGCGGAATTCGAACAAAGAACCATGCAAGTGGGCAACATCTTCACTGCCAGCGCGTTCATGCAGATTATCAATGTTTTGCGTTGTCACGGTTATTTTTCGTGCTGCTGCGAGGGCGCGGTGGCCGACATTGGGCTCGGCGCGTTGTGCCAAGTGTGCGCGCCACAAATACCAGGCAAACATGGTTTCTGGATCGCGATGCCAGGCATCGATCGAGGCCATCGCCTGCGGGTCCACGTTCTCCCACAAGCCGGTCTGCGCGTCCCGGTAAGTGGCGATCCCACTATCCGCACTCATGCCCGCGCCAGTGAACACTTCCACCTGGTTGGCGTCGGCAAGAATCTCGTGGGCGTCGATAAGCGATTGCTTCATGCCACAAGCCTACGGTGTGGTGCGGGTTAGCCACCGTGATCAGGCTCAAGAGTGCATGTAACTCGCTACCTAGCTCGCGGCAGATTTGCCCTGCTTGCTCTGCGAGTTACTTTGCGTGCCACCACCCTGCACGCGTTGTTTCCGGTTGGATAGCCACAGCCAGATCACCAGGATGAGCAGAAAACTCAGCACTGCAAATGCCACGAAGGCCAAAGAGATCACCACGGTATTGCGCGGCTCGTCGAAAAAGATCATGACCACGACCGAGGCTGCGAAGATTGCAGCGAAGAAAGTGATCAGCCAATTCTTTTTCGTGTGCTCCTTGAAGGACATGGTTTTAATTTTAATGGGGGAGCGTTTTGGAGACAATTTTTACCGCGCCACAACAATCACACTGCTTACTCAACTGGCTGTTTATCGACCTACATCTTTTGAAGGAACCTATTAGTAACCCCGCCGGTCGTGAATTATTTTCCGACTATTTTATGAGGTATTTATAGGACTGTACACAGGTTATCTGTGCGAAGTCTTATAGATGGGATTTGGGTCATCATGTCTGAAGTTCAGCGCGCGTCCTTGGCAGAGGACACAGAAGATCGGTCGAAGCCGGTCCTCGCATTCAATAGTGCATGGGTGCAAGGTGTTGCACTGACCATGCTTTTCGGCTTTTTCGTCATGGGCTTTTTGGCGTATCGAACTTACGATGCCTCCATGCCGCAGCCAGAAAAGATTGTTTCGCAGGAGTCCGGTGAGACCATCCTGACTTCTGAAGAGATCACCCATGGCCAGGAGTTATTCCAGGCCCGCGGCCTGCAACAATATGGCTCTGTGATGGGGCACGGTGCATACCTGGGCCCTGATTTCACCGCGGAGTACCTGCGCATGGCCACTGAGCATGCCAAAGAGCAGAACTCAGCAAACGGTATCCCAGGCTTCATCTCGCCGGAGGCAACGGAAGATGAAGCCATCGTTGAGGAATTCCGCACCAACCGGTTCGACGAACAAACTGGTGTGCTGGAGTGGACCCCGAACCAAATCTCGGCATTCGAAGAAGCGCAAAAACACTACCTGGACTATTTCGGTACTAACTCCGATGTTCACGGTCTGCCGAAGGAGTTCATCAACAACGAAGACGAAATTCACGACCTCACCGGCTTTTTCGCTTGGACCGCATGGGCTTCTGCTGCAGAACGCCCAGGCCATGATTATTCTTACACAAACAACTGGCCAGCAGAGCCACGCGTGAACAACACTCCGACGGCTGACTTAGTCGTGTGGTCGGTGCTCTCGCTAATTGCACTGATCGGTGGTATCGGTCTGATCTTCGCCATCTACGGCCGCTGGTCGCGCCAGATTGGCTGGCACGCTGAAGAGACCCCAAACCTCGATTTCAAACAGCCCGGAGAAGTAAAACTCTCCAAATCGCAAAAAGTGGTCGCCTGGTTCGTTCTGGTCACCATGCTGTTGTTCCTCATCCAAGCGCTGCTGGGTGCCGCAGTGCAGCATTACCGCGTGGAAATCGAAGGCTTCTTCGGCATCCCGCTGCAAGAAATCTTGCCGTACAACGTCGCGCGTACCTGGCACCTGCAATTATCCCTGCTGTGGACTGCCGGTGGTTTGCTGGCCGCCGGTATCTTCCTGGCACCATTCATTGCTCGCCGCGAACCTAAAAAACAAAGCTGGCTGACATGGGCTCTGCTGGGCGCCATCGCTTTCGTCGTCTTCGGTTCCATGGCCTTTGAATGGCTCTCTTCCTTCGGCATCGTGCCAGAAGGCAGCATTTGGTCGCAGCAGTGGGAATTTTTGGATCTGCCACGCTTCTTCCAGATCCTGCTGACCATCGGCATGTTCCTATGGATCTTCATGATCTTCCGAACCCTGCACGGTCGCCTGAAAACCGAGCACAAGTCGAACATGCCGTGGTTGTTCTTCTTCTCCGGGCTGACCATCCCAGGTTTCTACGCCGTCGGCATGCTTGCAGGCTCGTCGACGCACCTGACTGTTGCAGAGTTCTGGCGTTTCTGGGTTGTCCACCTTTGGGTGGAAGACTTCCTGGAACTCTTTACGACGATCATGGTTGCCTATGTCTTCGTGTTGCTGGGTGTTATTCGCGAAAAGATCGCCCTGGGCATCATCTACTTGGACATCATTTTGTATTCCATTGGTGGCGTGATCGGCACCATGCACCACCTGTATTTCTCCGGTACTCCGGTCGAGCACATGGCGCTGGGTTCGTTCTTCTCTGCCGCCGAGGTGGTCCCGTTGACATTGTTGACCGTCGAAGCCTGGACGTTCATGCAGCTTGGATCTAAACAGCGTGCGACCGGCAAGCGGCCATTCCCACACCGTTGGGCTGTGATGTTCCTGGTTGCTGTTGGTTTTTGGAACTTCTTGGGTGCCGGTATCTTCGGATTCTTGGTCAACTTGCCAATTGTGTCGTACTTCCAGATCGGTACCGCCCTGACGGCCAACCACGCGCACGGCGCGATGATGGGTGTTTACGGATTCCTTGCCGTCGGCCTAGGCGTGTTCGCGCTCCGTTACCTGACACCTCCGAAGTACTGGTCGGATAAGTCGATGCAGTGGAGCTTCTGGCTACTCAACATTGGCCTGCTGTGGATGGTCTTTATTTCGCTGCTGCCGCTGGGCACATTGCAGCTCTACCACTCGGTTGCCGAAGGTTATGTTGAAGCTCGTTCGCTGGGATACATCACCCAGCCGGATAACGCCCTGATCGAATGGCTGCGTCTGCCTGGCGACGTGATCTTCATGGCCGGGATTCCTGGCTTGATCTGGGGAGCATTCAAGGCCGTGCGTCACAGCGGTGAGATCCCAACGATGGAAGATGAGAAAGAATTCCCGGTCACGCCACTGTTTAGCAAGGTGGAATCCGAAGAAAACCTAAAGCCCGTTGGTACTGGAGCACAAGGCCAAGGCTCTCCGGTTGGGTTGGTCTCCGGTGGCCATGGCCGCGTCGACAACCGCACGGGCGCAGAAGTCTCGGATACGCTGGATAAGCACAAGGCCAACAGCTCCACCAAGTGGGGCGGCCGCTACAGCTCCGACAAGCGCGACGACGACAGCAAGTAAGCAAGCGAGATAGCAATGGAATTACCTGCGGTATTTACCATCCTCAGTTCCATCTATGGTCTGTTCCTGCTCGCCGTGGCGTGGGGCTTTGACCGGATGGCTCGGTCGGCATCCAATCGCACCAATGGCGATCAGACCGGTGGATTCCGCTATATGGAATCCCACGATGCTTGGCAGTGCCCGGAAGACCAATGGCTGTGGCCTTCCAGCTTCGACCCAGAAAACCGCGTCATGCGTTACCGGGGTAACCCGACCGTGTGCAACACCTGCCCGGTCAAGCAATCCTGCACGATCAGTGCGAAAGGCCGCGAGGTCACCCGTCAGCTTGACCCTTGGCCACATTCGGAGACCGGACGTTTCCACCGTGGGGTTTCTTTGGCGGTGGCGTTGATGGGCTTTATTCTTCCGCTCATGTCATTGCTTGTGCATTCGTCGACCGCAGATTTGGTGTTGACTGGTGGAGTGCTGGTCGTGCTGGTCGGCGGCACTATTCCTTTGGCGCGTCACCTGTGGTCCACCCCGTCGAACTTCCCCGAAGAGCTGCCATCGATGGATAATATCGAGGCCGAGGTTAATGCGGCCGTAGCTGATAAATACGGTGTGAAGTACCGTTCGACGAAAGAAGCCATCGCTGGCGTGCGTGACGACGAAGTCTCGCGCCTTGCGAAGAAATACGGCTCCGAGCGCATTCGCGCAACCGGCGAAAACCACGACGAAGTAATTGCTGCAAAATACAAGCACCACTATCGTTCGGATAGCCGATTGCAGCGTCGGTCGCGCAGCAAACCAGTGGAAAACTCCTAAAACACACAAGCCTCATTAGGCATAAAGGTAAGGCACAGGCGAACTTTTCATGAGCGCATTAGTATTTTGGCCGATCATGGCATTGCTGGCATTGGGAGTGCTGGTGGTGATCATCAGCTACTCGTTTAAGGTCATCAAACAATACGAAAGGGGAGTGGCCTTCCGTTTTGGGCACTTGCGCCCGTTGATGGAACCGGGCGGGCATTGGATCATCCCGGTGATTGACAAGATGGAACGCGTCGACCAGCGCGTGGTTACGTTGACCATCCCGCCACAGGAGATCATCACGAAAGACAACGTCTCGGTGCGCGTGAATGCCGTCGTCATGTTTGAAGTGACCGATTCGATCAAAGCTGTGCTGCAGGTAGAAAACTATGCGGTCGCGACCTCGCAGATCGCGCAGACGACGCTGCGTTCACTGCTGGGACGTGCCAGTTTGGACGACTTGTTGGCGCACCGCGATGAGCTCAACGAGGATCTTCGACGCATCATCAATGGTCAAACACACCGTTGGGGTGTAGAAACTCGGATTGTCGAAATCAAGGACGTGGAAATTCCGGAACTCATGCAGCGCGCCCTCGCGCGTGAGGCAGAGGCCGAGCGTGAGCGCCGTGCGAAAGTCATTTCGGCACACGGTGAACTGCAATCGTCGAAAGAGCTGCGTGAAGCGGCTGAGGAATTACAAAAGGCGCCAGCCGCTCTGCAGTTACGCTACTTGCAGACCATCTTGGAGCTGGGTGCTGACCAGAACTCTACCGTGGTGTTCCCATTGCCCATCGATATTCTGGGTGGGTTCATGGACAACATGGGCAAGTTCCAGCAGGGATTTAGTGATTTGAACCAAAACCTCAGCTCATTGGTGGGCAATAAGGCTGACGAGTCACCAACGAGTGACAACCACGACTCGCCTGCGAACAACAACTCCGATAGTGGTAAGCAGGCTGGTGAATTCACCTCTTTGGATCTGCGGCCGGAGACTGCCGAATACAAGCTTGACGACGGGTATGGCAAGGACGTCGACGGCGATAAAGGCGACGATAAAACCGTCGACAAAGAGTAATCGCGCGCCGCGTTATTCGCAGGCTACGCCGTCCTTGTCTCGGTCCAGCTGTGAGCGATAGCCCGGATCACCTGCGTGCAGGGGAGCGGCACCGGCTGCACGGGCGGCCGCGCAATTCTGGAAATACGTTTCGCCGCCGGGTGCCGCCGGTGGGGCCGCAGGAGCATCGACGTGCGCCGGTGCCACCGGGTGTTCGTTCATTTCGGGATTCGCCCCCGCAGCCCCCGGGGCCTCCGGTGCTGGTGGCTGATCTGCTGGTGCTTCCTGGGCATGCGGGAAGCGTTCGTCGTAACGTTCCGGGAGCACCGTGCCATTCGTGCCATTGCCACGCCCAGAATGCTCGTGTGCGTTGGCTTCGGTGGGGTTTTCCGCTGCGTCTGCAGCACGTGCTGCTTCCATGGATTCTGCCGACTCGGTTGCAGTTTCCGTGAAAGTTTCCGTAGATGTTTCGGTAACCATTGCTTGGTCTGCTGAAGAATCCACATCCGTGCACGATGCTAAGAGGATGCACGTGGTAGAAAGCGTCGCTAAGAGTGTTTTGCGCAGGGAATTCACATGTGGCCATATTTCCTGATGGTTACCTTTAAAGCAACTCGTACCTTGTTCAAAAACTAGCTGTGCATATAATGTGCTTATGACTATTGCAAAGACCTCTCGTCGCCGTACGCTCCGTTCCGCAGCTCTGGGCATCACCGCCGCATCCGCACTGGTGCTGGCTAGCTGCTCGTCTGAAGAAGCTAAAGACACCGCAGCCTCGGTTACCTCCGAGGCTGGCGAAGCCGCAGAATCCGCTACCAAGGCGGCTGGCGATGCTGCAGAGTCCGCCACCGAAAAGGCCAAAGAAGCCGGGGACAAAGCAATGCAGGCCATTGACGCCGAAATGCGCGTGACCCCAGACCCAGAAGCTGGTGTGGAAGCAGACAGCGAACTGCAGATTGAACTGTCTGGTCTGAACTCGGATCAGGGCTACTACGTGGCCATTTGTGCTGACGACGAAAACGACTCTGAAGGTCGTCCACCACTATGCACCGGTGAGCATGGCGACGAAGCCACCCAGGCTTGGGTCAAGACTGAGGGTGGCACCGTGGACATGAAGGAAGATGGCACCGCTGTTGTCACCTTGCGCGCGACCCCAACTGGCGAAGGCGTCGACTGCACCACCCAGGACTGCAACGTGCAGTTGTTCGGTGACCACACCGAAGGCTTTAAGCGCGTTGAAGAAACCGAGATCAAGTTCGTTTAAGCAAGTTCGTTTAGGAACGTCTTTAACAACGTCTTTAACACTGCGAACGTTGTGTTTTGCCCTCGTTTCGCACAGCCATGCTGGTTATGATGACTGGCATGGCTTTTTGTGCTTGTGTATACACTCGGGGCTATGGGATAGGAATAGCGAAATTGATTGGGAGACAAAATGTCCGCACCATTATTTGAGTCATGGTCGGTAGGCGAACTGAAATTAGAGCGGAATCGGGTGGAGTTTCGTTTCAATGTAACGGCTGGGGGTAAACGATGAGCCAGAGGGCTTCGCTTGTTGAGTCTGGAGGATACGGGGATCGAGTGTGGCTGTCAGTCGCAGAGTGGCAAACCTACCGAAAGAGGGGCGCTGTTCGGTATCCGCAGAAACATCGTTTAGAGGTAGCTGCCCGTGATGGAGACCATTGCTCAGTTTGTGGAAAACCTGGTGGAGAAGGAAAAGGCCAAATCCAGTTAGCCCATCGAGTGCCATTTAGAATCGGCGTAGTCGACTGGGGTCTCACACCCGACTGGCTAGACCGAGTAGAAAATCTTTGCTTGGCTCATAAGCGTGACTGCAACAATAAGGCAGAAATCAGGAAGGAAGAGATTCCGGCGCATCTTCAAAGATTGGGACTGAACCTCGATAAGAGTCCGGCCGTGTTAAGTGGGGTGGTTACTGTGAAATCCGATACAACAAGCGGCAGAGTGGAGTTTTTTCTCAACGCAAAATCTGAGGATAAGTAATGAGTTTCGATAGTATTAGACCAATACATTGACGCTGCTAAATCGCCTGAATCAACCTCGCCCGACTCGCTTTTCGATGTGACTGAGGCTGCAAGCCGACAGATCACTGATTTTTCATGAAATCTGGTTTCCAAATAGCGAATATTGGAGACTTTCGAGCTCAGGTAATTGCGCCAGAGGAGACTATCTTTTAAGAGTGATGTACTCGTCTGGTAGAAATCAGTGGAAGACGCATCCGTTCACTTCGTTTTCGCTGATTCTCCCTAGAATATTAAGAAGGCTGATTTGGACAACTTCGAATAGTAAGAAGCGTATACCGCGTGGAGTCTAGGGTCGATTGCTGCAGCGAGACGTGTACTCAAGCCCGCGGGAAGCGTCTGCATCTGTGGATTCACGGAAATCCTTGCCGATCTCAAGCACCTTGATTCAACATGCTTCGTAGCTTCACGCTGGCTCGTTTGGCATTACAGGCATGAGGCGAACTTTGGAAGCGATTGGCGTGTCACATGAGGCGATTGTGCATTTGCGCAAGACCAAGGGGCAGAAACTGGTCGTACTCGGCTACGTCCGTATTTCGTACGGTGCTCACGCGCTTAAATATCCGGGGCGCCCGTAGCCTGAGATATCAGCTTAAGGTAAGGGCGGGGTAAACGTGAAGACTGGTGACCGCATCCAATGGCCGCAAAGCCGACGGATGCTATCGAAGCGCCTACGACCACTAGAAACCACACTGCGTGGTGAGACACGATTAGAAACCTCGCCTTTTAACCTCAGTGATTTTCGTGCGGCATTTAAGCTGTCTCAGAGCTTGTACGTCCAGCGAACCGGTAGCGACCGATTGCACTTAGACCGCGAATATAGGCTTTGCAAGAATTCCACAGGCGATTATCTAGCGGTGGATAAGAGCGCATTCAAAATTGAATTTCGCGCGCTGAAGAAATATGTGCCAATCGTGCGGTTCGAGTATGAGCGTCATGCACGTAATAAACCCGCGAGCCATATTCAGTTTCACGCGGATTCTGTGCCTTTAGGGCTGCTATTGGCACGAGCAGGTAAGCACGATTCAGCTACACAACAGCAGAATATCCATTTCCCTGCTGGTGATTCGCGCTACCGTATTTGCCTAGAAGATGTTGTCGAATTCCTCATTGATGAATTTGGTGCAGATGCGAAAGACAGTTGGATTGATCAGGTAAAGCAACGACGAAAAGAATTTCATGAAATACAAACGGACACCGTGATCAGGAAAAATATGCTACGCGCGGTATCGATTCTTGAAGAAAGCGGATATGCAGTCGATCCACCAGCTCAGTGACAACAGGTAGGTCAGGATATGCAGATTCGACCGCGCAGAACTCCCACGCAAGGCCGCACAACGAAAGGTAACCTGGGTTGCCATGAACCCAGTGTCGAGGAAACTGATCAAAGCGCGTTATCTTTCAGGTCTGCCGTGGGCCTTATTATTTATTGGTGGCTCCATCGCAGCCGCCGTGTTCTGGAGCGGTTGGTTATGGATCGCCACCGCCGTCATAGTCGCCTTCGTCCTTTCTCGCATCTGGCTCATTCCGCGGCAGGTAAAACTACTCGGGTGGAAAGAAACTGAGGATGAACTTCTGATCACCCGCGGCAAAATCTGGCACACCTTCACCGTCGTGCCGTACGGGCGGATTCAATTCGTTGATGTTTCCGCCGGCCCCATCGATAAACTCTTTGGCTTAAAAAACGTGAAGCTACATACGGCTTCGTCGTCGTCCGATTCCGATGTCCCCGGGCTAGAAGCTGCCGACGCGGACGCGCTGCGGCAGCGTCTGTCCGAAAAGGCCCGTGAGAGGATGAGCGGCCTATGAGTTCAGCAGAAGACCCTCAGACACACAGGCAACACCCCACGGCTTCGCACCCAACTGCCGCAGAACCAGCAGCCACACAGGCACCGGCCGAGGCACAGACCAACCAGCAGCAGTGGCACCGAGTGCACTTCCTCACCCCGATCCTGGAATTCTGGTCGGTGTTGGTTGGTTTGGCCGTCATCATTTTCGTCAACATCAATTCGACGATTATCAACACGGTCTCCAGTTGGGCAGATGGCGAGAGCCTGACTGACTTGCTGGTTGGTACCGTGATTCTGCTCGGCATTGCGGTACTCATCGTGGGGCTGTCGTATTTCTGGTGGCGGGCCATGGGTTTCCGGCTTGACGACGAAGAAATAGCGCGCAAAAAGGGCGTGTTTTCTACCCAAGTGCGCTCGGCGCGGTTCAATCGCATCCAAGCCGTCGACATCGTCGAGCCGTTCGTTGCCCGCATCTTTGGCCTCGCGAAAGTCCGCGTCGAGACTGCCGGCGGCTCGGATTCTGTGATTGAAGTCGAATATCTGCGCAAGAAACAAGCAGAACGCCTACGCGCGGAAGTTCTGCAGCGCGTGCGTGGTGAAAAATCACCCGAGCCTGATACCGCGCACTCGGGCATCGCAGAACCCGGTGCACCGGAAGCGACGCTAGCAGAAACCCCAGCCGGTGATGCCGCGCAAACACACAAACCTGATCCGGCTCATTCGACTGACCAGCCGAACCGCGTAATCATCCCGCCGATTCCCACCGGACGGGTGCTCGGCTCAATGGTGCTGCGTCCCAGCACTTTCGTCGCGGTGATCGTCGTGCTTTCTCAGCTGTTTACCGCTCTGAATATCTTTTCCAGTTTCGTCATCGTCCTTGCCGCCCTGGGCGCGTTGCTTGGCCACATCAACAATGCGTGGCAATTCACCGCCACGCTCAACGAGACCGGCGGGCCGAACAACTCACCGTCCCTCGACATCGCGTACGGGCTCACCAGCAGGCGTCGGCAATCAGTGCCACTGAACCGCATCCATGCCGTCGAAATCCGCCAACCCGTCCTGTGGCGGCTGACCGGCTGGTGGATGGTGCAGGTAGACGTCGCAGGTTATGGCGCACTATCGGGCAAAGATTCCGGCTCCACGATGATCCTGCCCGTCGGCAGCAAACAACAGGCCCAGCAGATTGCCACGCTGGTCACCCCGCTTGCCGACGAGCACCTCACCGAATTTGCCCGGCCAGACGGTTTCACCCGCCCCCGGTACACCTCGCCGAAGCAGGCGCGCTGGTGCTCGCCGATTGATTACCAACAACAGGGCGTCACGCTTGTCGACGACGCCGTGATCATCCACCACGGGCGCATTGGGCGCAAGGTTGCCATCGTAGCTGAGCCGCATATCCAGGAACTCTCGTTGCGCAGGGGGCCGATACAAGCGCTGCTTGGTTTGCGCAGCCTGCGGTTGGATTTAGTCGGTGGGCCAGTGCACATGGTAGGCGCGGATCTTTCCCCAGACGATGCCGAAGAACTCCTGGAATACCTGCGCCAGCGCACGTTGCCGGAGTTAGAACAGGCAGGGACTTTTCACTAGATTCCGCCACTAAAACCCAGTTGCCGCCACGCCTCAAACACCGCGACGGCAGCGGAATTCGACAAATTCATCGACCGACGCGCTGGCAGCATGGGGATGCGCACCTGCTCGGTGATCCGCGGGTGCGCTAGCGCCTCGGCAGGCAGCCCGGTGGGTTCTGTGCCAAAAAGCAAAATATCGCCGTCTTGGTAGTTCACCTCAGTGTGAAAGGTGCTGGCACCAGTGCTAAAGGCAAACACTCGGCCGTCGCCAAGCGATTCCAAACACGCGTCCAAATTGGGGTGGATCTGCAGATCCGCCAGATCGTGATAATCCAGCCCCGCGCGTTTCAAATGTTTATCGTCGAAATTGAACCCCAGCGGCTCCACCAAATGTAGGTGGGTCCCGGTTACCGCAGCTAAGCGGATCGCGTTGCCGGTATTCGAGGGGATCACCGGATTATCAAAGACAACATGCAAATCGGCCATGGCAAGAGTCTAGAATGGTAGCCGTGACTGCATTGACATTGGATGGAAAACTCTACCGAGACGAAATCTTCGACGATCTGAAAAAGCGCGTCGACAAGCTGCGCGACAAGGGCATTACCCCTGGTCTGGCCACCGTGTTGGTGGGTGATGATCCAGGCTCGCACAGCTACGTCAAAATGAAGCACCGTGACTGTGAAGCTCTGGGCATCAACTCGATCCGCCGCGATCTTCCCGCTGATATTAGCCAGGAAGAATTGCTCGCCGTCATTGATGAGCTCAACGCGGACCCAGCCTGCACCGGCTATATCGTGCAGTTGCCGTTACCGAAGCACCTCGACGAAAACGAGGTGCTGGAGCGCATCGACCCCGACAAGGACGCCGACGGTCTGCACCCAGTGAACCTGGGCAAGCTGGTGCTCAACGAGGACGCACCTCTGCCATGCACCCCGAATGGTTGCATTTCTCTGTTGCGTCGTTTCGGCGTCGAGCTCGACGGCGCAAAAGTCGTGGTCATCGGCCGCGGCGTGACCGTGGGCCGCCCAATCGGTCTGATGCTGACGCGTCGCAGCGAAAACTCCACTGTCACCCTGTGCCACACCGGAACCAAAGACCTGGCTGCAGAAACCAAAGCTGCTGATGTCATCATCGCGGCTGCCGGCGTGCCGCATATGCTCACCGCAGACATGGTGAAAGAAGGTGCTGCCGTGCTGGACGTGGGCGTGTCGCGTGTCGAAGGCAAACTCGCCGGAGATGTGGCCCCCGATGTCTGGGAGAAAGCCGGTGCGGTCTCGCCCAACCCCGGCGGCGTGGGCCCGCTGACCCGTGCCTTCCTGGTGCACAACGTGGTGGAGTGCGCAGAATTGCATGCCGGATAAACCACACTCGCACCAGGCTGGGCGTCGCACTGGCCAACCAGTCACTGGCGGTGCGCAATCCCTGACGACCCGCCAAAAGAAGGCAGACCGCAGCGGCTTGGCCAACCCGCATGACCTGAACCTGGCTGCCTCCCGCATGCCTGGTTGGTTGCAGTGGGCCGGCATGGCTGCGTTTATCGTGTTGCTGGCCGCCGCCGCCTGGTTTTTGGTGGCGGATCATTGGCGCCGAGCCACGTTTGCCCTGGGCGTGTCGATGCTCTGGCTGGCTGTGCTGCGGTTGACCTGTGACTCCGCGAAGCTGGGCGTCTTTGCTGTGCGTTCGCGCCGGTTCGACGCCGCTTTCAGCACTGTTGCCGGGGCAGCGCTGATGTTTTTATCCGCCTCAGTCGACGCACTGGGTAGTTAGTCGTGCGGTGTAGTTAGTTGTGCGCCGCGAATAGTAGAAAGTTGCACCAATGGATACTTGGGAGCCCACTCTGGGCACTGCACCGCTTTTAGCCATCGCCGCGGCCGCCGTCGCAACGATTTTGGTGCTGGTGATTTATTTCCGCATCCACGCCTTCATCACCCTGATCACAGTCTCTGCACTGACGGCCTTGGCCACGGGCATCCCATTAGAAGGCGTCGTCCCGACCATGACCGACGGCTTCGGATCCACCTTGGCATCGGTGGCTTTGCTGGTCGGTCTGGGTGCGATGCTTGGTCGCTTGGTGGAAAACTCCGGTGGTGCGCAGTCACTGGCGGAATTGCTGGTGCGTAAATTTGGTGAAAAGCGTGCCCCGTTTGCCCTGGGCGTGGCATCGCTGCTGATGGGCTTTCCCATTTTCTTCGACGCCGGGCTCATCGTTATGCTGCCGGTCATCTTTGCGGTCGCTCGGCGCCTGGACGGCCCGATTCTGGCTTATGGTATTCCGGCAGCTGGTGCGTTTTCTGTCACCCACGTTTTCTTGCCACCGCACCCAGGGCCGGTAGCAGCTGCCGAATTCTACAATGCGGATATTGGGCTGATCTTGCTGTTTGGCCTGCTTATCGCCTTGCCCACGTGGTATATCTCCGGCTACCTGTGGGGGCAATTCCTGGGACGCAAATTCCCGCTGCCAGTACCTGACTTGTTGTTGGGCGCGCGCTCCGAGGCTCCGAAGAACCCGGCGGGCGCTGGTTCCGTCGCTACGATCCTGCTGCTGCCGATGCTCCTGATTTTCGGCAACACCGGGGCGAACACCGCCGCCACCGCAGGCTGGATCGACGGTGATTCTGGGCTTGTGCAGTTCCTACGTTTCCTCGGACAAACCCCAATCGCCCTGCTGATTACCGCATTCGCAGCCATCGCTGTGTTGGGATTGCGTAGGGGAGTAAGCCGCGAAGCCATCGAGAAATCCATGGATGGCGCGCTTGGCCCAATCTGCTCCGTCGTGCTGATCACCGGCGCTGGCGGCATGTTCGGTGGCGTATTGCGTACCTCGGGCATTGGCGACGCGCTCGCCGAATCCATGGAAGGCATGGGCATCCCGCTGATTCTCGCTGCCTACCTGATTGCTGCCGCACTCCGCGTTGCTCAAGGTTCGGCGACCGTCGCCTTGACGACGGCCGCAGCACTGATGGCACCGGGCGTGGCTGCCGCGGATTACTCCGAAGTCGCGCTGGCACTGATCGTCTTGGCGACGGCCGCAGGTTCCGTCATTGCCTCCCACGTCAACGACTCCGGCTTCTGGCTAGTGGGCCGACTGATGGGCATGGATACCGCGACTACTCTGAAAACCTGGACGGTAAACCAAACACTGATCTCCGTTATCGGTTTCGCCCTGGTCATGGTGATCTACGGCGTCAGCGCGCTGTAATCCAGTTCTTCATTGCCTCCGCCACCAGGGTTGGTGGTTCGGCGACATCAAAACTCGCGCCGGGTTCATCTGCACGCAGCGGCTCCAAAGTTGCCAGTTGCGAGTCCAGCAAATGCGCCGGCATGAAATGCTTCGTGCGCTCCAACATTCGTTGCTCTAGCAGTACGCGTGAGCCCGTGCAGTGCACAAATACTGCGCCAGGGCATGCAGAAAGCAGTACCTCGCGGTAACTTTGCTTTAGCGCACTGCAGGCAACGATGGCGCCGTGCTCCTGCTCGGCGAGCCAATTTCCCACGCGCCGTAGCCACGGCCAGCGGTCGGCGTCGTCAAGCGGGATGCCGCTGGCCATCTTGTTGATATTGGCTTGCGGGTGAAAATCATCCCCATCCAGGTAGACCAGCCCCATCAGGTTCGCCAGCTCTGTGCCGACGGTGGTCTTCCCGCTCCCAGAAACTCCCATCACGACGATGTGATGGGGCAGTGGTGCATCCGGTGCATGTTCAGGCATGTTGGTGATCCTAACACCTGCCGGGAACCTCACTGGCGGCTGTGTTGTTGTGCCTCGGCGTTGTTGTGTCGTGGCAAGCCCAAACTTTCTGCGTACGCCGTAATCGCACTCGCTTGGGCCGGTGCCGCGATGGCGATGACGTCACGCAGGTACGGCCACAGACGCGGGTGGTCCTTGCCGTAGTAGCCTTCTGCCAAGAACGCGAAATTCACGCAGTAGTCTATGCCGGTGTGCCCCAGTGCTTTCTCGGCAGCATAGGTAGGCAGACGTGGCGCAATATCTTCGCTGAAAAAATAGGTCCAGGTTACCCACCGCGCGATTTCCGCCCCAGCAGACGCATTCGCTGAGCTCACCACAGCCTTGGCTGCGGATAAATGCAGGGCAAGAGCATCGTTCAGCGTATTTTTTGCAGCCTTACTTCCTGCCAGGCTCAGCGTACGGTTGCTGGCAAGTTGCTTGATGAATTCCTCGAGGTACGGAAGCATCAATTCTGTATGCCCATGGTCAAGGAAATGCCGAAAAATCACCATCATTTCTTCACACCGAGCAGTTTGTTCGCGCTTGCCGACGCCCGCGTTCAGACTTGAGTGCGCACCAGCCCCAGATGGCGGGCTGCTTTCTGTCCACCGCGGCGGCAGAAAGCTCCCAATGGCTTTGCCAAGGTGATCTTCGAGAAACTCCGAAATGCTCACGGTTGTGCCAGTATGCGCCAAGACGTGTAGCTGTAGCGGGAGCTGTACCTGTGGTTCCCACTGAAAAATTTGCCGGAAGGCACTAACGATTTCACTAGGGCTGGCGGTATCGACGAAGTTCTCTAGAAAACGATCCTCGGTCTTGGGAAATAATGCGATGCTGCGTAAACCGACTGCGACGCAGTGCTTGCACCATTGGTGCTGCACAGGGCAGGTGCAATAGGTGATGGGTGTTCCTTCGACAAGCTTGATGTGCACCTCGTAGGGATGAATTGCCGAGCCTTGCACAAAAGCTTTAATAGATTTGTCCGTCACTGTGTGGCCGGAAATTGCTGCGGGATCGATCTTTGATCCCTTGTGGAAGCTCCCGGAATCTGTGTGGTCGGCGATGTAGCTAGGAGTAAGGAGGTTAATTAAATAAGACTGCTGTGGCAATGACATGACTTAAGAATAAGATGCCGCTGCACACACAGCCTCACTGTTTCGAATATATTTACTAATTAATGAATTATGCTGTGGATAATTCAAATCCCATTGGAAAGGTAATTTTGTTCGAAACGAACGCCCTATCGAGTGGGGAATTCAACTCGGAGTGGGCCGTTTCTTGCAGCTGTTTCAGAGTCAGCGGCACCAGAATGTGGGGCGGCCTAAATCCTAAATACTGTAGGGCTCCGGCAGGGATAGCTTGAAAAACTTCCGGAAAATGCGATCTAACTGCCGGGTTTCCGTTAGGAACGCGTCGTGGCCAACCGGCGAGACAATCTTCGCCATGCCCAAGAAGTTGCCAATATTCCGCGAGAGATGTTCCTGCTGGTGATATGGGTACAAAATATCCGTGTCGACGCCAACGATCATCGTCGGCACGGTCGAACGTCCGAGTGCACGGTTAAGCCCGCCGCGCCCGCGCCCAATATCGTGCCGGTTAAGCGCCTCGGTGAGCGCGACGTAGGAACCGGCATCGAAGCGTTCCGACAGCTTGATGCCCTGGTATTCCAGGTAGCTATTGACGGCAAAGCGCTGGGTAGGGTCGCGGAATTCGCCGAAGGGGTTTTCGCCTTCGTTCGCATCGGAGCCGAAGCGTTCGTCGATCTCCTGCTCGCCACGGTAAGTCAGGTGTGCGATCCGGCGAGCGGCGCACAGACCTTCGAGAGGGTAGTCGTCGGTGTCGTAGTAGTCGCCACCGTGCCAGTTGATATCGCGCTCGATTGCAGAGATTTGCGCACACTGAATGCCGATCTGCCAGCCAGACGCCCGGGCGGAGACTGCCAGAATGCACACGGCATTCATCATTTCCGGGTAGAGCAGTGACCATTCCAAAGCGCGCGCACCGCCCATGGAACCGCCAATAACGGCGTGGATTTTCTGCAAGCCCAGCAGCTCGAGAAGTTGGTATTCCGCGGCGACGATATCGCGGATGGATACTGCCGGAAACCGTGAACCCCATGCCCGGCCGTCGGAAGCAATGCTGGATGGTCCCGTAGATCCGTGGCAGCCGCCAAGCGCGTTGACGCAGATGAAGCACCAGCGCGAAGTGTCGAGTGCCCGCCCGGGGCCGAGCAGCTCGCCCCACCAATCCGCGACGTCGGAGGAGCCAGTCAGGGCATGCTCGATCAGGATGACGTTATTGGGTCCGTCCAACTCGCCCCGGAAAGCTCCAAAGACATGATATCCCAGCGTGACCTCATCCATCATGGCGCCAGCTTCCGTGCGGAATTCGCCGATGCTGGCGTGGTTCAGCGTGGAGGATGGACCAAAAGGCGTGGTGTGAGGCATGTTTTGGGCTTTCCGACGTGGACGGTAACTTGCTTCACACAGTCTAGATGAACAGAGCTGTCTACTTATAGAATTATATTCTGTTTCCGTGGCGGTGGTCGTCGACAAGTCAGATGTGGTGGATGTGGTTGTGCTTCAAGTCTGGTTTTCCATTCTTGTGATGTGGCTGACATAATGGTGTGGACTGCTCAACAATCTGTGATTATTAATAATCATTCTTGACGACGGAAAGGCTCCAGCTCGTGAGCGAAAAACACACTCCCGCTTCAGCGCAAACCGAAACCGCAGGCGGCCAAGGTACAGCTGGCGATCCCGGGAAAACCGGAGGTCCTGGCTATGATCAGGACGTCCGCGGCGAAAAACCCAACAACTCGAAGTGGGCTCTGGCACTGTTTGGTACCGCAGTCGGTGCCGGTATCCTCTTTCTGCCCATTAATGCCGGTAGCTTCGGATTCTGGCCGCTTTTGGTTGCCACCCTTCTGATCGGTCCTATGGCATTCCTGTCGCACCGCGCCTACGCACGCATGCTTAGCGGATCCTCGCAGCAAGGTCAAGACGTCCTGGAAGTGGTCACGGGCTTCTTCGGCAAAAATATCGGTATTCTGGTCGCCCTGATTTACTGGTTCACGGTGTTCCCGATCGTGATGATCTACGGTATATCGATCACCAACACCGTGGACAGCTTCATCCAAAATCAGCTGAACGGCCCAGAAATCTCGCGCCCAATCTTGGCGACGCTCTGCGTCGGCTTGATGACACTCGGTTTTGCCCTAGGTCGCAACACCGCGTTGCTGGTCGCGCAGTTCGTGATCTACCCGTTGATCGTGGCGCTGGCTGCGGTGTCTCTGTACCTGATCCCGCAGTGGGATTTCAGCTCGTTCTACCACTACAGCGCCGATGGCTTTGTCGCTAATCTTGGCGACATCATCTTGATCATGCCGGTGTTGGTGTTCTCCTTCAGTTTCCTGGCAGCAATTTCGCAGTTCGTGCTGGACACGGAACGCTTCTACGGTGACGGAGCCGAGAAGCAATCCTCCAAGATCATCCTGATTGCCACGGCTTTGCTAACGCTTTTCACCATGTTCTTTGTCTGGTCTTCCGCACTCGCTTTGGGGGCGGACGGCATGGAAGAAGCCTACGAGCAGAACATTCCGGTGCTGTCCTACCTGGCGAATGAAACTGGCACGCAGTTCCTTGCCTATATTGCACCAATCGTGGTGATCTGTGCGATCATTTCGTCGTACTTCGGTCACCTGCTGGCCACGGTGGAAGGTACCCGGTACTTCGGCAAGCTGGTGGCTCCGGGCGTAATGCGGGATGCTAACCCGCGTAGCGTGGCCATTGCTATCTACCTGTTTGTTTTTGTCGTGGTCACGGCCGTGGCGATCATCAACCCATCCATTTTGGACATGATCACCTTGATCGGCGGCATCTTCATGGGCTTCATGACTTACTTGCTGCCAGCGTGGGCCATCTACCGCATCGATGCGCTCAAGCGTTTCCGGCCGGTAGTCAGCAACTGGTTTGTGGTCATCATCGGTGTGGTCGTGATGGTCGGAACCTTCTGGGATGTGCTGCGCAACCTGGTGGGTTAAGCAAGGCCGCGGGGCGTGGGCTCCGCGAAAGCCCAGGTGAAAACTTTTGTAGGCCGAAGCTAGTGGTGCCGTTTTACAAATAGACGCTGAAAACTGGGCCTTTTTACCCCACTATTTGTAAAAACGCACCAAACCGCAGCAAAAAGCGCCCGGGAACCGACACCACCCAAGCGTCCACACCACCCAGGCACCGAAAAAGCGCCCGAGGCAAAACCCTGCCTCGGGCGCTTAAAACTTTAAATGGGTGCTTGCGCCGGATATCCGGCGCAAGCACCGCAGCTTTGCGCGAAGTTTTACTTCTTCAGCTCTTCCATCAGCTGGTTGTAGGTAGCCGATGGGCGCATGACCTTGGAAGCTTTGTCGTCGGATGGCTGGTAGTAGCCACCCAAATCAGCGCCGTCGCCCTGAACTTCCATCAGCTCGGCATCGATCTTGTCAGCAGCCTCGGAGAACTTCTCCGCGATTGGGGCGAAGTGCTCAGCCAGCTCGGAATCCTCCGACTGTGCTGCCAGTTCCTGAGCCCAGTACATCGCCAGATAGAAGTGAGAACCGCGGTTGTCGATTTCGCCTACCTTGCGGGAAGGTGACTTGCCCTCGTCGAGAAGCTTCTCGGTGGCCTTGTCCAGTGCCGAGGCCAAAACAGAGGCCTTGGCGTTGTCGTTTTTCGCTGCCTCGTGACGGAAGGATTCCGCCAGAGCCAGGAATTCACCCAGGGAGTCCCAGCGCAGGTGGTTTTCTTCCAGGACCTGCTGCACGTGCTTTGGAGCGGATCCGCCAGCACCGGTCTCGAACAGGCCACCGCCAGCCATCAGTGGAACCACCGAGAGCATCTTCGCGGAAGTACCCAGCTCCAAGATCGGGAACAGGTCGGTGTTGTAGTCACGCAAAACGTTACCGGTCACGGAGATGGTGTCCTCACCATTGCGCATACGCTCTACAGACTTCTTGGTGGCAGAGACTGGATCCATGATGGAGATATCCAAGCCCTCGGTGTCGTGGTCTTCGAGGTACTTGTTCACCAGCTTGATCAGGGTGGCGTCGTGGCCGCGGTTCTCGTCCAACCAGAAGATGGCTGGCATGCCGGAAGTACGCGCACGGGAAACAGCCAGCTTGACCCAGTCCTGGATTGGCTCATCCTTGGTTTGGGTGGCACGCCAGATATCGTTTTCTTCCACGTCGTGGGAGATTAGAACCTCGCCAGCGCTGTTGCGAACCTCGACGGTGCCTGCAGAAGGGATCTTGAAGGTCTTGTCGTGGGAACCATATTCTTCGGCCTTCTTGGCCATCAGGCCCACGTTTGGCACAGTACCCAGGGTGGTTGGGTCGTACTGGCCGTTCGCCTGGGAATCCTCGATGACGGTCTGGTACACACCGGCGTAGGAAGAATCCGGGATGATAGCCAAGGCGTCCTGGGTTTCGTCGTTCTTGTTCCACATCTGGCCGCCGGTTTTCATCATCGCAGGCATGGAAGCGTCCACGATGACGTCTGACGGCACGTGCAGAGCGGTGATTCCCTTGTGCGAGTTGACGTAAGCCAGTGGGGCGCCGTCTTCCTGTGCCTTCTCGAATGCCTGCTTGATCTCGTTGCCGTTGTCCAGTTTGTCCAGGTTTTCCAGGATATGGCCCAGGCCGTTCTCGCCGTTCAGGCCGGCTTCGATCAGTTCTTCGCCGTACTTCTCAAAAACTTCGTGGAAGTACGCGCGTACGACGTGGCCGAATAGAATCGGGTCGGAGACCTTCATCATGGTCGCCTTCAGGTGCGCCGAGAACAGCAGGTTGTTTTCCTTGGCGTAGGCAACCTGGTCGCGCAGGAAGGAATCCAAGGCTTTCGCAGACATGAAGGTGGCGTCGACTACTTCGCGGTCTTCAACCTTCAGACCTTCCTTCAGTACCTTTTCGGAACCGTCGGCGGCCTTGAGGACAAACTTCAATTCGTCGTCGCCGTCGATGATGACGGACTTCTCGTTGTGCGCGAAGTCGTTGGCATCCATGGTGGCCACGGCGGACTTGGAATCTGCTGGCCAGTCCTGCATGGAGTGTGGGTGCTTCTTGGTGAAGTTCTTGACAGCCTGTGGTGCGCGGCGGTCGGAGTTGCCCTCGCGTAGCACAGGGTTTACGGCAGAACCCTTCACCGAGTCATAGCGGTTCTGGATGTCTTCTTCTTCGGCATTGGCAGGCTTATCTGGGTAATCAGGAAGGTCGTAGCCGCCTTCCTGCAGTTCCTTGATGGCGTTCTTTAGCTGCACGAGGGAAGCTGAGATATTTGGCAGTTTGATGATGTTCGCTTCTGGCTTCTGCGCCAGCTCGCCGAGCTGTGCCAGAGCGTCGTCCATTTTCTGCTCTTCGGTCAAACGCTCTGGGAACTGGGAGATGATACGACCAGCCAGGGAGATATCGGCGGTTTCAACATCAATATTCGCAGTGGAAGCAAAAGCCTCGACTACTGGCTTGAATGAGTAGGTTGCCAGCAGAGGGGCTTCGTCGGTACGGGTCCAAATAATCTTCGCCATCTCAGACTCCTTAAAATTTTCGTCACTAAAATGTCGCGGTACCAGGTTACCTACAAAAGCAATTGTCTGCCGTGAAGGCCATAAAGATGGCCCGTCGTAAAGGCCATGAAGATGGCCCAACACCGTGTGTTGTCGTGGCGCATAACACACAACAAACGGGAAACTAGGCACCTGCATGTTTTTCGGCGTAGGGTCACATGCGTGCCACACCTGAGTCATTTGCGCAAGATTGCTTCTGCCCCTCGTCGTCGAGCCCTGCCACGGCAAACAGAGATCACAGAGAAACGACGTTATATCGTCATGGTTGCCCTGGGATTGGGTGGATTCGGTATTGGGGTTACCGAATTCGTGTCCATGGGTTTGTTGTCGCTGATCGCCGAGGATTTCGGGGTCACGGAAGATTCTGCAGGGCGCATCATTTCCCTCTACGCGTTGGGCGTCGTCATCGGTGCGCCAGCGATCACTGCTGTAACAGGAAAGATTCCCCGGCGACGGTTGCTGCTTCTGCTGGTTGGTGCGTTCATCGCAGGAAACTTCTTGTCGGTCATCGCGCCGAGCTATGAATTCTTACTTGCAGCCCGTTTTCTTGCGGGTTTGCCACATGGCGCATATTTCTCGGTGGCGGGTTTGGCCGCGGCTTCGATGGCGCCGGAGGGTGAACGCGGACGTGCGATTTCCTTTGTCTCGATGGGGCTGTCCTTTGCCACCGTCGGCGGTGTTCCTGCGGCACAGGCGCTGGGGCAAGCCTTTGGCTGGCACGCGTCGTACGTTTTCGTCACCGCTGTTGGCGTTATTACGCTGCTGTCGTTGTGGTACCTGATGCCGCACATGGTGCGTATGGGCGCGACCTCCGTTCGTACGGAGTTGGGCGCACTGCAGCGTGGCCAGGTATGGCTCACCTTGGCGATGGGCACCGTTGGTTTCGGCGGCATGTTCGCGGTCTACACCTACATCTCCTGGACGATGACCGAACAAGCTGGGCTGGATCCGTCACTGATGTGGGTGGTCCTCATGGCTTACGGCATTGGTATGGTCGCCGGTACGTGGTTCGGTGGGCGCGTTGCTGACTGGAATTTGGAAAAGGGCATCCTGTTTGCTTTGGCGATGATCTGCCTGGTGCTGGTCGCGTTCTATTTCACATCTTCGAACCCGTGGTTAGGCACCATCAACTTCGGCCTGGTAGGTTTCTTCGGCTCGACGCTGGTGCCATCGCTACAGATTCGTTTGATGGATACCGCTGGCGACGCACAAACTCTGGCTGCTGCGTTGAACCATTCCGCACTGAACATGGCGAATGCAGCGGGTGCTGCGCTGGGTGGTGCGGTGATTTCCGCCGGTTACAGCTACAGCGCCCCATCGCTTGCTGGTGCCGCTTTGGCCATCGCTGCAATCATTATTTGGTTTCCGACTATTTGGTTGCGCCACAAGTCGTTCACTAAAACGGGACAAACCGTTCACTAAGACTGGTTAGTTTCCACACTGTGACGCCCACCCTATACAGTGGGTGCCATGTCTGAACCTCAACTGACGATAGCCACAGTTAACGTCAACGGCATCCGCGCCGCCTGCAAGAAACGTAACGACGATAACCTGGGGATGAATCACTGGTTGGAAAATACCAGTGCCGACGTCGTTCTCATGCAGGAAGTCCGCGCGACCCCGGAACAAACCGAAAAGGCATTAGCCCCTGCGCTGGAATCTGGCTGGCACCTGGTGGTTGCTGATGCCGAGGCCAAGGGTCGCGCCGGGGTGGGAATTTTATCGCGTAGTCCGCTTGCCGACGTCCAGGTGGGCTTTGGCGGCGACAGCGCGTTTAATAATGCCGGTCGTTGGATCGAAGGCACTCTGGGGTCTAGCTTTGGCGATGTCCGCGTGGCCTCGCTGTATTTGCCTTCCGGTGCACAGGGGACAGCTAAGCAAGACGAAAAATATGCTTTCTTGGATGAATTTGATTCGATTTTGGACCAGCGTGCAGCTGCACACGAGAACATGGTCATCGGTGGGGACTGGAATATTTGCCACCGCAGTCAAGATCTGAAAAACAACAAGCCTAATGAAAAGGTCTCTGGCCATTTGCCGGAAGAACGCGCCTTTTTTGATTCCGTCTTCGGGGCGTTTCCTGATGCTGCCCCGCAAGAGAAGAAGTTTCTTGGTGACTACCAAGGCGTAGTTGATTATTCGGCACACACACGACGTGAGCCGACCATCGACCCGCAGTGGTTTGACCTGGCGCGTCGTCTCAATCCAGATCCGGAACAAGACGGGCCGTATACCTGGTGGACCTACCGTGGTCAGGCATTTAACAACGACGCGGGGTGGCGCATTGATTATCAGGCTGCCACCCGCGCCATGCTGGAACGCGCGCAGCGAACCTGGGTAGAAAAGGCCCCGACGGTCGAGCAGCGTTGGTCGGATCACTCGCCGTTGTTGGTGGAATTTCACTAAGTTCGGCTCGCAGCTCAAGGTTTGCTCCAGCGCAGCCCCAGCTTCGCTTCCAGCTCGTGTAAAGGACGTGCATCAATGACCGTGACGACGTTATTGACCGCGACATATGTCGTCGGTATTTCCGCAGAGGCCATGACCGCAGCTTTGTCTGCTGGCCGCCAGCGCCTGGATTTTTTCGCCGTCTCGCTGCTCGCCGCTATCACTGCCTTCGGTGGGGGAACAGTGCGTGACGTGTTACTTGGGCATTACCCGCTGGTGTGGGTGGAAAATCCGGTGTATTTGATTGTCGTACTGGCAGCTGCGGCGATCACTGTTTCGCTGTCGTTTTTCATGCACTATTTCCGTTCGCTCTTTTTGGCGCTTGATGCGGTGGGACTGGCAGCGTTTACGGTGTTGGGTACCCAGGTGGCGTTGTCGGAAGGCCATGGGCCATTGATCGCTATCGTGGCCGCGATTTGTACCGGTGTCTTCGGCGGAATTTTGCGCGATATCTTAAGCGACCGTGTGCCGCTAGTATTCATGGGCGATTTGTATGCAGCCTGCGCACTGATCGGCTCGGTGACTTATATGGTCTTGGAACAATTAGGTGCCCCACCGGCAGTGGTGATTCCCGCAGGGCTGATCGTGACCTTTGCCGTGCGCATGTGGGCGGTGAAGTACAACAAGTCCATGCCAATTTTCGCGTATAACGACGAAAACCAGCCGGTGGATCCGCGCCTGCGCCTATCGGCGCAGTTTGTGCGCGAAACCGCGCGGAAAGCGAAATCAAAGGTTGCTAGGGGGATCAAACCGGAGGCGTCGAAGAAAACTAAGAACCCTGATAATAAGCAGCCAAAATCGTCGGAAAGCGACTAACCTGCTAGCATAAAAGGAACTTAACTTCTGACGCTGAGCGGAAAGAGAATTCAGTATGATTCGCGTTTTATCCTGGCTGATCATCGGCATCGCCATTTTGGCCGGTTCGATTGTCTGGTACCTGAACGTGCAGTATTCCATGGCAGGGCTGGTTTCAGGTATCACCATGGGTGTAGGCGGCGCGTTCCTCGTTGCTGCTTTCGCCACTGCGCTGGATCTCTATGATCCAACTTCGCGCAAGGTTTAGCTGAATACCCACTAGCTACCGTTAGCTTCGCGCCCTGCTGGTTGCACTCCCGCCAGCAGGGTTTTTGCGTGCCAGAAACCATTCGTTTTTCAGTAAAGGATAAGAAGATGACTGCATCGGTGCCCACAACCGACAAACCACGCGTGCTGTCTGGCATTCAGCCAACCGCAGACTCATATCATCTGGGTAATTACCTCGGAGCGCTGAAGCAGTGGATTGAGCTGCAAAATGACTTCGACGCGTTTTATTTCATCCCAGATATGCACGCATTGACGGTGGAGCAGGATCCGAAACAGCTGCGCGAGCGGACTTTCGCTGGTGTCGCGCAATTGATCGCTTTGGGGATTGATCCGGAGCGTTCCACATTGTTCATCCAGTCGCATGTGCCGGAACATGCTGAGCTGAATTGGGTGCTGCAGTGCCTGACTGGCTACGGCGAGGCTGCACGCATGACGCAGTTTAAAGACAAGTCCGCTAAGCAGGGCGAGGAGCGCACGTCGGTGGGCTTGTTTACTTATCCGATGCTCATGGCCGCTGACATTTTGCTTTACCGTCCGCAGTGCGTACCGGTTGGTGAAGATCAGCGCCAGCATTTGGAACTCACCCGTAACCTGGCGGAACGTTTCAACACCCGTTTTGGCAGCACCTTTGAGGTTCCCGAGCCGTTCATCCCAGAAGGTTCGGCCAAGATTTATGATTTGCAGGATCCGACGATCAAAATGTCGAAATCCACTCCACATCCGAAGGGGTTGATTAACCTGCTGGATCCGCCGAAGACCTCGGCGAAGCGCCTGAAATCAGCGGTCACTGATGACCGCGGCGTTATTGCTTTTGATCGTGAGCAGCAGCCCGGGGTGTCCAACCTCCTGACCATTCAGTCTGCGTTGACCGGCACTTCTGTTGACGAGCTGATCGCCTCTTACGAGGGTAAAGGCTATGGCCATCTAAAGGTCGATACTGCGGACGCGTTGGAAGAATTCACCACTCCGCTGCGTGCTCGTTACGACGAACTCATGGATGATCGCGCACAGTTGGGCCAAATTCTTGCCGACGGAGCCGAGCGCGCCCGGGCAGTGGCTGCTGGAGTGCTTGCCGACGTTTACGACAAGGTGGGTTTCCTGCCAACGCAGCCGCGTTAGCTACGGATGCGTTAGAGTGAGCAAGCAGCTCTCACAGAGAAAACTCAGGGCAGTCTAAGATAGCACTAGCCATCGTAGGTCAGCGCTGGCTAGTGCACGTCTGTGACAACACATATGTGGCAACCCGCCTGAATGCACGACCAACACCAACTTAAAGGACACTGAAGTGGCAGCCACCACCACAAAGTCAAACGAGAAAAACCACGATAATTACGGCATCGAGCGAGTTCGAGAAGACGAGCCCGGTTTCGTCGACAAGATGCGCCAAAAGTCGGACTTTTTCGACCACGTTATGCGCACCGTCGAACGTTATGGTGCGCAGGGCGGTAATCAGTTTGCCGCCGGTATTACTTATTTTTCGGTGCTGGCGGTCTTCCCGATCGCCATGTTGATCGTCGCTGCGGCTGCACAGGTTCTGGCAGGACGTCCCGAGCTTTTTGCTAGCTTCCAGAACCAGATCACGGAATCGCTGGAAGGGCAGATGGGCGAAATCGCCAACGAGATTCTGGAAGGCGCGGTCGAACGCCGCGGTGCGGTGGCCGGTATTGGTGGCCTAACCGCGTTGTGGACTGGTCTGAACTGGATGCACAACCTGCGCGCTGGTATTTCAGCGATGTGGAATATGGATCCGAATGACGGGGCTAACTTCGTCGTCAAGAAGATCAATGATTTGCTGGGCCTGATTGGCTTGATCCTGGCATTCGTCATTGCTTTCGGCATTACTGCTGTGGGGTCGTCTGGCATTGTCTTTACCGTTTTGGAATGGCTTCATGTAGAAGATGTGATGCCAGGGTTGAATTACATCCTGTTCTTTTCCGCATTGCTCGTTGGTATTTTGGCCAACTTCCTGGTCATGTGGTGGCTGGTGGTTATCCTGCCCCGCAAGAAAGTGCCCAAGAAAGCTGGCTTCATTGGTGCATTGCTCGGCGCGCTCGTTTTTGAAGTGATCAAGCAATTGTTTACCGTGATTCTGTCTTCGGCTACGGGTAGTCCGACCGGCGCGATATTCGGGCCAATCATCGCTTTGATGATTGTGTTGTATTTGATCTGGCGTGTGGTGCTCTACGTTTCTGCGTTTACCGCCACCACCAAGCAGGCTCGTGCCACGGAAGAGGTTCCGGTCCCTGAACCAGCCGTGATCCGAGTACGCCACGAGGTGAAAAAGCGCCCGTCGACCCGCACCCTACTAGGCGCGGGTGCAGGCTTGGGTGCCGCCGGTGGTTGGGCGCTCCGACGGATCTTTAAGGCGAAATAACGTCTGGATAACGTTTTCCCGAACGATTGCTCTCGTGGGAAAATATAGAGTTGTCCGTGGCAAAGAGCTTAACGCCTGCGCAAGATAAATCCAGCTATTGCCGCAATTCCGGCGCCAGCGGCGATGACAGCCAGTACCACAATCAAGATCGTCTTTTCGTGCGGGGCAGCGTCCATACCGGCATTGTCCGCGTCCGCGCTATCTGGCGATGCATCATCGGAGTTTTGCGGTGCTGGACTAGCCCCCTGTGTCAGGGTGGGTTCGGTGTCTGCATCGGCGACTGGCTGCAGCATCCCGATATTCGTGCCCGGCGCCACAGAGAATCCCGAGTGCAATAGTTTCTGCGCCTGCTCCCACGCGCGGGCCTTGTCGACGGTGGTATCGAGAATTACCGCCATTAATCGCCGACCGTCACGGTTCAGTGCACCGACGAAGGTGTGGTTCGCATCGTCGGTGTAGCCAGTTTTACCGCCCATCCCGTCCGGATCATTCATGAACAGGTGGTTGTCGTTCCATACTTCGAATCCCTCGTGCTCGTCGAAGCCTGGGAATGCGATGAATTCGGTGTTCACGATGCGATCAAAAGTAGGGTTTTGGTAGGCCGCGCGATAAATCAATCCCAGGTCATAGGCTGAGGCTGAGTTTCCAGCCACGTCCAAGCCGGAATAGCTCGCGGCGTAGGTGTCTGTGGTTCCGAGCTCGTCGGCAAGCTTATTGATCTTGCGCAGCGTCGCTTCGTCGCCGCCGAGTTCCTGTGCCAGAGCGTGCGCGGCATCATTACCCGATGCCAGCAACAAACCGTGCAGCAGCTGCTCGATGGTGTATTCGCCACCGGCGCCGATGCCTACTCGGGAGCCGACTTGATCAGCGGACTCCTGCGAGACGGTCACGGTCTTTTCCAGGTCCAGCTCTGCAATGGCGACCAAGGCCAGCAATGCTTTGATAATCGAGGCCGGCCGGTAGCGTCCGTGGGGGTCTTTTTGTGCGATGATCTCGCCAGAATCGATATCGGCAACCAACCAGGCCGAAGCCAAGACTGATTCGTCGACATGAAAACCCGGAGCAGTGCTGACCCCGCAGTTTTGTTTCTCCAGCGGCGGCAATGGGGTAGGGGAGGGCTGACCCGGCGCGACAGCCTCCGACGTGGTGCGAGCCTGCGGCGGATGCACACGGTTCGGGCACGAGCTGGTATCGGGTGCTTCCTCGCGGCTGAGTGGCTCCGGAGCTGCCGACTCGTCGCCCTCGCTTGGGGCTGGAGCGGGGCCTTCCAGTGGAGTGGGCTCTTCCTGCTGGGCGTGAAGCAGCGGGGCCGCGGCAGTGTGCGGGGTTGCGGCAGCGTATGGGGTCGCGGAGCCAAAAGCACCAATGCCAAGCGTGGCTGCTCCAGTGGCCATGCCGACGACCAGAAGATTCGCGCAACAGGTTGAACCGTATCTCACAATGGCTCGGCGGCCGGGTTTGCTCTCATTCATAACAGCCGATAATTCTACTCCGCGCGACCGGCAGCGTTGCTTATTCCGTAGGCGGGGCGAACCAATTGTCTTAGCAAACACAGTGTTTAGGCTCAGCGCGCAAACACCGGCAATGAATCTCAGACCGCAAAATTCGGACGGTACCATCGTATGCATGATTGAGACTCCTGCGATTAGCCCAGAGCATAAAAACTTTGCTTCTCAGTTGATCACTGAGCTGCCGAAAGTCAGCATCCATGAATACTTGCCCACGCAGACCGACGACGGTTCCCAGGTGGCATCTCGCGAGCAATTGGCCAAACACATCCAGTCGACGGTGCATCGCTATCGCGAGGATAATGTCGTCTACCTTGAGTTACGTGTTGTAGTGGAGGATTTCTGCACTGATGACTTTGTGCTTGCCGACGCCTTTGCCACGGCGCTAGATGCCGTGGCTGCCGAGGGGATCCAGGCGAGGTTGTTAGTGTGCGCGCGTGCCGATGGTGCTGCCGTTTCCGAATTGACGGAGCTGGCGGTACAAGCGCAGGGGGATCCCAACTTTGCTGGGATGGTGTTTATCTTGGGCGAGGATGCTGCCTGGAATACTGTCGGTTCGGCCTTGGCCGCTGCTTGCACGAAGTTGCGGGAAAATTATCTGCCCTTCGCGATCGACGGTGCTGCCGGTATTGATGCGGTTGGCGCAGCTGTCCAGCTAGGCGCGTTGCGCTTAGGTCGCCCGCTGGCGCTGGTGGATGACTTTTCTGCTGATATCACCGGTATTGTGCCGGGAAAGATTTCGAGTTGGGTGCGAGATCGGGGCATTACTGCGGAAATGACGCCGTTGTGGGATCTTGCCGACGAGTCTTTGGGAGAGGCCGCCGTCGATGAGCTTCCGGATCATCCGTTGCCGCTGCTGCAGCAGCTGGGATTTCGCTGCACCATTTCCGCTGGGCAATTGCATGCTGGTAGCTGCAGCGATGTCATGAATTCGCTTACCGAGACCTTCGGCTATGGGCTCGAAGAGTTTTTTGACCTTACTGCGAAGACAATCTCGGCTAGTTTCTTGAGTGAGCCGGAGCGCCAGCAATTGTTGGAAACCCAGATTTTGCCGCGCTATGAAAAACTGGCTGACGCAGAATTGCGGCAGCCAGATGGAACTAATGAGTCTGAGGAAGCGGAAGAAGCTGGTGAAACGGGTGCGGTAACCGAGGACGGCACCGCAGGCGAGAACGCAGACTAGAACTTCGTGAAGCGCTTGACCAGCATGTCTTCCAAGCCGCGCCAACCTTTCGAGTGGTCGGTGTAGGGCTTGGAAGGCACGTAGCCGCTGGTTTGTTGTGATCCGAGCATATAGCCCAGATAATCTTGGAAACGTGGGTTGGCCAGCATATACGAGTTGATGGAATCATCACCAGCCCAGTCTGCTGCATCGGCGAGCAGTTCGTAGCAGGCCGACATTTGTGGCACGTCCACTGCTTCGGGCCCTTTTTCCATGTCCTCGGTTAGCCCCTGGAAGCTATACGAGTTATCGCGGTGGACCGTGACATCCAGTTCTCCGGCGTTGGCGGCAGTCACTATGTCTTCCCACGTAGAAACCTTGGCGAGGTCGTGTTCATCATTTTCGATGATCCAGCGCAACAACTGGCGGCTGGTCGCGAAGGTGTTGATGGTGCCAAAACGCCCCAAAAAGACCGGTGCGCCGTCGACATAGCACCGCAATGTGTACACAGATTTACCGTCGATGGTGATTTTGATTGGGTCGATACCTGCCGCGGCCCAGGCTGAGGAATCATAAGGATCGGCTGCTTCTGCCTCGCGCTTGCGTTTTTCTTCCCGCTCGGCGCGCTCTTGGTCGGCTTGCTCTTTCGAAGAAGCGATTCGTTTTTCGGCATCTTCGATGGTGGTTTTGTCGACACTGGGGAATTCTTCGGTGACATCAACAATGCGCACGCTATCTGCCAGATTCGATTCGATCTTTTTCCAGTTCGTGAGCACCGCTCGGCCGACGGAAGACCACTCGGAAAGGCCGTGTTCGCCAGAGTAGTGGTCAGCGCCGCGCTGCACGTTATTCAGCACAGAGTGGGTAGAAAAGAAGATCATTGTGTCGTCATCGGCGCAGACATTGCCGAGGGCTTTGGTGATCGACAAAATCTTGGCAGAGGTAGCGACGGCGTCGTACGAAGGACGATCGGCCAGGTAGTGGGGCAAGCCGACGATGTCATAATGATCGCGGTCTTCCGGGTGTGCGCGGTATTCCGGAAGTTCTGCGAAATCTTTCCACTTAGGGTGGTCACGCAAGTCGTGCTTCGTGGTGTTTTCCAAATACACCAGCATTTCCGCCACAGTGGGAAAGACTAAGACGTTTTCATCGTCGCCCAGAAACGCTTCCCACTGCGAGCCGTTTTCTTTCCAGGTTGGAGCCCACAGGGTGTAAAAGTCACCGCTGTTGAGTGAAACAGAAACCGGGATGATCGCGCGATTATTCATGGGCACTAAGTTTAGCGAACCCGATTAAACAGTGTGCTGTTAACGGCTGTGTAACGGATCTGTGACGGTGCTGAGATGGCTCTGTGGCGCGTGGCAGGTGATGGATTCGGCATGGCTTTGGCATGGTTTTGGCCTGTTGAGTTGCTAAGCTGTCGGCCGATAGAAACCATGAAAATTCATGTCCAAGTTGTTGGTCCGCAACGGTGAAGTAGATACTGGGCTGCCTGCCTCAATGAGCTCACCGTTTCCGGCATACATGGCCACGTGCCCGTCCCAAACTGCGAGATCTCCTTCGCGCAATTCATTGACAGAAACCTGCTGGCCGACGGCCTGTTCATGCGCCAAACGGGGAATATCTACTCCGGCTTCGCCCCAAGCCCATTGAGTGAACCCAGAGCAATCGAATCCGACACCAGGTGTGGTTCCGCCCCATTGGTAGGGCGTTCCCAGCTGGCCTCGGGCAGCAGCAACGGCTGCGCGCCCGGCGGCGGTACTGGCATCATCTGTTGCGTTGTCTGTCGGGTTATCAGTTTCTGTGTCACTTTCTGCGCCAGTTGCAGTGCCAGCTTGAATGCCAGTTTCTTCGGTGGTTTCTAGTGCTGCTGGTACAAAATTTGCTTCAGGGAAAGCAGCGTTACTGCCCGGGCTGTAAGCAGTCCCATTGCCTCCGGTGCTGGCGTACTGCGCTGGACTAGGAGGTGTTGCAGTGGGTGAAGCATCATCGAGTGCAAACGGTTCTTCGGCGATACCGTGCAGCCGCGTAGCCAATGCAGAAAGCTGTTCGTCCAACTCGTTGGCTGCCGTTTCCGCTTCCGCCATGTGGCTGCGTGCTAGGGCATCAAGCTGCGCGATAGCGCCTGCAGCGGCACCTGGGACTGGTTGCAGTGCTGTCAGTGCTACAGGGGCAGCCTGTTGGAGAAATGAGTGCCCAATTCCCAGTAGATTTTCTGCAGTGGTAGTTATCGCTACTTGTGCCTCGGCGGTGATTTCTGCGATGTGGTGATTATTCCCGTCGATCAGTTTTGCAGCTGCCTCTATATCCGCAGCGCTCGCACCACTGACGGCGGCCAACTCACCAGCAGCGGAGACATCCGGCATGATAGGCGTAGAAAAATCACCTAGCTGCGCGGGAGCGAGCTCACTGATGCGGTTGATAGTTTCCAAGACGTTCATCAGCCCGCCTCCTTATCCATTAGAGGAATGTTGGTTAGAGAAATTGCCGCTGGTTGAGGTACTTCGGCCAGACAGGGCGTCGGCAAGCGTATTCGATTCGGCGATCGTGCTGGATTCTGCCAATTGGGCATCACGGACCATGGTGAAACCAGAATCCGCAGCTTGCTGTAAACGCCGTGCTAACCGGCGTGAATGTGTGGCAGTCACAGTCGTGGCGCGTTCTAAAGCAGTGCGGAATTCCTGCTGGCCCTGCTGGCCATCTGCTTTGGCGGCAACGGAAGGCTCGGCCATTGGTGGGGCAGGCTCACGGATGCTACCTGCGGCTTTTTCTAGGTCGTGGGATAGAGCAGTGGCATGGTCATAAGCAAAAGCGAACGTCGTCATGTCCCATTAGACAACGGTGAATGCATAATGGTTCCCACGAGTTTCCACCGGCAGCCACAAAGCCTTCCCCATGGCATAGCATGGGCACTATGGATATCACCGTGGTAGAACACCCCCTGGCCGCCGCGCGTTTGAGCTTGCTGCGCGATCAACGCAGCGACAATGCAGCTTTTCGCGGAGCATTGAAAGACCTAGGTTCCATGCTGGTGTATGAAGCCGCACGCAACTTAGACATCGACGAGTTTGCCCTGCACACCCCGGTTGCCGAAACCACCGGCACCAGGCTTTCGAACCCGCCGATTATCGTGCCGATCATCCGCGCCGGGCTAGGCATGGTAGATCCAGCATTGGCAATGATCCCGGATGCACAAGTTGGTTTCATCGGGATGGCGCGGGATGAACAAACTCATGAGCCAGTTCCGTATTTGGAAGCTCTACCGGATGATTTGAGCGATCGCACGGTCTTCCTGGTCGACCCGATGTTGGCAACTGGTGGCTCATTGCTGCATTCACTGCGCCTGTTGGCTGATCGAGGTGCGCGTGACATCACTGCGGTGTGCATCGTCTCTGCTCGCCCGGGTGTGCAGGCCCTTGAGGAGTCAGGTTTGCCGGTGCGTCTGGTCACCGCGGCCATTGACCCGGAGCTTAACGACGACGCCTATATTGTTCCTGGGCTTGGCGATGCTGGTGATCGCCTGTATGGCCCGCGCAATATTGATCTCTAATTCCCCGTGCCCGTGGGCTGTAGGCAAACGCTAAAACACTAAAACATTAGAACGCTAGAACGCTAGCCCGAATTGGCGGCAACACCAGCAACACCAGCAACGCCCGCAACCTTAGTCGGCCCTAAGCCAAGCCTCACCCCGCGTGGCAGCTGCGCGTGTGGTTCCGCTCATACTAGAGTGGGGCGCATTGCAGTTGTTTTCGGGGGAGGATACGCAATGGTGGAATACCACCGCTGGTATTGGACAAGCTACGGACACGCACTAGCTAATAATCTGCGGTCCTTGCGGGAAATGCGCGGGCTATCGCAGGCCCGGTTAGCGCAATTATCGGGGCTTTCGCGCAACCTTATTTCTAACCTGGAACGTAATGAATCTGGAGCTAAAGCTGCTGATCCCGTGTTGTCCACGGTGTATAAGCTGGCACAGATTCTGTATGTTCCGCCAGGCGTGCTGTTGCCCGGGGTAGATGAGGTGATTGCTGGCCCGTGTGTGGCGACCACCCCGCATTTGCAGGGCAGGTGGCCGGTTGCAGAGCATGACACAGCCCCGTTTAGCCCGCTGTATTTGGCGCGGGCAGTCACCGATGAGCTTCCGGAATTCGCCGCACCAGAACCGTTAGGAACAGCGGAAATCACGCCACCCAAGCGGTCCTCAGGAGAACGTCGCAGGAAAAGATAACAGCGTATAATTCGGGCCTGTGTACTGTGCAGAGTAGGGTGCAAGAGTAATTGCGAGATTCGCAATTGGAGATTAGCTGTTAGATAGCTGAAGAAAGGACCGGGTTGATGGATATTGCCTCGTTCGTTGCTGAGTGGATCGAACACCATCACGACGAGGTTCTCGGGTGGCGTCGCCACATTCACCGTAACCCGGAACTATCCCACAAGGAATATGCCACCACGGATTTCTTATGCCAGGTGCTGGAAGAATACGGCCTGCACCCCCACCGATTCCCAGAAACAGGACTTTATGTCGATGTCGGCGAGGACCACGGTAAAGGTCGCATAGCCTTCCGTGCTGATATTGATGCGCTGCCCATTCAAGAGCTCACAGGTGCGGAATTTGCTTCGCAGATTGATGGGGTTTCGCATTCTTGCGGGCATGATATCCACACCACCATTGCGCTGGGCTTGGCGTGTTCCTTGGGGCAGTTGATCAGTGCTTATCCCGGTGCTTTGAGCTTTGGCGTGCGGGTAATTTTCCAGCCGGCTGAAGAAGTTATGACTGGTGGCGCAGTTGATGTGATTGAGTGGGGCGCACTCGAAGGGGTCTCGGCGCTGTACGCGGTGCATGCAGAACCCAAATTGAAAGTTGGCCAGATCGGAATCCGTACGGGTGCGATTACCTCGGCCTCAGATGTTATTGAAATCGCAGTCTCTGGCTCGGGCGGGCATACTTCCCGCCCTCATCTCACTAGCGACGTCGTCTACGCACTGGGCAAATTGGTGACGGAATTGCCAGCGGTGCTTTCACGCCGAGTGGATCCGCGCACCGGCACCGTCGTAGTCTTTGGTGCCATTCACGCGGGATTTGCTCCGAACGCGATCCCAGAACAAGGTTCAGTGATGGGCACGTTGCGCACCGCGGATATCAGCGTCTGGCGTTGGCTGCGTCGGGAATTATCAGAAATCGTCGGCGAGATCCTGGCCCCAACCGGGGTGGATTACGCCGTTACGCATGACCAAGGTGTACCACCCGTGCTTAACGACGAGGTGGCAACGGCCCTGCTGGCAGAAGCAGTGACCGGCATTGATCCGCAGGCGGCAGTGCAAGCTCCGCAATCGTCGGGAGGGGAAGATTTTTCCTGGTACCTCGAACACGTTCCTGGTTCTATGGCGCGCCTGGGGTGCTGGTCGGGTACCGGCGAAATGCAGGACCTGCATCAGGGAAACTTCCACCCGGATGAGCGCTCGTTGGCCGTCGGCATTCGTTTGTTTGGTGGCATTGTTGCGCGTTATGAGGAACAAGCGCGTTAGAATGAGTTAAATGTGATCTTTGCTGCGTTGTTCTGCACGCCAAATCTGGTGTGTGGGCGTGCCGCTGGGGTCAAATCCTGCTAACCCTCTGATGGTTCCCACGACTACATCAGGTCGGAGAAATGCAGGCCGGACAACATCAAACCGCACATAATTTTCGATGAGAGTGTAAGGAGCCCGCGTGTCTCACACCGCAAAGCGAATGGTAATCATAGGCGGAGGGCCAGCCGGGTATGAAGCAGCCTCGGCGGCAACTAAGTATGGTGCCAAAGTGACCTTGATTGATGATCTGGCTCCGGGTGGCAACTCGGTGCTGCTGGATTGTGTTCCATCGAAATCGTTTATCGCCGGCGCGAATATTAAAACTGACTTGCGTCGTGCCGACGACATGGGCTTGAACGAGGGGATTGGTGAAACCAACCTTTCGGTGAAAGCGCTGAACGAACGTGTGCAGGTGCTGGCTAATGAGCAGTCTGCTGATATCGCCGAAGGCCTGGAAGAGCTGGGTGTGCGCGTAATTAACGGCCGCGCTAGCTTCGAGGAAATGGTTTCCGGCGTCACCCACCTAGTTACTGCTACCCATAAGGAAGATGGCCGCGAGGAGTTAATCCCGTGTGACCTGGTGTTGCTGGCCACCGGTGCGAGCCCACGTATTTTGCCGGGTGCGCAGCCAGATGGTGAACGGATTTTGACGTGGCAACAAATTTATAACTTGGAAGAGCTGCCAGAGCACCTCATTGTGGTTGGTTCCGGTGTTACTGGTGCCGAGTTTGTCTCCGCGTTCTCCGAGCTGGATGTGAAGGTCACCATGGTGGCCTCTCGTGATCGTATTTTGCCGCATGACGACGCCGATGCTGCCGATACTCTGGAGGAAGTGCTGGCCGAGCGTGGCGTGGAATTAGAAAAGCACGCGCGTGTTTCCGAGATCAAGCGCACTGACGGTGAAGGTGGGCAAGGCGTTGTGGTGATCACTGACGATGGCCGCGAAATTCATGGCTCGCATGCGTTGCTGTCGATTGGTTCCATCCCGAATACCTCCAATATGGGGCTGGAGCGCCTAGGTGTGGAGATGGAAAAATCTGGCCACATCAAGGTGGACCGCGTCTCGCGTACCAACGTGCCGAATGTTTATGCCGCTGGCGATTGCTCGAACCTGTTCCCACTGGCATCGGTGGCTGCTATGCAGGGCCGTATCGCGGCCTACCACGCACTGGGCGAAGGCGTCTCGCCATTGCGCTTGAAGACGGTGGCTACCGCGGTGTTCACTCGTCCGGAGATCGCGGCTGTGGGCGTGACAGAAAAAGAAATCGAAGATGGGGAAGTGCTGGCCCGGAAGTTTAAATTGCCGTTGCACACCAACCCGCGTGCGAAGATGCGTTCGCTGCGCCATGGTTTTGTGAAGATTTTCTGCCGTGGGCAATCCGACCTGGTTATTGGCGGCGTGGTCGTCGCTCCGCATGCTTCGGAGCTGATTTTGCCGATCGCGGTTGCGGTGGCAAACAACCTCACTGTGACGGATCTGGCGGATTCTTTTGCCGTGTACCCATCACTGTCTGGTTCGATCACCGAGGCAGCTCGTCGCCTGATTGCCCCAGATACGCTGACTTAAGCTGCGTATTTTCTATCGAGATATTACCCCTCCCGCCGTCACCCACGGCGGGTTTAGTATATTGAGACCTAGATTACCCAACAATCTGTAACGCTCAGCCGGTGAGGCGGAGTGTGACGATGTGGGTGGGTGATTTCTCATGTGTATATCCGAAAGGAAAATGACGTGCCACAGTCAGGCTTGCCAGCCTTCAACAAAATTCTTGTTGCTAACCGCGGTGAAATTGCCGTTCGCGCATTCCGCGCCGCTTTCGAGACCGGCGCGCGTACCGTCGCGGTGTATCCGAAAGAAGACCGCAACTCTTTCCACCGCGCGTTCGCCGATGAGGCAGTGCGGATTGGTGCGGAAGCTCAGCCGGTCAAGGCATATCTGGACGTCGACGAAATCATTCGCGCTGCGAAGAAATCCGGTGCGGACGCGGTTTACCCGGGCTATGGTTTCTTGTCTGAACGTGCGGATTTGGCACGCAAGTGCGCCGAAAACGGAATCAAATTCATTGGCCCAACCGAAGACACTTTGCACCTGACCGGTGATAAGGCCGCCGCTGTTCATGCTGCAGAAGAAGCTGGCTTGCCGACGCTGAAGGATTCCAAACCGTCGTCGGATGTCGATACGCTGGTGGAGTATTCCGCAGACTTTGAATACCCGCTGTTCGTCAAAGCCGTGGCTGGTGGTGGCGGGCGTGGCATGCGCTTTGTGAAAAACGAGAAAGAGCTGCGCACCAAAATCTCTGAAGCTTCTCGTGAAGCCGAGGCCGCATTCGGAGACGCCAGCGTTTATCTAGAAACCGCGGTGATTAAGCCACAGCACATTGAGGTTCAGATCCTGGCCGATTCGCATGGCAACGTGGTGCACCTGTATGAGCGCGACTGCTCGTTGCAGCGTCGTCACCAAAAAGTTGTTGAGATTGCTCCGGCGCAGTTTTTGGATGCAGAGCTGCGGGAAAAGATTTGTGCCGACGCGGTGCGGTTCTGTGAACACATCAATTATGAGGGTGCCGGTACGGTCGAGTTTCTTGTCGACGAAAACGGCAAGCACGTCTTCATTGAAATGAACCCGCGTGTGCAGGTGGAACACACCGTCACCGAGGAAGTTACCTCGGTCGATATCGTGAAATCGCAGATGCACATTGCCGCTGGAGCTACCCTGGAGCAACTCGGTCTCACCCAAGATTCCATCACACTATCCGGTGCCGCGCTGCAGTGCCGTATTACCACTGAGGATCCTGCCAACGGCTTCCGCCCGGATACCGGCACGGTCTCGTCGTACCGTTCGCCGGGCGGTGCGGGTGTACGTCTGGATGGCGCTACCTCTGTCGGGGCTGAGATCACCCCGAATTTTGACTCGCTGCTGGTGAAAATGACTTGCCGTGGTGCGGATTTCCAGATCGCTGTGGCCCGTGCTCAGCGCGCACTGAACGAATTCACCGTTACCGGTGTCTCGACGAATATTGGCTTCCTGCGCGCCTTGCTGCGCGAACCAGAATTCGCGAATAAACGCATTAACACTGGCTTCATTGCGGATCACCCACACCTGCTGGAAGCGCCACCAGCTGATGATGAGCCAGGCCGGATCTTGGAATACATCGCAGATATGACCGTGAATAAACCACACGGTGAACGCCCAACTGCGCTGCGTGCTTTCGATAAGCTGCCAAAGAAATTGGCCCCGGAGATCCCGAAGGGCTCTCGTGATCGCTTGCTGGAGCTCGGCCCAGAAGGTTTCGCGAAATCGATCCGCGAGCAAGATGCGCTGGCGGTCACCGACACCACGTTCCGTGATGCACACCAGTCATTGCTGGCTACCCGCGTGCGCACTTCTACGCTGTTCGCTGCAGCCCAGCATGTCGCACGCATGACCCCGGATCTGTACTCCGTGGAAGCCTGGGGCGGTGCTACTTACGACGTCTCTATGCGTTTCTTGCATGAAGATCCTTGGCAGCGTTTGGATCTGCTGCGTAGAGAGATGCCAAATATCAACCTGCAAATGCTGCTGCGTGGGCGCAACACCGTTGGCTACACGCCGTACCCGGATGCCGTTGCTAAGGCCTTCGTGCAGGAAGCTTCTGATTCCGGCATCGATATTTTCCGTATTTTCGATGCGCTGAATGATGTTTCGCAAATGCGCCCAGCTATCGACGCTGTGCTGGAAACCAACAAGTCGGTCGCCGAAGTAGCTCTCGCCTACTCGGGTGATATGACTTCGCCGAAAGAGAATATTTACACTCTGGATTACTACCTGCGCCTGGCAGAAGAGATTGTGAAATCCGGCGCGCACGTATTGGCAATCAAGGACATGGCAGGCTTGCTGCGTCCGGCAGCCGCCAGCAAGTTAATTACTGAACTTCGCAAGAACTTCGATTTGCCGGTGCACGTGCATACGCACGACACCGCTGGCGGCCAACTTGCAACGTATTTGGCAGCAGCCAACGCAGGTGCGGATGCGGTCGACGGGGCTTCGGCTCCATTGGCCGGCACCACGTCGCAGCCATCACTGTCGGCGATTGTGGCTGCCTTCGAAAATACTGACCGTGATACTGGTCTGGATCTGAAGGCCGTAGGCGATCTGGAACCGTATTGGGAAGCAGTGCGGCAAGTGTATGCACCGTTTGAGTCTGGTATTCCTGGGCCGACGGGCCGCGTGTACAAGCACGAAATCCCGGGCGGCCAGCTATCTAACTTGCGTACCCAGGCCAGCGCGCTGGGCTTGGCCGACCGCTTCGAACTGATCGAAGACACCTATGCCGCCGTGAACGAGATGCTGGGGCGCCCTACTAAAGTCACGCCATCGTCCAAGGTGGTGGGCGACTTGGCGCTGCACTTGGTGGGAGCAAATGTCTCGCCGGAAGATTTCGCGGCTGATCCGCAGAAGTACGACATCCCGGATTCGGTCATTGCTTTCTTGCGCGGTGAGTTGGGTACCCCACCAGCTGGTTGGCCAGAGCTGAAAGATAAAGCACTGGCGGGCCGCTCTGATTCGAAGCCAGCTTTGACCGAGGTGCCGGAAGAAGAAGAAAAAGCGCTTGCCGACGACGACAAGTGGGTGCGCCGCGGCGGGCTGGATCGTCTACTGTTCCCGAAGCAGGTGGAAGAATTCGCAGAATTCAAGCGCCGCTACGGCGATACTTCCGCGTTGGATGATCGCGTCTTCTTCTATGGCTTGGTGGAAGGCGAAGAAACCGTGTTGCACTTTGCTCCGGATGAGACAGGCTCCACTCCGCCATCCATGGTGGTACGTCTGGATGCCGTGGGTGATCCGGATGAGAAGGGCATCTGCAATGTCGTGATGAACGTCAATGGACAGATCCGGCCGATCAAGGTCCGCGATAACTCAGTGGAATCGTCCGTCGCGTCCGTGGAAAAGGCTGATAAGTCTAACCCTGGCCACGTTGCAGCGCCATTCGCTGGTGTGGTGAACCCAACCGCTCAGGTCGGCGACAAGGTTTCTGCTGGTGATGAAGTAGCCATCATCGAGGCAATGAAGATGGAGGCCCAGATTTCCGCTACCGTCGATGGCACCATCGAGCGTGTTGCGATGGGCCAGGCCACCAGCGTGGAAGGTGGAGACTTGATCGTGGTGATCAAGGAAGACTAGTGCGAGACTAGACTAGCTAGTCTCTGTCCAGCTAGTCTGCGTCCACTTCGAAGTACTCGGCGATATCGTCGAGTACTTCGTTTGCTCCATAAATGCCGACGGCGCTCATCCAAATGGTGTCGTCGACATCGTGGATCTCACCTTTCAGTTGGTTCCAGAGCGGATTGCGCTGGAATTCTTCTTGTGTCTTTGCGGCTTCGCCATCGTTGTCGCCATACGCGCTGGTAAAGATGTAGTCTGCATCCGCTTTGGCGATTTCTTCTGCGGAAATTTCGGTGCTGAACCCAGTGCCGGTGGAAGCGTCATTTCGTGCGAAGCCGAGATCGGCAAAGATCACTCCGATATAGCTGTCATCTTTATAGATCCGAGTCGGCCCATCGACGAATCGCACGGACGTCACGGCAGGGTTTTTCCCGAGCTTTTCGCGTACGCGATCACCGATGCGCCCAGCACGCTCTTCGTAGTCGGTGATCAGCTCGTCGGCTTTTTCGGTTTTATCCGCTACTTCACCTACCAGGCGCAAGCTGTCTTTCCAGCCATGGCCTCCAGAATCAGAGAAAACCGTCGGCGCGATGCTGCTCATCCGTTCGTAGAGACCTTCATGCCGGACTTTCGACGACAAGATCGCATCGGGTTTCAGCGCAGCGATTTTCTCTAATGACGGGTCACTAAGTTCACCAACCGAGACCGCGTCACCTGCGTATTTCTCGCCATCATCGCCGAAATAAGCAGGGATTCCGCTGTCCCCTTGGAGCTCGGTGAAGCCAACGACGTGCAAGCCCAGAGCGATAGCTGGGTCCAATACCGTGCGGTCGAGTGCTGCGACGGTGGTAATTTCTTCGCCCAGCTCCGTCGATCCCATTGCGTGCGAAATTGTCCGTGTAGCAGACGATTCTGCAGGTTTGAATGTGCTGTCTGCAGTGCCGGTGGTTGTATTCTGGCTGGAGCGCGCAGAATCATCGGCTGGTGCGGTACATGCAGTCAGTAGCCCCAAGCTGCAGGCGACTGCGAGGAATGCGCTTCTGGCCTTCCGGCTGTGGAATGGGCTGCCGAGCGATTGTCTGCTTATCGACGTTGGGTGTGGGGAGAATTGCCTGTGGGGAAGTGGTGAGGAAACTGCTGCTGCTTCGGGCAGTGGGGATGCTGGCATTATGGCTGTACCTCCTGGTCGCAAAACTGAAGTGCAGACCAGCAACGCCGAAATAGCGTACGGTGTTGTTAGTCTACCCTTATTACGACCAATAGGTTAGCATAGCCAAATTTATAAGTTATTGTGAAGCTGGGTGATGAAGCGGTGGTGATGATGTGGAGACCATGAAATAGTCACGGAGCCGTGGCGGGTTAAATCCCGCTCAACGTGCAGACCGGCCCCGCTAGACTCCCACAACGCTCCCGCTAAACGCGCGGCTGCTCGAACCATTTGACCATTGTCGAGTCCGTCTTGTACTCGAAGCCAAATTTTTCATAGCGGGCGCGTGCGCGGGGGTTGTTCTCGTCGACAAACAAAGAGATGCCAGGAGCACCCTGGGTGCGTGCCAACTCTACGCCGGCTTCGAGCAGCCGGGTTCCAAGCCCCAAGCCTGCGTAGCGGCGCTCAACAGCGATCACGAGCTCCGGCACCTCTGGGTAGCCAACCCAGCCAGAACCAGGGTTGTTGGATTTCCAGTAGCGCAAAAACAGGCCACCGGCAGGTACCGCGTGGCTAGAGATGGCGATGATCCCGCCCTGGGTGTGGGGGTCCCACTGGTTGACGTATTTGTGGTGATCAGCGGCTTCGCTTTCCGGGAGATCGCGGGATTCGTCGCCGAAAACGTCAGCTAGGTAGTGCAGACGGGATAGGTAGGTGCGGTCCTCGTTGGTAGCCGGACGCAGGGTGATAGTTGTGTCGTTAGCCATAGCTATCTAGGATAACCGAAATCTATGTAGCGTGGGCTACAGATTTTGGGGAAGATGACTTATTTGATCTCCAGCATGACATCGCCTTTGCCGATTTGCCCACCTTCAGCGATTTGCAGGCCAGTTACTGTGCCAGCTTTGTGGGCTTTCACCGGGTTTTCCATTTTCATGGCTTCCAGGACGACGATGACATCGCCTTCTGCGACCTCTTGGTTTTCCTCCACGGCCACTTTGATCACGGTGCCTTGCATTGGGGCAGTGACGGCATCGCCGGACACGGCTGCCTTGGAGCTACCGCCGCGACGTTTCTTTGCCTTCTTCTTTGGTGCTTCTCCGCCACCGCCAACAGTCAATGAGCCAGGCAGTGCAACTTCGATGCGACGTCCGTCGATTTCGACAACGTATTTCTGCGGTGGCAAGTCTGCTTCGGCTTCTGGTTCCACGTGCTCCCCAGAAAAAGCAGCGAGCTCGTTGTTCCATTCTTCTTCGATCCACTTGGTGTACACCGTAAAACCTTCGGCATCGGCGGATGCGAAAGCTGGATTGTCGATGATTGTGCGGTGGAAAGGGATGACCGTGGGCATGCCGTCGACCAGGAACTCATCCAGTGCACGGCGAGAACGCGCTAGGGCTTCTTCGCGGCTTTCTGCGTGCACGATCAGCTTGGCCAGCATGGAGTCGAACTGGCCGCCGATTACGGTGCCCTGGCGTACGCCGGAATCGACGCGGATGCCGGGTCCGGCCGGCTCGGAATAAGTCGCTACGGTACCTGGTGTGGGCATGAAATTTGCGCCTGGATCTTCGCCGTTGATGCGGAATTCAAAGGCATGGCCGACAGGTGTGGGGTCTTCGCTAAAGCGCAGTTTTTGCCCTTCGGCGATGCGGAACTGTTCGCGCACCAAATCGATGCCAGTGGTTACTTCCGTAACCGGGTGTTCCACCTGCAGGCGGGTATTGACCTCCAAGAAGGAAATCAGGCCGTCGGAACCCACCAAGAACTCGACGGTTCCGGCACCGTAATAACCGGCCTCACGGCAGATGCGTTTGGATGATTCGTGGATTTCTGCGCGCTGCGCGTCTGTCAAGAACGGGGCTGGGGCTTCTTCCACCAATTTTTGGAAACGACGCTGTAGCGAACAGTCGCGCGTGCCGGCGACGATGACGTTGCCGTGCTGGTCGGCCAGCACCTGGGCTTCCACGTGGCGGGCACGGTCGAGGTAACGTTCGACGAAGCATTCCCCGCGGCCGAAGGCGGCAGTGGCTTCACGGGTGGCGGATTCAAAAAGTTCGGCAACTTCCTCTCGCTCGTAGGCGACTTTCATGCCACGACCACCACCACCAAATGCGGCTTTAATGGCGATGGGCAGGCCGTGTTTATCCGCGAAAGCTTCCACTTCTGCGGCGTCAGCGACTGGATCTTTGGTGCCCGGTGCCATCGGAGCTTCGGCTTTTTCTGCGATATGGCGCGCGGTGACTTTATCGCCTAGGTTCGCGATGGCTTCTGGTGAAGGGCCGATCCAGATGAAGCCGGCGTCGATGACTGCTTGTGCGAAATCAGCATTTTCGGATAGGAAGCCGTAGCCAGGGTGGATGGCGTTGGCGCCGGATTTCTTTGCGGCGTCGAGTACTTTGTGGAAGTCCAAATATGACTCTGCAGACGTGGAGCCACCCAAGGCGAAAGCTTCGTCGGCAAGCCCAACGAAAGGCGCGTTGGCGTCGGGTTCCGCATAGACAGCCACGGAGCCGATGCCGGCGTCCTTGGCGGCGCGGATGATGCGTACCGCGATCTCTCCGCGGTTGGCGATCAATACCTTGGTGATCTTTGTCTGTTCAGCCACGTTGGCCCTCCATAGCGCTTAAAGTAAAAAATCGTTGCACAATTCGTGAATTCGTCTCAGTCTATTCTTACACACCAAAACATGAGAAAACCATCAGGTTTTGGTTAGTGTCCCAAAATCATGCCGAAAATTGCGCAAAAACCAAAATCGCGACATCGGCTAAGTAATTTTCGGTGTCGCTTTAATTTTCGGCGTCGCTGCCCGTTTCAATAGGCATGCCGACCATGTTGCCCCATTCGGACCAACCGCCGTCATAAATTCGAGTTTCTGTGTGCCCCAACAAGAACCGGCCAATGAACCACGCTAGTGCGGCACGTGCGCCTACCTGTGAATAAATTACGCTTGACTGTGCTGGCCAGACTTTCTCGAGCTCCTTACGGGAACGGAACATGCCACTCGGAGTTATCAGCGATTTCCACGGTAGATGCTTAGCGCCAGGAACGTGACCTTGTCGACGCGCAGTCACCGCACCAGGGCCTGATCCCAGCTCCGAGCGCGCGGCTGCCTGCTCACTAGGCAACCCGGAAAACTCCGCGGCAGAGCGCACATCGATTGCCGTTATGGAATCGTCGTCGGCAAGCTCATCCACAAATGCTCGGGCGGCGGAATCATCGCGTTCGCACACCGGATAATGCGATGGGCTCAGCACCAACGCCGGGCTAAGGGAAGTATCCCGTTCTTCTTGCATCCAGCCTTCACGGCCACCATCTAAAATGCGCGTGTCCGGGTGCCCAAACAACTCGAAAACCCACAGCGCGAAGCACGCCCATCGGTTGCCCCGATCACCATAGAAAACCACGGTGTCATCCCGGCCAATGCCCAGGCGGGATAACAGCGCGGAAAAACCTTCGCCGTCGATAATATCCAAGGTCGTGGGGTCAATCAGCTCTTCGGGGTTGATGCGCAGGGCAGACGGCAAGTGCCCGATGTTATAAAGCACGGAGTCTTCATTACACTCAACGACGTGCAAACCTTTTACGCCCAAGCGTGCGGATAGCCACGAGGCGGAAACTAACCGTCCAGGTTCCGCATATTCCCGAAACGAGGGATGGTTATCGAATGCAATAGCCACGGGTTAGCCTTTCAGACGGCGGGAAAGTACACCATTAAATCTTATCGAAAACTTCTCATGCAAGGAGCAGCCATGAGCACAGACGCCCAGAAACCTGACACCACGCGCACCGTAGACGGAATCCACCGGGCCGTCGTCGTCTTTGAAGTGGAAGGCGGAAACGACAAAACCATCCACGGCAATCGCGTCGACACCCAGCCCATTCTTGATGCGTTGCGGGCGCAAGGCTGGCATGCGGAAGTGGTTGTGTACCGCCCGGAGTGGTCCGATAAATTATTCGACTACGTGTCCGGCTCCTTCGATGCTTATATTTCGCGAGTAAACCCGGGCAATATTCCTGGTGGCGAGGCCGGATATTTTGCTTTGCTAGAAAAGCTTGCCGACGCCGGTCTGGCCGCATTCTCCCGCCCGGCAGAAATGCTGGCTTATGGCGCGAAAGACGCATTGGTCAAGCTGAATGACACTCCGCTGGTTCCCGCGGATACCGCAGCGTATTACGACGTAAACAGCTTCCGGCAGGCTTTCCCAATGTCCCTAGCTGGCGGCGAGCGGGTGCTCAAGCAAAACCGCGGCTCTACCGGGGAGGGCATTTGGCGCGTACAGCTTGCCGACGAATCTGCGCGACCTGGGTCTGGGCAGCCGGTGGCGGGCGATGCCCAGGTCACCTGTACCGAGGCCGTGGACAACCATACTGAAACCCACACGCTGGCGGAATTCATGACGCAGTGTGAGGCCTATCTGGAGGGGGATAACGGCATGCTCGTAGACATGCGCTTTTTGCCGCGCATTGTGGAGGGCGAGATCCGTGTCTTGGTTGTCGGTGATACTCCGGTTTCGGTGATTCACAAGAAGCCTGCTGCGGGCGGCAACAACTTCTCGGCGACGCTATTTTCTGGTGCGCATTACACCCATGATGCCCCGGAGTCGTGGCCGGATTTGCTGGCCGTGTTTGATCGTTTCCGCCCGGTGCTTGCTGAGCGTCTGGGCGGTGAATTGGGTGGCACGATGCCATTGCTGTGGACTGCTGATTTTATTCTGGCCGACGGCGACGATGGAGCAGAAAGCGTGCGTACCGAAAACACGGGCGCCGAGGGGACTGACCAAAACAAGCAAGCTCGCGATGCCTACGTGCTCGGTGAAATCAACTGCTCTTGCGTTGGTTTTAGCTCGCAGCTGGAATCTGGGATTCAAGAAAAAATCGCCGCCGAGGTCATCTCCCGTGTGGAGGCCCGGGCGGCGAAGGCAGTGAAGCCAGTGAACAGCTAAACGCTGTGCGGTGAAGCCAGTGAACAGCTAAACGCTGTGCGGTGAAGCCAGTGAACAGCTAAACGCTGCGCGGCGAGGTTCAGCTGGTTTCACCCAGCAGCTTTCCGACGCTGGCAGGATCTGCATCAGAAAGCATCTGGCGGCAGCGATCGTATTCGTCGTCATCACCGATGGCCTTCGAGGCCAGCGCTAGCGCGGCGATCGCTCGCAACACACCCTGGTTGGGCTCGTGGGAAAACGGAACCGGGCCCCAGCCTTTCCAGCCGTTCGCACGCAGACGGTCTAGGCCACGGTGGTAGCCGGTGCGGGCGCAGGAATAGGCAATTAGCTTAGTTTCATTCCGGGATAAACCTTCGGAAGTGGATTGCGAAGCCCACAAGGAAGAAATCGACTCGGCTTCGTCGTCGCTGATCATTTTCAGCGTCTCTTCGGCCCGGAAGGCCCACACCAAGGGGCTTTCTGGGAATTTCAGTGCGGTTTCTGCCGCTTGTAGATCCTGCGCCTGTGCCGGATCGGCAGGCAATTTCAATGGCTCTGGGGCTAGCATGTCTTTCATTTCCATGCCCATAGACTACTGGAGATTCCGCAAGAAGATGCCGCAGGTTTGCGGTTAAAGGTGGTTAAGCATTCCAGAAGTCGGAAACGCCAAAGCCAAAGTGGTACAGCGCGCGGCGCACGACTGGCAGCGATAAACCAATTACTGATGACGGGTCGCCGTCGATACGATCAATAAACCAACCACCGAGTGCTTCGAGTGTGAAAGCACCGGCGCATTGCCATGGCTCACCAGTCGCCGCGTAGGCAGCAAGATCAGCTTCACTGGCTTGTGCAAAGGCAATGTCAGTTGTGGCGGCCTCAGTGTATGTCTCGCCGCCAAATATCAGGCAATGCCCGGTCAACAGCTGGGCGTTGCGGCCTGCTTGGGCGCGCCACCGCGCAATCGTGGCTTGTTCAGTGTGCGGTTTACCTTGCAATACGCCGTCGAGAAGCAGCATGGAATCGCCACCGATGACCACGTCATTCGGGTAAATTCGCGCGATGGCTTGTGCTTTGGCGTGCGCCAGTGCAGTCACGATCTCGCTGGGGCTAGCGTTGCCAAGCTCAGCCTGGATGGCGTCTTCATCCACATGGGCGGGTTCGATCACGGGCTCGACGCCGGCTGAACGCAAAATCCCAGCGCGGGAAGGCGACTGGGAAGCGAGAACCATACGCGGTGCGGGCTGTGGGGGCTGTATGTGGTGTGCGTTGTGTTTAGTCAAAGTGCGCATTCCGGTAGGCGGAAGGGTTATACACTGGGCGGCCGGCAAGGGTGCGCCCCGTGCCCCAGCGGTTATGCGGGGCATAGACCCCGGCGGCTTCCGCACGGGCCCGGGCATCGACTTGTGCGAGAACGACTGACAAAGCAGTGAGTTCGCTGTCGTTTGGGGTGCCGTTGACGATAGAAAAAGATTCCACAGCTTCTCCAGGTTCTTGTAGCACGAATGCTTGTAACGAGAATTCTTATAGTGCGATATTGCCGTGTTTTTTCGGCTGCGTCGTTACCACTTTGCGGCCCAGCATGCGGAGTGCTTCTACTAGCTGGCCACGGGTTTCATTCGGAGGGATGACAGCGTCGACGTAACCACGTTCGGCGGCAGCGTAGGGGTGGATGAATTTTTCTTCCAGCTCTGCGGCCTTTTCTGCCAGGCTCTCGGCACCGTTTGCCGTGCCTTCGAATTGGGCACCATAAATACCGCGTGCAGTTTCCTCGGCTCCGGCAATGGCGATCTGGGCGGTTGGCCACGCATAGACCAGGTCTGCGCCCAGATCCTTCGAACCCATGAATACGTAAGAGGTGCCGAATGCTTTGCGCAAAATCACTGTGACCTTCGGGACTGTCGCTTCGGCGTAGGCATAAGCCAATTTGGCTCCGCGGCGCAGTAGCCCGGCGCGCTCTTCATCGGCGCTATGTACGAAGTCTGCGGAGTCCACGAACTCAATGATTGGGGTGTTGAAGGCATCGCAGGTGCGGATAAAGCGGGCGGCTTTTTCGGCTGCTCGGGAGGTGAGAGCACCGGATTGGTGTGCGGACTGGTTCGCGATAATTCCCACGGCGCGGCCTTCGACGTGCGCGAAAGCGGTGACGATATTCGGTGCGTATTCTTCTTGCAGCTCGAAAATGCCGTCATCGGTGACGATATTAAGCACCTCGCGCACATCATAGGCGGCGAAGGCGTCATCTGGAATGAGATCGTCCAATTGGTAATCGGTGTCTGTGATGTTGTCTTGCACGGAGCCGACCTGGATTTCCGCTTCGGTCCGCAGCGCTTCTGCCATGTTGTTTACTGGCAGGTAGTTGACGACGGTGCGTGCTAGTTCTAAGGCTTGCGCGTCGGATTCGGCACGCAGGTGGCAGGTGCCGGACTCGGTGGCATGCACTTGTGCGCTTCCCAACGCTTGTGCATCCAGGCGAGTTCCGGTGGCATGGGCGATGGCTGCTTCGCTCGCGTGGTGCAGGCTGGCATCGCCATCCACCATGATCGTGATATCTGAAAAAGCTGGGCCAAATGCATGCAGCCCAGTGGTTTGCCCGGTGACCACCGAAATTTGTGGGATTACGCCCGATGCTGCGGTCATGTGCGACAAAATCTTGGAGTACATCGCCAGGGTGACAATCCCTTCGGCAAAGCGTGGGCCGGTGCCTTCGTGAATAGCGATGATTGGCTGGCCGGTTTTGGTGGCCAGCTGGTAGATTTTGCAGATCTTTTCGCCATAGACTTCGCCGAGTTGCCCAGAGAAAACCGTGTTGTCCTGGGAATAGACGCATACTCGACGCCCGCCGATGGTGCCGTAGCCCGTGACTACGCCATCGGTGAGTGGCTTGTTGTGCTCTAAGTCGAAATCGCTGACTCGGTGTCGGGCAAGTGCGTCGGTTTCGACGAAAGAATCAGCGTCTAATAGGCGCTCGGCACGCTCACGTGCGGTGAGCTGCCCGGCCTCGTGGCGCTTGTCGACGGCCTCAGCTCCAACGGGCCGCGCTGCGTTTTCTAGTCGCTGGGCAAGGTCGGCGAGCTTGCCTGCGGTGGTAGTCATATCCGGTTGGGAAGCAGTCATAATCTTCTAGTTTAGAGAACAGGAACCAAACCAGGAAATGATACTGGAATATTTAGTAGAAACGTACATGCGGGAATTGTAGTGGCTGGTACTCGCGTCCAATGTCGGCCACAAGGCGTCGGGTCTGTGGGGTGCGGGCTGCTGTGGTGCGGGTTGAGCGTGCTGCCAGCGAGGATACGATTGCAGACAGTGCTGCTAGTTGGTCGTCAGAAGGATTTCCTTTGGTGATGGAAAACAGTGGGGAGCCTGTGGGGGTTGCTGTAGAGAACATGGTTTGGATTATCCTTTCGAAAAGCTAACTGAAAATTACGGTGGACGGCAAAATTACAGTGGTATGTTGCCGTGCTTGCGTGCCGGACGGGCGACGGATTTATCCGCGTATAAACGCAGATTGCGTGCGATCATGCCGCGCGTTTCGCTCGGCAGGATTACCGCATCAATCAAGCCGCGTTCGGCAGCCTTGTAAGGGTTGAGCATGAAATCTTCGTACTCGCGCTCAAACGATGCGGCCAGGGCAGCGGTATCCAGGCCTTCGTCGGCGGCTTTTTTCAATTCTTTGCGGTGGATGAAGCCCACGGCTCCGGCTGCGCCCATGACTGCGATCTGCGCGGTTGGCCAAGCCAAGTTCACGTCGGCTCCCAGGCCTTTCGAGCCCATTACGCAGTAGGCGCCGCCGTAGGCCTTGCGCATGGTAACGGTGATCTTGGGGACGCTGGCCTCACCATAGGCATATAGCAGCTTCGCGCCTCGGCGTAGAATGCCACCGTATTCCTGTGAGGCACCGGGCAAGAAGCCGGGGACGTCGACAAGCAACACGATGGGGATATTAAAGGCATCGCAAGTGCGGATGAACCGCGCGGCCTTTTCGGAAGAATCAATATCCAAACAACCTGCATAGACCTGGGGCTGGTTGGCGACGAAGCCGACGGTTTGGCCTTCGATGCGACCAAAAGCAATCACCACGTTTTCGGCGCGCTTTTCCTGGATTTCTAGGTATTCGCCGTCGTCGGTGAGCGCTTCGATAACATCGCGGACCTCATAAGGCTGGGTAGGGGAATCCGGGATGATGGAATCCAGCGCTTGGTCGGCAGCAGAAAGGTGCTCTTCGATAGCGCCAGTTTCCGGAATATGGTGTTCGCGCGGCGGGCTCACCCGGTTGGAGGTCGGCAGGTAGCTAACCAGGTCATGTACCCAGTCGAGGGCTTCTTCATCAGTTTCGGCAGTGAAATGTGAATTGCCGGCCAGGCCCATGTGGGCGGAGGCGCCACCGAGTTCTTCTTGCGTGATTTCCTCGCCGGTAACGGTTTTGATGACGTCCGGTCCAGTGACAAACATCTTGGATTTTTTATCCACCATGACCACAAAATCTGTCAGGGCCGGGGAATAGGCGTTGCCGCCGGCACAGGCACCCATGATGACCGAAATCTGTGGCACGACGCCGGAGGCTTGAATGTTTTGGTAAAAAGTCTGCGCGATCCAGTCCAGTGAGACCACACCATCTTGGATGCGGGCGCCAGCGCCTTCGTAGAGACCGATGAGTGGGCGGCCAGTGGTGATAGCTAGTTCTTGAATTTTCACCATCTTTTCGCCGTAGACCTCACCGAGTGCGCCGCCAAAGACTGTGCCGTCTTGCGAGAAGATGCAGACTTCACGGCCGTCGATGGTGCCCCAGCCGGTGACGATGCCATCGGTGACTGGGCGGCGTGCCCCCATGCCGAAGTCCTGTGTCCGGTGGCGGGCGAGTTGGTCGGTTTCGACGAAAGATCCTTCGTCGAGTAGGTAATCCAGCCGGTCGCGTGCGGTCAGCCGCTCTTGCGAGCGCACCTTCTCATGCGCGGCTGGGCCCATCGGCGCGTGGGCTTCTTCCCGACGGCGTTTGAGGTCAGCGATCTTTTCCGCGGTGGTTTCCGCAGCCAAGTTCTCTAAAGGTGAGGAAATAGTCATGTTTAGACTATAGGCTGGTTTTGTAAGAGAAAGCACGTTTTTCTGTAGGTGAGTTTAGTCACAAAACAAAACTGTAGCGCTCGTGGTTTCGTAGTGGGGATGGCGAGCCACGCCAGAATCGTGACTGGAGATATGTGGCTGGAGATATGTGGCTGGCGGGTTATGGTCGAGCACGCCAGACCAAGAAACTCAGTACAAGCATGCCCGCAAACAAAAGTGCCGGCACAACCCCCGGTTCGTCCTGGAATATGTTCCAGACCGCCTGGATGCCGGACAGCACGGTGAAAAAACCGACAAAACCGGCAATGGCTTGCCACGCGAGGTCTTCCCGCATCAGGTTTAGGCTTTCACTCCGCCGGCAGTTAGTCCAGAGACGATGCGGTGCTGGAAGACTAACACCATGATGATCAGCGGGATTGTCACCAGTGCACCAGCAGCCATGGTGGCGGCGTACGGGTATTCGAACGCAGAAGGTCCGGAGAAACGCGCGATAGCCACGGTCACCGGTTCGGTATCGCGGTTGGAGAGCTGCCGTGCCAGCATAAATTCATTCCAGGTGGTGATAAAAGCGATAATTGCCGTGGTAAACAGTGCCGGGGCAGCCAGTGGCAGCAGCACCAGGCGGAAAGCTTGCCCGCGCGATGCGCCGTCGACACGCGCGGCTTCTTCCAACTCCCACGGCAGTTGTCGGAAAAACGACACCAGCGTGTAGACGGTTAAAGGGAGAGCGAAAGAAATATTCGGGATAATCATCGCCCGGTACGTCCCGATCCACTCCAGATCGCCGAACAGTTGGAACAACGGGGTAACCAGGGCGATCGCGGGAAACATGGAAGCTGCCAGAATCAGGCCGGTGATAAAACCTTTGCCCGGAAACTCTAGACGCGCAATCGCATAAGCAGTAAACACACCGACAGCGACGGCCAGGCCAGTCGTCGCCAAGGAAATCAACAGCGAATTGAAGATCGCGCCTAGGAAGTCGTTGCCCTTGTCGGTGGCCAAGGCATCGGCAAAGTTATCCAGAGTGACGTGCGTGGGCCACGGTGTGGTGTCGAAGGTGTGTTTGGAGTCGCGTAGTGCGGTAACCACCATCCAATAAAACGGTGCCAAGCCCCAGAAGATGATGAACGCCAAGCCGAGGTAGTGCCATAGTTGCGAAGAACCGCGGCGGGCACGTGCGCGTGGAACTGCCTGAGATCGTGCCGTGCTCATTTAAGACACCTCCTGCGGTGTTGCGGTGCGTTCCTGTTTTGTTTGTCCCTGTTTTGCCTGCCGACGGGCAGCCTTCGCGCGTGCGCGCCGACCACGGTCAGGGCTGGTTCGACCACGTGGGCTGCCGGAGACATTAGCGCCGAAAAAGCGGATCATGAAAAACGCCACCGCGAAGATGAGCAGGAAGATCAGCGTAGAAAGGGCAGAGGCGGAATTGAAATTGCCCTGGCGCATATCTTCCACAACCAGCTGGGAAATCACCGCCGTTGGAGAATTCGAGGAACCAGAAATCATGATCACCGGCAGATCGTACATACGCAGCGCGTCCAGGGTGCGGAACAAAATCGCGACCATTAGTGCCGGTTTTACCAGCGGCAATGTGATGCGAACAAAGCGTTGCATGCGGCTTGCGCCGTCGACCTTGGCGGCGTCGTAGACCTCATCGGGAATCATCTGGAGACCAGCGAGGATCAACAAAGCCATAAACGGCGAAGTTTTCCACACATCGGCGATGATTACTGCGAATCGTGCAGCCCACGGGTCCGTCGTCCAGTGAATATTGGCGTCCAGCAACGAATTGACTATGCCGTGGTCTGCGAACATAAACTGCCACAACTTCGCGGTTACAGCCGTCGGAATTGCCCATGGGATCAACACAGCAGCGCGCACTAGCCCGCGGCCACGGTATTTCCCATTCATGATCAGCGCCATCGCCATGCCCAGAATGATTTCCAGGCTGACCGTAACGACGGTGAAAAAGAGAGTAATCCCCACCGCTGGCCAAAAATCCGTGGCCAAAGAACCCGGTGGGCAGGTAATCGCCGTGCCGTCTGAACCCATGCATCGGCTATTGACCCAGTACAGGTAATTCTCTAGACCGGTGAAACCGCCTTCGGTAAAAAGCCCGGTTTCCGGGTCGAGTCGGCGGTTACCTTGAAACGACAAGAAGATCGCGCGCACCACCGGATAACCAATCACGATGGCGAGCACGATCAAAGCTGGGGCAATAAGCCAGCCAGCCTGCCGAAGTTGCGAACTCCAGGTAGTGCGTGCAGGCATTTTAGTTGGAAGCGGCCTCGATAGCCTTCTTCATGTCAGCAACAGCCTGGTCCACCGGCTTGTCGCCCTGCAACGCAGCATAAGCGTTGTCCTGGATAGCCTTAGAAATGGCCTCGTAGAACGGCGAAACCGGACGTGGTGCCGCGTTCTCCAGTGATTCCTTCAGGGCGGGCAGGTATGGGAACTTCTCTACCAGCGACTCATCTTCGTAGATCGATGCCAACACTGGTGGGAAGGAGTTTTCTGCGAATGAGGTCTGGTTTTCCTCGCTGATGATGAACTTCATGAAGTCCAAAGCAGTCTTCTTATGCTCCGAATTGACGTTGATGCCGTTGTTGTAGCCACCCAGCGTGGACACACCGACTCCATCCTTGCCGACGAGCGGGGATACCTCGAAGTTGTCAGCGGTGGCGCTGGCTTCTTCGGCGTTGGTGTACATATATGGCCAGTTGATGGCGTAGGCGGTTTCGCCGCCGGTGAATGCCAGGTTGGTTTCTTCTTCGGTAGCAGACAGTGACGACGAGGATATGGTGCCGTCTTCGAAGGCATCAACCAGAGCCTGCAAGCCTTCTTTCGCTTCTTCGCTATCCACGGTGACGTCTTCACCATCGAGGACAGAGCCACCCCAGCCTTCGATAAAGCCAATGGTGTTGACCGTCAAACCTTCGTACTGCTTCAGTTGCAGGGTCAGGCACTCGACAGAATCGTCGAGATCGGCGCAGGATTGCGTCAGATCAGCAAAGTTTTCTGGCTCGGAATCCACCAGCTTGGTGTTACGGAACAGCAGTTGGCCGTTGGTGTTTTGCGGCAATGCGTACAACGTATCGCGGTACGTGGCGGATTCCACGGTGGCATCCAGCAGGTTCGAGGTATCAACCTCAAAGTCGCCCTCGAGTGGTTCCAGCCATTGGTTGGCAGCAAAATCTGCCGTCCAGACCACGTCCAGTGCCATAACGTCGTAATCCGAGTTGCCAGCCTGCAGCGACTGCACCAGGGTCTCGCGCTGGTCGTCGGCTTCACCGGCGAGTTCTTCTAGCGTGACCTGCTCATCGGGATGCTCTTCGTTCCACTTCTCGATGATGGGGGTGAGCTTGTCGGTATCGTTGCGGCCCATCGCGAAGGTGATCGGCCCGCGACCTTCTTCACCCGAAGCCGATTTCTCTGCCTTGCTGTCTGTGGAGTCTGTCGTGGAGTCAGATTCTGCGGTATTTTCCACGGAACAAGCAGTAAGCATCAGCGACGATGCGAAAACCGTGGCAGCGACCTTTCCCGTGCGGCCGGTAGCGAGCGCGCGGAGCGATGGCAGCGTGGTGGTCTTGAGTGGCTGGGAAGTCATGGAAGAAGCACCTTTCTTATGGTTCTTGTGTGACGTGCCGTACGGGTGGCTCGCAAGTGGCTGTGTACACACAGGTGTGGTCTAACCTTAAGGCGAACCCACACGGGTACGAGAAGATTTCTGGCAAATCACCCCCGTGTGGGGTGTGTTGCGGTAGGAAACTAGTGGGGCTGTTGGAGCGCCTGCCCGGTTTTTACATCGAAGCGGTGAGCTTTCGCCGGGTCAAAAGACAACGTGACCTTTTCGCCGCGTCTCGGGCGCGTATCGGCGGTCCATCGTGCGACAAAACGCTCGGGGGCACCGCCCAGGGAAGCCGCAGGCCCGTCAGTTGGGGAGACATAAATATAGGATTCAGCGCCGAGCTCTTCGACAATCTCGATGGTGCCGGCGATGGTGTCATGTGCACCGGGAATCGTGCTCGCGCCTGCAACTTCTTTGCTTGCGTGAATGTGCATATCTTCCGGACGCACGCCGAAACGAATGCCTCCGCGCTCTCCGACGCTGCCGGTCGCGCCGGGGCTGTCGGCAGCGCTGCTGCCGGTGTCTGCTGAGAAAATATTCATCGCTGGTGAACCTATAAACCCGGCGACAAATTCGTTGGCCGGGTGCTCATAGAGCTCACGGGGTGGGGCAACCTGTTGCAGCAAACCGTCTTTCAACACCGCCACGCGATCACCCATGGTCATGGCTTCTACCTGATCGTGGGTGACATATACCGTTGTAGTACCTAGGCGTCGTTGCAAAGCAGCCAACTCAGAACGTGTCTGCACCCGCAGCTTTGCATCCAGGTTAGATAGCGGTTCGTCCATCAAAAAAGCTTTCGGTTCCCGCACGATCGCCCGGCCCATGGCTACGCGCTGGCGCTGGCCACCGGAGAGTTCCTTCGGCTTACGCTTGAGGTATTCCGTCAGCCCTAAGATCTCCGCGGCGGCGGCAACCTTTTCGGCGATTTCACGTTTCGGCACTTTCGCCAGTTTTAACGCAAAGCCCATGTTTTGTTCGACGGTTAGGTGTGGGTACAAGGCGTAGTTCTGAAACACCATTGCTATATCGCGCTGCCCAGGTTCGGTGCCAGTGACGTCTTCTTCTCCAATGAGAATGCGTCCGGAGCTGATGTCTTCCAGCCCGGCCAGTGCGCGCAAGGTGGTGGATTTGCCGCAGCCTGATGGACCTACTAACACCAAGAATTCGCCGTCGGCAATCTCTAGATCCAACCCGGCGACCGATGGGGATGCTGCGCCGGGGTACTGGATAGTGACCGAATCAAACGTGACTTTTGCCATGCAAGCAATGTAGCACCAGTAGAATATTGACCATGAGTTTTGATGCCCACCAGCTTGCCGACGCACTCGAGTTCGCCACTGTTTCCTATGCGGAATCCACCGAATCGACGAATACCGATTTGCTTGCCGACGCTGACGCTGGGCCGTGGACCGTGCGCATCACCACTAATCAAACCGCTGGCAAAGGTCGTTTAGGGCGTGTGTGGGAAGCCCCAGCCGGGTCAAATCTGGCGATGTCGGTGCTGCTGACGCCTACTTCGCTGGACCGCATTGGCACTATCCCACTGGCTGCCGGGCTGGCAGTTGCGGATGCGATCGGTGGTACCCGCCTGAAATGGCCCAATGATGTGCTGCTAGGTGAAAAGAAACTGTGCGGCATTCTGGCGGAAGCCGGGGCGCTGCACGCAAACGACGAGTTCAAATCTGGGCAGTTCAAATCCGGCTCTGACTCTGCTTTCACATCCGCTAAGGCCAGCGGTGAGCTTCCACCTGCTGCGCGCGTGGTAGTCGGCTGGGGCATCAACGTGGCCCTAAGCGAGGAGCAATTGCCTGTTCCGCATGCAACTAGTTTGCAGATTGCCGGAAAAACGACAGATCACACGCAGATCGCGGCAGATGTGTTGCGTAACTTCCACGAGCGCATGCAGCAATGGCAGGATAACGACCCGCAGTTGATGGATGACTACCGCGCGGCCTGCGCCTCAATCGGAGCGCGGGTGCGCCTGGAAACCCATTCGGAAGCCATCGAAGGCACTGTCGATACCGTCACCGATGATGGCCGTATCAGCATCGACGGCAATGCATTTTCTGCCGGCGATGTCTCCCATTTGCGCCGCAAAGATGGGAACTATAGCTAATGGCGGGCATGCGGAAAGGCGGTAGCCGTGGCCTGTCCATCAAGCCAGACGAACAAGTGCTGGTAGATATGACCGCGCCAAACAGCAACCTGGTTTTCCCGTTTTTGGAAGTCGTGCTGCTTACCGGCCTGGCGTGGATGGGGATTGGCTGGTTGGATAATCCCCATAACCTCCCACAGTTGAATACCGGGCTGTTCGATCCGGCGCTGCTACACAACAGCGTGGTGGCGGTGTGGATGCTACTGGTGGTATGGCGTTTTGTGCTGCCGCTACTGCGTAACCGCAAACAACGCTTCATCGTCACCAACCAGCGGATTGTTGCGCGCCCCGCGAAGCTGACTGCGAAGGTAGATTCCATTCCTTTGCATCAGGTATTGGATGTGGCGCGGCGTCGCAAAGGGATTTCTTTGGCAGTGCGCGGGTTTTCGTATCCGCTGTATTTCGGTGGGGTGCCGAAATCAAAAAAGGTCGTTGGTGAAATCAAAAACGCCTTACACCCGAGTCCATATTTTTAGGCCGAGTTTTTAGACCGAGTTTGTACGCGGATTTTCGGCTGTCTTCTCCGCTGCCTTTTCTGCTTAGTGCGAGCACGATTACAATGTGCAGTTGTGACTAAGCCATCCCAGAATCAGTCCTCCAATAACTCCACTAATGTGCAACCGAATCCGGGCGAGGCAGCCCGTGCCGCCCGGGGCGTGCCGACGCCTGCTGCTGATCTTCCTGTTGTCGCCGTCGTCGGTGATGGGCAATTGGCGCGCATGATGGCTCCGGCAGCTAGTGAATTAGGCCAATCTTTACGCGTGCTGGCGGGCAAACCTGATTCTTCGGCTGCGCAGGTCACCAGCGATGTGTTTGTGGGGGATTACCGCAACCTGGATGACTTGCGCTCGGTTGCCCATGGTGTTGATGTCATTACCTTCGACCACGAGCATGTTCCGCTTGAACATCTGCGCACGCTGCAGGCAGAGGGCGTGAATATCCAACCAGGCCCCGATGCTTTGGAAAATGCGCAGGACAAACTGGTAATGCGGCGTAACCTGGAAAAGCTTGGCGTGCCGGTGCCAGACTTTGCGCCGATCACAGATACCAAAACCGTCCGTGCGTTCTGGGATGAGCACGACGGCAAGGTCTGCCTGAAGGCCTGCCGGGGTGGCTACGATGGCAAAGGCGTGTGGTTTCCAGAATCGGTAGAGCACCTGGAAGCTCTTGTCGACGAATTGCTGGACGAAGCCGTGGAATTATTGGCAGAAACCAAAGTGGACTTCGTCGGCGAGCTCTCTGCCATGGTCGCGCGTACGCCATCCGGGCAGGTACAGACCTGGCCGGTCGTGGAATCAGTGCAATCTGGGGGAGTATGTGCCGAGGCCGTCGCACCCGCCCCTGGAATCTCTGAAACGCTGCGTCGGCAAGCAGAGCAGCTGGCGGTGACAGTCGCAGAAAAGCTGGATGTCACCGGCGTGTTAGCTGTCGAGTTGTTCTACTACCGGGATGCAACCGGTGCAGAGCAGTTGAGCGTCAATGAGTTAGCGATGCGCCCGCACAATACCGGCCACTGGAGCCAGGATGGGTGCGTGACTTCCCAGTTTGAACAACACCTGCGTGCGGTGATGGATTATCCGCTTGGTGCTACGGAACCGACGGCGGCGGTGACTGTCATGGCTAATGTGCTGGGTGGGGAATCTGATCCTGAGATGCCGATGCGCGAACGTGTGCGTGCAGTCTGGCAGCGTTTTCCGCAGGCCAAAGTGCATTTATATGGCAAGGATTATCGTCCAGGCCGCAAGATGGGACATGTGAATATCAGTGGTGCTGTTGCTAGCCCTGGCGATGCCGCAGATGCTACCCCAGGCGAAGCAGCAGACGTTGCGGAAGTTCGTCGGCAAGCCCAGCTGGCTGCTAATTTCGTGGTTAATGCCCGGTGGGACGACGGCTATACCGGCTAGTCTGAACATTACCTAGACAGCACGAACACAGATACGGCGGAAAAGACGCCACTGTGAGCACAAGAAGGAGCCAGAGATGAGCCAAGAAGCTGCGCAGAAGGAAGCCTCAAAGAATAATGGTCCTGTGATCGGGCTGATTATGGGGTCGGATTCTGATTGGGACACAGTGAAGCCTGCCGTAGAAGTCTTTGCGGAGTTTGGGGTGCCTTTTGAGGTCGGTGTCGTTTCCGCCCATCGCACCCCGGAAAAGATGTTGGCTTATGCGAAGCAAGCGCATACTCGTGGCATCAAGTGCATCTTGGCCTGCGCTGGTGGCGCTGCGCATTTGCCGGGCATGGTGGCGGCGGCAACCCCGCTTCCGGTGATTGGTATTCCACGAGCGCTGAAGAACTTAGATGGTCTGGATTCCTTGCTATCTATCGTGCAGATGCCGGCCGGGGTTCCAGTGGCTACGGTCTCGATTGATGGGGCGAAAAATGCTGGTTTGTTAGCAGTGCGGATTTTGTCGGCAGGGCAGCCGGAGCTTGTCGACGCCATGGTGGAGTATCAGGAAAATATGGCTGCTGATGTAGAACGTAAAGATCAACGGTTACGTGAGAAACTCGAACGCATGGCCGATGAATAATGCGGATCGTCCCGCGGGTGCGCGTAGTAGCCGATAAATGCCCTGGCGTTGCGGTGAGACCAAGCGTGCGCGCCAATGGGGATTGGCGCTTGGTTGAATAAAAATACCCGGAAAATTGGCTGTGAACTGACAGTGCGCGTGTGATCCGGCATACTGTTCGAATGAAAACCTCCGAGGACCGCTCCGCAGCCATTGCCGTGACTGCCTTTCCGGCTTTTATTCTGGTCGGAACCATCATTGCGTATTTCTTCCCCACACCCTTTGTGCCTTTGAGCGGGGCGATTACCTATTTTCTGATGGTGATCATGTTTGCGATGGGGCTGACATTGACCATCCCAGACTTTCAAGAAATTGCACGTAGGCCGTGGCCCGTGTTCATCGGTGTGGTGGGGCAGTTCGTGATTATGCCGCTATGTGCAATTGGCGTCGCCAAGCTATTGGGGTTGCACCCGGCCCTTGCCGTGGGGTTGTTGATGCTGGGGTCGGTGCCGGGTGGTACTTCGTCAAATGTGATCGCCTACCTTTCGCGGGGTGACGTGGCGCTGTCGGTGGCGATGACATCTGTTTCCACGTTGCTTTCACCGATTGTGACTCCTCTGCTTATGCTCGCTTTGGCTGGGGAAGACATCGCTATCGACGGTGTCGGTATGGCGCTAACCTTGGCGCAGACGGTGCTGGTTCCAGTGATTGGTGGCCTGATTCTGCGCTGCATCTTTGACACTATGATTGCGAAAATTACCCCTATTCTTCCGTGGGTATCCATTCTCGGCATCGGGGGAGTGGTGTTTCCTACAGTCGCTAATAACGGAGAGCGGCTTGCGCAGGTAGGCGTGATCGTCATTATTGCCGTTTTGTTGCACAATGTTTTTGGCTACCTCTTAGGCTATGCAGCTGGAGCTTTATTGAAGATGCCGCCATCCTATAACCGAACGATGGCGGTGGAAATCGGAACCCAATCAGCCGGACTGTCTTCGGGTATGGCAGCAAAATTCTTCACCCCTGAAGCAGCCTTGCCTGGTGCGGTCGCTGCCGTGCTGCACAACATTACTGGAGCTTTGTATTCTGCGATCGTCCGTCGGTTTTCTAGCGAAATCCCGAAAAGCTCGGGTAGCAATGATGCCGATGTGGTTGCTCCGGTAACACCTACAAGTAATTAAAGAAAAGTGCTTCATAAAAATCCGGAGTAGTAGCTGCTGCCAGCTATAATTGCGGGGCATGACCTTCCAACGTGCCGTCCCGAAACGCTTCTCTTTAGAACCATTGCCGGAGAAATTCGCGGAGCACCTGCGTTCTTTTGCATTTACCGGCCATGATTCTGCGAGCATAACTCCACCTGGGTGCGTGGAAATCGAATCCCCTTTTTTGCAGCAGCCACTTGGTTGGGTGCCGAAAGTTGGTGCCGACGCCACCTGTGCTGCTTTTCGTGCCGCGCGTGCTGTGCAGCCAGAATGGCACCAATTGGGAGTGAAGAAGCGTGCGAAAATCATATCGAAGTTTCATGATCTCGTGTTCAGCAACCGTGAGCTGATCATGGACCTGGTGCAGCTGGAGACGGGCAAAGCCAGGGCAGGAGCGTTCGACGAAGTCACCGATGTGGCTAATAATGCTCGATATTATGCCGGGCAAGCACCGAAACTGCTGCGCCCACAGAAAAAACGTGGTGGAATGCCGGTCTTGACCAAAACCTACCTGCACCATGATCCGAAAGGCGTGGTCGGGCAGATCAGCCCATGGAATTATCCATTTAGCTTGGGTGTTTCTGATGCAATTCCGGCGTTGCTGGCAGGCAATACGGTTGTTGCCAAGCCGGATTCACAAACTCCGTTCACTTCCTTGCTGATCGCACACTTGTTGTCTGTAGCAGGGCTTCCCGACGGCGTGTTTACTGTGGTAATTGGCTCCGGCGGGGTAGTGGGTACCGCGATTGCCGAGAACTGTGACTTTTTGATGTTTACTGGATCGACTGCCACTGGGAAGGTCTTGGCGGAGCAAGTAAGTAAACGCTTAGTGGGGTTTTCTGCGGAATTGGGTGGCAAAAACCCGATGATCGTCGCCAGCGATGCCCACCTGGATACCGCGGTGCGGGCGATAACGCACGCATGTCTGTCGAATACCGGCCAGCTATGTGTGTCTATTGAACGTATTTATGTCGACCAGGATATTTACCAGGAATTCTGTGAACGGCTCGCAGATTCCTTCCGTGCACAAAAGCTCGGCGGTGCGTTGGACTGGAAAAACCAGGTGGGGTCGTTGGTTAGTGCAGGGCAGCTGGAAACCGTGGAAGAATTCGTCGCCGACGCCAAGCACGCCGGGGCCCGCGTGCTCACTGGTGGGAAACCCCGGCCGGATTTGGGAAAGTATTTCTACGAGCCGACGATTCTGCTCGATGTCCCAGACAGCGCCAGGCTGCTGCGCGAAGAAGTCTTTGGCCCAGTCGTGTACATCCAGCCGGTGGCGAATGTTGACGACGCCGTCGCAGCGGCGAATGGCACCTGTTACGGGCTGAATTCTTCGATATTTGCTGCACCAAAAACTGCTTGGAAGCTCGCCCCACGTATTCATGCTGGATCGGTCAATATCAATGACGGTTATGTGGCAGGGTGGGCCTCTATTGATAGCCCCATCGGTGGGTATAAAGAATCGGGGGTGTCGCGTCGGCATGGTGCAGAGGGGTTATACAAATACACGGAGCCGAAAACAATCGCACAACAACGTGGTTTCCCCATTTGGGGGCCACGGTGGTTATCGCAAAAATCCTGGTCAAAAGTGTTGTGGAGGGGTCTTTCTGTAGGCAAGAAGACAGGTTTGCTGCGATAGCATCTTTTCGTTATAGTAGGAAATGTCTTCACAGGCCGCGGCCTTGGCCGCCACCCCCCCCCGAGTGGCCCTGGCCCTCCTGTTGGAGGCGCCGCCCCGTGGAATTCACCCCCCCGAAATTCCACGGGGCCCAAAAATTTCTCTGGCCTTCCGCCCCCAAGTATGCCCGGGGCAGTGCCGCAGAGGGTGAAGTGGTGCATACTGCAGACCCGAAGAAAAGTCCGGAACGAACTAAAACCTTGACGCGTCGCACATGCATCACTAGACATAAGTTATGTCTCTGAAAACCACTTCCAGTCGCCATTTTGGTCACAACCTCAAAGAACACACGCTCACCGTCCCTTGGGACCCACAGAACGCCTCCGCAGGTAGCTTCGAGCTCTACGCCCGCGAAATTTACGCCGACGGCAACGAAAATAAACCCGCCATCGTCTACCTGCAGGGTGGCCCAGGGTTTCCCGCACCACGCCCCTTTGGTGGCGCAGGTAAAGTCGCTGGTTCAGAGATTGGTGGGGTAGTAGGCAAAGCCCTAGAAGAATTCCGTTTCATCCTGCTAGACCAGCGCGGCACCGGCCGCTCCCACCGCATCGATAACGCCAGCCCAGCCGAAGACTTAAGCGTCGAACGCCTATCAAAACTCCAGCAAAACTATATCGTCGACGATGCCGAAGCCCTACGGAAAGCTCTGGGCATCGAAAAATGGTCCCTGTTCGGGCAATCCTTCGGCGGTTTCTGCATCACCTCTTACCTCTCGCGCTACCCGGAGGCAATCGAGCACGCGTACCTCACCGGCGGCCTACCCGCCACTAGCGTGGGCATCGATGATGTCTACCGTTCCACCTTCGACAAAGTGCGGGCTCGCCACCACGCCATGTATCGCGAGTACCCGTGGATTGACCAGCGAATTCGGGAAGTATGCCACCACCTGGATCAGTCCCAAGAACTCTTGCCGACGGGCGAGCGGCTGAGTGCACGCCGCCTGCGCACCATCGGTATTACCCTGGGGCAGGGTCCGGGATTCCACACCCTGGCGTACCTATTTGAAGATCCATTCCGCACCGTCGGCGGCGAAAAGCGGCTGAAGACGGATTTTTTGACCAGCGTCGGCGGCATGGTCTCTTTCGCTGATGGTCCGTTGTACGCCGCGATCCACGAATCCATTTACGGGGGTGTGGTTACTCCGGGCGCTACCAACTGGTCCGCGCACCGCATCCGCGAAGAAATCCCAGGTTTCGAAGAAAATGCCGACCCTCGTTCGCAGGAACCGTTCTACCTCACTGGCGAACACGTCTTCCCGTGGCAATTCGATGAGGACCCTGCGTTGCATGCCTTCCGGCAAGGTGCGCACGACCTGGCGCAGCATGATTTCCAGACCTCGCCTTATGACCGGGAAATTTTGGCAACTGCCCCAGTCGCGGCCGCAGCTGCATATTTCGATGACATGTATGTGCCATTCGAGCTGTCGTATGACACCGCGCGTGCCTACGCGGACTGCCGCCTGCACGTGACCAACCTGTATCAGCATGACGGCATCGGCTATGCTGGCGCAGAAATCTTCGATGTTTTGCGCGATAAGGTGCGCGATTTTTAAAAGTTATCGTGCAGCCGCTAGCAGACGGGCGGTGTAGTCGTGAGCCGGATCCTTCCAGATCTTGTCGACGGCGCCAGCCTCCACAATCTGCCCGTCGCGCATGACAATCACCTCATCGCAGATCTGGCGCACTACGTGCAGGTCATGGCTGACGAATACCAACGTTAGTCCGTAATCGTCGACCAGCGAATCGAGCAGGTCGAGCACTTGGGAGCGCACAGAAACATCGAGTGCGGAGACGGCTTCGTCGGCAAGCAGAATATCCGGGTGACCAGCAACGGAACGAGCAATGGAAATGCGCTGACGCTGGCCACCGGAAAACTCGTGTGGCAGCCGTCCGGTGGCATCGGTTGGCAGACCGACTTCGGCCAGAATTTTGACGCTGTGTTCATCGCTGCCACCACCCTCGGCAATGATGCGGCCAATGGGTAGCCGCGGGTTCAGGGAAGAAAACGGATCCTGGAACACCATCTGCACACCGGCTTTGACCTCGATATTCCCGGCGGTCGGGGCCTCTAATCCTGCTATGAGTTTCAGCAGCGTGGATTTCCCAGAACCGGACGCACCCACGATTCCTAGGCGCTTACCTCGGCGCACCTGTAGGCTGATATTGCGCAGCACCGGAGTTGTGCCATAGGCGTGCGCGACTCCCTCCAGTTCGATGATCGGGTCGGCCTTGGCCGGGGCACTGCAGGAACCCCGGGAACTTGATTTTGTGCCTGCCGTGCGGGCGGGTAGCCGATAACGAGACGCCGCCAACAGCTGTTTCGTATAAGGCTCACGCGGACTCTGGAATACCTGTGTGCTTGCACCAAGCTCCACAACGTGTCCGTTGTGCAGCACCAATACGTTGTTGCACATGCGCTGAATAACATTCAAGTCATGGCTGATGAATAACAACGCCATGTCACGCTCGCGAACCAAGCGTTCGATGACACCGAGTACCTCATCCTGGGCAAGGACATCCAGCGCCGTGGTCGGCTCATCACAGATCAGGATGTCTGGATCTTGGGATATTGCCAGTGCCAACAACACCCGCTGACGCTGACCACCGGACAATTCGAAAGGGAAACGGGAAATAAAATCCGGTTCCAGACCCACCTCGGCCAACAGCTGGCGGGCATTGCGGCCTAGTATCCGACCGATTTTCAGCAAAGGATCCAATGCGCTCATTGGTTCCTGAAAAACCATGCCGATGCGTGTTCCACGTAGCTGAACCCAGCGCTTCTCTTGCCTGCGGGCACGCCTGCGCACAGCCAGCATTTCTTCACCATCGACGCAGATCGAGCCGGTAGCTTGTACGCCACGCGGGCACAGCCCCAGCAGGGCCAAAGCCGTCAGTGATTTTCCCGACCCAGACTCCCCAATGATCCCAAGACGCTGACCCGGTCTAAGAGAAAAGCTGAGGTCGTCGACCAGAACCTTATCCCGAGCGTGAACCCGTAGTGCATGCACGGCTAACAGACTTGGTGCCTGCGCCTGGCTCATCGTGCTTTCTTGTGCACCCATCATCGTGTCCTCCAATGTGCTGCACGGCGTGGATCCAGGACGTCGCGCAGGCCGTCGCCAAGCAGGTTAAAGCCCAACACAGTCGTTGCAATTGCCAACCCTGGCCAGACCGCCAGCATTGGGGAAGTACCCAGTTGGGTCTGCGCTGCCTGCAGCATTAACCCCCATGATGGATGCGGTGGGCTGACGCCCAGGCCTAAGAAACTCAGTGCGGCCTCGGCCAAAATCGCCAGGGCAAACGCCACCGACGCCTGCACAATGGCCATCGCGCGAATATTCGGCCAAATATGGCGCCACGCGATCACCAGCTCTGGAACCCCGGAAATGCGTGCCGCCGAAATATAATCTTGCGTGAGAACTTGCAGCGCGCCAGCACGCGCGACGCGAGCAAAGCCTGGCACCCCCGAGACCCCAATGGCCAACATCGCGGTGAGCACCGATGGCCCGAACACCGCTGCAGCAACAATCGCTAACAATAGCGCCGGGAAGGCAAGCAGCAAATCCGCACCCCGCATAATCACCACATCTGTCCAGCCACCGCGCATGGCTGCCCACACCCCGAATGGAATACCCAGTAATCCAGAAATGCTCACGGCAATGACCCCAACGAATAGGCTTACCTGCGCGCCCACGAAAAGACGGGACGCAATATCGCGGCCGAAACGGTCCGTGCCCAACCAGTACTGTGCCGATGGTCCGTGCAAGCGATCAGCCGGCACAGCCTGCACCGGGTCGTGCGGAGTCCAGAACAACGAAACCACCGCCATCACCACGACGACACCTACAATGCTGGCTCCCAAATAAAGGGAGAAATTCTTCTGTACGGCTAGATTCATGATGCACGCACCACCTTGCCACGCCGCAACCGCGGATCAATAAACCGGTAAGCCAGGTCCACACACAGGGTGACCGTTAAAGTGAAAAACACCAACACCATCACCAGCGATTGCACAGTTGGCAAATCCCGGGAATTGACCGCATCCAACAACATGGAACTCAAACCGGGAAGGACAAATACCCGTTCTATGACCACAGCGCTGGCCACTAACGTCGCAAGTTGCACCCCGGCTACCGTCAATACCGGCAGGGTAGCGTTGCGCAGGCCATGCCTGCCTAGAGCCTGCAATTGGGTATACCCACTGGCCCGGGCGGTACGCACGTAGTCCTGTTCGATTACTTCCAACACGGCAGAGCGCACATAGCGCGTCAAAATCGCTGCCTGCACCAACGCTAAAGCCACCACCGGCAACACCAGGCGTGCCAGGAAACCAGCAAAACCATATTCCGGCGGTAACCAGCCACCAGCCGGTAACCAGCCCAAATGCACAGCAAAAATAGCGACGAGCACAACCGCTAAAAGAAACGACGGCACTGCAATGCCCAATTGCACCAGTCCGGACAACACCGCGGCATCCGGCTTACCATGCCGATATGCCAGCCAGGTGCCCACTGGCACTGCGATTGCCAAGGACAACGTCATGGCCAACCCCACCAATATCAGCGAGACCTGCGCACGGTCCCACACCAGGGGAGTGATGTTTTCTTGCGACACCAGCGAAGTACCGAAATCACCGCCGAGCAAACCGGTGATCCAATCGAGGTACTGCACCAGCAATGGGCGATCCAGCCCGAGTGCCGCAGAAAGCTTCGCGACGTCCTCGTCACTAGCAGAAACCCCAAGGGCCACCCGCGCCGGGTTGCCGGGGGCTGCGCGAAGCAACAGGAAAATTAGCACCGATGCTAACGCCAACAGTACCGCGAACCGTGCGAAACCCCGGGCCAGTGCACGAATCATGATGCCTCCCGAAGACGAGCTAGCTCAATTGCATCGGTGACCATTGTCGGCTGCACTCCAGAAATTGCTGGAGAAGAAAGCACAATATTGGGCAAATTTGCGATGCTCAGTGCACCGGCATCTGCCATGATCTGCACGATAGCCTCGGTTATTTCTTCCGCAGGGGCGGAGCTACGTCCTGCGGCGTCGAAAAGCTCGCGGACGCGAGCATTGTCATAGCCCAAATAATAATCTGGGTTGCCGAACATGTGCTCAGTGTCCCGGGCTTCCATATGCGCGATGATGGAGGCCTGATAATCCGCCGCGCCATGCACCTGGTTCAGCCACACCGCAGGAAATTCGACGGTTTCCACCGCCACGTGAAAACCCACCTCGCGCAACTGGGAATACACCAATTCCGCCAGTAATTTCGCATACGGTAGCGACGGTACAGTCAACGTCACCAGCTCTCCGTCATAGGAACTTGCGGCAAGTAATTCTCGCGCACGGTCTGGGTCGAAAGGATAAAAACCGCCAGGAGCAGAGCTTCTGGCAAGCACATCGGTGAACCACGGGTCCGTGGGAGAGACCGGCGCGCCCGCAGTATCGGTGGCATAACCAGAAAAGACCACCTCGCTGGCGGCTTGCCGGTCGATCGCGAAAGCTGCAGCCTGACGCACGAGAGGATCGTCGAAAGGCGCGGCGTTGTTATTCATTGAGAAAATAATCTCGCCATTGGTAGTGCCGATATCGACGTTGATCTCATTATCGAGTGAGTCCAATAGCTCGGGAGCCTGCATTGCCCACACCAGATCGACTTGCCCGGACTGTAAAGCGTTTACTGACGAGATGGCATCGGAAAAATAGCGGATCTCCACCGACGAGCTGGCAGGAGTGCCCCAATAATCATCCCGTGGGCGGAATCGAATTGATTCCCCCGTGGCAAAACTCTCCACGAGCAAAGGGCCCGTGCCGACGGGATCGCTGGCTAATGATTCCACCCCAGTAGGCGACATCATAGCCCCGATAGTGGTGCCCATTGACCACAGCCATTGCGAATCCGGGTGCTCTAGCTGCACGCGCAATGTGTGCTCGTCCAAGGCTTCGGCCGCAGCGACGACATCCATGCCGGACTTCAAACCATTCGTCCACTCATTTTGCACATAATGAATGCTAAAAGCTGCTGTTTCGGCAGTAAAAGGCGTGCCGTCAGAAAACTTCACGTCGTGGCGCAGCTGAAAAACGTATTCGGTGCGATCATCTGAAACCTGCCAATCGGTGGCCAAAAACGGGGCGATCTCGCCTTCGCTATCGATGCGCACCAGGGTTTCGTATACGTCGGGAAGCAATGCGCTCGGTGCCGCAGAACCACCGGCGTTGGTGAAATCAAGAGAGCGTGCTGCAGAGGTGGAGGCCAACACGATCGCATCCGCGTTTCCGGGCCGCGCATAATTGGCGGTGCTGCCAGCGGAGCACCCCGCTACTAACAGGGCAGTGCTAGCTAAGACAGACAACCAGCGAAGGCTGCCGGTGCTGAATCTCTGTGACATTGCAGATGATGCTCAGTTGATGACTCGGGGTTGATGATTTTGAGTTACAGCTTCCACGTATTAGCCAAATGTTGCATGCTAGCCGCTGTGTGCTCGTAGCTTGGGCCTTGTAAGGAAACCATCAACTCGTCAGCAGATGCGGTGGCAGCGAACTCCTGCAGATAGTCACGAACCTCGTCTTCAGTACCCACGGCTGTGTAATGCAGCATTGAGATAATTTGTTGGCCCTGTGGTGAATTCACCAGATCGTCGAGCTGGGCATCGGTAATTTTTGCGCCCCGGGCAGCGAACGCCTGCACGCGTTTTCGTGCAACCTCTTCGAACTGAGCCTGGGCGCGCTCTGTCGTCTCATCAGCAACGACGTTAACTGCAGCGATGACATAGGGCTCGGCAAGATACTCGGAAGGCTGGAAATTCTCGCGGTAGTAGCGCGTGGCATTTTCCAAATGCTGCGGCGCAAAATGCGAGGCGAAAGCATACGGCAGGCCATATTTCGCCGCCAGGGAAGCGCCAAATAACGAAGAGCCCAAAATATAGAGCGGAACGTGAGTGTTCCGGCCCGGAATCGCGACGACTCCGGGCACCGGGGAATCTTCCGGGGCGCCTAAAAAACCCTGCAATTGGCGGACATCATCCGGGAAATTTTCTGCTGCGCGCGGATCACGTCGTAAAGCACGGCCCAAAGTATGCATATCAGTACCCGGTGCGCGGCCGAGGCCAAGGTCGATGCGGCCAGGGTACATCTCAGCCAGGGTTCCGTATTGCTCGGCGATGGAATACGGCGCGTGGTTTGGCAACATCACGCCACCAGCACCCAGCCGAATGGTTTCGGTATGTGCGCCCACATGAGCCATGATCAGCGAAGGCACAGAAGACGCAATCTGTGGCATGTTGTGGTGCTCGGCGTACCAAATACGTGCAAAGCCCAGTTTTTCTGCAGAACGCGCAAAATCCACCGAACGCCTCATAGTGGCGGCGGTGGATTCGCCGGGGTACATCGTGCAGAAGTCGATCAGGGACAGGGGAATGTTGTGCGCGGAATCACCAGAGGTAGTGGTTGGATTAGCGGCAGCGGAAGCGGATGCGGATTCAGACATAGTGTCCGCCAAATTAGTCCGTGTTTATGCTCCGCGCAATGTTGGTTTATGCTCCGCGCAATGTTGCACAAAGTTTTAGGCTTCGTGTGCTGCTTCCTGGCGCACAGGAGATTGTGCTGGGGCTTTACGAGGTTTCGACATATCCAGAATGACACCGATGATTACAGCGACAATAACCGGCAACAGCCAGCCCAAGTTCACGCCGTGCAGTGGGGTCCAGCCGATGATTGGCTCCAGACCCTCGGCGCCTTGGGAAACAGCCACCATGATCGCGGACCATACAACTGCGGTCCACAAACCGAGGCGGAAAGTGAAATAGAACTTAACCTTGCCGCCGAAGATTGGCTCGATCAGAGTCAAGAAAATCAGGGTGATTGCTGGCGGGTACAGGAAGATGATGATTGGGACGGCGATATCCAGCACGAAATCCAGCCCCTGTGCGGCCAGTACCAGGGAGATCACGGTGAAGATGATCGCCCATGTGCGGTAGCCCATCTGTGGGGTCAGTGTGGAAAAGAACTCAGAAGTTGACGAGATCAGGCCGACGGCGGTGGTCATACAAGCCAGCAACACGATGAAAGCCCAGATGATCTGGCCGGGGGTACCCAGTGCGGATTCCGCAGCAGCAGACAAAATTGCAGCACCCGAATCCTGGTCTGCGGCACCTGGAAGCATTTGGCCGATATAGCCCAGGCCAATGTAAATGACGGCCAAGAAAGCACCCGCGATGATACCCGTGGTGATCGTGCCGCGAACCAGCTGGCCGCCTTCGGAAAAACCTCTGGTGCGCAGCGTGGAAATGATGACGATGCCGAAAGCCAGACCGGCGATGGAGTCCATCGTCAGGTAGCCTTCGAGCAGGCCGGTGGTGAATGCGGACTCCGAGTATTCTTCGGAAGCCGTGAGATTTTGCGCATCAAAACCGGTGATCGCAGAGATCACCAGGATAACCAGCAAGATTGTTAAAGCTGGGGTCAAAATACGCCCCAGGGTGTCCATGATGGTGGTTGGGCGCCAGGCCAATGCCAAGGCCACACCGAAGAAAATTAGGCAGAAAACCCAGTTCGCAGCAGTGCCTTCGAAACCCAAAATCGGGGTGATCGCGGTTTCAAAGGATACGGCTGCGGTACGAGGTAATGCATAGAACGCACCGATAGAAAGGTAGGCCAACAGCGAAAAGACCAGGCCGAAGATTGCTCCGCCACGAGCAGCTAGGTCGCGGACGCTGTGACCGGAAATGGCGATGGCGATAATTGCGAGCACCGGCAAAATCACACCAGAGCCGACAAATCCGAGGATCGCTGGCCAGAAGTTTTCGCCGGACTGTACGCCTAGCATCGGCGGGAAAATCAGGTTGCCGGCGCCGAAGAACATCGAAAACAGCATCAATGAACTGAAGATGATGATGCTGATGCCCGGACCGGACTTCGCAGAACCCCGGGAAGAGCCCTGCGGAGCCTGGGTAGCAGCTGTAGCCATAGTGTGTCACCTTAACTTTTTGGGTGAGTAGTGATGAAGAATATTCAGAATACTGTACACAGACCCTAATCAGTGTGCGGTGATGGGACTAACAGATTGCCATATTTTATTCAGCAGCCCGCTTGTCGACGGCTGTTTTGATGCGAGCGATCGCCTCTTCCAAGATTTCCCGCGAGGTCGCGAAGTTCAGGCGTGCGTGCCCAGCGCCACCGGTGCCGAAGTCCGTGCCTTCATTCAGACCGACCTTCGCGTGCCGACGCAACCACTGCGCTGGGGTATCCAGATCGCCTAACGCGGTGTCACGGAAATCTAGCCACATCAGGTAGGTAGCGTGCGTGGCAGAAACCCGCAATCCTTCGACAGCCTCCGGCAAAGCCTGCACAAGCCAATCGCGGGTGGCACGCAGATACTCCACCTGCGCGTCCAACTCGCCACGGGCGTCGCGGTAACAGGTTTGCGAGGCCACGATGCCTAACGTGCCGGTGCCGTCTTTGGCAACCCCGGTCAATTGCGACCATTTTTCGCGGTCTGCGTCATTGGAAAAGATGATCTGCGCGCACTTTAGCCCGGCAATATTCCAGGCCTTTGATGCGGCCGTGACGGTGAAACACACCCGGGCGGCTTTCTCTGAGAGCGAAGCAGCTGGCACGTGCTCGCCGTCGTAGACCAGCGGTGCATGGATTTCGTCGAGTAATAACCGTGCGTCGTAGGCGTCGGCAAGCTCTACCAAGCGGGTCAGGGTCTCGCGGGAAAAGACCTCGCCTAGAGGGTTATAGGGGTTCGACAGCACCAGTGCGCCGGCGCCGTTCTGGAAAGCTTTCTCAATCTCGTCGAGATTCAGCCCACCGTAAGCATCCACCTCGATTTTCTCGCGGCCCGCGGTACCCGGCAGTTCCAGCAGCGGCGGATAAGACGGGGTAGGGATGATGACCGCGGAATCTTCGCGGGTGAAATATTGCAGGCCTAACAAGAGGCCGCGCACTACATCCGCGCACCAGACAATATTGTGCGGGTCGGGCCGCCAACCAAAATAATCGGCGTAAAAATCCGCGATGGACTCTGCGAGGTGCGTGGTGTGCGGTGCGGGTGAATAGCCGAAGGTTTCTGCTTCAACGGCATCCCGGATGCGCTGGTGCACCGGCGCGGCGGTGGGAAAATCACTCTCGGCGACCCACAACGGCAGCACGTCGTCATCAAAAACCGTCCACTTGCGGGTGCCGCGAGCCCGGAGCTGCTCCAGATCCGGGAAGTTCAACTGGGGTTTTTCTTGCTGGTTTAGCTGTTGTTTCTGGTGTGTGTTCATGCATTCCAGCCTAGTGACAGTCGCGCACGAGCTCAGCCGGGAAGCGCCGCTACCACTTAGTTAGTGCTGTCGTGCACCATGCCGTAGCGCTGAAAATGCTGGCGTTGTTCCTCTGTGACCTGCTTATCTGGGTTTGCAGAAACCGATTCTGAAAGCTCCAACAACTGTGCATATATTCCGCCGCTGCGCGCCAATTCCACCGGCGAACCAGACTCGACCACCTCGCCTTTTTCTAAGGTGAAGATCGTGTCCACGTCCGCGATGGTGGACAGCCGGTGCGCGATAATGAGTGTGGTGCGGTCTTTCATCAGCTCTTCCAACCCGGCCTGCACACTGCGTTCTGCCTTGGTATCCAGTGCAGAAGTGGCCTCGTCCAGGATGAGCAGCGGGGCATCTTTCAACATGGCGCGCGCGACGGCAACGCGTTGCTTTTGTCCACCGGATAGGCGCAGACCACGCTCACCGATCACGGTGTCGTAGCCATCCGGGAACTCCGAGATGAAATCGTGTGCATTGGCCCGACGCGCCACCGCAACAATCTCGTCGTCACTGGCATCAGGCTTACCGTAGGCAATATTCTCCCGGATCGTGCCGGAAAACAGGGACGGTTCCTGGAAAACCACGCCGACGGACGAACGCAATTTCTCCGGGCTTAATTCTGCGGTCTCGTGGCCAAGCACGGACACGCTGCCAGCTTGCGGCTGGTACAAGCCCAACAATAAGTTGACCACGGTGGATTTGCCGCCGCCGGATTCGCCGATCAACGCGATCTTGCTGCCCTGCGGGGCCGATAATGAAATATCGTTGAGCACAGGTTTGCCTTCTTCATAAGCGAATTTCACGTTGCGGAATTCGAAGCCGGGCTCGGAATCTTCCTGCTGCAGCGGTGCCGGAACCGCAGGGTTGACCTCTGGGATGTCCGGGGCAGCAATGGTGTTGCGCAGTTGCGGGTTGGCGCTGTCGTCGAGTTCTTCGTCCATGATCCGGAAATAATCCCGGGAGTTAGCCATGGCCTTTTGCGCGGCGTCGACAAGAAACGACAGCATGAACACCGGAGTTTTCGCCATGTTCATCAGCTGAATGAGCATGACCATTTGACCGAGCGAGAAATGGCCTTCCAGCGTGCGCCAAAAAATCAAGGCGTAGATGCCGAAAAACAGCACGGCGGTGGTTAACCCACGCGCAATATCCATCGAATGCCACCAGCGTGATTGCGGGCGAGTGATGGAAACCGTACGACGATAGCCGTTGCCGAAGCTTGCCAGCTCGCGTACTTCCGAAACGAAAGATTTGGTGATTTTCACCTGGCCGATGGCCTCGGCAAAGCGTGAATTCGCCGTATCGATTTCTTCGTTTTTCTCGTGCTCGTAGCTTTGCCACCGCTTAGACGTCAGCGCCGTCAGCCACAGGTACGTGGGGAACAACAGCGCCAACAAGACTGCCAACGGCCAATAATAAAAAATGGTGATGCCCAAAATCACGAACAACTGAATGATGATCGTGAACATGTTGTTCGAGAAATACTGGATAAACTGCGTGACCGCGTGGATGGAACGATCCAGCCGGGCGATAATTGCGCCGGTGTTCTGGTTATCGTGAAAGCGCTGCGGTAATGCCAGCAGCTTCGCGTAGTAGCGCGTCGACAAGATCTGCCGCAGGCGTGCCGACATCATGTCTCCCCAGTATCCGCCGAGGTTGTCGACCAGCACACGCACCGCGTCAGCGGCAAACAGCGCGACGGCTAGCCAGAGCACCGTCGTCAAGATTGCGGAGGGATCGCCACCTTCGCGGATTCCCTCGGCGATCACGTCGGTGGCCTGGCCGACCAAAAACGGCCCGATCATCGAGACCACCGCGACCACGACTGCGGAGACAATAACGCCTAAATACAGCGGCCAGAGTGCCGAGGCGCTGCGCATGATGCGAAATAGGGAAGACACGAAAAATTCACGCTTTCATAAGGGTTTATTGATGAATCAGGGCTACAGAATCTACCATTGTGCCACTGTCGGGGAAGATCTGTTGTGCTGTGGCCGTTCTGTTGTTTCCGCTCTGCTGCGGTGCGTGGTTATTCCTTTCGGTTACCATAGACGGGACGTAGGAAGACATAAGACACTCGGGCGGTGAGCCCCGCCGGGGTCTCCGGCCCTCACAGTTACCTAGCAGGTGCTGAGAGGCAGTGGAAAGGCAGAGGAAAACCAATGGTGAAACCAATCGCGAAGCCACAGACAACGACGCGGGCCTGGTTCGTCGGTGTCCTTGGCACCCTGGCGTTGGGCCTGGCGGCCTGTGGGGATCCGAATGGTGGTAGCAGCGCAGACCCAGCCAGCACCATTGAGGTGGAAGAAACCGAGGAACCGGATTACAAATCCAAAGATGTCGATCCGATCAGACCCGACAACGTCAATGCCCAGGTAGAAGACCCAGGCTACGGGGTGAGCTTCACTTACCAAGGCGCGGTGTCGGCCTCGAATGGTGGCACGGTGGTGACCATCGCTGTGCGCAACGACAATGATGTGACCCTGCCGCCGGATGCGTTCGACGAGCCGACCCTGGAAACCGGCAACGGCGGTGGAAATTACAGCAAGGTGGATTTATTGCAATCTAACCCAGAGGACGGCGAGGCGCTCGGCGGGTTGGATCTGCCGCTGGGCGTTGGCGCCACGACGAACTTGCAGTATGTCTTCGACACCACCCCTGGCGCGCTGTGGGATGCGCGCCTGACCATAGGCAACGTGGTGTATGAAGGAAACCTAAGCAACTAGTCCCTGGTGCCTGGTGGCGGGAGTCCAGCATCTAGTGCCTGGCGCGCCGGGGTCGTTCCGTTCTAGCCTTACTGCCCCCGGGATTCCGTAGGGAAGTATTCGGCCAACCGTGGGATTCGGGATTCTGACATGGTGGCTTGTCCAGTGCCGAAATCCAGCCGCCAGGTGCGCCCTGTGGCCGAATAGCTGTCAAAGCCGGGGTTACCGGTGCGGGCGAACGACAATAAAGCCTCGTGCAGTCGTCTGCGCCCGGCAGGTTCACTGGCGCTGTCATTGGCGCCGTCACTGACACCAAATAAATACGTGATATCAGAAGAATGCTGCACGGCACCCGCGGTGCTGCGGTAGTATTCGGACAACCAGACTGGCCCGGTGACCTTGGTGACCGCGCTGGCAGCCCAGCGTCCAATCAGAGCATCCGTGAGCAACCGGCCCATTGGGCGGTAAGGATCCAGCGCGAGCGCACCTTCCATCCAACCGTCAAAATTACGGGAAAGTTGCAGATCCCGTGCGGCCTTTTTAAACAGTGCTTTGGAGCCTGGCACACTGCGCACCCACGGTTTGCTATCGGTGGCCGCCAGCGGGTGGTGGTGAAATTCATCGTGGGTGGTAGATACCCACAGTGGGACGTCGGCAAGCTCGCCCAATTCGCGCAAGTCGGGCCCTAACGCGACGTCATTAATGTGTAGGTATTTGAAGCGCTGGTAGCCGCGGTCGAGTTTTTTCTGCGGCAGTTCGGCCAAACGGCGGCGAGTCAGCGGTACTTGCATCGCCATGCGCAGGGTAGAGGTGCGGGCCTCGATTGGTTCACGCGGTGAGGCCGGCGACATGACTATCGCGCGCCGGAAACCGCCCCGATAATGATCCGGGCGGCAGAGCCACAGCACTAAGTTGGCCCCAGCGGATTGTCCGGCCAGGGTAACGTTGGTGGGATCACCGCCAAAAGATTCAATATTGCGCTGAATCCATTCTAGGGCCAGTAGACAGTCGTGCACTCCTCGGTAATGACCGGGGGCGTCGTTATTGAATCGTGCAAAACCAGGTAATTTCTTACGGTAACCAATATTGACCTGCACGCAGCCAGCCTGCACGTTGGCTGTGGCATCGTGGCGCGGGTCATCGTGTGAACCAGTTTCGAATGATCCACCGTGGATAAACACGATGACCGGAAGATCGTCGCGATCGTGGGCATCGGCCGGGGTTGCGACCGTCAATGCCACAGCATCTGGGGCGGGTGTGCTGGCATCCACATCGCCGTTGGCAGTACGCAGTTCGGCGTCGTCAAATTCCCCGAGGAAGTTCGCATACGGAATGGAATTAAAGCGCCGCACCGTGTGGTTGTTGCTCCAGGCCCCGGTGATCATGCCAGTGGGAGTAACGACGTGTGGTTGTGATGTCATAAACTAAGACACTAGCTTTTTCCAGTTAGGATCGTTAGCGATGTGGGAGGGATCGTCCTGGATGGCTTTCTTCTCCGGGAAAATGATTGGGGAGTAAGGAAAATTATTCTGCAAGAACTCAGATTTCCAGGGGAGCTTTACTTTGATGTAAAACATATCTCTACTGCGCACAGTATATTGAGGAGAATAATGCTGAGTAATGTTGCCTTCAAGATCTTGGTGATAAGAGGTCTCTCGTGGAGAAATTATTCCACGTTTATAGCACCGCAATAGATGCCTAATATAATCCTCATCGAAAGATGCAGCATAAGGCGCTAACGAAAATAGGTCGAAATCTTCATCTGACCGATTATCAACTTTCTCGTTTAGTTCGTCGAGGGTGGTTATGTTCTGTAAGGGTTGGTTGAATCGTTCCAGAAAGTAATCAATCCGTTCTTCCTGTATTTGTTTGCCCAGAGCCCCTGCGCGTAACAATAAAGAGATTTCTTGTTTTTCCCTGTTTTGCTTCTCGCAAGCTGTTGGAGGTGCAACTATCATGATGTATTCGCCTAGCTCGATGAGGAAATCTGAATCAGGGGTTTCCTCATCGAGCAGTGCGTGACCTTGGGCACGTGTGGTATAGCCGCATTCGAACATGCACCGACTGGATGTCCATCGCGGAGCTAAATCCACGACGCAAATCCGTTCGCTCCGATCCAGAAATTTGCTCGTGTAAGCCTGAATATCTTTCGTGGTGCGAAAATCTGGGTAATTTGCGGAAATAGACATAAAAATTACTTTCTTCCTATACATTTGGTTTCGCGGGCATGCGCAGTTTCCGGGGGCGGGGGGCCTGTTGCGAAAAGGTGTCGTTTTAACATGTGATCCCTCATGTCTCTTTGTTATCTGTATCTCAGCTCATTCAAGTATGCCAGATGAAACACATTTGGTGTGGAAATTTACAGATTTATGCCAGCTGTTTGGTGAAGCCGTAATGCTGGCGAGGGTCTAATTGGAGGCATTGCGCCCTTCCACCCTGTGGGGCACTGTGTCTAGAATGAACGCAATGGACGATGCACTGATAACCAGCACATCGATAGCTGGGGGAACTCTAACGGGAGTAACGCAGATGCTGGTATCGCTATCGCCGTGGTTGCAGATGCCGATTGTCGTGGTGGTCGCCGGTGTCGTGGCGGCGGTGTTGGCGACGGTAATCGTGCGCGGCTTGAACTTTGTGGTAGCTGCCTGGTTGTCATTGCGGGGTAACGCACGTGGCAAGCTGGAAGCGAAGGCACAGGGTAGCCAGTCGGCAACTCAATGACGGAATGAGCGGTAAAAAGGTTAGGCTAGTGGCATGGCGAAGCAGAAGAAGTACCCGCGTTCTCGTGTGCGTTTTGCACTTATTACCTTGCTGGTACTGATTGTCCTGGTGTATTTGTTTAGTCGTATTTAAATCGCTGTTAGCTACGAGTTTCAGTTGAACGGCCCGGTATGCGGGTGTCGGCCCGCACTAGCACGTCCGACTTCGAGGCAACGCGGGGTGGGGAGTACAGTTGCCCTGAGAGTAAGTGGAACGGCGCGTAACTACCTAGGAGAACTGTGCGAGAAGCCTTCAGCCCCGCGAAATACACCATTGAACCAGGCCAGACATTATTGACCCTGACTATCGATGCGGTGAAAGCCCAGCCGAAAGCAGAGATTTTCAGCCGTCCGAAAAACCACACTTGGGTTTCGGTGTCGCGCCAGGAATTCCTCGATGAGGTCTACGCGGTGGCCAAAGGACTAATCGACGCCGGGGTGGAACAAGGCGATCGTGTGGCGCTGATGTCCAATACTCGCTACGAATGGATGCTCATCAATTACGCCATCTGGGCCGCCGGTGGTGTGGTGGTGCCGGTGTATCCGTCGTCGTCCCTGTCGCAGGTCCAGTGGATCATCGAGAATTCCGGCGCAGTGCTAGGCATTGGTGAGACCCAAGAACACACCGAGATCCTGCGCATGTTGCAGCTTGCCGACGACGGCGAGCCGCGTGTGAAAGATTCCACGTCGCAGATGCGCTCGTTTTTCGAAATCAACGACGGCGCAGTCGATGTGTTGCAAGCGGCGGGCAAGACTATCGATGATGACGTCGTCGACAAGCGCATAGCTGCGACAGCGACGGATGATGTGGCTTCACTGGTCTACACCTCGGGCACCACGGGGCGGCCAAAAGGCTGCATGTTGACCCACCGCAACTGGAATGCGCAGATCCTAGGGCTGCTTAGCAATCCGATTGGTGGGATCGCGCGCCCCGGCAAACACGTGTTGACCTTCTTGCCGCTGGCTCACGTGCTGGCGTTTTCAGTGTCCGCAGCTGCGATGATTAGCGGGGCGACGCAGAATTTTTGGCCAGATTTTGCGACCTTAGCGACGGAATTTCAGCGGTCCAAACCAAACCTGATCCTGGGCGTGCCACGGGTATTTGAAAAAGTTCGCAATGGTGCGCGGGCGAAAGCACATGATTCTGGTGCTATCCAAGGAGCATTGTTCGACCGGGCAGAAGCGACTGCAATTGCTTATTCTCGTGCGTTGGATACAGAAAAAGGTCCATCGCTGGCGCTGCGCAGCGCCCACAAAGCCCTGGATAAATTGGTGTTGTCCAAGATCCGCGCTGGCATGGGCGGCGAAGTTGATTACTGCATTTCTGGCGGTTCAGCAATGAGCCCGGAATTGATGCACTTCTTCCGCGGAATTGGAGTGCCGGTGTACGAAGGCTACGGTCTGACAGAAACCGCGGCGGCAGCGACAGTGGATTTCGAAGAGCAAAAAATCGGCACCGTGGGCCCTCCGCTAGGGGGAACCCGTGTGCGTATTGCACCAGATGGTGAGCTGCAGTTGGCCGGAGACTTAGTCTTCGCGGGCTACTGGCGCAACGCGGAAGCTACCGACGAAGCCTTCGACGGCCAGTGGTACTGCACCGGTGACCTGGGTGAGATTCTGCCTTCCGGGCACGTAAAAATCGTCGGTAGGAAGAAAGATTTGATCGTGACTGCCGGAGGAAAAAACGTCGCGCCGGGTGGAATGGAAGACGGCTTGCGTTCGCATCCGCTGATTTCGCAGGCGCTCGTCGTCGGGGATGGTAAGCCGTTTGTCGCGGTGCTGGTGACCTTGGATGAAGAAGCACTGGGGCGTTGGAAATCGCAGCACAACATTGATGCCTCCCGCAGCGTGGCGGACGTAGCGCACGATGCTTCACTGCGTGCAGAGATCCAGGACGCGATTAATGCGGTGAACGCCACGGTTTCACACGCAGAAGCGATCAAAAAGTTCTACATTCTTGACGACGACTTCACCGAGGAATCCGGCGAGTTGACTCCGACGATGAAAGTGAAGCGCAACGTGGTTGTCCAGCGCTATTCGGAGGTTCTGGACAAACTGTATTCGCGGTAAAACGCGGAATCGTGGGTTGCGTATTTCGGCACCGTGAAAGCCTGCCACCAGCCCCTTTCGAAGCCAGTCTGCCGCAGCCGTCGGCAAGCTTATAATCTGCTGAGTTTTTTCCGGCGAGTCGAACCGTTTTTGCGCCGCTGCTGCAATAGGCTACAGCGCAGAGAAACTCTCAACCAGTACTTCAGGTTGCGAGGTTTGCGGGCTGCCTTGTGCAGTGTTGTGAGCCGAGCTTCGAGTGCGGTTGAGGATTAGGGTATTCGGTCGCGACGGTCTAGAAGGAGGCAGCCCCCTAATGCGCAAAATCGCTGCTGAGCTGCGCCATCGTGAGCTCACCCAAGAGGTGTACAACATTGGCGACGAAGTGGCCGAATACATTGAGCACGTGATCGAAGCGATTGAGGATTACGACGCGGAGCTCGTCGAGGATTGCTTGGCGGAGTTGGCGGAGATCGTGGAAGATGCGCGCCGTGATTCCCGGGACGTCGTTGGTGAGCTGATTGGTTTGCGGCAGGCGTTGGTATCCGGGGTAGCGTCGGGAAGCATCTCTGCGGCTGCGGATGGTATGAAGCGCTTGCGCGAGCCCGAAGCGGTGACGGCGGATTTGTTGGAGGCGTTTTTCCCACTGTCCGGCCCACCGGTCGTGGTCAATGAGCTCGTGCACACCCTGCACGAGCGCACCACACACACCGTGGATTTCCTGCGCGAGTTGGTGGAATACGTACTCGAACAGACTGAGGCCGTCGCCCGCGATTTGGATGCAGTTTCGCTACCGCACCTATACAACAAAGTTGGGCGGATGGCTGCGACGGCGGCGCATGCGTGGGAAACCACCGCGGTTTCTGCACACCCTGCTTTTGCCCGCAGCATGCGTGGGCGCAAACCACCGGAATTTTTGGAAGAGCGCGCCCGCATCGACCGGATCGTCGCCAAGGTTGCCGCAAAGCGCGCGCGGTTGCGCGCCGCAAGCGTAGGCTAGCGGAGCGGGGATTGGTGCATTGGGTTGCATTGAGTATTGAGGGGTTTCATGGGAGTTGGAAGCACTATTGCTAAGACGGCGCTGGTGGCGATTCTCGCAGCCGGAGGAATTGCTGTGGCGACCGGGGTGGTGCTGGGGAGCCCGACTACGGTGACTAAAATTGTTGACGGCGATACGATTGATGTCGAAAGTTCAGGCGAAACCACACGTATTCGGCTATTGAACATAGATACGCCGGAAATTGGTCGCGGAGGTAAACCATCGGAGTGCTTGGCTGAAGAAGCCCGTGATTTCCTGGAAACCCGGTTGCCTATCGGAACTGAGGTACGTCTTGAGTTCGATGAAGAGCGCGAGGACAAATATGGTCGAACTCTGGCAGGAGTCTTCCTGGACGATTCGTTGATAAATGCGGAAATTGCGGCAGAAGGCCTTGCTGTGCCAATGGAGATAGCTCCCAATCGGCGTTTTTATCAAGAAGTCTCTGCGGCATCCGAGCAGGCGAAGTCTGCGAACAAAGGTATCCACAGTGTTGGCCCTGAATGCTATACCGCTGATGCCAAGAATTTTGAGGAATTGGTGGGGGCACAACAAAAGCTCAATGATATTGAACAAGATTTTCAGAGCGTAGTCCATGGAGATTTGGATCTAACGCGCATTAAGAAAGCGCGGAAAGAACTGGTTGGGGTTATTGGGGTGCTCGGTAGCTTAGACCACAAAAAAGTCGAGCAATCCGATTTTCAACGCGCTGCTTATGGAGACCTTTTCCGGGATGAGGTGCGTGAGCTACGTAGTCGTGCGAGTGAACTGAGCACAGAGCTAGATGTGGTATTTAGGGAGCAAAAACAAAAGCTACGCGAGGAACAAAAACGCGAACGGGAGTTGCGCGCTGCAGAAGAGAAATCTGAGTTGGAGCGCGCCGCAGAAGAACTCAAACAATCGTTTGACAGTGGTGTGTATGAAGCTCCGCAGCAGAGCCTACAGCCACAGCCCGCTCCGACACCTCAGCCGCAGACATCAAATCCCGCTCGTGGTGGCGGTGGAGGCGCTGATGGATATACAGGATGTCGAGCCTATGGCGGAAACTATGTCTTAAGCAATATCGACAGTAAGGGACAGCCATATGCCAAGATTGATTGCACCACCAAGCAGCAGATTGGTTAATTGAGAAGACAGGCTCACCCGAAAATTACGCACTGTAAAGGAAATCGAGAACAGTGCGTGAGATTCAAACATATGTTCCTATTTTGTGCTGGTCGTTGCGCCGTATGTGACAGGGTCCGGCTAGCTTATAACTAAGTAAGAACGACCAACGCATTCGACGGGGTTGGATGCCGAATATGCCCGCCGGGGGAAACATGGCTGAGTCCACGACACCTAACGATGCTGATGGGGCGCAAACTCCCACTGCTTATTTCACGCATTGCAATCCGTATAACCGGCAAGCTGTGGCGATGTTGGAGTTACGGCGGCATAAATATTTAGTGTGGGAAAAAGCCGTTGAGCTTAATGCTGATGATTATGATGAACTGCAGACCCTGTTGGTGGCTGATAGCGGTGAAACCACTGCCCGAGTGGGAGATATCATCAGTGCTTTTTACCGCATGAGTGATTTGCCGAAGCTGCATGCGCTTGCAATGAAACTGTGGCATTTGGATATTGAGCATTGGATGGCTATTGATCGGGCGATGCATAAAGCAGGTGATACTAGCGCGCAGATCTTTTCTGTTATCGATGACCTTTTGGTTGATTTGTTAACTCCGGTAAAGCCTGCCCAGCAGATGGTTACCAAACGTACGATTAGTAACCGGATTAATCGGGAGATTGAAGCACTTGATTCCGCGGTGCGTACAGATAAAACAAATAAGTCACAGACTTCCCGGAAACCCTATGGGGTAGAACATATCCCTGCATGCGTGGCCAATGGGCATGATAGTCATGTGTTTCGGTTTGATACTGATGCTGCGACTGCGGTTGAGATTGATGCGCATATTCGTAATTATGCAAAGCAGGCTGGTATTTCGTTGCGTGATGCCACCGTGGAGTTGTTGTTAGGAAAAGCAGAAACTTCGGTGACGTTGAATTGTTATCGGGCTACAGATGTAGACGATGCTCCGTTGTTTGTGGCTACTGATACCGGTGATGGGGTGGCCACGGTTTTTGCTGAAGCGGCTGATGTTTTAGCTGCTCGGGCGGGTAAGCATTATGACATGGATGCGGCGATGGGCGCTGTGGTGTCTGGTTATGCGACTACTCAGGCGATGCGTTCGGCGGTGGCTGGTAGGGATGGGCATTGTCGATACCCAGGTTGTAATAGGCCTGCCACGGTGTGTCAGATGGATCATGTGGTGGAATTTGCTGCTGGTGGTTTAACATCGCCGAGTAATGTGATCTCTTTGTGTCAGCATCACCATAATATTAAAACTGATAAACGTGTCCGGCCTATTTTTGAGCCTGTGAGTGGCAGTGTGGTGTGGTTGTTTGCGGATGGTTCGTGGCAGTCGACTGAGGCTGATGGTCCGTTGTCTGTTTCGAACCGTAGGTGGGTGCAGTCGGTGCAAGAAAAGATGGATGGCCACCGGCAAGCAGTACGTGAGGAGGCAAAAGAACAAGCCCGCCGGTTGGAAGAACAAGAAGAAAAGTGGAACCGGAAGCAGCAAGCCTGGCAAGCTAAGTGGCGCCAGGAATGGAAAGAAAAATATGGCAGAGAATACCGCGATCCGAATGATGACAGTGGTGCGGAGCGCGATGAGTATGGGGCGTATAAGTTTAAGCACCCCTGGGAGAATTTCTGTGAAACTTGGGGTGTGGGTTCCTCGGAATTGGCCGAGATGTCGGCGCGGATGACGAAAACGCAAGAGGAGCAGCGCTGGGCTAACAATATCTCCCACTTGGAGCGGACTTTAGTGGATCGTGATTTTGCTTTTGTGACGATTCCGAAGTGCCGCAGGCAGGTTGAGCGTATTCGGGAGGCGATTGCGGTGCTGCGGGACAATGGCCCCGGTTCTGATGCGGATGGTCCGGCTCATGAATCGTCGTATGATTTCAGCAAAGGTAAAACGAATGCACATACCACTGACCCGGGCGAGCCACCGTTTTAGGAAAAAGCAGCGGCGTGCAGCCGAAATTCTAAGCCTCGCGCTCCAGCTGTTTCGTGATCTCCGGCCATAGCTGGCCCATGATGTCGTCCCAGTTCAGAATCCACAGCGACTCGCTGTTGTTACCGCGGCCAACGACCACGATTTGCTCGCCAAGTGCGCGCATGTGCTCGATGGCGTGCTGCACCTTCGTGGAACCAGCCAGCGACAAGGCTGGGCGGGCGACATCGGCGGCTGGACTATCTGGGTCCTGTAGCAACGTATCCCGTACGTGCACTACCCGGGGCACGGCAGATTCCGCATCCGAGAGCACCACGCGCAAACGGTTCATCGACCGGCTAGCCTCTTGCACATCACGCACCGTCGCATCATGCGGCAGGGGAGTGATCTCCACGCCATGTGCCCGGGCCAATGCCGAAACCGTGGAGTTCTCCAATTCAATCACACCACTGATCTGCTGCGCGGATTTCTGATCCATCGCACCTGTCTGCCCGGAATGCTGCACCAACGTGCGCAAGGTATCTGTGTCATAGCCCTGCGCTCCAGCACGATCCACGGGCTGCACACCCGTAGCAGCCACCAATTTATTCGCGATCAGGTTGATCCATTTCAGCAGCGGTCGAAAGATCCAAATGAATCCGCGAGCTGGCAACGCAATGACCCGTACAGCAAGCTCCGGGTGCGCAATTGCCCACGACTTCGGCGCCATTTCACCAACCACCAGGTGCAAAAACGTCACCAGCAGCAAAGACACCAGAAACGCGATGGTGTCTGCCAGGCCGCCGGAAATCCCGACAGCCGCAAACACAGGCATCAGCAAATGATGCATCCACGGTTTGGTGATGGCACCCAACGCAAACGTCGCCGCAGTAATACCCAGTTGCGCGCCAGCCAACATGATGGTCAGCTCATTCAAACTCCGCAACGCCGCGCGCGAGGCCGCCGACGTTTCCGCGGTATCCTCCAGGCGGTGCCGTCGCGCGCCCATCAAGGAAAACTCAATGATGACGAAGAACCCGGACAACACGACGATCGCCAGGCTCAGCGGGCCAGCGATATACCATTCCTGCATTGTCTAGCCCCTCTCAGCTTGTCGACGATTGTTAGCTGCAAGATCTGTGTCCACCGCATCCTTGTTCGCGCGGGCGCTGCGACCGCCTTCGCCTTCTGCGCCCTCGAACTCCTCAACTAATTCCAGTGACAAACTCGATGGCACGTGCCGCTCTACCTCGTCCACGGTGATGATCAATTGGCGGTTCGGTGCGGCATCTGCATCTACCCAGTCTTCGGGCTCTGCATCCAACTCAATGGTGTGAGTTTCGCCCTCTTCCACTAATGAGCCCACTTGTGCAATCAGTAATCCGGCGACGGTCTCGTAGTCGCCTTCGGGCAGGTCGTGCCCGATGGCGCGTTCCACCTCATCCAGTGGGGTGTCGCCATCAACGGTCCAGTGATCTTCGGCGGTTTCGGTAATCTCTTCGGATTCTTCCAGGTCAACGTCGTGCTCGTCGGTGACGTCGCCCAGAATTTCTTCTGCCAGATCTTCCAGGGTGACGATGCCGACGAAGCCGCCGTACTCATCAATCACACAGGCCATTTTCTCGTCGTTTTCCTGCAGCTCGACGACGACGTCGGGAAGCGGCATCAGCTCCGGAACCACTAGTGATTCGCGCATGAGCTCGGTGGCCAACGTGCTATCAGGTTTGTCGGTCAGCAAAATATCCGTTAGATGCACCACGCCGATCGGGGTGTGTTCGTCGTCGATGATGGGGTAGCGGGTGTGCGCGATTGCCATGAGCTCGCGCAGTTCGCCGAGGGTGGTTTCGGGATCGATGACGTCGACGCGTGAGCGTGGGATCATGGCGTGTTCGACATCGTGGTCTGGGAAATCCAGCAGGCGGTCGAGCACCATGAAGGTCTCGTCGTCGATATCACCGGAATCGTGGGAGCTTTCCACGATGGACTCGAATTCTTTCGTGGTTGCAGAAGTATCAATATCGGCGACTGGTTCGATACGCAATAGGCGCAGCAACGCGTTGGAAGAAAAATCAAAAAATTTAATGAGTGGCCCGAAGATGCGCAGGTACCAGGCCGTCGACCGCGACAGGAACAATGCCGATTCCATGGGGGCGGCTATGGTGTAGTTTTTCGGCATTAACTCACCGAAGATCATTTGTACGATTGTGGATACTGCCAGGGCTGCTACCGTACTGATGGCCACGGCCGTGGTCACGGATAGCCCGGTGGCGCTCAGCAACGTGCCGAGTGATTCACCGACCAGTGGTTCTGCCACATAACCGACCAACAAGCCGGTGACGGTAATGCCTAGCTGGGCGCCGGAGAGCATGAATGAGGTGCGATTGGTGATCGCCAACGCTCTTTTGCTGGCTTCGTCGCCGCGTGCGGCATTGGTGTGCAACTGTGCGCGGTCGACGGACATGAAAGAAAACTCTTGGGCCACAAAATAGCCATTGGCCACGATGATGAGAAAAATCACCGCTAAGCCAAGAATGAGGAAGAACACCGCACTTAGCATGATCCCACCACCTGGGATTTAGCTGGTTTAGATAATTGTTCGTGCGGGGCGTCGATACTTCGACTCGGAGGCTCCACCATCATCCTTTCTGCGTGTGGCAATCAGTCCAATAAATACGACCAGCGTACACCTTGGTTGGCAGCGCAAACAACTATTAGGCTGGTGCTATGCATTCGCAGTCGCCCAGTTCGCCGCCTAGTTCGTCACCTATTGCCTCGGCCCGTCAGCTGTCTAGTCAGTTGTCCACTCAACTCACCTGTGAGTCTTCTGCACCATTCGGCTTGTACATCCACGTCCCGTTTTGTGCTACGCGCTGTGGCTATTGCGATTTCAACACCTACACCCCGCGTGAAGCGGGCGGTGCAAACCCAGAAGGTTATTTGGATGCGTTGGATGTCGAGCTAGACCTGGCTGCCCAGCGCGTTGGTCGCCGTGCGGACACAGTTTTTATTGGAGGCGGGACTCCGTCGCTGTTGGGCGCCGATGGGTTGAGCCGAATCTTGACGACGGTGCGCAATACTTTTGGTCTTGTCGACGGCGCCGAGGTCACCACGGAATCCAACCCGGAATCGACCTCGCCCGAGTTTTTCGCCGGGCTGCGCGAGGCTGGTTATACGCGCATTTCCTTGGGTATGCAGTCTGCTTCCCATGAGGTTTTGCAAGTGCTCGAGCGCGCCCATACCCCGGGTCGTGCGTTTGCGGCGGCTCGTGAGGCGCGGCAGGCTGGTTTTGCGCATGTCAACCTGGACATGATTTATGCGACGCCCACGGAAACGGATGATGATGTTGCCCGCACCTTGGATCGGGTGATCGAGGCCGATGTGGATCACGTTTCGGCTTATTCGTTGATCGTGGAAGACGGTACTGCGATGGCCCGTAAAGTCCGTCGAGGGGAGATCCCGTCCCCCCAAGAAGACGTGATGGCTACTCGCTACGAGATGATTGCGCAGCGCCTGGCCGAGGCCGGCTTGGAGTGGTACGAGGTGTCGAACTGGGCGCGACCTGGCGGCGAGTGTCAGCACAATTTGATTTATTGGCGCGATGGCGACTGGTGGGGTGCAGGCCCGGGTGCGCACTCACACCTGGGTATGCAGCGTTTTTCCAATGTCAAGCACCCGAACCGCTATTCCGCGGTGCTTGCCGACGGCGAGTTGCCGATCAGTCAGGTAGAAGACCTAACCCCGGCTGATCGTCATACGGAGCTGTTGATGCTGGGCTTGCGTTTGCGTGAAGGCATTGACTATTCGGCGGTTGGCGCTGGAGCTGCAGGCGTCGTCCAGAATTTTGTGGACCGTGGCTTGCTGCAATTCCCGCAGCCAGGGCGTTTAGCGTTGACGGATGCTGGTAGGTTGCTTGCTGACGGCATCATCACGGATATTTTGGTCGCCGAAGATGACACTACAGCGGATGGGGAAGCGAGGTCCTGATGGCTGGTACGACAGAAACGCGCCGGGCGGAAGTTCTGCGTGCGATCGTCACGGATTACATCGCATCCCAGGAGCCTGTGGGATCCAAAGCACTGGTGGATCGACATCAACTGGGGGTTTCTTCGGCAACAATCCGTAATGACATGGCTGTGTTGGAATCGGAGGGCTTTATTGCCCAGCAGCATGCGTCGTCGGGAAGAGTGCCGACCGAGAAAGGCTACCGACGCTTCGTTGATGGTTTAGGTGAGGTCAAGCCCATGTCGGAGGCGGAAAAGCGCGCGATTCGTAGCTTCCTCGAAGACGGTGTTGACCTGGAAGATGTGCTGCGGCGCTCGGTGCGGTTATTGGCGCAGCTGACCCGGCAAGCGGCGGTGGTGCAGTTGCCGACGCTGAATGTTTCGCACGTCAAGCACGTGGAGGTTGTGGATCTGACGCCGATGCGCTTGTTGTTGGTGTTGATTACGGATACTGGCCGGGTTGACCAGCGCAACGTGGAGTTGGATGCCCCAATCGGGGAGGCTGAAGTACACGAATTACGGCAGCTTTTGAACCGCGCACTGGCACGGGTGCCGGTAGGGCAGGCGGCAAACCGGGTGGCTGATTTGTTGGAGCATTCCCCGGCGGATTTGCGGCACCACATGATCCGCGTGGCCACGGTGTTGATAGAAACTTTGGTGGATCAGCCTAATGATCGTTTGCTGATGGCGGGTGCGTCGAACCTGACTCGGGGCGGTAGGGATTTCCCGCAGGGGTTGCCGCAGATCATTGACGCACTGGAAGAACAAGTGGTGATGTTTAAGCTGTTAGCGAACGTGCCACAGCTGGGGAACGTCGATGTGCTCATTGGTCGCGAAAATGAGGACGAAGAACTACAGCAAGCCTCGATTGTTACCGCAGGTTATGGCAATGAATCCGCCACACTCGGCGGGCTTGGTGTGGTAGGGCCCACATTTATGGATTATTCGGGAACAATTTCTTCGGTTCGTGCTGTTGCACGGTATGTCAGCCAGATTCTGGCAGGCACGAATTAGCCTGTAGGCTGGTAGATCGATTAATGCACAAAGATGCATGTGCATGCGCAGTTGTAGTTGCAGTCGCAGGTGCAGCGAGAAGCAGGCGCAGCGAGAAAACCGAGAAACCCTATAAACCAACTGACCCGAAGGAATCGATACAACAGTGGCTCGTGACTATTACGGAATTTTGGGAGTATCCAAAGACGCCAGCGAGGCGGAGATCAAAAAGGCGTACCGCAAACTCGCCCGTAAATATCACCCGGATGTGAACCCGTCCGATGAGGCCGCCTCGAAGTTTTCCGAAGCGACCGACGCTCACGACGTTTTGATGGATCCGAAGAAGCGCAAGATCGTCGACATGGGTGGCGATCCCATGGAGCAAGGCGGCGGAGCCGGGGGCGGTGGCGGCTTCGGCGGCGCCGGTGGCTTTGGCGATATCTTCGAAGCCTTCTTTGGTGGTGGCGCCGGGGGCGGTTCCCGTGGCCCGCGGTCGCGTGTGCAGCCGGGTAACGACGCGCTGCTGCGGACCTCGATCACGCTGAACCAGGCTTATACCGGCATGAAAAAACAAGTCACCGTGGACACCGCGGTGTTGTGTGATCGGTGCACCGGTTCCGGCTCGGCTGATGGTGAGAAGCCAGTGACCTGCGAGGTATGTAATGGTGCTGGTGAGATCCAGGAGATGCAACGCAGCTTCTTAGGCAATGTGATGACCACGCGTGCCTGCCACAATTGCCAGGGCTTTGGTGAAGTTATCAAGGATCCGTGCAATCACTGCGGCGGTGATGGCCGCGTGAAGAAGCGCCGTGATCTGACCATCAATATTCCGAGGGGCATCGACGACGGCATGCGCATCCGCATGGCAGGCCAGGGTGAAGTGGGCCACGGCGGTGGCCCCGCTGGTGACTTGTATGTGGAAGTCCGGGTGAAAAAGCACGATATCTTCACCCGCGATGCCGATACGCTGCACCTGTCCATCACCGTGCCGATGGTCGATGCTGCGTTGGGCACCACCTGCAACGTGGAGGGCCTGGACGGTGAAGAGATCGAATTTGAGATCGCAGCCGGAACTCAGCCGGGCGGGCAGATCGTGAAGGAAGGTAAAGGCATGCCGCGCGTGCGCACCGACGGCCAAGGCAAGATGATTGCCCATGTCGACGTCGCCGTGCCGACGGACCTGGACAAAAAGACCCGCCAGTTGCTGGAGGAAGTCCGCGACAAACGCGAGGAATCTTCGCGTGTGAATTCTGAGGCCGACGGCCACTCGGACGGATTGTTCAGCCGGCTGCGTGGACGCTTCGGATTTTAAGTTCGGCTTCTAGCGCACAAGGTTTTTGCCATGTCACTCCCGGTATTTTTTGCTTCCGCCCCGTTTCCGCAGGTCGGTGAGGCCACGGAGCTCACTGGGCCGGAGGCCCGCCACGCCGTCACGGTCAAGCGTATCGGGCCCGGAGAGCTCATCCAGCTGATTGATGGCGCAGGCCGCTGGGCCGAAATTGAGGTCACCGAAGCAGTCGGCAAAGATCACCTGACTGGGGTGGTACTGACCGCTGGCGAATGCGAGCGCCCGGACCCCTACCTCATCGTCGTACAAGCATTACCGAAGGCCGAGCGCAGCGAGCTAGCCGTGGACTTGGCGACGCAAGCCGGGGCCGACGAGATCATCCCGTGGCAAGCCGCCCGCTGTATTGCGAAATGGCAGGGCGCCAAACGCAGCAAAGGCGTGCAGAAATGGCAGTCCGCGGCGGCTGCGGCGGCGAAACAATCGCGCCGGGTGACAGTGCCGGAAGTTTGGGAGCCGGTGAGCACCGCGCAGCTGGCGCAGCTGATCGACGGACACACCGCCGTCGTATTGCACGAGGAAGCCAGCCAGCCGTTAGCCCAGCTGGCTCCAGGGTTTTCCGGGACAGTGTTTCTTATCGTCGGGCCAGAAGGTGGTATCGGCGATGAAGAAGTAGCACTACTGCGCAGCGCCGGTGCGCAGCCAGTGGTTCTGGGGCCACAGGTGTTGCGCACGGCTTCTGCGGCGATGGTGGCGTTGTCCGTCATCGGTGCAGCCACCAGTCGCTGGGGTGGGTAACCCATACGCTTATGAACTTTATGAAGTTTATGAATTTATGCGCTGAAGTGGGGAAACGGTGGCGAACAAGTGTCCGCATACCGTCGAACTATCCAAAGGTAAACGAATACAAGCTCAAACCGGGTGAGACCTCGACCTCCAGGATCCCCGCTTGTGCTTGGTCGGATTCCAGAAGATTGACGGTGCCGTCGTCGGTAACAGTGAAGTCTTTACCGTTGGCCTTGATGGTGCCGCTGCCAGACACCACTGCCTGCACCAAAGCTGCGCGGTAATTCAAGCGGATCTTGGCGTTGTCACCGGCCGTGATGTTCTCCCGGTCGATGGTCCAGTCGCCTTCCAAAGTGTATTGACCGATCTCCGGTTCTGGACCAGACAGGGTGCCGGATTTGTATGCCGAGTTGGCGTAGTAGCGGGCACGCTGGCTGCCCAAATAGGTCTCTGGGTTGCGTTGCTGGGTGGTTTCGTCATCGGAATCTTCTAGCGGGGCAGGAAGTTCCACTGACGGATCACGCTTCTGTAGTAATTCGCGCACGAGCTGCTCAGTACGGGCATAGGCGCCCTCTCCTTCGTGGATTTCCCGTACGGTGCCCTCAGCGTCGACAAGATAGTGTGCCGGCCAATACTGATTGTTGAAGGCCTTCCACGTCGTGAAAGAATTGTCTTGGGCAACCGGGTAGTTGATGTTTTGCTCGGAAACCGCCTGGCGCACGTTCGCGGTTTCCCGCTCGAAGGCATATTCCGGAGAGTGCACACCGATAACGGTGAAACCATAGTCGCGGTAGTGATCATAAAGTTTGGTGATGTGCGTATTTGCGCGCTGGCAGTTGATGCAGGCATAAGCCCAGAAATCGATCAACGTGACATCACCAGAGGTACGCGGGTCGACGGGGGCGTCCGTGTTCATCCAGTTTTCCAGACCCACCAGCTCCGGGACGGTGCCGCAATTGCCAAGCTCACCGTTGCCGCGGCAATCTTCCAGTGAGTCTGAACCCTCATTTTGTTGTGCCAGTTGCGCGGTGACCGTCTTTTCGGCATCACCTGTCCAGTTTGGCAGTTTTTGTTGGATCCATGCCGGTGCACCCAATGCCAGGGCGCCAGCCATGGTGATGACGATGACGCCAGCGGTCGCCCGGAAGATGCGTTGACGCGACTGGAAGAAATCTACGCGCTTGCCCACTTGCTGGCCGCCCAGAGCGAAAGCCAACAGCGGGATGGCTACGCCAATGGCGAAAGAAACACACAGCACAGCGATGCGGGCATCGATTTCGCCGGTAGCGCCTGCAACGGTGATTGCAGCCAATACTGGACCGGCGCAGGGCACAAAGACCACGCCCATTGCCAGGCCGACGGCGAACCCACCCTTATCGCGGGCGCGGGCCTGCAACTTGTGCGCCCGCGGCAGGAACTGGAACGGCCATTCCAATAGTTCCTGTAGCTTCGGGAAGATCATGCCCAAGCCGACGAGCACGAGTAGGGCGATGCCGAGCTTCCACAAAATATCTGCGGGCAGTCCCAGCGCATTGAGCAACGTGGTGGCAAAAAGCGTGACGACGGTAAAACTGGTGACCAAACCGCCGATAACCAACCATGGTCGAGCTTTGGAGCCTTGGGATACCGCCAGAACAAGCGGCAGGATGGGCAATATACACGGTGAAATACCGGTGATCAGGCCACCGATAAAACCGATGGCGATGGTACTGAGCATGATTGTGCAGCCTTTCTCAATGGGGCTCCCGTGCATCGGCGTCTGCGTGATACGTGCGAGCCCGTAATTTCTCGGTCATTGTTTAATCCGGAGCGAAGCGCTGGAGCGGATTGGTCTTTGGCGGTGTTGATCGTGTGATAAAAATTTTTTATTTTTTCCAATCCGATCAGACGGGTGGTTCCGCAGTAGTAGTTGAAGGCAGAAAAACTGCTGAAACCACTAGCTTTGAGGAGAACCCAATGCCTGCACATACTTCGATGAAGAAATTTTTGATCACCGCCGCTGCTGTTGCTATGAGTACGGTCGGCCTGGCTGCGTGCAGCAATGATTCTGCTGCAACTCCGACGAAGTCCTCAGAAACGAGCACTGAGAAAAGCACTGAGAAAAGCTCAGAGGAGAGCTCGGACAAGATGAGTTCCGAAAAGGCGACTTCGGAAAGCACGAGCGGCGACAAGATGGAACACGACAAAATGGGCCACGATGACAAGATGACTGGCGACAGCGACAAGATGGAACACGACAAAATGGAACATGGTGACAAGATGGGCGGTGAAGGCGACAAAATGGGCCACGATGACAAGATGGAGCACGATGACAAGATGACTGGCGACAGCGACAAGATGAGCCAGTAGTATGTAATGCTGTGTCTAGTTGCAGCCCCGAAGAGCATGCTCGCCTCGACTCGCTTGTCGCGGGCGTGGCCAACGGGGATCAGCATGCCTTTTCACAGCTTTATGATGCGCTTTCGCCGTTGGCCTTCGGTGTGATCATCCAGATTCTGGGGGATAACTCGCTGGCAGAAGAAGTGCTCCAGGAAGTGTTCGTGGAAGTCTGGAATAAAGCAGGTAGCTTTGATCCAGAGCGTGGTCATGCTCGCACGTGGGTGGGCCGGATTGCACATTCTCGCGGAATCGACAGACTACGTGCTCATAATGCTAGTGTGCGACGCGATGACGCTGACTTCGTGCTTGGCGAGCGCATCCGAAGCATCGATGTGGAAACCGAAGCACTCACCAATGTGGAAGGCAAGCGCCTGAGAGCAGCCGTTGACACGATTGGGGAGCCGCATCGTACGGCCGTGTTACTGACCTTTTTCGATGGGCTTAGTCACGCGGAACTGGCAGAAACCACCAATGTTCCATTGGGTACCGCCAAAACGCGAGTGCGTGATGGAGTACGCAAATTAGCAGCTGTCTGGGGAAGGGGTGAAGCCCACCATGAGTGATCGCACCGTGAATAACACGGATGAATTCGATGATGAGACTTTCGAGTCCTTTCTCGACGCTGTCCCGGAACACACCCCACCGCCAGAAATAAAAAACCAGGTGCTGGCCAAACTTGGCCACTTGGATGCGGAAACAACCAACGTGGTGTCGTTGCAGGCGCGCACACATCGAACGCAAACAGCGCAGAACCGTGGTGGCGCCGCTTCGGAAACGTCAAGAAAGCCCTGGGCAGTACTTGCCGGGGCCGCGGCCGCGGCACTGCTGGTGGGCATTACGGTGCTTACCCCGGTGCTCAATAACACTGCGGATGATGCTGGTGAGGGCGCCATCGTTGCAGAAGAAACTCAATCCACGCGCGGTGCACCGTCGACGGATGGGCATGAGCAGATGCATGAGATCATGTCCGCTACAGACATGGTCAGTGGTGCCACTACCGCGGAGGGAGCACGTCTCAAAATTGTTTCTTCCAATGAGATGGACAAAGCCGGTGCGATGGTGGATGGCCAGCCGGAACTTGCCGACGGCATGGGCGCGCAAGTTTGGGCCGTCGACAAGCATGGGGTGGTTCGTTCTGCCGGCGTTATCGGCCAGGATCCACATCAGGATGTATGGATGCCGTTCGACGCCGCAGCGCACAAGGTTATGATCACTGAAGAGCCTGCTGCTGGTAGCGCTAGCCCGAGTGGGCGGATGCTTGCCGAAGTTGAGCTGGAAGCCTAAACGCGGAACCGGAAAGCGCACAAGCAGAGAGCACAGACGTGGAAAACTTCGTGGAAAGCTCGTTTCAGTTGGTAGGCTAGCGACGTGCACATTCAAACCCGCAAGATCGACCTGGACCCCGTTCACGCACGCACAGTATTAGGTAATACTGATGAAAACCTGCGCGTGCTGGGCAATCAATTAGACGCGGATATTTTTGCTCGCGGCACAATGGTGAAAATCACCGGCCCGGATTATGAGGTCGCGCGCGCCGTCAAGGCCTTCCATGAATTGGAATCTATGGCCCGACGCGGGCACACTGTTAGCCCGGATGGTGTGAAGCACGTGTTGTCGCTGTTGAGTGAAGATTCACCGGTATCAGTTGCGCAGGCACTCGGCGGGAGCATTGTTTCGCGCCGGGGCAAAAAGATTCGTGCGAAAACCGTTGGTCAAGCCGAATACGTGGACGCAATTGATGAAAACACCATTGTCTTTGGTTTGGGCCCGGCTGGTACGGGCAAAACCTACTTAGCGGTGGCCAAGGCGGTGCAGGCCCTGCAGAACAAGCAGGTGCAGCGCATTATCCTAACCCGCCCGGCAGTGGAGGCCGGTGAGAAGCTGGGATTTTTGCCGGGCACGTTGAATGACAAGATCGATCCGTATCTGCGCCCGTTGCACGATGCTTTGCGGGACATGCTGGATCCAGAGGCCATTCCTCGTTTGATGGAAGCAGGGATCATCGAGGTGGCGCCGTTGGCGTATATGCGTGGCCGTACGTTGAACGATGCCTTCGTGATCTTGGATGAGGCGCAAAATACTACTGCGGCACAGATGAAGATGTTTTTGACGCGTTTGGGCTTTGGCACCACCTTTGTGGTCACCGGCGATGAATCGCAGGTGGACTTGCCGCGTGGGCACAATTCAGGGTTGAAGACCGTGCGTCGTATTTTGGGCGGGGTCGAAGGGATTCACTTCGCTGAACTGGGAGCCAACGATGTTGTGCGCCACTCGCTGGTGGGGCGCATTGTGGATGCTTATGACTATCACGAGCAGGCGGAAAGTTAGCTAGGCAAGACGCGCACAGAGAAAGCACTGAGGAACCCGCATATGAGTATTGAATTTTTCAACGAATCTGGCTTCGATGGCATCAATGAGGAAATGCTGCTGGATGTTGCTGCGTTTTCCCTGGCAGCCATGGATGTAAGCCCGGACGTGGAAGCCACGATTACGTGTGTGGATGAAGACACCATTGCTGAACTGCATATGCATTGGATGAACCTGCCAGGCCCAACGGATGTGATGAGTTTTCCGATCGATGAGCTGACTCCGGGCTTTCATACCCCACGGCCGGATGGGGAAGCCGTGGGCCCAGCAATGCTGGGGGATATTGTGCTGTGCCCAGAATTTGCGCAGAAACAAGCAGATGCGGGCGGGCATAGTCTGGCGCATGAGCTAGCTTTGCTGACTACTCATTCTTGTCTGCATTTATTGGGCTATGATCACGGCACTCCGGCAGAAGAAAAAGAAATGTTCGCCCTGCAAAACGAGATTCTCGCGGACTGGTACGACGACGTCTCTCGTCGTGGGAAGAAATTCCCCCCGAAGCCGACTGGCCCGCAGGCTTTCCCGTCGGCAGCGGATCGTGCTGATTTGGATGAGCAGTTGGCCAGCCAATCGCTTGCCGACGGCCACATTCCAGCCATTGCGCAGCCGCAGGAAAGAGCAGGCGAGGAGCTGACTGGCGAAGCTCGTGGTGCAGGCGAAGAAAATTAAACAAGCAATATTGCAAGCGAATATTGCATTAGAAGATTGCAAGCAAAGGTTGCAATAGCAGATTGCGTGCTATTGCAGGTTAAGAGGTAACCGCTTATGAACATGAACACCGTGTTGTCGATTCAGTCGCACGTGAGCTTTGGACACGTGGGTAATTCCGCAGCCGTATTTCCCCTACAGCGCGCTGGCTATGAGGTATGGCCGGTACACACCGTGAATTTTTCTAATCACACTGGCTACGGCGACTGGGGTGGCCCGTTGCTTCCCGCCGAGCAGGTTGCTGATGTTATCAATGGCTTGGAGCGCCGGGAAGCTTTCGACAAGATCAACGTGATCCTGTCTGGCTACCAAGGCAGCCCAGAAATCGCGGGCGTGATTACAGATGCGGTGAAGCGCATTAAACAGCAGAACCCGGATGCGTTGTACGCTTGCGATCCGGTGATGGGCAACGCGAAATCTGGTTGCTTCGTGGACGATTCGATCCCGCCGCTGCTGCGTGACAAGGTCATCCCGGTAGCGGATATCGCCACCCCAAATCAGTTCGAACTCGGGTACTTGACTGGTAAACCGGTAGAAACTTTTGAGCAGGTACTGGAGGCAGTGCGTGCGCTACAGAAAATGGGACCGCGGGTGGTGTTGGTGACTTCGCTGGTGCGCCCAGAAAACCCGGCTGATGTCATCGAAATGCTCGCAGTTGATGGTGACGAGGCCTACCTGGTGCAAACCCCGTACCTGGATTTCAAACGGAACGGATCAGGCGATGTTACCGCGGCGCTGTTTAGTGCTCACTACGCCTACCATGGCGAGGTTTCACAGGCCCTGGAGGCCACCGCGGCCTCGGTGTATGAGTTGCTCGAGACCACCTATAAACGTGGTTCTACGGAGCTAGACCTGATTTTTGCGCAGGAGTGCTTCGTGCAGCCCAAGCAGTACTTTGATGTCACGGCCGTAGACAATTTGCCAGCAGGTGAGAAGTAAATTATGAGTCTGGATAGCTACCTCGATGTGCCGGAAGGCTTCCGTTCTGGTTTCGTCAGCTTCGTTGGGCGCCCAAATACCGGAAAATCGACGTTGACTAATGCCTTGGTGGGGCAGAAGATTGCGATTACCGCTGACCAACCAGAAACCACCCGGCATGCTATTCGCGGGTTGATTCACCGCGATGATGCGCAGGTCGTGGTCGTGGATACTCCAGGTTTGCACCGCCCGCGCACGCTGTTGGGGGAGCGGCTTAATGAGCTGGTGAAAGACAATTATTCGGATGTCGATGTAATCGGTTTTACCGTGCCTGCCGACGAGAAAATCGGCCCCGGCGACCGCTGGATTCTGGACAATATCCGCAATGTAGCGCCGAATGTACCGATCATTGGGATTGTCACCAAGCTGGATAAAGTGGGCAAGGATGCCGTCGGCAAGCAGCTTATTGCGCTGCATGAGATGCTCGGTGGTGACAGCGAGGTGGTGCCGGTTTCTGCGACGAAACGTACGCAGATTGATGTGCTGACGGACGTGATCGTGCAGCAGCTGCCGGAAGGGCACAAGTTTTATCCAGACGATCATATTACGGATGATGATAATTTCACCCGCATTAGCGAGCTGATTCGGGAAGCGGCTTTGTCAGGCTTGCGTGATGAGCTTCCGCACTCGGTTGCTGTGGAGATCGACGAGATTCTTCCCGACGAGGACCGCCCGGGTGTGAGCAATGTGCACGCGGTGTTGTACGTGGAACGCCCTGGCCAGAAGAAGATCATCGAAGGCAAAGATGGTCGCCGTTTTGGCCGCATCGTGCACAACGCGCGCAAGCAGATTATTGAGCTGTTAGGGCATAACGTGTTTTTGGATTTGCGCATCAAAGTGCTGAAGAACTGGCAATCGGATCCGAAATCGCTAGGTCGGCTGGGCTTTTAGACTGTGGCGCGGAGCAAGCCTTACCGGGAAGATGCCGTGGTCGTGCGCACCTATGATTTTGGCGAAGCCGACCGCATCATCGTGCTGTTGACGAAGCAACACGGGGTGGTGCGCGCGGTGGCCAAAGGGGTGCGCCGGGCGAAATCACGTTTTGGCTCGCGCTTAGCACCGTTTGTGCACCTGAATGTGCAGTTGTACCCGGGCCGTAGCCTCGCGACCATCACTGGTGCGGATACCGTGGCGTTTTTCGCTACCGGCATTATTGACGACTATGAGCGTTATACCTCTGGTTGCGCCATGCTGGAAGCCGCCGAACGCTTAGCCCAGCCAGCAGACACGGCGATGTTCGATGCCTTGCTGGCGGCCCTTGGGTTGCTTGCCGACGCCCGGGACCCAATTGCGGTACTGGATTCTTTTTTGTTGCAGGCAATGGATTTTGCCGGTTGGGCACCGGTGTTATTCGAGTGCGCCCAGTGTGGTCGGCCCGGCCCGCACCATGCTTTTCACCCTGGGGTCGGTGGCGCGTGCTGCCACGAGTGCCGCCCGAGCGGCTCGGCGGATATCAACGAGGAAGTACTGCATTATATGTGGCTGCTTGCCGGGCGGTACTGGGAGAAAGCCGCAGAAATTGCTCACGCACACCCGGAGTATTCCAGCACTGCCCACCGGCTGGTGCGTACGCATTTGCAATGGCACATGGAGCAGAACGTAAAAGCGTTGCACATCATGGAACAATCGCTGTAGCCAAGCATTCCTTGCGCGCTACCCGCGCACTAGACTGTGATGCGATGAGTATTTTTGACACGGACCACCAGATCCCGCAGCAGTTTATTCCGCGTCATATTGCCCTGGTCATGGACGGAAATGGCCGGTGGGCGCAAGAGCGTGGCATGGAGCGCACCGAAGGCCACAAGCGTGGCGAAGCAGTGCTCATGGATGCCGTTGACGCGTGCCTGGAACTGGGGGTGGAATATCTTTCTGCGTACGCGTTTTCGACGGAAAACTGGCGCCGTTCCGCCAGCGAGGTGCGCTTCCTCATGGGCTTCAATCGAGATGTTCTGCGGCGCCAACGCGATGTGTTGCATGACAAGGGTGTGCGCGTGGTCTGGGCGGGGCGCCGTCCGCGGCTGTGGCGCAGCGTAATTAAGGAATTGCGTGCGGCTGAAGAGCTGACGAAGAACAATACTCGGATGACATTGGTCATGTGCGTGAACTACGGTGGTCGTGCTGAGCTTGCCGACGCTATGCAGTCAATGGCTCGGGATATCGAGGCCGGTACGTTGCGCGCCGGGGAGATCACCGAGAAAACTATTGGTCGTTATTTGTATGACCCTGAAATGCCCGATGTGGATTTGTTTTTGCGCCCGTCGGGGGAGAAGCGGACCTCGAATTTTCTGCTGTGGCAATCGGCGTACGCGGAGATGGTGTATCAGGATAAGCTGTTTCCGGATTTCACCCCGCAGGATCTTTACGACGCCGTGGCGGAGTACGCGCGGCGTGATCGCCGTTTCGGGGGAACGAAGTGAATCTGGACAGCAGTGGTGGTCGGCGTCGACCAGCACGACCAGGACAGCAAGCACGACGACAGCGAGCAGACTCTGTGCCTGCTGCAGCGCCCTCCGAGGAACAGCTGGAACGCTGGCGTCGCTATCTAGCTAATGAGCGCTCCGAGGCAGCGGTGTATAAAACGCTGGCTGCCCGGCAGAAGAACCCGGAAGATCGCGAGATTCTCAGTAAAATCGCGGAAGCGGAATCGCGGCATCAGCGTTATTGGCGCGATAAGCTCGGTGATCAACTTGGTACACCGCGGAAAGCTGATTTTAATACTCGTCTATTGGGCTTTTTGGCGAAAATTTTTGGTTCCGTGTTTACGCTCGCTTTGATGCAGTCTGCGGAATCGCGCAGCCCCTATCTTGCCGACGAAGATGCCTCTGATCAGCTGGCAATGGATGAAAAGGTCCACGCAGAAGTGGTGCGTGGCTTGGCGACGCGTTCGCGCGAGCGAATGTCGGGGACCTTCCGTGCTGCGGTGTTCGGCGTAAACGATGGATTGGTATCCAATTTGGCGTTGGTACTGGGGGTTTTAGGATCCGGTGTCGGCAGCACGGTGGTGCTGATCACTGGTGTTTCCGGATTGCTCGCCGGCGCATTATCCATGGCAGCCGGTGAATTTATTTCTGTGAAGTCGCAAAATGAGTTGTTGGGTGCTTCCACCCCGCAGACGTCCTCGTCAGCGATGGCAGCCAACGTGGACGTGGAGGCTAATGAGTTGGCCTTAGTCTTCCGGGCCCGTGGTATGTCTGAGGCTGAGGCGCAGTACAAGGCGGATCAGCTGTTTGCGCGGATCTCCCATTCTGCAGAAAGCTATGCAGAAAGTTTTGGCGGTGGCGGGCACAGTCCAGAAAATCCCGGACCGGAAAATCACAACCCAGAAAATCCCGGCCTGGAAAACTCGAGCGCAGAAAACCCGAGCGCGGAAAACCCAAGCACGGAAAGCGCAGGCCCGGAAAACCCGAGCACCGAGGTCCGTGGTGGGGAAGCAGCAGAAGATGAGGAGTTCGCGGAAGCGCACACGCCAGGCGGTGCATGGGAAGCGGCTATCTCTAGCTTCTGTTTTTTCGCGGGTGGAGCTTTGTTGCCAATCTTGCCTTTTATTTTTGGTGCCTCGACCACCCTGGGTGCCGTGATTGCTGTGGTGCTGGTGTCATTAGCGCTGCTGATCACAGGTGCAGTAACCGGGATCTTGTCCGGTAAACCGCCGGCCTGGCGCGGGCTACGACAGCTGCTGATCGGGCTGGGTGCAGCTGGCATCACTTATTTGTTAGGCCTGGCTTTCGGCGGAGTGGTTGGCTAAAGCTGCAAGCGCGTCGCACGCGGAGGCAAGCTCAGCCGCACGCGGATGCAGCCCGGCAGAGTTGCGTACCGTGCGAAAGAGCTACAGCGCGGTAGCTACGGTGGCTACCGCAGTTATTTGTTGTCGCCGTCTTTCTTACTGCAGTCCGCACAGATGCCGAAGACTTCTGCATCGTGGCCAGTGAGCTGAAAACCATAATCGGCCACTACATCGCGTGCCCAGCTTTCTACTGGGCCGCCGTCGATTTCTTCGGTGCGGCCGCATTCGGTGCAGACTAAGTGGTGGTGATGATGATGAGATTCGCAGCTGCGGTACAGAGTTTCACCGGATGGCATGTGCAGCACATCGACGGCATTGATTTCTGATAACGATTGTAGGGTGCGGTAGACCGTCGTCAAGCCAACCTGGTTTTCGCGGTGCACCAATTCATGATGAATGGTTTTCGCGGAGGCGAAATTGTCCAGGTCGTTTAACACCTGAATAACGGCGGTTCGCTGGCGAGTATTACGCGCGCCTAGTTTTGGGATGGCGGACTGTACGGAAGACATTGCTCCAGTCTATTTAAGGAGCGATGCTAGCCGCAATGGCTGCGATATTGAGGGCTTCGCGGCGGGTCAGTTGGTAGGTGACTTCGCGTCCACAGGAGTGAGAGCTGACCAGGCCGGATTGCTTGAGGATGCGCAGGTGCTGGCTCACCAATGGTTGTGAGCGTCCTAGTTCGCGAACGAGTTCATAGACGCAGCAGTCGCGCTGGCTTAGGCAGTGCAGGATTTGCAGGCGTAGCGGGGAGTTGAGTGCGCGAATAATAGTCGCAGCAGCGGTGGTGTTCGCGATAACGTCGGTAGGCATCACGAGTCCTTCCTGGTGGTTTCTATCTGCCGACACCGATGTGACGAGAGATAGCAATCCCGTGCATAATGGGATCGATCTTCAATAAAATTTATCTTAAATCTTAAGACACTTCAGGCGCCTGAACAAAACTAACCAAGTGTTACCTTATATTTGCAGGGGATTCGGGTTTTTGTCTCCACCCCCATACGGGGATACTTATGTATCGGGAGGGCGGTGCCCGGTAACCCTGCTCCGGAAAATCCGTGCCTGGTAACCCTGGCCCGGCAACGCTGGTTCGGCAAACTCGTGTCGGCGTTGTGCAGTGGCGGCCTATTTGGCCCCGTGGACGCAAACACAAGAATCGAGAAGTTCGGCAGTCTGGACTACCTAACTCAGGTATGTTTTCCGATGCACGGTAGGATGGCCTGCGAGAACCGACTTATCCCCTACCAGAGGAGTCCTTTTACAATGGCGAATGTCATCGACACCGTCGTAAACCTATGCAAGCGTCGCGGCCTGGTCTACCAAGCAGGTGAGATCTATGGCGGCTCGCGTTCGGCATGGGACTACGGCCCGCTCGGCGTTGAATTGAAAGAGAACATCAAACGCCAGTGGTGGCGTCACATGGTGCAATCCCGCGATGACGTCGTCGGTATTGACTCTTCCATCATCCTGCCGCGCCAGACCTGGGTCTCGTCCGGCCACGTCGAAGTGTTTACCGACCCGTTGGTGGAATCGCTGTATACCCACAAGCGTTACCGCGCTGATCATCTGCTGGAGGCCTATGAGGAAAAGCACGGCCACCCACCAGAAAACGGCCTGGCAGACATCAACGACCCAGAAACCGGCCAGCCAGGTAACTGGACTGAGCCACGCGCGTTTTCCGGATTGCTGAAGACCTTTTTGGGCCCAGTCGACGACGAAGAAGGCCTGCACTACCTGCGCCCAGAAACCGCGCAGGGTATTTTCGTGAACTTCAAGAATGTGCTGACCTCTTCGCGCATGAAGCCACCATTCGGCATCGCGAATATCGGTAAGTCCTTCCGTAACGAGATCACCCCGGGTAACTTCATCTTCCGCACCCGCGAGTTCGAGCAGATGGAGATGGAGTTCTTCGTCGAGCCTGGAACCGATGAAGAATGGCACCAGTACTGGATCGATGATCGGCACCAGTGGTACATCGATCTGGGTATTAAGCCAGAAAACCTGCGTCTGTATGAGCACCCACCAGAGTCTCTATCGCACTACTCCAAGCGCACCGTCGACGTGGAATACGCATTCGGTTTCCAAGGCTCCAAGTGGGGCGAGTTGGAGGGCGTGGCCAACCGCACTGACTACGACTTGCGTGTGCACCAAGAAGGCTCTGGCGAAGACATGTCGTACTACGACCAGACCAAGGAAGAGCGCTGGATTCCTTACGTTATTGAACCTGCCGCTGGCTTGGGTCGTTCCATGATGGCTTTCCTTGTTGACGCCTACCACGAGGAAGAAGCACCGAATGCCAAGGGCGGAACCGACAAGCGCGTCGTGCTGCGCCTGGACCGTCGCCTGGCTCCGGTTAAGGTAGCGGTTTTGCCGTTGTCCAAGAAGGAAGAACTGACCGGCCCAGCCAAGGAATTGTCGCAGAAGCTGCGCCAGCACTGGAATGTTGATTACGATACTTCTGGTGCTATTGGTCGCCGCTACCGTCGCCACGATGAGATCGGTACGCCGTTCTGTGTGACCTACGATTTCGATTCTTTGGAAGACGGAGCCGTCACCGTGCGTGAGCGCGACACCATGGAGCAAGAGCGCGTGGCCATCGAGGATTTGGAATCCTACTTGGCTGCACGCCTGGTCGGCTGCTAAACGCTTATAGCCCCGTAAAAGGGGCTGGATAGAAAGGCACGCTTATGCGCTACACCAGTTGGGACCGTAATGACCGCAATGCCCCGGTGTTGCTGGAAGAAGACGGGCCAAACCGTATGGGAGTGTTTAGCGACGAGCTGGCGCAGCTCGACGGGGCCAACGACGGAGCCAACTGGCAGCTGCAGGTAGAGCAGTCTCGTGGGATTGAAGCCGTGGATGCTGAAACCTCGCAGCTGAAGCTGTCTGTCGAAGGCAACCTAGCGCGTGCATCGCGTTTGTTTGCCCGCGTGGGCGAGCGCGAATTTACCTTGATCAATGAATCCGGCAAGAACTGGATCATTGACGACGAAAACGGCAATAAAGTTGCGCAATTCAGCGGTGCCAACCGGGGAGTGCGCCGCGCCATCCTGGAATTCGATGGAGAACAATCATTGAGCCGGGATGAGGTCATCGCGCTGAGTTTTAGCGCACGCATGATCCTGGAATCACGGCTGTCGTCGTCGGCAGTAGGCATTATCGCCACACTATTGTTGTGCACAATCGTGGCGATCCTGGCCTTCTTGTTCTAGAACGAGCCGCCGGAGTGGCCACCGCCGAAGCCACCACCCCCGCCAAAGCTTCCGCCGCCACCAAAACCGCCGCCGAAGCCACTGCTGCCGCCGGATCCGCCCAAGATGGACCCCAGCACCATTCCGGTTAACAAAGAACCGGTGGAGCTGCGGCCACGGCGGTAACCATAGCCACCAGGGCCGCCGGGGCCGCCAAAACCACCGTGCTCATTCATCGACCGCTGGTGGTCTTTCACATCGTCTTCAGCGCGCTTAATCGCGGCTTGTGCCGCCTGACCGGCGCCACGGGCAGCCTCAATGCCTAAACGCGCATCCGTCTGACGCAACTGCAGGGCCTCGGCGTGCATGCGTTGGGCGTCGGCAAGCGCGGTCCGAGCCCCGGATTTCACGATTCGTCCGCGGGAAGAAATCAGATCCTCTGCAGCCTGAATTCGCGAATTCGCAGACTCTAGCTGCTGTTGCAAAAGCTGCAATGTGCGCTGGTGATCGGCGGATTTCTCGCGCACCCGGTCCAGCTTGTCGTCCAACTCGGTATCAGCATCCAGTAGTTGGTTGTAGCTGCCCAGCGGATCGCTGTCTTTATTTTCTTTGGCGTGCGCCAGCGCTTGTTGTGCGTTGTCGACCACGGAATCGAGCCGGTCCCAATCTGCCGGAGTACCATCGTGCGAGCCGCGTTGCTTCAACTGCGCGGCCTCGTTGATTTCTTCTTCTACTTCAGCAATCAGATCGTTGATACTGGATTTCGCGGTAGCAATATCTGAACGCGCGTTTTCCACGCCGTCGAGAAGCCGGGTGGTGACCTCCAGTGCATGTTCTGTTTCGCGGATGGTTTCTACTAATCCCTGCTGCTGACCGGCCGGCTTATCCTGCAGCTCGTTAGCGTGCGAGAGCAAATCCTCGGCTTCTTCCAAGGAAACCTCGGCCATCTCTGGGTTATCGGCGATGGTGTGCAGTACTTCTGGAGAGTAGCTTTCCCGCAGCGATGCCATAGTGGATTGGGCCCGGTGTAATTGGGAACGCGCTGCGACGCTGCGCTGGGTGAGCTCGGCAATCTTAGAATCCGCCTGCGCCAGCAAGTTGCGCATCTCCGCGAATTTTTCGGCCTGGGAATCCAACTCACGGTCGGCCTTGCCACAATCAGAGATGATTTCCACCAACCGTGCACGACGCTGATCTTCCGGCAGAGTGTTATGCGCGTCCAGCTCCTTCTTCGTGCGGAAGGCGCGCTGCATGACAGATTTAGAATTGTTCATCGCGCGCGTGAATTGTCGGACACGATCGGCACCGAATTCTGCGGTTGCCAAGTCTAGTTCTTCCTTCGCGCGCCGGATGGACTCATCAGTCGAGGTGATTTCTTCATCGGCGCGTTCTTCCAACGTCGCCACCGGCAGGCGCAGCAGCGAGCTGGTGTCGTCCGGAGAAATTCCGCGCGCATCGGAGAGCAGCTCGGAGGAATTCTGTTGGGTTTTCCGGCGGTTGTAATACCACACACCACCGCCACCGGCGACGGCTGCGAGACCACCGGCGGCAAGCCAGCCCGCCCCAGACGAGTCACTGCCGCCAGCATTACCAGCGCCGCCAGCAGAACCCGTGCGCACGGCTTGCGCAGCAGCGAGCCCGGCGCCGGCGAAGTTGTCGTTAACCAACTCGTCGTACGCGGCGGCGGAAGCAGCATCGAGTTTGTCTTGGCTCCAGGTGCCGCCCGGCGAGGCGTAGACATCGTATTGGCGGTCGTCCACGGCAATGGCCAGCACACCGACGTTGCTGCCCTGGCCGCCACCGTTGGCTGCGGCGGTGGTCTCTGCGTATTCCTGCGCGCTCATCCCGCCGAAGGTGTCGGTGTAGACGATATAGAACTGAATTCGCTCTGCTTGTTGTAACTGTTTGAGCTCGTCGTTAATTGCTTGCTCGTCGTTCGCGGACAGGATGCCGACGCCGTCGACCAGCTGGCTATTGAGCCGCCCCGCATCGACGGACTGGGCAAGAACCGTGGTGTGGGCGGGCAATGGGTACTCGGCGGTTGCCGCTAGGTGCGTTTCGGCTAGCGCGGGGGATTCGGTGGCAGCGCTGGCGTCGGCAGCACTCATGCCGAATGACGCAGCCCAACCTGTTGCCGCGAAAGCCGCCGCAATTCCAGCAGTAGTTCGAAATCCACCGCGGGCACCGGAGCCGAGCAGACGGCGTCGAAAAGCGATCGCCGGGCGGGTACCGGAGGCCTGCGCGTGCGCTGTAGACGTTGAAGACTCGAAAGAAGTTGAATTCTGCCGCATGGCGACGATGATACCCGCGAAGCCAGGATGGTTAAGGCAGACTAGAGGGCGTGAATCCACTAAAAATTGCACGGAGGGGCCTGGCTTCGCTGGCGTGCACGTCGTTGCTAGGGGCGGTTGTGCAGGCCAGCCGGGTACTCACCGTGGCCTATCGGCGCCGTTACCTGCCGGTCTATGATCCTGAAGCCATCGTGGTTTTAGGTACTGCGCAGTACAACGGAACCCCGTCCCGGCAATTCGCGGCGCGTCTGGAACAAGCGGTGTTTGCTGCGCGTATTTTCCCGGACGCTCAGGTGTTGTGCGTGGGCGGCGCGTTGCCGGGCGATACCGAAACTGAGGCTGCGGTTGGTGCAAAATATTTGCAGGCACGCGGGATTGCCTGGGCGGAAGGCGTTGGTGTGGGCTCGGATACTGCAGCGAGCCTGGCGGCGACGTTAGACCGCTACCCGGAGCTGCGGGGCCGTGATGTGTTGCTGGTGACTGATCCCAACCATAGCGCGCGGGCGGAAAAAATCGCACGGCGTTTTGGTGTGTTACCGCAGGCGTTTCCCACACCGTATTCACCTTGCCAATTTCCGAGCTTGGCTTGGTGGAAATCGTTGTTACACGAGATCGGCGGGTTGACCGTGGCGGATGTGCATGTGCTGGCGGGAGCATCGGCGGCGGTTAGGCTAGAAAGTGTGCTGCGGAAAGCGCAGGCGCTGGTGTGGCCATCGCGGCGCATGCGCCATGAGTATTTGCGTGCGCAGCATGAGCATGAGCATGAGCATGAGCATGAGCAGGCGCGGGTGCAAGCGCAGGCGCATGAGCAGGCGGAAGCGCGGCAGCAACAGCAGCAACGCCGAGAAAACGGACAGGGGAGTAGCCAGTGACAGCAGCCGGGAAGGCCTACCGCTACGGCGCCGCAGATACGCAGCGTCGCTATGCAGAACAGGCGAAACAATCGCACTTGTCGACGGCTACTACCACCAGCACCGGTAGTGTGCTGGATCCGGCCAGCGCAGAACAGCGTGACGAGTTTTCCCGTGATCGTGCCCGCGCGTTGCACTCGGCTGCGCTGCGTCGGCTAGCGGATAAAACCCAGGTGGTGGGACCACGCGACGGCGATACTCCGCGCACCCGGCTGACGCATTCCCTGGAGGTTGCGCAGATCTCCCGTGGCATCGGCGAAGGCCTGGGCCTGAACCCGGATTTGTGCGAGATGGCAGGGCTCATCCACGATATCGGCCACCCGCCGTATGGCCACAATGGTGAGACCGCGCTCAATGAGCTTGCCGACGAATGCGGCGGCTTCGAAGGCAATGCACAAACCTTGCGGATTTTGACGCTGTTGGAACCGAAGATTCTGGACGACGCTGGCACAAGCCGCGGGCTGAACCTGACCCGGGCGGCACTTGATGCGGCGTGTAAATATCCACGTACCAAGACCAATGCGGATGGCAGCACCAACCGAAAATATGGCTGCTATGACGAACAAGCCGACGTGCTCGATTGGATCCGCGCCCATGATCCGGCGGGAAACCACCGTAGCGGCCAGGCGCGGCCCACGATGGAAGCACAAACCATGGACTGGTCGGACGATATTGCTTATTCCGTGCATGATGTCGAAGATGGCGTGGTCGCTGGGCGCGTGAACCTGGCGGTGCTGTGGGATTTGGTGGAGCTGGCCGCGTTGGCCGAAAAGGGCGCGAAGGCCTTCGGCGGGGATGCCGAAGAGCTTCTCGACGCCGCCGGGGCGCTACGCGAGCTCCCGATCATTAATGCCGCGGTCGATTTCACTCCCAGCTTGCGCGGTTACGTGCAGCTGAAGGCCATGACTTCCGAGCTAGTAGGCAGGTACGTCGGCGCGACTATTGCGGCAAGCCGGGAGCACAATGCGGAGCTCGTCGGCAAGAGCCAGTTGGGGCGTTACCAGGGTGAACTGCTGGTTCCGCGACAGGCAGCGGCCGAGGTGAAACTGTTGAAAACCCTGGCTGTGCTGTACGTGATGGATGAGCCTTCGCACTTGGCGCGGCAAGACCGGCAGCGTGAGCGGGTGTATAACGTCTACGACTATCTGGTGGCTGGCGCTCCGGGTTCGTTGGACCCGATGTTCGCGCTGTGGTGGGAGCAAGCAGGGAACTCAGCACAGCGGCAGCGCGTGATCATTGATCAGATTGCCTCGATGACGGAATCGCGGTTGGAACGCTTGGCCCAGCAGGCCGCGCAGCTATCCGGGTTTTTGCACTAGCCCAGCTACGCTGTTGCGCCCGGAAAAGGTAGTCTTTGGGCATGGCTCAAGGACGGATCCCCGATAGTGATATTCAGGCAATCCGCGAACGCGCAGCTATCGACGAGATCGTCGGCGAGTACGTACAACTAAAAAACGCGGGGCATGATTCGCTCAAGGGGCTGTCGCCGTTTAAAGACGAAAAGACGCCGTCGTTTCATGTGCGTCCGCAGCGCGGCTATTACCACTGCTTTTCTTCCGGCAAAGGTGGCGATGTTTTCAGCTTCCTCATGGAAATGGAACAGCTGACATTCCCGGAGGCTGTGGAAGCCGTCGCGGAAAAGATCGGCTATCACATCACTTACCAGGGAGGAAGCACTGGTGGTCGGCGGGAAAAACCTGGCACCCGCCAACGCCTGATCCAGGCCAATCGTGTGGCGCACGAGTTTTATCGTGAGCAGCTGGAAACCGAACAAGCGCGCACTGGGCGCGAGTTTTTGCTGGACCGTGGGTTCTCCCGCGAGCAGATCTACGAGTTTGAAATCGGTTACGCCCCGGCAGGCTGGGACACGATGACCAAACACTTGCTGCGCAAGGGCTTCGAGTTCGACGAGCTAGACAAGGCAGGCCTGTCGAAGATGGGCAAGCGCGGCCCGATTGATCGTTTCCATCGCCGGCTGTTGTGGCCGATCAAAGATATCGCCGGCAATGTGATTGGTTTTGGTGCCCGCAAGCTTTTCGACGACGACAAGTTGGGCAAGTACATGAACACCCCGGATACCATGCTGTATCACAAATCAAAGGTGTTGTTTGGCCTGGACATGGCGAAAAAGCATATCGCTGCTGGGCATCAGGCGGTGGTCGTGGAAGGCTACACGGACGTCATGGCGATGCATGCCGCGGGGGTGAAAACCGCGATCGCTGCCTGTGGTACCGCTTTTGGCCAGGATCACTTGCAGGTGATCCGCCGGTTGATGCTGGACGATAACTATTTCAGCGGCGAGCTGATTTATACCTTCGACGGCGATGAGGCCGGGCAGAAGGCAGCGTTGCGCGCATTTTCCGGGGAACAAAAATTTTCCGGACAGTCTTTCGTGGCCATCGCCCCGCCGGGGATGGATCCGTGTGACCTGCGCTTGGAACGTGGCGACGCCGCGGTGCGGGATCTGGTGGCTGATCGGATCCCGATGTTCGAGTTCGTGATCCAGTCCATCCTGGCTAGCCACAAGCTGGATACTGCTGAAGGGCGCCTGCAGGCTTTACGACGCACCGTGCCGGTGGTTGCTGGCATTCGTGACAAACCGCTGCAGATGGAATACGCGCGGCGGTTGTCCGGGTGGGTCGGCTGGGATAGCCCGGATGAGGTCGTCGCACAGGTGCGCAAGGAATCTGCGAAGGTACAGAACCCACAGGAAACGGTGAAGCGTGCGCGTCGGTTTGATAATGACAGCCAACGTGATGCCCGGCAGGACAAGCCCGGCATCGTCGCGCCTAATCCGCGGGATACGTATTTGTGGCCGCAGCGGGAATCGCTGAAACTGGCGCTGCAGTACCCGCAGCACGTCGGCGAGTACTTCGACGGCTTGGGCGAGGACGTGTTCAGTAACGAGGCTTACCGTGCGGTGCGTGCCGCGATTTACCAAGCCGGGGGAGTTGCTAATGCCAGCGACGGCGTCGACTGGATTGCTGCGGTTGCCGAACACATGGCGGACCTGGTGGGGCGTTCGTTGGTCTCAGAATTGGCGGTGGAAGAAATTCGCTATGCAAGTGCGGGACTGGAAGCCTACGTTGACATGGTGTTATCCCGGTTGCAGGAAGCCCGGGTAGGCGATCAGATCGCGCAGTTGAAAGCACAGCTACAACGCATGCGTCCGAGTGATGATGAGCAGACCTATCACTCGTTGTTTGCCGATTTGGTGGCCTTGGAGCAGGCGCGCCGGGACCTGATTGCCCGGGCGTTCCGGTAGTAGTGACCATGGGGTGCGTGCGCACCCCGTGGCAATGCGCTGCTAGTTAGTCCTCGTCGTGTTCGTAAATGCGGTCTGCTTCTGCGCGGCTGTCGTAATCAGCATCGTTGCGCTTGTTGTTTTTGCCAGCGCGTAAGTCTTTGACCTCGCGCATACGTGGTTCCGGGTCCAGTTTATTGGCGATGGCTTTGCGGGTTGAACGGGCCACGGATTGGGTGACTGGGGAGTTAATCGCCTTTTCGTAGGCGCCTTTGATTTGGTGGAACCGCTTTCGGCCCGCCTTCGTGCCGAAGACGTATCCCGCGGTGGCACCGACGACGAACTGAATCATAGTGAAACGTTTCCCTTTTCCTTGCGGTTGTTGTGCACGTGCTCGCGCAGGGTCGTGCAATGAACTGTGCTCTAGCCTACCTGTCTCAGCCTACTTGTCTTGGTCTACTGGCTCGGTCTGGCTGTTTCCTTGGTTGGCGCGGCCTAGTTGGTTCGGTCTAGCTGTTTAGGTCTACTGGCTTGGTCTGGCTATTTCGACCTAATGTCTTCGCCAAGTTGTTTCGGTGGCTTTAGCTGGTGTGGGGATGACCGGGATTCCACCGCGGCGTGGTGGCGGGGGATGAGGCATTTCCTTGCGAGCACTAGTTACAGCATTTTCCGGCTCGTGTGCCGTTAAATTCGTAGCTTTTTGAGCGTTACCTAGTAATTTTAAGGCAAGCGTAACCACCGTCACCAGACGGCTTGTTGTGATATGTACCCCACAATTTGGGGCTTAGACGCATAGTTGACGTGTCAATGTATGTATACTCACTTATCGTGTCGAGCTGGAGTTCTCAGAGGCTAGACACCGCCTCCCCAGCAAACGCTGGGAAAACTCACAAGACTCACAAGAAGGGTTGAAGACATGAAATCGAACACTTTCCGCCGCGTTTCCATCGCAGCAGCCACCGCCGCTCTGGGCCTGACCCTGGCAGCCTGCAGCAATGGTGGCAATGGTGCCCCAGTGACCGTCACTGAAACCGCAGCACCAGCACAACAGAATAACCAGAACAACCAAAACAGCGGCCAGGAAACTGTCACCGTAACTGAAGGTGCTGGCGCTAACGCTGGCAACAACGCCGGTGCCGGTGCCGGTGCCGGTGCCGGAGCTGGCCAGGCGGGTGGCAACGCTGCCACCAACAACCTGCCTGCCGATATCACCGGCTACACCGGTGAAGCAGAGCGCGACCTGAGCGAAGAGCGCCTGACTAAGGACGAAGTAGCTCAGGTTCTGCAGCGCGCCCACAATGGTGAAGGCCGGGTCAAGTGGGACAACGACGGCTACTGGGAAGTTGAAGTTGGTGGCATCGACATTGACATCGACCAGAACGGTCTGGTTCTTAACGTTGACCGCTAAATAGGTCGTCTCAGCTTCTGCATAGCTTTTGTGACTATGCAGGGCATTTACTAATTGGTTCTTTTGGGAACCCAGCGAAACCGCCCGATACGCGCATAGCGTACCGGGCGGTTTTCTTATGTCGCGGTGGCCTTGGATTCTAGGGGTCGTTGCAACGACCCCTAGAATCCAAACAATTGGTGGCGAGCGTGCAGAGCAATAGGGTTTCGATAATATGGTTGCATGAATGGCTCTTCTCCTTCGTCACCTCCTCTTGTGTACCTACCTATCTCAACCGAAGGTGTTGCGTATTTTGTTGATGAAGCGGGAAGTAAAGGGACCCTTGGAAAGCATTTTGTGACCGCAGCGGTGAGGACGACTGATCCAGACAAGTTATCCCGTGCCATCAAAGCATGCCGAGATAGAAATAATTTTACAAAAGCCGACGAAATTAAATTTTCGAAGGTCAACAAGAATTCTGAACCAATTCTCGCTGAATTGTTTTCTGAAGCAGTTGCTTCAGGGTGCAAATTTGGAGCGTTTGTTCTAGATAAAAGACATTTTGATCCGTGGTCCAGTAGGAATCAGTGGCAGGGGCATCTGTTCGCTACAGACAGGTTGCTTCGGGGACTGATAACTCGTCGTGAAGTTAGCGTAGTAATGCTAGATCATATTGATGTCCCACAAGGGGTGTCATATGGGGATGAGCTTGCAACCTCGCTTAATTCTCGATTTGGTAACAAGCGAGTCATATCAGCGGTCAGTTTAGACTCAAGAACTTGTCCCGCTTTGCAAATTGCTGACCTGTTAGCTAGCGCAGTGTTTCACGCAAGAAAGAAGATCGAGGATCATGGGCTCGAGAAATTCCTTGAAGACAGAACTCCAAAGGCACGGTTGGCAAAAGATATTGCGTCAACATTGGGTGAAACGCATTTTGCTGATTGTCGGACAGACATACTGAGACTGCAGACGAGTCATGAGAAGTCTTTGACAGAGTTGAATAGAAGGCATATGATCTGACTAGGCGCTGGAGCCATAGTCTCAGACTAAAAGCAAGCGCCAGATGGGCCAAGTCTCAGACTTATAACCCATGAATAGCGGATACTCATACCGCATTGATTCCCGTACTTATCGCGACGCCTCACTTCCATGTGGGGCGTTTGCTTTGCTGTAATGCACCTTGAGTCCAGAGGGCCGTTGCAATGGGGATTATTAAGCTGCTATCGAAGTGGACTAGGGAGATCACATTTAACCCCGCATCTTCAAGTGTTCGCATGTGAGACAGGCCCCGCTGAGCAGCGAACTCACTGCTTAGCGGGGCGATGTATTGCTCCTCCAACTGGGCTCGAACCAGTGACCCTTCGATTAACAGTCGAATGCTCTGCCAACTGAGCTATGGAGGAATATAACTTACGTCTTCCGGCGAGGCTTTAGATCTTGAAGCTCTGAGATTAACTCCGAGTTCTTCTTAACCTTTCGGCCTGTGCCTTCCGGCGCAACGATGATTAACTATATAAGCGTATTTAATACAGTGCAAATCGCCAGCTCAAAGGTGCTATTTGTTGCTAATTCGCGGGTATTAGGGGTTAATGGTTTGTGCTTATACCGTCATAATGTGACGTTTGCTAAGACTGGAATTTTTCACGCGTGCATGTCGTTGCGGAGGACAGCAACACCAATTGACGCTAATTGGCGCCAGGCGGGCAGATTGACCGAATGAACGAAGAAAGGCCTAACAACGAATGAGCGAAAACATGAAGGTCGACGTTCTCGTTATTGGTTTCGGCAAAGCCGGTAAAACCATTGCGATGAACCGCGCCGCAGCAGGCGACCGGGTGGCTTTGGTGGAGCAATCCAGCGCCATGTACGGCGGAACCTGCATCAACATTGGCTGCGTGCCGACGAAAGCCCTGCTCACCGACGCAGAAAGCCACCACGCCAAACCCACCGCTGATGATTCCACGGCTTTCGCGGAAGCCATCCAGCGCCGCGGAACGCTGACGTCGAAGATGAACCAGGTGAACCTCGACCTCGCGGAAGGCAAAGGCGTTATTGTCGTCGACGGTCACGCTAGCTTCATTAGCGAAAAGACCGTGGAAGTCACCGGCGGCGATGACCGCATGGAGATCGCTGGCGAGACCGTCATCATCAACACCGGCGCTGTGCCCGTCGTCTTGCCGTTGCCAGGCGCCGATCTGGAGCGCGTCATCGATTCCACCCAGGCACAGCAGTTGGATGAGCGCCCAGAATCCCTCCTGATCGTGGGCGGCGGCCCTATCGGCATGGAATTCGCGACCTACTTCGCTAAATTCGGCACCAAAGTGACCGTCGTCGATACCGTCGACAAGCCATTTGCCAACTTTGATCGCGACATTGCAGAACACGTCGGCACGATCATGGACAACTTGGGCATTACGTGGATCACGGGAGCGCAGGTCACTGAATTCCGCGAAAACGGTGCCGATTCTGTCACCACCGTGTGGAAAGACAGTGACGGCAACGAACAAACCGCCGATACCGCGCAGGTACTGGTCGCCGTCGGACGGAAACCGGCGACGAAAGACCTTGGTCTGGATAAGGCTGGCATCGAGCTGACTGAGCGCGGGGCAGTAGCCGTCGACAAGCACCTGCGCACCAACGTCGAAGGCGTCTACGCTGCGGGTGACGTCAATGGTGGGCCGCAATTTACCTACGTGTCGTTTGATGATCACCGCGTGATTCTGTCGGACCGTTGGGGCGATGGTTCCCGGACGACGGAAAATCGTGTGGTGCCGACGGCGACGTTCATCGACCCGCCCTTGGCGACGGTTGGTTTGGGTGAAGAAGCCGCCCGCGAGGAAGTCGAAGCACGCGGCAACACTTTGGATGTCAAGGCAGCGGATATCAAGGATATTCCGATCATGCCGCGCCCGAAGATCCTGGGTAAACCTGAAGGACGCGCGAAGATCCTGGTTGAGCGCGAAACCGACCGCATCGTGGGCGCAACCTTGCTGTGCGTCGATGCCCAGGAGTTGATTAACACGTTGGCACTGGCGATGTCTGCTGAGATTCCAGCAAGCACCGTCGGTGGCGGCATCTACACTCACCCAAGCTCAAGCGAGGTTTTCAACGCTTTGCTGGGGTAGTGGTAGACGGCGATTAATTTGCCGTTATACTTAAACAAGAGTTTCGGTACTTCGGCTCGGCTGCTCCACCGCAGAGATTTTGCGGTAGAGTCCTCGGGCCGTGATGTGCGGGAACTGGAAGGGGCTATAGCTCAGTCGGTTAGAGCAGTGGACTCATAATCCATTGGTCGCGGGTTCGAGCCCCGCTGGCCCCACAACTTAGTATTTCCCCTGGTCGTGAATGACCGGGGGTTTTGTTGTATCTGTGCAGGTTAACGGCATGATACTATGTTGCCACAGGTGGACAAGAGTTGCCACTTAATGACTCTGATTAGGGAAGAATTAGGGAATATTCCCCCTTGTTTTCATCCCTTGTTGTGGAAGGCATGGCAATGGCACGGAAGAAGTCTGAGCGAACGCGCCGGGCATTCGGCAAGGTATCGGTTAAAGGCAAGCGCGTTTATGCGGAATACACCGGCCCGGATGGGCGCATACATACCCCTGGTCATTCTTTCCCGTCAAAGATTGATGCGGAAGGTTGGTTAGCGGGTGAGCGCCGCCTGATTGACCTCAGTGCCTGGACTCCGTCGAAACAGCGACAAGAGGAAAAGGCGCGCCGGGCCCTCGCGGAAGAAGCTAACGGTATGACCGTGGGTGAGCTTGTAGATGATTGGCTTACTAGGGCTACCAACTTGAAGGAAACTGCAAAGCGTACCCACCGTAAGAAACTTGAATTACGGGCCTTATGCCCTTCGATACCGGGGCAGCTGGATAGTCTGAAGGATGTTCGCGTACTGGATGTGGATAGGCAGCGCGTGCGTTTGTGGGTAGAGCAGATGTTGGCGATATGGCCATATGGGGAAGATGGCTACCATGCTTGTTACTACGCCCATAAGCGTCTTGTGACTGCATTTAACTGGGCAAAAAATGAGCTGGAGCTGATTGAGAACAACCCGGTGTCTGGGGTGAAGATGCGCAAGCCACTACCTAGAAACAGGGATGAACCGGTGTTTACTAACAAGGAAGCAAACACCATAGTGAACACGTTTCCTGAATGGCTGCAGCACGCCCCGCTAATTCTGCTGTATTGCGGATTGCGACCGGGGGAGATGCTGGAGCTACGCCTGAAAGACATTTCTGGGGTTAATCCCGGCGCGACGATGGTGCTTAAGGTTCGCCGAAACATGCAAGATGTTGACCGGGTAGAAGGTGGGGGTAAGGAAATACTGATTAACGATGTGCCTAAGACTGATGCGGCGCTAAGGGATGTTCATGCACCGGCCTGGGTTGCTGATGCTATCCGTAAGCATCTTAAAGACATGGCTAAGACTAAGCCGGAAGACCTCGTAGTTAGCCGAAAGAATGGTAACCAATTTACGCAGGGAAATTTTCGTGACAGGTATTTTAATCCGGCTAAGAGGGCAGCGGGCCGTGGGGAAGATAGCACCGTATATTCTTGCCGCCGTTTTTATGGCACACAGTTAGTGCGTTTGGTCATGGCAGGCAATTTGTCGTTGGAAGAAGCGCGCCGTCTTATGGGGCATGAGACAACACAGCAGTTGATGGAGTACATGCGTGCAGAAGCTGGTTACCAACAGCGTGCAGCCGCTGCCTTAAACGAGTTGCAGATAAAAGGTTAGGTCAAGTGCGAGTAGAGCGCACAACGTCGTTGATGGATGAAGTAATTAAGACACTGGAGGTGAATGGTGATGCCGCGGAAGAAGTCTGAGCGCTACCGTGATCGGGATTCCGGGTCGGTGCTGCAGGTTCGGGACGAGGGCCACATTTTGGGTAACTTGATTGTCAATCGGAGGGCCGGTAATTTTGCGCTACGCTTTCCAAGGCTAAGAGTTTTTGTCGATAACCGCCCCGTGGTTACGGATGCCGTAAGTGGGAGCGACTATAGGTACCGTCAGTACTTTGAAAAACAAAAACGAGAGCGGCGACCACGAACGATTACGCAGGATGGGGAATATATTCGGTTCCCTGATTTCGTTATCCGGGCCGAAAAGTTACTGCCTACAGTCTGTAAGGCTATCGAAGGGGGTTTGCGGGAGATTGAGTACTCCAACTTGCGCCGCTTGTTGGGAATGTAACCTAGTGCCCGTTGTGTCCGCTTGTGGTGTATATTGGCAATTGTCCAGCTTGCAAGTGCGACCCGTCTACTAAAGCAAGCCGCCTCTAAGGCTTAATGTTGGGATAAACGGGGGACGGTAGAGTTTCAACTACCCACGTCAGGCTAAACGGCCTGGAGTGCAACAAGTGCCCGATTCGTTGGGGCTAGTTGCCATGCCTTGAGCATGGGGAAAGTTGACCATAATGTCCACTGAGTCTAATCATGGGTTGCCGCGTTTGATTACGCTGCAGCAAGCCGCGGACAGCACCCAATTAAGCGCACGTACTCTTCGGCGCTATATCGCTGAGGGGCGTTTAACTGCTTATCGCGCCGGGCGTGCCATCCGCCTAAAGCCTGAAGATGTTGACGCCCTGTTCACCCCCACCAATAAATGGGACGGGGGTGTGGCTTAATGAGCGAACAAAGCAGAACCCCCGCCATGAACGACGAGGGCATTAAAGACACCCCATATTCTACCGCGTCTTTAGAGACAACGCTATTGCATGGCTTGTTTTCATGCCCGGCGCGCTTTGTTTGCGAGATTGTGGACGCTCTAGAGCGCATGGATTTCGCCGATGATGACCACTATGAGATATGCACTCTCATTGCAGCTAATGCCCGTGAGGTTGCAAGGCAAGCCCCGGAAGACCACTTAACCCCTGTGCGGGTGCAGGCTCAACTACAGGATGCTGGCAAGCTCACTGAGTCCATGGCCCATAAAATGCTTGCCGTGGCTAGTACCGGAAGACAGCCGGTAAGCCAGGTAGAAATAGGTGAGATAGTTAAGGCGTTGCGTCTGGAGCGTACCCGGCGCGCTATGCGCATTGCCGCCGATGGGCTGCATGCCGCCGCCGATGGTTCTACTACTTGGATGGCTAAGGCTATTTCGGATGCCGTGCATTTGGTTGGGCTGGCTGATCGCGCCGGGCTGAATACGGGCCGTGTGCATGCGGTTGATGCGGCTAAGGGGGTGGCATAAATGAGTGAGCAAAACATAGTGCGCTACAACCCGTTGAGTGATGATCGTCGCCGTGAGATTGAGCGTGAGGTTTTTGATGGCAGTGGGCAAGCTTTAACCCGGTTGAGGGAGGTCTCTCGCGACTATGGCTACAGCCCGGTGGCGTTTCTCATTCAAACCATTCAGTGGGTGTTATCTGCCATGCCCGCCGGTTGTGTGCTGGATGCAGGGCGCGGGCCGATAAGCCTGAATCTGTTTAGTGTGGTCTATGGGGTTCCAGGTGGTGGTAAGGATTCCTTAGCTAATGACATTGCAGAGCTAGTAACCATTGACGATGCTGGTAACAGAATTGAACCAGTTGAGGGCTTTCTTGGCAGTGGTGAGGGGGTGCTAGAACAACTGCAAAGCACAGACAACAGCCCTGAACCTATTTTGTTTCGTGAGTCTGAAGTAACCCAATTAGGCACCTACCTAGATCGCCGTGATTCGTCGCTAAGGTCTGTGTTGCTGAAGATGTTTTCGGGTAACCCGTTGGGCAATTCCACCAAGCAGGAAAAGATTAAGGTTGCTAGAAATAGATACACAGCTGGGGTGTGGGTAGCGGTGCAACCTGAAAAGGCCTATGTGATTCTTGGGGGTGACGATGATGGGTTAAGGCATCGTTTTGTGTGGGTTGATTGTGTTGATGCTGATGCTCTGGAGCTACCGCCACGGAAAGGTGTCTTGCATCCGGTGGTGATTCCGGAAGAGGTAATTAAAGGAAGGCCTATTGGATTTCCTGAGATTGCGCGGGAAGAAACACTGAAAGCGCGGTGGCGCGCTGTGCGTTATGGCGAGTCTAATGGCACTAGTGGACATCGTAACCTTATCCGTGCCCGTCTTGCCGCCGGTCTAGCCTTACTGCATGGCAATAGAAGCGTGTCTGAAGCTAACTGGCGCCGCGCCGGGGTGCTGATGGATTACAGCGATAGTGTTCGTGACTATGCCGCGTCGGTGACTGCTAACCATGAGGTTGAGCGTAAAGCACAGCGGGCCGCTGTAGAAGATGATGCAGAAACGCGCGTCCATAAGAACCGTACTGAGAAATTGCGCACCACGATTTTTAAAGCCGTACATGCCCATGGTGAGCGCGGGGTGTCGTGGTCTGAAGCAACTCAGAATCTAAACAGCAAAATTCGGGGTAGGTCTGTCGCTGATGGCCTACTGGAGCAATTGGCTACCGCCGATGTGGTGCATGCCGACGAAACTAGTGGCAAGCGGATGCTGAAGCCCGGTACTAATTTCGATGCTGCTTATGCCGCTGAAGCCGGTAGCGCTTAGGCTTCCTGCCTGATTGGCCGGGTGTCCTGCCAGTCCTACCGTCCTATGCAGCGTATGGGGCATTTCGGGTGTCCTATGTGGTGTCCTATCCGTCCTACCGGCTAAGGCGACGTTGTTGCGGTGCTAGTCCAATAGGACGGCAATAGGACGCCAATAGGACGGGTAAAAAACGCTCTGACCTGCATAGGACACATAGGACGCATAGGACACCACCCCCACACAAACACGCCACCGCAACCATTACCGCGCCGGGTATCTAGCCTTATCGCTAAGCGTGTCTGTATGGCCGTCTCACGGCTTCGGATAGCCGGTGTCTTAACCCCTCCGCGGTCATGCTGATGGCCTGCCGCACGGGCCTACGTGCTGAATTATTCGTGCGTATGTCGAAGCACCCTCCCCCTTCTTGTCTTGTGGGTGCTGTCTCTCTCTCCAGTGCTATAACTCACATGGTTAGCCCCGGCGTGCTACGGGGCGCTAAAGGGTTGCATTTCAAACGCGACCCTTCCGAGCAATAGCCCGGCGCGCTAGGGGGTGTCTTTGTTGCTGAATCTGGCTGAAGTAGACGCGCTGTGTGGCCGTCTAAGGCGATGAATGCCCGCCGGTGGTGTGGTTGTACCCTTGGACTGCTGAGAATGGCTCTGGGCTTGTTACTGTTTTGCCAGGCTATCGGCTGTTTTTTAGCCGTGCTTGGGCTTCGGGGTTGGTGTGGTTGCCGCGGTGTACCTGGACATTTTTGACCGTGTAGTCTTGCCGGTACTTTCCGACATTTTTGTCGAAAAGTCTTGGCCTGTACGTTCTCATTTTTGAGCACCTAGTCTTGCCTGAGGTTTTCCCCGAAAATGGTGTAAGTCCTGACGCTACCCCGCGTGCCCGGCGCGATGTGTGGATGTGGCAGTATCGCGCCGGGGCTGTGTGCTAGCTATGCGCCGTAGTCTTTACGTGCTCTAGGGCTTTCAGTAAGCGCTTAACGGGGTAGGTATTTTGCCCATACATTTCTGCTGTCACCGCCGCCATTGTTAAGCAGTCGGGGCAAGGTTGTAGTACCTGCTTCCGGTATGCCAGTACTACGGGTCTAATTGATTTGTGGTGCATGAAAATGGATACCTTGCCGCCTTGCTGTGAGGGTATACAGTATCCGCCGTTGAGGTAAAAGAGTTTCTTCCCGGCTAGGTCGACACAGCCCCTTGGGTTCATACGGGTGCAGTAGGTGCCGTCTTGATGTCCGCCTACCCCTAAGTGCCATACGCCTTCGGTGGTGTCTGCGAACAGGTATCGCACGTAGTGCTGGAGCCAGGCGCCGTGATAGTTATCGGGCTGGTCTGCAGCAGGTCGGTTGACGGTGCTCATAGCCCCACCTCGTAGAGGTAGCTAGCTGCATCGCAGGCAGCACAGTGGCGCTTATCCGTATCGGGTACTACTTTGGCACCACTGTTTGGGTGATACCGGATGCCGCATAGGGTGTGAATGGCGCCGTTGGCTTCGACGTGGTGAACGAGGTGGCGCCCCCGTGGTTTGGTTGTGCTGGCCCGGCGCGCCGGGTCTGTCGTTGTTTTGGGTGTGGTCATGATGGCCCTTTCAAGGTGTCATTAGGGAAGAATTAGGGAATATTCTTACCTGGATTTCCTAGAAGTAGCCGTCTAGCTGCATTTATATGTGTTGACTTGTGGAGCCCCGCTGGCCCCACAAAATGGGGGTAGCCCAGGTTAGTAATAACCTGGGCTTTTCTCATGTAATCACCACTTGTACTGCGGTTATGCTAACTGTGCAGTAGCGTGCATAGGCGTGCAAATGGGGGGGATTCATCTTCCAAATATCTTCCATATATGCCATGATCTTCCACAAATCTTCCACGATAATTCCACGCCAGGAGACCCAATCATGGCCACCAAACGGAAATTTGGATCAATCGAGCAATTACCCTCCGGCAAGTGGCGCGCCCGCTACACCGGACCAGATGGCGCCGCGCACAAAGCACCCATCACATTCTTCGACTCCGACGATGCAGCCGCCTGGCTCAAAGGCGAACGCAAACTCATCGAATTCGATGCCTGGAGTCCACCAAAACAACGCGCCGAACAAAAGCAACAAAACACCACCCCGGCATACACACTAGGCAGCTGGCTAGAACAATGGCTTGAAACCCAAAGCCACATCCTCAAGCCCTCCACAATGCAGGACTACCGCAAAACCATCGGTAATCGAATCCTGAACACCACTGGCCGCGCGGCACAACTCAAAACCGTGCCCCTCGAAGAACTATCCCGCCGCGACATTATCGACTGGTGGGACGCACTAGCCGCCAAATACGGCATACAGTCCACCAGCTACAGCGCATTCAAACGTCTCCACACAGCACTCGTCGCCGCCGTCGAACGCGAAATAATCCCCACCAACCCAGCAGCCAACATCTCCGCAATACAAAAACCAAAACCACACCGCAAAAAACTGCCCGACATCGAAGTCATGAACGCCATCGTCGATGAAATGCCCGAACGCTACAAACTCATCGCTATCTTCACCCTCTTCCACGGACTCCGCATCGGCGAAGCCCTCGGCCTACGACGCTGCGACATCACCGACAACGGCACAACCATGACAATCCACATCCAAGGCACCGCCTGGCGCAAACAAGGCGAAGGTATGGTCTACGACCCCAACCCCAAAACAGACGCCGGCCGACGCGAAGTCCCCATCTTCACCCGCTTCCACAACACAATCCGCCAGCACCTAGACACCTACACCGGCACCGCCACCACAGCCTGGGTTACCACCACACCCACCGGCCGCCTACTCATGGACACCACCTACAGAACCGCACAAAACAACGCCAAAACCCGCGCCGGGTATGGTGATGTGCGTATTACTCCGCATTACGGTCGTGTCTGGTTGATTACGACGCTGGCAGAACAAGGTATGACTCCGGCTGCGATTGGTGAGATCTTAGGCCAAGTGGATCTCAAGACGATTACTGAGACGTATATGCGTGCGAGCCAGACGAAGACTAAGGAAATCTTTGGGCGTGTGGATTCTTTGCTTGGTGAATAGCGCCAGAAGTAGAACTTTGATGGTGTAGAACTCAAAATCCAATTCTTAATTGATGAGAGGAACAGATGCTTAATCAACAGGTCTGTGTGCCAGGGTGGAATGCGGTATGAAAAGGCGGAATAAATTTGTTAGAAAGCCTGCTCAAAATAAGAACGAATTCCGGAAACCAAAAGAGACAAAGCGCCATAGTATTGAGGGCACTTTCCGTGTTTCGGGCATTATTTGTTCCGGGTTGTTACCGCCGGCGTTAGGCGAAGGACAATGGGCGTTCTCGTCATTGTTGCTGTTATTTATCGCTGCTGGTGTATTCGCGCCAAATCTCACGAATTTAATACTTCGGAATAAGGCGAATCCGTTGGATTATATGCGCCGATTTACATCGGCAGTGCCGGGGTTTATTCAGCCAATTTCGGACTATATCCAATCTGACATGCTCGACCATCATAAAGATGCACTGCTAAATGACCTGGTTGCATGCACATCGAGCGCATTGAGCGATGATGCCCGGATATGCGTTTATAAGTATGCGCTTATGGAAGAAGACAAGGAAGACGAAGATCGTGACCGGTTTGAGCTTATAAAGTGCCACGGCCGTCCTGGTGATGCACGAGAATACTTCGACAGGAATACCGAAGAGGGGAGGGCTCTGTTGGGGGCCGTTGTGGGCGAACGCCAAATAATCGTTGTCGAGGATGTCCAAGAAGAGCATAAAGACTTGGTTGCGATAAATCCGAATATACATAATGGGTATCAGTCGTTTGTTGTCATTCCAATTGAGAGCGCACGGGTAGGCGGTGAACAAGAGCGGAGACTTCGAGGGGTAATAACTATTGATTACCCGGAAAAACGGAAATTCTATACCTATGACCGTGAAATTTATTTAGGTATCGCCAAGGCGTTTGAGGTCGGATTTGCAACAATCCGAAAAGGAGGGCAAGATACGCAAGACGTAATGCCAGAGATTTATAGGCAGATTAAGAGTAGACTTGCGGCTGAACGCGACAGTCGGGATGGAGGTGGCAGTCATGCATAATACGACTATTCACGATGTTGCCGCCTATATTGTTCGCTATTTTGGGAAACCGATTTCTGCAATGAAACTGCAGAAATTGGCATATTTCTCGCAAGGTTGGTCGCTCGCATTGCTTGAAAAGCCGTTGTTCAACGCTGAATTTCAGGCCTGGCGCCATGGTCCAGTCAACCGCGACCTATTTTCGCGCCATAAGGGACAGTTTCATGTCTCGTCCTGGATCGGAGACCCGGAGAACTTGGGGGAACTCGAGAAACTTGTTGTTGACGGCGTGTTGACTAATTATGGTGCATTAAGCGGAACGGACCTTAGTGAATTGACCCATATGCCGGATTCGCCCTGGACATTCACCCGTGAACAAGCGGGCGTTCGGCCACGTGCGAGCTCCGATGTCGTTATCGATGAAGAGCTCATGAAGAAGCATTTCAGGCGTCAACTGGAAGAATCTTCAAAGATTGCGTGAATCTACGCATAGCTCTTGTTCTAGCCCCGCTGTTTGTATGAACCCGCGGGTTGAACTCTTAGAAATTGCCTAAGAGTTCAACCTTTGTTCAGTTCTGCACCACCCTAAATTTTTAGGATCCCATTTCGTCTGCACATTGCTGCGTCCACCCGCTAGTTCCATCGGTAAAGAAGCTAGTGCCAAGCTGATGCAGTGCCGGGTCGCCACACTCACGGATAGTCTTATCCAATTCATGCGGTGTGCCTTCGCTAGGGGATTCGGTAAAGCCAACTACTGGCTTGCTGGATTTACTATTTCCGGACTGGCTGTCCGGTGAGCTCACAGTGAAATCATTAAGCGCCCCGTCTAGATCCCAGGTGATGGGCTCCGCATTCGGGATAAGTGTAGTACTGTACGTCATCTTCTGCGCAGATGGAGGAGCAACGAGAGCAATAGCAGCTCGCCGCTTCGCGCCGGGCTGTAGGTCAATGAACTGAGACGGATTGTTACTGCTACAAGGCGGTTCGCCGGTTGGCTCAAGATCAAGGTGTTCGATTTCGAATCCGTCTTTGTCAGTAAAAGAAAACTCCGACGGCCATAGTGCTTGCACAATTGCTTCGGTTGTAGTGTTTTCTACCGTTGCGATTAGCTCAAATTTGATTGCATCGCTAGCCGGTTCTTGGTTAAATTCGCAGCCTTCCTGGTGGAGCTCAATATCGGAGACGATCACCCCAGCAATATCTACGGTGTCGTTTAGGGAATAACTCTTATTGGTCGGGGCCTGGCTTTCCGACGCTGAAATACTTGGAGCGGATTCAAACTCATCGGACTCATTTGAGCATGAAGCAAGAACTAAGGGTGTTGCAACAATCAGGGAGACAAGACGGCGCATCGATAGATCCTTTCTGCCGGTGAAATTTAACCGTATCGCAGTCAGGGTTTGTGCGCAGAGGGTTCGGAACATTTTCCAATTTGGAAACAGTTGCTTGGTAGTTGAGCTCTCCATCGCCGTAGGTGTTTTAGCGAAAGTTATTTTGTCCCAGCTGTCGCCGTTGCCGGGCTTCGACCCACACCTCAAGTAGGTGCTGGGTAACCTCCAACTCGTCAGCAACCGCGGGCAAACAATCACCATGCCACTGCGCGGCTAACGCAAACTCCACAGGCGAGATTAGTAACTTCGCCGCCCACCTATCCGCGCGTGCCTCCTGGCGTAGATTGAAAAACCCGTTATCTACCGGCATATCACCGTAAACCGCAGTAGTGATCTAATGCTCTACCGTGGGCGCTCTGACCTGGTTCCTTTCGGAATTTCCGAACAACCTCACCACGGTCTAATTCTCCAGAATTCACAAGATGCTTCACATGCTCACTCACACTCGAGCGCGAAACATCAAACAGTTCAGCTATCTCTTTCTGGGTTAGCCAAACACTTCCATCAATCAGGCGCAGGTGAATCTCGACACGGCCATCATCGGTGGTGTAAATGACAAACTCACCAAGGCCATCGTTGCTTATTTCAGGCTCGTTCATGACTTAGATCATCCCTTAAATTGCTTCCGCATGCAGTACGCCGTCCTGGTTCTGTGAAAATGCGGAATCTGTCGGCTACACCGCCCCTGGGGTTATCCACAATCGCGGACACGTAATGACAGCGAATTTCGCCTCCAGTCGAGCGGACGCTGTGCCCGTTGTTTATCAGCGTCTTTAACTGTTGGTGCTATGACTTAGCTGATATCGGTGGACCAGGTGTGCACCGGTTCGCCGGATTTCTGATTGTCGATATAAGCGCTGAGCATGCGCGCGATGGCTTGCCGGCGCAGCGTGCTATCCGGGCCGTCATGATCCTTGGCAGGCGCATCGGTAGTCGGATTGACCGTGGCGTCGGCCGTGGAAACGGCGGCAGAAGCATCGCGGTCATTAGCGTCGTGACCAGCCTCGGCACTAAGGGCAGCGGTCGCGTTGTCGAGTGCTGCTAGCTGCCAGGTTGCACCATTCTGTCGGTTCCGTGCGCGCCCTTCGATGATCCCTAGATGCTTCTGAATCAACGCCGGGTTCACCTCGAGTTGCTCCAAGCCCTGCTCGGCTTGCTCCAACAAGTGATCGGTCACCAATTCGGCGACGGGGATAGTCCCCAGCGTCGGCCAGGTCATGTTTGCGTGGATGCCATCGCGGGCCCCGGCGAAGAAGTTGTTCGCCGCATCGTCGAAAGACAAGCGCGACCACACCGGTCGTGTCTGGCCGACGAGGAAGTTCACCAAGCCGTAGTAAAAAGCAGCATCGGCGACGATGTCCGCCACGGTGGGGCCGGCGGGCAACAAGCGGTTTTCCACGCGGATATGGGACAGCTCCGTGTTCGGATCATAAATTGGGCGGTTCCAGCGCCAAATGGTGCCGTTTTGCATATTCAGGTAGTGCAAGCCTGGTTTGCCATCGGTGACGATCGGAGTGCCGGATTCCACACGATCTTCGGGCAACAGTGGCGAAAAGTAGCGCACGTTTTCTTCGAAGAGATCGAAAGCGCTGGTGATCCATCGCTCACCGAACCACACGCGCGGGCGCACACCTTGCGTCACCAATTCTGGGGTACGGGTATCGATGGATTGCTGGAAGACAGGGACGCGGGACTCATGCCAGAGTTTGTGCCCGGCGAAAAGCGGGGAATTCGCGCTCAGCGCGGTTTGCACACCCGCGATGGCTTGCGAGGCATTCCACGCGGCCGCGAAATGGTTCGGGGAAACCTGCAGGTGTAGCTGGATCGATGTGCACGTGGATTCCGGGGCGATATCTTCAAAACCGTGCCGGTATTTTTCCTGGCCTTCCAGTTCAATATGGACGAGCTCGCCGCGGGATTCCAACACCGAATTCGACAGCGCCTTGTAGCGGTTCTCGGAGGTCATCCAGGCCGGATCTTCCAGAAACTCCGTAGTTACGCTGGGAAGCGTACCGATCATCGCGACTTCCGCATCAGCTTTGTTCGCGGCCTCGCGCACAGTGTTGAGCCGCTGGTTCAACCCGTCTTCCAGTTCTTGCAGGCCGGTGCCAGAAATCGATAGCGGAGGGTGGTTCATCTCCACGTTATAGGCGCCGATTTCCGACTGGTATTCGTCGTCAAGCGGAGCCAATACGTCGCCGTTACATGTCTTTGGCTGCATATTCTTGTCGACGAGGTTGAGCTCGAGTTCCAACCCGATGGTGCCCTGATCGATGAATTCGGCTTGTTGCAAATGCCGGTCGAAGACCTCGAGATCGTCGATCAAACGTTGGCGGTAGCGCGTGCGCTGGCGCGGCGTATAGGACTCGGAATTGACTGCATCACCCATGCTGGCCAAGTATAGACCGGTGTGCGCTGGGGATTCCGACTTTTATGCAGTGCCAGGACGGGCGAAGTGGAATGGGGCGACTTTATACTTCTTTATACTTTCGGCCAATTTATAAATAAGTATAAAGTGGCGCAGCGTAGCACTTCACGCCGAGGCCAACAAGATTAGTTCCACATCCCGGCGACATAAGCGGCTTGCGCGAGGTGCGCGGTGGCGTCGTCGATAATTGACACCAAGCAGGTGCCACGGCTGATCGGTTAGCCTTCATATTCGGCGATGATGTCACTGAGATCATTATCAGCGAGGCCGCGGCAGTAGGCGGCTAAGGCATCGAGCGTTGCGGCGACGTAGCTGCGCAGATGGTCGAAGTCTGCAGCATCATGGAGCTGGATCTGTGCGGCATCGTCGGCAGAATGACCGTAACCCAGGCTATCGCCTACGTCGCCAAGCGCCAGGGCAGCCCGGTACTGGCTGGAATACCACACGTCGTTGCCGGTAAGGGCCGACAGCTGTACATCAATCTCGCGGCCGGTGTGCCAGAGCAACCAGGCGATGGAATTGGGGTGACCCTCGGGATGCTGGTTGAGCTGCTCGGCACTAAGGCTGGGTAGCGCGGTGAGTACGTCTTTCGGGTGGGCTGCGAAGTCAAGGAGTACGTCGATTCCGTTCGTGCGCCCCATCTAGTTCTCACTAGTTATCGCGGCAGCAACCCCGCAATGCCTGGGATTGACGATTGGGGTAATCCGGCAGCGATGTTGGTGAGCAGTGGTAAACGTCTTTTTCACAAGCCTTAGACCACAAGGCTAACTATGACTTGTAGCACGGTGGAAAAATTTTCTCGTATGTTTCCTTGCTCTGGCGAAGTAAAACGAGGGTTGATACTGTGAGATCAGTCAATTTCTACGGGGAGGGAATTTGCCGTTCATGTGTGGAACTGAACTGGCGGCAAACAAAGATTAGGATATGAAGCATGAAGATGATCCGCAAAATTCTCGACGACGTGACGAAGATTCACACGTTGCAAACTCCGCGGGTGGAGCAGGCAGCTCGCGAGATGCACTTGAGGTCAGCGACCAGAACTCAGCGCGCCTTCGGCCGAGTCGGGGGACGGATCAATTATCAGATGAGCAGGTACTCACAGGAACTGGAAGATTCGCGGCGGTAGCTTTCCACGGCCCAATTCCGCCGCCTTCGGTAATCAAGGACTACAACCGGATATCTGAGGGTGCTGGTAGTCAGATTCTCAGAGACGCTCATGAAGACGCGGTGCAAGACAGAGAAGTTAGTAGAAGGTCTTTTGAGTTTGCGATTTTTGAGGCTAAGGTCAGGCTTGTTGCAGCGGTAATGCTGCCTCTAATTGCTTTCTTGTTCATCTCCTTATTTTTATTTTTCCTGGAGCCATCGGAATCATTAGTCGGTGCAGGGGTTGCAGGCATTGGCGGGGTTGCGCCGTTAGTTCATGCGTTACTCAATCGAGGCAAACATGAATGAGAACCTTGGTTTTGCTTCGATTGAACTTACTAGGGAATGCTTTACGTAACCCCTACGCCAGCAGATAGGCTGCAACCCTATGCCAGCATTCCCGTTGCAAAGGCAATGCCCACGATAATTACGGAGAACACCCACGCGATCGGGAAGGCCAGCTTCAGGTAGCGGCCCATCTGCGCGTTTGCCAGGCCGAGTGCCAGCCACAGAGCCGGGGAGAACGGCGAGACGAACGTACCAATCACGTTGCCCAGAATCAGCGCGCTGGCTGCACCCAGGCCGGAAATATCGTAGGCGGCGACGGTTTCTTGCACAATTGGCAGCACAGAGAAGTAATACGCATCAGTCGAGGTCAACAGATCGAGTGGCACACCCAGCATGCCGACGGCGACGTGCAGGTACGGTCCGGCGGCTTCCGGCAGCACGTTAATCAGGGACAGCGCGATGGCTTCCAGCATTCCGGTTTCGTTCAGCACACCCAGGAACATTGCGGCGGCGATAATGATTCCGGCCATCGATAGCGCGTTTGGTGCGTGCCGCTTCAGTGCGTCTGCTTGCTCCGCCTGCGAGGTGAAGTTGATGATGAGCGCTAGCGTGGCGGCAATCAGGAACGTCGGTGCAGGAGGCAACAGCCCAGCCAGCAATACCACCAGTGCTGCCAACACAACCAGCACGTTCAGCACAGTCGGCACGGTGCCGGAGCGGAATTTGTAGCCTTGCTCGAGTTGTTTTTCGCGTTGTTCCTGCTCAAATTCGTCGGCAATGGCGTGCACGTCAATGTTGTCAGTGGCTGGCAGGTCACCAGCAGCTTGCAGTGCGCTAATCCGGCGTTTCTCGCGCACCCCCAGGGCAAAAGCGATCGCCACCACGAACAGCAACGCCAGCCCCTGCATCGGGATCAGGTGCATCCACACGGTGTTCGTATCTTGTGAGATCACCGCACCCGCGCGCCCCAGCGGTCCGCCCCATGGCACCATGTTCATCACGGAAGCCGCCAGCGCGACGATGGTCAGCAGCACATACCGCGCATATGCAGCGCCTGGTAGAGCGGCAGCAGCGCGGGGATCGTGAGCAAAAACGTCGTCGAACCTGAACCGTCCAGGTGCGCAACCACACCAATCAAGCCCGTGCCGACGGCTACTGCCACCACGTTTCCGCGCGTGGTTTTGATCAGCGCGCGGATGATCGGTGTGAACAGCCCGACGTCTTGCAGGATGCCGAAGAAGATGATCGCGAAGATGAACATCACGACGACCTTCATCACTGAACCCAGGCCCTCTTCGAAGAAGGTCGAGAGGTCTTCCAGCCCAAACCCGGTGATAAACGCACCGATGACTGGTACCAGCGTCATTGGGATTAACGGATGTGTTTTGCCGCGGATCAAAATGCCGACGGTGGTGCCTACAATAAGCAGACCCATGAGGGTCAGGCCGAGTTCTGATTGCATGGCATCAGATTAGCGGGATGGCATAGCCGAGGAGTCGAAAGTAGCTCAAGGGTGCTGAAAGTCTCAGATGGGGCAAGCACGTTGCCGCGGATACTGAAATTATCGTGGCTGTGCCAGCCGGATTGCCAGCCAGATTCCTAGCCCGATTGCCAACCAGGTGGCCAGCCGGATTGCTGGCGGTCGCGGCGAACAAAACGTCGTATCCTGGTGGCCATGACTACTAGCGAAAACTTCACCATTGCAGGCCACAGTGGCATCCAGTTGGCGGCGCGGTTGGAAAGCCCGGCCAACCCGAGTGCGTATGCCTTGTTGGCGCATTGTTTTACCTGCTCCAAGGATTCCCCGGCGACGTCGCGCATCGCTAAGCAGTTGGTGCAGGAAGATATCGCGGTGTTGCGGATTGATTTCGCGGGCCTGGGGCATTCCGAAGGCAATTTCGAAGATTCTACGTTTTCTGGCGACGCCCAGGATGTGGTGGCGGCCGCGGAGTGGTTGGAGGAGCATTATCAAGCCCCGCAATTGCTGATTGGTCATTCGCTCGGTGGTGCGGCGGCGTTGGCTGCGGCTGCCGATATTGATTCGTTGCGTGCGGTGGTCACCATCGCCGCGCCGTATGATCCGGAGCATGTCACTGGTTTGTTTGCTGGTGCACTGGACGATATCGCTGAAGATGGTTCGGCATCGGTGAAAATCGGTGGCAAGACTGTCTGCGTGGGGCAGGGGCTTGTCGACGACCTGCGCGGATTTGATCAAAAAGAGCGCATTGCGGCGATTGATGTGCCTTTGTTGGTCATGCATTCGAATGCGGATGAGTTGGTCGATATCCATAACGCGCAGGGAATTTATCGCGCGGCACGTACCGTGAAGTCGTTTATCATGCTGGACGGCGTGGATCACTTGCTCAACAAGGATAAGCAGGCACAGCACGTCGCGCAGATGCTGGCTGGCTGGGCTCGGCCCTATTTGCCGGATACCCCGGATGTGGACCGCGACGACTGCGCCGATGAGCGCTACAGTTATACCAAGGAAGGCGTTGTTGAAGCGCGACTTACCGGTGATGGTGATTTCGCCACCGAGCTTCGCGCTGGAAGTCATCGCTGGATCGCAGACGAGCCGAAGAGCGTGCCCGGGGCCAAGGACACTGGCCCGAACCCGTATGACATGCTGCAAGCGTCGCTGGCTACGTGCACCGCGATGACGATGGGCATGTATGCGCGCCGCAAAAAGTGGGACATGGGTGATACTAAAGTCACCGTGACCCACGAGCGCGATAAGCAAGGCGTGACGACGTTCACCCGCGTGCTGCATTTCGACCCTGCACTGAGCACGGAGCAACAGGAAAAACTGACCGCAATTTCCGAGAAGTGCCCAGTGCACAAGACGTTGCACGGCGAGATCCATATTGTGACGGAAACCAGCGAGTAGCCTTCAACGGCAGAGCCATATTGAAAAGCTAGCTAACCTGGCATACAGATGCGTGGCTCAAGCGAGTTACACGCACATCACGTTTCACAAGGAGGAGCCCCTCATGGCTACAAACAACGACATCACTGCACATAACGATTCCACTGCACAAACCGATTTTGAGACTATTCAGACGGAGACCCGCGGCCGAGTAGGCATCATTACGCTGAACCGCCCCAAAGCATTAAACGCTTTGAATCAGCAGCTCATGCTTGAGGTGATTTCTGCAGCACAAAAGTTTGATGGCGACGACAGCATCGGTTGCATTGTGCTCACCGGATCCGAGAAAGCCTTCGCAGCGGGCGCTGATATCAAAGAAATGGCGAATAAATCTGCCACTGAAATGTACATGTCGGATTGGTTTTCCGAATGGGAACAGCTGACGCAAATACGCACACCGTTGATTGCGGCCGTGAATGGTTATGCGTTGGGCGGTGGCTGTGAGCTGGCCATGATGTGCGATTTCATTATCGCCGGTGACAAGGCAAAATTCGGCCAGCCAGAAATCAACCTGGGAGTTCTGCCAGGCATGGGTGGTACGCAACGGTTGACCCGCGCCGTCGGCAAGGCAAAGGCAATGGAAATGTGCCTGACTGGCCGCATGATGGACGCAGATGAAGCAGAGCGCTCGGGTTTGGTTGCCCGCGTTGTTGAGGCAGACAAGCTTGTCGACGAAGCCGTGTCCGTTGCCGAGACCATTGCGAATAAGTCGCTGGTGGCAACAACGATGGTGACAGAAGCCGTTGATGCAGCATATGAAACCACTTTGCGTCAGGGGCTGCTGCAGGAGCGGCGTTTGTTCCATTCTGCTTTTGCTTCGGAAGATCAGAAAGAAGGAATGGATGCCTTCGCCAACAAGCGTGATCCGGAGTTCAAGCACCGCTAGTGCACGGCGTATGCTGCGCGATGTAATCACCGCCCGCTGGATCTTCTGCTGAGGTTTACACTGGTGAGCATGACAAACCATGAACCACTGACATCTTTCGAAAAAATCGCTGACTGGCCAGTTGAAAATGTGGCTGCCGCGCTGATTTGGGACGGCGAACTCGCCCACACCCTGGGCGACGATGAGCACGTTTTCGCAGTGGCCTCCGTAACTAAACCGGTGGCCGCGTATGGCTTTGCCATGGCCGTTGAAGAAGGCGTGTTTGCTTGGGATACGCCGGTGGGTCCGGAGGGCTCGACCGTGCGGCACCTGCTCGCACATGCCAGTGGGATCGGGAAAGATGCAGAAAACCCGGATCGCGCCCCGGAAGAACGCCGTATTTATTCGTCGGCGGGCTTTGAGGTGCTGCAGGAAAAGCTCGAGGACGAAGCCGGCATGGATTTTGCCGAATACCTTAAGTTAGGGTTGTTCGAACCGTTAGGCATGAACAACACTGTGTTGAAAGGTTCGTCTGGTTACGCGTTGGAAACTACCGCGGCTGACTTGGCCCGTTTTGCCCAGGAAGTGCTGGAGCCGAGTTTGCTGGACCCGTCGACGGTAAAAGAGATGCTGACGCCGCAGTTTGCGGACTTGCGTGGAATTGTTCCCGGCTATGGCATGCAGAAACCATGTGTGTGGGGGCTGGGCTTTGAAATTCATGGCACGAAGGATCCGCACTGGATGGGGGCGGCCTTGCCGGACAATGCCGTCGGGCACTTTGGCATGTATGGCTCTTATATGTGGTTGCTGCCAGACGAAAAAATCGCGTTGCTCGCTCTCACCGATAAAGACTTTGGCGAGTGGGCCAAGCCGTTGTGGGCGGAAACGAACGACGCGATCTGGCAGGAGCTGCAGGGCTAGCTTCCCGGGGGAGGTTTGGGTGGCTAGCGGCAGAAGCTAGGAGCAGGGACTAGAACCGGGCGCTAGAACCCGGTGCTAGGCCTGGTTTTTAAAGAACTCCCACACCAGCAGGTTGGCTGATGGTACGGCCTTGAACCAGGTGTGGCCGTTGTTCACCTGCGGGCTGACAACGGTGGCGAATTCCGTTGCAGCACGGCAGTTGCTTCCGGAAACGGTGTGGGCGCCAACGATCCAGTTGTTGACGTTGCCGCCTGGTGCGCAACCGTTGCGGGTGGCGAATTCATCGAAAACTTGGCGTGCGGCTTTGTAGTGGCCGCCGTGATCATTGGCGCCACCGTTGATGTTGATGACGTGATCGTCTTTGTGGTGCATGATCAGCGTTGGCACGGCGGCGTCGGGTACGCAGTTAGAGACTGTCGCGTCGTAGTAGGCGCCGGCAGAGCTGGCCACTCCGGCGACAAGATCCGGTGCATGACACGCCAGACTGAGTGCTGCACCGCCGCCGTTGGAAAGCCCGGTGGCGTAGATGCGGTTGGTATCCACGTTGTATTTCCCGGCTAGATCAGCGACGAGTGCACGGGCGAAAGCGGCGTCATCCTCGACGCTTTGCGCGGCGTAGTGTGGTCCGCCCCAGGCTGGTTTGCCCTTGAGCTTATCGGTGACGCCTTGCGGGTAGGCGACGATGGCGTCACTGCCCACGGCTTTGTTTAAAAAGGAATGCCCGCGGAAGGCGTCTGCGGTATCCCAGGCGCCGGAATAACCGAGAACCACTGGGTAGGCGCGGTTCGGGTCGTAATTGGCGGGTAGGTCCACGATGAAGTGGCGTGGGGTGCCGTTGACATCAATCGTCCGCGTTTCGGTGGGTTGCCCAGCGATGGCGGAGGAGATCTGCACCAGCGGGTCCGTTGTCGATTGTGCATGACTGACAGGGGCAGTGAGAGCCAGCAGGCTGCCGAGGGTACCGGCAGCGACAGCGGCGCCGAGAGCGCGGAAGGATGGTTTCATGAAACCGTAGCCTACGTTATGTTCTGGTCAGATACCAGCCTGAAAGTTCCCTGAAGCGCACTACCCACGTCAGGTGTGAATGTTAATTAGTGGGATTACAGTGATGTAAGTTTCTGAACTGCGCCGATGGAAAAACCTTCAAGCAGCACTTCAGAAAACGGGGGTTCAATGGCGGCTTGAGGGTTGCTGGTGTGACTGGTGGGGTAGTTGAATCATTTGTGGCGCAAGCGAGGGTGGGCACGTTGGGGAAGACGATGCTTGCTTAGTGAGCGGCTGGTGCGCGCTGGCGTAGGGTGCTCGCTGCGATGGGGAAGTCGCGGTTGAGTGCCCTATTGTCATGGGCGCGCCGCCGTTAAGGTAGCGCTTTAAGGTGTTCTTTGGGGCCGAGCCGACAGTGCTGGCTCGCTAGGTTTGCTCGCTAGCGCCGAAAACTTGTTTGTTAGTTTACTTTTTCGCCGTGCTCGTCAATATAGGCAATGACATCGGAGACGGTGTCCCAGTCCTGCACAATGTTTTCGTCCAGCCGCACTTTGAACTCGTCTTCAATCTTGACGACGAGCTCGATCATCGACAAAGAATCAATCGCCAGATCGTGGAGGCGGGCATCCCTGGTGATGTCGTCGGTATCTGCCCCGCTGGCGTCGTCCAGCAGGGGAACCAGGCGGGCGAAGGTGTCGAGCTTATCGGCGAGATCCATGTTGTCAGTGTAGAACAGTTGCGCTGCCTGGCGTGTTGCGACGCTTATACCACGAGTTTTAGGGCTGCAACGGAACGCGCAGCACGCTCAGCTTGCAGCCAGAGATCGCCCCGGTTAGTACCACCCGTGGGGCGTTCGGGTGAGGGATGGTGTTATCCATTTCAACAGTGGAAGCCAGGTTCCGCATGCGGTTGTCCACGGCAACGCCGGGTGGGGCGATGATGCGTACGCTCGACATTTTCGCGTTGATGTGGAACTCGACGACGGGTGTATCTGCGCGTGCCTGACGGAGGTCAATATGGATCGTGCCGCCGGAGGCGATGAATTCTTGGCGTTCTGGAACGGTCCACCGGCCCGTCAGGCTGATGGTTCCCAGCGTCGTTTTCATTGGTGCCTGGGCAGAAAACTGCCCGGGACGATACGGTGCTGGCTCAGCGGGGCGAGAAACCCCCTGTGAGTGCCCGGGGCCCCGCATGCCGGGTGCGCCCTGTGCACTACTTTGTCGGCCGTCCTGCGGTCCGTGTTGCTCCCGTTGTGTGCCAGGAGGGTACGCCCCGTGAGCAGGCCGCGGTGGTAGACCCTGCCCCAGATAGTCCCGCCGGATAGAATCCAAATCTGCCATCGACTCTGACGACCACACGATGCCCATCAAGTAATCGAATTGCTTGATGTTGATGCGCCCCGTGCCCACCGCGCGGGTGAGTTCATCTTGTAATTGTTGGCGCTGCTGCGACGATGGGCTCGACATTATTCTCACCAATCCAATTCGTGAAGCTATCTGGGCAAAATACGTTGCTTTATATTACGGGGTGCAACGACGTTTCATGGGCAAGGCAAGACAGACTCTCGTCATAGTCCCGAGCGGGTTCATAATCCCGCCGGATGGGGTAGCCCGGTTGAGCTCATGGCACCTTGGCCGGAGACGTACATGACTAAACCCCGGCGAGAAGACTCTACACGGTGAATAACGCGAAAGCCTCCAGCCGGGGCGCAGCAGCTGGCCTGGTAGCTAGGAGTCTAGCCAGCAAGCACGCTGGCCAACTAACCAGCAAGAACTAGCCAGCTACAGCTTAGGCCTTGGTCGGATCATCCAAGTGGAACTTCTTGGCTGCCTTCTCGGCAACCTCTTCGTCCACGGTGCCTTCCTTGGCCAGGTTCAACAGAGTAGCGACGACGATGGATTCGGCATCGATGTTGAAGTAGCGGCGTGCAGCCTCGCGAGTATCGGAGAAGCCGAAGCCGTCTGCACCCAGTGCGGTGTAGGTGCCCGGCACGTATGGGCGCAGCTTCTTCTGCAGGTCGGTGCCGAAGTCAGAAACACCAACGAATGGGCCGTCGAAGCCTTCCAACTGCTTGGTCACGAATGGCTTTTCTGGGTTGATCTTGCCCTGCTGCAGCGCTTCTTTGTTGCGTGCGGCAGCTTCGCGGGCCAGCTCGATCCAGGAGGTCACGGAGAATACAGACGCCTTGACGTCGAATTCTTCGGCCAGGATCTTCTGTGCGCGAAGGGCTTCGACCATGCCCACGCCAGAGGCCAAGATGTTGGCTGGGATGGAGCCGGATTCGGCCGTGTTGTAGTGGTAGATGCCGCGGTGCAGGCCTTCCACGTCCAGATCTTCTGGCTCGGCAGGCTGATCCATTGGCTCGTTGTACACGGTGAGGTAGTAGATGACGTCCTCGCCGCCTTCTGGGCCGTACATCCGGTCGATGCCGCGGTGCACCAGGTGCGCGATTTCGTAGGCAAAGGCTGGATCGTAGGTAACCACAGCTGGGTTGGTGGCGGCCAGCATTGGCGAGTGGCCGTCCATGTGCTGCAGGCCTTCACCGGTCAGCGTGGTGCGGCCTGCGGTGGCGCCCACCAGGAAGCCGCGGGCCATTTGGTCGCCAGCTGCCCAGATGCCGTCGCCAGTGCGCTGGAAGCCGAACATCGAGTAGAAGATGTACAGCGGAATCATTGGCTCGCCATGGGTGGCGTACGAGGTACCAGCCGCGGTGAATGATGCCACCGAGCCAGCCTCGTTGATGCCCTCGTGCAGCATCTGGCCGTCTTTGGCTTCGGTGTAGGACAGCATCAGGTTGTGGTCCACTGGCACGTAGTTCTGGCCGTGTGGGTTGTAGATCTTCAGCGTTGGGAACCAGGAGTCCATACCGAAGGTGCGGGCCTCATCCGGGATGATCGGAACCACGCGCTTGCCCAGTTCCTTATCACGCATGAGTTCTTTGAAGGTACGTACCAGCGCCATGGTGGTAGCAACTTGGTTCTTGCCGGAACCCTTGCGCACGCTGCGCAGCTTGTCCAGCGGTGGCACCTCGATTGGCGAATACTTCGTGCGACGCTCCGGCAGGTAACCGCCGAGCTCTTTCCGACGCTCCAGCATATACTTGATCTCGTCGGCGTCTTTGCCTGGGTGATAGTACGGCGGCAGGGCTGGATCCTTCTCCAACTGCTCATCGGTAAACGGGATGCCCTGTTTGTCGCGGAACTGCTTCAGATCGTCCAGGCCGATCTTCTTCATCTGGTGGGTTGCGTTGCGGCCCTCGAAGTTGTGGCCCAGGCCGTAGCCCTTGATGGTCAGTGCCAGGATGGCGGTTGGGCGGCCGTCCTTCTTCTCGGTGGCGCGCTTGTATGCGGCGTAGATCTTGCGGTAGTCGTGGCCACCGCGGCGCAGCGCCCAGATCTCGTCGTCGCTCATGTCTTCAACCAGCTTGGCGGTGCGTTCGTCGCGGCCGAAGAAGTGCTCACGCACGTAGGCGCCGTCGTTGGCCTTGAAGGTTTGGTAGTCGCCGTCGGCGGTGTTGTTCATGATGTTGACCAGCGCGCCGTCTTTGTCGGCGGCGAACAGTTTGTCCCATTCGCGGCCCCAAACAATCTTGATCACGTCCCAGCCGGAGCCTAGGAAGAAGGACTCGAGCTCTTGGATGATCTGCGAGTTACCGCGCACTGGGCCGTCGAGACGCTGCAGGTTGCAGTTGACGATGAACGTCAAGTTGTCCAGGCCGTTCAGGGCAGCGAAGTGCACCAGGCCGCGGGATTCGGCTTCGTCCATCTCGCCGTCGCCTAGGAAGGCCCAGACGTGCTGGTCGGAGGTGTCTTTGATGCCGCGGTTTTCCAGGTATTTGTTAAAGCGTGCCTGGTAGATGGCGTTCATTGGGCCCAGGCCCATGGATACGGTAGGGAATTCCCAGAACCAGTCCATGCCCTTTGGGTGTGGGTAGGAAGGCAGGCCGTTGTTTGGGCCACGGGAGACTTCCTGGCGGAAGCCGTCGAGGTCTTCTTCATCCAAGCGGCCTTCCAGGAAGGCGCGCGCGTACATGCCTGGCGAGGCATGGCCTTGGAAGAAGACCTGGTCGCCACCGGATGGGTGGTCTTTACCTTTGAAGAAGTGGTTGTAGCCGACCTCATAGAGTGGGGCAGCGCCAGCGTAGGTGGAAATGTGCCCACCGACGCCGATGCCTTCGCGCTGAGCACGGTGCACCATCACGGCGGCGTTCCAGCGCATCCAACGGCGGTAGCGCTTCTCAATCTCCTCGTCGCCCGGGAATTCTGGTTCCTGGTCGGTGGGGATGGTGTTGACGAAGTCCGTGGAAGTCAGCGACGGCAGCGGTACGCGTTTTGCTGAGGCGCGCTCCAGAAGACGCAGCATCAGGTAACGCGCACGGTCAGAAGACGCGTTTTCTAGCAGCCCGTCGAGCGAGTCCATCCATTCCCGGGTCTCTTCCGGGTCTTGGTCGTTCAGGTAAGAGGCAACGCCGTCCCGGATGAGTGGGTGGTTGGATTCGTCGCTGCCGAAATCCTGCGCGGGGTTCTTGCTGTTTGCAGAATTATCAGAGTGATCTGCCATGTGGTTCTCCTTGCACAGATATCTTGACCAGTTGTGTACCAGTATGGCGCGCGGGCGCCACCAATACTGGGGTATGCCACGGAGGCGGCTACCAGCCAAGTTTTTGGCTGATACACCGTTCCAGTCCGCGTTGCGAGAGCACGCGGGTGTTGTTTACATGCTACCTGGCGCCACCGATGGTTGAACAACGCTAAGTAATTACGGCGCAATATCCACGCGTATCTCACATTTTTGATGCTAATCGTTGTAGGGTGTGGCTTGAAGCGGTCTTCAGGCTGTAGCCGGGAAGATCGGGGAAACCCAGACAACCGAGAAATCTCAGGAAGGATTAACACAGTGGTAGACACTCCGGGTGGCGAGGAGCGCACCCAGGACCTTGCACAGCGCCTTGGTATCGAAAAAGGCATGGTGGTGCAGGAAGTTGGTTGGGACGAAGATTGCGACAGCAGCATCTCCGAGGCCATTGAGGACGTAATTGGCGAGGAGCTGTTGGATGCAGATACTGATGAGCTTTGCGACGTCGTCCTGCTGTGGTGGCGGGAAGAAGACGGGGACCTTGTCGACGGTTTGGTGGACTCGATCACTCCGCTTGCCGACGGCGGCTGCATCTGGTTGCTGACCCCTGGCGCACAGAAGCCGGGCACTGTGGAACCTGGTGTGATCTCTGAATCTGCTCAACTGGCTGGAATGGTGCAGACGAAGGCTGATCGCTTCGGTGATTGGCAGGCTTCCTGCTTGGTGGGTCGCGGCTATACCAAGTCCAAAGGCGCTGCAGTATAGCGTTCTATAACTCCATAAAATGATGCTTAACCTGGCGATTTGTCAAAGTTTATGATGATCATGTTATGGTATACCAGTACCTCGCACAGAGGGATGCGGCTTTAGCTCAGCTGGAAGAGCAACTGGTTTACACCCAGTAGGTCGGGGGTTCGATCCCCTCAGGCCGCACGATGCCAAGACCGGGAACCGGAAGGTTTCCGGTCTTTCGCGTTGCGCATGGCCGGGGTTGTTGGGGGGGGGTAATAGATCGTTGAACAATCTTGTAAGTAGCTAAACGTTAGCTATATATTTTCTTGTTGAACATTCAGATTCCGGATGTCATCGTTAACACCTAACAAAAATTTTCTCAGGATTAGGTGTTAAGTCATGAAAGGTCTTATACCTATGAAGAAAACTGGATTTATTCGTTCAGCTAGTGCTGTCGCTATTCTTGGCCTATCCCTGTCCATGGGGGGAGTAACAGCTGTCGCGCAAGAAGCTGCTCCCGCTGCTGTCATCGATGAGAATAGACCGGTAACCCTGACGATCGATAAGCGTCTCAACCCCACCAGCATCGGCGAAGCCGGTTCAGGTACGGCAGACCCCAACGTAACCGGTAACCCACTGAAAGGTGCTACCTTCACCGGCACGCTTCTGAACGTTGATGGTGTCGATGCCTCAGAACTAGGCACCCTTACTGCTCGCAACTACGCACAGAAAGGCGCTACTCTTACCCAGACGACAGTTACGGGTACCACTGGAGATAACGGCCAACTCAAATTCGAATCGGGAACATCTGCACTCGCACAGGGAATCTGGCTATTCGAAGAAACCATTGATGGCCAAGTTACGGATGTCGAGACCAATAAAACGTATCAGGCCTCTGAAGTAGCCCCTTCCACTCCATTTATCGTTTCCCTTCCATATACCAACGCTGCGGGCGACGGGTGGAACTATGACGTTGTAGTCCAACCCAAGAACACCACTTCCGGCGTCACTAAGGAAGTCAAAGACGCGGACAAGAACGTTGGGGAGACCATTGAGTACGTGGTCCATGGTAACGTGCCAGTCATTCCAACGGGTGAAAAACTCAAAGGTTTCCGCATTACGGACCAACTCGACACGGAAAATCTTGACAATATTGAGGCTAAGGTAGCACTGTCTGATGGCACGCAACTGGTTAATGCTGATTACAGCTTGAGTATTAATCAAGGAACAGGTTTGGTCGAATTGTCTTTTACGAACCTAGACAAGCTTTCCGGATTGCCTGCGGGAACCACTGTTGACCTCACGATTACCGCCACGGTGAAGAAGCTGGAAGGCACCGACGGTATCGCAGTCAACAAAGCGAAGCAGTTTGTGCATTACCCCAATCAGGATCAAGAACGCGAAACCGAGTCGAATGAGGTTAAGTCCTACTGGGGTCAGGTCAAGGTAGTCAAGACCGAGGAAGGCTCTGAAACTCCACTGAAGGGTGCGGAGTTTGAGCTTTACCGTTGCACCGGTGACGATCCGCAGGCTAACCAGTTGCAAGAGCAAGACAAGATTACGATCGGCGAAACCTCCAAGTGGACGACCGGTGATGACGGAACAGTTCTGATCGATGGCATCCATGTCACTAATATCGAAGATGATTCGACGAACATCGATAAGTCTTACTGTTTGGTGGAGACTAAAGCACCGCGTGGATTCGTGGCAACCAGTGAGGTTCACAAGTTCAAGCTGGTTTCAAAGGACGAAACTTTGAATACGCAATCTCCCGTCCAGTATGAGGCGCAGATTAAAAACAAGCGCTCCGAGATGCCACAGTTGCCTTTGACCGGTGGCATGGGTATTGGCTTGTTGGCCGCTCTGGCAGCACTGGTTGCAGGATTGGCAGCCTGGTTCGCCCGTCGTGCTAGCTCGAAAGCTTAATTCGAGAACCTGTTTCCTATCCTCATGGATTTGATTTATGGGGATAGGGGCTTTGGGTTGTTACCCACCATCATAAAACCCACGTCACGGATGACTAGATAGGATTAATATGGTATTGCGTGCCGCTGATGCTAAGGCAAAACCCAAGCATGCTGTGGAATCGTTTAACCGCAAAGTATTACCGGTAGTTATCCTGGCCGTGGCAGCAATTCTACTTCTGCTATACCCGGTGGTGGTTACTCAACTCAATAACTGGGAACAAATGCGTACAGCAGATAAATACTCCCAGGAGATTGATAACACCGATCAACAGTTATTGGCAGACCAATTGGCATCGGCGCATGAGTACAACCGCACGCATTCTTCAGGGCCAATTCTCGATCCATGGTTGACTCGAATTTCCGAGGATAACGAGGATTATCAAGCATATTTGGCTGAGTTAGATGCGCATGATGTTATGGCGCGACTTGTGGTTCCATCCGCGGACATCGATCTTCCCGTTTATCACGGTACGAATGAAGACGTTCTGCAAAAAGGCGTGGGTCACTTATACGGGTCGGATTTGCCCGTCGGTGGGGAAGGTACCCATTCCGTACTTACCGCCCATACAGGCTTGGTGAATGCCTCGCTGTTCGACACCCTCACTGACGTCGAAATGGACGATCCGATTTATGTATCGGTTTCTGGCGAAAAAATGAAATACCAGGTCAACGACATTCGCGTTGTACTACCGCATGAGACTGATTCGCTACGCCCAGAGGCGGACAAAGATCAAGTCACCCTGATTACATGTACCCCGTATGGTGTTAACTCACACCGACTACTGGTGACTGGGCAACGTGTGCCATACGACGAAGAAGCAGGCGATGTATTCAAATCGCGTGGCTTGACCTGGTCCTGGTGGATGTGGGCTTTTATTGGGGCGGCGGTTCTGCTCGCGCTGCTTACACTCGCTTGGTTGAAGAAGATGAACCGTAAGCACAAAGAAAAATACAGCCTGCCGTCGTTAGTTGAGCAGAATTAGTCGTGTCGCGAACACAGCCAGTCCGCCGCAGTGTGAGAAGTCAAGGATAAAAAGATGAAGACAGAGAAGACGCCTCTCCGCATGGTGCGGAATTGCGTGGCAACAGCGTTTACCTTGCTGCTGATTTTAGGCGTTATACCTGCTGCAACTTCAGAGTTCACAGAATTTTCGACGACTCCTGCTGCGCACGCGCAGGGGACCATTCAGGCGCCAGTTACGGTCACGCGCGTCGACGGCGGAACGAACTTTACAATTCACATGTCGGCGACGCAGGCAATGAAAATGACCCGTTTGGAAATTGCTTCGCGCACAAAACTTGCACCTAGGGCTGCTGACAGAATCAAAGGCCTAACGGTTAACGGCGAACCGCTGCCGACTAGCTGGATTTCTTCGACGGGTAACTCCCTATCTGTTGAGTTTGGAAACGAAATTGAGGTCCAACCAGGGAGCCCGATCACAGTTTCATGGGCAGCGGGTGAGAGAAAACGCCCTAGCCAGTCGAGTCTAAGCGCCACCATGGCGGGCATTGAAATTGACACGGATCCTACCGTTGACGAAGGCCAGATTCATGGAGAAGATACGCCCCCGATTACTGAAGGAAATCCAGTTTCCGGAGCAGGCTTTAGCACCATTACAAATGACCGTTTTTGGGACGAGTGCAGGCATAATAGCGGTTTGCTGTATGCAAAGACCTGGTGGGACAACAGTCCGGAGACAACATCGCAAGGTGGTGTAGATGTTGTTGAAGTTGCGGTTAATGGTGTCTCGAACCTTAGTGGGAGGATTAATGTTAATGATCCGAGGTTAAAACTTCGCTTTGGTTCTAAGACTGATGGTTGGCAGGAACTGCGTAAAGATGAAGACTATACGCTGACTGTCAGTGGGGGCAGTGTTTATTTTGCTCTGAAGACGACACAAAACCGTGCGCCTCTAGCCCAAAAATCTTATGATGTAGAGGCGTTTATTCCTCTGCGCGGTTCTGCAACTGGATGCCGGGTTAACTTGTGGCACAAGGATGAAGCCAGTTCACAAGGCAATCAAAATCCTGTTTTGTCTGCTAGTCATCGTGAGGTTCCAAATTCCCGCAGATTTGATGAGTGCCACCATAACAATGGTCTACTGTATGCAAAGACTTGGTGGGATAAGAAATGGGCAACAACAGAGCACGGTGGTGCAGATGTTGTTGAAGTTGCGGTTAATGGTGTCTCGAACCTTAGTGGGAGGATTAATGTTAATGATCCGAGGTTAAAACTTCGCTTTGGTTCTAATAATGATGGTTGGCAGGAACTGCGTAAAGATGAAGACTATACGCTGACTGTCAGCGGGGGCAGCGTTTATTTCACTCTGAAGACGACTAATAGGCGGCCGTCCAAAGAACAAGTATCATATGATGTCGAGGCGTACATTCCTCTGCGAGGCAGTCAAACTGGATGCCAGATTATCATGTGGAAAGAAAAACCAGAGTGGTTTAATCCAGATGCCGGTAGCATTGACTTGACCGTAGGAGAAACTCCAACCACTGAGCTTCGCGGTTGGCTCCCGGAATCGCTTCCGAATCCCACCGCAACGCCACGTTGTGGTGCAAAAATTGCCCTGGTATTCGATACCTCTGCTTCTCTTGCCCGTAATAATGCTATTGGTGCTAGATCAAGTGTGGAAGCCGGACTGAAAATAATCGATGTGTTGCAGGGCAGTGGCAGCGAGATGGCCATATACAATTTTGCCTCAGCTGCTAAATCTGTTCCGGATATGTCGACTGATACTCTGAGCTTAAACGATGCCGGTAGCGTCAAGAAGCTTCGCTATGCAGTCGAATCTTTGACACGCGAGTTCACACGCAATGGCCGTGGTGGAACGAATTACGAAGCTGGTTTGGGGCAGGTGCCTAGTGGCGAGTTCGACACAGTATATTTCATCACAGATGGTCTGCCTACAACGAGTAGTCGGGACTACCCTTATGGTTTCGATATTGGCAATCTCATTAATCAAAGTGATTTATCCGCTGCAGTAAGAGAAGCTAACAGGCTTAAGAACTCAGGCACCCGGATTGAAACGATCATGGCGGGTTTTGAACCATTTGATGAATATATTCTCAAAGATGATTACTTCCAAGTGGCCTCAGTTCAGCATCAGAAAACGCCGGCGGTTTCAGGGGTGACGACGGGTATAGCAAAACCATGGCCTCACCTCGAAGGAATTGGCTATCCTAGCTATTATGGCCAGGCAGATTCTGTACGTGAACTAGTCACAACAGGCGAAATTACCATCAGGGATACTCCCGACAGGTACAAAGCTGTGAAGTATGACATCACGAATCAGCCAGAAATTTGGCGCGCGGCAGTGCGAAATACTAAGACAATCGCGTCTGACATTTCCAGCCCTGACGCTGTTACTACAGTCGCTCGATTCACCGAGCTTGCAAGAAATCTTTCAGAGCTCGTTCTGCAAAATTGCTTTGGAACGCTTAGCGTGACCAAAAAGATTCAGAATAATGAAGGAACACTGACCCCAGGTGCCGACTGGACTTTTACGACCACAGTTGATGACCAGCAGAATGTCATTATCGACGGTGACGATCGTAAATCCAGCGTGACAGATGTCACGGATCAAAATGGTGATTTCGGTCGGTCAATCGATCAATCCAGCAGAAGAGGTCACTCAGTTAATGTTGTAGAGCAGCAGCAGAGTGAGTACACGCTGCAAAAACAAGGTGATAAAAATGCCGTCTGTACAGCTCAAGTCTTCAAAGGCGAAGGCAAAGGATGGGAAACAACTAAGCCGAATCTAGTGAATATCGATGATGGACGAAACCCGGGTTTCCGCGTCGATATTCCATTCCGCGGAAATGTTCACTGCACTATTGTGAACGCCAAACAACTAGACGTTTCGATCACCGTGCAAAAGGTTGATGCAGCGGATAAATCTGTGCCACTCGGCGGCGCAGAGTTCTTGATCAATAAGATACCGGCAGCGGAAAGCTGGCCACGTACAATCACTGAGGGAACGCGGACTGTGTCAGGGCTTAAGCATGGCGAGACGTATGAGCTCATTGAAACCAAAGCGCCCGAGGGCTTCCAACTGTTGACGAAGGCAGTGCGATTTAGCATCCAACGTGGTGAAAAAGGGCCGCAAGTCGTCCTGGAAGGTGGCGAAGAACAATACCCGCAAATCACAATTAAGCCTAATGAAGCAAATAAACAACAGGCTGAGTTCATTATGCAAGTAGCGGATATTCGAAAAGGCGACCTGCCATTGGTAGGAGGAATTGGAGTTGGTTGGATCGCATTCGCAGCGGGAATTGTCGCTGTTGCTGCAATTTTCTTAGGGCGTCGCTCTCTGAGCTAAGCAATGAGATGACGAGCACGGCATTGCCCACAATGCGATCTCGGCGTCAGCAGCTGTGCAAGAAAACAGAGAAGGTTCGCGTGGAATTACAAGAAAGGTATGTGCTTGTGAAAGTAACTACGCCGGGTAGGTGGCAGAGTGCTCAATAAGTTCTGTAGTGCTTGTGTGGCTGCAGCGCTGACCACGTCTGTCGCGTTAGCGGCACCTATTGCCGAGGCACACGAGCGGGTAATCACCGGTAATGATAAAAATCTTTCCGCAGAGACCATGGAAACAGGCCGTGCTCAGACCCTCAAAATTAGAAAACTTGCCCCGAATCCGTATGATGAGCTTTTGCCGGGGGACAAGCCATTTGGTGGTGTGGAGGGGCTGACCTTTCGTCTCTCCAAGGTGCAAGGCCTAGACGTCACCACCGGATCTGGACGCGAAGCAGCGAAGCAATTCGATGTTGCTCGCGCACGGCAGGCAGGGTTTAGTGAAACTCGGGAGAAAAAGACCGATGCCGGAGGCCTGGCTGTATTCGATAATTTGGGCCCGGGGCTATACCTTATTGAGGAATTTGCGCCGGACGACGACCACGATTGGCGTTTATCCAGTCCACGGTTGACGCTCTTGCCCTTGGGCGATATAACTGGCCGGGAATTTAGTTACGAGAATGTGGTGGTCACAAAACCTGACCCGGGTGGCACTCCGCCGGGGACCCCAGAGACTCCGACGAACCCTGATACACCTCCACCTTCAACGGATAAGCCGGGCGATGACCCCGATGACAGTGCGAAAAGTCATGGAACGGATGGAGCACTGGCAATCACCGGTGCAAACATCGTGTGGGCACTGGTAACCGGTGTGGTGCTGATTCTTCTCGGCTTCGTCCTCATACGCCGCCGAAAAGAGCAGTAACTAACCAAATATTTTCGTGGCACCCAATCCTCTCGTCATTTATTGGCGTTGGATTGTGGTGCTTTTGGCTTATAGGCGGGGGTCCAAAGTTGTTTGATCTTGAGTTGCGTAGCCAAACAACACATTTGAGTGCTGGCACACGGATACAAATTACCCGAATTTTAATATTGAATAGACTGGATAGAACCTGTCGTTTAAATAATTTTGTGTCCTAAAACGATAGTGCCTGTGACCAGCACGTTTAGGCTGTGTGAAGTTGTCTTTTTGGCTTGTTGATGAGTATTCCAAAACTTTAAGATTCCTTTTCGGATAACCACGTGGGGTGGTTATTAGCTGAAACAAGTTCATATAGGCGCTGTCATATAAGGCTAGGAAAGAACTCTGCTTTGACAAAGAAAAGCTACTGTTCCTTTGAGTTTTTTAATGCGTGCTGTCTGTATCGGGGTGAAAGGACCTCTCATGGCAAAAGCTATTGCTAAACCTGTCGCGCTTGCGATTGCAGCGGGCATCGCACTTGGTGGCTCGTTTGGAGCTGGCGCGCCAGCTTTCGCACAGGTCGACAATGACCAGGAATCGGTTGTCGAAGAATCATCGCAAGTTCTGCCACACGCATCGGCGATTCCCGATACTAAAGATTTCTCTCTGACCCTGCACAAGAGCTTGAATCCACGTATCCATGGTGAAGCAAATGGTAACGAAGACCAGCACGTTAGTGGCGAACCGCTTAACGGCGCACACTTCCAACTGCAGAAACTGCACGGCAATATCCGCGAACAAGCTGGCTTGAGCAACCTCGCAGCAGTTGCCGATGAATTTAACCGTGCACGAGGAAATTGGCAGGGCAACGGTGGTCTCACGACCCCTCCGTTGGATGAAAACTTCCAGACACGCACCGGCGTAACCGGCGGAGCTGGAATCGATGGTGAGCTCAAATTCAATGATTTGGAACCGGGCGCCTACTTGGTGACCGAAACTCAGACACCTACGCCGGATGGAGCACAAGGATTCGTAAAATCCAAGCCGTTCATCGTTCTGGTTCCGACTGTAAACGAAGACGGATCCGGCTGGGAAAAGAACGTTCACGTCTACCCGAAAAATTCTTCCGTCAAGGTAGGGAAAGAAGTCGTTGACGAAGATAAGCACGCGTTGAATGATTTCCGTGATCCCGCTACCGCCCAACTCGGATATGGCCTAACCGCACATGTTCCAAACGTGGCTGAGGGAGATTTTCTGAGCGAGTTTGTCGTGCAGGACTCCTACAATAAGGACGAATTGGGTATTGATAACGACCTGAAACCGCTGGTATACCGCGTGCCTGGTGGAAACGGTCGACCAAAGTTGCTCAACCCGTCAACCTATGAAGTTCAGACCCAGCAGCCTGTAGCAAGCAATGCACAGAACTTGCCTGCGGACGCGAATGAGTCCTTTAAGATTGCCATAAACCCAGAAACTGCGGAGCTAGAGAGCGGGGATAGCGTTTATGTCGCATATCAGGCAACACTCCTGAATGCGAAAGACCAAGATATTGAGAACGCGGTTAGCTCCTATGGCGCTATTACAAGTGGGGATGGTGCCCAGCGTTTCGAAACCCCGAACGAGAAGGTTGCTACCTATATCGGTGATGTCCGAATCCACAAGGTAGATCAGTCGAACAACGAGCGGTTCCTGGAAGGCGCAGATTTCGATCTCTTCCGTTGCGATGCTCCAGATAAGATTATTCAGTCTGGTACCACCGATGACAAAGGACAATTGACGTTCTCGGGCATCCACGTCAGCGACTGGGTCAACAACGAAGCTCCGCAGAAGGGCGTTGAGTACTGTCTGCAGGAAACTGACGCACCTTCCGGTTATTTGCAAACCCGCGAAGAGCCATACCGCTTCTACCTAAACATCGACTCACGTGAATTCGTTGACGGAAGCCAGAATGGTGAGACCATCCGCCGGGTCTCGATGACGATCGAAAACATCCCGGATACTGATCGACCACTCCTGCCAAAGACGGGTGGCATGGGTATCTTGCTCGTAACCCTGCTTGGTCTGGGAATCATCGGCGGTGGTGTTTACGCTGCTCGTCGCAACTCCGCCACGGCTTAGCAGCTCCTAGGAGCTCACGCGGATGCTTTCCCGTGCACGGTGGATCTCAATGATCATGCCGTAAAGAAAGCATATTCAAGGTCCGGCGCTTCGAGCGTCGGGCCTTCGGTGAATGCACCGAAATTTAATAAAAATAGTATTAGTTTTGCTTTATTTAGAGAGTCTAGGAAATACCCGCTATGGCAGTTGCCACCCATCAAGCCACGACGCCTAATAAACCCAAACAAGCATCGGTATTCCGACGCGTGGTGGTGCCTGCCTTAATCATCCTGGTGGGGATTTCCGTGCTGTTGTATCCCGTAGTCTCCACGCAATGGAACAATTACATCCAGCGAAAAGTTATCGAAGAGTACACCTCGGAAATTGCTGACGAGCCCCAAGACCAACTCAACGCTGCTGTCGAAGCGGCTCGAGAATACAACGCTAATTCTGGTGGCGGGCCGATCCTGGATCCGTGGCTCGCTCGGGTGTCTGAAGATAACCAGGATTACCAGCGCTATTTGAAGCAGCTTTCCGGCCTGCAGGCAATGTCGCAAGTTTCCATCCCGTCTATCGATTCTTCACTACCGGTTTATCACGGAACGACGGAAGAAGTTCTGCAAAAGGGCCTCGGCCACTTATACGGAACGTCATTACCGGTTGGTGGGGAAGGCACCCACTCAGTTATTACTGGACACACCGGGCTGACGACGTCGACGATGTGGGACAACCTGGTTGACGTTAAAGAAGGCGACGCAATTTATGTCAATACCTTCGGTGAGAAAATGAAGTATCAGGTGACATCCACGGAAGTGGTTTTGCCACATGAAACAGAAAGTCTTGCGCAGCAGCCGGATAAAGATCTGATCACCTTAATTACCTGTACGCCCTATGGCGTGAACTCGCATCGTCTGTTGATCCATGCAGAACGTGTCCCTCTCGATCCAGAAGACGAAACCGCTTTTGCCAAGAAAAACGGCATCTTGCAGTGGTGGATGTGGGCACTGTTGATCATCGCGATGCTGACCATTGCTTATCTACTTCACTGGATACGCAAGGAACGTCGAAAAGCAGCCACGGCACAGCGTGCCCCCATAGAAGTATCGTGAGCAGAACTCGGAGCAATCGGGTAGCAGCAAAATACCGCAGAGACTGCGCTACCTGGGACGAATCCTGCTTCCGACCTTGCGCTTAAGTGGCGTGGGGCAAGAAGAGATAAACGAAAGCCTTGGGATCAGTTCTGGCAACGAGCAGATTCCATTAGCGATACAGACTTTCTTTACTGAAGGCTACGGACACCTGCTCCCCCCGAAATGGCCGAGGACTGGCGGCAACGGTATCTGGAGTTTTGTACTTGGTGGATTATTCTTAGTGGCCGGTAACGCTTTGCTGCGCAGTGGCGTCGGCAAGTATAAAGCACTGAGATAAGGCGATGGGAAGCGCATGAAATCTGAGCCGTTTAGTTTTCGACGGTTGTTGGGCGAGATCCTGCTGACCGCCGGAGCGCTCATCGTCTTGTTCGTGTTCTATGAGGCGTATTGGACGAACATGAAATCTGGCCAATTGCAGGCGCAAGCGAATGAGCGCATGGAGCAACGCTGGCAGGAAGCAGATACTGGTGGCACGGGGGAGGGGGTGCCGGAACCGGATAACGGGCAGGCGTTTAGCCGCATCTATATTCCGCGGTTGGGGCCGGATTATCAGTACGCGGTATTAGTCGGTACTTCTCAGGATGTCTTAGCCGCCGGGCCAGGGCATTATATGGACACGCAGGCGCCGGGGGAACTTGGCAATTTTGCAATCGCCGGGCACCGCATGGGGCAGGGGGCGCCCTTTGTGCATTTGGAGGATCTGCATGCTTGCGATGCAATCGTGGTGGAGACCGCCACGCAGTGGGTGACGTATCGGGTGTTGCCGATTGACGCAGGCGCGGACGGTGGCGCGCAATGTTTTAGCGAGGAACAACGCGCCAAGCTTGCCGACGAGTATGCCGGAATTCCAGGCCGTCACATCACGCATCCGGGCGATGTTGGGGTCATTGCGCCGATTCCGGGAGTTGATTTCAGCAGGGAAGGAGCCCCGCAGCCGAGTGAGTCGCTAGCGACGTTGACGACGTGCCACCCGTGGTATTCGAACTCGCAGCGCATGATCGTACATGCGATGCAAGTTGAAGTGCTGGAGAAAACCGAAGGTCAGCGCCCTGCGGCTTTGGGTGAACTGGTGTAGAGGGCGGTAATTCTGGGGTTGTTTACTCGAGTATTGGTGCACGGGGAGTTTGGGTGCTGAAGCCCAGAAATTCTTGGAAAGCTTGGGAGATGAGGTAGTTATGTATCGCGGATTGTGGAATTTGCTGCCAGGTGGCGTGGTGGTGAAAACTCTGCTCGCTGTGTTGCTAGCGGTGGGGGTGTTTTTCCTGTTGATGGAAGTGGTGTTTCCGTATGTCGCGGAGTTGATGCCGTACTCGGACGTGTCTGTTTAGACGCTAGGATCTGGTTGCCGACCGGGGCGATTGTATGTTGTTGAACACCTTTGGGGCTAGATGGCAGCGGCCAGACCTTGGATGACGGGATTTGACGCTGTGAGAAGCTTGTTTCAAGCGTAAAAAGCTGTTAGTTTAAGCTGGGTTCGCTGCAGGGTTCTCGCTAACCTGTGGTTTTGATAACGAAACCATATCGGTCGGTGATGTTTGGGCAGCCTCAGAGTAACTAGTCACCTCATAGGAACGGACATCATGGTCTCATTCAAGTCGCGCGTAATTGCAATCTGTGCTGCTGGCACACTTGCCATCGGTAGTGCTGCAGTAGCAGCCCCGATATCTTTTGCCCAGGATGAGGATGCTGCGGTCACTGAAGACGGAGCCACTGCTGGCGCTGTTGATCGCCCATTCGGCGCACCGGCGCCGGCTGGAGAAATGGCTTCCCCAACTGCTGCCCAAGCTGACTTGATTGATGCTGGTAAAACAGGAACGTTGACAATTAAGAAGCTTCTGGGCGATCCGGAGCGTGGTGACGACGGAGCTACTCACAGTGGGGCACCGACTGGCGACGTAACCCCTCTTGCAGGGGCTGTCTTTAACATTGAACGCCTGGATATTGACCTCACGAAGCTAAACGGTTGGTCACAGCTGAACGACCTCGTCGATAACCCACAAAATATTGCAAACTTCAACCGCCATGCGGAACAACCAGCTGAGGGTAAACGGTCACAAACTACTGGAGCCGAAGGTGAGGCTGCTTTCTCGGATGTGCCCGTCGGTGTTTACGTCGTAACAGAGCAGCCGCGTGACGGGTATTCTACTTCTGCGCCATTCCTGGTCAGCCTGCCATATTCGGATGGACTAACTGGTAAATGGGAATATACCCGGACGGTGTATCCAAAGAACCAGGAACTACGTCCAAATAAACAGGTCGATGCACAAGGCGCGACACTTGGTTCGAACATGAAATACACCATCAATGCGCCGGTTCCTGCCGGTGATATCAGTCGTTTCAAAATTACGGACCAGCTAGTAGCTCAACTGCAGTTGGTTGCGGAGGGAGAACAGGCACCGTCGGTATCTGTCTCCCCAGCCGGAGAGCTCCAAGCAGAAGATTACACTTTAACGACTGCAAACAACACGTTGACCGTCGACTTTACTGAAGCTGGTCGCGCGAAACTTGAAGGATTGCGACAAACAAATCCAAACCTGCAGGTACACGTTCAGTTCGAGGCAAAGGTGGTATCTTTGCCAGCACCTGGTGAGTCAATCACGAACACCGCGAAAGTTGAGTATCCAAATGGGGCAGAGGTGACCACCGACAGCCCTGCCACTGAGGATGACAAAGCTCCGAAGCCGACTAAGACGGATTATGCAAACCTAACGATCATAAAATTCACTAAGGATCAAGAAGGCGAAGCCAATCTTGCAGGCGCTCAGTTCAACTTATACCGCTGCGTGGGTAAAGAGCTCAAGGGTGAGGCAATCCCGGTATCGACCTCTGAGAATTTGGCAAACGATTTTAATCCGACAACCGCAACTACTCTGACAACGGTGCAGAGTAACGACAACGAACGTGAGGGTGTCTTCCATGGATATGGCATCCCGGTACGCACTTTTGCTGCGGGTGGCACTGCAACGCAGGATTACAAATACTGCGTAGTCGAGACTAAGGCCCCAGCCGGTTTTATCCGGAACCCTGAGGTACATGAAGTTGAGCTACAAGCCGCGACGGCTGATCAAGCCGAGCGGTTGTTCGTGCGCGTCGAAAACCAGCGCGATAACTTCCTCAGCTCGCTTCCAGCAACCGGTGCATGGGGCATCATCCTCGTGTTCTTGGTCGGCCTGGGCTTGCTGGCACGTGGTTTCTACACCAGCCGTAAAGATGGTCGTGCTACCGCGTAGTCAATTGGCCACCGCGGTTGGCTGCCAAAGAAACCGCACCTAACTGGCGGGAGGCTGAGGAAGTCTCCCGCCAGTTGCCTAAGAAGCCCACGTAGTTCACGAATCGATATCGTGACCTGCACCGGTTAATCGGTAAGGAATCTGGATTGATTACTCAGCCGCGCACAATGCTCGCGCTCGTCGTTGTCAGCATCATGCTTACAGCAACCTCAATGATCTCGATCTTCGGTGGAGCACCCGCAACCCCACGCGCACGCGCAGACGTACCCAACCCAGCTATGCACTCTAACTTTGGCGACTGTGCATTCCGCAACGCCGGAACCGGACACAACACCAACAAACTCGAAGACTCATACTGCTGGCTCTCGGCAGAAAAGCTCATCTCCGGGCAACCGATATCGATCGGCGAATATGAGCTTCAGTATTCGGCCGCATTCGTTGGCACGCCAGGTCACACTAATGGCAGCGCAACCTCACACATAACCTGGAACAGGGCAGCATTTGGCAACTCAGTTTTCCCTCCGAATTCTTTGAACGATCCCGCGCCTGTCATCCAATACGAGAAAAACTTTGTTCGCCGAGGCAATCGAGATGCGCAAAACGCCATCATTAATCTCTCAAATATCCGACTCGTCGAAAAAAACGGCAATGGTGGGCAAGTAAACAATTTCAGTCTTGCATTTGCTGATGCGGAAACCTCGGACAAACCAACAGAATCCTGGAGTTTATCTGCTGACGCAGATGATGTCATTGCAACAGGTAAAGACATGGGATTTGGCGGATCAGCAAGAGGTAACAGTAATTCCTGCAGGAGAAGCTTCTCGGATGCTGGAACAAGTTTCCGCTGTGAGCCGCAAAACAACGACGGTGGATCCTTTGCTGTCACAATGAAGAACCCCAAAAACTTCAATTTACAGATTGATCTCCGTACCGGAGGAAACCCGAAGCAGGCTGTAGCTTTCGCAATTGTGGTGGACCGTGTTGGAGGTGATGTACACCCGAAAGTCGGCGAGCGCCCCGAACTCACCGAGCTTGAATCACGCTACACAGGCCAACGTACTGAATTTGATCTGACAGCCACCGTTAATAGCAAACCGGTGTCCTTTAAACATGGTTCTTATGGGCTCGTTCCGCATGCGCACAAAGTGCACCGCTTCAATGCGGTGCCCCGTGATCACGCGATTGAACCAGATGCGGATCTATTATTTACCTCTCGGGCAGTCGTAGGCGACCAGGCAAAAGCGCTGTACCGGTATCGTCCCGAATGGACGTGCCGCGTACCAGGCGTCAGCATCGACGGGATAGATGGGGCGACAGGAATTTCGTTCCGTGAGCCTGTGAAGCTAGAACGTTTTAGGCCCGATGGGCAAGCGGAATCATCAAACTATAATCACCAGGACGTCAACGGCCACAAAAACTATTTCGATTCCAATGTGCTAGAAAAATACGGGATCGAAATGTTCAATGACCCAGCTACCGGTATGAGCGAAGTGCGCATTGCTGCAGGCAATCGAAACATGGGCGGTACCTACTGCGAGGTTGAATGGCTCCCGCGATTCGAGCTAGCCGAATTGCACCTGAGCAAAACTTTTGCCGCAGCGAGTGATTACCATCCCGGAGGCGAGGCCCCGACGGCAAAAATCGGGTACCAGTGTACAGTCGACCGTCGTAGCACCGGCGGCTATAACGTAAACTCCACGACGTTTAGCAATGACGATTTACGCGCGGCCTACCCAGAATATTTCCTCGCACAAAGCCCAGAGAATCAAACAGACCTTGTGCTGCGTAACGTAATAGACGTTCCAGTTGATGGCCAACCTATCATCGCTACCGTTCCCGAGCGGTTGCGCTGTGGAGTTTTCGAAGAAGACAGTGCCCAGGATGGCTTAGAACAGGACATAAACATCTCGATTAAGCCTCACCCGAATGCTCGACCAGGTAACGCTGCAGATGAGTTCCGTGGAAAAATGCCGAAAATTGGGCCGGGCGAATTCGAAACCCTAAATTTTTACGTGAACCGGAAGAGTGAGGTTCCTTCCCACGGGAATGTGCAACATAGTAGGGGCGGCTTGCCGGTTACTTATGCGATTGCCTTGGAGAACAACTACCAGGCAGATCGTGCCCCCGTGACGATGGACTACGAGTTTATTCCGGAAAATAATCCGGAAGCTATTTTGAGCTCCGCTCAGACAAAGCAGATTAGCTCCCATCTGACCTGTGATCGCGTCTCGATTGTTGATCAGGATAAAAATCCAGTCCCAGACGCTCACTCAAGGGCACAGGTACGCCGAGACGGAAACTCAATTGCACTGGATGAACAACAAAACTTCCACGCGATGCCCACGCAACGCCAATGCAAGCTCGAGATTGAAGAATCAGCAGACGGCCCCCGCCCGGTTGATCGCAAGCTATATCTGAACGGTGAAGAAGTATCCCCAGGCATGCGGACCATCGATAATACTGACACTGCGCCGTTGGCATTCCTCTTCAAACTTCCAGAAAAACTTCCGGAAGGGCAAAACAGCCATCAACTGCGCTTGGTATCCGACTACCGTCCGCGGGAATTAAAGTTCACCGTCGACAAGCGCATTGAAGGTCGGGAACCATTCAATATCGGACGCAACGCGTTGCTTCCGCATGATGCCACAGTGATGCCAATGACCCTGAAGGTGCGCAACGACGCTGATTTCCCGTTACCTGCTGGAGACAATCTTTCGCTTACTGATGCTTCACTTGCTGGCTACCGAGTAACAGTGGGTGGGACGATCGAAAACTTCGCGGTATCCGGCGGGGAGGAATTCACCATCCCAGAAGACGGCAACCTTGCTGTCATCAGACACTGTTTCGCCGGCTCCAACGGTGTAAACATTGGCAATCTGCGTGAAGCCGGGACAATTCCCGCAGAAACAGAGCTAACATGCCAACTTGCAGTACACATCCCGGCAGAGGCTGGCGATGATTACAGCTATGACGGAGACACGTTCACAGTCACTGCCACTGCAGAAGGACAAGAGCCGAAAACGGAACAATCTAGCTACGGTGCAACCAAGCTCTCCCAACTCATCGACCAGATGCTGCCAAACACCGGTGTGCAAACCATGGTCTGGATTCTGGGACTTGGCCTGTTAGCATTGCTGTACGGATTGTGGCGGTACCTTCGTGATGATAAAGAGGAAAACTAAATGACCCTCCTTGCACAGCAGCCCTCCGGCGGTGGGCAGCCGCGCCAGCAGCAGAGTGCGCGACACGCGAAGCGCAAAAAATCTAACAGTGCCATCTACCTCATCCTCGGTATCGCGGTGCTGCTGTACCCAATATTTGCGACCATCTACAACGACTATCAACTAGACGCGCAAGCACGCAGCTACTCCGACAACATCGAAAAGATTCAGCCAAGCGAGCGCGTTGCCAAGTACCTCGAAGAAGCCCGCGAATACAACGAACGCTTAGCACGCCAAGGCCACCACGCCATGCCACCAGAAGAAGGCGTGCCGGGCTTCGACGATTACATGTCGACGCTCAACGCCCCCGAGACTAACAGCGTGATCGCGCGTATCACCATCCCGTCGATCGACGTCGACCTGCCGGTTTATCACACAACTGCGGATCACGTGCTCTACGAAGGCGCCGGACACATGTTCGGTAGTTCGCTGCCCGTCGGTGGGCTGGGCACCAACTCGGTGATCTCCGCGCACACGGGCATGGTCAACGCCACTATGTTCGACAATCTGCCGCGTATCAAAGACGGCGCCGATGTCTACATCGACATCATGGGCGAAAAGCTGCTCTACCAGGTTAACGCACGCGAAGTCGTCGGACCGGATGACTATGATGCAGTGACCTACGAACACGACAAAGACAAACTGACGCTGGTGACCTGCACCCCGTACGGAATTAACACAGACCGGCTGCTGGTCAACGCCGAACGCGTGCCAATGGACGAAGCCCAAGAAACCCGCACATCGTGGATGCCGCACTTGAGCTGGTGGATGTATCTTGATCTGTTCATCATCCTGGTGGTGCTCGCAATCGTTGCTTATCGCGAATGGAAAAAGCGCGCCGCACGAAAGGCAGCAGAACGCGAAGCCGCAGCGCTAGAAACCATCGCCTAGGCCCAGGCACATGCACACCAACCACAGCACGCGGCAAAAACCACGCCGACGCTACCGCTCCGTCGTGTACTTCCTGCTAGCGCTGGCGGTTTTCCTATCGCCGGTGGTGCTGACGCACTACAAAAACGTCGAACAGCACAACCTCGCCGCGCAGTACTCCGAAGACATTGCGCTGCTGCCCGCAGAATACATCGACCCGATACTTGCCGACACCCACGCCTACAACGAAGGGCTAGTGGATTTTCCCGTCTCCGACCCGTGGAAATACGGCGTGGACACCAACTCGCCGGCCTACCACGACTACGAAAACCACCTCAACGTCGACGGGCTCATGGCGCGCATCGAGATCCCATCGGTGGGTGTTGATTTGCCCGTCTACCACGGAACCTCGACAGATGTTTTAGCCGCGGGCGTCGGGCACTTATTTGGCACGGACTTACCGGTCGGTGGTATGGGGACGCATTCCGTGCTCACCGGGCACACCGGAATGGCGACGTTGACCATGTTCGATAACCTCACCAGCGTGGAAGAAGGCGAAATCTTTACCGTCGAATCGATGGGGCAGAAGATTGCCTACCAGGTGGACCAGATTCAGACCGTGCTGCCCGACGAAGTCGAGCATCTACGTGCTGAGGAAGGCAAGGACCAGATGACTCTGGTTACCTGCACCCCGTATGGTCTGAACACGCACCGGCTGCTAGTTCGTGGGCAACGAGTAGAAATGCCGGAACAACCACTGACGCGCAGCTATTACAGCCCGTGGCAGCCGTGGATGGTGGCCTCGGTGGTCATCTCTCTGCTGACTGCGTTCTACCTGATTTGGTGGCTGGTGCGCCGCGGCAGGCAAACCCGGAAAGCGCAACGCGCTGGGGTGTAGCGTGTCAGTATGACCGAAAACAGCGAAACCAACCTGCATCATCCGGCTGATGTCTCGCCTGAATCCATGGCTGATGAAGCGGTCGGTTACCGGCCGTTTCCTAGTGTTTCTCAATGGGCGGAGCTTTCGGTGTCGTTGCGCGATGTAGATAACGCACACGCGCGGATGCAAGAAGCAAAAGAAACAGTTTCTACTGAAGCTCTTGGTTCCGCTCTAGAGGCTGCACGACGAGCAGCAGCCGTCGACACGAATGCCATCGAGGGGATTTTTCCCACGGATCGTGGCTTCACGCGCACAGTGGCAGAGCAAACTGGTGCGTGGCAGCAATTGATGGACCAACGAGGTGCGCACGTGCGGCCAGCATTTGAAGACACCCTAGCCGGGTTTGACTTCATCTTGGACCACACCACGGGCAAGTATCCGCTGACAGAAACCGAGATTAAAGAACTACACGCGGTGATGCTGCGCAGCCAGGACGAGATCACGGTATACGTGCCAGTAAACGGCACGCTGCAAGCTCAGCAGCAAAAACTGCCGAAAGGCGAATACAAGAAACAGCCGAACAGTCCCACCCGGCACGACGGCAGCACCTTCCATTATGCTCCGGTTGCTGACACGGCTCCAGAAATGGCCAGGTTTATAGCAGAGCTGAGCTCTGAGACATTTGCTGCCCTGCACCCCGTGGTGCAGGCTGCGTATGCGCATTATACGTTTGTACGTATTCATCCATTCGCGGACGGTAACGGCCGGATAGCGCGGGCATTGGCAAGTATCTTCTTATACCGTTCACCCGGGGTGCCGCTGGTTATTTACCATGACCAACGAGCCGATTATCTGGATGCGTTGGAAGCCGCCGACGACGGTCATTTCACGCAGTTAGTGCGGTTTCTCGCAGAAAAATCTGTGGACACTGCCTGGTCGATAGCACGCAGTGTGCGTCGGCATAGTACGGGCGGACGTCGGCAAGCAGGCGCTGCTGGGGTACGGGGGCAAGAATCCGGAGCAATTTCTGCGGACCTTGAACTGAGCGCCTTGCTGGATGCCGGTGCTGAGAAAAACAGCGGTTCGGGGGCGAAAGCGATCGGCAACGATGACGTCGGCAAGCAGCAATTGGCTGAAGGTGCTGTGCGTCTGCATGAATTATTGGTGTCTGCACTCGAGCGAGAAGTTGCTGAGCGTAAGGTGGGCGAACAACTGAATTTACGCGTCAGGACCGGAGAGGACGCCGCGCAACCGTGGGCTTCAAGCGACGGGATCCGTGATTTTCATGAATTAGGGATAGACATGCGGATTAGTGTTTTTGCAGATTGCCCGCGGCTTCAGCCGCACCCGATCAGTTGGGAAGTGGAGATCTTTGCCGCAAATCACGGCGGGAATCCGGCGGAGAATGACCCAATTTACGATTACTGGGTATCGACTCCGGAATCATTGCAGTTGCAAGTTTTTCGGCGGGAGCTGGACCCCGTGATTACACAACATTTACGCGTTGCCGCAGAGATTACGGCGCGCGATATTGTCGAAGAATTCCTGCAGTTCTTGATCAATGAACTGAAGGGTGTGTAGGCGCAGGGAGCCCGGGAAAATACGGTTCTCGTTGGTCTTAATATCCACCGCGGCTAACCAGTGGTAGTCCGTGGCGATCACAAACCTCGTGTTGTAACGGACCACGCGCTCATGCGTACGCAAATGCTGGACGGCGTCGAGAAGCTTGGCCTCGCGATCAGCCGGGGAAGTGGGGGCGTCGCCGTCGACAAGCGGGCGGAAGTAGACGATGTTCTTCTGGGCATAATCCCGGGAAGGATCCTCCGCCACGTTGTAGCTGCCCTTGCGCAAACGCGTGACATTAGACTGCGCGCGGCCATAGGCGAGCAGGAGATCGAAAAGGAGATCATCGCCGAACTCATCCTGCTCCGCGATCTGCGTGACGCGCTGCTCAATTTCCCGGATGCTAAGCGTAGCCACCTTGGGCTTATCCTTTTGCCGACAATTCTCTGCTTAGAGTGTAGGCGATTGGGGTGGGGTTACGCGCGAATTTGAGCAGAGCGGAATGACTGAATCGAAGAGGTTTGGTCATTCCTTCTGGCTTTCGGTAGACAGCAGGACGGCTAGGCTATGCAGAGCCAATGAGGTTCTGAAATTCTTGCTGCTCTTCTGTATTGAGTGTGGCAAATTGCCATTGCTTATCAGGGGCAGCAGCCTCGACAATCTGGGCCATTGTGGCATGCTCCTGGAACTCATGCTTATTCAGCGACCAGAAACCGGGCGCATCCTGCTCAGATAAGATGAGAACTCGTAATTCGAAAGTATCGTTTTGCTTGCTGTCGTTCCAAACAGGGATAACAACTTTTTGCTCACCTGCATCGAAATAGCGCTGGGCAGCGTGCTGAATATTTACAGCAAGAGTCTTATCTAAAGCAGGGATGATGACAGGCATGTCGCTGGCTCCGATTTCGGTTAAAAAACGATTCCGCTCATCGTTTTGTCGGAGGGCAGACCGGAAAATCTCCGCTACAGCTATGCGTTTGCGGTAAGTCTGCTTTTTCAGCTCGTTCATTGCTTGCCTTTCTCCCAGCGCTCCAAGTATTCGAAAGGGTTGTATAGCAGTTCACTGTAGTACTCGGCGAAAGCTGCGTTAACCACTCGACGCGAATCCGGTGTTTTGTTTCCGCCGACGATCTCTGCATGAACCTCCCGTTCCTGTTCGAATGAATCTATGAAAAATTGGTGGCTGTGGAGCGTCCTGTGCCAGGTATCCGTGCGTCTTACGTGTGTAAGTTCATTGGAGCTACCTTTTAGTGGTTTGCAGCGGTCGAAAGCTTCGTGGTTCGGAGTGATGTCGAGCATGATTGCGAATTGTTCAACGGAGTCATCGTGAGCTCGCCACTCACGAATGTTAAGGACCGTGCCAAATTCAGCCATGTCCACTCGATCTTCGATAATCTCAGCACGTTCGTCGGGATCAGGGGTACGGAATTTCGTGATCCGGCGTTATGCTCATGTCTGCTAAGCGGTAATTCTTCTTATTCGAATTCAGTGCCACACAGAGGAATTATAGTAAATGAGTTGCACAGCACTAATGGATTATCGAATAGTAGTGCTAAAAATCTAGGTCGGGTTTAGTGTGCTGTATCTTAAGGATATACACATTCCCTTTTGTCGTTTAACTCAAAATCCGAGGAAACCAATGGCGTTATCCCTGCGAAAAACTTCCTGCGCCTTATCCGCATGCGTCGTGGGAATTCAGTTTATCTCGCCATTGTTTCCGGATGGTTCCGTCACTGCACTAGGTTGGACCCTCGGGTTGGCCGTTATTCCCTTGATTTTAGGGGTTGTTGCTCGTTCACCACGTGCTGTTGTCCTGGCTATTGCTGCCGGGTTTTCTCCGGTGCTATTGCTGTGGGCAGCGTATATGGTGAGCTTCCTTTTGTACATCATCAGTTTTGGCAATATTGTCTGGATTTAGTGGCTGAGAACACACTTCGGTTCCAACCCTAGGTTCATGGATCTGACGATTTAGTTCCAAATTCCAGAGACGACCGAGGGGATGGGGTTACTCCAAAATTGAAAACGAAGGACCCCCTTCATGCTGAGTTTGAAGTACTCCCCACTAGTCAGAAACTGATTTTTCAGCCCAACTAATGGGGAGCGCTTCAGTCGGCTGCGGGCGCGTTTTGGCGCCTGACTAGTTTTGATACAAATCCTGGGGTTCGAAAAGAATCTAACGGTCGTTTGCAGCCAGGTATTGTATTGGGCGACTAGTTGGTGCGTGAACTATAGACTGTACTGTCTGTATGGTTTGTGCAATTGCCATATCTATCGAGGTGAATCAATAGACCGAACGGTCTTGTGTGTAGCTTTCTTATGTGGTCTAATTAGCGGGCTTCGCTTTAGAACTGAAGGAAACTCACGATTATGACAAACCTACGACGGCGCGTGAAAGTGCTCGCAGCAGCGATGGGTGGCGCGATGGCGCTCTCCTTAGCCGCTTGCGCGAATACTTCTGATTCGGCTGACACGGGCATGGTTACCTACGTGGAACCGAATATGTTTAATAACCTTTATCCACCTTCTGGCGGTTATTACCCAAATGGTGGCGTGTTAAACAACATTACGGACCGGCTGCTGTGGCAAGACCCGGAAACCTTAGAGCTTCACCCGTGGATTGCAGAAGAATTACCGCAAGCAAATGCGGATAATACGGAATTCACGTTTCGAATCCGCCGGGGCGTTACTTACTCCGATGGTTCTGTGCTTGATGCCGCGAACGTGAAGAAGAACTATGACCTCTACGCGAAAGGCGACGAGGCACGCTTATTAACGCCCTCCGAACAGCTCCCGAATTACGACAAAGCCGAAGTCATTGATGATTACACGGTGAAGTTTTATTTCACGAAGCCATCCCCGGGCTTCCCACAAGCGACATCAGTCATGAACCAAGGGCTGCTGTCCAACGAAACCTTGGATCTTGACGATTCTGGTTTTGCCCCAGGCAATGCCACAGCGATCTCTGGTTCTGGTCCTTTCTTCATCGACGCAGAAGAACTCGGCACAAAACTGGTGCTGAAGGCGCGTGAAGATTACCAGTGGGCACCGCCGGCCCGGGGTGATCAGCAAGGCCCGGCAGACATTGCCGGGGTGAATATCGTGTTAGCTGAAGAAGATTCCGTGCGCGTGGGGTCGCTAGTTGCAGGGCAGTCTGATGTGGCCCGCCAGATCGAAGCACCAGATGAAAAGCACTTAAAGGATCAGAATCTACAGATTCTCGCGGCCCCTACGCGCGGCGTCAACAATAGCTACCACTTCCATTTCCGGCACCCTCTCGTGGAAGATATCCGGGTCCGGCAGGCACTCATTCACGCCATCGACCGCGACAATATCCTGCGTACCCTCTATTCGGACTCGTACCCGAAAGGTGCATCGATCTTGGCGCGCACCGCAATTGGCTTCCAAGACGAGTCAGAACACTACGCCTACGATCCAGACAAAGCAGAGCAATTGCTCGACGACGCAGGCTGGAAACGTGGTGCCGACGGGATCCGTACTAAAGAAGGCCAACGGCTTTCCCTGACCTTTAACGAAGCCGTGCCGCAACCGCGGTCCCGGGAGATGTTTACTAAAGCGCAAGAGATGCTGAAAAACATTGGGGTAGAAGCGCATTTGTACCCAGGAGATCGTTCAGCCCAAACCAAGGCAATGAAGGATCAGGAGCTCGTGCAAGTACGGCACACTATGACCGGACGCGCAAACGTCGACACGCTAGCCACCTGGCTTGATGGCGGAGGGCGAAATAGTTTCTTGAACTACGATGCAGAAACCGATAGTTACGGCGATGAGCAATTGCAAGCGCTGGTGGATGACTACTTCCACCTGACCAGCGAGAAACAACGCCTGGCAAAAGCTGCCGAAATGCAAGACTACCTGGCAGAACAAGCCTATATTCTGCCGTTGTTTGAAGAACCACAAGTCTACGGTGCACAACCGCATGTCGACGGCTTTACGACGGAAGCCATTGGTCGGCCGTCGTTTTACGCAGTAGAGATTAACCCTGTGCAAGGACGGGGGAAGTAATGAGTCGGAAATCAATATTTGCACGAATCGGCCAGTCCATTTTAGTTATCTGGGCGACGTTTACGCTGGCGTTTATCTTGCTCAGCGCTTTGCCCAGCGATGCTGTGGCTGCTCGTTACGACAATCCCAATCTAGGCCTCACCCCGGAGCAGCTGGCCGAAATCCGGGAGGTTTATGGCGCTGATGAACCACTTATCTCACGGTATTTTTCTGCTCTCACAGGATTCCTGACTGGCGACTTCGGCTATTCCGTGGCAACAGGCACTGCGGTTTCGGAGATGCTCGCTAATGCCATCCCGTCCACAATGGCCCTGGCATTATCCGCGTTTGTGGTGGGGGTCATCCTCGCCTTCGGTATTGCGGTGCTATCTACCTTCGGGCCAATGAAGTGGTTGCGAAGCCTGTCACGTAGCTTGCCCTCGGTGATGGTCTCGGTGCCCACCTTTTGGATCGGTATTATTTTGATTCAAGTCTTTTCCTTCGGGCTTGGCTGGGTGCCGGTTATCGGCGCGAATTCTGTGCAATCACTGGTGCTTCCAGTCATTACCTTGGCTATCGCGATATCTGCGCCGCTGGCCCAGGTGCTCATGCGCTCGATCGACGAAGTTATGGACATGCCTTTCGTACAAGTGGTGCGTGCTAAAGGCGCAAGCGGGACATGGCTGCTGTGGCGAAATGTATTGCGCAACGCCTTCCTGCCGGTATTGACCATGGCTGGGCTTACCTTTGGCGAATTAATCGGCGGGTCCGTGGTGACAGAAGCCGTTTTTGCTCGGCACGGCATTGGGGCCTTAACGGTGGATGCGGTTGCAGACCGTGACACCTCGGTGTTGTTGGCGATCGTGGTGCTTGCCGCGGTGGTCTTCGTGCTCATCAACCTCGTGGTTGACCTTCTTTATCCAGTGCTCGATGTGCGCCTTCGGGAGCGCCGCACTGCCGTAAATTCCGCAGCACAGCCTTCCGCAACTTCTTCATCTGCACACGCGGTAGGTGCTTCCCGGAATGCCTCAGAACCGCACGAAAAGGAAGAGCAAAAATGCAGCTAAAACCCGCACAACTTAAAGTTCGTCCCGGTACAGCTATTTCACTCATCGTGCTTGGCTTGGCAGTGCTGTGTGCATTGGTGCCGCAGTTGTTTACTTCGCAAGATCCGAACCAGGGTGGCGACACCACCGCATTACTAGCTCCAAGTTTTCAGCATTGGTTCGGCACCGACGCGGTCGGACGCGACCTATACACCAGGGTTGTCTACGGCGCCCGGCAATCCTTACTCGGGGCCCTGCTCGCCGTGCTTTTCGGCCTCGTCGTCGGAACGCTCCTCGGCGTGATCGCAGGGGTAAATAAAGGATGGTTGGATGCAGCGATAATGCGCGTTGTCGATGTGCTGCTATCCATCCCCGCACTTTTGCTTTCCCTGTCGGTCATCATCGTTTTGGGGCACGGCATCTTTAATGCTGCGATCGCAGTGGGCGTTACCTCGGTTGCCACTTTCGCCCGATTAGCCCGTTCACAGGTGCTCAGTGTTGCCGGTGCTGATTTCGTCGAAGCTGCTTACGGCTCGGGCGGAACACCACTGCAAGTACTCATGCGCCATATCCTGCCAAATTCGCTGACCTCAGTGTTCGCTGTTGCCGCTTTGCAATTCGGCCTAGCAATTCTGCAGCTGGCTACCCTGGGATTCCTCGGCTACGGTGCCCCGCCGCCGACGCCAGAATGGGGGCTGTTGATCTCGGAATCACGCGACTATATCGCCACCGCTGGTTGGCTTACCTTGGCACCCGGACTTGTCATTGTTGCTGTGGTACTCGCAGCGAACCACCTCAGCCAGATTTTGCGAAAGGCAGCATAATGTCCCTGCTATCTGTTTCTGATCTTTCCATTACTTACCGCACCGAACACGGTGAGGTGGAAGCCGTCAGCGGCATCAACTTTGAGGTGGTTCCAGGCGAAATGACGGCCATCGTGGGAGAATCCGGATCCGGAAAATCCACTTCAGCTATGGCTGCGATTGGCCTGCTTGCAGAAAACGCGACAATTGTTTCCGGTTCGATTACCTTCGACGGGCAAGAAGTCACGCAGCTGTCGGAAAAGCAATGGCGACAGCTACGCGGTCGACGCATCGGTTTAATCCCACAGGATCCAAATAATTCGCTGAATCCACTCAAAACAATTGGTGCATCTGTTGAAGAAGGCTTAAGCATCCACAACTTTGGTGATAAGCCCACCCGTAAACGGCGCGCAATTGAGCTCTTGGAACGAGTAGGAATTGATGATCCACAGCGTCGTTACGAGCAGTACCCGCATGAACTCTCCGGTGGCATGAAACAACGCGTCTTGATTGCCGCGGCAGTGGCGCTGGAACCCGAATTGATCATCGCCGACGAGCCGACGTCTGCATTGGACGTAACCGTGCAGAAGATCATCTTGGACCTCCTAGACAACATGTGCCATGAACTCAAGATGGGCATACTGCTTATCACTCATGATCTGGCGGTGGCTGGCGATCGCGCAAACAAGATCGTGGTGATGGAAAAAGGAATGGTGCGTGAATCTGGGGTTGCGGCAAGGGTATTAACCAAGCCGCAGCACGAGTACTCCAAACGACTACTCGCAGATGCTCCTTCGTTAAGCTCACCGCACCTGGGCACCTCCCGTCGCGGGCAAGAGACGCCACAGGCGCAGGAGTCATTGCTCACGGTTACCGGGCTGACCCAACAATTTGGGGACTTCACAGCGGTGAGCGACGTGAGCTTTAGCGTCGCGCCGGGTACCACGCACGCGCTCGTGGGGGAGTCGGGCTCCGGTAAAACCACGACCGGGCGGGCAATCTCTCTGTTTAGCCGTCCAACTGCCGGAAGCATCGCGTTGCACGGGGAAGAAATAACGACGGCTCGCGGTAGACGCCAACGCGAACTTCGGCGAGCCATCCAGATGGTGTACCAAAACCCTTTTGGCTCGTTGGATCCGCGGTTGAGCATTGGCGATAGCATTGCCGAACCAGTGCGCAATTTCTTCGGTGCTTCGCGGCGTAGCGCTCGGGCGAAAGCCAAGGAAGTGCTGGACCAGGTGTCGCTAGATTCTTCGATGGCTACCCGGAAACCCAGTGAGCTTTCCGGTGGTCAGCGCCAGCGGGTGGCGATTGCGCGGGCGATCATCATCGAACCAGAACTCATTGTTCTTGACGAGGCCGTATCAGCACTGGACGTCACCGTACAGGCGCAGATCCTTCGTCTGCTCGATGATCTCCAGAAAGAACTCGGGCTTACTTATATTTTCATCTCGCATGACCTGGCGGTCGTGAATCAAATATCGGATTCCGTATCAGTGCTCTCGCGCGGAAAACAGGTGGAATACGGTGCTACGGAGAAAATATTTAGCCAGCCGAGCACGGATTACACCCGGACGCTTATCGACGCCATCCCAGGCTCGCGCTACCGTGCGGGAGATTTGAACTTGGGCTTGTAGAGCCGAAAGTGCTGCAAAATTAGCGGAAATCAGGGATCGGAAAAGGAGAAACACTATGGCGGATATCATTAACAACCTGGCTGCGGCAGCACCGGAAATCGAGGAGCTACGCAATGCTCGTCCCGATGCGTTGCACAATGCGCAAGCGAGCTTTTCGGCACTTCTGGAGCCGGAAGATCCAGGCAATTTTTCCTACGCAGAGCGTTATGCCGTTGCTGCGTTTACGGCCGCTTTGTTTGGGGAAGAAAAAGCCGCGGACTTTTATTCCGATTTGCTTGCTGACGAAGCCGACGAAGAGCTGATTGCGGCAGTGCGTGCCGCCAGTGCCCGTGGGGCGTCGACTGGACCGTACCACGATGGTGAATTTGTCGTGTTCGGTGGCACTGGTGATACGGGCGATGTTGCTGCGGGTGACGTTACGGCGAGCGACGGTGACGCCGAGAGTGGTGAAGCAGCGCTTGGTGCCCGCTTGGCAGCAGCCTTTTCCTGGGCACACCTGGTGGCATTCCATCCGAAGGATGCGTCCCCACAGGCGTTGGGGAACCTGGATGCCGCCGGTTGGAGCGCAACTGAGATCGTTAGCCTTTCGCAGTTGGTGGCGTTCCTTGCGTTCCAGGTGCGCGTAGTGCATGGCCTGCGAGTGATGGCGGGGCAGAACCCGCATACGCCTACAGTCGATCGTGCTCCAGGGACGAAGAACACGGGCTGGGAAACCACCTCGAATATTCTCGTGCATGACTCTGTTGCGCCTAGTCACTTTGTGAACCACCCATTGGGCTGGCTGCCGTGGATCGCCCCGCTGGAAAAAGAAGAACTTAACGATAAGCATATTGATGCGCTCATTAAGCCTGAACGTGCCGGTATCGCGTATTTTCGGTTGCTTGCCCGTGACCCAGACGCGTTGAAAGCCCGCACACTCACGGACCTGGATATTTTCTACAACACCGAAGGTGGGCTCTCGCGCGCCGACCGGGAGCTCGCAGCAACCGTGGTTTCGCGCTACAACGGCTGCGAATATTGCGCTACGGTGCACCAAGCACGCTGCATCGACGAGGGCGGTGAATCAGCAGCGGTGCAACGGCTACTCGATGAGGGCATTACGGCGGACCTTGGCTCAAAGAAATGGGATCTGATTCGCGGAACGGCGGTTGCCCTGACGAGCACACCGTTTGCCTTCGACGCTGCACAGTGTGCGGAGCTTCGCGAGTTTGGCTTTGATGAACAGTCGATTCTAGACCTGATCTATTCCTCGGCGTTCTTCAACTGGGCTAATCGATTGATGCTGACGTTAGGTCAAGCAGAAGTCCCGAAGCGGTACCGGTAGCTGGCGTGCGGATCGCCCAGCGGTTGTAGACGCGGTTGGTTACGTCGCAGTAAACCCCTCTCCAAGCCTCTCACCTGCACAGCTCAAATGAGAGAGGGGGTGTTGTTACTCGGGGTGGAGCAAAGTTTCTGAGGCTTGTACTGCAACAATTGCGCTGTATATTACGGCGGTTAAGGATAGTAAGATATGTCTATTCCTAGTGTGCTCCGGCGTATTTTTCGTCGCGGGTAACCCTCGTAGTACGTAGTTTGGAGAATCGCCGGTGCAGGTTAACGCTGATAAAGCTTCACGTCTGTTCGAATTTCTTTCCGCTTTGCAGAAGACGAAAGAAAAGATCATCTTTTCTACGGCAGAGTATAAAAAAGACGGAGGAAAGGTATTAACCTTTGAACGTCTAAAAGAATTAGCGCAGAGTACGGGGCAGGTTAAATTTGGCGAGCCAATTTGTAGCACTTTAGATTTGGAAGAAACGTATCTTAGCCTAAAAGACAGTGAAGATAGTCTTCTGGTATCTTTTAAAAAACCAGCAGCCCTTGAGCGCCCAAGTTTACCGACACAGCTGGAAAACTTCGTTATTGGCAGCGTAGATGATGCGTTGCAGGAGCCAAAGATTGATACCGAGATGGTAGGCTCAGAGCAAGATCGGGTGCAACTGGATGAGTGGATGGCGAGTTGGCGGACATGGGCCACCGCAGAAAAATATTCTCTAGCGTATAAAGATTTATTTGAAATCCAAACCAGCGCAAACCAGCACGCTGATGAGTTCGAACTGATTTTGGGCCTGGGTAACTTAACCTGGAAAAGAGAAGGCGGGGTGAGAATCGACCGCCATCTGTTTACTTCTGGGCTGAGCATTCGACGCGATAAGATTACCGGGGATATTGAAATTACGCTCGGTGACGGTGAATTGAAGACGGAATTCGACGCGGTGCCCGCGGACTGTCTGCATGATGGCACCTTTCTATCCGACGTCAAGACTGAACTATCGCGTTTCGATGGAGAAGTTTTTGACCCGGCAGCGTTTGCCAGCTTGGGGGCAGTGACAGCACACGGGCTCGATACTCAAGCTGTATATCACCCAGATTGGCGGCAACAAGCTGTTTCAGAACGTCCCGTGATCTCATGGCAACCCACGATCATCTTAAGAAAGCGTCAACAAACTGGTTTTGCCTCTGCGTTCAAGAATATAGCTAACGCTATTGAAGTAGCGGGCGTAGTTCCTGCAGGGTTAGCTACCTTGATTGATCCAAATTCTCAAGCAGAGGTTCAGCCGGTAGAAGAGCCTGGGGCGACTTTCGAATCAAACAGTGAGATATTTACCCCATTGCCGTTGAATGCTAAACAGCTCCAGGTGTTAAAACACGTAGACACGCATGCGCAGACCATTGTCCAGGGGCCTCCGGGGACAGGGAAAACGCATATGGCTGCCGCTCTGTTGTCGCATTTGCTAGCCCAAGGCAAGCGAGTTCTCGTGACAGCACAAGCAGCTCGGGCACTGTACGAATTACGCGACAAACTCCCGGAGGAGATCCGGGAACTAGCTGTGTCTGTGATTAACTCGGGACAATCGGATTTAGCTGAGCTAGAAGTAGCTGTTGACACGATAAGCCGACGGTCGAGCGACTACGATCACGCGGCGGCAACCCGTGATATACATGCTCTAGAATCTAGCCTTAACCAGCTGCAGGAACAAAGAACTGCCGAATTGAGAAAATGGACCTCTCTTATGGAATCTGAGAGGGACAACTTGGCGATTCCAGGCTATGACATGCAGATGTCCCATGCGGTGGAAAAATGGTTGGCAGACAAGCCCATGTATGAGTGGATTGACTCCTTGCAGGTTCCCGACCTTAATCAGCCATTTCCATTGACACCCCAAGAGTTGGATGAATGGTTTTCACTGCTCGATTCTGAAGAGCTCTCTGGAACTGATGTAACGGAAAACGGTGACGAGATTGATTTTAGTATCTTGCCAACCGTGGAGGAGCTGGTTCGCTTAGTCGAAGCCGAACGGGAACTGGATTCGTTTGATGGAGAATTCGCAGCACAAATTTCTTCTAGTGAACTAGCGTCGTGGTCGCAGCTTGCAGCAGCGAAGCAAACCGAGTTGTCTGGGGAAGCAGAAAGCGCTGTCGAGAAGTTGCAGGCGATGCACCGTGATTCTCTGCCTTGGGTGGATGCGTTGCTTTCTGATGCGCGGTCCAAGAACCTTTTCAAGTGGAAGAACGCCGTTGAATCCTTGACGAACGATTTTGCTGCTGCCAAAACTCGAGGGCAAAAACTGGACAATTTAAGGGCCATTGACATCAAAGGAAATGTTGACTCTTTTGTGCCGATTGCCCGGGCGCTGCAAAAATTCCTCCAAGATGGTGGCGTCATCAAAACTAAAGTTGATGGTCTTCCGAAAGCTGGCTTGTTCACTAAGCCAATCATCAAAGATTCCTTTCCGTTCTTTGAACAAGTCCGTATTAACGGTGTACCGCCGACCTCTTCAGCTGAGATCGATGCGTACCTTGACTACGTGGAGCTTGAATGGGCACTAGGGGCATTGCAGCGCTCCTGGAACTATTCGCAACCTGCAAGTAATTTGACGCCCCGAGAAAAAATTGGGTTTTGGCAACATGAACTTGAAACTTTTTCGACCTCTGTGGAACAAGTCGAAGAGATTGTTTCTCGAATAGCCGAATTCAATAATCTTGGCTTTGGCGTTGGCATAGCCGACCTTGACAGTTTTCCGGGTAAGCTACGGCAACTGAAAGCGCTATCTGATGCACAGACTAAGGCCGCAGGATACGCCGAGCTAATCAGTCTTGGAGTAGAGACAACCCGTATTGCAAAATCGACGCTCGGACCGCTTGCTTGGATCGATGGACTGCAATCAGCATTGGAAAGCCGTGATGTTGAACAGTACCGGACAGCGTTAGAGTCAGCTAGAGGGCAAGCTGCTTTATCAGGACCTATTCGTCGACGGAATGAACTTACCTCGAAGGCTAGCCGCTGGTCAGCACTTTTCGTACAGATGGTAGTGAACTCGGTTGATAGCACTGTCTGGCGTGCACGTGCTAGCGAGACCGACAAAGCTCGATTCTGGGCGCTGGCGGGAGAAAAAATTAAGCAACGTTCGCGTATAGACCTCGAGGAGCTATCGAGTGCGATTCGGATGATTGACCAGCGTATCTCCGCCACGATTTCGGAGCTTGCCGCAGCTCGAGCCTGGTCAAAAGCGGTTGGTAAAGACCGAATTGATCCGGCTACACAGTCAAACCTTGTTGCCTATAGCCAAGCGGTAAAGCGGTTGGGTAAAGGAACCGGAAAATATGCAGCGCAACACAAGAGGGACGTCCGCAAACATCTTGCCTCTTGTCGGTCTGCCGTGCCGGTATGGATTATGCCAATTTACAAAGTAGTGGAGCAATTTGATCTAACCGAAAATATGTTTGATGTGGTCATTGTGGATGAGGCTTCACAGTCTGGAATCGATGCTATTTTTCTCCAATATCTCGCCCCGCGAATGGTTGTCATTGGAGACGACAAGCAGGTCTCACCCACGAGTTTCCGTAATCAGGATGGGATTCGGAAGCTTGCTCAGCAATATCTTTCGGATTTTGACAAGATTGACTCTTGGGCAGATCCTGCGCGCTCACTCTTTGATGAAGCGAATATGCGATACGGTGGTCGCATTACACTGGAAGAGCACCGGCGGTGCGTACCCGAAATTATCGGGTTCTCTAATCGGTTTATCTATGAGCCTGAGAATATTTCATTGAAGCCTGTTCGTGAACCTGAAGCGGACCGCCTAGCTCCATTCAAAATTACCCGAACTCCGAATGCGTTCTGGGCTGCTAACAAGTCGAAAAAGGTCAACCAAGCTGAAGCTGATACTCTCGTAGAACGCTTGGTTTCTGTGCTTGATGATCCGCAGTATGATGGCAAAACAATTGGCGTGATCTCTTTGCTTAGTGATTCAGGCCAGGCGGCATACATTCAAGCTCGACTCATAGAAAAAGTTTTGCCTGAAGTATGGCAAAAACGTGACCTTAAGGTGGGCAGCCCGGCCGAATTCCAGGGTGCTGAGCGCGACGTTATGTTCCTATCGATGGTGCAACCGGTCATCCCGGGTAAAAAGGCCTCTTTGTTGGCCAAAAAAGAAACTTTGCAACGGTATAACGTGGCAGTTAGTCGTGCGAAAGATCAAGTGTGGTTATTCCACTCAATTGGTTTCGATGACTTAAACCCGAATGATATTCGTGCGCAACTTTTGCAATATGCCTATGGCGTGGCAGAGAAAGCACCCGAGCTTGCCGTTAGTGCCAGTGTGCCGAATGATGTTCGCGTAGAACCGTTTGATTCCCTATTTGAACAGCGGGTTTACAACAGAATTGTGGAAAATGGTTACCAAGTTACCCCACAGTATCCAGAGCTTGGATATCGAATAGATCTCGTGGTGACAGGAGTTCAAGGACGTTTAGCCGTAGAATGTGACGGGGATTATTGGCATAGTGATCAGAATGCGTTGCGGGATCAGCACCGGCAACGCGAACTGGAGCGGCTGGGATGGACATTTGTGCGTATTTTCGAATCAGATTTCTATTTGGATTCTGATGCGCAGATGCAAAAAGTATGGAGTCAGCTAAATGAGCTGGGGATAACTCCCGCGAGTGCTGATGCCCCCACGTTTGAAGCCTCCAAAAATGTAGAGATTCTCGAAGCAGTTTATGCGGATGGCGAACCAGATTCGCTGACAACCCTAGCTGTAGATGCATTCTCAGAAAATGACGGTGCGGCCGAAGACTCGTCTGTGGAAGGCGAGCGGCTGTACGCAGGCAGCCCGATTTTAAACAGCGAAGATATTTCTACCTATAAAGAAAACAAAATGTTCGCAACGCCCGATTTCGACAACCAGCTAGCAGCTACCGAGTTTGCATCGGCAATTGAAAAAACTGCGTCTGACGGCGAAGAGACGTTGTCAGCTGCGGATGTGAGGAAAGCGTCTGTTCCGTACGTTGAGTTTACGGGATCTACGGTATCGGTGCAGGATGCAAGTGATGGCGAACTAGCAGAAGGCTTTTTAAGAATACTGAGCCAAGAGGCACCGATGACAGGAAGCTATCTGTATTCACGATACGTTAAATGTGCAGGTGATATTCGGGTGACGAAGTATGTGGAGCTTCGGGGGAAGAAAATCTTGAGCAGCCTTATAAGAACTGGCGAACTGAGGGTATCCCAGAAACCTGAAAGAGGAGATTTTGCAGAATACACGTTTTATCTGCCACATCAGAGTCCTATGAAACTGCGTACTCGGGGGCCACGAAAAATCGACGAGATTCCGTTCGATGAGCTTACCCGGTATGTGCTGAAAGGCAGGATTCGCGCTAAAACTGATGATCGGGAGAAAGTGATGCGTGAAGCACTCAAGCTACTTGACCTTAAAAGATTAACCTCAAAAACTGAAGAGACGCTCTTGCCACATTACGAACTTGTCATGCAGGGTAAAGCAGAGGCTCGGTGGTAGCGCGGTATACATTTGAGCTAGCCCGCCTAAACTGTGGCTATACAGCGTGAATACAGTATTTTGTGCGGTGTTATTCATCTAGTTTAATTTCTTATATGGCTGAAACTATCGCACGCCTGATGCATTGGCGCCTGCACCTAGTCGTGTTGGTGCTCGCATGCCTGGCAGAGGTCATCGGCATCATCCAGATCGACATCGGCATCGGCATGGTAGTTCTGTTGCCGCTGCTGTACGCGTTTTTCTTCTCGCTGTTGTTCAACCCGAATATTGTTTCTGGCCTGGGCAACGTCGTCGGCAAGCAGGGCGCAGGTATTGCGCCGCGGTGGATTCTCATCTGCATGATGCCGTTCATGGCGAAATTCGCCATCGGCATTGGCCCGCAAATCGGCGACATCATCGCAGCCGGGCCAGCGTTGATCCTGCAAGAACTCGGCAACGTTGCCACACTGCTGATTGCCATGCCAGTCGCCGTGCTGCTGTTCAACATGGGGCGCGAAACTATCGGTGCGACGCACTCGATTGCACGAGAACCAAATATCGCGCTGGTTGCGGATAGATACGGTCTGAAATCCTCCGAAGGCATCGGCGTGATGGGCGTCTACGTCATGGGCACCGTCTTCGGAGGCGTGTACTTCTCGCTGGTGGCCGGGCTATTCGCCTCCTGGGAGGTATTCGATATTCGCTCGCTAGCCATGGCCTGTGGCGTGGGCTCCGGCAGCATGATGGGCGCGTGCTCCACGGCGTTGGCAGAAACCGTGCCGGATGCCGCCAACGAGATCAGCGCCTTCGCGGCCACCAGCAACCTGCTTACCTACGGCACCGGATTATTCGTTTCCGCGTTCATCGCGCTACCACTGGCAGAACGCCTGTTTACGGTGCTGGCGAAAATGCGACGGCAGAAGGCGTCGGCAAGCAACTTCAGTGCATACACCGACGAAGAATGGGAATCCGGCCAAGAAGGCGACACCGAGCTGCCGATCCGCACAGTACTGGCTGCGCTGGTGTGGGTGTGCGCGCTGGCGCTGGTAGTGAACTGGGTAAATTCCGGGGTAAACCCGCTGGCTGCCGCGCCGGGCATGATGATCCTCTACGTCTGCTGCATTGGCGGACTGCTGATTACGAAGTACGTGCGCATCGGCGTGCCCAACGTGGCGTGGATTTCCGTGGTGGCGATCCTGGCAGCGCTGCCGTTTTTGCCATGGTCGGAAGCATTCATTGCCGCGACGGATCAGCTGAATATGCTGGCACTGCTCACCCCGGCGTTAACGTATTCCGGGTTGGCGATCTCGCGCACGGAAGTCTCGATCTTCAAAAAATCCGGCGTGCAGATTGCCGTGATCGCACTGCTGGTGTTCACCGGAACCTTCGTGGGCTCCGCCGCGATTGCGAATGTGTTGTTGTAAGGAGCAAAGTTCATGGATGCTGCTAGCGCGGTTACTACGATCATGGGCGACTACGCCTCGGTGCAGCAGTGGCAAACCGAGATTTACCTGGACCTGCACCGCAACCCCGAGCTGAGCATGCAGGAGGCACGCACGCGCGGGGTGATCGCTCGTGAGCTGGAGGCGCTGGGGTATCGCGTAGACAAGATCGGTGGCGGGCTCGTCGGCACGCTGGACAATGGGCCAGGGGCGACGGTCATGCTGCGCGCAGATTTTGATGCGCTGCCGGTGCGCGAGGAAACCGAGCTGGACTATGCCTCGAAGGCAACGGCAGTGAACCCAGAAGGCAAAACCGTCCCCGTCATGCACGCCTGCGGGCACGATTGCCACGTGGCATCGTTGCTGGCGATGGGGGCGCTGATGATGCGCCACCGTGAACAGTGGTCCGGCCGGTTGCAACTGCTGTTCCAGCCGGGCGAAGAAACCGGCGAGGGCTCAAAGTCGATGGTTGCCGACGGGCTAGTGGAACGCGTCGACAAGCCAGATGTGGTGCTGGGGCAGCACGTTTTCTGTGGCCCGGTGCCGGCTGGGCACGTCGGCGTGGTACCGGGGCCGTTCATGTCGACGGCAGTGAACGTGGACATCACGCTGCACGGGCGCGGCTCGCACGGTTCAATGCCACACCTGGGCGTCGACCCGATTGTGCTGGCAGCACACGTGGTGCAGCGCTTGCAGACGATCGTGGCGCGTGAGCTGAGCCCGCACGAATTCGGGGTGGTCACCGTCGGTGTCGTGGAAGCTGGCACACGCCCGAACGTCATCCCGGAAACCGCACGGCTGAAGCTGAACGTGCGAGCCTACGACGAAGCAGTGCGCGCGAAGATCCTGGCGGCGATCGAGCGGATCACTCGCGGGGAAGCCGCAGCTGCTGGTGCGCCGCGGGAGCCGGAGTTCCGCTATTACGAATCCTTCCCGGTCACAGACAACGACGACGTGGTGGCCAGCCGGTTAACCGCGAGCTTCGGGCGTGACCTGGGCGAGAAGAACGTGCACCGCATCGAACCACTGACGGCCTCGGAAGATTTCTCCGTGCTTGCCGACGCCTTCGGCACACCGTACTGCTTCTGGCTACTGGGTGGGGCGCCGGAAGGCGTGAGCATCCCGAACCATAGCCCGAAATTCGCGCCGGTTCTGCAGCCGACTCTAGAAACCGGAACCAGGGCGTTGGTCTCGGCAGCGTGTGAGTATTTGCGGTGATCAGCGGGTTGCTCGGCGGTGGCGTCGGCAAGCATAGACAGACTTAAAATCGTCGTGGACCCTACTCCCGTGTGAGTACGCGCAATGCGGCGTCGTTAATGAAAATACGCTGACGGCCCCGCTTAATTTCGCTTAACACCCCAATACTAACCAGATGATTAAGCCACGTTGCAGCCGTTTGTCTTTTCACTAGTCCGCTGTCTTCCACATCCTGAATGCGTAGGTACGGGCGCATCATCGTGATTTCAGACATTTCTTTAGCCGGACTAATAACGCCTGCATCACGGATAGCAGCCGTGATCCCATCTTGTATCTGACGTAAGTCCGCGATCATAGTGGCGGCGTCGGTGGCTGCAGCCTCCACGCCGTGGATCATAAACAAAAGCCAATCTTCCCAGGCAGATTCCGTTGTCACTCGGTTCAAGCAACGATAATATTGCGCCTTGTTCTCCACGATATAGCCAGATAAATAAAGCACAGGGAACGGAAGCAGGGCTTCTTGCAGTAGATACAGCACATTGAGGATACGCCCTGTGCGTCCGTTACCGTCGGCAAACGGGTGGATGGCTTCGAACTGATAATGCAGCAGAGCCATCTTTACCAAAGAATCAACGTCATGCTCGCTATAAATATAGCGCTCCCAACGCGATAAGTGCTGTTCAATCACTTCTCGCCCCTCAGGGGGAGTGTAGATGCGCTGTTGCGTATGCGGGTTACCGATAAACGTTCCAGGGTAAGAGCGAAACGGCGCGATGCGCGGTTCATCGCTTTGCAAAGTTCCGCAGACTATTTGCGTGGTCTTGGCAGATAGTGGCCGTTGGCCGATCGATTCCAAGCCTGCATGCAAGGCGGCGTTATAGCGCAGAGCTTCTTTAGTTGCCGGGGTCGGCTCTGCGTCAACGTTCCAGGCAGCGCGGAAAAGTTCATCGTTTGTGGTTACGATGTTTTCGATCTCTGTAGACGCGCGTGCTTCGCGCAACGGAATCGTGGAAGTAAGAATCTCCGGATTGGGAATAAGCTGGCAAGCGGTGCGTAGCTCAGCAAGTTTTTCTTTTGCAGCAATAATCGCTTTGAGCACCGGAACGGTTTCGACGACTTGGGCAGGGGGCAGAGGTGGAAGCTCGTTGAAAGGCCGGTTGGGATCGAACGTGGTGCTGCTCATGTCGAAAGAATAAACATATTGGTGAGTAATGTCGATTTTCAGTCGAAAAATCGACATTAAACATGTCTAATGTCGATTGCGTAAACATATCGGGGGATGTGCTCGTTGCCGGGATCCGCCCGTCGCAGGTAGTTGCCCACTGTGGGTGGCGCCGGCTGCGGGGTGAGCGCATACAAACCGAAGCGCATAGCCTTGTTGAGCCGTATTTGTTTAGGGTAAGCTAATTCGGTGCAAAAATCTCATAACCTCCGCAAAATATGGATTGCGGCCGCAATAAGCATGTCTGTTACCGGCATACACCTTAGCGTTGTACAACCAGCTTTTGCCCAACCTGCGACGCAAGAAGCAGCACGTGGCACAACGCTGGATAGTGGAAAAGCGCCCGGCGAAGTACCACGCGATGAAGTGCCACACAGTGAAACCGCGCCAACGCCACAAAAAGAGCAACAAAGCAAAAACCATCAAGTCACTGCGACGTTTGCTGCTGGGGAAGTCGCCAGAGACATTCTCATCGACGAAAAACGCGGACGCGGCTGGGTAGCCGTCGACAAGCTAGGGGAGAGCCCCAGCGGAATAACGTGGTTCGACCTGGAAACCCAGAAACCATCTGAGACCGTGTATTGGGCGCCAAGCAAAGAAGCGCTAGTACAGATTTCTCTGAGCAACGACGGAAAATATATCTACGCTCTACACCAACGCGAGGGAAAACTCACCGTCTTTAATGCAGATGACGGAACCGTGGTACGACAGATTTCTGGGACCCCGAGGTTCCCGAAGGGCATGGTGGAAGACACAGATACCGGTGCAATCTATATTTACGATTCGAAATCCCTGGTTCATGTAGATCCCACGAACGCAACCGTGAGTGCGCCGATCTCAGTTAGCACGGAAAAATACCCGTCGATTAATGGCCTAGTCTACGATGCAACCCGCAAGATGCTGTGGATCAGCGCAGGCCGCGAAAACGTTATCACTGGATACAACACTGCAGCCAAGCAATGGGTGCAAGACCTGGCTATTCCCGTCGCGGAAACCAGTTTTCAGGGGGCCGCAGTAGGCGGGCGCCCATACGAGCTAGCTTTTGACTCAGAACTCGGGCACCTGTACGTCGTCGTCAAGCCAACTTTGCAAGACGAGTTCACAGAGAGCAAGATACTCACGCTTGATGCAGCGACCGGCAAATTCCTTGGCACGCCGATCGAAGTCGGAACCAAGGTTAACTCGCTACACGTTAACCCGCGCACACATGAAATTTATGCGGCAGCAGCTGACGACAACCGTGTGTCAGTCGTGAGCCCGGAAACCTGGACTGTCACCGAAAAGATCGATTTCACTGAGCTGGGCGTCACGAGCGGCTACGGTACTGGCGAAGCTAACCTCGCTGTCGTTACGGGAAACTCTACGGGCAATGTCGCCTACGTTTCACACCCCTATAAAGAACATTCCCGAGTAAGCCAGCTGCATCGAACCGGGCCAACACCGGCGATTACCCCTTTGCAGCCCTCCGGCGAGAACCAGAAACCACCAGTCGACGCCGACAGCACAGGCTGGAACGGCCCGGAACAACCCCAGGATGCGGCAGTCCACAAACCGGCTAGCGCCGTCGACGTAAAAGAGGCGAATTTGCGCTGGGGAATCAACGAATACCTGAAGGCGTGGTCAGTAGAAGCCCTAGGCGAAGCAGTGACAGTGGATAACTATCTGCCAAGCTTCACTCGCGCCCAAGGATGGTTCGATACAACCACTAAACAAATGCACTTGTCTTTTGGCAACGGTTTCCGCATCAAGCATTACCCCACGCTCGCCCCGCACGTAATCACGACGATGGGTAATCCCGAACTACAGGTCAATGCAGACGGCTCCGGTGCCTTGACTATGGATGTTGCCTGGTCGGTCTATGAAGATAAAAAGAGCGAGGGCTACAAACGCGTCACTGTCGCCACATTTAGCTCTTCGACAATAGACATTGCCGGTGGAGACATCACCTTCGAAGCAACACCCGAATTCTATGGTCGTGCCTATCAAGGAGAAGAGAAGCAATATCCCAACTCGTGGCCGAAAGAATTCATTGATTATCTTTCCCCGGACACCCGGGCATGGTGGTACACCACGGGCGCTAGCCTGGATGCGGATAAAGCACCCGCACCGATCAAACTGACTGCCAAAATCCCAGTCGAGGATGTGCCAGCAGGCAGTGATCATGGGGATAACCAAGATCCCGCTACCCCAGGCGCGAAACCTGGAAAGACCATGGCGGAAGAATATTCACCCGCACCACACACCTCAGTCACAGTTGCTCCTGGCGCAGCCGTCCAGGCACAAGATGCCCTGACAAATACTGCGCAATTGCCAGCAGACACCACCTATGCTTGGAAAACACCGCTTGACACCTCCCGGCCGGGAATACAAACCGCCACGATTGTGGTGACCTACCCAGACGGCTCGACGGACGAGATCACAACCATCATCGTTGTCGATGACCAACCAGCAACGGAACAGCCGGATAACACGCTCGGTAAAATCTTCAAGGTCATCACCGGGCTCGGAGTAATGGCAGCAGTATTTGGGGGAATTATTCATTTGTTGAATAACGATCCAGGCTTTGCACAACTGAAGCACAACGTCATGGAGATGCTAAAAGGAATCGGGATTCGCCTATAGACGGGGTGCCACCCGTCGACACAGCCCACAGCAGCCGATACGGTGAGAGCATGCTCTTTGACTCTCTGCCGCGCCCGAGTGAGCGCATCGCGCCGGGCGTGGCGCACCTGCCGGGGTGGTTGGGCGTCGACAAGCAAGCAGAGCTAGTGCGCGAGGTTCGCGAGATTGCCCGCACATACGCGGACACTCCAATGGCGATGCTGCGCCCGACGTTAAAATCCGGCGGGCAAATGAGCGTGTACCAGCTGCATTTAGGCAGGTACTGGCACTATCCGAGTTACCGGTACGTCGACAAGATTGCTGGCACCACCGTCCCGCCAGTGCCAGACAGCCTGGTGGCGTTGGCGCCGGTAGCGTTGCGCGCGGCAGCAGGGGTTGCCGAGGAACTGGCCCCGTGGGTAGAGACCTTCGTGCCAGAGATGGTGCTGGTCAACTACTATCCGCCGGGTTCCGGGATGGGCATGCACGTCGACGAATTCGAGGAATCCCGGGCGCCGGTCATTTCGCTCTCCATTGGCGACGAAGCGTTGTTCCGCATGGGGCATACCGAATCGCGAACCCAACCCTGGGACGATGTGACGCTGTGCTCCGGCGACCTGGTGGTTTTCGGCGGGCCGAAGCGTTTTGCTTATCACGGGGTGGTACGCGTGAATGATGCCACGCTTCCCGACGGCTGCGGGCTGGCACAAGGCCGGATCAACATCACCATCCGGCAGGTTTCTGCGGCGCCGAAAATGCAGGGGCGCTGAGCTTGGGGCTGCGGCCTGGGGCTTGGCTGTGGCCGGAATGTGCCGGGGCGCTAAAAAGACGACAGTCCCAGGCTGGAGCCGCCTGCGCCACCAGTACCGCCGCGGCCTGGTGTGGCTTGCGGCCCACGTGGTGGCTCGGTCTGCGGATTCTGGGGTAGTAGATTTTTGGAATTCGGGTTCTCGGGCTTGGCGACGGGAGGTACGGACCCGGTGCTTGGTTGCTCGGGCTTGACGACAGGGCCATTCTGGTGCGGGGCAGTCTCAGCTGGAGCGTCGCCAGTGCTCGGCTGCGTTGGGGTAGCGGTGGTCTGCGCAATCCAATCGCCTAGCCCATGCAGCGAAGCAAACAACGAGTAGCGCCCACCACCTTGAGGAGCTTTAAACGAGGTCACCCCGGCAACCTCATCGTCGATAAAAAGCGGCCCACCAGAATCGCCACGCCCGGCCCTGGCCTCGTCCAAATACTGCACGACGAATGCATCATGCTCGTTGCCTTGTGGCCGAACGCCAGAAGTGGTTTTGCCAACTGCAGCGCGGGAATACTGCAGTGTCTCGCCGGTGCCAGCACCCCAGCCGTACACGCGTCCTTGTTCGCCAAAGCTCACAGGTGTGCGGCGAACCTCGCGGACCAGACGCTGCGGCAGCACATCGGTGACATGCACCAACGCCACATCGCCGTGCGGTGCCCACACTGCGTAATCCGAGGTGAATTTATTTTCTTCCCGATGCTGCTGCTCGCGGGTGGTGCCGGTGTAGACTGTGCGCTGCAAATTGGGCACCTCGACGCAATGCTGGGCGGTCAGCACCCACTGAGGAGCAACCACGGTGCCAGTACAACTAGCTACCTGCACTACCCCGGCAGCGGTATCGTCCTCAGGGGAGACGGGCATGCCATTCGTCAACGCGGCGGCTGTTCCCGCACCAAGAACACCGCTGGTACCTGCAATGCCCAGCAAGCTTGCTGCAGCAAGGGTGGCTATTTTCCGCATACCGTTATCTTAGTACTAGCAATCGATATGTTTTGTAAGTGAATAATATTCACAGTTGTTAGAATTCAGCTATCGCAAGATGCTCAATATTTTGACTAATTACGTCTCTGTGGGGTGGGATGAATTCAAGCCGAAAAAGCGCGAGTTTTCTGGGCGAAAATCCGCCGTTTTCTAAAAGCCGAGTAAATAAACATGGAAGTCTTTGGCGAGATGGTCAAGACTTTGAAGTCAAAGTGATTAATGAATACATCGCGTTTAATGCAGTGTATGTCGAAGAATTACTCTCGATTACAGAGCAAATTACGTCTGGATTCATGATGAACATCAGTCCTGCAGGTGATGCCGTGACCCCAGATTCGGGTTCGTACTTATTATCCGCACGAGTAAAGACTAAAGACACCTTGCTTGAAAAACTGCAGAGGTTGCAGACCACGCCGTTAATGAACATTCAAGATGTAGCTGGCATTAGGTTTGATTGCGATCTGTCGCTGACTGAGCAAACAGAGGTTGCAGAAGTTTTTAAGCGCGGATTCGAAAATAGTGGTGCGAAGCGTGTAGATATCAGGGACTGTCGGGACGAACCCCACTCGGGATATCGCGCCATTCACCTCTATATCCGAGGTAATGCTGGTAGAAGCGAGATGCAAATCCGGACGGCTTGGCAATCTAAGTGGGCAAACTATTACGAAGAAGCTGCTGATATTTTTGGTAGAGAAATTCGCTATCTCCATGAAGGGGCAAGTTTGCCTCTGGATGCGAAGGATATTGTGGGGCAGCTTTTTGAAGCGTCACAGGTTATAGCTGAGTATGAACTCCTTACAGACAAGGAGTTGTCTAAGCGTTATGATGTGGCCCGAAAGCTTCGGGATCAGATCGATGATAAGCTTTCCTGTATCCGGGCCGAGCTTCGGCAACAGCGACATCGAGACTGATACGGAAGGGCAATCGTTATGGCATCATATCTTATTCAGTATCATCGGCGTTCCGGGAAGCTAGATATCCTCGAATATGATTCGCTGTCAGAAGCAACAATGAAGCGCCTTGAATTGGACGCCGTGAATGATGACCCTGATCTCGAGGTTGTCGCAGTTGCTTGTGAGAGCGAAGATCACTTGCGGTTATCCCACTCACGGTATTTTTCTGCAGCTTAAATTCATTTTGGTGAATGATACCTGATCTCCACTTTGAATGATTAGGCAAAGTCTAGTGAAATCGTTTGTTGCGCACAGGGGCCGTGTCCCCGCTCCGCTAGCCGTCGCCATTGTTACAGGAAGCCTCGTGGCAGTTCCTAATTTTGTGGCGTCGGACGCCTCCGGCTCACCGGCCGCGGCAGCAGAAATGAGCCCCCAGGCAAGCGAGACACAAAACACCACGCACCTGGCACTCCCATTTGAGATTCCACAGCTCCAATTGCCCGCCCCGAAACTTTCCAGCGAGCACGGTGCGGGGCCAGAGCACAGCCCGCTGAGCTCGATCGGAGCGAGTCCACAACACCACGCGGGCGCCCCGGTGCCGCGGCCTTTCGATGTCAGCTACCTCACCGGCTACGTCTCCGATGTGTCTTCTTACCAGTACGGTATCTATTACGAGGTGGTGCGTGAGTTCAAAGACCTGCGCAGCAATCACCCGGATGTGATGCGTAAAAACCTCGATATCGTCGCTGACTACAACAACAATGCACAGCCAGAACGCGTCGACAAGGCCATCCGTGATGCGTTGGCCGATAAAGACGGCGTGCTGTTTACCGCAGCTGAGGCGCTTGGCGACGAATTTGGCCAGCACTTCTTGCAAGCTCTGCACGAAAAACGCCTGCCGAAGACCGAATTCCTGCTGGGCAACGGTTATGCCGCCCGCGCCGGTGGCATAGCGAGCTGGGGCCGGGCCGAAAAGCTGCTGTTCAATAACGACCGCCCATTCGTGCAAGCCCCGGAGCGCATTCAGCGCCATGAGTCACCGGAACGTGAGCTGTACGACGGCTCCAGCAAGTCGTTCCCGTCCGGGCACACCAACCAGGCGACGTGGATTACCACTTTGCTGGCAATGATGCTGCCGGAAGTGGGTACGCAATTGCTGGCTCGCGGTTCTGAGGCTGGGGAATCGCGACTGGTGATGGGCGTGCACTTCCCTCTGGATGTCATCGGCGGGCGCATGACCGGGCAGGCGGCTGCGGCGGATCGTTGGAATGATCCGAAAATGCGCGATGCGCTGCTGCAGGCGCGTGCAGAGATCGTCGCAGAGATGGAATGGCGCGCGGGCAAGCCTTTTGTCGAGATGATTGCCGAAGACTCGCATGCGCTCAGCGACCAGCAAGCAGAAGCCGATTACACACGACGCATGACCTACGGCTTCACACCAATTTTCGCGACCGATGAACCGGTGAACGTCCCCACAGCGGCACCAGCGTTACTGGAAACCCGCTTCCCAGAACTCAGCTACGAACAGCGCGCGGAAGTCCTGCGCCAGACCGCGTTGCCGTCGGGCTATCCATTAGATGATCGCGACCCGGCCAAGGGCGATTGGCAGCGAATTAATCTAGCCCGCGCCTGGAATGCACAGGTAAGCATCGGCGCGGGCGGGGAAGTAGTGGTGAAATAAGTTAGTCGTCGAAGATGACTTCTGAGCTCCAATTTCTCCGCCACCACCGTTTGAGTCGACCGCGTAAGCTTTTATCCTCAGGCGGCGGCGTACCCTTTTGAAGCTTATCTGTGGCGCCTGGAGGGACAGGTTCTTCGGCTAACTCGTAGACATAGCGGGGGAGTATGTCCCCTGTAATTTTGCTGCCGGAGACCGCCGCTTGAGCTTTTGCTCGAAGTACTCGTGGTTCGGTTTCTCTAAACATCTTCGTCTCCTCCAGAGCGCTGCTCTTCATTATCGTCGTCGATGAATTCATAAGCAATGCCAGCAATAAGAGATTTTTCAGTCTTTGTAATTAATGCGCTTTTATTCAGTACGTTGATGTTGCGCCACGCAGATTCACGCACGTACAGGTTGTCGCTGGTTATGTTTTCCAGTGACCAGGTATATCGTTTCCACCATTCAGACCGGTTATCGCTATGGGTCCTCTGTTGGATTGTTGTAACTAGCCCTATTAGGCCTGCTAATGCAACAACTAACTGCGCTACTTGCAGAACTATTTCTGCCGTATCCATAAAAATCCCCCGAATATTCTCACAAGCTGTAGCTCACAATAGAGCATAGCTCAGAGAAGACCGGGGGAGGGAGAGCACCAACCAGGAAGTGCTACTTATCCAAGCCCTTGCCTGATGGCGAAACAAGGATTTTCACGGCAGTTTCGTTGCGGTGGATGAGTGTGTCGAAACCTTCGTCGATCAGCTCGTCCAAACCAATGCGCGCGGTGACAAACGGCGTGAGGTCCACGCGGCCATCTTCGACCAATTTGATGGCAGCCGGGTGGTTGTTGACATAACCAATGGTGCCGCGCACGTCCAGTTCCTTGAGCACGACCTTGTTCAGGTCCACCTCAGCAGGCTTGCCCCAAATTGAGACGATCTGCAAAACCCCGCGTGGGCGCAGCGCATCCATGAGCGTGTCGAAAACCACCGGAACAGAGGTGCATTCAAAAGCCACATCGACGCCCGCGCCGTCGGTAAGCTCCTTGACCTTGGCGACGACGTCGACTTCTTCTGGGTTCAGCGCATGATCAGCAACCCCGGTTTCCAGGGCCTTCTCGCGGCGGGCTTTGGACAATTCGGATACGACGACGGTCACGCCAAAAGCCTTCAGCACAGCCGCGGTGAGCAAACCGATCGGGCCCGCACCACCGATGAGTGCGACCTGGCCCGTGGAATCCTCGCCCACGCCAGCGCGTTCCACGGCGTGATAAGCCACGGTCAGTGGTTCAATGAGCGCGGCGTGATCGAGGGAAACCTTATCGCTGATCTTGTGGATCCACCGACGCTTGACGACGACATTTTCCGCCAGCCCGCCGCCGCGGCCACCCAGCCCGATGAAGTTCATGTTTTCCGACAGGTGGTAGGTCTTGGACTCTGGGCCGGTATTGACGTCTTCACTGATGATGTAGGGCTCGACAACGACGTGATCGCCAACGGCCAGGTCATCGATATCATCGGCTACTTCGGAGATCACGCCACAGAATTCGTGGCCCATCGTCACTGGTGGTTCTTCGCCACTGATGGGGTGTGGGTTGCCGTGTGAAGGGCAGAAGATCGGGCCGTCGAGGTATTCGTGCAGGTCAGTGCCGCAAATACCACACCAGGCAACATCAACGCGGGCGGTACCTGGTTGTAATTCTTGCTGCTCGATGTCTTCGATACGGATGTCATTGCGATCATAAAAACGTGCAGCTTTCATGGTGCCTCCTCAGGTCACGGCGTGTGTATGGACAGCCTGCGGCGGTAGCGTGGACAGGCTGCAAATCGGACGAATGTCGAAGAATGATGTGCTATAAAATTCCGGAATCTTATGGTCCCCATAATATAAGCAGTGGCGTATGACCGGCGTATGTTTTTTATCACGAAGACTGTGCCAACCTTGCGCCACAAAAACAGAGACGTTAAAAACCGGAGACGTTGCTTGCTAGAGTTGCATTATGAGTACCCCCACAGAAATCGTCGCCAGGTTGCGCAGCGAAGTCGAAGATGGCTCGCTGGAATCGTTCTGCTTAGAACTGGGTATTGACTTGCTGGTTTTATTCGGAAGTGCACGTACTGATGCTCACAGTGCGGGGGATGTGGATCTTGCTTATTCAGTTGATTTTTCTCGCCCCAAAGAAGACAGGCCGAATCTTCTCGACGTAGCCACGGCGTTTTATGTCCGATACGGTGTCGATGCTGGGGACACCATGGACTTTATGAATCTGGATTTGGCTGATGTTGTTGCTCGTTATGAAGCCCTGCAGAAATGTGAATTACTGGTGGATCCGTCTAATTCTAAGTACGGCAATCTGCAAATGATGGCAGCTCGGGAATATATCAATACCGCTTATCGGCGTGAATACGCACTGCGGAGCTTAGCCTCACGATCCAGCAAATAATTGACCTTTCTACCGACATTAACCAGCATATTGCTACGACGACTTTGGATATCGTGGATTCAAATAGTCGGCGCGGTTTTGAAACGCTAATCCGCGCTGGAAAATAATGCTAGCCACCCGCGAGCAACCGTTTTTCCTGCGTCCTCGGGCGCCAATATGCGGCTTCTACTGCGGTGAGTTCTTTGAAATGCGACGAGGTCAGCTCTTCCATGGCCTGCAAATAACCGGGAATGTCTTTGCGTGGAAGCCGCAGCCCCATGGTCAGGTGGGGCGTCCACAACGGTCCGTGGCCATCGGGGTTAGCTGCACTGATCTTGCTAGCAGCAATTTCTAATTCCCGGGTGGTCTGCAACAACCACGCCACGGTCTGTTTGCTCTTAGTACCGAAGATGACGTTTCCTACTCGGCGAAACTGCGCTGGGATCACCGCGGGCAATAACTCGGCTGCCAACTCGACGACGCTGGGATCCATCGCCGCGGAAAACGTCACCGTAATATGTGGGCGCTGGTTTTGCACCGGAAAGCCCCGGTCAGCCAAACCAGCGAAAATCTCGCGGATCTGCTGCTCTTGCTTTTCCGGCAAATAGAGCAGGATATTATCGGGGGAATTTTTACTCACGCCAATCACCACTCATAGCACCCAGTAATAGCAGTGTTGGCGAGCAAAGTCAGCCGACCACGGCGTCCTCCTACTAGTATTAGCGCTATTGCATGACTCGGGTTTCCCGGATGCCTTTCTGCAGCCGCTGGTGGTAGCTATCCATCGCGCGACGCAGCCACAATCCCAGCACCAAAGCCGGGATGGCAAATAACAGCAGCATGCCCAGGTCGCGGAAAATATCCCCTTGGTACACACCTGCGATTGCACTGCGGAACGCATCGATGGCATAGGTGGCAGGCAGCCAGGGACTCACAGACTGGAACCAATGCGGCAGCAGTGGGAGCGGATAAGCACCGCCGGAGCCGGAAACCTGCACGATCAATAGCAGCACAGCCAGTGCCTTACCAGCACTATCGAAGGCGATCACCAGCGCATGCACGATCAACATGAATACCGATGAGGCAAGCACAGCACTCAACCAGAGTAAGAGTGGGTGCTCTGGTTGAATCTGCACGAAGAAGATCAAACCGCCCACGGCGAAGGTTGCCTGGGCAATACCGATCGCCAAGAACGTAGCCAACCGGCCCAGATAAATCTGGTTCCGCGTGAACTCGCCGTCGTCGCTGAGGTATTTGTGTTCAGCGTTACTGCGCATCAAAACGCACGTCAACAGCGCACCCACCCACAGTGCGAGTGCCAGGTAGAACGGCGTCATACCTACACCGAACGACGCCACTGCGAACACCGGTTTGCGTTCCACAGCCACTGGCGCGGAGATCCGGGAGGCAAGCAATTCTGGATCCGAGCCGATGATGTCAGCTAATTTGCTCAGGTCGCCACCTTCGCGTACCTCTGCAAATTGATGTTCCAGATCAGTAAAGCGACGTGCTTGCTCATAGAGAGTATCGGCCAAACGGTCGGCGCCATCCCGGGCGCGCAACAAGCTGGATTCCGGACCACCCGAGGTGCTCGATAGCGTAGTGCGCACATCCGCGATTTCCGCGCGCACCGCAGCGATGTCATTAACGACGGTGTTTACGCTCCCGCGCAGCGTATTCAACTGCGGCTGCAAATTCTCGCGGTAGGCGGTGCGTGCATTATCGACAGCCTGGCGGGCTGCTGCGATTGCTTCCTGGGTTTGTTGCCGGGATTGCCGTGCATTACCGGTGCCCGATTCGATGCGATCGGCGGTCGTCGTCAAAGAATCATGTAGGGCATTCGACTGGGCGATCGACGCATCCAGTTGCGCGCGAACTTGCTGGTAGCCTGCAGAAACCGGGCCTGGTAGCGGCAATTTGCCGACTTCCCGTTCGAGTGCATCGCGTACGCCTTGGAACGCTGCCGTTTGCTGCGCTACCCGTTCTGCTGCGGTGCGGTAAGTTTGCGCCGTCTGCGCCGTGGCAGCCTGCGCATTATTCAATAACTCGTCGAATTGATCCGATAATGCTGCATAAGCTTGCGAGGTCGCGCCCAAAGAATTTTCCAGCGCGCCGGTGGAATCATTTAGGGTTGCCGAAAGCGTATCAATGGGGGAGGAGCCATCAGCCCCGGCCCCAGCCCCAGCGCCAGAGCTAGCGCCAGCGCCAGTACCAGAGGCAGTGTTGCTCCCGGCAGCACGCAAAATATTATCGGCGGCCTGCGCCAGCGGAATTGCGGAGTCGACAAGGTTTGCCAAACTACGCACCGTGGCGGCAGAAGAATTCAACCGTGTACCGATGTTTTCAATCCGGTTGGCGACATTATCCAAAGCCGCCTGGGTTTCTTCCTCCTCTAAATAATTATCCAACGATTCGACAACACCCAGCCCAACGGTGGTGACCACGCGGGTGAAAGATTCGTCGATACGCTCAATCACACCACTGGCACTGCGCTCGGTGATGGTCGTTGACAAAGCGTTTTTCTTCTCGTTGGTATACAGATCCAACTTTGCCGGCTCGGTGCCTTCGATATAGAAGGTCAGCAATTCCCGGCTGAAGTTTTCTGGCAACACGATGCCGGCGTAGTATTCGCCGGACTTGGTGCCCTCTAAAGCATCATCGGCGTTGGTCAAAACCCAATCGACCTGCTCATTTCGGGAAAGCTGGGACAGCACTTCGTCGCCAAGATTCAACCGCAACGAAGCCAGATCGGACTCGTGGCCCTCATCCTTGCTGGCCACGGCGATTTTCAAGCGGTCGGTATTGCTGAAGGGATCCCAGCTCGCCAAAATATTGAAGCCAGTAAACAGCAACGGGATGATGACCAGACCGAAGACAATCACACCCGTCATGACATTGCCGCGGATTGCATGCAGATCATTGCGGAAAATACTCAGGATGTTGTTCATGACTTCTCACCTTGCTTGGCCAGTTGTTCTTGCAGCTCGTCATCGCTGAGATCCGCCAAGCTGTTATCGCGTGCGACGGACTGTTTAATGTATTCCAACGCGCAAATAATGACTACCGCGATCATCACCACTAGGCACGCCAAACCGAAAAAGACAGCTTTCTCATCCGGGTTGAAGCGGGAAACGATGCCCAAGATCAGCACGAGCAACGCACCCACACCAATGGTGATCCCCATCCATTGCGAGTAATTGCGACGCGCGGAACGCCACTTGGAATCCAAACTCTCTTGGTAGCCTTCGCGGTCCCGCAAAGCAGCGACGACGTCGGTGAGGCGGTACGGGCTGCCGGTTAAATGCACCTTCTCGTTGATTACCAGGCCGCCTTTTTCCAGCTGATCGTTGACCAAAATATTGACATGCGATAGTCCGCGACGCGCCAACATGCCCACCAGGAAGGCCATCGCTGCCATCGCGATGATTGTGGCCAGGTTGCTCCAGTAGTGGTTGCCATAGAACCCGCCGACGGTTTCTCGCATCGCCCCAATGCCGTAGGTAAACGGCAGGAAAGGGTGTACCGCGCGGAAGAAATCGGGGGTCATCTCAATGGGGTAGAGGCCAGAAGCGCCGGGGATTTGCACGAAGGCGTAGACCACCGCGATGATGCGTCCGATGTGGCCGAAGGCAGAGACCAAACCGTAAATAATCGCTAAGTAACACAGGCTCAAAATGGTGGCGGTGAGGACATAACCGATTGCGGAAACGTGTTCGACGCCAATGACTAGGTTGCCGATGGACACGATCAGTGCTTGCATGATGCCAAATACACCCATGAGCAAGTAGCGCGCCCGGTATGCCCGCTGCACGGTGAGGCCTTCCCGTCCGCGGGAATCGACCTCTGTGCGGAAAATGATCATCAACATGAATGCACCGATCCACAGCGTCAGGTTGATAAACAGTGAGGACATGCCAGAACCATAGTGCGAAACCGGGAAGACCGCGTGCGATTCCATCTCTGCCGGGGAGGCCAAAAATGACGAAATCTCGTCGGCATTCAGTGCATTGACCGAGCGCAAAGCAGGATTATCTTGGGCAAGATTGGCCAGTGCCAGAATGTCCGTGCGCGCAGTGTTGAGCCCATTTTCGATGCCATCGAGATCTGCCCGGAAATTACCGATGACGTCCTTCGCGCGCCCCAGCTGCGTGTCGACGCCGTCGAGCAAACCATCGGTCTCGCCGAGCAAACTCTTCTGTGCACCCAGGGTGGCGGACAGATTCGCGGCGGTAGCAGATACCTGCGAGATGGCCGAATTCAATTGCGGCACGGTGTTGTTGATGGAATCACGCAGCCCCACGGAATCTGCACGCACTGCGTCCGTGGCGCGGTCGAGTGCAGCGGCAGTGTCGTTCAAAGAATGCAGCGTATTTTGTGCGCTATCCTGCAACGCGGAAAGCTCACCGAGCACGGTGCGGTTTTGCGAATTGCGGGCGTGCAGATCATCCACGGTTTGCTGGATCTGTCCGGAAATCTGCGGCGGTAAGGCCGGCAGTCGCGCTAACCCGCCTAAACGGTCGATGGCTTGTTCTGCTTGGTCGACGATGCCGCTGGCACCATCGGTGGCCGCCCCCACGCGGTTGAGTGCGCCGGTCAATTGGCCAGATACGGAGTTCACGCTCGCGTGCGCGGAAGCAGCGCCGTCGGCAAGCGCGGTGGTGCCCTGCACATAAGCAGCGGTCGCTTCATCGGCAAACGTGGTCAGCTGGCGCTGCACCTCATTGGTGATCGACTCCACCTGGCCCAGGGCAATTTGGGCGTCGTCGATGGTGCGCTCTACCGTAACCAGCGCTTCGCGGGCCTCGGCGATGGCTGGGCGGGAATTATCTAGGCTGGATTGCACCGCAGCGAGCCTGTCGCGAGATTGCGCCACCGTCTCCGCAGTGCGGATAAAAGAATCCGAAGCCCGATCGGCAGTATCGCCGATGCGGAAATCCAGGTCGTGGCCCGACTTCCGCAATTCCGTGGCCACCGATTGTGCGACCTGCTCGTTAAACGCAGCGCTGATCGTCGAATCAATGGTGGAAGCGCCCTGATCCGTGATTTTCGGGGCAATCGCGTTGAGCTTCTCGTTCACCGCATATTCTAGCGTCGGCTGGGAATATGTGCCCTGAAACAAGCTGACGAAGTCCTGCGAGAAGGTTTTTGGCACCGTGATAGAAGCAAAAACGTCCCCCGTGTGCACCGCGTGGTTGGCCTCGTCGCGGTTAATAAACTGCCAGCCTAAACGGTCGTTGTCTTTGAGCTGCTTTACTAACTCCGCACCGACGTCAAGATCGCCCGTGAGATCCGAACTAGCGCCCTCATCCTCGTTAACCACAGCAACTTTGATATTGCCGGTGTTTTCATACGGATCCCAAAACGCCGCGATATTAACCCAGGAATATAAAGCTGGGGTGATCATCAATCCGATCAGAATCACCCACACTTTCCGGGTGCGCCACAACCGGGCTAAGTCCTCGCGAAAGACCTTCCAACTAATACTCACCCGTAGAACGCTAGCACCGCTTTTAGGCACTTGCACAGCTCAGAGCCTAATTTTCGGCCTTTTCGGATAAGTGATAGTACTTTGGCGAATCTGTTTTAGAACCGACGGTTTTTCTCGAGATGCTTAACTACGCCGCGCGGCGGATGGATGCTTGACGACGCAAACCGTGGCTTAGCGACGCCGCCTGCCACGGAACTTCGCGAGTTGATTCGCGCTATCCCCGCCGTAGCGATCCTGTAAACCACGCGAACGCGTGGCTGCCACAGGCCGCGCAGAAGCCGCTGGGGCACTGGCGCCTGCCGGGGAATTCGCCTGCGCGGCAGCCTCGTCGGCATCTGTTTGCTCGTTGGCATCTGCTTGTTCGCCGACGTCGACTTGCTCGTTGGTGTCTGCGATCTGAGACTGCCCTTCTGTCGCGTGTTCCGCGCGCTCCCGGCGTCGCTCGCGCAGTTCGGCATACACAAAATATGCCAGGCCAGCAGGGGCCATAATGCCGAAAGCGATCCACTGGAAGCCATACGATAAGTGCGAACCACGATCCAGCTTCGGCACCGGAATTGGTTCCAGTGCTTCTGGTTGCTCAGCCGCGGTCACGTTCACGATGGCGTCGGCAAGCTCCAGGCCGGTCAGCTCTTCGACCTGTTCCGGGCTGACCGAGCGCACCTGCGTATAGCCAGCGTCGTCAATCGGCGGGGCCTCGTGGGGTGCTTCCCCGAAACGCAGCATGGCCTCGGTAGTGATGTGCGTGCCAGAAGGCGGGGTGATTTCCGGAACAGAACCATCACGATTAGCCACCGCAAAACCGCGATTAACCAATACTGTCTGGCCCGAATCCAACTGGAAAGGCACCAAGGATTGAAACACCTGCGAGCCTTCCAATGGGCGCAAGCGCAGCAGCATTTCGTGTTCTGGCAGGTAGTGGCCGCGCAGGGTGACACGGTGCCATTCCTCGTCGATGGTAATTCCGCCGGAGGCGTCGACAAGCTCAGCAAACGGCACCGGATCCTGCTCGTAGGCTTGCTGAATGCGCTCGTTACGGTCGACGATTTCATCATCCTTATTCAGCTGCCAGGGCGCGAGCACCGTGAAAGCCAGAATAGAAAACGCGATGAGCGATAGGGCCAGGATTATCCAGCTGGGCTTGGCAAAGACTTTCCACCAGGAGGTTGGTGCGCCGTTGTTGGCGCTGCGGTTGGTTTGTGGCACGTCGGTATTGCGCGGCTGAATCGGTTGTTCGGACTGTTCAGACTGTTCAGGCTGCTGGGGTCGGGCACTCACACCGACCATGATAGACCTGCTCGCCGGTTACTAGCGCAGCTGGTAGCAGCACAGCCCGGTTACTAGCGCAGCTGGTTCTGGATGTACTCGAGCAGCCCAGGCAAGCTGGCTTCGATCTCTTTGCGCACACGCGTGAAGCCGTCGCTGCCCCCGTAATAAGGGTCAGCGACGGAGGGTTCTTCTTCTGCTGTTGGATCGAAACTACGCATCAGGGCCACGCGGTTTTCGTCGACACCGCGGGCGATGAGCTGGGAGCGGTGGCCGGTATCCATGGCAATGAACAAGTCCGTGTCACCAGCCTGCGGGCCAAACTGTTGCGCTATGTGTTCGGTACCGTCCAAGCCGATCTCGTGTAATTCTGCCACGGTGCGCTCATCCGCACCTTCGCCGACGTGCCAGCTGTCTACACCACAGGAAGCGACTTTGACGAGCTCGCCCAGGCCCGCCTCCTGAATGGCCTGGCGTGCCATGACTTCTGCCATTGGCGAGCGACAGATATTTCCGGTGCATACAAAATTAATGGAATAGGTAGCAGTCATGTTGCTGTATTTTATCGTCTCGGATTTTATCGTCTCAGGTGCCTGCTGCGTGCCATAATTGTAGGAGCGTATGACGGAGTTAAAGGAGCAGTACATGAGCACCGAGACCACGGTAGGCGAAATTTGCCAGATTATGGACCGCGCCTATCCACCGCATTTGGCGGAAAGCTGGGATAGCGTCGGGCTTATTTGTGGGCGTCGCGAAGCCCCGGTGCGCCAGGTGGCTTTTGCTCTGGACTGCACCGACGAGGTGGCAGACGCGGCGGTAGCGGCCGGTGTGGACATGTTGATCGTGCATCACCCGTTGCTGCTGCGCGGGGTGGATAGCGTGGCTGCGGATACCCCGAAGGGGCGGATTTTGCACTCGCTGATTGAGGCAGGCATCGCGTTGTTTGCTGCACACACCAACGCTGATTCTGCACGCCCGGGAGTGAACGATAAGCTGGCTGAACTCGTCGGCATCACCCCAGGGCGCCCGTTGGCACCGAAGCCGGAGCCGGGGCGGCACTTGTGGGGTGTGCACGTGCCAGCGGCACACGCCGAGACACTGAAGCAGGCCTTGTTTGCTGCGGGAGCGGGCCGGATTGGTAATTATTCCGAGTGCGTCTACGAGATCGCAGGCACCGGGCAGTTCAAACCAGAACCAGGTGCGGATCCCACAGACGGTGAGGTCGGGCATACTTACCGTGACGATGAGCTGCGCATTCAGTTCGTCGCCAAGCCAGGCGATAAACAGGTGCTTCTCGACGCCTTGTACGCCCACCATCCGTATGAAGAACCCGCCTTTGATATCACCGAGCTTGCCGACGCCACCCCGCTGGAAAGCGCCTATGGCCTGGGACGGATAGGTAAGTTGCCAGAACCGATGAGTTTGCGGGAATTTACCCAGCAAGTCGCTGATGGTTTACCTGCTACATCTTGGGGAGTGCGTGCGGCAGGAGACCCGAACAAACAAGTACAGACGGTGGCGGTGGCTTCAGGAGCTGGCGATGGTTTTATCGCGACGGCTGCGAAACTGGGCGCTGATGTGTTTGTTACCTCAGATTTGCGGCATCACCCCGTCGATGAGCACCTGCGCACCAGCGATATGGCAATTATTGATACCGCGCATTGGGCCTCGGAATTTCCGTGGACTGCGCAAGCTGAAGAAATTGTGCGCCGGGAAGCTGGTGTTGAGACCACAATTTTGCAGGTGCGTACTGATCCTTGGACGGTGTCTGTGCATAAGGGCTAAGAGCATAAATACTTATAAACGCGACTCAAGAAAATACGGAAATTAACGGAGACTCACGATGATGAAGCTAGCCCCGAAACAGCAACAACAGTTACTGGAACTGGCCAACCTGGAACGCGCGCAAGCCAGCGCTGGTGCGCAGGCTGGGTCTGGTGACGCAGCTAAGCGCAAATCTGTCACGCCAGAACGCGCCGAAGCGGATAAAGCAGCAAGCAAGCTCAAACGCGCGCGGGATGCCGCCGCGGCCGCGCAAATGGCAGTGGACGATATGGAAGCTGAGATCTTGCGCATCCAACAAGACGAACGCAAGCTGAAGCGTCGCAATATCGACAACAAAAAGCAGCTAGCCACCGAGCAAGACCCGGAAATCCGGAAAGACCTCGAACACGACAAATACACCACAAAATCCCGCATCGCGGATTTGATGAGTGAACTACAAGAAGCCCATAACGAGATCCACGCTTTACGGCAAAACCGTGACGTGCACGGAGCAAAGGTGGACCAAGCCAAAAACGAGCTGGAAGCTGCTGAGCGCGCCGCCGATGCTGCGGATGCCGTTAAGACTGAAGAACCGGACCCGCTAGAAAACATCACGAAACTACGCGCGGAACTGCAAGAACAAGCCCCTGAAGCGTTGGCGGCCTATGACGAAGTCCGGGGCGAAAATGGTGTGGGCGTAGCCCGCTTTACCGGGCGTGGTTGCGGCGGCTGCTACATCCAGCTGCCACCAGCAGACCAGTCCGCGGTACGTGGAGCCAAGCCAGATGTCGTTCCAGAATGCCCAGATTGTGGCACCTTCCTGGTACGCGGCCAGGCAGAATAAGTTGCAGGCAAAATAAGGAGTAGGCAGCGATGAAGCTGATCATTTATGCAGACGGTGGCTCGCGCGGCAATCCTGGCATCGCCGGTTCTGGCACTGTGGTCTATGCCGCTGATGGCACAACCGTGCTGCGTGAGATCGTCTATGTCGTCGGCAAGAAAGCCAGCAACAACGTTGCCGAATATCACGGCTTGTTGCGCGGGCTGGAAGCAGCTGTGGAGCTGGGGGCGGATGACGTCGATTTTTATATGGACTCCCGGCTGGTCGTCGAGCAGATGAATGGCCGGTGGAAGATCAAGCACCCGGATATGAAGCAGCTCGGGTTGCAAGCGCAAAAACTCATGCAACAGTTAGGCGCGGTGCATCTTAGTTGGGTGCGTCGTAACGACAATAAGGTTGCCGATGCCTTGTCTAACGAGGCCATGGATGCTGCAGCCGAAGGACACGCGCCGGGCGTGGTGGACCGTGGCGACGAGCCAGATAACGTTGGCGACGAGCCCGATGCAGAAAAGTCCCCGGCGACAACGGGCACGCATGCTTCCTGGACAGGCGCGACTTGCCAGCCGACCACGCTGATTTTGGTGCGCCATGGGCAAACTTCCTACTCCGCCGAACACCGCTACTGCGGGCACAGCGATATCGTGCTGACTGAGACCGGAATGCGTCAGGCCGCGGCTTCGGCTACTGCGGTAGCTGAGCGTGGTGACATCGATCTGGTGGTGTCTTCTCCACTACAGCGGTGCCAAACGACGGCGAAAATGATCGCAGAAAAAACCGGTGCCCAGTTAGAAACGCACGATGCGTTGATTGAGGCGAACTTCGGAAACTGGGAAGGCCTGACTTTTCAGCAAGCCCAAGACAACGATGCTGAGCTACACGATGCCTGGATTACAGATGCGTCGCTAACACCGCCAGAAGGGGAGTCGCTTGCGCAGGTGCATCGCCGGGTACGCGAATTTCGCAAACAGCTCGTCGCCAAGCATCCGGGCAAAACTATTGCGGTGGTCAGCCACGTGAACCCGATCAAATCACTGATCCGGCAAGGGTTGAATGCTGGGCCGGCGACGTTTAGCCACCTGTTTTTGGATTTGGCCAGCATTGCTGTGGTGAAGTTCTATGACGAAAACTCGCCAGTGGCATCCGCGGTGCTTAGCGTGAACGAGACGGCGCATTTGCAGCGTATTTGCACGGGTGCGTGACTATCAACGAAGATAGGGTGCGTGAATGAGCTGGCCGGGCGATCGCGGCTGACAAACTACGCCGACAACCGTGTGGCGTAAGTGCAAGTCGAGGAAAGTCCGGACTCCACAGAGCACGATGGTTGCTAACAGCAACCCAGGGCAACCTGCGGGCAAGTGCAACAGAAAGTAGACCGCCACCGGGAACGCTGCGAGCACTCGCAACGCTTCCGGCGGTGAGGGTGAAAGGGTGCGGTAAGAGCGCACCAGCATGCCAGGTGACTGGCGTGGCTAGGTAAACCCCATTGGGAGCAAGGCATCACGGCGCGCCACGGTGCGTGCCTGCTCGAATGCTTGAGGGCTGCTCGCCCGATATTCGAAGGTAGCTGCTTGAGGTCACCAGCAATGGTCGGCCCAGATGGATGATCGCCCACGCACCACCACGGTGCGGGACAGAATCCGGCTTATAGGCTGGCTCATTCACTCACTATTTTGGCGACTTCGCCCGGCAACAAGCGCGTGACCACCAAGCCATCAGAGCTGAGATCATGCGCGAAGTTGTCGGCTTTTTTCTTGTCGACGTAGGCGATCACGGCCTTGGAGGTTCCCGCAGCAGCCGCCCGCGCGGCGATTGCGCCACGAACCTGACACAACTGCGCCAGTTCCATGGCAGCATCGAGCGTGTAATCATCTTGTAAAGCCTGCTGCGAGCTGTGCAGCAATGGCCAAATATCCCGGGAACGCTGTGAACGAAGCGCGTGTGCAAACTGTTGAGCACGCTCAGTTTCCGCTTCGTGGAAATCCAACCAGGTGCGCGACTCATGTAGCTCCGGGACACCGTTGGTGCCATGCACCTTGTGCACCGCGGACAACCATTGCGTGACGCGCGCCGGGGCGTCGGGAAGCAGCCGCAGCGACTGCGCACCAAACGCATGCTGGGCGGAATCCACAAACCGGTGGCGGGAACGGATTTCGTCGGACTGGTCGGGTGAGTCGGCATCCTGTGGGACTGTCACCGCAAAGGCTGCTAATTCTCGCGTCACCGGGTGTACCGCTTTGGTGAGTGAACCATCGGCATAATCCAGCACAGAGATTTGTGCAGCAGCTCCACGCAAGGCCGTGGAATACCGCGCGCGTAAGGTGGCGGTGCTGGAAAACACTTCGCCGGCCTGCGCGCAGATTTCCGCCAACCGTGCCCGCAGCGGGGCTTCGTCAATATCAGCTGTTTCTGCTTGCAACGCCAGCGCTAAAGCGCAATCAATAGCAGCGTATTCACCTAAGCCCGAATCTGGGGTGATTTCAGACAACACCGTGATATTCATGCCGTTGGTTTCGCGAGAAAGCAGTTGGCGCTGCACCATCATCCAGACAATCCCGCCTAAGCGCTCGGCCAATCCGCCGCGCGGCAGCGGTGGGGTAGTTGGCTTACCGGATTCATCAATGTCCGGTTGTTGTTGGGAATACAGTTCGGCGACCTCGTCCATGGTTGTGGACGCCTGCGTGGTGGAGCCGTCGGTAAGCGAGGAGCGGCGAAAGTTCACCACGAATTGCTGGTCCTCGCGGGCAGATACCGCAACTGCGGCGCGCTGCGCGGCCAGACTCATGAGTACGACGCCGCCTGCGTGATCGACGTGCTCTCCGATCAGTGACCAGGTGGCGGGGGCGTCGGCTTGCCAGGTTGGGGCACAACCATGGAGTTCTGTGTGCCATGCGGCTGCAGAAACGGTCAGTGAAACGTCAGGTGAACCGTTCGTCTGGGGCGCATGTGGCATGGGGGAAGAAAACTCCTTGGAAATCGGGAATAGCGAACTGAAAATCGAAAATATCGATCGAGAATAGCGATATGGACACATCCGTTTTCGGCAATCTCGGGCGATTTTACCTGTTTGGCTGTGTCGGTGGGTAGTCAGATTTATACTGAATAGGCATGGTTCTGGCTTTTGTCTATGCGGCAAAGCTAATGGCCGGGAACTCGAGTGAAGGAGCAGCACTAAAACATGGCACACGCAGATGAACAATGGTTTTTCAACCCCTCTACTGGGGAGGTGACCGAAGGTAAAGTAGCCGGGTGGAATGATCGCATGGGCCCGTATGACAGTAAAGAATTGGCCGAAAATGCGTTCGAGATTGCGCGGAGGCGAAACGACGCTGCTGATGAGGCAGAAGAAGACGATGACGACTGGGGCCAGCCTGCAGCTTGGGAGAAATAATTCTCAGAGGAGACTTTCGCCCCGCCCAATGTGACCGCGGTTGCCTAGACTAGGACTCATGAACAGCCAACACGATTACGTCTTGCGCACGGTTGAAGAACGCGATGTCCGTTTTATCCGCCTGTGGTTTACCGATATCACCGGCGCACTGAAATCCGTGGATATGTCACCGGCCGAGCTGGAAAATGCGTTTGAGGAGGGCGTCGGCTTCGATGGTTCCTCCGTGGAAGGGTTTTCGCGTGTGGCCGAATCCGACACTATTGCGATGCCCGATCCTTCGACGTTCAAGATCATGTCTTCGGAAAGCGAAAATGAATCGTTGCTGACAGCGCGCATGTTCTGCGATATCGTCCAGCCCGATGGCAGCCCTTCGCTGGTGGATCCGCGCTATATTTTGCGGCGCCAAGTGCAGGAGGCCGCGGATGACGGTTTTACCTGCATGGTGGGCCCGGAGATTGAGTTTTATCTGCTGCAACAGACCGACGATCCAGCTGATCTGCAGCCGACCGACAACGGCGGTTATTTCGACCAGTCGACGATGAACCTGGCACCAGAATTCCGGCGTACTGCTATTCAGATGCTGGAAAACCTCGGCATCGTCACTGAATTTTCGCACCATGAAACCAGCCCGGGGCAGCAAGAAATCGACCTACGTCACACCGACGCGCTGACCATGTCGGATAACATCATGACCTTCCGTTATCTGATCAAGAAGGTCGCCCAACAGCAGGGTGCACGAGCGACGTTTATGCCCAAACCACACAAAGACTGGACCGGCTCGGGCATGCACACCCACATGTCATTGTTTGAAGGCGATAGCAACGCTTTCCACGATCCCGATGACGAATTTTGCTTGTCGACGACGGCCAAGCAGTTCATCGCTGGTATTTTGCACCACGCGCCAGAGCTCACCGCGGTGACCAACCAATGGGTGAATTCCTATAAGCGATTGATGTTCGGCAAAGAAGCCCCTGGCGCAGCAACCTGGGGTGTGTCTAACCGTTCTGCAATGGTGCGCGTGCCCACGTACCGGTTGAACAAGCCGGAGTCACGTCGGGTAGAGATCCGCAGCCTGGATTCTTCGGCAAACCCTTATTTGGCCTATTCAGTGTTGCTGGCTGCTGGGTTGCGCGGCATCAGGGAAGGCTATGAACTGGGAGACCCAGCCGAAGATAACGTGCAAGAGCTCACGCGCCGCGAACGCCGGGCGATGGGCTATATTGATTTGCCGAATTCCTTGGATCATGCTCTACGCAAACTCGAAAAGTCTGATTTCATGGCAGAAGTATTAGGCGAGAACGTCTTCGAATTCTTCTTGCGGTCCAAGTGGCAAGAATTCCGTGCGTATCAGGAACACATCACTCCTTTCGAGCTCCACAACAACCTGAACATTTAACCCCGAAGATCTGAGCGATACTGTGACTTCGAACCGCCCATCCGTTCCCTCGATTGCCACACTGGGTCTTTCCAGCCCGAAAGCTAGCGAAGATATTGCATGGCTGGGGTGGAACGACCCCGACCACACCACGCTTTTATGGTGTTTGGCTGCAGCGTCCGACCAAGACCTTGCGCTGAACACACTCATGCGCATGGCAGGCAACCTTGCCGACGATGGCGCCGAACTGACAGCACGCCTGTGCGAAGATGAAGCATTGCGCGTGCGGTTTTTCGCCTTGCTAGGTGGATCCACTTTGTTAGGCGATCACCTTGCCGCACACCCGGAGACTTGGCAAGAGTTGACGAAACCATTGCCGGAAGAACACGAAATGTTCCAGCAGATGTTGGGATCGGTGGGCGCACACGTCGCAGATTTTGCTGAGCTTGAATCAGTGGAAGATGACCCAGCCAGTAAAGATCTCACGACGCCAGGAACTTACCGGGCGTCGGTGACTGGCAGTGAGGCGGTTTCTGCGCTACGCGATGCGTATCGGACACTGATGCTTCGGATCGCCGCGCATGATCTCGCTGGCAGTTATTTCGCACGCAAAGGGCAATCTGAGCCGCAACCAAAACTGTTATTTAGCACGGTTACCGGTGCGCTGTCGCGTTTGGCGGATGCGGCTTTGACTGCTGCACTCGCGGTTGCAGTCGCGGAAGTCTACGGGCCATACCCCACGGACCCCACGGAAAATGCAGATGACAAAACATCCGGAAGCCATTCGGCGACGGAGGCGACACAGACAACGACACAGACGGCGGCCCGGACAGCGGTCGGGGCAAGGCCAGGGGCAAGGAAAACCACCGCAAAAAAGGCCACACCCGTCGACGCCCGCTTGGCTGTGATCGCGATGGGGAAGTGCGGTGCGCAGGAGCTCAATTACATCTCAGATGTCGACGTCATCTTCGTCGCCGAGCCTGCGAGCAATAAAGCCACCCGGCTGGCGGCAGAATTTAGCCGCATTGGCTCAGCCGCGTTTTTCGAAGTCGACCCCAACTTGCGCCCGGAGGGCAAATCCGGCGCGCTCGTACGCACTTTAGATTCACATATTTCTTATTATCGCCGCTGGGCAGAAACCTGGGAATTTCAAGCATTGCTGAAAGCCCGTGCACAAACGGGGTACCTACCACTGGGGCGCCGCTACGAGGACGCCATCCGGCCCATGGTCTGGACTGCCTCGGAGCGTGATTCCTTTGTCGAAGACGTGCAAGCAATGCGTCGTCGGGTCCTAGCCAACGTGCCGAAAGACATGCGCAACCGTGAGCTGAAACTTGGCACCGGCGGCATGCGCGACGTGGAGTTTGCGGTGCAACTTCTGCAGCTGGTGCACGGACGCTCTGACGAGCGTTTGCGGGTTTTATCCACAGTGGAAGCTTTAGATGCTCTGAAAAACGCCGGCTATATTGGGCGCGAAGATTCCTGGCAACTCATCGAGGCCTACGAATTTTTGCGGCTGCTGGAACATCGCCTGCAATTACAGCGCTTTCGTCGCACGCACACGATGCCTGCCGATGACGACACAGAGGCTTTGCGTTGGCTGGCACGCGCGGCCGGCTTCGATGCCCACGGCGCGAAATCATCTTATGACTTAATGGTGAACCACCTGCGCAAAGTCCGCCTGCGCATTTCCGAACTGCATTCGCGCCTGTTTTACCGGCCGCTGCTGGATGCCGTCGCCTCCATGTCCGCCGAAGAACTGCGGCTGTCCCCGGCAGCGGCGAAGCTGCAACTTTCTGCCCTCGGTTACCGACACCCAGGGCGTGCATTTGACCACCTCACCAAGCTGGCATCAGGTAGCTCCCGAAAAGCCCGCATCCAGTCGATTTTACTGCCTGGGCTGATGGAATGGCTCGGAGAAACCGCCGATCCTGATGCCGGGTTGTTGAACTACCGCAAACTATCGGATGCGGCATTCGATAGGGCTTGGTTTTTGCGCATGTTGCGCGATGAAGGAATCGTCGGCAAGCGCTTGATGTCGATCCTCGGAAATTCGCCGTACACGGCAGAACTCATTATCAACTCGCCGGATACCATGAAGCTGCTTTCCGACGGTGCGAACGGACCGAAGTTCTTAGACACTAACCCACAGCAGGTGTCGAAATCGCTAGTAAACTCGTCGAAACGCCACGCAGACCCAGACAAGGCGGTCGCGGTGGCGCGATCCTTAAGGCGTGTTGAGCTAGCGCGTATTGCTGCAGCAGATCAGCTTGGATTCATGCCGGTAGAACGCGTGTGCCGGGAGCTTTCCTTGATTTGGGACGCGGTACTAGAAGCAGCAATCCGCGCGGAAGTCCGCGCCAGCCTGCGAGAGATGGACCGAGAAGAACCACCTGCACGCATTGCAGTGATCGGCATGGGCCGGTTGGGAGGCCAAGAACTTGGTTTTGGCTCAGACGCAGATGTGCTCATGGTGGCCGAGCCAGCCGAAGGCGAGGACGAAACCGAGGCGATGGCCTGGGCGAAAAAAATCGTCGACAAGCTGCGTGCTCGGCTGGCGAAACCCTCCGGGGATCCACCGTTGGAGGTAGACCTTGGGCTACGCCCAGAAGGTCGCAGCGGGGCAGTGGTACGCAGCATTTCTTCGTACCGACGCTATTATTCGCAGTGGGGTGAAGCCTGGGAAATCCAAGCCCTGCTACGAGCAAATGTGGTGGCTGGAGACCCCGAAGTCGGAGCGGAATTTATCGAGATGATTAACGATTTCCGCTACCCGGCAAGCGGAATTTCTGATGCCACAATTCGCGAGATTCGCCGAATCAAAGCTCGCGTGGATAATGAACGCCTGCCGCGCGGAGCCGACCGTAATACTCACACCAAGCTCGGCCGAGGTGGATTAACGGATGTGGAATGGACTGTGCAATTACTGATCATGATGCACGGCTCAGAACACCACGAACTACGCACCCCCTCAACGCTAGACGCACTCGATGCTTTGCGCGATTGCGCAATCTTAAGCGCTAAGGAAGTCACACAACTACGGGAAGCGTGGTTGATGGCTACGAATGCTCGCAACGCGCTGGTGTTGGTGCGTGGCAAACGCGTGGACCAATTGCCACAACCCGGCAACCACCTGGCCCAAGTTGCCGGTGTTGCCGGATGGGCGCCGGAAGAAAACCAAGAATTCCTCGAGGCTTATCTGAAGGCAACCAGACACGCGCGCCGGGTCGTTGACCAAGTTTTCTGGGGTGAACCAGACTCTTATGAATACGAATAGGCCCTGCGTCTATAAAAAAACTGCATCCCAGCAAACCCGTAACTAGGTGCTGCCACCAGTGCAGCTGGAGATAGCTGTTTCCGGTGGCTAAATAATGTGATATACCTAGCAAACTGACAGGAATATCTACTGTTGCAGTCACATAACCTGGTTAAACTAAACGATGTCGAGTCGTTATTGGTGAAAATGCATCAAGGAAGATTACCCAAATGCCACAACAACAAGCACCTACACAGAAGCCCAAAACCAGCACACGGTGGGTCTGGGGTGTAATCGGTCTAGTGACCGTCGTCGCTGGTGTCTTTGCATGGCAATTCGCTTTACACAACGACGAGCAACGCAGCGGACGTACCGTCGGTGCGATGCTGACTGACCAGCCACACCCGTTCGACGATGATGCAACTGCTGGCAGCAGTTTCGCGGCCACCCCGAACGGGGAGATCTCGGCAGAAATCTATACCAATCGGCTTTCTGAGCTTGCCTCTGCATTGGGGCTGCCCATGGAACTTGCCACGTCTTCTGACCGGCCGGACATCACCATCACCGTGAACAACGAAAACCGTGCTGCCATGCGTATCGTTCTCGAAAATATTCTGAACCAAGCGGTAGAGCGCAGCGAAATTTCCTATGTGGACCGAGACCGAGTGCTTTATACCTTTGACCTGGGGTTGATCGATGCGCCCACTAGTGCGATCGCAGAGCACGCAATCGGTGGGGCAGAACCCGATGCGCAGGTCCCGGATACTTCCGCCATGCCGAAGCAACCAACAACCCAATAACGCCGACGGCCCACACCACACCAGCGGCTAAGGCCGCAACCTGAAAATCACCCCAGGCGTATTCACCACCAGCGGAAGAAATATCCAAAACAACCCCGATACCCTGCGATGCCGCCATTCCGGCCAGGAAACCGCCCATATTCGCTAAACCAGTAGCAGTAGCCACAACCTCGCGGGGTACTCCCTCGCGCACGTTATCGAAACCATAATTAGCTGAAGACGCGCACAAAGCAACAATCACGTTAACCACCACGATGGCGGCTAGCCCCCGTGGTGTAGCGCTGGCGAAAAACACCGCCCAGGTAAGCACGATTGTGACAGAAAAACCCACAACCGCCCAGTGCCTGACAGCGCTGATGCGGGCAGAAAAGAGGCCATGCAACGGCCCAGAAAACACCGTGACGACGGTGTTAATTGCCAAGACCGCACCGGCCTGTTGTGCGCTGAGCCCCATTCCGAGTGTCATCAATGGGAAACCCCACATCATCAAAAACACCAGCTGAAACATTAGGCAGGAATAGTGCATGAAAAAGCCCTGCCAAGCAACTGGTGTGCGAAGCAGCGTACGCATGCGGGTGCGCAACGAATCGCGCCTGCTCGCAGCCGTACCCGATTCCGACGCATGCGCTGCATGCCGATCAACGTCGGGAAGATCTTTAATGGCCAAGCCCGCCAAGCCAGCAAGCAAAATGCTGGTCGCACCCAAGGTCACAAAAGCGCCCGTCCAACCAGCGCTACCGAGCAAAGCCAAAAATGGCACAGCGGAAATAAACTGGCCTGTCTGCCCAATCGCGCCGGTCAACTGCGTAAACAACGGTGTTTTGCGTAACGGGAACCAATAGGGAAGCAATCGCATGACAGCCAAAAACGCTGAGGCATCACCGGCGCCGATCAATACGCGAGCAACAATCGCCAGCGGATAGGACGTCGTCAAGGCCAACAGGAACTGCCCGAGCCCCATGACTACCGCACCAAACATAACTACCGCACGCGGGCCAAACCTATCGATACCCAGCCCAGTAGGAATTTGCGCTAGGGCGTACACACCTAATTGCACTGCCGCGAAAACCGCGATGCGTGAGGCATCCACATCGAAACGCGCAATGGCTTCTACACCAGCTACGCCGAAGGAGGTGCGACCTGTGATCGCGACTATGTAACACGCCACGCCAGCCACCCAGACCACCAATGCCCGGCGAGTGACTACCTCGCGGGGGTGCGGCGCCGACCCACCAGCCCGGGACATCTCGGCGCGGGAGGTGCCGGTTATAGCAGAACCAGGTGGAACAGCCTCTGTAGCGGCGACTTGCGGGCGGCTAGCTTCCGGGCGAGAAGACCCTGAGCGAGAAGACCCAGAGCGCGAAGCTCCTGAATGAGAAGCCGGTGAAGCGTGATTTTCCATATATGTCATTGTAGGTAGACGCTAAGATGAAACTCGTGGATTATATTTCGACTCGTGATACCCAGGCACAACCCGCTCAATTTACCGATATTTTGCTCGGAGGCCTCGCAGCCGACGGCGGGCTTTACTTACCTACGCAGTACCCCCAGCTGGATGCAGAAACCTTAGCGAATCTGCGGGAAGTTTCCCGCAGTAGTGGATATGCAGGGCTCGCAGCAAAAATTTTGCAGTTATTCGTCGACGACATTCCTGCCGCCGAACTCGAAGCCATGGCGCGCCGGGCCTACAACACAGAAAAGTTTGCGCACGAAGAAATCGTGCCGGTGACCAAACTAGATGAGCAGTTTTATATCGGCCATTTGTCTGAAGGCCCAACCGCGGCGTTTAAAGACATGGCTATGCAGCTGCTTGGAGAGTTATTTGAGTATGAGCTAGCGCGGCGGGAAACCACGCTGAATATTCTGGGGGCGACCTCGGGCGATACCGGATCCTCGGCGGAATACGCTATGCGTGGACGCCAAGGAATCCGCGTATTCATGTTGACTCCGAAAGGCCGGATGAGTCCGTTCCAGCAGGCCCAGATGTTCGGGCTGGATGATGAGAATATTTTCAATATCGCGCTGGACGGAGTTTTTGACGATTGCCAGGACGTGGTCAAGGCCGTTAGTGCGGATGAGGCTTTCAAACGCGAATACCGCATTGGCGCGGTTAATTCCATCAACTGGGCGCGGTTGTTAGCGCAGATCGTTTATTACGTCTCTTGCTGGATTAAAGTCACTGAAGCAACCGGCGATTACGCACAGAAAGTGTCGTTTAGCGTGCCGACGGGCAATTTTGGTGATATTTGCGCAGGCCACATCGCCCGTCAGATGGGGCTGCCGATCGACCGGCTGATCGTCGCCACGAATGAAAACGACGTGCTTGATGAGTTCTTCCGTACAGGTCAGTATCGGCCTCGCTCTGCCGCGGATACGCACGAGACTTCCTCGCCGTCGATGGATATTTCCCGGGCCTCAAACTTCGAGCGCTTCATCGCGGACCTGTTGGACCGTGATGCGGCCCAGGTGGCAGAGTTGTTTGGCCAGCGCATTAAGGACGGAGGATTCGCACTTTCCGACGATCTGCTCGCTCGCGCGCGTGAAGAATTCGGTTTTGTGTCCGGACGGTCGCTGCACTCGGATCGCTTGGCGACGATTGCACAGGTACAGCAGAACCACAACATGGTCGTCGATCCGCACACTGCCGACGGCATCAAGGTCGCCTGGGACGCCGTGGCTGAACACGACATCACCAGCCCCGTGGTGTGTTTAGAAACTGCGCTTCCGGTGAAATTCGCCGAAACTATTGAAGAAGCTCTCGGTACCACGCCGCCGATGCCGCAGCGTTTCGCTGGCATTATGGATGGTGGCCGGAAGGTTGTTGATTTAGCGAACGATGCCGAGAAGGCTAAGGACTACATCCGCACTTCGATTGAGCAAACAGAAGTCCGTTAATTAGTATTCGCCGGGTTATACTCTGTAGCTATGACCGGGCATGAACAGCACAGTTACGCAGCACGCCCTGCCGCACGGCGGGGCAGTGTTGTGGCAGCTTTAGCCATTCCAGCGCTGTTCGCCACGGCTTGCAGCACTGCCTATTTTGGTGCGGGCGAACTAAACCAAGCAGGCAGCAACGGCGGTGCTACGGGGGGATCTGGAGTCCAGGAAGACCCAGATAATTATGACCAAGCGGCGGCACAGCCCCGGCTGGCGCCTCCGCCGCGAGTCGACGCACTCAATGGCGCGGACAACCAACGCCTACCCCGAGAACCAGAATCGCAAACTCGGATTATTCATCCAGTGAATGCGCCGCTGGCGCCGGGAGCGCCCATTGATATTTCTACCCATGTGCCCGCACCGGGTGAGCAATTTAATTACAACATTTGCACCGTTGCGTATTCGTTTACTGATGCTGATGGCACCGGTTATGCCGTTACTGCCTCACACTGTGGGCGCGAAGGCGACCTGGTGTGGGCAGGCCAAGGCAACAATAAATTCCGCTGGCCTGCAGAACCGATCGGTACTTTTGTCTATTCCGATTTGTATACCCTGAATTCTTCAGATTTAGACGTTGCGATTATCGAACTCAACGCTAATGCATACGATGCCAGTCTGGCCGGCGGGGCCGATGCTGCGGTGCACCCAATGCCGACTGCAATCGCGGAACGGCTTGATTTTCTGCCAGAACAGGTGTGCAAGAATGGCAGGATCACGGGCACCACGTGCGGGCATACCACGGCGTCGCAGGCACTAGGCAAGCTGAACACGCATGATGGCACGGTGTTGAATGCGCGTTCGGCGCGGGCGGCTTTGTGTGCGACCACTGGTGACTCTGGTGGACCGGTATATGCCGAAATAAATGGCGAAAAAGTCATCGTCGGGTTGGTTTCCGGCACCACTACGCAGCAGGCCACACACCAGTGCCACCTGGAAGAATCTGGGCACAATGCCGGGAATAGTGCCGGGGAAGACATTAGCGTCTCGTATACACCGGCCACGGAATTTCAGCGCATCATTAACGCTGTGGTGCCCGAGGCTGTGGCGAATACAGAAACCTGGTAAGCCAGCTAGAATACGGATATGGCAACCCCGGAATTTATTACCCAACTGCGTGAACATATCGGCAATGCACCCTTGTGGGTTCCAGCCACTACCACGGTGGTGATACGCGAAGTGCCTGCCGATGCTCCCATTTGGGAGGTTCCGACGGTGCTGTTGGTCAAGCGTGCCGATACTGGCAATTGGACGCCGATTGGTGGCATATGCGAACCCGGTGAACAACCGCACGCTACTGCTGTGCGGGAGGTAAAAGAAGAAACTGGGTTGGACATCGAACCAGTTGCCTTGCTCGGCACCGGCGCGGTGGGGCCAGTAACCTACCCCAATGGCGACGTGTGCCAGTTCATGGACACCGCGATATCTGCTAGGTTGCTCGGCGACTACGATCAGCAGCCGGTGGTTGCTGACGATGAATCCGTTGCTGTGCAATGGTGTTCCGTAGCCCAGTTGCCACAGTCTGTATCGGCCCGCCACAGGCTGGTTATTGCTGATGCAGTAGCGCATATGAAAAACCCGACTCGTTTTCGCCCACGCTTAGGATTTACAAAGCGGAATGGCTAATAACCGGCTTGGTGGCACCTGGGTTGGGCTTATGGTTAGTGCATTAGCGCTGACTGCATGCAGCAGCACCTCTTCCGAAAGCCAACCGCCTGCTAACGAGCAGACAAATCCAGTGGAAGACTTAGGTGCCAATGGGATTGGAACGTACGTGGCCCTCGGCGATTCTTTTGCTTCCATGGCCTCGCGTGCTGGTGCGCAACGCCCAGATGATCCGGTTGCTGATTTTTGTCGGCGCTCGCCGGATAATTACCCAGCAATAGTCGCGGAGTTGCTGGGAACGGATACGGCTATTGACCGCAGCTGCCAGGGCGCGATTATTGATAATCTTTCAGAAACCCGCGAAGCCGGCGGGGTAGAAGTACCCGCACAATTAAATATTTTGCGCGAAACCGAACAGCCGGTAGAGCTCGTTACCCTGACGATCGGGGGCAATGATATTGGCTTCGGGGAACTCGTGTGGTGTGCCCAGACAGCGATGCACACGGGTGAGCCATCCAATTGCAGCACTTTCTTAGACCGCAAGGTAGCGCACGAAATTGGCGTAGTTTCTGATCGCTTGGACCAGGTTTTTCAGGCCATCGAAAACGAGGCCCCACAGGCGCGGGTGATCATGACAGGCTATTTGCCTTTGCTCGCAGCTTGGGATGACTGTGCAGAAATTGCCGCGATTTCGGGAACCGACCGTACATGGTTGCAAAGCGTGACTCACCAGCTCAACCACGCACTTGCAGAAGCAGCCCACCGCAATGGTGCGGAATTTGTGTTGCCTGACGACGTCGACAAGCACACCGTCTGTGCACAACCACAACAACGCTGGGTGGATCTGACTGGAATTGAAACCGGGTCGTTCCCATTTCACCCCACTGCGGCGGGCCAAGCGGCCATGGGCCGGGAAATTCACCAGCGGGTTGCAACGCTACGGTAGCGGGACTGCCTGATAGCACTGCAGCGGGTGCAAGCCTCGTTAGCGGCAGCGACAGGCGAGGAAAGCGACAGCGACAGTCGAGGATGTTCTGTCTGGTTTCGCTGCCCTAAACCTGGCTTGTAGATTAGAGACCATGGCGGAAAGAAAGCGAAGCTGGCTCGATGGGCCAGCCATTCCCGGTGAAAATGAAGATCCCAATGCGCCAAGTCGGTGGCCAGGCGAAAAACTTGGCATGCCGCAACATGGTCGCGGATCCATGGCACCGGTGGGTAAACGCGCGCTAGCGGTGCTTATTGATTGGTTTGTTGCCTTGGCGCTGGCTTTTGGTTTGCGCTATGGCCTGGGACTTGGCGACGTGAGCCAAGGAGCAACCACCACGTGGAATTATGTGCTCTGGATTGTTATGGGAATTGTGTGCGGCTGGTTGTTTGCCCGCACCCCGGGCATGATGTTGCTCGGCATGGGGGTTGCGCGGGTTGATGCAGAAGAACGTGTCGGCCTATGGCGGGCAGTGGTGCGCACCTTGCTTACCGCATGTTTTTTCCCGGCTGTGATGGTGGATTCCGACGGCCGTGGCATGCACGACCGTGCCACAGGAACCACCGTTATTCGCACGAACTAGCTGGGATTATTTTCCCTTTTTCGCGTTCATACGACGCATGCGGCGGTTCATGCCAGAAGGGTTCTGTGCCTGGCTAGGCAGCGGACCTTTGGGCATACCGGCGCCGGGGCCAGCTGCAGCATCCATGGCTTCGATGCGGGCGTTGATGTCGTAGACCTCAGTTTTGCTGTAGTTCCGTGGCAGCTTCAGCAACTTACGCTGCAGTTTGCTGAGTGGAACCTGATCTTCACCGGTGCCGGTGTAAATCACATGTACCGGAACTCCACCAGCGATGCGATCAATACGGCGACGTTCCTTGTCGACGATCTTCTCCAAGCGCTTCGGGTTGCCCTCACCGACAAAAACCACGCCCGGGTTGCCGACAACGCGGTGCAGCAAATCCTGCTGACGCGTCATGCCTACACCTTGCTTGCTAAACCAGACGATGCCAAAGGTGTTCCGAAGGTTATCCAAGGTCCAGCCAGCAGCACCCGGTTGATCCTCTACGCGCTTGTACATCGAGGACTGCAGACGACGGGTGAAGATCCACATGGCCACGACAGCACCCAATACGATGCCGAAAGGCAAGGTAAACCACTGGCCGCCCCACAACATGCCGATGAAGAAAAACGCCACGGCGATGCCAACTACCGCCAGCAGCATCAGCGGGATCAGCGCTTTATCTTCCTTACGCTGCATGTTAAACGCTTGCCACATTTGCGAACGCGTTTGTTTGCGTTGCGCCTTTTTAGCCTGTTTTGCCTCGCGTTTTTGGGCTTTCAGCTTCGCCTTGTCGTCTTTTGCCATGTCTCTCACTTTAGGGGGTAGTCAACCAATTTAGAAAACGCTGTCAGCACTCATACTAATCAGTACTCGCACTAGTAAGTGTCCACGAGAAAACGCGCCCCGGGCAGGACCCGAAGCGCGTTGCAGAATAGCAGCACACCCCTGCGCTGCTATCCGGGGGTGCGCTCCTCCGTAGAAGAGCTAGTATCCACGGCCCCTTAGCGGGTGGTTACCGGGGTTTCCTGGGAAGCGCCATATTTGCTTAACAGGGAAGAAGCTTCCTGCGCGGTTGGGCCTTGCGAAGTCTCCTGCAAGTGAGACAATCGCTCTGGCAGTTCACGGCCGCGAGCCTGCATCGCCTGCACATACAATTTGCCAGCGCGGTAGGAGGAACGCACCAGCGGACCAGCCATGACAGCGCCGTAGCCCATTTCGCGGGCGGCCTTGGAATGTTCCACAAATTCTTCTGGTCGAACCCAGCGGTCAATTGGGTGGAACAGAGGCCCTGGGCGTAGGTACTGCGTGATGGTGATGATGTCGGTTCCCGCATCACGCAGATCTTGCAAGGTATCGAGAACTTCCTGCTCGGTCTCGCCCATGCCCAAGATCAGGTTGGACTTGGTAATTAAGCCATAATCGTGTGCCTGACGAATAACATCGAGCGAGCGATCATAACGAAACGCAGGACGAATGCGCTTGAAGATGCGCGGTACTGTTTCCAGGTTATGCGCGAAAACTTCTGGCTCGGCTTCGAAAACCTCTTGCAACAGATCCGGTTTGCCAGAAAAATCAGGAGTTAGGTTTTCAATACCGGTATTCGGGTTTAATTCCCGGATCTTCCGCACAATCTCTGCGTACAACCAGGCGCCTTCATCCTTCAGATCATCACGAGTAACACCAGTGACAGTGGTGTAGTTCAGATCCATTTCGCGGATATTTTCCGCTACGCGGCGTGGTTCGTCGGTATCTAACAAACCAGGCTTGCCGGTTTTAATATCGCAGAAGTCGCACCTGCGAGTACACAAATCGCCGCCGATCAAGAAGGTGGCCTCACGCGACTCCCAGCACTCGTGAATATTCGGGCAGCCAGCCTCCTGGCACACGGTATGCAAGCCTGCGCCAGCAACCTTGGCCTTCATGTCTTTATATTCCGGGCCGTTGCGGACCTGGTTGCGGATCCAGCGTGGCTTCTTCTCGATAGGATTTTCTGCGTTCCGCTTCTCAATGCGCAGCAGTTTGCGCCCTTCGGGGGTGACACTCATAATGCCCCAGCCTACGCCTTGTTGTAGCTTCTGACGAACAGGGTTCGCTGTGCCTTATTGCGGGGACGGGCCGACTCGCGAACTATCCAAACTGTGATCACTAACGGCTAAGTCACCGGCCAGTGCACGCATCAATGACTTGTGTAGTAATGGGATCATTTCTTCAGTAGTAACCTCCCGTCCATGTTCCAAGGACAAGGTGGTGACATCTGCGTCGTCAATGCCACAAGCGACGATGTGCTCATAAAATTCCAGTGAGTTATTGCAGTTCAGCGACAGTCCATGCATGGTGACGCCACGGGTGACGCGGATGCCTAGTGCTGCGATCTTGCGGTCCCTGCTGGAAGCATTCTTGTCGACGGCGGGCACGCTGTGCGGAACCCAAACACCGGAACGGCCTGCAATTCGGCCGACCTTTTGGGTACCGAACGTCGTCAGCGCGTCGATGATGCCTTCTTCCAAGCGACGCACGTAATCGACTACATCGACCGGTTCTGCGAGCTTGATGATGGGGTAGACGACTAGTTGCCCGCGACCGTGCCACGTTATGCGGCCACCGCGGTCGACCTTGATCGTTGGCAAGCCATTAGTGGGCATATCGGAAGGTTGGGTTCTTTTGCCGGCGGTGTAGACATCAGGGTGCTCGAGAAATAGCAGCTGATCCGGAATCTCTCCGTCGGCACGTTGCCTGGCTAACTTCGCTTGCAGATCCCAAGCCTCTTGGTAATCCACTGTTCCTAGTTTTTGGATCTCTAGGGCTTGATCGGCACGAATGGAACGGTCAGCAGGGAAAAACGGGGCACGCGGGGCAGTCATAGTGCTCATTTTAACGCGCCCTGTTAGAGCAAGCCGCGCGTGCACCTAGCTGCGGGTTATATTCGTGGTTTCCGGGTTTTTCTGTGCCCGCCGCCGGGATTTCTTGAAAAACCGACCGTCGAAGCGTAACACCATGAAGATGGTAAACAATGCCATTGCGATACCAAATGCGAAGCACGTGATGTAACCAATTGCCGGGCCCAGAATGGAGATGACAAACGGGAAGACGAAGCCGATATAGGTCAGCGAATAGAACGAAGCGCTGGCGGCACCCAGTTCTTCGTCTGGAGCTTGACGCTGTGCTTCCTGTAGTCCCGACGACATGAGGATGCCGTAGGCGAAACCCAGCGGGATAGTGGCTAGCAACCCGAAGATGACACCAACGATGGAATCTTGCCAGAGGGTAACGCAGATTGAACACAGCATGCCAACGATGATCAGTGACAGCCCATAGACCGCTGGCGGGTAGGTCCGCGAGGTGCCAACGAACCGCTGAATCAGATTGCCGAAGACCATAGCCAAACAAGCGATCGAGCCGGTGTAGACGACCGGGTGGTCCATCTGTGCTTCCAGCAAACGGGTGTTGACTGCGAAGGCTGTGGAAGCCGCACCGAATACCCACGGACCGGACAAGCCTAGGGTAAGCCAAAAACGCTTGGTGGCTACCTGGCTGGCAAACAGCTTGCCCTTGCCGGAACTACCAGTAGTAACCGTCGGGGTGTTCCATACCAGCGGTGTAATGAGAGTTACTAGTACTAGGTGCAGCAGGTAGGGGAGTAAATCCGGCTTTGGCAAGAACTCAGCGACTAGACCCGCCACCAGAGGTCCGCCAGCAAAACCGGAAGTAAGAGCGATGGTCGCGCGGCGCGCACCCTGGATTGATGGCCCAGCTGATAGCTGCTTCAGCCAGGCTGCGCCGGAGGCCATAACTAGGCCGGTAGCCAGGCCGGTGATGAAGCGGCCAGTGCCGATAAAAAATGCCGGGCCGAAAGCACCGAGCGCCAAAACTGCGGAACCGAAAAAGGAGAGCACCAGTGCGGGGCGAATCAGCGCACGGCGGCCGTAGATATCTGATAGCGGGCCACCAATGATCAGAGCGGGGATGAGGCCCACGATGTAGATGGCGAGGAAAGCTGTCACCTGGCCGTCGCTAAGCCCGGCTTCCAGGCGGTAGGAAACCATCAGTGGAGCAAAGGCGTTGGCGCCGAATGCGACGACGAACATACCTAAGCCAACTCTTAACCAATCGCTGATACGCATGTGTTCCTCTTTTGGCTACTGGAGATCGTGTGTCGATGACCGCCGACAAGACCGGCGGTGTTTGTGATCTTTCATTACCTTGTGTGGTCATGTGACTGTGCTTAACATGATGACCGTTATGTTACGTGATTCAGCTCATAACACGAAAACCGGGCCTTCCTACTCTGCGTCCTGTAACGAGAACAGGAGCTAACAGAGGGAAGGCCCGGTATGCGCGCCAGCTAGCTGCTTAGCAGGGCTAGGCGATTGGTCCTCCGGAGTTTATCCAGAGAATTGGGACCGATTTATAGGTCCAAATCAGCCTCGAAGTCGGCAGTTTCGAGACGATCCTTGATGGTAGTGATGAAACGACCTGCGTCGGCACCGTCGACGACCTGGTGGTCGTAGGTGAATGGCAAGTAGCACATCTGGCGGATCGCGATAGCGTCCTGGCCGTCCTCGGTAACGACGACTGGGCGCTTTTCGATGACTGCCGTTCCCAGAATGCCGGCCTGTGGTGGAACCAGAATCGGAGTATCCAGCAACGCACCTTCGGAACCAATATTGGTGACCGTGAAGGTAGCGCCAGTGAGGTCATTCGGCTTCAACTTGTTGTTGCGTGCGCGGTCAGCCAAGTCGATGATCTCAGCGGCGATCTCAGGCAAGGACTTGTCCTGCGCCTTCTTGATCACTGGAGTCAACAAGCCCTTAGGGGTATCCACCGCGATGGCGACGTTGACGTCAGCGTGGTAGGTCATCTCCTTCTTTTCAGCGTTGTAGGAGGCGTTGACGTTCGGATGAGATACCAGGGCTTCGACGGCGGCCTTGACGAAGAATGGCAGGAAGGTCAACTTCGAACCGTGCTTGTCTGCGAAAGCCTGCTTGTTGGCCTTGCGCAGGTTGGACACAGCAGTCATGTCGATTTCCTGCACGTGGGTCAGCTGAGCAGAGATTTGCAGCGCTTCCACCATCTTTTCTGCGGTGATCTGGCGGATGCGGTTGACCTTTTGCGTGGTGCCGCGCAGCTCAGCCTTTTCTGGATCGACCGACTTGGTGGACCAGTTGGAGCCGGCCTTCTTCGCATCCTTTTCGGAAGACTGCGCAGAGCCCTGGGCAGAAGAATCAGCCGAGCTACCTTCGACAGCAGCCATGACATCCTGCTTGCGGATGCGACCACCGACGCCGGTACCTTCCAGTGAGCTCAGGTCAACGCCGTGCTTATCTGCCAGTTTGCGTACCAGCGGGGTGACGTAAGGAACCTTTCCGGAATTCTTCTTCGCTGAATCCTTCGCGGCGCCCTCGTTAGCCTTCTTGGTTTCTTGGTCGGAGTCTTGTTTCTTGTCCGCAGAATCCTTCTTCGCCGACGGTTCTTTCTTCGCAGACTCGGCTTCTTTATCCTCAGACTTCTTGTCTGCGGATTTCTTGTCTGCATCCTTAGAATCGTCGGATTCGTTGGAGTCGTTTGCTGCGGCGTTTTCGTCGCCAACGCGGACGATGACTTCTCCGACCTCGACGGTGTCGTCTTCTTCGGCGAGGATTTCGATGATGGTACCGGCAACTGGGGAAGGAACTTCGGTATCGACCTTGTCGGTGGATACCTCAAGCAGTGGTTCGTCGACTTCGACGGTATCGCCGACGGACTTCAGCCACTGGGTGATGGTGCCTTCGGTTACTGATTCGCCGAGTTCTGGCATTTCTACGTCGGTAGCTTGGGATGAGCCACCGGAAGACTTCTTGTCGTTCTTGGACTCTTTGTTGTCTTCCTTTTCCTCAGAAGCGGAATCCCCGGAGCCAGCATCGTCCTCAGCGTCGCCAGAATCGGCGGATTCGCTGGAGTCGTCTGCTGCGGCGTTTTCGTCGCCAACGCGGACGATGACTTCTCCGACCTCGACGGTGTCGTCTTCTTCGGCGAGGATTTCGATGATGGTACCGGCAACTGGGGAAGGAACTTCGGTATCGACCTTGTCGGTGGATACCTCAAGCAGTGGTTCGTCGACTTCGACGGTATCGCCGACGGACTTCAGCCACTGGGTGATGGTGCCTTCGGTTACTGATTCGCCGAGTTCTGGCATTTCTACGTCGGTAGCTTGGGATGAGCCACCGGAAGACTTCTTGTCGTTCTTGGACTCTTTGTTGTCTTCCTTTTCCTCAGAAGCGGAATCCCCGGAGCCAGCGTCGTCAGAATCATCGGCGCTAGCAGCATCAGCAGAGTCCTGCGAGTCTGCGTTCTCGCCCTCGTCGCCGATGATGGCAATGACGTCGCCAACTTCTACGGTGTCGTCTTCTTCGGCTTTGATCTCCAGAAGCGTACCCGAGACCGGGGAAGGGACTTCAGTGTCCACTTTGTCAGTGGAAACTTCGAGCAAAGGCTCGTCGGCTTCGACGGTATCGCCGACGGACTTCAGCCACTGGGTGATGGTGCCTTCGGTAACCGATTCGCCCAGCTCGGGCATCTCTACGGAGTGCGACATGTGTGAGAGACTCCTCTAAAGTCGTTAGTAAATAGAAGCTACGGCATTCCAGCCTACCGCCATCGCCGCTGCTACGTGTAATGAGTCAATGCGCAATATTGTGCACTACCCCTAGAATTGTGAACTGTGTTCAACCTATTCCGTCGTAACTCCACGAAATCACAGCTCAGGCCACCCCGCGCGCCTGGCGATACGATACGCGAGCACGACCAGGCAGATCTGGTTGCATGGATCGATGGCCGCGGTTTCATAGAAGGCTTCGTGGAGCCGGAAACCGTGGTTAATGAAATGTCGATTGTGCTTGTCGACGACTCCGGCGACTATATCCGCCGGCGTATTGGCGGGCCGAAAGGAATAGACGCCGTGGCCCGGGTACTAGATGTGCCAATCTATGACGTTGAAGAAACCGGGTATCCACAGCGTATGCGCGAGCGCATGAAACGCGAACGGATCCTACGCAAGCGCCAAGAACAAGTGGAGCGCCGCAAACAGTGGGAGCGGCGCCACGGAGATGCTTAGCTGGCGATTTCGTCCAACCAAGCAACTAGTGTGCGTACCGGAACACCGGTTGCTCGCTGCGCAGTGTATCCGGAAGCGCTTGCTGCCCAGGCAGGGCCGGCGATATCGAGATGTGCCCACTCAATGCCCTCGCCGACGAATTGCGACAGGTAGGTACCCGCAAACTGCATGCCACCCCAACGGTCCTCGGAGATATTGCGGATATCCGCCGCAGGGGTTTTAATCGCTTCTTCGTGCTCTTCCAGCAAGGCCATGGCCCAAGCTTTTTCGCCTACACGGCGTCCCAGCTCAGCGATGCGATCACGTAGCTCATCGCTACCCATAACACCGTAGGTTTTCTTGCCCAACGCGAGCATCTGGTGGCCGGTCAACGTTGCCGTCTCTACCAGATAATCTGGCTTGTCTTCGCTCGCGCGCGCGATGGCGTCGGCAAGCACGATACGGCCTTCAGCATCGGTATTCAGAATTTCTGAAGTAATGCCACCATAGTGGGTGATGACGTCTCCTGGGCGAATAGCGTTACCGGAAGGCATGTTTTCTGCCAGCGGCACAGTGGTGGTTAACTCCACGTTGAGGTCGAGCTTTGCAGCAGCGACAGTGGCAGCTACGACGGCTGCTGAGCCACCCATGTCCATGATCATCTCGCCCATGCCTGCGCCCGGCTTCAAAGAGATACCACCGGTGTCAAAGGTAATGCCCTTGCCTACGAGAGCAACCTTCTTCTTGGCCTTGCGTGGACTATGGTGCAGGCGGACCAGACGCGGTGGGCGGACCGAACCTTGGCCGACCGCCAAAATACCACCAAAGCCCTCTTTTTCCAGTTGTTTTTCGTCGAGAATCTCCACCTTCAGGCCTGCATCTTCGGCAAAGCCACGGATAAACTCAGCATAGGATTCTGGGAATTTATGGCTGGAAGGAACGTTGACAAAGTCCCGTGCTAGGCACACCGATTCTGCACCAACTTGTGCGAGACGGAAGACATCAGAATCCTTCTTTGGATCGCCGAGCACAGTGAATTCGGCGGGATCTTTATCAGCGCGGTTCTTTTTCTCGTCCGGCTGGGTGACACCCTCGTCTTTGCTTCCACGGATGCCTGGGTAGGCATATCCGCCTAAGATCAAGCCTTCTACGATGGCGGCGAGGTGATCACGGTCACCGGAAAGAGCAACGGCGACCGAACTTAGATCCTTGACCGCGCGGGAAAGAGTACCAGCCGCGCGACGCAGAACCTCGTCGTCAAGCTTGTCCTGCACACCCAAACCCACCGCGACGACTACGTCGACGCCCAGCTTTTTTGGGGCCGGCAAGCGGGTGATTTCGTTTGCTTTGCCCGTGGCTTTGACTGTCTGCAAGCCCTCGACCACTTCGCGTAGCTGGCCACCAGAGAGCCAATCTGTGTCAAGGATTTCTACGCTGTTCTCGTTGGCTGAGTCCTGCGTGCGGAACACGCCGATGACGAGGGCATCGGCGTTTTTAGGCAACTTTTTCTGCAACTCCACTGGGCTAATCTTGCCGCGGGCTGGAAGTTCGAACTTTGGGGCAGCCATAATATCCTTTCTTGTCACATGACAATGGTCGCGCAATCTAGTTGAAATTCGTTCTAGGCCTTCCCAGCCTAGCGGGATTTACCGCAGAACGCCGTGCAAGGGTGTGCCCTAAGTCTCTATTAAAAGGTGGAAAGGGTACATTAGCTACCATGAGCGACTTCAAATTTTCCGTGACCCGCAATGACACTCCGACGCCCGCAGCTGAACGCGAGGAAATCCTGGCGAACCCAGCTTTCGGTAAAAAATTCACGGATCACATGGTGGTTGCCGACTGGAATGCAGAACAAGGCTGGCACAACCTATCGGTGCAGCCATACGCGCCATTGACCTTGGATCCTGCGACGACCGTTTTTCATTACGGGCAAGCAATTTTTGAAGGCATCAAGGCATATCGGCAGAGTGATGATTCAATCGTTACTTTCCGTCCTGAGAAGAATGCGCAACGTATAGCGAGCTCCGCGCAGCGCATGGCAATGCCGGAAATCCCAGAGCAATTATTTATCCAAGCATTGAAAGAATTAGTTGCCGTCGACAAGGATTGGGTCCCAGCAGCCGGGGGAGAGGGATCCTTGTACCTTCGTCCATTCCTGATTGCAACGGAAATAGGGCTCGGCGTCGCGCCATCGCAGTCTTATCGATTCTTGGTTATTGCCTCGCCAGTCGGTGCGTATTTTCAGGGTGGCGTGAAACCGGTATCTGTGTGGATTTCCGAAGATTATGTGCGTGCCGCTCCCGGTGGAACCGGGGCCGCCAAATTCGCCGGTAACTACGCTGCTTCGCTAGTTGCCCAGCAAGAATCCATCGCACATGGCTGCGACCAAGTGGTCTTTTTAGATGCTGCGAAACGCCAAAAAGTCGAAGAGATGGGCGGCATGAACGTCATGTTTGTCATCCAGGGCAAGCTGGTCACTCCCGAACTGACCGGCACTATTTTGCCTGGTGTGACGCGAAATTCGCTGTTGCAACTAGCGCGTGAGATGGGCATTGAAGTGGTGGAAGAAAGCATCACTCTGGAGCAATGGCGGGAAGCCGCCGAATCCGGTGCCATGAGCGAGGCCTTTGCGTGCGGGACGGCAGCGGTAATCACGCCAATCGGCACCGTGAAAACTACCAGTGGCACGTTTAGCATCGGTGGCGGTCAACCCGGCGAAATCACGATGCAACTGCGTGAGAAACTAACCGGAATCCAACGGGGAGAAGTTGAGGACACGCACGGCTGGCTACAAAAGCTCGCCTGATGATCACGCGCCGTGATTGTGCGCGTTGATCGCATCAGTGATTGCATAAACCTCATCAGCTACTAGCTCAATCGCTGCGTTGAGCGCAGATAATGCTAGTACGCCACCGGTTCCTTGCCCGGTTGTGAGATCGAAGGCAAGTAGGGGCGTTAATCCCAATTGTTGAACGGCTTGGATATGCGCAGGCTCCGGGGACAGCTGTGCCGAGCGCAGCCATGGTTGGGTTCCTGGAACAATTTTTTCTGCTATCAGGCCACACACAGTGGCAAGGCAGCCGTCGACAAGCACTGGAGTGCGTCGGGAAGTTGCTTGCAGAATAAAACCAACTAATGACTGCACCGTTGGCATTTGGCATTCGCGCACAAGATCCAACAAACTAGCGGGATATCGTCGGAAGCGGAACATGTGATCCCGGATAGCCGTGACGTCGGCTTGCCATTGTTTCGTCGTAAGCGAAGCTTCCAAGCTGGCTAGTGCTACCGGTTCTGTCTTCGTTATTGCGCCAAACAAGGCAGCAGCTTCGACGGAGAATCCCTCAGTGAGCTCGCCTGGGATCAGTAGATCTGCGCCAGCATCGATTTCAGAATCAGCGATAGAGCGGCCAAATTCTAGCGCGGCTCCGTCGGTAGGGATCTCCTCTAGGCGAACGCCAGCACCATGAGTACGGGCCAGTGTCGCCACGGGGGCAGAACCAGCGGCAATATCGTTGGCTGCAGTCTGGGACTCGGGCGTGCGCAAAGATGACGAACCGTTGCTACCAGTGGCAGAGTTCCGGGGGGCAGAGTTTCGGGGGGCAGAACTGCCGGGGGCAGGGCTGGCGGTAGCAGAATGGAAAATGACGACTCGGGGCTGCCGCAACGGCTCCGCGGGAACTTTCCCTTGGCACGCGGCCATGAAAGCTGCTGCATCAGTAAGCCGACCAAAACTCCGGCCCCGCTGTGTCGACGACATAGCTGCAACCACCGCGGCGCTAGCCTCAGTATCAATCTTCGCGGGAGCCCCAAGATCAGCAAACTCAGCACTGTCGGCTTGGGCGTTGGAATCCGCGTTAGCGGCAGCGTCAGCACTCTGCTTGGGTGTGGAATCAGGCTCGGGCTGGGGGATGGATGCGGGCTCGTGCGGCATTGGCATTGTGAAAACCTAAACTGTAACTATCTAGGGCCTAGAAGAATGAAGAATAGGGACGGTTAGACCTTGGCACCGCGTTCGACCTGGGGCTTTGGTGAACGCCACTTGCGTGGCTGAGTGGCACGAGAATAAGCGTAAAAGCCCAAGCGCAATCCAGCTTCGGTGGAGTCTGGGAATTTCTTGCGCACCGCGTTATTGCAACGTTTGCCCAGGATAACCCCCTCGATTGCGAGAATAACAATAATCACCATGCCGATGAGTGAAATGATATTCGCTGCGTGAGGGTTAATTCCGCCGAGCAGGGTAGCACCAAGAATAATAAGGGCAATAAGCATCACCCAGTTGGTCAAGAAAGCGCGGGAATCCACCCAGTCCCGTGCGTAGCGTCGCTCTGGTCCAATATCGCGAGCCAAGAGGTAGCGCTCATCGCCAGCATCCATGCGTTCTTGCTGTTCCTTACGACGACGCATGTTTTCTTGGCGTTCTTCGCGTTTGTATTCTTTCCATTCTTGCTTGGACATGGATTTTTTGAGCTCTTTACGACGTTCTCGAGCCTGGGCTGGGGATGCACCGTTAGGATCGCGTCGTACGCCGCGACGAATCTCTTGCTCTTTGCGCGAGGGAGTAGGTTTATTTTTCTTAGGGGTGTAGCCCTTCGGTAAATCTGTCTGCTCTGCGGAAGCAGAATTGGCCTGTGCAGGGCTAGATTGTGCAGAGTTTGATGGTGCAGATGAGCTCTTATTGTCCGCACTGGTAGTGGAGTTGTCGGAGTTATCTGCTTTGATGTTTTGAGGTTTTTGCCACGGTAGTTTCACAGTTCTACAGGGTACAACTTTGTGTGCTGGTAACAAGAATAAGTACTTGTCGGGTATGTCCGGCGTAGGTGGCGCAAACAGCCTTGGGGCAGTTAAATTAAATGTCGAACGGACTGCGGATCCAGGGGTTTCGTCTCGCACGAAAGGCGAGTACTCTGGACGCAAACGACGCGTTCACCACGAAGGAGAACTATTATGACCGCCCCAACTTCGTCGACCGGCGTAATTTTGACTGACGCTGCAGCTGAGAAAGCTAAGTCTTTGCTAGAGCAGGAAGGCCGTACAGATTTGTCTCTGCGTATTGCCGTTCAGCCAGGTGGTTGTGCAGGTTTGCGCTATCAACTGTACTTTGACGACCGCGAGCTCGATGGTGATAAAAGCGATGAGATCGACGGCGTTACCTTGGTTGTCGACAAGATGTCGGTGCCGTACCTGATGGGTGCGAAGATTGACTTCGCTGACACCATTGAGCAGCAAGGATTTACTATCGATAATCCGAATGCCGGTGGATCCTGCGCTTGCGGCGATTCTTTCAACTAAAATTATAGTCAGGATTCCAAACAACTCGACGGATATTAAAAGCCCCTGGTTCTCGTTACTAATCAGTACAGAGAGCCAGGGGCTTTAGCGTTGTGCGCGGCCGGGCTGCATCAATAGTGCTGCCCAGGGCCGCGTCAGTATGCACTTATAGGCGGACTGGGTAGTCCCGTTGCTCGATATTTGGGTCGATACGTTTCTCCACGAAAATTCCGTGCCAGACCATGAAGGCCAGCACTGTCCACAGACGACGTGAGTGATCTGATTGGCCTGCACGGTGTTCTTGCAGCATCTCCAGGACAGCTTTCTTGTTGAAGATGTCTTCTGTTTGGGAGGCGTTAATCTGCTCTTGTGCCCATCCGTGTAGTTCATCTCCTGCTAACCAGTGCCGCATCGGTACCGGGAAGCCTAATTTCTTTCGGTGCAAAACATGTGGGGGAACGATTTGTTCCATAGCCTTACGTAAGGCATATTTCGTGGTTCCATGGGAGATCTTCAGTTCGTGCGGGATGGTTTCGGCAACCCGGAAAACTTCCTTGTCGAGGAATGGGACGCGGAGTTCTAAGGAGTTCGCCATATTGATCTTGTCCGCTTTCACGAGGATGTCGCCGCGCATCCAGGTAAACAAGTCCAAATGCTGCATACGCGCAACGGGGTCCATGTCTTCAGAACGCGCGTAAATGTCTTTGGTGACATCACGGTGATCCCAATCTTTACGGGCCCAAGGGATCACGCGTTGCATTTGCTCGAAATTGAAAGAGCGAGCATTACCGTAGTAGCGCTCTTCCATGGACATCGATCCGCGTTCGAGAAGGGATTTCCCCTTCATGCCATCAGGCAAGATACGGGAAAGTGCGCCTAGGCCCCGACGCAAAGGGCTTGGAATTTTTTCGAATGGCGCGAGGGAGAGGGGCTCTTTGTAAATAGTGTAACCGCCAAAGAGCTCGTCGGCACCCTCGCCAGAGAGCACGACCTTGACGTGTTTCCGAGCTTCTGCTGCGACAAAATGCAGCGGAACGAGGGAGGGGTCTGCCACAGGGTCATCCAGATACCACATGATTTTCGGAATGGCGTCGGCATATTCTTCTGGGCTGACAATCTTAACGATATGCTCAGCGCCAATCGCTTCTGCCGACTCTGCCGCGACGTCGACCTCAGAATAACCTTCGCGTTCGAAACCGGTGGTAAATGTTAAAAGATTTGGGTTGTGTCGTTTCGCCAATGCAGCGATCGCGGTGGAATCAATACCACCCGACAAGAATGACCCAACAGTGACGTCTGCGCGCATGTGCTTTTCGACGGAATCCTCGAGGGCATGGGCGATTCGGTCAAAAAGCTGTTGCTCCTGGCCTGCCGGAACGGCTTTAGTCTGAAACCGAGGCCGGAAATAACGTTCCGCTTTGACCTGACCGCCTGGCGAAAGAATTGCAGTGCAACCTGATTCCAGGCGACGAATGTCTGCGTGCAAAGATTCTGGTTCTGGGACATATTGCAGGTCCACATAATGTTCGATGGCCCTGCGGTCAAGGCTTAGCCCTAGATCGATAGCGTCGGCAAGCTCCAGAATGGATTTTTTCTCGGACGCAAAAACGGTTCCTGCCGGCGTTGTGGCATAAAACAGCGGCTTGATTCCAAACTGATCGCGGGCGACGAACATCTGTTTCCGGCGGGTGTCCCAGATGGCGATGGCGAACATTCCACGAAGATGCTCGACGACGGAAGGTCCCCAATGGTGGAAACCGACAACAATTGGTTCACCATCGCCGGATGTCTGAAAGTGATACCCCGCCTCTTTGAGCTCGGCACGAAGTTCAACGTAGTTATAAATTTCCCCATTGAACGTCATCGCGTAGCGCTCAGGGTCGTCCTCTGGACCCCAGCGTAAAGGCTGATGAGAATGCTCCAGGTCGATGATTGACAGCCGGTTGAAGCCAAAAACTGCGTGTTCATCGTTCCAGGTGCCAGCGGCGTCAGGGCCACGATGGCGCATGCAAGGGAGCGCTTCTTCCATAGCGGTAACGTAAGAAGGGGCATCGCTTTGGGCGCTCAACATAGCGAGAAGTCCGCACATTGTTTATTTCTCCTCAGGGTGGTGATCTGCCACGACTACTTTACGGCCAAGTATTCGTCAGCGGTTAATCATTTAACGGAGAGTTTCGCGCATATTGGACCTGAATCCCATGGGCTTATCCGTTTACCTCAATGTGAGTGAAACTTTGGGATGATAGCGGCGATATGTAGTGTGAGATGGCTAATACTTTTGGCATTCCGTGTGTGGTCAATTTTTGTCGGTGGGCTAAATGGTTGCCCATTGTCCAGCGCGTATCGGGGTGACTGGAGCGTTGCTGTACTTCTGGATGTGCAAGCCTTTATTTAGCTGGAAATAGGTTCATGCAACCCTGATAAGAAGATGGCGTATTTGAGTTATGCTGCTTGAATAGGAATGCTTATAAAAGTAGGCAGACAATTGTGTGCAAAGAAAGGCAGAACACACGTGGGACAGCGTAAAGAACGCAGCTTGAGCCGGAAGCTGGGCCTTGGTGGCGTCTTGGGCCTCGCAACGGTCGGTCTGGCCGCTTGTGAGGTCGAGCCACCGGCAGCGGCATCGAAATTCCTGCACATGGGTTGGCCTGAGGGAGTTACCCCCGAGGCGAACTCAATGTTTAATTTCTGGATCTGGATTTGGGTCCTTGCCTGGTTTATCGGCATTATCATGTGGGCGCTGTTCCTGACGGCCATTTTCCGCTGGAGTGCCAAGCGTGCAAAAAAGAATGGTCGAGGAGAATTCCCTCGTCAACTGCAGTACAACGTGCCTGTTGAATTGGTTTTGACGATTATTCCCGTCATCATCGTTATGGCGCTATTCTTCTTTACCGTTCAAGTCCAGCAGAAAGTTGTCGCGAACGACAAAGAGCCTGAGGTTGCCGTAGACGTCACTGCTTTCCAGTGGAACTGGAAGTTTGGTTATGCAGAGGTTGGCGGAAACTTCACTCCTAATGGTCAGGATTATCTCGGCGAAGACGAGGAGCGTACCGCTATCGCCGAGAAGTCCAAGCATGACCCTGAAGATGTTAAGAACGCCAACCCTGTTCACGGACGTTCCAGCGGTGACAACTCGTACTTGAATTACAACGAGATCGAGACGCTGGGAACCACAGATGAGATTCCTGTTTTGGTTCTGCCTACCAACACCGCAATCGAATTCCGTCTAGCTTCCGGCGACGTTTCTCACTCCTTCTGGGTCCCTGAATTCTTGTTCAAGCGTGACGTTTATTCTCACCCAGAAAACAACCAGCAGGAGCGCGCATTCCAGATTGAGGAAATCCAAGAAGAGGGTGCCTTCGTAGGTCGCTGTGCTGAGATGTGCGGTACTTACCACGCGATGATGAACTTCGAGATCCGCGCGGTCTCCCCAGAGAAGTTCGCTCAGTATATGGAATTCCGTATGGCTAACCCGGATGCCCCTAACTCAGAGGCGCTGGCATCCATCGGTGAAGCCCCATATGCAACCTCCACCAAGCCATTCAACTCCGCTCGCGAGACCGCCGATGGCGATAACGCGGCAGATCCGAACACCGCTCTGTAAAGCCAAAGGAGAATACAGACATGCGCGCCAGTGCGAAACTCTTTTACGCAATCGCCGTCTTCCTCGGAATCTCCGGTGTTGTCTACGTCTTCGGTACCGTATGGATTGAAGATGACGGTTGGAAGTACCGCTACGACTGGGCTGGTGGCATCCCGTTGCTCTTGTCGTCTCTTATGGCGATTATGCTCGGTGCCTACCTGCATATAACCGAATCCCGATCCGACGTCCTTCCGGAAGACTGGGAGGAAGCGGAAATCTCTGACTCCGCGGGAGTCCTCGGATTTTTCTCCCCGGGATCCATGTGGCCATTCTGGATGTCGATCTCCATCTTCGTATTCGGCCTTGGTGTTATCTTCTTGTACTACTGGCTGATCCTGGTTGGTGGCGTAATGCTCATTTGGGCATGTACGATGCTGAGCCTGCAATACGGATTGCCTAAAGAAAAGCACTAGTTTAAATCCCCGATCTGGTTTCGGCGCAACCTTCAACCCCTAATTGCTCTTCGCTCGAGCAATTGGGGGTTTTGTTGCGCCGGGGGCCAGGGTGGGGAGGGTAAATGAGAGTGTAAAGACCCGAGCGAATATCGACTAGTGACGAAAAAATCTATTGAGTTCCAAGCTGTTTGGATCATGAATTAGTTGGCGCAATTTTAGGGGCAACCAAAAGTTGGAGTCATTGGAAAATGGCAATTTTGGCTTGTGAGTTAGGGCACTTTGACGGTTGAGGTGCGAAAACCAATACCCCCGATTTGAGTTAAAGCAGTAACCTGCTCTCGCTGATGATCGAGGTTATCGGGGGTGTAATTGCCGGTTGACCTGCTAGTTAAGTTAGTCGGAATTTGCGGGAAAAAGTTCCAGGGTGGGTATAAATACTTTAGCTACCCCCGTATGGTGTGGGTGTCGCATATGGCCTTATGGTGACCTGGGAAAATGGCTAAGAATTGAGATGAAATTCGAGAAAGGACGGTGCATACTTATGAGCGTGACGAGCGCAGTAACTAACCCAGGAATGACAGCACCACAACGTGTTGTGTCGCTGAACCGACCAAACATGGTCAGCGTAGGCACGATTGTGTTCCTGTCGCAGGAATTAATGTTCTTCGCCGGACTGTTCGCGATGTGGTTTACCTCGCGCGCAAACGGACAGGCAGGGGACTGGACTGAACAGACCGAGCACCTTAACGTGATCTACGGTCTCATCATTACAGCTATCCTTATTACTTCGTCTGTGACCTCGCAGTTCGGCGTTTTCGCGGCCGAGAAAGGTGACGTCTTCAAGCTCCGCTTGTGGTACGTAATCACTATTGCCCTTGGTGTTGTTTTCTTGGGCATGGTCGCATTCGAGTACTACGAGATGATCTCGCACGGCGTAACCATTCAAGCCAGTGTGTTTGGCTCGGTGTTCTTTATCATCACCGGCTTCCATATGCTGCACGTGACGGCGGGCCTTATCGCATTCGCTATCGTGCTGGCGCGAATTTGGAAGTCTAAATTCACCCCCGCACAGGCAACTGCTGCGATGGCAGTCTCGTATTACTGGCACTTCGTTGACGTCATCTGGATCGGCGTCTTCATCGTTATTTATCTCGTTCAGTAGGCCGTAGCTCGCCGTAATCCGGCCTACAGCCCTTCACTTTCCGTTCTCGACATATTTAAGGGAAATGATGGATTCCAACCCGAACACAGAGCCGCAGTCGGAGAACCCTACTGCTGCCAACGCGAGCGCTTCGCGCCGCAAACGCAAGATGCGCCGGACGCTCGCCGGTGCAGCTGCTTTGTCTGTGGGACTTACCGGTGCAGGCATCTTGGCCAGCGCATTGACTCCAGACGCTCAGGTAGCAACCGCACAGCGTGATGACCAAGCCCTTATTCAAGAGGGTAAGGACATTTACGAAGTTGCTTGCATTACTTGTCACGGCACAAACCTGCAAGGCGTACCTGACCGTGGGCCATCACTGATTGGTGTCGGTGAAGGTTCCGTTTACTTCCAGGTTCACTCCGGCCGCATGCCGATGATGTCTAACGACGCCCAGGCGGAACGTAAAACTCCTCGCTATACGGAACAACAAACTCTTGCGTTGGCTGCTTACGTTGCAGCCAACGGCGGGGGACCCGAACTGGTATATAACGACGATGGCACCATCGCAATGGAAGAGCTGCGCGGTTCCTCCTACGATGGAAAGATCCATCCAGAAGATATCGCACGTGGTTCGGAGTTGTTCCGTATGAACTGTGCTTCTTGCCATAACTTTACCGGTCGTGGTGGCGCTCTGTCGTCAGGTAAGTATGCGCCTCCACTGGACCCGGCGAACGAGCAAGAGATTTATCAAGCCATGTTGACTGGCCCGCAGAACATGCCGAAGTTCTCTGAACGTCAACTTACCCACGACGAGAAAGCAGACATCATCGCGTTTATCAAGGACGCTAAAGAGTCTCCATCCTCAGGCGGTTGGTCTGTCGGCGGATTGGGCCCTGTCGCTGAAGGCTTGGCCATGTGGATCATCGGCATCACCGCTTTGGTTGGTGCAGCTATGTGGATTGGATCGCGTACCTAATGTCGAACGAGAAAAAAAATTACACGGAACAAGAGCTTCGGGGCATGAGCCAGGATGAATTGGCTCAACTTGGTACCGAGCTCGATGAAGTGACAGTTGCTTATCGGAAAGAGCGCTTCCCGGTAGAGAACGATCCTGCTGAAAAGCGTGCCTCCATCTCCGTTGGCATCTTCTTTGCAATTGCAGTCGTTGCCGCTATCGCGTTTTTAGGCGTGTACCTTTTCTGGCCTTGGGGCTACAAAGGGCACGGCGAAGACGGCCAGTGGTTGCACGCGGTATACACCCCCTTATTAGGTCTTACCTCCGGTTTGGCCATCCTTTGCTTGGGCATCGGTGTAGTCATGATCGTCAAAAAGATGGTGCCGGAAGAAATTGCCGTGCAGAATCGCCACGACGGGCGTTCTGATGAGGTTGACCGCCAGACCGTTACCGCGTTGCTGAATGACGCTTGGCAGACTTCCACCCTCGGTCGTCGTAAAGCACTGCAGGGTCTGCTTGGCGGCGCAGGTATCCTTGCAGGTCTTGTAGTAATTGCACCGCTGGGCGGAGCTATCCGCAATCCTTGGAAGCCACGCCACGAGCTCAACTACAACGGAGACGGAACTCTGTGGACATCCGGGTGGACGCTTCACGATAAAGGCGTAAAGCTTTACCTTGCCCGGGATACCGGAGCGATTGCCGAATACCACGAAGGGCAGGCCGGGAATCACTGGGAGACCAAAGGCGTTACCCGTCTTGTCCGCGTTCGCCCCGAAGACCTGTCTGCAGCCGCGATGGAAACCGTTTTCCCATTGGCAGAAGACGATGTGAACGATGGAGATCGTTACGATCCACAGCGCGACGTATACGAAAACCATATGCACTCTATCCACGGCCCACGCAACGCCGTTATGCTCATTCGCTTGCGCCATGACGATGCCAAAGCTGTTGTCGAGCGCGAAAACCAGGAAGATTTCCACTACGGCGATTACTACGCGTACTCCAAGATCTGTACGCATGTCGGTTGTCCAACCTCTCTATTTGAGGCACAGACTAACCGCATCCTGTGCCCGTGCCACCAGTCGCAGTTCGACGCTATGCAATACGCAAAGCCTGTCTTCGGACCTGCGGCCCGTGCGTTGCCACAGTTGCCCATCACCGTTGACGAAGAGGGGTACCTCATCGCTCGCGGTAACTTCATCGAGCCAGTTGGCCCGGCTTTCTGGGAGCGTGAATCCTAATGAGCAATAAACTCGGACAAATAGCAGACAATGTTGATTCGCGTTACACCATCTCCGGGATGGTGCGCACCCAGATCAACAAAGTCTTCCCAACCCACTGGTCCTTCATGTTGGGTGAGATTGCTCTGTACAGCTTCATTATCTTGTTGCTTACAGGCGTGTACCTAACTCTGTTTTTCGACCCATCAATCACCAAGGTGATCTACGACGGCGGATACCTGCCGTTGAATGGCGTCGAGATGTCACGCGCATATGCAACCGCACTCGATATTTCTTTCGAAGTGCGCGGTGGCCTGTTCGTGCGTCAGATGCACCACTGGGCAGCCCTCATGTTCATGATGTCGATGGTTGCTCACATGCTCCGCGTGTTCTTCACTGGTGCATTCCGGCGTCCTCGTGAAGCTAACTGGATCATCGGTTGCGCATTGATCATGCTCGGCATGGTTGAAGGCTTCATGGGCTACTCTTTGCCGGACGACCTTCTCTCCGGTGTCGGTTTGCGCATTATGTCGGCCATCATCCTCGGTGTGCCTATCATCGGAACTTGGATCCACTGGGCCATCTTCGACGGGGACTTCCCATCGGACCTGATGCTAGACCGTTTCTACGTGCTGCACGTCCTTATCATCCCAGGAATTATCCTCGCGCTAATTGCTGCCCACTTGATGCTAGTTTGGTACCAAAAGCACACCCAATTACCTGGTCCGGGGCGCACTGAAAACAATGTTGTAGGCGTCCGGATTATGCCAGTATTCGCTACTAAGGCGATTGGCATGGGTTTGATCGTTGCCGGTGTTCTCGCATTGATGGCGGGGCTGCTGACCATCAACGGTTTCTGGACTATTGGACCTTACAACCCATCGCAGGTATCCGCAGGTTCGCAGCCTGACGTTTATATGTTGTGGACCGACGGTGTTGCCCGCATTATGCCAGCTTGGGAGCTGTACATCGCCGGCTACACGATCCCATCAGCATTCTGGGTCGCGTTGATGTGTGGTGTGATGGTAATGCTGCTCTTCGCTTACCCTGCCCTGGAAAAGAAGGCGACCGGCGACGATGCGCACCATAACCTGTTGCAACGTCCACGCGACGTTCCAGCGCGTACCGCAATCGGCGCAATGGCGATCACGTTCTTCCTGCTGGTGACCATTTCCGGTGGTAACGACCACATCGCCCACTTCTTCAACATTTCGTTGAATGCCATGACCTGGTTCGGCCGCATCGGCTTGGTAGTGCTCCCACCGCTGGTTTACTTCTTGACCTACCGCATTTGTGTCTCGCTGCAGCGTTCTGACCGCGAGGTGCTGGAACACGGCATCGAAACCGGCACAATCAAGCAGCTGCCGAATGGTGCATTCATCGAAGTACACCAGCCACTTGGACCGGTCGACGATCATGGTCATCCTATTCCGTTGGAGTACGCAGGTGCGGCCGTACCGAAACAGCTGAATAACTTAGGCTATGCCGACCAGAATGCGTCCGGCGTCTTTAGCCCGGATCCAGATGACGTAGCATCTCGTCGGCGTCAGATCGAACATGACAACCATGCTGAAGAGGCTGAAATGCTGCGGCGCCTCAATGAGGCCAACCGCGAGGCTGACCGTCGCAAAGGCCACTTAGACTAAGGTAAAAGACACTTAGACCAAGTGAGCGCCACAATCTGGCCTCCATGGGGCGATGCGACGCCTTAATCAAATAGCAAAGGCTCGGTACTGGATAATCCAGTACCGAGCCTTTGGCATTTCAAGGTGTAATCTTCCGGTCGCTCGGCGATCATTGGCTACGTACGTCCAAGTCGTTGTCTGGTTTCTGCCTAACAGTGAGCACATTTAGGGTAGTTCCGTTGTCTAATTTCGCCCCAATTAAGGATTCGTGGTCGTTTCTGTCCCGGCTTAGTTTTAACGTCGAGCTTTGGTTAGTCCTGTGGTCTATGGGCCGGAATTTAGCAACCACCTGGTACTTGTGTTTGATTTCACATATCAGTAGTTTTTTAGTCTCCGCTCGCTTCCTAGGCGCTTGTGCGTCCACAGTAACGGGCATCCTTCCCTATGAAACTCCAGGAAAAATGCGGTTTTTGGGTGCTATACGGATCTTCATAGTCTTGGCGGCTTGCGAACAAATCGTTGATGTATATCTGACAACAGCAAGATAACGGGTAGATAACGGGAGTAATCACAGGCCTTGATTCGACAACGTTTGTTGTCATTTCGTAACCTATTTGAGACATTGCGTCGCACCAGTTGAATGAGTTCAGGCGGACTCGGTCGGTACGGGGCAAACTACGAAAACTGTAGTGCATACTCAATCTGATTTGGAGAAGATTTCGTGGCTAAACACCGTAAGCAGAATGTGTCCACCAAGCGTCGCGTCGCTGCAGCCTCCGCTGCTGTTGTTGGTTCGACGATGATGGCCCCGGGCATGGCGTCCGCAGCCGAATTCACAATTCCAAACACAAACTTCACCGTTGACGTTCCTGGCGTAGAAAACATCCCTGGGGCGGATCAACTACTCGGTAGCTCCCAGGCGCCCGCACCTCATGTAAACCCAGTGCAGGTGGCTCACGCTTCCGTGGCATCGAAGGGGCAGCAGATCGTAGATGCCGCTCGTTCAGCAATCGGTAGCCCTTACGCATGGGGAGCGGCAGGGCCAGGTTCTTTTGATTGCTCCGGTTTGACGAGCTGGGCTTACCAGCAGGCCGGCGTGAATATTCCGCGCACGTCACAAGCTCAGGCAGCTGGCGGTACGCGTGTGTCACTCGATGCTTTGCAACCAGGCGATATCATTGCCTACTACGGTGGTGCCTCTCACGTCGGAATCTACACCGGCCACGGCACTATCATTGACGCTCTAAACGCCGGTAGCCCGGTCGGTGAACGCCCACTGCATTTCCAGCCAATCCATTCTGCAGTCCGTTTTTAGCTTTTTTGGGGCAGAACTAGCCAAGTCACTGTGTAGGGCGCTAGTATTGCCGTTGGTCTACTCGCTTCATCCAGAAAGTCATTTCCACGCATGTCTTCCGCTGCTTTTCGGTCGCGCCAGCGCTTCCTAGCCATCGTCACCTCCAGTGCACTTGTTTTTGGTGCGGTTGGTGTCAATCCCTCCATTGCCTCGGCAGATGATGTTGAGATCGCTACTCAGCAGATTCAAGAGTCTGGCTTTGAGCTGTCCCGTAAACACGAAGAGCTGAAGAATATCGAGGAGAAGCTGAATAAACGCGCCGAGAACGTTGCACATCTCGACGCTCTCAGCGCTGATGCCAACCACAAGGCTGCTAATGCTGCTGAAGCACGCGCTCAGCTGCAAGCCACCGTGGATCAATTAGCGAAAGCCCAGTACACCGGAACGGGCTTGGATAAAGCCGCCTCTGTCATGTCGTCCGGCAGCCCACAGGAGCTTATCGACCGGCAATCGTTCATGGGGGCGCTTTCTCGTGATGCCGAAGCTGATATCGCCCGTCTACAGCAGGAGGTACGCGAGTCCGCTCGTGCGGCCAGCAAGGCGAATGCGTCGTTGCAAGAGGCGATCTTCCACAAAACCGATTTGGAAATTCAGCGCACTAAACTGCAGGAAGAGCGTGACGCCCTCGAGGCAAAAATCGGAGACCTAGAAGCCCGCGTCGAAGCGCTAAGCGACGACGAGCGCATTTCTTTGGCAGGCGGCGCTCCTGCGGACTTTGCCAAAATCGGTGATGCCTTGCTTAGCGCAGCGGGTTCAGGCGCTTCCGGTGCGGCCTTAACTCGGCTCGGTATGCCTTATAACTGGGGGGCTGCGGGACCAGATTCCTTCGACTGCTCGGGCCTTATGCACTGGGCTTATCAGCAGCAAGGGAAGAACATCCCGCGCACGTCACAAGCGCAGCTAGCCGGTGGCACTCCGGTTTCCCTGAATGCTTTGCAGCCCGGAGATATTATTGGTTATTACCCCGGCACCACTCACGTAGGTATGTACATCGGTGATGGCAAAGTAGTCCATGCTTCGACCTATGGCGTGCCCGTGCAGGTTGTTCCTTATGATTCGATGCCGATCACTGGTGCTTCCCGGTATTAAATAGTCGCCTACTGCACGGAACCCAACCCGCGTCTCAGTACGAGCCGCGGGTCTATTAGTGCCATCCCTAACAACCAAAGCGATATTTAGTTCGGCGGCCATAATTCAGGTGGCGGTAAAGCATTTCGGAACGCACCGCAGCATAGACAAGTGGATGGAGTATAGTAACTACGTTATGTCTATTGCCCCTAATGCCTTGACGATCGGTGTGGATATTGGTGGCACCAATATGCGTGCGGCTGTCGTTGACACGCACGGTGAAATCCTCGATCGTGCAGCCACACTCACACCAAACAGCGAAGACGTTCTGGTCGACAAATTGGTCGCACTTGTCAACACTCTCCGGGACCGTCATGAAATTGCAGCTGTTGGACTGGCAGTCGCGGGCTTTTTGGACCCTGATTGCACTACCGTTCGCTTCGCACCGCATTTGCCTTGGCGCGATGCCCCTGTTCGAGAGATCATGACTGATCGTTTGCAACTTCCCGTGCGCTTAGAACACGATGCCAATTCTGCAGCATGGGGAGAGTACGTTTTCGGCCAAGCTCGGGAAGCCGGAACCTGGGTCTATTTTTCGGTAGGTACCGGTATCGGGGCAACAATTATGCACCGCGGAGAAATCTTCCGTGGTTCTTTTGGTATGGCGCCAGAATTCGGGCACGTCACGGTAGTGCCTGGTGGTAGGCAATGCTCATGTGGAAAACGGGGATGTCTGGAGCGTTATGCGTCCGGTACGGCATTGGCGGACACAGTCCTGGAACTCGCTGACGACTGCCCGGAGTATCGCAGAAGTCCTTTGCTGCATACCGCGTCAACAGGTGAAGAGATCATGAACGCCGCGCGTGATGGTGATGCACTTGGGCAGGCGGTGGTTAGTGAGTTCGCACGTTGGCTTGGGATCGGCCTGTCGTTCGTTGCGGATGTCATCGACCCGGAATTGATCGTGCTCGGAGGTGGGGTAGTTGGTAATCACGATTTATTTTTGCCAGCTGCAGATCGGGTGCTCAGACAATCAATGGTGGCTGCGACACATCGGCCACACCCAGAGGTTTCTGTCGCGAAACTAGGTTCTGCGGCAGGTATGGTCGGAGTTGCACATTTATCGCGTTATGCTGAGAATTTTCCTAATTAGGCAACTCCGTAATTTAAGCTCCATAAATTAATCTAGGAAGGCTGGTTAAGGGCTGTGGCACACGTAGAAACCAAGAGCATGAACAACGGCTGGTACCACTTTTTCAAATACGTTTTGATTGGCCCATGGTTACGGTTGTGGAATCGCCCTGTTACGGAAGGTTTAGGCAATGTTCCGAAGCAAGGGGCTGCGATGGTCGTCTCGAATCACCAAGCGGTGATGGATTCATTCTATTTGCCGTTGGTTTGCCCGCGACAGTTTACATTTCCGGCGAAAAAAGAGTACTTCACAGGTAAAGGAATTGTCGGTTCCCTGCAGCGTTTCTTTTTCACCTCTGTCGGCCAGGTCCCTATTGACCGTAAGGCGAAAGACGCGGGTGGAGCGCTCGTAGACACTGCAAAGAGCGTCTTCGCAAGGGGAGATCTACTAGGCATTTACCCAGAAGGTACCCGTAGTCCTGATGGCAGGGTTTACCGGGGCCGCACTGGCATGGCACGCATCGCTATGGAAACTGACGTGCCTGTTATCCCTGTCGCGATGATTAATGTTGCTAAAGCGAACCCCATCGGTACCTGGATCCCGCGCCCAGTTAAGGTCGGCGTTCGTTTTGGCACACCTGTTTCTCCCCACGAATGGGCGCGGAAACGTGGCTTAGACCCGAAAGAACACCAAACGATGCGTGATTTTACGGACTTCATTATGCATGAGCTTGCGGAATTAACCGGCGTTGAATACGTCGATCATTATGCCTCTGAGGTGAAAGAGTCGCTAGCTGCCGGAAATGGATACCCGGAAGGTGCCGAGCCAAACCAGACATAATTGCAGGAGTATCGTGGCGCAGCAGAGACTCAAGTGGCCCGATATCGCCCGGGGTGTATCGATTCTAGGCGTGATCATTCTGCACGTATCGCTGGCAGTTCCTGAGGCACGTGATACCTGGCTTTCCCAAGCAAATGAATTTCTGGATCCACTGCGCATGCCGCTATTCTTTTTAGTCAGCGGGTTGTTCTCGGCGAAAGTATTCCGGTTTAGTTTTCAACAACTTTTCACGCGTAGACTGTGGTTTCTTCTGGTCCCTTATATCTTTTGGGTGCCACTCGAACTAGCGGCATACCAGGTTGTACTCGTTAATGATTATGACGCGGAGTGGCCACCTGCACAATACTTTCTCAAACAGGTAATCACAGGTTCTACTTTGATCTGGTTTTTGTACGCGTTGGTGCTTTTTAACATCGCTTTGTGGGCACTTCGCGCGTTGCCAGGCTGGGTAGCAGTTCTGGTGTCTTTCATCGTGCCGGTGTTATTGCTTCCGTTTCACGAGCACTGGCATATGATCGCTAAATCGGTTATATATCTGCCGGTATTCGTTTTTGCCGCATATTTTGCATCCTCCATCCACCGCTTTACCGCTCATGCGAAGCGAGTTCCGGTGGTGATCAGTGCTCTGGTGGCTTATTTGTTGGGTTATGCCGGGGCGCAGTTGTGGGAAAGTGTACGCGGTGAACAGGCTTACTGGAGTGGTCCGGGGTCTATTGAGTTTGGACCTTTTGAGTTGGATTTGTTCTTCCGCATTATCCAGCATGCGTTTTCTTTGCCTGCCGCGATAGTGCTGTCGGTGTTACTGACCTATCTTCCGCGAGTCAGCACCGTGTTATTAAAATTTGGTCGGAATACTTTGCCACTGTATATCGGACACCACTTCGGCATCATGGCGCTGTTTCACTATCAGCGTTTGTGGGTGGTGGATGTCGAATTGCAAGATATCACCCGCTTTGGCCGTTTTCCGTTTGAAAATTCCCTGTTCTGGGCATTTTGCGGTCTGCTCGGTGCTTTAGCTACGGGTGCGGTGCTGAAATATCTCACACGCGTCAAATCTTTGCGGTGGTTGTTATACCCGCCCCCGTTGTCAGCACTCGGTAGGCGCGAGTAAGATCAGTGCCGAATGCGCAGGACGCTAAGCAGAAAGAAGCTTTTCGTGGATAAACTCACCATTTTTCGACTGGTTGCGGTCACTGCCAGTATCGTTGGCTACGTCGTTTTAGCATCGATTGGTGTAGACGCCACCATCGTCGGTCCCATTTCGGTGGTGTTGATTCTCCTGCTGTTGTTCGTTCCGCTACGACGCCGTTGACTAGGCTGCCGTCGATATTGATTTAGGAAGAAGCAAGCATTTCGTGCGCTATTTTTATGACACCGAATTCATCGAAGACGGCACCACCATTCAGCTGGTCTCGATCGGCATTGTCTCAGAACGCGGTGAAGAATACTATGCCGTGTCTACAGATTTCGAACCGCAACGTGCAAATTCTTGGGTACGTAAAAATGTACTGAGTAAGTTGCCGCCCCGCAACGCGAGTGTCTGGAAAACCAATTCGCAGATTCGTCGGGAGGTTCTCCAATTCCTTACCGCCGAGGGACGCCCAGACCTTTGGGCGTGGGTCGGTGCGTATGACCATGTGGTGCTTGTGCAGTTATGGGGTGATATGAGTGGATTACCACAAGCAATTCCGAGGTTTACCCATGAGCTGAAACAGTTGTGGGAAATGGTCGGAAGGCCGAAATTACCGGATGTGCCGAAAGGTAACCATGACGCGCTTGTCGACGCCCGGCACAACCTGGAAAAATTCAAGGTCTGCCAAAAACTAGCCCGTTTAGATCGGGATAACCGAGGGCAAAGAATGCTATCTTAGCTCTCTTCAATTACTTCTGCTTTAATGGAAGCGTGAGTTGGACAGTAGATATCCCCAAAGACGCGCTACCTGATCTTCCACCGCTTCCGGATGGCATCCGTGAGCGGTTTGAAGATGTCATTGCTCGTCCAGCCTTTCAGCAGCCCACGTGGGACCGTGCACAAGCCGATAACGTGCGCAAAATTTTGGAATCGGTCCCACCGATTGTTCTGCCACCAGAGGTTTACAACCTGAAGTCGCAGTTGGCTCAGGTTGCTAACGGCGAAGCTTTCTTACTGCAGGGTGGAGACTGTGCGGAATCATTTGAAACCAATACCGAACCGCATATCCGGGGCAATATCAAGACTTTGCTGCAAATGGCAGTGGTGCTGACTTATGGGGCCTCGACGCCCGTCGTCAAGCTTGCTCGTATTGCCGGCCAGTACGCCAAACCCCGTTCATCAGATCGAGACGGCAATGGTCTGCTGAATTATCGCGGTGACATCGTGAATGGCGTCGAGCCGACCGAAGAAGCTCGTAGGCACGACCCGGCTCGTATGATTCGCGCTTATGCTAACTCCTCAGCCGCGATGAACCTCGTTCGTTCACTTACTTCATCGGGGACCGCCGATCTGCACCGATTGAATGAATGGAACCGTAAGTTTGTCGCCACGTCGTCCGCCGGGGCACGTTACCAGGCTTTGGCAAACGAGATTTCGCGTGGTCTGCGTTTCATGGATGCGTGCGGCGTCAATGACAATGTGCTGAAGACCGCCGATATCTACTGTTCACACGAGGCTCTGCTTGTTGACTACGAACGTGGCATGCTGCGTTTGGGGCAAGACGAAAATGGTGAAACCAAGCTGTATGATTTATCGGCGCATCAGGTTTGGATCGGTGAGCGCACACGTGGTTTGGACGATTTCCACGTTAATTTCTGCTCGCTGATTGCGAACCCAGTGGGAATCAAGATCGGCCCATCGGTTACCCCAGAAGAGGCACTAGCTTATGCCGAGAAACTGGATCCGAATAAGGAACCAGGTCGGCTGACTTTCGTCGCACGCATGGGGCATGACAAGATTCGCAGCGTTTTGCCGGGTGTGATTAAGGCAGTGGAGGAAGCTGGACACAAGGTTGTTTGGCAGTCAGATCCGATGCATGGCAACACATTTACTTCTTCAAATGGCTATAAAACCCGCCATTTTGACAAAATCATTGACGAAGTGCAGGGATTTTTCGAAGTACACCGCGCGCTGGGGACTCACCCGGGCGGGATTCACATTGAGCTGACCGGCGAAAATGTCACCGAGTGTCTCGGTGGTGCAGAGGATATTACGGATGTCGATTTGCCTGGACGTTATGAATCAAAGGTTGATCCACGTCTGAATACGCAACAGTCTTTAGAGCTGGCGTTTCTGGTCGCTGAAATGCTTCGTAATTAGTACAAGCCGATCCCAGCCAACATTAGATCTGGTTGGGATGTGGGATGTCTCCCTGCGTGCGTGCTGTAGGAGCGCGACGTGACACTGCTGCCGTGCTCCGTATTCGGCGACTAAACGCAGGAAGGTGTGTATTCGAACCTCCATGGCGGAGCACAGCGCACCATGCAGACCGTCAGAGCCATAATTGCGGCATATAACCGTAGCCACCCGAACCAAACCACCAGCTGGCTACAGCGACGGCTCCGGTTGCCAAAGCCATCAAGAAAACCACCAGAAACAGCTTTACTCGAGAGCGGTTGCTGAGTGGTTTTTCCTTTGGTGCAGGGCTTGCCGACGCAGGTGGTTGCATCGCCGGGGCTGCGGGTGGTCTTGGCCCAGTAACTGGTGCAATAGGTGCTGAAGGCGCTGCTGGTGTAGGCAGTGCGATTGCTGGTTCGACGGCTCCCGGGTTAGCGGATGCAGACGGAGTAGCGACGTCGGCGGAGTCAGCAATGGTGCCGTCGGCAAGTGTTTCCGGTGCTTCTTCGCGTTCGGAATCGCTAGCTGCCGGTGCCCCGGAAGCTTCGTCCATCACAGGTAAATGGGCAGTAGCTTCGGGGAGTGGAGATTCTGCGAATGGTGCTAGTACTGCAGCCCGGTGCGCGGCAGCATTCTCGGGCACGGGCACGGCGATGTGCGGCAGTAGGAGCTCACTGGCGACGTCGTCCAGAGCATCCAAAAATTCTTGTGCATCGCGGAAGCGCTCGTCGGGATTGCGGGTGGTTGCCGAGGCTACCAATGCATCAAATAGCGGCGGGATACCATCGATCAGATCTGATGGCGCTGGAACATCATTATGCAGGCGAGCGAGCGCCCGGCCGAGGGAAGTTTCCCCCTCAAAGGGAACCTTGCCGGTTAATAGCTCAAACAATACGATTCCGGCGGAGTACACGTCGGTTGCCGGTGTGATGTGGCCACCGTCGACCTGTTCTGGGGAAATATACGAGACGGTGCCGACGATTTGGTTGGAGGTTTTCTGTGGGTTGTTCATCGCCCGCACCAAACCAAAATCGGCGAGTTTGATGCCACCATCGGCGTCGATAAGCACGTTGTGGGGCTTGATATCACGATGTACCAAGCCTTTGTCGTGCGCCACCACCAGCCCCTGCAACACGGAGCGCAGCAAAACCGTGGCGGTGGCCGGATCCATAGGGCCAGTTTCTGCTAAGAGCTCACCTAAAGTACCGCCGGTTATCAGCTCTGTGATTAAGAAGATGTGTTCGCCCGCGGAAGAAAAATCATAAACGCCCAGGATATTGGGATGGCGCAGTTGTGCCATTGCGCGAGCTTCGCGGGTGAAACGGTCCCTGGAAATAGGATCGTCGAGGTAATCGCCATCCATGACTTTTGCTGCGACTGCGCGCCCAAGCCGGAGGTCTAGACAGCGGTAGACGGTGGACATGCCGCCACGCGCAATCGTGCGGTCTATGCGGTAGCGGTCCTCAAGTACCTCACCTGGTTCCAGCCTTGTCATGGTTTCCAGTATGACTGATGAGCCGGAATAAGTGTGTACAGGGCGCGGGAAAATCTTGTCAGTGAAACTCTTAGCTGAAACGATTAGCTGAAATTCTTAGCTGCGCGCTTCGATCGTCGGCCTGGGTAGTAGAGTGGTGGCGTGTTGGATAATGAAGAACAGTTGAGTGAAAGAGCACTAGCCCGGTTGCTTGCCGACGATGAGCTGCTAACGCTACCGCAGGTTGCAGAAAAACTCGGGCTGCGCATCACGCGTGTGCATGACTTATTGTCTGCAAAGCAGATCATCGCGGTAGAGCTCGAAGGCCACCGCTATGTCCCAGCAGCCTTTTTTAATGACAAGGGCGCGATCAGCAAACACGTCTCTGGTGTGATTACCGTGCTTTCCGACGGAGGGTTTAGTAACAGCGAGATTTTCGCACACCTGTTTACCGCTGATGAGACTCTGCCGGGCCGTCCGATTGACGCGCTGCACGGGCACCTGGCGCGGGAAGTTATTCGCCGCGCGCAGGCTCTAGCGTTTTAGCACTGTGCTCGGGATTTCTGGGGCGCGTTTTCGTTAGCGCTTGCTCCGCCAGGGGTATTACCAGGGTAGCTAACTCGGGTGCCGAGTGGGAATACCAGGATGGTCAGTGCCCAGGCAACAGCGCCCGTCGCCAATACCCAGACCAGGTTGTAAAACTGGTGGTTTCCCCCTGCTGCAAAGCCGAGCGCGATAAACACCGAACCGCCAGTCGCTAGTTTCCATACCCACATTGGCGGGCGCCCCACTCCAACTAACGAGATGAGTGAGGCGTAGTACCAGGGCAGCGTGACTGAGTTCGCGACAAACGCGACGGAGTACGCCGCGGCAATGCCATGTACAGCGGCTCGCTGTGTTTTTCGGAATACCAACCAGGTAACCGCCAACCCAGCCAGCATGAGCACTGAGCCAACTGTTCGAGTTAGTGTCAAAACTTGGTTATAGGTGAGGTCGATTTCGGCGAGCCCCAAAACCCCACTGACGAGCACATCGGTTACCAGCGTTGGCAATGCCAAAGGGTTTACCACCTTCGAATTGCCGGTTATCTCTGTCAGCCAGCCCCAGGAAGAGCCAGACGCTAGCGTGACCGCTGCAATCACTAGGACCGTTTCCACAACCGCACTGATGCCTAGCACCAGCAAAGCCACCAGGCGCCTCCACACTGGATCGTGCAACGCGGTGTAGTGACGCAACATCATCCAAACAACGAATGGCAGCGCGATGCCCGCAGTTGCTTTTAGCGACACTGCGACCGCGATCAAGGCAATTCCAGAAACAAAGCGTTTGCGCAGCGACAACAGCAGGCCCAGCGAAACCAGGCCGACCATCACCGATTCGTTGTGCATGCCCCCAATCAGATGCAAAATCAACACCGGGTTCGCCACGCCAATCCATAGCGCAAGTTCGGGGTTGCCACCCAGGTACTGAGCGATCCGCGGTACCGCATAGACGATGCCGGCGAAACCCAACACCGATAGCAACTTGTAAACAACGATGCCCGCTGTGACGTTATCGCCCACGAGAGCAGTAATGATTTCCCCGGTCCATAAATGCAGCGGGCCATACGGGGTAGTGGTATTGCGCCAGTCATGGGAAACTTCCAGCAAATACGGTCCTGGGTTGACTGCCGCACCGTCGTTGTAAGGGTCGAAGCCATCGCGAAGCATCGCGCCCTGCATTAAATAGGAATACACATCCCGCGATGCCAGCGGCCCTGCGAATAACAGAGGCGCGGCCCAAACCACAATGTGCTTGCCGACGGAACTTCCGGTTTGTGGTAGACCACTGTTCTGCTTTTCGACGAGCTGACGACCCAGAAGCGCCCAGGCTGTTACCAGCAAGAATAGTGCTATCCAGTAGATTACGCTTGCGAGTCCGCGTGCGTGGCCGAAGGTGAGAAAACTCAACCCGAGGTCATGTAATATTCCACCGCGGTTTCGGACAGCACCCGCACCGAAGGACGAGAGCGTCAGTAGCACGGTTGCGGCTAGTCCGAGCCATAACGGGCGCGGGGCGTGCAGTCGAACCGTCATCAGCTATGACGCCTCGTGGCTTTGAGTGCAAGTGCTTCCAGACTGTCCCGCACGTCGTCGGCAAGGGGTACCGCATGGAGGTGTGCTAACCCAGACTCATACAGACTGTCGATGGTGCTTTCTATTTCTTCAACTGCACCAGACTTGGTGATAATTTCTCGCATACGATTTATCTCGTCTGGGTCGGCAGTATTACCCAGCAGCTTCCGAAGATCGGCCGCTGCTGATTGATCATGTTTATCAGTGCGAGTGAGCGTGAGGGCAATAAGCTCGGTGCGTTTGCCTTCGCGGAGGTCGTCGCCAGCGGGTTTGCCTGTGATCGCCGGGTCGCCGAAGACTCCGAGTAGATCGTCGCGCAACTGGAAAGCGATACCGATATCGCGCCCATATCCGCGGAAAGCTGAAATGAGTTCTTCGGAACCACCACCGATAGCTGCCCCCAAATGCAGTGGACGTTCAATCGTATAGGCGGCAGTTTTGAAGCGGTTTACATTCGCGGCCAAAGCGCGGGATTCGTCGGCATGAGCTTCGATGGAAATATCAAGTAGTTGCCCACCAATGACTTCTTGGCGCATATGGTGCCAAGGTTTTTGTGAGCGTAATAGAGCGTGCGTGCTGATTCCTGATTCGTGGAACATATCATCGGCCCAAGCCAATGCCATATCGCCCAGCAAAATCGCGACGGAAGTACCGAAATGCTGCCCGTCGCCGAGCAAACCTTGCCCCTGATGGCGTTGTGCGACCTGCCGGTGTACAGCAGGCTTGCCGCGTCGGGTTTCTGAAGCATCGAGAATGTCGTCGTGTATCAGAGCGCAGGCTTGGATGAGTTCCAAAGAGGCAGCGGCTCGAATGACGGCAGCATGGTCTTCGGGGGAGGTTGATTCCGCGGTGGCCCCACAAAAACCCGCCCACAAGTAGAGAGGGCGGATGCGCTTACCACCTTCGAGAACGAAGCGTTCCAGGTATTCGGCGGCTTCTGTCACGGGGGTGCCGATACTGCTGAGCTCACTACGTCGAGAAGCAAAAAATTCTTCTAGTGCACGCTGTACGGCGCCGGGAAGTTCCTCGAGGGTTAGCAATGGCTCGTTGTGATCACGCAATTCGAATGCCACGGAAAAGTCCTTGCATGGGTGGTTGGGAAGCTTGCAGTACCTGTGAGCCTACTGGGTTTCGGTACCAGGTAGCGGTAATGGGGCTGCCAAAATTGCATAATCGCGACGATCGCCAGGGTAGTGGACGTGCCTGGCGACATCACGGAACCCTAAGGAACGGTATAGACCAAAAGCACGATTGGCTTCACCAGCAACTTCGGGGGTGGAAAGCAATAAATAATCAGCAGGCAGGTTCCATGCCAGTTGGGTGAGCAGATGCTTGCCGACGCCGTGTCCTTGCATCTGTGGCAAGACATGCAGTTCAGCCAGCTCTATATAGCTGGCGAGCTTTTCGTGGTGTTCGTCAGTGGTCCCGGCCTGTTCTAGGAAAGCGCGTAAGTGGTTGTCCCACCAATATCCGCGGTGTCCCAAAAAACCGTACGCAACCCCAATGATTGTGTCTCCGAATACTGCAATGATGGCGCTGAAGCCTGGATGAAAAATATCGCGTCGCCAGGAGTTTATTCGACTGCTGGCGATGTTCGCTGGGTAGTCCATAGCGCGCAAGTAGATGTTCACTAAATCGGGCACCAAAAGAGAAAATTCCTGTGGCGATAGGCGTCGGTATTCGATCTTCATGCAGGTCACCGTCATTCTTTCGAACTAATTTTCGTCTAATCTGGGGTGGGTGTGAGTTTCTAGGCGTAGTTTCAAATTCCACACGCTGAATGCAGTGCTAAAAGCGGCGAAAGCGCAAAGCGATGACAGTCCGCAAAGTTGCTGTGGGGCAGTGAGGTAATTGGATAAACGAGACAATCGGAAACGAAAACGAGGTAGATGATGACGTCACAGGTTATTTCTGCAACAACTAAATTTAACCACACGACTGATGTCTCGCGTGCACGTCATCAGAAGCTGTTGGATAGTGCTGTGTTGCTTGTAGAGCAGGCGCGTGAACAATTCCGAGCGGGGGAAGATGTGCGCGCTTTTGAGCTTGCTTATATGGCTGGTTTGCGTCTGGCTGGAGCTCGGGTGGCGCTTTCTCCCGTGGAGCGCAAGAGGCGTAAGCCATCTAGTGCTTGGGGGCAGTTGGCGCTTGTTGATGCTGAGGCCGAGCGGTGGGCACAGCGGTTTCAGCAATTTTCTGGAATCCGCCGAGATATAGACCTCGGCCAGGCAGTGGAGGTTTCCCAATTACAGGTCATCTCCCTGATAAAACTGGTTTCGGAATTTTTGGCTGAAGTGTCTTCTGTCGCTCCGGTTGTGCGCAGTGCGGCTTAATTGCTCTTGGGGGTGCGACATTGTTTCTGGGGGCTTACGGCTAGGGCGAGTTGTTTGCTGGGCGAAGACAAAAGTAGAAATTCCGGGAACAATAGCGATACTCTGGGCGTTGATTAGATAGAAAACAAGTGAGAAGTGTCCATGCGCGCTGTTGGCAGGCCGTGTGGGATGCCAATTGCCCCACCAGGAGGAATCACCGTGTCGCTGTCTGAGCAAGAGCAGCAAGCACTCCGTCAGATTGAGGAGTCGCTGCTTGCTGAAGACCCTAAGTTTGGCTCTTCAGTTTCCGAAGATGACTCGTCCTTCACTGGTTTTGGTGAGGGTGGGGGAATCACCTTGCGTGGAGTCGCACTAGCAGTAGTTGGGTTGGTGGCGGTTATCGGCGGCGCCGCGGCTGCGCAATTCAGTCTTTGGTATATCGCTATCAGTATTGTCGGTTTCTTGGTTATGTTTGGCGCCGGTGTTTGGATGCTCCGGGGTGATGGAAATTCCAGTGGCCAGCTTTCGTCGGCTTCGCTTAAGAACACTGTTTCTTCATCCCCTGCACGCGAGAAAGCTTCTAATGCGTTCAAGTCCTCTCGTGGTAACGATGGCAAGCGCACATTGGGGGACAAGATGGAGGAGCGATTCCGCTCGCGCTTCGATGAGAAGTAGTTCTGGGGCTTTCGCCCGTAAATAGCTCTATTAACCCCATGGTGGTCCTTGTGATCACCATGGGGTTTTTCTTGCATTGTGCATCCCCCACTTTGCCCCACCTTTGGGTGAGATCTGTCGAAAAGGTTAATTTTCCCGGTATTCCGATAGGGAAATTCGAGTTGAGGGCCGGGAAATAGGTTGGCAGGTAGTGGAATGACGTCACGATAGGTTGATTTTAGTGCTGGAAATCTGAGCTCTCTGGAAAAATCTCCCACCCGATTTCATATGTTTTACCTGCATGAATGTTCTATCTGTGGTGGTGTGTTGCTTTCTGGTGGGGTGTTTGGGGTTGATTGTGGGGCAAAGTGGGGTAGAGTGGGCTTAGCCGACATGACAGGTCTTGTGTATCCGCAAGGCTGACGTGATGGCACAGAGAAAACCCGTGTACCGGAGGAGTTGAGCGACAGGAGGTCACCGAGAATGTTTCTCGGCACGTACACTCCCAAGCTCGACGACAAAGGGCGCCTGACACTACCGGCGAAGTTTCGCGATGAACTCGCTGGTGGGTTGATGGTAACGAAGGGGCAGGATCACTCTTTGGCGGTCTATCCCCGGGAGGAGTTCGCTGCGCGCGCTCGCAAAGCGGCGGCGGTCTCACGTACCAATCCGGAAGCCCGCGCATTCATTCGCAACTTGGCAGCAAGTGCAGATGAGCAGCGGCCAGATGGTAACGGTCGTATTACCTTGTCAGTGGCGCACCGCGAGTATGCAAACCTTTCGAAGGAATGCGTCGTCGTTGGTTCCGTGGATTTTCTCGAAATCTGGGACAAAGAGTCCTGGGCCGCATACCAAGAACAGACCGAAGCTGCATACTCTGCAGCCGACGCTGATGAAGTGCTGGCTGGCCTTCTCTAAGGCAGCGCACGGAGTGTGTATAAGGACTCTGTTTGAGGCGGATGCCTCTGGTGTACTTCCCCGACATCAGAAACCTGCCTCAAACAGAGCCCTATATACACCCCATCACCACAGAGCTTTTTGCGCGAGGGGAGGACAGTCGCCATGGCAAACCCGACAGAACCAGTGGGCACAGCACAATCCACTTCGGAACAGTCGCAGCACGGGCACGTCCCAGTGATGCGCGATCGGATGGCTGAGCTTTTGGCGCCGGCTGTAGAAGCAGCGGGGGCACATGGAATTCTTGTCGACGGCACCCTGGGTGCTGGCGGGCACACCGAGTATTTTTTGCAACGCTTTCCTGACGTCCGCGTGATCGGTCTCGATCGAGATAGCAACGCGCTGCGGTCGGCGACTAAACGTTTAGCCCCGTATCGAGATCGGTTTTGCGCAGTGCAGTGCCGGTTTGATGAATTCGCAGACAAACTGGCTACCAGTGTTGCAACTGCGGCAGTGTCTAGTGCGGATGCCGATGGTGTCGATGTCCAGAAGTTCCAACTTGTAGATGCTGAGACGCGGAATGCAGAATCCCAGACCGTTGCGTATTTTGGAAACACTGAGATTCTTGCCGACGCTTTTCATGCCGGGATAAGCGGAGCATTGTTCGATCTTGGAGTGTCTTCGATGCAGCTGGACCAACTTGAGCGTGGTTTTGCGTACAAGGCAGATGCTCCGTTGGATATGCGTATGGATAGTGCAGCACCGATCACAGCGGCAGATATCCTGAATACCTATTCCCACGGGGATCTTGCGCGAGTTTTGAAGACTTATGGTGATGAGAAATTCGCTGGAAAAATTGCTTCGGCGGTGCTGCGCGAACGTGAAAAGCAACCTTTTGCTACTTCGCAGCGGTTAGTAGAGCTTTTGTATGCCACCATTCCGGCTCCAGCGCGTCGTAGTGGCGGACACCCAGCGAAGCGCACATTTCAAGCGCTGCGCATTGAGGTTAATCAAGAACTCTCTGCGATAGAGAATGCGTTGCCGATGATCACGGACATGCTGCGTGATGGCGGACGAGCGGTGTTCATGAGTTATCAGTCCTTGGAAGACCGGCTGGTAAAAAAGCACTTCCGCGATATTTCACAGTCGAAAACACCGGCGGGTCTGCCAATGGATTTGCCTGGTACTGCAGCCAAATTTCGCCTTATCACCCGTGGTGCGGAGCAAGCGAGCGAAGAAGAGATCATGGAAAACCCTCGTGCCGCATCGGTGCGAGTGCGCGCCGTTGAAAAGTTGCAAGAAGAAAAGACCGCATGTGCGGTGGACTCGGAAGGTCGTAGCTAGATATGTACACCAGCACTGATGAGCGCCAGCGCCGTACCACGAATTTCAGCCAGGCCAACACCACCAGCAATGGCACCACAACGCTACCGCGGCGCGCCGAATACACCCGTTCGGGAAATCAACCGGGTGCCGGTGGTGGAGTACGGCAATCTTCTGTTCCCCATAACTTCCGTGAGCGCCAGCACCCAGGTGACGGTACCCACGGCTACGCTGCCCCCTCGCGGCGCAGTGGCGGCTACAAGGCAACACAGGCTGGAAAGGGCCCGCACCGTTTGGGATCGCAACAGGTGGTCAGCGTGCGCGGTCGCCAGGTTAACCCGGTTAAGCGGGTGACAACCCGGGCACGGTTGTCTGTTCTCGCGATCATGATGATGATTGGCGGTATCGTGTTTGCCATCTGGCTGTCGGGTATTGCCACCCAACAGACCTTTCGAGTACAGGTGCTGACGGCGGAAGAAAGCCAGTTGAATAATGAGCTGGAAACGCTACACCGCGATTTGGAAAACGTGCGCTCAGCTGCGGAAGTAGCGGGCCATGCGGTTGCTGAAGGTATGCAAATTCCGGTGGAACCGGGAATTCTTCGGCGTGAAGAAAATGGCGACATCGTGGAAGATCGCCCAGCTTCGTCAGAAACTCGGCCTATTATTGATGTGAACGGAGAGCCTGTTCGCCCGGGACAGGCCTCCAGTGACCCTGACGGTATCGGTGAGTTGCGTGATCGTTTGGAATCGATTCCGGAAGGTCGTCGAGGTATTCCGTATCCGCATGCTGGCGGACCACGGGCTCCAGAAAGCGCAGCTTCTGAGGTCGGTGAACGACCTGCTTCGGCTCCGGAAGGTGCTGAGGGTAGCCCTAGCCCTGCACCGCACGCCGGCGAGCCAGGATCCGTGGATTCTGAACCAGCCGGTCCGGCTGCCAACCCGGACGCGGTGGCCCCGCAAAATAACCAAGTCCCGTTACAGGCGCCGTACCAGCCCAATCTTCGCTAATTAGGAAGGTGACATTCCCACCGTGACATCTTCTGCCCAGCGCGGTCCACGTGGTTCGGCACGACCGCAGACTCCACGCACTCCGCACCAGGAACAGCGAATGCTGATGCATAAACGCCTCCGGCTTATCGCTGCGCTGCTGCTAGTTTTTTCGGTGGTGCTCGCAGGACGGCTTGCATGGGTGCAAGTGGTGTGGGGGCCAGATCTTTCCGCTCGTGCAGAAGACCAGCGCGCCCGCATTTATGTTGATCCAGCCCGGCGGGGCGGTGTAGTGGACCGTGAAGGCAAACAGATTGCCTACACGATGCAAGCACGATCGTTGACAGTATCGCCCACAACTCTACGAAAAGAACTTCGTGAGCAGGCACAGCTGGAATCAGATGAGCGGCTGGACGACGAGCAAAAAGACGAATATGTCAATGCCACATTGTTAAAGATGTCGCGAGAAATCCCGAAGATGATCGAGGAAGCTTCGGAAGACAAACAGGACCTAAAGTCGAAGGATCTGCTAGATAAGCTACGCGCCGATACACAATACGAGGTGCTGGTGCGGAACGTCGATCCTGATATTGCCGCAGAAATTTCTGAACGGTTCCACGGCGTTGCAGCCGACCACCAGGACATCCGCCAATATCCCAACGGGGCGATCGGCGAAAATGTTGTTGGTCGCGTGTCGATGGATGGCACAGGGCAGTTCGGCCTGGAAGCTTCTCGCGACTCCACCCTTTCGGGAATCAATGGTCGCTCAACTGAAGATGTTTCTACTAATGGTCAAGTCATCCCTGGTACGTTGCGTGATGAAACCCCGGCTGTCGATGGCAAAGATATCCAGTTGACTCTGGATTTGGACTTGCAGACTTTCGTGCAGCAGCAACTTGAACAAGCCAAAAACAATTCGCGAGCAGAGTCTGCTGAGGCCGTAGTACTCGACGCCACCACGGGGGAAGTGTTGGCTATGGCAAATACCGATACGATTGACCCAAACGGAGACATCGCAAAACAATTAGAGGACGGCAAACACTTTGATAACCGTTCCATCTCGTTTCCTTACGAACCAGGTTCTGTAGCCAAGATCATTACCGCAGCTGCGGCGATTGAAGAAGGCATCACCACCGCAGATGAGGTGCATACAGTGCCTGGCAGCATTCAAATCGCTGATGTCACCGTTAATGATGCGTGGCCGCACGGTCCGTTGCCGTATACCACTGCTGGTATTTTCGGCAAGTCTTCCAACGTCGGCACGCTGCAATTGGCGGAAAAACTGGGGCAAGACAAGTTTGACGAATATCTGAATAAATTCGGTATCGGCGCCACAACTGGGATCGAGTTGCCTAACGAATCTTCGGGTCTGCGTCCGGCACGCTCGCAGTGGTCAGGCTCGACGTTTGCCAATCTGCCAATCGGGCAGGGCATGTCGTGGACGACGTTGCAGATGGCTTCAGTTTTCCAGACACTGGCTAATGGTGGAGAGCGCGTAGAACCACGCATCATCAAAACCAGCGCGGAAGACGATGCGAAGAAGAACGCTGGTGAAGGTAACGGAGCCAACGACAATAAAGTCAAAGACAGCAACGACGCGGATGGGGCTGGAGCTAGCGACGATGAACCAGAAAAAACGCGGGTAGTAAGTAAAGAAACTGCCAAGACCGTCGTCGACATGTTCCGTGCCACCGTGCAAGCAGACCCGGCGGGAGTGAATAACGGTACCGCCCCGGATGCGAACATCGAAGGCTACAACATCAGCGGTAAGACTGGCACCGCCCAGAAAGTGGATCCGAATACCGGCGCGTACTCCAATTCAGCGTACTGGATTACCTTCGCAGGTATCGCCCCCGTCGACGATCCACGTTTTGTCGTCGCCATTATGTTGGACGAACCAGAACGCGGCGTCCTTGACGGTGGTGGCGGAGGCGGTAGCGCCGGGCCACTGTTCCACCAGATCGCATCGTGGTTACTGGACCGGGATAATGTGCCGCCATCGCCGCCTGCACCTGAGCTAACTTTGCAAGCACCGTAACCATGGCGTCTGCCTTTTCGACGCCAACTACTGGTGCTGATTCTTTGCCAACCGACCCTTCGCCATAGACCCTTTGCCACCGACGACCATTAGACAAGGAGCATGTTCCCATGAGCACAACACTGGCCACACTGCTGGAAAAATTTGGTGGTGAGCTTGCTGGCGCTACGAGCAGCTCGACAAGCGGTATCACGATCTCCGGGATTGGTTTAGATTCTCAGAACATTAAGCCGGGAGAAATCTTTGCCGCATTGCCAGGCAATAGGGCGCATGGAGCGGAATTTGCCGAAAAGACTGTAGCCACAGCGATCCTGACGGATACCGCTGGTGCAAGAATTCTCAAGGACCGTGGCGAGCAGCGTCCCGTCTGGGTGATAGACGACTTGCGAAGCGTGCTGGGGCTGATTGCCGCAGAAATCTACGATCATCCTTCGCAGAAAATGCAGGTTATTGGCATAACTGGCACTTCCGGGAAAACTACGACGAGTTATATTTTAGAAGCTGGCCTGCGCGAAACCGGTGCCAAAGTCGGCATAATCGGCACCACCGGTACGCGGATCAACGGGACCAAGGTTCCCACCAGGTTGACCACCCCAGAAGCACCAAAGCTGCAAGAGCTTTTCGCGATGATGGTGGAACAGGGAGTCAGCCACGTCGTCATGGAAGTCTCCTCCCATGCTCTGGAACTTGGTCGGGTTACAGGTACGCGTTTTGCGGTCGCAGGTTTTAGCAACTTGTCCCAGGATCATTTGGACTTCCATCCGACCATGCAAGATTATTTCCAGGCGAAGGCACGGTTATTCCGGGGCGAGCTAGCTGCGCGCAATGCAGCAGTTGTTATCGATGAGCATTGGGGTCAAGAGATGGCCGATATTGCAGAAGGTAATACGCAGGAATGCTGGCGAGTCCGTACGCATCTTGCCGACGTTGATAGCGCTTCACAGCAAGCCGACGCCTTGGATAAGGCCACTGGCGCCGAAGTTGTCGTCACTGCTGCGCAACTTGCACCGAGCGGTAATCAGCAGGTGCATGTGCAGATAACTGGAGAAGAAGTAGAGATAGATCTGCCATTACCGGGCAGCTTCAATGTCGCGAACGCAGCCCTGGCCTGTGCAATGGCGAAGCTTGCTGGTGTGGAACTGAGCGCATTTATACGCGGCGTGGAAAAAGTTGCTGTCCCGGGCCGGATGGAATCGTTGGCACAAGGCCAAGATTTTGTGGCTGTGGTTGACTACGCGCACAAGCCTGGTGCGCTGGAGGCGGTGCTCGCAACACTGCGTGGCCAGGTCAGCGGAAGAGTCGGTGTGGTCGTCGGCTGTGGCGGTGATCGTGATTCTTCGAAACGTGCCGTTATGGGGCGGATTGCAGCCGAACAAGCCGATTATGTCGTCATCACGGATGACAACCCGCGTACGGAAGATCCAGCACCAATCCGCGCAGCAATGATGGAGGGTGCGCGTGCGGAGTTGCGAAAAGCAGCCGGGGAGGCTGGCCTAGCGGATGAATCTGCCCATTTGGTGGAGGAAGGTGATCGTGCGCAGGCTATCAAGCTTTTGGTCGAATGGGCACGCCCTGGAGATGCCATCGTTGTGGCTGGAAAAGGCCATGAAACTGGGCAAATAGTAGGGGATACGGTGTACGAATTTGATGACCGGAAAGTTCTTGCCGAAGCGCTCGCTGGAAATGGGGCGAAATAATGATTCCACTGACTATCGCAGAAATTGCTGAGATTGTCGGGGGGCGGCTAGACAACGTTGCAAACCCGCAAGCCAAGGTCATCGGCACCGTCGAATTTGATTCCCGACAGATTAGCCCGGGAAGTCTGTTTCTTGCGTTGCCGGGTGCCAAGGTCGATGGCCATGACTTTGCAGAAAAAGCCCATGCAGCAGGGGCAGTGGTTACACTTGCAGCCCGCCCGGTAGGGACCCCGGCGATTATCGTGCCTAGCCAGGCCAAAGCTGAAGCTGGTTCGCAAGCCTATGTTTTCGCGCATGACGAAGACGGTTCCGTACGTGCGCTGTTAACTGCGCTCGCGAAACTTGCACGCGCTGTGGTCACGAGGCTGACCAGCAGGTGGGGGCTCAGCGTAGTCGGGGTGACTGGTTCAGCCGGCAAGACCTCGACGAAGGATATGTTGGCGGCACTCTTGTCGACGGCAGGGCCGACAGTTGCACCCCCGGGATCGTTTAACAATGAAATTGGCCATCCCTATACCGCGCTTCGTTGCCACGAAGATACGCAATTCTTGGTGACTGAACTTTCAGCGCGCGGCCTTGGGCATATCGCGCAGTTGGCGGAGATCGCGCCTCCGCAAATTGGTGCGGTGCTCAACGTGGGCACTGCGCACCTGGGTGAGTTCGGCTCAAAAGACACCATCGCCCAAGCAAAAGGTGAGTTAATAGAAGCTGTGCCAGAAGCAAGCGCAGGTGGCGTCGCGGTGCTTAATGCCGATGACCCCGCCGTTGTGCAGATGGCCACGCGTACGCAGGGCAAGATCGTGACGTTTTCGGCGAATGGGGACACTCAGGCCGATTATTATGCGACTGATGTCAGACTTGACGAGCTTGCACGCGCGTCATTCCTGCTCCATAGCCCGGAAGCGCAGCCCGTTCAGATTCGGTTGCAGGTGGCGGGCAAACATCAGATCGCTAATGCCTTGGCTGCTGCAGCGGTGGCTGCTGCTGCCGGTGTGCCATTGGAAACCATTGGAACGACGCTTTGTGATTACGTTGCAGCGTCTGCGCATCGGATGGATATAAGGCAGCGTGGTGCGAATGTCACCATCATCAACGACGCGTATAACGCGAATCCAGAATCGATGCGCGCAGGTCTTGCGGCTTTAGCAGCGAGCGCCGGCACTACCACGCAGTTGGAAGACACGCAGTTGGAAGATTCCGGACAGGCCATCGCGGTGCTAGGCGAGATGAGTGAATTAGGCACCGACGCTGTTGCTGCGCATCGGGAGTTGGGCACGCAATTGGCCACCTATGGCGTAGATACGCTTGTGGCCGTCGGCAAGACTGACAATATTGCTGCGCTCACGGAAGGCGCCCAGGAAGTAGGCGTTGTTACCCGCCATGTTGCGGATGTGACTGGTGCGACGCGTACAGTGGAAGAGATCCTAGGTTCGGCACAGCGCCGCGTGGTTGTCTTGGTGAAAGCCTCGAACGCGTGGAGGCTGTGGCGAGTAGCTGAGCAGCTCGTGAATTCTGAGCTGTAGCGTGCGGATGCTCGCAGTAAACCGAAGCGCTTTCGATTAAAAGTATTGAGAAAAAGCATAAGGAATAGTAACCAGTGACTCAGATTATTCTCTCCGGCGTTATCAGCTTCCTGGTCGCAATCTTCACGACTCCGGTGCTGGTTCGGTATTTCACCAACGTGGGCCGGGGCCAGGAGATCCGCGAAGATGGGCCACGTTCGCATATGCGTAAACGTGGTACGCCTACCATGGGCGGTATCGCTATCGTGCTGGGGATCACGATTGCTTATGTCTTGGTCAACATATACGGCTGGCTGACTAATGCGGGCTCTTTCACCGCATCCGGTTTATTAGTTCTTGGCTTGATGCTTGGCCTCGCAGGTCTTGGCTTTATGGACGACTCAATCAAGCTGTTTAAGTCGCGGAACTTAGGGCTAAATAAGACGGGCAAGCTCGTCGGGCAGTTATTTTTAGCGATCGCCTTCGCTGTTTTGGTGCTGCAGTTTCCGAACGATGAGGGGCTGACTCCAGGCACCACCAATCTGTCATTTATCCGCGATATTGAGACTTTTGACATCGCAGCCGGCGGGATCATCATCGGAACGATTGCTTTTGTGATCTTCATGTACATCCTGATCTCCGCGTGGTCCAACGCAGTGAACTTCACTGATGGTTTGGACGGGCTGGCTGCGGGTTCCACCGCGCTGGTGATGGGCGGATACACGCTGATTACCTTCTGGCAATTCCGGAATTCTTGCGCCCATGCGGTCGACGCCGCTTGTTACCAGGTGCGCGATCCACTCGATATTGCGATTTTGGCCGCTGCCGGATTAGGCGCGAGTTTGGGCTTTTTGTGGTGGAATGCAGCCCCGGCGAAGATTTTCATGGGGGATACTGGATCGCTCGCACTGGGTGGATTGGTGGCTGGCATTTCGGTCACCACGCGGACTGAATTGTTGATGATTATCATCGGTTCTATTTTCGTCATCGAAGCAGCATCGGTGGTTATCCAGATAGTGGTCTTCCGTACCACTGGCAAACGTTTCTTCCGTATGGCACCAATCCATCACCACTTCGAAAATGGTGGCTGGGCCGAAACCTCGGTGGTTATCCGATTCTGGTTGCTCTCCGCCATGGCAGTGATTTTTGGTACCTCGCTGTTCTACGGCGAATGGTTGCTTCTGACAGGTTAGGACGCTAATGAAAACGCAACTCAAGCGCGTGCTCGTCGCGGGTGCAGGTGTCTCGGGTGCTGGTTGTGCACGTGCCCTGGTGCAACTCGGCGCAGACGTAATTATCGCCGATAACAATCTGGCTGCAGCTTCTGCGCTTGCTGAGGAGTTGAAACAATTTCTCACACTGGACAAAGGGGCACATGGCTCAGCAGACCGCGCACCACGGGTGATACCAGTTGCAGCTACTGCAGTAGATTTCGAAGGTGATCGCGAACTTGCTGCTCTAGATCTCGTCGTCACCAGCCCTGGTTGGCCCCCACACGCGCCGCTCTTGATTGCTGCGCAACGAGCGGGCTTAGAGGTCATTGGCGACGTCGAACTTGGTTTCCGGTTGGACCGAGCCGGAGTATATGGGCCCTGCCGCGATTGGTTAGTGGTCACCGGGACTAACGGCAAGACAACTACTACTGGGATGCTGACTTCCATCATGGATGCTCATGGTGCACGCGTCGGTAAGCGCGCGATGGCTACCGGCAATATTGGTGCTTCTGTTTTCGAAGCGCTGGCAGCTCGCCCGCGCGTAGACATCCTGGTGCTGGAAGCGTCTAGTTTCCAGCTCCATTGGGCGCCAACCCTGATTCCAGATGTGGGGGTGTTGCTGAATATTGCAGATGACCACATTGATTGGCATGGCAGTTTCGCCGCTTATGCTGCAGACAAAGCTACCGTTTTGCGTGCTGCCAAGCGCGTGGTGGGCATTGATGACGCGGAAGCGCGCCGCATTTCCGATGAACGAGATGCTGCAGCCGACGCCGGCGGGACTGGGACTACCCGTGGTTTCACCCAATATGCGCCGATAACTGGGCAGGTAGGAGTACGGGACCGCGCTTTAGTTCTAGCAGGAGAGGCTTTAGCCGGAGAAGGCCTAGATAGCGAGAACACTCAAGAATGCGCCATAACGGAATTAGCCCAAATCGAAGGTTTGCAACCACCAGGGGCTGCCGGAATCTTGGACGCTGGAGCTGCTGCAGCAGCGGCGTATGACTACGGAGTGGCACCGCACGACATTGCGGCTGGACTGGCACGTTACCGGGTGGCTGCCCACCGCGGAGCCGTGGTCGCCACTATTGCAGGAATCGACTATATCGATAACTCCAAAGCTACGAACCCGCATGCAGCGCAAGCTGCCATGGCTGGGTTGGAGTCTATTATCTGGGTTGCTGGCGGTCAGTTAAAAGGAGCCAGCGTGGAGGAGCTCGTGCGTACAGAAGCGCACCGGCTGAAAGCAGTGGTGCTCATTGGTGTGGATAGGCACACCATCGCCGACACATTGCATAAGCAAGCGCCGGGTATTCCGGTGGAGATAATTTCTGAGCAGGATCCGCAACGTTGTATGGATTTGGCTGTTGCCGCAGCTCATAGGCAGGCAAGTGCTGGGGATACTGTGCTGCTCGCTCCAGCCGCAGCCTCCCTCGACATGTTTTCTGGGATGGCACAGCGTGGCGATCTGTTTGCTCGTGCCACATCCGACTACTCTGGTTAACTATGGCCACACAGACCCCGCAACGCCGTCGACGTTTCTTGCGTAACTGGAAGTTCAGCATGCCTAAGCACCCAGGCTTGGATTATTTAATGCTGCGTATTTCCATTTTCGTGTTGGTGGGCATCGGAGTCGTCATGGCGTTTTCTGCGACCATGACCTGGTCTGTCATTGAAGGCAATACTGTCTGGGCGCAAGCGATAAGGCAAACCTTTTACGTCGTGTTGGGGCTGGCGGTTTTCTGGGGTGCATTGCGCACGCCTTTTACTAAGGTTAAGAAGCTCACGCCATGGTTTTTGGCCTTCGCAGCTATTTTGACCATGTTGGTTTTCGTTCCAGGTATTGGCGTTGGACGTAATGAGGTTGGCTCGCAGTCTTGGATCGTGTTGGGGCCGATTCGCCTGCAACCGTCGGAGATTGCTCGTATTGCCGTAGCAATGTTTGGCGCGTTGAGTCTGGCAAACAAACGACCACCGCGCACTCTGAATGAAGTGAAGCTCACGAACCCGTTTGTGATTTACATCTTGGTCTCCGTGTTGTTTTTCGGAGCCATGCTTGCAGAAGGGAACCTAGGTGTAGCGATGACATTCGCCGTCATCGTCGGTTTCACTCTGTTTTTTGCGGGAATTAACTGGCGGGTGATTGCCTTGGCGGTCCTCGGCCTTGTGGTTGGGCTAGTTTTCGTGTTCCTTGGTGGGGGCTACCGAAGTGATCGCTTTACGACGTTCTTCGGGGCATTCACGGGTAACTTCTCAGACACTCGGGGTTCGGCGTTTCAGACTTACCAGGGCTTCTTGTCGCTTGCCGACGGCTCTATGACAGGTGTTGGAATCGGCCAGTCGCGCGCTAAGTGGTTCTATTTGCCGGAAGCCAAAAATGACTTCGTGTTTGCCATCATTGGCGAAGAACTCGGATTGTTTGGCGGCGTTTTGGTCATCGCGATGTTCGTATTGCTGGGAATTTTTGGCCTGCGCACCGCCATGCGTGCCCAAAACCAGTTCCAGTCGCTGCTGGCAGCAACATTGACAGCTACCGTCGTCTCACAGGCGTTTTATAACGTCTCCTATGTCATTGGCTTGATGCCGATGACTGGTGTGCAGCTGCCACTGATTTCTTCCGGCGGTACCTCAACCGTCGTTACGCTCGGTGCCATGGGGCTGCTTGCTTCTGTGGCGCGGCATGAGCCGGAAGCAGTGTCGTATATGCAAAGCTATGGGCGACCATTGTTTGATCGCGTGTTTATGATTCCAGAACCAACTGTCGATGTTCGATCTTCTCGCGCCGCAGCTGGTGGCCAACGTTCGCGCGAGCGTGTCGGTCGGCGCCAGCCCGCACGTGGGCCGGAAAAATCGCGCCCGGAACGTCGACGGACGGAGCAGCGTCGTACAGAACAGCGCTTCGGCGCTGCAGTAACGTCGCGTTCGCGGAGTGTGACACGAGCAGCGCACACGGCCGTAAGCTCGAAACACGGCATGCACGATAATCTAAATTCGTACCCGAACCAGAAAGGCCAATCAGGAACATGGCGTCAACCACCGATTCGGCACTGACCATTGTCCTCGCTGGAGGGGGAACCGCCGGGCACATTGAGCCGGCCTTGGCCGTTGGTGAGGTGTTGCGAAACCGTTACGGCGCGCAGGTTCTCGCATTAGGTACCTCGCGGGGGCTAGAAAGCGATATCATTCCGGCTCGCGGCTTTGATCTGGAATTGATTACACCCGTGCCGGTGCCGCGCCGGATTAACGCCGACTTGTTTGCACTGCCGTTTAAGGTATTGCGTTCCATCCGGCAAGCCCGAAAGATTTTGAAGAAAAACCGTGCGGATGCTGTGTTTGGCACTGGTGGTTACGTTTCTGCATCAGCTTATTTAGCTGCAAAATCGCTTGGTATTCCGTTTTATGTCCTAGAGACCAATGCTTTGGCGGGCATGGCCAACAAAATGGGGGTGCGGTTGGGCGGAACCGGTTTCAACGCGATTGCTGGATCTGGGATGCCAGGCGATATCGTCGGTGTTCCCGTGCGTCCACAGCTGGCTGGGGGAGATCCAAGCGGCGAAAAAACCGCCCGGGCCCGGGAGATTTTTGGTCTTGTCGAAGACCGGCCGACCATTTTGGTTACCGGGGGCTCCCAGGGAGCTGCTTCGATAAATGCTGCGGTAGCTGGCAGCGTCGACAGGCTTGTCGACGCGGGCTACCAGATTTTGCACGCCTATGGAAAGAAAAACCAGCCACCGCAGGAACACCCGCACTACGTATCCCTGCCGTATATCGAAGACATGGCTGCTGCGTTGGCTGTAGCCGACTTGGTCGTATGTCGTTCTGGTGCGATGACCGTCGCCGAAGTCTCCGCTAGCGGCTTACCTGCTGTCTATGTTCCGCTGCCGCATGGCAACGGCGAACAAGGCTTGAATTGCGAAGCCGTGGTAGCGGAAGGTGCAGCACGTAAGATTGACGACGCTAAATTCACTCCAGATACGATGTACAACGAGGTGTCTTCCATTCTGGGTGATAGTGGCACCTACCAGCGGATGCGCATTGCGGCTGCTGCCAGCCAACAAGGTGATGCTGCGTGGCGATTGGCTGAGCGTATCATTTTCGATAATTCGGTTAATCCTTCTCCTTTCACCTCCGCGGAAGGTACTAGCCACGAAGCCAGCAGCACATAAGAATCTCAGAGCTAGGAGACTGTCGTGTCAGAACAGCACGCTGAATTGAATACTGATCCGGATACGGTTGATTTGTCGCGAGTGCACTTAGTCGGTATCGGCGGCGCGGGAATGTCGGGTGTGGCTCGAATCCTGTTGGCGCGTGGGGCGAAAGTGTCTGGTTCCGATGTGAAAGACTCGCGTCCAGTGCGTGCGCTGCGCTCAATGGGGGCTGAGATCGCAGTAGGCCACAAGGCAGAAAATTTACAGTTAACGGGTAGCTTGCCGACGGTGGTGGTTACCTCATTCGCTGCAATTCCGAAAGATAATCCGGAGTTGCAGGCTGCAGCAGAACATGGAATCCCAGTCATCCGGCGTTCAGATCTGCTAGCCGAGCTTATGGAAGGCTATACCCAGGTACTGATCGCGGGCACACACGGTAAGACTTCGACTACGTCGATGGCTGTTACTGCCTTGCAGGGTGCTGGTGCTGACCCTTCCTTTGCAATCGGTGGCCAGCTTAATCGTGCAGGCACAAACGCCCATCACGGTAGTGGAGACATTTTTGTCGCCGAAGCGGATGAATCCGACGCCTCGCTACTTCGTTACCGCCCGTCTATCGCGGTAGTAACCAACATAGAGCCGGATCATTTGGATTATTTTGGCAGCCCGGAAAATTATTTCCAGGTCTTTCAAGACTTTGCTGAGCTCATCGAAGACGACGGCGTGTTGGTGGCTTGCCTGGACGATAAGCACACCGCCGACCTGGCAGTAGCATGTGCGCGTCGTGGAATCGCGGTTTTGGGGTACGGAACCTCCTCACAGACCAGAGCGCCAGAAGTGGCAGATTTGCTGGTGGCAGAGGTAACCGGAACACAAGTTTTGGCGGCCGGTACTCGCGTGGGGGTGCAGGTGCGTGTCCCCGACGCTGTAGCACTTCAGAACAACCAGTTTGTAGCAACGCAACGGGATATTGCGTTGGATTATTTAGTGCAGACACCCGGATATCACATGGTGTTGAATTCGGTTGCAGCGGTGTTGGCTGGTGCCGCTGCAGGTGCGGACCCGCAAAAACTGGCAGAAGGCGTCGCTAGTTTCGCAGGCGTCCGTCGTCGTTTCGAATACCATGGCGATGTGTCTTCCGGTGCGTTGCATGGTGCGAAGGTGTACGACGATTATGCGCATCATCCGACCGAGGTTATGGCGGTGCTGACAGCTGCTCGTGAACAGGTCTTAGCTGAGGCCAATGGCGGAAAAGTCATTGCTTGTTTCCAGCCTCACTTGTATTCGCGTACTAAAGAGTTCTATCAAGAATTTGCACAGGCGCTCTCGCTGGCCGACGCATGCGTGGTTCTCGATATCTTCGGTGCGCGTGAAACTCCGGTGGAAGGGTTGACCTCAAGGATCATTACCAACGCCATGGAAGAATCGGTCACGGTGCGTTATGAACCAGACATGGCGGCTGCACCGGCGACAGTCGTATCGTTGGCTGGGCCTCATGATTTGGTGTTGACAATGGGCGCCGGTTCCGTGACCGTACTGGCTCCTGAGATTTTGCAGCATTTGCGGTTGGTCAGCGCTGGCGAGGCTACGGAACCTAATGGTGAACAGCCAAAGCCCCACGCTGCCGAGGATCAGGCCGGGCGCTAACCGTGGCAAAGAAACCGATCACGATTACTACAGCCGCGATCGTCGTGGTGCTAGCCCTCACGGCAGCTGTCTTTTGGTTTATTCCTGTACTGCGCGTCAGTTCGGTCGAAATTAGTGGTACCGAACGCGTTGCAGAGGCGAGTATCTTGGACGACAGTGCTATTCAGGAGGGCGACAACCTGTTACGAATAGACGCTTCTGGGGCCGCTGCTCGTATAGCGAAGCAGCCTTGGGTCCGTGGGGTTACTGTTTCCCGGCATCTGCCGTCGACTGTGGAAATTGAGATCACGGAGCGGGAAGTTGTGGGCTTTATTGAGCATGATGATGGCCCACATTTGATTGATCACCAGGGGCATGCCTTTTTTATTGATACTCCGCCGGACGAAGCCGTAGAAATCTCCGGTGCAATCGAAGATGAAGGGGCTGTGAATGCAGCCGTATCGGCGATTGCGACCATACCGGCCGAAATGCGACGTGACATTGCATCCGTCGAAGTGAAAGCGTCTCATGCGATGGAGTTACACTTACATGATGGGCGCACGATTTACTGGGGCGTCGACGAAATCAATGAACAGAAAGCTGCCGCGTTGGAGCATGTTCTCCACCGAGACGGGCAGCATTGGGATATTTCGAATCCAGGGCTGGTTACCGTCCGCTAACTCGGGGGTAATCCCGGGGGTGATCACCTGAACGTTTGGGTTAAAAGCCCAGTTCAATACCCTAAAGTAAAGGTTTAGGTGTTCGACACGCGCGCGGATATGCGCCAAAATTACACAAGTGTCACTCAAGATAGTCGAGTAACGCGCCCGCGAAAGTCGACAAGCAGAACAAGCAGAACCTGAAAGGCCGGAATTCCTCTTATGACCTCACCTAACAATCACCTTGCTGATATCAAGGTCGTTGGCGTTGGCGGCGGCGGCGTCAACGCAGTGAACCGCATGATCGAAGAGGGCCTCAAGGGGGTCCAATTCGTTGCGATTAACACGGACTCGCAGGCACTGCTGTTTTCGGATGCTGACGTCAAACATGACATCGGCCGTGAAGCGACCCGTGGCCTGGGTGCCGGAGCCAACCCGGAAGTTGGCCGCACCTCCGCCGAAGATTCCAAGTCAGAGTTGGAAGAAACCTTGCGTGGCGCCGACATGGTATTTGTCACTGCGGGCGAGGGTGGCGGAACAGGTACCGGTGCGGCTCCGGTGGTGGCCAATATCGCTAAAAAGATGGGTGCACTGACCGTCGGTGTTGTCACCCGTCCGTTCAAGTTCGAAGGCGCACGTCGCTCTCGCCAGGCAGAAGCAGGTATCGCAGAGTTGCGGGAAGTCTGCGATACTTTGATTGTTATTCCAAACGACCGTCTCTTGCAGCTGGGTGATGCAAATCTATCCATGATGGAGGCATTCCGGGCAGCTGACGAGGTTCTGCACAATGGTGTGCAGGGTATCACTAACCTGATCACCATTCCGGGCATGATCAATGTCGACTTTGCTGACGTTCGCTCGGTTATGGCAGAAGCGGGGTCAGCATTGATGGGTGTTGGCTCTGCACGTGGCGACGACCGCGTCATGTCCGCTGCTGAGCAAGCCATAAATTCGCCATTGCTTGAATCGACGATGGAAGGCGCAAAGGGCGTGTTGTTGTCGATTGCCGGCGGATCTGACCTCGGACTGCAAGAGGTTTACCAGGCTTCGACCATGGTGGAAGAAAAAGCTGATCCTGACGCCAACATCATCTTCGGCACCATCATCGACGACAACCTCGGTGATGAGGTGCGTGTGACCATCATTGCAACTGGTTTCGATGCGCAAGCTAACTTGCAAGACGAATACGGCTCACATGCCGCGCAGAACGAAGCGCAGGGGCAGTCTGCACAGCCAGCACAGCGCGGACCTGCCGCAGAAAGTGCAGCGCGCACCCAGCGAACTGAGCCTCGTGCGCCACGCCCTGAACGTGGATCGTTGTTTAGCGAGCGCGAAAAACCTCGTACTCCCAGCAGCCGTTCGGGTGGTTTGTTTACTACCTCGGACAGGTTCCAAGAGACACCGGAACCACGTCAGCCGCACCGCGACACGGATCCGGATGATGACCTCGACGTCCCAGATTTCATGCGCTAAGGCCTAAGTATGGCTTCTACGGAATCTTCGCATTCACCGGCCGGGTCCGGAGCTGCGGGCGGCAGCAACGTCGACAAGCGTCGTGTGCGCATGGTGTTTACCACGCGCAAAGGTGGGGAATCGCAAGCACCGTATGATTCCTTTAACCTGGCGAACCACGTTGGTGATGACACGCTAGCGGTCGCGCACAACCGAGAGCGGTTGGAGCGCGTGTTGGGGCTGCAAAAAATTCAGTGGATGGAACAGCTCCATACGAATACGGTCACCGTAGTGACTGCAGCCAGTGAAAATCCGGTTGAAGCTACCGATGCTTTAGTGACTACGGTGCCAGGCCTGGCACTAGGGGTTCTAGTGGCAGATTGCGTACCGGTTTTGTTAGCTGATACCAGTGCCGGGGTCTGTGCAGCGGCACACGCCGGCCGCATAGGGGCACGCAACGGGATCGTTCCGCGAACCGTCAAAGCCATGGTCGAACTCGGTGCGCAGCCTAATAAGATACAGGCACTGCTGGGGCCGGCAGCTAGTGGAAAAAATTATGAGGTACCCGACGCCATGGCGGTGGATGTCGAGCGGCACCTTCCAGGTTCCCGAACCAAAACTGCGAATGGCACTGCGGGCTTGGATATTCGGACCGGGCTAGTTCGCCAACTTATGGCGTTGGGAGTAACCGCAATTGAAGCCGACCCGCGGTGCACGATCGATGATGAAGAATTCTTTTCCTACCGCCGAGAAGGTACTACCGGACGCCAAGCAGGCGTTATCTGGTTGACCGGGCAATAACAGGGCAGGGAGTATGGCTGATAATAAACCTTTTGCGCACCACGAGGATTCGCAAAAACTTCCCTCACAGGCCGGGGTATCCAAACGGGATGGCTCCGGATTAAGCGAAGACGAGACCGTGCATGCTTTGCGCCGGAACCTTCAGAAAACCACACAGCGTATAGCGACAGCTGCCCGGGCCGCTGGGCGTGATCCTGAAGAAATTACATTACTCCCGGTGACCAAGTTTCATCCAGTAGAGTCGATCTCGGGCCTGGCCGACCTTGGTGTGACAGATGTGGCCGAAAATAGAGAACAGGAAGCACGCGATAAAGCGGAGAAACTTCCGGGAATGCGGTTCCACATGATTGGCCAGGTGCAAACGAAGAAAGCCAACGCGGTAGCTCGTTGGGCATCGAGTGTGCATTCGGTGGATTCGCATAAGCTTGCCGACGCCCTTGACCGAGGGATCGCACTGGCAATTGAGCGTGGACAACGAACCGAAGGCTATGCGCTGCCGGTGTTCCTGCAGTATTCCGCCGATGGGGATACCTCGCGTGGCGGAATCCAGGGCGATGCACTGATGCAACTTGCCGAACACGTCGAAACGCTGAAGAACGTAACCTTGGCCGGGGTGATGGTTGTACCTCCTTTGGATTCTGCAGCGGAGTCGGTGTTTCGTCATGCTCGTATGATGTGCGATTCCCTTGCCGAACGTGTAGGTAGACGGCTGCAGCTGTCGGCCGGAATGTCAGCTGACCTGGAGAAAGCTATCGCCGCAGGCAGTGATATCGTGCGTGTCGGTACCGATATAATGGGCCCGCGACCAGTAGCTTTTTAAACAACTACTTAGTACTGAATTTCTACACCGATTACAACTAATTCAAGGGGAAGCCAATGTCTATCATGCGTTCTGCCAGAGAATTTTTCTTTGGGCCAGATGACGAGGCATATTACGAATACGACGAGGCCTCGGACTACGACCGTCGCGAAGGTTACCGTGAACCAGGTGTGCGTGATGACGTTCGCGATGGGGGATACCGGGATCTCCCGCCGCGTCGCGAAGCTGTTGCGGCCCGCGATTACGGCTATGATCGCGAGCCACTGCGTGAGACTAGCGGAGCCCGTGGGCGTGAGTACGACGGCTACCAGGCTGCAGTCGCTCCACAGGTAGCCTCGGCACCTGCAGTGAACCCGAATCCTACGGTGGTGCCTTTGTCTCTGGTCAGCTATGACGAGGCCCGCAAAATGGGTGAGGCTTTCCGCGACGGCGATGTTGTGGTTTTTGAAATCACCGATGCAGAGCGGAGCGTGGCCAAGCGCATTATTGATTTCTCTGCGGGGCTGTGCTTTGCCCTTCGTGGGCAGATGAAAAATGTGACCGCTAAAATTGACACGGACCGTAAGATTTTCGCGATTGTTCCGGAACATGCTCAAGTTACTAGCATTGATCTGGAACGTGCAGCAGGTTTGCGCTAACCACGGTGGTGGGGATCAGGTAAGGTAGACGCCCGTGAGTATGCTCGGAGTAATTCTTCTCGTTGCCATTCGCTTGTACACTCTCGTACTTGTGGGGCGGATCATTATTGAGATGATTCAATCCTTTGGTCGTACCTTCCAGCCTCCGCGGTGGTTCATCATGATCGCCGAAGTGCTGTTCATGTTGACAGATCCGCCAGTGAAAGCGCTGCGCCGGGTTATCCCGCCGCTGCGGACCGGCGGTGTGGCAGTTGATATGTCCGTACTGGTGCTGTTTTTGCTGCTCATGGTGGCCGGCATGTTGGTCCGTGCGGTTTTCCTATAGTTGCTGCTCCCATCGAAGCGACTGGCTCGCGGGGCTTAATCGCCCCCGAGGCTAATCGGTGGCTATAGGTGACTGTGGGCAAAGATTGATAGAAGACTGCAAGTCAGATAAATTTAATACCGTTAATACAACGCGTGAGATTTTCGTAACTAACAGGTCTCGCCCGCATACGCGGGGCCGTCACTTGACTAAGAAGGGGAGTGCCAATGCCACTTTCACCAGCAGACGTCCATAACGTCGCGTTTAACAAGCCTCCTATTGGTAAACGGGGCTATAACGAGGACGAGGTGGATCAGTTCCTCGACTTAGTTGAAGACACTCTTGCACAGCTGCAAGATGAAAACGATGAGTTGCGTGCTCTTCTAGATGAAGCCGAGACCCAGGGGTCTTCGGCGAACACCTCCAGCACAACTGGTGCTTCCGCGCAGTCTGCTTCGGTGGATGAATCTAAGCTCCGCTCGGAAATCGAATCTGATCTGCGCGCGAAGATTGAAAAAGAAATTCGCGCAGAATACGACCAAAAGCTTAACGAGTCCCGCAAGGCCGCTTCCAAGGCGCAGAGCGAGGCAAACCAGGCTAAAGCTGAGCACGAGTCGACCAAGAAAGAACTGGCACAGGCTCGTCAGTCTGCGGAATCGAGCGCGAAGAAGGCAGACACTAGCAAGTCCGCAGGCTCGGCAGCTGCCACGGCGGCCCCTGCTGCTAATGCTCCAGCTCAGGCCACCGCAGATGCCAGTGGCATGGCTACCCCTGCTACCCACATGCAAGCAGCTAAGGTCTTGGGCTTGGCCCAGGAGATGGCGGACCGTTTGACCGCCGATGCACAGGCAGAATCCAAGGCTATGTTGGACGATGCCCGGTCCACTTCGGAAAAGCAGCTTAGCGATGCACAATCCGAAGCTAAACGTCTGGTCGATGACGCTGAACAGAGGTCTTCGAAGCAATTGCAGGATGCTGAGACTCGTTCGCGCACCATGATTCAGGATGCAGAGAAGAAGGCTGCACAGACCACTTCGGACGCGGAATCCCGTGCGGAAGCTCAGGTGCGACAGGCCAACGAGAAGGCAGCTTCGCTGCGTGCTGACGCTGAGAAGAAGCACACCGAAGTTATGAACACCGTGAAGCAGCAGCAGGCAGCTCTGGAAGCACGGATCGAAGATCTCCGTACTTACGAGCGTGAGTATCGCACACGCTTGCGCACCATGCTGGAATCCCAGTTGGAAGAGCTGGAAGCACGTGGTTCCGCTGCCCCGAGTGGCGATATCAAAGGCACTAACAAATAGTTAGAAGGACACTATCTGCCGCGTTGTTTAGCGTTTTGCGCTGATGATTGCAGCGCGGTGAAAGTTAAGTCCAGAAGACGCCTGCAGGAGCAATTCCTGCAGGCGTTTTCGTCTTTGGACTGGTTTTCAGAGAGCGTGCTGTATTAAGGCTAGCAGGTGCTGGGGATTTTTCGTCTGGATCTGCCACACGAAAAAGGGGTTAGGCTGCTATGTGATCTACTAGCGATGCAGACCATATACCAGCCTAACCCGCAGTTAGGAAGCACCTGTGAAGGGCTAATAATTGGTTGGGAAAGTTGTCTGGTGGGGTTATGTGGCGACGATGATGATGTCTAAACGCCGCGGTCCATGGACGCCTTCGACGCGCTCAAGCTCAATATCTGATGTCGCTGACGGGCCGGAGATCATGGTGATGGGCTGGGTACTCTCAATAGCTTCGAGCGCCTGCGGCACCAAATCCACAACGTCCTTTTCGAAGACGACGCACACGTGGTGGTCCGGGACCAATGTGATCGCGCGGCGGCCCTCGTTTGGTTGTGCAGATAGGAATATGGTTCCGGTATCTGCGCAAGCGACGGTGGAACCAGTAAGAACTGCATCGATGGAATCGAGGTCAGAGATGGTTAGGGGTTGATCATCGAGATCCACAATGAAGTCGCGATCCGGTAACCATTTTTCATAAAGCCCGGATGGGATTACACAGCTGCGATCTTCCAACAGAGCGCCGATGCGTTCTGGCAAGGAATCTAGATCTTCACGGTAGACGTTGGCTTTGTAGTCTTCCAAGCGGTCAATCAGTACGTCAACGACTTCCGCCCCGGTTCGTTCGCCGACGCGCCGGTATTCACGCGGCACGGCGGGTGGGGTGGGGTGGTCGCTCAATGAATTGCGCAGGCGTGCGAAGATCTCTGTCTTCGCGTCATCGTATTGGTATTTTTGGTCCATTAGGAATCCGCCTTTGTTGTGTTTCCGCGGTTTTTCGCCCACCAATGACGGAAGGCTTGCTTCGGTGGTTTCGGAATATCGCGTTGTGACGTCCATGCACCCGCTATGCCTGGTAGCCAACCGATGGTTCCGGAACGTCCGGCGACAATCCGGCTCAGCGGCAATCCGCGCTCTACGAGCTTCATAACTTGACCCGACCCCATGACAAAGCTGGCGGCTTTCATCAGCGCGGCCATCTGTGAAGGCCCCGATTGTTCGTCTACAGCCTTGGAACGCAAATGCACCAAGATGTCAGGAATATTGATTTTCACAGGGCAGACGTCGTAGCAGGCGTTGCACAGTGAAGAAGCGAAAGGCAGAGTCGCGTTTTGTTCTGAAGTGATACCGGTGAGCTGTGGCGACAGGATGGCGCCAATAGGTCCTGGATAGACCGAGCCATAGGAGTGGCCGCCGGCTTGCTCGTAAACAGGGCAGACGTTCAAACAAGCAGAACAACGGATGCAATGCAGCGCAGAACGGCCATCTTCGTCGTTTAATACCGCGGAGCGACCATTGTCTAGCAATACTACATGCACATTTTTGGGCCCGTCGCCCTCAAATGCGCCGGTCCACAAAGAGGTGTACGGGTTCATGCGTTCTCCGGTGGAAGAACGGGGAAGCAATTGTAAAAAGACTTCGAGGTCGGAGAACGTCGGGATGAGTTTTTCTATACCCATCACGGTGATGAGAGTTTCCGGCAGGCTTAGGCACATGCGACCATTGCCTTCGGATTCTACGACAGACAGCGTCCCGGTATCGGCGACACCGAAGTTGGCGCCAGAGACCGCGACTTTGCGTGATAGGAAGCGCCTGCGCAGGTGACGACGGGCAGCTTCAGCTAGCACGGCTGGCTCAGAGGTGAGGTCATCGCCGGCTTCTGGCATAGTCTTTTTGAAGATCTCGCGAATCTCATCGCGGTTGCGGTGGATTGCAGGAACCAGAATGTGCGAAGGTTTGTCCTCGCCAAGCTGCACGATCAATTCAGCTAAGTCGGTTTCTGTAGCGGTGATTCCTTGTTCTTCCAAGTACTCATCCAGGCCGATTTCCTGGGTAGCCATGGATTTGATCTTGTTTACTTCGGTTTCACCGGTCTCACGAATGAGCTCCGTGACTATTTTATTTGCTTCCTTAGCATCCCGTGCCCAGTGCACGTGGCCGCCCGCTGCTTCGAAGTTTTGCGCAAATTGCTCCAGCAGTTCCGGAAGGTTCGCCATGACGTTGGATTTGATCGCGGAACCGGCGTTGCGCAGCTGTTCCCAATCTGGAACTTCGCCGACGACGTTATTGCGTTTGGCGCGAATCGCGTGGGTGGCATGGTGAATGTTTTTGCGCATCTGCTTGTTTTGCATTTGCTGCTTAGCAGAGGCCGGGAATGGGGTGGATAGGTTGATATTGCCCTGGCCATAGGCAGGCATTCCCAAAGCGACGGTGCTCATTATTTCGCCTCCTGCGGGATGGAAAGTTCGTTGGCAGTTTCTGGATTCCACGGGTTTTCGCGGGTTGATGCCAGAATTTCTGCTAAGTGCAGCGTGCGAGTCTTCGAACCTTGGCGGTGCAAGATGCCCCCGATGTGCATGAGGCAAGATGCGTCGCCGCCGGTGCACATTTCCGCGCCGGTGGATTCGATATTGCGTACTTTTTGCTCACCCATGGCACCGGAAACACCAGGGTCTTTAATGGAGAATGTGCCTCCGAAGCCGCAGCATTCTTCTTTATCCGGTAGCTCGACCATGTTGATACCGCCGACGGTTTCGAGCAGGTCGGGTTGACGGGTGCCCAAGCGTAGTAGGCGCATGCCGTGGCAAGACGGGTGGTAAGTCACGGTGTGCGGGAAATAGGAGCCGAGTTGTTCGGCAGCGTTGGTGATGCCTTCGATATCGCGTAGGAACTGCGAGAGCTCGTAAGTGTTGCCGGCGATTTCACTAGCGTGCTTGGCGAGTTTCGGGTCACCATTTTTCTGCGCAACCATGGGCTGTTGGTGCCGCAGGGAGGCTACGCAGGAACCGGATGGAGCCACGGCGACGTCGTAGTCTGCCTTGCTGAACGCAGAGACGTGGTTACGGACCACGGGCAGAGCGTCTTTGAGATAGCCACTATTGACGTGCATCTGGGAGCAGCATGCTTGGCCTTCGGGGAAAATAACCTCGTGGCCGAGTCGTTCCAAGATGTTTGCCGTCGCTAGTGCCACTCGCGGATACATCGCGTCGACGATGCAAGTAGCAAATAATGCAATTTTCATGGGAATTGTCCTTAGTGACGCAGTGACGCAAAAATAAGATCGTATAAAATTATCGGACCGCCGGGGCGATTTCTGCAACACTGCTGGTCTGGTCTAGAGCGCTGCGATGGTGCGCGTGTAATTACACGGTGCCATAACAACGTCTCGGTGGCATAATAGAATTATTGCTAAAAAAGTCACACAGGTAATGCTTAGTAAGCAGGAAGGTCGGGGTTACAGACACCATGATGCTCGCGGTGCTTATATTGGCGTTTCTTGCTTTCCTGGGGCTCGTATTGTTTTTGTCGACGGGCGCAGCTGCCTGGTTGGCATTGCTGTTTGGGGGAGCCGGTGTGGCGTTGGTGCTGTTGCTTGTCGACGTTGTCCGTAAAAACTAGTAGGCTTAGTTTTCGTTGCTATGATCCGGCCATCACCGGGGAGCTTTCCGGAAGAACGGCGCTTGTTCTTCTTATAGAAGACACGGGCGCTCATTAGAACCGGGCCACAAGGTGAAACCTTCACCACAATGAAGTGGGAAGCGTAGTTGGTGTTAATCAGCTCCGTCTCCAAGCAGGGTGGTACCGCGCTATCAGTAGCGTCCCTGCGTCGCGAACATTCGTGTGTGAAGGAGAATAACCGTGGCTGCGAAAAACCAGGATGCAAAAGCCCGAGCTGTAGAGAGCCAGACAGAGGCAATTCCTGCTAATGACCACACCGCTGTCGGTAGCGTGTACCCGAAGGTCGACATGACCGATGGCACTAATAGCTTCCCAGCGATGGAATCCATCGTTCAGGATTATTGGAATAAGGATCAGACTTTCCAGGCTTCGCTGGACCAGCGTAAAGACGCTCCAGAATATATTTTTTATGATGGTCCTCCGTTTGCCAATGGTCTGCCGCATTACGGGCACCTGCTCACCGGCTATGTGAAAGATATCGTCCCCCGGTACCGCACCATGGCTGGAAATTACGTCCCTCGTGTTTTTGGCTGGGATTGCCATGGCTTGCCTGCCGAGCTGGAAGCCGAAAAACAGTTGGGCATTAACCAGCGCCATGAGGTTGAGGAAATGGGGCTGGAGAAGTTCAATGAGGTTTGCGCTACTTCTGTTTTGAAATACGCCGATGAGTGGGAAGCCTACGTTAACCGGCAGGCTCGTTGGGTCGATTTCGAGAACGGCTACAAGACTATGGACATCGAGTTCATGGAATCTGTCATGTGGGCGTTCAAGGAACTGTATGACAAGGGCTTGATTTATCAGGGTTTCCGTGTGCTGCCGTATTCCTGGGCTGAGCACACTTCGTTGTCTAACCAAGAGACTCGCTTGGATGATTCTTATAAGGAGCGCCAGGATCCGTCGTTGACGGTTTCTTTCCCGCTGACTGGTGCGCGCTCGGGCTCGGCTGCAGAAAAAACTCTGCAAGAAAACCCAATCTTCGGCGATGTTGAGGCCGTTGCCTGGACGACAACACCGTGGACGTTGCCCTCGAACTCGGCGTTAGCGGTAAACCCGAAGGTCACCTACACGGCTGTGCGGGTAGGAGAGAGCGGTGCTGATGGTTTTGCGGGCAAGCTGTTGTTGCTTGCCGACGACCTCCGCGATGCTTACCTGAAAGAGCTGGGCAAAGACCACGAGGTGGTGCTGTCTCTGCCGGGCGCTGACTTGGTGGGCTTCACCTATGAGCCAATCTTTGGATACTTCCCGGAGTTGAAAAACGGCTACCAGATCTTGGCTGCTGATTACGTCACCACCGACGGCGGTACTGGTGTGGTTCACCAAGCGCCTGCTTTTGGTGAAGACGATATGGCTACCTGCCAGGAAGCCGATATTGAGTTGGTTATTCCGGTGGATGCCGATGGTGAATTCACCGCGGATGTCCCGGATTACCAAGGCCAGTTGGTTTTTGATGCCAACAAGAACATCATCCGTGACCTGAAACAGACGGGCCGGGTTCTGCGGCACCAAGTTATTGTCCACTCGTATCCGCACTCGTGGCGTTCTGGCCAGCCATTAATTTATCGCGCGATGCCAGCGTGGTTCGTCGCTGTGACTAAGATTCGTGATCGCATGGTGGAGCTGAACCACAACGAGATTGAGTGGATTCCGGAGCATATCCGTGATGGCCAGTTTGGTAAGTGGTTGGAAGGTGCTCGTGACTGGAATATTTCGCGGTCCCGTTACTGGGGCGCGCCGATTCCGGTGTGGATCTCTGACAATGAGGAATACCCGCGTATCGACGTCTACGGTTCGCTGGACGAGCTGGAACGTGATTTTGGTGTGCGTCCTACCTCGCTGCACCGCCCGGATATTGACGAGTTGACGCGCCCGAACCCTGATGATCCTACTGGCAAGTCCACCATGCGTCGTGTGCCGGATGTGCTGGACTGCTGGTTTGAGTCCGGCTCCATGCCGTTTGCGCAGAAGCATTACCCATTCGAGAACAAGGAATGGTTTGAATCGCACAACCCTGCGGACTTCATCGTTGAGTATTCCGGCCAGACCCGCGGTTGGTTCTACCTGTTGCATGTGCTGTCCACGGCGCTGTTTGATCGTCCGGCGTTTAAGAAGGTGGTTGCGCACGGCATCGTGCTGGGCGATGATGGGCTGAAGATGTCGAAGTCCAAGGGCAACTACCCGGACGTTAATGAGGTCTTTGACCGCGACGGCTCGGATGCGATGCGCTGGTTCTTGATGTCCAGCCCGATCCTGCGTGGCGGCAACCTCATTGTCACTGAGCAGGGCATCCGCGATGGTGTGCGGCAGGCAATCTTGCCGATCTGGAATGCGTATACCTTCTTGCAGCTGTATTCCAGCAAGCCAGCGCAGTGGTCGGTGGATTCTACCGATGTGCGGGACCGTTACATCTTGGCTAAGACCCACGATCTTGTCGACGCTGTCGACACGGCATTGGCTAATACCAATATTGCCGATGCCACCGAGGCCGTGCGTGTCTACGCCGATGCGCTGACCAACTGGTATGTCCGTCGTTCGCGCGATCGTTTCTGGGAGGGCGACGAGGCCAACCCAGAGGCTTTCAATACCTTGTACACGGTGTTGGAGATCGTTTCCCGCACGGTAGCCCCGCTTTTGCCACACGTTGCGGAGGTCATTTACCGAGGTCTGACTGGTGAGCGTTCGGTGCACCTGGCTGATTTCCCGGCTGCCAGTGATCTGCCTGCCGACGACGAGCTGGTGCACGCCATGGACTACACCCGCGCGGTGTGCTCGGCAGCATCGTCGGTACGCAAGGCGAATAAGCTGCGTAACCGTTTGCCATTGCCGAAGCTGCTGGTCGCGATGCCAGAGTCTGCACAACTGGCTGATTTCGCGGATATCATCCGTGATGAGGTGAACGTCAACGAAGTTGAGCTGACCGATGATGTGGATTCGGTGGGCCGTTTCGAGGTCGTCGTCAATGCTAAGGTGGCAGGCCCTCGTTTGGGCAAGGACGTGCAGCGCGCGATCAAGGCTGTGAAGTCCGGCAATTATGAGCGCTCTGGTGACATGGTGCTTGCTGACGGTGTCGAGCTGCGTGAAGGCGAATACACCGAGCGTTTGGTGGCTGCGGATGCGGCTTCCACTGCACAGATTGCTGGCCGAGAGGGCTTGGTAGTGCTGGATATGACGGTGACCGAGGAGCTGGAAGCCAAAGGCTGGGCAGCTGATGTGATTCGCGGTATCCAGGATGCGCGTAAGGCTGCTGATTTTGCGGTCAGCGATCGCATCACCGCCACGCTGTCGGTTCCTGCAGACAAAGAAGAGTGGGCGAACCGCCACCGCGAGCACATCGCGGGCGAGGTATTGGCAACGGACCTGCAGGTGGTCACCGAGCCACAGAAAGGCGACAATGTCTACCGCGTGCTCGATGGCGTGAGCGTTGCTGTGCAGCTTGTTTAGGTAAACAACGCGCCCGTAAACGCTTGCCAAACTGAGATAGCCCTGGTTACCTTTCCGGTAAACTGGGGTTTTTCTGTGTTTTGGGGTAGCGATAAGGATCATGGGATCTGCGGTAGTTTGACGCTGTATATTCACCCGGATACGTTGATAACAGGCTGATAATTACATTGGAAAAGTTGCTTACATCACCCAGGGTGCTGAATTTTCTGCGGCCTGTGGTTGTGCTTCGTTCCTGGTGTTAGCAGTCTTTGTCTCTTGATATCTTGTGTTGGAAGGTTTTCCATGAAATTTAATAAGCGCATTCTAGCTGCTGCAGCAGTATCTGTTTCTCTCGTTGCTCCTGCCGTTGCACCAGTCGCGCAGGCAGCTGATTCGCACCAGAATTGCGAGCAGCGTTTTGTCAGTGGTTTGGATTTCAACTCACAGCCGGCGATTGCGGTTGCACAGCATTTGAAAAAGAACTGTGGTTTGACTGAAGAGCAGATTTCTCAGTTGAGCGTTGATGAGCTGAAGAGCGTTGCGAAAGAGCTGAAGAATAAAAACGATGAAGCAGTTTTCACTGATGAACAGATCAACAGTCTCGATGCTGCACAGGTGAACCGGGCTGCTGTAGAAGGCCCTGGTGCTAATGAGGCCGGGCAAGCCGGCGGCCAGGATAACGCAGACGGCGATGCTGCCGACCAGCAGATGATTGTTTCGCCACAGGTAAACGACATCACAGCGGGAGACAAGAAAGTCACCGGAACTGTTCGTTTGTACCCAAGCGCAAAGAAATACGAATTCGCTGCTACGTTCCCTGGCGGCCAGGTTGCGAAAACCCAGTTAGATGCCCCTGCTGCGGCTGCAACCGTGAACTTTGAGATTGCAGTTCCGGAAGGCGTCGAATTGAAGGCCGGTGACGAAGTATTCGTCACCCCTGTCCCTAATGTTGCGATCCCTGGAACCAACGAGGGGCCTGGCAAAAATGTCACCGTTAAACCTGCAGCAGCACCGGGTGGCGAGGACAACGTCGTTGAAGGTGACAAGGAGCAAGATCAAAACGAGAAGCCTGCTGCTGAGCCGAAGGAGCCAAAAGGAAGCTCGGACTTCGGCGCAGTAGCCGCTGCTTTGGCTGGTCTTGGTGGCTTAGCTGCACTGGCTGGTGGAATTGTGCACTTGATTAACCACCATGCGGGTGGAGCGCACTTCTTGCAGCCTGTCCGCGACTTCTTGGCTCAGTTCAACATCAAGATCTAAGACTGTGTATCGCTGAGTAAACCGCGGCTGTGTGCTTGTGGTTTAGCGCAGACGGTGAAACCTCCCGGAGCGCCTCATTGAATGAGGCGCTCCGGTTTTGTGTTTTTGGGGAGGAGCGCAAGGGGCGTCCCATTTTGTGCGGTTGCTTAACGTCTCCGGCGGTTCAGTAAACCCCAAGCTTAACGATGAAATTTTAATGAACTATTCAGATTATTTTTAATAGCAAAAGTACTGGTAGTGACCTTGTTTTGACAACCAAACAAATGACGGACTAGTTTTCTGCGATCGATCAATCAAGTGATTCGATGACGATGCCTTCTGGCAGAAGCCTGGGAATATCTGAGTCCAGTGCTCGCGCTAGCGGAATCGAACTTTGACGATCAGTTTCCGTTTTGTTGTTTACTGCGAAAGGCCCTCTCATGCTTAACAAGCGCCTTCTGGCTACTGCCATTTTGTCCCTGTCCATCGCGGCTCCCGCTGTCTCCACTCTTTCGCCAATTGCCCAGGCGGCGCCGTCGCACCTGGGTTGCGGCAAGCAGGTCGTCGAAGATGCCGGTTTCAAAGGGGACGTCTCGATTGTCGTCGCCAAGCATCTGAAGGTCTCGTGTGGGTTGTCGGTCCAGCAAATTGCTCAACTGTCGGATAGCGACTTGACGCAGGTTATCGAAGAACTAGGTATCTCCAAAGTAGGACTCAACCTAGCTTTGGTGCGAGCCGCAGCTGGCACCATCGACCAAAACACTGATAAGCCAGGAAACGCTGGAGGAACCGACGACCTCGATCGTGACTACCAGACCGGCGTGAGCGTAGACCGCATCAAAGCTGGGGCCCGGACTGTAACCGGCACGGTGTATCTCCAGGCAGATCAGGATGAGCAGAAAATTAGCGCAGCACTTCCGCGCCGTAACTTTGTCACAGTTACTGCGAAGAAGAAAAACCCGGGTAAAGCTGAATTGGTGAAATTCGAAATCCCGGTTCCCGAAAGTCTACGGCTGCGGGAGCATCACCAGGTGTTTGTATACACGGGGGAGGGCGCCCCGACACCACAGCGTATACGCAACGGGGGTGCTATGTTGCTGGTTGAAGCGGAAGGCTCAGGTGCCGGGGAAGATAGCGCGGACAGCGCAGATAATGGTGCACAAACGCAGCAGACACAGATTCTTGTCGACGAGATTGCTGCTGGAGCTCAGACAATAACCGGGAAAGTGAAACTGCCCGAGGGTGTTTCGGAGCAGCAGATTGCAGCCTTCTTCCCTCGGTCGCTGTTTGCGCAGGTGAGTGTGCAGAACGCACAGAAGGATGCGCAAGGTTTTGTGAATTTTGAGATTGCGGTGCCGGAGAGCCTGAACCTACAGGTAGGCGATCAAGTCAAGATCGGCCCGGTCGGCAAGTTGGCGGAAGTCCAAACCGTCGTGGTGAAGGCTTAAGTTAAAAATTCGCCAGATTGTCGGAAGGCAAGGCCGTTGGCGGTGTCGGAGCAGTCAGCTAAGCACGCCAGCGGTCGAGAACCATATTGGGACGTTAACCCCAGAATTCTCCCACCCTTTTTCAAGCAGTTATTACAAATTTTGGTTAAAGATAAAACCAAATATTTTGTTCCCGCCGTTTTCTGAAAGGCCTTTTACTATGCTTAACAAACGCGTAGTCGTTGCTATCGCGGCCCTGGGCTCGCTCGCTGTTCCTTCTGTTTCTGCTATTCCGCCTGTTGCGCAGGCACAAGAAATTGCACCGGTTGTTGCCGATGACGCTTCCAAGCAGGTTATTGTTGATCAACCTCGGGTTGGTGATGCCAAGATCACGGGTAAAGTACTTATTGCAGACGGTGAGAATTCTCAAAAAGTTGCGGTTTTGTTTGTTTCAAATGTGCACCGTGACGAAATTCAAGTAACTCGAGACACCACCATGGGCGCAGATCTGGTTTCCTTTGAATATACTGTTCCGACGTCGCGCCCTCTGCAGGAAGGCGAGGCAATCACCGTAGGAATTCCTGGGAATCTAAACACCTTCCAAACCGTCACCGTGCAAAAAGCTCTGACACCAGAAACGAGCCCGGCACCAGTTCCGGATCCGGGGAATGAGCACAAGCCAGAAATAGAGCAACCGGCGCCACAACCGCAGGATAAAGAACAGCAGCCGGAGGGCGGGAACAAACCAGGGGAGGGCCAGCAGTCCCCGATGCCGGAAGCTGAGAAAAAACCGGAAGGTGAGGCTAAGCCAGAAGGAGAGCAGCAAGTCCCGAATCCTGAAACAGAGAAGAAACCAGAGGCTGATGAACAAAAGCCTGCTGGAGATGCTGAAGACATGAAACCTGGCGATAAGGATAAACAGCCGGGAGACAAAGAACAGCAGCCGGAAAAACCGGGACAGTCCGAGAACAAGCCGGCAGATCCTAAGACTCCCGAAAACGAAGGCATGAAGCCGGGCGAGAAGAAGCCGGAATCCCAAAAGCCTAGTGAAGAAAAGAAACCAGAGGCTCCGAAGGCACCAGAAAAGCAACCAGAGAACCCAAAACTTCCTGGTGAGGGTGATAAAAAACCAGAGATTGACAAAGGTGCGTTGCAGGGAAGCTCGAATATTGGTGATTTCTTCAAGACCCTCGCAGCCATCGGTGGAGTAGTTGGAGTTGTCTCTGGCGTCGTTAAGCTCCTCACCGAAGGTTTCAGTGGTCCACACTTCCTACAACCACTGCGTGGTTTCCTGGCGCAGTTCAACATCAAGATTTAACTTCGGTTCCGCGATTCTCCAGAAAGGAATTCTGCATGATTAACCAGCGCGTATTCGCAGCGGCAGTAGTTTCACTGTCTCTTGCTGTTCCGGTGGCGGCTTCGGTGACTGCTGAAGCACAGGCGCAACCTGTGGCATCCGTGCAGAACCAGGCGTCTGATGCGACGAAGCAGGTCATTGTTAATCCGGTGAAAGTCGGAGACACGAAGCTCACCGGCAAGGTATTGCTGGAGGCGGGACGTAAAGCGCAGTACGTTTCTATTCTGTTTAACGACCGTGCCCACCAACAGACAGTGCTTGCTTCCCGCCAAGAAGCTTTTGGCTCGGATCTCGTATCTTTCGAGTACGCCATCCCGACGCTGTATCAGCTGCGTGTGGGCGAGACCATTACGGTGGGGATCGCCGGTAAGCCGGAGACATTCCAACAAATTCAGGTCGGAGAGGCCGATGTGCCCGTGCCGGATGGTGCACCCGAGAAGACGCCAGAGCACAAACCGGGTACTGAAGATGGCCGTAGGCCAGCCCCAGGGCAAAGTCCTGAGGATGCCAAACCGGACGATGCCCCGAAGACTCCACAGCGCCCAGGCCTGGGCAACGGAGGATTGTTGAGTTCTAGCTCATCGAACCTGTTTGGTTAAAGCGTGGGGTGGGGCGGAACCACTGAACTAAAACCCTGGGCGGGCTTGTACAGAGTGTAAGCCCGTAAGACCGGAGCAAACCGAGAAAGCATGATTATTCATCGTGCGACCGGTTTGCTCCGGTCTTCGCGTCTCTAGGCAAAAAATGAAGAATCATTACCGGTCTGAGTTTTGACAGCTGCTTTCGAGTTCTGGACGGTGCCACTGCAATGGCTCGCGTCCTAAGTCTCAAATAATATAGAAACAAAGTTCGAAAAATGGTGATATTTCACGGATGGTGATGTAGGTCCTCCGTAGGGTTGTAGTAGAGTTGGCAATATTTCGACGTCTTCAATCGATTTTGTGGTCCAGGTTATTCCCAGGAACCTGTTGATATATCATTATTCAAATTCGCATTTGAACGTACTGTTTTGGGAAAAACTCAGCTATTCCCGGGTTTTTTCATGGAATAATTTAAAGCTATTGCAATGTTTCTACCTCCGGTATCTGCTACTCGTTCTACCTGTACTTCTCGCGTAAAGCTGGTACGACCGCTCCTCGTAAGGACCTGTATGTACAGCCAATGATGTACACCGCGGCTGCGCAGATGGTTGCTCCGTTCGTCTGGGCTCACACTGGTTCTTCTCGCGGTGGATTCGACTTCACCCACGGCGTGCTTGTCGACGGCCAGATTCCTTTGGAAAACCCAGAAACCGCCTTGGGTGATCCACTGACCGCGACCAACTGGCTGATGTTGCTGATGCTGGCGACCCTCGGTCAAGCTGTTGCTTGGACGTTCGTTCAGTGGGGTTCGGTCTGGCTGGATCCAACCCTGTCCGCTGGTATCCTGCTGCTCTCCCCAGTGTCCTCGGTTGTCATCGCCTGGCCATTGTTCGGTGAAGTTCCATCCGCCTTGCAGTTCCTCGGTATCTTGATGATCCTCGGAACGGTGATGTATCAGAACGGGTTGTTCGATAAATTCATAGGAAAGAAGAATAAACCGCCGAAAGGTAAGGCAGGTAAAGATGATCCAAATGAGCTTGTCGACATCGGTATGGGCCGAAAAGGCCTGAAGGATGAGCCTGAGCCGGTGAAAGATCCGGGCGAAGGCCCGTGGCGACCAGCTTAACCACACACAGTGGCGCCGAAGGAGGCTTTTACCCTCGGCGCCCTCGACCATATCCGGTCTCAATGCCTTAAACACTAACTAGTTCTTGGAGGAAATCAATGCACTTGACAGAGCGTGAACAAGACAAACTGATGATTGTCGTCGCAGGCGACCTAGCTCGCCGACGTAAAGAACGTGGTCTCAAGCTGAACCGACCAGAAGCTGTCGCCTATATCACCGCCGAACTACTCGAGGGCGCACGTGACGGGAAATCTGTAGCGGACCTGATGAGTGAAGGTGTTACCTACCTCAGCCGCGAAGATGTCATGGAAGGCGTCCCGGAAATGATTTCCGATGTGCAGGTTGAAGCGACCTTCCGCGACGGAACCAAACTGGTCACTGTGCACCGTCCAATCCGCTAGACCATCATCCCCGAACTGACTGCATAACTACGAAGGAGAAACCCTTGATTCCTGGTGAATTCTTTATCTCAGAAGATGGTCCTATCACGTTGAATGAAGGCCGTGAGGCAATCACTCTGGAAGTTACCAACACCGGTGACCGCCCCGTCCAGGTTGGTTCGCACTTCCACTTCGCCGAAGCCAATGCGGAACTGGACTTCGACCGTGAGGCTGCTCGTGGTAAACGCCTCGATATCCCGGCCGGAACCGCAATCCGTCTAGAACCTGGCGATTCCCGCACTGTTAACCTGATCGATTTCGCAGGCGACCGCGAAATCCATGGCTTCAACGGCAAAGTCAACGGCAAGCTCGACTAGCCCCAAACTCTCGTCGCAATACCTAAAACACCCAGCTAGAGGAGTAATACACCATGTCTTTTCAGATGGATCGACGCCAATATATTGAGCTTCACGGCCCAACGACAGGCGACGGCATTCGTCTCGCCGATACCAATCTTATTGCCCGCGTGGAAAAAGATTTCACTAAATACGGCGAGGAAGTATCCTTCGGCGGCGGCAAGGTAATCCGCGATGGTATGGGCCAGAACTCGCGCATGCGCGGTAATGATATGGTTCCGGACCTGGTCATTACCAACGGAACGGTCATTGACCACACAGGCATCTTCACCGCAGATATTGCGATCAAAGACGGCAAGATCATGAAGATCGGCAACGCCGGTAACCCAGACATCATGGACGATGTCGACGTCATGATTGGTGTGGGCACCGAAGTTATCGGCGGTGAAGGAAAGATCATCACCGCTGGTGCTATTGATACCCACGTACACTTCATCTCCCCAGAGCAGGTAGAAGCTGCCCTGGATAACGGCACTACTACGCTGATCGGCGGCGGAACTGGCCCGGTAGATTCCACGAACGCCACCACGGTTACCGCTGGTGCCGATAACATCACCCACATGATCCGGGCGACCGAAAACTTTGCCGTTAACGTCGGTTTCTTGGGCAAAGGCCACGCCTCCGATGCCAACCCGTTGCGTGAGCAAATCAAGGCAGGCGCGATTGGCCTGAAGATCCACGAGGACTGGGGTGCTACTGCCAACACCATCGACCAGGCGCTTTCTGTCGCCGACGAGATGGATATCCAGGTAGCTATCCACACCGACACCTTGAACGAAGGTGGCTTTGCTGACAACACCATCGCTGCGTTCAAAGACCGCGTCATCCACACTTTCCACACCGAAGGTGCCGGTGGTGGCCACGCCCCTGACATCCTGAAGGTTGCCGGTCTGAACAACGTTTTGCCTGCGTCCACGAACCCGACGCTGCCATACACCGTCAACACGATGGATGAGCACCTGGATATGATCATGGTGTGTCACCACTTGAACCCAGATCTTCCAGAAGACGTTGCGTTTGCTGATTCGCGTATCCGCAAAGAAACGATTGCTGCAGAAGATGTTTTGCACGACCGTGGTATTTTGTCGATTACGTCCTCTGACTCCCAGGCAATGGGTCGTGTGGGCGAAGTTGTTTTGCGTACCTGGCAGGTCGCACACCGTATGAAGGAACAATTTGGTTCTTTGGCTGGCGACTCGGAAAACAACGATAACGAGCGCATCAAGCGTTACATCGCGAAATATACGATCAACCCAGCGATTGCTTCCGGTATCTCGCACTCCGTTGGATCTGTAGAAGAAGGCAAACTGGCTGACCTTGTCATCTGGGATCCGAAGAACTTCGGCGTGAAGCCAAGCATGGTTCTAAAGTCTGGCTACGTTGTACGTTCGATCATGGGTGATGCTAACGCGTCTATCCCGACTCCACAGCCTCGCACCATGCGTTACTCCTACGGCGCTTTGGGCCACGCATCCCGCCGTAACTCGGTGACCTTCTTGCCGACGGCTGCCATGGAAGCTGGCGTTCCAGAAACGCTGCGCATCGCGCGCCGTTTCGTTGAAGCTAAGAACATGCGCAATATCTCGAAGAAGGACATGCGCCTGAACGACGCTACGCCAGAGATCAAGGTGGATCCAGAGACCTACGAGCTTTCCGTCGACGGTGAAATCATCACCGCTGAGCCAGCAACGGAACTGCCGATGACGCAACGTTACTTCCTGTTCTAGCGTCCCAGTTTCAGCTACAAACGGCCCGAGTTTTTCAGCCCCGATATTGCCCCGATATTGCAAGGAAGGTCGATATGATTATCACCGAAATTTCCGGAAACCTCGCGAATTTGCCAGATGGTGGCTCTGAGCGCACCATCGACTGGGTGGAATTCGACAACGAAACCCGCTTGAAGCGTGTGCAGCGCGCTCGCGCTAATTCCGGTGCAGAAGTTGCCCTGCGTTTTTCCGGTGACTTCACGGAGCTGAAAGACGGGGACGTTCTTTACGACGATGGCGAGAAGCTGTTCGTCGCCAAGATCAAGCCGACTGATGTTTTGGTTATCACGCCAGAATCTGTGCAAGAAGCCCTGCGAGTTGCACATACCCTCGGGAATCGTCACCTGCAGGCACAATTCTTCGGTACTGATAGCCAGTTCGGTGCCGAGGTGATGGTGGTGCGCTACGATCATACGGTTGAGCATCACCTGGACCATGTCGGTGTGTCCTACGAGCGCACCGAACACGTAATGCCGGAGGCGTTCCGCCATGCCGAACACACCCACTAAGGCCGTGGACTCTGCCGAGATCAGCAACCGTGGCTATGCACAACTAGTGCTGTGGCACCTGACTGATTCCGCGTTACCTACCGGTGGCTTCGCCCACTCTGCGGGTATGGAGGTCTCGGTGCAATCCGGTGAAATCGATTCACCGGACACCTATGGCAAGTGGCTCCACGGCTATCTGCGACAGGCAAGCTATTCTGAAGCTCTCGCTGTCCGCTTCGCTGTTGAACTGCAGCAAGCTGACCTCAGTGCTGAAGAGAAACAAGAACAATTGCATTCTCTAGATCAGTTGGTGCACGCCTGTCAGACCCCCAAGCAGGTCCGTACCTCGATGAACTCGATGGGCAAACGGATGTCCCGAGTCGCTGCAATCATCGCCCCGGAGGACGTGCTGGTATCGCACTATAAAAAGAGCCTTACCGACCGCAGCTTGCACGGAAACCCAGGGATCGCCGCCGGGCTCGTCCTCGGTTCCGTGGGGGTCGGCGCGCGGGAAGCTGTCACCGCCTATCTCATGCAGATGGCGAATTCAATGACGCAAAACGCGATCCGTGCTATCCCATTGGGACAAGATGCGGGCCAGCGCGTGCTTGTACAGGCGTACCCAGCGATCACGCAGGCTGCGGAAATGACGATGGAGCATGACGTCAGCGATCTTGGGGTCGTGGCACCACGTCTCGAGGTTGCGCAGATGGCTCACGAGAGCTTGATCTCTCGAATGTTCATGTCCTAGATCTCTAACTAATCTGTTGCCGAGAAGCGTTGTAGCGTGTAGCGCTACACCAGTAGTACACAAACGAAAGGAACTTGTTCCGTGAGCATTATTAAAATCGGAGTTGGTGGCCCAGTTGGTTCGGGTAAAACCGCGCTAATCGAACGCATTACCCGCGCCCTGGACGGCGAGGTGTCAATGGCCGCGATTACCAATGATATTTATACGACGGAAGACGCAAAGATCCTCGCCCGCGACGGTCTGCTACCCGTAGATCGCATCATTGGTGTGGAAACCGGTGGTTGCCCGCATACCGCAATTCGTGAAGACACCTCCATGAACGAAGATGCCATCGAAGAGCTAATGAACCGTCACTCGGATCTAGAGTTGGTGTTCGTGGAATCCGGCGGAGATAACCTCTCTGCGACGTTCTCGCCAGAACTGGTTGATTTCTCGATTTACATTATCGACGTGGCGCAAGGTGAGAAGATTCCTCGCAAGGCTGGCCAGGGCATGATTAAATCCGACATGTTCGTGATCAACAAGACTGACTTGGCTCCACACGTGGGTGCTGATCTGCAGGTGATGACGGATGATTCCAAAGTCTTCCGCGGCGATAAGCCATTTGTGCTGACGAACCTCAAATCTGACGAAGGCCTGGACAAGCTTGTCGAATGGATTCGCCATGACGTGTTGATGCAGGATTTGGCTGATTAGTATGTGGAAGCTCCCGCAAGACCGTTTTTTGCATGATCCGCCACGCAAAGAAATGGGCGAGCTGGAACTCGGCATTGCCTTAAGCGATGGCAAATCAGTAGCAACCAAGCAATACCATACCCGGGCTCTGAAAGTGATCCGCCCGCATTACCTAGATGATTCCGGGCAGGTTTACTACATCATCGTGAACCCGGGCGGCGGATACGTCGGTGGCGATGCGTACCGCATTGCTCTGGACGTCGACAAGAATGCGTCTATGTTGATCACCGATCAGTCGGCGGCGAAGGTGTACCGCACGCCAGACGAGTACGTCGTGCAGAATATGCACTTCACCGTCGCAGAGGGTGCAGTATTGGAATATGTTCCGGACCAGCTCATTTTGTACCGGGACGCGGATTTCCGCCAGCACATCACCGCTAAAGTGCACCCGACGGGAAGTTTGTTCATGTCGGATATTGTTACTCCGGGATGGTCGCCAGACGGGGAACAGTTTCAGTACACCCAGGCGCATTTGCGTAATGTCGTGGAAATTGACGGCGAAACCGCCCTGGTCGATAACCTCCGGTTGTGCCCGCAAGAAACTGAGTTTGATGAAAATCTCGATTTTGCCATGGGCGGGCGGACCCACGTTGCGACCGCCATTTGCTTCGACCCTGCTGTTGACGATGATCTGCTGGCTGCCGTTCGTAAAGTGGTAGCAGAACACGCCGACGCGGACGACTCCATGGAAGCAGCGATCACCGCCACTGAACGCCCGGGTTTTGTTTTGCGTGCAATCGGCAAACGAACAGAAGAGCTCTTGTCATTGGTTCTGGCGGTTGCTGGGGTAGTTCGCGCTACCCGCGGCCAAGGCCCGATTAATCTGCGTCAGTACTAGTTGCTTGCTGGGCAGTGATCGCGAGGTCTTGCGCCAGCGATCGGTGCCCAGCAGTTTGCATGGCGGGCTTAGCCTTCGTGCTCGCTGCCCATGAAATGCAGTAGCTTATGTGCATTTTCATCTTTGATCGCATAAAACATTGAACGTCCCTCGCGTCTGTAGGCGACTGTGCCGTTGAGCGCCATGGCGCGCAGTGCGGCAGAGCAGGTAGCTACGCGCACGCCTGTGGTTTCCGCAAGCTCACTGACGGTGAGAACATACGGTCCTGCGAAATGCAGGGCCGTTAGTATTTTCAAGCGTGTGATATCCCCGAGAATGCGGAAAGTGGCGCTCCAGTTTTCGGCGCGTTCCAAATTGATTTTGAGATCGGGCATACCTGCTCCTGAGAATGTTTTGCGTACTCCATATTTCAGCTTAGCGCTAACTTTAGATAATTTCTCATTCAATTGAATGGTTGATAGAATTAAGCTGTGAAAAAGGCTCACTCCGAAGCTCAGCTGGCTTCGCACAACGGGGCACAGCAGGGCGACGCTGAACCTGACAGCCCGAAACGCGCTGGCGGATCCGTATATTCTGGGAATTAACTCAGGTGCTAGTACTGGCGCCGCGCTGGCGATTTTGTTCGGTGTGGGCGCAGGTTTTGGTGAATACGCTTTGCAAGGTGCTGCTTTCATCGGCGCGCTCGCAGCGTCGACGGTGACGATCGTTTTCTGGTCCATGGGGCGCCGCATTGATGCCTTGACCGTTGGCGACGACGCCGCGTTGACGTTGGGGGTGAACCCGGATCGCATGCGCGTCATCCTGGTGGTGTTGACCTGCATACTTGTCGGCTCTGTCGTGGCCATGGCTGGCTCGATTGGTTTCGTTGGTTTGGTAATTCCGCACGCTGCCCGCCGTTTGGTGGGTGGTTCGCACCTCCACATGATTCCGGTCGCCGCATTACTGGGAGCTAGTTTGCTGATCGCCGCGGATATTGGTGCGCGCACGCTGCTGGCACCGCAGGAAATCCCAATCGGTATCTTGACCTCCCTGGGCGGCGCACCATTTTTGATTTTGCTGGTTCGCCGGATGGGAGTTTTGAAATGATTACTGCTGAGAATATTTCTTATCAGGAGATCATCAAGGATATTTCCTTCGAAATTCCCGATCACGGTGTTGTTGGCCTAGTGGGGCCAAATGGTTCGGGCAAAACCACGCTGCTGCGCACGTTTTTTGGTGCTCTACAACCGACCGAAGGCAGGGTGCTTCTGAACGGGACACCTCTGGCCTCGATGCGGGCGCGCACAATCGCCCACGAGCTTTCCGTGGTGGCGCAAGATAGCGGGGAACCACCTGGATATTCACTACCAGTTGGAGGTCTTCAAACTGATCAAGGAATACCGCGCCAATGCCACGGTTGTGTTACACGACCTGAACATGGCGCTGGAGTACTGCGATTGGATCCATTTGCTGGAAGAAGGCCGGCTGGTGGAGTCGGGGCCGCCTGGCGACGTACTCGTCCCGGAAATCCTCGAGCCCATCTACAACGTTCGCGTGGTGCGCACAGAGCACCACTTACACTTCGAAAGGTTAGAAAAATGAAAAAACTAGCACAAAAGAAATTTGCCCCGCTCCTGATTGCACCACTGATTCTGGCTGGCTGCAGCAGCGCAGAAACCGCGGTGAAAGAACACAAGATTCTGCCGATGCTGCTGGCTTTCGCTGAGCCACCATCACCACTGGCAATTAATGGTGTTGAGCAGCTGAAGAAATTCTTGTCTGAAAACTAGCCCAACGCTAACCGCGTACCTGATCGGCGGCCTGGGCGGCAGTGATCAGACCCAGTGGCACCCGCACCATTTCATCGGCACCCACATTGTAAGAGCGTGAGATAAGCCCCGTAATCAGGTAGCTGCCGTCTGGTTGCGGTATGAGCCACGGATCGGCCACCGCGACCTCCGCCAGGGTAAAACGTGCGGTGGTGATCACGGTGCCTTTGTACTTGCGCACGCCATCGCCGTTTTCTGCGGCCGCATCTCGGGTGAATGCCACGCGGTGTGCATCCACCTTGGTGGCTCCATTCTTGGCGTTTACCCCGCCTTTGGTGATCTCCGCGAAACGGAAGGCAAGGTCGGCGTCGAGAAGAAGATCAGGTTGGGGTGGTGCAGGGGTGTTTGGTCCTGGTTCGGGCGAGTAATTCAGCGGAATATAAAACTCCTCGGCCGCATTAATGGAACCTGCGCCGGGGTAGACATACACGCCCCAGTTATCGCCCGGGGTGGTTTCGGGTGGATCCACCACGATGCGGGCGGTGAACGAACCGTCAGCATTCATCGGCTGCTCCTGCCGCGCGATAGAGCGGCGCATATCAATGGCTCCTGCGGGAATACTGTCCAGAGTGCCCTCTGGCATGACCCACGCCATGCGATCGTGTGGGTGGGTGCGGGTGGATGGATCTGCGCCCTCGCTGGGCTTCCAGTGCGCGGGGAATGCTCCGTATAGGGCGTAGAGGCCATTGGGCACACCCGGCGGGACGGGGAGGGGAAAGCCGCCTTGGTTAGCCTCGGGGGAGAATCCGGTGCCATGCACGAGCAGCACGTCGCCACGGTGGACAGTGGCACCATCGACGGGGGTGCCGTCTTCGAAAGTCACGGAAATCTGTGGGTTTTCAGAAACCTTTGGGAAAATTGGTAGATCATCCGGAATCACGGGAGCGGCGGCGTGGGCGCTGGGAGTGATCTCTGGCGTGCCAGGAGCAAGCGTGCTAGCTGCAAGAGCGAGCGTGAGCACGGCGGCGGACAGTGATGCTGCGCGGGATGGGAGGTGAGGGTTCATATTATTCAGCGTAGTTCACTAACAGGTTTGCCAATCTCAATTTTTTATGGTTTGTCTCACCTGGGGCACTTCATATCGTGTGCGCGACGAGCAAAGGCGTGCAGTACGGAAAGAAGTTAATGGAGTGCTCGTAAACGTCGCGTGGGTTGTAGAAGACGGAAAAGCTGTTTTGAAGACGGCTTATCCAGTCCGAGGTAAAGGGGTGATGAAAGTGCGGGGTGGGAAACTGGTTACACCCACTAACTCGTTTAATAGCGACGAATTCTTCTCTAAAGTTAGGAAACAGGCATGACACCATCGATTTATGGCATCAATGCTGAAGATGCAGCCGATGACGTCGATGGCGCGTTAAGAAGATTGTGGGAAGAGTTCTTGACCGATTACCTACAGGAATTTCAAACTCCAAATGCGATTGATGACACTAATGGAGGAGAATTTGACCTATCGTTTGAGTACGCAATTCATGCATTGATTGCTGAAGACATCATAATCAGCGAACAGTGGCTTGATGTGCTCGAAGTAGCGATTTATCTAGACCCCTGGGATCGTGAAAAGTTCGCCGACTACGCCAAGCGCGTGCGCGCACACCACGCTAAGGCAAGCGCTTAACCCGAAAGATTCATCACCCAGCCGGCCCGATCATTATCGCGCCGGCTGGGAAAGCGGTCCAGAGTGCTCAAGCATTTGGCGTTGATGTCTCAATGCTCCGTTGCAGCAGCTCCGACGAGACCCAGGAGCATGTCGAGACGCTCAAGGAAGCATTCGACAAGCTGCAAGCAAGGTATTAGCTCTCCGCATTCGTGGAGAAGAGACATGCTTGACGTGTTCTACTGCCAGCGACTTGGCATTACCCCGCGTGCGCGGAGAAGCGAATGATGGCGGGCGTATTACACGGCTCTCAGCTCTTTGTATAGGCGGGGGATATTTCTTAGGCCGTAGCCTACTGCCATAGCAAAAGCTCCGTATAGGATAAGAGTGACTTCAATAGGCGCGGGTAGGGCATTACTGATTATGAGCGCTACTCCGAGTGTGGTGGTGATTATTTTTTCCATGATGGGTACTTTCTGTTGTAGGGTGGGGGTCAATCCCCTGCCACTCGGTTTGGCAGGGGATTATTTTAGTGGTCTGCTTTAGAATAACCTCCACGTGTGCGGAGGACACCTGCTGTGCACCGCTGTTGTGCCTGGCATTACCCCGCGTGCGCGGAGAAGAGCATGGAAAAGTTTCGGTGAAGCTTTACCAACACGCACTTGGGCAGGCAGCCGCACCGGCGCAGACCATGGTGCCTGCAGCACGAAGCCGTGCAGAATGGATAGATAAACTGCGCCCATTCGAGTTGGTCCGTCGACAGACGCAGCACTAGTGAGAAGCTAGGAGAAACCCCGCACGGTCAGCCCTTACTCGAGCACAGTCACTAGACTGGAAGGCATGCAGCGCTGGGTCATTCACATCGATATGGACGCGTTTTTCGCTTCCGTCGAACAGCTGACCCGGCCCACTCTGCGCGGCCGCCCCGTCATCGTCGGTGGCATGAATGGCCGGGGAGTTGTCGCCGGGGCTTCCTATGAGGCCCGCAAATTCGGGGTGTCGTCTGCGATGCCTACGTACCGCGCGTTGCAACTCATCGGCTTTGGTGCGGTACAAATCCAGCCGCGTAAAGCTGTGTACTCGGCTGCCAGCAAACGCGTGTTTGAGCTGATTCACCAGCGCGTGGACCTGGTGGAACAACTCTCTATCGACGAAGCGTTCATGGAACCTGCCGAACTCATCGGAGCCACCGCGGCAGAGGTGAAAGACTGGGCGGATAACCTGCGCGCAGAAATCAAAGAAATCACCGGTTTGCCGTCGTCGATCGGCGCGGGTTCTGGAAAACAATTCGCGAAAATCGGCTCGGGCCAGGCGAAACCAGATGGCTCCAAGATCATTCCTGTCGACGAAGAACTGGAATTTCTACACCCGTTGCCCGTCGGCAAGCTGTGGGGCGTGGGCCCAGTAACGGCGTCAAAGCTGCAGGCCATCGGCGTGACGACGATCGGTGATCTGGCGAATATGAGCGAGCGGGAGGTAAAAATCTCGTTGGGCGGTACCGTCGGCATGGACTTGTGGCACCTGGCGCGTGGCATCGACGAGCGGCCGGTGGCCCCGCGCGCAGAGGCGAAGTCACATTCGGCGGAACAAACCTTCGCCAAAGACCTGACCACCGCCGCAGAGGTGGACGAAGCGCTTGGCTGGGCTGCGGAATCTGCGCATAAACGCTTGCTTGCCGACGGCCGGGGCGCGCGCACGGTCACGGTGAAGTTGAAGATGGCGGATTTTCGCACCGAAACTCGCTCAGCTACCCTGCCGTACGCCACCGATAACGCCGAAACCTTGCGCGCGGTCGCCGGCACTATTGTCCGTTACCCAGCAGAAACCGGTCCCGTGAGGTTAGTCGGCGTCGGCTATTCGGGTTTAGAGACCGCTCGGCAAGACGTGTTGTTTCCGGAGCTGGACCGCGCGGCACAACGGCAGGTCACAGCAAGCGCGAGTGGTGGCTTGAGCATGGAAGAGCCCACCATGGTCACCGGTATTCCGGGCGCGGATGGGGTAGTGGTTCCGGGGGCTGTAGAAGACGCGGCGGCCGAACAAGCCAGTGCGCCTGAGCTTCCGGGAAGCCATTGGCGTGCAACCCAGGATGTGTTCCATCCCGATTATGGCCACGGTTGGATTCAGGGAAGTGGGCACGGGGTGGTGTCTGTGCGATTCGAAACCCGAGCCACCGGGCCTGGCAAGACCCGGACTTTCCCTGCTGATGACCCGCAATTGGTGCCGGCGGACCCGCTCGATTCACTAGCGTGGTACGACTGGTTAGCCGAAAAGTCGCATTAATCGAAGCAGCGGAATAATTCTTCCGGGGCTGTGCCGGTGGCCAAGGCAATAATCAAGGCTAGCCGCGCTTGGCCTGGATGCACCGTGCGTGCGGAAATCGCACCGTGTTCAGCTAAGGTAGCCCCGCCACCGCCACCACCGTAGGCTAGTTGCACTGCGCCGTGGGGCACACGTGTGGCCACGACAACTGGGATTCCTTGTTGTAGTGCACGCCGTGCGGCCTGCCCGAGTTCTGCGGACATATTCCCGGACCCCAGTGCTTCGATGACCACCCCGTCGACGCCTGTATCCACGGCGTAATCTAGCAGCTCCGCGGTGGCGCCGGGATATCCTGCGAGCACGGGCACCCGGAAGCCGGATAAAGATGGCAGCGTGGCGAATTTTGGTACCGCTGCCGCACTACCGTGTGTGATGAAAGCTGTGAGCTCTGCAGTGTGGCGTTTGTGTACCGCGGTAGCAGGCAGATTCTGCCCGCCGAAATGCACTTCCACGGTATTGGTTGGGAGCAATTCCACAGCGCGGCTGATTGCGCCCGCCAGGTTGCCCGGCCCGTCGGTCTCCGGATGGTCGAAGGAGCGTTGTGCCCCCGTGAACACCACTGGCGCACCGTGCACCAGCAGGGCAGCGGCGAAGGCAGATTCCTCCATAGAATCTGTGCCATGCGTGACGACGACCGCGTCCACCGCAGGATCAGTAGCTTGTTCGGCGATGGCAGCCAGCAGTGTGTCCAGCTCTGGTAGGCCGATCGAGGAAGAATCTAGCTGCAGCGTGTCGTGGACACGGAAGGTGAGCTCGTCGACAAGCTTGTTGTGTCCGGTTGGTTGCTGGCGAAGTTGTTGTTGCGCGGCGTCGACAAGCTGTTGGCCGCTGACTGTGGGCACGAGTGCGCCGGATTCATCGGCGGTACATGCGATGGTGCCGCCGGTGCAGATGACGGAAATCTGGCGAGTCATGAATTCAAGTATAAAAGGCACACGGGTAAGATTTCTTCGAGCGCTACGAGTATCAAAGCTGTGGCTTCGAATTTGCTTACGCAGATGTCTATTTTGGAGGATTAACCGTGAAATTCACGAAAACGAGCATCGCCGCCGCGACCGTCGGTTTGGCGCTGACCCTGGCGGCTTGCTCCGACGACGCCGACAACGCGGGTACCGCCGCCGAAAGCACGAAGAAAGCAGAATCGAGCACTTCGGCCAAGGCCGCGCCGGTTGAGCTGCCTACCAAAGAAGTGCTGAACGACGTTTTGCAGCGCGCTGCAGACCCGAACCTGCCTGCAGAAGAGCGTGTACTCACCGTCGAGGGCGGCGAGGAATTCCCAGAGCTGTTCGACACCATGGCTGCCGCAAAGATGGAATCGGGAGCTGAATTCAACGTCGTCGATCCGGTTTTGCCGGGTTACACCGAGGGATCAGCGTTGGCGACCGTCGCCTACTCTTTGCCAGAGCGTGAGGTGCAGCCTGCCGATAACGTCGAGTTCATCTACCAAGATGGTCACTGGAAGCTTTCACGTGAATGGGCCTGCGTCTTGGTTATCAACACTGTGGAACCAGAGCAGGTTCCAGAGGTCTGTATGGATGGCGGCGTTGAAGTACCACCGAACGAGGCAGAAGTTATCGACGAAGGCCACCAGGAATTGCCGGAGGCACACAACGAGCACGGAGAGCACCCAGCTCCTGCGCAGTAAATAATTATGGGCCCGGAGTTCATTATGGGCCACGAGTTCTTAGACTCGCGATAGACAAAGACCGCCTGCACCAGATGAGATTGGTGCAGGCGGTCTTTTGTTTGCATCGGGTGCTCGAACTTAGTTCACAACCGGAGCCATCCAGGACAGGATGTTTGTTTGCAAGAAGACTAGGGTGCAGAGCCCGATCAGCAGGACGATGGAGTAACCAACCACCGACTTGAAAATCGCGCTTTCCTTGCCTTCCATGCTGACGGCGGTGGCCGCAATAGCCAGCGATTGTGGTGAGATCATCTTTCCGACGACACCACCGGTGGTATTAGCTGCCAGCAACAGGTCTGGGTTGAGGCCGATGTTATTAGCGGCGGTGACTTGCAGGTTTGCGAACAGTGCGTTGGCGGATGTGTCGGAGCCAGTAATCGCGGTCCCGACCCAGCCCAGAACTGGTGCCAGGAAGCCGTAGACAGCACCGAGCGAGGCGACGTAGGTGCCCATGGCGACGGTTTGGCCGGAGTAGTTCATGACATAGGCCAGCGCCAGAACCATGACGATGGTCAGTGCAGTCCAGCGCATCTTGTATGCGGTGCTGGTTAGCTCACTGACGACGTCGCTACCTTTGACGCGGAACTTACCGTTGTGGTTGTAGATTCCGTAGATAACCGCAACGATGATTCCGGAGATTAACAGCAGCGTACCTGGGTTATTGATGATCTTGAAGGTGTACGAAGTGTCGATGACATCGCCGGAGGCGTTAACCAGACGGTCGGTGAGCAATGGCCAGGCGAAAGAAATTTTTGCCTTATCTAGGATGCCCGGGATGGTTTCGCCGAGGTTTGCGAGACCAAAGATGACGGTAACGATGGCATACGGCATCATGGCCATCCAGACGCGAGACTTGGTCAATACCTCGCCATCGTCTTCGCGTTCTGGGATGTCAAGACGCTTACGCATGGCGGCAACGCCCTTGGGTTGCCACACGCGCAGGAAGGCGAAAGCAGCGCCCAGGGAAGCCAGGCAGGCGACGATGTCGGTGAGCTGGTAGGCGAAGAAGTTTGATGCCCACCATTGTGCGATTGCGAAGGAACCACCAATGATTGCTGCTGCCGGAGCGGCTTCGCGCACACCGCGGAATCCGTCGAGGATGAACAGCAAGATAAACGGCACTAAGAACGCGAAAAATGGAGCCTGGTGCCCGACGATGGCTGCGATGTTTTCAGTCTGTTCGACGGTACGTCCGCCGACGTTACCTGCGGTGGTAATTGGGATTGCGACGGCGCCGAAGGCTACCGGGGCGGTATTAGCCAGCAGAACTGTGGTGGCGGCCTTCAGCGGCTTTACGCCCAGGGCCAGGATCATGGTTGCGGTAATTGCCACTGGAGCACCGAATCCGGCAAGTGCTTCCAGCAAACCACCGAAACAGAAGGCAATGAGGATGGCTTGAATACGGATATCGCCGTTACCGAGGGCATCGAATGTGCGGCGCAGGTCTTGGAATCGGCCGGAAACGACGGTGACCTGGTAGAACCAGATCGCCATCATGATGACCCAGACGATCGGCAATAGGCCGAATAGACCACCGCGGAAAGCTGACGAGAGCGCAGCGTCGACTGGCATGCTCATGCCGAAAATGGCAATCAGCAGTGCTGCTAGTAGGGCCGCGGCGCCTGAGGTGTGTGCGCGTGCTTTCACGAACAACAGCATGACGAAGAAGGTCACCAATGGAACGGCGGAAATGAGGGCGGTGAGCCCGAGACTTCCTCCGATAGCTTCGGTATTAACCATAAATTGGTTCACGGGAGACTCCGAACTGTGAGGTGGATAAAAAGCTTCGTAATGAGGCGTTACGAGAAGATACTTAGCTGACTGCGTAGCATCCGCCGCGCTGGTGCTGGTGCATCCATCGCGCTGATGCATTGGGAATGCAGCACGTCGCTAAATCGATTCAGGCACCCGGAAAATTGGGGCACAAACCGGTAACATGAGTCACGAAAATGACGTTAACACAGCCCAATTCACGAAATTGAATTACCTGCAAAACACAGTTTCTGGGGGAGCGTTTGGTACGGGATTCTGAGAAGCAGCGGGCGTTTGCCGACGAAACCCGCGCCAATACGGCGGTTGGTCAACCCGTCGGCATTATGCAGAGAACCTTCGTGGCATGTGCTGCTATTGCGCGCTGCTAAAACGCATTCGAGTGGAAGAATCCTGCACGACGCTGGCTGCACCGTCGTCGTTGCCGTAGACCACGCGGGTGGTGAAATCGAGCTCGCCTGCAACCGGCAGTGGCTGTTTCATATCCACGGTCAAAGAACCACGTGAGCGAGTATCGGTGCTAGTCACATTCAAAGTGTCGTCGGCAAAACCTTCCGCGCCAGCATGCCCCTCTAAGGACAACGCCCCGAGTGCGGGACGCTGCTCGACGGAGATATCAAGTTTCACCTCATCGCCAGAAATTTCGGTCACCGTAAACGTCGTGGTTTGCAACATGGTTGCTTCGCCGGTGACACGAGAATCCACTGACCATTGCGCGCCAACGCCGACTGGCTCGTCCGGGAAAATCACGGGTGTGGACACCAACTTCGTCAGCGATTGTTCCACAACAGCACGCGCCTGATCGCTAGCCTGCTGTGGTGCGGCCAACAGCAACGTATTTAACTGGCCATTATTTTCAGCCAACCACCCGAAGCCAAAACCGTCGGCAGAAGCGATCTCCTCTGCTAAACCTGCCGCACTCAAGCTGGTCTCATCAGTAGAGTCATTGTTATTTTTGGTTCCGGAAATATGTGGGTCGCGCACCCGGAAATCGACATGTCGCGCAGAATCTGCACCGGGAGTCGAGTCAGTAAAACCTTCTGGAACCAGCACGGAACCAGCCACCGGCAGAGTAGTGGTCACCAAATCTCCCAGTTCCGGAGCCTCGGTCACCAGCTGATCATTTTTCATGACCAGCTGCTGAAACCCTTCTGATACTTCAATATCGACTGCTTGCTCGGAACTCACGTCGTTGTAGGACAGAAGCTTGCGCTCGCCCGTACCGGTAGACAGCACCTGGATGCGTGGTGCGTCCAGCGGAAGCCCGACGGCTTGTTCCGTAGCAGGGGCTTCGCCACGACGCTCACCCGCGCTACCAGCACTGGCGCCCGCGCTGTTGCTGGTCTCATCGTTTGCCGAGCCCTCGTCACCACAGGCCGCTAATAGCAGGGCCGACGTCGTCAAGAGGGAAGCCACAGCAAGGCGGCGGGATTTGGCGTCGCGCCACGAACGGGCAGAGCGCCGCGAATGGGCAGAGTGCCGCGAACTAGCTGAGTGGCGAGAATTGGCTGAGCGGCGAGAACCCGTCGAGCCACGAGAAGCAGAATGGGAAAAAGCAGCAGCAGAAATCACCCTTGCCAGTTTAGCCAGCGCGGCGATTTCACGTAAAACCCTACTTTCAGGAACAATAAAGGCCGTGACTAGGTTAAAAACGTTGCCAACTCGACGACGCGCACCCTACCTGCGGCTCATGTTGCTGGTAATCGCAGGCGTTATTGGGTTCGACCAAGCCAGCAAAATCGCTATCGAGGCTGCACTGCAACCCGGTCAGGCCTTCCCAATTCTCGGTGACTGGTTCCGCTTTTTACTGGTCTACAACCCAGGAGCGGCGTTTTCCTTAGGTAGCGAATCTTTTACCTGGCTGTTTACTACCTTTCAACTGGTTTTCCTCGTCGGCGTGCTGCTAGCGTCGCCACGCATCGACGACCGTTTCCAAGCAATCGCTCTGGCGATGGTTGCGGGTGGCGCAGGCGGAAATTTAGTGGATCGACTGTTCCGCGAGCCGGGTTTTTGGTTCGGCCACGTGGTGGATTTCATTTCGGTGGGCGATTTTGCCATTTTCAATGTCGCAGACTCGTTTATCACCGTCGGTGTCGTGCTGTTCCTGGTCGCGGTGTTCACGGAAGAGCATCGAGCACGCAAAGCAGTAACAGATGCGCCGCAAAACAGCATTGAACAACCAGCACGCCCAGCCAAGGAGGTCGACGATGAGCACTAACCCACGTGAGACCCGTTCGTTGCCGGTGCCGGAAGGGCTGGCAGGTATGCGTGTCGATGCTGCGTTGGCGAAATTGCTGGGGCTGTCGCGCACAGTTGCGGCGAACCTGAGTGCGGACGGGGACGTGCTGGTCGACGGCACCGCCGTCGGCAAGTCGGAACGCTTACATGAAGGTGCCTGGTTGGAGGTCACACTGCCAGAGCCTGCGAAGCCACTGGTGCCAAAAGAAGAACTCGTTGAAGGTATGGACATTTTGTACTTCGACGACGATTTGATTGCGGTGCACAAGCCTGTGGGCGTGGTCGCGCATCCTACTGTTGGTTGGGAAGGCCCCACTGTGGTGGGTGGTCTGGCTGCGGCCGGATTCCGCATCTCGACGTCTGGCCCGCCGGAGCGCAAGGGCATTGTGCAGCGCCTGGACGTCGGTACTTCGGGGGTGATGGTGGTGGCGGCTTCGGAGCGTGGTTATAGCAGCTTGAAAAACGCGTTTCGCGAGCGCAATGTGTCCAAAACCTACCATGCATTGGTGCAGGGGTTGCCGGACCCTATCGAGGGCACCGTGGACGGTTCTATCGGGCGTCATCCCAGCGCCGGTTGGAAATTTGCAGTCACCGACGATGGTAAGCGTGCTATCACGCACTATCGTTTGTTGGAAGCTTTCCGCGAGGCTAGTTTGTTGGAGATTTCCCTGGAAACCGGGCGTACGCACCAGATTCGCGTGCACATGTCTGCGCTGGGACACCCGTGCTGCGGGGACCCAATGTATGGTTCAGATCCGAATTTGGCGCAGAGGTTGGGCTTGCAGCGCCAGTGGTTGCATGCGGTCAAGGTGGGATTCCACCATCCCGGCGATGGTCATTGGATGGAAATTGAAGCTCCGTACCCGGATGATCTTGCCGACGCCCTCGGCAAACTTCGGCAATAACAGAGTTGTTGAGGCAGAAACAGAGTTACCGAGGTAAAAGTTGCAGGGCAATCCCTCAGATAGAATACCTGGTCGCGGCTTGGGCGAGCTGGTGCTCCTCGCTGTTTTGATTACAGCACTTGTGTGGTGGGCTGGCGGCGACGACAACGCGCGCCCGCGTCCTTTTGCTGGAGATCATCTGGGCCCACATGTTCAGCAGAGCCGTGCAGACTACACAGCGCTTGCCGACGCTTCCTTGGCAGCAGCTCTACAGCGAGCACCGGAACAGGCAGCATTTGCGATGCTCTCTTTCGCTGCTCCGCTGTCTAGTGCTGACGCAGGCAGCTTGGTTGCTGATCTCCGTCGAGTAGGGAGCTTGATTACGCAAGATGCGCAGATTCTGGCCTTGCCGGAACCAGCTGCGGCCGCCGAACCAACCGTGGCCCCTGATGACCGAACTGGCATTTCCTCCGGGCTTGGTAGTGGTGCAAAAGACATGGGTGCTGGTACCGGTGCAACTGCGACTGATAGTGAAATTGCGGCCGCGCGGACCGAGATTTTCGCTAGCACCATAGCAGCTTCTTCTGGGATGAAGCCTTCGCAGGTATTGGAGCCTCCGGAGGGGACAGAATCGTCTGGCATCACCGCCGTCATCGCTTATGACACCCCGCGGAAGCTGGAAGCTCTCACCCACGATCCACGCATTGACGCTGTCGAAGTGCTGCCCCCGGATGCGGTGTGGGGACAGTTTGGCATCAGTCCACCGCAGGTTGCCCTCAGCGAGGACCCGCGCTTCCGCTAGAATTCTGGCTATGAAGAAGCGAGAATCGATCACTTTTACCGCCGCGCTCTTGGCGATTTTTGTGGGCTGTTTCAGCTTGGTCATTGGCGTATTTAATGGTTCTTTCGCCTGGCCAGGATTGTTTGCTGCGATCGTGGGTGCTTTCGTAGCGTTTTATGTTTTGCGTGCTCATGCGCGTGCACAAGAGGCACTGGAGTCTTAGCCGCCAGGCGTTAGAATAACTCCATGGCTAAAAAATCCTCTTTCGTTCATCTGCATAACCACACCGAATTTTCCATGTTGGATGGTATGGCCAAGGTGGATCTGCTTTCGGAAGAGGTGAACCGGCAAGAAATGCCCGCCGTCGGCATGACTGACCACGGCAATATGTTTGGTGCGGATGCGTTTTATCGTCGCATGACGTCGAAAGGCATAAAGCCGATCATTGGTATCGAGGCCTACATGGCCCCGGAATCTCGCTTCAATAAAAACCGCGTGCGTTGGGGAACCCCGGATCAAAAGCGTGACGACGTCTCGGCCTCGGGCGCGTACTTGCACCAGACGATGCTCGCGGAAAATGCTACGGGTTTGAAAAATCTGTTTAAGCTTTCATCGCTGGCATCCTACGAAGGCCAGCTTGGTAAATGGCCGCGTATGGACGCTGAGCTGATCGCCGAGCACGCCGACGGCATCATCGCAACTACTGGCTGTCCGTCGGGAGACGTACAGACGCGTCTGCGGTTGGGGCAATTCAACCAGGCTTTAGAAGCCGCAGCCATGTGGCAAGACATCTACGGCAAGGAAAATTATTTCCTGGAGTTGATGGACCATGGGCTGGACATCGAAAAGCGCACCAGAGATCAATTGCTAGAGATCGGCAAGCGTTTGGATTTGCCGCCGCTGGTGACCAACGACTGCCATTACGTGTTGCAATCGCAGGCGAAAGCCCACGAGGCGATGCTGTGTGTGCAGACCGGCAAGACGTTCCAGGACCCGGATCGCTTTAAGTTTGATGGCGACGGCTACTACATCAAATCCGCGGCGGAAATGCGTGAGAGCTGGGATCACATGGTTCCCGATGGTTGCGATAACACGTTATGGATTGCCGAGCGCGTCGGTGATTATTCCTCCATGTGGGAAGAACACTCGCATGATCGCATGCCGGTTGCGGATGTGCCAGAGGGGTATACGCCGACGACGTGGCTGCACCACGAGGTGATGGAGGGCCTGGCAGAACGTTTCCCCGGCCAGGAAGTTCCCCGCGAATATATCGAGCGTGCGGAATACGAAATCGAGGTCATTGACGGCAAAGGGTATCCGTCGTACTTTCTGATCGTCGCGGAGATCATTAAATATGCTCGTTCGGTGGGCATTTGGGTCGGTCCGGGTCGTGGATCAGCCGCGGGTGCACTGGTGGCGTATGCGTTGACGATTACCAATATCGACCCGATTGAGCACGGCCTGTTGTTCGAGCGTTTCTTGAACCCAGAACGCCCGTCGGCACCTGATATCGATATTGACTTCGACGACCGTCGGCGTGGTGAAATGATCACCTATGCCGCAGAACGCTGGGGCGAGGACAAGATCGCGCAGGTGATCACCTTCGGCACGGTGAAAACCAAGCAGGCGATTAAGGATGCGGCGAAGGTGCATTTCGGCCAACCCGGTTTCCAGATGGCCGACCGCATCAATGGCGCGCTGCCAGCGCCGATTATGGCCAAAGACATTCCGCTGTCGGGAATCATGGACCCGGAGCACGAGCGCTATTCCGAGGCCACCGAGGTACGTAACCTCATTGAATCCGACCCGGACGTGAAAAAGATTTACGACACCGCCCGCGGTTTGGAAGGCGTGGTGCGCCAACCGGGCGTGCATGCCTGTGCGGTGATTATGGCTTCGGTGCCGCTGATGGAACACATTCCGATGTGGAAACGCAACGCGGACGGTGCGATCATTACCGGCTGGGATTACCCGGCTTGTGAGGCCATCGGCCTGCTGAAGATGGACTTTCTGGGCCTGCGTAACCTGACGGTGATCGGTGATGCGTTACGCAATATCCGGCAAAACCGCGGCGAAGAAATTGATCTGGAAACACTCATGCCTGACGACGAATCGGTTTCCGAGGTGTACCGGTTGTTGTCGCGTGGCGAAACCTTGGGTGTGTTCCAGCTGGACTCCACGGGTATGCAGGAGCTGCTGAAACGCATGAACCCGACTGGGTTCAAAGACATCGTCGCCGCGCTTGCGCTGTATCGGCCAGGCCCAATGGGTGTGAATGCCCACCTGGATTATGCCGACCGGAAAAACGGACGGAAACCGATTACCCCGATCCACCCGGAGCTGGCGGAGCCTTTGGAAGAGATCCTGGCGGAAACCTACGGTCTGATTGTGTACCAGGAGCAGATCATGCGTATTTCGCAGAAGCTTGCGAACTATACCGCTGGTGAGGCGGATGGTTTCCGAAAAGCCATGGGTAAGAAGAAACCGGAAGTGCTGGCCCAGCAATACGAGAAGTTCTCTGCGGGCATGGCAGAAAACGGCTATTCCAAGGAAGCTTGCGATACCTTGTGGGGCGTTATCGAGCCGTTCGCGTCCTATGCGTTCAACAAATCGCACGCGGCGGGGTACGGGCTGGTGTCTTTCTGGACTGGGTATCTGAAGGCCTATTACACCGCGGAATATATGGCAGCCTTGCTGACCTCGGTGGGAGATAAAAAAGATAAGTCTGCGATCTATCTGGCTGACTGCCGGCACCTGGGCATCAAGGTGATGCCGCCAGATGTCAACGAGTCGGATGTCGAGTTCATGGCTGTCGGCAAAGACATTCGTTACGGCATGGGGGCTGTGCGCAACGTCGGTACTGAAGTAGTCAATTCGATTATTAAAACGCGCAAGCAAAAAGGTGCCTACCGTTCGTTCGGCGATTACCTAGACAAGATCGAATTGCTGCCGTGCTCAAAGCGGATTACGGAAGCCTTGATTAAAGCCGGCGCTTTCGATTCGCTGGGGCATCCGCGCAAGGGTCTGATGCTGATCCAAGAAGATGCCGTCGACTCGGTGCAATCAACGAAGAAGGCCGCGGATAAGGGCCAATTCGACTTGTTTGCCGGCATGGGCGGTGATGATTCCGAACAAAACGCATTCACCATCACTGTTCCGGATGAATCCTGGGAGCGGAAACACGAATTGGCTCTTGAACGCGAAATGCTCGGACTGTATGTTTCTGGCCACCCACTGGACGGATACGAACAAGCGTTGGCTTCGTATATCGATACCGCACTGACGACGGTGGTTTCAGGTGAGTTAAAGCCGAAGCAAAACGTGGTGATCGGCGGCATTATTTCGAACGTAGACCGGCGTTTTTCCAAAAAGGATGGTTCGCCGTGGGCGATCGTCACCATTGAGGACCATCATGGTGCGCAGGTCGACGTGTGGGTGTTCAGTAAGGCTTATTCGCTGGTGGCCGAAGATATTGTGGAAGATAATATCGTGCTGTTCAAAGCCCAGATCCAAGTCTGGGGTGACGGCGATCAGAAGGTTATTGGTAGTGACATGCGCGTTCCCGAGTTAGGGCGTGGCGGGGGAGCAGGGCTGCCGTTGCGTTTGCACTTGACGACGCAACAGTGCTCGATGGAAGCCATCGCCGCGCTGAAATCCGTGTTGTTGGACCACCCAGGGGATACGGAAGTCTACCTAACCCTTAGCCACGGCGAGGCTGAAGAAGTACTCGTGCTCGGTGATCATCTGACGGTTGATCGTTCGAATAGCTTGATGGGCGACCTGAAAGCCACGATGGGGCCGGGCATCGTCATGGCGCAGACCTAAGCCAGCATGAAGGCGGATAAGTTTTTTGGGAATTATCCGTGATAGCTAGCTATGTGATCTGCACTGGGGTGGTTACAATGAGTTGCTATGACTACCCCGCAGACTGCGCCAGCGTCCCCAGACAATTTCGAGCCCGTACGGGCCGCCGATATTCAGCTTGCGCAGTCGCGAATTTCTAGTGTAATTGCGCCTACCCCATTGCAGTATTGCCCTCGGCTTTCCCAGGAAACCGGTGCAGAAATCTTCTTGAAACGCGAGGACCTGCAAGACGTCCGCTCCTATAAAATTCGTGGAGCGTACTATTCCATCGCGAAACTCAGCCAAGAAGAACGTGAAGCTGGAATTGTCGCTGCTTCGGCGGGCAACCACGCACAGGGTGTGGCTTATGCTTGCCGCACCATGGGCATCAAAGGTCGGATTTTTGTGCCGACGAAAACCCCGAAACAAAAACGTAACCGCATCAAAGTCCACGGCGGAGATGCCATCGAACTCGTGGTCACCGGTTCCAACTTCGACGAGGCTGCAGCTGCCGCCCGGGAAGAAGCAACGAAGCACGGATCGACCGTTATCGAACCTTTCGATGCTCGCGATACCATCGTCGGCCAAGGCACCGTAGCCGCTGAGATTCTGTCGCAGTTATCCGCGCGCGGACACAGCTTGGATACTGTTGTGGTTCCCGTCGGTGGCGGTGGTCTGTTGTCAGGCATCACAAGTTATTTTGCAGACATGGCACCAAACGCTGCTCTGGTGGCTGCAGAACCACTCGGTGCAGCCTCGCTCGATGCTGCGCTGAAAGCCGGTGAGCCGGTGACTCTGGAGACTGTGGATGCTTTCGTCGACGGAGCCGCGGTCAAACGCATCGGAGCCAAACCGTTTCACATCATCAATGCCAACCGGGAACGCATCCAGAACCTGCAGGTAGCCGAAGGCGCTGTATGCACTGCTCAGCTGAGCCTTTACCAAGACGAAGGCATCATCGCTGAACCCGCAGGTGCACTTTCAGTGGCTGCCCTGGAAAAAATAGATATCGCGCCGGGTTCAGTAGTGGTGTGCATTATTTCTGGTGGCAACAACGATGTGCTGCGTTATGCAGAAATCATGGAACGCAGCTTGGTTGATCGTGGCCTGAAACACTATTTCCTGGTGAATTTCTTGCAAGAACCAGGCCAGCTGCGCCATTTCCTGATGGAAATATTAGGCCCAGACGATGACATCACGCTGTTCGAATATCTCAAGCGAAACAACCGGGAAACCGGGGCCGCACTAGTGGGCTTGGAATTGGGTTCGGCTACAGACTTAGATCCTTTGCTTGAGCGTATGGCTGCGTCGTCGATTGAATGTCAGCGTTTGTTGCCGGGAACTCCGGAATATGACTATCTGGTGAAGTAGAACTGAGCGAGGAATGGAGCATTGTTACCAACTGCCTGCGGCGGGCGAATCGTTTCGTGCAGAGATTGAGATAAAACGCTCGCGGTTCATTGGAATCATCGAGCGCGTGTCCGACGATGAACAAGCACGCGGGTTTATTGATCGGGTGCGTGCAGAATTTCCCGATGCACGGCATCACTGCTCGGCATATGTTTACCGGGTGGATCAGGCTAACCCCGTGGAGCGTTCTTCCGATGATGGTGAGCCGGGTGGAACTGCAGGCAAACCGATATTGGATGTGCTGAATGGCTCCGGAATGCAGGATCTTGCGTGCGTGGTAGTGCGTTATTTTGGTGGTATCAAACTGGGCGCGGGTGGCTTGGTGCATGCGTATTCGCAGACGGCAGGGGATGCTTTAGCGCAGGTACAGCGCCGGTTGCGGTGCATGCGTAATTTGTATGAGGTGAGTTTCTCGCATGCTGCGGCACAGAAATACGAAGCCGAGCTGCGTGCGAAAAACATCACGATCACAGATACCCAGTACGGAGCGGATGTCACCTACACCTTGGCGGTGGATCCCGACGCGGTGGAGCTGCTTGAATCGCAATTAGCTGCACTTACTTCTGGGACGGCGCAGCTAGTTGAAGCTGGTACGGCGTGGGTGGAAAAGCCGGTAGACTAGACGCCCATGAGCATGCAACCAACTTCGCATAACCCTATCGACAGGCGCAAGGCGGCTGTACGCAAGTACTCCAAGAATGGACTGATTAGCGTCGGTGCCGGAATTGGTGGTGGCGTATTGTTCGCGTTCTTGTTTTCTAGCTCGTCATTCTGGTTGATTTTGGGCTTTATCGTTGCCGTGGTCGGTGGCGTGTACAACTACAACAAGGTGCGCAAGATCGTTAACCATAAGGACCATTACTAGAGTTTTTTATGACTGCGAAGGCGAATGAACCCTCGGCGGCACCAGTGCGTATTGATGCCTGGCTGTGGTCGACACGCTTTTTTAAAACACGGGCAGAAGCCACCAAAGCTGTGAAAGCAGGCCATGTGCTGATCGGCGACAAGGTAGCTAAACCCTCCACACCGGTGGTTCCAGGTTTGCGGATCACGGTGTGGAAAGACGATCGTGAATTCCGTTTGGAGATTAACGCGACCGTATCCAAACGCGTGGGCGCGAAGATTGCGGAGCATTGTTATATCGATTATTCACCGCCGGCTCCACCGAAGCCGCTGCAGCCCAGTGTGCCTAAGCGGGACCCAGGTGCCGGGCGCCCGACGAAAAAAGACCGCCGTGAGATGGAGAAATTCACAGGGAAACGTCGAGGCTAATCAGCACAACTTAATGAGCACAAGTTAATCAGCACAACTTAATCGGCGAAACCTAGTCAGCACAACTCTGTGGGAAATCCGTGCGCTGCCACCAGTGGTGAAGCGCAGAGCAAATCTCTGGAGCCGAAAAATTGCGATGCTGGCTGGGTATGTTCGGCTGCAACCCGCAACCAGGAAGTTGCGGCAGAAATCGAGCAATCGGTGAGCGCAACCAGCGTATCGGTGTTGGGAGCCAAGAAAATCAAAGCGCTGCTGCCTAACAACCGTGCTACGTGGTCGTGCATCACGGACAGTAAAAGCGGGTGAGCCAACCAGCTGGTAGCTGGAACAGGGGAGGAGCGAAGCTGTAGCCCTGGTGGGGCGCTGCCACCTAAGAGTCGGGTGGCAGGGCGGGTCCAGAACTGGGTGCCTTCCGGTGTGTGGGCGGCTCGCAAGACGTTGTCCGCGGCTAAATCCCAGGCCTGGCGCATCGGCAGGTTGAATTCAGATAACGCTCGGTGGCTCAAGGTTATATCATCGACACTGAGTGTCACTGCAGTGGTGCGGGACAAAGGTAGGTGGGCTAGGGAATCACAGAATCCGTCGTCGCTTAAACCGCGTTGGTCCACCCAGGAGCCCGGTCGCATAATAGGAACGCATTTGGCTAGCGCTTGTGGGGTCCTGGCCGTAGTGGTGTCGGTCTCAGTGGTACCGGTTGTGGTGGTTAAAGGTGCTGCTGGGGCAATAGTTGGTGCCGTCACGGGAATCCTTTCGCTGGCTTGCTGCGTTAATTAGGCAGCATCTGCGTTTCATGGTTACAGCAACATTGGACTGTCGCAGGCCAGCGGTGGTTCCCTGCTTTTCCGGCGTCGTCAAGCAGTCTGGTTGGTACCAGCACCAGAACGACAGAAAGTTACGGCGTAACCACCGGACGGGAAGCTTTTTCGAGCAGTACGGCAACGGAATCGAACTGATAGCCAGCGACTACATCCAAGCCCATCTCGCACGTGCGGTTTGAGGATACAAACGCGTCATAACGCCGGGCATCCAGCCCCGTGCGTTCCTCTCGGGTGGCGGATTCCACCAATTCAGGGTGCAACAGGCCACGGTCACCGGCGGTACCGCAACACATTGCACCAAACGGCACGCTGGCTCGGCCAGCGTGATTAGCCACAGCTACCAGTGCCTCCGTCTGGCCCATGTGTTGCGTGGAACAGGCCGGGTGAACCGCGATGGTGCCCATGTCGTGATGGATAGGAAGGTAGTCGATGACGTCGTTATGCAACCATTCCACGATGTCGATGATGTGTAGTGCGTCGTAGAGCTGCTTCGTCTCGGCATCCAACGCCTCGGGCACACCAGAAAGCAAGCCATGGGTGCAGCTCGAGGCATCGATAATGATCGGCAACCTGCCCCCATCGGACCATTCGTGGAACTTGTGCACGATTGCATGCGCCTGGTGGCTGAAACCATCCTGGTACCCCTTCGACGACCACGGTGTGCCGCAGCAGAAACCGGTGACGTCGTCTGGAATCCACAGCGACTGGCCGCTGCGGCGGGCAAGCTCCACCATGGCACGTGGCAAATCGACGGTATCTGGGTCTGAGCCAGCCGGGCGCCCAAAAATTCGGTTCACACATGCCGGGAAATACACCGCGTTGGCACCGGCTCGTTCGGTGGCGGGCAAACGGCTAGCTGCCTGGGGCAAAGCGCCTGGTACCGCAGGCACTAAGTCTGGGTTGATCACCGTGCGGGCCATGTTTGCTGCCCAACCAGCGGCTTTTTCTCCAACCTTATTAGCACTGATAATGCCAGCGCGTGCGAGTTTTTCTACAACATCCCATTTTTCTGCGGTAGTGAGCGCCACTTTTTCTGCACGCGGAGTGACTTGTCGCGCGCGCAGGTTTTTCATCACTGCACCGGTATCAATACTGATCGGACAGGGGATGGCACAGGTGCCGTCGGCAGCGCACATATCGACGGCATCGTACTGGTATTCCTTCTGCAACTGCTGCAACACCGGGGACCCTGGAGCTTGCCGGGCCATCTCTCGGCGCAGTACGATGCGCTGGCGTGGAGTGACTGTTGCGTGCCGTGATGGACACACTGGCTCGCAGAAGCCGCATTCCACACATGGGTTGATCTCTGCTTCCACGCGTGGGAAAGATTTGAAGTTATGCAGATGGTTATCCGTGCGGTGGGTTAGCTTCACATCTGGGGCCAGCATCGCGGTGGGATCGATCAGCTGTTTGGCCTCCCACATCAGATTCCAGGCGGCATCACCCCATTCTTGGCGCACGAACGGTGCCATGTTGATGCCCGTGCCGTGCTCGGCTTTCAGCGAGCCGTTGTATTTATCGATGACCAGATCCGCGAGCTCGCGCAGGAATTCGGCGTATTTCTCCTTTTCTTTCGGATCATCAAATTCCGGGATGAGGAAGAAGTGCAGGTTACCGAAGGCGGCATGGCCCATGACCATTTCCGGGTAACCGTAGCGTGAGAGTAAATGCAGCAAATCGGCAGCAGCTGCACCGATCTGCGCCGGTGGGAAACACACGTCCTCGGTGATCAGCGCCGACCCTTGCGGGCGGTCGGCGCCCAACAGACCGAATAACCCATTACGGATGGCCCAGGCACCGCGGATGTCTGCCTCACTGGTGAGAAATTCTAGTTCGGCGCCCAGGTCGGCGTCGGCAAGCACATCTTTCACTCGATCCATGGCTTCGGCCAGTTCGTCGTCGTTGGCGCCACCGACTTCCAACAGCAGGGCAGCGGACTCGTCGGAAATATCCGCCCACTCGGCAGGCGCTTGGTCGAAATTCTCCACGGATTTCTTCAGCACCGGAGCCACCAATAGTTCGCAGGCCCACGCGCCGGTCTCCATCAACGGGGCGACGTAATTCGCAGCCTGGTAAAGGTCCGGCAGCATCACCCAGGCCACAGCCTTCTTCTTCGGCAATGCGACGGTAGCAAGCTCACATTCGGTGAATGCGCCGAAAATACCTTCGGACCCGACCAACAAGCGCATCAGGATGCGTACTGGTTCTTCTTCGTCCAAGAACGCGTCCAAGCGCAGTCCATTGGTGTTGCGGATAGAAAACTTCTCCCGCAAGTGTGTAACCAACTGCTCGTCACTGCGGATCTTGTCACGCAGTTGTAATAGACCAGCGTGCAGTTCCGGTTCCTGGGAGCGGAATTTCGCGTCACCGGCGCGCGTGTTCACGATCGTGCCGGATGGCAACACGAATTCCGCCTGGCGAATGCTGTGATAACTATCGTTTTCCAGCCGACAGCGCATGCCACCGGCGTTGTTGGCGAGCACACCACCGATGGTGCACACCGACGTTGATCCTGGGTCCGGCCCCAGCATGAAACCATCGCGGCCGAGAACCGCCTGGGCATCACCGAGAACCACGCCTGGGCGCGACCACAACACCTTGCCGCCTTCGCGAACTTCCATGCCGGTGAAGTGGGTTTTCAGATCGACCAGTAGATCATCACCCTGTGCCTGGCCGTTCAGTGAGGTGCCAGCAGAGCGGAACGTGATATTACGGCCATGATCGGTGGCATAGCGCATCACGCGCGAGAGATCCTGTGTGTTGCGGGGTGCGACGATGACCTGCGGGAGCAAGCGGTACGGGCCACCATCCGAGGCATAGCGGACTATGTCACTGATGCGTGCGTGCACGTTTTCCGGGCCGACGATCGCGCCCATATCGTCGACGAGCTGTTGCTTATCGGCGTGCAGGTGGGAGGTGGGCACGGCATCGCTTTGTGGTGCCGAATTCTCCGGTCGACCGTAGCTTTGTGGATTGGGCGTGAGGAGTTTTTTCATAGCCCATACCTTATATGGTTACGTTCGGTGATGTGTGCGCAATCACGCTGGGTTTTAATATCCCTGGAACGCCGGCTTGTTCTGGTCGGCGTACTGGTAATACTCGCGGAAGGTCAATTGTGCGGCGGCTTCTTCGTCGACAAGCACTGTCGCGTGCGGGTGTAGCTGCAATGTGGACGCCGGGCACATCGCGGACAGTGGCCCTTCGACAGTCGCGGCGATGGCAGCTGCCTTGCTAGCGCCGGTAGCAACCAACAACAGGTGCCCGGCGCGGCGGATAGTCGCCAAACCTTGGGTAAGCACGTGGGTGGGCACTTCTTCGGCGTCATCGAAAAAACGTGCGTTGTCTTGGATGGTTTGTGGGTGCAGCGTTTTCATTCGGGTCACAGAATTCAGTGACGATGTGGGCTCGTTAAAACCAATGTGGCCGTTGGTGCCGATGCCGAGGAGTTGGATGGCGACGTGTTCACTGGTGATGTGCTGCTCGTATGCGGCAGCGGCGGCTAGCGGGTCTTCGCTGTTGCCGGATGGGGAGAAGACGTCGGCATCGTTGATGTCGATGTGTTCGGTGAACTCGCGGCGGATAGTGCGGGCATAGGATTGCTCGTGTTGTGGATCGAGGCCCAAGTATTCATCGAGCATGAAGACTTTGCAGCCAGCGAAGCTTAGCCCTTCGTGTTGGTGTCGGCGGATGAGTTCTTGGTAGGTCGCGATTGGTGTTGATCCGGTTGCTAGGCCTAGCACTGAGCCACTCCGGGCATAGCCTGCGATGATGTCAGCTGCTTGCTTGGCAACAGCGTCTGGGGTGGCGCGAATGAGTATTTCCATGATGGGGTTCCTGGGAGTCTTTCGTTATGAGCAGTAAATTCAGCGGGCTGAATGCACCGCATGGATAGTGTTGTTTGGGGCGATTCCGACGAGGTCGATTGGCTTGCCGACGATCGCTGTGGGGTCTTCGGGCTTGGTGGAGTTTTTGGGCTGGGTGGAGTCTTGCAGAGTTGTGGGGTGGCCCAGGACCGCGTGGGCATTGCTAGAAGTAAAAGCCACGGCTTCTGGCAGGCTGTGGCGCGCGGCAAAGCGGGTGAACTGTTCCAACAAAGTGGTGGTGCCACCAGCAATGCTGCCGGTGCTGCCATCTGTGGTGGTCAGGCGGGCTACTGCAGCGTTGACTGTGACGTCAAGCCCGCCGAGCTGATAGTTGCCGTCGGCAAGTCCGGCTGCTTCCATGGCGTCGCTGATGGCAAAGGCAGAGGGATTACCACCGGCCATGATCATGTCGACGGTTCCATCGGCTAAGTGCACTCCGTCACCGATGATTTCCAGGTGCGCGTGCCCTTGTCGCGCGGCGGCGATACAGGCGGCTGCCGCACCAGGCTCGCGGTGGTGAATCGGAGGCATCGCATTAAACAGGTGGGTGGCGGTAACGGTTACGCCGAGTTCTCTAGCCCGCGTTATTACGGCAGAGGTGGTGGCGTAGTCCGCGTTGGTGTGCCCCAGGGAGGCGATGATGTTGTGGTTTGCGCACAGCTGGAGCAGTTCGTCGACGTGATCGGTTTCTGGCGCAAAGGTGATTGACCGGACCGTGTTGTTTGAGGCATCGATGACGCGGGCGAAGACGTCAGGATTACCAGGCATGATTTTGGCTGGGTTTTGGGCACCGCATTTACCTGGATTGACGAACGGGCCTTCCATGTGGATGCCGTGAATCAGGCCTTCGCCCACCAGTGGGTGGAGGCGGTGTGCTTGCTGGGCTAATTCGTCGCTGGTGGCAGAAACCAAGCTGGCTAACAATGTCGTGGTGCCGTGTGCACGGTGGTACTGTGCTGCGCGACGGCAATCTTCGGTGGTTCCAGAAGGGAAAGCGCCGGAATTTCCGCCGTGATTGTGCAAATCGACAAAGCCCGGCACCCAGGTGATGTCGCCAATGCCCGGTGTTTGTTCGACAGTGCTGACGACGCCGGCTTCATCGATAGTAATGCGGGCGTTATCCCAGACAGCGTGTGCGGTGACAAGGCGACCTTCCAGGTGGCGCGGAAAGCCGTGGTCGGCGGCAGTGGCTGTGGGAGAGGGCGAGGGAGGCATCATTCTCCTGAGTATTCTCTTTAGCTAGTGACCGGTTGAGATTTTGACCGGAGAAACGTTTAATTGTGAATTCTACCCCATGCAGACATAAGACGTATGATGTTTACTGAAAAGACTGTGCACCAATTGTCTGGATTGTCAGGAGCAGAAGAAATGTCAGAATCCATCGCGCCATTTCACGGCGTCGTGCCCCCAATCGTCACCCCGTTTAATGAGGATTTTTCCATTGATACGGATTCGCTTCGCGCACAAGTAGAGCGGATGATCAAAGCCGGCATTCATGGTTTGTTCGCGCTGGGCTCTTCCGCCGAGGTCGCTTTTTTGACCCGAGAAAACCGGCAGGTCGTCCTGGACACCATCATCGACCAAAACGCTGGGCGTCTGCCCGTCGCTGCTGGCGTCATCGACATGACCACCCCACGCTGCCTGGAACACGTCGCTGATGCGCGCGAACGAGGCGTCGACGCCCTGGTAGCTACCGCACCGTTTTACGTACGCACCCACGCAAACGAAATCGAAGAACACTTCCGCCAGCTACACGCTGCAGCACCTGACCTGAAGCTATTCGCCTACAACCTGCCGGTCTCCGTCAACGTGGTGCTGGAGATTCCTATGCTGATTCGTCTGGCCCAAGAAGGAGTGCTGGCTGGCATCAAAGATTCGGGCGGTAAGGATGACTACACCCGTGCCGTTGTTGCCGCACGCAAGACAGCCCAGCTGGAAAACTTCGTCGTACTCACCGGCTCGGAAATGACCGTGGACTACGCCTACTTGGGCGGCTGCGATGGCGTCGTGCCAGGCCTGGGCAACGTCGACCCTTACGCCTACGTACAACTGCACGAGACATGCCGGGCGAAAAACTGGGAACAAGCCGTCGAAATCCAAGAACGCATCAACAAGCTCATGGCCGTAGCATTTGTCGGCGATGGCTCGCGGATGGGCGGCTCGGCGGCAGGGCTGGGTGGTTTCAAATCTGCACTGCACCATCTGGGTATCTTTGCTTCCCCACGCATGGCACCTACGCACATGCCGCTTAACGACGACGAGCATGCGCGGGTCGCAGCCATCGTCGATGAATTCAGCCACGGTGTGTAACGGTGCAGGTGCAAAACAGCATCCCGACACAGAGCGCACCGAGCACTCTGTGCTTCGATATCGGTGGTACGAAAATCGCCTACGGCATCGTCCACGACAACAGCCCAACTGAAACGATTGCTGCCGGATCCGTGCCTGCACAACCACAAGGTTCTTCGCTAGCAGCGGAGTTCGACAAAGCTGTCGGCATCGCATTAGCAGCAGCACGTGAAGCGGGGATCGAGCCAGACCGCATCGGCGTCGGCGCGCCGGGCATTGTTCGCGGGCCGAGTGGAACCATACTCCGTTCCGGCCCCACGGTTCCTGGTTGGCAAGGAACCATCATCGAAGACATTATCGCGCGTCACACGAATGTGCCCGTAGCATGTCACAACGACGTGCGCATTTGGGCGTTCGGTGAACACAACTTCGGTGCCGGACGCGGTATTACTGGGCGCGTGATCTATCTTTCGCTGGGCACAGGCGTCGGCGGAGCCATCGTCGACAACGGAGAATTACAAACCGGAACCTCCGGTTCCACCGGTGAATTTTCGGAGTTACTCGTGGCAGATCTGCGCGGCATGGCCGAAAGGGTAGAAAACACTTGCTCCGGAAACTCTCTAGCGCGCTATTACAACGTGCTCGCGGCTGATGCAGACTATGCCGGACGTATCGCTTGGGACCACCCTGCCGGACCCGATGACCTGAGCCTTCCAGAGATCATGAAGCGCTACCATGCCGGAGATCGCCTGGCATTTGATGTGATTGATGGCAATATGCGCGGTTTTGGGCGTGCGCTGGCCGGGCTCGCTTTTGCGCTCGATATCGATGGCATCATCATCGGCGGCGGGGTTGGTGGGCTCGGTGAACCGATTCTAGGTGCGCTGCGCGCTGGGTTTGCACAATGGACGGTGGATTCTGCGCAACGACTACCAATCGTGGATTCTGAGCTGGGCAGACTCGCACCATTGGTGGGTGCAGCTGCTTATGCTCGCGAGTATGCGGAATAGTTGTAATGAGAAACACCGCTCAGTTACCCCACAGACCTAAACACCTCACATCAGAAAGGGCGCAAAAGCTATGCCTTTTAATTTTCAGGCCAGTGATATCGCCGGTCGTCGGCAAGAAATCATCACCGCCGTGCGTGGCAAACTCGTGGTTTCGGTACAAGCTCCTGATGGGCATGCGATGCGCGATACTCATACGCTGACTCACGTGGCGCGCGCCTGCGTCGATGGCGGAGCACCAGCGATTCGCTGCGGTGGATATGGTGGGGTAGAAGATATTGCGTCTATCGCCAGTGCAGTCGACGTGCCGGTGTTTGGCTTGACCAAAGAAGGCGATACCGGCGTCTACATCACGCCAACGCGTGAGTCTGTGCGCAATGTGGTTGCTGCGGGGGCAGCGGTGGTCTGCGCGGATGCCACCTTGCGTGAGCGTCCTGACGGTTCCAGTTTTGCTGAGTTGGTGGAATTGGCCCACGAACTGGGCGCGGTGATTATGGCTGATTGCGCGACCCCAGAAGAAATGGCGGCGGCACATAGCGATGGTGCGGATATCATCTCGACGACGCTGGCTGGTTACACCGAACACCGGGAGAAGACTGCGGGGCCGGATTTCGCCTGCCTCGAACAAGGGCGTGCACTGGTGGGGGCAGATGCATTCGTGATTGGGGAAGGGCGGTTCCATAGCCCAGCGGCAGTCGCGCAAGGTATTGAGCACGGCGCTGATGCGATCATTGCCGGAACCGCGATTACCGATCCGGGCTGGATTACCGCGGCATTTTCTGCCCCCTTGCGGGAGCTAGATTAGTTTTCGCCTGCCAGGTGGCCTCCGTGCAGGTGGCCACCGTCCCCATTAGCGTGCTTGCACTGCGGCGATCGCGCGCTGCAAAGGGGCGTAATGCGCAAGTACTTTTTCACGGTAGAGTTGCGCGTCACCGGCTTCTAAAGCGTGCACTATCGCCGCGTGGGCCTCGATGGTTTTTTCAATGTCACCGGGCATCTGCACTTCCATTAATGGCAATACGTCCATGTGAATCTGCCAAAAAGCATCGGAGAGCTCTCGGATCAGATTATTGGCAATCAACGAATGCAGACGACGGTGGTAGGCGTGGTCCTCTTCCGCAAAAGATTGTCCGGCCGAGTGTTTTTCGTGCATGGCCTGCACCAATTCCAATAGGTGGGTGGCGTCGTCGGCAGTAAAGGCTGCGCACAATTCACCGGCCATGGATAAATCAAGACCGATACGCACTTCCACCACATCGCGTAGATGTTGGAAAGAATTTTCGGAATCAATGGTGGTGCGCAGAACCAGGCCTTGGATTAAGGGGGAAAGAGAAAGCGAGCCCACAAAAGTGCCGTGTCCGTGGCGTACCTCCACGATGTCCAAGCTGGACAGCGTGCGTACTGCCTCGCGGACAGAGGAGCGAGAAAGATTAAGCGCCTCACACAAATTGGCTTCTGTGGGCAAAGGGTCGCCTGGGTGCAGCTGGTTGCGTTTGATGTATTCGGTGATCCCGTTGGCGGCGAGTGTTGCGGCATTAGTGCGTTGGCTCACAAGTGGTCCTTTCGGGCCGGGCTGAAAATTTGGGGGATGGGGCCTTTGGCGGTGGCAGTCTTGTTGGGGGAAGTGTTGGGGGCGGTTACCCCCGGTCGGCTGGCAACGATAGTTGTTGACCTTGGAAAATGGCAATTGTGACTGCTTTGTATGGCAAGTTTAGTGCCAGCTTGCTTGTCGGAAGTCAGATGTCTGACATATTATATGATCACATTCACACCATTGGGTCGCAACGTGACATGTCACGTAATCGCCGGGGCGCACCGTGCACCGGGTGAGCAGGCCTGACAAGGAAGGATCAAGACCACATGTCTATGAATATCTCCATTATCCGCCGGATTGGCCTGGTTGCTGCCGCGGCCAGTATGAGCATTGCGCTTGCCGCGTGTGCTCCTGACAACAGCTCGTCCAATGGTGCGCAAGACACCAACACGAATGGCTCTAGCGCTTCTGATTCTTCTGATTCTGCAGCCTCTGGCGAGGTCAACGAAGAAGGCACCATCCGGGCCGCTATTTCCTATGAGCTCGGCACCAATGGTTATGACCCAATGACCACCACCGCTGCACTGACTGTGGCTGCTAACTGGCACACCCTGGAAGGTCTGACCGAACTAGACCAGACCGACGGCACCACCTATGCAGCACTGGCCTCGGAGTTGCCTGATTCTGGCGATAGCACCGAAGCTACCGTGCAGCTACGTGAAGGCGCGAAATTCTCCAACGGTTCGGATATTACAGCCGACGACGTCGTTTACTCCTTTGAGCGCGTTATGGATGAATCCAATGAGTCGCTCTACGCTTCGTTCATTGACTTCATCGACTCGGTAGAAAAAGTGGACGATACTAGCGTGAAATTCACGCTGAAGCACCCAACTGGCGTCTTGGCCGAGCGCTTGTCGACGGTAAAGATTGTGCCGAAGGATGTGGTAGAGGAAGATCCAAAGGCTTTCGATAACAACCCGGTTGGTTCTGGCCCATACGTTATGACCGACAACGGTGGCGCCACGAACACCATCAAGTTTGAACGCAACGAGCACTATAATGGTGATCGTCCGGCACGTTCCGCGAAGATGGAATGGGACATCATTCCGGATGCCTCGACGCGCATTAACGCCTTGCAATCCCAGCAAGTACAGGCGATTGACGCCGTGCCATATCTGAACGTAGATACGGTTGCTGCCACCAACGAGCTTGAATCCGAGCAGGGATTCGGCCTGTTGTTCTCCATGTTCAACAACGATCCGTCGAACCAATTCTCGAACAAGGACGCTCGCCAGGCATTCTTGTACGCGATTGATATGGACAAGGTCATCGAAAACGCGATGCAGGGGCAGGCCACCGCCGCGAAGTCCTTCTTGGATACTGAGCACCCGAACTTCCATGAAGCCGCTAACGTCTATGAACACGACACGGCCAAGGCGAAAGAACTGTTCGAAAAAGCTGGCGTGTCTAAGCTTCGTCTGTTGGCTACCGACCACGACTGGGTAAAGCTGGTCTCGCCGATCGTGCAGGAAAGCCTGAAAGAAGCTGGCGTAGAAGTTGAATTCACGGAGAAGAAATCCTCCGATGTCTACAACACCATCGACGGTAAGCCCGAAGCTTACGACGTGGTTCTGGCCCCAGGCGACCCATCGGTCTTCGGCAACGATCCAAACTTGCTGATGCGCTGGTGGTACGGCAACGACACCTGGACCCAGACTCGTATGCACTGGAATGACGAAGGCTACGAGAAGATCCAGGACTTGCTGGATAAAGGCCTGCAAGAAACCGATGAGGCTAAGCAGCAAGAAATCTGGAACGAAACCTTCGACGTGCTTTCCGATGAGGTTCCGCTGTACCCACTGTTCCACCGGAAGTCGCCAAGCGCTTGGGATAACAACACCCTCGTTGACTTTGCGCCAATTCCGGTCACCGGACTGTACTTCTTGGGTGCAGGAACCACCGAAAAATAAGGCAAGACTGAATGTCTAATCTGATCCGCCTCGTCGGACGCAGGCTGCTGGCGCTGCCGATCATGGTCCTGGGCGTAACGTTCCTGGTGTTTTTCATCATGTCGTTCTCGCCAGCGGACCCGGCACGCCTCGCCCTCGGCGAGACTGCTTCGCCCGCTGCCCTGGAGGCTTACCGCGAAGAACACGGTCTGAATGATCCATTACTCGTGCGCTATGGCCAGTTTTTGGTCAACATGGTGCAAGGCGACCTGGGCTTGTCATCCGGCGGCGTGCCGGTTACCGAGCGCATCGCGCACGCGTTTCCCATCACGCTGCAGCTAACTTTTACAGGGTTGCTGTTAGCGGTCATCGTCTCCGTGATCTTGGGTGTTTTAGCTGCTATCTACCGCGAAAAATGGGTAGACCAGGTTATTCGTGTGCTCTCTATTGCCGCGTTAGCGACCCCGTCGTTCTGGTTGGCTATTCTGCTGATCCAGTGGCTGGGAACCATTCCTGGTGGTTGGGGAGCGTTCCCAGCTGTCGTGGCTCGGTGGGTGCCGTTTAGCCAAGATCCTGCGACCTGGGCGAATAACATTTTCCTCCCTGCCGTGGCACTCGCTGTGCCGGTGGCGGGTTCGTTAACCCGTGTTGTGCGTACCTCGATGGTGGAAGAACTCGACAAAGATTACGTCCGCATGGCCATCGGTGCAGGTGTGCCGCGTGGCACCGTCATCGGACGAAACGTCTTGCGCAACGCTCTGATTACCCCAATTACAGTGCTTGGTCTTCGTGTGGGCTACCTCATGGGTGGTGCGGCCGTCATCGAGATCATCTTTAATATCCAGGCGATGGGTCAGCTAATTCTCGATGGTGTCGTGCGTAACGACGTTTACTTGGTCCAAGGCGTGACATTGGTGGTCGCGATCGCGTTCATCGTTATCAACATCATCGTCGATATTCTCTACGTGCTGGTGAATCCACGGATTAGGAGCATCTAATGCTACGAGCAAAAACCACGCAAAAGCTGGAGAATAAAGCTGGCGCACGATTTACTGGGCTGAAAAACCTGCCGTTGAAATCAAAGATTTCCATGGTGGTTCTCGGCTTCGTGGTGCTGGCCGCTGTCTTTGCGCCGCTTATCGCACCGCATGATCCATTGTCTACGGGAACTCCGATTCAGGCACCGTCCGGTGAGCACTTATTCGGTACGGACTCTGTTGGTCGCGACATTTTATCGCGGGTCATTTACGGTGCACGTTCCTCGCTGCTCATTGGTTTGTTGGCAACAGGGCTGGCTTTGCTGGCCGCGGCTGTGTTGGGCTCAATTGCTGCGACATCGAACAAAGTAGTTTCAGAAATTCTGATGCGTATTTTGGACATCGTCATGTCCTTTCCCGCCATCGCGTTGGCCGCGGTCTTCGTTGCGGTGTGGGGTAATAACGTAGCTATTTTGATCATCGCGATCGGTTTCGTTTATACCCCGCAGCTGTCCCGTATCATTCGTGCGAATGTTTTGGGGCAGTTCGGTGAAGACTACGTATCAGCCTCCCGGGTCATGGGTGCATCAACGGCGCATATCTTGCTCAAACAAGTCGCGCGCAACTGCATTGCACCGGTATTAGTTTTTGCCACTGTTTTGGTTGCTGACGCAATTGTGCTGGAAGCCTCGTTGTCCTTCATCAACGCCGGTGTTGCGCCGCCGAACCCATCGTGGGGCAATATTCTGTCCGATGGACAGGGCATTTTGCTCACCGGTGCCTGGTGGCCTACTTTCTTCGCTGGTTTGATGCTGTTGATTACCGTGTTGTGTTTGAACATCATGTCCGAGGGCATGACCGACGCACTGGCTTCGCCGCCTGCACGCAAACCAATCGCCGATGATGCGAAAGCTGCCGAACAAGCTGAGAAAGCTGCCGCTGTGAAGACTCTCGGTGCGACTTCCCGGGAGGAATCCCAGGCTGCGCTGGAACAATCGCTGAATGCTCTGCGTGGTTCGTCCATGGTGACTCAACGACGCGAAGCTGGGAAGGCAGAGGCCGGGGCTTCTGCAAAGAAAACCCCGCTGCTGGAAGTCAAAAATCTCCGCATTAGCTTTCCGGATGCGCATGGGTCGGTCGATATTATCGACGGCGTAAACTTTTCCGTCGCCCCCGGAGAAACCCTGGGATTGGTGGGTGAGTCTGGCTGTGGCAAGTCCATTTCGGCCATGTCCATCATGGGCTTGTTGCCGGATTCGGCGGTGAAAACCGGCGAAGTGCTTTACGACGGCAAGAACGTGCTGGAGCTGAGCGAAAAACAGCACAACGTATTGCGCGGACACGAAATCGCCATGATTTATCAGGATGCTTTGTCCTCACTGAATCCCTCAATGCTGATCAAGGCGCAGATGGCGCAATTGATTAAGCGAGGCGGAAAGCGCGGAGCTAGGGAACTTCTAGAACTGGTTGGTTTGGATCCAGATCGCACGCTGAAGTCCTACCCGCATGAGCTTTCGGGAGGTCAGCGTCAACGCGTGCTGATTGCAATGGCGCTGACACGGAACCCGCGCTTGTTGATTGCCGATGAACCGACTACTGCACTGGATGTGACGGTGCAAAAGCAAGTCGTCGAACTGCTTAATGATCTGCAAAAGAAACTTGGTTTCGCGATGATCTTTGTCTCCCATGACCTTGCTTTGGTCGCGCGCATGGCGGATAAAATCACCGTGATGTACGCCGGACAGGTGGTTGAGCAGGGCGCGACTTCTGAGATCTTGGGTAACCCGACGCATGAATATACCCGCGGGTTGCTCGGTGCGGTGCTGTCCGTCGAAGCTAACGCACAGCGTTTGTACCAGATCCCAGGCACAGTGCCGTCGCCGACGGAATTCGTCAACGGGGATCGTTTCGCGCCGCGCTCGTCATACCCAGAGCTGGGGTTGGAGGAGAAACCAACGCTGCGTTTGCTCGGCGATGAAGCAACCTCTACCCACTATTATGCGAGCACCGATGAGCTAGAGGCAGTTCGCCGTGGCGCTAACGCGGCAGCTGATAGTTCGAAGCAGGAAGGCTAGTCGCCATGACCGAATTGGATAAAAGCCTGTCGGCTAAGAAATCAGATCTAGGCCAGCCGGTGTTGGAGCTGCGGGATACCAGCGTGGTGTTCAAAACCCGCACCGGTAGTCTGTTTAGCCCGAATAAGGTGCAAGCGAATAAAGGCATTAACTTCCAGATCTACCGCAACGATATTGTCGGCATTGTCGGCGAATCTGGCTGCGGTAAGTCTACCCTGGCCAAAGTCATGGTGGGGCTGCAGAAACCTACCTCTGGCGAGGTGCTGTTTAAAGGCGAGCAGTTGGGTTGGGGGAGGTCTGCACGCAAACAAATGGGAAAATCAGTTTCTGTGGTTTTTCAGGATCCAGCAACCTCATTGAATCCACGTATGAGCGTGCAGCAGCAATTGCTGGATCCGTTGAATGTGCATGGGGTGGGCTCGCATAGTGATCGTCTCAGTCGTGTCCGTGAGCTGTTGTCACTAGTTGGCTTGCCGCAGTCAGCACTCAACGTGTTACCGCGGCAGATATCCGGTGGCCAGCGCCAGCGCGTCGCGATTGCCCGTGCACTGGTATTGGAACCGGATGTCATCATCGCAGATGAGCCGACGTCCGCGCTTGATGTTTCCGTGCGTGCGCAGGTGCTTAACCTGTTATTGGACCTCAAACGTGAAATGGGCTTGGGCTTGGTGTTCATTTCCCACGATATCAACACTGTGCGTTACGTATCCGACCGGATTTGCGTGATGCTCGGTGGGGAAATCGTGGAAGAAAACACTACAGAGGAGATTTTCGGTAACCCGCAGCATGAATACACGCGCGAGTTGCTAAGCGCCGTGCCGTCGCTACTAGGGGAATAGCCTGGAAAATCCCAGCAGACTCTGTGGGTTTTGTGCGAAAAATGAGTGATAGTTAACACTTTTTGGGTTCATAAAGGAACCCTATTAGTCTCTTAAGTATGAGATTAAAGAAAGTTGCGTTCGTTCTGAGCGCCATTGCTGTTGCTGTCACCGGCGCGGTAGCGCCACAAGCCAATGCCGTTCGGGGAGGCCATGACGTCTCCCCCGATGACAAAAAGGCACAGAATATCGTCATTATCGGCGGCTGCACGGGTACGGTCATCAGCCCGCACTGGGTCCTCGCCGCAAAACACTGCTTCCGAGAAGGTAACCACCCGATGCCGGTCACTGCTGGCATCGACAAAAAGGGCGGCCGCAAAGGCTCGCAGGAAACTTTCTATGCCCCAAGCGGTGACATTTCGCTTGTGCGGATGTCCATGTATTCTGCCTTCGATTTCGACAGCTACCCACAATTGGCTTCCGAATCGCCTCAGGCTGGACAGACCGGAACCTTCTACGGTTGGGATAATCGAGCACACAATTACTTGCAGCAATCGACCGCTGAGGTACAAGGTAGCTACCAGGACGGCAGTTATAGCAACGGCAAGATGTTTGTTGTGCACCACCAAGATGGTGCCTATTCCAAACCAGGTGATTCCGGCGGGCCGCTTTTTATTGATGGAAAGCTGGCGGGTGTGGCCTCGGCAATCTCTGGCAACGGTGTGCCACTGAACCTCGCTGATATTGCGGCGCAAAAAGAGTGGATCGCGGAAAAACTGGCGACTACAGGAGACACCGCGAATTTCTAACACAGTTCTCCTGCCTGCTGCCTGACAGTTTTTGGTCTATTTCTTGTCGTCCGTTTCGACCGTGACATTACCGGTGAGCTTCCACCCATCGCCTTCTTCGTATTCGAATTCCGGGGCTTCGACTTCGTTGCCATCTTTGTCGTAACCTGGCGCTGGCTTGTTTTCGGCTTTCTCCAGTTTTTCCGGAGTATCAGTCTTTTCCCAGCGGCGGGTGCGCACGCGTGTCGAAGCTGCGTAGTCGTTGCCCATACCCTTCAGCAATGAGATCATGATGAACCCTTGCATGATGAAGAATGGCAGCGCGACGATGGTCACCACTTCCTGGATCGCTTGGATTCCTGATTCGTTGATGAACAATAAGGCAGCGGTTACCACACCGACAGCAATCGCCCAGGCGACGCGGTAGTAGGTAGGGGATTTGGCCTCTTCACCGGTGGCGAATGTATCCATCACCAGGGCTGCGGAGTCAATTGAGGTGATGAAGAAAATCGTGATGACCACCAAAGCAAGGGTGCCGGATACGGCATACAGGGGGTATTGCTCTAACAGCGCGAACAAGGCAACCGGGGTGTTGCCTTCTTCAACGACTGGTCCGGTCAGCACACCGGGATCTTCCAGCTCCATTTCAATGGCGGAGCGGCCAAAAATGGAGAACCATACGATGACAAAAATCGTCGGCAAGGCTAGTACGCCACCGATGAATTCACGTACGGTGCGCCCACGTGAGATACGTGCGATGAACATGCCGACGAACGGCGACCAGCATATTGTCCACGCCCAGTAGAAGGCTGTCCAGGAATTTAGCCACCCTGGGTTCTCGTTGTAGGAGTCTACCCAAAACATCAGTTCCGGCAGGCTGCTGGCATAAATTCCGAACGCTTCCGTCGTGTGGTTAATAACTTTCAGTGTTGGGCCCATGACGGCAACGAAAATCATCAGCAGCACGGCACCGAGTATGTTCAGGTTGGATAGGATTTTCACGCCCTTGTCCAGGCCGGTGGCCACAGAAATCGAGGCAATCACGGTAATTCCGACGATGATCAGCACTTCTACCCAGCCGACTAGCGGCACACCCCACATGATGTTCAGTCCGGCGTTGATCTGCAGAACGCCCAGGCCGACGGAAACCGCCAGACCAAAGATTGTGCCGATGATGGCCATCGCATCAATCAGTTTGCCCGGCCAGCGGTAGACCATTCCACCCAGAAACGGTGAGAAGACCGAAGAGATGCGTGCGGGCATTTTGCGCTTGTAAATGAAATAGCCCATCGCCAAACCCGGCAGTACGAAAATGACCCACATGTGGGCAGCGAAGTGGTAGTAGGTGTATTCGAATGCCTGGGTGATGGCCTCTTGGCTCATCGGTTCCAGCTCACCGCGTGGTGGATTGTACGCGTGGTGAATTGGTTCAGCGGCACCCCAAAACAGCAGGGTAGCGCCTAGCCCGGCCGCGAAAAGCATGGCGAACCAAACCGGCAAGGAAAATTCAGGTTCGTCCTCGTCGTCGCCTAAGCGCAGTTTTCCGAATTTGGAGACGAAGATTCCGATCAGGAACACGAAGATGACGGAAAAACCACCGATATAAAGCCATGCGAAATTCCGCAGCAGTGTGTCGGAAGCATCGCTGTAGAGATCGCGCGCCTGGGAACCGAAGGCGATGGTTCCGGCTACGAAAACCGCCACGAAGATGGTGGCGGTGAAAAAGACGAAGGGGTCAGTTTGGAGCCGGAATCTGCGCTTAGTGGGTGCGGACTCGGTTGCGGACCCGGTTGATGATGTAGAAGGTGGCGTCATATTATTCCTGCCAGCTAGGTTACAAAGTTCTAGCAGGGATTATACTGAGCCTGACCTTGGCTGGGGAGATTTTTGTCCCGGCGCTGGGACGGAGGCGTCCTAGAACGGAGGCTCTTCGTCTAGCCCCAAGACGTGCAGGAGCTTGGATGCCGGCCAAATGGCGATCCCTTGACCTTTTTCGTTGAGTTCTTCCGCTCGCTTTTCTTTCGAGGTCTTTTTCGCCCATTCGCCGACCACCAAAATGGTGGTTTTCTTCGTGACATTTTTGCCGATTTGCGCGCCGCGTTCCGCAATGTCTGACCACAGCCGACCTTTGTCGTAAGGCTCGAATTCCCCGGTTAGGGTGACGTGTTCGCCGAATAGCGGATGGTTTGAGTCTGCATTGTGGTTCGCTTCCGGCACGGTATCTGGGGTGGCAACGGCTTGCCATGGTGCGGGCTGGCCACCACCGGATTTCGTTGTGGATTTCCCGGCTTTTTCGCTTGTCGACGCCTGCTGGCTGCTGTGGCCGGCTTGCGCGTTGCTGCCGGTGCTTTGTGCTCCGCCACCGGCTAACTCGCTGAGATCAGTGCGCAGTACGGGAAGGTGGGTGTCGCAGTGCACTTTGCCCAGTGCAAAATTATTGGTGGCATATAGCTCGGCAACGCTGCCGCGGTGATGTTCACGTAGGGCTAGCGCTACGAGTATCTCCCCGGTGGCGTAGGCGGCAGCGCCCGCGCTTTCTGTGGAAGCGGGGCTGTCTGTTGCGACGTCCAGTGCTTGGGCGATCGTGTCTAGTTCATGGTCGCGGACTGTGATGGTGGCGTGCGTGCTGGCGTTGCGGGCTAGGGCTAGCGTGCATGCGTAGCTGAATGTAGCGTGAGTAGCAGCGAGCGCCCGATGCAGCTGTGCTGCCTGATAAAAACCGTTGTGGGCGACGATCGGGGTCGAGCCGTCGGCAAGCTCTGGCGAATTTTGCACATGGTGCGCGAATTCCTCTAGGCTCCACGTTTTTTCTGTGTTGGCTTGGCCGTCGGTGTACTCCACGGTGTGGACGCGCAGTACGTTGTTGTATGAGGCTGTGCCGTTGGCATTGTCCTCTGCCGTGCCGTTGGCATTGGCCTGTGCTGTGCCTTCGGCGTTTGTATTGTCTTTCGTATTGTCTTCTGTATTCTTCTCGACGTTTCCAGTTGACTCGATAGCAATGGCCAGGAAATTTAGCCCGGCTACTGCGCCTTCGGCTGGAGCGTTTCCTTGCTGGGCGTCACGAATATCGGTGACGAATGCTTGTAGTGCTTTGGTGCTCGCTTGGCCAGGTGGGAAGGTGACTGACATATCAGTGCCATGGAGCACAACGAAGCCACACTCTAGTGCGGTGGGTTCGGTGGCTGAAATGCCGGTGATGTCAGCAATATTGATAGTTGAGACCGTGCGCGATTCGTCGCCGCGGTATAGCGCTGCGGATAATTCGCTACGCATCATGGTGATCGTGTCATTGGAGACGGTCAGCGTGGCGTTATGGGCTTGCGTCACGGCAGTGATCCTTCCTGGTTGTGCGGCTGTGGACTGGCAGTTCTGCTCATGGCACTGGGTTAACTCTGCTCATGGCACCGGGATTGCAGCCCTGCTAATAACACGGTAATGCCTCGTTCGACATCGGTGGTGCCAGCCCCGTTGCAATCGTTTGCGTTAGAACCATCGGTATTAGAGCTAGCGGATTTAGTGGCAGCCGAATTACTGGCGGCGAGCAATTGCTGAGCTGATTGTTCCATTATGCTTGCGCCGAACACTAGGTGTAGAGCCGAGGTGGCGGTAGCGATGACGTCGGCCTCGGCGTGGTCTGCGGCCCCGGCGTGATCTGCGGCCTCGGTCTCGCGGTGGGCGGTCGCAACGTGACCTTTTTCGGGAGTATTGGCAATGTGTCCAAGCTCGTGGTGAATGCTAGCCACAAGGCTGTCACATAGATGAGACCACAAGGGAGAATGTGGTTGTGAGACCGCTGCGTGCACTAGCTCGGCTCCATCACGGTGGGCAAGCAGTGTGGAGTGCAGCGTGGTGCAAAAATCCTGGGGGCTAGCGTACGTACTGCCCGGTGGTGCGTCGACAAGCGCAAAAACCGGCTGCAGAATCTTTTTTGCTACCGCTGTAATCAATTCTTGTTTGTTCGCGATATGCCAATAGAGGGCTCCTGCGGCAACGCCGAGGGAGTTCGCTACCCGTCGCATTGTCATATCCGCCAGCCCATAGGTGTCAAGAAGCTCCAGGGCCTGGGAGATGATGGTTTCGCGGTGTAGCTGCACAATTGCATAGTTTACGGCAGTCTGTTTTGTGTGTAGTACGTGATGGCGAGCGCCGCGATTCGCAGCGCCTAGCCTGAAGCTCACAGCAAGTTCCGAGGAAGTTTTCATGTTCGCACGCGGGGCAGGCTGTTAGGATTACGTGACGTTACGCCAAAGAGTTCAAGTATTCGCCTCCGTGGCGCTACCCCAAATATTCAAGGAGCATCCATGTCTTTGTCCCTGACACCCAAAAAAGCCATTGTGGCTCTCGCTGCACTGGCCCCACTGATTGTGGCTGGGTGCTCGTCGGCTGACGAGGAAACCGCTGCGAAAAACACTTCCACTGTCACCAGCACGTCGGAAACCCCTTCGGCAAGCCCAACCGAAGACCCAGAGCATAAGGACGAGCACGACAAGAAAGAAGAAGATCAGCACCCTGAGGGGCAGCAGCCGAAGCCTGGTAACCAAGCGGCAGCGGGCGGTGCCCCAGCACAGGGGGGCCACAATGGTCAGCCTGTCAACCCATTCGATCAGCAGCTCGACCAGCAGCGTTTGAATGTGGCTCCTGTCGAGGGTGGTCAGCCTGCCGACGAGCAAACCATCGGTGAGATTCGTCAGCTGTTGGATGGCGCGTACCAGCAGGAGACCCTGACGAAATTCATGCAGTACATCCCGAATAACACTTGCCGCGCGGCTTTGGATGAAATTGGTGGCGCTAATGCCTTCAATATGGATGAATTAGATCCGGCAACTCGTGCGCAATTCGACCGGGCATATGAACTTATGCCAAACCGCTCGTACATTGAGTCTGTCACCAACGTGCAGCGCAACGGCGACCGTGCTTCGGCAACCGTTACGGTAAACACCCCGCAGGGCAAGGATGAATCCATCCAGCGCTACCAGATCGAAGACGGCCAGTGGAAGTTCTGTAAGTAATTCATGGCTCGCAGTATTCCGCGCTGGTTGGGGGACCGGGCTGGCCTGATTGGTCTCTGGCTGATCGTGTATTCCGTTGGCGGCGCAATTTGGGGGTTGTTGCGCCCGACGTTTTCAGCGCAGGTTGTCAGTACCGAGAGTCTGATCCCAGATTATTCTGATTCCAGCCACTTCATAGCGTTTGCGACGTATGTGATCGCCACTGCCGCGATGTCCGTGGCATTGGCGATTTTCGCCTATCTTCTGCAAGGCTCCCGCAAATTCGTGGATTTGTTGTGGATTGGCGTGGTTGCTTTAGCAGGGGCAGTGTCATTTCTGGCCGTTGGTGATGTCGTTGGCATGAGTGTGCATGGCATTGGGGCTGCTGATCAGCTTGCGCCGGGGACTACGATCACGACGGTAGCTGCCGCCAAACCCGGTATTTCGGGTTACCTGGTCTCGCCATTCGTGGCTATGCTGGTGTATTGGTCGTTACAGGTTCTTAGTCCTGCGACGGAAACCACGACAAACCCTGTCGTGAAACAAACAGAAGACGCCTAGCCAGCATTAAGGAGCCACTACGGTGTTAAGCACGATCGACCTGCGAGGCCAAGTGCCCACCACTGCCCAATTGCGCCGTAGCCTGCCACGGGGCGGTACAGATATTACGTCGGTGTTGCCGACGGTCACGCCTATCATTGAAGCGGTGAAAACGGGCGGGGCGCAAGCGGCATTGGAATTTGGTGCACGTTTCGATCGCGTGCGGCCGGATTCTGTGCGCGTGCCAGTAGAAATTATGGACCGTGCCGTCGGTGAGTTGCAGCCGGATGTGCGTGCGGCGATTGAGGAAGCCATTGCCCGGACCCGCAAGGTACATAGTGAGCAAAAACCGCAATCGCATACGACCGAGCTTGCCGACGGCGCCTGCGTGACTGAGGTTTTCCGTCCGGTGGAACGCGTCGGCTTGTATGTTCCTGGCGGGCAGGCGGTGTATCCGTCGTCGGTAATCATGAATGCCGTGCCGGCACAGGAAGCCGGGGCAGAATCACTCGTAGTTGCGAGCCCGCCACAGGAAGATTGTGGTGGTTGGCCGCATCCGACTATTTTGGCTGTTTGCCGGTTGCTCGGTGTTGATGAAGTCTGGGCGGTTGGCGGCGCGCAAGCGGTGGCGCTGCTGGCTTATGGCGATGACGAGTTGTGTGAGCCGGTGGATATGGTCACTGGCCCGGGAAATATTTATGTCGCTGCCGCCAAGCGTCTCGTGCAAGGCGTGGTTGGTATTGATTCGGAGGCCGGCCCAACGGAGATTGCGATTATCGCCGATCACACCGCGAACCCGATTTGGGTCGCGTATGACCTGATCTCCCAGGCAGAACACGATGAGATGGCAGCGAGTGTCCTGATCACTGCTGATGAAGAGTTTGCCGCTCGTGTGAACGATGAGGTCGCAAAGCGCTATGGCGTGACTGCCAATCACGCTCGTGTCGAACAAGCCTTGCGCGGCCAACAGTCCGGCATTGTGCTTGTCGACGACATTGAGCAAGCCATACGTGTGGCAGATGCTTATGCGGCTGAGCATTTGGAAGTGCATACGGAAAATGCCCGCGAAGTTGCTGAACGCGTTCGCCATGCGGGAGCGATTTTTGTTGGGGAATATTCTCCCGTGCCGTTGGGCGATTACGTGGCCGGTTCTAATCACGTGTTGCCGACGGGAGGCACGGCTCGCTTCTCAGCAGGGTTGTCGACGCATACCTTCCTACGTCCGGTGAACTTGATTGACTACGATCGTGCAGGTTTGCGTTCGGTCGCAGAGCACGTGATTGCATTTTCGCAGGCCGAACAGCTGCCTGCCCACGGTGAGGCGATCCGGGCGCGTTTTGCTGGGCGTGCGGAAAACGCGGAGGGCTAGCGCATGGTCGATATTTCCCATTTGCCTTTGCGTGAGGAGCTGCGTGGCCAACGCGCTTATGGAGCCCCACAGCTTGCGGTACCAGTTGCGCTGAATACTAACGAAAATCCATACCCGCCGTCACCGGCACTAGTGGAGACGTTGTTGGAGGAGATCAGGCAATTATCTTCCCAACTCAACCGGTATCCGGACCGCGATGCGGTGCAGTTACGTGCGGACTTGGCGGACTATGTGACACGTCGGACCGGGGTAGAGGTTACTGGGGAAAACGTGTGGGCAGCCAACGGATCGAATGAGATTTTGCAGCAATTGTTGCAGGCATTTGGTGGTCCTGGCCGCAGCGTGTTGGGTTTCCAGCCGTCATATTCTATGCATCCGATTTTGGCCGCTGGTACACACACGGAATTTCTGAACGTTCCGCGGCGAGCAGATTTCACCGTCGATATCGATTTGGCACTGGCTACAATCGCCGAACACCGGCCGTCGGTTGTGTTTATTACGACGCCCAATAACCCGACTGGTACGCCCACTAGCTTGGACGAAATTGAGCAGCTCTGTCAGGCTGCTTATGCTGCCAACGGCATTGTGATTGTCGACGAAGCGTACGCGGAATTTTCTGCAAGCCCGTCGGCGACAACGCTGATCGCGAAGTATCCTGCCACACTGGTGGTTTCGCGCACCATGTCCAAAGCCTTCGATTTCGCGGGGGTGCGGCTGGGCTATTTTGTTGCTGATCCCGCTTTCGTGGAGGCCGTACAGTTAGTACGTTTGCCGTATCACCTTTCGGTGTTGACACAAGCTGCCGCCCGCGCTGCTTTGCGCCATGCTGATGAGACGCTGGCCGACGTCGGCAAGCTGATCGAAGGGCGCAATCATGTGGTTGCCGGGCTGGAAAAGTCCGGCTATACCGTGATGCCCAGCGAATCCAATTTTGTGTTTTTCGGAAAATTCGCTGAACAACACGAAGTCTGGCAGCAGTTTTTGGATCGTGGGGTGTTGATCCGTGATGTCGGCGTTGCCGGATATTTGCGGGCGACGATCGGTACACCAGAAGAAAACGAAGCCTTTTTGCAAGCAGCACGGGAGGTGCAGCGATGAGCGCACGCATTGGCACGCATCAACGGGCCACGAGTGAATCTGATATATCGGTAGAAATTAACCTGGACGGCCCAGCAGCAGCCGATATTGCCACTGGTCTGCCGTTTTTTGACCATATGCTTACTGCTTTCGCCGTGCACGGTGGCTTTGGGTTGCAGGTTGCGGCTCGTGGCGATATTGCAGTAGACGCTCATCACACTGTGGAAGATACCGCGATTGTTTTAGGCGAAGCTTTTGCGAAGGCGCTCGGAGATAAAGCCGGAATTACCCGTTTTGGCCAGCAGCAGTTGCCAATGGATGAAGCGCTGGTAGAAGCCGTGGTGGATATTTCCGGTAGGCCGTATTGCGTGTTTCGGGGAGAACCGGAGCACTTGGTGCACCAGATCATTGGCGGCCACTACGCAACGGTGATGAACGAGCATTTTTTTGATACTTTCGCCAAACACGCTGGGCTGACTTTGCATGTTCGCTGCCATTATGGTCGCGACCCGCATCATATCACCGAAGCAGAATTCAAGGCGGTGGCCCGAGCCTTGCGCGCCGCGGTGCAGATTGATCCGAAGCAAGCTGGCCATATCCCGTCTACTAAAGGTGCGCTGTAATGGCGAATCTATCGGTCTTAATCACATTCTTGTTCGCCGGTCTTCTCGCTGGTGGCGCCGTCAGTGCCTATCGTGCCGGTGCCAAAGCCTGGACGATTATTGCTGCTGTTGCTGCGCTGTCAGTGATAGTGCTGGCTATATGGATGATGATTATGCAGATGCCGTAAGCTGCGAAAAGTAGGTGAGCGACAGCACTGCGTAAAGCGAGGAGGCGATGCCGACGATGAGTCAACAGCATGGTGGTGACAACAACGACCAGCGTGAGCAGGCTGCTGGTGATGAGCAACCGCGGGTAGTCCAGTCGTCGGCGGGCTCGATCTGGAAAGTTCCCGGGTTTAGCTCCACGATGGTGGCGATTGGCGCTGCTTTCGGCGCGTTTTCTTTGCTGTTACCCGTGTTGCCTCTGGCGGTGCTTGATTCGGGAGGTTCTGCCACTCTTGCCGGTGGTGCTACCGGTTCGTTCATGGCTGCGACCGTCGCCATTCAGATCTTTACCCCGCAGTTGGTGCGTAAGTTTGGCTATAACCCGGTGATGATGGTTGCTGCCTTCATGCTGGGAGTACCCGCACTGGGGCATTTGTTAGGGATGGAACCGTGGGTGGTGCTGCTGTTTTCTGCTTTGCGCGGTACCGGATTCGGTGCCTTGACCGTTGCGCAGTCCGCTTTGATCGCAGAGTTAGTGCCTATTCGCCTGTTGGGTAAAGCCACTGGAATTTTGGGCGTATTCGTTGGCGGTGCGCAAATGGTGTTCATGCCTGTGGGTTTGATGATGGGCGATGCCTGGGGCTATCACACGGTGTATTACCTGGCAGCAATCACCGCTTTGATTGCGGTTGCCATGATTGTTCGGTTGCCGAAGCTATTCCCGGCCACCGCGGATGAAGACAACACCGGTGTTGTGCACGTATCTATGTGGAAATTAGTGCTCGTGCCCGCGCTGGCGATGACTAGTATCTCGATGAGCTATGGTGTGGTCTCGTCGTTCTTACCAGCTTCGGTTCGTGAAGCGGACCCAGCTACTGGTGCTGTTCTGGCCGGTTTCATGCTCTCGTTAATCGGGGCTATGACCTTCATCTTCCGTTTGGTTTCCGGTACGGTTGCCGACCGCACCGGAAAGCCGGGCATGTTGATGATCCCCATGCAGGTTCTTGGATTGTTCAGCATGTTGTTGATGGCCGTTGCGACTTATGCCGGATGGTCGATCTGGTGGCTGGTTTTGTCCGCACTGCTTTTCGGTGCCGCCTTCGGTGCTATGCAAAACGACGCGTTGCTGTCTATGTTTGATCGCCTACCGCGACACAAGTTCTCCGAGGCTTCGGCCGTGTGGAATATTTTTTATGACGCCGGTACTGGGCTTGGTTCTTTGGCTCTTGGCGCTCTGGTTGCCGGTTATGGTTATGCCGGAACTTACCTTGCCGCTGCGGGAATCGTTTTCTTATTAATGATTCTGACCAGCCTGGATGCTTTCATCGGTAAGCATCGGACCACCGAATATCACCATATCCGTGGGCGTTTACGGCAGGTGCCGGGAGCTCGCACGGCGGGTCGTGCATGGCGTGTCTCTCGCAGGGGTGCTTCCCGTTTGCGGTTTGGTAAGAAGTCATAGCCTAAACTGTCAGGCATGAGCCCGACTGTTGCCCTGCTTGATTATGGTTCCGGAAATATCCGTAGTGCTTACCGCGCCCTTGAACACGTCGGTGCGGACGTAGAAATTACCAAAGATCCGCAAGTTTGTCTGAACGCAGACGGCCTACTCGTGCCGGGGGTGGGCGCGTTTGCTGCGTGCATGCGTGGGCTGCATGAGGTGCACGGCCCCCGCATCATCGGCCAGCGCCTCGCCGGTGAGCGTCCGGTGTTGGGGATTTGCGTGGGCATGCAGGTGTTGTTTGAACACGGTGTGGAACATGACGAAGCCGCCGATGGTTGTGGTGAATGGCCGGGCACCGTCGAACGGTTGCAGGCGCGGGTATTGCCGCACATGGGGTGGAATACCGTGCAGCAGCCTGATTCGCCCATGTTTGCTGAGCTTTCCGACGACGAACGCTTCTATTTCGTGCATTCTTATGGGGTGCGCACCTGGCAATTAGATGGCACTGATTTTGCAGCCCCGCCGCGGGTTGCTTGGTCGGAGCATGATGGCGATCGTTTTGTGGCTGCTGTCGACAACGGTGCGTTGTGGGCAACACAATTCCATCCAGAAAAATCTGGTGCGGCTGGTTCGCAGTTGCTGCGGAACTGGATTAACACGCTATAACAGGCTGCACACCGTGCTAAAGGAACAAGAAAGAAGCTGTCATGATTTTTAGTCTTCTCCCCGCTGTTGATGTTGTCGATGGCCAAGCTGTCCGTTTGGATCAAGGCGCTGCTGGCACAGAAAAATCATATGGTGATCCGACTGCTGCTGCTCGCCGTTGGCAAGAGCAGGGTGCTGAGTGGATCCACTGCGTTGATTTGGATGCGGCCTTCGGGCGTGGCTCCAACCACGAGTTGTTGGCACAGATTGTGGCAGAGGTGGGGGTCAACATTGAGCTAACCGGTGGTATTCGTGATGATGCATCTTTGCAGCGGGCTCTAGCTACCGGTGCGCGTCGCGTGAATATTGGTACTGCCGCACTGGAGCAACCGGCATGGATCGAGCGAGTTTTAGCCGAGCATGCTGATGTCGTCGCGGTGGACCTCGCGGTGTTGCGCGATGAATCGGGCGAATGGCGTACTCGCGGTCGCGGTTGGGAAACCGACGGTGGGGACCTTTGGGAGGTGTTGGAACGTCTAGACGCAGCCGGCTGCCGACGCTTCGTTGTTACTGATGTGTCGAAAGACGGTACGCTGACTGGCCCCAACATCGATCTGTTGCGGGAAGTTAGTGCAGCTACTGAAGCAAATATTACGGCTTCGGGTGGGATTTCTAGCTTGGACGATGTGGCAGCCGTCGCCAAGCATGCCAATGAAGGGATAGATTCCGTGATCATTGGGAAAGCGTTGTATGAGGACCGTTTTAGTTTGTCAGCGGCAATCGAATTGGTGGATGGACTAGTAAGCAAGACCACACGTGGCTAAGATCGGGTTTTAATGGATGCATCCGAGAGCACTGCACGTGAGTCGAGAGCATATGAGACGAGTACGCAAGAATCGCTGCAGTACCTAGCACAGTTGGAAGAACTCCTAGGCAGGGCCGAGGAGATGTTTCGTGCTGGCTTCGGCACTGCGCCCGCTCGCAGAAAGTCCGGGGGATCGCCGGTGACCACTGTCGATTTCAGTATTGAAGAATATTTGCGCGACACATTGCAGGGGATCGCTGGGGCTACGGTCTGCGGTGAGGAGCACGGCGGTGAGATTGGCGCAGAACCTGCGTGGGTAATTGATCCGATCGATGGCACCGCGAACTTCGCGGCGGGCAATCCGATGTGTGCGATTAATGTTGCCTTGGTGGCGAATTACCGGCCGGTGGTCGGCATGATTGCATTGCCGTTGCTGCACAAGCGCATTAGCGCAGTAGCTGGTGGGGGAGTGTTGCGAAACGGGAAGCATTTTGTGCGCCATCGACCACACGGGCACATTGGGGCGTCCAATGTGGGGTCAGCTGCGGTGGATCAGGTTTCCGCACACCGTCGTGCACAAATGTTGGAAGACATTGTTTCGCAAGGCCTATCCACCCGTATTACTGGTTCGGTGGGGCTCGATTTGGCTTTTGCTGCCGAAGGAATTTTTGATGGCATTATGAATTTTTCACCGTTCCCCTGGGATAATGCTGCAGGGGCGTTGTTGAACGCTGAGGCCGGGTTGGTGGTCACTGACTTGGAAGGTCGGCCGTGGACGACACGTTCGCATGGCATCATTGCCGGCAGTGCTGATATTCATCATCGCTTGCACCGTTTGGTGCGAGAGAACTAGCGGCTCAGCTCAGGTCTTAAAATACGGTAAATACGGTCATAAACACCGGTCGGAAATAACGGTCAGAAAACTCGGTCGTAAACACAGGTCAAAAACTCGGCCAGAAACAATGGCCAGCAACAACGGCCAGAAATCTCAGTCAGAAACACCGGCCAGAAAATTCGGTTGGAAATACTAGAAAAGGGGCAGTGCTCATGAGCCTGGCAACGCGGGTGATCCCGTGCTTGGATGTAAAAGATGGCCGCGTGGTCAAAGGCGTAAATTTTACCGGCTTGCGTGATGCCGGTGACCCTGTGGAACTCGCTCGTCGCTATGAGGCTGAGGGGGCAGACGAGCTGACCTTCTTGGATGTTTCTGCTTCTCAGCAGGGGCGCGGCACCATGTTGGAAGTTGTGCGTGCTACTGCCGAGCAAGTGTTTATTCCTTTGACCGTGGGCGGTGGGGTGCGTAGCGCTGCGGACGTGGATGAGTTATTGCGTGCCGGTGCAGATAAAGTCTCGATCAACACCGCGGCTATTCATCGTCCAGAGTTGCTCCGCGAGTTGTCGCGTCGTTTCGGTTCGCAGTGCATTGTGCTTTCGGTGGATGCGCGTAGGGTAGCCGGAAATCCAGTAGCTGATATGCCTTCGGGTTTTGAAGTCACTACCCATGGTGGTTCGAAATCCGCAGGCCTCGATGCCGTTGAATGGGTGCGCACGGGCCAAGAACTTGGGGTCGGCGAGATTTTGCTGAATTCCATGGACGGCGATGGTACGAAAGCTGGTTTTGATCTCGAGCTGATCACCGCGGTGCGGAAGCACACGAATTTACCGGTAATCGCTTCGGGTGGGGCCGGGGCCGCCGAACATTTCCCACCAGCGATCGCGGCTGGTGCCGATGCGGTGCTTGCGGCGTCGATTTTCCACTTCGGGGAGGTCACTATCGATCAGGTTAAAGCCACCATGGTGACTGCGGGATTGACGGTGCGACGATGAGTACACAAGATAACCCCGCTGATTACGAGTTGGATCCGGCCGTCGGCAAGCGGCTTAAACTCAATGCTGCCGGTTTGCTCCCGGTGGTGGTGCAGGCAGCCGATACCGAGGAAGTGCTCATGCTGGCGTGGATGGATACTCATGCGTTGGCTTATACGCTGGCGACACGCCGTGGCACCTATTATTCGCGCTCTCGTCAGGAATACTGGATTAAAGGTTTGACTTCCGGCAATACCCAGCAAGTGGAGTCGGTGGCGCTGGATTGTGATGGCGATACGGTGCTGTTACGAGTTTGGCAAAGTGGGGGCGCTTGCCACACGGGTGATCGCACATGTTTCGATGCTGACGTTTTGCTAGCCTAAAATAATGTTTTCGCATCGGGTTTCTGCGCTGTTTTTGGGCTTGGGCGCTGCTGGTCTGTGGGGAGCGTCCCGGATGGATTGGGTGGTTGCTGACACCGCCGATGATTTGGCGGGGGATCGCTCAATTGCGATTAGTGGCGGGCAGTGGTCCATGGAAACCACCGCGCTTGCTTTGGTGATGTTGGCTGGGTGTGTTGCTGGCTTAGCGTTGCGGCGCTTAGGGCGTCGTGTGGTCGGCGTTATTTCTGCTTTGGCTGCCATTGGTGCTAGTTGGGCTGGCTTGACGATGCTGGCGGGGACCCCGGATCCGGAGCATGCTCGCAATGTGCTGCGTGCGGCCGCCACGAATGAAACCGCGGTGAATGCGGAAGGCATTAGCGAATGGGCCCATGTGGTGGCAGTGGAGCCAAATGTTGTTGGCCCGGTGTTGAGCTTGCTGGCCTGTGCTGTGGCGTTGTTTGCCTCGGTGCTTTTGGCTATGCGGCCGGGAGTAGATCCGGCTGCGGTGAACAAATATGAGCGGAAAGCTGCGCGTGAGGAAAAGCTTGAGCGCGAGTTGGCAGAAAGCCCAGATTCTGGACGCGTGTTGTGGGATGCGCTGGATGCCGATATCGATCCGAGCGAGCGCCCAAGCGGTGAGACGTCTTCTGATAATCCTAGGTTAGACGACCGCTGATTGCTGTGGGATACTCAAAGCATGATTCTGCGCATGATGGGTGCGCGTACACGAAGGGGTGGTAGCTGGTGACAACCGTGCTGGCAGCCGATGCCATCGTGGCTGAAATACTTGCCGACGTCGCCGCTCGTGAAGCCCACGTATCGTTTGCGGATATCAAAGCGCTTTCGCGGTCTGTGCCCAGCCCGCGCCCGGTAGTCGCAGAGTTGATTCGCCCTGGTTGCAGCATCATTGCGGAAATTAAACGTGCCAACCCTGTGCCGCATGTGCACGGTGGCGATGATTTTGGAGTTCGCGCCGATGCGCCGAGTTTGTTTGATTTCGATGCTGTGTCTTCGCTTGCCGACGTCGCCGGCTTGGCGCAAGGATTCGCGCAAGCCGGGGTGGCGGCGGTCGCCTGTCAGACAGAGCAGCTGCGTTTTCGTGGGTCCTTGGAAGATATGGCTACTGCCCGGGCCGCTAGTTCCGTCCCTATGCTGTGCCGGGACATCATAGTGGATCCCTACCAAGTGCATGAAGCCCGCTTTTTTGGTGCTGATATGGTTCCGCTGCAGGTAGAGCTATTAGCGCAAGCACGTTTGGTGGCATTGGTTGATCGCATCGAAAGCCTGGGGATGACGGCATTGGCAGAAGTGCGTAGCCCGGAACAAGCCCAGCGTGCGGTTGCCGCTGGGGTAAAAGTCGTCGGTATTAATGCCCGTGGCTTGCATTCGCGGCACTTAAATCCGCATCGATTTTCCGCTATTGTGCCTTGCTTGCCCAGTGATGTGGTGCGTATTGGCTTAGGCGGGGTAATGAGTGCCCGCGAAGTTTGGCGTTACGCCGGTTGGGGAGCGGATGCGGTGTTGGTAGGGGAAGCTCTCATGGCTGCGCCGCACCCGACGATGCTGGCCCGTGATCTGGTGGCAGCTGGTCTGCACCCAGCATGCCCTGTCTCGCGTAGTTGAGCGCGCCATCTGGTCATTGCTGTCTGCGGTAGCACCGCGCCTATCTGTCCGCAGCATTGGCCTGACTTAACGCGCTGGATTATGCTTTCTGGGCTTATGGCAGAATCCTAAGGCATGGCTACAGATTTTTTGGCGAATATTCCGTCTCCGCCGCAGGGGGTGTGGCAGTTGGGGCCACTGCCTTTGCGTGCTTATGCGTTGTGCATCATTGCAGGCATTATCGTCGCGCTGTATATTACGCAGGCTCGTTATGTGCGGGTTGGCGGCGACTCCAACGTGGTGTGGGACGCGGCGATTCTGGCGATTCCTGCTGGGGTCATTGGCGGCCGTGCTTATCACGTGATTACGGATCACCATAAGTATTTTTGTGCGGATTGTGACCCGGTGGATGCTTTGCGGATCACTAATGGTGGTTTGGGTATTTGGGGTGCGGTTGCATTGGGCACTGTTGCTGTGGCGGTGATGTTTAAAATTCGTGGAATTCGCCTGGCCCCATTCGCCGATGCTGCGGCTCCGGCCATTGTGCTGGCACAGGGCATTGGGCGTTTGGGCAACTGGTTTAACCAGGAGTTGTACGGGCGAGCTACTGATGTTCCGTGGGCGTTGGAGATTTACCAGCGCGTGGATGAAAACGGCAATTATGCCCCGGTTGCTGGAACATCCACGGGTGAGGTCATCGCGACGGTACACCCGACCTTCCTTTATGAGCTGTTGTGGAACGTTGCGATCTTTGTCTTTTTGTTGTGGGCGCACAAGCGCTTCCGTTTGGGCGGCGGGCAAGTCTTCGCGTTGTATGTGGTGGGTTATACCGCAGGTCGGTTCTGGATTGAGCTGATGCGTTCCGACGAAGCCACGTTGTTATTCGATGCAGTGCGTGTGAACGCGGTGGTTTCTGTGGTCGCTTGTGCTCTTGCGATCGTTGCCTTGGATGTACTGGGCAAGCGCTTCCGTCGCCAAGTTCAGGAGGGCGCGGTGGATCCGGCGGCTCCTGCTAAACCGGAAAACTCTGACTAGCGGTGTGCTAAGCGGGTAAACTTAGGCGACGTGGACAGACGAACAAAGATTGTATGCACACTTGGACCAGCCGTCGCCAGCCAGGAAGCCATTTCGGGCCTGGTTGCTGACGGGATGAACGTTGCTCGCCTGAACTTTTCGCATGGTGAACACGAAGATCACCAGCGCAATTATGAATGGGTGCGCCAGGCTGCCGCGAAAAGTGGCAAGGCTGTTGGTGTGCTGGCTGATCTACAAGGCCCGAAGATTCGCCTGGGCCGGTTTGTTGAGAATGAAACCTATTGGGCAACCGGCGAAACGGTGCGTATCACCGTCGATGATGTGGAAGGCACCCATGATCGGGTGTCGACCACCTATAAAAATCTTGCCGACGACGCCCGCCCGGGCGATCGACTATTGATTGATGACGGCAAAGTCGCCGTAGAATGCGTTGAAGTCGACGGCACCGATGTGGTCTGTCGTGTGACTGAGGGCGGCCCGGTATCCAATAACAAGGGTGTTTCTTTGCCCGGAATGAATATTTCCGTGCCGGCGCTGTCGGAAAAGGACGTTGAAGACTTACGCTTTGCGTTACGCCTAGGCGTGGACTTTATTGCGTTGTCGTTTGTGCGCTCACCATCGGATGTGGATTTAGTCCACGCGATCATGGATGACGAAGGCCGCCGCCTACCAGTGATTGCGAAGTTGGAGAAGCCTGAGGCTGTCGACGCTTTGGAGTCCATCATCTTGGCTTTCGATGCGGTTATGGTTGCCCGTGGCGATCTGGGCGTGGAAGTCCCGCTGGAGCAGGTCCCGCTGGTGCAGAAGCGCGCGATTCAGATTGCACGCGAGAATGCGAAGCCGGTGATTGTGGCCACCCAGATGTTGGATTCGATGATCGAGAATTCACGCCCGACGCGCGCGGAGGCCTCGGATGTGGCCAATGCGGTGCTCGACGGTGCTGATGCGGTGATGCTGTCGGGAGAAACTTCCGTGGGCGTAGATCCGCACAACGTGGTCCGTACTATGGCGCGCATTGTGCTGGAAGCCGAAACCATTGGTGAGCTGCCTGATCTGGGGCATATCCCACGCACCAAACGCGGTGTGATTGCGTATTCTGCCCGCGACATCGCCGAGCGTTTGAACTCCAAGGCTCTCGTGGCGTTTACTACCTCGGGAGATACGGCCAAGCGTTTGTCGCGTCTGCGATCCCAGCTGCCACTGTTGGTATTCACCCCGCACGAGTCAGTGCGCTCACAATTAGCACTGACATGGGGCGTGGAGACATTCTTGTGTCCGGAGGTCGCTTCGACCGATGAAATGCTGCACGTGCTGGACCGCCAGTTGGTTAAGGTCGATGGTTATCACCGCGACGACGTAATCGTGCTGGTTGCTGGCACTCCACCTGGGGTTGAAGGCAATACCAACATGGTGCACGTCCACGCGATCGGCGAAGACGTGCGCATTACGCCACAGAACTAAACGGCAAAAACATGAGCGCGCAACAACCAGGGCAATTGCTCTAAGCCGCTACGAAACTCAGCAGTGCACCGGCACCCGCAAGGGTGGTTGCGTGCACTGTTGGTTTATATTCGGGCACAAAGTTCGCCTGGTGATTGACTGGCACATCTGTGTCTATGGTGCCGCGGGCGGCGGCCTCATCCCACAGCTGGCGTGGCGTCGAACCCACGAACCAGAACAAGTAAGGCACGTTCCATGCCTTGGGCAAATAGGTGAAATCTTCCGAGACCGTGGAACGCTGCGCTGTTACGCTCTGTTCACCAAAAGTCGCATCAAAAGTTGCACGCACACGGTCAAAAACTGCGTCGTTGTTATCAACCACCTCGCCGTGGGCATAAAAATGAAACTCCGGTTCTTTCGTGGAACCAGAAGCATCGACTTCTGCTTGCACCACGCGCTTGAGCGCAGCGTATACGCGTTCTGCTAATTCCTCGTCGTAATAGCGGGTGTTGAGCACCAGCTCCGCGCTGTCCGGAATGATGTTGTTAGTATCGCCGGAGCGCAGCGTGCCCACAGAAATCACGAAGAACTCATCAGGAGCGACTTCCCGGCCCACAATCGCCTGCAAACGAGTAACGATCATCGCCGCCGTATACGTTGGGTCAATCGACTTGTGCGGCATGGATGCGTGGGCGGACTTGCCAAAAATAGTGACCTTGATGGAATCGCAGCCAGCCATCAGCGGCCCGCGCCGGGTTTGTACTTCGCCTGCGCGCCCAGGCATGACATGTTGGCCCAGGCATACATCTGGGGCGGGGATCTTGTCGACGAGGCTGTCCTCGATCATGAGCTTGGCACCGATGGAGGATTCTTCGGCTGGTTGGAATAACGCAATAACTGTACCGGCCCAATGCTTGCGGAGATTGTCTAAGATTGCCAGCGCCCCGAGCAGGGCAGTGGTGTGCATATCGTGCCCACAGGCATGCATGTTTTTGCCATCGACAAACAACGCATCAAAATCCGCACGCATGAGGGCAGTTGGAGTTTCCTCTGTAGCTTGGTTGCGCATAACAGCGGTGATGCCGTGGCCGCCAATTCCGGTGGTGACCTCGACATCAAAGCGCTGGAGGGCGGTGTGGATGGCTGCGGCTGTGCGTTCTTCCTGGTGGGAAAGCTCGGGGTGTTCGTGGAGGTCGTCATAAAAAGCTTGCTGCCAGGAAAGATCCGCGGTGTGGTTATTGAGCAGGTCAGCAATGTGTTGTGGATTGGGGCTGACTTGTGAAGTTTTTGAGTGCTGAGACATGCAAATAATGCTAGCTAAATAGCACGAGGATGAATGCAGAGAGGAAGTATCCGAACTTGTCTTTTGAAAGCTGACACGACCATTACTGGCGAGAGCGGGGAGTGAGCGGAGTACCCCCGGTATAAGGTGGTGTGGTCCGAAGCGCATCTGGGCCAGTATGAAAATTCCACGAGCAAAAAACCGGTTTGTGCAGCTCAGATGGGTAATAATTTTTCTAAGCCGAGATTTTGTCTGCGCGGTAGGAAAATGCTTAGTAAGACCGGAAAATTTTCCAAGGTTTTCTTGTGCGGAATGTAGCAAAGCTATAACATTCTGGCTGTAAGTGTTATCGGCAGCTGGGCATCGTCGTTCGGTTGAGACTTTCGTTAGGGGAAAGCGTTGTCAATTCCAAAATCAGTTAACCGGACGGTCAAGCGTCGTGGCCTCGCTATTGCTACAGCAGTGGCCATTGCGGGTAGTGGTGTAGTAAGCGGGAACTACGTTTTTGCTAAGGAATTAGGTGATGATTCGCGCGCAATGACCCCCGGTTTGGTTACAGGGCCTGGTGGCAATCCAACCGATAGTGCTATCAACGGGCCGACAGAAAATGTTGATGAAACGTCGGTGGAAAAAGAAAACCCGAACCAGAGCGTTACGGCGGTTGAATACTTCAACCAACATGAGTCTGGCATTGTTGCTAGTTTGCGTCCAGCCGATATTTCGGAGGCCCCAGGTGCTGAAGCTGTCGCCAACCACTTTTTGACCCAGGCGAAAAAAGATGGAGTTGCTGTCGATTCCGTGTGGGAGTCTGATTTCCACAGATTGGTTGCGGCTCGCGAACGAGCTGTTTTACCGGAATATTATTCGCCCACGGCGCAGGATTATTTCGACCACTATGCTCGTGACATCGCCGCTGCCTTGCGTCCATCAGATAATTCGAAAGCCTTGGGCTCGGATGCTGTAGTTGCACACTATGTGGCGCAGGCTGAGGGTAATGGCATTGACGTCGATGACGCGTGGGAATCTGAGTTCCGTGAGTTAGTTCAGGCTAAGGAGCGGGCTCTTTATCCTGAGTTTTATGTTGCTGAGGCTGCGGATTATTTCGCGCATTCTGAGTCGTTGATTGCTGCTGATTTGCGTCCGGCTGATGGTTCGGATGCTTTGGGTGTTGATGCGGTTGTTGATAAGTATGCGGACAAGGTTAGGGCTGAGGGCCTTGATTTCGGTGCTGCTAATGATGAGGCTGCGTGGAAGTCTGAGTTCCGTGAGTTAGTTCAGGCTAAGGAGCGGGCTCTTTATCCTGAGTTTTATGTTGCTGAGGCTGCGGATTATTTCGCGCATTCTGAGTCGTTGATTGCTGCTGATTTGCGTCCGGCTGATGGTTCGGATGCTTTGGGTGTTGATGCGGTTGTTGATAAGTATGCGGACAAGGTTAGGGCTGAGGGCCTTGATTTCGGTGCTGCTAATGATGAGGCTGCGTGGAAGTCTGAGTTCCGTGAGTTAGTTCAGGCTAAGGAGCGGGCTCTTTATCCTGAGTTTTATGTTGCTGAGGCTGCGGATTATTTCGCGCATTCTGAGTCGTTGATTGCTGCTGATTTGCGTCCGGCTGATGGTTCGGATGCTTTGGGTGTTGATGCGGTTGTTGATAAGTATGCGGACAAGGTTAGGGCTGAGGGCCTTGATTTCGGTGCTGCTAATGATGAGGCTGCGTGGAAGTCTGAGTTCCGTGAGTTAGTTCAGGCTAAGGAGCGGGCTCTTTATCCTGAGTTTTATGTTGCTGAGGCTGCGGATTATTTCGCGCATTCTGAGTCGTTGATTGCTGCTGATTTGCGTCCGGCTGATGGTTCGGATGCTTTGGGTGTTGATGCGGTTGTTGATAAGTATGCGGACAAGGTTAGGGCTGAGGGCCTTGATTTCGGTGCTGCTAATGATGAGGCTGCGTGGAAGTCTGAGTTCCGTGAGTTAGTTCAGGCTAAGGAGCGGGCTCTTTATCCTGAGTTTTATGTTGCTGAGGCTGCGGATTATTTCGCGCATTCTGAGTCGTTGATTGCTGCTGATTTGCGTCCGGCTGATGGTTCGGATGCTTTGGGTGTTGATGCGGTTGTTGATAAGTATGCGGACAAGGTTAGGGCTGAGGGCCTTGATTTCGGTGCTGCTAATGATGAGGCTGCGTGGAAGTCTGAGTTCCGTGAGTTAGTTCAGGCTAAGGAGCGGGCTCTTTATCCTGAGTTTTATGTTGCTGAGGCTGCGGATTATTTCGCGCATTCTGAGTCGTTGATTGCTGCTGATTTGCGTCCGGCTGATGGTTCGGATGCTTTGGGTGTTGATGCGGTTGTTGATAAGTATGCGGACAAGGTTAGGGCTGAGGGCCTTGATTTCGGTGCTGCTAATGATGAGGCTGCGTGGAAGTCTGAGTTCCGTGAGTTAGTTCAGGCTAAGGAGCGGGCTCTTTATCCTGAGTTTTATGTTGCTGAGGCTGCGGATTATTTCGCGCATTCTGAGTCGTTGATTGCTGCTGATTTGCGTCCGGCTGATGGTTCGGATGCTTTGGGTGTTGATGCGGTTGTTGATAAGTATGCGGACAAGGTTAGGGCTGAGGGCCTTGATTTCGGTGCTGCTAATGATGAGGCTGCGTGGAAGTCTGAGTTCCGTGAGTTAGTTCAGGCTAAGGAGCGGGCTCTTTATCCTGAGTTTTATGTTGCTGAGGCTGCGGATTATTTCGCGCATTCTGAGTCGTTGATTGCTGCTGATTTGCGTCCGGCTGATGGTTCGGATGCTTTGGGTGTTGATGCGGTTGTTGATAAGTATGCGGACAAGGTTAGGGCTGAGGGCCTTGATTTCGGTGCTGCTAATGATGAGGCTGCGTGGAAGTCTGAGTTCCGTGAGTTAGTTCAGGCTAAGGAGCGGGCTCTTTATCCTGAGTTTTATGTTGCTGAGGCTGCGGATTATTTCGCGCATTCTGAGTCGTTGATTGCTGCTGATTTGCGTCCGGCTGATGGTTCGGATGCTTTGGGTGTTGATGCGGTTGTTGATAAGTATGCGGACAAGGTTAGGGCTGAGGGCCTTGATTTCGGTGCTGCTAATGATGAGGCTGCGTGGAAGTCTGAGTTCCGTGAGTTAGTTCAGGCTAAGGAGCGGGCTCTTTATCCTGAGTTTTATGTTGCTGAGGCTGCGGATTATTTCGCGCATTCTGAGTCGTTGATTGCTGCTGATTTGCGTCCGGCTGATGGTTCGGATGCTTTGGGTGTTGATGCGGTTGTTGATAAGTATGCGGACAAGGTTAGGGCTGAGGGCCTTGATTTCGGTGCTGCTAATGATGAGGCTGCGTGGAAGTCTGAGTTCCGTGAGTTAGTTCAACAGCTAGCTGACAAACTTGAAGCAGAAGATGCTGCTGCTCATCGTGCTGTGTTGGACAATGAGCTGGACGTTAATTCGAATCCTGTGGTTGATCCGAATAAGGAGTCGTTGACTGCTGAGGATTTGGCTGCGCCGTTTGCTAAGCATCGTGATGAGGTGGCCAAGCAGGAAGCTGTAGAAGCTGCTGAGGATCTGGTTGAGGCGAAGCGTGCTGCGAAGGCTGCTATTGATGGTGCGCAGCATTTGAGTGATGCTCAGAAGGTTGCTTACAAGGGAGCTGTTGACGCTGCATCTACTGAACGGCAGGTTGAAGAACTCGTTTACGGTGCACTTGATGGTGCTGAGCAAGCTGAAGATTACGCCAAGATTCAAGAGCAACTCGGTTCAAACGGAACCCCAGCATTCTCGCCGAACGAAAAGCCGTGGACTCCTGAAGACTTTTTGAATTCCTTCCGCCAAAATGCTGCTAATGAAGCTGCTAAAAAACTGGAAGAGACTAAGAGTGCAGCAACAGCTGATGTTGAAGGTGCAGCACGCTTGACTGAGAACCAGAAGTCAGAATTCAAAGATCGGATTGGTGCTGCGAAAACTGTCGAAGAAGTAAAGGCAGTTCTTGACGAAGCACACAAACTAGTGGATAAGCTTGCGTCCGAAGATGAAGAAAAGGCTACTTTGGAAAAGGAAAAGCAGGAGGCTTACCGCATTATCGATGGCCTGAATAAGCTCTCGCTGGAGCAAAAAGCTGCGTTCAAAAAACAAGTTGATGACGCCAACACCGGTGCATACGTCGCGCATATCGTTGAACGCGCGCAAGAAGTGAATGCACAGCAGTATCCATCGGGTGATGGTGCTGGTGAGCAAGAGCCAGGCAAACCAGGTAACAATGAAACACCAGGCAAGCCAGGTAGCGATAACAAACCAGGACAAGACCAAAAACCTGGTAGCACAACTGATGCGTTCAAGGGGTTCTTCGGTCTTGCAGCGGGACTGGGTGTATTCGCCCTGATTTTCGGCGGCATCCTGCACACAATCAACCACTTCGATGGCTTTGGCGTAGTCCAAGAACACGTGCGCAACGCATTCGCGAAGATTGGTATCCGTTTCTAGTCAGTTGCTTGATTGGTTAGACTGATCGATCCGAACTAGAAACTGGTTTCGATCACAATTCAGAGCCGCTGTCCCACACGGGATGGCGGCTCTTGTCACAGTTGCCGACAAGAATGAGATCGCCATTACTCCAGGTCAGGAATGGTTTTTTATTGCCAGGTTGCTGTTATATTTTTGGTAACAAACCCACGGTAATTTTTGTCCAATAACACAAAATGCCGACTTATAGTTTGTTCTACAAAGCATCAGTAGTCCGCTGGTGTGCCCTGAGTACTAACCTGAAAGGGGACGGTCGTGTCCAACCTGAAGTTTGTCGCCGGAACCGTAAAGCGTCGCGGAATTGCTATTGCGGCGGCTGTGGCTGTTGCCGGAGGTAGCCTCGCTACTGCCAACTACGCAATGGCAGTGGAAGCAAACGAGCCAACCCAGCAAGAGCTGGAAGCTGAATTCCTCGGAACTGAAGCGGGGAACATCGCAGCTGAAACTGCAGATGAGTACAACAAGGCCCTGAAGTCTGGCGCAAGCGAAGACCAGCTTCGTCAGATCCTGGAGAACGGCCTGAAAAGTGCTGCACAGGTCGGTGACGCCGGCTTCTCTGCAGAAGATCTTGCCGTATATGATCAAAATCAACTGAACAACGAGCTGCAGGGCATCGTTGATTCTACGAAGCAGTCTCAGGAAAAGGAAATCCCTGCCCAGCCTGAGAATCCAGCCGCAAAGTGGGCAACTCCAGCTCCAGCAGGTAAGTACTCTCCACAACGCCTGGAAGCTGAGTTTGGTGGAACCGAAGAAGGAAAAGCAGCAGAAGAGACTGCACGCATTGTTGCAGATGCCCTTCGTCGTGGCACCCCTGAAGCCCAGGTTCGTGAACTTATTAAAGAGCGTTTGTTGGCAGCCGGGTTCTCTCAAGATCAGATCGGTAAAATTTCTGACGAACAGTTAAATGGCGTCTTCGAGCTGGCAAAGAAGAAAGCAGATCAAGATGTCCTGAATCTCAATGAAGAACGCCAGGAAGCACTGGTTAAACTTCAGGAGCTTGAAAACCTGAACCCATTGCAGCGCAGCATCTTCAAAAAGCAGATCGAAGGCGCAACCTCAGTACAAGAGGTAAAAACTGTTTCGCAGGCAGCCGAAGCTGAGAATAACAACCCAGTCGCTCCGTTCGCACCGGCACCAGGCCAGGAAACCCCATCTGAGGCCCCGGACACTGACGTCGAAAAGGCTCTGGACTACACCAAGGCAGAGGCTTTGGAGAAGTTGCGTGGATTGACTCACCTGACCGAGCAGCAGAAGGCTTTCTACGAGAAGATGGTCAATGATGCTGAGCACATTTACGAAGTTGAGGATGCATACGAGGCTGGCGTCGCCAAGAACCAAGTTAACGAAGAAGCAAAGAAAGCATCTGGATTCTTGGCTAAGGCGATCGCCCGCACCAAGCACCTAGCCTTGGAAAAGCTCGACGGTTTCGAGCACCTGACCCACGAGCAGAAGAAGGAAGCCCGTAATAAGATCGTTGCTGCCAAGCAGGTCTTCGAAGTTGAAGCTGCTTTCCACGCTGCAGAGAAGCTGAACAAGGCTGCGAAATAAGCCTCGCTCCGTAGTGGCGTGCAACTGTAGCTGCGTGTAACGCTAACTCGTTCCCTCCTAGACTGCCGCCATCCCACACGGGGTGGCGGTTTTCGTCATGTGTCCGCGGTGCCAAGAATATCGGGTGGTGAATGCGCAACGGCAGCGTGGCGTCGGCAAGAAAACCGTGAATAACGGCACACGAACGCCCCTAGGCATCAAAGAATAATGAGGGTAGGCTTATCGCTATGCCAACTATTCAGTTTGACGTTCTCATCCCCGTAGAACCCGCACAACGCCTGCGCGAAAACTACGAGCTTGCCTGCGATAAACTCGTGAAATCCGAGATGCTGAAATCGGCGAAGCTGTCCTTCGACGACAAGCCTAAAGTAGCCGAAGACGTCGTAGAGCAACTGCACCGCATCTATGAGGACGAACACAACGACGCCGAACTCGAAGACGGTGTCATGCACCGCTACCGCTTCGAAGTCGACGGGGTAAAAGGTTCAGTCAATCAGTTGACCATGGCACTGTCGCGCTTTTTAACACCGGAAGCGCCACTGCCAAATGACCGCGTGCTGCTGGAAAACGAGAAAGCCTATGAGCAACCCGCAACCTACCCATGGACGGTCAACATCTTCCGCTAGATATTGCGAGCAATAGGCCTAACGACTATAAGCGGGTTTGCTGAAATTTTCGGGCGATTTCCGCACCGGCAGCGCGTAGTTGATCTGCCACCTCTTTACCAGGGTCCAGCCGCACAGTGAACACATTGTCGCCCGGCTGCACACTGAACTCAGCCGCGGCAATAGCCAACACTGGGCCAGGTTTCTCGCTGGAGTTCTGCCCAGCTGCATCCACCAACTGCGCGATCTGGCTGATAACCTTTCCGTGGCTGGACTGCTCGTCAAAACGTCCCTCGCCGGTAATCACTAGATCGGCTTGTGTGATAGCCGCAGGAAGTCCTAATTCCTGGGCCACAACGGCGGCACCAGGCAACAGGCGTACGTGATCATCGGTGCCATAGATTAAACGCGACAACCAGATCAGTCCCACTGGAGTGGCACCCGCTGCGCCCATGAATTCTGCGGCAGGATCTACTCCAGTTACCTCACACAAATTGCGCATGGCCGCGTCTAAATGGGCGACTTGCTCATCATCGGCGCCTTTTTGTCGCGAGAAAACCTCTGCGCTGCCATGCGGGCCACAGGCGGGGGCAGTCGTATCGGCCAACAACACGAACTCCATGCCCGCAGCGGCGACATTCAAGTTCGCAGTATCAATGTGTTCTAGGCGGTCAAGCGGCCCGCCACCCTTGGGCAACGGATAACCACGTTTATCGTGTGGTGCCGCCCCCAAAGCCACCAAAATCCCCATACCGCCATCAGTGGTGGCCGAGCCACCCAAACCCAGCACGACTCGTTGCGCTCCGCGGGTCTGTGCATCCGCGATGAGCACACCGGTGCCGTAAGTGTCAGCACTCAACGCGTCGAGCTTATCGGCCACCGCGGGTAGCCCAGAAGCCGCTGAGATATCGATATAAGCAGTCTTCGTGGCACGATCGTAGCGGTAGCTCGCCTCGGTCAGGCGCCCGGCGGCATCCGTCGTCGGCAAGGTGATGGTCTCACCGGAAAACCGCTCCGCGGTGCCTTCGCCACCATCGGCCATACCGGCGGTGGTGATAGTGGCATTCGGCAAAACCTCGGCGACGCCGTCGGCAAGCCAGGCTGCAGCTTGCTCGGAAGTAGCGAAACCTTTGAAAGAATCCGGGGCGATAACGATATTCATAGCCGTCAGGGTAGTCGAGTGGCCGATCGGCTGTTGATTGGTTCTTGGATACCTGTCGAATGGCCGTTGAAAAACGACAGGCTAACGCGGTGACGGACTGTCGGATAATGATGCAGTGCACACTTATGGGGGTAGGTTCCGATAGGATGACCGGTATGTTCCCGGTGTCGGGGTGTTTTTGTTTGCGAAATTCACGCGATGCGAGAAAACTTAAAAATTGTTGGTGCAAGCCACCTTGGTGCAATCCACAAGAAAGGTCATAGACGTGAACGTCGAAAAGCAAGTCAACAGCTACTACGACCGCCTGCTTGAGCGCAATGCCGGAGAGCCTGAATTCCACCAGGCCTTGGCGGAGGTAATGGACTCCCTCAAGGTTGTCCTGGAAAAAGATCCGGAATACGCAAATTATGGCCTCATTGAACGCCTGTGCGAGCCGGAACGTCAGCTCATGTTCCGTGTGCCATGGACCGACGACAACGGTGAGGTGCAGGTTAACCGTGGCTTCCGTGTGCAGTTCAACTCCGCACTGGGCCCATACAAGGGCGGTTTGCGTTTCCACCCTTCGGTGAACCTCTCAATCATTAAGTTCCTGGGGTTTGAACAGATCTTCAAAAACTCTCTGACCGGCCTGCCCATCGGTGGCGGTAAGGGTGGTTCTGACTTCGACCCAAAGGGCCGTTCCGACGCTGAAATTATGCGTTTTTGCCAGTCGTTCATGACTGAGCTGCACCGCCACATTGGCGAATACCGTGATGTTCCAGCCGGTGATATTGGGGTTGGTGGGCGCGAGATCGGCTACCTGTTTGGCCAATACCGTCGTCTGGCTAATCAGCACGAATCCGGCACCCTCACCGGAAAAGGACTGACCTGGGGCGGCTCGCTGGTGCGTACCGAAGCCACCGGTTATGGCGTCGCTTATATCACCAAAGAAGCTATGAATCACTTCGGCGACAGCTTCGAAGGCTCCAAGGTTATTATCTCCGGTTCCGGAAACGTCGCCATCTATGCCGCCCAAAAGGCCCAGGAGCTCGGCGGCACTGTCATCGCTATGTCCGATTCTTCCGGCTACATCTCCACTCCAGAAGGCGTGGATATAGAGAAACTGCGTGACATCAAGGAAAAACGTCGCGAGCGCATTAACGTTTACGCCGAAGAAGTCGACGGTGTCACCTTCCATGAAGGCGGCAATATTTGGGAAGAATCCGGTGACGTTGCACTGCCATGTGCCACCCAGAACGAGCTGGATGAGGACGATGCAAAGCGCTTGGTGGAAAATGGCGTCAGGTACGTTGCCGAAGGTGCGAATATGCCGTGTACCCCAGAGGCTGCGCATTATTTCCAGTCCAAGGATGTTGCTTTCATCCCGGGCAAAGCTGCCAATGCCGGTGGCGTTGCTACCTCCGCACTGGAAATGCAACAAAACGCCACCCGTGATTCTTGGTCTTTCGACTACACGGACGAACGTTTGCAGCAGATCATGGCAAACATCTTCCAGTCGATTTCGAAGACGGCAAAGACCTATGGCCGCGAAGGCGACTATGTCGCCGGTGCTAACATCGCTGGCTTCAAGAAGGTAGCTGATGCCATGCTGGCACAGGGCGTTATCTAAAACTGCTTGCTAACCTGCCAAGTTTCGGGTCTGTCATGTCCGCACCGACGTGGCAGACCCGTTTTCGTATCCAGCTAGTTTAGGATGTCGGTTATGTATCGTGTCTTTGAAGCGCTTGATGAACTAGTCCAACATGTCGAGCAAGGCTACGGCGTGCCAATGACCTCCAACTGCATGGTCCCGCGTAATGACATGCTGGCCTTGTTGGATGATCTTCGTAACGCCCTGCCTACGGAGATTGATGACGCGCAGGACGTGTTAGATAACCGCAATGAGATTCTTACTGGTGCAGAAGAGCGCGCTAGCCAGATTGTGGATGACGCTCAGGCGGATGCTGAAGACATTCTTGCCGACGCCCAGACCCGCGCTACCGACATGGTCGATCGTGCAGAGGCAGATGCTGAAGCCGTGACTACGCGCGCTCGTGAAGAAGCCGAAACCACCGTGACTCGTGCTCGCGATGAAGCAGAGCGCCTGATCGCAGACGGTAACGCCTCTTACCAGCGCAGCGTTGACGAAGGTATGGCGGAACAACAGCGTTTGGTCTCCGATGCGGAAGTTGTGCGCCGTTCAGAGGAAGAAGCCCAGCGCATCGTGTCTACAGCACATGCTGATTCGCAACAGCTACGCACTGAATGCGATGACTACATCGATGCCCGGCTCGGTGAATTCGAAGAAAACCTCAATGGTGTGTTGCGTACAGTGACGCGCGATCGTGCCGCCCTCCGTCGTGGAGCTGGAGCTGGTGGGGCAGTCAGTGCGAACGGCCGTGGTGCCCGCCGCTGGGATGAACGCGACGAAGGTTACGACTACTAGTTCGGGCTAGCCCGGTATGCTAGGACGAGTTATGACATCACCATTTGTTTTCGACGTCAAAGCCCTGCTGACACAGCAGCAAGGCCCAGAGCAGATCACGCATACCGGACCAGCGCCACGACGCATCGGCGCAGAAATGCTTGCGATTGAAGAGGGAGCGGAAGTCACCGTCGATGCCGTGCTGCATTCGCTCGGTTCCGGCGTTATGGCAGATGCCGACGTCAGCGCGGTGCTGCGGGGAGAGTGTTCTCGCTGTTTAAGCCCACTCGAGCGTCCGACCGAGTTCCGGGTTAGTCAAGTTTTTGCTGCCGACGATGAGTTTATTAGCGGCGATGCGGAAGATGACGAGGATGCCGGCTCCGGCGATGAGATTCCACAAGTCAGCCATGAGGACACGATTGACTTGCTGCAAACCGTCACTGATGAGCTAGTGGTCGCGTTGCCGTTTAACCCGGTCTGTGAAGATGGCTGCCCAGACGATGCGCCCACTCCAGAACCTGACGGGGTATCGGGTGAAGAAACCGAAGAGCGCGTAGATCCGCGTTGGGCGGGGCTGGAGAAGTTCCGTGACTAGGTCGAATAAGAAAACTCGGTTGACTGGCGAACAAGCCCTAAAGCAGGCTTTTGCATCGATTGATCACACCCCGCTGCTTGACAGTTTGGGGGTGGATTTATCTGAGGAATATCTTTGTTTGGCATTAACGCACCGTTCTTTTGCCAATGAAAATGGCACGCTGCCGAATAATGAGCGCTTGGAGTTTCTCGGCGATGCGGTTCTTGGTTTGTCCATTGCCGCGAAACTATACGAGCTCCACCCGGACCGCCCTGAATCAGATATTTCGAAGATGCGTGCCTCCATCGTTTCTCGCTACGGCTTGGCCGACGTAGCGCGAGAGATCAACCTTGGTCCACATATTCTGTTGGGGAAAGGTGAAAAACTCAGTGATGGTGGAGATAAAGATTCCATCCTTGCCGATACGACGGAGGCCTTGCTAGGGGCAATCTACCGGCAGTACGGTTTTGAAATTGCCAGGGAGGTGATCCTGCGGCTTTTTGCTAGCAAAATCGAGGGTGCTTCTGCACGCAATCGCACGCTGGATTGGAAGACCACCCTGCAAGAAGCACTCGCGGTCGCAAAACTACCGATGGCCGTCTATTCGGACGAACGCACCGGCCCTGATCACGACTTGACGTTCTATGTCACGGCGACAGTAGGCAAGACCGAGGTCGGTCATGGGCAAGGGCCGAACAAAAAATCCGCTGAACAGCAAGCTGCACGTCAAGCATGCGAATTGGTGCAATCGAACCCAGGTGCGATTAAGGTATAGCCACCGTGCCGGAATTACCCGAAGTTGAAGTAGTCCGCTCCGGTCTGGCCCAGCACACAACCGGAGCGCGGTTCTGCAATGTCGAGGTTTTACACCCACGGGCGAACCGCGGGCAGGAGTTTCCGTTGCCCGGTTTGCTGCGCGGGGCGGTTATCAAGCAGTGGTGTCGGCGTGGCAAATTCCTGTGGGCTGAACTCACCGACGGCCAGGCCCTGTACGTGCATTTGGGGATGAGCGGGCAGATGCTCGTCGGCAAGCCCGGGCAGGTGACTTCCAAACACCTGCGCATTCGAGCAGAGCTGGAAGTGCCGAGCACTAGCGGTGACGGTGATGATGCAACAGACAGCCGCGCTGGTACTGCCGATCATCGTGCGATCAGCGACCATCGTGCGGCCGGCGTCGACAAGCGTGAGCTCGCCTTTGTCGATCAACGCACTTTTGGTCGGTGGTTGGTCTGCGAATTTTCGGAAGAAAAGCCAGATCTGCCAGAACCGGCAGCGCACATTGCCCCGGACCCGTTTAGCCCAGATTTTGATGTGCTAGCCGCCGCCCGCGCAGTGCGAAAACGCCGTTCTGCGGTGAAATCCGTGCTGTTAAACCAAGAAATTGTTTCCGGTATTGGCAATATCTATGCCGACGAAGCACTGTGGGCGGCACAAATCCACCCGGCGACGCCCGCGAATAAACTCTTGCAACGCCAGGCGGTGTCATTGCTGGAAGCGGCTCACGATGTGATGTCCCGCGCCTTAGACGCCGGAGGTACCAGCTTCGATGCACTTTACGTAAACGTTAATGGTGGGAGCGGGTATTTCGAACGCTCACTAAATGCTTATGGACAAACCGGAAAACCATGTCTGCGCTGCGGAAATGAGATCACTCGAATTGTGATTAACAAACGCTCGAGTCACTTTTGTGCAGTGTGCCAATGACACTATAAAGTGACAAGCTATGAACTTCCTGGAAAGCGTTGAAGCCGTCATCGTTAAGTTTAACGACGGCATTTGGGCAATCATCCCGTGGTTGCTGATTGCATCTGGTGTGTACTTCGCAGTGCGGACAAGTGGTGTACAGGTCACCAAACTCGGCGACATGTTCCGTTCTTTGGGTGAAAGGCCGAAAGGTAAAGGCAAAAACCTGGACCCCGAATATGGCGGTATTTCCGCATTCAAGGCTTTCACTATCTCTGCAGCCTCCCGCGTGGGTACCGGCAATATCGCTGGGGTCGCGGTAGCCATCACTATCGGTGGCCCTGGTGCAGTGTTTTGGATGTGGATTATCGCGCTGGTTGGTGGCGCGACCGCATTCATTGAGGCGACCCTGGCACAGCTGTGGAAGACCAAAGAAGCTAGCGGAAACTACCGTGGTGGTCCGGCCTACTACATGACCCGTGGCCTGGGCTTCAAACCGCTGGCAGCGGTGTTCTCGGTGGCTTTGGCCTTCACCTTCGGCTTCGTTTATAACGCTTTCCAATCGAACGCCATTGTCGATACCATGTCTACCTCTTTAGGCCTGGAAGGTTGGGTGTTTAACCTCATCATCGGCATCGTCTTGGCTGCGATTTCTTCCGTAGTCATCTTCGGCGGTGTCCAGCGCATCGCAAACTTCACCCAGGTCATTGTCCCATTCATGGCCGGCCTGTATGTGACCATTGGCTTGGTGGTCATCATCATCAATATCAACGAAGTTCCGGGAATGATCGGCCACATCATCGGTCATGCTTTCGGAGTTACCGAGGTTGTCGGTGCCACTGTCGGTGCGGCCTTCTCCCACGGTATGCGCCGCGGTTTGTTCTCTAACGAGGCTGGCCAAGGTTCCGCTCCGAACGCTGCTGCCACCGCTACCGTTTCTCACCCGGTCAAGCAGGGCTTAGTGCAGACCTTGGGCGTATATTTCGACACCCTGCTGGTCTGCTCTATTACCGCTTTCATCATTTTGCTTGGCGGCGACCACAAGTACGGGCTGGATAACATTGAAGGCGCTGCACTGACCCAAACCGCCTTGGCAAACGAGGTTGGCAACTGGGGTATCCACATTGTCACCTTCATCATCTTCTGCCTGGCGTTTTCCTCCGTACTGGGTAACTACTACCTGGCACAGACCAACCTGCAATACCTGACGGAATCTCCCAAGATTCTCAATGGTTTCCGAGTAGGCGTGCTGGCCTTCATCATTATCGGTTCCGTCACCAGCATCCCTGTAGTCTTCGCGCTGGCAGATACCTTCGCTGCGACAATGGTGGTCCTTAACCTGATCGCGATTGTTCCGCTGGGTGGAGTTGCGCTCAAACTGCTGAAGAACTACAACCAGCAAAAGCGCCGCGGCCAGGATCCGGTATTCCACCGCGATATGCTGCCAGGCCTGAAAAACGTCGAAGCCTGGGACGGGTCCGATCCAGTAACCCGCCGCAGCGAAGAAGACGTGCTGAAATAAACCAGCCTGGGCTGGTTCCAGACATAGTCCACATAGTCTATGCACTTAAAAGCATTAACCCTCAAAGGGTTTAAGTCATTCGCTTCGGCGACGACAATGAAATTTGAGCCCGGCATCTGTGCAGTTGTCGGGCCAAATGGCTCTGGAAAATCCAACGTCGTGGATGCGCTGGCCTGGGTCATGGGGGAAGGCAGCGCGAAAACGCTGCGTGGCGGCAAAATGCAAGATGTCATCTTCGCCGGAGCGGGAGGGCGCAAACCGCTCGGACGCGCTGAAGTTACTCTGACGATTGACAATGCCGACGGGCAGCTGCCGATCGAGTACACCGAGGTCAGCCTGACACGGCGCATGTTCCGTGACGGTGCCAGTGAATATGAAATCAATGGTGCTAAGGCCCGACTGGCCGATATTCAGGAATTATTGTCAGATTCCGGCATCGGGCGAGAGATGCACGTTATCGTTGGCCAGGGAAAACTGTCTGAGATCCTGGAGTCGAAACCGGAAGAACGCCGTGCTTATATCGAAGAAGCTGCAGGCGTGCTCAAACACCGTCGTCGGCGAGAAAAAGCTCAGCGCAAACTCAACGGTATGCAGGCGAACTTGGATCGTCTGCAAGATCTTACTGACGAGTTATCAAAACAGCTCAAACCACTGGCAAGGCAGGCCGAAACCGCACGTAGGGCTGCAACTGTGCAAGCAGAGGTGCGCGAGGCCCGGCTGGTGCTGGCGGGTGAAAAAATTGTGCGCTTGCGTGGGCATAAAGAACAGGCGGCAGCAAAAGCGGAAGAGCTGCGCGGGCGGGTGGAGACCAACCAGGAACACCTGGAAGAAGCAGAGTTTCGGCAGACGGAAGCCGAATCCGAGCTTTCCCAGGTCACCCCAGCAGAACAAGAAGCTCAAAACCTATGGTTCCGTCTGTCCGCGTTGAGTGAACGCATCGCTGCCACTGTGCGCATTGCTGCCGACAGAGCACGCAATTCCAGGAACATCGCTGCCTATTCTGGCCAAGACCCCGACGAATTGGAAGCCCGGGCGTTACGCGCAGATGAAGAGCATGAAGAACTCGTAGAAGCCGCTGAAGCGGCTGCAGAAGAGCTAGAAGAGATTCGAGAAGAAGTCGCTGAGCTCAACGAAACCGTACAAGAAGCTGAGCGGGAGCACCTGGCACGATTGCGCGCAGAATCCGACCGACGCGAAGGCGTGGTGCGCCTGGTGGCGGAAGAAGAATCCGTCTCGCAGCAGCTGAACAGCGCCCGTGAAAACCTGGAGCGTGCAGAAGAAACAGGGCAGGAAGCTCGCACACGCCTGCAAGAGGTGCGCAAAGAAGCCCGTGAATGGGCGCAAAAAACTAAGGAACTGCGTGGACAGCGCGAAACCTTGGCCGCGCGTGCACAACAAGCCAGTTCTGAATCGACAGCTGCCGAGCAGCGCCTAGATGACTTACGTGAGACTCAACGAGAGCGCGAACGTGTGGTCTATACCTTGCAATCGCGTATCGACACTTTGCAGGCACAAGCACCGAAGCAAGACATCCGAGAACATCTGGATGATTCTTGGCGTGATCTGGTTGATCTTGTGCGAGCAGATGCCGGATGGGAAGCGGCGCTTTCTGCTGCGTTAGGCGACTACGCGAAAGCATTGGCTGGTCCCGTTTCGTCCGAGTTACTTGCTGGGGCGGTTGATTCCACGCGCGCGGTATTGGTGGATACGAGTCGAAGCGCGACTGCCTGGCATGTGGATACTGCGGTTAGTGCCGAGTGGTTACTTGACCACGTCACTGTGAATGATTCCGTGGCAGTAGCAGTAGGCCGGATGCTTGCCGACGTCGTCGTCGCGAAAGACTACGCCACCGCGCGAGAACTGATTCGTGAGGATCCACGCCTGCGTGCGGTTACCCGTGACGGACTGCTGATCGGTGAAGGCTGGGTTGAAGTTGGCTCACACGCAGGTTCTGCGGTGGAGCGCAGCTCGGAGATTGCGCAGGCGCAACAGGGGCTGCGCGTTGCACAAGCGGAATTGGAGCAGCTGGCTGGCACCATCGCAGGTGCGAAGCAGTCGGCGGAAGAAGCCCGTTTAGAATCCGCCCATCACGGGTCCGCACTCCGGGAACATGATAAAGACATTCAAGCAGCAGAACGCGAAGAACAGCGTGTGCACCAACAGGTGGAACGTTACGCCAAAGAGCATGAAACTGCTGCTGAGAGAGCACAGCAGGCGCGCGCACGCAGCGAGGAGCTGGAAGCGCAGCACAGGGAAGTCAGTGACCGGCTGGCGCGCGTCGATAAGCACAACGACACCGGAGAAGCCGGTGATGCTAAGGAAGAAGCTGAAGCTCTAGAGCAGCAACGACAGGCGGCACAGGCAGCATTGTCCCAAGCTAAGGTGCGAGAGATGGATGCCGCTGTGGCCGCACGCAGTGCGCAAGACCGGGCCGGGCAGGCGCACGGAAAAGGTGACGCGCTGCGTCGGCAAGCAGAACACGAGAGGGTAGCTAAGCGTAGGCATGAACAAGCCATGGCTCGCCGCAAACAACAGGCTGAGTTGGCTGAGGCAGTGCTAGGCCATGCCCAAGAAATTGCAGAACGGGCGGAAGCTGCGACCGAGCGGGCCGGTCGCCATCGTGATGAGCTTAGTGCTCGACGGAATGAAACAAATACGCGCTTAAACACAGTACGCGCGGAAGTTTCGGCAGCGCGGCGATCGTTGGACGCGGTGACGAAGGAATTTCATCAAGCAGATATGGAGGCCTCACAGTCCGCCGTACGCGTCGAAGAAGCCGAAAATAAAGTCGGTGAGCAGCTGGGTATCGCGATCGAGGATCTGGTGCGCGATTATAGTCCGGGGGAAGATTTCGATCGCGCGGCAGAAACGAAGCGGCTCAAGCGCGCCGAAAAGGACCTGGGGGCGTTGGGCAAAGTTAATCCATTGGCACTTGAAGAATTCAAAGCGATGGAGGAGCGGTACAACTACTTATCGCAACAGCTTGACGACGTCATCCAGACCCGGCGCGATCTGCAAACCATGATCACCGAGGTCGACCAGCAAATCCTAGAATTGTTTACCCAAGCCTGGAAAGATGTGGAGGCGGAATTCCCGCGCGTATTTGCCACGTTGTTTCCTGGTGGCGAAGCTCGGTTGCTTTTGACCGAGCCAGAAGACCTGCTGAGCACCGGCATCGAGGTGGAAGCTCGGCCGCCGGGGAAGAAGGTGAAGCGTTTGTCTCTGCTGTCGGGTGGGGAAAAATCACTGACTGCATTGGCAATGTTGGTGGCGATTTTCCGTGCGCGTCCGTCGCCGTTTTACGTGATGGATGAGGTAGAAGCCGCCTTGGATGATGTGAACCTGCGCAGGTTGCTGGCCTTGTTCGAGGAATTGCGCAGGGATTCGCAATTGATTGTGATCACGCACCAGAAACCGACGATGGATATCGCGAATGTACTTTATGGCGTGACGATGCGCTCGGATGGTGTGACGCACGTGCTTTCGCAGCGGTTGGCGCGCGGATAGTAGGTCCGCCAAGGGCTGCGGTTGAAGCTTAGGCGCAGCTACCGATGCCTGCGATGTGCCGGTAAAAGTGGCATGTTTGCAGGTTGCAGTCAGTGACGTTTAAGGCACGTAGACTGGCATCTGTGAAAAAGAAAATGACTTTTGTGTCCATGCTGGTGAGTACCTCGTTGGTCCTGGGTGCGTGTGCGAGTGATCCCAACGACGGCGATGACAAAGAACTGACTTTCGGATATATGACAGCGTGGAGTGACATGCTGCTCATGGCGAATTTAATTGAATACGTCGCCTCTGACCACGGCTATAGCTTCGAGCACACCGACGTTAATGACGTTGCTGCTGTTTATACAGCCGTATCTAATGGTGATATTGACATTGTGCCGTCCAGCTGGCCGGAGCGTACCAATAAAGACCAGTGGGAGCGATTCAAAAACAATATTGAAGACATAGGGGTTTTCTTCCCGAATGCACGATTGACGCTTGCTGTACCGGAATACAGTGAACTGGATTCTATTGCGGATCTGGTTGGTGCAGAAGCGCGCTTCGACGGCGACATCATCGGAATTGAGGCGGGTTCTGGCGCGGTGAACGTCGTTGAAAACGAGGTGATGCCGGAATATGGTTTGGATGGCTACACGCTGAAAACTTCGTCGACTCCGGCGATGTTGGCGGAGTTGGACGACGCGATTTCCGATAAACGCGATGTTGTGGTGACACTGTGGCGTCCGTATTGGGCAAATAATACGTACCCAGTGAAAGATTTGGCGGATCCGAAAGGTGCTTTGGGGGAGCCAGAAGGCTTGCATACGCTGGCTCGCCCTGATTTTTCCGCTGAGCACCCAGAGCTGGCGCAGTGGATTTCTGAAATTTCGCTGTCGGATGAGGAATACGGTGCGCTCGAAGACTTATTGTTGAACAAATATGACGAAGGCGAAGAGCAAGAGGCTATCGCAGAGTGGATCGAAAATTACGGCGATTCTTTACCGGCCTGGCCTACTGAGTAGACAACGAAAAGACAACTAAAAACCACGAAATAACAGCGTATGCCATTTTTGGGGATGCGCATGTAAAAAACGAGGAAGGCTGCCAGAATGGAGACCATGGATACTTCAGAATCATGGTGGGATAGTCTCATAGACTTTGCGACGAACAATGCCGTCGCGTTTTGGGTGATTGTTGCCGCCGTCGCGTTGGCACTAATCATCATTATTGCGCTAATCGTTGGAGCGAAGCGCAAAAAGTCGAAAATGGTTAGTTTCGGTGGTGAGGATTCCGAAGAGCCAAAACAGCTAACCCAAGAGCAAAAATCTGGTAATTACCAAGCCACTGGAGGCTTTAATTTTGCTCCGGGTGGGGCAGGGGAAAAACAACCTGCTGCTAAGCCTGAGCCTGAATTTAAGCAGCAACCAATTGCTCCAGCGTCGGCTGATGCGTCAGATGAGGAATCCATTAGGAATGCGGAGGCTGTCGAGTCAGCGGAGCAAGAAGCTCCAGCACAACCAAAAACCGAACAGCCAAAGACCGAAAAGTCTGCTGCGGAAGACTCTGTTGACGGACGGGTAGAGGCAACTGCACCGTCAGCTTCAGAAACAGAGGCAGAACCGGAGGTAGAGCCGGAACCAGAGGTAGAGCCAGAGCCTGAACCAGAGACAGAACCGGCACCGGAATCAGAACCAGAACCGGACGCAATACCTAAACCGGAATCAGAACCAGAACCGGAGCCGAAGCCTCAAGATGATATCGCTCCGGCTGCGGGACGTTTGTCTAAATTGCGGGGTCGGTTATCCAAGTCGCAAAATGCGATCGGGCAAGGAGTGTTGGGGCTTCTCACCGCAGGCGATCTGGATGAGGACGCATGGGAAGAAATTGAAGATACCTTGATCATGGCGGATTTGGGAACGAATGCCACCATGAAAGTCACTGATTTGCTGCGTGAGAAAATCTCTGAGCGCGGCGTATCGAGCGAAGCCGAGGCCCGCGCGATGTTACGCGAGGCGCTTATTGAAGTAGGCAAACCAGAGATGGATCGTTCCATCAAAGCGATGCCACATGACGGTAAACCGGCCGTCGCCATGATTGTTGGCGTTAACGGCACCGGTAAGACAACCACCACCGGCAAGCTCGGTCGCGTGTTAGTAGCAATGGGGCATGATGTGGTTTTCGGCGCTGCCGATACCTTCCGTGCTGCAGCAGCCGACCAGCTGGAAACATGGGGCCGTCGCGTTGGGGCGACCACCGTCCGCGGTGCTGAAGGAGCAGACCCTGCTTCTGTCGCTTTTGATGCCGTGGCGACGGGAGTCAACGAGGGTGTTGATGTGGTGTTGGTTGATACTGCCGGTCGTTTGCATACCTCGAATAACCTGATGGACCAGTTGGGCAAGGTTAAGCGTGTCATCGAAAAGAAGGCGGAAGTTGACGAGGTGCTCCTGGTCATCGACTCCACCGTCGGCCAGAATGGCTTGGCCCAGGCGCGGATCTTCCGTGAAGTCGTCGACATCACCGGTGTCGTTTTGACCAAACTTGATGGCACGGCGAAGGGCGGCATTGTGTTCCAAGTACAAGAAGAACTAGGAGTACCGGTCAAGCTCGTTGGCTTGGGCGAAGGCGCGGACGATCTGGCCCCGTTTGAAATCGAGTCATTTGTCGATGCGCTCCTGGGCAATGAGCGTTAGCTCTACGTGATAATCTAAACGACGATGATTTTTTCCTTATTAGCGCTACTCGGGGTGACGGTGGCCAGCGCCCCGCTGCTTTCGCGCCTACTAGGCCGAAATGCGGGTTGGGTGTTGGCTCTACCGCTGATCGTTGCAACCATCATGGGGGTTGCCGTCTACGATGGGATACACACGGAATCAGTACCGTGGATTCCTTCGTTGGGCGTGGACTTCAACGTTCGCCTGGACGGTCTATCATTCGTATTCCTGTTGCTGGTCCTAGTGATTGGCGCCGGGGTGCTGATGTATTCCACTCGCTACCTGCACCACAAGGATTCGGCGTTCTACTTCTTTATCACCGGCTTCGCGGCGGCAATGGCTCTGTTGGTGACTACTGACAACCTGTTTGTTTTCTATGTTGCTTGGGAAATGACGACGCTGTGTTCGTTTTTCCTCATTGGGAATTCCGGTGAAAAGGGTCAACAGCCAGCTATCCGAACCCTGTTGGTCACCGTCCTTGGTGGTTTGTTGCTGCTGACGGCAACCATCATCATGTCTGTGTCGACGGCTACACTGCAGCTTAGTGAGGTCATCGCGTCAGACTATTGGGCCGACAATCCTGGAACCTTGACTGTGGTAGCGATGTTGATCGCAGGGGCCGCGTTTACAAAGTCTGCGCAGTTCCCATTCCAAGCTTGGTTGCCTGATTCTATGGTAGCTATCGCTCCGGTTTCTGCTTATCTCCACGCGGCAGCAATGGTTAAAGCAGGAATCTACTTGATTCTGCGCTATTCTCCGCTATTTGGCGAAGTAGCCATCTGGAACATTTTGCTCATTGTGTGTGGTTTGTTCACGGCTGCTTTTGGTGCCATGACCGCCGTGACCCGCGATGACTTGAAAGAGCTGCTTGCTTATTCCACCATGTCGCAGCTCGGACTTTTGGTGGCCACGGTTGGTATCGGCACGGATGCAGCACTGACGGCGGCCATTGTGCACACCATTGCGCACGCGTGCTTCAAGGCTGCGTTGTTCATGTCTGTCGGCATCGTCGAGCATGAATCTGGTACGCGTTTGTACTCTGAGCTGCATTATGTCCGTACCAAAATGCCGGTAACCAAGACCTTGGTGGTTATCGCCGCAACCTCGATGGCAGGCATTCCGTTGCTGTTCGGTTTCGTATCCAAGGAAGGCCTGATTGAGGCTGCGTTGGATGCACCGTTCGGTGACAACATGAACGTTCTAATCACCGCCGGCGTGGTCGTGACGTCGATGTTTACCTTTGTATATTCCTTTAAATACATCATCGGTGTTTTCGGAGCACGGGGCAGTGTTGCAGAAACCGACGTAAACAAGACCGTCCCAGAAGCTGCATTCACTTTCTGGGTCATCCCAGCGTTGTTGGCTTTGCTGACGCTTGCATTGGGCGTATACCCGGGTGCGGTCGATAACCTGGTTGACGATGCCGCGCTCGCTGTTACCGGTGCAGCCCAACATGTGCACCTCGCCATTTGGCACGGTTTCAACATGGCACTCGGCATGTCGGCGCTCATCGTCCTCGTCGGCATCGTGCTGGTCCTGAACCGTGATCAGTTGTTCCGGGCGATGTCAGTTTTTGGTGCTCCGCTCACTGGTCTATATGTGGTGGAATTCTTACGCCAAGGCATCATCAATACGGGCGGCAAGTATTTCACAGCCGCTACTGGCACGACGTCGATGCGGCGTCACCTCGTGTTACCACTGCTTGGTGTCATCAGCTTGGCGGTGATCGGCATCTTTACCCTGAACGATCTTCCTGAGGTAGTAGGGGAACGGGCCTGGGCCATTGACTGGATTTTTGTTCTACTCGTCGCAATGGGATGTATGGCCACCGTGATGGCTAAGTCACGCTTGACAGTGGTTGTGGTCGTATCGATCGCGGGCTTTGGCATGACTCTGTGGTTCTACGTCCTTGGTGCCGCTGACGTGGCGAATACCCAGTTGACGGTGGAGATCCTGACAGTTTGTGTTCTGGTGCTGATTCTGCACCGTCTACCGGACCATTTCACTCCAGATACACGCCGTTCGCATTTCTGGTCTATTGTTCTCTCGGTTGCCGTAGGTATCTCCACCATGCTGGCCGTGTTGGCTCTAACTGGACGCCGCGAAATATCGGATGTTTCTGAATACTTCTTGCGCGAAACGGAAGAACTGACGGGCGGCTCCAATATTGTCAACGTCATTCTGGTCGAGTTCCGTGCCTTCGATACCTTGGGCGAGCTAACGGTGCTTGGCGTTGCCGGTATCGCGATTGCCGTACTCCTGTCCAATAACCGCTTGCTTGCGGTGCACGATACCCACATGGACAAGCACTCTCCGCTGATTGATGCACGCGCAAACTCTGTGTTCTTGCGTTCGACCAGCAAGTTGGTGGGGCCAATCATCGTCGCTTTGTCGATCCTGCTGTTTTTCCGCGGGCACAACGAAGCAGGCGGCGGATTCGTTGCTGCGTTGATTGCTTCGGCTGGATTTGCGTTGGTCTACCTGGCCGCGCCATCCAACGCCGAAGCCAAGATCCGCTTGCCATACATGGCACTGATCGGTGGCGGCATCACAGTGGCTGTAGCTACGGGTCTATTGGGCTTTGTCGAAGGCTCTTTCCTCAGGCCGCTGGACACCCACATTTTTGGCTTGCACTTGTCGACGGCCCTGCTGTTTGATCTTGGCGTATATCTGGCCGTGATTGGCATGATTCTCGCTGCTTTCAACCTTCTGGGAATGCCTCGACTGAATTCTGACGAAGCCGACGCCCGCGAACCAGGAGCGGATGCCGACCTTGCGGACCGGTCCCTGGAAGCCGAACCACAGGCAGAAAGGAACTAACTTATGACACTCGCCATTTCTGCCGGCCTGCTCGTAGGCAGTGCGGTGTACTTAATGATGCGCCGCGACATGCTACGCATTGCGCTCGGCTTTACTCTGCTCTCGCACGGAGCAAACCTAATCCTGATTGCAGCCGGCGGTACTGCTTCGCGTAACGAGCCATTCGGAAGCCACGACACCGCGGCCGTCGCGGAAGCAGCCGACCCACTGCCACAGGCATTAGTTCTCACCGCAATCGTGATTTCGTTCTCAATTTCGGTTTTGATGTTCGTCACGGCAGCCGTCGGTAAGAAAGACGATGCCACCCGCCCAGAAGTCAACCTCGCACGCGAGCAGGATGTGGTTCTGTAATGGATATTGCTGTACTACTACCACTCTTTACTGCGCTGCCCCTAGTTCTCGGTGGCGTCCTGGTTGTCGGACACCGTTTCCAGTTGTTACAAGACATTGTGCTCTTCGCGACGCTGACCGGCACGATCGCAGCATCTGTCGCGCTGTTCCCACTGGTTTCTGACGGGCAAACCATCGCTCACAACATTGGTATGTGGGGCTTTGGTTATTCGATCCCATTCGTGGCCGATATGTTCGCCGTGCTGATGCTCGTGACCACGGCCGTACTGGGCCTAGTATGCGCATGGTTTGCGGCTGCTTCTGGTTTAACCAAGCAGCGCTTCGCTGCACCATTGATCCTCATTTTGATGGCCGGCGTCTTTGGTGCGATCTTGACCGGCGATCTCTTTAACTTCTTCGTCTGTCTTGAGATCATGCTCTTGCCGTCCTACGGGTTGTATGCATTAACCATTCACCAGCGTGGTGGATCACTGCTAGTAGGTGGCATGCGCCTGTTCATTGCGTCGAACCTTCTTGGTTCTACGTTGTACATGGTCGGTGTAGGTCTGGTCTACGGTACGGCCGGAAGCATTAATCTTGCTGAGCTAGCCGGTGCCGCCAAAGAAGACCCAACCGTCGCCCTGGCAGGTGCCGTGTGCTTGCTGGCTATGTTCATCAAGGCGTCGATCGTGCCGGTTCACTCTTGGCTGGCGCAGACCTACCCATATACCAGCCCTGCGATTACCGCGCTGTTTTCCGGCTTGCACACCAAAGTCGGCGTCTACATGATTTACCGCATCTACGCGGTGCTCTTCGATGGCGATGACCGCTTCCTCTGGATCATGGTCGCGCTGTTCAGCTTAACCATGGTCGTCGGCGTCCTGGGAGCAGTCGGTGAAAAAACTACGCGTTCGATTCTGGCATTCCACATGGTCTCCCAGCTCGGCTACATCATGATGGGCGTCGCGTTGTTTACGGAACTCGGTTTGGCAGCGGGCATTTTCTATCTTGTACACCACATGATTGTGAAAGCCTCCCTGTTTATGTCGACCGGCGCAATCGAGGTGCAATACGGAACCGGCGAATTGGGCAAGGTGACCGCGATGGCGAAACGCGAACCAATCATGGCCGTTGCGTTCTTCGTCGCAGCTTTGTCTCTGGCCGGTATCCCGCCATTCTCCGGCTTTGTAGCGAAATTCTCGCTGATGATAGCTACTTGGGAGGTTAACTGGATCTACCCGTTGGCTGTCATGGTGGTCGTCTCTTTGCTCACGCTATTGTCGATGCTGAAGATCTGGGGAGGCGTTTTCTGGGGTAACCCGAAAACCCCACTGCCGGATCCCGCGCACGGACAAGACCCAGACGGCCCTCATGCAACCTTGGGAGGTGGCGTCGCCACATATACGCGTAGCGACTCTCAGACGATGACTGCGGACAAAACCGCGACGAAACCAAAATCGCGTGTTGGTTTTTGGCTCGCTGCTCCAGCAGTAATAACTGCCGTCATTACCTTGGTGCTCGGTGTCGGTGGCGAATATTTGATGCAGTATTCCGAGGTAGCCGCTAACAACCTGATGGATACCTCCAGCTATGTTGAGGCGGTGAAAAACTAATGGATATTGTGACTTGGCCATTCCGTATGTTGGGCTTTTGGCTCTGGTACCTGAAAGAATTCGTTGTCGCGAATATGTCCGTTATTCGCGACATTATTTCCCGCGGCCATGATTCGACGCCTGGTGTAGCTTGTTATGAATCTCGCAGTTTTAAAGCCGGCCATTACACGCTATTTGCGGCGTTGGTGACCATTACCCCAGGTACTTTGGTAGTCGGTGCAGGAGAGACGAAGAACGGTGTACGCATCATGTATGTGCACGGTATGTATAACAAATCTGCCGATGAACTACGCGAAGATCTCCGGGACATGGAAGAACGCATGCTGAAGGGCATCATGTTCCGTCCGCGATTGAATGAGGACGCTAAGTAATGACAACCGTAATCGCTATCGCAATCGTTATGATCGCACTGTCGGCGCTTCCCGCAGCGTATCGTATGTTGGTGGGGCCGACCCGTTCGGACCGAGTTTCCGCCGCGGACTTCTTATTGTTTGTACTGGTTGCGCTTCTCGGGCTCAGCGGGTTCCTGAAAGGATCCGGTTATACCTTTGACCTGATGCTCGTCGCGTCACTGGTTGGCTTTTTGTCTGCAGTCTCGCTATCCCGTGCTCTATTGAGGGGTGCTCGTTAATGGACGTTATGGAAATTGTTTCCTCGGTATTCATCCTTATAGGCGCTGCCAACTTCGTAATCTGCGGTGCAGGCATGCTTACTTTCCGAGATGTTTACGCACGTATGTCAGTTCTGTCGACAGCATCAGGCTTTGGTGTGTCGATGATTATTATCGGCGTCTTCTTGCTGGAGCCCCGTTGGTCTACCGCAATCGTTGGCATCGGGGCGATCATCTTACTGCTGGGCACCTCGGCAATTGGCTCGATTTTGATTTCGCGGTCGTCGATCCTGCGTCACGTCGCGATTGTCGATGTGCAATTTAATGAAGCAAACGTTTGGGAAGGTGAATTCGTCTCTCCCGACGATTTCCAGTACAAACAAGAGACTGGACAAGCGCGCAAACGCGACTAATCCGATTTGCTTATATGCCCTAGGCCTTGTGGCCTGGGGCTTTTTGCTACTTAACCCCTAACTATCTTTCGAGCGGTTTAGCAAGGCCAGACTGAGTAAACACTACCGTTACCACTGCGGCTGTCATTCTGGTTTGCCCCGGCCGAAGACATTATCCGAGTCCCTACTCGGGAAAGCGGCGGAAAAGGAATCAAAATCCTGTGTTTTCGTGGCCCCGGCATTTGGGGGAGTCTGATATGACCTGCGTGGGCAAGACCGGCTAGGCTAGTGGGGCTAGTATATGCCAACGGTAGGGAGTTACACGACGTGTTTGAGTCATTGTCCGACAGGCTACAGTCTGCCCTGAAAGGCCTTCGCGGCAAGGGCAAACTGACGGAGGCGGATATCAATGCCACCGCCCGGGAAATCCGGTTGGCGTTGTTGGAAGCCGACGTTTCGCTCACCGTCGTGCGCGGTTTCATTAAACGCATCAAAGATCGTGCCATTGGCGCGGAAGTTTCCGAAGCCCTGAACCCGGCTCAACAGGTTGTAAAAATCGTTAATGAGGAACTACAAGATATCCTCGGCGGCGAGACTCGGCGTCTGAACTTGGCGAAAAACCCGCCGACAGTCATCATGTTGGCTGGTTTGCAAGGTGCTGGTAAAACCACTCTGGCGGGTAAGCTCGCCAAACACCTGGAAAGCCGTGGTCACACCCCAATGTTGGTAGCTTGTGACTTGCAACGCCCAGGCGCTGTTGATCAGCTGCGCATTGTTGGTGAGCGCGCGGGAGTCAAAACCTTCGCTCCGGACCCTGGCACCTCTATGGATTCCCGACATGAAATGGGAACCTCGCACGGAGACCCAGTCGAGGTCGCACGTAACGGCATTGAAGAAGCTCGCAAGGCCCAACATGACGTCGTTATTATCGACACTGCTGGCCGCCTTGGTATTGACGAGACTTTGATGAACCAGGCCCGGGATATTCGGAACGCGGTTAACCCCGACGAAGTCTTGTTTGTCATAGACTCGATGATCGGTCAGGATGCCGTTCATACCGCCGAGGCTTTCCGGGATGGCGTCGATTTTACTGGCGTTGTTCTGACGAAGTTGGACGGTGATGCTCGTGGTGGTGCAGCGCTGTCTATTCGTGAGGTAACCGGCAAGCCGATCCTGTACGCGTCGACCGGCGAGAAACTCACCGATTTTGATATATTCCATCCTGAGCGCATGGCCAGCCGTATCTTGGGCATGGGCGATATGCTCACTTTGATTGAGCAGGCTGAGGCTAACCTCGACCAGAAAAAAGCCGAAGAGGCTGCGCATAAGCTCGGCTCGGGCGAGATGACGCTGAATGACTTCCTCGACCAGCTCATGATGGTGCGCAAGATGGGTCCCATCGGCAATCTATTGAAGATGATGCCAGGCGGTAGCCAAATGTCGAAGATGGCCGACATGGTCGATGAAAAACAACTGGATCGCATCCAGGCCATTATTCGCGGCATGACTCCTGCCGAGCGTGACGATCCGAAGATCTTGAACGCTTCTCGCCGCAAGCGTATTGCGGCAGGTTCCGGTGTGGAAGTCTCCGACGTTAATCAACTGGTGGAGCGCTTCTTCGAAGCGAAAAAGATGATGAGCAAGATGGCTGGGCAGTTCGGTATGCCTGGAATGGGTGGCTCGAAACGTTCGGCGACAAAGAAGAAACCAAAGGGCCGGAAGAACAAGAAGGGCAAACGGAAGAAAGGCGGGGGCGGAGGCGGAGGTATGCCAAACATGCCAGGTATGCCTGGAATGGGAGGCGGAATGCCATCGATGAAAGATCTACAGCAAATGCAGCAGCAGATGCCTCCAGGAATGGAAAATATCGATTTGAGCAAGCTCAACTTCGGTAACAAGTAAGCTATTTGACGTAAGGTTTGATAATCGGCTCCAGCAAAGGCTGGGCCGATTTTGCATATGCATTCGAAATATGGTGCATATCGCGATAGACAGCAATATTGCCGATAACAACTTCACAGCGTCGCTGGTCGCAGAACCAATCTGCTGTATCTACGGCCTTCATTCCCAGCTCATTCAACACGGATTCGGCGGGGTCGACTTCTTGATACACCTGCTTCCGTGCGACTGAACACAGCCCGCCACCGTCCACTAGGCAGTTACTGAAGTTGAAAGGCTCACCGTTGGGCCGCAAGCCCCAAGGGTTATCGCGTAGCCCGACAAAGTCGATGTCAGCGTCGGCAAGCTCTTGCCAAAAAGCTGCGTAGCCATACGGGACATAATCCGGGCCATGACCAAATTCGCCTACCGGTCGGGTCGAATTTGAAATCACGAGGTCAGGTTTTTCTTCGAGCAATTTCTCAATTACCCGCTGACTCCAGTTATAGCAGCGCTGATCAATTTGATGAGTGCCGACGATCAAATCATTCGGGCCCGTGACAACCGGGCAGCCCGCGCGCAGCATCACCTCCAAGCGGAAACCGTATTTTTTGCCCAGCGCATCTAACGGTCCAGCCCACTGTTCGGCGTGTGAGCCTCCTACTAAGTAAACGGTCTTGTCTGCGTCACGGTCACCGAAAACGCAGGGTTCACCATAGCGGGATTCCTCAATTTGCACGGTCGAAGAAGGATGATCGGCCGGGATAAAGCAGTGGACCTCGGACACGACAGGGGCGAGGCTAGAAACGAGATGCGGATCTGGTGCGACGTCTACATTCTTTGGGACGTCGTGCCCAGATTGGGCTAGTACGCCAGGATACATTTCCTGCGGTAATGGCAGGCTGCGTTCATTGTGTAGACGCTGCGTCCACCATGGTTGGATGCAGAACAACGCGAGCAAGGCGGCAACCGTAACAGTGGCTCCGGTGGCACGTGCACGGTGCGAGCTAATGCTCTGGCGCAGTTCCTGCCAGGTGATCTGTGGAGACTTGCTTGTCCGGCGGGAAGATTTTTCCCGCAACGGTTTTTCTACGAACCTATTTGTGACCCACGCCAGCAACACGGAGATAGCGATGATGCTGATGCCCAGTATCGCGTTGGGTTCGGATTGCTTCCAGTAATTCGTAGCAATAATGAGTAGAGACCAGTGCCAAAGGTACAGCGAGTAGGCGATTTCACCGAGCCAGCGCATCGAGCGAGTGGCTAAAAACTGTGCGACGTAGCCGTTGCCACCCATGATCAACAGTACGGCGCCACCAATTGGAAGCAGCGACAATGGCCCGGGATAGGCCGTGGAATCTTCGACGATGATGCCTGTGATAAACAGCAACACCAACCCGGTGACGCCAGCGATGTCGGAAAGCCAGCGGTTCAGGGCCAGTTTGCTGCCGTAAATCACCAAAACTGCCCCGAGGCTTAATTCCCACATGCGTGACCAGGTGGAATAATAATTATCTGACATGCCGTAAAGACCGAAGCGGGAAGCATAAGCAAATGAAATGGCCGTGACGATGACAAGTATCGGCCCCGCAACCCGCTTTACCAGGTGCCTACGGTTCTGTAGCGCCCACGCCAGCAACAATGCGAATGCGATGCCCAGCACATAAAACTGCCCTTGCACCGACATCGACCACAGATGTTGCAGTGGGGAGATTTCCGCTGCCGCCGCAGCATAAGCCGCGTCCTGCCTGGTCAATTCCCAGTTTTGGTAATAAGCCAGGCTGGCGGTTATCTGCTGTGCCAGCTCGATATTCATCAGCCATGGGGTGGTGGTCAGTACTAAAATCACCGTGATGCCCACAACTAATGCGAGTGCGGGGACTATCCGTCGAATTGTGCGCCAGATGGGCCACCATGGATTCAAGGAGGCGTCGTCACCAGAGGCATAGCGGAGCTGTGAACCAAGAAAGAAATAGCCGGACAACAGTAAGAACACATCCACGCCACCGGATACCCTGCCAACAAAGACATGGAAAACTACCACTAGGGCGATGGCAAGACCACGAAGGCCGTCCAAGTCATAGCGGTAGGAGGGTTTATCTGGCGTGGGAGTCAAAACGGGGTCAAATAATCAATCGGTGATAAGACTGTTGCGAAACGGGCGCGGATAGCGATATCGATTATGGATACCCGGGTAGTTTAACGTCTTTTTCTTGTTCGCCCTATTTGGCCACCCTGCAGGTGTTTTGCTTAAGCCACTGTTGCTTAACTTGTTGCTGATTAAGCCTCTGTTGCTTAAACCGCTTTCGATTAGTCCGCTGCTGGGCGAATGTGCGGCAAGAAAACCGTGGTTGGCCAACAAGGCGTATCCAGGCTATAATCGAGGGCTGTCTGTGTATCTGCGTAACACCGCGGTCGTCTACGGTCGTCGCGGTCGGGATCACGCGCAGACTAATCCAAGGGTTGAACCGGCCTGCACCCGCAGGTGTCAGAACTGCCCAGTGAATCTCTACAAAGAAAAGGAGCCAAGAATGGCTGTCAAAATTAAGCTGCAACGCCTCGGCAAGATCCGCACTCCACAATACCGTGTGGTCATCGCTGATTCTCGCACTCGTCGTGATGGTAAAGAGATCGAGGTCATCGGTCGTTACCAGCCAAAGCAGGAGCCTTCCCTGATCGATATTGATTCCGAGCGCGCTCAGTACTGGTTGTCTGTTGGGGCACAGCCAACCGAGCCTGTTCTCGCTCTGCTGAAGGTTACCGGTGACTGGCAGAAGTTCAAGGGCTTGCCTGGTGCAGAGGGCACCCTGAAGACCGCTGAGCCTAAGCCTTCCAAGCTGGAGCTGTTCAACAAGGCCCTGGAAGAAGCCAACAACGGCCCATCTATCGAAGCCATCACCGAAAAGAAGAAGAAGGCTAAGGAAGAAGCCGACGCTAAGGCCGCTAAGGAAAAGGCAGAAGCTGAGAAGGCTGCCGCTGCTGAAGGCGAAGCCGAAGCTGAAGCTGAATCCAACGACTAAAAGTTTGCAGACGGTCTGAAAGATTCCGCAGGCTTTGCAACACCGCGTGGTGTTCCCGAACCGGGAACCCGCGCGGTTTTTTGTATGACGGACACGCTAAATTAGGGGATATGGACGTACGAATTGGTCGGGTCGTTAAGACCCATGGCATCCGTGGCGAAGTCGTGGTGGAAACAACTACGGATGACCCGGAAGGCCGCTTTGCCCCGGATACTGTTATCGAGGGTCGTCAGTCAGGTCGCACGCAATCACTACAGGTCCGCAGCGCGCGTCCGCATAAAGGGCGCTTATTACTTGCACTGAAGGAAATTACGGACCGCACTACCGCGGAATCGTTACGGGGCATGGAGTTTTATGCGCCGGCTGATGATTCGGACGAGGATGGTTACTATGACCATGACTTGGAAGGTTTGCGCGTGTGGCACGATGGCGCGGAGATTGGCGCAATCAGCGGTGTGGTCGAAACCATCAACCGTAGTTTGCTGGAAATCACGCTGACCGACGACGGTCGCACCGTTTTAGTCCCATTCGTCGACGAGTTCATTGCCGAAGTAGATTTGGACGCTGGAACGATGACGATCACTCCGCCGGAAGGGTTGTTGGACCTGTGAGACTTGATGTTGTCTCAATATTCCCAGAATATTTGCAACCATTACGTCACGCGTTGCTTGGACGCGCAATTGAGCGTGGTCTGATCAGTGTCGGTGTGTATGACCTCCGCGACTGGGCCACTGGGGTGCACAAGTCTGTCGACGATTCGCCTTATGGCGGCGGACCGGGCATGGTTATGAAACCCGAGGTATGGGGCCCGGCGCTTGACGAGATTGCCGCGGGCAAGCGCGCAGGAGGGGCTGAACAGTTAGATTCTGCCGTGCAGCACATCCACGGTGCCACTCACGATGAACTTTCTGGTACTGTTCCGCAACGCTACGACGGTCGGGATGTGTTGACTGGCGAGGATCCGAATGCACCGTTGCTGCTTGTGCCTAGCCCGGCTGGTGCAGTGTTTAGTCAAAATAAGGCACAAACCTGGTCCAATGAAGACCACATTGTTTTTGCCTGTGGGCGCTACGAGGGTATTGATCAGCGCGTTATCGATGATGCTGCGCACCGTTACCGTGTGCGTGAAGTTTCGATCGGTGATTACGTCTTGATCGGCGGCGAGGTTGCGGCTTTGGTGATTGCCGAAGCTATCGTTCGGTTAATCCCCGGGGTTTTGGGGAACCAACGTTCGCACCAGGAAGACTCGTTTTCCGACGGTTTGTTAGAAGCGCCGTCGTACACTAAGCCACGTGTGTGGCGTAGTTTAGAAATCCCTGAGGTATTAACTTCCGGCCATCATGGCAAAGTGGCGCAGTGGCGGCGGCAACAAGCGTTGCTGCGCACGCAGTCGCGGCGCCCGGATTTGTTGGAAAATGTGGAGCTGAGCACAGCGGACCGGGAAATTCTTGCCGCTATCCGGGAAGAAGCCGCAGGTATCGACGAAAATTAGCGGGGGGATATCAGGCGGTCTGCGGACTAACCTTCTGCTAGAAGCCTGCCTAAAGGTGGTGTTGACGGTGGCGAATAACTAGGCTTGGCCCAATGATCGTCAGTGTTATTGCCGAAGAATTAGGTGTTTCCAGCAACCGTGTGCAGGCAGCATTGTCCCTGCTTGCCGAAGGAAACACCGTTCCATTTATCGCCCGTTACCGCAAGGAAGCTACCGGCGCGCTGGATGATACCCAGCTGCGGCACATCCAACAGCGCGCGGACTACCTGGAAGAACTCGCAGCGCGCAAGGAGACGATACTCGCTGCAATCGACGAGCAAGGCAAGCTCACCGATAAGCTGCGCGCGGAGATTAGCGAATGCGATTCTAAGGCTCGTTTAGAAGATCTCTACCTGCCGTATAAAAAACGCCGGAAGACCAAGGCGGACAAAGCTCGGGAAGCTGGCCTGGAGCCGTTGACGGACACGTTGATTGAGGATCCGTCGGCGGATCCGGAGACCGCTGCGCAGGATTTTCTTGTCGACGGCTACGCTGATGCCAAATCGGCACTGGATGGGGCCCGGGCGATTCTGGTCGATAGGTTCGCTTTGGATGCGGACCTGGTCGGGGAGGTGCGCGAGCAGTTTTTCCGCGATGGCACCCTGGGTGCTCAGGTCGTGGCTGGGAAAGAAACTGAAGGTGCGAAGTTCCGCGATTATTTCGATTTTTCGGAGCCTTTGACCGCATTGCCTTCACACCGCATTTTGGCGTTGTTACGTGCGGAATCGGAAGGCATTATCCAGCTGGAATTCGATGGTGGCGATGACGCGGGCTACGAACACTTGATTGCTCAGCGTTTCGGACTAGATACCACGGCTTCGAGTTGGTTGGCACAGGCGGTGCGTTGGGGGTGGCGAACCAAGTTGATGGTCTCTGCTGGGTTGGATGCGCGCAACCGTCTGCGTAGCTATGCCGAAGATGAAGCCCTACAGGTCTTTTCGACGAACCTGCGTGATGTTTTACTGGCTGCACCCGCTGGGCAAAAAGCCATGTTGGGTATGGATCCGGGCTACCGCAACGGTGTGAAGTGCGCGGTGGTTGACGCCACCGGAAAAGTCGTGGATACCACAGTGGTATATCCGCACCAGCCACAAAAGCAGTGGGTGCAAGCGGTGGAGGTGTTGCGCGGTTTGTGCGCTAAGCACGCCGTAGAACTCGTCGCTGTGGGTAATGGAACGGCCTCCCGGGAGTCGGAAGAGTTAGCAGCGGAAGTCGTCGCCACGTTGGAAACACGCCCGCAAGTTGTTGTGGTGTCGGAATCTGGTGCATCGGTGTATTCTGCCTCGGCACAAGCGGCGGCCGAATTGCCGGATATGGATGTTTCTCTGCGTGGAGCAGTTTCGATCGCCCGGCGTTTGCAAGACCCGTTGGCAGAGCTAGTGAAAATCGATCCGAAGTCCATCGGCGTGGGGCAATACCAGCACGATGTGAATCAGACCAACCTAGCCCGGGCGCTGGACGACGTCGTCGAGGATGCAGTAAACAGCGTGGGAGTGGATGTCAACACGGCTTCGGTTCCGCTATTAGAACGGGTGGCAGGGTTAAACGCGACCGTTGCGGAGAACTTGGTGACTTACCGGCATCAGAATGGCCGGTTTGCTACGCGCAAAGAGTTGGGAAAAGTACCACGTTTAGGGCCCAAAGCGTTTGAACAAGCGGCAGGGTTTTTGCGTATCAATGGTGGGGATAATCCTTTGGATTCCTCCGCGGTACACCCCGAGGCCTATCCGGTAGTGCAAAAAATTGCGGCTGCGGTTGGAGCAGGCGTGGAAGAGTTAATTGGTGATTCTGCGCGTCTGGCGAAGTTGCAGCCTGCTGAGTTTGCAGATGAGGAGTTTGGTGAGCTGACCATCGCCGATATTATTGCTGAACTGGAGAAGCCCGGCCGCGATCCGCGCCCGGAATTCCGAACAGCGAGCTTTAAAGAAGGCGTGACAAAGGTAGCGGATTTGCAACCGGGCATGATCTTAGAAGGCACGGTTACCAATGTTGCTGCTTTCGGAGCGTTTATAGATGTTGGGGTCCACCAAGATGGCTTGGTGCATATTTCTGCGATGAGTAACAAATTCGTGTCTGATCCACACACAGTGGTGCGTTCGGGTGAGATTGTGAAGGTGAAGGTCATTGATGTTGATGTTGACCGTCAGCGCATTGGATTGAGTTTACGTTTAGACGATGAGCCTGGTGCTGGTAGCAATAAATCGGGTGGCAACAAGCCAGGCGGTGGGTCTTCCCGGAAGTCCTCGAATCAGGGTGCCCGATCCGGGCGGTCGGGTGGTGACCGTACTGAGACTCGTGTTGGAAAGGGGCGTGGGGCCAAAAACTCTGCTGCTACTGCGAAGAATAAACCAGCTGGTTCTATGGCTGATGCCTTGCGTAACGCCGGGTTCGGCGCCTAACTCTTGGTTAGTTTCATGCGTCTTTAACGCACGGCTGTTGGGTTCTTTCGTGCGTGATTAGTGCACGGCTGTTGGATTCTGTTGAAGGCAGGCAGTATACTGTAGGACACGATGCCCGGGTGTAGCGCACGTGCTACAAGATATGCCCGGGTGCGAGTTAAGAAAGCTATTCAAAGGGGCAAAGCATGAGTACCAAGCAGGACCGGCAAGAAGAGGCCCGGGACATTAAAACCGGTGATGATCAGCCGTCGAATATGTCTGAGGTTTATCTGCCGTTCATTGGTTTCTTCGTTGTGATGGCAGTTGGCCTTGGTCTGGTCATCGGCGGTTTCAACGCTTTGGAATACCTCTAAAGCTTTCCCGTTCTTATTTGCCCGCTTCCGTTTCGGGAATCGGGCTTTTTGGCGTTTAACCCGAAACGGGCAGTGGATTCTAGGGTTTCTGGTGGTCGCTACCGAGCGCATTGAGCCCGCCGGGTAGGCTGCGTAACTGCACTTGCGGTAGTGCAGCGCCGTATTCGTCGATGACGCGTTGGCTGCGCAGGCCGGAAGCACAAAAAATCACTACTTGTGTAGCGGAGCCAATTGCAGTCTCGATATCTGCGCTGCTGGTGATCGTACTGAGCGGTAGTCGCAGCGGCTGGTAATGCTCTGGAAGGTCTGCCAGGTATTTCTCGTGTGCTTCTCGTACATCAAGTGCCACCGCTGTGCCCCCAGCCACTCGTTGCAAAAGCTTGCGTGCTTGTGTGGCCTGGTCTTTTTGTCCATCTTGATCCGAAAGGCTCTTCGGTTCAGTGGGCGTCGCCGCGCAACTGGCGCCATAAAAATCTGCCAATTTCGTGGTTAGTGGGCGTTGCGGATCAGTACGGACGCGGAAGCTGGTCAGTGCAGCTGGCATAGCCTGATAACGCAAAACCCGGCCCGGTTCGTAGCGCATTTCGGTGAGATAGGCGATTGCTTCGGTAGACATCAGTCCAGCAATCACGGACGTCGTCACGCCCAACACTCCGGCGGTTGCGCAATCTGGTGCGCTTGTGGCATCGGGTTGCTCGGGAAATAGGTCCCGCAATCCAACACCACGTTGCTGCGCTTGCTGGGAGCTGTCGCGTTGTTTCTCTCGTACGTCTGGGCCTGAGCGCCATAGTGCAACCTCACCGGAATACTGCAAGACCGTGCCCCATACCAGTGGGATTCCCAGAATCTCGCAGGCATCAGCGACCAAATATTTTGTAGCAAAAGTATCTGAGCCATCCAGCACTAGGTCGACGTCGTCGAAAAGTTGCAGGACATTATCGACCCGTATGCGTTCCGCCAGGGCAATAACTTGAATATCGGGTTGCAATTCCCGAGCGCGCGCGGCAGCAACCTCGACTTTGGGTTTGCCAACATCACCGGCGCCAAACAAAATTTGCCGGTGAATATTGCTTAAATCCACTGTGTCGTCGTCCAGCAGCGTAATCTTGCCGACGCCAGCGGCCGCCAGCTGCTGCAACGCTGGGCACCCCAAGCCACCGGCACCAACGATAAGCACATGGCTGGCATGTAAACGTGCCTGTTGGCGCGGTCCAAAACCCGGCAAATTCATTTGCCGCGCAGTGCGCTGGATCTCGCGGTCGGGTAGTTGGCTGAGGAAATCGTGTGCTTGCGCGACAGAATTAGTAGTCATGCTCCACATCTATAGCACTTGATCGGGCCACGAGGCGAGACCAGAAAAAGTACTGGAGGCTTGGGCGTGTTCCCGGCGCGGGATGCGTCCAGCGCTACGTGAAAGATGTCCGCTGGTGACGGCGTGGCGCATCGCCTCAGCCATTGCCACCGGGTTTTGGCACCGATTGATGGCACTGGCGAGCAAGACGCCGGAGCATCCTAACTCCATGGCAAAGGCGGCATCCGAGGCAGTTCCGATACCGGCATCGATCAGCACTGGTACCTGCGCGCGAGAACAGATCAGCTCAATATTGTGCGGATTCAAAATTCCTAAGCCCGTGCCGATCGGCGAGCCCAATGGCATCACTGCAGAAGCACCGGCATCTTCGAGTTTGCGAGCCACCACCGGATCATCAGAGGTATAGGCTAAGACGGTAAAGCCTTCGTCGATCAGCAGCTCGCAGGCGTCCAAGGTTTCGGTGACGTCGGGTAACAATGTGTGTTCATCGGCGATTACTTCGAGTTTCACCCAGTTGGTGCGGAGTGCTTCGCGGGCCAATTTCGCGGTAATCACAGCATCGCGGGCGGTGCGGCAGCCGGCGGTATTGGGTAACGGGTCGATACCCAAGCGCTGCATTAACTCAAAGACAGATTCGCCTCCGCCGGTAGCTGCCGAATAGCGCCGCATCGCGACCGTTGTGAGCTGTGTGCCGGAAGCAATTAGTGCTTTTTCCAGCATTTCCTGTGAGGAAGAACCACCTGTGCCCATGATCAAGCGGGATTCATAAGAACGATCTGCAATAGTGAGCATGCGGTTGCTAGCCTCCTTGCCGTGCGTTGAGGATGTCGACGGTCTCACCGTCGTTTAGTGCGCGACACCATTGCGAAGCCGGCACTACTTCACCGTCGATAGCAACGGCAATGCCCGCTGTGAGATCTTTACCGGTGATTTCTTTAACCAGCGCGGTGACATCAATAGCCGAAGTCGTGTGCGGTTGGTCGTTAACGGTGATTTCAACGGTCTTAGCAGTATCGGAAGAACGATCTGTCATGTGGATCCTTTCAACAGCTATAGGCTGGGTGCTGAGGTCAGATATTCGGTTTTGGGTTAGTTTTAGCGCAGAATTACGGATTGTTAGCGGGCGTCGCGAAGCGGGGCGCAAGCGCTGATATCCACGCTGAGCTGATCAGGTGTTGCGCCTTCAATGAGTTCACGGCTAACGCGCGCAGCCAGTGCGGAAAGCAAAATCCCGTGTCGGAAATAGCCGGTAGATATCACCAGATTAGCACTGACTCGCCCCAGATAAGGTAGATCATTGGGGGTGCCAGGGCGTGCGCCGGTGGTAGCTTCGAGAAATTCACATTCTTCAATTCCAGGCACGAGGCGGATGGCATCGCGCAGAAGATCGTAGACTGACGACGCTGGGGGCCCAGAGCGATGATCCTCGCGACTGGTTGCACCGATCGTGATACGGCCGTCGGCACGCGGGATGATGTAGATCGGACGGTCTTCCACAAAACCGCGGATTACTCGATCGCACAATGGCCGCAAGTGCTCGGGGCACTGGAGTTGTAACACCTCGCCATAGACTGGGCGAAGCTGGAACGCCCCTTTTGGACTTGCTGGGTTGGTGCCGGCTTCCGGCAAGACTCCCGCGATATCGCGAGCGCCCAAACCATTGGCCAGTACAGTTTGTTTCGCAGGATATCGTCCCTGGGCAGTCAGCACCGCACCATCTTCGAGCTGCGTGGCTTGTTCTCGGATTATCTCCACACCCATGTTCTTGAGTGCATCGAGCAGCGCAAGGGCAGTCTGGCGAGGAAAAATTTGGTGATCTCCCGGAATCTCCACAGCTCCCGCCACCGCCGGGGAAAGAGCAGGCTCGAGCTTGCGGGCTTGGCGCACGGAAAGTTTCACCACGTCCATACCATGCGCATTTTGATAATCCATCAACTCTGTCAGGTGTTGAGAATCTGCGCGGTCGGCAGCGACCACCAACGTGCCCTCGGTGCGATAGCCAGTTGGAAGATCCGTGTGTTCGGCAACGACCTCCATAAGCTGGGGGTACCACTGGCCGGAATGTTGCATGAGCGGGAAGAGTGGATCTTGTTGATAGACCACTTCCGCGGCCGGTGCGAGCATGCCACCGGCGTGATGTGTTGCACCCGATGCAGGGGCCGGATCCAACACCCGGACGCTATGACCGTGGTGTGCTAATTCCACTGCGGTAGCCAAACCCACCATTCCAGCACCGATAATATTGACCTCGAACTGCTCGGTTCCGCGGGATGCCGCCTGCCCGGCGGTAACATTCTTGACGACGCCAGCCACATATTCTTCTGGGTTCGCAGCATGCATAATCCCGCGTACAATCGCGACGCCTGCAATTCCGGTGGCGGCTAAGTCCTGGGCATCGTCGATAGTCACATCGCCGATGGCAACGACCGGCACTGCACTGGCTGCGACGATTGGTGGATAACCAGAAATGCCCAGCGGGCTGCGTCCGGAATCTTTCGTCGGAGTTGCCCGAAACGGCCCACAACCGATGTAATCCAGCTCTTCGGCGTGGGCATTCGCAGCTCGCGCTAGTTCAACTGTGCCCGTGGTCAAGCCGATGACCGCGCCGGGGCCAAGGATTTCGCGAACCTTAGCGACGTTCATGTCATCTTGACCGACGTGGACTCCGGCAATGGGGTAGCCATCGGTTTTGAGCTTGGCGACGAGTTCCACGACGTCGTCGACTAGAACCGCACAATGTGGGTTGACCTGTGTAACAGCCACCGAGACATCGGCGGCGAGCCGATAGAGATCTGCCTCAGTGATTGGTTTGGAGCGCACCTGGATGATGCCGGCGCCGCCGCGAGCAGCAGCAACCGCACGAGCAACAATCTCGTCGTGGCTTCCTGCTCCGGTGACAAAGTAGCAACGGAAATCCAGGTGCTCCCGGGCGCTGTGGGCACGAGTAGGAAAAGGTGCAGACATGAAACCACCGTTTGTATTGCTGGAATAGATTTGAAATCTGTTTAACTATTGTGCCAGACTAGAGCGGTTGATTGTTAAGGATACGAACCGGTCACATCACGCAGAATCGTAACTGTCATGCTGATGATTCTTTGTGATTGCTAGGCTCCTCTTTCCCGACGTATTAAGGACACTGCTATGAACCACATTCTCGACAAAGTCGATGCTGCGCAGCTGCGCGACGACATCCCAGAATTCCGTGCCGGCGATACTCTGGACGTAGACGTCAAGGTTATCGAGGGAACCACCCAGCGTACCCAGCTTTTCTCGGGTGTTTGCATCCGTCGTCAAGGCTCCGGTATTCGTGAGACCTTCACCGTACGTAAGATCTCCTTCGGTATCGGAATTGAGCGTACCTTCCCGGTACACTCTCCAAACATCGACTCGATCAAGGTTACTCGCCGCGGTAAAGTCCGTCGCGCGAAGCTGTACTACCTGCGTAACCTGCGCGGCAAGAAGGCTCGTATCAAGGAAAAGCGCTAAGTTTTTCGCAGATGCTGCAATCACCCAGGCTGAATCATTCCGCCTGGGTTTTTTGTTGCTCTGAACATGTTCATTGCTGCTTAGCAAGTTACTGATCTGCCGCCTGTACATTTATCCACTGCTAAGGTGTAATCCGTGACTAGCGAAGAAAACCGCACTGGAGATGATCTAGCCAAAAGTCGACGCCTGCGAGGTGAGGCTGGGCCTGAGTCTGTGGCTAAGACCGAGGCTGCGACCGGCGAGGAAACTCAAGCGACTAGGGGCAGTGACGCTGCCGACAGTGAAGCCGCCGAAGAAAAACCGCGGATGCCAGCTTGGGCCGAGACCATACTGACGGTTTTGGTGGTTTTAGTGGTTGTCGGGCTGTTTCAGAATTTCGTCGGCCGCCAATACGTGATCCCTTCGGCTTCCATGGAACCGACTTTGCATGGTTGCCCGGAGTGTACGGATGACCGGATTTTTGTGGAAAAGGTCAGCTACTACTTTTCTGAACCGCAGCCTGGCGACGTCGTGGTGTTCGAAGGTACCCCATCCTGGGACGGCATGTATCAGTCACCGCGTTCCGATAATGCTGTCTTTGCTCGTATCCAGGATGGCTTATCGTTGGTTGGTTTGGCCGCGCCAGATGAAAATACTTTGGTGAAGCGCATCATTGCTACTGGCGGGCAAACAGTGTCCTGCCAGGAAGGCGACACGGCTGTGATGGTAGACGGTCAGCCGATTGATCAGTCCTATGTGCAAAGCCCACCACAGTATGCGGTCGATGAGTCTATAGGTTCGGAGGCTTGCGGTGGCCCGTATTTTGGCCCGGTTGAGGTTCCAGAAGATTCCTACTTCATGATGGGGGATAATCGGACGAATTCGGCCGATTCTCGGGCGCACATGTTTGATGATCGTCAGGGCACTATCCCCGCGGAAAATATACGAGGCAAAGCAAAATTTGTCTTTTACCCGTTTAACCGCTTTGGCGGTATCGATGACCCGGACATCCAGCAGTAGTTCTGTCCCGACCACTGTGTGCCGAAGTGCTTCGCAGGCGTGGCGTTGGCGGATCATGCTCGTCACCGCTGTCGTGAGTTTTGGTGTGCTCGCTGCGGTGCAGGCTTTCGTCGGCAGGTTTTATGTGGTGCCGTCGTCGTCGATGGAGCCAACCTTGCAGGGGTGCACAGACTGTCCGGAGAGTAATGATCGCATCGTCGTCGACAAGTTAGCCTATCGTTTTGGTGATCCACAGCCGGGCGATGTAGCGGTATTTGATGGTACTGAGTCGTGGCACTCGGGTTTTTCTTCCCCGCGCAGCAACAATCGTTTTCTGCGTGGTGTACAGAACGTAGGCTCTGCGATTGGTGTGGTCGCTCCGGATGCGAATAGCTTCGTTAAACGGGTCATCGCTATTGAGGGCCAGACCGTGCAGTGTATGCCCGGTGATCCTGGGGTGCTTGTCGACGGACGAGTTATCGCAGAACCATATCTTGCTGATCCGCCTGCGCATCGTGTCGACGGACCCGGTGGTGCACAAGAGTGTGGTGGGGACTTTTTCGGCCCCGTAACTGTGCCCCAGGGTCATGTTTGGGTGATGGGGGATAACCGTACAAATTCCCTCGATTCGCGGGCTTACCTGGGCGATCCACAGCAGGGCACGGTTCCGGTGGATAATTTCATTGGGAAGGTCCGCGGAATTTTTCTGCCCCTGGATCGCTTCGGCGGACTGGAGTAAATCCATGGCGGTAACGCGAAACGCGCAGAAAGCACACAAAGATACGGCTGGCACGAAGCTACACGGAAACCCGAGCTGGATGGAACTGCATCTGGAAAGTAGTGGTTTTGGGCCAGTTGCGGGAGTAGATGAGGCTGGTCGAGGTGCCTGCTGTGGGCCAGTGACCATAGCCGCGTGCGTGTTGCCTGCTGCATCATTGCCGGAATTGGCAGCGTTGACCGATTCGAAAAAATTAACTCCTGTTAAGAGGGAGAAGCTCTATAATCTCATCGTCGATCAGGCTGTGGATTTTAACGTTGTGCATATCTCGGCGGCGCAAATTGATGCCCGGGGAATTCAGCATGCGAATCTTTCCGGGATGCGTCGCGCTGTGGTTGGTTTGGCGCACCCCGTTGGCTACGTGCTTAGCGATGCGATGAAAATTCCCGGTTTGACTGTGCCACAGCTTCCGATCATTGGTGGTGATGCTGCAGCCCGGTGCATTTCTGCGGCAAGTGTGCTGGCAAAGGTAAGCCGTGATCGTCTGATGACGGAACTAGATCAACGTTATCCCGGCTATGGGCTTGCTGGGCATAAAGGATATGGCACCAAAGCGCATAGCCAAGCGATAGAACAGCGGGGAGCTTGCCCGGAGCATCGTCGCAGTTATGCCAACGTGGCGGCTGCTCATGCGCACTGGGAAGCCGCGCAGCCATAATTCTGGCTAGGAGTTTGGGCCCCGGTGCGCCGCGGCCGCGCAGGGGCGATTGCCAGTTAGACTGGTCTTCACATTGTTCGCAGACACCGGATCCTTAGCCGGCCGCGTAAGGAGTAATCGCAGATGAGCGCAGAAGAACTGGACAACTACGAAGCTGAAGTCGAGCTGTCTCTGTATCGTGAATATCGCGATGTCGTCAGCCAGTTTTCCTACGTGATCGAAACTGAACGTCGTTTTTATTTAGCCAACGCGGTAGAACTCATTCCGCATACCTCTGGTGGTGGCGACGTATATTACGAGGTGCGAATGTCTGATGCTTGGGTGTGGGACATGTATCGCGCGGCGCGTTTCGTTCGTTATGTTCGAGTGATTACCTACAAAGATGTCAACATCGAAGAACTCGATAAACCAGATATGATTATGCCGGAATAGCACCTGCACTACCGACAAATCTGGCTTCCGACAAACCTTGCCTGCGGAATAGTTGGATTCTGTCAAATCTGTTTAGGCCAAGCTGTGGATAACCCCCATTGTCCACAGGTTAAGCGGTAGCTTGGTGGTTGCTTCTTGTGGCAGACCGCGTACCGACGAAAACTAGTGATATCTGAAAAAGCTTCAGATGATTAACAGTTTTTGTTTGGGGGAATCCGTGATGCCAACTCATGCACGGCAACTAGGCCAACGCGGTGAGTCTATTGCCCAAGATTTTTACCGAAACCGCGGTTACGAAGTCATTGCTCGTAACGTTTATTACCGTGGTGGAGAGATAGATCTGATTGTCCGGCCCGGCGATGGGCCGCCGGGTGCAATCGTGTTCGTGGAAGTTAAAACCCGCTCCAGTAGGGCCTTCGGAGGGGCTGAGGCGGTGACGACGAAGAAACTTCATCGTATGCGGCATGCTGCCGTCCGGTGGCTTAGCGAACTACAGCACTGCGACGGTGCTTCTTTTCTGGGGCAGATTCGTTTTGATGTAGTCGTAGTCAGCGCGGACACGGATCCAAACAAAGGCGTTGCCGTAGAGGTCTTTGAAGGGGTTGAGCGTGGTGCTTGCTAAAACCCATACTGTCGCACTGTCTGGTGTCCATGCCGATATTGTCACCGTCGAAGCAAATATTGGACCAGGGCTGCCCGGGATTCATGTCGTCGGGCTCGGCGATGCAGCCGTCAATGAATCACGTGATCGTATCCGCACAGCAGTCGCAAATGCACAACTAGGCTGGCCGAAAACCAAAATTGTGGTTTCTATGTCGCCCGCGGGCTTGCCCAAATCAGGATCACATTTCGATCTGCCTACTGCCTTGGCAATTTTGGAAGCCGCAGGGCACACGGGCCGACGCCAACACCGTGATTTGAACTCAGTCCTGGTGCTCGGCGAACTAGGTCTTGATGGGCGGGTACATGCAGTTGCTGGAATTGTCCCTGCCTTGTTAGCGGCTCGCCGCTACGGTTTTGAAACTGTGATCATTCCACCAGCCAATGCGCCCGAGGCAGCGCTGCTGGAGGACATGCACGTGTTGGTCGCGCCCACGTTGACGGCCGCTTATCGCTGGATATGTGGTGAGACAGAACTTGCCGACGCCCACAGCTATGCCCGCCATCCAGATACCTCTGGGCCTCCGAGTCTGGATTTTGCAGACATTGCGGGCCAGGAAGATGCCGTTAGAGCTGCAGAAATCGCCGCTACTGGCGGACACCATATGTTGCTGATAGGCCCGCCGGGTTCAGGTAAATCCATGCTGGCTGCACGGCTGCCCGGAATTATGCCTGAACTATCAACATCGCAATCCTTGGAAGTTAGCGCAGTACATTCCGTCTTAGGAACTGGTAGTGCCCCGCGATCTGTAATCACGAAAGCCCCCTATATAGCCCCGCACCACTCCATTACTCGCGCCGGGTTATTGGGAGGAGGATCCGGTAACCCGCGCCCTGGTGCAGTCAGTCTGGCCCACCATGGGGTGTTGTTTCTCGACGAAATTTCAGAAATGCCGGCCGCCGTGGTTGATAGTTTGCGCACCCCGTTGGAGCAAGGCGAAGTACGATTAGTGCGCAACCGTCGCGAGATTATTTTCCCGGCGCGCTGTCAGTTGGTTCTAGCAGCTAATCCCTGTCGTTGTGCTGCTGAAGACGCCACGAAATGTCGGTGTCGGCCGCATGAGCGCATGCGCTATTTGAATAATCTGTCTGGGCCGATGCGCGATAGGCTTGATATGACCGTGCGGACGCATTCGCAGGCAGCGACGTTAGTCAGTGATCGGGCACGGACGTCGGCAGACATTGCAGAATCTGTCGCAGAAGCACGGCAGCGCGGTAATTTCCGTTGGGCACAAGCTGGTATTGCGGCACTGACAAATGCAACGGTGCCCACTACCTTGCTGCGCCGGGAATTTGCGGCTGATTCGGCGGGCATGGCTTTGGTGCAGGCGCACTTAGCAAATGGGGATATTAGCCAGCGGGCAGTCGATAAGATTTTAAAACTTGCTTGGACGCTGTGTGATCTTGCTGGCAGTGCGCAACCTGGCTTGGAAGAAGTCGCGCAAGCAATAGAAATCCGTGGTGACATGACTCAGGTACACCAGGAGGTTGTGCTATGACCTCAGGCAGCAACAAAATTGATGCAGAGCGTTATGCGTGGGCTTATCTCAATCGGGTGATCGAAGGACCTTCTCAGGCATTGTGGCAATTACTGCGCTCCGGCAGAGACTGCACAGAAATTGCCCGTGGTATTCGCGCACGAGCGAGCTGGCTGCATGGGGTATTGGGACAGACTGAAGCCCGACATGATTGGTGCCGCTGGGAAAAAGATCTAGAAATAGCTGCGGACTATGGGGCGCGCCTGGTGACTCCAGATGATGAAGAGTATCCGGCAGAGACATTCAATGCGGCTTTTGGTTTTGCTCAACTGGGTGCTGAACGTGGAGGTGGCTTAGCTAGCAAGCACACTGGGGCCAGCTCCCCACCGCATAGCCTGTGGGTGCGCGGCAACGATCTGCGGGAGCTCGTCGCCCAAGCCGTCGCTGTCGTGGGGACGCGGTCCATAAGTTCTTATGGCAAAGCAGCCACCGAACACCTTGTGCGAGGCCTATGTCCAGCGCAATGGACTATCGTCGCTGGCGGCGCGATCGGTATTGATACTGTGGCACATTCTGCGGCTCTCGCAGCAGGAGGTGCAACTATGGCTATATCTGCCTGCGGGGTGGATAGAACTTACCCTCGCGTCAACACAAAACTCTTCCACACTATTGCCACAGGTAGCCGCGGAGCCTTGGTTACTGAATACCCACCAGAAACACCACCACAACGACACCGGTTCCTCACTCGCAATCGCCTAGTAGCGGCCTTGACTGAAGGCACAGTCGTAGTGGAAGCAGCATGGCGTTCTGGCGCACTGAACACTGTGCACTGGGCAGAAGGCTTCGGTAAAACCACCATGGCAGTACCAGGGCCTATCACTACCGTGGGTTCGCTCGGCTGTCACCAGCTAGTCAAAGACGGTCGCGCACAGCTGGTTACGAGTGCCGATGACGTGCGTGAATTACTCGGTGGTATCGGCGAAATTGACGCTACCGGCCAATACGAGCTGCAGTTCGGCCCGGATCCTATACAAAAGCTCTCACGCAATGAACTTCAGATTTACGACTGCACACCGGCTCATGGTTTTCCCGGTAAGCAAGCAGAGCAAATAGCTACCGAGGCCGGAATGCCACTAGGGCTAACCGTCCATTTGCTACTCGATCTGCACAAAAACGGATTCATTGCACGAAAGAACGGACGGTTCACACGAACACAACAAAATGACTAGCAAATACCGTGAGCAGAAAATGCTGCGCCATAACAACACAGGATTAAAGCAACGCAGAACCATCACATAGCGAGTCGGCCTATAATCACACGATATGGAAACCGGCACCCATGCATCGCGCTCACAAGGGGTTCGGCGAAGCCAATTACACGAAGCCATAGACGACTTCGCCGATTACCAGCATTACGTGCAAGGACGCTCACCTGCCACCGTACGCAGCTATCGCAGCGATTTATATGACCTGGCCACCCTTGTACCGACCTTCGCCGAATTCACCCTCCCCAACTTACGGGCATGGCTTGCACAGGCGGTACGTGAGAGAAAATCCCGAGCAACAATAGCGCGCAGGGCCTCTGCGACTCGCGCTTTTTCTAGGTGGGCACAACGCCAAGGACATCTTGAAGCCGACATAGCAGCGCGACTCCATAATCCAAGTGCTACCTCAACGTTACCCACGGTACTTGCGGTCAATGAAGCTGCCGACGTCGTAGCACAACACAATCAAGACCAAACCAAACCCGATAAACGTGATCCCATAAACCAACGTGATACTGCAATCCTCGAGTTGCTCTATGCCTCAGGAATGCGCGTTGCCGAACTCGTTTCCCTAAACCGGAATGATCTAGATACCCGACAACAAACCATCAAAGTTACTGGCAAAGGAAATAAACAACGCATCGTGCCATTCGGGACAGCAGCTGCGAATGCCCTGGCAACCTGGATCGCCGACGGCCGCGTCGTAATACAAACCAAAACCAAGAATGATTCCACGGAACCCGCACTATTTATCGGCGCCCGCGGCAAGAGAATCGACCAACGCCAGGTACGGCGAATAGTAGAACGCGCCGGGCTACAGCAAGGAATTACGGGCTTGAGTCCACATGGATTGCGGCATTCCGCAGCAACACATTTGTTAGAGGGCGGAGCAGATCTTCGTGTGGTACAAGAAATTTTGGGGCATGCTTCGCTGCAAACAACTCAGCGTTATACGCACGTCACTGCTGAGCGTTTAAAACAGGTGCATTCGCAAGCTCACCCAAGGGCCTAATAAAATGCCGGGTAAGCTGACGGTTTATCTCAATCCCATGGTTTTAAACGGATAATCGTTTCGCCCAATAGATCTAGCGGGTTGATGTATTTCTTAGGGCCGGTGCGAGCACCCCAGTGCAGGCCCGGGGTTCCGTCGGTGGGGGAGGCTAAGGTTCCAATGATTTCCCCGACAGTTACGTCGTCGCCAGCTTTGACTCGTGCAAAGACCGGTTGATATGTCGTACGTAGCCCTCCAGCGTGATTGATGGATACGGTAGGTGTTCCAGCCACGTTTCCGGCAAAATGCACAGTACCTGCTCCTGCAGAAGCAACCGGAGCACCAATGGCTACATCCAGATCCACTCCTCGATGCCCTGGCAACCAATCTTTTTCTGGTGGATCAAAACCACGCAAAACTGGCGATGGGGTAGCGGTACGGGTGCCGGGATCAACATAAAGGCCTGAAAACGCCTCGGAATTGGCAGACCTATCGTCCAGGCTTTGCTCGTGACCAGCAAATGCTTGTGGAATTACGCTAAAGACCACTAGTGCGAGCACGCACGCGATACTGGATAACTTGCGTGGGAGAGCTATCCACCCAGTTGTTTCATCGTGCTGACGAACAGTCATCAAAGCCAAATAATGCACACTCTTCATAAAACCAAGTCTCTAGGAAGAGTGTGTGAATAGTGCGTTGAGAATGAAAAGCGTGTGGATAGTGTGGCGCTTGAACATGCTAGTGACATAACGAAATTGAGCTGTGGATAACTCAGCGAATAAATTGGTGTTATCCGAAGAATTAACCTAAAATACGGCTCAGCAGTGTGTGTTATGCGCACTGACTACGCGCGATGAAGTTTTTCACCATTCCATAACAATATAGAGGGTGGCGAAAAACCGGCGCTGACGTGGTCTCCACGTGGTATTCGATTCTATGCGAATCACGAAAGTTTACTGTGGAGTGTTAGCGGCGGACTTCATTGCTAGGGCAAGGGATAAAAACCCTTGCAGTGCAAAAGTAGGGTGTAAGCCCTGCGGTGTCCTTGAAAACCAAAACTATCTACCGAGAAGGAAGCTAACCATGGCAGTTGTAACCATGCGCGAGCTCCTCGACGCGGGTGTCCACTTCGGTCACCAGACGCGTCGCTGGAACCCAAAGATGCGTCGCCACATCTTCACCGATCGCAACGGCATCTACATCATCGATCTGCAGCAGACTCTGACTTTCATCGATGAAGCATACGAATTCGTGAAAGAAACCGTTGCTCACGGCGGCACCATCCTCTTCGTTGGTACCAAGAAGCAGGCTCAGGAAGCTGTTGAAGAAGAAGCAAAGCGCGTTGGCATGCCATACGTGAACCACCGTTGGCTCGGCGGTATGCTCACCAACTTCCAGACTGTCACTAAGCGTCTTGGTCGCATGAAAGAACTGCAGGCTATGGATGCTGCTGAGGATGGCTACAAGGGTCGTACCAAGAAAGAAGTTCTGACTCTGACCCGCGAGCGCGAAAAACTGGAGCGCGTTCTGGGTGGTATCTCCGAGATGACCAAGGCACCATCGGCCTTGTGGATCGTTGACACCAACAAAGAGCACATCGCAGTTTCCGAGGCTCATAAGCTCAACATTCCGATCGTCGCCATCCTGGATACCAACTGTGATCCGGACGATGTTGACTTCCCAATTCCAGGCAACGATGACGCCATCGGCGCTACTAAGCTGCTGTCCCGCATCGTCGGCCACGCAGTGGAAGAAGGCAAGAAGGCACGTGAAGAGCGTAAGCTCGCTGCTGCTAAGGAATCCGCCGGCGATTCCGCAGATAAGGAACAGCGCGATGCTGCAGAAGCAGCGGCTGCTGCTGATCCAGCATCGGCAGAGGGCGCTTCTTCCGAGAACGCTTAATCGCGCCAACGAGACGTACTAAGAAAACGTTTCCCGTTCCCACATCGTTCCTACATAAGGAGGATCGTCCAAACTATGGCGAATTACACCGCTGCAGACGTTAAGAAGCTCCGTGACATGACCGGTTCCGGCATGATGGACTGCAAGAAGGCTCTGGCAGAAAACGACGGCGACTTCGACAAGGCTGTCGAAACCCTGCGTATCCAGGGTGCTAAGGACGTCGGCAAGCGTGCAGACCGCGACGCTTCCGAAGGCCTAATTGCAGTTTCCGGAAACACCATGGTCGAAGTTAACTGTGAGACTGACTTCGTTGCGAAGAACCAGGACTTCATCAACTTCGCCCAGAAGATCGCTGATGCTGCTGCTTCAGCTAAGGCTAACTCCCAGGAAGAGTTGCAAGCAGTTGAGGTTGATGGCTCCACCGCTGGTGAACTGATCCAAGAGCAGTCAGCCAAGATTGGTGAGAAGCTGGAACTGAAGCGTGCTGCAACCGTAGACAGCGACAAGGTTGCTCTCTACCTGCACAAGCGCTCTGGTGACTTGCCACCATCTGTTGGTGTCATGGTTTCCTACGAGTCTGATGCCGACAACGCTGAAAACGTAGCACGTGCTGCTGCAATGCAGGTTGCTGCTTTGAAGGCAAAGTATCTGACCCGCGAGGACGTCCCTTCCGACGTTGTTGAGAAGGAAAAGGCTATTGCTGAGCAGATCACTCGCGAAGAGGGCAAGCCAGAGAAGGCAATTCCAAAGATCGTAGAAGGCCGTCTGAACGGTTTCTACAAGGATGTCGTTCTATTGGAGCAGCCATCGTTAGAGGACAGCAAGAAGACCGTCGCTCAGGTAACTGAGGAAGCAGGCGTGAAGCTGACTGGATTCCGTCGCTTTGAGGTTGGTCAGGCGTAATAACCTGAATTAACAATCGCGCACAATGCGTGCCTAACAAAACCCTCGCCAATTCTGGCGGGGGTTTTGTTGTGATTTAAGGGTGTTTAATCAAGCTCGTAAGGAAAAACTGCCGACTCTAGTGTCTAATTGCTAGGCTAGTGAACCGAGAAGGTAGCATAGAATCCAATGTCTGCACAGCCAAGGAGAGAACAACGGTGACTGACACCGAAAGTGCCCAAAGAGCCCGTTATAAACGCGTCATGCTGAAACTCGGCGGTGAAATGTTCGGCGGTGGAACCGTTGGCATTGATCCCGATGTAGTGGAAAATGTAGCCCGCCAAATTGCAGAGGTAGCCAAAACCGGCGCAGAAATCGCGGTAGTTATCGGTGGCGGAAATTTCTTCCGTGGTGCCGAGTTATCCCAGAGAGGGATGGACCGAGCACGGTCGGATTACATGGGCATGCTCGGTACGGTGATGAACTCGTTGGCGCTGCAAGATTTCCTAAAACAACTGGGAGTCGATTGCCGTGTGCAGACTTCCATTAATATGGCCCAGATCGCCGAACCATACTTACCATTGCGTGCTGATAGGCACCTAGAAAAGGGCCGGGTGGTTATTTTCGGTGCAGGTATGGGCATGCCGTATTTCTCCACAGATACCACTGCCGCACAACGGGCTTTGGAAATTGGGGCAGAGGTACTGTTTTTGGCTAAGGGGGTTGACGGCGTCTATTCCGACGATCCACGGCATAACCCGGATGCCGAGCTGTACAGCGAAATCAGCCCACGGGAAGTCATCGAAAAAGGTCTAAAGGTTGCAGATGCCACTGCTTTCAGCCTTTGTATGGACAACAATATGCCGATTTTGGTGTTTAACCTGCTGACCGAGGGCAACATTGCCCGTGCTGTCGCAGGGGAGCGTATTGGCACCCTGGTATCCTCACAGGAAAGCTAAAACAGTGGCTAGCTGGCCGGGCTGGACACTTTTCAAATCTGTAATACACGATTAAGTACAGGATCTATTCATGATTGACGATATTTTGCTGGAAGCAGAAGAGCGTATGGCGGCTTCTGTTGAGCACACACGCGAGGACCTCACCACTATTCGTACTGGTCGGGCGAACCCATCCATGTTTAACGGTCTGGTTGCGGAGTACTACGGTGCTCCTACCCCAATTACGCAGATGGCGACGGTTTCGGTTCCGGAGCCTCGTATGCTGCTGATTAAGCCTTATGAGCAGTCCATGATCGGTGAGATTGAAAATGCCATCCGGAATTCTGATCTGGGGGTTAACCCAACCAATGATGGCCATGTCCTGCGGGTGACTATCCCACAGCTCACTGAGGAACGTCGTAAAGACATGGTGAAGCTCGCCCGCTCGAAGGGCGAGGATGGCAAGATTGCTATCCGTAATGTGCGCCGGAAAGCGATGGAGCAGCTTAAGAAACTGCAAAAAGATGGAGACAGCGGCGAAGATGAAGTTAAGGCTGGTGAAGCAGAGATGGAAAAAGTTACTGCGAAATACGTCGAGTCAATCGACGACGTCGTAAATAACAAGGAATCCGAATTGATGGAAGTTTAAATTACCTTCTCAATTCTGCTTACGTCGCACTGTGAGCGCGGTTCACTCGCAGTGCGACGTCTTTCTACAACCAGCAAGTAATTCCCGGGTACCTAGGCGGGAAGCGAGCAGATACTTACAACGGTGTTTCCGCCTGCTGTGCCATGCATTCCGCAACAATAGCCTTGAGGAGGGGTATGAAAGAATCTAGATCTACTTGGTCACTACGTGGCCATCTTCCATACCCTAAAAACGATGCTGGTCGTGATCTTAAGGTCGCGATTCTGGTTGGTGTGCTGCTGGGAGCGCTAGTAATCGGTGCGCTATTGATTGGTCCGGTTGCTTGGTATCCAGTGGTCTCGGTCGGAGTGGCCGTCGCAATGTGGGAAGTGCTGTCCCGGCTGCGTGAGAATTCCTATAGTCTGCCGTTTTATCAAATGATATTCATGGGCCAGGCGATGGTATGGCTTTCCTGGCCATTTGAGCTCACAGGATTGGTAACGGCTTTTGTCGCGTCCGTTCTCATTTTGATGTTCGGGCGGTTGTTCCATAACGGTCGGCATTCTGCTCCGCAGAATTACTTGCGGGATATGTCCGTCGGCGTTTTCGTGCTGATGTGGATCCCATTGTTTGCCTCGTTCGCGGCTATGCTCTCGCATTTGTCTACCCCTTGGGCGTCGGGGAGCGCTTCGATCGCGACCTTCATGTTGTGCGTCGTTGCTTCTGACGTAGGCGGTTATGCTGCTGGCGTAATGTTTGGTGCACACCCAATGGCTCCTGCAGTGAGTCCGAAGAAGTCTTGGGAGGGCTTTGCGGGCTCAGTTCTATTTGGCACTACCACGGGCGCATTAACTGTACATTTCTTGTTACATGATGACTGGCGAATCGGCATCGTCTTAGGACTCGGGCTGGTCATCTGCGCCACTCTCGGTGATCTTGTGGAGTCGCAATTCAAACGCGAATTTGGCATCAAAGATATGTCTGCGATACTTCCTGCCCATGGTGGGGTCATGGATCGAATCGACGGCATGTTGCCCGCGGCTATGGCAACGTGGCTATTGATCAACGCACTGGTGCAATACAGTTCATAGTGATTTGTTCCTGTCCGCCGAACAAGGCAGTATGGTCGTCATGCCACAACCTGTAAAACTCGACTTTTCCTCCCCGAAGCGGGGCCTTCCGCCGAAGCATTTTGCGGATTTGAGTGACGAACAGCGCATTGCTGCGTTGGCCGAGTTGGGGCTACCAAAATTCCGGGCTAACCAGATTGCTCGTCATTATTATGAGCGTTATGAAGCAGATCCATCGACGATGACAGATCTCCCAGCCGATGCCCGTGACAAAGTTGCCGAAGCGTTGTTCCCGCAACTGATGACGCACCTGTATTCCAAAGAAACAGATGACGGCCACACATCAAAGTCGTTGTGGCGCTTGCACGACGGGACACTGCTGGAATCGGTGGTGATGCGTTATCCGAATCGCGCTACGCTTTGCATATCTTCGCAAGCGGGCTGCGGTATGAACTGTCCGTTTTGTGCAACTGGGCAAGGCGGATTGGATCGTAACCTTTCGGTTGCAGAAATGACAGAGCAGGTACGCCATGCGGCTAAAACCTTGGCTGCCGAAGGCTCTCGTTTGTCGAATATCGTCTTCATGGGGATGGGGGAGCCTCTGGCGAACTATAAACGTGTTAAGGAAACTGTTTCCCAAATTATTGCTCCTGGCCCCAAGGGCTTTGGGATTTCTGCACGCAACGTGACAGTTTCTACTGTGGGGTTGGCTCCGGCTATTCGCAAGCTTGCCGACGAACAGATGAACGTTACGCTCGCGGTATCTTTGCATACCCCGGACGATGAATTCCGTGACACCTTAGTACCAGTTAATAATCGCTGGTCCGTGGAAGAAGTGCTTTCTGCGGCGAAATATTATGTGGAGAAAACTTCCCGCCGCGTATCAATTGAATATGCTTTAATCCGCGATAAGAACGACCAGGACTGGCGGGCGGATTTACTTGGTGAGAAATTGTGGAATGCTTTGGGCACCAAGGTGCACGTGAACGTAATTCCACTGAATCCAACTCCGGGATCGGAATGGGATGCCTCGCCAAAAGATAGGCAAGACGAGTTTGTTCGCAGAGTTTCTCAGTGGGTGCCGTGTACTGTTCGTGATACTAAGGGGCAAGAAATCGCGGCGGCTTGTGGTCAGTTGGCTGCTGAAGAAGAAGCCGGTAGAAAAATGGAGGCCGAAGCTCGCGCTTAGAAAGCCTCCGCCTAGTTTTTGTGTGAGTTTTGATTCTCTTCGACTTAAGGCCCCAGACAGACTAATAGCCACCCCGAAACCGGGGTGGCTATTAGTCTGATACAGCAATTTGCTGGCCAGCATAGTGTAGCTGGCCGTGGAAATCAGGCCGGGAAGGTGCTTAGCCTTCGATCGCTTCGTTGCGCTGGCCGGCACGCAGCTGAGCAACCCGAGCAGGGTCGATGTTCATAGAACGCAACTGGGAATCAGTCAGGTCAGCATAGACACCGGTCAAAGTTGCCTGTTGGTAGGCCCATTCTGGTTCTTTGTGGTTTTCACCCTTGTTTCGGCCAGTAATGGTGCGTACTTGCGATAGCTTTGGCTCAAACAGGTGAATGAGCAGGCCGACTGCGATCAAGATCGCGAAGAGGAATAAGTAAATGGTCTCGACATGACCTTCGTGGTTGCCGAAGTTCAAGCCCAAGAGCCACAGAACGGAAAGCCAGCCAGTTACCTGGATGGTGGTGCGCTTAACGGCGCTGTAACCCCAGGCAGCCGAGGGAACATCGAGGGTAGATACACCATTATGTACCTGCGGTGCGGGTTCATGGGAAGCCACAGCGGATACTCCTTCACATCAACGTCAGTTAAAACCTGTGTACGGCACACCACCGAGGAGAACCCGGGGAACTCACTGTGGCGGTAGTTACCGAACCTGAAATATAGCTGCCATTATTCTCGCATATCGGCGGGCATAAAGCGATTAATGTCGCCAGACGATAAAGTAACGGCTGTGAATCTCGCACAACTAGACCACCAGTCCGCGTCCCGGAAATCTGCATCCCCCCGCACTGTTGTCGTAGTGGGTTCGACAGGTTCGATTGGCACGCAAGCTCTGGAAGTGATCGCTGACAACCCAGACAAGTTCCAATTAGTTGGCCTTGCGGCAGGGGGCTCACGCATAGAGCTTTTTTGTCAGCAGGCACGAGATTTTTCGATTCCCGCAGATTTCCTCGCCATCGCTGATAACGACGTCGCGAGAAACGTTTCCCAGGAGCTCGGCGCAAACATCATGGGAGGCCCTGACTCTGCTGCTGCATTGTGCGCAGCCACGCAGGCTGATGTCGTACTCAATGCCATGGATGGTTCGCGGGGGTTGCCGGTTACTCTTGCGGCTCTCGAAGCGGGGTCCACGCTGGCGTTGGCGAATAAAGAATCATTGGTAGCTGGCGGTCGGTGGGTACTCGAAAAAGCTAACGAGGGTCAGATTGTCCCCGTTGATTCCGAGCATTCTGCCATGGCCCAGGCTCTGCGCTCTGGTCGTCGAGAAGAGGTCTCGCGTTTGGTACTAACAGCTTCTGGAGGCCCCTTTCGCGGTTGGAATCGTAGCCGTATGTGGGAGGTAACTCCGCAACAAGCGGCAGCACACCCGACCTGGTCGATGGGGCAGATGAATACGCTTAATTCGGCTACTTTGGTAAATAAAGGCCTGGAGCTGATCGAGGCTAGTTACTTATTCGATTTTCCTGCTAGCAGTATCGATGTGGTTGTGCACCCGCAGTCGATTGTGCATTCCGCGGCGACCTTTTATGATGGCTCGACGCTCGCACAGGCCTCACCGCCGTCAATGAAGCTGCCCATAGCACTCGCTTTAGCTTGGCCCGACCGGGTGCCACATGCGCAGCCGCCTTTGAAATGGCAGGATGCACAGTCTTGGGATTTTCTGCCCGTGGATAATGAGGCGTTTCCTGCTTTAAATTTGGCACGTATTGCTCTAGCCACCGACGGAATGCCGGCCGTATTCAACGCAGCTAATGAAGAAGCCGCCGGGGCATTTTTGCGCGAGCAAATCCATTTTCCGCAAATCGTTGACCTCGTTGGAGCGGTGATGGATATTTTTGCAGGAAGACCAGGGCCACTTGCTAGCAGTTTGGATGATGTTTATGAACTCGAAACTGCAGCCCGACGTGTCGCCCGTGAGCATATTGCAGCGCTGCACTAGTGGCTCAGCAGTATAGATCTAGAACAAAGACGTCTGAATTAACGTGCGGTTGAGGTAGAGTTTTCGCGATGGCTTTTATTCTTGGCATTTTCTTGTTTGCGCTGGGCATTGCGGCCACCATTGCCTTGCATGAAGCAGGACATATGGTTTCTGCCCGGGCATTTGGGATGCGCGTGCGTCGTTTCTATGTTGGGTTTGGCCCTTCGGTGTTCTCTTTTACTAAGGGACATACCCGATACGGTCTGGCAGCACTGCCGCTTGGTGGTTTTTGCGATATCGCGGGAATGACCGCGATGGATGAGATGGCCGAGGACGAAAAAGCGCACGCCATGTATTCCAAGCCAGCTTGGCAACGAATCGTGGTCTTGGCAGCCGGGCCGTTCGTCAATATTGTGCTCGGTTTGCTGATCTTGTTCTTAGTTGCTGCTAGCGCTGGGCTGCCAGATCCGCACGCTGATGTGCGCGCCACCGTTGGTGAGGTTACGTGCTCTGCAGACCAAAAAGTGCCCACCCAGTCTGATGAGCGTGTTGAGCTAGAAGATTGCACAGGGCAGGGAGCTGGTGGTCAAGCCGGGGTGCAGTCCGGAGATATTATCACTGGTTTCAACGGCGAAAAGCTTGATAACTTCATGGAGTTCCGCGATGAGGTGCAATCCCGGCCTGGGGAAACCATCACGTTGGATATCGAGCGTAACGGCCGTGAACTACAGTTGGACGTAGAACTAGATTCGGTGGTGCGTTATGACGCCGAGGGGCAACCACGAACCGTGGGATCGGTAGGTTTAGCAAGTGCTCCTTTGGACGTGCATCGGGAATACAGCGTTGCCGGGGCAATTCCAGCTAGTTTTGAATATTCCTGGTTTATGTTGCAAGCGACGGTTGAGGGGATCATTGCGTTTCCAAGCAAGATCCCAGCAGTCGCGGCTTCTATTTTCGGGGCCGAACGGGAACAGGACAGCCCAATAAGTGTGGTAGGTGCCTCACGTGCGGGTGGTGAGCTCGTCGAGCGTGAATTATGGCCAATGTTTTGGATGATGCTGGCAACACTTAACTTTTTCCTCGCACTGTTTAACATGATTCCATTACCGCCTTTCGATGGCGGTCACATTGCGGTAGTGCTGTGGGAAAAGGTTCGCAACCTGCTTCGCCGACTACGGGGACAAGAACCTGGCGGCCCAGCAAACTACGAGAAATTGCTGCCGCTGACGTACGGCATGGCTGCGATGCTGTTGACGGTAGGCGTCATCGTAATTATCGCGGATATCGTGAATCCAATCGCACTGTTTTAGCAATGGGTAGCACCAGCAGGCAGTGCTAGAATATTGCCAGCACATTCGCAATTTGCAAGGAGAATACATGCCAACTCCGATTGGACTCGGAATGCCGGAAGGTCCGCCGCCAACTCTGGCTCCGCGGCGGAAAACACGTCAGATTATGGTCGGTGATGTGGGAGTCGGATCGGATTATCCGGTTTCTGTGCAGTCGATGACGACAACGAAAACCCACGACATTAACGCTACGTTGCAGCAGATTGCCCAGCTTACGGCGACGGGCTGCGATATCGTCCGGGTTGCGTGCCCGAAGCCTGTCGACGCTGAGGCTTTGCCGGCGATTGCTAAGAAGTCTCCGATTCCGGTCATTGCGGATATTCACTTCCAGCCGAAATACATTTTCCAGGCCATTGATGCTGGTTGCGCTGCGGTGCGCGTTAATCCCGGCAATATTAAAGAATTCGATGGCCGCGTGAAAGAAGTTGCCAAGGCGGCAGGCGATGCGGGCATTCCCATCCGCATCGGTGTCAATGGCGGCTCGCTGGATAAGCGGCTGTTGGAGAAATACGGTAAAGCCACCCCAGAGGCCCTGGTCGAATCCGCCATTTGGGAGGCTTCTCTGTTTGAAGAGCACGGTTTCGGAGACATTGCTATTTCGGTGAAACACTCCGATCCGGTGCTCATGGTGGAGGCTTACCGTCAATTAGCTGCGAAAACGGATTACCCTTTGCATTTGGGCGTGACCGAAGCTGGTCCGTTGATGATGGGAACCATTAAGTCCTCGGTCGCCTTTGGTGCTCTGCTATCACAGGGAATTGGTGATACGATTCGCGTTTCTTTGTCTGCGGACCCGGTGGAAGAGATCAAGGTTGGTGAACAGATCCTGCAGGCAATGAACCTGAAGGAACGCAAATTAGAGATCGTCTCGTGCCCGTCTTGTGGTCGTGCCCAAGTGGATGTCTACAAATTGGCGGAAGAAGTTACTGAAGGCCTCGACGGTTTGGAATTCCCGTTGCGGGTGGCAGTGATGGGATGCGTCGTTAATGGCCCTGGCGAGGCCCGCGATGCAGATCTTGGTGTGGCATCCGGCAACGGGAAAGGCCAGATTTTTGTGAAGGGACAGGTCGTCAAAACCGTCCCAGAATCACAGATCGTCGAGACGCTGATTGAGCAGGCAAACATCATCGCTGAGGAGCAAGGTTTGGAAGCGCAAGAAGGCGCAAAGGCTGATGTGCGCGTCACTTCCTAAAACCATGCCTTTGGCGTGTTAGTCTTCTCGCTATGAAAAAGACGGTTGCGCTGCTGGTTTCTGCCGTTATTAGCGGCTCTACGCTGGTGGCGTGTACCCCGAAGCCTGCTTCTGCAGATCCAGTCGCCCAAGATTTTTTGGATGCGATGGCTGAGCGTGATGCGGAGGCTTTATCTGAGGTAATCGATAATCCTCAGAGTGCTGTGCAAGCAATCGATGAAACTTTCACCGGCTTGCAAGCAGAAGGCTTAACCACCACGCTTGCCGACGTTGACGTCAACGATTCCATCGCAACTGCCCGTTATTCCATGCATTGGAATCTCCCGCGTGATCGCGAATTGGTTTATGAAACAGAGATGACGCTGACTAAGGCCTCCGATGAGTGGACGGTCCGTTATAAACCGACTATTATCCACCCGGATCTGGGTGCTAACCAGCACTTGGAACTCCGCGCAGTAGAGGCAGCTCGTGCCAGCGTGGTTTCGTCAGACGGGGTGGAGCTCCTATCGCCGGGCGTATCGCACCGGTTGTTGGTTGATACTGCGCAGCTGGAAGATCCGCGTGCGGCTGCAGCACGCATCGCTAGCGCAGTCAATGCTGCTAGTGGGCGTGATACGACGATATCGCCCTTAGATGCCGGAGAACTAGCGTCATCATTAGAAAGCATCGACGGGATCTACTCAGTGGGAGTGTATTCTGCTGATGCAGGCCCAACGATCGTCGACGATCTTTCTGATATTCCCGGAGTTCGATTGAATGAAGAACCCGCGATGGTTCCTCTGGAAAAAGATTTTGCTCCGGACATTATGTCGCGCGTGACTCGCATCGTCGGCGATGATCTGGAAGGTGCGAACGGCTGGAAAGTTAGCGTGGTTAATCCCCACGGTGCTGCGCTTTCCGACGTGAGCGTGTATGAAGCAGATCCGGCCCCGGCACTAAAAATCGCGATCGATTACAACGTCCAGCGGGCTGCACAAGATGCCGTTGCACTGCGGCAGGATAAACAGACAATGTTGGTAGCCATGAGGCCGTCGACTGGTGAAATTCTTGCAGTCGCGCAAACGCCAGCAGCGGATAAAGACGGCGATATTGCGCTTAACGGGCATTACCCGCCTGGTTCTGTGTTCAAGATTATTACCGCGGCAGCCGGGATCGAGCACCAGGGGCTTAACCCACAAAACTCCGTGGGCTGCCCTGGGGTGATGAATATTCAGGGCCGTACCGTGGTCAACTACAACCAATTCTCGCTGGGCACAGTCCCGTTGCAGCGCGCATTCGCGGCATCGTGTAACACGACCTTTGCTGAGATGTCGACGAATCTTGCGCCGGGTGAATTGGAACAGACTGGCAAGAAATTTGGCCTGGGAATTGATTACGATATCCCGGGATTGGTAACTATCACCGGGGAAATCCCGGAAGGGGAAACTGCGTTTGAACGTACGGAAGCCGGTTATGGCCAGGGCCTAGATTTAGCTAGCCCATTCGGCTTTGCTTTGGTGTCATCGACGGTAGCTGCGGGGCATCGTCCTGTGCCGACGCTGATCGAAGGGCACGAAACTAAGCCGAGTGAAGAACTTCCTGGCCCATCCCCGGCAGCTATTGATGGCTTGCGCTCGATGATGCGGGAGGTCGTCGTTTCGGGAACTGCTGCGGGTATGCAAGCCGGTGGCACGATTCACGGAAAGACCGGTGAAGCGGAATATTCTGGGGGTTCGCATGCTTGGTTTACCGGGTTCCGAGACGACGACATTGCCTTCGCGACGCTGATCGTTGACGGGGGAGGTTCGACAACGGCGGTTAATGTCTCTGACCGTTTCTTCCAACGTCTTGATGAACTCCGGGCAGGGGCGGGTGCTTACGCGGAACCTGGTCCGCTTGAATAAGAATGAAGCGAGGTAAAGCACAGCGGTCTGTGACCTGCGTTTTGCTTAATTCATGTCAGGCAGTGAATCTATAGACAGACCGACAGCAACAACCGACCCTGGGACGTCTGAGACAGCAAATAACGCCCCGGCCTTGTTTAGAAGGATGTGCAGCGTTGAACTGGGTTGTGTCTTGTCACTCGGATTCGTGGCGTTGCTGCTGGTGCCTGGTTCACCAAGAATGCTACCTAGCTACTACCATGGGGAGTCATGACTCAACGTGGAAAGCTCTCCCCAGGCAAGCCAACTCCTCTCCGTACTGTTCCGGATAACATCGAGCGCCCAGAATACGTATGGAAGGACACTGTCCAAGAAAATATCGGTGAGCCGTTTATTCAAAAACCAGAAACCATTGAGGCTATGCGCGAATCTTGCGAGATCGCGGCCAACGCACTCGAAGAAGCTGGGCGGGCAGTTGCTCCGGGTGTGACCACCGACGAACTTGACCGCATTGCTCATGAATACATGTGTGACCATGGCGCTTATCCGTCGACCCTTGGCTATATGAGTTACCCGAAATCCTGCTGTACTTCACTCAATGAGATCGTCTGCCACGGGATCCCGGATACCACCGTGATTCAGGAAGGTGACATCGTCAATATCGACGTCACCGCATACAAAAACGGCGTTCATGGCGATACCAACCGTACGTTTTTGGCTGGTGAGGTATCAGAAGAACACCGGTTGCTTGTAGAACGCACGGAAGAAGCCATGATGCGCGCGATTAAGGTGGCGAAGCCAGGTAGGGAAGTCAATGTCATTGGACGCGTGATTGAATCCTATGCTAACCGTTTCGGCTACAACGTGGTGCGTGATTTCACGGGTCACGGCGTTGGGCCGACTTTCCACAATGGTCTGGTCATCTTGCACTACGATTCTGACCACTACCGGGATGTCCTAGAGCCGGGCATGACGTTGACTATTGAGCCAATGATCAACCTCGGATCGCTAGATTATGACGTTTGGGATGATGATTGGACTATCCAAAACTCTGACGGCAAATTCACAGCTCAATTTGAGCACACAATCGTCATCACTGACGACGGTAATGAGATTCTGACAAAGCCAACCATTTAAAGCCGACCGCCGACCATTTAAAGAATCAGCTAATGGCGCTGTTAATCGTGCTTGCAACGTCGGCAGCGCCATGATTGTGCGCAGGAATATATTGAAAATTCCAGCCTAGAATTCTAGGCCGAGGAGCGCGTTTTCCGTGAGTTCTGGCAGCGCTGGGTGAATCCAGTACTGCTTGGTTGCGACATCACGCACGTCTTGGTCAAAGGCCATCACCTGTACCATTTGTTGGATCAGAGTGGAGGCCTGCGCACCGAAGTAGTGCGCTCCGAGTAGTCGCCCGGTTTTGCGATCAGCAATCAGTTTGCATATACCCTGTGAATCATTCATGGCCCAGCCATAAGCGACGTCACCGTAGTTTTGTACCTTCACGGTGATATCGAAACCAGCTTCTTTGGCTTCGTCTTCGGTCATGCCGACGGCGGCAATCTGCGGATGCGTGAAAATTGCGGATGGGACGTGGTCGTGCGGCATTGGGCGCAGATCTTCTGGGTGCAGCATATTGTGCTTGAGCACGCGAGTTTCGGCGTTAGCAACGTGCTTCAGCATGTACGGCGAGGATACATCGCCGAGTGCCCAAACTCCGTCGGCGGTCGTGCGGCCGTAGTCGTCGACTTTCACACGTCCATCTTCGCGCATTTCAATGCCCGCGGTATCCAGATGCATTTGATCGCCGTTAGGCACGCGTCCTGTGGCGACCAGCAAGACATCTGCCTCCTGGGTGCTGCCGTCGTCGTAGGTTACTCGCACACCATGTTCAGTATTTTCCACATCCGTGATGTTCAGGCCAAAGCGGACATCGACGGCATCAGTCATCGCCTTGTTGAAGCGGGACTTGATGTCGTGATCCAAGTGTTTCAGTAACTCTTGGCCGCGAACTGCAACAGTGACGTTCGTGCCCAAACCGTGGAAGACATGTGCGAATTCCATAGCGATAAATCCGGCACCAACAATAATCATCGATTCTGGTTGCTTGTCCAGACGCATGATGTCTTCGTTGGTATAGAACTGTGCACCAGATTCGGCGATTGGCCTTGGAATCATTGGACGGGAGCCAGTAGCAATCACGATTTCATCGCCGGTAACGATGCAATCAGAACCATCAGCACCGGCACCTGTCACGGTCAGCGATTTTGGTCCGTTAAAAACTGCATGGCCGGCGTAGACGTCAATATTCGGGCATTCGTCCCCGCGGCGATATTCTTCGCCACCCTGTGCGATGAGGTCAATCCGGTTGGCGAATACGCGCTCTACGATGGAATTCCAGTCAACTTTGGTGATTTCACCGTGGATGCCCAGGTCTTGTGATGTGCGCGCTGCTAATGCAATATCCGCAGCATACACATACATTTTCGTTGGAATGCACCCGACATTGAGGCAGGTTCCGCCGAATCGATCCTTTTCGATAATCGCGATTGATTTATGTGCAAAATTCTCGTCTGGAATCGAATTTGCCGAGCCGGTACCGATGATCACCAGGTCATAATGCTTGGAGTGCTTAGGCTGTGCAGAATTATTCGTTTCGGATGATGTCATTGAAGATTCCGTGCTCATTAGTTTGTGATTGCTCCGTTTCGGTGTAGCCACTTCAGGGTAGTTTCGAATGCTTGTTCACGCACAGGCAGGCGGGAAAGAAATACATCGTGCATTGCTCCTTCTATAGGGGCAAGCGTGACGTCTGGCGCCAAGTGTGGCGTCCATGTCCACATGTGTTCAACGGCCAAGATGATATCGGCCTGGTGAGCTTTATCCATGGTGGAAGTTCCTACCGCTGATTGTGCTGACGACAATGTCAACACCGGAACTCCGGTATTTATTTCATCGCGGTGGATGCGGCCTTGTGCTTTGATGATTGCGCGGATCCAGCCCATATGCTTTTCGAAGCTGTGCAATGGCTTAAATCTTAAATCAATGTCCCATTCGCCGTCGTAGTTTTTGTGCAGTGAGCGACCATACAAGTCCATGACCCCACCTGGAAACGGGAGACCAGGAAACACCTTGCCGACGCCTGCCAGCACTGGGCGCGCGATTTTTGCCAAAATATCGGCGACTGGTAGCTCCATCCAGGGGCTATTCAGAATCAGGGCAGCGCAATATGCATGCAGCTGTGGTTTTTCCCGACGTAGGTAGTCAAGCCAGAGTGGCGCGATTAATCCGCCGGTCGAGTGGGCCAATGGGATGATGCGTTTGTTCGGCGCTTGGTTGTGTGCTTGTGCGATAAGTTCGGCTGCTGCATCAAGCTCTTCGTAATACTCTGCGACATCCAGGCAGTGGTGTGGTGTTTGGTCTGCGCGCAGAGAGCGACCGCATTTGCGTAAATCAAGCGCGTAGACGGCGAATCCGTGCTCGTGGAAGTAGTGTGCCACGTGCTGGTGAAAAAAGTAATCAGTGAGCCCATGAATCCATAAGATTGCCGGCCGGCTCGCCCAATCGTCGGCAAGGGGTTCAGAAGCAGGCACAACGGTATCCCGCTCGTGCGCGGTGGGGCGATGGGGCCCTGGGTAACGTACGAGTGTCGCATAAGCCGTGGTGTTTTCTGTTGGCTCGATTCCGAAATTGAACGTCAACTGCTCGAACGGGGCTCCTAGCAGGCTGTCGGTCTCCCAAGAGTTATGCATGGCAACAGTCTAGGTGCAAGATTCGATTTCGTGTTAGGTGCAGGCGTGGGTGAGGCAGTGTTTGTTGCGCAAGGAAATTCGTTTTGTGCTGCAGAAGATAATGTAGGGGATAAACATGCCACAGTTATTCGCGTATTAGCTCACACGGGGCGTATGGTAAAAGGCGAGTAAATTTTCGCTGTGCGTATCGCGAAGCGCTCAACTTTTCGGGCGTGGCCGTTTGCGCGTGGCGGAAGTGGTGCAATCGAATACGAAGAGGTAGTCAGGTGTCCAAAAACCCAAACCCGAAACCCACCGATGATGTAGACATTGTTCTTGTCGGCGGAGGAATCATGAGCGCCACGCTCGGCGCCATGCTCCGTGAACTGGAACCTAGTTGGTCACAAATGGTTATTGAGCGTCTGGATGCGCCGGCCATGGAATCCTCGTCGCCGTGGAATAACGCGGGCACTGGTCACTCCGCACTTTGCGAACTGAACTACACCCCAGAAAAGAACGGCACCATTGACCTGTCTAAGGCTGTGGGGGTGAACGAGAAGTTTCAGATTTCTCGTCAATTCTGGGCGCACCAGCTTAATAACGGAATCTTGTCGGATCCCAAGGAATTTATTAACAAAGTGCCACACGTGTCTTTTGGTAAGGGAACCGACCAGGTTGGTTATATCGAGCGCCGGTTTGCAGCACTGCGCGATAACCACATGTTCCCAGACATGAAGTTCACCGACGATCGCGATGAATTTGCGGAGAAGCTGCCTGTGATGGCGAGCGGCCGGAATGACAACGAAAAAGTTGCGATCTCTTGGACGGACAAAGGCACTGACATCAACTTTGGTGCCTTGACCAAGCAGTTCTTTACCGCAGCGAAGGCCGCTGGCACCGAAATGCGCTATGGGCACGAGGTTAAAAAACTTCATAAGGACGGAAACAAGTGGAAAGTAACCGTCAAAAATCTACACACTGGCGATACCAGCGTAGTGAAAGCCAACTTCGTGTTCGTGGGTGCCGGTGGTTACGCACTCGACCTGTTGCGTAAAGCAGGTTTGTCTGAGGTACATGGCTACGCAGGCTTCCCGGTCTCTGGTCTGTGGCTACGTTCGACGAACCCAGAGCTGATCGACAATCACTACGCCAAGGTCTATGGGCAAGCCATGACCAAAAATGCCCCACCAATGTCGGTTCCGCACTTGGACACCCGCGTGATCGACGGCAAGAAGGGCCTGATGTTTGGTCCGTATGGTGGTTGGTCGCCGAAGTTCCTAAAGAAGGGTTCTTATCTGGATCTGTTCAAGTCGATCCGCCCAGATAATATCCCTTCTTACCTGGGAGTTTCGGTTCAAGAATTTAACTTGACGAAGTACCTGATCACGGAAGTGATGCAGGACTTTGATAAGCGGATGGAAAACTTGCGTAATTACGTCCCAGACGCAAAGAACGAGGACTGGGAGATCGTTACGGCCGGCCAGCGCGTGCAGGTTATTAAGCCAGCAGCTCCACCGCGTTTCGGATCCTTGGAATTTGGTACTGCTCTGATTAACAACACTGAGGGATCGATCGCCGGCCTACTTGGTGCATCCCCAGGAGCTTCTATCGCGCCTGCCGCAATGCTAGAGCTGTTGGAACGTTGCTTCGGCGAGAAGATGATTGAGTGGGCAGACAAGATTTATGAAATGATTCCGTCCTACGGCACGAAGCTGTTCAAGGATGAGAAGATGTACCACGAATTGTGGGAGTTCACGCAGAAGACCCTGAAGCTGGAAGACTAGGGCAAAAACAAGCTGGAAAGCAGAATCATTCGAGCAACTCCAGCGGGCAGTCTTCCCCGAGGTAATTGATGGCATGAAGGGCTCGCACCGTTAGGTGCGAGCCCTTCATCTTCTGAAAACCTGTATGGCCTAAGTACCGCAGAAGGTTTGATACGTTGCGCTGAATTCTCGGGGCGCTGGCTTCAGGAATTCCGGCGGATGATTCCTGCCGAAAGGATGCGTTATGGCGTGGAGTAGCTGGTGGAAGGGCTCCAGATCGCCATCGGTCGCTGAGCTTAGCGCGTTTTCCACCAGATGGTTACGCGGAATAATCATCGGATGTAATCGTGCGAGTGCATGGGGGCTGGGGGCGTGATTGAGCCAGCGAGCAATCCATTCCCGAGCTGGTGTTGTATCACCGAGCTGGCGAGCGAGCACGCTAACCGGCGTTCTGGTGGTGTCGACTCCGGAAGCCGGGATTGTGTGCCCATTCCTGTCTGCCGCATCTACTAGAGCCCGGTGTGCCGAGGTTAAGTCCGGGCTCGTTTTGCCGACTAATTCGTAGAATTCGTCGGCAAGCTTGGCGTTATCTTCGCTGTATTCCACGCCGATCGCACGGCACCGCTCGGCATTATGTGCCTTACGCCAACGTTCTTGAAATGTGTTCATGGTTTCTTGTGCGAAGCCCACTGCCTCGTCTGGATCAGCGGCAAAGGTCGGCAACATTGCTTCGGCTAATCGGGCAAAGTTCCATCCGATGATCTGTGGTTGATTGCGGTAGCGGTATCGGCCACTGTGATCAATGGAAGAAAACACTGCATGCTCGTCAAATTCATCTATGAATGCGCATGGGCCGTAATCGATAGTCTCGCCGGATAACGTGGTGTTATCGGTATTCAGCACGCCGTGGATGAAACCTAAGCGCATCCATTGTGCGACGGTGGCTAATTGTGCATCGAGTGCGTGGTGAAAAACTTCGCGGGTATCAGCGGCGTCCGGGTAGTGACGATTACGGGTGTATTCTGCGAGTTTGCACACAAGCTCTTCGCCACCGGTTAGTTGGGCGTATTGAAAGCTGCCTATGCGGATATGTGAGTGTGCAACGCGTACCAACAGTGCGCCCGGGACTACGCGTTCGCGAGCAATTGCTCTGCCGGTAGAAATTACCGCCAACGAACGAGTCGTCGGTACACCTAGTGCGTGCATAGCTTCCGAGACCAAGTATTCGCGCAGCATTGGCCCGAGTGCGCCCCAGCCGTCGCCGCCGCGAGAGAATGCCGTTGGCCCGGAGCCCTTAAGATGAATATCACGTAGTTTGCCGGCGCCATCTCTCAGTTCTCCCAGCAGGAGGGCGCGCCCATCACCTAATCTGGGTGAGAACTGGCCAAACTGATGACCTGCATAGCCCATTGCTACCGGCTGTGCGCCTTCTGGCAGATGAGTCCCACACAAAAAGCCGATTCCTTCCGGGCTGCGCAACCAGCTTGGATCTAGCCCCAGCTCGTGGGCGAGCGGCTCATTGAGGCACACAATCTGAGGCGCTGGGGCCTTTGCAGCCCGCCAGTCGAGGCACAGATCGGGGAAATGATCAGCGAAGTCGTGGTGCAGATGCTGCACTGTTTATTTAATTCCTAATTGGGTTGCAATACGACCAGCAACAGCCAAGTCTAACCAAGGCATACCGGTGGTCTTAAAGACAATCGGGGATTCGCGGTGCAATGACTTGTCACCGGTGATGATGTCGCGCAGGGTGACTGCGTGGGAGAGGTCCGCACCTTCTTGCAATGCACGAGCGGCATCACCGCCGTACTTCAGAGTGACATCGCCACCTTCCAGGATGATCTGGGCTTTTTCCATGAAATTGGTGGTCAACTCGCGGTCGTTGGGGTTTCCGGCACCTAAAGCAACGACCAACGCATCGCTGCGGACTTCGTCGATATCCAGGTAGGCCTCGTGTGCAGAGGTGGAGCACACCACGACCTCAGCTTCCTTGGTAGCTTTTTTCGCTTCTTCGGAACCAATCTCTACCCAGTTGTCGAGGTCGCCCGGATTGTTACGGGAAATGAAGGTATAGCTCGGGTTGCGCTGCCCAAAATTATCGTCGATGGCTTCCTTATGTGCTCGTGCCTGCACGCCGGAGCCGAAGATGGCGACCTTGAGGTCTTCATCCCGGGCCTCAATAAAATCTTTGAAAGCGGCCATCGTCACGGCCGGGGTTCGTAGGTTGGTCAGTTCCGCACCATCAATAGAGAACAACGGACCGTAGGTGGTGTTGGAAAACAGTACGTAGGTGCCTTGTACAGTGTCACGGCCGCGGGATGGGTTGATGTGGGCGACCGTGATCAGCTTGGCCCCGAAATAATCCGGGTTGATCGCTGGCAGGAGGAGGAACTTCGCGTTATCTTCCTTGTCGACGACCGCGCGGGTTTTATCGAAATCATCGGCTGGGTCGAATCCATCCAGAATCGTTTGCCTTAGGGCATCGGCTGCGCTTTTTGGACTCATCAATTCGCGCAGTTTTCCTGCGCCGATGTGGAAGAAATCTTGAGTCATGAACGAATCTCCTTGCTATATGGACACAGTGCTATATGGTCGCGGTTTGCCCCGAGCTGCTTGGGTTCGCTGCCACCAAAGCGGGGGCTCCCAAAGTGTAGCGGGGGTCACGTTCATTCAGTCTAGCGGGAAAACGGTCGGCGGGTTGTAATTCGTTCAACAAGTTTTTCTTCCACAATTTATTGTGCAGCGCCTTAGTGCGTAGAGGAAACTACCAGCGTGAGCTCGTGGCAATTCTGCTTGTCGACGGGGCCTTCAACGTGCATACCGGCGGCCCGCGCGATATCTGCTATCTCGTCTGCTGAGCCCGGTCGTGCACCCGCAGCTGCCGCCAGAGCTAAAACTCTAGCTAGCTCCCCTTTGTAGTGTTTGTTAAAGTGCGAAACTACTTTCCGCGAACCATCTTCACGCAGGGTTTCTACTCTTACCGTAACCGCGGGGACACGGCCGAGTTGTTGGTAGGTGCCAGAGCGCAAGTCCACTATGAGCTCATCTCGTTGTTTTAACGCCGTGGAAATAGCCGAGCCCCAACGCTTTTTCATCGTGGGGGTGTCATCGCTGCTACGTCGCGGTAGCTTGCTGCTGCCGGAAAGGCGGTAGTAAGGAATCGGATCACTAGAGGACACAACACCAAAAAGTGCAGAGCCGATTGCAAGCGAATCCAGGGCGACATCTGGAAGAGTTCCCGGATCTAAAGCGTCGTAAAGCACACCGGTGTAACGCAAAATTGCTGGCATAGTCGTGGCTTGGTCTAGCTGCTGGTTGGCTTCTAGTTCCGGCCGCATTTTTTCTGAGACTCCAAGGACCGCAAACGCTTCTTCTATGGGTAATGCGCCGAGGTCCTGTGCGATATCTCGTCGGATCTCGTGCAAGCTCGGGAACGATAAGTTGGGCAAAGTGTCCCAGTTCAGTGGGGCGCCATCGCCGCCAAACGCTTTGGTTTCAGAAGGGGGAAGAACTATCAGCATGCCCCCATACTAGGCAGTAGTAACAGAATGTAAGCTAAGGGCCATGATCACACGTATGTCCACACTGTTTTTACGCACTTTGCGTGAAGACCCTGCAGATGCCGAGTTTGTTTCCCACAAGCTGCTTGTGCGTGCCGGCTATATTCGACGAGTCGCTCCAGGAATCTATACCTGGCTACCGTTGGGATTGAAAGCCCTACGCAGGTTGGAAAGTATCGTGCGGGAAGAAATGGACGCGATCGGTGGCCAAGAATTGCTGTTTCCTGCATTGCTACCGCGTGAGCCTTATGATGCTACCAACCGTTGGCGGGAATATGGCGACAACTTATTCCGCCTACAGGACCGTAAGAATGCCGACTTGCTTCTGGGCCCTACCCACGAAGAAATGTTTGCCACCGCAGTTAAAGACATGTTCGGCTCCTACAAGGATTTTCCGGTAACTCTGTACCAAATCCAAACCAAATATCGGGATGAGGAACGCCCGCGTGCGGGAATTTTGCGGGGCCGGGAATTTCTCATGAAGGATTCCTATTCTTTCGACCTCACCGATGAGGGGCTCGACGCTGCCTATCAGCGCCATCGCGACGCGTATCAGCGTATTTTCGATCGGGTGGGCATCGACTATGCCATTTGTCAAGCTACTTCCGGAGCCATGGGGGGTTCGGCTTCAGAAGAGTTCTTGGCAATTTCCCCGAGCGGTGAGGATACGTTTGTCAGTGCGGGCGACTACACGGCAAACGTGGAGGCCGTAACCACCCAACCTGGCGCAGAATCTGATCCGCTGGCCCGTCCAGCTGCGGAAGAACATGAGACTCCGGATGCTGAGACCATCGATGCTTTGGTGGAGTGGGCGAATAAGCAAGGAATCCGCATTGCGGAGCACGAGGTCACTGCTGCTGATACGTTGAAAACGGTGTTGGTGAAAATTCAGCAGCCAGCATCCGTGGCTACTGACGCCTCTCATGCTTCTGAAGCTGGTGACACTGATGGCACGCCGGGAGAACCAGAGTCCGAGTTGGTTGGCTTGTTAATTCCGGGTGATCGTGGGGTGGATATGAAGCGCTTGGAGGCCACTCTGGAACCGGCAACGGCAGAGCTGGCAGATGCCAAAGACTTTGCTGCACACGGCTTGGTTCGCGGCTACCTGGGCCCACGTGGGCTAGCAAGCGCGGGAATTCGCATATTGGCGGATCCGCGCGTGGTGCGTGGTACCAGCTGGATTGCCGGGGCTGATAAGAAAGACCACCATGTGGTGGGCTTGGTGGCTGGACGTGATTTCGAAATCTCGGAAACTATCGAAGCCGCGGAAGTTAAAGATGGAGACATCGCACCGAATGGCGAAGTACTTAGTATTCAGCGAGGCATTGAGCTAGGACATATTTTCCAGCTTGGTCGCAAATACACCGAAGCGTTTAAAGCCACTATCCTCGACGAAAATGGCAAGCAAGTGGTGCCTACCATGGGCTCATACGGAATTGGTGTTTCCCGCATGTTGGCAGTGCTGGCGGAGCAAAACCACGATGATAAAGGCTTGATCTGGCCTGCCGCTGCAGCGCCGTACCAGGTACATGTGACGGTGGCTGCAAAGGGTGAGGAGGCGCAGCAGGCCGGCGATCGGTTGGTCACTAGCCTGTCTGACCACGGAATGGACGTTCTTTACGATGATCGCCCGAAAGTCAGCCCTGGCGTGCGTTTTAAAGATGCTGAGTTGTTAGGAATGCCGTTAATCGCCGTCGTCGGGCGCGCATATGCAGAAGGAAAAATCGAATTGCGTATTCGCGGCGGCGAAACCTTGCAAGTGACTGAGGAAGAAATCGTCGCTAAGATCATTGAGCTACTCGGGCATGACCGTCAAGCTCAGCCAATGGTGTAAAAGCTTCACTGGGAGTGGCGTTTGACGACGCCGACTTTCCCAGCGACGCCGACTTTTCCAGCTATAGCAGCTAAACGTTGATGGTGCCGCGGATGATCGGGGTAACTTTTCCGCCGACCCAGATTTCGGAATCAATGTTGATATCAATCTCACCGTTGAATCCGATGCGTGAACCTTGCTTCGCGCGGTAGCGCTTCGGAACAGCGTTTTTTGCGTGCAGAAACTGCGCGATGGCTGCATTGGCAGATCCTGTTACAGGGTCTTCGTGCGAGCCGTGCACCGCGCGCACCTCGAGAATCGCGTCGCCTTCCGAGGCATCGCCGGCATCAGCGACAAATTCTTCATCTATTGCGCCAACGATCGGTTGCGCGTGTTGGTGGGTGACGGATTCTTCGAAACCAAAAATTGCCATGTTCACGTCACCGTGGGTGCGGGCCTTGATGCGGCGTACCGCGTCGGCGTTCTTCAGCTGGATCAACGCCCAGCCTGGTCCGTTGTCGCCCCAGGAGTGGTCGATAATGTCGTAATGGGAGATCCCCAGGGCGCGCACGATGGTTCCAATAGTGTTGTCATCGAGTGGCCCGGTGCGGCGCAATTCGGGGGCAGAAAAGTACCATTTGCCAGCCTCTTCGCGCACACAAACGGTGCCGGCTTGGCATTGCTGCGAGATTTCGGTTTTGTCGCTGCCGCCAAACTCTCGCCAAGCAAATGCTGCGCCGAGCGTTGGATGTCCAGCGAATGGCAGCTCCCGGTCAGGCGTGAAAATGCGTACCTGGTAATCTGCGTGTGCGTCATCGTCGGCGGCGCATAAAAAAGCGGTCTCAGAAAGCCCTGTCCACCTGGCTATGTCTTGCATTTGTTCGGCGCTAAGCTCATCGGCGTTGTTGACTACAGCCAAGGGGTTTCCGGTGAAAGCGCTAGTGTTAAAAACATCTAACTGCAGAAAATCATGGGTACTCATGCCGCCAGTCTAACCATGATTGCTTTTAGTTTCGGCGGCAAAAAGCACGGCGAGTTTCTGCCATGAAGCATCAGTGGCCTCGACAGCCTGCTGTTTCCAGCGTTGAGAGGTCTCTTCCAGTGCATGAGTGACGAACTGCTGAGCGTTTGCGTCGTTGAGCCCCTCAGGAAAATTTCCGGTGTGGTACGCCAGAGCACGTTCAGGTGTGGCGATGCCATGCTGGCGCAAAAGCGCTAAGCGAGCATCTGATTGCGCTGCGGCCTCGTCGATGCGTTGTGCATCTTCACCTGAACTAAAGGCGCGTGCCATTTCCAAGCCATAACCGAGACGATATTCCCAATCCACTAGCGCATCCCAGTTGGCAGAAGTAGCGGGCGGTGCTAGTGGCAGCTTTTCTGCGGTCAACTCCACCGTAGCTTCGTGGTCGCCTATAGTTTCGGCGAGCGCGACAGCTTGTTCAATCAGCAGAGGGTACGACTGTTGCGGGGCGTCGGCAAGTGCTGCTAAAAACTGGTCCAAAGCCTGTTCAGGGGTGGTTGCTACGGCATGCTCTTCGTCGTAGTTGCTGCGTTGCGCACGATCAATTTCGCAGGTGGTTGGGGAGGTACCATCGGGATAATGGCCACAGATACGTGCAATTTCTTCGAATATTGCACTAGCCTGCCCGGCGCGTAATTCCGATAGTCCCGGGTGGGATTCGGCAAAGTTCGCAGCTTCATCTTCGGCGCTGAATGCCATTTTGACCAGCGCGGAGTCAGGTTCGGGGCCAAAATTCTCTGCGATGGAATCGAGCGAGAAGTTACAACCGCTCAGGGCTAGGCCCACAGCGATAATCGAAGCTGCGATGCCGGTGCTACGGAGATGGTTGTTGGGGTTCACAGCAAATAGGTTACCGCTGACGGTTAGGCTAGTGGGCATGGCATTCCCGTCGACGCGACAATTAGAAGATGTTCTTAGCCCGATTGCTCATGCGCAGCAACTAGATATTGAGCACATTAAAATTACCCGCGCGGGTAAAAAATCACAGGTTGGGGTCTACCTTGATGGAGATCAGCGGCCTGGTTCAGACATGTTGGAGCAACTTTCACAGCAAATCGGGGAAGAGCTCGATGCCCGCGAAGAAGCCGGAGAAATGAGCTTTGGCCCTGGCTACACCCTGGAGGTTTCTACTCCTGGGTTGGATATGCCGCTGACTCATCCGCGGCATTGGCGACGCAACCGGCACCGTTTGGTAGCGATTCAGCTTAGTGGGCAGGGTACGGCCGAGGTCTGGCGTGTTGGTGCGCTTGCCGACGACGAGACTGCGGTAATTCTGGTGCCCACAAAACAATCGGGTGTCGGGCCAGCTGGTTCTGGGGCTAAGAAAGGGGGCGGACAGGCGAGCGCTAAAACGCGCCGTACCCCGGTCGCCCTGGAATTAGCGCCAACGGTGCACGCGGTGGTAGAAATTGAGTTCTCGCAGCCGCCGCATGCAGAGTTGGAGCTGACGCGACAACCCTTTGGCGGGGTAGAAATATCGGAGCGGCTCGCGATAAACCCGAACGCAGATGATGAAACGATCAGCAGCAATAACCAAAGCACAGCCGAAATGGACAGCACAGACTAGGACGATCACAAGTGAATATTGATCTCAACGCATTACGCAGCATTGAAACTGAAAAAGGCATTCCGTTTGAGGAATTGCTGGAAACTATCGCCCGAGCATTGCTTGGCGCATACCGTGAATACCGCGGAATGGAAGAAGATCTATCCGGAGCCGGTAAAGCCAATCGTGCGCGGGCGGCGGCCGCAGGAGTAGACGGGCCGACCGACCGTGCACGCATCGACATTGACACGAATACAGGTATGGCCACGGTGATCGTGCAAGAGGTTGACGCTGCAGGTGAAGTGGAATCAGAATATGATGACACTCCAATTAATTTCTCTCGTATCGGTGCTCCTGCCGTTCGTAACGCAATTGTCCGTAAATTGCGAGAAGCGGAAGCCGGGCGCACTTTTGAAACTTATTCCGAGACCGAAGGACGTGTGGTTTCCGGAGTAGTGCAGGCGGATGCACGCGCAAACGAGCGTGGCATTGTCGTCGTTGAGCTAGGAACTGAGATCGATGCCCAGGACGGAATCTTGCTTCCTGCGGAACAAGTACCCGGCGAAAAACTAAAGCACGGTGACCGCGTCAAGGCCTATGTCGTTGGCGTGAACCGGCAAAATACCAATGTGCAGGTGAACTTGTCGCGTACCCATCCTGACTTGGTGCGCGGCTTGTTTGAACTTGAGGTTCCGGAAGTTGCCGATGGAAGTGTGGAGATCCTTTCTATTGCCCGCGAAGCTGGGCACCGGACAAAAATTGCGGTGCGCGGTAATGCCAAAGGTTTAAACCCGAAAGGTGCATGTATTGGCCCGCGTGGACAGCGTGTGAACAATGTCATGCGCGAGTTAGGTGGAGAAAAGATCGACATTATCGGTTATTCCGAAGACCCAGCCGTCTATGTAGGTAACGCGTTGGCGCCGTCGAAAGTTGTGAAATCCGAGGTGCTTGACGAACATGAGCAGCAAGCTCGTGTGGTAGTTCCGGATTATCAACTGTCGCTAGCCATCGGTAAAGAGGGGCAAAATGCGCGTCTGGCTGCGCGTTTGACTGGCTGGAAGATTGATATTCACTCCGATAAGGAACAATTGGAGCCACTGGAGCAGGTTCGCGCCAGGGTGCAGCAGGCTGCTGCGGATAAACAAGAGGCCGAGGAACTTGCCGACGGATTGCCCGAAGAAAAGACGGGCAACGCTCCGGCAGCTGTAGTTAGCAGTGACGGTGTGGAATATCGCGGAGCGGATTTTCCAAGCGCTTCGGCTGAGGGAACAGAAAGCTAACTAGTTCGCCAAGTTCACCTTTTGCCTGCTTTCTATTAGACTGGGCTATTGCGTGCAGAGCGACTGCAGGCGAGTACGTGCGTCAATATAGCGAAGGGATGCGATGAGTAAAGGTATGAACCCAGTTCGAACCTGCATCGCTACCCACAAACGTTTCGACGATGCTCACCTGCTTCGTATGGTGATTGACCCCAATGATCACCACCGCATTCTTGCGGACCCTGGCCGCGGTCTACCCGGCCGCGGAGCATGGATCACGCCGGAGTTGTCTGCACTCGAAAAGGCGCTGCAACGTCGCGCTTTCGCGCGTGCGTTCAAAACATCCAGGAAACTGGATGCTGGTCATGTACGGACGTACCTGGAAGCCCGCGCCGCTTCACCGACTAGAGAATGTAAGGAAGACCGACACTGATGAGCGCTCAACCATGAAGTTGCATCAGCGATGAAAGTCACTAGCACACACTAGGGGTCACAAGGGTTTCTTGGGCCTCTAGTAAACAACAGAGGAGTCAAGTGCCCGGAAAGTTACGAGTGCACGAGCTAGCTAAACAGCTCGGCATTACCAGTAAAGAACTATTAGCGACGCTGAAAGAAAAAGGCGAATTTGTCAAAACAGCGTCATCGACAATTGAACCGCCTGTCGTGAAGAAGATGCGCGCTCACTATGAGCAGAATGCAGCTAACGAAACTGGTGGGGCAGCACAAGCTGCTACGCAGAAGCCACAAAACCAGGCTAAGCCTGGTACAGGGCCTGGTGCAGGCCAAAAAGCCACTTCGGCTGCACCGAAACCTGGAGCTGCGAAACCGGCGCAACCGAAACCCGCACAAGGCGCCGCAGGAGTACCAAAACCAGGCCAGGAACGTCCAGCAAAGCCTGGCGCACAGGCTGCTCGTGCACCGAAGCCAGGGCAGCAGCGGCCTACGAAGCCTGCGAAGAACCAGCAGGCGGCAGCACAACCTTCATCGAAACAAGCTTCCGTGGGTGCAGATAAGCGTCCAGCACCACGGCCAGGTGCCAATGCACCTAAGCCAGGCGCCGCTAAACCAGGGCAAGCTAAACCCGGTCAACCAAAACCGGGACAGGCTAAACCCGGTGCGCCGAGCCCAGGGAACTCGATGCCACGCCCAATGCCGAAGCCAGGTGGCCGGCCGAAGATGGCGAACAACCCATTCTCTTCGGGTGCTGGCGATGACCGTGCGAAACCAGGGCCACGTCCTGGAGGGTCGAAGGGCTCGAAGCCGGGACAAGGGCAGGGCAAACCCGCTCGTGATGGCGGTTCCAAGCCACGTGATAATCGTTCCGGCTCCTCGAATGAACGTAGCGGTGGTGGACGTCGTCCGACCCCAGCTATGATGCCGGCAACTCCAAGTCCGGCGGCGATGCCGAACAAGCAATCTGGTGGCGGACGTGGACGCGGAAAAGCCGCGCCAGGTGGTGGCCCAGGTCGTGGTGGTCCACCAAGTGGATTCCGCGGTGGTCGTGGTGGTCGCCGTGGCGGCACCGCTGGTGCATTCGGTCGTCCAGGTGGTCCTCCACGTCGTGGTAAGAAGTCTAAGCGCCAGAAGAAGGCGGAGTACGAGGAGCTGCACGCACCAAACGTAGTTGGTGGTGTGCGCTTGCCGGACGGTAAGGGTAAGACCATTCGCCTGCGCCGTGGCGCATCGGTATCGGACTTTGCGGAAAAGATTAATGCAGATCCAGCTGCTTTGGTCCAAGCTCTGTTCAACATGGGTGAAATGGTCACAGCTACGGCTACGGTTTCGGAAGAAACCCTGCAGTTGCTAGCTGCCGAGATTAACTATGAAGTGCAAGTTGTCTCGCCAGAAGACGAAGACCGTGAGCTGTTGGAATCGTTCGACCTGCAGTTCGGCGAGGATGAAGGCGACGAGGAAGATCTCGCGAAACGCCCTCCAGTCATTACCGTTATGGGTCACGTCGATCACGGTAAGACCAGATTGTTGGATACCATCCGTAAGACCAACGAAGGTGAGGGCGAAGCTGGCGGTATTACCCAGGGCATCGGCGCTTACCAGACCGAGGTCACTGCCGAAGGTAAACAGCGTACTCTGACCTTCCTGGATACTCCAGGTCACGAGGCATTTACTCAAATGCGTGCTCGTGGCGCGAAAGCTACTGACCTGGCGATCTTAGTGGTTGCTGCCGACGATGGCGTTATGCCACAGACCATTGAGGCGATTAACCACGCCAAGGCCGCTGACATTCCAGTGGTTGTGGCAGTGAATAAGATCGATAAGCCAGAAGCACAACCTGATAAGATCCGTGGTCAGCTGACTGAATATGGTCTTATTCCGGAAGAATATGGTGGAGACACCATGTTCATCGATATCTCTGCCCGGCAGGGAACGAACATCGATGAGCTTCTGGAAGCGGTAGTTCTGACTGCAGATGCAGCACTAGAGCTGACCGCGAATCCGGACATGAACGCGCAGGGTCTGGCGATCGAGGCAAACCTGGACCGCGGACGTGGCCCTGTCGCCACTGTGATTGTCCAGCGCGGTACCTTGCATGTTGGAGATTCCATCGTCGTCGGCGATGCTCACGGCCGTGTGCGTCGTATGGTCGACGAGTTTGGAAATGACGTGGAAGAAGCTGGACCTTCGCGTCCGGTGCAGGTACAGGGACTTAATGGCGTACCAGGCGCTGGTGACTCCCTGTTGGTGGTAGAAGACGACCGGGTTGCGCGTCAGATTGCTGCGCAGCGTGATGCCCGCCGTCGTTCTGCAATCCAGGCCAAGACGAAGAAGCGCGTTTCTTTGGAAGATTTGGACAAGGTGCTGAAGGAAACCAGCACGCTGAACCTGATCTTGAAGGGCGACAACGCAGGTTCCGTCGAGGCTCTGGAAGATGCGTTGCTGCAGATCGATATCGACGACGAAGTCGAGCTGAACATCATCGACCGTGGCGTTGGTGCTGTTACACAGACCAACGTATCTTTGGCTGCTGCTTCGGATGCCGTTATCGTGGCATTCAATGTCCGCGCCGAAGGTAAAGCTACCGAAGCTGCCAACCAAGAAGGCGTCGATGTGCGCTACTACACCGTTATCTACCGCGCGATCGAAGAGATTGAGCAAGCCCTCAAAGGCATGCTCAAGCCGATTTTCGAAGAGCGCGATACCGGTGAAGCCGAAATCCGTGCGCTGTTCAAGTCTTCCGCGGTTGGCCTTATCGCCGGCTGTATGGTTAACGAAGGCTCGGTCAAGCGCAACGGTAAGGCGCGCATCTTGCGTGACGGTAACGTCATCGCGCCGAATGCCACGATCGAGTCTTTGCGTCACGAAAAGGACGATATGACCGAGATCAAGGCCGGTTATGAGTGCGGTATGACCCTGTCGTATCCCGACATTGCGGTTGGCGATATCATCCAGGCTTACGAAGAGGTAGAAGTCCCACGAGACTAGTACCTGTTCAAGTAGCGATCGCGGGCAGTAACCTGACTGTCGCGCTATTGCTCACTTATGATGCTGGCTAGCACACCCACCCGAATTGCCTCACCGGCAACGGGTGGGTGTTTTTCGTCTGCGCTAAAATATCAGCAGTTAAAACTTATTTATGTGAAAGGCGGCTAGATCATGGCAGATAATGCGCGTACCGGTCGAATTGCGAAGCGAATCCAAGAAATTGTGGCAAGTGCCTTGGAACATCAGATTAAGGACCCGCGGTTGGAGCTCATCACGGTTACGGATACCCGGGTAACTGGTGACCTGCATAACGCTACGGTGTATTACACCGTACGCGGACGCGATATCAGCGAAGAACCTGATCTCGAGCAGGCGGCACAGGCGTTGCACCGACACCGGGGACAACTGCGCAAAATCGTTGGAGATGTGCTTTCAGTACGGTTTACACCGACCCTTGAGTTCGAGTTCGACGAAGTCCCACAGGCTTCTGCACATATGGAAGGCTTGTTAGCGAAAGCAAAAGCTCGTGACGAAGAACTGGCTAGATTGCGTGAACAGGCCCGCCCGGCAGGTGAGGCGGATCCCTACAAAGAATCCGAATAATAGCGCAGAATAAAGGTGCCGAATAATGATATATTCGCAGGTTGCAAGCCTTATCAAGCAAGCCCGACAGGTAAATATCCTGGCTCACGTTAATCCTGACGCTGATGCCATTGGGTCGGCTTGTGCGCTTTCCCTGGGATTAAGACAACTCGGCATTTCTTCGCGGATGTTCGTTGGTCAAGAAAAAAGCATCCCGGAAAATCTTTTGTCCATTCCGCAGGCAAATAGGGTCGAGCTCTTCGGTGCTGGCGATACGTTACCCCCGGCAGACATACTCATCAGTGTGGACTGCGGGTCGCTTTCCCGGACAGGTACAGCTGCTTCCAGTTTCGAGGATTTCACTGGGCACACCATAAACATCGATCACCACGCAACAAACCCCGGATACGGAAGCATCAACTTGGTGGATGCAAGCCGTGAATCAACGACCGTGGTTCTTTATGAGTTGTTCGCGCACCTGGGAGTAGAACTTGATCAATCCATTGCGCATGGTTTGTATGCAGGGTTGATGACGGATACTGGAAGTTTCCGTTGGGGCAGTGCCTTAATGCATACCATGGCCGCGGAATTGATGAAGTTTGGTCTGGACACCAAACAAATAGCGGAAGATTTGGTGGATCTTACTGCTGCGGACGATTTGCAGATGACGGGTGAGGTTTTATCCAATCTGCAGATCAAAGCCGCTGGTTCGGTAAACATGGCAATTTTGCAGGTTCCACACCGCATCATTACAAGCCACAGTCAATCTGCCGTGGAAAAACTAGTTGATTTTGTGCGTTCGCTCGATGGCACGAACCTGGGAGTCGTGTGCAAAGAAATGGCGCCAGGGTACTGGAATATCTCATTGCGCTCAGGAGAAATTGATTGTTCGCAAATTGCCATGCAGCTCGGTGGTGGAGGGCATGTTCCCGCCGCAGCTTTTTCTGCGCGGGGAACCAATCGTGCAGTACTAAATCAGCTTTTCCGGGTGATTGAACGTGAGTGTCCATGACTAAAATTTCTCGTAATAACAGTTCCGAACTTAACGACGCTGTGCATAAAAGAACTGACGTAGATCGTGAGGTTACTGCACGCAGTATCTTTGGTCTCGCACTCCCTGCGCTTGGTGTATTGGCCGCGATGCCGTTGTATTTGCTGCTTGATACGGCGGTTGTTGGTCGTTTAGGCAGCTTTGAATTAGCAGCACTTGGTGCTGGGGCGACTGTGCAATCGATGTTGACAACACAGCTGACTTTTCTGTCGTATGGCACTACCGCCCGCTCGTCGCGGTTATTCGGGCAGGGTAAAAAATCTGCCGCGATAGCTGAAGGCGTGCAAGCAACCTGGGTAGCGCTTGCTGTGGGAGCGGTGTTGGCCGTTGGCTTGTGGATATTCGGTTCTACAATTGCGCAGTGGTTGACTGGCGATCCGGAGGTAGCTGCGGCCACGGCTAACTGGTTGCGAGTATCGGCATGTGCGATTCCACTGACCCTAGTGATCATGGCCGGTAATGGCTGGATGAGGGGCATCCACAACACGCGGTGGCCGTTCTATTTCACCTTAATAGGCGTTATCCCCGGTGCTCTTGCCCTGCCATTTTTGGTCTCCACTTTTGGGCTGGTTGGCTCAGCATGGGCGAATGTGCTTGGTATGGGGCTGACAGCATCGTGCTTTGTGTTGTGCTTGATTCGTGCACATGAGGGTAGTTGGGCACCACGAGGTCAAGTAATTGCACGGCAATTGGTATTGGGCCGCGATCTGATTTTGCGTTCACTGGCCTTTCAAGTGGCCTTTTTATCTGCGGCAGGTGTGGCTGCACGTTTCGGCACTAATGCTTTGGCAGCCCACCAGATCATGCTGCAGTTGTGGAATTTTTTGACATTGGTGCTGGATTCATTAGCAATTGCCGCTCAAGCGCTCATTGGTGCTGCTTTGGGCGGACGCACGGTTGCGTTGGCTCGGCGGACAGGCTTAAAGATTATCGGGTACTCCACAATTTTTGCGGTGGGGCTAGCCATAGTTTTTGCCGTGTTTTCTGGGTGGATACCTCGATTATTTACCGAGGACGCTGGAGTGCTAGAGACAATCATGACTCCGTGGTGGCTGCTGATCATCATGATCGTGCTGGGAGGCGTGCTATTTGCCATTGATGGCGTACTGCTTGGTGCAGGTGATGTCGCGTTTTTGCGCACGATTACGATTGGGGCAGTTTTATTGGGATTCTTGCCTGGCGTGTGGATCGCATACCTTGTCGACGGCGGACTGGCTGGCATTTGGTGCGGTTTGTTGGCATTTATCGTGTTTCGCACAGCTGCGGTGGTTTATCGTTTCCACTCGATGAAATGGGCCATGACGGAATGAACCATCCCCGGCCTACTTTGTGGGCAGTAGCTGATTTGCACGCCGCGGTGCGTGCGAACCGCCTGCGGCTCGATGAGATTACCCCGCGACATCCGGATGATTGGTTGCTGGTCGCAGGCGACGTCGCAGAGCGCCTAGATTTGATTTCTACGGTGTTGAGCGAGCTGCGCAGTCGGTTTGCGCAGGTGATTTGGGTCCCCGGCAATCATGAGCTGTTTTCTCGGTCGACGGACGCGCATAGGGGAAGGGCCAAATATGATGCTTTGGTGCAGATATGTCGCAGCATTGATGTTTTGACGCCGGAAGATACTTTCCCTGTGTTCGGTGATACCACCGTTGTGCCACTATTTACGCTGTATGATTACAGTTTTCGTCCAGCAGGTACTGGGGTAGAAGAGGCTTTGGAGCTTGCTGCACAGAAAAACGTAGTGATGACTGATGAAATCGCGATTGCACCATTCGCCGATATCCGGGCATGGTGCTGGGATCGGTTGGCCTATTCTATTACGCGTCTATCACGTGTTAACGGGCCGACAGTCTTAGTCAATCATTGGCCTTTGGTACAGGAACCGACGTTGCGTATGGCGTTGCCGGAACTTGCGTTGTGGTGCGGCAGTCGGCATACTCGCACTTGGCCGCAGCGCTATAACGCGAAGGCCGTGGTCTACGGCCATTTGCATATGCCAGCAATCTTTGAACTAGATGGCGTGGAACACCATGAGGTCTCGTTGGGATATCCCCGGGAATGGGGTCGAAGCGATCAGAATAGAATTTGGCCCTGCCCAGTGCTAGAACTGGTTGCTGATCCGAACGGTGGACAGATTGCGCAGCGGGTAGGACTCGAACAGTGCCGTGAAAGCCACCCGGAGCTACGGATACCGCGAGGTCGTGGCAAGGGGAGTGATGGGGTATGACCAGAAATTATGAGTTTTTGTTGCCGGATTCCGCCCGAATCGTTACGGTTCGCAGCGATGCGGCGGGGGACTTGAGTAATTTTCACAGGTTGCACCCGTTGGAACAATCGCTAGTCTCACATTCAGTGGAAAAACGCAAAGCTGAGTTTGGTGATGCTCGATGGTGCGCTCATCAAGCGCTCCGGCAGTTGGGTCATTCCAGAAACGAGCCTATTTTGCGGGGAAATCGAGGCATGCCGCTATGGCCGGAGGGGTTTTGTGGGTCCATGTCGCATACCTCTGGTATGCGGGCGGCGGCTGTGGCGCCGACTCATCGGTTACACAGCTTAGGAATCGATATTGAACCAGCGGAAAAATTACCAGTGGATATTGTGGATTTGATTCTCCGTGGTAGTGAAAAGCCACAAATTTCGCGTTTTCGAGCAACCGGAATATCGTGTGCGGATCGCATAATCTTTTGTGCGAAAGAAACCGTGTATAAGACGTGGTTTCCGATGACTCAGCGATGGTTAGGTTTCGAACAGGCCGAAATTGATCTGCGCGAAGACGGCACCTTCGTGGCCTATTTACTGGTTCGCCCGACCCCGGTGCCGTTGATAACTGGGAAGTGGATGATTGACGATGGCTTCGTATTTACTGCAGCAGCCGTGACCGAATCATCTCTGAGAACATGAGACCGCTAAAAGCTGAGACGACGAGACTGCTGAGTCATCAACTTATAAAGTACTGGGACGTGCCACGAAGACGGTTTTAATTTCGGCTCGTGCTCCTGTGGTTTCGGTGACTAGTGCTATCGCTTGCCCATTTGGGGCAATGGCCACAACTACACCGTCCAGACCGCAAGCGGGTAAACGTTTACCCATGGATAAATCGGTTGCTTGTTGTTCAGTGACTTGCCAGTGGGGGTAACTCCGTTGCAGAGCGTCGTCGAGGCTTAAGCTGAGCTGTGGATCGTCGGCCAGCTCGTCGAGGGTTGCCGCATCGCTGAGCCCATAAGGGCCAACGTGCGTTCGGCGTAGCTTCGTCAGATGGCCACCAACGCCCAGGTCTGAACCGATATCTCTGGCCAGGCTTCGGATATAAGTTCCGGAAGAACATGTCACGGTGCATGCAATATCAATAAAAGCAGTACCGGCCTCGTCGTCACTGCCGCGTCGTATGGAATGCACAGTAAATTGGTTGATCGTTACAGTGCGCGCGGGAATTTCTACGTCTTCGCCTTCGCGCACCCGCTGGTGGGCTCGTTTACCAGCAATTTTCACGGCGGAGACCTTCGCAGGGACTTGTTCGACTGTGCCGGTCCAGGAAGCAACTGCAGCTGCAATATCGTCGTCAGATAGGCCAGATAAACGAACACTGATCTGTTCTTGGTTCAGCCCGTCTTCGATTGTCGTTGCGGGGAGAAAATCGCCCTCGGCATCGTCAGTAGTGGTAGCAGCACCTAGCCGGATGGTTGCTTGGTAGGTTTTATCCGCGGCCACCATATGGGCTAGAAACTTGGTGCCACGCTTAATCCCGGCGACCAGTACTCCAGTTGCCATGGGGTCTAAAGTTCCCGCGTGTCCGACTTTTTTGGTGCGGAAGATACGGCGTAACTTGCCGACGACATCGTGTGAGGTCATGCCCGCTGGCTTGTCGACGACCACTAACCCGGAACCGTCTAGTGGGTCTGGCTGCGAAAAATCCGTAGCTGAATTCATAGCAGTCAGTGTATGCCTTAAGCTGGCAGGGTGAATATTTGGCAGGGTATGGACGAGATCCCCGAACACGTGGAATCCTCTGTGATCACCATCGGAGTTTTTGATGGGGTGCACCGCGGACATCAAGAGCTTATTTCTGCTGCGGTGCGCAAAGCACGAGCTACTGGGCAGCAATCGGTTCTGATTACCTTCGACCCGCACCCGGTTAGCGTATTTTTACCGGAACGTGCTCCGTTAGCACTGAGCAGTTTTGATCAGCGTATGTCCGTCGTGGAGAAAATGGGCATCGATAATGTGATGGTGATTGATTTCACCGTCGAGATGGCGGGTTGGTCGCCGCAGGAATACGTCGACCGGTTGCTCGTCAACAAACTGCACGCCAGTCACGTGATAATCGGAGAGAATTTCACTTTTGGTAAAGACGCCGTTGGCACGCCGGAAATCATGCGGCAGCTGTGTGCCGCGCGTGGGATTGGTGTAGACGTGGTGCAATTGTTGCATGATAAGACACTTGCCGACGGTGAGACTTTGGTTTGTTCGACAGCCGTTCGCAAATATCTTGCGGCCGGGAATGTGGCTGCTGCACGTCGGGCATTGGGGCGACCGTTTAGCGTCTATGGCCCGATCGTGCGCGGAGCCGGGAGGGGTGGTAAAGAGCTTGGATTTCCTACCGCGAACCAGTATTTTCCGGAAAACCTAGCCCTTCCTGCTGATGGAGTCTATGCAGGCTGGCTTGTGGTTGAGGGGTCGAATTCTCCGGTGAATGGGAATATGGTTCCGGGGGTGGCTTATGCTGCTGCCATTTCCGTGGGCACAAACCCGACTTTTGGTGATGACGAGCGCAGCGTGGAGTCTTTTGTATTGGACCGAGAAGCGGATTTGTATGGCTATGGTGCCACGGTTTATTTCGTTGATCGAATTCGGTCGATGGAGAAATATGATAGTTTAGATGCACTTCTGGAAGCTATTTCCCGTGATGTTTGCAGCATTCGTGAGGTCTTAGCACAGGACCTGGAGATGCGCGATAGTTCAGTTATTGATCATGATTCAGTGGCGGGGGAGTTTTTCTTGCAGCGTGCTTCACAGGGAGATTCGCGGGATTAGTGTCGATAGCCAGTCTTGATTCTGAGTTTCGCCAAACACAACCTCGTTATTTGCTCGTCAGTAGCCCTGGCGGCTAGTATGAGTGGCTGGTTTGCGACTATGGTCCGCAGTGGTTGCAAATAAATTTTCGTGTGGACTGAAATAAGGAGATAAGCATGGCTCTTTCTACAGAAAAGAAGCAAGAAATCCTGAAGGAATACGGCGTTCACGAGACTGACTCTGGTTCCCCAGAGGCCCAGGTCGCGCTGTTGACCTACCGTATCACCAACCTGACCGAGCACCTGAAAGATCACAAGCATGATCACCACTCTCGTCGTGGTCTGTTGCTGTTGGTTGGTCGTCGTCGTGGTTTGCTGAAGTACCTGCAGAGCAAAGACATTAACCGGTACCGCGACCTGATTTCTCGCTTGGGACTGCGTCGATAATTCGTTGTCGTTAAACAGCCTAGGCTGCGCGCTTATCGCCACCCGTCCGGCTTGCCGGGCAGGGTGGTTTTTGCGTATCACGGGTTTGTCTCATGCTAAACTGATTCTGGCTTATAAAATCTGCCAGGAATATTTCCGAAATAGGTATAGGTCTTTTATAAGAGATGAAGATCTTTTGGCGGCTACGATGATCGTCACCAGGAACGAGCTCGTTTAAGAGCAAGGAGTTTGTATGAGCAGCAACCAGGCTGTGCAAAAATTTATTGATGAAGAAGTCGGAATCAACGGTGTAGAAACCACCATCGACAACGGGGACTTCGGAACCCGTACCATCCGATTTGAAACTGGGCAGCTTGCCCGCCAAGCAGATGGCTCGGTGACCACCTACTTGGATGACGAGACAATGATCTTGTCGACGACGACCGCCTCTTCCAAGCCGAAAGAGGGGCTAAATTTCTTCCCGCTGACTGTCGATGTGGAAGAACGTATGTATGCTGCGGGCCGTATTCCGGGTAGTTTCTTCCGCCGTGAAGGTCGACCATCTACCGAGGCGATTTTGGCTTGTCGCTTGATTGACCGCCCGCTGCGTCCGACTTTCGTCAAAGGTTTGCGCAACGAGGTACAAAATGTCAACACAGTACTGTCGATAGCGCCGGGGGAATATTACGACGTGCTGGCCATCAACGGAGCTTCGGCAGCCACCCAGATTTCCGGATTGCCGGTTTCTGGTGCGGTCGGAGCGGTTCGTATGGCTTTGCTGGCCGACGATGAACACCCAGAAGGCGCGTGGGTCGCCTTCCCGAACCATCAACAGCACCAGGAAGCGCTGTTTGAGATGGTTGTGGCAGGCCGAATCGTGGAAAAGAAAGAAGGCGGCCAGAAGAAGGGGCGTCGAAATTCTAAAGGCAATAAATCTGCCAACAATGATGTGGCGATCATGATGGTGGAAGCTGGCGCGGGCGTGCAGGTAGCCGACCGTGTGGCTGCGGGAGCGCCGGCTCCAACCGAGTCCACTGTCGCGCAGGGCCTGGAAGCAGCGAAGCCTTTTATCTCTCTGCTGTGCCAGGCACAAACAGAATTGGCTAAGCAGGTTGCGAAAGAAACCGCGGAGTTCCCCTTGTTTAAGGAATATTCCGACGAAGTCTTTGAAGAAGTCGCAAAGAAGGCTCGCAAGAAGCTGCACAAGCTGCTATCGATTGGTGAGAAACAAGCCCGCGACGAAGCTATCAATGACTACATTGCTGAGTGGGACGAAGACCTCGCCGACGAGATCGAAGACAAATATGACATCGACGATGACGATGCGTTGTTGGAAATCCGTGCTGCATACAGTGCCTTGCAAAAAGAGATTGTCCGCGAAAAGATCTTGCGTGATGGCTACCGTGTAGATGGACGTCGCACCACTGACATCCGTGATTTGGAAGTGGAAGTCGAGTTAATTCCTCGAGCACACGGTTCTGCGTTGTTTGAGCGTGGCGAAACTCAGATCCTGGGGGTTACCACGTTGAACATGCTGGAGATGGTTCAGCGGGTAGATTCTTTGACCCCCGGTGAATCTAAGCGATACATGCACCATTACAACTTCCCACCATTCTCAACTGGTGAGACCGGCCGTGTTGGCTCCCCGAAACGCCGAGAAATTGGTCACGGAGCGCTTGCAGAGCGTGCGGTTGTGCCGGTAATTCCTTCACGCGAGGATTTCCCGTATGCCATTCGCCAGGTTTCTGAGGCGTTGGGATCAAATGGTTCGACTTCCATGGGATCTGTGTGCGCTTCTACCTTGTCGCTGTACAACGCTGGTGTCCCTTTGAAAGCACCTGTGGCTGGTATTGCTATGGGCCTGGTGTCCGGTGAAGTCGATGGTGAGGATCGCTTTGTCACCTTGACTGACATTTTGGGAGTGGAAGATGCATTCGGTGACATGGACTTTAAGGTTGCTGGTACGCCGGATTACATTACGGCTCTGCAATTGGATACCAAACTTGATGGCATTCCTTCTGACGTATTGGCCGAGGCTTTGGAACAGGCGCGCGAGGCACGCCTGACAATCCTAGAAACGATGACAGTTGTTATCGATTCGCCGGATGCCTTGGCTGATACCGCACCTCGGGTGATCACGGTAAACATCCCACCTTCGAAGATTGGTGAATTGATCGGCCCTAAGGGCAAGACGATCAATGCCATCCACGACGAGACTGGTGCTGAAATCTCTATCGAAGACGATGGCACCGTCTATGTGTCGGCGGCTACCGGCGAGGAAGCAGACGCCGCGGTGGAAAAGATCAACGCCATTGCGAACCCACAGCTTCCTAAGGTTGGGGAGCGTTTTTTGGGAACCGTCGTGAAGACTGTAGCTTTCGGCGCGTTTATTTCGCTGATGCCAGGCCGTGATGGTCTGATGCATATCTCCAAGATCGGCGGTAGTCGTCGCATCGAAAAGGTTGAAGACGAAATTAACGTCGGAGACAAGGTGCAGGTCGAGATCGCTGATATCGATGATCGGGGCAAGATCTCACTGGTGCCGGTGGAGGAAGATTAAATTCCACGCGGTCGTGGCCGGTGCGGTATAAACCGGTCACAATAAAGGCAGCATTCCGAGCGGTAATTTACATCGCCGGAGGCTGCCTTTGTTATTACCCCGAGCTTGCGCGCGGAGACTAAAAACTGTTATTGGATATCTATTTCTGGATATCTACGACCACACGCGTTGGATTTTCCAGGCGGGTAACGGAATAGGGTCGTGGCTTATCTAAGCCAATGATGAATTTAGACTGAGCTTCGAAGGCTCCGGCTAATTTGACTTCGGCAACCGACCCGGCGCCCGGGAAGCTTGCATTGAGATCGATCCATTGCGCTTGCTTTTGTGGATCAATTGGGGCAGGGGTGCCTTCTATAGCGATATTCAAAGCTGTATTGCCTTGATACTCCACGGGAAAGCCGGAACCAGGCTGTGCCGGGGTGTCTGTGTAGTGTGTGAACCAACCTGGCTTGCCGACACCTGCGAACTCGAATACGACCCGGTCAAATCCTTGGTGGGTACCTGTGCGCACATCCGTGGGGCTTAAATCACCAAGACCGTCAGGAAGGTCTTGCCGGTCTTCCATCGAAGGCGTGCCAAGCATTTGTGCACCTGCTGGCTGAGCTGATTCTTGACCACGTGCAGCGGTCGTGCGGGATGTATCTTGCGCGCCGTTTGTTTCGGTTGTCGTTTTGTTTTCGGTAGTTTCTGCTGGCTGTGGGGAGGTCGAGGTCACGGTGCTGGTTGGCCGCTGCGCGGAATTATCCGTATTGTCAGCGGTAGCGCATGCGCTTAACACCAACCCGGAAGTGATAATGGTGGCAGCCAAGCTGAGAAATGTCCGAGGAGTTTTCATGGTTCTAGTTTATCGTTTCTCTCGCAAATATTCGGCGAAAACTAAACACAGAGTCGATACAATTAGGTAACGAGATAGTCGGATCACTAAGCCATGCATAAAAATATGCGCTCTCATCATGGGGCGTTCTACCTAAGGAAGATTTATGACCATTAAAGTCGGAGTATTAGGAGCACGAGGCCGCGTCGGCAGTGCGATTGTGGAAGCTATTGACGGAAGCGATGATCTGGAACTAGTTGCTGCTGTCGATAGAGATGACAGTCTGGACATTTTAGTGGAAAAGCAGGCTGAAGTCGTCGTGGATTTCACCCAGCCAGCTGTGGTCATGGGGAACTTACAATTCTGCCTAGCACGCGGTATCCATTGTGTTGTTGGGACCACGGGTTTTGACGAGGAGCGCCTGGAAGAGGTGAAGCAGTGGGCTCAGGCGGATGGGGCTGGCCACGTGTTGATTGCACCGAATTTTGCAATCTCCGCTATTTTGACGATGCACTTTGCCCGTCAGGCCGCTGAATTTTTTGAGACCGCTGAAGTTGTGGAATACCACCACCCAACGAAACTTGATGCACCATCGGGTACCGCGATTCATACCGCGCAAGGTATTGCTCATGCGAGACGGCGAGCGAACATGCCGGAGATGCCGGATGCAACTGAGCAATCACTCGACGGCGCGCGTGGAGCAAATGTCGATGGGGTTCCAGTCCACGCAGTGCGCACCCGTGGGATGGTGGCACACGAAGAAGTGATCTTTGGTGCGCAAGGCCAATCGTTGACAATTCGACAAGATTCCTATGATCGGACATCCTTCGTTCCAGGCGTATTTACTGGTGTTCGTCAGATTAAAGATCACCCGGGTCTGACTGTGGGCCTGGAGAAATTCTTGGGCCTGAATTAGCACATGGCCACAGCTAAGAACCTGAAAGTAGATCTTCTCGCTGCTACTCAATTTTTTCCCCCACAGGATCCAGAGATAAATTGGCAAGCAGACTCTTCTGCAACGGATGCTGAATCTCTAGTGGAATTCGCTGGTCGTGCATGTTATGAAACGTTCGCGAAGCCAAACCCACATACCGCTGCTAATGATGCTTATTTGCACCACATCATGGAAGTAGGGCACACTGCGCTGTTGGAACACGCCACCGCGACACTGTATATTCGTGGGATTTCGCGCTCAGTGAGCCATGAACTTGTTCGGCATCGGCACTTTTCTTTTAGCCAGCTCTCGCAGCGGTTTGTGCATTCGGGAGACGCACAATTTGTTATGCCGGATGTAGTTGCAGGGGATGAGGAATTATCTCGTTTAGTGGAACAAGCAGTAGATGATTCTCGGTTTGTCTACAACGAGTTGCTTGCTGCTCTGGAAGAAAAACTTTCCGACGAGCCAAATGCCTTGTTACGCAAAAAACAGGCTCGGCAAGCAGCGCGTGCTGTGTTACCAAATGCGACGGAATCGCGCATTGTGGTGACGGGTAATTACCGCACGTGGCGGCACTTTATTGGTGCACGCGCGAGTGAGCACGCGGACGTGGAAATGCGCCGTCTGGCGGTCGAGTGTCTGCGGGTACTTCAGAAACAAGCGCCATCGTTGTTTTCAGATTTCTATATCAGTGCGTTATCGGATGGTACCTATATGGCGGCTAGCCCTTATGCCTAGCCTACGTTCAGATTGAATATTGCTAGGGTGCCTAAACACGGTCGAAAACCAAATCATACGCTCCAAAGGGTGCGCCGGTTCGTGGTTGGGCATGGGTAACGGGTAACCTAGAGCAGCATGAGCACAGGTTTGACAGTCAAGACTGGAGTCGAGACACTCGGCAGCGTCAGTGTTGCCATGGTTACCCCGTTCGATACGGACGGTGCCTTGGATATACCGGCTGCTCGAAAACTAGCCGCTCACTTGGTGGATAACGGCCTGGATGCCCTTGTAGTATCCGGTACCACCGGAGAGTCACCGACTACGACGGTGGACGAGAAACTTGAACTTCTGAAGGCTGTCAAAGATGAGGTCGGTGACCGTGCCAAGATTATGGCAGGTGTCGGTACGAACAACACGGCAACTACGATCGATCTAGCAAAAAAGTCCGCAGAAGCGGGAGCCGATTCTTTGTTAGTGGTCACACCGTATTATTCGAAGCCGAGTCAGGCAGGCCTTATCGCTCATTACACAGCGGTGGCGCAAGCAACCGATTTGCCCATCAGTTTGTATGACATTCCTGGACGCTCGGGCATCTCAGTGGAGTCGGACACGATTGCCGAACTTGCTAAGTTGCCCACCATCCAAGCAGTCAAAGACGCCAAAGGTGATCTGCATGCTGCTTGTAACCTCATGCAAGAAACTGGACTCGCATGGTATTCCGGTGACGACCCGGCCAATTTGCCGTGGCTGTCCGTCGGGGCCAGCGGCTTTATTTCCGTTATCGGACACGCCGCGCCACGAGCTTTGCGTGAGTTGTACGACGCATATGACGAGGGAAATCTCGCCCGTGCGCGAGAAATCCACACAAATGTATTAACACCGTTAATCCAGGCGCAGCAGCGTCTGGGAGGTGCCAATTTTGCTAAAGCAGCCCTGCGCGAACAGGGAATTGAAGTAGGCGAACCACGTCTGCCACTCGCTCCGTTAGACGACGAGCAGGTGGACGGGCTACGCCGTGATTTGGACCAAGCTGGAGTCTTATAGATGACTGAATCTCGCACCCGTTCCCGGAAAGTTTCCCGAAAAGCGGGGCCACCGGAGGACGCTGCAACCGTAGCGCAATCACTGTCACAATCTAGTGGTGCCACTGATACCGCACCAAGCCCTTCGTTTAAGCCACCAGAGGGGAATCCACAGTCTGGTGGAACCGATAACGATGGTGCTGGCAACAACCACAACCGACAGAAGTCGAGCAAGCCTAATAAACAGGGGAAGAAGCAGGGCAAACCCAATAAGCCGGATAACAAAAAATCTGGCAAGAATCCCCGCTCTAATAACCGGGAAGATTCTGGTTCAAATAAACAAGGCGCCGCTAAAGACAGCGAAAACAACCATGGCGACGGCAAGGACAATAACGGAGGCAACTCTGCTAAAGGTCGTGGCCGTGGTTCCCGTGGGCGAAATAACCGTGGCCGTGGTGGCAACAACCAGGGTGGCGGTAACAACCAGGGCGGCAGCAACAATCGTGGTCGCCGTAATGTACCGAAATCGATGCAAGGCGCTGATTTGACCAAACGCCTGCCAGAACCACCCCAGCTGCAAAAAGGCTCGCTGCGTATGTACGCTCTTGGTGGGATTTCGGAGATTGGTCGCAACATGACCGTCTTTGAGTACGATGGCAAGTTGCTGATCATCGACTGTGGCGTGTTATTCCCGTCGTCTGGAGAACCAGGCGTCGACTTGATCTTGCCTGACTTCGGCCCGATCGAAAAGAAGATCGATAAGGTAGAAGCGCTTGTTGTGACACACGCGCACGAAGACCACATTGGGGCTATCCCATGGCTGCTGAAGCTGCGGCCAGATATTCCAATTGTGGCTTCGAAATTCACTTTGGCGTTGATTGCTGCGAAGACTAAAGAACACCGCCAGAAGCCGAAGATGGTGGAAGTTAACGAAAAGTCAGATGTCAGCTACGGTCCGTTCCGTTGCCGTTTCTGGGCTGTCAACCACTCCATCCCAGACGCGCTGGGAATCATGTTGAACACCCCAGCTGGTTCAATCATTCACACGGGCGACATTAAGCTGGATCAGACCCCATTGGACAATCGTCCGACAGATCTTCCAGCCTTGTCACGTTATGGTGACGAAGGCGTAGACCTAATGCTGTGTGATTCCACCAATGCAACGGTTCCTGGTGTTTCTGCTACCGAGGCAGATATCGCTCCGACGTTGAAGCGGATTGTGGCGTCTGCGAAAAACCGCGTGATCGTTGCGTCCTTTGCATCTAACGTTTACCGTGTGCAGGCCGCCATTGATGCCGCGGTAGCAGCGCACCGTAAGGTTGCTTTTAACGGACGCTCGATGCTGCGAAACATGGAGATCGCGGAAAAGATGGGGTACCTCCGTGTACCAAAAGGAACCATCATCCCGATCGAAGAAGCCTCAAAGATGGCCCCGCACAAGACCATGCTCATCACTACCGGTACGCAGGGTGAGCCGATGGCTGCATTGTCACGCATGGCTCGTCGCGAGCATAGGCAGATCACCGTTCGAGCAGGAGATCTTATTATCCTGTCCTCCTCGCTGATCCCTGGTAACGAAGAAGCAGTTTTTGGCGTGATGAATATGCTTTCGCAGATCGGCGCTGAGCTGATTACCAACGCAGATGCTAAGGTGCACTCGTCGGGCCACGGTTATGCTGGTGAACTGTTATTCCTCTATAACGCAGCGCGACCAAAAAATGCATGGCCAGTCCACGGTGAATGGCGGCATCTACGTGCCAATAAAGAGCTTGCCATTTCTACCGGGGTGCCGCGCGAGAGAGTCATGTTGGCCCAGAATGGCGTGGTCATTGATATGACTAACGGTAAAGCAGAGGTTGTCGGACAAAAGACCGTTGGAAACCTCTACGTTGATGGCCTAAATATGGGCAACGTCGATGCGGATACCTTGGCTGACCGTACGAGCTTGGGCGCTGGTGGTGTCGTTTCTATTACGTGCGTGGTCGATAACCGAACTTCACAGCTTTTGGAGCGCCCACGTGTGGAGACAACGGGCTTTGCAGAAGACGATCGTGCCTTGATCCCACAGGTCGTCGAACTCGTGGATAATACGATGAATGATCTTGCTGCGGAAGGTGAAAACGACACCTACCGCATGGTGCAGAAGTTGCGCCGGAAGGTATCTCGCTTCATCGAGCAAAATTGGAAACGCGAACCTGTTATCCTGCCAACGGTTGTACCAATGGCTTCGGAAATAGAGATCGTCGACGACGAAGAGGTCGGTAATTCTCGCGAGTCCGTCTAAGCTCGCTTTTCTTCAAGAAGACATGTTTCCCAGGGTACCCTGGGAAACATGTCTTTTTCTGATTCGGAACGCCAATGCTTGGCAGACTTATTGCTCAAACGTGGTCCTGATGCCCCAACCTTATGTTCGGGTTGGAGGACCGCAGATTTAGCAGCGCACTTGTGGGTACGTGAACATCGTCCGGATGCGGCGTTGGGTATGTTTGTCCCGTCATTAGCTTCGCATCTTAGGAAAGTGCAAGAAAAGGCAAAGGCACAGCGTTACGAGCAGCTTGTAGAAAATTGGAGGCAGGGGCCTCCGCAGCTTTCCTTATTCCGATTGGTTGAAGCGAAGGCGAACGCAGTAGAAAACTTTGTTCACCATGAGGATGTCCGCCGTGCGGTACCGAATTGGCAACCTCGGGAAATTAGCTTTGAGGGTAAGAAATCCTTAGTCAGAGCTTTACCTTTTCTTGCTAAAACGATGTTGGGGAAATCCCGACTACCCATCATTCTTTCTGCGCCTGGTTTCCCACCAGTCACCTTCGGTGGAACCCGTGGTGTAGTCGATAAGGGTGATGATGTGGTGCGTGTGTCAGGGGATATTAGTGAATTGATCTTGTGGGTATTCGGACGTAATGCGGTCAGCGTTGAAATCACCGGGGAAGATCGTGCTATCGTGCGGTCAAGTTTTTAAGCTTGACTAACAGTTGTGTAAGTTAATGTAAGAAATTGGTGTGGCGCTTGGGGATAATGGGCATTGAGGTATTAGGGTATGGGGCATGTCTGTAAAGTCCACCAGCCCTCGCAATCATCGTGGTGGCGGCGAGCGAAACAAAGCCCGCGCCAACTCGACTCGCCCGGCTCCGCGTACCGGCCCCGGTCGCGCAGCGGGCAAAAAATTAAGTTCTGGAATGCCGGGAAAAACTGGTGGAGATCCGGCGAAATCTAGGGAGGAGAAGTCTGATTCTGCGAACCTAGAAACTGTAGTTTTTGGTTCTGCGCAACGTGCAGCCAATACCTCGCATGAACGTACGGGAAGTGCTTTCCGTGCTGTGGGTTCAGGTATTGCCACCGCATTTTCGAAAACATCAGATGCGCTCAAAAGGTTCGGAAATATTGGCCAGGCTGATGACGATTACGACGACTTGATCGATGATGCCGATACAGATGCCGATGCTGCCGAAATGGGCAGGCAAGCAGCTGACAAGAACAAGAAGCTGAAAAATTCACCTGCAGGATTAGATGAAGATCTCTACTCAGCAGACATGATGGGCAAGAAGGCTAAGGCAAAAAAGAGGCAACGTAGCTCAGGTGCGATGGCGCAATCCCGGGGAAGGAAACGCTCGACCGATACGGACGTGTCGGATGGTGACTTAGACCAGCATGGTGATGATGCACAGGCTGAGCAGACCGAGGGGGATGAGGTTGCTGTCTCCGAGTCGGCTCTCCCCGCGGCGAAACCGGAGGTAGGCGTACCTTCGTCACGCTCTGATGCGATTGCCTTGACACTGATTGGCGTTGCCATCGTTCTGGGGGCTTCTGTGTGGCTTGATATCGCTGGGTTTATTGGTCGAGCTATCGCGACGGCCACTCATGCAGTACTGGGGGCTGGGGCCTTCATTATCCCCGTCGCGCTCGTTATCGCAGCATCGGCGTTGTTTTCCGGCAGACGCGTGGCTGTAGAACACAGGGCTCGTGTATCCATCGGGACTGCGTTGATCGTTATTTCTATGCTCGGGTTGATTCATCTATTTTCCGGAGCGCCAGCAGAATGGCCGGAACGATTTGTCGCTGGTGGTGCACTCGGGGCATGGACAGGCGGAGCATTAGCTGCTGGATTCAGTCCCTATGTTGCTGTTCCTCTGTTGTTCCTAGTCATTATTTATGGTGCATTGAAGGTCACCGGAATTACGGTCAAAGAATTTACTGAGTATTTACGTAATGTAATTTCTGGTAATGGCAGCAAAAATTTGGACGTTGATCCCGATCGGGAGTCGGTCGGCGGCCACAATGAATACGGGGATGCCTACGGGCGAGCGAACGACGAAATTGCAGCCATTGCATCTGGAGCACAACGCATGCCACGTCGACGCGCGCCGTTGCGGGCGAATCCAGTGGCTTCGCAGTCTAATCGGCCAGGTTTCACAACAAGCCAGTCAAGCAACGCAGGGACACACGATGTAGTTGCTAATGGTAAGAAGAGCACCGGACTTTTTCCTCGCACCGAACACCCATCTCAGGTAGAACACACTGAGGTGCTTTACAGTAATGGTTCTCGAGAACATCAGGAGCAGGTTCCGAAGACTGCTGCTGGTTTGGAAAGTGCGCCGACGGCAAGTGATACGGATGAGTTTCCTGCGGTCTTGGACAGTCCAACGAGGTCTAGGTCTGCTCGTACGGAACCAGAAGTAGAGAAGACAGAAAAGCTGCCTCTAGCGCCTGAAGATGCTGTGGACCAAGCTCAAGCCGGGCTGCAACAAAAGCAAGCTGCAGAAAACCCGCGCACCGTGGATACCAAGCACCCGGATACGGCGCGACAAACTCGTGTGCCCGGAGTAAAACCGCAGTCTGACGCTCGTCAGCCTGTGGCACAACAAGCAACCCAGGTTGGTTTGGCGTCGCAGATTAATGATGGACCGCTTGAAGACGCAGGCGCGACTCAACAAGCATCGAAATTGGCCACTGAATATACGATTCCTTCTGCAGGTCTATTGGAACCGGGGCGAGCTCCGAAAACTCGGACGGAGATAAATGACCGCACAATTGAAGCCATCGATGCATGTTTTGCGGAATTTAAGGTTGATGCGCAGGTCACCGGTTTTACTCGTGGGCCAACAGTGACGCGTTATATCGTTGAGCTTGGGCCAGGTGTGAAGGTTAGCAAGATTACGAACTTGCAATCGAACCTTGCCTACGCGGTAGCCACTGGCAGTGTGCGTATTCTCGCTCCGATCCCCGGAAAGTCTGCAGTCGGTATCGAAGTGCCGAATTCCGACCGGGAAATCGTTCGCTTGCGTGATGTCCTGGAATCTGAGGTTATCGCGGGAGACGAAGATCCGACATTGGTTGGGTTGGGTAAAGATATTGAAGGCGAATTCATCTCGTCGTCGATTCAGAAAATGCCCCATTTGCTGGTTGCCGGTTCGACTGGTTCTGGTAAATCGGCTTTCGTTAATGCGATGTTGGTTTCACTGTTAACTCGCGCCACTCCGGATGATGTTCGGTTGATCCTGGTGGACCCCAAGATGGTGGAATTGACCCCGTATGAGGGCATCCCGCACTTGATTACACCGATTATCACGCAACCGAAGAAAGCCGCAGCGGCGTTGCAGTGGTTGGTGGAAGAAATGGAGCAGCGCTACCAGGACATGCGCTCGGCGCGCGTGCGTCATATTAAGGATTTCAACCACAAAGTGCGCACCGGTGAGGTACAAGCCCCGGCGGGGTCCGAACGGAAGATGGAACCGTACCCATTCATCGTGTGCGTGGTGGACGAGTTAGCAGATCTTATGATGACGGCTCCGAAGGAGATCGAGGAATCCATCGTGCGGATCACGCAAAAAGCGCGTGCAGCTGGTATTCACTTGGTCCTTGCTACGCAACGTCCATCGGTAGATGTCGTTACTGGTCTAATCAAGACTAACGTGCCGTCGCGGTTGGCATTCGCGACTTCGTCTTCCACAGACTCGCGTGTGATCCTGGATCAAACAGGCGCGGAGTCGCTTATTGGTATGGGTGATGGTTTATTCATTCCACAGGGTGGAAGGCCAGTGCGTATGCAGGGTGCATTTGTGTCCGACGATGAGGTGTACGCCGTCGTCGAGGCTGCGAAGGAGCAAGGGGAACCGGACTATACCGAGGGTGTTACCGAGGACAAACAAGCCGAGGCGAAAAAAGCAATCGATGATGATATCGGCAAGGATATGGACGACTTGCTGGAAGCCGTCGAGCTTGTGGTGACTTCCGGATTAGGCTCAACGTCTATGTTGCAGAGGAAGCTACGCATCGGTTTTGCAAAAGCTGGGCGCCTGATGGACCTCATGGAAACCCGCGGAATCGTCGGCCCATCGGAGGGCTCGAAGGCGCGCGAAGTATTGACGAAGCCAGAAGAACTTGACACTACGATTTGGATGATCAAGGGAGCAGATCCGGCCGACGCCCCGCGAGAAGTGCAAGAGCAGCAGAATCAGGGGCAGCCGGATAACGTTGTCGAGGACTCCGCTGGCGACACGGATGGTTCAGCTCATATTACAAAAGCTACGTATAATCCAACGTCACAAGCTTTTTAGCGCGTTGAATAACCACATCTTTGGTTCAGTGCGCTAGACTGTTGTGCAGTCCATGGAGGGGAGTATCCTCGACGCGACAGTAATCGTCAACACGGTACGAAGCCTTCTGTACCCGGTTCTGTCGGCCCAGTATGAGTGCATTGAGGCTCGTAAGAGCTCGCAATTATGCGGATACTGCGGTAGGAGAGACCTCTGGTCCATCTACATGCTGACCGGAGGTCATGGTGGGAGTACCACTTTTTATTTGGTTGATTACGATCGCTGTCATCGTAGGGTTCTTCATTTTCGATTTCTATAGTCACGTGCGCACGCCACACGCGCCGACACTAAAAGAAGCTGGCTTTTGGTCGGCGTTCTATATCGGTCTGGCTCTTCTTTTCGGTGCGGTCGTGTGGTTTGGCTGGGATGCTGAGCATGGAGTCGAGTACCTTACGGGCTATGTGACTGAGAAAGCCTTGTCAATCGATAATCTCTTTGTCTTTGCATTGATTATCGGAGCTTTCCAAGTGCCTCGTAAGTATCAACAAAAAGTGTTGTTGATCGGCATTGTGCTGGCTCTCGTTTTTCGCTTGATATTCATTCTGGCTGGTTCTGCCTTGATCTCTGCATGGTCCGATATCTTCTATGTATTCGCGATCTTTTTGCTGTATATCGCGATTAAACTTGTCGTTGATGAGTTTCAGGATAAGCCAGAAACCCATCCGAATGACATGTTTATCATCAAAGCAATACGCAAGATTATGCCAGTGACAAAGGACTATCACGGGGATAAATTGGTCATTCGTAAGTCCGGAAAAACCGCCGTCACACCGCTTCTGGTAGCACTGTTGGCAATTGGGTTTATTGACGTCATGTTCGCTTTTGATTCAATTCCGGCAATTTACGGTATTACGACCGAGGCTTACCTGGTGTTTGCTGCAAATGCCTTTTCGCTGATGGGGCTGCGTCAGCTGTATTTCCTTCTCGACGGGTTGCTAGATCGCTTGATCTATCTGGCGTACGGATTAGGCGTGATCCTAGGATTTATTGGCATCAAACTTCTACTGCATGCACTGCATGAAAACAACCTGCCTTTTATTAATGGTGGCGAGAATCTTGCAGTGCCAGAAGTATCCACGGTCGGTTCGCTAGTGTTCATTGTTGCGACATTGGTTGTGACCGTTATTGCCTCGATCATTAAATCTCGTCGCGATGTAGCTCAAGGTGCCATTGATACCCGCAAAGCCGCGGGGGTATAACCAGACGCGCAACACTGAAGGGGTAAGGTTCTAGGTGTGAGTACCACATCTGCGAAGCCGTCTAACCTAAATCTCCCGAACGTTCTCACGAGTATGCGGATCGCTTTTATACCGGTCTTTGTATGGCTCGTCCTTGCAGGCGGGGGAACAGAAATCGCTTGGATGTGGGCTGCTTTCCTGGTTTTTGTGGCGCTTATGGTCACGGACAAACTCGATGGAGATATAGCCCGAGCGCGCGGGCTCGTGACCAACTTCGGCAAAATTGCAGACCCTATTGCCGATAAAGCGCTCATGACGGCAGCCTTAGTCAGCTTGAATGTCATCGGCGAGTTGCCAGTTTGGATCACTGTTGTAATCCTCGTTCGTGAATTTGGCATAACAGTTTGGCGTTTTGCTTTGCTGCGTCAAGGAAAAGTGGTTCCTGCTAGCCAAGGGGGGAAGCTCAAGACGGCGCTCCAGTCTCTCGCAGTTGCCCTGTATCTTTGTCCACTGCCAAGTTGGATGGATATTCCGACGTTGCTTGTAATATTAGCCGCCGTTGCAGTTACTTTATGGACGGGATATGTCTATCTTCGGGATTCTCAGCGGGAGAATTAGTGTGAGTGAAGCAGACAGAAACTTTATTAATGCTGGAACAGTGCTCGGGGTATTGGAATCACGGGGGCAGACTCTAGCTACCTGTGAGTCTTTGACTGCCGGTGCGCTGGCAGCGCGGATAGCCGATATCCCGGGGGCTTCGGCAGTGTTACAAGGTGGGTTGGTCACTTATTCTGCGGATCTGAAATCTTCTTTAGCTAGAGTCGATGCCGACGTGATTGCACATTATGGTGTTGTCTCTGCAGAATGTGCGAGAGCAATGGCCGCCGGAGCTCGCATAGTGTGTGAGAGTGATTGGGCTGTGTCCCTGACTGGTGTGGCTGGCCCAGGGGCTGCGGACGGTCATGCTTCTGGTGACGTTTATGTTGCGGTAGCCGGCCCGAAGATGGGAAACGGCGAGTCGGCTTTCTACCAATGGCCGGATGTCTCGCGTGCGCAGGTTCGTGACAACGCTGTGGATGCTGCAATTCAGCTTTTATACGAGAAAATCACTTTGCACTAGAGCACCTTAAATTAACCATAGATTCTTGTTCCTTAGCGCTAGACAATTCTCGAAAGTGCTTTCGCTTAAACCGGCAAACTCCGTCCTTTGCGTGAAAGGTCGTTGTATACTTGCCGAAGATCCCACATTTCGAGTGGGAACAAATAATGAACTCGAATCGTTGGAATTAGTGATGGCAACTCAATCAGTAGTACTCGATACTCCGATTATCACCGGAGAGCCCACTGCGTATCATGAACGTTTAGCGCAGCCAGAACCGTTATTGCGGCAAGCCCTAGGGCTCGCGCTGCGTGCTTTTCGCGCCGATAAAGGTGTCACGTTGCGTGAACTTGCGAAAGCGGCTCGGGTTTCGCCGGGCTATATTTCCGAGCTAGAGCGCGGACGCAAGGAAGTCTCGTCGGAACTATTAGCATCTGTCTGTCACGCGTTGAATGCCACTGTTGCTGACGTGCTCATCGAAGCTGCTGGAAATATGGCGATGACTTCGGTTGACCAAGAACTGGCGAAAGCTTCCCCGGTTGCAGCGGAGCCAGTCTCGGAGCTGTAGAATTCGCACAGTTCGTCGGTCCATTGATTCCGTTGATTTGTGGTTCTATAGGGACTGCGAGACCTACTTATTGACCTCGATACGCACATAGGAAGGCGTTTGATTAAGCATGGCTAATCCTTTCAGTAAAGCATGGAACTATTTCATGGCTCTGTTCGATTCCAAGATCGACGAACATGCGGATCCGAAAGTTCAGATCGAGCAGGCGATTAGCGACGCGAAACGCCAGCACCACGAATTATCGCAGCAGGCAGCTGCTGTTATTGGCAACCAGCGGCAATTAGAAATGCAGTTGAACCGCCGCCTTAATGAGGTCGAAAAACTTCAGTCCAATACCAAACAGGCTCTTGAACTGTCAGATAAGGCTCGCCGCGAGGGCGATGAGCGCAAGGCAGTTGAATACGAAAATGCTGCTGAAGCTTTTGCTGCACAACTGGTGACTGCAGAACAATCCGTGGAAGAGACCAAGCAGCTACACGATCAGGCGCTAAAACAGGCGTCTCAAGCCAAGCAGGCAGTTGAACGGAATAACATGCAACTGCAAGAAAAGTTCCAGCAACGTTCGAAGTTGTTGAGCCAGCTGGAACAGGCCAAGATGCAGGAGAAGGTTTCGGAGTCGTTGAACTCCATGAACAATCTCACCAACGACTCTTCTCCTTCACTCGATAGTGTGCGCGACAAGATTGAGCAACGTTATTCTCGTGCACTCGGTCAAGCTGAGTTGTCCGAGAACTCAGTTCAAAATCGCATGCACGAGGTCAAGCAGGCCGGTATCCAGATGGCAGGGCATTCGCGACTCGAGCAGATTCGTGCGGAGATGACTGGCTCGAACTCTGCGCAACAATCCGTCACGCAAGGGCAATCTACTGCCCCGAAACAAGTGGAATCTGGACAGCAAGCCAGCTCTCAGACGCAGCCGACTTCACAGCCACAGGTTTCACAAGATGAGATTGCGAAACGTATGCGTGAACTCCGTGGCGAATAAGTCACATCAGCACCAATAAGATGTCGATTTTAAGGCGGTGATGTTATGCGGTTAACCGAATTCAGTCGCCTGCTCAATGATGAGTTTGGCGAAACTCAGGCGAAATGGATAGCGCACTCACATGTGTTAACCGGCCGTGAAGCTACTGCCGACGAACTCATCGACGCGGGATGTGATCCGGCAGAAATTTGGGATGGAATCATGCATGATTTTCGTATTCCAGAAGAACGTCGCCTAGGTAAAGATAATCCCGGCTGGTAAGGGTCCTGCTACCGCATGAACCCGCGTCGCCAGGTGCAAAACCGGTTAGCCGGGGGCAGGATGATCCGTGGAACCAAAAGTAAGCGGACGCAGTCTAATTGATATGCACTACAAGAAAATGACGATCGCGTTTGCATGACAGAACATGTCGACGCGGTTAATTGATGTGATTAGGTACTCTCCATGAGTCCTAGTGAAAGTAGAGGAAATGGCACCAAAGAAAAAAACTAATAGCAAGAAATCCGATAACGCAGGGTCAGACCGCCAGAAGGCCTTAGATGCCGCGATGGCGATGATCGAGAAGGACTACGGCAAGGGTGCGGTTATGCGTTTGGGTGACGATGACCGTCCTCCAATCCAGGCGATTTCATCCGGTAATACCGCGATCGACGTCGCATTGGGGATTGGAGGATTCCCGCGTGGTCGAGTCGTGGAAATCTATGGTCCAGAATCTTCGGGTAAAACGACTGTAACTTTGCATGCGATTGCAGAAGCTCAGAAGGCAGGCGGTATTGCGGCATTCATCGATGCTGAGCACGCGCTCGATCCGGAATACGCTCGACTCTTAGGCGTCGACACCGATAACTTGCTGGTCTCGCAACCAGATACTGGAGAGCAAGCATTAGAAATTGCGGATATGTTGATTCGTTCCGGCGCAATCGACATCATCGTGGTGGACTCGGTTGCCGCCTTGACACCAAAGGCCGAGATCGAAGGCGAGATGGGAGATTCGCACGTCGGACTGCAAGCGCGCTTGATGTCGCAGGCATTGCGGAAGATGACTGGCGCTTTGTACAACTCTGGTACCACCGCGATCTTCATTAACCAGCTGCGCGAGAAAATTGGCGTGATGTTTGGCTCACCAGAAACCACCACCGGCGGCAAAGCTTTGAAGTTCTATTCTTCAGTTCGCTGCGATATTCGTCGAATCCAAACTCTAAAAGATGGCCAAGATGCGATCGGTAACCGGACAAAAATCAAGATTGTCAAAAACAAAGTTTCGCCACCGTTTAAGGTCGCTGAATTTGACATCATGTATGGCGAAGGTATCTCACGTGAGTCTTCGATCATTGATCTGGCCGTGGAAAACAATATCGTGAAAAAATCTGGTTCCTGGTTCACCTACGAAGGGGAACAGCTTGGCCAAGGAAAAGAAAAAGTCCGTCAGTTCCTGAAATCGAACCCTGATCTGAGCGATGAACTAGAGCAAAAGATTTTCCAGAAGCTTGGAATTGGTAAATACGCAGCTAAGAATAATAAGGATGCCGAAAACTTCGATGTTCCAGGATCAGATACACCATTGAGCGATAACGCAGACGCTAATGACGGTGCGCCAGATTTCGATGACTCCGAAGAGTAACCAGCCTGCGCATCAATCTCGTGGCGATTCGCAGCCGAGTGCACGAAAAATTGCGCAGTTGCGGGATGCCATTGCCGCACACACCGCCAAAAACTCGGATGGTTCGGCTTTTATCGATCACGAGCTAGAAGAAGCAAAAGCACCGGTGCGCAAAAAGGCCCTCGGCCTACTCAATTACCGTGCACGCTCCACGCAGGAGCTGCGCGGTAAACTTCTCGATGCAGAATTCGAAGCAGAGGTTATCGACGAAGTCATCGCTGATTTAGAACATTCTGAATTATTGAATGACGAGAAATTTGCACACGAGTGGGTCCATCAGCGACACCAGCGACGTGGGAAGACACGGTTGGTGCTCGACCATGAATTGGCGGACAAAGGCATCGCCCCGGGGATTAGGGCGCAGGCACTGGAACAAATCGATGATGACGACGAAGCCGCGCTCGCAGAAACCTTGGCAAGGAAAAAAGCCAAGAAGGTAAAACGAGTGGAAGATCGTACAGCTTATGACAAAGAGCTGCGGAAAATTGTCGGGGTCCTTGCGCGGCGAGGATTTGGCCAGGGGATGGCACTCGGCGTTGCACGACAAGCTCTCGACAAGCGATGTGATGAGTTAGGAACCGAAGTTCGCTAGGGTTTGGCCCAGACCGGCAACAAATCACGATGAGAATGTAGAGTTCTCAGTCGATGTTTTAAACCGCATATATGTAGCAGGTTAGCTATATTACGAAGAAGGCGCCGGGAACCTACTGGACCCGGGTAGCGGCGAAACTGAGATGTTCATAGCAACCTGTTACTTTGACGGTGAAACCGACGAAGAAGAAAAACTTGCGGCTCGGAACATGCTCTCGAGCACGGGCATTAGGCCGTGTATATACGGTTTTTCAAAATTAGAGGAGAGCATTCATGTCCGGAATAATTGCCAACGGACTGTATAAAATTTTTGGGAAAGATCCAGCTCGGGGGGTTCAAGCACTGAGAACTGGGACCACTCGTACAGAGCTGCGTGACCAAGGTTTGACAGCGGCAGTCATCGACGCAAGCTTCGAGGTGGTTCCTGGAGAAGTGTTCGTCGTCATGGGGTTATCCGGAAGTGGAAAATCAACCTTGCTGCGCATGGTCAATGGACTGCACCCCGCGACAGCCGGGGAGCTGAGCTTAGGTGGTCGTCTCATCACCGAGATGTCAGAAGCTGAGCTGCGTTCAGTGCGTAGAGACAATATCTCCATGGTATTTCAAAACTTCGCGCTATTACCGCACCGAAGTGTAGGAGAAAATGCCGCTTATGGCTTAGAAATCAAAGGTGTAGGCAAAACTGAGCGCGAAGAAAAAGCAACCAAAGCCCTACAACTGGTGGGGCTTGACGGCTGGTCGCACTATCGCCCGGATGAGCTCTCCGGGGGTATGAAACAACGCGTCGGCCTCGCTCGTGCCCTTGCTAACGACGCCGAGATCCTTCTGATGGATGAAGCGTTTTCTGCTTTGGATCCGTTGATCCGGAAAGAAATGCAAGATTACCTGCTAAATCTCCAAGCAGAGCTAGGAAAAACTGTGGTATTTATTACTCACGACCTGAATGAAGCCATGCGTGTGGGAGACCGAATCGCAGTCATGCGAGATGGTCGTATTGAACAGATTGGTACTGCCGGTGAGATTTTGCGCAAACCCGCAAATAGTTACGTAGCTCAGTTTATCCAGGATATTGACCGTGCTCGCGTGCTAGTGGCCGGAGATATTTGCACACAATCGGAATCGAAGCAATTTGTTAGCGCAGCGCTTAGCAGTGAGCTCATCGTGAACTCACGGACTCCAATCGCGCATTTATTTACGCGTTCTGCTCGCAATGATGCCCCGCTCGTGGTCAAAAACGACATCGGTGAGATCGAAGGCATTATTACTCGAGAACGTTTGCTTGCTGCTGCGGCGAACGATACTAACCTTTTCGAAGAAAGCGGACACTAATGGCATTGAGCGAAGAAATTATCCCGCGCATCCCTCTCGGCAGCTGGGGCGATAATGCGCTCATGTGGCTGCGGGAGAATGCCGCTGTGATCTTTGATGTTTTTTCTGAGATCACAAAATTTCTGGTCGAAGCTCTCGCGGATGGGTTAAGAGCAATACCAGCAATCCTGTTGTTGGCCATTTTTGCTTGCGCAGGTTGGGCACTGCGGTCATGGCGGCTAGCGCTTAGTGCTTGTATCAGCTTCTTGTTAGTGATGGGGCTACGGCAGTGGGAACAAATGCTCGACACTATGGCGATGGTGATAATCGCTACGCTGGTCGCAGTGGTCATCGCGCTCCCTGTCGGGATCTGGGCGGCAAAAAATGATCGGGTTTCGGCAACAGTGCGCCCTATCTTGGATTTTATGCAGACAATGCCGGCTTTTGTCTATCTGTTGCCTGCAGTGATGTTCTTTTCTATCGGTGTGGTTCCGGGAACCTTTTCGACGATCATCTTTGCTCTGGCTCCGGGGGTACGTATGACTGAATTGGGGATTCGCCATGTTGACCCCGAGGTCGTGGAAGCGGGACGTGCCTATGGTGCTACTGATCGACAAATTCTGCGCGGAATCGAACTTCCCATGGCGATGCCGTCGATTATGGCGGGGATAAACCAAATAATCATGCTTTCGCTGTCGATGGCGGTTATTGCTGGCATGGTGGGTGCAGATGGTCTTGGTAAAGAAGTCGTTGCAGCGATCTCGACGCTCAATCTCGGCCAAGGTTTGGAAGCAGGTCTTGCTGTGGTGATTTTGGCAGTATTCTTAGATCGGCTAACAGCGGCTTTAGGTAATCCGGGTGATTATCCATCGTCATTATTAGCACGGTGGCGGAAAGCTCGGCGACAGCGACAGAACGGAAGAGTGGAACAAGGTCTGGTCGGGAACGCAAAACCATAGTTCACCAATCTCGGTTGCTGCAGGGAACGGACACGATGAAACTGAGGCACCAAGCTAGATCCCTATACGGTGGCATGTCGGCGCAAGAGATGGCTGGTAGCGTGCTGTTATGAACTCGCGCTGCCAGTAACTACAATGAACTCCCGTGAGCATGCGCAATGAATATAGGGAAAATAACACCGAAATGTGGCAACCGTCCGTTGACGTGGCTGAGCCGGCGAAGACCGAAAAAGTCTGTCACGGGGCTGCCAAAGAGAATTGCGCAGATGCCGCTGAAAATTTAGCAGACATAAAAACAGAGCAATCGGAAACGAGCCCTCGGACGTATGAGGTTCGTACTTTTGGCTGTCAAATGAATGTGCATGATTCTGAACGCCTAGCCGGATTACTGGAAGATGCTGGATATGTTTCGGCAGCAGAATATCGTTCGGATAAGAGCACTGATTCGGAATCTAAAGACTCTGGCCCAGTCGAGCCGGATCTTATTGTTTTTAACACCTGCGCAGTGCGTGAAAACGCTGATCAACGCTTATACGGTACCCTTGGTAACCTAAAGAAAACCAAGCAAAACCACCCAGGAATGCAGATTGCTGTTGGCGGTTGCTTGGCGCAAAAAGACAAAGATGCAGTTTTAGACAATGCACCCTGGGTGGATGCTGTGTTCGGCACCCATAACATGGGGTCGCTGCCTACCTTGTTAGAGCGTGCGCGGCATAATGAACAAGCCCAGGTCGAAATTGTTGATGCTTTAGAAGATTTTCCTTCAGTCTTACCGGCAAAACGCGAATCTGCGTATTCTGGGTGGGTCTCCATTTCGGTTGGATGCAATAACACCTGTACTTTTTGCATCGTACCGTCCTTGCGCGGTAAAGAAATCGACCGTCGGCCAGGAGATATCCTCGCCGAAGTTGAGGCGCTGGTACAGCAGGGAGTGAGTGAAGTTACCCTTTTAGGACAGAATGTCAATGCTTATGGCGTCAACTTTGTTGATCCTGAACTCAAACGCGATCGTAGCGCGTTTTCCAAGCTGCTCGCAGCGTGCGCCCAGATCGAGGGGCTCGACCGTTTGCGCTTTACTAGCCCACACCCTGCAGAATTCACCAGTGATGTTATCGACGTAATGGCCGAATACCCGGTCATCTGCCCGCAGTTGCATATGCCTTTGCAATCAGGATCTGACAAGGTCCTCAAAGACATGCGCCGGTCTTATCGCAGCAAGAAATTTATGAAGATAGTCGATGAGGCGCGGGAGAAGATCCCTGGTGCTGCGATCACCACTGATATCATTGTTGGTTTTCCCGGTGAGACTGAAGAAGATTTTCAGGCCACAATGGACATAGTTCGGCGTGCTCGATTCTCGTCGGCCTTCACTTTCCAGTATTCGCCGCGTCCTGGTACACCGGCAGCAGAGATGGAAGCTCAGGTTCCTAAAGAAGTCGTGCAAGATCGCTTCGAGCGGTTGGTTGCTTTGCAAGATGAGATCATGTTGGAAGACAATCGTGCGTTGGTAGGGACTGAGGTTGAGTTACTTGTCCAAGCAAGCGGAGGACGTAAAAATGATAAAACCAACCGGTTATCTGGCCGTGCCCGCGACGGCCGTTTGGTGCACTTTTCTCCACGCGGAGACTTAGACGGTGAGATCCGTCCAGGAGATGTCGTTACAACCACGATCACTGCCGCAAAACCGTATTTCCTGATTTCTGATGGTGGAGTTAGCCAACATCGTCGGACTAAGGCCGGTGATATGTCGAGTGCAGGCAAGACCCCGAGCACCGCACCTGTTGGCGTAAGCCTGGGCTTGCCGACGGTGTCGACTCGCAGCAATTAACGCTGTCTAATAGCATCGAAGATATGACTACTTGGCCAGCACAACAACCAGCGAGATCGAATTCTCGACCGGACGCGGAAAAATCTGCGGCGGTAGAAAAACGAGCAGCGCGCACTATGACGTTGGGTAAAGCTGTCTACCCACTGGGAGGTGCAGTTTTCGCGTATGTGGGGTTTTTGATTCTGCCGTATGCCGGTAATACTCGCGGTTATGAAGTGTTGTTCGGTAGCAGTGACATAACTACTGTGATTGAACAAGTCTGGGCAGTGTTGTTAACCATAGGTATTGGGCTTGCGAGCACCGCTGTGCTGCTCACCAAATTCGCGCCCGCTGGGTTGGTCGGTTGGATGTGCGTAGCGGTTGCCTTGCCGTATTCTTTGTTCTCGTTGTGGGTGCGTCATACGGGCCCACATGGTGGTGAGAACGTGCCGCATTCCATCGGCGTGTATGTTGGCATTCTCGGCACGGTGCTTGCGTTTGGCGCGTATTGTGCGGTTGCTTTGAAAAAGAATCCGGAACAACGAGCTGCAGCGCGCATGCGTGCTGATTCGACAACGGTTGACGAGGTCACTCGGTTAAAACGCGTCTCCGGTATGACGGTTCAGCATACAGATTATGATTCCAACCCATTGTTTGTTGACGACAGGCGTCGTCGGGCAGGTTCGCGTGCTAGCGAGAACGATTAGTTGGCGTCGAGCGATTTTTCCCAGGTGGAGCTGCAACTGAATTCGGAGGCTCCCAGGGCGCGATAAATAGCGCGCATCTGGTCGGGCTGCTCAGGGATTGAACCATAAATGCGTTGCACACTTGGCCAGTGTGCACGCGCAGCAGCGATTGCGTGACGTTTGACCAACTTTGCTAGGCCCTGATTCCGATTTTCGCGTGCAGTGACCGTTAGAGTCCATTCCGCTACCGAGGGATCAGAGCCATAGTGTCGGGCAATTTCTGTGAGTGCACAGATCTTGCCTGTGTGCTTGTCGACGATTCCGACCAGCATGGTAGTACCACCGCGTGCCCGCAAGCGCTTAGCGGCTTGGGCCATCCGACTTGGGGTCCAGTGGATCGGCTCTAGTTCCAAGCCTCCGCTAGGGACATCGACCGAAGCTATGGTCAATAATTCGCGTATTTGCGAAGAATACTTTTCCGTAATTGCGAAATCTAGCCACGTGACAATTTCGTAGTTTGGTTCTCTGCTGCTTAGTTCTGTGCTGCTTGGTCCTCTGCTGTATCGGGTGGCTGTAACAGGTTTTTGTTCCTGTTTCGCGACTGGAATAAATGCTTGGACATGCCCTAAATGCTGTTGATAACCGGCGTGTGTGATCGCGAAGTAAAACGGATCGGCGCTTGGTGGGTGGTTTGCTGGATAATGCAGCGTGATCTGTGCGCGAGTGCGGCCGAACTGGATAGCGATATCTTCGGCATAAGCGAGTAAACATTTTGCTACTGCTGTCGCTTTTTTACTAGCGCGCTCACCTGGTAAAGGAAGAAGGTCCAGGTCAAGTACACACTCGATTTCGGCGATGGTGGTATCTTCCAGCAAGGGCAAAGTGAGGTGAATAAAACCTGCAAAATTAGGCTCGCCGCCGGGCCAAGCATGCCCGCGAATTCCGGATTGTTGCGGGGGCTCGGTAGAGCTAATAAGAGGGTAGGACAACTCTGAGACTTCACCCAGGGGTGCATTTTCGCAGAGCGCAAATAGATAGGTCGCCGATTCCGCCGAACCTGCTAATTGGGAGACAACTCGTTCAGGTGCTGTTGAAGCTGCAGGGTCCTGTGTGGCATCTTGAGCTGCAACGTTTGCAGCAAGCACAAAATCCCGAATCTCATCGCTGGGGACGAATTGGCTCTCAGGAAGATTCTGCGCTTGCGGCGTGAAATCTGAAGGTTCTTGCCGAGACTGGATGGGGGTGGAAAATTGCGCGAGCTGCATGAGAATCTAGCAATTCCTCTATTGTTCAGGATTCTCTAGGCTCTGTTCAGCCATTCGAGTCCATTCGCGCCATTGTTCGGCCTGGTGGCGCAAGTTTTCGGCTTTGGCCTGTTTCCCGGCCTTCTGCGCTGCATCGGCTTGCGCAGTGAAATCATCGACTTTTGCTTGAAATTGGGCAATACGGGCTTGTGCTTCGGGGTCTGTGCGCTTCCATTCCGCATCCTCTGCTTCCGCTACCCGAGCCTCTATAGCGGCGATTTTGTCTTCGTATGTACGAACCTGATTGCGCGGGACGAAGCCAATCGCGTCCCATTTCTCTTGCAAGTCTCGGAGTTTTTCTCGGGCGCTGGAAATACCTTTCGACGGATCAATTAGCTCGTCGTAGTGGGCAAGCAACGCATCTTTCTGCTCTGCATTTTTGGCAAATTCTTCGTCTTTGGCTGCTTGTTCGGCATCTCGGGCACTGAAGAAATGATCCTGGGCAGCGCGGAATCGGGTCCATAAGGCATCATCAGCACCCCGTGGCGCGCGCCCAGCGGCTTTCCATTCGCGCATGAGATCCCGGTAAGCCCCAGCCGTACGTGACCAATCTGTGGAGTTTTGTAAAGCCTCGGCTTTTTCCACCAATATTTCTTTGCTTTTTTGTGCTTGCGCGCGATGTTTATCTAGATCTGCGAAGTGTGCACCTCGTCGCCGGTGGAATGCGTCTCGAGCTCGAGAAAAACGTTTCCACAATTCGTCATCGGTGGCTCTGTCGAGGCCTTTAATGGACTTCCATTCTTCCAGAATCGCGCGCAACCGGTTACCTGCTGCTTTCCACTCTGTGGAGTTGTCTGCAATTTCTTCGGCTTCGGTTGCCAAACGGTCTTTGGCAATTCTGGCCTCGGTTGCACGGCGCTGCTGATCACGCTTGGCTTGCTCGGCGGCAGCGTCGCAGCGTTTACTAATCTCGGCGAGCCGCTCGTCCAGGGCGGGGAGATTACCGACGACTGCAGCATCGTGGAGGGTTTCGCGTTGTGATTGTGCTGAACGGGCGATTGCTGCAGCATCATGCGGATGCGCGCGTAGACGAGTTTCCAGCACCTCAGCTTGGGTGGCTAATTCGTCGAATTTAGCCCCGTAGTGTGCTAGCCCTTCGTTTTTGCTGCCAGCTTGCCAATAGCCGACTACGCGCTCACTTCCAGAAAGAACACTGGTGAGGTAGACGGTTCCATCCGTGGAGATATAGCCATGGTCCTCCGGATTAGAGGAAATCGGCGCAGATACTGGTACCGGCGTCGGTGTGGAGGCAGACATGGAGGATGAGCGTGCGGAAGCGTGTGGCCGAGGCCCCGGTTTAGGAATAGATGCGGGGGTTGGGTTAGGGGTGTGCTGCTGTGTCATCGCTAATTGTCCTCGAAGTTTCGTGAACTTAAACAAGCCGGTGCTGTCTAGGCGTTGTTTATGTGCGGTCTGGGTTGTTCTGGTCTGTTAGGGGATAGCAAGTTAGTACTTCTAATTTACCTGCCATACGCCTTCCTTCGTCGTTTCATACAATATCGTTCTTTCCCAAGGTACAACCGTTAGGCTAGATATCGTGAGCATGAATTCCATATCTTCAGCTGAGTCGACAGAAATCACCCCTGCAGAAAAGCACGCAGATGATTTACCGATATGCCGTTCGACCCTGGCATTTCCTCTGTGCATCGTGCCGACCAGTCCCGCACTTGTTGCGCAATTAGCGCCAGCAGATACCGCTAGCGGCCGTATTCGCCACCGCGTTCGCGAAATATTGAGGGTGCTTGTCGACACCACTCGCCAATCTGGCACACCTGTTACCGAGATTGTCTTAGTGGGCTCGCAAGATCCGCGTTGGCGCACCGAACATCGTGGTAATTTCCGTGCGTGGGGCGCACCGGAGATTCAGCTTGCCGACGGACACTATTTGGCGGAATTGGTCCTACGCTACCTGTGTAATGAACTGGAGCCGTTAATCACTGCTAGCTACGCCAGCCTGCAAGAATTCGCCGCTCACCAACACGAGTTAGGAACACTGGTGCTCATGGGGATAGACGGCAGTGCGGGCCTGAGCCCAAGCGCACCGTTGGCCGAACTACCGACCGCGTCGCACGCACATCAATGGTCGCAAACATTGCTCGGCGGCAACACTAGCGGGCCTGGCTTCGCTACACATCCGAATAGCGAGCAGTTATCTCGCGCAGGGGTATGGGAACCAGAGCTTTGGCTGGAAATTGCACAGCTGAAAGCTGCAGGAGGAATCACGTCTTTGCATTTGCACGATCTCGACACGACCCACGGAGTGGCACGCTATATAGCAACCGGTTTAATCGAGCCTGCAGCTGTTTTAAATAGATATTTCCAACAGGAATTTTAATAGTTTTCGCAGAGGGGTTTGCAGAGGATATGGCAAACGCAAATAGAATTCATCCCCCACGACCATTAGCAGTAGTGGGGCCCACTGGGGTGGGAAAATCAGATCTCGGACTCGCCTTGGCGCAGTATTTCGACGGGGAAGTTGTCAATGTTGATTCCATGCAACTTTATCGTGGTATGGATATCGGCACCGCTAAACTGCACCCGGTAGAGCGTCAGGGAATTCCGCACCACCAACTCGACGTGCTTGCTGTCACCGATACCGCCTCCGTTGCGGCCTTTCAGCGTGCCGCAGTCGCGGATGTTAACGATATCCTGGACCGCGGGAAAACACCGATCATCGTCGGCGGATCCATGATGTATGCCCAAGCTTTGCTGGACCAGTGGGAATTCCCTCCCACTGAACCCGCCGTGCGTGAGAAATATTATGAGTTACAGGAAGAAATAGGTACTACAGCACTCCACCGCAAATTGCGGGAGGTAGACCCAGCTGCTGCTGCGGTGATCGAAGAAAACGACCCACGCCGCATCGTCCGTGCCTTGGAGGTCATCGAACTAACAGGGAAGCCGTTCCAAGCCAGCCAACCAGATAAAACCTCCGCTTATCGTTGGAACGCCACGGTTTTTGGCTTATATGTCGATTCACAATGCTACAACGAGCGCATCGCCACGCGTACGCGCAATATGTTTCAGCAAGGACTGGTAGAAGAAGTACGAGCACTGCAAGGACAAGGATTGGTGGCTGATTCCACCGCTGGCCGTGCCATTGGATACGCGCAAGTTTTAGCAATGCTGGACGGCGCACTCACCGCAGAAGAAGCCGAAGAAAAAACACTGATTGCGACCCGACAATACGCACGAAGGCAACGCTCATGGTTTCGTCGTGATAAACGCATCGTCTGGCTCGATGCCGCAGCAGACCCGTACCGGCAAGCCATTAACTACCTGGACAATATTGGTAATTCGAGCGTGACTATCGAAAATCCTCACAGTCCGTTGTCGCCCCGGTAAACTTAAAACCTGTGAACTTCCAGATAGATTTTGCAAAAGGCCACGGAACCCACAATGATTTCGTCATCATTGACGATCCCAGCAATCAGAGAGACCTCACGGAGGAACAGGTTCGAGCATTGTGCGACCGCACCGGTGGCATAGGCGCCGATGGCATCTTACGTGTTGTTCGCACCGAGCATGTAAAACCACACGTGCCGCAAGTATCTGAATCGAATGCCACTTGGTTCATGGACTACCGCAACGCCGATGGTTCTATAGCTGAGATGTGTGGCAACGGAACTCGAGTTTTTGCTCATTGGCTCTATCGCCAGGGCTACGAGACGGTGCCACAATTCAGCATTGCTACTCGCGCCGGGGATAAAACCATCAAGGTTGCGGAAGCTGACGATTCGGGGCGGATACCGGATCGCCAGCAAGCAGTTGTCAGCGTGGAAATGGGGCGGGCTGAAATCACAGGCTTATCGACGGCTCATATTGGCCGGGAATCTTTTGCAGGAATTGCGGTCGACGTGGGAAACCCACACCTTGCGGTGGTAGTTCCAGGATGGGATTCGGAGGATATTGCTCGTCTCCAGCTGCAGACGCCGCGTATTGATCAGGATTTCTTCCCGGCAGGCGTCAATGTGGAGATCGCGACTCCACTAGTGGATGGCACAACGCATATGCGCGTTTTTGAACGTGGGGTTGGTGAAACGAAATCCTGCGGAACTGGAACTGTAGCAACAGCTTGTGCAGTCCTTGCGGATGCTGGCAAGCAAGAAGGGACGGTCACCGTCGTCGTACCGGGGGGAACTGTAACTGTCGACATCCGTGAGGATGGTGCAACGCTTACAGGCCCATCGCGCATCGTCGCCCAAGGTACCTTCCACATTGAACTGGCAGACCAGTAATAGTTTTTGCAACTACGGATTCTGGCCCTCGGGCCGGAGCATCTACCGTTAGTTGCTTCCCGTGGAGCCGGGCCCTTTGCGCTGGGCGGCACGACGCGCGGCGAACCAATGTTCCCGGAGATTGGACACTCGTTCGTCCGAAATTTTTAATAGTCTTTCAAGCTGGTTTACTCCCAAGCGGGGGTTAGCTAGATGTGCATGCATTCGGTTGCGATAGCGCTGTGCAGTGGAATACTCGTAGTGAAAACGTTCGATCTCTGGCTCATCGCTGTCGCTATTTAACAGTTCTGGGCGGTGAATGGTTCGGTCAGCCAGAGAATCCGGTTCTTGGGAGTAAGCGAACTCGTCGTATTCGGCGATCACATCGTCTAATTCGTCGAGTGAAAGCTTGATCGAGGCACGTAGTGCTTGTACCTCGTTTGAGGAGGGCCGCGAAGAAACGTAGTACCAGGCTAAGACGCCGATTACCAACACCAGGATAATTCCGGCGGCTTTCAACCACCACCACACCAGGAAGCTCGCCAACAACGCGACAATGATGATGCCGATGCGTTGGCGAGAATAACCGCCGGGGGTAGTTGAAGACATAACCTAACCTAAAAAAACTAGCGTGACATACAAAGCTGCTGCTTGATAGTCGATCGTTGGTATACCTCGGGTCCGCTTACCAGCCTATATCTACTACAGTGTTTGTGCTTGTGCCTGGGGCACTAGTGTCCGCCGCAGCCACAGCCGCCGGAACCGCAGCCGCCAGATCCACAACCGCCGCTAGGGGCAAGGATTGCAGCGGTCAACGTACCATTACCGTGCACAATCTGCCCCTTTTCTGGAACTGTTGCTAATGCATCGGTGGCGATGCAAACGTCCAGTGGGAACTGGGCATCCAATACGAGATGATGAAATTCCTGTCCGGTCAGCTGGTTGCGCAACGTGGTGGACTGGATTACTTGACCGGAAAAAGTCGTGGCGGCATCTGGGGTTTGTGCTCCAGAACCAGACTCGATAACCGCAGCACCACGAGAACTGACAGAGCCAAGCTGTCCGTCCGGGTTGCGCTGTTGCCACGTGGCGGCATCGGAAATGACTTCGACGTCGTCGGCAAGCACCGCCATGGTGACTTGCTGCCATGGCTGCGCAGGTTCATCGGCAAGCAATGGCCCCTGTGCTAGGTGTGCAGTCACGGTTGCTACGGGCGTTCCTTGCGGATCAATAATTTCGCACAGGCTGAGCACGTCGTTGATCATTTCGACGTGAGCATAACTCTGGCTTAACGAATTGAAACCAACGAAAGTAGAAAATGGCTCTACAGCCAGAATGTTGAGCTGTGCGCCGGAAGAGTCGTTGAATTGCACCAACTGGCCACCGCGGACTTCTCCGGTGACCATGAGCTGGTTGCTGGCGATGGCTGCTTCGACGGCATCCTGCCAGTTATCGAAGTGCATACCGATCGCGGATAAGTTGGTTTGTTTCGTCGCCGTCATAGCGCCCCAGTGTAGCGAATACCGGAAAAGCTGCGAAACCTCGATTTATAGCGATGTGGCTGGCATAATGGGAGACAAGATGACAAAGAATTTTTCACATAGTTTTTCTGCTGGCTCTAAAAATGTTGACGCCAAGCATAATTCCTCTAAATCCTCTAACGCTGCGCATGATGAACTCCTCGAAGCAGCATTCAAAGATAATGAAGCACAGGATTCTTTCGCAATCACTGACGCGCAAGATGCTTTGAGTGAAATTGCGGCTGGGAAATCTGAGGCCATTCGTAGTGACCAGGGCTCTGGAGACAATTCTAGAGATAGTGCGCCGACTACCGGAGATATGGATTTGGCGGAACGAAACGCGTTCCGTCGCGTGACTCGGGATACCACTATTCGCACGGAGGACACCACTGATGGCTACGAAGTCGAATATCGAAAGCTTCGTCTCGAGCAAGTAATCCTCGTTGGTGTATGGACAGAAGGAACTGTCGCCGAATTGGAGGCGACACTAGAAGAACTAGCTGCTTTGGCTGAGACCGCCGGCGCTGAGGTGCTAGAAATTTTGTACCAAAAGCGTGATTCGCCTGACTCCGGGACATTCATTGGCTCGGGTAAGGTACAACAGTTGAAGTCACTGGTTCAGGAATATGGTGCGGACACCGTTATCTGTGACGGCGAGCTTAACCCAGGCCAGCTCACGGCTTTGGAACGCGAGCTTGATACCAAGGTTATTGACCGAACGATGCTGATTTTGGACATTTTTGCCCAGCATGCGAAGTCCAAGGAAGGCAAAGCCCAAGTCTCGCTCGCACAACTTGAATATCTTTACACCCACACCCGAGGTTGGGGTGGCAGCCTGTCCCGCCAGGCTGGTGGTCGTGCCGGTTCTAATGGCGGTGTGGGCTTGCGTGGTCCGGGTGAAACTAAGATTGAGACTGACCGTCGCCGGATTCGCGCAGAAATGGCGCGATTGCGTAAATCATTAGCCGGGATGAAAACCGCCCGGGAGGTTAAGCGTGCTCGTCGGCAAGGCTCTTTGGTGCCACAAATCGCGATTGCTGGCTATACGAACGCTGGAAAGTCCTCTTTGATTAATGCGATGACTGATGCCGGCGTACTTGTCGAAGATGCATTGTTTGCGACTCTTGATCCGACGACCCGGAAAGCTCAGCTTGGCGACGGTCGCAGCGTCGTTTTCACTGACACCGTCGGTTTCGTGCGCCACCTACCGACGCAACTTGTGGAAGCGTTTAAATCGACGTTGGAAGAAGTGCTTGCGGCTGATGTGATGCTGCACGTGGTCGATGCTGCAGATCCATTCCCGTTGAAACAAATTACAGCTGTGAACAAGGTCATCAGCGATATTGTCGAAGAAACCGGCCAGCAGGCTCCTCCGGAAATTATTGTGATGAACAAGATTGATGCAGCAGATCCACTAGTGCTAGCCGAGATGCGTCACGTGCTGGAAAGAGACAACGTTGTGTATGTCTCTGCGAAAACGGGGGAAGGGATTGCTGAGCTTTCTGGCAGAGTGGAGCTATTTTTGAATTCGCTGGATACCCGGATGCTGCTGGAAATTCCATACACCCGAGGTGACCTTGTTTCTCGTGTTCACGAGTACGGTACAGTGCACAGCGAAAGCTACAATGCAGAAGGCACGGTAATTGATGTCCGTCTACCAGCGGTGATGGCGAAAGAACTTGCAGAATTCGAATCCGATTACCAAACCAGCTAAGCCGCCGACAATAATGACTAACCGTGACTACTTCGATGGGCTGGACGCTACACGGTGACGGTAAGAAGATAAACAAAGGCGCAGTTGTTGCGCCTGAGGAACGGCTCTCGTGGCCCCGGACAATAGGCATTGGCATTCAGCATGTCTTTGCGATGTTTGGGGCGACTTTGTTGGTTCCGACTCTGACAGGCTTCCCGGTCAACACCACACTGTTGTTTTCTGGTTTGGGCACGATGCTGTTCTTGCTCATTACCCGCAACCGGTTGCCGTCGTATCTTGGCTCCTCGTTCGCCTTCATCGCACCGCTGATTGCCTCACAGCAGCACGGTATTGGCGCGCAGCTGGGCGGAATTTTCGTTACCGGCATCGTGCTTATGTTGGTAGGGCTGCTGGTGAAACTTGCCGGCCGTTCAGTGATTGATGCTGTGTTACCTCCTGCGGTGACTGGTGCGATTGTGGCTTTGATCGGACTTAATCTAGCACCGACTGCGACAGAAAATTTCCAAACTCAACCACTGGTTGCTGGTATTACTCTGGGCGTGATTGTAGTCGCTACGGTGGCTGGACGCGGTATGATCAGCAGGTTGAGCATCCTCATTGGAGTGGTTGCAGGGTGGATTTTTGCCGCTATCACCGGGGAGGTTGATGCCGAGGCTGCACAAGCGATTGAAAATGCACCGTGGGTCGGAATTCCGGAATTCCATACACCGGAATTTCAGCTTTCGGTCGTGCTAACCACGCTGCCGGTGTTGGTGGTGCTGATCGCAGAAAACGTGGGCCACGTGAAGGCCGTGTCTGCGATGACGGGTCGCAATGTTGACCACCTGGCTGGAGACGCCTTACTCGCTGATGGGTTAGCTACTACTTTGGCTGGTGGTGCAGGTGGCTCAGGCACAACCACTTATGCGGAAAATATTGGGGTCATGGCTGCGACCAAGGTCTATTCGACTGCTGCATATTGGGTAGCAGCATTGGGAGCGGTTGCGCTAGCATTTATCCCGAAATTTGGGGCGTTGATCTTCAGCATCCCGGTGGGAGTGCTGGGAGGCGTCACGCTGTTACTCTACGGCTTGATTGGCATGTTGGGTGTACGCATCTGGATGGACAACAAAGTCAACTTCAATAACCCGGTGAACCTGACTGCTGCTGCGATTGCCTTGGTTGCGGGGATCGGCAATTTAACGCTCTCTGTTGGCCCAATCGAGCTAGAAGGTATCGCCTGGGGGTCAGTAGGAATCATGGTGCTGTATCCGATTATGCGTTGTCTATATGGGCGAATCGGAGAGGGGCAGGCCTAATGCAACCTAAGTGGCCATGGGACAGGGTTACGTTAACGTTGGACGACGATGACGTTCACACCTTGTTTCTTTACAGCAGTAACGAGAGAATCTGGTGCTGCAGAGTCAGTGATCAACACATCGATATCTCGGATGGTTGCGAAACTAACGAGGTAATCTCGACCAAGCTTGCTGGAATCGCAAAGCACTACGACCTTTTCAGCGTTCGTCATAAATGCGGTTTTGATAGCCGCTTCTTGGGTGTCTGCAGTGGATAATCCATGTTCCACAGTCAGGGCATCTGTACCGATGAAAGCGACGCTGGCTCTTTGTAAAGCTAAATAGCGCAAAGCGGTGGGACCGACGATGGATTGGGTCATACCGCGCACGGTTCCGCCTAGTAGTTGGACATTATCGAGACCGTAGGAAGCAAGGCTCAAGGCGCCCGGCAAACTGTTGATGATGATATTGAGGTTGGCTGCGCGTTCCGTTTGCCCTAAAAATTCCGCCAGTGAATTATTGGTGGTTCCAGCCCCGATAAAAATTGTGCCGGATTCCGGAACAAAGTCTAAGGCTGCTGTTGCGATAGCGAGCTTCGCTTCTGTGGCCGAACGATTTCGATCGGCCAATGGCACCTCTGAGGTCTGATAGCTGTGCGCTGCACGTGCGCCGCCGCGTACACGGTGAACGGCTCCAATTGCATCGAGAGCCGCAAGATCCCGACGAATTGTCTCCGAGGTTACTGCGAAGCGCTCGGCAAGAGACCCAACTTTGACCCAACCATCGACTGCCGCCAGGGAAGCAATATGACGGCGTCGTTCCTCGGCGTACATGTTTGTATAGTGTCCTTTCTGCTGAGCCGGAGTGGGCCAATCTCGGGTTAAAGTTTGCGCATCACAGAAACAACCTTGCCCATTATTTCGGCTTCATCACCGGGAATAGGGCTAAATGCGTCGTTGTGGGGTAGTAGCCAAATTCCGGACGAATCGCGGTGAAATTCTTTGACGGTGGCTTCGTCACCGTCTAATAGCGCGGCAACGAATTCGCCGACTTCGGCCACTTTTTGTGAGCGTACAACCACCCAGTCGCCGTCTAAGATCCCAGCGTCTTTCATGGACTCACCAACGACTTGCAACATGAAGAGATCTCCGCCACCGACGATCTCTTTCGGCATGGGGTAATACGAGTCGATATTCTCTTCTGCGGTAATAGGAGTACCGGCAGCGATACGTCCTAATACGGGGACGTAGGAATAACCAGAAGCATCTGTTGGTGCTTGCGACCCGCTATTAACGTTGCGTTCTGCGTTATTTGTGCGCCTACCTGGTTTTTTCGTCTCCGGCATATTGCGCACGATCATGGCGCGAGGTTTGTTTGGGTCCCGCTGTAAAAAGCCTTTTTCTTCCAGCTGTCTTAACTGGTATGCCACAGATGATGTGGATTGCAGGCCGGCGGTATCACCAATTTCCCGAATGCTCGGAGGGTATCCACGCAGCATGACAGCATCACGGATAACTTCCAGGATGCGGCGTTGTCGGTCGGAGAGTTGTTCGAAGGTAGGTTTCGGTGCTGATGAAGTGCGTGGGCGCGGCATGCATAACTCCTTAAATTCTCGTCAACGATCGTCCAATATGAACAACCTTAATGCTGTAGTTCACATCTTGGATATCGAATGTAGATGGAAAATTGCTTCCGTGTGGTGAATCCGAGTCTAATCGAAGTACTAATCGAACACAATTACTAGTTTTTGTGGGGGGTGGTGTGAGACTCACTTTATAGGATTCAGTGCAAGCCGATTGAACCGCTAGGCGGTAGTCGGTCGGTGGTGAGCTGGTATTCGGTAGCTAGCCGAAGTTACTAGTCCAATTAATCGCATGAGTTCAGAAGGAGCGTGGACTGTCGTCATGATTCGCATAGACCGGGGTACGTCCCCGCGCGTGGTTATGGTTTCTAATCATAGATCTAACAATGTTGTTTCCCCTGTTGCGCAGTGGGAGCCCCAGCAATGTACGAATGAGCATCCCCGTGAAATGATTTACACCTTGCAGCCAATTTCGCTGGTTCCGGATGATCTGGAGCAAGGTAGTCTACAGCTGTCTCGGACGGCACAACCTCGACCTGCGGTTGGTATAGCACCGTATTTGATGGGAGTAGTGCTAGGGCTGATTATGGCGCTGGGAGTTTTCGTTGGTGCAGCTTAGATGCCTAAGATCGTTAGTGATTGCTATTAACCGTTCGGGTGTCTTAGTGAATCTCTTGAAGGCTTACGATACAAGGAGGATGACTAGGCTGTGTACTGCCCATTCTGTCACCATGAACAGTCCAGAGTCGTAGATTCGCGCCTAGTTGATGCCGGTGTTGCCATACGCCGACGTCGGGAATGTACCGAATGTCAAGGGCGTTTTACGACTGTAGAAAAATCAGTATTGCTGGTGACCAAGAGAAATGGGTTGACCGAGCCGTTTTCGCGCGACAAGCTCATCCGCGGTGTCCACCGCGCCTGCCAAGGGCGGCCTGTTACCGAAGATTCTTTGAAACGACTGGCACAGCAGGTTGAAGAAACTGTTCGCGGGCACGGCAGCTCTCAGGTTGATGCAAACGCTATCGGTCTGGCTATCTTGGAACCCCTTCGTGAACTCGACGAAGTTGCTTATTTGCGTTTTGCCTCGGTCTATAAATCGTTCGACAGCGCACAGGATTTCGAATCAGAAATCCGATTGATGCGCCGCCGTGAACGCGAAGACTAATTACATTCGGTCTAAGTAACAGCAGTGCAGTGCTGTTACTTTTGTGCTTTAGTTGGAGAATTTTTCCCGAGGGCATCGATAGCTTTGTGGATACGTCGCGCAGAAACAGGATGTGCAGTTCCCAAGCGCTGTGCGAATAAGCTCACTCGTAATTCTTCGATCATCCACCGAATTTTTGCCACCGCCGAAGATCTTTCCGCTCCGGAAGGAAGTCGGCGTAGGCGATTCTCTAAATAAGCGTGGCAGTCATCGATAATGTCTTGGCGTTCTCCATCCTTGTCTGGGGCAGTTGTCATGTCAGATAAACGAATTTCTATCGCTCGCAAATACCGAGGCAGATGACGTAGCTGTTGTATTCCGTGGGTGCTGATAGCTTGCTTGGGGAATAAGAAATCCAATTGACCTCTCATATCATCAATCGCTGGGCCTTCCCAGTTGCTTAGCTCGTCGGCGAGTGCAGAATACCGCACCAATCCGGGTGCCAATGTGACGACGGCTTGACGTACTTCGCGTGGGAGTTTTCCTCCGATAGCGGCTTTCAGTTTCTCGAATTCATCGGGGCTCCGTACTGGCCCTCCTTCTGCTATCAGTAAATCGCGCAATGCTGCAATGCGGGCATCAGCGACCAACCCGTCGGCACCGCCGTGAGGGTAGTGTTCGACAGCGACCCGTTGTTGCAGCGGTAGACCATTAACCATTTTCTGGGTATTCACGCTCAAACTTCGCAACAACAATGTCAGCGTGGCGGTCATCATTGCAGTATCTGCAGCTGCCCGAGTTGGGTAGTACTGAACTGATAGCCCTTGTTCGTTGATCGTGAGCGCGGGATAGGCGGTGACCAAATGATTATCAACTTCGTGCTCGATCTGCTCGGGGATGGTGCCCAAGTTTTCTTTAGTCCAAGCAGAAACGTATGTGCGCTGGGTAGTGTGCATACGGGGTCTAGTATCTGCTTGCGATGAATTTTGCGATTGCCGGATCTTGTTTTCCATTTTTTTGGTAATCGAAGCGCTAATTTTGCCTGCTTGGCGCTGTTGCAGAGCACTGAGATCTTTATCGTCATCGATAATTTTCCCGCGCTTATCGATAGCAGCAAAAGTCATGTGTAGATGCGGAGGCAGTTTCTCCGGTGAAAAATCGCTGGCATTAATCCCACGTGCACCTATTTTGTGGAAAGCTTCCGCAACCTGCTGCAGTAAATCTGTTTCGTAAGGCAGTAAATGATCTATGGCTTGTGCGGCGAAATCTGGTGCTGGAACCAAGCTGCGGCGTAATGCTTTAGGCAAACTCCGAATCAGCTCTGTCACTAGCTCTTCGCGTAGCCCAGGAACCAACCACTCGAATGGTTCTGGATCTACGTTGGCCAACATGGGCACCGGGATATTTACCGTTATGCCATCACGGCGGTGGCCTGGCTCAAATAAATACGTCAGCTCTAGGTCTAATCCACCGTGCCGCCAATGATTTGGGAAATCTTGTTCAGTGACAGCAGTCGCCCCGTCAGTGAGCAGCTTGTCGGGATCAAAATCCAGCAAGTTCGGTTGTTTTCTGCGTGCTTTTTTCCACCAGCCATCGAAAGCTTTCGAATGGGTCACAGAATTTGGAATTCGCTGGTCGTAGAATTCGAAGAGGGTATCCTCATCAACGATGATGCCTCGTCTACGGGCTTTTTCTTCATATTCGCCTGCAGTAGAAAGCTTCTCTAGGTTTTGATGAAAAAACTTATGTGAAGTCTTCCACTCGCCAGCAATGAGTGCATGCTGAATAAACATTGCCCGGGCGGCTTCTGGATCGACACGATGATAAGAAATCGTTCGATCAGCGACGATAGGAACTCCGTAAAGTGTGGAACGTTGAGTTGCCACCGCAGCTCCGCGTTTATAGGACCAGCTTGGGTCTGAGTACTGGTGTTTGAGCAATGGGCGGGCAGCGGTTTCCACCCAGGAGGGCTCAATAGCAGCCACACCACGTGCGAAAAGTTTCGAGGTTTCCACAAGCTCGGCTGCCATCAGCAATTCTGGAGGCTTTTTTGCCACTCCAGACCCCGGGAAAATCATAAAACGGGTCCCGCGCGCACCTTGGAATTCCGCAGAATCACTCACGCGCGATCCGATATTCGACAGCAAGCCTGTGAGGAGCGCGCGGTGTATCGCGGATGAGTCGCCGGAGAATTTTCCATCGGTGATCGAGATGCCACCGTGTTGTTTATCCTTGTTGTTTGAGATCGTCCACTTCATATCCAGGGCGATGTCTTGGAGCTGACGGACCAAATCGAACCACTCCCGGATTCGCATGAAATGTAAGAATTCTTCTTTCATGCGTTTCCGAAATTGATTGCCGGACAATTCCGCGCGTTGTTCAGTGATATAACCCCACAATGACAACAAGCCCAAAAAATCACTGGAGCGAGAGCGGAAACGTGCATGGGCTTGGTCCGCTTGTTGCTGCTGTTCAAGAGGGCGTTCACGGACATCTTGCAGCGTCATGGCCGCAACGATAACGATGACGGGTTGCAGACATTCTAGGCGTTCAGCTTCTACCAACATACGGGCCAAGCGCGGGTCAACCGGAATTCGTGCGAGTTGTTTGCCGGTTTTGGTTAGTTGTGGTGCAGAATCGGAGTTTGCGGTCGAATCAATTGCGTCCAGTTCACTTAGCAGAACTAACCCATCGCGGACTGCTTTATGTTCCGGCGATTGCACAAACGGAAAATCCGCAACTGCTCCGAGCCGGAGCGCGGACATTTGCAAAATGACGCTTGCTAGGTTGGTCCGCAGAATTTCCGGGTCAGTAAATTCTGGGCGAGAAAAGAAATCCTCTTCAGAGTACAAACGAATCGCGATACCATCTGCGATGCGTCCGCAACGGCCAGCGCGCTGGTTGGCGCTGGCTTGTGAGATAGGTTCAATCGGTAAGCGTTGAACTTTTGTCCGCGTCGAATATCGGGAAATGCGTGCCGTTCCAGTATCGATTACATAATGGATCCCGGGCACTGTCAGTGATGTTTCAGCGATGTTCGTGGCCAAGACAATCCGTCGTTTCGAATGAGGTGCGAACACTCGGTGTTGTTCTTGGTTCGACAAACGACCAAACAATGGGACAATTTCGACACCGCGAAAGCGCTTTTGCTCGAGTGCTTCTTGGGCATCGCGAATTTCACGTTCACCAGGGAAAAAGCACAAAATATCGCCGTTTCCTTCGGCTAGTAGCTCTTCTGCTGCAGTGCACAAACCATCTAGGGGATCGATGGCTACAGTCTTGCCATCAACGTCAATCTCGAGTGGTTGATAGCGAACCTCCACCGGGTAAGTACGGCCGGACACTTCAATCACAGGCGCAGGCTTGTGCGTCTTCGGATCACGGAAATGCTTGGCGAAGCTCTGCGGGTCAATTGTCGCCGAGGTAATAATGACTTTGAGGTCAGGTCGTTTAGGCAGTAAACGCTTGAGATACCCTAGTAGAAAATCGATATTTAAACTGCGTTCATGCGCCTCGTCGATAATGATGGTGTCGTAGGCGTAAAGGTACGGATCCCGTTGCAATTCTGCCAGCAGAATGCCGTCAGTCATCAGCTTGACTGCCGCATTTTTGCCTACGCGGTCATCGAAGCGAATGGCGTAGCCAACCGATTGTCCAATCTTTTGGTTCAGTTCATCACTAATGCGCTCAGCAACGGTTCGTGCTGCAAGCCGACGTGGCTGAGTATGTCCAATCAACCCATAGCGGCCACGTCCGAGTTGCAAACAAATTTTGGGGATTTGCGTAGTTTTTCCCGAACCGGTCTCACCAGCAATGACGACGACTTGATTTTCAGTGATTGCTTCGGCAATTTCGTCGACGCTCTGGCTCACCGGCAAAGTACCGGGAAATTTAATGGTGGGAATGTGTTGTTCAATAGCCGGAATGATTGCCGCAGCTTTGTCGAGATCGTCGGAAATAGCGTTTAAGGCTTTCGCGGCTTTGGCTTTCGATAATCTACGGCGGAAGCGTTGCTGGTCTGCGTAACGTAACTGCTCAAGACGCTGGTAGAGCTCGTGCTTGCTTGGAACAGTGTCAGTTTGGTTTTGGCATTTTGAGTTTGTGAAAGAGGAATTCATAAGAGGGTCTATAGAAGGCGAAGAACGCTGGTGATCCACATTTTTATGGCTTTGGTTTGGTTGTTCGGAGTCATTCATAACGATAGTGCTAGTTTAGCGGTCGTGAGTCTGGCTAACCTAAATCCGACGAGAAACTCGGTATCATGGATACCGGAAATGAGTTTCGATTGGATGAGCAGCGAGATTAGGGAGTGCTATGACTAACCCCCCACGCGGACATAATGCAGACGACAATTCTAATAGCAAAGAAAACCCAGATGGTGGCGGTTCACAGCAACAACCGTTTTACCCACCAAGCAACCACCCGGAAGACCGTCCTGAATTCGGCTACCAGGGGTCTGAGCAAGCAGCGTATGGTGCTTATAGCAATCCTGGGGAAAGCTCTGCTCAACACAACGGGCAAGTGTCTGCGCAACAAGAACCAGGAAAAATCAACATTCTTGAAGCCATTTCTTGGGGATTTGCTACGACCTTTAGAAATGCGAAGTTGTGGATTGTTTTAGGTCTGATTGTGTTTATCGGGATTATTGCAGCAGTGGCTGCGCAGATCGCAGTCATAGCGTCAATTGCTGATCCGGGAACGCTTGAAGAAACCGGGGGAGAGCTGTTTTCGGGGACAGTTTCTGATGTAATCACGCTTGGCATCATCCTGATCACCTTGGTTCTCACCCCATACTTTTATCGGTTGGCAATCTTTCAAGTAGATGATGCAAATACCGGGTGGGGGTATTTGTGGAAAAACACCCCACTGCTTCGCGCTATTGGCGTGATGCTAGCCGTCTCTCTTGTGAGCGGAATTCTTTACTTCGTCGCAGTCACCCCATTAGGACGAGCTTTTAGTGATGGAACGCCAGAAAGCAACAGTTTTAGCGCTTCCGGCATCGTTATGATGCTTATTGGAACCGTTGCGATGGTTGCGTGGTCGGTGTTGAGCATGTTTATGAGCTGGGCGGCGGTCAGCGGGCAGTTCGGTTTTGGAGCAAGTATGAAAACCGGCTGGGGGATCGGCTGGACTAATTTTGCGAAATTATTGTTGTTTGCGATCGTCGCTAATCTGGTAGTGACTGTCGCTTTGCTGATTAGCTTGGGTTTGGTCCTAATTGTTGTCGTTCCTGCGTGGTTGCTTGTGACGGCTCACATGTTCCGCCAGGCGGTACCTAGTACCGCATAGCCGATCCGCAGCAGCTTAGGAAGAGCGAGTTTGCAGATCGCGGGCACGCTCGACCGCTTGGTGAAATGCTTTTTGTAGCACATCGCCAAGTGCAGCAAAATCGTCGCCGCGTGAGCTGGAAGCGCGGTAAACCAACCCAATACGGCGATCAGCTTGTACCGCGTTAGCAAATTGCGATACAGACAATCCCGGCTTGCGGCACTCTGTATCAAGTGCAGATTCCGGAACCAGGGTTGCGCCGAAGTGCGCGACCACCAGCTGCATGATTGTAGTCAGCGAGGCAGCGCGTGTAACCCACGAATTTTGTGATTGTGGTTGGCGGTCAATAAGCCGGCATAGTTCCAAAATCTGGTCCCGGAGACAATGGCCGTCGTCAAGCAATAACAACTCAACTGAATGCAACGCGTCGAGTGTAAGGTCGGAACGGTCAGCAAGTTCATGCTGGTCGTGGATAACTAAAGCCATCTTTTCTGTATATAATGGCCGCTCCACGAACGCAGGGACATTGGTGGGGAGCGCAAGCATTGCAACATCAATTTGTCCGTCGCGCAGCTGCTGTAACAAATGGGCAGTTTGCTCTTCGACGATATGTAGCGTCAGGTTCGGGTATTCAGCTGCCGTTGCCCGCAGGACATCCGGCAAAATATACGGCGCCACGGTCGGTATGATGCCCAACGTAAGCGGGCCTTCCAATGTTCCCGCAGATCCACGCGATTCTGTAACAAACAGCTCCGCAGCTTGCAGCGTAGCCAAAGCGTAGGGCAGTAACCGTTTGCCTGCTGCAGTAACAATCACCTTGCGCGTAGATCGCTCAATAAGCTGGACGCCTAGCCCCTGCTCTAAAGTAACTAGTGCTTGCGAAAGTGAGGGTTGGGAGATGCCCAGCTTAGTTGCGGCGGTACCAAAATGCCGATTCTCGGCGACAGTCGCAAATGTGCGTAGTTGTGACAGTGTCGGGCTAAACTCCTTATTAGGCATAATTATTATTTTATCGAAAATTTTAGTGTAGAGCTATCAACGGTGAGTAGAGACTAGTGACCACCGGAAATCAGTAGGAATAAGGTTGCGCAGAACCACGGTATGACCATGGCATGACTGTGCTGGCAATGCCAGCCGCGGGCAGCGACGAGGTAGCATGCATTCTTCCTGCAGCATTCGTTAGCGCTCGATACGCAGATCCCTAAGCCTAACTTCACCAGCATCGTCACTGGCGTCTAAGTCGACGGTAGCAACGAACTGGAAGTCATTATTTCCTTCTGGATCTTTAATAATCTGTCGGACGGGCCAGAGGCGTGAGCGTGCAGAAGCATCGAGGTGAAAATATTCTGGGCCGCGTGCTTCGGGGCCAGTATCAAGATCGGTGTATTCCTCAAAATAATCATCCAAAGCATCGCTGATATCTGGATAATTCTCCAGGTAATCAAGCAACTGTTCGAGACGCTCTTCTCGTTCTAGGGCAAAAAGTTGCACTAGACGGAACATATAGTTGCGTACCATGATCTTCAAAGCGCGCGGGTTCGCGCTTAGTGCGCTAGGATCCTCTACACCGAATGCCAGCTCGCGGTCGACTCGTTCTTGCGAGACCGGCGCATCCTCGTCGGTCATGGTTGCCCACTCGTCGACAAGCGAAGAATCCACTTGTTGAATCAGCTCTCCGAGCCAAACAATGATATCCGAGAGTTCATCAGTCTTGGCCTCAGCAGGGACAGAATGGTTTAACGTGCGCCAAGCATCGGTAAGATACCTCAACACGACCCCTTCGGACCTGGCAAGTCCATAGGTTGCGATCAAATCCGAAAAGGTCATGGAGTTTTCCAACATATCGCGTACGACCGACTTTGGCGAGATATCAAATTCTCTGGCCCATGGGTGTCCCTGGCAATAAGTCTCAAAAGCTGCGTCTAATTCTTCACGACATGGCATTGGCCAGGTGATTTCCTCAACGATTTTCATTCGTTCCGTGTAATCAACACCTTCAGCTTTGAGTGCATTGATTTCTTCGCCCCGCGCGGACGATTGCTGCGCCTGGAGAAGTTGGCGAGGATCATCCAAGATGGCTTCAAAAGTGGAAATCACGTCTAATGTGTAGGTGGGAGAGTCCGGGTCCCATAAACCAACCGCCGCCAGAGCAAACGGAGCCAAAGGTTGGTTTAGCGCGAAATCACGCTGTAATTCTTCAGTCAGGTGGTAGCGTCGGCCCTGTGAATCCGTTCCCGTCTCGTTGGCAGGTTTGTCGACGATACCCGCATTCCGTAAGCCACGGAATAGGGAAGTCGCGGCTAAAATTGACTGATTTTGTTGTGCTCGGGTGTCGTGGTTGGAACGAATCAGATGCTTCATGTGCGCATAGACGTCTCCAGGACGGGCGATCACATTGAGCAACATAGAATTGCTCATCTGGAACTGGCTGCTGAGCGATTCCGGCTCGGAGTTGATGAGCCGCTCATAAGTCTTTTCTGACCAAGAGACTTCGCCATCACGTGGAGCTTTCTTTTTAAGCTTCTTTAAGCGCTTCGGATCATCGCCGGCTTTGCGACGCATCTTTGCGTTCTCAATTTCGAACTCGGGAGCCAGTACGACGACGGTGCCTTCCGTGTCGTAGCCAGCACGACCCGCACGGCCGGCAATTTGGTGGAATTCACGGGATTTGACGATACGTTCTCGTCGCCCATCGAATTTTGCGAGGCCAGTCAACAGAACCGTACGGATCGGGACATTAATGCCCACTCCGAGGGTATCTGTTCCACAAATGACTTTCAGCAATCCAGTTTGCGCTAGCTTCTCCACCAGTCGCCGGTATTTGGGCAGCATTCCTGCATGGTGCAAACCGATACCACGGCGAATCATCTTCGACAGTTGCTTGCCGAAAGTGGTGCTAAAGCGAAAATCACCAATCTCCTCGATCATTCGCTGTTTTTCTTCGGAATTTAAAAAAGAGGTTGCGGTTAGTGATTGAGCCTGTTCAGTGGCTTTGCGCTGCGAGAAATGCACGACATAAATGGGGGCCTTGTGGTTGTCCACGAGGGTATCGATCATTTCCTCGACAGCAATGAATTCATAGCTGAATGCTAAGGGGACCGGGCGGGTGGTACCTGTTACTAGGGTAGTTGTTCGACCAGTGCGTTGAGTGAGGTCTTCACGCAGCCAGCTGACGTCGCCGAGAGTCGCCGACATCAGTACAAATTGCGCTTGGGGCAACTCGAGTAGGGGAACTTGCCAGGCCCAACCGCGGTCTGGTTCCGAATAGAAGTGGAATTCGTCCATCACAACTTGGTCGATCCTGGCGTCTTTGCCGTCACGCAAAGCAATATTAGCCACAATTTCCGCAGTAGCAGCGATGATAGGCGCATTGCCGTTAACTGTGGCATCGCCGGTCATCATCCCCACGTTTTCCGGGCCGAAGACGCCACAAAGCGCAAAGAATTTTTCGCTTACTAGAGCTTTGATCGGGGCAGTGTAAAACGAACGTTTACCTTCCGCGAGACAGAAGAATTGCGCAGCCGTTGCCACCATAGTCTTTCCGGAACCGGTTGGCGTCGACAGAATGACATTGTCCCCGGCTAAAGCAGCGAGACTAGCTTCTTCTTGTGCGGGATAAAGGGATATGTCTTTATCCCTGGTCCAGCGAAGAAATGACTCCCAGATGGATTCCTCAAGCAATGAGGAGGGAACTTCTGACAGATCAGGCACTACGTCGTTAAGATTCACACCCACCACCGTAGTCGATCAATGAAAGCTACTCTTCTTCGTCTGCTTCTCCATGCTCATTACCATCGAGGGAATTTAAGAACTGTTCGAACGATGCTCCGATCTCATCACCAGTCGGCATATTTTGCTCACCTGGCAAGATAGCTTGTGGATTCTTTTCTCGGTAACGCTCTAAACCCTCATCGAATTGTTCTTCTAACCCAGCTACTAGGGATTGCACCTCATCGGCTTGATCAATCTGTTCTTCTAGCTGTTGACTGATGCGCTGGATGTCGTGCTCCAAGCTCCCCAGCGGCAAATCCAAATTGCTAGCGTTAGCGACTGAACTAAGCAAATTGTACGTCGCCAGTGGATAAGGCGAGGAGGCTACATAGTGTGGAACATGAGCTGTGTAACCAGCGACATTACGATCTCGCTTGTGCAACGCACGCTCTAGGTAGAGAGCAGCGGAGCCTGGCACCATGAGTTTTTGATCCCACGAAACTAGGCGCTTGATTAATTCCTGAGAATTGCCGTGGCCGGAAATCGTCATCGGTCTCGTGTGGGGGACGGTCATGGGGGCGGCGTAGAGACAAATTGTCTGTTGTACATCCAGTTTTTCGACGAGATCAGCGACCGCCTCGGTGAATCCATTCCAACGCAAATCTGGTTCTGGTCCGGACAGTAGCAAAAACGGCTTACCTTGGTTATCTCGCAATACCTTCATGCTAATTTCGGTGTTTTCGATCTCCACCGGCTCGTTGTTTGCGATGGTTACCGCCGGGCGCCGAGAACGGTAATCGACTAGTTCATCCGAATCGAATGTGGCTACCGGGCGATGGTCTAGTGCCGAAATGAGGTGATCTGCAGCCGCCTCCACAGCCATTCCAGCATCAGCATAACCGTTTAATGCCACCACTAAAGTTAGGCGGTCATTGGAATTGTTACCCATATCGGGGGCCGGATATTCCAGTTCGTACATCTCACGTGCATCGTCGTACATTGGCGCACCTCCTCGTTGCATTCTAGCGTTGTTGCGCGCGACTGACATTCAGCCCTTCTCCGCACCAGTTTCTACATGGTGTAACGCCAAAACACGGAACCTTATTCCGTGCATAGCCGAGAGGCAACCCAGGTGCCCATGCGACTGTGGATAACTTGAGTTGTCCACAGATTAGTTTGCCCGTGCTCCAATAGCCTGGAAAGGCATAGTAAGAGCATTGACACTGGTTGTCATGAGGAACCAGAATTCTAAAAGATCAGATGCTCGATATCGGCACGGCAATGGTGCTAGAAAAGGGGTAATGCATGAGAACCGCAGTTACGGTGAAAATGGGCTCCTAGCTGCAACGCCAGACGAATTGATTGCAAATCTACCGGGATTGCTGGGTTTTTACCCAGAAGAATCGTTTGTGGTTCAGGGATATTATTCAAAACCGGACGGTAGCGTCTATATTGGGCCGACAGTCCGAGTTGATTTGAGCGACGATTTTCCTAGTGGAGAAATAGCCCGTTACCTGGTAAATGCGCAATGCTCTTTCCACGTTGGGTTTATTGTCAGCGACAGTGCTGTAGATAATGACCATGAAGATGCAGGGTGGATTGAAAAACAAGCCTGGTTTCAAGCTATTCAACAGGCAGATGCGGCCGGAAAAGTCCCGCTCATGGGGTGTTGGTTGGTTGATGAAACCCGTGAAGGCGCACGGTATCGCTTGCTATTTGGTGCAGAAGTGCTTCATGACGAAATCACACCAGCGGCCTGGCGAACTGGCACAGTTGGATCAGTTGTGGCATCTCCGGCGATGCACCCATGGAGTCTTCGCAATGAACTTCCTAGCTTAACCAGGCAAGAAGCGTTTGCTTATTTGCTTGGCGACGACAGCGACAGTGACGAAGAGCAACGAACAGCTCGTACCCGTGAGATACAACGGCTTGTCAACCGAACTTCGCGTGTTGACACAAACGCAAGTAGTGATGCCGCAGCATTGCTGAATGGCCTTGGCCGAAACGATGTGACGACAGAGGAGTTGTTATCCGAGGGAGAAATAATCGAATCGGTGGGGATCTGGATGTCGTGTACTGTGCTTCGGGATGAAGTTGTTGGCGCGATGTTAGACGCCCCGGAAGCTGCGAAAAATCTGTTGATAGCAGCGGTGCGTAGCTTATCCGGGGAGTTGCGTGCCAATGCCCTGGCAACACTCGCTCTGGTTTTTCTTGAACTCGGGCAGATCTTATCTGCAAGCCAGGCATTAACAGTCGCTTTACATGAGCAACCAAGCCATAATTTAAGCCAATTATTATTCGCGGCTGTAAGTTCCGGAATGCACTATGCGGCTCTCGACGCGGTTAAGTGCGGGCTTTTGGATGAGAATGAGCGTTAGCACCTAACTGGCGAGTGAATTCCCAGGCGTCTGCAACAATAGTCGGCAGGTTTGTGCGCGTGGGGTTCCAACCGAGTTCGGTGGTGATCTTGGCAGAAGAAGCAACGAGGGTGGCGGGATCACCTGCACGACGTGGGGCCAATTCAGCCGGGATTGGGTGGCCAGTCGTCGCGCGAACCTGGGAGATCACTTCCTGCACTGAATAACCATTACCCGAACCCAGGTTGTAGACCCTGTGCGAGCTTTCTATATTTGACTCTAGAGCAAGCACATGGGCCTGAGCCAAGTCGTAAACGTGGATGTAATCTCTCACGGCGGTGCCATCTGCTGTGGGGTAATCGTCACCGAAAACCATGATCTTGTCACGATGACCGAGTGCTACCTGCAAAATTAGCGGAATAAGGTGAGTCTCTATACGGCGATTTTCACCAATTTTGCCATAGGCTCCAGCGACATTGAAATACCGCAAAGATGTAGCTGCCAGTCCATAAGCTTTAGCGTATGAACTAATGATGTGGTCAATCGCTAATTTGCTGGCGCCGTAAGGGTTGGTGGGGGTAGTAGGCGCAGATTCCTCAATCGGCACCGATTCGGGTTCGCCGTAGGTTGCCGCCGTAGAGGAAAAAACGAGATTGGAAACCTGGTGCGTCCGCATAGCGTCGAGTAAACGAAGTGTAGTGACTACGTTTGCGTGCCAATATAACTCAGGGTTAGACACGGATTCTCCAACGAGGCTACGTGCGGCACAGTGCACGACGGCGTCAAATGAATTCTCCGCAAGGACTTGATCAATTATCTTGCTGAGCTCACCTTCGATTAAGTGGGCTTCTGCCGGCACTGCGTCGCGGTTGCCGGTAGAAAAATCATCAATGATGCTCACATCATGGCCGGATTCGAGGAGAACAGCACTGCAAACGCTTCCGACGTATCCAGCGCCGCCAGTGACCAACACGTGCATGTTTACGCGGCTCCTGTGTTCGACGTTATGAAATGGGTTCGCTAGCGACTAATTAGTCGCGATGCGGATCGCGTGGCCCAGGGTTTCGTTAAGAACGACTTTCGCCCCATCGCCAGCAGTCAAAATTACGGAATGGCCGTAATTAACAACGTTGACTTTGGCGCCAACCACGATGCCAGCATTGGTCAATTCGTGTAGCCGGTCGTTTTCGGACTGCAAGATCTCATTAATCTGTGCAACAGTTCCTTCGATCTCTTGCTCTTCTGGAAGGTCAATTGCGCGTGCAACCTTAGGGAGAGCCTCGACATCGACGCCGAGTTCTTCTAGAGCCGGAACTGGGTTGCCGAATGGAGAGCGGGAACAGTCCTGCACAATGGATGCCACGTGCCGCTCAACGTTGTCACTCATTACGTGTTCCCAACGGCAGGCTTCGTCGTGCACGTCGTGGATATCGACGCCGAGGACTTCAGTAAGTAGCAGCTCCGCTAAACGGTGCTTGCGCATGACCTTAGTGGCTAATTCACGTCCGCGAACAGTCAGATCCAAACTGCGGTCCGGGCGGACATGCAGCAGGCCGTCGCGTTCCATGCGTGCGACAGTCTGTGAGACCGTCGGGCCTGACTGCTCTAAGCGTTCTGCGATACGAGCTCGCAGTGGAGTGATTCCTTCTTCTTCTAGCTCATAGATCGTACGCAGGTACATCTCAGTGGTATCGACCAAGTCCCTCACGTTGGGAAACCTTCCTGTTAATTTGTCTAATGCCTGCTGGCTATTCTATCGCAAAAAGAAGGCCTGGTATAGATTAACCAGACCTTCACGGTGCTTCGTGACCGTTAATAACTGTTGGCTATTGCGCGTATTCGCGTAGGCGATCAGCGCGGTGGCCGTCACGTAGCTTTGCCATCACTTCTCGCTCGATTTGGCGGACGCGCTCGCGAGACAGTTCAAATCGCCGACCGATCTGGTCCAGGGTGCGCGGAACCCCGTCATCCAAACCGTACCGTAAGCGAATGACATCTTGTTCTCGTTGTTCCAAGGTGCCGATGACATCCCGTATATCGGAGTGTCGAAGCGAAGCCACGACTGCAGATTCCGCGTCAGTCGCTTCAGCATCTTCGATGAAATCTCCCAATGGTGCCTCTTCGTCGGCGCCGACAGGCATATCGAGAGAGACCGGGTCACGCGATTGGTGGAGCAGCATTTCGATCTTGTCCTCGGGAATGCCGGATTCTTCCGAGAGCTCCTCGTTGGTAGCTTCGCGCCCTAGAGACTGGTACATTTCCCGTTTGATTCGGGAAAGTTTGTTGACCTGTTCGACAAGATGAACTGGAAGGCGGATGGTTCGTGACTGATCTGCCATGCCACGTGTAATTGCCTGACGGATCCACCACGTCGCGTACGTGGAGAACTTAAAGCCTTTGTCATAATCAAACTTTTCCATGGCTCGAATCAGCCCGAGGTTGCCTTCTTGTATAAGGTCCAGCAGGGGCATGCCACGCCCGGTATAACGCTTGGCGAGGGAGACCACCAGACGTAGATTAGCCTCCAAGAGGTGGGAGCGTGCTTTTTTCCCTTGTTTCGCAAGGACCTTCAAATCACGTTTTTTGGCGCGAGTTAGATGCTGCTCTGGATCGTTAAGCAAATGTTGCGCATACAAGCCGACCTCGATTTGCTGTGCGAGTTCAATCTCGTCGTCAGCCGTCAACAGATCAGTTTTACCGATGCCATTCAAATAAACCCGAACTAAATCCGCAGATGGATTGTCGTTCGTGTGGCCACGACGGGAGCCCCGATCCTGCTCTTCTTCGTCGAATTCTTGCACGGGAGCGGTAGTCACAGTGATGGCCTCCTCAAGTTGCCGTTTACATAGCTAATAACGACTCATTGACATGTGTTGTTCCCGGTGTCATTGCAGGGGTAATTGTCGGGGGTAATTTAAGGCGAAAATAGGGTTTATGGTGACTAGGTTTCCACCAATACGGTAAACGGTCCTTGATTGACAGAAGAGACTTCCATTTTCGCACCGAAGCTCCCGGTGGCAACATCTAATCCTCGTTCACGTAGATCTGAGACAATGTTGTTTATTAGTGGTTCCGCAACCTCGGCGCGGGCAGCTTGTGACCAGGACGGGCGCCGTCCCTTAGCAGTTTGCCCGTAGAGAGTGAACTGACTGACGATAAGAATCGGCGCATCGCTTTCCAACGCTGACTTTTCCCCGTCTAGAATCCGTAACTCTGCAATCTTCGTGGCCATTTTTTGCCAGGATTTTTCCTGGTTGGCGTCATCGATCCCCACTCCAACGAGGGCAAGAATCCCCCCGGTTGTCGGTGCAGAAATCTGGCCGACGACTTGATCGTTGACGGTTACACTTGCTGAAGATACACGGGTTAGTACAGCTTTCATTTTGATAGCTCTCTTGTTGATGCTGGGGTGGCAGCGGCCTGCACGGGAGGTTATATCGGCCGCCAGGATTATCCTTGTTCAACTACTGCGGTATTGTATCTGCCTGCTAAACGTCGAGAAGTTCGGCAGGAATTACCATCCCGTGCCTAACTAGGTCTGCAATCACTTGGGTTGCTTGGTCTAGAAGCTCGCCTTCGAGCCCGTGCGCGGCGGTATACATCTCGACGACTTCTGCTAGTGCTAAGCCTTGCGGATGTAAACCAGCTACGATTGCCGCCACATGATGATCTACTTCGTGGGACCAGCGTGGGCCATCCATTCGGGTGAGTCGGTAGACCGAGGGGCGAAAGCCCATCCCGGAGCCGGTATCAGGAACCTCGATTATCTCTCGGGCTACTTGTGGCCGCAGTTGAAACTGACTTTCAGCAATGGTGTCTTTTGTTTGCTCGCGCAGCCAAGCTGCACGTAGAAAATACTCAGACACTTCGTCGGCAAGCCGATCGTCGTACGCTTGGGGGATTTCTTCAGCGATGATTTCTGAAGGCTGGTCGCCGATGCCTTGAATCGCGATATAACCAAAACCGATGGCATGGACATCAGCATTATTGAAATGTTGTAGCCATTCGGCACTGCGTTCGCTGGCTTCTTGGGAGCGCAGATCGATTGCTTCATCACGTAGCCACGTACTGACGTAATGTGCCGGATCTGCGAAATCTCGCTGCAGGATCCAGGCTGCAACACCATGACTCGGCAACCAACTGGCTACCCGATGCTGCCAAGGTATATCGCCTTGGTGGACCCAAGACCCGAGTAAATAAGCAGAACCACCTGGGGCTAAATAATCTGAAATTTCCGACACGACTAGTTCGCTGGCACCGTCTAATTCCAGACCTGAATCACGGTATGTGTGGGTGATATCCGTGGACCCGACCACAAATGGTGGATTGGCAACAATTCGGTCGAATTTTTGCCCGGCGACCGGTGCAAACCAGGGCCCAGTGGAGAAAGTAACTTTGTGCGCAATTCCAGCGCCCCGAACTGTGGCATCTGCCAAGGCGAGTGCACGGGTAGAAATATCCGTTGCGGTGATCTGATCTGCAGCTTGTGCCTGCCCTAAAATTTGTACACCCGAGCCTGTTCCTAAATCTAAGACCGAATCGACTGGTGTCGTGGGGCAAAATTGCAATAGCGATAATGACGCGGCCCCGACACCCGGTACATGGTCCTCGGCCGCACCTTGACGCACCATGGCGGCATCAGGGTCAGAAAACACCCATCGACTAATGCCGTTAATGATGTGTGGACGCACATCGATGACTACGCGCACAATCGCAGGGCCGTGGGTAACCGCAATATTTGCAGCAATGACTTTATTTGCCAGTTCAGTGCCGAGGAGCTGCACAAAATCGGTTTTTTCCACCGGGTCGCGGAGTATAAAAGCCTGAATAAGTCTGTCTAGGACGCTTCCTGTCTGTGTGCGAAAACGCAGGGCTCCGGGATCGCCACGGTGTAGTGCAGAGAGATATTCTGGCCCCAAGTGGGCAGCTAACCCGGCTGAGTCAAAACCGACCTCGGTGAAGTATGCGGTTAAATCGCTTGCAGCCTCGCCGAAACGTTCGGCTGGGTCAGGGGTACTGGAATCTAGGTGAGTGCTCATCAATGAATCATTGTAGAAGGTTATTCGTTTCCTTTCGTCTTTATCACTCACGCGAATCGCGAGGCCTGGCGTCGATGATTCCCGGCGGAAGCTCGCGCGGCGGGTCGTACGTGGCATCAGACGTAGGTAGCTGCTGCTTAGTGTGCCGCTGGGCTTGGCGAACGACAGCGGGTTTATATACTCGCGGCTGGCGTTTGTCTTGGGGAGCACCGTCTAAGTTCGCAATGATTACAGCAATCCACGGCAATGGAAACGTAAGCGTGGCCAGCAGGACGGGAATGAGCACCCAATCCCAAGCCACATACATTCCGACGCACACCAGAGTTAGCGGAACTCTTAAGAATTGGAGTAATCCGTACCACCATTCGCGCTTTTTTCGGTCCTGGGCGCGGGTCATACGCGCAGTGGTAATCAGGACGGGTTTATTCCGGCGAAAACCGTTACGGAAGTGACGCCGGAGTGAGCGTCGCGGGCTATGCGGCCCGTTAGTACCACGCGAGCTTCCAGTAGTCATGGTTCCCAGCCTAGAGCCTGGCTACCCAAATGCCTATGAATACGGCAAAATGGATGCCCATGACGACTACATCAACGCAGACTCTAGAACGCCCAGAAACCCGAGATCAGACAGGAACTGACGACGACACACCAAAGTTCTTTCACTATGTGAAAAAGAACCAGATTGTAGATTCAGCGGTCAGCGGCAAAATGATTGTCGCGTTGTGTGGAGAAAAATTTCCGGTTCGCAAACAAGCCAAGCCTGGCTCGCCGGTATGCCCGAAATGCCAGGAGATATACTCTGGCCTGCATAAAAAATAGAATGCACTCGATATTTTGAGGCAAGCAACAAAAGCTATTTCTAGCAATGGTGGTATTTAGTGGCGAGACCGCGCAGATTCAACAATAACTCCAGGCTGCGTGCGTGGCAGCAGGCTGCGTTGCAAAAGTTTTTGACGTCGCGTCCGCGAGATTTCATGGCGGTCGCGACCCCGGGTGCAGGTAAAACTACCTTTGCGATTAGGGTCGCGACTGAATTATTAGAGGATCGGTCGGTAGACCGTGTCATCGTTGTAGTACCTACTGAGCATCTGAAACGGCAGTGGGCTGCAGCTGCTGGTCGGGTGGGGGTTTCGCTGGATGATCGTTTCACTAACGCTGGTGTCATTAACCAGGCTTACGACGGCATTGTTGTCACCTATGCCCAGGTGGGGATGCACCCATTAAAGCACCATGCATTGGCTTCGGCGAAACGTACCTTGGTGATTCTTGACGAAATTCACCATGCCGGTGACGCAAAAAGTTGGGGTGATGGTGTTCGTGAAGCATATGATGAGGCCGAATATCGGTTGGCACTCACAGGCACCCCGTTTCGTTCAGATAATTCTTATATTCCCTTCGTGCGTTATGAAGAAGACGGGGAAGGCCACGAAATTTCCCAGGCTGACCACACTTATGGTTACGGCGACGCGCTTGCCGACGGCGTCGTTCGCCCCGTCGTCTTTTTGGCATATTCAGGTGAAGCTACCTGGCGTACAAGTGCGGGTGAAGAAATTTCTGCGCGTTTAGGAACTCCATTAACCGCAGAAGAAACTGCACGTGCTTGGAGAACAGCTCTGGATCCGAAAGGTGAATGGATTCCGGCTGTATTGCAAGCGGCGCACACACGGTTGGAACAAATCCGGACCAATATGCCTGATGCGGGTGGGCTGGTAATTGCTACCGACACGACCACTGCGCGTGCTTACGCTAAGATCCTGGAGAAGATTTCTTCTACTCCTGTATCGGTGATTTTGTCTGATGAGCCTGGATCTTCTGAGCGCATTAACGCCTTTTCTGAGTCCACGGACGAGTGGATGGTTGCGGTGCGTATGGTATCTGAAGGCGTGGATGTTCCCCGTTTAGCGGTAGGAGTGTATGCCACTTCGGCGTCGACGCCATTATTCTTCGCCCAAGCCATTGGGCGATTCGTCCGATCCCGCATGCCTGGAGAAACTGCCAGTGTGTTTTTGCCCTCTGTGCCTACGCTGTTAGATCTTGCGGAAAAACTAGAAACCTCTCGCGATCACGTGATCGGCAAACCGCACAGGGAAGAAGCTTGGGACGAAGATGCTGTCGCTGAAGCGAACAAAGAAAAAAATGAGCGGATCGAAGAATCGTCTTTCGAATCTGTGGGTGCATCGGCAGAACTTGATTCCTTGATCTATGATGGGTCGACATTCGGAACCGGTGCGTTTAGTGGATCCGATGAGGAAGCGGACTTCCTTGGACTACCTGGGTTGCTTGACCAAGAACAGGTCAGAGCATTACTGCGAAAAAGGCAAGAAGAACAGCTTGATGCTCGGGAAGCCGAGGAGAAAGCTCGGAGGCAAGCCGAACTCGAATACCAGCATAAGCTTAAAAACGGATTAGTGGAACCAGCATCTGGGGCGCCTCGAAAAATAAGTTCCAATGTGAAAGGCGCAAATTCCAAGGAAACCAATGATGTTGCTGCGGTGGAGATTCCCAAATTACGCCAAGAATTGAACACGCTGGTTGCAGTCCAAGCTGAACAATCAGGGCGTCCGCACGGAGCGATACATACGGAAGCACGTAAAGCATGTGGGGGCCCGCCGACGGCGTTGTGCAATGCACAGCAGTTGAAAGAGCGCATTCGTTATTTGCGAAAGTGGTAGAAGAAAATAGCCTGTACTAGTTAGCCTTGTGAATCCGATGTGGAGGTCTCCGCTCAAGGCGGAAGCACTACATAAGTGGGACTAAGCAAGGTAAGGTAAAAATAGTTAATTACATCTATGCGTGAAGGGATAGCAAAGTAGATGACTACCCCCAATAATCCAAACAATTCTGACGGCCAATACGGCGAGTATGCGGAAGGCAAAAATTCCGGCTTCGAATCTGGCAATGAAGGATATGGATCCGGAGGTTATGATTTTTCTGTAAATCAGGATCAGTCCGTGGAGAATCACACTGCACATGATGCGTACTACGCTGGAGGATATTCGGCTCCACAATACGGCGGATTCGAAACACAGCAAGAGTCGAAAAACCCAGTTGCGCCGTGGGCTCTAGGGGTTGGCATTTTGTCATTGCTCGGATCAATTGTTGTATTCGGCTCGTTGCTTGGCATTATCGGCACGATTCTTGCGATTGTAGCCCTGGTTGTCGGTCGAAAACGTCGCCCGGAAAACCGGCGCACCGTGATGTCGGTGGTGGGGTTGGTGACTTCGATTCTGTCGATGATCGTAGGAGTAATAATCATGGTTGCTGTCTACAATATTTTCGATGAGATCGGGATTGTTGACTGTATTGACCAACACGGTGATGATGAGGATGCCATTGAGCAATGCATCAACACGAATGTGGAGAATTACGACAGCTAGTTTGGCCTCGCTTTTGCATTGTTTCGGCCGCTCTTCCAGCGCTCGGGACATGAGCGCATAATAAATACGCAAAATCCTCACCCGCATATGAGCGGGTGAGGATTTTGCGATGTCAGCTTTAAAAGCTTAATCGAGGTAATCCCGCAATACTTGTGAACGAGAAGGGTGGCGCAACTTCGACATTGTCTTCGATTCAATCTGGCGAATACGCTCCCGGGTAACTCCGTACACCTGTCCGATTTCATCCAGGGTGCGTGGCATGCCGTCAGTCAAACCGAAGCGTAACCGGACCACTCCAGCCTCCCGTTCAGACAACGTCGTTAAGACATCTTGCAACTGGTCTTGCAACAGGGTGAAGGAAACAGCGTCGACCGCGATTACAGCCTCAGAATCTTCAATGAAGTCACCGAGCTGGCTATCTCCCTCGTCGCCGATGGTTTGATCCAACGAAATTGGTTCTCGGGCATATTGTTGGATCTCCATCACCTTTTCTTCGGTGATGTCCATTTCTTTCGCGAGTTCCTGGGGGGTCGGTTCGCGACCTAGATCCTGCAGTAGTTCGCGCTGAATACGGCCTAGTTTATTGATGACCTCAACCATGTGTACTGGAATACGGATGGTCCGGGCTTGGTCTGCCATCGCGCGGGTAATTGCTTGACGAATCCACCAGGTGGCGTAAGTAGAAAACTTATAACCCTTGGTGTAGTCGAATTTTTCGACTGCTCGGATCAATCCCAAGTTACCTTCTTGGATCAAATCCAAGAACGCCATACCGCGTCCCGTGTAACGCTTAGCGAGTGAGACCACAAGACGAAGGTTGGCTTCAAGTAGGTGATTCTTAGCTTTTCGGCCATCACGAGCGATGGACCGGAGATCACGCTTGAGCGCAGGCGATAGTTTTGCCTGTTTGTCTCCGGCTTCCAAAGCCTTCGACATTTCTTCTATGCGGAACTGTGCATACAGGCCGGCTTCGATACGTTCTGCAAGAGAAACCTCTTGTTCTGCATTGAGCAGCGCGACTTTACCAATTTGCTTTAGGTACGCGCGCACTGAATCCGCTGATGCTGTTAGCTCGGCGTCCTTGCGGGCTTGGCGGAGAGCTGCAGATTCATCTTCGTCCCAGACGGAACTGCCGACATCTTCGTCGTCATCCTCTTCGCCGAGCTCCGGTTCAGCGGGTTCTGGATCATCGTCTAGGGGTTCGTCTACAAATGCATCGGCGTCGGCAAGATCCGGCTCAACGTCGGTGTCTTCGTCGTCTCCAGGTTCATCGAGTAGTGGATCCGCTACCGGTGCGGTTGCAGGCGAGATTTCTTCGGGATCGATGGACACACCGCTTTGCGGGACCTTGTCGGTTGTTGCCTTTGCGGTCTTCGGCTTGCTGGTTGACTTCCTAGTTGCTTTTTTCGCGCTTTGCGCGCGAGCAGAACTGGGTGCGCCCTCAGCAAGAGACTGATCGGAAGATTCAGTGGCTGACACGTACGCCCTTTCGCCGGATTGTGCTGACATCAATGATCTAGCCTACCTATGTATACAGCGTGTTGTGGACGCCGGTGTGAGGACCATGTCACACCAACACCATAGTAGATGCTAGGGAATGAGCGCCCAGTATAACGGACACCGTATGGTTTTGCGTTGTCAGGGGGTGACAACGCGGTCCATCAATCTGTGGTTCACGGATGTTTCCGCTAACCTGCCAGGTAATCAGGGGAATGTGCGGCTAAGGCTGCGCCGACTATCCCCGCCCGATTCAGGAGGGTCGCAGGGATAATTGGTGTTGAAATTTCTAAGAGCGGTAGCCAGCGTGCAGATTTGCGTGAAATACCGCCACCGATGACAAAAGCCGAGGGATTGAAGAGCCGTTCGTATTCGGCAAGAACTTTCTCTAGCCGTGGTGCCCATTCTGTGAAGCTTAGCCCAAGCGATTTCTTGGCGCCCGATGAAGCAATCTTTTCTGCCTCTTCGTCACCAATGAAAAGATGTCCTAGCTCAGTATTTGGAAACAGCTTGCCATCCACTAGAAAAGCCGACCCGATACCAGTGCCAAGAGTCAAAAATATGACAGCGCCACTTCTCGATTGAGGATTACCATAGGCGACTTCTGCCAAACCGGCGGCGTCGGCGTCGTTCAAGAAAGTGATGTCACGTGCGCCAAGAACTGACTGAAATGCGTCATGGATGTTGGTATGCAGCCACGAGGCGTCGATATTCGCTGCAGTCAGCATTGATGAACCGCGGACGACACCGGGCAGAGTGATCCCGATAGGTCCGTCCCATTCTGCTAATTCAACAATGCGTGCAGCGGTGGCCGCGACTGCCTCTGGGGTAGAGGGCCTGGGGGTCTCGAACTTGATGCGTTCACCAATAAAATCGCCTGTTTGCAAATCGACCAGCGCACCCTTCGTGCCGGAGCCGCCGATGTCAATGCCAAAACCGAGTTGCTGTTCTTGCATGGATGACAGACTAGCGCACGAGCAAGCAATGATTCGTGATCAGAGTCCGCAAAAGACTGGAATGGCTAAGATAAAAGCATGACTATGTCCCGAGAACAAGTAATAAACGCTTTTGCTGAGCATCAAAGCATGCAGCAGGACTTGTCTCCCGCCGGGCTTAAGGAGATTGCGTGCGGGCTAGCAGAATTGGGCGGGGAAGTTATTTCTCGCAGTTCCAATGAAATAGGCACGATATCTGACATCGCTGACACAGTAGAAACAAAGAGCAGTTCGGTCGATCCGGTCACGGCCGTTGATAAAGCAACCGAGAGCGCGCTGGTTGAAAAGCTGCTGACATTACGTCCAAACGATGGCGTGGTCGGGGAGGAAGGCGCTGGACAGCAGGGGTCAACCGGTATCGATTGGATTATTGATCCGATCGACGGAACAGTGAATTTTTTGTACGGTATTCCAGAATACGCAGTGTCAGTCGCTGCGGTATGGGGACCTGTCCCTGTTGCCGGAGCGGTTTATAACGTCGCTGGTGACGTGATGTATTCCGCGCATATAGGCGGTGGGGCGTACGCTATAACCCCTCATACAGTGAAATCGTCCGACGGTTTTACTCTCGTCAAAAAGTCGAAAAGATTGCGCACGAATTCTATAACTGATTCATCTGCCGCGTTGGTCGCTACTGGATTTTCCTACCTGAGCGACCGTCGGCTTCAGCAAGCTCGTATTCTGGCACGATTGCTGGGGGACGTGAGAGATATTCGTCGGATGGGGTCTGCAGCGTTAGATCTCTGTCGAGTAGCTAGTGGCCAAGTTGATGCCTTCTATGAGGCAGCGTTGAATAAGTGGGACTATGCCGCAGGGATGTTGATTGCACAAGAAGCCGGTGCAGTGGTCCACGCACCGAAGCTCTCGACTGAAGGTAGCGCAGGAGAAGTCTTGGTGGCGTACGCGCCTGGCATAGCTGAAACCATGGATGAAATTCTACGGGGCGCGGGTGCGCTAGCATCATTGCCAGTAAACCAATAATGGTTTCAAAACCACGTTTGAGCTGCAAATATGACAATGTAGTTATTTTGCCTTAGTATCCGTCCCACATAGACAAAGATCAACTGTTTGCTGATCAACTACCCAATAGGACGTGGATAAATGGCTACTGATTACGATGCGGCTCGTACTCGACCGGAAGATGAACTGGAAGCAGATTCGCTGGAAGGGCTGAAGGCTGCGGAAAACGATTCTGACCCGATGGATGAAGACGGCGAAATTGTCGAGCCATTTGAGCCACCAACAGTCGATGTATCTGGCGAAGAACTGAACGTGAAAGTCGTGCCACGTCAGGCCGACGAGTTTACCTGCGATAGCTGCTTTTTAGTGCAGCGAAACAAACGCCTTTCACATGAAGAAGATGGGCAAAAGATTTGCCTGGACTGTGCCTGATTCTCTCGCGCTCCGGGGCTATAAGGTCAGCCGGAACCATCGTCTCTGAGTCGCCACCCTGGAGGTGGCATTGTTTCCGTCTAAAGTGAGCTAGCCCTGCATTTGGCGCGCGGCGTCCAGTGCTTGATCGGGTAAAAAGGCTTCGAGCAAGGCTCGGGGGTCTTTCGAGCTAACTAGCCAGTACGGGGTCGGATCGTCTTTATCATCCAATACGAGCATGGCCAAGTGCGGTACCCAGCTGTGGGTGGCAAGAAAAGCTGCAGGGTCCAGCTGTGGCCCCATTGCGTTCCGCCGTGCACTTTTAGGAACGGCCAAGCTCCGACTTACAATATCCGCGGGCAATTGTGCATCTCCGGTAATTAGCCAGCGAGTGCCGTCGAAATCTTTTTCTACCTGGATGACGGTTGAGGACAGGTGGAAAAGAACCCATATGGCGAGCGCAGCGAAAATCAAAAAGGGCACGGCAAACCACCACAAATTACGGTTCAGGGCTAATTGCCCGGTGCCAACCGTCACTGCTGCCAATGCAATCAACCACCAATGCCAAGGCACCCATTGGCGCTCGTGGTAAAGAATTTCTGGGGCAGATTTTGCTTCGCTCATGAGAGATATTTTAGCCCGCGAAAACTACAGAACCCCAACCCTGGGCGCTTGAGTAAAAAGCAACGGGGAGCGATTGTCTTGTTCAGTGCAGCCTTTGTCCGACGACTACTTTGCATACAGGGTAGTCTGCGTACATGAGCTTGTCTGATTTGAGTCCGATAAAAATCCAGCTACTGGATCCGGAAATAGCTTTACCGACTCGAGCCCACGCGGGTGACGCAGGCGCTGATTTGTGCGCAACCGAAGATATTACTTTGGAACCAGGCCAAAGGGCTGTGGTCGGAACCGGAATTGCTATTGCATTACCAGAGGGGACCGTAGGTTTGGTGCATCCACGCTCTGGACTAGCTGCACGTCAAGGCTTGAGTATCGTTAATTCTCCAGGAACAATTGATGCGCAATATCGTGGTGAGATCAAAGTGTGTCTGATTAATCTTGATCGAGTCTCACCTATTGAGATCACTCGTGGTATGCGGATAGCGCAATTGGTGATTCAGCGCGTTGAGCTTGTGGACTTTGTGGAAGTTGCACAATTGGATGAGACTGCTCGTGGTTCTAGTGGCTATGGCTCCACCGGTACCCATTAGTTGGGCACGCTTCGGTTTCTGTCACGCAAAACATTTGAACCCAAAATCGGTATTTAGCTTAAAGACGTAGTATGCATAGTACTGCGGGAAAGGACAACACTAGTTATGGCGTTGTTTGGAGTTTCGAAGTTTGGATTTTCGAAAAAGAAAAAACCAGCGCAACAAGCTGGCGCGAACGCGAATGAGAAATCCAGTGGGGAAGCTCAGCGGGGTGCACAAATGAACCTGGAGAGCGACCGTGCTGGAGCTCAAACTTCAGCTGTTGCCAACGAGAAGGCGGCGGGAACTAGTGCCGAGGCGCAGGAAAATGCAGATTCTGCAGTATCTGCGCACAATGCACCGATTATTCCCGTGGAAGCTGGAGCGATAGGGGAAACCGGACCATTCGACGGAGACACCGTTGACATTAATGAATTCGACTTTGGTGATTTTTCCTCAGGTTTGTTAGATCTTGGTTCACTGAAGCTTGCCGTACCGAAAGATTCGCAGGTACAGGTTGAAATGGGTGAAAAAGGTCCGAAGATGCTCCACTTGGTCACCCACTATGGTCGGCTCACCCCGGTTGCTTTCGCTGCACCATCATCGGCTGGCCAGTGGGAGGAAGCTGCTGATGAGATTGCGCAAAGCATGAAACAAAGCGGTGCCGAGGTTACTTTTGAACAAGGTCCTTGGGGTAGAGAGGTCGTTGGTGAAAACAAACAGGCTGTAACACGCGTGATTGGTGCGGAACAGCCACGGTGGATGTTGCGGGTAACGTTGGCCGGTCCGGCCCAACGGGCAGATAAACTCGCGGAATTGGCACGTGAAGTTATTGCGCGGACTTTCGTCTACCGGGGGGATAAACCTATTTTGGCAGGTAATTCGTTACCGGTCACAATGCCCGCTAGCCTAATGCAGCAGGTTCAACAGGCAATGCAGCAGCGGCAAGCGCAAAGCCAACAACAATCGCCCCGCATAGCTGATGCGCAACAAGCAGTTAGGGAGGCTGCTGGTGGGACCAAGTCTCGTGAGCACGGTGATGATGAAGGCGTTGCTCAGCCTACGAATGAAAAGGAGCAGCGATAAGCGTGCCTAACCTCGAACTTTCCATTGACCGGATGGGACATGGTGGTGTCGGCATTGGTACTGCGGACGACGGACGCGTGGTATTTGTTGCTTCTGCTTATCCTGGTGACAGAGTAAAAATTGATATTACGAAAGAAAAGAAATCTTTCGTTACTGGTGAGATCCTAGAAGTTATCACCCCCAGTAAATATCGTGGCAAGCCAACCTGTCAGGCGGCTGCCGCCGGAGCTGGGTGTTGTGACTTTGCGACGCTTGATACCACCCAGGAAACGGAACTGAAGCGTTCGGTTTTTCTTGATCAGCTCGCACGAATTGGGAAGTTTTCGGAAATAGAGCTGCCAGAACTCAACGCAGTTGAGCTTGCCCCTGTACGCGGTTGGCGCACCCGGGTGCGGTTCGGTGTGGATGAGAATGGGAAAGCTGGTCTCCGGAAAAAACATAGTCATGAACTAGTTACACAGTATCCCTGTAGTCAGCTCGTCGACGGTCTTAGTGAAGGCATCGTTGGAACCGGAGCTCGCCGTTTCCGGCCGGGTGCAGAATTGATTGTGGCAATTGATTCAACTGGTCAACGGCATGTCGTGGAGTCGCGCAAAACGGGGCGTGGGAAGCGCTTGGAGAAAGTCGAAAGAGTTTTAGAAGGCAGCGGCGAGGTCACCGAGATCGTTGATGGCCAAACATTCCGTTTTCCGGTCACCGCATTTTGGCAAGCGCACCGCGCAGCACCTCAGGCGTATAGCGCGATTATTGAGGAATGGCTAGCTGATCCTGGACAACCCGCAGGAAAAATCGGCTGGGATCTGTACGGGGGCGTTGGTCTGTTTATACCTGCAATTGCGCGAGCATTGAACCCAGAAAGCCCTACGGATTCAGTGTTGCACAGCGTCGATACTTCTTCAGCAGCTTTGGAGAATACACAACCAGCACTGCAAGGGCTTAACGTTTCGATGCATAAACAACACGTAGAAAAAGCAGTTGCTCAGTTAGCCGCTCCTGATTGCGTAGTTCTCGATCCGCCACGCAAAGGGGCAGGGGCAGCTGTAATCGACGAAATAGCTGCGGCCGACCCGAAAACAGTGGTTCATATTGGTTGTGATCCGGCAACTTGCGCGCGTGATTTACGGAGCTGGTCTGATAATGGGTATCGGGTCGACAAGCTCACGTTAATAAATGCATTCCCGGGAACACATCACTTCGAACTTATGGCGTTATTAAGAAAATCTGCTTAACACGCACGTGAACAGTAAGATTTTTCCTAGTAAATCGCCGGTTCCGATTTCTAGGGAGGTAGCGAGTAAGATGGATACGTTAGTTACCGACGAATGCAGATGAGACGAGGAGTTGAGGTAGAGACAATGAGCCTTCTTCGCGGAATACAGACTCCCGCCGACCTCAAGGCTTTGTCCCAAGAACAACTCCCGCAATTAGCCGAGGAAGTTCGTGACTTTCTCATCGAGAACGTGTCGGTGACAGGCGGCCACTTGGGGCCGAACCTTGGTGTGGTGGAATTAACGTTGGCTTTGCATCGAGTATTCGATTCCCCGGACGAGCCCTTTATCTTCGACACCTCCCACCAATCTTACGTGCATAAAATAGTGACTGGCCGTGCGCATCTTTTTTCTACTTTGCGTCAAAAAGATGGGTTGTCTGGTTACACCGCTCGCGCTGAATCCGAGCATGACTGGACAGAATCGTCACATGCTTCAGCATCACTCGCTTATGCGGATGGTTTGTCAAAGGGATTCGCTCTGGACGGGCGAGGACAACATAACGTGGTGGCGGTTGTCGGTGATGGGGCGTTGACTGGTGGCATGTGCTGGGAAGCGCTGAATAACATCGCCGCAGGAAAAGACCGAAACGTAGTCATCGTCGTCAATGATAACGGGCGTAGTTATTCGCCGACGATTGGTGGCTTCGCTGAAAATCTGGCTAATCTGCGTATTTCTGGACCATACGACGGCCTGATGGAACACGGAAAGAAAACTCTGAAGTCTATGGGGTGGGTTGGCAATCGTGCGTTTGATGCGCTTCACGCTTTCAAGGAAGGCGTGAAGCATACAGTCTTGCCGACAGAGATGTTCCCGGATTTAGGCATGAAATATGTTGGCCCTGTCGATGGTCACGACTTTGATGCTCTGGAACAAGCTTTTAGCTATGCAAAGACGCACCATGGCCCACTTATCGTGCATGTTGTGACCGAAAAGGGGCACGGCTACGCACATGCGGTTAACGATGAAGCCGACCAGATGCACTCTACCGGTGCGATTGATCCGGCTACGGGGCTGCCGATCTCGAAATCTCAGCCTGGCTGGACTCAAGTATTTACTGAAGAACTGCTTGTGGCTGCTGAGAAACGCTCAGATATTGTTGCGATCACTGCCGCGATGGCGGGCCCTACTGGTTTGACGCCATTTGCACAGCGCTTTCCAGATCGTTTTTTCGATGTAGGGATCGCGGAACAACACGCGGTCGCTTCAGCCTCCGGTCTGGCATTGGCAGGAATGCATCCCGTTGTTGCAGTGTATTCCACCTTTTTAAACCGCGCCTTTGACCAGCTTTTGATGGACGTAGCGTTGCTCAAACAACCCGTCACCTTGGTCCTGGACCGCGCAGGCGTTACTGGTTCAGATGGCGCAAGTCACAACGGGGTTTGGGATATGTCTGTGGCGAGTGTCGTACCAGGAGTCCGTATCGCTGCACCACGAGATGGGGCGCAATTGGGCCGTTTGTTCCGTGAGGCGCTGCTTGTCGACGATGGGCCTACGCTTGTGCGTTTTCCCAAAGGAAACTTGCCTGTCGAAATTCCAGCTTGGGCGAATCTTCGCGATGGTGTCGATATTGTTTATTACGCCGATAAAGTTACTGAAGAATCTTCTCCGGATACTCGTTCAGTTCTGGTGATCGCTGTGGGAGCCATGGTCGCGGCAGCGGTATCCGCGGCAAAAACCTATTCCAACGTGACTGTCGTTGATCCCGGTTGGGTTGTCCCAGTAGCAGAATCCTTGTTCAGCTTGGCGGCTGATCACGATGTCGTTGTGACCGTAGAAGATGGTATTGTCCGCGGTGGTATTGGATCGCTGATTGCTGAAGAATTCGCTGCAGCAGGGATAGATGTGCCTGTGCGGCATTTGGGATTCCCATCGGTGTTTCCATTGCATGCTTCACGTAACGAATTGCTGCATGAGGTCGGGCTTGACGAGACCGGCATCGCTAATGTGCTTGCAGAGCTTAGCTTGGAAGAAAATCAGCAAAAATAGGCCAAATAATATCTTTTTGCCATTCGCGCAAACCGTGTTTTGTAAAAGACGCTTCTAGATCGCCTTCGGAAAGAATGGTTTTCGCGACGGTAATATCCCAGGTGAGATTTTTTGCCTTGGCAACGCTGATTAAATTCTCTGTAGGCACAGCAAATTCGTCGGCGAAGACATTGAGATCGTCCCGAATGAGTTGCCAGGTATTCCAAGAGTCGGGGTCGTTTTTCTTCCAATTCCGGGTATTAACGCCACCCGAGGAATACCAATACGCTAATTCTCCTTTTCCAGGAATTGGAAGATCCGCCTCTGCTAATGCTTCAGCCTGTTGAATTGCGGTCAACCACACTGCTGGTGCTAACCGTGAATTTTGTGAGCCACGAACGCGTGTTAATTGAGAGAGCGTGTTGGGGCGGATATTAGCGAAGGCGAGTAGGACCTTATTCGGTAGTAGACTGCCTGGTGCAACATCATCGTTTGCTGCAGTGGTCTCCCGAATTAGCCACAGCTCGCGAGCAACTGCCAATTGTCGAGGTATTTTGAGTCCGCGCATCCCTTTCATCAAATGCCACGCGCGGGGTTCTGGCCCGGTGATTGTGGCGTGTTGGTTGCGCACATACTCGAACTCTTCCAGTGCCCATTCCCACTTTCCTTGGCTGCGTAAAAGATACTCTACCTCGGCAGCCAGCTCGAGTAATTTTTCGACATCGAGGGCAGCATAAGCGACCCATGGTTTGGGTAACGGCGTCGAGGACCAGTTTTGCGCGCTGTGTTCTTTGGCTACGCGTACGCCAAGTAAATCCTCATACATTGCAGCGAGACCGACACGGGATAAGCCAGCTAGACGACCGCCGAGTTCTGTGTCAAGTAGCTGTGCTGGGTACAGCCCAAGCCAGGCAAGACAGGGAAGATCTGATACTGCAGCGTGTACCACCCAAGTTAGGTTGTTGATGACGGGTGATAAGGCTTCGGTGAGGTGCTGGCGGACGCCTTCTGGTGCGAAAAGAAAGGTACCGGCACCCGCGCGTTTAATCTGGACTAAAAAAGCGCGATCGTTGTAGCGAAATGCGGAAGCACGTTCTGTATCAATCGCGATTGGTCCGTGCCCACCGGCGATTGCCTCCGCCGCTTCGTGAAAGTCCTGAGGGGTTGTCAGTACGGGCGGGATACCCGCGGCTGGGCGACGAAGGAATTCGGTCATGATCTTTCAGTTTGAGGCGATACGCTGATAGATGAGTTAGCAAGATTATAAACGGGAAGGCTGTCGCGGCATAGCTTTAGCGACGTAGCTGACTTACCCCTTCTGGTGGTAGACCAGCGACATGGGCGAGCACTTCTGCAAAGGCGTCCACATGATCGGCAAGTTGATTGTTTTTCGCTGTCCACGATGCCCGCAATTCGAGTTGGTAAGCGCGAGGAGGGCCACCGACTTCGCCAAAACGGACTGAGGTTGTGGAAGTAACGGTACCGCCAAGGTTTGTGTAGCCAGCAGAGTGCGTTTCTAAACCTTCTTCGAGCCATTGCCATGCAACGTCGGGTAACAAAGGATCGGTAGCAACTGCTGACTCCATGTCGGCCTGGATATAGGCGACTAACCGCATTTCCCCTTCCCACGATTCCTGTGCTCCGGGGTCATGCAGGAGAATCAGCCGACCGAAAGCATCGCCTTCAGAATCGGTTGGGGTGTTTTCTTTATCGAGATGGTCTACTTCCAGGCCTATTGCATGGGAAAAAGGTGCTAATCGCTGGGGAGGGCGGATTGTCCCGAGTGAAATACCTTGACGCAGGTTAGCCTGGTGCATTGATTCCACGGCTTCGCTAAAAGCCGGGGGTGTCAGGCCACGCTCTAACTTAGAAGCAGTGGTGCCCTGCAAGTTCATCGACGCATCTGTCTCATTCACAAGGTTCAACCTAATGTTGAGACTCTTCATAGTGGTGAAGGCGCGCCGTGGGGTAGGATTGGTGGCAGAACCACCTATTGCGTGGTCACTGTTCGGTGAGCACTGCTTTTGGGTTTCGCTTTGTGCCTTGTGCGCAAATCACTCCAAAAACTTTGCTTGTCACGATAATTTTGCGAACTAAACTTGCAAAACCAGGAGGTTTTCATGCCGGCGTCTGAACACGAAGCCCAACAAGAACTGAATTACGATGAGCTGAATAACCTGCAGCGTTACAGCCAGCACGCGGTGTTTAAGCTTAATGAGGGATTCAGTGCTGGCGATAAAGCATCGCGCGAGCGTATGGCAGCTGAGTCGCAAGAGTTTTTTGACAAGCTTGCCGACGAAGGTCTCGTGACCGTTCGTGGTATTTATGATCTTGCGGGTATGAAAGCCGATGCTGATTTCATGATCTGGTGGCACGCAGAAAACTTCGAGGAGTTGCAAGCGGCTTTTGCTGCATTCCGTCGTGAGACTTCTTTGGGTAAGGCCAGTTCGTTGGTGTGGGCCGGAAATGGTGTGCACCGCCCGTCAGAATTCAACAAACGGCACCTCCCAGCTTTCATCATGGGAGAATCGCCTGAAAAGTGGTGCTGCGTGTACCCGTTCGTTCGCTCATATGACTGGTACATCATGGACGAGGAAAAACGTGCCCGTATTCTTCGTGAGCATGGTTTGAAAGCGCGTGATTTTGCTGACGTGCGCGCTAATACCATCGCTGCCTTCGTGCTGAGTGATTACGAATGGATGTTGTCGTTTGAAGCCAAAGACTTGGGACGCATCGTTGATTTGATGCACACCATGCGCTACACGGAGGCCCGGTTACACGTACGTGAAGAATTGCCGTTTTACACCGGTCGAATGGTGGAAAACTTGGACGAATTGGTGCAGATTCTTCCCTAAGCCTTAGAAAAGGTCTAGGGCATTCAATACCGTCGGTATTCCACCGTTTGAGGTGCTAGTGCTACTAGCACCTCAAACCTGTTAGACTCAGGACTCTTTGAGCGTCATTGCCACCGAATTAATGCAGTACCGTAAATCGGTGGGGGTGTCATAGCCTTCCCCAGCGAATACGTGCCCCAAATGTGAGTGGCAGCTGGCGCAGAGGACTTCCGTACGCACCATTCCGTGTGAGTGATCTTCCCGCTCAATGACGGAGTCACCAGCCAGTGGCGAAAAGAACGATGGCCAGCCACAATGTGACGAAAATTTTTGGGTAGAGCGGAATAATTCTGCACCGCACCCTCGACAGGAATAAATGCCCTCGGTGGTCGTGTTTGTGTATTCACCAGTGTGTGGAGCTTCGGTGCCGCCCTCTCTGAGCACATGGTATTCTTCCGCGCTGAGGCGTTTGCGCCATTGGTCATCGGCAATCAAGGAAAAATCTGTCATGGGCGATATTCTACGCCTGCGTAAGCGGGAGTAGAACATCGCAGGTGTTTCATTTTCCGTACGCTTTTATCGGGGCTTCTGGTGCATGGCCCGCAGTTAACTACCGGGTTGCGAGTCCGTATGCTGTCGGTCGTGTAAATGCCATGCTACGGAACAGCACACCGTGGTCAAGAGCAATAGGCCCCAGCCAGCGGTCGCAGCGAAATAGTTTAGCCATATCCCCAGTGGGGGAAAGTCACGCGGTGTCCATGTGGTAGCCCAACTTACTGGAAATAAGAACAAAATTGCTGCTAACCACGATGGCCAGATATGGAACACGCTGCGTTGCCTGGCTACGCTGAAAATCATTGGAAACAGCAGCATGGAATAATACATTTGTCCTAAAGAAGACAAGAAGAAGACACCGCAGAACAATACTCCAGCTGTAGTGACAAGCCAGAGCAGATGGTCTTTTTTACGCAGAGATAACAGTGCGAGTACTGAAATGACGGCTAGACCCGCAAAAAAGATCCACAATAAGTAGTACAGCCAGCTGGGCATGGCGAAATATTCGGCAAGCCCCGGTAATGAGGAATTAGCGAAATCTCGAGTCTGACGTAGATGCGGGATGAGTTCTGTGCGGTAGTTGTCAGCACCAGGGGTTATTGGCCAAGCGACGACGTTGAGAACTAAGGGCACCGCGATGCCTATGAATATCGTGGACCACCAGCGCATAACCAAAGGTATAAATAGCAGTGGGGCAAACTGCGGCTTGATGAGAATCGCGAGTCCGATGATGATCCCGCCAGTCCAACGGGCGCAACGGCGCTCTTCAGTCAAGCACCATAGGTAGCTTACGAGTGCAAGTAGGAGCAGACCGTTGACGTTGGAAAAAATAAGGGTATTGCGGACAGATTCGGTCAGGGTGGCTACTGTGATCGTCAGTGGAAAAATAGGATTCCGCAGGGAAAATCCGAACATCCGGACTAAGATACCCAACGAGACTATGATGGCGCCGAAATTAGCGAAGATGAATAATGCTCGTGCAATTCCGGCATGGGTAACAAATCCGAGTGGAGATAGCAAAAGCGTAGCGCCTGGGTTGTAAAGGTACAACGGATCAGTGTGGTGGTAGATCTGTTGATAAACATTCTCTCCGTCAAGGAAGCGTTGTAAGGCAGAATAGACGGTTGTGAAGTCGTCGGTGACTGCTCCGTTGAAGCTGTCGACCAACACTAGCTGCAACCCAAGCAGGATAGCGAGTGGCCATAAAAAAGCCTGTAAGCGCTGATTAGACACCTGCGGTAGCTCGAGTTCCTTCATCACATTGAGTTTACCCGCGGGTGGCCGTAGCGCAGAAAGAGTGTGCTGTCTGGGCAGTGCATGGAAGATTCTAAACGCATTTTGTGTTTGACGGTTGTGTCACTGGTGCAGCGAGTAATTGGTGATTCCACCGCGTTGGTCAAGGTGGGATCGATAGTGAGATAAAACTGATCTACAGCGTTTGCCGAAATTAAGCCGCCCAAAATCGAAGGGCCACCTTCGCAGCTAATGCGTGCAAAGCCACGATTGACCAATGTCGTTATACATTCCCGTACTGTACCGCTGCCGGTGGAAATAACTTCTCCGAAGGCTTGCAACTTTTGAACCTTGGTGTAGTTGGTTGGATCCTGCAACGAAGATTCGGGCACCATGAACAAATGTGGGACATGGTAGTCGTGAAAAAATCGTGAGTCGTAGTCGAAATCTAGTGATGAAGTCATGACTGCCAGCGGCGCTGGGTTTGGTTTTTTATCGGTTGGTTGGACGCCGGCATAGTCTTCTGCACGAACAGTCCCTGAACCGACGAGTATTACCTCTGCCCATTCGCGAAGCCCTAGCAATAATTCCGTATCTAGCTGGTTGCCCAGATCCTGTGAACGGCCGTTGATAGATGTGGAGCCGGTGATGGTGGTTGCAAAGACTGCACGAACCCAGTAGTCGTCTTGGTTTCGCCGTTCTGGGCCGATAAGTTGATCGATACTGGGCCAGTTGTGCATATCGCTCATATTACAGTCGTAGATTCGGGAGAAGATCAAGTGGGGGGGGGGAAAGACTCGTTGAGGTATAGGCTCGTATAGTCGAGGGGCCTGGAGGCGGGTCTCACCTCGTGATTTGGTATTTCTACAGCGGTGCCACTAGAGTTTCTTAAGCAGTGCACGAAGCACTGCTTGCGGATGTAGCGCAGTTGGTAGCGCATCACCTTGCCAAGGTGAGGGTCGCGAGTTCGAGTCTCGTCATCCGCTCAGCGCAAAGCGCCGGTTCTGGCCTCATCTTTGATGGGTTGGACCTGGTGTTGAGCGTCGAGTGAAAACTCCATAGGCTAGCGCGATTAGCTCAGTTGGTAGAGCACTACCTCGACACGGTAGGGGTCACTGGTTCAAGTCCAGTATCGCGCACAGAGGACACATCTCACGGTGTCCTCGCCCGCGGATGTAGCGCAGTTGGTAGCGCATCACCTTGCCAAGGTGAGGGTCGCGAGTTCGAGTCTCGTCATCCGCTCTGGTTCCCGATTTATGGGTATCCTGTTAGAGGCGGTATTGCCACGGTGGAATGGCCGAGTGGTGAGGCAACGGTCTGCAAAACCGTGCACACGGGTTCGATTCCCGTTTCCACCTCTAGTCACAATGGCGGCAAGCTCGTCATTGTTGGCGCGATTAGCTCAGTTGGTAGAGCACTACCTCGACACGGTAGGGGTCACTGGTTCAAGTCCAGTATCGCGCACACGAGAAATCTCGGCAAAGTCGAATTTCTCCAAGGAAACCGGGCCTGTGGTTTTCTTTTGCGGATGTAGCGCAGTTGGTAGCGCATCACCTTGCCAAGGTGAGGGTCGCGAGTTCGAGTCTCGTCATCCGCTCTGGTTCCCCGAAAGGGACTAGCGCCGCTTCTTTATATGGAGAAGCGGCGCTTTCGCATGCTTGCATGGAATGGTTTGCACTTTGGCATTGTGAGCGAGATTAATTTAGTAAACTGGTGTTCGTCGGAACTAATCGTTTAGGTGTAACGACTACTCACGTGAGACTCGTCAGAAGCTCAACACCTAGTGAACAAAACGGAGGCCGAACTTGATGGGCAATGGTGCTCAGAAAACACATCTACGCCGTATGAACGCAGGCTTGGCGGCGACCGCCTTGAGTGCAGCTGCTTTGTGGTCGTCTATGCCACATGCATCAGCTCATGATGTTGTCGTTGATAGTAACCCTGCTGATGGTGCTGTCGTTGAGGAATTCCCAGAGACCATTGTTCTTGAATTTTCTGGAGAACCACGCGAAGGCTTTAACACAGTTGCGGTAACGGATTCGAATGGTCAAACTGTCTTTGATGCTGAGCCAGTGCTGGACGGGAGGACGCTGACAGTCGAGGTGCCAGATGGTCTCGATACTCCTGATGGGGCATATTCCCTGGGCTATCAGATCACCTCATCTGACGGCCATGCGACCCGCGGTGGTCTGGAGTTCATCGTTGGTGATGAATCCGATGCCGAGGGATCCACAAACTCGGGGTCCAGTGCAGATAGCAAATCCACCGAGACAGATGAATCTACCGACAATGCTGACGAGTCGGGCGGCATCGGTGCTGCCAGCATCATTATTGCGATCGGTGCTGTCGCTGCTGCTCTTGCGGTTATTGTGTTGTTGATCCAAAAACGTAAGCGGTTCGATAACTAATAACTGACATAGTGTGCGGATTTCGAGCACGGTATTCGTCCTGTGCAATAGGAATCTGGGACACTGTAAAACAATGCAATCTAGTTAGTGTAAGTCGTCTAAAGCGAAGAGGATGAAAATTATGAAGCATAAAGCCCTACCATTGACCGCTCTCTTTCTGACAGCAGGTTTGACCTTGGCTGCATGCGCGAATGATGAAGCCGACAGTAGTGCTAAACCGGCGACTTCTGAAAGCTCTGCCGCCGAATCGACCACAAAAGCAACGGAATCTGCTGACAGTGAGCTTATTCTGGAGGATGGCGTGGTCAAGGCGAAAGCTGCTGGTGAACCGATGACAGCGATTTTCGGTGAACTGAAGAACACCTCAGGTGAAGATATTGTCATCGAAAGCTTCACCACGAGCTTAGGTGAGGCGCGGTACGAAATCCATGAGGTTGTCAATGGTTCCATGCGAGAGCGGGAAGAGGAATTGAAAATCTCTGCCGGGAAGTCACACAAACTGCAGCCGGGTGGCGATCACTTGATGATCATGGAGTATGACGGAGAAATCGCTGCTGGGGACGAAATCGTCATCACACTTAAGCTTAGTGACGGCACGGAAGTGGACCTAGAACCCGTTCCGGTCCGTACTATCGGCCCGGGAGATGAAAAATATGGTGATCTAGAAGGTCACGATGGTCATGGCCATGACAGTCACGGTCATAGCGACCATGATCATGAAGGTCACGACCACGGCGACCACAACAAGTAAGAATCGTTAATTCCTTGCGGCACTATCGCGGCAGCGACCGCAACGCTGAGGAAAGAACCTAAACGATAACGGGCAATAGCATTACAAAGGAGCTAGTTTCGTGGCTGGTTTTTCACGCAGGCACTTTCTCGCTGGTTTAGGCACTGGCGCTTCCGCGATGGCTTTGCAGGGATGCTCCCAAGCTCAGCAGTCTACTGTAGGCCGGGAAAGCCGAAACGATGTTCCCGGTAGCGATGGCATGGCTGACGTAAGGTTGCAAAACGCCGTCGTGGAATTCGATGGTGAACATCAGGCAGGGATAAAAGAAGCACAGCAGGCACGCGTCAATATAGTTGCTTTCCACCTGAAGGAAGGCGTGGATCGCGTTGGAGTAGCTAGGCTTCTGAAGCTATGGACTGAGGACGCGCGGCGATTGACCGCCGGTATCGCACCCCGTGGCACGTTGGAGCCTGAATTGTTGCATATTCCTGGAAACCTGACCATCACTGTTGGCTTTGGTCCCGGGCTGTTTACCGTCATCGGTGCTGAAGACCAGCGTCCAGACTGGTTGGCGCCGTTGCCAAAATTTGACCGTGATCAATTAGATCCCCGGTGGGGTGAAGCCGATTTAATGCTTCAGATCGGCTCTGATGAGCCAATTACAGCGGCCTATGCATTGCGTCATATGATTCGTTCTGGCGTAGATTACGTCGATGTCGCGTGGTTGCAACAAGGGTTCAACCATGCTGATGGCGCCCGCGCTAAGTCCACTACGCCGCGTAATCTTTTCGGACAATTCGATGGAACTGTAAATCCCAGGGCAGAGCAAGAATTTGCCAACCAAGTTTTTATCGAAGATGACTCTCCTGCACCATCATGGATACATGGTGGTAGTGCGATGGTTATTCGACGCATTCGGATGAACTTGGATACATGGGAGAAACTAGACCGGGCATCCCGCGAAAATGCTATGGGACGGAAACTCGATTCCGGGGCTCCATTGACCGGAACAGAAGAACACGATGATCCAGATTTTGCCGCCCGCGATAAATTTGGACTACCTGTTATTGATCCCACCAGTCACATGGCACGCGCGCGCAATCCGCTAGACAAACCGCAACAGAAACTCTTGCGTCGTCCGTTTAGCTACGATTTGCCACCAGAGCCGGGAGACGGTCAGCTTTCGAATTCAGGGCTGATTTTTATCTGCTTCCAGCAGGACCCGCGTGACCAATTTATTCCGATTCAAAGCCGTTTAGACGAAGTCGACAGACTTAACGAGTGGATTACGCACATTGGATCGTCGGTCTGGGCTATCCCTCCCGGAACCGATGTAGAAGGTAAGGGACGAGATGAGTATTGGGGGCAATCCTTACTAGAGGCTCATGGTAAGGGGTAAGTATGAGTGCTGTACGTCTCGGAGCTGGTGTTGGCTAGCCTGGATGCAACGTGCAAAACCTGAGGCGCTAAAATGGCTCGGTAACTAGTTTTCTTCAGGCTGCGGCCAGGTATGCCGCAGCCAATGAGCGCAAAGGAGCGCAAACTTTCATGGTCCACACACTCGAGCCTTTGGCGAACCCCGCACAGCCTTTTAGCGTTATTGCTGGCACACCAGTTGGTGCTGCAATGAAGGAGCTTGGGTTTCCTAATAAAGGTCCGGAAGCGGTCGTGTGCGTCAAAGACGCCGATGGTGCGCTAAAAGACCTTAGCCATGTTCCCGAAACCAATGGCGATTTCTGGCCAATTATCGCAGGCTCTGTAGAAGGCCGTGGAGTCATCCGCCACTCCTGTGCGCACGTACTAGCGCAGGCTGTGCAAAAAGAATTTCCTGGCACGAAGTTGGGAATTGGCCCGGCCATCGACAACGGCTTCTATTACGATTTCCAGGTCGCAGAACCATTCACTCCCGATGATCTGAAAAAGATCGAAAAGCGGATGAAAAAGATCATCAAGACAGGACAACGTTTTGCCCGTGGTGTTTTCGCTGATTCCGCTGCAGCTGAGTTAGCGCTTGCTGACGAACCATTTAAGCTTGAGCTGGTAGCCGATAAGGGAAATGTGGATCCGGATTCGGATGAGGCGACGGAAGTCGGTGCCGGAGAACTGACATACTACGACAACCTCAACCCCCGCACCGGTGATGTGGAATGGTCGGACCTCTGTCGTGGCCCACATCTTCCGACGACGAAGTACATCCCAGCCTTTAGCCTGACCCGGGCTTCGGCAGCATATTGGCGTGGTGACCAGTCGCAAGCTGATTTGCAGCGAGTTTATGGGACTGCATGGGAATCGTCTGAAGCTTTAGAGGCGTATCAGACGATGATGGAGGAAGCCGAAAAGCGTGACCATAGGCGGCTTGGCGCTGAATTGGACCTTTTCTCTTTTCCAGAAGAAATAGGTTCCGGGTTCCCAGTCTTCCATCCCAATGGTGCCACCGTGCGCATGGAAATGGAAGAATTTTCCCGCCGTCGCCACATTGAAGCTGGATACTCTTTTGTCAACACCCCACACTTGACTAAGGGGGATCTGTTCCGCAAATCTGGCCATCTGGATTTCTATTCCGAGGGCATGTTTCCGCCAATGCAGCTTGACGGTGAATATGATGCGGAAGGCAGCGTTACTAAGCCGCCGCAAGACTATTACGCTAAGCCAATGAATTGTCCGATGCATAATCTGATTTTTGCGTCACGGGGACGTTCCTATCGCGAATTGCCGTTGCGTCTGTTTGAATTCGGTACGGTTTATCGTTACGAAAAATCAGGAGTCGTTCACGGCCTGACCCGCGCACGTGGCTTCACCCAGGACGATGCCCACATTTATTGCACGGAAGACCAGCTGGAAGATGAGCTTCGGAAAGTCATCGATTTCATCATTTCTCTACTGCGTGACTATGGGTTGGATGATTTCTATCTAGAGCTTTCCACCAAAGATCCGAAGAAGTTCGTTGGTTCTGATGAGATCTGGGAGCGCTCGACTGCCATTTTGCAACGCGTCGCTGATTCTTCGGGGCTGAGCTTGGTGCCGGACCCCGAAGGTGCTGCATTTTACGGGCCGAAGATTTCGGTCCAGGCGCGCGATGCCATCGGTCGTACTTGGCAGATGTCGACCGTTCAGCTGGACTTCAACTTACCGGAGCGTTTCGAGCTCGAATATACGGCGCCAGATGGCAGCAAAAAACGCCCGATCATGGTGCACCGCGCCCTGTTTGGATCAATTGAACGTTTCTTTGGCGTTTTGCTCGAACACTACGCCGGCGTATTTCCGGCCTGGCTTGCGCCGCAGCAAGTGATGGGCATCCCGGTAGCTGATGAGTTTGTTCCTCACTTGGAAGAGATCACGGCACAGTTGCGCGCACGGGGCATTCGCGCGGACGTGGATACTTCCGACGACCGGATGCAGAAGAAAATTCGTAACCACACCACCGGGAAAATCCCATTTATGTTACTCGCCGGTGGACGTGATGTGGAGGCCGGGGCAGTATCATTCCGCTTCCTCGACGGCACACAGTTAAACGGGGTTCCCGTCGCTGAGGCGGTTACGTTGATTAGTGAGTGGATCGTTCAGCGTCGTAACGATGCACCGTCGAAGGAGACCTTTGGCAAACGAGATTAACGAGCAGCAGTGGGTTGACCAGGGCGCTGGGGAAGCGGATCGTTTGCAGCGCCTGTGGGCTCCGTATCGTAAGGCTTATATTGCAGCAAAAAGCGAAGATCCCTTCCTTGAGGCACCAAAGAAAAGCGATGAGGACGGACTCATCGTTGCTCGAGGTGAAAAGGTCTATGCCTTGCTGAATCTGTACCCTTATAATGCGGGTCATATGCTGGTAGTTCCGTATAGAAAAGTTTCGAATCTGGAAGATTTGGATTTCGAAGAGTCGGTGGAATTGTTCCAGTACACCCAGATGGCCATTCGGGTTTTAAAGCATGTTTCCAGTCCACATGCGGTCAATGTCGGCATGAATCTCGGCGGGGCTAGTGGCGGTAGCGTTCGCGACCACTTACACATGCATGTGGTGCCGCGTTGGCAAGGTGACGCCAATTTCTTGACAATAATTGATGGAATTAAGGTGTTGCCGGAGTTATTAGCGGATACACGCAGTATTCTGGCGGAAGGCTGGGCAGAAATTGCCGCAGAAAATACTGATAATGAGGGAGTGAATAACGCCACCGATGCTTAGCGTTCATGGTCGAAAACCCGCGGCAGTGGTTGTAGAACCCCTCGCCAAATTGGCAATTGCTGCTGGCTTAACCCCGAATATGGTGACGGTGATTGGGGCAGTTGTGACTACTGCCATTGCCGTCGTATTGATTCCTGCAGGCTTTCTATTGTGGGCGGCAATTTTGTCAGGACTGTTTGCCGCGTTCGACATGATAGATGGCACGATGGCACGCCTGAAAGGCGGGGCATCTGGTTTCGGAGCGACATTGGATGCTACATGCGACCGAATCACTGACGGCGCGCTGTTTGCGGCAATTACTTGGTGGCTGATTTATTCTTACGACGCCCCAAAACCTCTGATAGTAGCTTCACTATTGGTCCTGGTGTCTTCACAAGTCATCAGTTATGTCAAGGCTCGCGGTGAAGCGTCCGGGTTGAATCTGGTTGGAGGGCTTGTAGAACGACCGGAACGTTTGATCGTTGCTTTAGCCGGAATTGGTCTGCAAGGCCTCGGGGTGCCGTACGCGATTGATTTCGCATTGTGGATTTTAGCAGTCGGTTCGGTGTTTACGGTTTACCAGCGGATTTCTATGGCCCGGCGTCTCGACTCTATTGCGAGGAAGGCCACTGCATGAAAAAAGATTTCGGATTACACAAAGGCCCTCCATGGCAAGAGAACATCGTGGCCTACGGCTATTTTGCAGGATGGTCCTTAGTGCGGCGTTTGCCTTTATGGTTAACACACAGGATCTTTGAAAAAATTGCCGACGTGGTTAGCAGAAATGGCAAAGGTCCTGAACAGCTACGGAAGAATCTGACCCGTGTCGTCGGACCTGAAAACGTGACTAGACAATTGGTACGCGACTCAATACGGAGCTACTTCCGTTATTGGTTAGAAGCCTTCCGGCTTCCTACTATGCAGTACGAACACAACCTGCCGCAACGGCTCGCTGCAGGTGTAGCTGGGCGTTCTGCTTTTGACGCCGCGCTAAGTCGTGGGCGTGGAGTAGTGCTCGCGCTGCCGCACACCGGCAATTGGGATATGGCTGGTGCGTTTGTTGTCGCCCATTACGGACAATTTGCTACAGTTGCCGAGCGAGTTAAACCTGAATCTTTGTTTGACGCTTTCGTAGAATATCGCAACTCGATTGGGTTTGATGTCATCCCTCTCACTGGCGGGGATAAACCCCCGTTTCCGTACCTTAAACAAGTGCTTAATAATGGTGGGGTTGTTGCGCTATTATGCGAGCGTGACCTGAAGAATACCGGAGTGATTGTTGACTTCTTCGGAGAACCTGCTTCTATGGCGGCGGGACCAGCTGCTCTTGCCAGAGAGACCGGAGCTACCTTGTTTGCTGTGCACTCGTGGTACCAAGGAATTGACGATGGTGCATCGCCGAATTGGGGCCTAGCGGCCACTCACGAAATTGAGGTCAGTGATGTGCAATCGACAACTCAGCGTCTAGCCGATGCATTCGCTGAGAATATCGCGAAAACTCCGCAAGATTGGCATATGCTGCAGCCCGTGTGGTTGCGAGACCTCGATCCGGAGCGGATGAACCAAGAACAAATCGATGCTTTGCGTGCGCACACCCAGGAAGAAAAATAGGTCGATTCACGATGCGCATTGGAATAGTCTGTCCATACTCTTTTGATGAACCGGGCGGGGTGCAGGCTCATATCTATGACCTTGCGACAATACTGATTACTCGTGGACACACCGTTCGTGTCCTTGGTCCAGCTGCTGAAGAAACTGACGTTCCTGATTTTGTTGTTAAGGGCGGTGGATCGTTTCCCATCCGATATAACGGCTCAGTTGCGCGTTTGTCCTTTGGTCTACACGTTCGTCGAACCGTAAAAAGATTTCTTCGTGAAGGACAGTTTGACGTTCTACACATCCATGAACCGAATTCACCGAGTTATTCGATGGCGGTTCTGCGAATGGCGCAAGGGCCGATAGTCGCCACTTATCATGCCTCAGCGGAGTCTTCTGTGCTCTTGAATATTTTCAAGCCGATTTTGCGGCCAGTTTTGGACAAGGTTCGAGCGGGCATTGCAGTATCGGAAATGGCGCGTCGCTGGCAAGTCGAACAACTCGGTGGTGACCCGGTGCTGATTCCGAATGGCGTCGATACTTCAGTCTATGCCCAACACCGTGTTCCGTTAGAGGAGAAAACCGCACCGGTTGAGATCGTGTTTCTCGGACGCTTAGACGAATCGCGTAAAGGTCTGGACGTGCTATTAGAAGCCCTGCACCAGCTCGACCGAGACGTGCGGGTGACGATCATGGGCGGAGGACGCAAGCGCGAAGTACCGGGGATAGATTTCGTCGGACGGGTGAGTGATGCTGAAAAGGCCGCGATTTTGGGTCGTGCTGATATTTATGTCGCACCCAATTTAGGGGGCGAAAGCTTCGGAATTGTGTTAGTCGAAGCGATGGCGGCAGGATGTGCCGTCGTTGCTAGTGACCTTGAGGCTTTTGAAGTTGTATGCGATGCAGCGAACGAATCACCCGCGGGGGTATTGTTCCGGACCGGTGATAGCACTGACCTCATGCGCGTTTTGCGTATGCTTGTTGATAATTTCGAGCATAGAAGGCGTTTAGTGGAAGCAGGGATCAAGCGTGCACACAACTTTGATTGGGAATCCGTCGCAACGCAGGTAGAAACGGTGTATGAAACCGTAGTCAACGGTACGAAGGTGCGATACGGCAAATGATGTTTGATCTTGCTCTCGCATTGCTATTGATTTGTGTCGTTAGTGCATTATTATGGATTTATTTTACTGCGCAGCGCCTACATCGCTTGCACATCCGACTCGATGCGGCACTCCAATCATTGCAAGCAGCACTTGATCGTAGAGTGGCTGTGGTTGCTGTTGTGAGTACCCATTTGGCTCCCCAAGCTAGGGAAGTGGAATCGATTCGTCTCGCGCATGACAATTTGGCTCCGAGAGAAGTTGCAGAACGGGAACTATCCGCCAGGGTCAACAAAGAGTTTGTGGCGGACAAATCTGCGGATGATTCTGCAACCGGCAGCCTTGTTGCCCACGAACTCAGTTCCCATTATGCGGAGCTGGTTGATGCGGATGTACGCGTTGAGCTTGCACATAGGTTTTACAATGAAGCAGTTGCGAGCACACGTGGCTTAAGGTTGCGCCCGCTGGTAAAAAATTTCCGCTTGGGTGGTAGAGCACCGCTACCAGATTTCTTTCAATATACTTCGTATTTGAGTTCTTAAGCGTCGCAATTTTCTTTCCGTTCTGGGGCATTGCACTGTATTGGTTTTCGTACGGTTATTCGTTGATGAGGTCTTCTACCGATACCGGTGGGCCTAAAAGCAGTAGAAGACTGAATATGGTCGTTACCACTACTAACACCACAAGGATGCTGCGGGCTGGGTATCGAACGGTTTGGTATAAAGCCCAGTCAAAAATCCCTTCTGGATGAGTCTCTGTCTCAGTATTTCGGAACCGCCAGCCACCTTCGAGGTGGCCTTGCTTTTCTGCCCAACGAGCAAACGGCCATGCGGCAAACGGTATGACTGATACCACCAAACCTGTGAGGCCTAGGATGGGAGTCCATCGATTGTTGACCCAGATCAGTGTCGTCATTACCACGAAGCATAAGAATCCAAAGCCGTGGATGCTACCGGTGATGGGAACGACAGAATCAGTAGTACCGGAGTATTTTAGGGCCATACCCAAGAGCAATAGCGCCCAGGTGATCGTTTCCAAGATTGCCGCGGTTCGGTGGAGTTTTTGTGGAGTCATGATCGCAACTTTAGTTCTTCAACAATTTGTGAGCATATGACACACGGGGCTCTGTTTAGAGGCAAAGGAAAACTACACGGTAGTCTTGTAATCTTCATCACTAAGCTAATGGTGAATGAATAGAGCGCTATGGTAGTGAAACTGAGCGAGGTAAGTCGTGTTCTGCGTGTGGATGCGATTCCATTATGTCAACGACTAGAAAGTGACTCGAAAACTCCGGAAAGCCGTTGGTTCCACGCGCCTTGGCGCTCGTCAAGGTTGGAACGCACTTATGTCAGACTTGTCGCAATGGTGGCGCAGGAAGGAATGGTGCGTGGCCATCGGCAGACTCATTGCTTTGATAGAACCAATTAGCAAACCTAAACGGCCGGTATATATGAGCTTGCAGTGGCACGTATACTAAACGGAGTTAAAGACGCTTAGAAACTATGACATCTAGCTGTTGAAGCTGTTGAAAGGAATGACATGGCAGGCCACTCAAAATGGGCAAACAACAAACACAAAAAGGCTGCCAATGATGCCAAACGGGGGAAAGAATTCGCGAAACTCGTTAAGAATATTGAAGTAGCCGCCCGCAACGGTGGCGGTGACCCTGCGGCTAACCCAACGCTTGACGACATGATCAAAAAAGCGAAGAAGGCCTCAGTTCCTGCTGACAATATCGAACGTGCACGGAAACGCGGATCCGGGGAAGAAGCTGGAGGCGCTGATTGGCAGTCCTTGATGTATGAAGGCTACGCGCCAAACGGTGTGGCAATGTTGATTGAATGCCTGACCGACAACAAAAACCGCGCTGCCACCGAGGTGCGTACTGCAATGACTAAGAACGGCGGAAACCTGGGCGAGTCCGGATCTGTGGCTTATATGTTTAGTCGGACGGGCTATGTTCTGGTAGATAAAAAGTCTAGCCTGACCGAAGATGAGCTTTTGCTTGCTGTTTTGGAAGCTGGCGCAGAGGAAGTTAAGGACCAAGGCGAGAAATTCGAGGTTATCTGTCAACCAACAGACGTACCAGCCGTGCGTAGCGCACTCGAAGAAGCGGGCATCGAAGTTGAGGATTCAGATCAGGATTTTCGAGCATCAGTCGATGTGCCGCTGGATGCTGAAGGGGCTAAGAAGGTTTTCAAATTGATTGATGCTCTCGAAGACGTAGATGATGTGCAAGACGTCTACACAAATATGACCGTGTCTGATGAAGTCATGGACGAGCTTAACTCTTAATTCGGATGAATTTGGCAGGGCTACGCGTCATGGGGATTGACCCAGGGCTAACGCGCTGTGGACTATCCGTTGTGCAATCGGGTAAAGGCCGAGCTATTTATCCGGTGTCCGTGGGCGTAATTCGTACCCCAAGCGACGCCCCGTTGACTGATCGTCTCCTCCGCATCTCGAACGCCGTAGGAGAATGGATCGATGATTATCAGCCGGACGTTGTCGCCATTGAACGTTTATTTGAGCGCGGCAACGTCTCGACAGTCATGCACACAGCACATGCCGTGGGGGTCTTGATATTGGCAGCTGCGGAACGTGGACTGCCGGTAGATATGTACACGCCTTCCGAAGTGAAAAAAGCTATCACAGGAAATGGCCGGGCGGATAAAAAGCAAATGACGGCCATGGTTAAACGAATTCTGGGCTTGTCTGAACCCCCAAAACCTGCAGATGCGGCAGACGCCCTCGCCTTGGCTATTTGTCACTGCTGGCGTGCGCCAGCCTTAGCCCAGAGACGCCAGCTGTTACACAAATCACTAGAGAAAGATTCCTAACCTGACTATGATCGCCTCTTTACGTGGAACAGTAATCGATATTGGCTTGAATGCCGCCGTTGTAGAGTGCGCGGGTGTCGGTTACCGGGTGATAGCTACACCGAAGACTCTCGCCAGCCTTAACCGGGGTGAACAGACGTCAATTTTGACTACGCTTGCGGTCAGAGAAGATTCAATGACGTTGTATGGCTTTAGCGATATCGGTGACCAAGAAATGTTCACCGTACTGCAAACGGTGTCTGGTTTTGGACCGAAACTGGCCATGACAGCATTGGCTGTGCTCAACGCCGAAGAACTTGCGATCGCAATTTCCAGCGGCGAAGCAAAAACCCTGCAGCGTATCCCGGGAATTGGCAAGCGGGTAGCTGAGAGATTAATTGTCGAGCTGAAAGATAAAGTAGCGCAATGGCAACCAGCAGACGTCGAAGGAACATTGAGCGCTAAGAGCGATTCCCCTACAGATTTTGCAGAGAATGCCCAGGCCGGGATAGCTGACCACGTTGTGGAAGCGCTGGTTGGATTGGGCTTCAGTGAAAAGCAAGCAGCCGGTGTTGTGGATCGGGTTCTGAGACAACAACCAAACGCGGATTCGTCGGCTGCGTTACGAGGCGCACTTGCCGAGCTGGGGCCGAAGAAATAATCCGGAAATGAGCTGGTGAATAATGTCAGATATAGAACGCACAGAATTTGAATTGCCCCAAGGTTTAGCTTCACATAGCGGGATTCATGGCGGTGGTGCTGCGGCTTCTGCAAAGGGCACCCGGTCAAAAGATGCTGCAGTGGACCCACATCGGCATAGCGGTGAGCAAGACATTGAGCGTTCACTACGCCCAAAGAGCTTGCACGAATTTATTGGCCAACCGAAGGTCTGTGAACAGCTCTCGCTTGTGCTCGATGGTGCACGTGGACGGAACGTTACTCCTGACCATGTCTTACTTTCTGGACCGCCGGGTTTGGGAAAAACTACCATGGCAATGATCATCGCTGGCGAGCTAGGATCCAGCTTACGCATGACCTCTGGTCCTGCGTTAGAACGAGCGGGTGACTTGGCAGCGATGTTATCGAATCTTATCGAGGGCGATGTGTTGTTCATCGATGAGATACATCGCATGGCACGCTCAGCAGAAGAGATGTTGTACATGGCCATGGAAGACTTCCGCATTGATGTCATCGTCGGCAAGGGACCGGGTGCGACGTCTATTCCACTAGAAATTCCTCCTTTCACGCTTGTCGGCGCCACAACTCGCGCCGGAATGCTTACCGGCCCATTGCGAGATCGATTCGGCTTTAATGCCCAAATGGAGTTTTATGACACGGAAGATCTCACAGAGGTGATCGAACGCACCGCAACAATATTGCAGGTCGACATTGACCACGACGCTGCAACCGAAATCGGATCGCGTTCGCGGGGAACCCCACGTATTGCTAACCGTCTGTTGCGCCGCGTCCGTGACTACGCTGATGTGCATGGCTCAGGTCGCATTGATTTAGCATCGGCACGAGGAGCTTTAGACGTGTTTGATGTTGATGAACTTGGCTTAGACAGACTCGACAGAGCAGTTTTAGACGCCTTGGTCAAAGGGCACGGCGGTGGCCCGGTCGGTGTTAACACACTGGCAGTTGCTGTCGGCGAAGAATCCGCAACTGTGGAAGAAGTATGTGAGCCCTACTTAGTTCGTGCAGGGCTACTAGCACGAACTGGCCGTGGAAGGGTAGCTACCGCCCGTGCGTGGCGTCATCTTGGATTGGAACCACCAGAAACCGCACTCGGCCAGTACGACTAAGTCGTTTTACCATCGTGCTCAGAAATTTGGTGCGCTAACGGCAGGCTCTTGTGTTCGCTAACCTCCGTAGAGGCTGACAATGATCAGCGATCATGGCTAAGTAGCATTGCCTTAACCGTGTCTGGCACACTATGGAGCATGGATATTATTCTGATCATTGCTCTTTTAGCCCTGTTCCTACTCCCTTCCTTTTTCATGATGCGCAAACAGCGCAAACAGCAAGAAGAGCTACGTAGTTTTCAACAAGCTTTAAATCCTGGTGACCGCGTGATCTCGGCTGGAGGAATTCACTTGGTGCTGACCGACATCGGTGAAACCACTGTGACTGGAGAACTGGCTCACGGCGTTGAAGTCACTATGGAGAAGATCGCAATTCTTCGCCCAGCAGATCAGGTAAGCCCAGCAGATAACGCATCGACAGATAATGGTGCACATCACCCAGAAAATGATGAGCGCGACCGTTAACTAAAGAAATACCTCATCGGTTCAAATCGTTCTTCAGGAGAGACACCCTTGCCGGAATTAACAAATAAGGCCAAACGCGTGGGAAATTCCCGTAGCTGGCCTGCCAAGGCTTTAGCCTGGTTTATCCTCGTCACTGTGGCGCTATTTTCCCTCATTTTATTTACTGGGGATCGCCAAGCGACGCCTCGCTTAGGCATTGACTTACAGGGTGGCACCCGCGTGACGCTGGTGCCACAAGGTGATGAACCAACTCAGGATCAGCTAGACCAAGCGCGCGCGATTTTGGAACAACGCGTCAACGGCATGGGAGTCTCTGGTGCCCAGGTGGTCGCTGACGGGAACACGCTCGTTATTACTGTGCCGGGCGAAGACACGGCGCAGGCCCGGGCTGTTGGTCAGACTTCTCAGTTGTTGTTCCGTCCGGTTGCCCAACAGCCAACTCCAAACCCAGCACAATTAGCTGAAATTCTTGGAGATATGGCAAACCGGTGGGTGGAATACGATTTAATAGACAAGACGCATGCAGAAGAAACCATCGACCGTATCTATGCGGCTTTCGAAGAACAAGAAGGCCAAAGTGGAGCAACTGCGGGTGTGAACCTAGCGGAAAAACCTAAAATTACTACGAAACCCAAACCGGAGCCTGCGAACTCCTTAGAACAAGCGGAACGTAGGGAAAAGACTACCGAGATGCTGATTGAGGATCGGCAATCAGAAGATCCTACGACGCAAGCAGCCGCTAGCGCACTGATGACTTGTGATGCAGATGTTGACCCGTTGTCTGGTGCTGATGATCCCGCACGTCCATTAGTTACCTGTGACTATGATCAAGGCCATCCATACTTGTTGCAACCTGCTCCTTTGCTAAATGGCATAACTGACTCAGACGGACCTCGGCTAACGGGCAACGAGATTGACACTAATAGTCCAATCAATGGTGGTTTCAATCAGCACAGCGGTCAGATGGAAATTTCTTTTGCGTTCAAGACAGGCTCCGGGCCATCAGGCGCACAAACCTGGGCTGATTTGACGCAAGAATACCTACAACAACAGATCGCGATCACTTTGGACTCGAACGTGATCTCGGCGCCAGTGATCCAGGGCGTAACTCCCTATGGCTCTACCACGTCAATTACTGGCCAGTTCAGCCAGGAGGAAGCTCAAGAACTAGCCAACAACTTGCGTTATGGTGCGCTGCCACTTTCCTTCGTTGGTGAAGACGGTACGCCAGGTGGTACTGCGGAAACAGTGCCACCGTCGCTGGGACAAGCTGCACTGAAGGCAGGATTGATTGCCGGACTAGTTGGTCTTGCTCTAATCGCAGTCTTTGTTTTCTATTATTACCGACTGCTTGCGCTAATTTCTCTGGTGTCCCTCGCAGCAGCTGGCTTGATTACGTATGCCGCAATTGTACTTTTGGGGCGCTGGATTGGTTACTCGCTAGATCTTTCGGGAATCGCGGGTCTGATTATCGGTATCGCAACAGCAGCCGATTCTTTCGTGGTGCTTTATGAGCGCATTAAAGATGAACTACTGCAAGGGAGAACGTTCCGATCTGCAGCTCCACGAGCATGGGATCGTGCAAAGCGCACAATTGTCACAGGAAACGTTGTAACGCTCATTGGTTCCGTCGTGGTTTATTTCCTCGCAGTAGGCGACGTCAAAGGCTTTGCATTTACGCTGGGCATCACAACTGTATTTGATATCGTCGTGTCCTTCTTGGTGACGGCACCATTGATGATCATGGCGGCACGGAAGCCGTTCTGGGCTAAACCGCAAGTTAATGGACTAGGAAAGGTCTATGACCTCGTCGAAGAGCGGCGTACGGAATCTGAAGATGCGGGCGAGGAGAAAACCCATGGCTAAACAATCTCTTGTTAACCGCTTGACTACTGGTGACGGCGGCGTCGATTTCATCGGGCGTACCAAGATTTTCTACATTATTACCGTCGCTTTGATCCTCATTAGTTTGGGGTCGATGCTGTTCCGCGGTTTTTCAATGTCGATTGATTTCCAGGGCGGCACTAGGATGACCATGCCGGCCGGTGATCTTGTTGCGGAAGAGGTTGAGGAAACTTTTGTTGAGGCAACAGGAATCGAACCAGAGGTTACACAAATCGTTGGATCCGGTGATTCCGAAACTCTCGAGATTACTTCTGAACACCTCTCACAAGCCCAAATCGACGAAGCACGCCTGGCGATCTACGAAAAACACGAGCCGCTTGACCACACTGGCGCTCCGTCTCCGGATGCGATCGGTGATTCTACGGTTTCTGAATCTTGGGGCGATACGATCACCCATCGCATGTTGCTATCGATGGTGGTTTTCCTAGTGTTTGCCACGATTTATGTCGCGTTCCGCCTGCAAAAGTATATGGCCGTTGCTGCTATGGGGGCATTGGTCGTGGACGGCATTGTGATTGCCGGTATTTATTCGTTGTTCGGTTTCGAAGTATCACCTGCAGTCATCATTGGCTTGCTCACCGTGTTGACATTCTCCATCTATGACACGGTCATCGTTTTCGACAAGGTGAATGAAAATACTGAGGGTGTTACTGCTTCTCGGCGAGCGACGTACAGCGAAGAAGCTAATAGAGCGATTAATCAGACAGTGATGCGTTCGATTTCCACCTCGGTGATCTCTGCATTGCCGATTATCGCGCTATTCGTGGTCGCCGTATGGTTGATGGGAATTGGAACGCTGCGCGATTTGGCCTTGGTACAGCTTATTGGCGTGATTGAGGGAATTTTCTCGTCGATTTTCTTAGCAACACCGTTGTTGGTATCGCTGGTGAATCGGAGCAAGAAAATTAAGAAACACAACCAAGAAGTTGCCGACTATCGTGCTGCAGAAAAACATCAGGATCACAGTCTGGACGCTGATACCGACGGGGATAACATTGAGCATCGTACCTTTGCTCCGCCTGAGGTAGCCCCGGTCGCTGCCCCAAAACCAGATGACGATGGTCGCCTTCGTAATCGCGGTGGTAGCACCTGGCGCCCGGAGTAGGTTTCGTAAGTAAACGCGAGACTTGATAATGATGAGGAACGACCACCCTATGACGTATTCCCGAAATTCGGAAAGGCTATGTCCCCGCCGTGGAGTAAGTCGCTTCGGGGCATTAGTGGTTTCGTTGGCGCTGGGCGCAACGTTAACGGCGTGTGCAGATGAGCCAGCACCGGAGGCCGTGGACCGGCCAGGGTGGATCACAACTGTTGATGAAGGAACACAGGAGCTTAATTACCAATCGTCATCACCGTTGACGACCACGAACGCAGGTTCGATCACCGGTAGTTCAACAGCTGCGCAACAGTTGTCTGCTCGCCTATACCCAGGAGTCCATGTTCCGGGACCACATGGGCAGTTTATTCAAAATAGTGATCTGATTAGCACACGATTTTTGCCGGGGCTAAAGCCACAGGTCATTTACACCATTGCTGAGAACGCTCAATTCTCGGATGGTGCGCCTGTGACGTGCTCCGATTTCTTGCTCACTTACACTGCTGGCGTGATGACCGAATTATTCGACTCGCAACTACCATTGATGCAGCACATCGAGGAGTTTGAATGCCAGCCGAATTCTTCACGCTTCGTCGTCAAGTTAGCTGAAGGGACCGGACTGCGGTGGCGTGAACTATTCGCTCCGGGCACGGTGCTGCCCGCGCACGCGATTGCGTCGCGAGCGGGGATGCCTTTGGTTGCGTTACATAATGCGTTGCAGAATCGTGATGCGCAAGCATTATTGGAGCCTGCCAAAATTTGGTCAGAAGGTTTTGACCTTGCGAATTTCGACCCGTTATTGCAAGTTTCCTTTGGGCCGTTTCTTATTGATCACGTCACTGATGACGGCGCAGCAATCTTGACTCGGAATGAGACTTATTACGGGGATAATGCTCAGCTAGGAAGTCTTGCGGTCTGGCCCGCAAGAGCTGATACGGCCGCATTATTCGAACGCGATTCCTTGGATATCGTCGATGTCAGCGAGGTTGAACCGGATTGGTTGGACCGTAATGCTGCAGGCAATAAGTTCGAAGTCTTCCCGGAAGTAGGCGAGCTCACCGACGCGTTGTTGCTTTCGGACAATGGCATCTTTGCCGAAGCACCGAAGCGTCGTGCATTTGCTGCGTGTATTGACCAGGAAGCGGTTGCAGCCGCATCTTCTGCGGTATCTGGAGTGGATGTCGGTGCTGTTTTATGGCAGAGCGTTGAACATGAGGATCCTGCCCGCCAACATTTGCGGGATATTTCTGATCCGCATCGTGCGGTAAATATGGAGATGGCTCGAGAATTAGATGGCGCGACAATTCGCATAGGCTATCGTGGACAAGATCAACGGCTCGCCAAAATGGTGGAAAAAATAGCCGAATTATGTAGGCCAGCCGGTATCGAGGTTGTGGACGTATCAGTTCCCGAGACGACCGCAGAGGATTTGCATCGTAGCGACGGACCTTTTACCGGCGCGACTTCCGCCCAGGGGGACAACCCCGAAGGTGTGGAAGCACTAGGAAACTCGGTGATCGATGAGGGGGCTTCAAGTGCCGGAAACGCCGAAGATACTGCAGATACAGCAGAAAACATCTCCGGACAGAAGATTGATGCCTACCTAGGTGCGATTTATCCGCCAAATCTCGATGTGGGAGCGACGGTACATACCGACGATGTTAATGCTCTACGTGATGCGGAGAAAAGAATGTGGGAGCAGATGCATACGATTCCACTGGCGGCGCAACCTCGAGTATTTGTTATCAACCGAGATGTCGTAAATGCCGTGCCTTATACTGGTGAATCGGCGATAGGCTGGAATATGGATCGCTGGTGGATATCGCGTTAGATTGCTCGCAAAGCAATAGCGGGATTGGGAATAACCACCTTCCGGTTCCATTCTTCGCTAACGTCAATCGTGTTGTTGCTTAGCCCTGAACACAGGCTTGGTAACGAGGACTACTAAACCGCCAACATTGGAATACAGACTGTGACTGAATTTACTAGAACCAACACTCTCGTCGGAGCCCAGAACGTTCTGGAGAAAAAGATTCGTCGGGTCCATGATTTTCCGCAGCCCGGAATCGTGTTTGAAGACTTGACTCCCGTGCTCGCGGATCCCGAATCTTTTGCACAATTAGTCGACGCGGTTGCAGAACAGTGCCAAGCTGCAGGTGCGGAAATCATTGGTGGTCTGGATGCACGTGGTTTCTTGTTGGGTTCTGCAGTTGCATATAAATTGGGACTAGGAATTCTTGCGATACGGAAGCAAGGGAAGCTTCCTCCACCAGTGCACAGCCAAGAGTACAGCCTGGAATATGGCGAGGCTGCTTTGGAAGTGCCTGCGAACGGAATTGAGCTTTCTGACAAAAACGTTGCACTTGTCGACGATATCTTAGCGACAGGGGGTACCCTCGGCGCTGCAGCCAAACTGCTTGCTACGTGCGGGGCGAATGTAGTGGCTAACGTTGTGATTTTAGAAATACCCGGTTTGGGTGGGCGGGAACAGCTTGGCGACGATAACCTAGTAGTTATCTATCCCAACAGAGGACGCTAATTTCCGGAAAGGCCATCTATGACTGATAACAAAGCAGCGAAACGGCCGTCACCAAGTGTGCGCAGCATGTCCGCGCGCCTCGCGAGATCATTGACTTCAGGCAAGGTGAAGATCAAACCTGTACTGGAACCATTGATGTCGATTCACCGCGAATTTCATCCAAAAGCTGACGCGGATGTTATCAATCGAGCCTACGAGACGGCTGAACGATTGCATGAGGGGGTAACCCGTAACTCAGGTGATCCTTATATCACGCATCCGCTAGCTGTGGCGACCATCGCCGCGGAGATTGGCATGGATACCACAACCGTGGTGGCTGCATTGCTGCACGATACGGTTGAGGACACCGATTATTCGTTGGAGGACCTGACACGTGATTTTGGAACTGAGGTTACGCGGCTGGTCGATGGCGTCACCAAACTGGATAAACTAGCTTTCGGAAGTGGTGCAGAAGCGGAGACGATCAGGAAGATGATTGTCGCAATGTCTAAAGATCCGCGTGTGTTGGTAATTAAAGTCTCTGACCGCCTGCATAATATGCGCACCATGCGCTTTTTGCCCCCTGAGAAACAGGCAAAGAAAGCGCGTGAAACCCTGGAAATCATCGCCCCACTGGCGCATCGACTGGGTATGGCCTCGGTAAAATGGGAACTAGAGGATCTGGCTTTTGCCATTCTTTACCCGAAGAAATATGACGAAATCGTCCGAATGATTGCAGATCGAGCTCCCCAGCGCGATCGTGTATTGAAAGAAATTACTAACGAAGTTTCTTCGACGCTGAAGGCCAATGGTATCGAAGCCGAAGTACGTGGCCGCCCGAAGCATTACTGGTCGGTCTACCAAAAAATGATCGTTCGAGGTCGCGAATTTGCCGAGATCTTTGATCTGGTTGGTATTCGTATTTTGGTCAACGACGTTAATAGTTGCTACGCGGCGATTGGCGTGGTTCATGGTTTGTATTCTGCTTTGCCAGGCAGATTTAAAGATTATATTGCCCAGCCGAGGTTCGGGGTTTATCAGTCTTTGCACACTACGGTAATTTCTGGTGCAGGTAAGCCATTAGAAGTCCAAATACGGACGCATGAAATGCATCATAACGCCGAGTATGGGGTGGCTGCACACTGGCGTTACAAAGAACTCAAAGGAAAAAACAGCGGCAAAGATGCCGAAGTAGATCAAATGGCGTGGATGCGTCAACTCTTGGACTGGCAGAAAGAAGCGGCTGATCCAAACGAATTTTTGGATTCTTTACGTTACGATCTTACCTCCAGCCAGATTTTTGCCTTTACGCCAAAGGGCGACGTTATAACTCTCCCTGCTGGGTCAACTCCAGTTGATTTTGCATATACGGTACATACTGAGGTCGGTCATCGTTGTATCGGTGCCAAAGTTAACGGAAAACTGGTGGCTTTGGAATCTGCGTTAAAATCGGGCGACCGCGTGGAAATTTTTACCTCAAAAGATCCCAATGCCGGGCCATCTCGTGACTGGCAGAACTTTGTAGTTTCGCCGAGGGCGCGTGCGAATATCCGGCAGTGGTTTGCGAAAGAGATGCGTGAGGTGCATCTAGAGGCCGGTAGGGATGCGTTGGCGGCAGAGATCCAACGTGGCGGGCTTCCAATGCACCGTCTTTTTACGACTAGCTCCATGAAGCAGGTAGCTACTCAGCTGCATTACCCGGACATCGATGCCCTTTATACTGCAATTGGCGCTGGTCATGTGTCGGCACAGCACGTTGCGAACCAACTTATGGCAATGTTCGGCGACCAAGAAGATGCCGTGGATGCACTGGCAGATCGCACGCCATTGAGCGAACTGTTGCAATCTAAGCAGCAGGCAGCCCTTCAAGATCAGAACCGCAGCGGGATTTTGGTCGAGGGGAACCCCGATGTGCTGGCAAAAATTGCTAAGTGTTGTCAGCCTGTTCCCGGCGACGAAATTTTTGGTTTTATCACGCGCGGCGGGGGCGTATCGGTGCACCGTGCTGATTGTACGAACGCGACTAAATTGCGCGATGAGCCAGAACGTGTGCTTGAAGTCAGTTGGGCTAATAACGTTGATACTGAAGGTGCCTTTAGTGCCACCTTGCAGTTGGAGGCGCTAGATCGGCAGGGCCTTTTGTATGACCTGACCGGGATTTTTCAGAAATCTTCGTTGTCAGTGCTTTCGATGAATTCGCAAAGTTCGGAAGACCATGTGGCGACGGTCCGGTTTACCTTTACCGTTTCGGGCAGCAAACAGTTGGGTGCCTTGATGAATACTCTGCGAAACACTGAGGGCGTATTCGACGTTTACCGGGTGACAGCCTAGTAATTAATTAGGCCGATGAGTTTCTTTCGTCTGCCGTAATTGATTCAGCATCGGAAGACGAAGAGGACTCGATGAGCAGTTAGATTGCTCATCGAGTCCTCTTGCTATGGTCAACCATGATCTACGACTTATTTTATCCGGGAATGCCCGGAATATCGTGTTAAGTCGAGAATTGTTAACGGGCTTATGCCTCGTTAGCCTCTGGTTAGATTACCTTCAAGCTCTTCAAGAAAGCGAAGATGGTGCTGGCAACGCCGACGACACCGGAGATGGCCTTCAAGATTTTGTTGAAGCTATCAAAGTTGAATCCACCTTCGCTGGTTGAAGAGCCGTTGCCGGTCTCCTTGGCGCCAGTTCCGGATTCTTTGGTGTTTTCCTCATTTGAAGAACCGGCGAAGGTCTCAGAGATGTTAGAGCTAAATGTGGCAGTTTTGTTCTGAGCAGGCTGTCCCTCAACAGCGATAGCTGGAGCGGCAGTCAGGGCAGTAGTGGACAGTGCGAGGGCAGTTGCGCCGGCCAAAATTGCCTTGCGAGGGGAAAACTTCATATTGCCTGAATTCCTTAGAACTAGATGTGTCTGGACTTTGCTCAGCATAACGCAGGTTCCTCTCTGCTTGCAAGTGTTTTCACTAGAAGATTTGCGATTCTTTAGGAATCCTGTACAACAGCTTTCTTGATTCGAACTTCTTCCGATGGTGCACCGTCACCGGAGCCGTCCTCGGTACCGGCTTGCGCAATTGCGTCCAATGTCTTCAGTCCCTCGTCGTTGATTTGCCCGAAGTAGGTGTAATTGGCTTGTAGCGGGGAATCTTTATAGTTCAGGAAGAACTGTGAACCATTGGTGCCGGCGCCGGCGTTAGCCATGGCAATGGATCCACGGGGGTATACAACTTGAGTTGACGCGGCTTCATCTCCAAATTCATCAGTTGGGTATTCGTTGGCGAACTGGAATCCTGGACCGCCGGAACCCTGGCCCGTTGGATCGCCGCATTGCAAGACGTGGATTCCAGAAGTAGTCAGGCGGTGGCAGACGGTGTCATCGTAGTACCCTGCGCTTGTCAAATGTTCGATTGCATTCACCGTGCATGGCGCCACTTCGCGGTCGAGCTCCATTCCGATTTCGCCCTGCGAGGTTTCCAACGTGACATTTACGTGACCCCGTGCAGAAACTTCATCCGTCTTCGGAGTGCCTGCGTCGGAAGCCCCATTTTCGGCATCGCGCTTCTCATAGGTGCAAGTCACGGTTTCGGGAAGTTCTTCGGAGCGCTCCAATGCGAGGGGCTCTACATCTGGGGCTTCCGGGGTTGTGCTTTCTTCTTCTGCAGTAAGATCCGCGTCGTCACCGTCCCGGGTTGCCAATAACCAAATGCCTCCCACTAAAACGACGATTGCGAGTGCTGCGATTGCTGCTATTCCCAAAGGGCGGGATTTTTCTTTACGTTCGCGAGACTTCAGCGCTTTGTCGAGTTCGTCAAGCGATTCTACGCCTCGTTGTTGGTTGTTTTGTTGTTTCTTATCCACTGTTGGACTTTCTACTAGCGGTTACTGTGCCGAGCCTAGGCATCTGCGAAGAGTCTAACGAATATGGCTGACTGGTGGGGAGCATAAGGCTTTGTAATATCTTCAACACTACTGAGGGTATCCTGGCAGACCACCTGTGCCGTGCTGGCGATAAGTCAGAAATGAACATAGTGGTAGCCGAAAGGGTGGCACGAGTGCCTAGCCATGATTACTATCGTGGGCATGGCTACTACTAAATTTCACGATGAAGAAACGGCTACCGTCGGAGAGCTGCCAAAGGTCGGTGACAAGCTGCCTGACTTTACTGTTGTTGGCTCCGACTTGCAGGAATTTTCTTTGGCGGATTTCTCTGGCAAGAAGCTAGTGCTCAATATTTTCCCGTCCTTGGATACGGGTGTTTGTGCAGCTTCTGTGCGTCGTTTCAATGAAGAAGCTGCCAGTCTCGACGACGCTGCCGTTTTGGGCATTTCCGCGGACTTGCCAATGGCACACGGTCGGTTTACCGATGCAGAAGGCATCGATAACGTTAAAACGGGCTCGGTCTTCCGCTCCAGCTTTGGCAAGGATTATGGCGTCACACTCGAGGGGTCCCCGCTGAAGGGACTGCTCGCTCGCACCGTGATCGTCGCTGATGCGGAGCACACCATCACCCACGTGGAGCTTGTAGAGGAAATTACCTCTGAGCCTAATTACGACGCCGCTTTGGAAGCGTTACAGAAATAGCTCTGTATACGACAGTGCGGTGGCCCGGCAATAATCCGTTAAAATCTGCCCATGGAGATTTCTGGATTTGCTGCAGGGCCGTATAAAACCAACTGTTATATTGTTTCAGATAATGGGCGCGCGTTCGTGGTTGATCCCGGAATGCATGCTGTAGACCGCGTCGTGCAAGCAACTGAATCGTTGCAGCTCGAGGCGGTTTTTCTGACCCATGGGCATTTTGACCACACGCGATCCGCCGGTGATTTAGCCGCGAAATTCGATATTCCGGTTTATATTCATGCTGCTGATGAATTCTGGTTGAATGATATGACCGATCTGCCGTCCCAGATGCAGGCGCTATTCGACGTAGCTAACATGGTCCCGATTAAAGACTTGCGTATTATCGGAACCCCAGGTTCGCGCAACGAACCTATATCGCTCGAATTACTGGGGCACCATTTTCGTGTGGTCCACGCGCCAGGACATTCACCTGGCTGTGTGATGTTGCAAGACGAAGATGTTATTTTCTCTGGTGACGTACTGTTTCGGGGAGCCATCGGTCGGACTGATCTGCCTTTTTCAGATCAGCAGGCAATGATGTCTTCTTTGCGTGAGGTTGTCGCAGTTTTGCCTGATGAGCTAGCCGTCCTGCCTGGTCACGGTCCTACAACCGTTATGAAATACGAGAAGGCTACCAATCCATTCTTAGCGGAGTATAGGGGCTAAACTGGTTGCCTGTGAGTACTTCGAAATTCAAAGCAGCAGCCCCGAAGGGTGTGCCAGATTATGTCCCGCCCCAGTCAGCGACGTTTGTGAAAGTACGTGACACGTTAGTGCATCATGCTCGTTTAGCAGGATTCGAGCATATTGAGCTCCCGATTTTTGAAGATACACAGCTTTTCGCCCGAGGCGTAGGTGAATCAACCGACGTGGTATCGAAAGAGATGTATACTTTCGCAGACCGTGGTGATCGTTCTGTGACTTTACGTCCGGAAGGTACTGCGGGGGTGGTGCGTGCTGTCATCCAGCATGGTCTCGATCGTGGTCCGCTGCCAGTGAAATTGGTATACAATGGGCCGTTCTTCCGCTATGAACGGCCACAAGCAGGTCGCTATCGGCAGCTCCAACAAGTTGGCGTTGAGGCGATTGGAGCAGATGATCCTGCACTGGACGCTGAAGTAATAGCGATTGCAGATCGGGCATATAAAGCGCTTGGTCTCCGTGGTTACCGTTTGGAAATCACTAGTTTGGGTGACCACAATTGTCGTCCGCAATACCGCCAGAAGCTGCAGGATTTCTTGTTTCAGCTAGATTTAGATGAGGAGACTCGTAAGCGCGCTGAAATCAATCCTTTACGGGTACTGGATGATAAGCGTGAAGCGGTGCAAAATCAGCTTGCCGACGCGCCCCTAATGCTGGATCACCTTAACGACGAGTGCCGTGCTCACTTCGATGCGGTAACGAACTATCTGGATGAGATGGGAATCGAATACACGATTAACCCTCGTATGGTTCGTGGTTTGGATTATTACACGAAGACTTGCTTCGAATTCGTCCACGATGGTTTGGGTGCACAATCGGGCATTGGTGGTGGCGGCCGTTACGACGGGCTGATGGCTCAACTCGGCGGACAGGAACTGTCAGGTATAGGCTTTGGTCTGGGAGTTGACCGCGCGATCCTGGCATTGGAGGCCGAAGGTATCACGCTGGAAGGAACTGAACAGAGGGTTGAGGTTTTTGGTGTTCCGTTGGGCGAAGCCGCAGGTGCTCGCATGCCACTGTTACTTAACTCTTTAAGGCAAGAGGGTATTTCTGCGGATATGGCCTTCGGGGGCAAGGGAATGAAAGGGTCCATGAAAGCTGCCAACCGTTCCGGTGCGGCCTATGCCTTGGTGCTTGGCGAGGCAGAGTTGGCCGAGGGCGTGGTGGCGGTTAAAGACCTTGCTGCGCACGAACAAACCGAAGTCCCAGCCGAACAACTAGGGAAGTGGCTACTCGAGAAACTGCGTTAGCACTCGACCTGACTGACTGTAAAGCCTAAGGTTTTTGCTAGGCCGCCAATGGATGTTTCTTTGTATTTAGAGAGCATATCGCGGCCAGTTTCAGCCATTGTATTGATCGCGTTGTCCAGTGTGACATGGTGGGTACCTTCGCCGATCTTGGCTAGACGCGCAGCGTTGATTGCTTTCACTCCGCCAATCGCGTTGCGTTCAATGCACGGAATCTGCACTAATCCACCGACTGGGTCGCACGTTAACCCGAGGTTGTGTTCGAGCGCTATTTCCGCGGCATTTTCAATTTGTGCCGGCGTGCAACCCAGTAGTTGTGCCATTCCTGCAGCAGCCATGGCTGAAGCAGAGCCCACTTCGCCTTGACAACCAACTTCTGCACCCGAGATTGAAGCATTTTGCTTGATGATCATGCCGATAGCGCCAGCAGTTAGCAGGTAGCGTCGGGCGGATTCCCTGGTGAAGTTTGCTTGGAAATCGCGGGCGTAGTGCAAAACCGCAGGAATGATTCCGCAGGCACCGTTGGTGGGGGCAGTTATCACACGACCGCCGGCAGCATTTTGTTCGTTTACTGCTAACGCGTAGAGATTGACCCATTCCATAGCGGAAAACCCGTGCGACGTGTCATCGACAGCGTCGAGAAGCTGCTCATAGACTCGGTGTGCACGGCGCGGTACATGCAATCCGCCAGGTAAATGTCCTTGGGTAGCGATGCCTTCGGTTACGCATGAACGCATAACATCCCACACAGTGGTCAAGTGGTTATTGACGAAATCCAGCCCACCATTGCCTTCATGTAAAGCCTTTTCATTTGCTTCGACAAGTTCCCAAATTTCCCGGCCCGATTCTTCGCACATGCGCAGCAGTTCCGCGCCCGTCCTAAATGGGTATGGTACTTCTGACTGCCCATCAGCTGCAGCCATACCGGCAGGCACTTCGTTTTCTGTTTCGAGTTCTTTATCTAGCTCTTCTCGCGTGAGGATAAACCCTCCGCCGACAGAAAAGTATTCGATGCCGTTGGCAAGACATTCTCCTTCGGCGTCCCAGGCGCTAAAAACCACGGCGTTGGGGTGTTGTGGAAGGGGCTCATTAATGAACCGAAGTTCGTAGTGGATTTCCCTATCAGGGCCGGTGGCTGACCCTTTAGTTGGAATGGGTTGGTCTGCTCGGGGTTCGGCGTCGAGTGGTACATCAAGCGGATCCCAGCCGACGAGGCCAAGAATAACTGCACGGTCAGTGGCATGTCCACGTCCAGTAGCGGCTAAGGAACCACGGAGTTCGGCTTGGACTCGGTGAGGAATGGCCGTTAAAGAATTGATGAATGATTTTGCTGCACGCATGGGGCCAACCGTATGAGACGAGGATGGTCCGATGCCGATGGAGAAAATATCAGTCACACTTATGGTCATAGAGATGTCCTCAATTCTTTTATGGGTGTGCACTCTTGCTTTTCGCTGGACTAACCGAGTAAGAAAAATTGTTTAACAATTTTCGAAGCTTGAGGTGTCTAGTCTACGTGCCTTTGAGCCGAACTATCTAGGTGGCAGATTCCCATAATTTTGTGTGACTGAAATATAAATCGTGAATATGCATACAAGGCTGTCTCCATGGAAAAATTCGGTCGTCGACAGATTAACCCCGGCATGTGAAGAGTAATAATCAAACAATGTAGGATTGGGACAGTCTAAATATGGTTCAGCGCCTCTTGTTGCGCTAATGTTACCGCTTACGCGTTTGCGCTGCGGTGAGACAAGCAATGCGTGAGAACCATTCGACCCTATGGAAGGATTTTCGATAATCGTGCTGCGCACACATTCAGCAGGACAGCTTGGCAAAGACCTTGCAGGAAACTCAGTAACCCTTGCCGGATGGGTTGCTCGTCGCCGTGACCACGGCGGCGTCATCTTTATCGACCTGCGAGATCATTCTGGATACGTGCAAGCTGTATTTCGTGATTCACAGGTCGCTGAACAAGCCCATGCGCTGCGTTCGGAATACTGCATCGCGATCACCGGGGAAGTAGAGCCACGTCCAGCTGGATCGGAAAACCCAAACCTGGCATCCGGTGAGATTGAAGTTAACGTCACTGAGCTCAAGGTCTTGTCAGCCTCTGAAGCGTTGCCATTCCAGGTCGAAGATGCTTCGTCTAACGACGTAGGCGAGGAAGCACGCTTGCGTCACCGCTATCTGGACCTCCGCCGTCAGAAGCAAGCAGAAGCGTTGAAACTGCGTTCACGTGCTAACCAGGCCGCACGCCGCGTGTTGGACAAGCATGATTTTTTGGAGATTGAAACCCCAACTTTGACTCGTTCCACGCCTGAAGGCGCACGGGATTTCGTTGTGCCAGCACGTTTGAAACCAGGGTCCTGGTATGCACTACCGCAGTCCCCACAGCTTTTCAAACAGTTGTTGATGGTTGCAGGCATGGAACGGTACTACCAGATCGCGCGTTGCTATCGAGACGAAGATTTCCGTGCGGACCGGCAGCCAGAATTCACTCAGCTTGATGTCGAAATGTCATTCGTAGACCAGGAAGACGTTATTTCCCTGGGTGAAGAGATTGCTGCTGAGCTTTGGAGCCTAATCGGACATGAGATTGCGCGCCCAATTCCACGCATCACCTACGCTGATGCCATGCGTAAATACGGCTCAGATAAGCCAGATCTACGCTTCGATATCGAGATCACCGAATGTGCCGACTTTTTTAAGGACACAACTTTCCGCGTCTTTCAGAACGAATATGTTGGCGCAGTAGTAATGTGCGGAGGGGCCAACCAGCCACGGCGACAGCTAGATGCTTGGCAGGAATGGGCCAAACAGCGAGGCGCTAAGGGGCTTGCTTATATCTTGGTTGGTGAAGACGGCACGCTATCCGGGCCTGTCGCTAAGAACATTACCGAGACAGAACGTGAGGGAATCGCAGCACACGTTGGCGCGAATCCTGGAGACTGCATCTTCTTTGCTGCTGGCGATACCAGGTCCTCTCGTGCACTGCTGGGCGCTGCTCGCAATGAGATTGCACAGAAACTAGGCCTTATTAAAGACGGCGACTGGTCGTTCGTTTGGGTCGTTGATGCCCCCTTGTTTGAACCAGCGGAAGCCGCTGTAGCTGACGGCGATGTCGCGTTGGGCGACTCGAAATGGACCGCGGTGCATCATGCTTTCACCTCCCCAAAGCCAGAATGGATCGACTCTTTTGATGAGAATCCAGGTGAGGCTACTGCCTACGCTTATGATCTGGTCTGCAATGGCAACGAGATCGGTGGCGGTTCGATCCGTATCCACAACAAAGATCTGCAGGAACGGGTATTCAAAGTTATGGGCATCAGCGAGGAAGATGCCCAATCGAAGTTTGGCTTCCTATTGGAAGCTATGAGCTACGGTGCACCTCCACACGGCGGAATCGCCTTTGGATGGGACCGTATTGTTTCGTTGCTCGGCGGATTCGATTCCATTCGTGATGTCATCGCGTTCCCGAAGTCCGGTGGCGGTGTAGACCCATTGACTGATGCACCAGCACCAATTTCTGCTGCACAACGTAAGGAAACCGGAGTGGATTATAAGCCGAAGGCTGGAAAACCGCAGGCAGAAAATCCGAAGGCTTAATCTTTTTCGGTGCCTGTTTTCGGTTTCTTCCCACCGCGCGGCTGATAGCTATTTCACTCTCCAGTTGCGGAGAGCCTGCAAAAAACTATGAGCAGCGCGGTATTACCACATTATGGAGTAAGTAGAGTGCCTAGCAAGGAACAATTAGTACGTATCGCCCAAGATTTGCTATCGCACCGATTTGGCGGTTCCCAACGCCTTGAAAATGTTGAAGTGCTTGCAGGATCTGGAGAATCCACGGTGTTGCGTGCACAGGTTGCCAGCCAACCATTTTTGCAGCACCGCACGGTGGTATTGAAATTTGTTCCAATGACCGGCGAGGTACTTTATGACGCTGCTTTGATGCGCGAAGTGGTGGCCTACCAATTCACAACGGCTCTTCCGGAGAATGTCCGTCCTGGCCCGGTCCTCTTGGCTTATGATATGGATGAGCGGTTGGTGGTGATGACAGATTCCGGGGACGGCGATACCTTTGCTGAGCTGTTAGAAACCGCTAAGCAGGACACACGGGGTCATATTTTACGTAACCTTGGTAGTTCGCTTGGGCGCATGCATGCCGGTACTGCAGAGCGCGAAAAGGAATTCGATATTCTGACTTCGCGCATGCTTAAACACCACCCGCAATTTAGCGAAAACCAAGGCGTTCGGGATGCGGCCTTAGAAAAGTCGATTCTATTAGGTGAGCAGATCTTAGAGCACTCTGGATTCGTTTTACCACAAGCTTTTCGCGACGCCGCGCAGATTGCGCGCAAGCGGGTACTGGGGGGATCGGCCCGAGCATTTACGCCATTTGATTTGTCACCGGACAATATTATTGTCTCAGACAGAACTCATTTTTTGGATTATGAGTGGGCTGGATTTCGGGACGTGTCTTTTGACATCGCTTGCGTCATTGCGGGCTTCCCGCAGTTCGTTTTCACCCACCCTATTACTGACGATGAAGTTGAGACCTTTATTTCAGCTTGGAAACGCGAGATCAAAAGTGTTTTTCCTAAACTCGCTGAGCCAGAGTATCTCCACGGCAGAGTCTTAGCTGCGCTTGTTGGTTGGGGCTTGTCGACACTTGCGACGATGGCTGCCGGGAACTTGAGCGGGGTCGTCGGGATGTTAGAAAAAGGCGACGATATTACTGGAGATCTCGAACATGCGGCGAGACTATTACGGGTTGGTGCAGCCGACAGTTTCACTGAAGACGAAATACTTGCGCGCCGCGATATTTTTGAAACTTTCGAAGCTATGTCGAGGTATGGCACGTATGGAGGTGCAGCTTCTAGTATTCAGATTGCAGAGTTCGCTCGCAGTATTGCTCAGCGCGTCGAAAAGCCTGGTTGGAAGTAATGAGTCAGGATTCATTGTTTGGTTCTGCCCGTCTTGGATCCGATATAAACGATCCAAGCGAGGATTTGCAAAACCTTCGCGGAACACAACTCTTCCAAACTGGGGACGATGCACCGTTGGCAGCTCGCATGCGTCCGAGGGCATTGGACGAGGTTTTGGGGCAGGGGCACCTCCTAGATGAAGGCAAACCGTTGCGCAGGTTAGTGGAAGGTTTCGGCCGTAGTTCAGTCATACTCTATGGTCCACCTGGAACGGGAAAAACTACAATAGCTTCACTTATAGCTGCGCAAATGAATCATAATTTTGTGGGTTTGTCCGCATTAGATTCGGGGGTTAAGCAAGTCCGCGAAGTCATTACCGTGGCACGCCGTGATGCGCAGCTTGGCAAGAAGACCGTGCTATTTCTAGACGAGGTTCACCGATTCTCGAAAACACAGCAGGATGCTCTTTTAGCTGCGGTAGAAAACCAAACCGTGCTTTTGGTAGCTGCGACAACGGAGAATCCCTCGTTCTCGGTTGTGTCTCCTCTGTTATCTCGTTCTTTGTTATTGACTCTGCAACCACTGGATAATGCTGCTGTTGCTGAACTCGTCCGTCGTGCAGTTTCTGATAATCGTGGACTTGCGCGCCGCGTGGAGATTTCAGATGCGGCGGTCAAGGACATCGTGCGCTTGGCAGGAGGGGACGCTCGTCGCGCTTTGACTTACCTAGAAGCCGCTGCAGAATCTGCTTTGGCCGAAGAATCAGCTGCAGATGGAGATGCGGCTCAAACTGCGGTTTATCGGAACGATGAACAGGATACTCCCGAAATTACCGCAGACATGGTGGCACAAAGCGTCGACAAGGCTTTGGTCCGGTATGACCGTGATGGTGATCAGCATTATGACGTTTCCAGTGCCTTGATCAAATCAATCCGTGGTTCCGATGTCGACGCCGGGCTGCATTACCTTGCACGAATGATTGAGGCAGGGGAGGATCCCCGGTTCATCGCACGCAGGTTAGTGATTTTGGCAAGCGAGGATATCGGTATGGCTGATCCGCAGTCGCTGCAGGTTGCAGTTGCAGCGGCCCAAGCAGTGCAACTTATCGGGATGCCTGAAGGAAAATTAACTCTTGCCCAGGCAGTTATTCACCTTGCAACTGCACCGAAGTCAGCGAGTGTATATCAAGCGATTACTGCAGCGCTGGGTGATGTTCGCGCGGGGAAAACTGGAATGGTGCCAGCTCATTTGCGTGATGGACACTATCAAGGGGCAAAACGCCTCGGGAACGCGCAAGACTATGTGTATCCGCATGATGATCCGCGCGGTGTTGTCAAGCAACAATATATCCCGGATGGGCTAGACGATGCAGTTTATTACCAGCCTACTGACCACGGTAATGAGAGCCGTATTTCGGAATACCTGGGCAGACTGCGTAGGTTGGTACGAGGTAAGAAATAAGAAAGAGAAGCGAGTTAGTAGACTCGCTTCTGAAAAAGGTTTTGACAAAGAGAAAAGGACTTCGCAGTGAAAACTCATGAGATTAGAGACCGATTTATTCAGCATTTCGCGCGTCGTGGACATGAGGTTGTGCCGAGCGCTTCATTGGTTTTAGACGATCCAAATTTGCTATTCGTGAACGCGGGTATGGTTCCATTCAAGCCGTTTTTCTTGGGGCAACAGAACCCTCCGTACCCGAATGGGACCGCGACCTCGATTCAGAAGTGCGTCCGTACTCTTGATATTGATGAAGTAGGTATTACGACGAGGCATAATACTTTCTTCCAAATGGCTGGTAACTTCTCGTTTGGTCAGTATTTCAAAGAAGGCGCCATTACCAATGCCTGGTCTCTGCTGACCAACTCGTTGGCTGATGGTGGTTTAGGGCTTGCCCCGGATCGCCTTTGGGTGACTGTCTATGAGACCGATGATGAGGCCGCCGAAATCTGGCAAAATGTTGTCGGAATTCCAGCTGAACGCATCCAGCGAATGGGTGTTGAAGACAATTATTGGCACATGGGCGTGCCAGGTCCGTGCGGACCATGCTCCGAAATCTATTATGACCGCGGACCAGAGTACGGTATTGAAGGCGGCCCCGCAGCCGACGAACACCGCTATATGGAGATTTGGAACCTCGTATTCATGCAATATGAACGTGGTGAATCGACTGGCTCCGGTAAGGGCGATTTCGAAATTCTGGGAGAGTTGCCAGCGAAAAACATCGATACTGGCTTAGGCATCGAACGACTGGCTTGCCTTCTTCAGGGCGTAGATAATGTGTACGAAACTGATCTGTTACGCCCGGTGATTTCTGCAGCGGAGAAGCTCACTGGTGCCGACTATGGTGCTAAACAAGGCGATGACGTACGGTTCCGCGTTATTGCTGATCACTCGCGCACCGCGATGATGCTAATTCTCGACGGCGTAACACCATCGAATGAAGGCCGTGGCTATATTTTGCGACGCCTTCTACGCCGGATTATTCGTTCTGCTCGTCTGCTTGGTGCCCGTGCTGAAACCATCAAGACTTTTATGTCGACCGTGATGGATACGATGGAACCGTCCTACCCAGAAATTCAAGAAAGCCGCGAACGAATTCTGGCTGTATCTTCAGCAGAAGAACGAGCTTTTTTGAAAACGTTGGAATCGGGAACAAGCCGCTTTGATGAGACCGCACAACAGCTTAATCAACGTGGCGAAAAGGTACTCACTGGCTCAGACGCCTTTTTGCTGCACGATACTTACGGCTTTCCCATTGACTTGACGATGGAAATGGCGGCAGAAGCTGGCTTAGACGTGGACATGGACGGTTTTCACACCGCCATGGCCGAGCAAAAAGCGCGGGCGAAAGCCGATAATAAGGCGAAGAAAAATACCCACGCTGACGAATCCGTCTACCGCGAATGGGTGGATAACCAACCCACTGAATTTGCGGGCTATTCAGAGCAAGCGACGAATTCCACGATCATCGGTTTGGTTCGCGACGGTCAATCAGTCACAACCGCCCACAGCGGTGAGAATGTGGAAGTTATTCTGGATGTAACCCCGATGTACGCGGAATCCGGAGGCCAGCTGGCAGATCGCGGTACGATTACTGCAGGGGACGCCACCGTCGAAGTTACCGATGTGCAAAAGATTGCCAAGAAACTGTGGGTGCACCGTGGACAACTGCTAGGCGGTTCTATTGAAATTGGTCAGGCAGCGACGGCAGAATACGACCAGCAATGGCGTCATGGCGCACGCCAGGCACACACCGCGACTCATCTTATCCACGGTGCTTTGCGAGACGTTCTTGGCCCAACTGCTGTGCAGGCGGGGTCGATGAATCGGCCGGGGTATTTGCGATTCGACTTCAACTACACTGAACAGCTGAGCGCTGAGCAGATGGATCAGATCGCGACGATCACCAACCAAGTCGTCGACGCAGATTACCAGGTCAACACCATGGAAACTACGCTTGATCAGGCTAAAGAAATGGGAGCACTCGCGCTATTTGGCGAGAACTATGGCGAACGAGTTCGGGTAGTTGAGATTGCTGGCCCGTTTTCGACAGAGCTATGTGGCGGTACACACGTTAGCCATTCTTCGCAGATAGGTCCGGTTTCCGTTCTTGGCGAATCATCCGTAGGATCCGGCGCACGCCGAATTGAGGCCTACTCTGGATTGGATGCTTTCCGATATTTCTCGAAAGAAGCCGCGTTGGCCCATGGCGTTGCGCAATCGTTGAAAGCTAAACCGAATGAAGTCCCGGAACGAATCGAAGCACTAACCCGAAAGTTGAAAGATGCCGAAAAACAGGTAGCGGCTCTTCGACAACAACAAATGGCAGCACAGGCCACGGAATACGCAAGTGATGCAGTAGATGTGAACGGAATTGCTGTTGTTTGTGCACAATTGCCATCTGATGTTAATGGGGGGCAGTTGCGTTCGATCGCCGTGGATATCCGTAATCGCATTAAAGATCGCCCAGCCGTGGTCGTTCTGGCTGCAGATAATGACGGTAAAGTGCCGTTCGTAGCTGCCGTAAGCTCGGCTGCAGTCGACAAGGGAATTGCAGCTGGCAAATTGGTATCTCTGTTTGGAGGCTATGTTGGCGGAAAAGGTGGAGGAAAACCGGACTTAGCGCAAGGCTCAGGGAACCTCGCAGCTGGAATAAACCAAGGTTTTGCGGCTGTGCGGGAGGAAATTTCTCAGATCTAACGTGGTATTTCGAGAGGGGATAGGCCGTAATAGCCGCGCCGATCGTCATTTTGTTACCGTTTAGTTATAGAATACCTACGAAGCCCAATACAATGGACCTGTCGGCACCAGAAAGGTAGAAAGTATACGTGAGTATGCCCGAGCCAGACGCGCCAAGCGTTGATTCTCCTGGCGACTATGCTTCAATCGCTGGGCGCCGAATCGGTCTCGATGTCGGTACCGTTCGTATTGGTGTTGCTGCTTCGAACCGCGAAGCGACAATGGCATTTCCCGTGGAAACTGTGCAGCGCAAAACTGGGTTTAAGGATCGCGACCAAAGCGATATCGACCGTTTACTCAGTCTGATCGAACAGTACGAGGCTGTGGAGATTATCGTCGGACTGCCTAGGGATCTACAAGGTCATGGCTCAAAAAGCGTGAAACACGCGAAAGAAATTGCCTTTCGCATCCGACGTCGTCTGCGTAGTGCTGGTGTCGAGACCCCCGTAGTGTTCGCTGATGAACGATTAACTACCGTGTCAGCATCCCAAGCATTGCGTGCATCGGGTGTATCTGAAAAAGCCGGGCGAGCGGTGATTGATCAAGCCGCAGCTGTGGAAATTTTGCAATCGTGGTTGGATTCCCTTGCACTCGCCCGCCAGCGTGAAAATGACTCGCCGAACTAAGAAGAGATTATAGAGATGAGCAATCAAACTCGAGTGCGCGTAAAGCGCAGCATGGACCCGAAGTATGTCAAACGTCGGCAGCGGGGTCTTGCTGTCCTCATTGCGTCATTTATCTTGATAATCGGTGTGAGCGCCTATATCGCGTTCAATGTCGTTTTTGCTCGTGGAGGTGCATCTGTGGATGACTACGACGGGAATGGCAATGGCGTCGTTGCCATGGTGCAGATTAAAGAGGGCGATTCTATTTCGTCATTAGGCCCGGAGCTAGAAGAACGTGGCATTGTAGCATCTGATTCCGTATTCCAGACTGCTGCTGCTAGTAATCCAGATGCTGGAAATGTACAGCCTGGATTTTACCGCCTGGAAGAGGAGATGAGTGCTCAAGCTGCAGTCGCAGCGCTGCTGGATCCAGCTAAGCAGGTCGACCTGCTTGACGTTCACGGCGGCGCTACTTTGCAGGATGTCAACGTCAAAGGTGGTAATGTTCGGCTTGGGATATATAGCCAGATTTCCAATGTCAGCTGCGCAGATAATGAAGAGGATCAGTGTGTTAGCGCTGAAGAACTAGCATCTGTAGCCGCTAATAAAGACCCGGCGGATCTCGGCGCGCCTGAGTGGGCGCTGGATCCTGTCCGCGCGCAAGGCTCTGATCCAAAACGGCTTGAAGGATTAATTGCTCCAGGTCAATACGTCATTGACCCGAGTATGGATGCAGAAGAAATCTTAACGGATCTGGTAACGCGAACAACCAAGCGGTACAACGATTCAAAAATTGTCGAACGTGCGCGAGCAGTGGGCTTGGAACCATATGAGCTATTGATTGCGGCTTCCTTGGTAGAAAGGGAAGCACCAGCGGGCGACTTTGACAAAGTCGCGCGTGTGATTCTAAACCGCTTAGACGAACCAATGCGTCTAGAATTTGATTCGACGGTAAATTATGGGTTGGATGATGTTGAACTCGCAACCTCGGATGAAGATCGAGCACGCCAAACTCCGTGGAATACTTATGCGATGGATGGCTTGCCGGCAACCCCGATTGCTGCGCCTTCAGATGATGCATTACATGCTATGGAACATCCTGCCGAGGGGAATTGGCTGTTTTTCGTGACGATTGACAACAAAGGCACCACAGTATTCAACGACACCTTCGAAAAACACTTAGAAGATGTAGATCGGGCGCTCGAATCCGGAATCTTGGATCACCATGAGTAGTTCCGTTCCGAGTGGCTCGGAAATCGTGCACCGTGCAGCCGTGCTGGGGTCGCCGGTTTCTCATTCGCTCTCACCGGTATTACATAATGCTGGTTACGCTGCATTGGGGCTTGACCAGTGGCACTATCTATCCTTCGATGTTCCTAAAGGACAGTTAGCATCGTTTGTGGCTAATGCTGATCCCTCATTTCAGGGGTTTTCAGTCACCATGCCGGGAAAATTTGAAGCACTCCAAGTCGCCGATTCCGTCAGCGGGCGTGCCCAAATGATTGGTGCGGCGAACACCCTGGTTCGCCGCGAAAACGGCTGGTTTGCCGATAATACTGATGGAGATGGGGTGCTTGGTGCATTAAAAGAGCTGTTTCCACAGACCAGTAAACAATTGGAGCATGTCGTGGTGTTGGGATCCGGGGGAACTTCCCGGCCTGTCTTGTGGGCGTTGGGTACGCTCGGTGTTTCTACTGTCACCGTCGTAAACCGAAGGGATCGTAGTAATGAATGGGCTCCGCTAGCAGAAGCGGTCGGACTTAATTGGCGGACAATTAGTTGGGAAGACAAAGTTCCGGATAGCGATGCTGTGATATCGACTGTTCCTTCCGCAGCTTTGCTTGGTCATGAACGCCGTGTTGCTCATGCACCGGTTCTCGATGTGATTTATGATCCGTGGCCGACAGCATTGACCACTCAAGCTGCTTCTAATGGGCACCGCAGCGTAGGCGGACACGTTATGTTGGCCTATCAGGCTTTTGGCCAGTTCACAGCCTTTACTGGAAAGTCCGCTCCCGAATCAAGTATGTGGGAAGCATTGGAACGGGTACTGGCGTCTCGCATCGCATAATTGTGGCTTATAACCGGTTGCTTTAAGGACTTGCGGTACCGTGAGTAAGCATGGGGGGATTATCACTATACGCATTAGTTGTTCTTGCAATCGTGTGGGCTAGCGCTCTGATCTACTACGACTTGCGCTTTCACCGGTTGCCAAATTTACTTACCGTGCCTGCTGCATTGGTGTCGGTGGTTTGGGCTCTTTTTATGCAGAACACAGGTCAGATCCTCTGGGCTGCAGTAACCTGGCCGACCTTGTATATTGCACAACTTGTTGTAAGTTTTTTCTGCAATGGGCGGGACGGATGTAATCGCGGAGTTGGTGGCGGTGACATCAAACTCGCCGTTCCCTTGGGGGTTGCCGCAGCCGCTGTCGGCAATATTTTTGCTGTTTTACTTGCATCGATGACCGCAGCAATACTGAGTTTGTGTGCTGCAACACTACTACGGCGCAGCTACGTTGCACATGGACCAGCTATGATATTGGCCACTGTGATGGTTTCAATAGTGTTTGTGGAATAATGGTGTCTATGCTTCGTTGGACAACCGCTGGGGAATCACACGGCCAAGCACTTGTGGCTGTCGTAGAGAATATGCCTGCACACGTTGAACTCACTTCAGATGATATTGCGCACCAACTCGCACGCCGTCGCCTGGGCTATGGGCGCGGGGCACGCATGAAATTTGAAGCAGACGAGTTAAGTCTGCTTGCAGGGATACGGCATGGTAAGACACTGGGCAGTCCAATCGCGATCATGATCGGTAACACAGAGTGGCCGAAGTGGGAAACTATCATGGCTGCGAATCCGGTTGATGTGGATGACCCCGAGATTGCTAAAGCAATGAGTTCGGGGCGTGGTGCGCAGTTGACGAGACCTCGTCCAGGGCATGCAGACTTCTCAGGCATGGTGAAATATGAGCATAGTGATGCTCGTAATATTCTCGAGCGTTCGTCTGCACGTGAGACTGCTGCGAGAGTAGCCTGTGCGACGGTTGCGCGTAATTTTTTACGGCAAGTTCTCGGCGTGGAAGTTCTTTCCCATGTAATCTCCATTGGGCCATCGCAACCCTATGATGGTCCTGCACCAACGCCGGATGATATTGACCGCATCGATGCTTCTCCAGTGCGTGCTTTTGGCAAAGATGCAGAAGAATCGATGGTCTCTGAAATAGAAGCGGCGAAAAAAGCTGGTGACACGCTTGGCGGCATCGTCGAAGTCGTTGTCGATGGTCTTCCTATCGGCTTAGGTTCTCATGTTTCGGGTCAGACTCGACTGGATGCACAGTTGGCGGCAGCCTTGATGAGTATTCAAGCCATTAAAGGCGTGGAAATTGGTGATGGTTTCACTCAGGCTCGTTCACGAGGCTCAGCAGCACACGACGAATTTATGCATGCAGCATCTGGTTTAACCCGCGCGACGAATCGGGCAGGCGGTTTGGAAGGAGGGACTACCAATGGTGAACAGCTACGGTTACGCGCCGCTATGAAACCAATTTCTACTGTTCCCAGAGCTTTACGCTCCTTCGACATGAATACCGGCAAGTCTTCGACTGCTATTCACCAGCGTTCGGATGTCTGCGCGGTGCCTGCTGCCGGAGTTGTCGCAGAAGCTATGGTTGCCTTGGTACTTGCACAGGCGGTGCTCGAAAAATTTGGTGGCGATAGCGTTGCGGAAACGCGTCGCAATTTTCAGGCTTATCAAGAAAGCGTCGACAAGCGGTTTTCGTTTTGCGGAGCTCAGTCGGCAGGAGGGGCAAGTACGGGACCAGTAGAAGAGGGGGAACAATGACTTCTGCAGAGCAGCCACGCCCTTCTGTCGTACTCGTTGGTCCTCCCGGAGCTGGAAAAACCACTATTGGGCGTCGCTTGGCGCGGGTACTGAACCAAACTTTTGTCGATTCTGATTCCGTAATTGAACAACGTGCTGGGAAAACCTGCGCCGAGATTTTCGCTGATAGCGGAGAAGATGCATTCCGTGAGCTGGAAGCCGAAATAATTGCTGAAGCATTACATGAACCCGGGATACTTGCACTCGGAGGTGGCGCAGTTATACACGAAGGCACTCGTGGGTTGCTTGGAGAACAAACCGTAGTCTTTGTAGACGTCAGTGATGAAACCGGTATCGAGCGGACTACTCGACCGCACAACAGAGACCAGCGCCCGTTACTAGCTGGGGCTGACGCCAGCGAACGGTACCGAAAATTAATGGCGCAACGGCGACCGTTGTACCGAGAAGTCGCTGATTATCGCGCGCGGACAGAGCAACGCAGCCCGCAGCAGGTTGTTGCCGATATTTTGGGATTCTTGGAAACCTTATAGCGCCTGGAAGGCAGTACACGACGATGAACTTCAACATGTTTTCACCATCGCCGGATAATCGGCAATTTGCCCGCGGTACTACGGAGGTTATCGAGGTTAACGGCCCTAATCCGTACCAAGTTATTGTCGACCGTGGCTTGACTGATGCGATAGCAGAGCGGAGTAAGCAGACTGGCGCACAAACCGTAGGTATTATTCACCAGCCGACGATGGCAGCCCCGGCGCGTCAGGTAGCATCTGCCATCGAAGATCGTGGCTTACGAGTGCATTTGTTTCCGGTACCCGATGCAGAAGCCGCGAAGAGCCTAGAGGTTGTCAGCGAATTATGGGATAAGCTCGCACAGCATAATTTTTCTCGCAGCGACGTGGTCATTGGATTTGGTGGTGGTGCGGTCACAGACCTCGCGGGGTTTGTTGCTGCTACCTGGATGCGCGGTATCAAAGTCATTCAAGTACCTACCACGCTGTTGGCGATGGTGGATGCAGCTGTTGGTGGAAAAACAGGAATTAATACTGGTCACGGTAAAAACCTGGTGGGAGCATTCCATGAGCCCGATAGTGTATTTGTCGATCTGGACCGGCTTACGACGCTTCCGCAAAATGAAATCATTGCTGGATCAGCGGAAATTATTAAGACTGGATTTATCAGTGACAGCATTATCATCGATCGTTACGAGGCAGATCCACAGAACTGCCTAGACCCGGATGGTTACCTTCCAGAATTAATTGCGCGTTCGATTGCAGTAAAGGCGAACGTCGTCGGAATGGATCTTCGTGAGTCTGGATTACGTGAGACTTTGAATTATGGACACACCTTCGCGCACGCAGTGGAATTGCGAGAAGAATTCCAGTGGCGCCACGGCGACGCTGTGGCCGTCGGCATGATGTATGTTGCGCATCTCGCGCACAATCGCAAACTGATTGACGAAGATCTTTTGCGACGTCATCGAAACATCTTGCAGTCTGTCGGCCTCCCGGTTTCGTATGAAGCTGGACACTTTTCTGTACTGCGCGACGGTATGAGTCGAGATAAGAAAAATCGTGATGGAAATCTGCGCTTTGTCGCCCTCACAAGAATCGGTGAGTGCACTCGCATTTCAGATGCCTCAGATGAGGAATTACGCGCAGCGTACACAGCGATCAGTAGCTAATACTGTAGCTGCGCAACGTTAAGGAGGAATTAATGTCCAGTGATAAGCATCCGACGATTTTGGTGCTTAATGGCCCAAACCTGAATCGTTTAGGGAAGCGGCAACCAGATATTTACGGTGCTGTAACCTTGCCGGAACTGGAAAAACAGCTGGTCAGCGCAGGTCATGCACGAGGCCTGCAGGTAGTATGTCGACAATCGAACGCAGAGCACGAATTAGTGGAATACGTGCATGAAGCTGCGGATAAGCAGTGGCCTGTGATTATTAATCCGGGTGGACTGACACACACGTCGGTAGTATTGCGTGATGCGCTAGCAGAAGTTGCCGAACAGAAGGGGTTCATTGAGGTACACATCTCCAATATCCATGCCCGCGAACCGTTTCGTGCGCATTCCTACCTTTCTCCTATCGCTCGAGGAGTGATTTGCGGGTTAGGCGTTTCCGGTTATTACGCAGCAGTAGATTATTGGGCGAAGAATTTGGCGTAACATCGTGATTTGTAATTCTTTTCATAGAATATGAGCAAGAGAGCAATCAATCGCGAATCACCGCAGATTTTAATTCGATCATAAGATTTAGTTTACGATGAGGAGAAAAATGGCACTGGCAGATACTCGTTTCAGTAACCGCCGCCGTAAGTTGGCGACTGCAATGGCGGAGGAGCGACTCGACGACTTTTTGGTTACTCACTTAATACACGTGCGCTACCTCTCTGGATTTTCTGGATCTAACGGAGCAGTCCTGCTGTCGAAAGACCAATCAGCTGCTATTAGCACTGATGGTCGCTATGCAACACAGATCGCTGAGGAAGTACCGGATATCGACGCGGTGATCACGAGCGCTATCACGAAAGAGCTGTTGCAGAAACTGGAAGGACCGCGTCGCGTCGGGGTTGAATCCGATTTCGTGAGCATTGAGCAGTTTAAGCAGCTCGAAAAACAGTGCCCGGATGAAGTCACCTTAGTACCTATTTCCGGGATGATTGAGAAGATCCGCCTGGTAAAAGACAACGTCGAAATTGAGCGTTTGACCGGGGTTGCAGAATTAGCGTCGCAAGCACTGGAAGACATGATTGCTGCTGGCGAAATTGCAGCGGGCCGTACCGAGCGGCAGGTGGCCGCCGATTTGGAATATCGTATGAGGCTGTTGGGGGCCGAACGGCCTAGTTTTGACACTATTGTTGCAAGTGGCCCGAACGGTGCGAAACCACACCATGGGGCGGACGATCGAGAGCTGCAAAAAGGGGATCTAGTCACTATCGACTATGGTGCGCATTTGCGCGGGTTTAACTCGGATATGACCCGTACCGTGGCTATCGGCCCCGTTGATGATTTTGCCCGGGAAATTTATGACCTTGTGCTCAAAGCACAGGAAGCAGGGGTTCGAGCAGCTACTCCGGGCACATCTCTTTCTGACGTCGATGAGGCGTGTCGTGAAATTATCCGAGAAGCAGGCTATGACGAGTATTTTGTCCACTCTACTGGCCATGGAATCGGCTTGGATGTACATGAAGCTCCGGCGGCTGCGAAGAGTGGTCAAGGTAGCCTTGAGGCTGGAATGACACTGACGATTGAACCTGGTATTTATATTCCAGGTAAGCTTGGCGTTCGCATTGAAGACACATTGGTGATTACCGACGGTAAGCCCAAGAATCTGTCAACGCCTACAAAGCAATTACGTGAACTGTAAACCAGCGGAGTTTGTGCAGAAGCGTTAGGGTTATACTGGCGCAAGCTAATCTGAACTAAGCAGTGCCGGAAACAGCGTACTGCCGCTAACTAGACACATTGGAGAGTTGATTCGTGGCTGATACTACTTCGTTTAAAAACGGCGTCGTCCTGAAAATTGACAACAAGCTGCAGCAAATTGTCGAATTCCAGCACGTGAAGCCTGGCAAAGGTCCTGCCTTTGTGCGTACCAAGCTGAAAGATGTCATGACTGGCAAGGTGACCGATAAGACCTGGAATGCCGGTGCAAAGGCAGAACTCGCGACGGTTGACCGTCGGGATATGACGTATCTTTACAATGACGGCACCAACTACGTTGTTATGGATGATAAGACCTTTGACCAGGTGGAGTTAGACGCAGAGAAATTTGGTCGTGCCGTTGACTTCTTGTTGGAAAATATGCGGATTCAGGTTTCTTTCCACGACAACGAGCCCCTGTTCGCTGAACTTCCCATCAACGTCGACCTCAAGGTAGAGCACACCGAACCAGGTTTGCAGGGAGATCGTTCCAATGGCGGAACCAAGCCCGCAACGCTCGAAACGGGTGCGGAAGTTCAGGTGCCATTGTTTATTGAGACCGGCAACGTGGTGAAGATTGATACCCGTACCGGCGACTACCTGTCCCGTAGCAACAATTAACGCGCAGGGTATGTCAGTAAAGAAGAATCAGCCTAGTGCGGGTGCTCGATTCAACAGGCTAGACCAACGTCTACACACTAAACGATATCGAGCCCGCCGCCGTGCTGCAGATATTCTCTATGAAGCTGAAACTAGAGACCTTGACCCCGTGGCAATCGTCAAAGAACGGGTAGAGTTAGCTAGTTGGGAACAACCTCCTGTTCCACCAGTGGCGGATTACACCAAAGAAATTGTTGCTGGTGCCGCTGAGAAGCTTGATGAAATTGATGAATTGATCGCGCGCTTCTTGTCTCAAGAATGGGAACTGAGGCGTTTGCCGGCGGTGGATCGCGCAATCATGCGAGTCTCCGCGTGGGAGATTCTCTTCAATAAAGAGGTCCCCGCTGCTGTAGCGGTGGTGGAAGGCGTTGAATTAGCCAGCGAGTATTCCACTGATTCGGCTGCCCCATACATTCATGCAGTCCTTGATGACATTGCGCAGACCCAATCGGCAGATAACCCGATGGGGGATGGGGCGCCTGCAGAAGCCAGTGATGAATCATCGGCGGGAAGCGATTAAGGCAAAATGCGATTCAAGCCCAAAGGTGTAGAGCAACTGCGGGCAGACCTTCCTGTCGATCTCGCCGCAATTAATCCTCTGTCCACCCCGGGATATGTAGGCAAGGTTAGCGGAAAACGACTGCGTCGCCGATTTCATAAGTTTGATGAAGAATTGCGGACTCTACAGGAGCAGCTCTTCGCCCATGCACGGATTAGCGCTAGCACCGACGATTCTGCCTCGGGTGGGAGAGGTACGAATAGAGCTGGAGCAATACTACTTATCCTGCAGGGGATGGATACATCAGGCAAAGGCGGGATGATTCGCAATGCTTTATCAGTTTTCGATCCACAGGGCTTAAAACCGATCAGTTTCGGTGCACCGAATGCAGAGGAACTTTCCCACGACTTTCTCTGGCGGATACGAAAGCACACCCCGCGGCCGGGGGAAATTGTTGTCTTTGATCGTTCTCACTATGAGGACGTACTGATTCAACGAGTAGAGAGCATGGCAACGCCGGAAGAAATCGAGCGCCGCTATGGGGCCATCGTCGATTTTGAATCAGAATTGGCTGCGCAAGGCGTTAGCATAATAAAAGTCATGCTCCACATCTCTCCTGATTTCCAGAAGAAAAACTTGCTTCGCCGTTTGCGCAGGGTGGATAAACGCTGGAAATTCGATCCGTCTGACATCGAGAACCGCGCTAAATGGGATGATTATCAGCGCGCTTATGAGATTGCGATTGATCGTACCGATAGCGATCACGCACCGTGGTACATCGTCCCGAGTGATAACAAACTTTATGCCCGCACAGCCGTGAAGTTTTTATTACTTCGCCGGTTGCGGGCGATGGGGCTTAACTGGCCTGATCCTGGCTATGACGTCGCTGCGCAGCAGCGGCGCCTGAGCCAGTAGTTTTACTGATCACGATGCTCGTTAAGTTTGCGCATTTCTTCTGCGGCCGCGACCATGGCATCTTGGGCGCGGACTACGCCGTCCACGGCCGTTTTAAGAGTCGCCTTAAGCTGTTCATCAGAGATCCCCGCCGCTACGACGATGTCGCGTTCGGTACGCACGATTAGTTTTCCTTCGTGCTCTGCGATTACGGCTCGCGCCCCAATCGAGGTGGAGTTAATTTGGTTAGCGGCTAGAAACAGGCCCGCGTCAGCACTGTCATATTTTGTGTCTGTTGCTACCTCTGACCGGACGACCATGGCAGAACCGAGTACAGCAAATGTGCATAACGTGTCATTTAGATTGGCCGTGGCTATTTCTTTGTCTTGCACTCTTGTTAGCTCTACGTCGAATTCCCGCATTGTTGTAATGACGCGATCTATGCTGGCAGGTGCAAGCTGCGTTGCTTGATTCATCCTCGGACTCCTATTTTTACTTGTCGTGTGCGTGATTGCTTTCCCAGGTGACTGAATCCGGGAATTGTTTTTCGAGTGACTGGAAAGATTCAAGTACTGCATCCAGCGTGCTGAGAAGGAACGCGCCCAATTGGTTACGCGTCATTCCGGTGCTGACATCTGCCTCACGTACAGCCGAGATTGCGAGTAATTCTTCGCCCTGTTCGAAAAAACGCAGCGTCGGCGCAAATTGTGCTTGGTTCCAAGAGTTTACGACCGCAAGCACATCCACGGCTTGGCTGGTGCTCAACTGTCCACGCCAGAGGGAATCGACGATGAGAGTATTTTGTCGCACGCTTATCGCGATTGCTGCGTTGCTAAACCCGGTTCGTACCACCTGCAACGTGCTGCCATCGGGGATGTCTTGTTCTTCATGACGGTAAATGAGGTTTTCCGCTTCGAGGATCTCGCCGATCCGCTCAAATGTTACTTCTGCGATGTCATTGACGGTTTCTGGCGAACGTTCTTGCTCATTCGGTACGGACTGTTGGTTCATGGGGTGTTTCCATTCTGGGGTTCGACTTGATCTAACTAATGCCACCGTACCGGGAAATGCTCCCGAAAATCATTGTTGTCCCGCATGCGTTAACGCAAAGACATTGGTGAAATCGGTATTCTCGACCCTCGGCTTGGTTCGGCGAATGCATTTTTGCACTACTCCGGCTGTATTAAAGATAAGCGCTGCTATCCTGTAGTTGTTCACCTCCTAGTTCGTGCGCTAGCGCTGCCTCGATGGTCGAAAAACGGAAATTATGGCCCAGTTGACGTATTTTCGCACTTGATACTCGTTGGTCAGCTAGAGCTAATTCATGAGCACCTTCTTTGCCGAGTAAAAGTTTTGGGCCGAAGGCAGGGATAGGCAGCAGGGTTGGGCGATTGAGTTCAGTTCCGAGTGCTTTCGCCATGTCCTTATTGAGCACGGGCTCTGGGGCAGTCGCATTAACTGCGCCACTAATTCGATGGTCGACGATCGCACGGGTATAGATATCGGTTAGATCGTCCATTGCGATCCAACTAAACCAGAAATTGCCATCGCCGAAACTCCCTCCCAAACCGGTGGAAAACAATGTTTTGAGAAGTGGCAGCAGACCAGAATTTCCGGAAAGTGCCACTCCGGTACGAATATTGACCACACGTTTTCCGGCGTCTGCAGCTGGACGACATGCGTGCTCCCAGTCAGTAACGACGTCGGCGAGGAAACCATCGCCGCGACCAGAACTTTCCGTGAGTTCTTCTGTACTACGATCTGGTCCGTAAATGCCTATTGCAGAAGCACATACCATTGTGGTGACGCTCGCGGATTCAGCGACTAAGCGCGCTAGCTTGTAGGTAGGGTTTACTCGTGAATCACGAATCTCTTTTTTATGTGCTTCGTTGAAACGACCAAAAATGGGTTCTCCTGCCAAGTGCACGAGCACGTCAACGCCTGCAAGCAGGTGTACTGAGGGATAATCGGTATTCCAGTGGCGCTGACCGGTTGTGGCAGTACCGCGAACTAACTCGATGACTGTATGCCCAGCTGTAGTTAGTTGAGCCTTGAGGTTACGACCTACAGAACCATGCGCACCGGTAATCGCAATAGTAAGTGATTTCGTGGGCTTAGTAGTCGCCGAACCGTCAACGAGCCGGAGGGATGTTAAGAAAGACAAATCCGAGATGAGTTGTTGTTGCCGGTAGGCAAATACTGAGCGCAACAAATTTGCTGGTGCACGGGTATGAACTGTGTCAGTGACTAGTGTGGTGTTTGGCTGCGTACCATCGGCAAAATGGTGGTCGTGACGCCATTGCGCAAGTTGCCGCACCGGCGAATTTAAACATATATCGGAAAAGGATATTTCTGGTTGGTAACGAGTCAGATCGTGGCGCGAGACCCATTTCAGGCCGGCAGGCAGGCGGAAAACTGTGGTTCCGGTGGCAAGATTTTGGGCCTCAGAATGGGGGGTCATTGGCATAAAAGGTGGGGTGAGACGAGCGATTGCCCCAGGTCGGGTATGCCAGTCCCACACTTGGGGGCGTGGGGCCGGAACGAGGTGCTGGGAGGAGAAGCTCACGCGCGTAATCCTTAGTGCTAGACTGAAGCGGTGTCTCCATCATAGACTCAAACAGAAATGCAGTCGGCATCCTTTAAAGTCCGCACAGAGAGGCGGGGAAGGAGGGCACGATGACAGTGGAAGAACCGTCCGCAGGAGCAGCAGAGACAACTGAGTTGTTGAGTACAGCTGCAATTTCGCGCACGATAGCACGCATCGCGCACCAGATCATTGAGAAAAATGCTATTGGTTCACCGGAATCGGCGCCGGTGATTTTATTGGGCATCCCATCAGGCGGCCTACCTTTAGCAGAACGTATAGCGGAAAAAATTGAGGAATTTTCCGGACAATCTGTTGCCACTGGTGCGTTGGATATTACCCTGTACCGTGACGATCTTCGTTCGAAGCCACATCGTGCACTGAAACCAACTTCTATTCCACGTGGTGGTCTCGATGATGCCATTGTGGTGCTTGTCGACGACGTATTGTTTTCTGGTCGCACGATTCGCGCGGCGCTTGATGCGATGTCGGATATCGGTCGCCCGCGCGCGATCCAGTTAGCTGTTTTAGTTGATCGTGGCCACCGTGAACTTCCGATCCGCGCAGATTTCGTCGGTAAAAATCTGCCAACTGCCCGTTCTGAGGGTATTTCGGTTTTAAACGCAGATATTGATGGTCGAGACGCAGTGATTTTGTCGCGCGGTTCGCGTGCCACACAGGCGCTAGTGACATCTGTCGGTGAGCAGACTAGCCAAGGAGAACAGTAGTGAAACATTTATTGTCGATCTCGGACTTGAGCGCGGATGAAATTACGGCTTTACTGGACGAAGCTGAACGGTTTTCGGAAGCCTTGCTCGATCGAGATGTGAAGAAACTTCCCACCTTGCGTGGTCGGACGATTTATACCTTGTTTTATGAAAACTCGACGCGTACTCGTTCTTCGTTTGAAACTGCGGGGAAGTGGATGAGCGCCGATGTGATTAATCTGTCTGCATCCTCGTCATCAGTGTCCAAAGGGGAATCGCTGCGTGATACAGGATTGACATTGGCAGCAATTGGCGCAGATGCGATTATTACCAGGCACCCATCGTCTGGAGCAGCCCAACTACTTGCTAACTGGGTGGATACTGATGGGTCAGGCCCGTCAGTGATTAACGCTGGTGATGGAGCGCATCAGCATCCTACTCAAGCGTTGTTGGACGCGATGACCCTGCGCCAACACCTCGGCGAAATTGCCGGGCGCCGGGTGGTAATCGTTGGAGACTGTTTGCATTCCAGAGTTGTGCGTTCGAACGTTGATTTGCTAGCCACAATGGGCGCGGACGTAGTGTTAGTGGCTCCACAGACTTTGTTGCCGCATGGTGTGGAAAACTGGCCGGTACGCACCAGCCATGATTTTGATGCCGAGTTAGTTGAAGCGGATGCTGTCATGATGTTGCGCGTACAAAAAGAACGTATGGACGGTGGGTTTTTCCCATCGCATCGTGAGTACGCTACCTATTACGGACTCTCGAAAGATCGTGCGGCGCTGTTACGCGATGAAGCTATAATCATGCACCCAGGCCCCATGTTGCGTGGTATGGAAATCAACTATGATGTCGCCGATTACCCCAATACCGTCGTATTGGGGCAGGTAAATAACGGTGTGCATATGCGGATGGCGGTGTTATTCACGTTGTTGGCCGGGTCCGGGGCGGCGTAATGCGAGACAGGTTAGACAACATCTATAAAGAACAAAAAATGACAGCACACAAACCACATAACACAGGGGAAGCGACGAACATGTCTCATGCACACCATGCCCTGGCTCACGGAGAATATCCAGCCACCGGGGAGCTGCGTCCAGCAGCACCGCAATCGCTGTTGTTGCGCAACGTGCGCCCGTACGGAGAGGGCAGCCCAGTCGATGTGCTGCTTGCCGACGGTCGCATTCAGGCGATGGAGCCTACCGATTCACCGGCCGCTGCGAAGCTTAATGCAGATGACCAGCGGGATTTAGGCGGCAATATCTTGTTACCTGGGCTGGTAGACATGCATGTGCATTTGCGTGAACCGGGCAGGGAAGACACAGAAACTATCGTCACGGGATCCGAGGCGGCGGCACGCGGCGGTTTTACTGCAGTCTTCACCATGGCTAACACACAGCCAGTTACTGATCAGCCGGTGATCGCAGAGTCCGTCTGGTACAAGGGGCAGCAATATGGGGTTTGCGATGTGCATCCCGTGGGGTCGATTTCCCAGGGGCTGGAAGGGAAAAACCTTACAGAGTTTGGCATGCTTGCACGCAGCGCCGCGAAAGTGCGAATGTTTTCTGACGATGGTAAATGCGTCAACGATCCACAATTGATGCGCCGCGCCCTGGAATATGCCAAAGGCTTGAACGTATTGATCGCGCAACATGCAGAAGACCATCGTATGACCCAAACGGCGGTTGCTCACGAGGGGGCGACTGCCGCGCAGCTTGGATTATCGGGCTGGCCGAGGGTCGCAGAAGAATCGATCGTCGTCCGGGATGCGCTATTAGCACGGGATTACGGAAACCGCGTGCATATTTGCCACGCTTCTACTGCCGGAACCGTTGAGCTTATCCGCTGGTCGAAGCAGAATAATATCCCTATCACCGCGGAAGTCACGCCACATCATTTATTGCTCCATGATGAGAAGCTGCGCACGTATGACGGAATTTTTCGTGTGAATCCTCCGCTACGCGAGGAATCAGACACGATGGCTTTGCGCCAAGCTTTGATTGATGGCGTAATTGACTGCGTGGCAACCGATCACGCACCGCATGGTAGCGAAGACAAATGCGTCGAATTTGAACACGCGAAACCCGGAATGCTCGGATTAGAATCATCTCTGGCTGTCATAGCGCAGATTTTTGTTGAATCAGGAATCGCTGACTGGAGATTTGTCGCGCGGGTAATGTCCGAACGCCCTGCGCAAATTACTCATCTGCCGGATCATGGCCGACCGATCGCAGTGGGAGAACCCGCCAACCTTACGGTGGTAGATCCGGCTCATTCCTGGACGTCGAAAGCCGAGGAATTTGCCTCTAAATCTCGGAATAACCCATATGAGGGTCTCGAATTTGGGGCGAAAGTCACCCACACTATCTTGCGTGGTGGCTTGAGTTTTGAGCTTGCCAAGTCTGCACAACCGGCGAACAAAAAGTAGTCCCCACAGGGAATAATTGCATTGAGTACTCGAGAACACGAACACAGCAAGCGAAAGGCAACGACCGTGAATAATCCTGCAGCCAGAAGTTATCCACCGGAGGCAATACCTGCAGTCCTTGTCCTCGGAGATGGCAGTGTATATCCGGGGTTTGGATTCGGCGCTACCGGAAAAAACCTCGGCGAGGCTGTATTTACAACTGCGATGACTGGTTACCAAGAGACGATGACGGATCCGTCGTACCATCGTCAGATTGTGGTGGCCGCGGCTCCGCACATTGGTAATACCGGCTGGAATGAGGAAGATGATGAGTCACATGATGGGCGAATCTGGGTCGCAGGGCTCGTTATCCGCGACCTGGCTCACCGCGTGTCCAATTGGCGTGCGACGAGCTCGTTACCCGAAGTTATGCAAAAGCAGGGAATCATAGGAATTTCGGGTATCGATACGCGCACGTTAGTTCGGCGTCTCCGTAATCATGGCTCCGTGAAGGCCGGAATATTTTCTGGTGCGCAAGCACAACGTCCGCATTCTGAGCTGATTGCAGAAGTTCAGGGACAGAACGACATGGCCGGTGCGGATTTGGCCAGTGAGGTGTCGGTAGACAAAGCCTACACGGTGCCTGCAGAAGGACAGACCCGTCACCGCGTAGTTGCCTTCGACATGGGTATCAAGACTGCGACGCCGCGCAATTTTGCGCGTCGTGGAATTGAAACTGTGGTGGTTCCGGCAGGTACTAGTTTTGCGGAAGTGCAAGAGCTGCAGCCTGATGGAGTATTTATCTCTAACGGCCCGGGAGATCCGGCCACAGCGGATGAGATGGTGTCTACGCTACGAGAAATTTTGGCTGCAAAAATTCCGTTTTTCGGTATCTGTTTCGGTAATCAGCTGCTTGGGCGAGCGTTGGGCTTAGAGACGTACAAAATGAAGTTTGGGCACCGTGGAATCAATGTTCCAGTGGTGCACCATGAGTCAGGGAAGATCGACATCACCTCACAAAACCACGGTTTTGCCTTGGCCGCGCCTGGTAATACCAAGACTTTGACTGCTGACAGCCCAGAAACTGATCGAGCGTTTTCCACTGATTTCGGACCGGCGTTAATCACTCATACTTGTCTTAACGATGGCACTGTTGAAGGCGTGGCACTTCGTAGTGGTTTAGCTTATTCGGTTCAATACCACCCAGAGTCGGCTGCGGGGCCACACGATGCCCACCCACTTTTCGATCAATTTCTCGCTCTGCTTGATCAGCACGACCAGGAAAGGAAAGCTTAATTATGCCAAAGCGCCCTGATATTCAACACGTCCTGGTCATTGGATCTGGACCAATTGTTATTGGCCAAGCTTGTGAGTTCGATTATTCGGGTACACAGGCATGCCGGGTTCTGAAGGCTGAGGGCCTACGGGTAACCTTGGTGAATTCGAATCCAGCTACGATCATGACCGATCCGGAATTTGCTGACGCGACTTACGTCGAACCGATCGAGACTGAGTACATAGAGAAAATCATCGAAAAAGAACGCGCCGGTGGCCATCCGATTGACGCTGTGCTCGCGACACTTGGCGGACAAACTGCGTTGAATGCTGCGATCCAATTAGACCGTGCTGGTGTCCTGGATAAACATGGCATTGAGCTTATCGGTGCTGATATCGATGCGATCGAACGTGGCGAAGATCGTCAGAAGTTTAAAGATATCGTCGAGAAAGTCGGTGGTGAATCAGCACGTTCTGAGGTGTGCTACACGATGGACGAAGTCCATGCGTGCGTCGAACGGTTAGGGCTTCCGGTCGTAGTGCGTCCATCGTTTACCATGGGTGGCCTTGGTTCAGGGCTTGCTTACACCTACGAGGATTTGGAAAGAATTGCCGGCGGAGGTATTGCCGCATCGCCAGATGCGAATGTTCTCATTGAGGAATCCATATTAGGTTGGAAAGAATTCGAGTTGGAGTTGATGCGCGACGGTGATGATAACGTCGTGGTTATTGCCTCCATCGAAAATGTCGATGCCCTCGGCGTGCACACTGGTGATTCGGTAACGGTAGCGCCTGCCCTGACGCTAACCGACCGTGAATTCCAGAGAATGCGTGATCTGGGTATCGACATTATTCGCGAAGTGGGAGTGGATACCGGCGGATGTAATATCCAGTTTGCTATCAACCCGGACGACGGGCGGATCATTGTTATTGAGATGAACCCGCGAGTGTCTCGCTCGTCAGCTCTGGCATCCAAAGCGACTGGATTTCCAATTGCAAAGCTGGCAGCCAAGCTCGCGATCGGATATTCCTTGGATGAGGTTAGTAATGACATCACGGGAACTACCCCGGCAGCCTTTGAGCCGACTTTGGATTATGTCATCGTAAAAGCACCCCGTTTTGCCTTTGAAAAATTCCCGGGTGCCGATAACACGCTGACGACCACTATGAAATCTGTGGGCGAGGCCATGGGAATTGGTCGCAACTATATCCAAGGCTTGAACAAAGTTATGCGCTCGCTGGAAGCCAAACCGTTTGGCCTTTGGACTGTGCCAGATGAGGTCATCGCGGGCGAGGCAACTGAGGTTTCTGAGATTCTTGATCGCTTGCGGCGCCCAACCGCAGGGCGTATGTACGATGCTGAATTGGCTATTCGTTGGGGTGCCAGCATTGATGCAGTGCACGAAGCTTCCGAAATTGATCCCTGGTTCCTTGCCGAATTAGCGCACCTCGTGGAATTCGGTAATTATTTGCGTACCTCACCGGTTTTAGACGAACAACTACTCCGGCAGGCGAAAGTTATGGGTCTGTCAGATGCACAGATCGCTGCGCTTCGACCAGAGTTTGCTGGCGAAGACGGCGTGCGTTCGTTGCGCTGGAGCCTGGGCATCCGCCCTGTCTACAAGACTGTTGATACCTGCGCTGGAGAATTTGAAGCCCATACGCCGTATCATTATTCGGCCTATGAATATGATCCAAACGCAGAATCAGAGGTTTCTGAGCAGCCTGACAAGGACAAAGTCATAATCTTGGGCTCTGGGCCAAACCGCATCGGTCAGGGAATCGAGTTTGACTACTCATGTGTGCATGCTGCGTTGGAACTGTCGCGTATTGGCTACGAAACCGTAATGGTTAACTGCAACCCTGAGACAGTCTCCACGGACTATGACACGGCTGACCGCCTGTATTTTGAGCCTCTGACTTTCGAAGACGTCATGGAGGTCTACCACGCTGAATCGCAGTCCGGAAACGTCGCTGGCGTGATCGTGCAGCTCGGTGGACAAACACCACTCGGCCTGGCCGAACGTCTCGCGACTGCCGGGGTACCAGTGGTGGGAACCAGTCCAGAGGCCATTAATAATGCTGAAGATCGCGGGGTCTTCGGCAAAGTGTTGGCGCAGGCTAAACTGCCAGCACCAGATTTTGGTACTGCGACCACGTATGCTGAAGCGCGTGAAGTCGCTGCGCAGATCGGCTACCCAGTGCTTGTGCGCCCTTCCTACGTGCTTGGTGGACGCGGCATGGAAATCGTCTATGACGAGGCCAGCCTGGAAAGTTATATCGAACGCGCTACAGAGCTTAGTGAAGACCACCCCGTTCTGGTGGATCGCTTCTTAGATTCGGCAATTGAAATTGATGTCGACGCTCTGTGTGACGGGGAAGAAGTCTATCTCGCCGGCGTGATGGAACACATTGAGGAAGCGGGCATTCACTCCGGTGATTCGTCGTGCGCATTGCCTCCGATGACATTGGGGCCGGAAGATATCGACAAAGTACGTGAATCGACCAAAGCATTGGCGCATGGCATCGGGGTAAAAGGCTTGATAAACGTACAGTTTGCGCTCAAAGATGACATTCTCTACGTCATTGAAGCGAACCCGCGTGCTTCTCGCACAGTTCCGTTTGTTTCGAAAGCTACCGGTGTGCCACTGGCGAAGGCTGCAGCGCGGATTATGCTTGGTGCGACGTTGCAAGACTTACGTGCTGAAGGAATGATTCCAACGACTTATGATGGCGGGTCACTGCCATTGGATCACCCTATCGCAGTGAAGGAAGCCGTGATGCCGTTCAAGCGTTTCCGGCGTCCGGACGGTACTCCATTAGATACCTTGCTGTCACCGGAAATGAAATCTACCGGTGAAGTAATGGGCTTGGCAGATAACTTCGGTGCTGCTTATGCGAAAGCGGAAACCGCAGCTTTTGGCTGTCCGCCCCGCCAGGGAACGGTATTTGTTTCCGTGGCAAACCGAGACAAGCGTACTTTGATCGTTCCTATTCAGCGTCTCGCTTCGCTTGGATTTAACCTCGTAGCGACCGCTGGAACCGCACAGATGCTGCGCCGTAACGGCATCGATTGTGAGATTGCGCATAAGGCGTCGGAAATCCGTGCCGGCAAAGTCGAAGGAAAATCCATCGTGGATCAGATCACTGAAGGTGATATCGATCTGATCCTGAATACCCCGGCTGGCTCTGCTGGTGCCCGCCATGATGGATATGACATTCGTACTGCAGCAATTTCAGTAGGTATTCCTGCCGTTACCACCGTCCAAGGAATTACTGCAGCCGTGCAGGGAATCGAAGCTCTGCGTGGAGATGAGTTGACCGTCCGTAGCTTGCAGGAACTTAACCATGGCGACTAGTACGCGAGGCAATTCTGTTAGTTTTGGCGAACGTCTTCGCGAACGTGCCGCCGAGCGCGGGCGGCTATGCGTCGGTATTGATCCGCATGCAGGTCTATTACAGGATTGGGGGCTTGCCAACGATATTGCTGGGTTGCGAGAATTCTCCCGGCGTTGTGTCGACGCCTTTGCGGATACTGCATGCGTCGTCAAGCCGCAGGTCGCGTTTTATGAACGCTTCGGTTCTGCAGGTTATGCGGTGCTGGAAGAAACGCTCGCCGCGCTACGAGACGCAGGTGCGCTGGTAATTGCGGATGCCAAACGCGGCGATATCGGTTCCACTATGGAAGGATATGCGTCTGCTTGGCTCGATCCGGATTCGCCGTTACACGCTGATGCTGTCACAGTGGCTCCATATCTCGGTTTGGGGGCACTAAAACCAGCAATTGCAGCTGCGGAGCAAAATGGCGCCGGCGTTTTCGTGCTAGCGGCAACTTCGAACCCGGAAGCGGTAGAACTGCAAAGCTTTCAACAAGCAGGCGTCAGTTTAGCGCAGCACGTAGTGGACTATTGCCGGGATTTTAACCAAGACCGTAATGCAGCAGTGCTGGGAATTGTCGTGGGAGCTACAGTGTCTAGCCCGCTCGATCTGGGCGGATTCAATGGTCCAATACTCATGCCCGGAGTTGGGGCGCAAGGCGGCACTGTGGCTGACATCGCACGGATTACAGCAGATGCGACAGAATGGTCATTTCCTAATGTCTCTCGGAGTGTACTTTCCGCAGGCCCTGATGTTTCTGACCTGCGGAAAGCGGTTCTGAAGGAGGCTAATAATTTTCCTGGGCGTTAATATTCAGTCGTTTGTACCATTTGAATATTCTGCGAGAAAATATCGTGGATGAAGCTGTGGCATGACAGAATTATGCCGTTGTGCCTGGTGCAATATCGCGGATTGCCTGGTTGCGGTGTTAAGATATGCGAAAAGCTGACGTTGTCAGAAACGTGAGTGGCACAAGTGGCTAATTCACGTCAATTGACCGCGTCTCGGCTCTATAGATCTCGGCTCTATAATTCCTAGTCGGGAGGCAACTGATACAGTTGCCGAAGATAAGAACCATAAACCCACATTGAATCGGAGGAATCCACGTGGCCCTTCCAAAGTTGACTGATGAGCAGCGTAAAGAAGCCCTGGCAAAGGCTGCTGAGGCACGTAAAGCACGCGCTGAGCTCAAAGCCGAACTGAAGCGTGGCGGAACCAATCTAAAAGAAGTTCTGGACAAGGCTGAAACCGATGAGATCATCGGCAAGACCAAGGTTGCGGCTTTGCTGGAAGCTTTGCCTAAGGTTGGCAAGGTCAAGGCACGCGAAATCATGGAGGACCTGGAGATTGCTCAGACTCGTCGCCTTCGCGGCTTGGGTGAGCGCCAGCGTCGTGCATTGCTGGACCGTTTCGGATACTCCGAAAACTAAAGCTGATGACCGGCGTGATACCACGGGGCCGTTTGGTCGTGTTAGCTGGGCCGACGGCCGTTGGGAAATCGACGGTCGTGAAACAACTGCGCACTACCGTCCCAGATCTCTATTTTTCAGTTTCTATGACCACCAGGGCACCGCGTCCTGGAGAGGCTGATGGAGTCGACTATTATTTCGTTAGCCCCGAGCGTTTCCAGGAGACCATTGACAGTGGGAAAATGCTTGAATGGGCAGAGGTACACTCCGGCTTGCAGCGTTCAGGTACACCTGCTCAGCCAGTAACCGAGGCCTTGGAACAAGGCCGCCCTGTGCTTGTAGAGGTGGACCTGGAAGGTGCAAGAAATGTGAAGGCAAAGATGCCGGAAGCAACCACGATATTTTTGGCGCCACCATCTTGGGAGGTGCTGTGCGAGCGCTTGAGCAATCGGGGTACCGAACCAGACGATGTTGTCCGTCGTCGTTTAGACACAGCTCGTATAGAGTTGGATGCACAGGGCGAATTCGATCACGTTGTGGTTAACGATGATCTAAAACAGGCCGTAGAGTCCATTGCTGAATTCTTGCGCAGTTAGCTCTTGTTTCAACTCGACGGCTAATATATTTTCATACACTCAACGCGAAAAGGGGTTGGTCTCGTAGTGGCTACTGAGTCCACGAAATCTGACAGCGTCTTCGACACACCCGAAGGCATCACTGATCCACCGATCGACGAACTACTGAATAAAGTCTCGTCGAAGTATGCTCTGGTGATCTTTGCTGCGAAGCGCGCACGCCAGATTAATAGTTATTACCAGGAGCAAGACGAGGGCGTATTCGAATTCGTCGGTCCGCTGGTCACCCCAGAGCCAGGCGAAAAACCTCTCTCTTTGTCTTTGCGTGAAATCGAAGAAGGCTTGTTAGATCACGAAGAAGCTCGCTAATTCGCTCCGCTGCAATGAATAACTTTTAGTATTGCGCAGGCTTCGACGCTTAGCTGGTATCGAGTCTCTGCTTCAGTGCTTATTCTATAACCCACTGTTCCCGAGAACGGGGCGGTGGGTTTTCTGTGTGCAACGCCCCTCTGAATTCAAGCCCTCTGAATTCAAGCTGTTCGCGCTCGTAATAGGGAGCTCTGACGTTAGCACAAGTTGTGGGTCGTGTGAGAAACCTGACAAGAACTATAAAGTACGCTAGGATTCCACTGTTTGAGAACCCTGGTTCTGATGAGTTGTTGAATGGAGTGATGAATGCTCGAACTGCTGTTTCCCAGCATATTGCATATTGTGGTGTTTAGTCTCGGACTTAGTTTGGCCTTTTGGAAGCTGAATTCTGAATTGAAAAACGCCCAGCACCCCGCCGAGCAGAACGGGGAGGTTGAGAAATAGTGGATACGTTTACGATCACTGTAGTCCTCTCGTTTATCGGGTTTTTGGTAGTCGGAATTTGGGTTAGTCGGGGAATTAACAATAAAAACGACTACTTTGTTGCGGGTCGCAATGTCGGCGTTTTGTTCATCGTCGGTACGCTCGTGGCTTCCTTTCTGTCGACGGTGGCGCTCATGGGTGAGGCCGGTATGGCCTACGACGGTTTCCCTTGGCCAATCCTATTGCTCGGTGTCATGTCCAAAATGGGCTACCTGGCCGGGGTCGTACTGTTTGGTCGTTATCTCCGCGATTCTGATGCATTGACCATCCCGGAATTTTTTGGCAAGCGGTTTAATTCGTCTCGGTTGCGGGCTCTAGCCGGGGCTTCAGTGTTAGTGGGCATGGGGCTCTATCTGGTTACCGTTACTCGTGGCCTAGCGGTCGTTATCGAAGCAATTCTGGGGATCGATGGTTTTTGGGCGGTGTTCATAACCTGGGTGGCATTTACGATTTTTACGGTGTTGTCTGGATCCAAGGGCGTAATTATTACCGATACGATGATGTTCTTTTTCTTTATCATCGGAGGCGTGCTGGGGTCGGTAGCGATTTTCCGGGAGGCCGGTGGTGTAAAAGAAACCTTCAACAAACTGGCAGCTGACCCTACGCTGCGCGAGGGCTTGCTGTGGCATGGTCAGGTTGAAGGACCAGGTGAGCGTCTGAACTCGATAGGGGAAGCCCTCATCTATATATTCACCTTTGGTCTGGTGTGGGCCTTTGTCACGGCTGTGAGCCCGTGGCAGGCTTCGCGTTACATGATGGCAAAATCCAGTCACACTGCTATACGGGCGGGTATTGTTACCCTGCTGATAATCCCATCTTTCTATCTTTTCGTCATGTTCGCGGCGTATGCCGTGAATTTGATTAACCCGGACATTGAACCGAACTCCCAGGTATTCATTTGGGCTGCCTACAACATCATGCCTACTGCAATTGGTGTTATTCTTGTCACGGGTATCGTCGCTGCTGGTTTATCTTCAGCATCGACGTTCTTGTCGTTAGTCGGCTTCAGTGCAGCACACGACGTGGGGCCGATGTTCCGCCGTGGTGAAGGCCTCGATGGTGGAGATACAAAGACTGATAATGTGCGTAGTGCTCGTTGGGCAATGTTGATCGTGGGGGCCATCGCGTTGCTGTTGGCCTATATTGCCACCCCGAGCGTGCTCGATATTGGTTATATGGCTGCATCGTTTTTTGCTGCTTCCTGGGGAATTGTGGCCTTCGCCTCTACACAGTCAAAGCGGATTTCCGAAACTGGCGCTTTTTGGGGAATGTTGTTGGGTGGCGTGATTACCTTGATCCTGGAGAGCATCAAGACCTTCGGTGGTGTGGACTGGCCGATGGCATTCCACCCGGTGTTGTTCGGACTTGCGGCAAGTTTGATCGCGGTCATCGTTGGATCAATGCTGCGACCAGTCGAGAAAAACTCGTGGCAGTACATTTCGGAGTTAAAGCAGCGCGTAGAGTCGGACGTGACTGTCGCGGAAGTCAAGGTGACTAATCGATACATTTACGTAGCGATCGGCTTTATTGCCATTTTGTTTAGCGCGGTAGGATTTTTCTATGTCCCTATTATGAGCTAGCCCAACCAGCAGGAGGCCAACGTACGATGCCTGGAGATCAAAGCCAGCCACGCAACCTCGTCATCGGGGTATGTGGTGGGATTGCTGCTTATAAGTCTTGTCAGTTGATTCGAGACTTCACCGAAGCAGGTGACCAGGTTCGTGTTATTCCCACCGAATCTGCCTTGCGGTTTGTGGGTAGCGCGACCTTTGAGGCGTTGTCCGGTAACCCTGTTTCTACCACGGTGTTCTCTGAAGTTGATGAAGTCGCCCATGTCCGGCTAGGTCAGGAAGCGGATGGCATTGTTATTGCTCCCGCTACCGCAGATTTTTTGGCTCGTGTGGCTCATGGGCGTGCTGATGATTTATTGGCGGCTACCGTGTTGGTGGCGGCTTGTCCAGTGATTATTGCACCGGCTATGCACACAGAAATGTGGGAGAATCCGGCCACGCAAGCTAACGTTGCAACGCTGCGTGAACGGGGGATCGTCGTGGTAAATCCTGCCACCGGTCGTCTTACTGGCAAAGACTCCGGGCCGGGACGATTGCCGGAACCTAGCCATATCGCTGATATTGCGCGAACTGTTTTTTCCGGTGCCAGCATGAAACAGACGCTTGCGGGAGTTAACGTACTTATTAGTGCCGGTGGAACGCAAGAAATTATTGACCCGGTTCGTTTTATCGGTAACCGCTCTTCTGGAAAACAAGGCTTTGCCTTGGCAGAAATTGCAGTACAGCGGGGGGCTACGGTCACTGTGGTCGCTGCGAATAGTGCCGCCTTGCCAGCTCCTCCCGGGGCCACCGTTATCCCGGTGGAAACAACCCGAGAACTGCAGCAGGAGCTGCACAATCAGGCACCGGAGGCTGACGTAATCATCATGGCTGCAGCGGTGTCGGATTTTCGCCCGGCGAATCCAGCAGAATTCAAAATGAAGAAATCGAATGAAACGGACAGTCCCAGTCTGAACAGAATTGAGATGACGGAAAATCCGGACGTGTTAGCTAGCCTGGTTAAAGCGCGGGCAGATCGCACGTTGGCTCCAGAGACTATCATCATGGGTTTTGCTGCTGAAACGGGCGACGATACGCAATCGATTCTGACATATGCCCAAGAAAAGCTCGAACGTAAGGGCTGCGACATGCTGATGTGTAATGAAGTCGGCGTTGGCAAAGTTTTCGGGCAATCCACTAACCAGGGTTACCTTCTGGATAAGGACGGCGGGATTAGTGAGATCGCTGCGGCGACGAAGCATATGGTGGCTGCCCAGATTTTGGATAAATTGGCATTGCGCCTGTAGACAGCTTTGTCTATAGTAATCTATACTAAGTGGTATTCAGGCGTGGTTTTCTTAAGCAGTTTTCTGCGCCACACACGCTGTTTTAGACAGCATGAATTAGCAATGTACGTCGTTTTCTCTGCTCATTAAGGATTTTTTGTGGCTGCACCAGTTCGCGCAAGCGCCTCGGGCTTGCGTCTGTTTACTTCAGAATCTGTGACAGAAGGTCACCCCGACAAGATTTGCGATGCAATATCGGACAGCATATTGGACGCTCTCCTGGCTAAGGATCAACATGCACGTGTGGCAGTGGAAACACTAGTGACTACCGGGCAAGTTCATGTCGCTGGTGAAGTGCGTACTAAGAGTTACGTAGAAATCCCGCAACTAGTTCGGAAAACCCTTGTCGATATTGGGTTTACCAGTTCAGATGTTGGTTTTGATGGTCGTACTTGTGGCGTGAATATTGCCATTGGCGAGCAGTCTCAGGAAATTGGGGATGGAGTCGATCGCTCGCACGAAGCGCGTTCGGGATCGCAGCTTGACGACGATGATCTCGCTGGTGCCGGTGACCAAGGGCTCATGTTCGGCTATGCAACGAATGAGACTGCAGAGTTTATGCCGTTGCCAATCGCACTCGCGCACCGGTTGTCTCGTCGACTCACGGAGGTGCGGAAGCAAGGAATTGTTCCGCACTTGCGCCCGGACGGTAAAACTCAGGCGACGTTTGCGTATTCCGGTGATCGTCCATCGCACATTGACACTATCGTGATTTCTACGCAACATGATCCGGAAGTTACGCAGGAATGGTTGGAAGAGCAGCTCCGCACGCACGTCATTGAATACGTTATTGCTGAAGCTGGTCTGCAGAATTTCTATACCGACGATGTTACGCTGCTTATTAATCCCTCCGGTTCCTTCATCCTGGGCGGTCCTATGGGCGATGCAGGCCTGACCGGACGCAAGATTATCGTTGACACTTATGGTGGCATGGCGCGTCACGGTGGAGGAGCCTTTTCCGGGAAAGATCCGTCGAAGGTAGATCGTTCCGCAGCCTACGCGATGCGTTGGGTCGCTAAAAATATTGTGGCTGCGGGGCTGGCTGACCGTGCAGAAGTACAGGTCGCATATGCTATCGGGCGAGCGAATCCTGTGGGACTCTATGTCGAAACCTTTGGCACTGCGCACCATGGGTTGGACGATGAATCAATTCAAGCTGCCGTCGCGAAGACTTTTGACCTTCGCCCTGCGGTTATTATTCGTGAGTTAGATCTATTGCGTCCGATTTACCGTCCTACCGCTGCCTACGGCCATTTCGGTCGCACAGATTTGAATCTGCCATGGGAACAGACGAACCGTGTTGAGCAATTACGGGCTGCCGCGGGGGTATCCTAGCTCTTCATGGAGAGTTTATGGAGCTAGCTCATCCGGTTGCGCATGTGTTGCCTCTTTTGGGGTTAGCACATCTGGACCGTGGGTTTGATTACTTAGTCGCAGACAAAGACGACAAAGTGGCCCAGGCAGGTACTCGTGTGCGCATTCGATTTCACGGCCGACTCGTCGACGGGATTGTGTTGGAACGTCGTGCGCACTCAGAGCATTTAGGGCGATTGCGTTATCTAGAGCGGGTTTATTCCGAGCACGTTGTCTATCCTCAGCAGACCGCACGGCTTGTGGAATCCCTGGCGCAGCGCTATGGCGGCACCCGTGCGGACCTCATCAGAACCGCGATACCTCCGCGTCATGCCCAAGCGGAATCCTCCGATTTTGTTACTGCCTGGGACAAACTCGGCGAAGCTATTGAGCCGGACCTTTCTGGATGGTCGAATTATCGGCACGGGCAGTCTTTTGTTGATTCAGTACTTGCTCGCCGTTCCGCACGTGCTGCATGGCAGATCACACCAGGCGATGACTGGGCAGGCATCGTGGCATCGTTGTTAGCGAAAGTAGCCATTGATGGGGGCGGAGCACTGGCTGTGGTGCCTGATCAAAGGGATCTTGACCGCGTGGAAACTGCCCTTCGCGAGCATTTGGGTCCGAAGCAAATCACGGTGCTTAACGCTCAGTTGGGGGCGCAGGCACGCTACCGTAGATTTTTATCCGTCTTACATGGACAAGCACGGGTGGTAATTGGTACGCGCAGCGCGGCGTATGCTCCACTGAAAAATCTAAGTTTAGCTGTCATTATCGATGATGGAGACGAAAACCTCATCGAACAGCGTGCTCCTTATGCTCACGCTCGGGAAGTGCTGACCACGCGTGCTGGGCTGGAGGGCTGCTCGTTGCTCATCGGCGGGCTTGCCCGCACCGCGGAGACACAGCTATTGGTGGAAGCCGGCTGGATGCACGGTTTGCTTGCTTCACGCGATCGAGTACGCGAATCGTCCCCACTGATACGAGCGGCAGCCGATACGGATTTCGAACTGGAAAAAGACCCGGTAGCCGCGCAGGCTCGCGTACCAGGGCTCGCGTTTGATGCAGCTCGTCGGGCGCTTTCTGCAGGAAAGCCAGTCTTGGTGCAAGTTCCACGGAAGGGCTATATCCCGACGCTGTCTTGCGCACAGTGCCGACATCCAGCGCGATGTCGTATCTGTAATGGGCCGATAGGATTACCCGGGCAGGACCCTGCGGCTGCTGCGGCAGCATCCGCGACGAGCGCGATACAGCCACAACCACAGTCACAGCCACGAGTCGCGACATCAACCGAATCACGAGCGGAAGTGCCCACATGTCGATGGTGTGGAGCGATGCACTCATCGTTTCGGTGCGGCGAATGTGGCTCACAACGTCTCCGGGCAGTGGTACTTGGTACACAACGCACCGCGGAAGAATTGGGGAGAGCGTTTCCGTCCACACGTGTTATTACCTCTGGTGGTTCTCGGGTATTGGATTCGGTTCCAGATTCACCCGCGTTGGTGGTTGCGACCCCAGGTGCGGAACCCCCGGTGGATGGTGGCCATTACGGGGCCGCGTTGTTACTGGATACTTGGGCTTTGCTTGGCAGGCAGGATTTACGTGCCGCGGAAGATACCCTGGCGACGTGGATGCGCGCTGCCGCTTTGGTGGAAAGTCGTGCTTCAGGTGGCATGGTCATCGTTGTGGCTGAAGCTAGCTTGCCGTCCGTGCAGTATTTGATTCGTTGGGACCCCGTAGGAGCCGCAACTGCTGAATTGGCAGGGCGTAGGGAGACCAAATTTCCCCCCGCCGTGCATATGGCTGCTATTGATGGCGCGGATGCGAGCCTGGACATGTTTCTTGACTTAGTTGAGCTTCCAACGCACGCGGAGGTACTGGGCCCAGTTGACTTGCCTTATTCCACCAGTTTGCCTGGGGACTATGATGAACAGCGCTTTGGCCCGCCACAGAGAATTTTGGTGCGGACCCCGTTGGGGCCCCGGGCGGAACTAGGCGTGGCGTTGCGCACCGCTGCGGTGGCTCGTAGTTTGCGGAGAGACGAGCTTCCTTTACGGATTCAGGTCGATCCGCCCCATATTGGTTAAACCAGAATCGGTTAGTCTGAATAGTTATGGACCATTAAAGGAGTAGGAAGAACAATGCGGATTGTGTTTGCTGGTACACCGGAGCCGGCTGTTGTGGCTTTGGAAGCACTCTTGGAATCTGAGCACGAGGTCGTCGGTGTGCTTACCCGTCCAGATGCACGGAAAGGGCGCGGTCGTAGTTTGGCGCCGTCGCCGGTTGCAGCTTTGGCTCGGGAACGTGGGATTGAGGTGCTTACTCCCGAGACTTTGCGCGCTGACAGCGAGGATGGTTCTCAGGTTCGCGCCTGGTTGCAGGAATTAGCTCCGGAGGCAATCGCGGTGGTGGCCTACGGTAAATTGATTAGTACGGATTTGTTGAACGTTGCCCGGCATGGCTGGATTAATCTGCATTTTTCTCTACTTCCACAGTGGCGCGGAGCTGCTCCGGTGCAAGCTGCGATTGCGCATGGTGATGACATTACTGGTGCCAGCACATTCCGGATCGAAGAAGGACTTGATACCGGGGACGTATTTGGCACGGTGACAGAGGTTATTCGTGACGACGATACAGCGGATGATCTGTTGACGCGTCTGGCTTATTCCGGCGCGGATTTGTTGGTTGCTACCATGGATGGGCTTGCCGACGAACGCTTAGAGGCGCAGCCGCAATCTGGTGAGACCACCTACGCCCCGAAAATTTCTGCTGAGCAGGCACACATCGATTGGTCACAACCAGATTTTGCGATCGATCGGCACATTCGGGCTTATACACCCGGTCCTGGCGCGTGGACGATGCTCGGTGAGCAACGTTTAAAGATTGCACCGGTGACGCTGGTGACAGCGGGTAGTGACGCTGCGGCCCTGTTTGCGAAGAAATCTTTGTCTGCTGGCGAATTGTATGTTGCGAAAAACGATGTGTTTGTTGGCACCGCTACTACACCAGTGCGCTTGGGAATGGTCCAAGCACCAGGAAAGAAGAGAATGGATGCCGCAGCTTGGGCGCGCGGAAATCAACCGGAAGGAATTTTGTCATGAGTGCAGAAGCTGGCGGATTTCGATCGCGGTCGCGCTCCGGCGAATCCCCGCGTTTAGCGGACAAAGCAGGCAACCAGACTGGGAAAAAGACGGATGCTCGAGGAGCTAAGTCGCAACAGCATGACAAGCGGCGTCCACACAGCTACAAGCCGCAGAAGCGACAGAAGCGAGTACGCCGCGAGACAGCGGGCGTCGACAAGCCTCGCCTGCTTGCCTTTGCGGTTTTGAATCGGGTTAGCGACGATGATGCCTATGCGAATTTGATTCTGCCGAAATGTTTGCGGGAAGAGCGTGTTAAAGGGCGTGATGCTGCGTTTGCAACAGAAATCACCTATGGCTGCCTCCGGTCGCTTGGCGTTCTCGATACTGTGATTGACGCGTGCTCGTCACGCGAGTTGGACTCGCTCGCCACGCCGGTCCTGAATGCCCTTCGCTTGGGAACTTACCAATTGTTGTTTACGCGCGTTGATGATCATGCTGCTGTGGATACCTCAGTGCGACTAGTCGAATCGGCTGAGCATGGTAAGGCTAAAGGTTTTGTTAACGGCATTTTGCGCACGGTCGGCCGAACCCCCCGAGAGCAATGGATCGCACAGCTGCGACCAGAAGGTGAACTCGCTGGTTTGGCATTTGAACATGCGCATCCTGAGTGGATTGCACGGTCGTTCAATGAGGCGTTGTTGGCGGAAAACCAAGATGCCAGCTTAGGTGTGGAAAGCCCGCATTCTGACGGGATTCATCCAGAACTTGCCGCGGCGCTTGCGGCCGATTCAGAGCGCCCATTGGTGCATTTGGTCGCGCGTCCAGGAGAGATTAGTGCTGAAGAACTCGCGTTGATGATTGGGGGAGAAACCGGCAGGTATAGCCCATATGCGGTGTACTTGGAGTCTGGTGGCAACCCGGGGGCATTGGAACCAGTGCAGCAGTCAATGGCGGCAGTGCAAGATGAAGGTTCGCAGTTGATTGCGCGTGCGGTCGTGGAAGCCGAGGTGCTGGGAGAAGACTCTGGGCGTTGGCTCGACCTTTGTGCTGGGCCTGGTGGAAAAGCTGCTCTGTTAGGTGCTTTAGCCGCGATCGATGGTGCTTCGATCGACGCGGTGGAAGTCTCGTCTCACCGTGCGGAATTGATTCGCTCAACGGTAGCTGATTTGCCGGTCACAGTGCACGTGGCTGACGGTAGAAGTCCGGGGTTAGCAGCTGGTTTTGACCGGGTGCTTGTCGACGCCCCATGCTCAGGGCTGGGAGCGTTACGTCGACGTCCGGAAGCACGCTGGAAAAAAGACGATAGCGATATTCTGGATTTGAATACACTGCAAGTGGAGTTATTACGCTCAGCGCTGCAGTTGGTGCGACCAGGTGGCGTGGTGGTTTATTCCACGTGCTCGCCAGACCTGCGTGAAACGCGGTCAATCGTTGACACAATTTTGGGGGATACTGACGGCCCGGCGGTAGAAGAGTTATCGGCGTTGGCAACTCTTCCGGACATTCCAGGAATCGGCACTGGGAATTTCATCTCGGCACAGATGTGGCCACATAGGCACGGCACTGACGCTATGTTTTTTGCTGTGCTCCGCCGGAGGATTAGCTAAACCAGTGGACTAGACGTTAACCAGTGGACTAGACGTTAGCCCGAATCACCGTAGAATGGCCAGTATGTCTGTTCGTGATTCAGCAAATTCCTCTCCGGGAGTCTCGCCCCTTGATGTATCGTCTTCTATTTCTGGCCCATTAATCAAGCGGCGTGCCTTGATCGCGCCGTCTATTTTGGCCGCGGATTTTTCCAGTCTTGGCGATCAAGTCCGTAGCGTTGACAACGCTGACTGGATTCACGTGGACATCATGGACGGACACTTTGTCCCAAACTTGTCGTTTGGTCCGGATGTGACCGCAACCGTCGATAAGATCACTGAGCAGTATTTAGATGTGCATTTGATGATCGAAAATCCGGAGCACTGGGTCGATACCTATATTGCTGCCGGTGCTGATTGCATCATCTTCCATGTAGAAGCGACTGATGACCATGTTGCTTTAGCCAAAAAGATCCGGGAAAAAGGCGTTCGTGCTGGCTTCTCGCTGAAACCGGCTACTCCGATCGAGCCGTATCTTGAGGATCTTGAACATTTCGACTTGGCTTTGGTAATGAGTGTCGAGCCCGGATTTGGTGGACAATCGTTCATGCCTGACCAATTAGACAAAGTTCGCGCACTGCGCCAGGCCATTGATGAGCGGGATCTTGATTGTCTCATCGAGATTGACGGCGGAATTTCAGAACATACAATCGAGAAATCCGCTGAAGCTGGTTGTGATGCCTTCGTTGCAGGCTCCGCGGTCTTCAAGAAAACAGATCCGGCAGCAGCGGTGAATCATCTTCGCGCGTTAGCGACTGGGGCGACACAACACTAAATGACTTCTGAATTTTCTGCGAGCGCCTTAGACGCTCGTATTCTCAACGCTGCGCTCTCGGCAGCTCACCGAGCAGCCCTGGAGGTCCGTGGTAGCACGAGCCCGAATCCGCCCGTAGGGGCAGTAATTCTGACTGAAAACGGAGATATTTGTGGAGTCGGCGCCACTGAACCGCCAGGTGGGCGACATGCAGAAATTGTTGCGTTGGACCAGGCGGGTAGGTCTTCGAAGGGTGCGCATGTAGTGGTCACCCTCGAACCGTGTAACCATCAAGGCAGGACCGGCCCGTGCTCGCAAGCTCTCATCGATGCAGGTGTGGCTTCAGTGCATTATTTACATGCTGACCCCAACGTGATTGCAGCCGGTGGTGCAGAAAAACTACGCGCGGCGGGAATTGCGGTTCATCATCTTGGGGCCTCTGGTCTTTTGCAGTGGGATTCCACCGCGATTTTAGGCGACGAGCTGGAGCCATGGCTGCAGGCTACAGCCATGGGGCGAGTGCACGTCACGGCAAAGTTCGCACAATCGGTCGATGGGTTTAGTGCTGCATCTGACGGATCAAGCAAGTGGATCACTGGTTCTAAGGCAAGAGAGAGGGTGCATCTCGATCGCAGTAAACGTGATGCGATCATTATTGGTACGGGGACAGCGTTAGCCGATAATCCGTCGTTGACCGCTCGCTATATCTCCGAAACCGGAGAAACCTTGCCGTATAAGCAGCAGCCACGTCGTGTGGTAATCGGCAAGTCAGATTTGTCCGCATGCAGTAATTTGCAGCGTCTCGGCTTTACACAATACCCCGATATTCCTACTGCTCTGACCGCCTTATGGGAACAGGGCTGTCGAGATGTGCTAGTCGAGGGCGGTCCGAAACTCCTGAGTTCATTTGTCGGGAGTGGTTACGTCGATGCAGTGCAAGCATATGTGGCACCGTTATTGCTAGGAGACGGGCGCAGTGTGCTTGCTTCTGCTGTTGGTGCGAATCTGGTAGATGGTATGCGTTTAGAGATCAATCGTGTGGAAAGACTTGGCAATGATGTGTTGTTGACCATGGTGCCGGGAGCGCAGTAGATAAGCTACGGAGAAAGGCAATAAATGTTTAGTGGATTGGTAGAAAACACTGGTGAGGTCGTAACGGTCGACAACGTCGGGGATGCGGTTCGTATGAGCATCCAAGGTGGGAGAATCACGCACGATGCCAGCCTGGGGGATTCCATAGCAGTCAACGGCGTCTGCTTGACGGTTGCGGAATTGGATGTTGAATCCGGAGTTTTTGGCGCTGATGTCATGCAGGAATCACTAAATCGTTCAGTGCTGGGCGACTTGCGCCCTGGCAGCATGGTGAACCTCGAGCGTGCGCTCCGTGCCGACGCGCGACTTGGTGGTCACATCATGCAAGGGCATGTTGATGGTACAGCGCGACTGGTTTCTCGCACTCCCTCAGAGAACTGGGAAGTTTTGCGCTTCGAATTACCAGAGCAACTGGCAAAATACGTCGTAGAAAAAGGGTCTATTGCTATCAGCGGTGTGTCTTTGACTGTGTCTGCCATATCTGAGACTCCTAGACCATCAGCTGCGGCCACGGCCGCGACATCGACTGTGCCCTCTGGTCCAGAATTTGAAGCGATTTCCAGAACGACTCCTACCCCTAATGCTGACAGTGGCGACTGGTTTGAAGTCTCCTTGATCCCTACGACATTGTCCGAAACCACCTTAGGCACCTTGGCAGTGGGCGAGAGGGTTAATCTAGAGGTCGACATCATCGGCAAATACGTCGAAAAGCTGTTGGCCGCGGGAACACCGACCGGTTATAGCTTTCCGTCAGACACACACTAAAGTGGAGACATATGAGCATCGAGGTCACCCAGGATGGCAAAGCAATCAAGCTTGATAGCGTCGAACGTGCAATAGCCGATATTCGGGCAGGCAAAGCTGTTGTGGTCGTAGATGATGAAGACCGCGAAAACGAAGGCGATCTAATTTTTGCCGCAGAAAAAGCTACTCCAGAATTAGTGGCTTTTATGGTCCGGTACACCTCTGGCTATATCTGCGCGCCGATGCTTCCAGAGGACCTCAATCGCCTAGGCTTGCCGCCTATGGCGGCGGTTAACGAGGACGTGCGCGGTACGGCTTATACCGTGACTGTTGATTTCAATGACGGCACCACTGGTATTTCTGCGGCTAGTCGTGCTAAGACCTTGCGCGCATTGGCGTCCACGGATGCGCATCGGGAGCAGTTCACCCGCCCGGGCCACGTCGTACCCCTGAGCGCTCGCCCTCATGGTGTGTTGGAACGCAACGGACATACCGAAGCTTCTGTTGATTTGGCACGCTTGGCAGGTTTGCGCCCGGCCGGTGTGATCTGTGAAATTGTGTCGGAAAAAGACCCGACCGATATGGCACGTCTTCCGGAACTACGGGAATTTGCTGATACCCATGACCTGGCTTTGATCTCAATAGAGCAAATGATTCAGTGGCGACGTCGTAATGAAATGCAGGTGGTCCGTGAGGTAGTAACCAGCTTGCCGACGGATGCTGGACCGATGACTGCGCTCGGGTATCGCCACCAGGTGGATGGGACAGAGCATGTGGCACTGATCGCGGGCTCGGTGGACGAGTTGCACAATGCCACAGACGTCCCAGTACGCGTGCATTCGGAATGTCTCACTGGTGATATTTTCCACTCGCGCCGCTGTGACTGTGGACAGCAGCTGGATCAGGCGGTTGACTATATCCAAAGAGCTGGTAGCGGCGTAGTGATCTATATTCGCGGACATGAGGGCCGGGGCATCGGGCTACTCGCCAAGCTTAAAGCTTATCGTCTGCAGGAAAGTGGTGCTGATACCGTAGATGCGAATTTGGAACAAGGGCTGCCTGCGGACGCACGCGAATTTTCCGTGGCTGGTCAGATCTTGGCTGATTTGGGAATCGCGAGCGCTAATTTGTTGACCAATAACCCGTTCAAGGCCGAAGCCTTGGAAGGGTTTGGCGTCGAAGTATCTAAACGCACTGCACTGCTTACCGAAGCGAACGAAGATAACATCGCGTACCTACGGACGAAACGTGACCGCATGGGGCATGACTTGCCAACGGTTGCGGACTGGGATGTGCAACGTCCACAATAATCCGCGGCAAATTTGCGTCATCATATATCTATTTACAGCAAGGAGCTGACATGGCACACGGTGGAGCACCGCAGATCCCCCTAGGCAGCGCTAAAGGGGTGCGAGTATGCGTAGTGAGCACTCGCTGGAACGAGGAAGTCTGTGAGCAGATGCGCTCCCGGGCGCTAGCCGTGGCTGCTGAAGCAGGGGCCACGGTTTCGGAAGCACGTGTCATGGGTGCGATTGAGCTGCCAGTTGTTGTCCAGCAAGCGGCGCGGCAATTCGACGCGGTGGTTGCTTTGGGTTGCGTGATTCGGGGCGGAACCCCGCACTTTGATTATGTCTGTGATTCTGTGACCCAGGGGTTAACCCGGGTGAGTCTGGATGAATCGACCCCGGTTGCCAACGGGGTGTTGACCGTGAATTCCCAAGAGCAGGCACGTGCCAGAGCTGGGTTTTCGGATTCGATTGAGGATAAGGGTGGTGAGGCCATGGCTGCAGCGCTTGACACATTGGCTACCCTTCGTGAGCTGCGCGCCACTGCGCACCACCGTGAGACAGACGTTTGCGAGGAACAAGCATGACGTCCCAATCTCATGAGACGAATTCCCACCAACAGTTTGACAAAGAGCAGCAGCTCGACGAAAAAAAATTAGCAGCGTATACCGCGCTGGATCCATTTTCGGTGACGAGCAATAAGCCGTGGGAGTTAACCATTACTTCTCGTAAACTGCGCGTCTACGCTATGCTCTTGATTCCGATCATCATGGTTGTTCACATTTTCATGGCTTGGCAACTTAGCCTCGAATTTACTGGAGCATCGGTCACTGGCGTCGATTTCATCGCATTTCCCGGCGTCGGCATGATTATTTCTGTTTTAGTTTGGCTCGCGCTTTCGCGTCCTCGCGTGCGGGTCAATAGTGATGGCGTAGAAGTCCGTAATATTATCGGAACTCGGTTTTATTATTGGCAACTCATTTACGGACTATCCGTTCCTGAAGGCGCTCGTATGGCACGTCTCGAACTTCCTGAATTCGAGTATATGCCGTTGTGGGCGATTCAAGTTTCCGATGGTGCGGACACCATCCAGGCGGTAAGAAAATTCCGCGAGCTTGAAGCCCAATACATGCCCGAAGAATAGCGAAATATTTCTTAGCGATGAGTGATCCAGCAACGTACCGACCGGCGCCCGGAACTATCCCCACGGAACCCGGCGTCTACAAATTTCGTGATGAGAATCGTCGAGTAGTTTACGTCGGTAAGGCGAAGAACCTCCGGGCACGTTTATCGAATTATTTCCAGGACATCACGCAACTGCACCCACGGACGCGGCAAATGGTGCAGACCGCAGATTCTGTGGAATGGACAGTCGTCGCTAGCGAAGTCGAAGCACTTCAGCTGGAGTACACCTGGATCAAGAGATTCGACCCCCGATTTAATGTCATGTACCGCGATGACAAGACATATCCGATGCTCGCGGTGTCAGTGGGAGAACAGGTTCCTCGGGTGTTTTTCTACCGGGGGCCAAGAAAACGTGGAGTCCGGTATTTCGGTCCATACGCGCATGCTTGGGCGGTGCGCGAAACCATGGATTTGTTGTTGCGAGTTTTCCCAATGCGTAGCTGTTCATCCGGTGTATATCGCCGACACGAACGGTTGGGCAGGCCATGCTTGCTAGGTTATATCGGCAAATGCGATGCGCCGTGTATTGGACGGGTCAGTGCCGATGAACATCGCGAAACCGTGAACGGGTTGGTTGGTTTCATGCGTGGACGTACCAACGACGTCGTTAAGCGTCTGACTGCAGACATGGAAAAAGCGTCAGAGGAACTCGAATTTGAGAAAGCAGCACGCTTGCGTGATGACCTAGGGGCGATCGATAAGCTGATGGAGCAGCAGACGGTGGTGCTCGGGGATGGTACGGCAGCAGACCTTATCGCTTTCGCGGATGATGAATTGGAAGCTGCAGTGCAGATTTTCCATGTGCGCGATGGACGTATCCGGGGTCAGCGCGGCTGGGTAGTAGAAAAATTGACGGAACTTCCAGAACTGATAGAAAATTTCTTGGTCCAGTTCTATTCCGATGCTGCTGAGCGTGAAGAAATGGAAGCAGCGGAAGACGCTAAACTCATTGACAGGCGCGGGGTAGATCAAGAATCCAGGCTAGAAATCCAAGAACACGACGAAGCAGCGCGGACTACCACGCGCGATGTGATTCCACGCCAGATCATGGTGCATACCGAACCACAAGATGTTAAGCAGGTATCGACAGTATTATCTGATCTACGTGGTGGGCCAGTGGAAGTTCGGGTACCACAACGAGGCGAGAAAAAAGCCCTCATGGACACCGTGCATCGGAATGCCCTAGATGCGCTGAAACAGCACAAGCTAAAACGCGTCGGTGATCTCACCGCGCGGTCGGCGGCCCTGCAAGATCTGCAGACTTCTCTGTTCTTGGATAGCGCCCCGCTACGTATTGAGTGCATTGACATTTCGCATATTCAGGGCACAGACGTGGTCGCGTCATTAGTCGTTTTTGAGGACGGTCTTCCACGCAAAGCAAGTTATCGTCGTTACCGAATAAAGGAAGCTGCAGGTGGTGGGCATTCAGATGACGTTGCTTCCATCGCTGAGGTCACGCGGCGACGGTTCAAGCGTCACCAGGATGATAAATTGCATGTGCCTGATGAAGAACTTGAAGCGAGCACGTTTGCAGACGAGGACGTCACAGAAGAATCCGCGGATGGGAATCGTTTTGCCTACCCACCGCAATTATTCGTCGTCGATGGTGGCTTACCGCAGGTTAATGCAGCACAGAAAGTTTTCGATGATCTTGGCGTTAACGATGTGGCATTGATTGGTTTGGCTAAACGGCTCGAAGAAATCTGGGTTCCCGGTGAAGAAGAGCCGATTATCCTTCCACGCGGAAGTGAAGCACTTTATTTGCTGCAGCACATTCGCGACGAAGCACATCGCTTTGCAATTAGCTATCACCGTCAGCAGCGTTCCAAGCGTATGCGCAGCTCAGCGTTAGACGCGGTACCTGGCTTGGGTCCAGCCCGGCGCGCAGACTTGGTGAAGCATTTTGGTTCGGTCAAAAAGCTAAAACAAGCCAGTGTGAAGGAAATTACTGAGGTGAAGGGGTTTGGTCCTGCGTTAGCAGAAAGTATTTATGCTGCGCTCCATAAGTAAGGAAGCGAATCGCACTGGTGTGATCCAGCGACTATGCTTTACAGCATGACCGCATTCGCCACGTCGCCAATTTTGCTTACCGGAATGTCTGGAGCAGGCCTGTCTACAGCTGCTCGTGTGCTGGAAGACAAAGGGTTCTATGTCGCTCATAATTTGCCACCGGAGCTTATGGTGCAGTTGTTCGATTTGTGTGCAGACGACAATTCACCGGTTGACAAAGTGGCAGTCGTAGCGGATGTTCGCTCGCGTATGTTCGGTGGCTCGATCTTGTCTGCTATGGATGAGCTAAAAAATCGGAATATGCCGGTCACAGTTTTGTTTATGGATGCCCGTGACGATGTTTTGATTCGGCGTTTTGATTCGGTGCGCAGAACCCACCCGTTGCAAGAAAAAGATACCTTACAAGTCGGTATCGAGCGAGAACGGGCAGCAATTTCTGCACTCAAAGAACGAGCTGACGTCATCATCGATTCTTCAAATCTGTCTGTGCATGATTTACGTCGCGCAATGGAAGCCAGTTTCGGTTCCAGCGGTCTGGATAAACAGCATGTCACTGTTGAGTCGTTTGGGTTCAAACATGGGGCACCACGGGATGCGGATTTGGTACTCGATGTGCGATTTTTGCCTAACCCGTATTGGGTTCCGGAATTGCGAGAATACCGCGGCACCGATGGGCCAGTAGCCGACTATGTCTTGGCTAGCCCGGCTGCTCATAGTTTTATCGCGAATTTCGAGAAGATGCTTGATTCCATGCTTGATGGTTATCGGCACGAAGGTAAAAATTTCATCACGGTGGCAATAGGTTGTACTGGTGGTCATCATCGATCAGTTGCCATTTCGGAGGAGCTTGCTCGGAGGCTGCGGATCCGTGATGAATTGGAGGTTACTATCATGCATCGTGATTTTGAGCGCTCCTAGCTGCCTTAGGGGTAGAAGACAGAATTGTTGCTAGAGACCCTAGGTACTGCTCCTTAGTACCCGCACTCCGTATATGTAATACAACCTACGAAGGAATAATACTGCACTATGGCTGCAGAGTCAGAACAGTCCGAACAGCCCGAATCAACCACATCGAACGCGGAGTCTTCGCGTGTCTTAGAAGCCCAGCAAGGTCAGAAACGGCCAGGCCCCTTACATATTGCCTCATTAGGGGGCGGCCATGGGCTGTTTCAAACGCTGAAAGCTGCGCGACGGCTTGCTCCAGAGGATATTTCGGCAATCGTCACTGTCGCTGATGACGGTGGTAGTTCTGGGCGATTGCGTAAGGAATTCGATATGATTCCGCCTGGTGACCTCCGTATGGCGCTAGTCGCCTTGTCAGTGCGCGATGATGCGGAAGGTAAGTTTTGGGAGCAGACCCTGCAACATCGGTTTGGTGGTAGTGGCGCGCTGGCTGGTCATGCCTTAGGCAATTTATTGATTACCGGTTTGAAAGAAATTCTTGGTCAAGAACAGGCCGCTCTCGATGCGGTCATGCGACTCACCGGTGCTCAGGGCCGGGTACTGCCGGTGTGTACAGAGCCGTTGGATATTCAAGCGGACGTGTCTGGTCTAGATGACGACCCAAGGGTAATGCGTTCAGTTCGTGGTCAGGTAGCTGTCGCATCGACACCAGGGCAGGTACGGCGAGTCAGCGTTATTCCAGAAAACCCTGAAATTAACCCCGCAGCACTCGAGGCTATCCGTGGAGCTGATCTGGTCACGCTAGGCCCCGGCTCATGGTTTTCTAGTGTGATCCCGCACCTTGTGCTTCCACAGGTAGTGCGTGCAATTAATGAGTCCGATGCTTTAAGAATCTTGGTGCTCAACCTCAATGGTGAGCCTGGCGAAACGCAGGGATTTTCTTATGAGCGTCATATCCACGTCTTAGCGCAACATGCGCCGGGCTTGCATGTCGACGTAGTCATTTGTGATTCGGCATCGGTAACCTCGGAATCTGAGCGCGAGTATTTGCAGAAAGCAGCGCGTATTCTGCAGGCCTCGATGGTTTTTGCTGATGTTCGAGAAATCGACGAGGCTGGCAGAGCAAGTTCCCGACATGATGAACTGAAACTGGCCCAGGTTCTGAGCGATGTTTACGTTAGGCACACCCATGACCAGGAGCCGGCCGAAATTGAACCAACCGAAGAGAAACAGGGGTGACGCGATGGGACTGACAGAACAGGTCCAAGAAGAACTCACCAGGGTGGTTCCGACGAAACAATCTGCTCGAAGCGCGGAAGTCGCCGCTATCCTACGCCTTGCCTCCACCATGGAAGTTGTAGGTGACGCACTCACCTTTGAAGTAGAACTCAATTCACGGGCGGTTGCGGAACGCTTGGCTAAAGATATAGAAGAGTTGTTTAATATCGTGATTCGTCCCACTCCGACGGGCCTAGCAGGTACACACAAGACTCCTCGGTACCAGTTGCGGATTAGCCGGAATGCAAAAACCATTGCGCGGCGACTCGGTTTGGTCACGAAATCCGGGCACCCCGTGGTTGGGTTACCACCGCAGGTGATTTCCGGGACTATCGCTGATAATGAAGCGGCTTGGCGTGGGGCTTTTTTGGCGCAAGGATTGTTGACCGAACCTGGTCGTTCTTCTTCGCTGGAAGTTGCTTGTCCGTGCCAAGAGGCCGCGCTGGCGTTGGTAGGTTGTGCGCGCAGGCTTGGTATATCCGCAAAGACGAAGGAATCACGTGGGACTGATCGCGTGGTTATCCGCGATGGGGAAGCAATTGGCGCATTGTTGACACGCATGGGGGCGCAAATGACGCGTTTGGAGTGGGACGAAAAGCGCTTGCGTCGGGAAGCGCGTGCCTCACAAAACCGTTTAGCTAATTTCGATGATGCTAATTTGCGTCGCTCTGCACGTGCGGCAGTTACTGCAGCTGCCCGGGTACACCGCGCAATGGAAATTTTGGGAGATGACGTGCCCGAGCACTTGGCTGAGGCAGGTAATCTGCGAGTGAAATACAGGCAGGCTTCCTTAGAAGAACTCGGTCGCCTCGGGGATCCGCAAATGACGAAAGATGCGGTAGCCGGACGTATCCGTAGATTGCTGTCAATGGCTGATAAACGCGCAGAAGAACTTGGGATTCCGGATACCTCAGAAGGCATTGACGAAGACCTCTTCGACGATGATTTGGGAGGCGCTGAGCACTTCACCGGCGAGGGAGATAGTTCAGAGCCGACGAAGTCCTAAAATACCGGGTAAAATATAAGCATGACTCGCGTAGCAATTAACGGCTTTGGCCGCATTGGGCGCAGCTTTCTGCGCGCCGTCCTAGAATCACCGGGCGATATTGAGATCGTTGCCATTAATGACGTGGCAGAACCAGAAACCTTAGCTCATTTGTTGAAATTCGACACCGGGCTCGGGATTCTAGCGGCAGATGTCTCGATCGAGCCTCCTAGCAAAGAAGGCTCGGCTGCTAATGACACCCACTTGGCAGCAGAATTGCTGGTTGATGGACACCGTATCGCGTTAACTAACATCAAAGATCCCTCACAATTACTTTGGAAAACCTTCAATGTAGATATTGTCGTTGAAGCCACTGGTAAGTTCCGTTCTAATGAACAGGCTCATCCACATCTGGACTCAGGCGCGAAAAAGGTCATCTTGTCCGCACCGGGCAAAGACGTCGACGGCACATTCGTTTACGGCATCAACTCCGATAATTATGACCCTGCGCAGCAGGATGTCATTTCCGCGGCCTCGTGTACTACAAATTGCTTGGCGCCAATCGCACAAATCCTCAACCAAGAATTTGGGATCGCAAATGGTTTAATGACGACCATCCACGCTTACACCGGTGATCAGCAGCTTGTTGATGGGCCGCATAAAGATCTACGCCGGGCTCGCGCTGCTGCACAGAATATCGTTCCTACCTCTACCGGTGCAGCGAAAGCAGTTGGTTTGGTGATCCCGGAGCTTGCCGGAAAACTCGATGGGTATGCGCTACGAGTCCCAACTCTGACCGGATCTGCGATGGAATTGACGTTCCAAGCTGAGCGAACTGTCTCAGTGGAGGAGATTAACGCTGCCGTGCAGAAAGCGGCGGACGGTTACTTATCTGGAATCGTCCAATACTCTGATGATCCGTTGGTGTCCAGCGATATCGTGGGCAACGGCCACGGGGCGATTTTTGATGCCCCCTTAACCAAAGTGATTGGTGACAATCTAGTTAAGGTAGTGGCGTGGTACGACAACGAGTGGGGATACAGCAGCCAATTGCTGCGACTGTGCAAACACGTCGGCGCCCAACTCTAGCCTTGTTACAAGCATTTGCTTGTACACTCGCACACGAAAACCTGATCGCGTAAAGGAAAATACATTGGCATTTCGAAAGCTAGCGCAATTGTTGGAGCAGGACCTCGAGTCCCGGCATGTTTTGTTGCGGGCAGATTTAAATGTACCGCTGACAGATGAGGGAGAAATCGCTGATCCGGGTCGCATTACCGCAGCTTTGCCAACGATTCAGGCGCTTGTTGCTGCCGGCGCCAAAGTTGTTATTGCTGCTCACCTGGGACGTCCAAAGGGGCAGTTTAACCAGAAATATTCGCTGGCCCCTGTTGCAGAAGCGCTTTCAGATGAACTAGGTCAGTGGGTGGCATTGGCTCAGGATGTTACTGGAGAAGACGCACACGAACGCGCCAATGGGCTGAACGACGGCGACGTTATGTTGTTGGAAAATGTGCGGTTCGACGCACGTGAAACTTCCAAAGACGCTTCGGAACGCGCAGAATTCGCCGCTGAACTGGCTGCCTTGGCAGCTGATGACGGTGTGTTTGTCTCGGATGGATTCGGTGTCGTCCACCGTGCACAGGCATCGGTTTACGACGTCGCGAACAAACTTGATGCCTACGCCGGATACTTGGTGGAAGCCGAGTTGGAAAAGTTGTCCGCTGTAGCCGACAATCCAGAGCAAGATTACACCGTGGTGTTGGGTGGATCGAAAGTATCCGACAAGCTGGGCGTTATTGAAGCATTAGCTGGAAAAGCCCAAAACATCATTATTGGTGGTGGAATGTGCTACACTTTCCTCGCGGCACAAGGCTATAACGTGCAGAATTCCTTGCTACAGGAAGACATGATCGATACCTGCAAGCAACTGTTAGACCGCTTTGGCGATAAAATCTGCTTGCCAGTCGATTTGCTCGCTGCGGATGAATTTTCAGCCGACGCAAACACAAAAATCGTAGAATTGGCTGCGATTCCAGAGGGATGGCTCTCGCCAGATATCGGGCCAAAATCCGTACAAAAATTCGCAGAACTAATTACCTCGTCGAAGACTGTTTTCTGGAATGGTCCAATGGGGGTCTTCGAAAAAGAACCATTTGCGCGAGGCACAGAAGGCGTGGCAAAGGCCATCATTGCAGCTACCAGCAACGGTGCATTCACTGTCGTTGGCGGTGGGGATTCTGCATCAGCCGTGCGTGCTTTAGGGCTTGATGAGAGCGGATTTAGCCACATTTCGACAGGTGGTGGAGCATCTCTGGAGTTCTTAGAAGGGAAAGCACTACCGGGCGTTGCCGTCCTGGCTGGTTAATAATTTCCGGAAATCCGCGTAAATCACAAGAAGGAGAAGCACATGCCACGAACTCCATTGATCGCCGGCAACTGGAAGATGAATCTTGATCACCTTGAAGCGATCAAGAACATCCAGAAGCTGACTTTCGCTTTGCCGAAAGAATATTACGAGCAGGTAGATATCGCGGTATTAGCACCATTCACTGATCTGCGCTCTATTCAAACCGTAGTGAACGGGGAGAAAATGAAGATCAGTTACGGCGCCCAAAACCTAGCTCCACAAGAAAAAGGAGCATATACAGGAGATATTTCTGCCCCGATGTTGGCAAAACTCGGCTGCGAATGGGTTATCCTGGGGCACTCCGAACGCCGTCAACACCATCATGAGACTTCAGATTTGGTATCGCAAAAGGCACAAGTCGCACACAAGCACGGAATTAAACCGATAGTGTGCGTAGGAGAGTCCTTGGATATCCGCGAATCTGGCAGCTACCTCGATTATATCGTCGAGCAAGCCCGCAATTCGCTGGATGGTTTGGAAGCTCAGCAGCTGAAAAACACAGTTCTGGCATACGAGCCGGTTTGGGCAATTGGTACCGGTAAGGCAGCGTCGCCGAAAGATGCCCAAGAAGTTTGCCAAGCATTGCGAACCTTAGTTCGGAGACTTTCAGACGACGAAACAGCTGATGCTATTAGGATCCTGTACGGCGGTTCCGTGCAGACTGATTCGATCGCTGATATCGTCGCACAGCCTGATATCGATGGTGGCTTGGTCGGCGGAGCGTCGCTAGATGGAGAAGAATTTGCCAAATTGGCCGCTGCGTCCGTCGCGCAACTCTAGCTAGCAAGCGAAGCTTGTACGTAGATTGAATTATCTCCTGTAATCATGCTCGCCTGGCTGAGCCTTACAGCGTTGCAAGTTACAATGCTGTAAGGTTGTGCACAATACTCTAGAACAGTCGCGCATTGCGTGGCTAAAATGGGTATACTTAACGCACGGCAAGCCCATACAACTCGCACTTTCGTGAAGGAACACCTGAATGCAATTAACGCTGCAGATCATCCTGCTGGTGACAGCTATTTTGATGACGATTTTCGTTCTGCTCCATAAGGGCAAAGGCGGCGGTCTGTCGAGTTTGTTTGGTGGCGGAGTGCAGTCTAACTTGTCAGGTTCTACTGTCGTCGAGAAAAACCTGACGCGTTATACGATTGTTTTGGCGTTAATTTGGATTGCCGCGATCGTCGCCTTGAACCTGTTACAGGCTTATAATTTATAGGTGGAAGCTTCCGAGCGAATTTCTGCATAAAATATCCACCGGTGGAGGTTAACTCCCACCGGTGGATATTCTTTTGTGTGGGGGCGTGATCGCGGGCACCCCACATGCCTAATGTTTTGATTTGCTGCGCGCTTTAGAATGCGCGCAAGCAGAGCAGTTAGTGCGCCGGGATTACATCGCTAAAGAGAAGCGTTTCAATGCGACCGTGTACGAGTGTGGCAGGGCATGAAGCATCTGGAGTAGTGGTGGAAACTAAGTGAGCGATTGCCTCGGATTTATTTTGACCTGCTGCCAACAGCCAAATTCGGTCGGATTGGGCAACCTTCTTTAGACCTAAGCTCAAACGCTGCGCGGGAGGTTTCGGGGAATCAGTCACGCTAATGACAGCGGAATTGTCTTTTAACCCTGCATGGTGCGGAAACAAGGAATTGATATGCCCATCATCGCCAACGCCTGCCATGTGGATGTCAAAACCAGCGGGCGCGAATTTTTCGAGCATCGCGGTGTATTCCTGTGCACGTTCTGCCAGATCATCGGCACCGGTTAATCCATAGCCGTGGATATTGGTTTCGGGTATATCCAGTTGGTCGAGGAACGCTCGCCGCGCTTGTCCTTCGTTTGATTCTTCGTCGGAAATAGCTAGGTTTCGTTCATCGCCAAAGAAAAAGTGGACACCAGACCATTCGATATCGGAATCCGTCGTAGCCAACGCCTCTAACACTGCAATTCCGGAAGTTCCTCCTGTGAGAACTACGCGAACGGTGCCGTCGTCATGCGAGCCACCACCAGTATTTTGGATTTCAGAAACCAATTCTACGAAGCGGTGGGCAACCTTGGAAACTAGGTCGTGTTTATCTGTAGCAGGGAAAATCGTGGTCATAGTTTTATCCTTCGGCGTGCGAGTTATCGAAGTAGATGGCCCGTAATGCTCGCGCATAGGTTTCGTCTGGTTCCAAATGCCGTAGCTCCTCAGATAGGCGTTCTGCCCAACTGCGAACGTTGAGGGCGACGAGATTACGCGCGGCTCCGGGCACCTGGACACCAACGGTGTGGTTATCGGCGCGGGTGATGCTAATTGCTTCTCTATCGTCCATCACCAGTGTCAGGCTTTCGACAGCAAACTGTTCTTCGCCTTGGTGGTTAGTGTCGTCGGCTGAACTGCTACTGGGCATGGCAGTGCTTCTAGTTACCGGAACGCCTAGGGCATCGGCCAACCAACCTGCAGCAATCACGTGTTCTGGACCTTGGTCACCGCTGATGTTGACAGACTGTACCTCGTGATGTGGGTAACGGTCCAAGGCAGATGCAACGATGCCACGCCAGGCGGTAATTGCAGACCATGCCGTATCTGAGTCACCAGGCGAATAGTTGCGAGATAACTGCGAGAAATCCCGTGCACTGGTAATGCGGCGTTGCGCAATCTTGCCGATTGGATCTTCTGCTGGGCTCTCCGGATGAACGTTGGGCCACCAGGCCACGATCGGAGTATCTGGGAGCAATAATGGGGTCACGATGGATGAAGGGTGGTGAGCCATCGCGCCGTTAAGCGTCATAACGACGATCTCAGAAGCGCCGGCCTCACCGCCAACGCGAAGCTCTGCATCAAGGTAGGTCTCATCCATGGAGTCGCCCGTCAACAAGATCAGGACACGTGCTGGGTGCTCGTGCGAAGCATCACGGCTGGCACGCAGGATTGCTTCGACGTCGTCACTGGCAGAGGCCACGATAATCAGGGTTAGCACCCGTCCAGTAGTTAGCGTGTAGTGCTCCTGGGCGAGATTTAGTTCGCGGGCAATGTCTGTGGTGGTGGTATCCGTGAGGAAATGAATCATGGTTGTTAATTACTCCTTGTACAGGTCAATCACGGACACAGATTATGGCCGGCGCCAAGCATGGCCGCGGCGTGCCAGCATGGCATCACCGCTTGCCGGTCCCCAACTGCCTGCCGGGTAGCTTTCTGGCTGTTCAGCGTGCTGCCAATACTCCAGCATCGGGTCAAGGATCGACCAACTCAACTCCACTTCCTTGTTGGTAGGGAACAAGCTGGATTCATCCAAGAGCGCATCAAGGATAAGACGTTCGTAGGCAGCCGGAGATTCTTCGGTAAAAGCTTCAGCATAAGAGAAGTCCATATTGACGTCTCGAACTTCCATGCCCGAACCTGGGACTTTGGAGCCGAATCGCATCAACACACCCTCGTCAGGCTGTACCCGGATGACTACGGTGTTCTGTCCGTGCTGTGCACCATTTTTCGCAAACGGTTGATGTGGAGCGTGTTTAAACACTAAAGCAATTTCTGTGACGCGACGCCCTAAACGCTTGCCGGTGCGCAAATAAAACGGCACACCAGCCCAACGGCGCGAGTTAATCTCCAAGGTGCAAGCCGCGTAGGTCTCAGTTGTTGACTCTGGGTCAAAACCGTCTTCTTCTCGCAATCCTTGTACCTTTTGCGAACCCTGCCAACCTGCAGAGTATTGTCCCCGGGCTGTGCTGTGCTCGAGTGGCGTAGCTAGCGAGGTAGCTTGCAAAATCTTAACCTTTTCCGCGCGCAGTGCATCCGGGGTAAATGAAATAGGTTCTTCCATCGCCACCAATGCCAACAATTGCAGCAAGTGGTTTTGCATTACATCACGGGCTGCTCCGATGCCGTCGTAGTATCCAGCACGCCCACCGAGCCCAATGTCTTCAGCCATGGTTATCTGCACATGATCGATGTGCCGAGCATTCCAGATTGGCTCAAATATCGAGTTAGCAAAGCGCAAGGCGAGGATGTTCTGTACTGTCTCTTTACCCAGATAATGGTCGATACGGTAGACCGATTCCTCCGGGAAAACCTGGTTAACGATTTCATTGAGCTCACGCGCGGATCGTTCGTTGTGCCCGAAAGGCTTTTCAATGATGACGCGCCGCCATGCCCCTGGTTGTGCATTCACCATGTTTGTACGCTCGAGCTGGTGACAAACCTCGGAGAAAAAACTCGGTGGAATGGACAAATAATAAGCCCAGTTACCAGCAGTACCGCGCTGCTCGTCAACTTCGGAAATGCGTTCAGCTAAGCAGTCAAAGCCGTCATCATCGAAACCACCGACTACAAATTCCATTCCGGAAGCAAGTTGACGCCACACATTTTCACGGAATGGTGTGCGTGCGCCATCTTGGACTGCCTGTTTCACGTAGTCCACAAAATCTTGGTTGGACCAATCTCGGCGACCGAAACCAACCAAGATGAATGCCGAAGACAACAACCCGCGGTTTGCTAGGTCGTAGATAGCAGGCAGAAGCTTTTTGTAGGCCAGATCGCCTGTGACTCCAAAAATCACCATGCCCGAAGGGCCGGCGATCCTCGGCAGTCGGGAATCGTGCGGGTTGCGCAGGGGGTTATGCCAAGGATTCGACGTCACAGGCGAATGTCCTTTCTTAGCCCGGATTTGGGCGGTTGTCGTGCTATTTAACTGGCGTGGTTTGGTTAACGCAGCCGTTGAGACATGGATTCCAGCAGTTCTTCCCATGCGTTCACGAACTTGTCGATGCCTTCGAGTTCGAGCTTCGCGTAGACATCTGCGAAATCAATGCCTGCAGATTCTAATTTGCGGAAAATAGCTTCAGCCTTATCACCCGCGCCAGTCAAAGTATCGCCATTGATAGTACCGCTATTTAGAACCGCTTCGAGCGTTGCTTCCGGCATAGTGTTGACAGTGTCTGGGCCTGCCAGTTCCGTGACGTACATGTCAGCAGGATAGTCGGGATTTTTTACTCCGGTAGATGCCCATAATGGACGTTGTTTGTGTGCACCTGGAACATCGAAGTTTTGGAACTCCTCGATAAATAGTGCGTAGGCGCGCCGTGCATTGGCAATACCTGCCTGCCCGCGCAAGTTGCGCGCTTCTTCCGTGCCAATCTGCTCGAGGCGCTTATCCACTTCGGTATCAATGCGGGAAACGAAGAAAGACGCAACCGAATGGATCTTGGAAAGATCAAGACCGTTTTCCCTAGCTTGCGCAATGCCTTCCTTGTACGCCTGGATAACTTCTCGGTACCGTTCTACAGAGAAAATCAAGGTCACGTTGACCGAGATGCCTTCCGCGAGCGCAGCAGTGATGGCTGGCAGCCCTTCTGGTGTTGCCGGAATCTTAATCATCGCGTTGTTGCGGTCGACGCGCTTCCATAGGTCGCGTGCTTGCTGCAAAGTTTTGTCCGTGTCCGCAGAAATTCGCGGGTCCACCTCGATCGATACGCGTCCATCGGCGCCACCGGTGCGTTGATGGACCGAAGACAAGATGTCGCAAGCATTTTGCACATCGGAAATAGCAAGCTCATAGACGGCTTGGTCGGCAGAGATATCACGTGTGGCCAGACGTGCAATATCCGCGTCATAGGAATCCCCCTTGCTCATTGCAGCAGAAAAAATTGAGGGATTAGTAGTTACGCCCAATACCGACTTGGTTTCGATGAGCTCTTTTAAATTTCCGGAGACTATGCGCTCGCGAGAAAGATCATCCAACCAAGTTGCGGTACCAACAGCTGCCAGCTCTGCCAAGGCAGTGTCGGCGTCGGCAGAATCGATGGCCTGTGCCGGTGTTACCGAGCTAGCAGAGGCGGTAATAGAGGCTGCGTCTGCGCTCACCGAAGTATCATCGTTATTGTCGGCAGTGTTGCCCCAACCAGGAACTTTGCCAGCTGCGGGGGCTTGTTCCAGTGCTTTCTTGGCTTCGGCCACTACATTGTCGACGGTAAAGCCAAACTTTGCAAAGAGTTCTTCTGCTGGGGCAGAGGCACCGTAATGTTCCAGAGAAATCTGCCGGCCAAACGGTGCAGTGTATTTGTGCCATGGCATGGCGAGACCAGCTTCAATGGATACTCGCGCAGTAACTTCACGTGGGAGAACCGATTCGCGGTAGTTTTCGTCTTGCTGTTCGAACCATTCCAAACAAGGCGCAGAAACGACACGTGTCGGTGTGCCTTCAGCTTCTAACCGTTCGGCAGCGGCCACAGCGAGGTGTACCTCGGAGCCCGTCGCAATCAGGATGAGCTCTGGCGAAGCCGAAGCTTCCACCAAAACATAAGCACCCTTTGCGACGCCTACGGAGGCCTTTTCGGCGGTTCCCTCCAGCACTGGGACGTTTTGCCGGGTTAATGCTAGCCCCTTCGGGCCTTTCTCCTTGCGCATCGCGGATACCCATGCCTGTGTAGTTTCATTGGCGTCCGCCGGGCGGATGACCGCGAGATTTGGAATAGCACGTAGCGCGGCCAAGGTCTCAACCGGCTGGTGAGTTGGGCCATCTTCGCCCAAGCCGATGGAGTCGTGGGTCCATACGTAGTAGGTGTCGGTGCCCATCAGGGCTCCCAGGCGAACCGCCGGGTACATGTATTCCGAGAAAATTAAGAATGTTCCCCCGTAAACACGGGTGTGGCCGTGTAAGGCAATACCATTCATGATCGCTGCCATGCCATGCTCACGAATGCCGAAGTGTAGATTGCGACCGTGTAACGGGTCAGCTTGCCACATATCCGTAGAGATTGATTGCGGGCCGAACGAAGGTGCCCCCTTGATGACAGTGTTGTTGGAACCAGCCAAGTCCGCTGAGCCGCCCCAAAGCTCTGGCAGCTGTGCTGCGAGGACTTGAATTACCTCCGCGGAGGCCTTACGCGTCGCAATGCCTTTAGAATCGGCTTCCCAAACTGGCATATCTTCGCCGAAGTTTTCTGGTAACTCGTATGCCGCCATGCGGTCGAAGAGTTCTTTGCGTTCTGGGTTTTTCTTGGCCCAGTCGTCGAAACGCTGCTGCCATTCTTGTTGCGCTTTGGTGCCGCGGCTGACTAGCTCGCGGGTGTGTGCAAGCACTTTTTCGTCGACGTGAAAGTGCTCATCAGGGTCAAAGCCAAGGAATTTTTTGGTCGCCTGGATTTCTTCTTCACCAAGTGCTGCACCATGTGAGGCACCGGTATTCATAGCATTTGGCGCAGGGTAGGCGATAACCGTTCGCACCCGGATAAAAGTCGGGCGCAAAGTATCTTGCTTCGCGAGCTTGACCGCCTGTTCTAGTGCAGCAACGTCTTCTCCAGAACCCACCTCAAGCACCTGCCAACCGTAGGCTTCGTAGCGTTTGGTCACAGACTCAGAGAAAGCGATGTCGGTGTCATCCTCGATGGAGATGTTGTTGTCATCCCAAAAGACGATCAAGTTGCCCAGCTGTTGCGTACCCGCCAGGGAACATGCTTCGGCCGTGACGCCTTCTTGCACATCACCGTCGGAACAAATGGTGTAAACATAATGGTCGAATGGAGATTGTCCGGCAGGTGCATCAGGGTCGAATAGGCCGCGCTCTTTGCGAGCGGCCATCGCCATACCGACGGAGGAAGCTAGGCCTTGTCCGAGAGGTCCAGTCGTGATCTCTACACCGTTGGTGTGTCCGTATTCGGGGTGCCCTGGTGTCAACGAGCCCCAGGTACGCAGTTGCTTCAGATCATCCAGCTCTAAGCCAAAGCCACCTAGGAAAAGCTGAATGTATTGTGTCAGAGATGAATGGCCGACAGACAGCACGAAACGGTCACGCCCGGCCCACTGCGGGTCGGCCGGGTTGTGTTTCAGCACACGCTGATAAAGCGTGTAAGCCAACGGGGCGAGTGACATTGCGGTGCCGGGGTGTCCAGAACCGCAATTTTGCACCGCGTCGGCGGCTAATAACCGCACCGTATCTACAGCGCGGGTATCCGTCTCGCTCCAGTCACTCGGGTAGCGACGAATGGTTTTAGCTTTAAGCTTGGGGGACAGTGACACAGCTGGTTCCTCGCATCAATCTGTTTGCAACGGTGAAAACAATGGTGTGCTCCTTAGTCTAAAGGTAGATTCAGAGTTTTGTGTACTTGCACGCGATTATGAGCCGCACGGTGGGTGGCATGTAGGCTATGGTGGTTCGGGACAGTCAGTTTCTATCCGCCTAAAGTTGGTGGGAACTTTCCGCCCTTTGTAAACGACTCTCTCTAGTGCCGCTGGAGTCCGACTGGTGGCAAACATAGAGGGACTTATTTGGCACGTTGTTGGAGGATTTTTCCTTGGGAAAGATCAAGGCATATTTCGCGTTAACCAAGCCGCGGATTATTGAACTGCTCTTGGTGGCTGCGCTTCCTGCCATGCTGCAAGCGGAGCGCGGTACAGAAGCGATATCCAATAACTTTGGCCTGATCATACTTACTTTGTTGGGCGGCTGGATGGGGGCCTCAGCTGCACATACCTTCAACATGGTTGCCGACTATGAGCTAGACCAGCAGATGAAACGCACTCGCGGCCGACCGTTAGTTAATGATGTCGTTTCTAAGCGGGAAGCTGCTGTTTTCGGTTCCCTGTTATTAGTCATTTCTGTGCTGTGGCTGGGAATATTAGCGAATTCTTGGTTGGCGGCCTTATTCGTTATTTTGACGAATGTGCACTACATCGTGGTGTATACCAAGTTCCTGAAACGGCGAACCTCGCAAAATATTGTGTGGGGCGGGCTTGCGGGGTGCATGCCTGTCATGGTCGGTTGGGCGGTCATTACCGATAACGCTCCGGCAGAAGAACCAGCGCGATGGTGGCAAGCGATCGCGCTTTTCTTGATCATCTTCTTCTGGACCCCACCGCACACCTGGGCCTTGGCCATGAAATACAAAGAGGATTACAAGCGTGCTGGCATTCCAATGCTGCCGGTCGTTGCCAAGGAATCTGAAGTTACCCGTCAAATCCTGCTTTATTCAGTGGCGATGGTGATTACTTCTTTCGCGCTGATCCCAGCCGCATCCTGGATCTATCTCGTCGGCTCGGTCAGTACAGCAGCCGTGTTTCTCTACATGGCCAGTCGTCTACACCAAGGGGTGAAAAAAGGCGCCAAGGTACAACCCATGGCGCTGTTCATCTGGTCGAATAATTATCTAGCGATTTTGTTCTTGAGCTTGTCTGTTGACGCCATTATTGGGTGGACACCGTTTCTAGCTTAGTTGTCTGTAGGCTTGCATTTGAACGGTGTCTCACCGAATTTGGGCGGTTCAATTCTCTTTTTAGATCATTTCTTGGACCCGCAGAACAATAGAACCAGTGGTCTTCCGGTCTTGCAGGTCACGGTGCGCTTGTGCAGCTTCTTCCAATGGATAAGAATCGCGCACCCGGAACTTTAGGTCCCCATCGACGACGGCTTGTACAACTGCCTGTGCCCGCATCTGGAATTCGCCTTCTCGACTAGTCCACCCGGCCACAGATGGTCGTGTGAGAAATATGGAGCCTTTCTCATTTAAAATCTGTGGATCAATAGGGTCAACCGGGCCGGAAGCTGCACCAAATAAGCAGACAGTCCCGCGATTACGAACCATATCTAATGATTGTTCAAAGGTGTCCTTGCCTACGCCGTCGTAGACTACATCGACGCCCTTTCCCGCAGTTAATTCTCGTACCTGGTTGGCTAACTCCGGGCCATAACGTAATACGTGAGTAGCTCCTGCTTGGTAGGACAATTCTTCTTTTTCATCGGAAGAGACTACGGTGTAAACATTTGCGCCGGCTGCTGCAGCAAATTGCGTAGCTAACAGGCCAACACCACCGGCACCGGCGGTGATCACGCAGTTGTCGCCGTCGGCAAGCTCGTAGACACCGTGCATGAGGTAATGCGCGGTAATGCCTTGTAGCAGCATGGAAGCGGCGGTGGATAAATCGAAATCGTTTGGTACCGCAACTAGCTTGTCTCTGGCGACACATACCTGTTCGGCATAGGAGCCGAACGCGGTATTCCACGCGACCATAGTGCCGCTAGCGATTTTCCCAATAGGATCGTGGCGAACACGGCCAACGCCTTCGAATCCAGGAATAAACGGCGTCGTGGCTGAGTAAATGCCTTCACGGTAGTAGGTGTCGATGTAGTTAACTCCGGCAACGAGCACGTCTACGAGGACTTGATCGTCGGACGGTGTTGGGCTTTCGACCTCAGCGATCTGGAGCACTTCCGGGCCGCCGGTGCGAGTAATCTGTATTGCCTTCATAGTTATCGAGGTTACAGTCTGTGGGCGTTGCGTGGGTTAGGTAGTCCGGTGGTTGGTGCGTGCCCGGGTTAATTGGAGCCTTTTCTTTGTGAGACTAGGCCAGACGAGCTGCATGTTTCACGGGCGGAATAGTCCAACTGGAACCGTGGACGTGCGTAACCGCGAGCCCACAAAGCTGCGGTAAAGGCTACGACCACCGAGCTCATCGCGATATGAAAAGGTACGGTCCAACGTGGGACTCCAAGATAGAACTGTGCTACACCGATGCCCCATTGAATAATAATTACCGTGACTAGGACCCACGCAGTATGTTTCGCACGCTGCGGTGCTTTTTGCTTATACAGCTGCCACACGACGAGTAGTGTCAACAAAAGATAGGCATACATACACACGGCATGGACTACCGCTAATACTTCAGTATCTAGTTCCAGGCGGCCTTTCATACCGGCATCCGCATCACCGGAGTGCGGTCCGGAACCGGTGACCATTGTGCCCGTGATCAGCACAATCGACAGTGCGCCGGCGGCAAGAGCTGCAAATTGCCGGGTGTGCGCGGCGAAAATTCGTTGTGGTGATTGTGAATCATCTTCCGCGATCCGGGAGTAGAGTAGCGCTGCTATCCAGACCAAGACCATAGAGGGTAGAAAGTGCAATGCAACAAACCACCAATGCAACTCCATATGCACGGAAATTCCGCCGATTACCGCTTGCAGGACGATACCTAGAATTGATGCAACACTATAGGCTTTAAGCTCACGGCGCCTGCCGGCTTGCTTTAGCGCAACCAACACCGCGATTGCTGCAGCTACGACCACGAAAGTCAGCAGACGGTTACCAAATTCGATAATTTGATGGACCCAAGGCTGTGCGCCAGCGACCGGGACCAAAGAACCTTCCTGACAATTCGGCCAAGTATCGCAGCCTAATCCTGATCCAGTCACACGTACGATAGATCCAGAAACCGTAATTCCCGCCTGGGAGAGCAACAGTATTAGCGCAAGACGCCTCTGCCATTTCAGGCTGGGGCTGAAATGCGGACTGTTAGCTGTCTGGCTCGTTTCTGGGCTCGTTGACATAGCTACTCCGGTACTATCTGCCTGCTGATTTACGGTGTTCACATCGATTATTCTACTCGGTGAATACACGGGTTCCGAACGTGCGGAGGGCGGATATGTTGAGTCGTTGCCCACATTTCGCGCGATGCTGGCAGTCCTCTGTCGCCACAGAACAATGTCCTGGAAGTTAAGTCAATTCTGGGTTAGGAGAATCGAAATTTCTTGATCGCCAATCCCGCAGCTGCTAACCCCCAGGCGATGATGATCAGCAACTCGGTGATAGGGATGATTCCGCGTAAGCCTTCAGCGAGCCCGGAAGCTACTGCAACAGAGGGAACCAATGTCCATAACCCGTTGCTGCCCAAACCTTGAGCGTACAGAACCCAGCCGACGACTCCTAGTAAAACCAGCCACAAAAAGTTGCCCAAGCCAAGGACTTTTTCAGCTGCCAATGTCCCGCCGAGCAATAGCCCGAAAGCAGTAAAGCTGGCAGTAGAGAGTAGCAATACGACGAGCGTCAAAAAGATCTCTGCGAAGCTAGCACGAAACCCGAGAATTCCAGCTGTAATTGCAAGCACAATTGCTTGTATCAGCGTCACGATAACAATCGCGGTGATTTTGCCGATAATGATCGCGGTGCGTGGTACCCCGGAAGCTCCTGCTCTTTTCAAAGCACCGTAGCGTCTGTCAAAAGCCACGGCAATGGCTTGCCCAGTAAAACCCGACCCCATAGCAGCAACCGCCAAAACCATAGGAAAAATTTCGTCGAGGCCGCGTTCTTCCCCCAAAAACGGAACAAACGCTGCGCCGACCAAAATTGCTAAAGGAACAACGATATTTAGTAGCAATTGTTCGCCGTGACGCAGAATCAGCGAGGTTTCCATCCGGGTCTGTGCCCCGACGATACGGAGGAACGAAGCTGGGAGCGGAGCAGGGCTAAAAGTTCCAGCAGGAAAACTATGTGCGGTCATCAACGTCCTCAGTAACGGCTAGAAAGACATCTTCCAGGCTGCGGGCAGTGACATTTAATTCGCGCAGCAAGATCTTGTGCGCGGCCATGGTTGTACCAAGTTGTTCGATTAACTCCGGGGTAGGTGTTGAATGCAAGAGATAACGGTTGTGACCAATGGAGCTGAGTGACCAGTCGGAAGGCAACATGTCGTCGGCAAGCGCAGTGTCCGTGGTAAACGTTAGACTTTCTCCCGTCGATTGGGCGAGCAGCTCTTGAGGTGTGCCTGAAATTTGCAATTGGCCGTGGTCCATAATGTAGATGTAATCAGAGAGCCGTTCAGCTTCGTCAAGCAAATGGGTGGTTAAAACGACCGTTACGCCATCTCTACGAAGGGCTTCGATGAGTTCCCAGGTTAAGCGTCGTGCTTGGGCATCCATGCCGGCGGTTGGTTCATCGAGAAAAATAAGTTCTGGCCTGGGCAGAAGAGCCAAAGCGAGAGAAAGACGTTGCTGTTGACCACCTGAAAGTCGGCGGTAAGTGGTTGTACTGTGCGGGCGTAAACCAACCAGGTCGATCAGCCATTCGGGGTCATGGGGGTTGGCGTAATACTTCGCAGCCAAATTGAGTTGTTCAGAAACGGTAGCACCGGAATAACCACCTCCGCCTTGCAGCATCATGCCGATGCGCTGACGGACTTTATCTGGTTCCGTAGCTGGGTTCATGCCAAGGACTTCAATGCGTCCAGAAGATGGTTGCGTGAAGCCCTCGCACATTTCGATGGTGGTAGTTTTACCTGCACCATTTGGGCCAAGCAGGGAAACGATGCACCCGCGCGGAACCGTGAGGTTGAGTGCATCGACTGCGGAGGTGTCAGCAAAACGTTTGCTGACGTTGTCGAGCACCACGGCGGGCGAGCTGTTGGCCGTGGACTCCTCGAAGCCATCGAAAGTTTTATGCACGTCACTCATTGTAGGGTAGAAGTTTTGCGATGCCGAAGCAGGTAGGAAACCACGGTAACGATACTGGTTATGACCAGGGCAGTGAGCAGCGCTTGTGTGTAAATACCAGCAACAACTTCCGGCGGCAGTGCCATTCCGCGGGGCAGAGTTAAGAAGCTCACTATGACGCAATAGATTGTGACCAGTACCCGGAATACGGCACGGTTGGCCCATGCGGCTAGTGGAACGATTGCCCACAGTAGGTACCACGGGTGTACAACCGGAAAGAATATGACTAACACGAGGGTTGCCATACCAAGCCCCCCGACCGGATGGATAGCTCCCCGAAAAGTGGCGAAGAGCATGCGGAGCAGGAAAATTCCTGACACCACCACACCAAGAGTGCGGGTGATTACCAAAATGGACTCTGTGTGGTCTCCCAACCCCAGCACTGTGCCAATAAAACCGCTGATCACTCCCAATGCTGTTGTTAAAGACAGCCAACTGCGGATGGTCGCAGCCCCGCCTTGCGCACTGATCCAACCGAGATCGATACCAGTAATTAGTGTGATGACAGCAATGCTGACCACAAGCGTTACAAGATAGAAACCAGCTGCCAAGACGACCGCTAGCCAGCGGCGCATGCCGTTGTTCGCCAGCCAACGTGCCAGTGCCATGCCGACGAAACCCAAAGCGATAAAGCCGGTAACCTTGACCATCCCGGCGCACGCGAGTAGAAATCCACCGGCGAATAATAAGCTCCATCGCCGTGCCGAACACGGATTGTTAATACCGCGAAGGGCCAGTTCTATGCCGACCAAGAGGAAGCCCAATAAAATTGCTTCGTTGTGAATGCCACCCAGCAAGTGAAGCATGACCACGGGGTTGAGCACTCCAAGCCATAAGGCAGTTTCTGGGGCGATTCCACAACGTCTCGCAAGCTTGGCAAGCGCCCAAGCCATCGCGATGATACCCACTAGGGAAATTAGGCGGTGCGCGAGAACACCGAATACGATTCCGTCGCTAGTTAGCTGGCTGATCGCAGCAGCAATGCCCAAAGCTACGGGGCCATATGGGGAAGGGGATTGCGCCCAGATAAAAGGCACTGAGCGTGCCAACGCGTTTTCAGTCCCGAGAAGTTCCACCGGTCCTGCTTCATACGGGCTCAAGCCCTGCGCAACGATTGAGCCATTCGCCAGGTAAGAATAAATGTCTTGTGTAAATAGAGGAGCGGTAAACACCAATGGCACCGACCAGGCGACCAAAGTTAGTTTTAACTCGCCGGTGCCAATCGTGAGACGTTGCACAGAGTCGAAACGGAAACTAATTCCGACAAATCGAGCCATAGCAACCCACGAGAATACTAAAATTCCGATCCCTAGCATGACTAATGCAGAGGAGGTCTGCAGCATACGGGCCATTAACGAACCCAACGGAAAATCCGAATATGGGTTGTTAACTACGGGAAGAGCACCTGCACCGAGTCCGCCCAAGCCGATCAGAAGAGTCGCAACCGTGCCCATCCATTGCCAAAGACGAAATAACCGAGCCTCCCGGGGCGTGGGCTCCTCGTGTACCGGAGGTTTTTGCGTGGCGTCGGAGAGCTGCGCAGAGCGTGATCCAGCTGTGCCCACTCGCGGTAAAACCGCGCGGATGGAGGGCCAAGGGTTCAGCGTGCGCAAATTCACGGAAGCCTATTTTAGTCATATTCCTCGGGTGGCTGTAACCCTGTCGGTTCTGCTTTGGCAGGGTACGGGCGATAGCGATTTGATCTCGGCGTGGAAGTCATAGTTTTTGATGAATATGGCCAGTTGGTTAGGGCTAGGTATAACCCACTCCAGCTGGACACTGCGCGATATTTAAGGAACACTAGTGTTGTCAAAAGATGAACCACCGTTAAGGGCTAAGGAGGTGCATGATGGCGACTATGCCCGACAGAAGTGTCGATAGTGACCAAGATTCCGGCGAAGCTACTGGGCTGACTGGAAAAGAAACACGTACTACTGATGGCGATACCCGTCGCCAAGTAATGCACTTGCTGCTCAAGCAAGGGCCGATTACGGCTGGAATGCTTGGTGATCATCTCGGCCTTTCGGCCGCGGGTGTGCGCAGACACCTGGACATTTTGGTGGAGGATGGATTGACGGAAACCGTGCACCGTCGCCCGCGAGGGCAGACGCGGGGTCGGCCCGCAAAACACTTCCGCTTAACTGATCGAGGACGTGCATATTTCGGGCACTCCTACGACCTATTGGCATCGGATGCTCTGGAAGCTCTGCGTGAAGCTGGAGGGGCAGATGCGGTCCGTGCTTTCGCACGGCAGCGTGTCCGGAAAATCCTCGATAAAATAACACCAGCGACATCCCCAGATGACGCTGAGGAGCAAGTTGATGAACATGCGGTGGAGCACACCGCCAAACAGTTAGCGGAAACGTTGAGCGCACATGGTTACATATCGACGGTGCGCCCGTCGGAATCAGGCATCCAGATGTGCCAGCATCATTGCCCCATCGCTCACGTTGCGGCAGAACACCCAGAATTGTGTGAAGCTGAGCATGAGGTCATTACTTCGCTTCTAAGCCAACACGTGCAGCCCCTGGCTACCATCGCGGAAGGCCACGGTATTTGCACCACGAATATTCCCTTGACGCAATCACAAACCATCATGAAAGGAGCTGGTCATGACTCAGGCACAACCTAAGCCAGAGACTCCGCAGATGACCGATGATGAGATTATCGATTCGATCGGTGCCTACGAGTACGGCTGGCACGACTCCGACGCCGCGGGCGCATCCGCTGAACGTGGCATTAGCGAAGACGTAGTCCGCGATATCTCGCGCCGTAAGAATGAGCCAGAGTGGATGCTCGAAGCTCGTCTGAAGGCTTACCGCATCTTTGAAAAGAAACCAATGCCTACGTGGGGCGCTGATCTGTCGGATATCGACTTCGATCAGATTAAATACTACGTCTCTTCGACTGAGGGCCAAGCTGCTTCCTGGGAAGACCTCCCAGAAGACATTAAGGCTACTTATGACAAACTGGGCATCCCAGAAGCAGAAAAGCAGCGGTTGGTTGCGGGCGTTGCAGCGCAGTATGAATCTGAGGTTGTTTACCACCAGATCCGCGAGGACCTGGAGGAAAAAGGTGTCATTTTCGTAGACACTGATACTGGCCTGCGGGAATATGAAGATCTCTTTAAAGAATACTTCGGCTCTGTCATCCCAGCCGGTGACAACAAGTTCTCTGCGTTGAATACTTCTGTCTGGTCTGGCGGCTCTTTCATTTATGTACCGAAGGGCGTGCATGTCGATATTCCGTTGCAGGCGTATTTCCGTATCAATACCGAAAACATGGGCCAGTTTGAGCGCACCTTGATCATCGTTGATGAAGATGCCTATGTCCATTACGTCGAAGGCTGCACCGCACCGATCTACAAGTCGGATTCGTTGCACTCCGCGGTCGTAGAAATCGTCGTCAAGAAGAACGCTCGTTGCCGTTACACGACGATCCAAAACTGGTCTCAAAACGTTTATAACCTGGTTACTAAGCGCGCTAAGGCTGAAGAAGGCGCAACCATGGAATGGGTTGACGGCAACATCGGTTCGAAGGTCACCATGAAATATCCGGCCGTATGGATGACCGGTGAAGGTGCCAAGGGTGAAGTTTTGTCCGTAGCGTTTGCTGGCGAAAACCAGTTCCAGGACACCGGCGCCAAGATGGTACATATGGCACCACGCACTTCCTCCAACGTCGTGTCCAAGTCTGTTGCCCGTGCAGGTGGGCGTGCTTCGTACCGAGGTCTCGTGCAGATCAACAAGAACGCGAAGCACTCGACTTCGAACATTGAGTGTGACGCGCTACTGGTTGATTCAATCTCGCGTACCGACACCTACCCATACAATGACATTCGTAACGAATATGTCACTTTGGGGCATGAGGCTACGGTTTCGCAGGTTTCTGAAGAACAATTGTTCTACTTGATGTCGCGCGGTATCGCCGAAGAAGAAGCAATGGCAATGATTGTGCGCGGATTTGTCGAGCCAATCGCGAAAGAGTTGCCAATGGAATATGCACTCGAATTGAACCGTCTGATCGAACTACAAATGGAAGGATCCGTGGGCTAAATTGGTTAACTCCAACGAATTCAACACCACGAAAGCGGCCACGAAGGGCGACCAGTTCACGTCATTTAACGTCGATGACTTCCAGGTGCCAAGTGGTCGTGACGAAGTGTGGCGCTATATCTCATTGCGTAGCTTGCGGGGATTACACGATGGCACTTTTTCTAAGGTCGTGGAACAAAACATCAGCGTAAGCGAACAAGGTGGCGTCAAGAGCGAAAAAGTTGCTCCGGACGATTCCCGTCTGGGACGTGCGGGCGCACCGGCAGACCGTGTCGCAGCGCAAGCTTGGACTTCGATGCTCGCTGGTCAGGTCATCACCATTGACGGTGACAAGCAGTACGACGATGCCGTGGTCATTACGATCACCGGTGCAGGCGACGATGTGACGTCCTTCGGCGCCACTTCGGTAGAGATCGGCAACCATGCTGAGGTCACCGTCGTATTGAACTACCAGGGCTCTGGCACGCACGCAGACAACGTGGAATTTGTCATCGGAGACGGCGCCCACGTCAACGTCGTGGTTGATGCCGACTGGGATGATGATGCAGTGCACCTGTCACACCAGGTTGCTTCTCTGGGACGTGACGCAACCCTGCGCCACAACGCAGCCATTTTCGGCGGCGAGATCGTTCGCATGGTTCCTCGCGTCGGTTTCCGTGCGCCAGGTGGCGATGCGGAATTGCTGGGCGTGTACTACGCTTCCGAAGGGCAGTACTTCGAAAACCGCCTGCTGATGGATCACTCGCAGCCATCGTGCCGTTCCAACGTCATGTACAAGGGCGCGATTCAGGGAGCACCGGGCTCCTCCAAGCCAGACGCCCGCTCGTGCTGGGTTGGCGATATTCTGATTCGCTCAAACGCAGAAAACACCGACACCTACGAGGTTAACCGCAACCTCTTGCTGACCGATGGTGCCCGCGCAGATGCGATCCCGAACTTGGAAATCGAAACCGGCGAGATCGCTGGAGCTGGTCACGCTGCAACCGTCGGCAGGTTCGACGACGAGCAGGTTTATTACTTGATGTCGCGCGGTATCCCAGAAGGAGAGGCACGTCGTTTGATTATCCGTGGCTTCTTCTTGGAGATCATCAACCGCATTCCAGTGCAGAACTTGCGCGAAGACTTGGCAAAGCGAGTCGACGACGAACTCGCAAGCATCTCGGCATAACACGAAATCGAAATCGCTAGGGCAGCGGCTCCAGTCGCCCCTACACGCACGACCTATAACCACGGAAAGAGTGAGCTATGTCTACCTTGGAAATTAAGAATCTGCACGCTCAGGTGCTGCCGTCGGATGAGACCGCAGAGCCAAAGCCAATTCTGAAAGGCGTCAACCTGACCATCAAGTCGGGCGAAACTCATGCCATCATGGGGCCAAACGGCTCCGGCAAGTCGACCTTGGCTTACGCCTTGTCGGGTCACCCTCGTTACGAAATCACTGAAGGCGAAGTACTTCTCGACGGTGAAAACATCCTAGAGATGGAAGTCGACGAGCGCGCGCAGGCCGGTCTGTTCCTTGCCATGCAGTACCCAACCGAAGTTCCTGGCGTTTCCTCGTCGAACTTTATGCGTTCGGCAGTATCTGCCGTTCGCGGCGAAGCACCAAAGCTGCGTGAGTGGGTCAAGGAAGTCAACGAAGCCCGTGAGGCGCTGTCCATCGATAAGTCCTTCGGTGAGCGCTCGGTCAACGAAGGCTTCTCCGGTGGTGAGAAAAAGCGCCACGAAGTACTGCAGCTGGGTCTGCTGAAACCAAAATTCGCCATCATGGACGAAACTGACTCCGGCCTTGACGTTGACGCGTTGCGTATCGTCTCTGACGGAATCAACCGTTACCAGGACGAAACCAATGGCGGAATCATGATGATCACCCACTACAAGCGCATCTTGAACTACGTCAACCCTGACTTCGTTCACGTGTTTGCTAAAGGACGCATCGTCGAAACTGGCGGTGCTGAATTGGCCGACACCCTTGAGTCCAGCGGTTACGATCAGTTCATGTAAACGCAGCCAGTAACTTCCTCTGGCCACGTTTGCGCTGATACGAAGAAACGAAGAAACTAGGTTTAACATCTCGATGTCTACTTTGGATACCGACGCAATTCGGAAACACTTTCCGATCCTGTCGCGTACGGTTCGCGGCGATCATCCTTTGGTCTATCTGGATTCTGGCGCGACCTCGCAACGCCCCGAGGTGGTGTGGGAAGCGGAAAAGGAATTCGTCCTGAATTCTTTCGCGCCCGTGCACCGCGGCGCCTACCAATTGGCTGAGGAAGCTACCGACGCCTACGAGGATGCTCGTGAGGCCATCGCCAACTTCGTCGGTGTAGACGGTGCTGAAATTGCGTTCACAAAGAACGCGACAGAAGCATTGAACCTGGTTGCATTTACCTTCGCTGACCCCCGCTCCGAGGACCTGTACGTCGGCGAAGGAGATACCGTGGTGGTTAGCGAGCTGGAACATCACGCTAACTTGGTTCCGTGGCAGGAGTTGTGTGAGAAAACTGGTGCCACTCTCAAGTGGTACCGGGCCACGGACGACGGCCGCATTGACTTGGATTCACTTGAGCTCGATGAATCCGTGAAAGTGGTTGCGGTCAGCCACCAGTCCAACGTTACTGGTGCTGTGGTCGACGTTCACGAAGTTGTCCAGCGTGCTCGCGCGGTTGACGCACTGGTGGTCTTGGATGCCTGCCAGTCGGTGCCGCATATGCCCGTGGATTTCCGGGAATTGGATGTGGACTTTGCCGCGTTTTCGGGCCACAAGATGTGCGGCCCTTCTGGGGTTGGTGTCTTGTACGGCAAACCAGATCTACTGGCGAAGTTGCCGCCATTTTTGACCGGCGGCTCCATGATTGAAGTCGTGAAAATGGAAAAGACGACTTTCGCCGAACCACCGCAGCGGTTTGAGGCGGGAACCCAGATGACCAGCCAAGTTGTTGGTTTGGGGGCAGCCGTCAAGTTCTTACAAGAAATCGGGATGGACGAAATCCACGCGCATGAGCAAGAACTAACCAAATACTGTTTGGAGAAACTCTCTGCCATTCCTGGAGTTCAGATTGCAGGTCCGCTGGATACAGAAAACCGGGGCGGGGCAGTATCGTTTGTAGTGGATGGGGTACACCCGCATGATTTAGGTCAGGTACTGGATGATCGCGGGGTGTGCGTGCGAGTCGGTCACCATTGCGCCTGGCCGGCACACCGCAGCCTGGGAATGCAGTCCACTGCGCGTGCAAGTTTTTACTTGTATAACACCACCGAAGAAATCGATGCGCTTGCCGACGGCATCGTGCATGCTCAAGAATTTTTTGGAGTCTGATCTAGATGAATCTCGAATCGATGTATCAGGAAGTGATTCTAGATCACTATAAAAACCCGCAACACCGGGGATTACGTGAGCCGTATCAGGCTGAAGTCCACCACGTGAACCCATCGTGTGGCGATGAGCTCACGCTGCGGGTGCAGTTGTCTGATGACGGGCGGACCGTCGAGGACGTCTCGTACGACGCTGTTGGATGCTCAATCTCGCAAGCGTCGACCTCGGTAATGGCGGAAGAGATCATTGGTATGTCTCGTGACCGCGCGATGGAAAAGCTCGCTGAGTTTGAGCGGATGATCACCTCACGAGGCAAAGCTGAAGGAGACGAAGACATCATTGGAGATGGAGTCGCGTTTTCTGGTGTCTCGAAGTACCCAGCCCGCGTGAAGTGCGCTCTGTTGGGTTGGAAAGCGTTCCAATCCGCGACCGCGGATGCGCTGAATGAATTGGAGAAATAATGTCTGAGAATACTCAAACACAATCTTCTGACCAGCCGGTTGATCCGTACCAGAATGAGAATTCCTCATTTGATGGTGCGCGTGAAAAACCGGAGCAGACAGAAGAACAACTGAGCTTGGCGTATGACTGTGAAGAATTTCTTCGCGACGTCATTGACCCGGAGTTGGGCATCAACGTCGTTGATCTGGGCTTGGTATATGACCTTTGGATTGAAGAAAAGGACGGAAAGACACGTTGCGTCATTAACATGACGCTGACGTCGCCAGCCTGCCCATTGACCGATGTCATCGCTGAACAGGCTGAGCAAGCCGTAGTAGCTAACACCAAGTGTGATGAGCTCGAGCTTAACTGGGTATGGATGCCGCCATGGGGCCCGCAGATGATCACGGACGAAGGTCGTGAACAATTGCGTGCTCTTGGCTTCGCAGTATAGCCGCCGTACCTTTAGCTTCTGATCTGATCAGCAGAAGCATTCGACGCCCCGTTGCTAGTTCTACTAGTGGCGGGGTGTCGAACTGTACACCCTATTATGTCGGGCACTGATCAATCCAATTTTTAGATCCAGCCGTTCTTCTTCGCCAGGTATGCCGCCTCGTAACGGTTACCCGCTCCCGTTTTCGCCATGATGCTGGAAATATGGTTACGCACCGTTCCCGGTGACAGAAACAACGCTCTGGCTATGGCAGCCGAGTTTTTACCCTCGAATAGCTGCTGGCAGACCTCACCTTCTCGTCTGCTTAGCGGATTATCGGGAGTCAATAAGCTTTCTTGTGCAAGCGTTGGGTCTATCACACGCATACCGGACTGCACCCGGCGGATAGCGTCGGCAAGCTGTTCTGGTGGAGTGTCCTTGACGACGAACCCGTCCACCCCGGCTTCCACTGCACGTTTGACGTACCCAACTCTGCCGAAAGTTGTGACGATTATGCAACGGCAGGACTCGCCAGAAAGCTCCACCGCTGCATCCAACCCGTTGAGCCCAGGCATTTCGATATCTAGCAGGGCTACATCAACCGATTTTTCCCGCACGAGCCGCACAGCCTCGGTGCCTGTGGCGCATTCGGCGACGACTTCGATGTCGGATTCGGCGTTTAAAAGCGCAATTAGCGCGCCGCGTACCAGCGATTGGTCTTCGGCGATCAGTATTCGGATCGGTGTGGTCATAGGGTAGATTCCTCCGTCACAGCGCCGTCATCGATCAGTGTGTTGTCATCGCTCATGGAAACCAGCACGGTGCTAAGTCCCTCTTTGCGTTGTATGATCAGCCGTCCGCCGGCGGCTTCAATTCTTTCGCGCAAGCCTGACAGCCCGCCCTTCGTATGCGTCCACTGGCATTGAAAACCACAGCCGTTATCTTTTACCTGCAGCTTAGTGTTTGTGATACTTATCCAGCACTCAGTCGCTCCCGAATGTCGTAGCACGTTCGTCGTGAGCTCTCGTAGAGCCCAGGAAAACACCGAATCGTGAGCGCCCGGTGTCGTTAACGGCTCGGGTAGGTGCGCAGTAATTTCTTTAGTTTCCAAAGCCCGGCGTGCTGCTTGCAGTTCGCCAGCGAAGGTGGGGGTGCGCATGCGGGTCACGGTGGAGCGAACTTCGGCTAGCCCCGTGCGCGATAGCTCGCTGATCTCGTTCAGTTCCTGCCGTACCTGCTCAGGATTAGAATCGATGGCTCGTCGTGCGACCTCGGATTTCAAGTTGATAACCGTCAGGGAGTGCCCTAACAGGTCGTGGACGTCGGTGGCGATATCTTCGCGTTGCTGCGCTAGATCTAGCTTGTGTCGAAGTTCGTCGCGAGATTCTTCATATTGGATAAATGCGCCCAACACCACCAGTCCCAACGGTACAACCAGCCCCAACGGTATGCCGAAAAGGAGTACGGCGGGCCAGATCGGGTTTTGCGGTGCCCAGAGCCACACTGCCGCGGCACCGATTGCGCCGGTTGCGACTACGATGGGCAGGGATTTCTTCAGCGGCAAGGTGAAACCCAACATCGCGGCCAGAAATGGGGCGAAATTCGCTACTCCTATGCTGATCACCGGTGCGGTGGCCAGGGCAATTGCAAGCAGAACGCTCCATCGGAGAAGCGCTCGCGGCTGCCGATCCCAACCTCGCGGAAAATAATCCAGCGAGCCAAAGGCGAAGCTATAGAAGGCAGCAAAAGACCCCACGCAGACGGTGACCCATGCCTTGTCCCCGGTACTGAGCTGTGGAGCGGTGTACACCTGCACCATGAGTGGTGACAAAAATAGGAGCGATACCGAAGCAGAGATGAAGTCAGTTCGTCGAAAAATGTCACTATGGTGCATTTAGTTTCGCTCCTTGTCGCGGTTACGCATCAACAGGCAGAGAGTAACGAATACGGCCGTCCATATCGTGATGTTAGCCCAGGAGTACCACATAGGATCGAAGATCATTCCTGTCGGCTGCAGCTGTGCACCTTCGGCCAGAGGCCAGCGCACCAGTGTGACTGCACCGTACATTGGGGTAAATCGAGCGATTTGCAGCAGGGTGCCGCTGAGGCCGATGAACACGTTTCCCGCGAAGGCAAGGATCACGATGGAGGCCGTGGCGATCGCCACTGTGTTTTCTTTCGGAACCACCAAGACCCAAGCTAAGCCGTAAAATCCGAAAGGAATGGCACAGATAACACAAGCGAAGAAACTTATTGCCCACTGAATTGCTTGCAAGTGTGCGTTGGTGAGAGCGCCGGCGATGAATACCGCTGCGATAGGAAGCACCGCACGTACCGTGATGCTGAGTGTATTAGCGAAAGCGAGTTGCCAACTACGCAGTGGAGTAAGAGCCAATTGCCGCCCCCAGCCACTGCGATCATCAGTGAACGCCGAACCAGCCGCACCGACCGCTCCGACGACGCCCGCGTACAAAGCCATGGCCAGCATGACAAAGGCGGAGACGTTTCCGCCATTCATTTCCTGAGCGCCGTAGGGCTGAGATGCGCCAAAAACGAGATAAAAGAAGACCGGCAAAACAACGCTGAAAAACAAGGTGGTCATGTCCCGGCGCAGTCGCAGCAATTCCTGGCCGGTGAATTTTAGTGTAGTGCTCATGGGGTTAGATTTCCTGGTTTTGGTTTGTCAGCTCAAGGAACATGTTTTCTAGGCTGGGATTGGTGATGCTGAGATTGCGGGCATCAGTTTCCGATAACAGGTAGCGGGCCAGAGCATCAGAGTCCTGACTCACCAGACGCAGATGATGGCCGTGAATTTCATTAGCAGTCACGCCCGGTATGTCCGCGAGTTCCGGGATTTCGCCTGGGAACTCAGCGGTGACGATGCGCTCAGAGCTCATATTCTGCAGCTCATAGGTGGTGCCGTCGGCGATGATTTCGCCTTTGTGCATCAGTACGATGCGCTCGGCGAACTCCTCAGCTTCTTTCAGGTAATGGGTGGTGAAGATGATCGTGCGGCCCTGTTCAGACTGGCGCCTCATCGATTGCCAAAACTGGCTGCGCGCGCCTGCGTCCATTCCCGCGGTGGGCTCGTCCAGGATGAGGATGTCCGGGTTACCCAGAATGGCCAATGCGAAGCGTATGCGTTGTTGCTCACCGCCGGAGCATTTGCCGACGCGGCGGGTGTAGATTGGCTCCAGGTTGGCTTGCTTGACAACGTCGTCCAGCGGTAGGTGGCGGGGGAAGGTAGCGGCGATCATCTTTACAGTGTCCTGCACCGTCATTTCGTGCAGTAGCCCACCGGTTTGCATTAGCGCACCGATGTTCTGCCTATAAATTGCGAGTTTGGGGGAGTTGTTCAAGACTTCGACGGTTCCAGCCGTCGGTCTGCTAAGCCCTAAGATGAGGTCCACTAAAGTAGTCTTGCCTGCTCCGTTGGTTCCGAGCAACGCGACGATCTCACCACGTTGAACGGAAAGGTCCACGTTCTTTAATGCGTGTACCGGTGAACGAGAGTGTGCGTTGAAGGTTTTACTCGCTCCTGAAACTTCAATGGCTTGTGTTTGCTGCATTGCTTTCATACGGACAACGCTAATGATCTGGGGATTCGTGGCCGTATGGAAATCGTCATGAAATCACCCATGATATTTGTCATGGGGGGTACAAAACGTCCGCACTTCCAAGTCTCTATTTATTACGAACCAATGAGCAGCTGGATACTAGCGTGCCTTATCAAACCAGAATCACACCTATCGGCAGAGAGCTTTGGCGGATTCCGGAAGGATTGCCGGGATTCGGATAGTGAGTACGTCTTGCCCAGAACAGGGAAGAATCAGATAAGGCTAACCTGAAACATTGCCCTGCCAGGGCTATTGTCGGACTGACAGGATTTGAACCTGCGACCCCCAACGGTTTTTAAAACCGCTGGTTAAACCCTGTTTTTGCGTTGAATTTTCCCGGTGAAACCAGCTTACACCCGGCGCGTGCCCAATTCGTGCCCAAAATCAGGGCACGGTTGCGGCTGTTTTCGGTTGGTTTTGCGGCTGTGTTTTGTAGTCGCCGGGTTTCCCGGCGCTGTGCACAGCAACAGGACCGATCGAACACGGTTTTGGTGGCCCCGGTGCTGGTTGCTGTAAACGTTTTCACAACAAGGAAAGAGGTTTAGGTCACAATGATCGTTGACAAAGGTGACAAGTTTTTGCTGCTATCGGATCCCGAAGGAGGGTTTACGTTGATTGCAGAGGACAGAGACGGGTTCAAGGCTGGCAGCACCCGGTTCGGTGAACGGGTTGATGCGTCAAAGTTTTTTATGTCCTGTGCAGAGTTTGTTGGGTCCGTTGTCATGGTTGGTAGGTACTTGCCGGTGCACAAAACCACCAGCGTCTAACAACCTCCGGTGGCGGTGACTGTACAGGCCCGGCGCGTAGGGTTCGCGCCGGGTTTTGTTGTTGCCGTAGAACAGGCTTCGGGGTTGTAGTCCTGGCTTTGCTTCAACAGAACTAATCCCAGTACACACCAACCCAGACGGGGGTAAAGCCGTCATGGGTCGAGACCTACACGAGTTCCTGGAATCCAAAGAACATTACAGCCGATGGATTACCCGCCTAATCGAAAAATACGGCTTTGTCGCAGGTCAGGATTTTTCGACAAATTTGTCGAAAAATACCGGACGTGGCCGCCCGCAACAAGACCACATCCTCACGCTTGACATGGCCAAGGAGTTGTCCATGGTTCAAAACAACGACCGTGGACGTCAGGCTCGCCAGTATTTCATCGAGTGCGAGCGTCGCATGAAGCAGCTCCAGCCGGAGCTAACCCCTGAGCTGTTTCAGATGACCCCGGTGGTTTCGGACAAAATTGTCCGAAAGTCTTTTCCCTGATCAAAGCCGGATTTGAACATACGGCTAAAACGAGTTATTATGGTCTCATCCTTCTACAAAGGCTTGAACCAAGCACGTATCACCCCACACAACGCGGTTGTGTGGGGTTTTCAAATTTGAGTAGCTGATACGATCCGCGGTTATTCATGGTCTTAGTCGGTTGTTTCCAACGGTTTGGGGCTGCCACAAGCCCCGTAGACGGCTTAGAACCGATTACAGGTGTCAGAGGGTGCCCCAACGGGGTTTAAACCCGTCTAACAGCCTTGTGCAGACGACAAACAACCACGGGTGAGGCTATGCGTCGCTTAGACCGTGGTGTTCTGGTGGTGGCAACTGTGGCTTGTTCCCGTTCGTTGCGCTCGTTGAGACGGACGCACCAACGGTGTTTGCACAGTGTTCGACTTCGGCCCCATCGCGTTTGAAACGCGAAAGGGTTTGTTGATGCCCCGGCGCGCCGGGGCTGTGGTGGGTTCGGTTGTTAACCCCTGTGCATGTGGTCTGTACCTTGTTGGGTTTCACAGCTGAGAATGAAAACGCCCATGATGTTGCCGGAGTTTCTCAGATTTTTCCGAAAAACCCCTAGCCATTAGTTTCCGACATTTTTGTCGAAAACTCCTAGCCGTTGGTTTTGAACATTTTTGTACAAAAGTCACGCCGGTATTTTTTCGATTTTTCGAAAAAAGTCTTGCCTGAGGTTTTCGCCAAAATTGGCGTAAATTCTTTGGCCTGTGGGTTTTACTCATTTTTGAGTAAAAGTGACATCAGAACTTTTTGCCAAAAATGGCAAAAAATCCTGACCTGCATGTTTGGTTACCGGTTGGCCAGGTAGTTGTACACGGTGGCGCGTGTCACACCGTATTCTTTGGCCAGCGCTGTAACCGTTTCCCCGCCGGTTTTGCGTGCCCTAAGTTCTGTGACCTGTTGGTCGCTGAGTTTCGGCTTACCCCCTTTGTATTTGCCCTGTTGTTGGGCAATTTTTATTCCCTCACGTTGTCGTTCCAGGATCATGGACCGTTCAAACTCTGCAACCGCACCAAGCATGGACAACAGCATGGTGTTCATGGGGGAATCTTCACCGGTGAACGTTAGTGATTCTTTGACGAAACGGACACGAACACCGTCGGTGGTGAGCTGTTTTACGATGCTGCGCAAATCGTCAAGGTTTCTGGCCAACCGGTCCATGCTGTGCACAACCAGCGTGTCACCGTCTCGCACGTAGTCCAAAGCCGCCTGCAGCTGTGGCCTGTGGCTGTTTTTTCCGCTGGCCTTGTCCACGAACACCTTGTCAACGTGTTCACCGTCCAACTGTCGGTTGGTGTTTTGTTCAACCGTTGAAACTCGTTTGTATCCAACGATGGCCATAGCGGTGGGTTCCTTTGCTTGATCCGGGGGTGTGTGTATAAGCAAAGTCTAAGACCCGGGTATACATGTGTCAAAACGGGTTGTTAACCACCCTGTTTTTACGGTGTTTTGCTTACCCGGTGCGTGTTCATTTTGGGTATACCCTGTTTAGACACACGGCTAGACACTGGACAACCGTGGTTCGGTTGGTTCCCCCGGCGCGCCGGGGTTGCAAGGCTAGGGGCCTCGTTTGCAACGCGGCTACCGGTTGCCGGATACACGCGGGGTGCTGTGGCCTCCGGTGTCCCGTGCACTGGCAGGTGCTGTGGTGTTGGGTAGGTGCACACCCTCCGGTGGCCTCGGTTGGGCTGTGGCGTGCACAGGCTTCGGGGTTGCCGGGTGCAGGGCACCGGCGTGGTCCGGTTGGCTAGGCAGGTGCTACCGCCGGGGTACAGCCCCGGCTACCGGGTGTAGGGATACACGGTTACCGGTTGGTGGGTGTATCGGTTGGGCCAGCCGTTTTTAGCTGTTTTTGCGAGGCTGTGACCAGGTGTTTTACAAAGCCGTTTTGGCTGTACGCTCGTTTAAGCGGTTTTAGGCAAGCGGTTGGGGTGATTGCCTTGCCACGGTGGTTTAACACCTCAGACGGGCTTGTAGCGGGTGCTGTTGGTGCACCCCACGGGGTATACCCTCGCCCCGGGTTCCAGACCGCAAGGTAATGCGGGTCTCCGGTCTTGTACAGGTTTCTAAGGTGACAAACACCACAAACGTTTATGTTGCTTTAGCCTTCGGCTAAGAGTAACTTGGAAGGGCTAGCCTTGTCCACGGTCATGCAACGCAGTAGACGGATCAGATGGACCGGGGTAGTAAACAGCAGCCAACAGGCTGTGACGATTGTTCAAACAACAGCGGTGTTCACGGGGTGCAAGCCCGTGGAAAAACAAACCGCTCCACAACCAAGAAAGAGGTTAACACTTGCCAAACCCAGACTACAACACCGAACGCGAACAGCTCGCACAACAGGGTAAACGCCGGTGCAGAACGTGCAACGAGATCAAACCCGAAACACAGATGGCACCCAACAAGTCCAACTACCGCGGCTACGAAAACCGTTGCCGGGATTGCAAGCTGGCAGCCAACCGTTCAGGTGGCAAAGACCGAACCCCGCTGCAAAGCCGCCTGTACAACGGTGCAAAACAGGCTAAACAGTGTGGCCGCCGCGCCTACCGGGTGACACGGGAACAGGTGCTGAAAGAGTGGACGCGCCGGGGCTTGGACCCGAACCGTTGCGCATACTGTGACGTTGTCCTGAGCATGGACAAAGACGCACCTGAGTTTTTCAACATTGACCATTTGGAACCGTTGTGTCTGAAAGGGTCCAAAGGCCACGCCAAAGCAAACCTGATCCCGTGCTGTGCCAGCTGCAACAAGCAAAAACACAGCAAACACCTTGTTCAATTCCTGGCCAGCCGTGAACACCCGGCTGACCCGGTGACGGTGGAACAGCTCACAAAAGCGTGCTGGACACAACCAGTCAAACAGTCTGCACCGGTGGGTGAACCGGTTGAGATGCTGTTTTGCGAGTACATGCACACGTTCATGCGTGAACCAGAGTTTGAGGCCGTCGGTTAGGCCCGTCTGAGCTGTAACCAACCCCCGGGGTGGCTTGTTGCAGGTTAGGACTTACGCTCAATTTTGAGCGGAAGACTCTGACCAGTGAGGTTGCTTCGGGGTGCTGTGTCCGTTTTTTGTTGTGTGAAAGGATTTTTGTGTTAACCGCTGAAAAACAGCAACAGGCCCCTGTGTTCTTTGACGATTCCACCGGGGAACTCACCAACGCCGGGGTGGCGTCATTGCTTAAGCACCGTTTGCAGGCTAAAACACGGGCAGAACTGGCTGATGAACCAGATGACCCGGCGCGGCATTTTTTAATTCCCGGGTTTGTGTCCAGTTCGTTGACGTACCTTTACGGGCAGTCGAAGGTGGGTAAGTCGTTTGTGGTGGCCAACGTTGTGGCCAGTCTGTTGGACGGTAAGCCGTTTTTGGGTAGGCAACCACTGAAAACGGTTGACGGTGTGGTGATTGTCACAACGGACGCGGGTGATGATTACGCCTACGATGACCGTCTAAACGATTTAGGCGTTGCACCTGATGACCGAGTGGTCTTGGTTCCGGTTGGCATTAACCCAAAGCCGGAACGGCTTGCAGAGGTTGCAGACCTGATTGCCATCGGTGGCTACGGGTTTGCTGTGTTCGACCACGCCACCGGGATTATACCCACGGATCAAAACATTAACGAGCGTGAGCCGTGGGGCAACTTGTGGGAACTTTTGGATTCGTTGGGTGTTCCGGTGCTACTGGTTGGTCATGCGACTGATTCCAAATTCCAGGGGCAAACCATTCACAGGCCCTCCGGAAACAGTGCAGCTACACAGCTCGCACGTACCCGTGTTGAGGTGCACAGGCCGGATGAGCGCAACCGGTCCAACCCGTTGCGTGAGATTGTGGTGTTGAACAACTACGGTGAAGACGAACGGTTGCAGGCGATGCTTGCCCCGGAGGGGTTGACGCTGGTTGATGACAGTGACGATAAGCCGGAGGCTGGCAGGCAAAGGGATAGCCAAACCCTTGACAACAACGCTGCAATAGCGCGGCTGGCTGTAGGCTCCAAAGCAACCACCGTTGCCGGGGTGGCTGAGGATATTGCTAGCGATGCAGGGCTAAGTGCTAAAACGTTGAGTGGCAAAAAATTGCCTGCACTGGTTAAGTGTGGCCTGTTGGTTAAGTCCAGTGATCCACGGGCTAGAGGCTGCTACGAGGCAGGCGACAAGCTTAGAATGTGATGCACCTCATAGGTTGCACTGTTTTGTAAACGTGCAGGTCACAGGCTTTTGGGTGCAACCCGGCACGGTTGCACTCTCTAGCGTTTATGCAGGTCACAGCAATGCACCTGCAACCTGCACCCCCCTTATATATCCCCCACTGAGTGAACCCCTACGGCGGCTTCGCGCCGATTCTCCGGAGGGGTGAACGATACCAAGCGAAAGACTTTGGCAGCCCCGGCGGGCTGCTAAACGTCTGAGCTGTTGAACCGAAGAATACGCCTGAACCAACAGGCGTGTTCGCAGGTGAAAAACCAACTGTTGTTATGGCGGCCTTCGGAGGCCGCCTAAACCATTTCTAAAGTGAGTAGCATCACAGCCGTTGGGGCTGTGGTGATACGACCACCGTAAGGCCGTAGCAACGGCCGGTAGGTGGATTGGTTTAGGTGAAACCCCAACAAAGGGGTTGAACCATGTTGGAGGCAACCGGAGGGGTTGCCGATGGGGTAACCAACAAGCGAACCACAGGGTTCGCTGTGTAAACAGTTTTTCTACGGCCGTGGACCAACACGGCCTGTGGTTGTTTATGGTTAGCCCGAAGCCACAAGAGCGTAGGGCTTACGGTTGTTGATTGATTGATCCACAGGGGATCTAAACCCCTGTGTCTCATAAGCCAACAGCGGGCCAAACAGGCCCGCGTTACACAACATTGGTTGTCCACCGTTGCCGAAGCCAACAGTGTCCAACACCAACCGTGTGCTACGGCTGCCACCGTAGCCCAATGTGTTTTATATCACTGACAGACTTTTCCCCCGTTTGGGGAAAAACTACCTGACTAACAGCCCGGTGGATAACACCACCGGGGTTGTTGATGGTTGCCCCGTGCACAAGCCACGGGGCTTTGGTTTAGGTTTTCGACGGGTGCACAAGCTACCCGGCGCGGTGGTGGTCTGTGGATTCTATGCTCACAGCAGCCATAAGCTCACTCGGCCTGTGCTCTCGCACACGCATGTACGTGTGCAAAATGGTGGACAGATCCGATTGACCAAGGATTCTGCCTATTTCGGTGGGTGTTGCCTGTTGTTCTGCCAACCGGGTGATAAGCCAGTTGCGTCCGTAGTGCGGGGTGATTTCGCTGCTAACCCCGGCTTTGCTTTTGGCACGGTGAAACACTGACCTAAAACTTGTGTCCATCACGGTGCCACCGGTGGCTGTGGTGGTTACCAGAGCCTCGGAACGGGGTTCAACGTATTCTGCCAGGTGCTTGACAACCAGGCTCCGGTGTTCTTTGAGTATCGGAACATCACGGTAGCCTGCCCGTGTTTTGGGTGGTTGCCGTTTCATCACCATGTGCCCGGTGTGATCGGGAACACGAACCAGGGTTGCTTCGACCCTGACAACCCAACCGTGTGCCACGCGCACCACGTGGCGACGCTGCAACGCCAAACATTCACCCACGCGCAACCCGTGGAACAGGCACAAGGCTACGGCAAGCCTGTAGCGCGCCGGGGTGTTGTTGAGTATCGCCAACAGTTCCTGATCGGTGGGTAGCTGCTTGTGTTTTAGCGGCGCTGTGCGCCTGTGTGAGGCTTTGATGACCACCGGGTTGGTTTCCAGTATCCCGGCGTCCACAGCCGCGTCTACGGCTGTTCTGAGTAGCTTATACGCCTTGTTGTTTCGGTTGCCTGTTTCCGGGGTGAGTGCCACCATCGCCTGCCACCACGTGCGTACGTGGTCTTTGGATAGTTTGCTGATCCTGAGCTTGTGGAACGGGGGATACCCCGCTATCCGGGTTTTCATAACCGTTTGGTACGTGGTGTGGGATGAATCCCGTAGCTGTGGCCTGTGGCTGGCTAGCCACTGTTGGCACCATTGCGCAACGCTGAGGTTCCCGGTTGGCTGTTTGGCAGGTGCCGGTGGTTCCCACAGGTTCAACCTGATTTTGGCCTGTTGGGTTTCCACGTAGTCCAGGGCTAGCGCTTTGCTCGCAAAAGTGTTTGGGGCTGTGTAGCGTAGCCCGTCCGGTCCGGTGTATCTGGCTTGCCAGTTGCCGGAGGATAGTTGTCTCACGTTTCCCGTGTTTTTTGTGCCCAATTTGTGCCCAATCCGGTGCAGAAACGGGTTCAAACCACACCCGGCGCTTGGTGGTGTGGTAAATTTTCCCCGTAAGGTGTTTTCGCCTTATCACCGGGAGAAACAACTGAAAAACAGAGTGTTAGGTTATCCTAAAAACCTGCTCTGAGCAGGGCTATTGTCGGACTGACAGGATTTGAACCTGCGACCCCCACACCCCCAGTGTGGTGCGCTACCAAACTGCGCTACAGCCCGTTGTTGCCCAGAAATCCGATCAGGACTCTGCGGCAACGTTTTCACTATAGCGTTTGCTCAATATATCGCGCCAAACTTCCAGCTCACTACGGTTATTAATAAACCGTGGCGACTGCTAAACTGGCTGGTCGTGATTGTTAGCCAAGACCTCGAAGTCCGCGCCGGTGCCCGTACCTTATTGCATGCTCCTGGCCAGCACCTTCGGGTGCAGCCGGGGGATCGCATCGGATTGATCGGCCGCAATGGTGCGGGAAAAACCACCACCATGCGCATTCTTTCTGGCGAGACCCAACCTTATGCTGGTGAAGTACGCATTTCGGGAGATATCGGCTACCTTCCGCAAGATTCTCGTGAGGGAAACATCGAGCAAACTGCTCGCGACCGCGTCCTGTCAGCACGCGGGCTTGATGAGCTGCGCAAGTCCTTGGATAAACAACAGCAGATTATGGAAACCACCTTGGATGATGACAAGCGAGACAAAGCCATCACCAAGTTCTCCAAATTGGAAGAGCGATACCACAGCCTTGGTGGTTATGAAGCGGACTCGGAAGCAGCCACGATCTGCGACAACTTAGGGCTCGAACAACGAATTTTGGACCAGCCACTCAAGACGTTGTCGGGTGGTCAGCGTCGTCGTGTAGAGCTGGCACAGATTTTGTTTGCTGCCACCAGCGGGGCAGGAAAGTCACAAACCACGTTGTTGCTCGATGAGCCAACCAACCACTTGGATGCTGACTCCATTTCCTGGTTGCGTTCGTTTTTGGCGAAGCACGAAGGCGGCTTGGTCATGATTAGTCACGACGTTGAACTGCTTCGCGACGTCTGCAACAAAGTATGGTTTTTGGATGCCGTGCGCTCGGAAGCCGATGTATACAACATGGGTTATGAGAAATATCTTGACGCGCGCGCCACCGATGAAGCACGCCGTCGACGTGAGCGGGCGAATGCTGAAAAGAAAGCGTCGGCGCTGCAAAAGCAAGCAGCAAAATTGGGTGCCAAAGCTACGAAAGCGGCCGCTGCAAAACAAATGCTTGCTCGTGCAGAGCGAATGATGGGCAATCTGGACGAGGTCCGCCTAGACGACAAGGTCGCATCCATTAAGTTCCCAGAGCCAGCTCCGTGTGGCAAGACCCCGATGCATGCGACGGGACTGACCAAAATGTATGGTTCGTTGGAAGTTTTCGCTGGTGTCGATCTGGCGATTGATAAAGGCTCCCGCGTCGTCGTTCTTGGGTACAACGGCGCCGGTAAAACTACCTTGCTGAAATTACTTGCTGGCGAGGAACGCACCGACGGCGAAGGCGGCATCGTCACCGGACATGGCTTACGCATTGGCTATTTCGCCCAAGAACACGACACCATCGATCCTGATCGGACAGTCTGGGAAAACACAATTTCTGCCTGCCCTGACGCCCATGAGCAGGAGCTTCGCAGTCTGCTCGGTGCTTTCATGTTCTCGGGTGACAAACTGGAACAACCCGCAGGTACACTGTCCGGCGGTGAGAAAACGCGCTTATCGCTTGCTACCTTGGTTTCTTCCCGGGCGAATGTTTTGTTGTTAGATGAGCCCACCAACAACCTGGATCCAATATCGCGGGAACAGGTATTGGATGCATTGGCCACTTATACTGGTGCCGTCGTCTTGGTTACCCACGACCCCGGCGCGGTCAAAGCCCTGGAACCGGAGCGGGTCATCATCATGCCAGACGGTGATGAAGATATGTGGAGCGACGAATATATGGAGATCGTGGAATTGGCCTAAGCTGGCACAACCACGCGGGATGTGTGTGTGATTTTGTGGTCATGGAACCACAGCCTGGTGCGCACAGTCTATTGGGATAGGACACGAGAAAGGACTATCCATTGAGCCTCGATAAATATCGGAACCGCATTAAGAACTTGCTGGACCGTGCTGCTGCTTGTGAAGGCACACCGGAAGGCGATTTGTGCCGGGTTAAAGCTTTTGAGTTGGCAGCAAAATACGCCTTAGATCCCGATGATGTACGCAAGCAAGCAGATGCGGACTCGGCAGGACAGACCGTGTGGGAATGGGAATTAACTGGTAGCTATAAGCCACAGCAGCGAGAACTGCTTGCACATATCGCTAGTGCCCTGCATTGCCGGGTCCTTTATGAACGTAGCGGCACCGGTCGGCACAACTCTTTCGGATTGGTTTTTGGTGTGCCCCGGCATCTTGAGAGGGTGAAAATGCTCTTTCCAATGCTTAACTTGCACATGTCGGCGGGATCAACAAAATACGCTGCGAATCACGGCGCGCGCGATGCCACGCATACGAAACGATTGAAAACTTCCTGGATGATGGGGTTTTCAAGTAGCGTCTTTGATTTGCTTGAGCAGGCTGACCAAGACACCGCGTCCCAAGTTGGTCGGGGAGCAGAGGTCGCATTGCTTGATGACGCCAGCGCTGCAGAAAAACTCATGCACGACTATGTCCACGAGGCAGGCTTGGTACTGCGCAACGGACGACAGAATTCGCGGGCGGTAGATCCAGAAGCGATGCACGCGGGCAGTGAAGAAGGACGCCGCGTCGACCTCGGCAACTCCCGGATTCCCCAACGCAAGGAACTGTCTGCATAGTTGGCTATTGTGCAGCGGCGTAATGGCCTGCCAAGCTGACAGGCCCGATAACCCAACTACTAGTTTCGGAATCCGTGTACCGGGGCCGGGATGAACCCACCACGGTGGATGAACTCGCGGTTGCCGACGGTGTTAACCGGAATGATCGGTGCGTAGCCGAGAAGACCACCAAAATCAACTTCGTCGCCTACCGCAGCACCAGGTACAGGAATAACACGCACCGCCGTGGTCTTATGGTTCATCACACCAATTGCGGCCTCATCTGCGATCATGCCTGCGATAGTTTCTGCTGACGTGGCACCAGGAAGTGCAATCATATCGAAACCGACCGAACAAATTGCGGTCATTGCTTCCAACTTGTCCATGCTGATGCTGCCAGCACGCACAGCATCGATCATTCCTTTGTCCTCAGAGACAGGAATGAACGACCCTGATAAGCCGCCGACACGCGAGCACGCCATCATGCCGCCCTTCTTCACCGCGTCGTTCAGCAATGCCAGGGCAGCGGTTGTGCCGTGGGTTCCGACTTGTTCTAATCCCATGTGTTCGAGGATATGAGCGACGCTGTCACCGAGTTCGGCGGTCGGAGCCAGTGACAGATCAACGATGCCAAACGGAACACCCAACCGTTGTGAAGCCAAATTGCCAACTAGTTGACCGGCGCGGGTGATCTTGAAAGCTGCTTTCTTGATTTCTTCCGCAACTTGATCCAGGCTGGCACCCTCCAGGTTGCCCAATGCGCGATCGACGACACCAGGGCCAGATACGCCGACGGAAACCACGCAATCAGGTTCTTCCACGCCATGGAAAGCACCTGCCATAAACGGGTTATCGCCAACAGCGTTGGCGAACACCACTAATTTGGCGCAGGCGATTGCAGAATCGTCCTTGCTTAATTCGGCGGCGGATTTAATAATCTCACCCATGTGTCGGGCAGCATCCATATTGATGCCCGCGCGGGAGGATGCGATGTTCACTGAGCCGCATACCACTTCCGATTGCGACAGAGCTTCCGGGATGGACTCGATGAGTCGACGGTCTGCTTCGGTGGTACCTTTTTCAACGAGTGCGGAGTATCCACCTATAAAGTTAACCCCGACTTCATTGGCTGCTTTGTTAAGTGCCTGCGCTAAATCGGCGGGGTTGCCTTCAACACCGGCTGCAATCAAAGAAATTGGCGTAACTGAAATCCGCTTGTTTACGATCGGAATTCCGAGTTCAGCTTCGATTCCTTCGCATGCTTCAACTAGCCGTGACGCACGGGTAACGATTCGGTCATACACCGCATCACAGGTGGCAGACATCGTCGGACGTGTGCAACCGAGTAATGAAATACCCATGGTCACAGTACGAATATCAAGACGATATTTTTCGATCATCTCGATCGTATCGACGATCTGAGCATTCTTAAAAGAAAATGGCATAGTGTAGTTTTCCTGCGCTAGGTGGTGCTAAATTTCGTTGATCGCGGTAAACAGCGATTCAGCCTGAATGCGAATAACTTGGTGGGTTTCTTTTTCTACGGCTTCCATACGCTTTTGAATCTGCGGTATCGACAAGGCTTCATCATCGAATTCCACTCGCAGAATCATAGTGAAATAACCGGACATAAGAGTTTGTGAAACGTCGACGATATTGACATTAAGCTCCGCAAGAGCAGTGCTGACTGAGGCGATAATTCCGGTGTTGTCCGCGCCGGTCACGGTCATGATGGCATACATATTACTCATCTTAACTGCCTATCCAGCATTCTTTTTAGCCGGGGCAAAAAGCTTATTACGAAGCGTAGAATTGTGTACATGACAGCAACTCAGTCGCAAGAGAACGTAACTGCCACAAACACACGAGTATTGGTTATCGGTGGATCTGGCAAAGTTGCCAGCATTGCCATTCCCCAATACGCGAACGATTACGAGATCACCGCGATGCTGCGTCGTGAAGAAAAAGCAGAGGAGGCGCGGAAGAACGGCGCAACGCCGTTGGTCCAAGACGTAACTACTGTGTCTGCGGATCAGTGGGCGGCGCTGGTCCGTGATTTTGATGTTGTGGTGTGGACCGCAGGTAACGGCGGGCGTGCCGGTGCCGACGTCACCTATGCCGTGGACCGCGATGCTGCCTTGGAATGCATCAAGGGCTTGGAAAAAGTCCACGATGAGGTTGGTAAAGATCGTGCGCCTCGGCTCATCATGGTGTCCTATATGGGGTCGTTGGACAACGAAACCGACGATCAAGGCGCATGGCTGGCATACGTGGAGTCAAAAAAGACCGTCGACAAGCGCCTGCTTGATTCTGATTTAAACTACATCATCCTGGCCCCCACGTTGCTAACCCTGGATCCAGCGCAGGGCATTACCGTCACCGAAAACACACCAGAAAAAGCCGGGGAAAAAACGTCCCGTGAGCTCGTCGGTCAGGTCATCTTCGAGCTGGCTGGGCGGGCGGAGCTGCCAAACCAGGACTTCATTGCCTTCCATGATGGCAACGATCCAGTGAGCTCCATTTAGCTGGCAGCTGCGCGTGTTGCGCAGTACCGCACGAAGATAGCGAGCAACTCATTGCTCCATTTCGTGTCAATTGATGGCAAGCTGTTGACAATATCCAGGTAATCTTCGGGGGAGAAATAGCCGTAGTCATAGAAAAAATCCATGCGTTTTTTCATGGCCACGGCATCCATCTCTGCATGAAACTGGCTCGCCCATGTCGAGTTACCTACTCGAATTAACTGCACAGGGCAGGTTGGCCCGTCGGCAAGAATCGTGACTTCACTGCTGTCGGACACAGCTAATTCTTCGACGGCTTCCGTGTGGCCAGTCAGAGACGTGAATTCCTGTGGGAGATGACGGGCGAGTACATCCTCGGAGGCATCTGAGGTCAGCCGAACCACGGTTTGTCCAGAGGTTTCTGCGTGCGTGTGACCAACAATTCCACCTACATGATGCGCAAGCCAGGAAGCTCCGAAGCAAATTAAAAAGACTGGTATCTCTGAAGCCGTGAGAATTTCCAGCTGACGATGAATATGAAGTTGCCAGCTGCTCCAATTTTGGTTCGTGATGTTCAATGAGCTGCCGCCCACGATGACGCCATCAAAATTGCTTAGATCAGGAAGCACAACATCTGTGGAATCAATGACTAGGTGCGTGGTTTGCTCCTGGCTCAGCCCTGTGGCTTCACAGATATCACGATACTCGGCGGCAGCAACTGCCGGTGCGGTCTCTCCATAGCGCAATGAGACCAATAGAAGATTAACCATAGTGGCTACTGTTATACCTTATGCCTTAAACATCATTACCATCGCGTCTGATAGCTTGTTCTGCAATATCAAGGACGGCTTCATCGGTGGCCATTCCCATGGCATTACGCGTGATCAAACCGTCCATCACCATTTCCAAAAAATATTGCAAGGTATCGATTGGTACGTCGACCCGCATGCGACCCTCCGCAGCATTTTTTGCTAAACGATCGTGTACTGCTTGATCAAGGACTGCTTGATGTTCTTCCCAGCGTGCACGAAAAGAGGCATCAGTACGCAGCATCTTGGAAATCTCTAAGCGAGTAGCCAGCCAATCGTATTTCTTAGGATTCCGAATAATATCACGCATTACCTCGATCAGCCCTTCACGGGCAACTACTTCCGCTTGCCGTGCGGCATCCTCCCGCGCTAGAGCGAGAAACAAGTTTTCTTTATCAGAAAAGTGATGAAAAATCGCACCCCGAGATTTTCCTGTTGCTTGTTCGAGACGGCGAACAGTCGCCCCCTCGTAACCATATTCAGCGAAGCACTTTCGCGCGCCGACCAAAATTTCTTGGCGACGACGGTTGAGTTCATTTTCACTTACTACTGGCATAGAGGAAGCGACCTTTCAGTCCGGAAATACGAAAACGGGGCTGCTAAGCCCCTGCCACGATCGATTTCTCCGTAACTGGGATCAATAGTCGTAGCGAGAGGTTATGCAGCCCCGCGAATCCTAATGGTTAGGGCTAGCTAGTACTAGCTAGGATTTAACCATCTGACGGAGAACGTACTGCAGAATACCGCCGTGGCGGTAATACTCGGCCTCACCAGGGGTATCGATGCGTACTTTGGCATCGAACTCGATGGTTTCGCCGTCTTCTTTGTGTGCGGTCACCTTAACAGTTTTCGGAATCGAACCGTTGTTGAACTCAGTCAGCCCCTCAATATCGAAGGACTCATGACCAGTCAATCCAAGGGATTCGTGTGACTCACCCTCGGGGAACTGCAATGGCGCAACGCCCATACCGATCAAGTTCGAACGGTGGATACGCTCGAAGGACTCAGTAATTACGGCGCGGACACCCAGCAACAAGGTTCCCTTCGCAGCCCAGTCACGCGAAGATCCGGTGCCGTATTCTTTACCACCTAGCACTACCAAAGGAGTTTCTGCTTCCTTGTAGCTCTGTGCAGCATCGTAGATGAATGCTTGTGGCTTGTCGTCCTTGGTGAAGTCCAGGGTATAGCCACCGGATTCTTCTACGAGCTGGTTGCGCATGCGGATGTTCGCGAAGGTACCGCGAACCATTACCTCGTGGTTACCACGACGGGAACCGAGCGAGTTAAAGTCCTGGCGTTCGACGCCATTTTCTTCCAGGTATTGAGCCGCTGGGGTACCAGGTTTGATGGCAGAAGCAGGGGAGATGTGGTCGGTTGTGACTGAGTCGCCCAGCTTCACCAAAACGCGTGCACCCTTGATGTCCTCAACGTCTGCTGGCTCATTCGGCATGTCGTCGAAGTATGGCGCCTTGCGGATATAGGTGGAGGCATCATCCCATTCGAAGGTCTTACCCTGCGGGATATCCAGGTTCTGCCACTGTTCATCGCCCTTGAAAACATCGGCGTAGTCAGCTTCGTACATTTCGCGCGAGATGGAAGACTGGATGGTCTCTTCAATCTCTTCTGGGGAAGGCCAGATGTCCTTCAAGAAGACATCATTGCCATCTTTGTCCTGACCCAATGGCTGTTCATTGAAGTCGAAGTCCATGGTGCCAGCAATGGCGTAGGCGATTACCATCATTGGCGATGCCAGGTAGTTCATCTTGACGTCCGGCGAAATACGGCCCTCAAAGTTACGGTTACCGGACAGAACCGCGGTCGCCGCTAGGTCTTCGGTGTTAATAGCATCGGAGATTTCTTCTGGCAGCGGGCCAGAGTTACCGATACAAGAGGTACATCCGAATCCGGAGAGGTAGAAGCCCAGAGCTTCCAAGTCTTTCCACAGGTCAGCGCGTTTGTAGTAACCGTCGACAACCTGAGAACCAGGCGCGCAAATGGTCTTCACCCAAGGCTTGGAGGTCAGTCCCAGTTCGTTTGCCTTGCGGGCGATCAGACCTGCACCGATCATGACCGAAGGGTTGGAGGTGTTGGTACACGAGGTGATGGAAGCGATTGCGACCATGCCGTGGTCTAGGGTGTACTCGCCGCCGGCTGGTGACTGCACCAAGGTTGGGTGGGATGGACGACCTTCGGCACCTTCAGAGGCATCTTCGCCCTGTCCCTTACGGGAAACGTTGTGACCATCGGTGATATCGGCATCAGCATAGCTTTGCACGCCGCCTTCGGCGTTCATGCGACGGACCTCAGGTTTCTTGCCGTCTGCTGAAACTTTGTCGTCTGTGTAGTTAACCAGGTCCTTGCGGAACTGTTCCTTGGCTTTGTCCAGCTCAATGCGGTCCTGTGGACGCTTTGGTCCGGCGATGGAAGGCTTAACAGTAGACAGGTCAAGCTCGATGTACTCGGAGTACTCGGCTTCTTCGTCATCTTCTTCCAGCCACATGCCTTGAGCTTTGGCATAAGCTTCGACGCGGTCAATCTGCTCTTGTGGGCGACCGGTGAGCTCAAGGTACTTGGTGGTTTCTTCGTCGATAGGGAAGATCGCGGCGGTTGAGCCAAACTCCGGCGACATGTTGCCGATAGTTGCACGATTCGCCAGTGGAATAGACTTGACACCGTTGCCGTAGAATTCGACAAACTTCTGGACGACGCCGTGCTCACGCAGCATGTCTGTGATAGTCAACACAACGTCGGTGGCAGTCACGCCAACTGGAATCTCTCCAGTCAACTTGAAACCGACCACCTTCGGAATCAACATCGATACCGGCTGCCCTAACATGGCAGCCTCGGCCTCAATACCACCGACACCCCAGCCTAGGATTCCTAGGCCGTTCTCCATAGTGGTGTGGGAATCGGTACCGATACAGGTATCCGGGTATGCCAGACCATCGTTGTCGAAAACAACGCGGCCCAGGTATTCGATATTTACCTGGTGAACGATACCGGTTCCTGGAGGAACTACCCGGAAGTTGGAGAAGTTTTCCGCACCCCAGCGTAAGAACTGGTAGCGCTCTTCGTTGCGCTCGTATTCGATAGCAACGTTCTTGGTCAAAGCGTCTGCGTCACCGAATGCTTCTGTAATGACCGAGTGGTCAATAACCATCTCAGCAGGATTCAGTGGGTTAACCTGATCCGCGCTGCCGCCCAGGTTGGATACAGCTTCGCGCATAGTAGCCAAGTCGACGACGCAGGGAACACCAGTAAAGTCCTGCATCAACACGCGTGCAGGCGTGAACTGGATTTCGGTATCAGGTTCCGATTTTGGATCCCAGTTAGCGATGGCTTTGATGTGGTCTTTGTTGACGTTTTTTCCGTCTTCTGTGCGAAGAAGGTTTTCTGCCAGAACCTTAAGGGAATAAGGCAGCTTCTTCAGTCCGTCAACTGCATCGAGCGCGAAATAGTCGTATGACTTATCACCGACCTCGAGTTTCTTCTTAGCGTTGAAGGAGTTCAAGCTTTCAGTCACAGGGAGCTCCATTTCCTTGTTGTGCAAAATTGTAAGACCAAAAAGTCCTAGAACACGGGGTTCACTGCCCCAGTGTAGGTTGACGACCCCTCGTCCTGCCAAAAGTATAACAGTACAACTGTTCTGTTATTAGTCGGTAACCTATTCGCGTGGCTACATAACTGTAAGCTGGGCAAAACATGCCCAAGTTACTCATGTTCCGCCCACTTTGTTACCCCCAGAAAGATTAAACAGAAAGTAGCTATCATGATTCCAGCTGGCGTCGACCTAAATGATCTCAGTGCACAGTTATTGCAAGACCATGTGGCTATAGGGGAACATGCTGAATTCGCACGTATGCAACAGTCACAATTGCGGCAAGCCATCGCAGAAATTAATAGCAGTAGCGGGGAACTGGCGAACCAGGACAATGACAACACGGATACTCCTACTGGCGATGGAAAATTTGGGATAGCGCTCATAGATACGCCTTATGACAAGGCTGCAGACTTGCGTGATGTGGCCCAGGAATTACAGTTGCGCACTGGAGTTGAGACAGTCATTGTGCGGACTCCACAAGGTGGAGCTGCCGTCAGTGATAGTTACTCGAGGGCAGATCTAGAGGCAGCAGAATCGGCGTTTGCAGGAGTATCGACCGATGTTGGTTTGCGTAATTACGCAGAGGAGCTTTCGTCGCCCAACCCCTCGTGGCTCGTCTTCGCAGTAGTGATCGCCGCAGTCATTGGCACAGCCTTGATTTTAACCTGGAACGCGGTAACTAAATCGTTACATAATTGAGTCCATTTTCGGCGTGTCGTTACAAACTGTGACAAAAAGCACACCATGGATTTGCTTCCATCTTTTCCCAGGCCATGGCGTTAGTCCACGCTAAGCACTTGACGTTACAGTCGGGAATATTGTGAATCGGTGTGTTCATGTTGCCCTTAGTGACATATGGTTTGGCTATTGGCTCGCGGGTCATAACAGAAAATCCAGACACGGTGGTGGAACATCGCCGAGAGTCGCAAACAATGGCTTTTAATCTTTGGATAACTGCAAACACGGGCATGTGGGGAAGCACGCCATGAGATTTGCAGATATGGAGAATGGGTCATTTTGGGGCGCCGCACGTATTGCGGCCGTTGATTTTCTGTGCGTCCTGCGTGTCGGTACCCACTGTCGTAAATTCTAATGCGTAGTCAAGTCATTTGGCTTGACTACGCCTGTCAGGAGTGTGTCGTGCCTTCATCGTCTCACCGGCGTACCTTTCGCGTACGCAGTTTTAGCGCAGCGATTGCCTGTACCGCATCGCTATCGTTATTTGGGTCCTCATCCATCGCGCAAGCGTCGCCGAATGGCTCACTACAGCCTGCAGTTTCCAAGCTAATTTCGACGATTACTGATGCTGAATCAGAGCTCAACAACTTGGATTTGAAGATCGGTGAACTCCGTGAATCCGTTAACGAAGCTTTGCTTATTTTGCAAGATTCTCGTACGGAGGCTTCACAAGCACAACGTGGCGTTAGCACCGCAAAAGAAGAACTTGCTGTTGCACAATCGGATATCGCAACAGCGCAGTCCGAGCTAGATGAGCTCTCGCGTTCCAAGTATCGTCGTGCTGCTGGGGCCTCCGGTTTGAGGGAGATAAGCGGTGGGGATCACCGTGACGACGAGCTATTCCGGAAATCGATCCTGCGAACGCAGGCGGAAGAAAAGCTGTCTACTATTGATGAGCTCGACCGGGTGCGGACTGAAAAGGCCAACAAAGAATCACAGTTACGCAAAACTCACGAACTCGCCGAACAACGGGCTGAGCAGGCTGCCACTGCCGAGGAACAAGCCCGCAAATTATTGGAAGCAACCACTGCTAAAGTGGCCCAAGTTGAGCAAGAACGTGCCGCGGTTGCACAAGACCGAGATGAAGCGCAGCAGGAACTTGCCGCAGTACGAAGCGGGGAAACCGCCTCTAGCTCGGGCTCCGTGAGTACAGAATCACGGCAAGACGACTTGGCCGTTCCAAAACACAATTCTGCTCCAGATACTGCAAGTCACGCACCAGAAAACAACATCGGTTCAGAAACTGCGGATTCCGCAGTCGAACTAGACGAACAAAAACCATCCGGGACGACCGGAAACCGCGCCTCCAGCTCAACAGAAGCTTCTCAGGACCCTGACGCAATTTCAGCTGAACTCCGTGAGTTAATTGACCAAGCTGCCGACGCTGTTGCTGAACACTTGCCTGACCACACAGCCTTAGAAGCTACGCCGCCGGACACTCCCACATCGGAACAGGAATCTCAGGATCCACCTGGTCAAATCCCAGCACTACAAAGAAATATAACTAGAGAAGAAACCACAGCGGAGTCAATAACTGACACCAATGCTGAAGCGGAAGGGGAAGCCGCTTCAGCATTGGAATCAGAGGATAGTGCCCCGCAGAACAGCACTACCGTGGCAGAGACCGCGACAGACACTGCAGATTCGGTGTCTCCTGATGGCGATTCTTCAAACGCAGACGGTGTCTCAGCAACCGATAGCACACAAAGCGACGTTGTTGAGGAGCTCAGTGGCGTACTGGAAGAACTCGATACCAATGAATCTGTGACAGAAGATGCTTCAGCGGGTTTTGCCAACGTAGCTCCGTCACAGCAAGCGCAAGCCGTTTTATCTCGCGCACGGTCTCAACTCGGTGTGGATTACGCTTGGGGCGGTGGCAACGCGCAAGGCCCGACCGCTGGCATCCGTGACGGTGGCCACGCAGATAGCAACGGTGACTTTGGCAAAGTTGGTTTTGACTGCTCTGGTTTGGTCCAATATGCGTTCGCCGGTGCAGGGATTTCTTTGCCACACTACAGCGGAGGTCAATACCGGCACGGCACTCATGTATCAACAACTGATTTGCAACCAGGTGACCTGATTTTCTATGGACCTGGTGGATCACAGCATGTTGCTATCTATTCTGGCAATGGAATGATGATTGAGGCCCCGCATTCCGGCTCGCACGTACGGGAAGTCCCAGTGCGACACACTGGAATGACCGAACACGCTGTTCGCCTCCTGGGATAACCAAGCAAAATAATTTATCAGGAAAATTCCCTTGCTAGGCTAAGGGCATGACTGATTTGCATCCCTTGACTGACTACGACGCACTCCTCGTCCTTTCCTTTGGCGGCCCCGAGGGAACAGACGAGGTTGTGCCATTTCTAGAGAACGTGACTCGCGGACGGGGAATTCCACGCGAACGCCTAGAAGAAGTCGGTGAACACTATTTCAATTTTGGGGGAATTAGCCCCATTAACCAGCAAAACCGCGCGCTGATTGCAAATCTAGAGGAAGCACTTGCTCGGAGAGAGATTGATTTGCCGGTGTATTTCGGCAACCGCAACTGGCATCCATTCGCGGAAGATGCAGCTGAAAAAATTGCTCACGATGGGCATCGCAAAGTACTCGTGTTAGCAACCTCTGCTTGGGGTGGGTATTCAGCATGCCGCCAGTACAACGAAGATATTAAGCGAGTCCGCGAACATCTAGCAGCGAAGAACCTTCCGGAAATTCATTTCACCAAGATCCGCCAATTCTTTTCGCACCCAACTTTCATAGCAGAGACCGCTGCTGCGATCGAAGAAGCCTATGAAAAAATCCCAAGTGAACGGCGTGATCACACTCGGATGTTGTTTACTGCGCATTCTGTGCCGAACCGCCACGATGACGTTGGTGGTGCTGACGGTGATAAAAACCTGTATTCACGACAGGTTACAGAAGCCGCCCGCTTGGCTGCGGACAAGGCGGGCATCCAGGATTATGATCTCGTATGGCAATCACGTTCCGGTGACCCTCGAGTGCCGTGGTTAGAACCAGATATTGTCGACCACACTGAGCACTTGGCGGACAGCCAAGGAACAAAAGCCGTCGTTGTTTGTGCAATCGGATTTATCACCGATCACATGGAGGTTTTGTGGGATCTGGACACAGAACTCGTAGAAGCTGCGCAAGAAAAAGACGTCCATGTTGAGCGTGCGCGGACTGCAGGGCTAACTCAAGAATTCGCAGAGATGGTGGTCGACATTGCTGCAGAGTCCGCTGCTGGTGAAATTATTGAAAAGCTTGGAAATGTGACGGTCCAAGGAAATACAGACAACGGGGAACCGTGTGCTCCCGGTTGCTGCGACATTTGGACAAAAGCTTAGCGCTTAACAAACTGAGTATGGCGAGCCAGGTTCTAGGTTTGTCCGTTCTCGATTTTGGTGGGCTAGCGCCAACTGCGCGCGAATTCTGCGCATGCCCGTTCAACCCCAGCCATGCGTGCATGCCGCAGATGACGAAACAGCCCGAATAGATAAGGATCAAGGCTGTGGTCGCCTAGTTTATCCGTCAGCATTTCGATGGTTGCGGCGACAGTATCCGCGCGTGCAAACAACTTCGCGACCCTGGGTGGAACAGAGCCGGGAAGCCCGGGGATATCGTAAAAATCAGCCAGCGTACCAATGGTCATACGGGCATTGGGAAGATCTGCTGGGGTATGCCCAGATTTTTCAATTAGCTCAGCCGCAGTATTGGTTGCTTGGCTTAGATAATAATCCGCATCACCAGCAAGCAGGCCAGAGGTAGCTGGTAGTGGCAAGGTTTCACGAATCCAAGTCCATTCAGTGGTCCCGTTAAAATAGCGTGGGATAAGAACGTGGTGTAGCTCTGGATCGTTGTCTTTAACCACAATTGCGCCAGGGGCAGGATCGTGCACTAGATTTTGGGCAGACTCTCCAGCAACGGGAAGAGCCGGTGGTTCACCAGGGCCTGCTAGTACAAGTTTCAGTACAGGCTCTGGCTCTGTCAGGATTTCCGAAGTGGCTGTACGTAGGCCAGACAGAAGCTCGATAATTGCGGTACCTTCCAGAGTATTAGTACCGCCTAATTCTTGTAATGCATCGATCGTGGCGTCGCTTGATTCGTAGCCATAAAGCCAAGCGGCAAGCCAGACTGCGGTATTTTGCACGGGGGAATAAACTTCGGCGCGGATAGACATCGTTGGCCATCCTAATCGATACACTGACAGGCTATGAACAGTAAGCGGTATAGTGGCGATATTTTGCAGGGCCACAAGCGTAAACAAGCACCAAGTTTCCCCGACCTAAAAGCACAACCAGGTATGGTCTTGGAAGTCGTTGGAGAAGATTTTGTTGGGGCACTTATCGATATAGACAAGACATTTTCCGGGCACTTAGCACGATTAGAAGATCGTCATGGTACCCGCCGGGTCTTCCCAATTATTCCCGGAGGTTTTCTATTTGAAGGTCAGCGGGTTAGTTTGTCGAAAAGTCTCCAGCAACCCACCCCACAAATGCCGACCCATTCGAAGTCAGGATCTCGTCGCGTGCACGATATTAGCGCCAAGGTGGCCGCCCCATCGCGCATCTGGGTGGAAGGGATCCACGATGCAGCACTCGTCGAAAAGATTTGGGGCCATGATTTGCGCGTCGAAGGCGTAGTCGTGGAGTACTTAGAAGGGCTAGACAACCTAGCAGAACGCCTTGCGGAATTTCAGCCGACGGAGCAGCGCCGTATCGGAGTACTTGCGGATCACTTAATTGCTGGCACCAAGGAGGCTCGCTTAACAGAGGAGGTCGGCCCGCATGTTTTGGTTACGGGACACCCGTATGTGGATATTTGGGAAGCAGTAAAACCTGAGCGTGTCGGACTAGAAAATTGGCCAAAAGTTCCACGGGGGCAAGACTGGAAAACCGGCGTGTGTGAGGCTGTGGGCTGGTCTGACCCGAAAGAAGCCTGGCATCGGATTTATAACTCAGTGCATTCCTTCCGGGATATAGACATTTCACTAATCGGCGCAGTCGAGCGTTTGGTGGATTTCGTTACTAATCCTGAGCTGCAGAAATCTGATCTGCTTTAGACAATAGGTTGACGGCTAAACGCCAGCCTGCGGTCTCCGCAGCCCAGCCAGCGGCTTGCAAGCGCTGTGAAATTGCCTGTTTCGAAATCCCCAATTCTTCGGCTGCTTCATTCTGGCTTAACCCTCGCCGAACCAGTGCGGTAGCTTCTCTGCCTTCATAGGTGCGCTTGTTGAGTACCTGCCCGAGCAATGCAAAACATGCCGCGACGTCTTCGGCAGTGGCAGGCGGTGCCGAAACCACTGCCACACGTACAGTTCCGGCGCGGGCATTCCTCGGCAGCGTGCGCTGTGCAGCAGACCGTGCAGCTTCGTGTTCTGGGGCAATCCCAATCCCCACCGACCATTCACCGTCGGCAAGCAAAGCCATAGTGATATCGCACACCGTGGATGGGTCAGCCATGGTGGAGACGATGTCTTCTATACCCACGACGTCAAAGCCATCAACGCCGTCCAAACTTGATAAAGCAGCAGCAGAGCGCTGAACCAAATCGGCACGACGGGATGCACTCCCACGGTATCGGGCGTGGACAGCGAGCATAACGCCTCCTAGATAACAGCTAGACGGGCAACAAAACAATTAGCGGGAAGCGGGCTGGTGGCAACAACCACCGTGCATTCCGCGATCAATCTGGAAGCTAGTCTATACCTCAGACTTGATTACCGTACGGGTCTGGACTGGCATGCGAGCATCTAGAATCAGTCCGCCGATACCAACAACTGCAATAGCTGCCAGCAATACAACGACGAGCGGGTTGGTACCAGCAATCAACGTATCCCCAAACAGCACCCCGACGACGGTTCCTGGTGCAGATCCGATGAGAGTCGCGATTACGAAAGGAATAAAGGGGATCGATGTTAGCGCTGCGGTGTAGTTGACGAGAGAAAACGGTACGCCTGCGATGAGTCTTAAGGACGCAACTGCGAGCCATCCGCGTTTGCGCAACCGATAATTGATACCGGCAACCGCAGGGTGTTTGAGGCGAGGAGCCATCCAGTCGCCCAGTAGCCAACGAACAAGCAACAGCGAAATAGCTGCCGACGCCGTAAGTGCGGTCAATGCTATAAGCAAGCCCGTCCAGGGACCGTACAAGATTCCCGATGCCACGGTCCACACCGTCCTCGGCAAGGGGAATTGCGTGAAAAACACGTACCCCAACCAAAACAGCAGCATAAACCCGCTTCCTGCAGAATCGGCAGATTCGCGTAACGAGCTCAGCGTAGGGAAATCGATCAGGATGAATAACACGAGCAAGCTGACCGCAATCGCACCAACGGTCAAGAAACGTGCCAGGGACCAGCGTCGAATGGAAGCCCATGCATCACGACGAATGGTGGTGCAAAAATGCATGAAGCTCTTGATCCACGGAGTGCGTCGTCGTGCGCGTCCGATTTTTTCTGACTGTTGCTGGGGCTGGTGCGTGTGGCTTCCTTCTGAATCCATGAGTATCCAGTCTAGTGGTTGTCCGTCAACTCTGGAGCAATGCGGGGCTGGTGTTAAGAGTGTTAACTGTGCTCAGAATGTTTAGGAAACCTCTAATTATGCGTACGGGGGACAGGGGCAGGGCGGGGCAGAGACAAGCCCTCGCACAGCTATATTTGTGATACGCAACATATGATAGGAAACATTCAAAAACGTATTGTTGAGACTTGCCTAAATGGGTAGTATAAGCCTACCCTTATCCTGACATTGGCTGGAATTTTAGTTCAAGGAGAAAAATGTCTCGCAATACCAGAAAAATCTTGACGACGATGGCAGCTGGCCTCGTGTCTGCAACGGTTCTTGTTGCCTGCAGTTCAGAAGAAGCCAAACAAGCCAATGGCGATTCTTCTACCGGTAACAACGACGGCGATAAATCTGGCGCTATCACGTTGACCGACATTGCCGGCCGGGAGGTTACCCTCGAAGAAGAACCCGAGCGCATCATCCTCGGCGAAGGACGCTCGCTATTTGCCACCGGTATTTTGAATACCGAAAACCCCTTGGACAAGATCGTCGGTATCGGCACTGACCTGAAACAAAATGTGCCAGACTACTACAACCGATTGGAAGAAAAGCTTCCAGAAGTCAGTGAAATTCCTGAGATCGGTGGCCTATCCAAAGGGGACGTCACCGTGGAAAATCTTTTGAGCATGGCGCCAGATTTGGTTGTTTTGTCAATGGATACCTACGAAGCTTCGGAAAAAGCTGGCTTGACCACAAAGATGGACGAAGCCGGTGTGGAATACGTCGTCACGGACTTCCGTGCGAAACCATTACAAAACACCACAAAATCGATGGAGCTGTTTGGCCAAATTTTTGGTCAAGAACAGCGCGCGGAAGAATTCAACAAGGACTGGCAAGAAGTCGTGGACCTGGTGCAGGAACGCGCAGCCAAAGTTACTGAGAAGCCTAAGACCTTTGTGTGGCGCGCTGCTGGTGTCTTGGATTGCTGTGGCTCATGGAATGACTCAAATATTTCGCAACTGGTTAATACCGCAGGCGGAGACAATGTTGGCGATCACGTGATCGAAGGTGAATCCGGCGCACTGACACCAGAAAAAGTCTTGGAATCCGACCCAGACATGATCATCGCTACCGGGGGAGATTGGTCTGAAAAGAAAGACGACCAAGGTAACCCAGTGGGCTATGCCGCTGTCGGCTACGGAATCGACGAATCCGAAGCAAAAGCTAGTATCGCTAAATTACCGGAAGTACAGCCTGGTTTTGAAAGCCTACGCGCCGTCAAAGATAACCAGCTGCACGCATTGTGGCACCAGTTCTACAACTCTCCTTTCAACTATCTGGCTCTGCTACAGATTGCGCAGTGGATTAACCCAGAAGCCTACGAAGACATTGACGTCGAGCAGAAGTGGCTGGATTCACAAAAGAAGTACTCGCCAATCTCTGGCGAGGGTACTTTGTTTAGCACTAATTAATGATGATGAACGAGACACAGCGGACTGTGACACGAGGCGTCTCTGCACCAAAGTCCCCAGCTAAACCACCTGCTGTCGACAAAGTAGAGGTGGCAAACAAGGCAGTTTTAGAGCTCAGTCGGCAGCATAGAAAGCTGACCTGGCAACGCATTGGTATTGTGTCTGGTCTTTGCGCAGTTGCGATCGCCGCCTTCGTTACGAGTAATTTCGTAGGTGCGATTGATATCAGCCCTGGCGAAGTTATCACTGGAATAGTTAACCCATCGAGTTTGGACGAACAAACCCACACTGTTCTCTGGCGGCTACGCCTGCCAATGGCAGTGATGGCGTTGTTAATTGGGGTTAGTTTGTCTCTCGCGGGCGCAGAGATGCAAACAATCCTCAACAACCCACTCGCAGAACCTTTTACTCTGGGAATTTCAGCTGCTGCAGCATTTGGCGGCGCCAGCGCGATTGTTCTGCGTTGGCAGATTGTCACGCAGCCGCAGCTCAACCTGGCGTTAGTAGCTTGGTTATCGTCGGTAGTCGCTACTGGCATCATTGTCATTGCTGCCGTGCTGCGTGGCGTACGAGCAGAAACGATGGTGCTGTTAGGCATTGGGTTGGTATTTTTCTTCCAAGCCATGCTGGCATTAATTCAATACCGGTCATCAGCAGAAGCTCTGCAACAAATCGTATTTTGGTCAATGGGATCGCTGACCCGCGCCAGTTGGACCGGAAATGCGGTGTTAGCGGGGGTGCTGGTAATTGCGCTTCCCATTCTTTGGGCTTTGTCATGGCAATTGACGGCGCTTCGGCTGGGAGATGCCCGAGCAGCAGCGATGGGCGTGAATACTTCCGCGCTACGGGTGATCGTGTTGGTTGTGGTCTCTTTGGTGGCAGCAACCACCGTGGCCTTTGCAGGGATCATTGGCTTCATCGGGCTCGTGGGGCCACACATTGCCCGCATGCTGGTTGGAGAAGACCAACGGTATTTTGTACCTGCCTCCATGGCTGCCGGTGCAGCAGTGATGTGTACCGCACATGCGTTGAGCTTGATCGTCAAACCTGGGCTAGCAATTCCAATTGGCATCGTAACTTCGCTGCTAGGTGTACCTTTCTTTATCGCGATCGTTATGGCTAAGAGGAGGGCGCTGTGGAGCTAAAAAATGCAACACCAACGCCTGCGACTCATGCGCCGATGGAAGTGGAACTCGCAATTACTGGTCTGAGCGCTACCTACGGGGCACACCAAGTACTACATAATGTCAATGTTGAAGCATTGACTGGAGGTCAAGTTGTTGGGCTGCTAGGACCAAATGCTTCGGGGAAAACAACGTTGATTAAAACACTTGCCGACGTTCACCGTAGTTATGCGGGCGACATACATTTTCTAGTCGACGGAATCGCGCCACGTGGAAAGACGAAGAGACAGCTGACTGGCTATGTGCCACAGGATCTGCCAAGCACCGCAGCCTTACGGGCATTCGAAGCCGTGCTTATCGCTGCACGACGAGAATCATGCGAAGATCCGGTACTCCGAACTGGAGAGGTGATGCACGAGCTAGGTCTCGACGACATCGCCACCCGGTACCTCAATGAGCTATCGGGGGGCCAACGCCAGCTAGTTGCCCTCGCACAAATGCTGGTGGGGCGGCCGGGGCTAATGCTTTTAGATGAGCCGACTTCCGCTTTGGACCTTCACCATCAACTATTTGTCCTTTCTCAGGTACGCGCAAAAGCACAGAAAGAGGGGAGTCTAGGCCTAATTGCCATCCATGACATCAACCTTGCTGCGCGAATGTGTGACACGCTTATGGTGCTCAACAATGGGTGTATCCGTGCACAGGGAGTCCCGAAAGACGTGCTGAACCAGGAGTTAGTTGAATCCGTATACCACGTCGAGGCAGATATTCTACTCCACGGAGACGTTCCGCTGATTGCACCATTGCAGGCTGTGCGTTACTAATTTCCTCGTAGGAGGGCCCAAGACGGGCTCTCCGAAAGCAAATCGGAGTAGACAAAAAATCTCGAGACACCTTAAAAGATGCCTCGAGATTGAAAACGTGCCCGGAGCGGGACTTGAACCCGCACGTCCGTTAATAGGACACTGACACCTCAAGCCAGCGCGTCTGCCATTCCGCCACCCGGGCAGGGTGCAGCAAAAATTCGAGAAATTGAACCTTCAGTTGAAGCTTCAAAAGAAGTCAATGCTTTCCCGATTTTTAACTCGGCAACGCTGATTTACTATAGTCACCCGGGTAAATAAGCACAAACAGGCAGGTTAAACCTACTAAAGCACCGTTTATTTCCCATCTGGATCCTGAAAAGGGCTTGTGTCTGGCAGCGATTCGCCCGGTTAGATGCACGGCGGTTAGCCACCCCACAGAGATTTCTGCTGCATTCAGGTACAAATAGTGTCATGACCGATTACGCAAACGATTCCCGTTTTCCTGGACCTGACCCTTACGCACCGTTGAATGATCTTCCTTCATTCACCCTTACTTCCACTGATCTTGTCGACGGTGACGAGATTCCCGAGAAGTTTCGTGCGCCCAGCAGCGAGTCACCGCAACTTGCATGGTCTAATCTGCCGGAAGGTACCAAATCATTGGCAGTTACCTGCTTTGATCCTGACGCGCCGACTGCGTCCGGTTTTTGGCACTGGGCTGCATTCAACATTCCTGTTGATGTCAACGAGCTCCCAACCAATGCTGGAGCCGCGGAAGATTTGGGGATTACTGGTGTGCAGTCGCTGACCAATGATTCTGGCGAGCGCACTCACTTCGGTGCACAGCCTCCAGAAGGCCACGGACCACACCGTTACCTCTACGCAGTACACGCGGTAGACACTGAAGAGCTAGACATCCCTGATGATGCAACACCTACCGTGCTGGGCTTCAATCTGCATTTCCATGCAATTGGGCGCGCAATCTTGTGGGGCTGGGCCGAAACTAAATAAGAAGGGCACTATGCTGTTGATCTATGGCAGCGAAAAACTCTTCTTCAAAAGAATCTAACTCCGCTAGACGCGAAGTTACAGTGCCGCTGGCTTTACGAGCTGGCGGCGCTTTTATCGCATTGGCGGTAGCACTGGCGATCTTCGGTATCATCGCCTGGTTATCTGATGGTTGGGCAGTACCATTCGCCATCACCCCAGCATTTTTAGGAATCTGTGTGGCGGCAGTATTATTTGGCGCTTTTGCCACTGTTAACCGCGCACAAAAACCTAGTGTGGCTCAGGTCGTCGCACTGTCCATTGCGGTCGCATTCATTATTGCCAGCCAATTCCTGCCCAAAACACCGCTTGGTTTCATGGGACAGCATTGGCTGTTCATGTATGCGATATTATGCGTCATTTGTGCACTGGTTTTAAGGCGTTCGATCATGCCGAAAATTTAGTTTTCCCGCCACTCCAAACCAGATCCTACGGCCGCAGAGATATTGTCCAGGCCGTGTGCCTCAAGCTGATTTAGCAAGCCCCGGTGGATGCTGGTAATCCAGCCCGGTCCACCATAAATCAAGCCAGTGTACCCTTGCAGAAGTGTCGCACCCGCGGTAATCCGCTCCCAAGCTTGCTGTGGCGTGGTAATACCACCAACCGAAATCAACACCAGCTTGTCACCAACGCGGTCATGCAGCCTGTGTAAGATCTCTAACGATCGCTGCGCGACGGGCGGACCAGATATGCCTCCTGCTCCTGCAGCCTCGACCTCAGAAGCCGGCGTCTGTAAACCTGCACGCGAGATCGTGGTATTTGTGGCAATGATCCCTGCAAGCCCAAGTTCCACCGCGAGATCCGCACAAGCGTCGACATCAGCATTAGAAAGATCCGGTGCAATCTTTAATAACACCGGGCTGGTACATACCTCTGTTACGGCTTGCAATATTGGGCGAAGTGATTCCACGGCCTGAAGATCGCGCAGTCCAGGGGTGTTCGGCGAAGAGACATTAACCACTAAATAATCTGCCGCTGATCCAAGCACAGAAGCAGACCGTCTGTAGTCGTCGGCTGCATATTCAACGGGAGTTGTCTTCGTTTTTCCGATATTGATACCGATGATGCCGCGCTGCGCAGCATCTCCGCTAATGATGTGCCCTCGGAGATTCTGTGCTGCCTGGGCTGCGCCGTCATTGTTAAAGCCCATACGGTTCAGAATTGCACGATCTTTTTTCAGGCGGAACAAGCGCGGCTGCGGGTTTCCTGGTTGCGCGTCAGCCGTGACAGTCCCTAGTTCCGCGTAACCGAAGCCGATAGCCGACCAAGCTTTAGCAGCTCGCGCATTCTTATCAAACCCGGCTGCCAATCCGAGAGGACGTGGGAATCGCACACCGAACACTTCCTGAGCCAGTCGGGGATCATTAGTGCTCAGTACCGTTGCTAGCGCTTTTCGAAGCAGCCGGGAAGAATTCACCAAAGCCATCACGTTATCAGCGCCGTGGTGTACGCGCTCCGGATCGATGCGAAACATCACGCGCAATGCCGCGTTATAAGCCTTGCTGTACGCGGTCGATCGGAAACTCATGACCGCGGCTCGCATGGTTTTCTGTGCTTGCCGAAACTCTGGTGCCATGATTATCCGTTCTCCTCGGGTTGTTCGGAAAGTTCTGAATTAGATAATTCCGGCTCAGTTATTACCTGAATACCGTGACCTGTTGCGGAGGCGAGCACGACCGTTCCATCATCAGCTACCACCAGCGACTGAGCATCGGGAATGGTCTTAAGCTGCCCTGCTTGCTGTGGGACACCACTAGAAATGCGGAAAGCTGTCAACAGATTTTCTTTTGTCGACGCCGTCCAAGCGACATCCCGTTCACTATCCCAGGCAACAGCCCAAGGACCTGCAGGTGCTGGGACCGTCTGATGCAAACGGATGACGTCCAACGCAGTATAGACAGCTAGCTGTTCACCGCGTACGTCGGTGGCTAAAACAAGCCCCTCATCACCCACAGCAATTTCGCCGACTCCCAGTCCTACGCGCAAGGTTCCACCGCCGCGTTCATTGCGCCAATCCAAGTTTTGAATGGTCGTGTCCTCGCGCCAGGTACGCACTAGCTGCTCGCCGTGTGATTTCGATTCCACATGCACTAACTGATCAGTCGGAGCAGCCGCAGTAAACCTGCTGATGACCTCTCCAGTTGGGGTCACCATTGCCACTTCTGCTGACTTTTCAGATGCGACCACTAGATCACCATTATTCATGCGGGTTGCAGCAGTAATTGGAAAATCAACCTTTGGGGTAAGCCTCTCTGCTTTCGCCTCGCCAGCTGGAATAACTTGCAGAGAATCACCACAGGCGAGGATAAAATGCTGCTCAGTAGCGGTCAATTCACCGCATTCTGCAGCGATATCGATGACGCTGCCAGCGTCGGCAAGCTCATCAACAGTGCCCAGCCACAGAGAATCAGGCATGCGCAGGGCCAAATTTTTGCCCGCAACAGCCATGTCAGAAACCTCGCTGAACTCTGGCCGTGCAATCACCTCGCCAACAAGCCCTGAAGCGTCTACCTGAGTCGAACTTGGGACCGGGGTAGCGTTTCCCATTTCTGGAACGTCTGCACCCGGTATCGCCGGATTGTCCGCGCAAGCAGCCAAAGCGGCACCGGTTACGAAAACAAGGGCAGGAATTGCGTATGGACGAAAATGCGTCGACCGAAATCGAATATTCACAACTACATAGCTTATCAGTGCAGGCTAGCGCCGCCGAACGCTACAACAAGCACGTAATGCTTGCCTATGGGTATATTCTAGTAGCCGTGATTACGACCGATTTAACCTCCGGTACCACCAGCTACGCCGCGGAAGTCACAGCGAATGCAGATGCGTTGGATATGACGTGGATACAAGTGATCGTATTATCCATCGTTCAAGGTTTAACTGAGTTTCTTCCGGTTTCTTCGTCGGGGCACCTCCGGATTTTTTCTGAGTTCTTCTGGGATGCAGATGCCGGAGCGTCGTTTACCGCGGTAATTCAGCTTGGCACAGAGATTGCCGTGGTGATATTTTTCTGGCGCGAAATTGTGCAGATTGCGCGCGGCTGGTTACGCGGGCTCATGGACAAAAACTCGCGCGGTGCCGATTGGAAAATGGGCTGGATGATCATCGTGGGCTCTATCCCGATCGGCGTAGTTGGGTTTTTAGCAAAAGATTTCATCCGAGACTCCCTACGCAACCTGTGGATTACTGCAGCCGTGCTGATTTTGTTTTCCTTTGTTTTCATCGCCGCAGAGCGCTGGGGTAAAAAGACTCGTGAGAGCGGTGAGCTGAATTTCCGTGATGCCATCATCATGGGACTGGCACAATGCTTGGCGCTGATTCCCGGGGTGTCGCGTTCCGGTGGCACGATTTCGGCCGGCTTATTCTTAAACCTGGATCGAGAAGTGGCAACCCGTTTCAGCTTTCTGCTGGCAATTCCGGCGGTGATGGCATCCGGGTTGTTTTCGCTTCCCGACGCCTTCGGTCCAGCTTCTGGGCAGGCTGCAAGCGCTGCGCAGCTAGCCGTAGGTACGTTAGTAGCGGGCTTGGTCGGTTATGCAGCGATTGCTTGGTTGCTGAAGTTCGTTGCTAATCATTCCTTTGCCTGGTTTGCGGCCTACCGAATCCCCCTCGGATTGCTGGTCATGCTGCTATTGGGGCTTGGAGTTCTACAACCAGTCTGAATGCCGTTACAGTAGGACATTATGAAATCTTGGCCTTCTCCAGTTGTCCCCACCATTCCAGCGCGCCACGGTAACCCAGTACCTTTGCGGCTTTATGACACCGCTGATCAACGTATCCGCGAAGTCAGCTTCCAGAACCCAGAGGGCCCCGCAGGCATGTACGTCTGCGGTATCACTCCCTACGATTCGACACACCTGGGACACGCGGCTACCTATTTGACGTTTGACCTCGTGTATCGCGCACTATTGGACAACGGGCGCTCGGTACATTTTGTACAAAACGTCACGGATGTCGACGATCCTCTATTTGAGCGTGCCGAACGTGACAACCAGGACTGGCGCGAACTAGGTACAGAGCAAACCGATTTATTCCGCTCTGATATGGAGCAACTAGGAGTTATCCCACCGCAGCATTTCATGTCGGTATCAGAAACCGTCGATGAAATCATAGATATTGTGGGGAGTTTATTAGACCAGGGCAAAGCTTATGTCCTAGACGGTGAATATCCCGACATCTACGCCCCGATTACCGCAACCAAACAGTTTGGCTATGAATCAAACTTCACACGCGAAGAAATGCTAAAAGTCTTCGCAGAACGTGGCGGTGATCCTGAACGCCCAGGAAAACACGATGAGCTGGACGCTCTGATTTGGAAAGCAGAGCGGAAAGGCGAGCCGACATGGGAGGCACCGTTTGGCCGTGGGCGACCGGGGTGGCATATCGAATGTGCAGCTATCGCTGCTAATCGCCTAGGTGCACGCTTTGATATCCAGGGTGGCGGATCGGATTTAGTTTTCCCGCACCATGAATTTTCTGCAGCCCACATCGAAGCAGCTTATGAGGTTGATCGCATGGCTGGGCATTATGTTCATGCGGGAATGATCGGTCTAGATGGCACCAAGATGTCGAAATCCCTAGGTAACCTAGTCTTCATCCACAAACTGACCGCCAATGGACACGAACCGTCGGCAATCCGCTTAGGCGTTTATTCCCAACATTACCGAAGCGACCGTGATTGGTCCGAGGAACTTTTGGTTGAAAGTGAACAACGGCTTGCCCTTTGGCGAGCGGCTCTGCAACAGCCTGGCAGCCTGGGGAAGGCGGAAGAATTGGTGCGCAGCATCCGTGAATGCATCGCCGATGACTTAGATTCACCAGGAGCGTTGCAGGCTGTTGATACCTGGGCGAAACACCCACGCGGCGAGGATGATCCGGAGGCCGCTGCACTCGTCACATGCGCGCTAGATTCACTGTTTGGAATTTCTCTCCAGTGACCAGGGTTATGCCCTAGAATGGCTGTCGTGAAGAATTTTGACGAGTTGCATGCAGAATTAACCCAAAAAGCACAGCAGCGCCCCGAAGACTCGGGAACTGTGCAGGCCTTAGATGCGGGTGTGCATCACATCGGCAAAAAAATCATTGAAGAGGCCGGCGAAGTTTGGATCGCTGCGGAATACCAATCAGATGAGGAACTCTCTGAAGAAATTTCGCAGTTGTTGTATTGGACCCAGGTCATGATGGTGGCCCGTGGCCTTAATCCAAATGACATTTACCGTTATCTCTAGACAACCGCTAAGCCAGGTATTTTTATGATTAAAATTGCCATCCCTAACAAGGGCTCACTCTCTGAAACCGCGCAATCCATTCTCAAAGAAGCAGGGTATAAAACTCGCGGTTACAGCAAAGCACTAGCGGTTGCTGATACTGAGCATGACATTGAGTTTTTCTTTCTCCGGCCGAAAGACATCCCCATTTATGTGGCAAATGGCCAACTCGATCTCGGTATCACTGGCCGTGATCTGGCAGCAGATTCTCGCGCAGCGATAGACGAAGTCTTACCACTAGGGTTCGGCGACTCACGCTTCTTTTTCGCAGCTCCAGCTGACGAACAATGGGAGGTGGAGCAACTAGCGGGTAAACGGATTGCGACCTCATATCCAAACTTGGTTCGCGACTATCTTGCGAAACGTGATATTTCCGCAGAAGTGATCCGCCTCGACGGAGCAGTAGAAATCTCCATTAAGCTCGGCGTAGCCGATGCTATCGCTGATGTTGTATCGACTGGGAATACCTTGCGGCAACAGGGGCTGCAAGCTTTCGGCGAGCCGATCATTGAATCCGAAGCAGTAGTGATCTCCCGTCGCGGGGTCAAGGTCACTGATGAGCAGCAAATCTTGCTCTCGCGCATTCAGGGGATTTTACACGCACAAAACTACGTGATGATCGACTACAACATTTCCCGGGAAAACCTAGATGCAGCCGCCAGGTTCACTCCGGGTCTAACCGGACCAACGGTATCACCATTGGCCCGTGATAATTGGGTAGCAGTACGTGCACTCGTCCCTCGAAAAGAAGCCAACAATCTCATGGATAAACTCTCAGCTGTTGGCGCAGAGGCGATTTTGGCCTCTGATATTCGCATAGCCCGCATGTAGTAATCCAGGTATTCTGGAAAACGGAAACGATTAACGACCTCACGGTGCCGTTAGGCGCGAAGGAGTGACTTGTAGATGGCTAAAAAGACCGACGAGAATTCTGCGGATCAGACGCAAAATATCGACGCGAAAAAGAACGAGGATTCGAAAAAGACTACGGCTAGCAAGTCAACCAAGAAGACTCGCACTGAGCGCGACCTACTCGGCGAGATGGAAGTTCCAAATGACGTCTATTACGGTGTCCACACCATGCGCGCCATCGACAATTTCCAAATTTCCTGGGTGACCATCAACAACGTGCCGGAGTTTATTCGTGGCATGGTGATGGTGAAAAAGGCAGCAGCCATGGCCAATCGCCGTTTGCACACGCTACCGAAGAAGAAGGCTGAAGCTATCATCTGGGCCTGCGACCAGATTTTGGAAAAAGGCCGTTGCATGGATCAGTTCCCACTGGACGTATTCCAGGGGGGAGCGGGTACTTCGCTGAACATGAACACCAATGAGGTCGTGACAAACCTGGCATTGGAATACCTGGGCGAAGAAAAAGGCGCTTACCACGTCCTCAACCCCAATGATGACGTAAACATGTCTCAGTCAACCAACGACGCATACCCAACCGGCTTCCGGCTTGGGCTATATGCCGTCCTGGACCGCTTGATCGAACAAATCGGCAAGTTGGAACAGTCCTTCACCAAGAAAGCGCACGAATTCGCCGACATTTTGAAGATGGGTCGTACCCAACTGCAGGATGCTGTGCCGATGACTCTTGGCGACGAATTCCGTGCATTCGGGGCTAACCTGGCCGAAGAGCTTTCGGTGCTGCGCGAAGCACAGGAACGCCTGTTGGAAATCAATCTTGGCGCAACAGCGATCGGTACGGGAGTCAACACTCCTGCTGGCTACCGGCACCAGGTTACCGCAGCGCTATCGGAAGTCTCGGGCCTAGAGTTAAAGACGGCACGTGACCTCATCGAAGCTACCTCTGATACCGGCGCCTACGTACTGGCGCACTCCGCGGTGAAGCGCGCGGCTTCCAAACTGGGCAAGATCAGCAACGATTTGCGTTTGTTGTCTTCGGGTCCTCGTACCGGGCTGAACGAGATCAATTTGCCGGAACGGCAAGCTGGTTCGTCGATCATGCCGGCCAAGGTCAACCCGGTTATTCCCGAAGTTGTCAACCAAACGGTATTCAAGGTTTTCGGCAACGACTTGACCGTGTCCATGGCCTCAGAGGCAGGACAGCTGCAGCTTAACGTCATGGAACCTGCGATGGGTGAGGCCTTGTTCCAGTCCGTTCGTATTTTGGGCAATGCTGTGGATGCTTTGCGTGAGAAGTGCGTCGACGGGATCACTGCCAACGCGGATGTCTGCCGGGAGTACGTGGAAAATTCCATCGGTATCGTCACCTATTTGAATCCACTCATCGGCCACCACCAAGGTGATCTCATCGGTAAGGAAGCGGCAAAAACCGGTAAATCTGTCCGCGAGCTAGTGCTCGAAAAAGGTTTACTGGATGAAGAAACCGTCGACCGTATTCTGTCCAAAGAAAACCTCATGCACCCAGAGTTCCGCGGTAAACTTTACCTGGACGATTAAACATGGACGACTAATTAAGGCGTGCGCCCGCTCAGCTAGCTATTCATCCTAGGGATGAACTGCCGGATCAGATTACTGGTGCGAATATTATGCCCATCACTTAAGCCCAGAAGGGCTAGAGTGGTGGGCATGAGTTCTTTTCCTACTGACGTAGAAATCGCAAACAACCACCAGCTAGAGCCAATCGCAGAGATTGCACGCAAAGCTCAAATTCCCGCTGAGGCTCTCATTCCTTACGGTGAGAAGAAAGCCAAGATCGATACCAGTAAGCTCGACTGGAGCCGAAAAGACGGCAAGCTAGTGCTGGTCACTGGAGTATCGCCGACACCAGCTGGTGAAGGAAAATCCACCACGCTGATCGGGTTGACTGATGCATTGGCACAAGCCGGCAAGAACGCAATGGTGGCAATTCGGGAACCGTCGCTGGGCCCAGTTATGGGGATTAAAGGTGGGGCTGCTGGGGGAGGCTATTCACAAATCGTCCCGATGGATGAAATCAACCTACATTTCAATGGTGATTTTCACGCCATCACTTCAGCGAACAATACGCTCGCTGCGCTGATTGACAATCATATTCACCAAGGTAATGACTTGGCTATCGACCCACGTCGCGTGACTTGGCAGCGTTGCGAAGACGTGAATGACCGTTCATTGCGCTCAGTAGTCACGGGCTTGGGAGGTCCAGGAAATGGATCCCCACGGGAGTCTGGTTTCACCATTACCGCAGCATCAGAAATCATGGCGATCGTTGGCTTGTCTACGGATCTCGCAGATTTACGCAGACGACTCGGTGACATCACCGTCGGGTACACCTACGACAAACAGCCGGTTACAGCACGCGAGTTGGGTGCTGATGGCGCTTTGACAGTGTTGTTGAAAGACGCTTTGCAACCAAACTTAGTGCAAACCTTAGGCGGTGTTCCGGCCCTTGTGCACACAGGCCCGTTCGGCAACATTGCTCACGGTTGCAACAGTGTACTGGCGACTAAAGTAGCGCTGAACCAAGCCGACATCGTGCTAACAGAAGCCGGCTTTGGTTCTGATCTGGGAGCAGAGAAATTCTTCGACATTAAAGCCCGCCACGCAGGCCTGAATGTTGATGCCGTTGTCGTCGTGGCAACCATTCGCTCCTTAAAGTTTAATGGCGGAGTAGCTAAAACAGACCTGGAAGAATCCAATGTTGATGCATTATCGGCTGGGGTCGCAAACCTGGAACAGCACGTCAACAACATTCGCCAGTTTGGCGTCACACCAGTGGTAGCACTCAATATTTTTGGTTCAGATTCACCTGCAGAAATCGATTTCATGCACGATTGGGCACAAAAATTCGGCGTAGAGCTGGCAGAATCCACTGTATTTGCAAATGGCGGCGCAGGTGCAAAAGACTTGGCCGACAAGGTCCTAGCGCATCTTGACGGGCAATCCACGACACTATATGACCCGTCCAAGGGAGTCGAAGAATCCATAGCAACGATCGCTTCCAAAGTCTACGGCGCAAGTAGTGTGGAATATTCTGTTAACGCACGGAAGGATCTGGATTATCTCCGCGAGTGCGGCTGGGATCAGCTCCCAGTATGTATCTCAAAGACACAATATTCGTTTAGTGATGATCCTTCCCAGCTCGGTGCACCGAAAGGCCACACCCTGCATGTGCGAAAGCTACTTCCGCGTACTGGCGCAGGATTCATCCTTGCCCTCACAGGTGACGTCATGACTATGCCTGGATTGCCAAAACGTCCTGCTGCAGAAGCAATCGACATCACTGACGACGGTGTTATCAGCGGATTGTCTTAATCGCTGATGGGCCGAGACAGCATCGTCGATCCCGGCCCGTTACGGTTTACGTAAGCTTTAACTGCTGCTAGCAGCCCATTGCGCTGAGAGCACTATGCAGGATCTGCTGCCGAACCAGGCCACCCGGGGTACGGGGGAGGAGTTCCCCCAAACTCCGGGCATAATTTTTGGTGTGGGCACCATCCACATAATTTCGAGGTTTTTGTGGGGAAGTGACCGGTTTGCCCGTCACGTTCAATCTTTGCCCATAACTCGCCGAGATCTCGTTCAAAAAATTCCAGTTCTTCTTTGGACGGAGCCAGCACCATATCGTCAATCACTTTTATATACATCAACCTCAGCTGGTGCGGAATGATGTCTTGTAAGCGCCAGTACACCAATGCGTAAAACAGCATTTGGAATCGTGCGTTATGGGAAAAACGCGGGATAGGTTTTTTGCCTGTTTTATAGTCGACAACCCGCACCTCTCCGGTGGGGGCTTTATCCACGCGGTCGATAAAGCCCCGCACAGGTACGCCGTTCGGCAATACCGTATCAACGTACATTTCCACTGACTCGGCATCGAAGCCCTGTGGATTTTCCATCTGGAAATAGCCCTTGACAAGGCTACGACACTGCACCAAGAAATCATAGGTGTCGCTGTCTGGGACCAACTCTATAAGTTCTTCGTCGTCGGAACGCATTTTTTCCCAGCTTGGTTTGAGCATTTTCACCGCGGCAGGGTATGTGCGTTCACGTGCGGGAAGTTTGTGCATTTCTTCGAGAACTGCGTGCACTAATGTTCCGCGGATTTGCGCGAGAGTTTTCGGTTCCGGCAAACGGTCTATGGCCCGAAACCGGTAGAGCAATGGACATTGTTGATAATCACCGGCACGCGAAGGAGAGAGGGCTAGCGGTTTCGGGTGCCGGGGAGCGTCGGTGCTTGAGGTATTGCGCGAAGTGCTCATAATGCTATCCAGCTTAAACGCTTTCACAGGGTTAGCACTAAGCTGGGTGGAACCGAGTTATCGATGAATTTGAGTGGGAAAGTGAGTTGTGATGAACGAAATTAACCAGTTCATGGATTTTTTGGACGCCGCTCCGAGTTCTTTCCATGCTGCACATGCCGTGGCTGATCGTCTGCTCGCCAGTGGTTTCCAAAAACAGGTAGAGGATCAACCGTGGGATGCCAGCCCCGGCGGACATGTGCTTGTCCGTGATGGTGCTGTGTTGGCGTGGTTCGTGCCAGATGATGCTGGCCCGCATTCTGGTTTCCGGATTATCGGCTCACACACCGATTCACCTGGCTTCAGTCTCAAGCCGCAGCCAGATAGCACGCAGCATGGATGGCAGCAGTTGGGGGTGGAAATTTACGGTGGCCCGATCATTCCCTCCTGGTTTGATCGTGAGCTTACTTTAGCTGGTCAGGTGATCTTGACCGATGGTTCAGAACGGTTAGTCAATACCGGTCCGATTCTCCGGATTCCACACTTAGCTATTCATCTGGACAGTTCGAAGGAATTTTCCGTTGATAAGCAACAACATCTGCACCCAGTCATGGGACTTGCCGACGCCGCCGCCGACGCTGTGAGCGCGCACGCGCAGCAGGTAGGAATCGCATCGATAATTGCAGGGCAGCTTGGAGTTGCGGAATCTGACATTGCTTCATGGAGCCTTATTACTGCACCCGCACAACCAGCCAGTTTGTTTGGCGTGAGTGCGGACCTCTTGGCTTCTTCGCGCATGGATAATCTTTCCAGCGTATTCGCCAGCATGGTCGCACTAGAACGGGCTGTGGCAGCGGACGATTTGAGTTCTGATATCGCAGTTTTAGCTGCGTTTGACCACGAAGAGGTCGGATCTGCTTCCACAACGGGGGCACAAGGGCCGATTTTGGCCGAGACACTCGAGCGCACAGCAACCGCACTTGGGGCTGACCGCGAAAGCTACTTGCAGATGCTACGGCGTTCATCATGTGTGTCTGCGGATGCAGCTCACTCGATCCACCCGAATTATGCCGAAAAACACGATCCGCATAATCCACCAATCATTGGTGGTGGTCCTGTCACCAAGATCAATTCGAAACAGCGTTATGCCTCGAATGCGCGAACTATCGCTATGTGGGAAAACGCCTGCCGCGCAGCGATGGTTCCGATCCAGAATTACGTAAGTAAGAACTCAGTACCCTGTGGGTCTACGATTGGCCCTGCAACAGCTACAGCGCTAGGCATCGATACTGTTGACGTCGGAGTGCCAATGCTATCGATGCATTCTGCCCGAGAAATGATTGGTATCCAGGATCAATTATGGCTCTCCCAAGCACTAGAGTCCTACCTGATCAATTAAGGCTGCTACGACCGCAGGTTCATCTGTGGCGAGAAAGGTCGTGTATCCGCACGGTCTAGTGTTGGTCATGTACACCAGCGATTTTACGATAAGAAAGGCTGCTTAATGGCATATTCTGGCCCGTTTCAGTACGGAGACCGCGTTCAGCTCACCGATGCAAAGCGTCGGCATTTCACTCTGTATCTCAAAGAGGGCAACAAGTTTCACTCTCACCATGGCATCGTCGAACACGATGACATCGTCGGCATGGAGGAAGGCTCCGTCGTTAATTCAAGTTTGGGCAGCCCCTTTCTTATGTTTCGCCACTTGATGGTCGATCACGTGCTTTCTATGCCGCGTGGCGCACAAGTGATTTATCCGAAGGATGCGGCCCAAATCTTGATTGAGGGCGATATTTTCCGTGGTGCCAAGGTTTTAGAGGCCGGAGCGGGATCTGGTGCTTTGTCAATGGCTTTACTTCGGGCGGTAGGTCCCGAAGGTCATGTCTATTCCTACGAACTTCGCGACGATCATATTGGCTATGCCATTGATAACGTCAAGGAATACTTTGGTGAGCAGCCGGAGTGGTGGAGCCCGCGGCTCGGCGATTTCCGGGAGCTTACACCGGAAGCAACCGACGGCCCAGTTGATCGAGTAATTCTGGACATGCTGGAGCCTTGGGAAATGCTTCAGACCGTGAAAAATATGCTGGTCCCCGGTGGAGTATTTATTACCTATGTCGCCACGGTGCCCCAGCTGATGAAGGTGATGGAGGGCATCCGTGAGCAGAAGTGTTTTACGGAGCCGCGTGCCTGGGAATCATTGGTGCGTGATTGGAAGGTAGAAGGGCTAGCAACACGTCCGGAGCACCGAATGAATGCACACACGGCATTTTTGATCATGACGCGCCGACTTGCCGACGGCGTCGTCCCGCCACGCCCGAAGCGCAAAGCCCGTCGTTAAGGCTGCGCTTTATCCAGCGCTTTTCACCCTCGTGCTACCCCTGAATAGTGTGCGGGTTTACTAGCCTGACCTAACGTAGCTATCACTAGCCTTGTTTGTTAGCCTTAACTCGAACAATAACCGCATGGTCACGCACTAGAGTGGCCACCGTTTTACCAACTCGACAGCACAAACGCTGCTGATAAAGACACCCTGAACACGCAGAAGGGAGGTTCGGAATTTTCTATGACTAAGACTACCCCGGACCCACAGCTACAGCTCCGACGCGACGTACGCGAATTACGTAAGCGCAACGAGCAATTGGCCACTCTGCTAAAGACTTCACGAGACAAACTCGCCCAGTTAACCTCTGAGATCAATGCTCTGCAAGAACCAGTCTCTACCTATGGCGTGTTTCTGCGTTACGCACCAGGTAACCTTCGCGAAGCGGACGTGTTCACTTCAACGCGGCGCTTGCGTGTCAGTATTTCGCCGTTAATAAGTCATGAGATCCCAGCTGGTGCACAAGTGCGAATGGGTGACGGCAGCGTCATTGTCGAAGATTGTGGCTTCGCTTCCGATGGCGTATTAATGCGGGTTACTGAATTTGTGGAGGAGTCTGCACACGGTGATGTTCGTGTGCTTGCTTCCGCCCCCCAAGGTGATACCCACGTGCTGCATTTGGCAGCGCCACTGGTTGGACAGGTTCGCGCGGGTGATAGCGTGCTGGCCGACATGAAATCGGGCTTCGCATTCGAGCGGATTTCGCAAGCGGAAGTTACTCAGCTTGCGCTCGAAGAAATCCCGGACGTCACCTATGACGACATCGGTGGCTTAGATGCGCAGATTGAACAAGTTCGCGATGCTGTCGAGATGCCGTTCGACCACCCCGAGCTCTACCGCGATTACCAATTACATCCGCCGAAGGGAGTTTTGCTCTATGGTCCACCTGGTTGTGGGAAAACCCTGATTGCCAAAGCAGTAGCTCACTCACTGGCATCTCGCGTGGGGAACGGCTCAGCTTCCTATTTCTTGAATGTAAAGGGCCCGGAGCTACTGAATAAATACGTGGGCGAAACGGAACGCGTGATCCGCCTGATTTTTGAGCGAGCCCGAGAGCTGGCTTCTGAGGGCGCGCCCGTCATTGTATTTTTCGATGAGATGGAATCCATTTTCCGCACCCGCGGTACCGGAGTCTCCTCAGACATCGAAACCACTGCAGTGCCACAGCTACTTACCGAAATTGATGGAGTAGAAGGCCTGGATAACGTCATAGTGGTCGGCGCGACCAACCGGGAAGAACTCATTGACCCCGCATTGCTGCGTCCTGGGCGGCTGGACATCAAGATCCGAATCTCTCGTCCCACCAAGCACGAAGCGCCAGATATCATCAGTCGTTATCTCCACGAGGGGGTTCCACATACTGATCCACTCGAAGTACTTATTGACGGAGCGGTAGATGCGTTGTTTGCGCCACGTCCATTCGTTGAGCTAACTCTTCGCGACGGCAGCACCGCTGTACTGCATTACGGTGATTTCGTCTCTGGCGCCCTGATTGCCAATGTGGTTGATCGGGCGAAGAAGCTCGCTATCAAAGACCATATAGCCGCCGGTTCTACCGGTGAGCACGGAATCTCATTGCGACACATCCAAGCTGCAGTGCGTACAGAGCAAGATGAGAGTGAAGACCTTCCAAATACTGCAAACCCAGAAGAATGGAACCGCATCGTCAAACTGTCTCAATCTGTAGTCTCAGCACGGAGCTTGGCATAGTCGAGGCAATGCCGAATCAGAATTTTTACCTAGCTGGGCCAGAATAGAGTTTGGGATTACCAAACTGCATTATCGAGTTCATCGGAGTAGCGAAGATGAAGAGCACACAGAAATTTCGACGGTTCATGGGCACCGAAACAGAATTCGGAATTGCCACCCCAACGCAGCCGAAGCTGAGCCCAATCGTCACTTCGACTCATGCTGTCGTGAGTTATGCACTCCGGAACATCGGTACTCGCTCACGGTGGGATTTCGCGGCAGAACACCCAACTCGTGATACTCGTGGCAGTGATCGGCGACGATACCGAACCGGGGCGATGGTGGATCCGGAAACTCTTGGTGTTGCCAATGTCGTTACCCATAATGGTGCACGGTTTTACGTGGATCACGCACACCCCGAATACTCTTCGCCTGAATGTGCAGATGCGTGGCAGGCAATGGTCTATGACCAGGCCGGAGACCGCATTGCGCTGCAAGCAATCAACGACGTCGCGACTTTTTCGCAAAGTGGCACCTCTGCTTTGGCTAACCACGGCGCGTGCCCACCTCTGAAAATCTACAAAAACAATGTGGATGGAAAGGGGGCCTCATATGGTTCGCACGAGAACTATCTGTACCCTCGCAGTACCGAGTTTGCTGATATTGCGGACGGACTCATCCCGTTTTTCGTGACCCGAATCATCATGATCGGCGCCGGTCGAGTAGGTCTGGGGCAGCATGGCGAAACCCCTGGTTTCCAAATTTCACAACGCGCAGATTATATCGAACAGGAAATTTCGCTCGAGACCACGCTCAACCGAGGATTGATCAATACTCGTGATGAGCCGCACACGAACCCTGAAACACACGGTCGATTGCACGTAATCACTGGCGATGCCAACATGTCCCAGACCTCAACACTGCTGAAATTAGGTACCACAGCACTGGTTTTGGACGCGATTGACGCTGGCGTTCGCTTCGATGATTTGCGCCCCAAAGATCCGGTTTCTGAAATTTCGGCCGTAAGCCACGACCTGAGCTTGACGCATAAAATTACTCTCGCCGATGGATCCTCGGCTACGGCTATTGAGATTCAAAAAGAATACCTTCGACGCGTCACTGAAGCTGTCGTAAGTCTCACAGAAACAGAGCAGAAGGTACTTGCACTGTGGGAGGAAGTCTTGGACTTGCTTGCCGACGACCCCCTCTCAACGGCTCACCTTTTAGACTGGACGGCAAAGTATGCGTTAATCAAGGGCTTTCTGGACCGCGGTGTTGCGGTTAGTGACCCCAAAATCGCATTGATCGATTTGCAATATACCGATGTTGATCCCTCAAAGTCGTTGTACCACGCCTTGGTACGCAAGGGCCGTATGCGGACGTTGGTGACAGACGAAGAGATCAACACGGCCATTGCTATGCCACCTACGCAGTCGCGGGCCTGGACTCGTGGACGTATGATCGAGCGCTTCGCTGATGAGCTAGTGGCCGCGAACTGGCAGGAACTACATTTTGCAGATCCAAAAAGTCCCGGAGGTGAAATCTTTGTGGACCTAACCGAAGTCGATGGATTGAATAAAGCAGCTGCGGAAGACATCATCGCTAGTTCACCAAATGCAGCAGAAGCGGCTCGTAAATTCCGCGACTCAAAAGTCCAGAGCATAAACAACTCCAGAGCCCAAACGCAGTAAACTGAAGAAATAAAGGCTTCACTCACTCGATATCGAGTTCAAAGAAACTAGCCTAGAAAATAATCCACGAACGATAACAAGGGAAGTGTTAATCATGGCGGCTAATTCAGCATATAATTCCAGTTCGCAAGCCTCCCAGACAAACAGTGGAGCCGACGATGGCACCGCTGACGACGAATTTGCAAGTGGACAAGCACAGATTTCTGTTTCAGGCACTGACGACTTACTCGATGAAATCGACGGGCTATTGGAATCGAACGCAGAAGAATTCGTCCGTTCCTACGTGCAAAAGGGTGGACAGTGAGTGAAGTTTATACGCGCCGTATTATGGGCGTAGAAACTGAATACGGAATTACTGCGACATCCGCAAACGGGACGCATACCCTTGGTGCTGCCGATGTTGCTCGCTACCTGTTCGCTCCTGTAGTCGAGGAGCACGGCAGCTCTAATATTTTCAGTGATAACGGTTCACGGGTATACCTCGACATGGGAGCTCACCCGGAAATTGCCACCGCAGAATGCGACAGCATTACCCAGCTGTTGAATTATGAGCGAGCAGGGGATCGAATCCTTGATGCATTAGCGCGCCGCGCGGAGCTAGTACTGGAGCGTGAGGGCGTCGGCAAGCATATTTATTTGTTTAAAAACAACCTGGATTCGCATGGTAATTCCTATGGTTGCCACGAAAATTACTTGATTTCGCGGTCGATGGTGTTGCGTGCGATTGGTCGCGCGCTCGAGCCGTTGCTGGTGACGCGCCAGTTGGTCTGCGGGGCTGGTCTCATTGAGAGAGAAACTGACGAACACCCTGCGCGGTTTGTGCTTTCACAACGTGCAGATCAAGTCTGGGAGGGCGTGTCTTCTGCAACCACAAGGGCACGTCCAATGATCAATTCACGCGATGAAGCACACGCAGATTCGCAGCAGTACCGGCGACTACATGTAATCGGTGGAGATACTAATTTGTCTGAGCCAACGTTCGCGGTGAAGGTGGGCTCAGCGTTGTTGGTACTGGAGATGATCGAGGCAGAGCGGGAGTTGCCTGATTTCGAGCTAGAAGACCCGATTGGACAGATCCGCGAGATCTCGCGTGACTTGAGTGGAAAGACACAACTACGGCTTAAAAACGGCGGCACCGTCACTGCGCTTGAAGTACAGCAGTCGTTGTGCGAACACGCTGCCCGTTGGTTAGAGGAACGTGATAATTACCGCGCGAAGGAACTGAATTCCGGATCATCAACTTCCGAAATGCATCGCGTAGTGGATTTGTGGCGTCGGACATTGCTCGCTATCGAAACTCAAGATTTTTCCCAGGTCAATCAGGAAATCGATTGGGTAATCAAAAAAGAACTCTTTGAAAGCTATCGAGTTCGGCTCGATGCAGAGTGGTCGCACCCGAAGCTGGCGCAGATCGACCTCGCTATGCATGATATTCGTCCTGGTCGTGGTATCTTCCCGGTACTCGAAGCTAAAGGCAGGGTAAAGCGATGGACTACTGACGAGGCCATCTCTGCCGCGATGTCTACTCCACCCGCTACCACTCGAGCACATCAGCGTGGGCAATTTTTGGCACGGGCACGGCAAACCAATACCCAATTCGCCGTCGATTGGTCCCGAATGAAAATCACAGAACCGACGCAACTGGAATATACTTTTGGGGACCCTTTCGCGACCGAGAGCCCTGAGCTTGATGAGTTGCTTGCTCTGATGGACCGGGGCACTAACGATACGGAGTGAGCTTAATGGCGGCAGCCGCAACACCTGCACAGCGACCGAAAACCGGCCCACGCTATGATGCTGCTGTCGAACGGTTGACTAACCTCACGTTTGCACTGCAAGGAGCTGCCCAATCGGGTGGCAATCCCAGCCGTAGCGCGGAGTGGATTCATGCCAACGTAGCGGGTTATCACGAAAACAAGCACAGTTTTCGCATGCAATTACAGCGTGATGTAGCAACGCTTGCTCGAGCGGGCGTACACATTGATAGTTCCGTGGGGGAGAATGGGGCGAGCTATCGGCTCAACCCGGAGTCCTATCGGCTGCCGGAAGTGTCGTTTACGCCAGAAGAAGCGACCGTCCTAGGAATCGCCAGTGAAGTCGGACGAAACAGTGGGTTAGGCGCGCTAAGTGCCGCTGGGTGGACGAAGCTTGCAGCATCTGGCGCTCGCCGCGAGATCACCCCGGGGGCCGGATACCTCGCAATTAACGACATCACAAGCTTGGACCCAGAGGTTTTACGGGCGATCTTGACTGGAGTGGCACACAAGCTGCGCATTTCTTTTAACTACCAGCACCATTCCGGTGCAAAAATTCAACGACGCACCATGGACTTATGGGGAATTGTCCCGCATCACAACCGGCTATACGTCGTGGGATGGGATGTAGACCGACAAGCTGAGCGGTCTTTTCGTTCTACGCGGATAAGCGACATCCGGCGCTCACGTGAAGTCGCTACACACACTGAACCCAGCGGCTCACTGCGCGAAATCGTCGAAAAGACCCTGGCTGTTCGCGACGTAGCCGACGCTACGATCCGCAGCCGTCGACAAGCAGCACCGCCGCTAGAAGAAGCCGCAGACGAAATCCAGGAAGTAGATGCCTCTGACGAGATCCGGTTGTTTATCAAAGGAGCCGACCGTGAATGGTTGATACGCACATGTGCCGCTTATGCTGCAGAATCTGTCGTAGAACAACCAAAAGACATTCGTGAGCAGGTCAGCCGTTTGCTGCAGAAAGCAGGTGCCCGATGAATACAGATTCACCAGAAAAACTTGTGGCACTAGTCCAATCGCTCAACTTGGTGCCATACTTCAAAGCACACCCCGAACGGAGTATCTTCGAAGCGGCGAAAGATCTCGGGCTCAGCCCAGACGAACTGGTACGAGCCTTAGAAAGGCTGCACTGCAGTGGAATTAGCACGCAAACACAGGATCTCATCGACCTAAGCTACGAACTGACCAAAGGCGTGGTGATTCACGATGACCAAGGGATGGATTCATCTTTGCGTCTCACACCGACCGAAGCGGGGGCCCTTCTGCTAACCGTTGAAGTGCTCGAAACAATGCCCGGGTTGGTGGACCGGTCAGCTGTCGCTTCAGCAGCAGAAAAATTGCGATCAATTATGGATGACCGTTCCCGTGCAATCTACGACGGTATTGCAGAACATTCTTCTGCAACAGAAGATGTACAATACCGCATCGCGCAAGCACTACACACGAAAAGACGAGTGCAGTTTGATTATTGGTCAGCCTCGTCAAATAGTACGAGTACCAGGACAGTAGACCCAGCTCGGATTTTTATCCGAGGCAATGTTGCGTACCTGACGGCATTTGTAGAACAGTACGGTGAACATCGCAATTTCCGCGTGGACCGAATGAGAAACGTGGAAATTTTGCCAGAACCAGCCCGTCCACGCACGCGAAAGCTGCAGTTCTCTAGCGAAGACCCCTTCGGGTTTCGGGACAGCACTACAGCCACGCTTGCAGTTTCTCCAGACGCGCTGTGGATGCTCGATGAATACGATATGAAAAGACAAGACGAAACGCCCCCGTGCCCCGCTGCCGATGATCAGAAAGCTTGGGTGAAAGCCACCATGCCTATTGGCAGCACCTCGTGGTTTACGCGTTTCGCACTCAGCCACGCCGACCGAGTTCGAGTGCTAGGCCCGCAAGATCTTGTCGACGCAGTCCACGAACGCGCCCAGGTTGGAATACAGCGTTATAGTATGGTTGATACGAATAAATCTTAAATACTCGCCTGACTATCGCACGACGTTAAAGCGATAGTCGAGACGTTGAGAAAGGCGCGATTCATGACTATCAGCCCCACACAAATTTTGTTGATCCTGGTCATTATCCTGCTGCTTTTTGGCGCAAAAAAATTGCCTGACCTGGCCCGCTCGGTTGGCCGCTCTACACGCATTCTGAAATCAGAAATGCGCGAGATGAGTAACGACGACGCTCAGTACCAGAACACGCATAACGCCCAGCAACACCAGCAGCAGGCCATTAACCAGCAGAATTTCCAGCAATCACAGCCGCAGCAGAACTACCAGAATCAGTCCCAGCAGCAACCGAATACAGACGCTGAAGACTTCTGGAACAAGCCTGAAAACCAACCACGGTCGCAGAACTAGAACGGCACTAACTTTATCAGCGCCAACACAGCGCTGTTCGAATCATTCGACTCACATACGGGTCTCTTACTGGTGAGGTCATGACGTCTCCGCAATCTCAGCCACAACCGGCACGCCCAAACACGCAGCCGCCGGCAGGCACTAGCCAACCGGGGCGATCTCAGCGTGTCTCGCGCGCCAAACGCAGCGGATTGCTGCACGGCAGAGCTAGCTTGCTATCCCGAGTACGCGCGAAACGCAAGAAAAAGTCTCCGACCGGGGACATGTCGCTCGTGGAGCATCTCAAAGAGTTACGCCGGAGAGTGATTATCTCCACACTCGCGGTAATAGTTGGAGCCATCATCGGCTTTATCTGGTACCAAAACGCGCCGGGGCCGATACCAGCACTCGGCGAGATTTTGCGCGGCCCATATTGTGGTGTTGACCCGGAGCTACGCGCAGATTTTACTGCTTCTGGCGAGTGTCGTCTTTTGGCAACAAGTGCGATGGAAATGTTCATGTTGCGTCTGAAGATTGGTGCGCTCGCAGGCACTGTTTTGGCTGCTCCGGTGTGGCTCTACCAGATTTGGAAATTCATTACTCCAGGGTTGCTGCGTAATGAACGGCGCTGGACCTTCAGCTTCGTGACCATCGCGGTTACTCTGTTTCTGGCTGGTACCGTGTTGGCTTACTTTTCTCTGTCTCTTGGCCTGAATTATCTTCTTACCATTGGATCGGACTTCCAGACAGCGGCATTGACCGGTCAAGAATATTTTAGTTTTGTAGTCGCAATCATGGTGATTTTTGGGGTTAGCTTCGAAATCCCGCTGGTCATCGTCATGCTGAACATTGTCGGCATTTTGCGCTATGAAGCAGTGCGGACAAAACGCCGCCATACAATCGTGCTGATCTTCATTTTTTCTGCGCTCATCACCCCTGCGCAGGATCCATATTCGCTGACGATTCTAGCGGTCGCGATTATTTTGCTAGTTGAGATTTCCTTCCAGTTCTGCCGAATCAATGACAAACGGCGGGCAAAAAACGAGCCAGATTGGTCGCAGCTCGACGACGAAGAAGCTTCCCCGCTGGATTATCAGCCAGAACGCACCCCTGCAGCAGGTTCTGTTGCCACCCCGGAAGCAGTGGTTGACTCCAGCAGTCAATCACGGGGCAATCTGCAATACTCCCGGGGCCACGGTTCTAGTTTCGACGATATTTTGTAGCCTAGGTAATTATGACAAGCACCCATTTTGAAACCTTCCGCAGCCAACTCACTTATGAGCTCGATCCATTTCAAGTCCAGGGGTGCAGGGCAGTCGAAAACGGGCGCGGTGTTTTGGTATGCGCACCCACTGGTGCTGGCAAAACTATCGTCGGAGAATTTGCCGTCTCGTTAGCGTTGTCGCGCGGCACAAAATGCTTTTACACAACGCCGATTAAAGCCTTAAGCAACCAGAAATTTCACGATCTAGTAGCGATTCACGGTGAAGATGCGGTCGGTTTACTTACCGGCGATGTCTCTTTCCAACCGGATGCTGACATCGTCGTAATGACTACCGAAGTCCTGCGCAACATGATCTATGCGAAATCACCAGCGCTTGATCGACTCACGCATGTGGTGATGGACGAAATCCATTTTCTCGCAGATCAAGCCCGTGGTGCTGTCTGGGAAGAGGTGATCCTCAACCTTGAGGAGCATATCTCGATCATCGGATTATCAGCCACAGTATCGAATTCGGAAGAATTCGGTCGCTGGCTTTCTACCGTACGGGGCGATACCGAAGTCATCGTTTCCGAACACCGCCCAGTGCCCCTCGAGCAGTGGATGCTAATCGGACAAAAAGTCTATCCACTATTCGCCCCGGGAACACCAGCTATTGAGGGGCCGACGACGAGTGAACCAGCCGGAGTAAACCCAGAGCTACAGCGACGCGTTGCTCGCCTAGAAGCAGGCGATGCGGCCGACGGTCGTGATGATTTCCGCCCAGGACAGGGCTTTCGTTCTCGTACTACGGCAGGCACGGGAAATTCTCGCAGCGGAAACATTCGCCCACAAGACCGTTACCGCCCATTGGGCCGACCAGAAGTACTCCGGATCCTGCAGGGTCAAAATATGCTGCCCGCGATCATTTTCATCTTCTCTCGAGCCGGCTGTGATGGTGCTTTGCACCAGTGTTTGCGGTCCAAGATGGTTCTGACTGACGAAGACGAACAACGTATAATCGCCGAAGTCATCGATGCAGGCGTCGAGGGTATTCCACACGAAGATCTGGAAGTTCTCCGTTTCTCACAGTGGCGCAAGGCATTAATCCGAGGTTTTGCAGCTCATCATGCCGGCATGCTGCCAGCATTCCGGCATATCGTCGAGAAGCTATTCGTCCGAGGCTTAGTCCGCGCGGTCTTCGCCACAGAAACCCTTGCGCTAGGCATTAACATGCCCGCCCGCAGCGTCGTGCTTGAAAAACTCGTGAAGTTTAACGGTGAAGCACACGTTGATCTCACCCCAGGACAGTACACTCAGCTGACCGGCCGTGCTGGCCGGCGAGGCATCGATACCTTGGGCAATGCCATTGTGCAATGGGCCCCGGCAATGGATCCACAACGCGTAGCAGGGCTGGCATCTACACGTACGTACCCATTGATTTCCACGTTTGAGCCTGGCTACAACATGGCAATCAATTTGCTCAATAATCTGGGTATGGATGATTCTCTGCGGCTACTAGAGAAATCTTTTGCGCAGTATCAGGCCGATGGCTCCGTAGTGGAAGAAACCCGCGAAATTGAGCGCGCTGTGCATCGCGTCGAAAAGCTACGCGAGCAACTTAATGAGGCAATCGCTGCCTTCGCGCCGCCGTCATTCGATGACCAAGATCCGGCGCAGTTGCTGTCTGAATATGTTGAGTTACGCAAGCGACTCAGTGTAGAAGAAAAATCGCTGAAATCACGCGCCAAAGACGAACGAGGCGACGAAACCCGGGCTATTTTGGCAAAGCTACAACCCGGCGATGTCATCGCGCTACCGAGCAAAAAGCGTCCCGTTCTGGCGGTGGTCAACACCCCAGCCAACCAAACCGCAGACCCGCGCCCCTGGATCACCACAGAAAAAGGGTGGTCAGCTCGCATCGACGCGAGCGGCTTCGACAATCCTCCCGCGCTGGTAGGAAAGATGAAGCTACCTGGCAAAGCCTTGAAGAATCCGCGACGCCACAACCACATCGTCGTCGACAAGTTCGCCAGGGAGGATTACCCGCGGCCAAAGAAAATGAAGCTACGCGCCCGGATCCGCGACACTGAGCGCATCAAGGATCTACGCACCCAGATGAAGAAACACCCAGCGCATGCGTGGCCGGCGATGGAACGCGAGCAACTCACGCAGTTGGCACAAAAATACTTGCGCAGAAAAGGTGAGCTCGACAAACTACGAGCCACCGTAGACAAAGCCACTGAAACTTTGGGCGATATGCTTCGGCGCATTGTCGATTTGCTGACCGAACTCGACTACGTCGATATCGTCGACGGCGAGCCGGTGGTGAGTATTGAAGGCGAAAAACTGGCCCAGGTGCACAATGCTTCCGATTTGCTGATTGCGCAATGCCTTAAACGGGGCATTTGGCAAGAATTAGATCCAGCAGAATTAGCTGGCGTGGTTTCTCTGTGTACGTTCGAGAACCGGAGAGCCACCGGCGGCCAGCTTTTCGACGGCGTCACCGATGCCATGACCAGCGCCATGGAGAACACCATGCGGTTGTGGGAAGAACTCATTAGCGACGAATCTCGGCATGGTCTCCCGCATACTCGCGAACCAGAACCAGGCTTTAGCATCGCCATCCACCAATGGTGTGCGGGAGCACCGTTGGGATACTGTTTGGCGGCGGCTGCTGAATCCGGCGCAGAGCTAACCCCGGGTGATTTTGTACGTTGGTGCCGCCAGGTCATCGACCTGCTGCAGCAGGTAGCGAAGACAGGTTATAGCTCCGAGATAAAGCGGACAGCGGGCCAAGCCATTGCCTCGATTAACCGCGGCGTGGTGGCTATTGGAAGTTAAGAACTTGCAGGTAGGGTAGTGAACATGCCATTCGTGATGTTCTTTTTCTACATGCTTGCCGAGATCTTTACTTTTTGGGCAGTAGCGAGCCTAATTGGCTTTGGGTGGGCGTTGATCGCGTTGTTCGGCACCGTGGTGCTTGGAGTTATCATCACCCGGAGCGAAATTCGCCGTATCGCAACCACGCAAGCATCATTAGTGCAGCGTCTGCACGCTCAACGTCATACTGTTACCGACGATGCGCAAAACATGAGTGCATATGGTCAGAACCGAAAATCTGCCGGAGATATTGGCCTGACCTTAGCTGGTGCGTTATTGCTCAGCATTCCGGGGTTTGCTACCGCAATCCTTGGTTTATTATTGGTTTTTCCGCTGACCCGACCAATTATCCGCGGCTTTTTGCTAGGCCGGATGTATCGCAGAGTGGAAAAACTCGGAGTGCGTTTTTTCCAAGCGTCGCCCACTGCTCGAAAACACTCTAGCTACGGTAGCTTCGGTTTTCCCATGGGAGCTGCTGCTAGCTCTAGCAATCAACAGTCAGCTACTTCCGCCAGCGGCTCATCGACTAGCAACAATAATGTGCTTGATGAAGATGAACTTCGCAAATGGTCAGAGTCAATGAGCCCAGAGGATTTTTCTGACCGCCGGGACGGTGGGGGAGAATCTAGTGCTTCCGGCGATAATAAGCCGGAATGAACCTTAACGTCCATCACTGTTAACACTGTTGATTAGGCCCGAAACTCACGATGTTCGCATTCGTTTTCCGCATATTGTTGGCCACGCTATCCGGTGCCGTGGCGTATACGTCTTATGAACCACTTGGTTGGTGGCCTGCTGGCATAATCGCTGCTGGTCTGTTTTATTTTGTGCTTATGCCGTGGCCGGGAAGTGCTAGCCGGGAAAAACCCGGCCGGTCCCCAAGCCGCATACCCCAAACGACACGCCATCGACCGCGCGGCCCGAGCATGGCGCAAGGTGCATTGTTTGGTTTTGTGCACGCGATGGCCTGTTATTTGCTGCTATTGCCGTGGATCGGAGAATTTGTCGGCAGTCCACCATATATCGCATTAGCAGTGGTGTGTTCGCTGTACGCAATTCTTACTGGTCTTGGCGGTGTCGCTCTTGCACGTTCCACGTGGGGTTTCCTGGCATTCCCCTTCTGGTATTTGGCTATTGAATTTGCACGCAGCTCATTTCCGTTCGGTGGGTTTGCCTGGGTACGTCTTGCCTGGGGGCAGGTTGCCGGCCCCCTAGCCGGGCTGGCGCAGTGGGGTGGTCCGGCGTTAGTGACCGTCGCAACGTTGTTGATCGGTGTGGGAGTAACCCGGCTTGCCGTCTCAACGCGATCACGTACATCACCTAGTCGAACTACCTGGTTACGTACCGTGAGCGTCGCTATGATCATTGTGCCTTTACTTGGTGGTGCGATTGCCACCTTTAATTTGCACCGACCTGAAAATACTTTTGCTGAGATCAAAGTTGCAGCTGTGCAAGGAAACGTTCCTCGGTTAGGCCTCGATTTCGCGGCGCAGCGAAGCGCTGTTTTGCATAACCACGTGCGGGAAACCAAGAAGCTTGCAGAGCAGGCCGACCAACTTGATCTCGTGATCTGGCCAGAGAATTCTTCCGATGTTAATCCTTTTAGTGACCGGGAAGCTTACGAGGCGATTGCTAGCGCTGTTTCAGCTGTTGGCACACCTGTGGTCGTTGGTACTATTACTCATCGCGAAGGGCGCCCATATAACACGATGCAAACCTTTCTACCGGAATACGGTCAATCATCGAAAGAAACTCGAGCAGATTCTTCAGAACCACCGCGCACACATCAAGTACAAGGCATGAGGCCAGGGGAGTTCCACGATAAGGTTTATCTGCAGCCTTTCGGTGAGACATTGCCCATGCGTGGTTTCTTCGAAAAACTATCGGAATACGCCGAGATGGCCGGCAACTTCGCCCCTGGTGATGGCAATGGTGTGTTGCAAATCCCTACTGGCGGCGCTGATATCACGACAGACCACGGCGATGTAGCGGTAGGTGTGGCCACCTGCTACGAAGTAGCTTTTGACGAAGCTTTTCGCCGGTCCATAAATAACGGTGCGAGTATCCTGACGTCTCCGACAAACAACGCGACTTTCGGTTTTACAGATATGACTTATCAGCAGTTAGCCATGTCGCGAATGCGAGCAATTGAAACAGACCGGGCGATGGTTGTACCCGCCACTAGCGGAGTTTCCGCGTTAGTTGATCCAGCAGGAAACGTACTGGCTGACACCGAAATTTTCGAAGCGAATCATCTCGTCGCTACGTTACCGTTACGCTCAGGTATAACCCCAGCAGTGCGCGTGGGGCAGATGCTTGAACTGGCGATGGTTCTCATGGGAGTAATATTGGGTATTCTTGCTGTGATACGTCGTCGCGTGAAGGAGTAAACCCGCCATGGCAGAGTCCGCCACACCGTCTGCGAAGACTCTCGTAATCATTCCGACCTATAACGAAAAAGAAAATTTACCTCGGATTATCGGTCGATTGCGCAAGGCACAGTCTATCGTCGACGTGCTTGTAGTCGACGATAATTCGCCAGATGGAACTGGCGAGCTTGCAGACAAAATCGCTGGCTCCGATGAACAAGTACATGTGTTGCACCGCGCTGGCAAAGGTGGCTTATGCGGTGCCTATGTGGCGGGATTTGTCTGGGGCTTGGAGCGCGATTATCAGGTTCTGTGCGAAATGGATGCAGACGGCTCGCACGCTCCAGAGCAACTTCATCTACTTCTGGATGCAATCGATAATGGGGAAGACGCAGTCATCGGTTCTCGCTATGTTCCAGGCGGAGAAGTAGTCAATTGGCCGAAAAATCGGGAATGGCTCTCTCGCGGTGGCAATGCGTACATTTCTCTGGCCCTCGGCGCTGGGTTATCTGACATGACAGCTGGTTACCGCGCATATCGTCGCGAGGTGCTCGAGGCTATAGACCTAGAAGAGCTCTCGAATGCCGGTTATATTTTCCAAGTGGATCTGGCTCGTCGTGCTATCAGAGCTGGCTTCGTGATTGCTGAAGTTCCAATTACTTTTACTGAGCGTGAATATGGCGAATCCAAGTTGGATGGTTCGTTTGTCACGGATTCTTTAGCTGAGGTCACGAAATGGGGTCTTGCGCACCGCAGCAAACAAGTAAAGGAAATGAGCTCGACGCTGGTCTCTTTCGGGGCGCACAGCCTACGGGACTCTGCGCTGGCAGAACTCCCGGAGCGGGTTTCCTCCACAGCAAGTAGTTTTTCTACAGTTTTGCGCGACCTGTCCAAGCAAATAAAGAAATAGCTCCGCTAGCTAGACTAGCTAGCGGACTACCACGCTATAAACGAAAGGTGCCAGCCCCACATTCTTTGGTGGGAGACTGGCACCTTAAAAAACTTTAAACAGCTAAGCCTTAGCCAAGAAGTTTATTTTCCTTCGGCTTCTTGCTGTTCTTTTTGCTCTTTGAGCAGTTTCGCAGCGGTACGGCGGCGCTTGCGCAGATGTTCGATACGCTCTTCAAGCAACTTATCGAGTTCTTCAATGCTACGGCGTTCGCACAGCATATCCCAGTGGGTACGAGGCGGCTTCACCGGCTTCGATTCAACACCTTCGCCTTCTACCAGCGTTCCCCATTTACCGTTCTTGCACAGCCACTCTTCTGGAATCTCCGCATCATCGGCAAAAGGTACCTCGTAAACTTCACCGTCTTCGGTGCGGTATTTCACCATTTGGCGTGGTGCCAGGTCATGGTCGCGGTCAGTTTCGTAGCTGACAGCACCCATGCGGCTGCCGCGCAATACGCGATCTGCCATAAGTGGGACACATCCTTATATCATTCCGGGGGCATCGATAACATTCGTGGCGCTGGTTAAGCACCAAAAATTCATCGGGGATAACGATCTACCACTATAACGCACAAACCCACGGTTTTGTTCCCGATCATCCTACAAGAATTCTCAATTCGGGCTTCGCTTTCTGTCTCCTCGCATTCGTGGACTCACGCTAGGAACATTTCACGGGATATTTCATGTCTTTTCGTCAATGGACTAAAGTCACTGGAGTGTCTGCCTACCAACAAAACCGTCCCAAACCGTGCCAATGGTGTGGTACAGCAGTCGCAAACCAAGGACGTGGGCGCCCACGCAAGTACTGCAGTACGTCGTGCAAGCAACGAGCTTATGAGCAACGCCAAAATTTATCGGGAACGGAAATTTCTCCAGATGCCGTAATATTGAGCAAAACTAAAGCAGATATGCTGCATGATTCATTATTCCAGTTGCGTTGCGCAGCCGAGGACATCGCACGGGCAGCAGCCGAAGAAGCTTCAGCGGAGGAGCTGGGGCAGTTGTGCACGGAATTAATTGATTTGGCGCGCTCCATAGAGAAGTTGAGGTAATGATGAAAAAATCCCCCATGAAACGCCGTAAATCTGTCATCGCGGTTTTCGTCGTACTCATTGTTCTGTTGGCATTGCTTAGCGTCGTTCCTTTGCTATACCGGCTCATCACTGGACCGGGCGTCAAGACTGAAGCCTTGAATGATTCAGGTGCGGCAGCAGCCTCCGTTCCGGTGAATGGCACTTGGGAAATCGTCGAAGGAAAGAACCCAAATATCACCTCGGTAGGCTTTACTTTTTCGGAGATTTTGCCTGGTGACGAACGCGTAACTTCCGGCTCTACAGGTTATGTCACGGGTGCAGCACAAATTAGTGATGAGACATTGACCTCTGCAACCGTTGAGGTAGACATGAATCAGTTGACCACTGATCGTGATGTCCGCGATGTCAACATGAAAGACAAACTTTTTGAGACCAGCAAATTTCCGATATCCACGTTTACTCTCACTGAACCAGTAGACGTCTCACAACTACCAGAAGATGGCACTGCGGGAGAGATCGATGTCGCTGGCGAATTAACAATCAAAGATCACTCCGAACCTGTTGAGGCACGATTCCAAGCTCTGCGCGATGGCGAGCTGCTCGTCGTTTCCGGCACGATAGAGATCAACCGCGAAGACTTTGGCGTGCATTCACCAGATTTGATCGCTGCGAAGATTGCGGAAACAGGCACGGTGGACATTCGATTGAGTTTCGCGAAAACGGACAAATAAATAAACGACCCATTAGACAGCGGACGATTAGGTTGCGGTCCGCACAAGTTTGGCTCACAACCGGTGGGTAAAGCCCACTTCTGCAATTGTCCGATAATTGACATTATGTCACTTTAGCGATTAGGTCTCTCCCTTATTCCCGACTATTGTCGGCAAACTTCAGCATCATTGGTGGCTCAGCTACCACGGGTATGATGACAAGCATGGCTGAACGAAAGATTGACGCACTTGCCCTGTCCGAGGCCTCCAGTTACGAGGATTACCTCTCTAAAGCCCAAGCTCGCGGCTTTGATTTCGAACTCAAGAAATCTGGCTTACAGGATGAAATGCTCCGCCGCGGCTGGTCAGTCGTCGCTCCATATTTCTTGCGTCCCAACATCGCTCCGGATGGACCACTGCCAGCCATGCCGAAAATCGAGCGTGACGAAGAAGGCAACATCATCAAGGCGACTGCAAACCCGCAGCTCGCACAATTTTTATCGAAGGCCTGGAATATTAATAGCCGCGAAGATCTGCTGAAGTCAGCGCAACAAGCCTCTCAGCGCACCCACGACCGTGCTTATGAAGTGGCTCGAAGCACTTTGCAACAGATCCGCGATTTGCCTTTAAACCAGCGTTCCGGGCAAAGCAGTGTGCTCGTTAACGAATTATCCGGCGCACTTCCCGAAGTTCCCTTCGCCACTTTGGAAACCGAGGCGCAGCGCCTATTAAAACCCCTGCTTAATCCGGAGGCCGAACTCTTAATTCCGCAGCAACTACCTCACACCTTAGCCGGGTTCTATTTCGCTGCTGCGGTGCGCCAGCTCAACTTGGGCGCAGGTGCCGGCTTAATTAAACCCGATGAGGTTCGGCCAATCATCGTGAAATGCGTACTCGGTATCGCGCGCGCTTACGACACCTGGGAAGAATACGTCGCTGCCCTCGTTTATGGTGAAGCCATGATGGCCAGCAAAATTGGTGAGCACTTCCGCTTCATTTTCCATAATGCAGCTGCGATGCTTACCGACCCGGGTTCTCCATGGGTAGAACTCCCCTTGCACACTGAGTCTTTCCCACCGATTAAGTCCAACAGCTATGAAGAGATCTTCTCGTCAATGCAAGCTAATGCGCAACAGCTTCCTGTCGCAGTTATGGGTAAGCTTGCCGACGATTTGCGCCTGGGCTGGTCGTTACAAGCACCGTATTTGATTGGCAGCAAGATTCCGCTGGATGCCCCAGCTAGCTACGATGAGCAACGCGTACAAGAGATCTGGAAGCACTTAGAGAAGCAGCACCAGGTCTCGGATGCCACGAGCTTACGCGCTGTTATTAGCAAATATCTCAATGATCCAGATCACGAGGCTTACCGGGCAGTGCGTACTGTGTTGCAAGAAATCCGAGGCTGGGAACTCGACGAACGACAGGCACATGGCTTAGAAAAAATTATCACTGCCCTGCGAGACGAATATGCCCACGCCGCAGACCCGCAGAGCGCCGACAAGGAAATTAGCGCAGCCGCTGGACAGTTGGCCGTCTTATTATCACTCGAAGACATCGACCTTTTCCTGCCGAAAAATCTACCCACCTCACTAGCAGGCTGGCGAATTGCACAGGGGGTACGTCTAGCAGCTATGGGCTATGCCACCGAATTGTTCACGGAGGACGAAGCCAATGCATTCGCCGCAGAAGGTGCAAAACTAGCGAAGGCGCATCACACCAACTGGCGTGATTATGGCGATGGTTTCTTAGTTGGCCGTTTATGTGAAAGTGGCCAGGTGGACGGTCTACAACAACGCATGATGGCTTCCACCGCTGGAGCATTAGCGTCAAAGCAATCACCGTGGAGTGAATTACCGCTGCACTAATGCCAACCGAAACCAATGGCCGATGCGCCAAATATTTAGCGTCGGCCTCGGCGATGCCGGTGGGTTGCGGTTAACTGCACAGCGTCAAGCATGCCCAAGTCCAGCAATGTTTCACGCAAAGCTAGTTGGAATATCCACAACCGCCGGTATACGGCATCGAATCCACTTGCCGCCGCTTCACGCAAATGCCCTTCAAAAAAGCTGCGCTGCAGTTGCAATGACTTCCGGTAGTGTGAGCCAAAATGGCTTTGCTTAATGATGCGCAAACCAGACTTTTGATCGAAGAGTTTGTGATGACCATTGGTATCGAAATAATCCAAACCTGGCCAAATATAGGCCCGCAAGGCCAATAAGGCATTGCGTGCAGATGCAGTCATACCATCAGTCGCCACCAAGGTTTGTATCCCCAGCTTTCCGCCAGGAGCCAGTAGCCTGCCCGCATGCCGCAAGAAATATACCCGATCTGCAGGCGCCAAGAATTCGAATGCTTCCATGGACACAATAGCGTCATAACGCCCTTGCCAGTCACTCGGCGTCGGTAAGGGATGCGCGATATGTTGTGTGTGCACAAAGTCTTCTACCCCGGCAAGAACCAAATCTTCGCGCACCGCCGCCAAGTGTTCCGCGTCATTGCTGAGGGCATCGACGACTGCTTTACGTCGGCCAGCAACTTCCGCCGTGACGGATCCATTAGCAGGAAACTCCAGCACGTGGCTGGAGGCAGTCACGCCAAGATCGTCAAGCAAAAACCGTGCGGCGCGTGCCTGGGCGTCCTGGAAGTCATCGCGTTCCACATTCTGCGGCTCGGAAATCTCTGTAACATCCACAAAGTGCTGCTTTGACTCACTCCCGCGGTGCTGGGAAGGAACATAACTGGGTACGGACTCCCGGACCGTCGTCGCCACGCCCGTCGAAAAGATTCCGGCGAAACCACTACTCTTTTCAGCGGAATATAACCGAACTAGCTCCGCCGGAATTTGCCCGCCGTCAAACAACGTAACCGGGATTTTTTGCTTTGCACGTGGGGCATAGCCAGTGGCGAGCAAACGAGTGAGCACCCGAACCAAGGCGGTTGAATCTGGGGTACGCCACTCTCCTGCCATATAGGATTCTGCGAAGCCCAACCAACCAGCGTGTGCGATACGATGAAACAAAAGCTCGTGGTCAATAATTAAATCCGGTGAAGCATCTGGATCGAGCTCAAGGCCGGCGGTCCGGCAGGCACGAGCAAGGTGCGCTTCCGCGACACGTGCGCGTAGCGACAGTAAGGCCCCACCAGGCACAGAGGCGATTGACGGCCACGCCTGTGCATCGATCGCTGCAAGATGAGCCCAATGTTGCTCGTGCACACTTACTCCTTGCCAACGATTCGGGACGGTAGGTGGAACTGTTCAGCCCCAATGATTTTAGCAAAGTGTTTCTGGCCACTAGAGTGTGTAGGCGTATATTTAACTGTGTACTTAATCAAATACGCCACGCATTTTCTACGAAGAGGTATCTATGTCTCAAGCACACCGTCCCGCAGGTGATCGTCACCATGTCGTCGTCATTGGCTCCGGATTCGGTGGCCTGAACACGGTCCAAGGTTTGGCCAACGCTGACGTCGATATCACCTTGATTGACCGCACCAACAGCCACTTGTTCCAGCCGATGCTCTACCAAGTTGCTACCGGCCTCGTCTCCGCGGGTGAGATCGCCCCGTCAACTCGCCAACTGTTGCGTAAGCAGAACAATGTTGATGTAGTGCGCGGTGAGGTGACTGCAATCGATATTGCGAAACAGACCGTGAGCGCATCCCAGGGTGACATCAAGAAAGATTTCGCTTATGACTCCCTGGTTATCGCCGCTGGTTCCAAGCAGGGATACTTCGGTAACAACCACTTCGCACAGCACGCACCAGGCATGAAGAGCATCGACGACGCTCTGGAGATCCGCTCACGCCTTTTGGGAGCATTCGAACGCGCAGAATTGACCGATGATCCCGAAGAGCGCGCGCGTTTGCTGACATTCGTAATCATTGGTGCAGGACCAACCGGCGTAGAGCTGGCTGGTCAGCTGGCTGAACTGGCAAAGCGCGGCCTCAAAGGTGCCTTCAAGAACATTTCGCCGGAATCAGCAAAGATCATCCTTCTCGACGGCGCACCTCAGGTGCTTCCACCGTTCGGTAAGAAACTGGGCAAGAAGGCACAGCGCACCTTGGAGAAGCAAGGCATCGAGGTACGTCTGAATGCCATGGTCACTGAAGTTGATGACGACAAGGTCGTGTACAAGAACATGGCCGACGATTCCGTGCACACCATCGAGTCCCCAACCAAGGTCTGGTCCGCTGGTGTGGAAGCTTCCCCGTTGGGCAAGATGGTTGCGGAACAGGCTAATGTCGAGTTCGATCGTGGTGGCCGCGTATCGGTCAACGAAGACCTCACCGTTGGCGACCACGACAACGTCTATCTCATCGGTGACATGATGTCACTGAATCGTCTGCCTGGTGTGGCTCAGGTTGCCATCCAAACGGGTAAACACGTAGCCAAGCTCATCGACGCCAAGACCAGCGATAATTCCGAGCAGGATCCGAAGGAAGCTTTCGAATACTTCGATAAGGGCTCGATGGCAATCATCAACCGCGGTAACGCTGTGGTGAAAATGGAAAACAGCGAGATCACTGGCTTTGTCGGCTGGCTAATGTGGCTCGTTGTGCACGCCCAGTTCCTCACTGGTGTGCGTAACCGCCTGTTTACCGTCTTGAACTGGACCAGCAATGTACTTTCCCGCAACCGGGGCAACCTGGAGATCACCGAGCAACAGCGTCACGGCCGAAACGCTCTACTGAAGCTGGGCGAACTTAGCACTGATGAGAAAGACCAACCGGTCGAAGTTAAAGACACCAAGCGCATCGGCTAAAACTCCGCAACGGAATAACGCCACAAGGCAAAACCCAACGCCCGCATAGCACAGCCGGAGGCTATGCGGGGCACTAAATACTCTGAACTCCATGCTGGGAACATTCCTGAGAACACTGCTGAGACACTGCTGAGACACTGCTGCGCAGATTGTTGAGCGCATTCTTGAACAATATTCCGGTCACAATCACCGTGCAGGGCTAACAATTCCCAGTATTTTCGCTAGCCTGGTGAGCATGAAGACGAATGCTCGTATCTTGTCCATTGCTGGCACTGATCCCACAGGTGGTGCTGGTGTTCAGGCTGATTTGAAATCTATTGCTGCTGCCGGCGGTTTCGGCATGTCCGTAGTCACCGCCCTGGTAGCGCAAAACACACAGGGTGTGCGCAGTATCCATACCCCGCCACAGGAATTTCTGCGCGAGCAACTCGCTAGCGTTTCTGACGACGTCGAAATCGATGCCATCAAGATCGGCATGCTTGGTGATAGCGACACCGTCGATACCGTTTCTGAATGGTTGCGCGGCCGAAATAAAACTACCCTGGTGCTTGACCCTGTGATGGTTGCTAGCTCCGGCGACCGGCTCTTGCAGCCAGAGGCTGAAGCAAAAGTCCGCGAGCTGTGCACACACGTTGATGTCATTACTCCGAACCTGAAGGAACTCGCCGTTTTGGTCGAAGACGACGAGGCTGCAGATTTCGATGCCGCGGTGGCACAAGCCCGACATTTTGCGGAAAAACATGACGTCACTGTGATCGTAAAAGGTGGCCATCTCGACGGCACGATCGCTGACAATGCAGCAGTAAGCGCTGATGGTGCTGTTCACCGGGTACCTTCTGCTCGGGTAGATACAAAAAACACTCACGGAACCGGCTGTTCGTTATCTTCTGCCCTGGCTACTCGCTTAGGCGGTGGAGCAGAACTCAACGACGCACTCGACTGGGCGACCCACTGGCTGCACGAAGCAATTGCCCATGCAGACGAGCTTGCCGTCGGCAAGGGAAACGGCCCCGTAGATCACTTCCATCAGCTGCGTCGCTGGGCGAGCAACGCGGACACTACCCCATGGACTTTCCCAGTTCATGACAAAGCACCGGCCCCAGCAATCGCGGCGCAAGGCCCACACACTACCCAATTGTGGGAAAAGACCGGCACTCTCTGGCGTGAAATCACAGAGCTACCGTTCATTACCTCGCTGACCAGCGGCGAACTCTCCGAAAAAGAATTCATGTTTTACTTGGCCCAAGATGCTTTGTACTTGGAGCTTTATTCCCGTGCATTGGCGCGCTTATCAACGATTGCCCCAACGCCAGAAGAACAAATCTGGTGGGCCAAAGCTGCACAGGAGTGCCTGACTGTGGAAGCGGAACTACACCGCTCTTTCAATGTGCCGAAGGTCGATCCCTCACCGGTTACTGCCGCATACACTGATTTCTTGGTTGCACGCACCTTCACCGATGACTACGCCGTCGGGGTAGCTGCAGTCTTGCCCTGCTTTTGGCTGTATGCCGAGATCGGCGAAGCGCTGGCCAAACATAATCACGACGAGCACCCGTACCACTCATGGTTGGAAACCTATGGTGATCCAAACTTTGCAGAAGATACACGGAAAGCAATCAGGATTGTGGAAACGGCTTTCGAAAATGCCAGCGAATCAACCCGCGAGCGCGCAACCCGTGCTTATTTGATGGCATCAGCGCACGAACGTGAGTTTTTTGCCCAGGCATCACGTATGCAGCAGTAACTTCAGATGCGTGGCTGACACGCACCTTACTGCTGATCTGTTTGTGTGCGAAGCTCAGCGATAGGCGGCCCCACCACCATCGTGCGCAAAGTGGTGCGGGCCACTAATTTTTTGTGGTTATACATCTCTACGTTCCACAATTGCGTGCGTTTTCCGTTTTGTATGGGCTTCGCAATAGCTTCAATACGTCCTTCACTTACTCCACGGATGAAGTCCGTGCTGTTATTGACCCCAACACAGGGGCGTTGTGCACTAATCATAGAAGCCACCGAGGCAACTGATTCCGCAATCGCGCAAAACACGCCCCCGTTGACGCTGCCCGCATACTGCAGGTGCCTCGAATTGACCTCAAGATAAGCGCGAACTTCAGTAGGGGCAGCGTATGAATAAACCAACCCGAGGAGGCTGTCAAGGCCTAACTCGGATCGGTTTAGCTCTTCCAGCTCAGCCTGCTGTAATTGTCTGGTTCCCGCTGCCATCACTGCTTCCAAATAACCCATGTGTCAACTCTATCGGAATTCAAACCATCTATTTGTTAGCCCCAACACATTCCAAGCATTCCAGCTATTCCTCGCTCTCAGGCCTACTGCGGTAGAAGGTAGACTGATCAGTCATGAATAACCAGCAGCCTTCGCAGCAATTGGCAGATATCGCAATCGTCGGGGTCGGAGTCATGGGTTCGAGCTTGGCCCGTAACTTTGCACGCAATGGTTACCGCGTCGCGCTTTACGATCAGCGCGCGGAAAACGTCAGCAAACTCATTGCGGAGCATGGCGGAGAAGGAGAATTTGTCGGTTGCAACGACTTGCAGGAGCTGGCAGCTAACTTGTCTAAGCCACGCCGCGCGCTGCTGATGGTACCCGCCGGAACTGCTACTGATGCCGCTATCGATGACCTAGTAGAAGCCTTCGACGAAGGCGATATCCTTATCGACGGAGGCAACTCACTGTATACCGACACCGTGCGGCGCGAGCGCGCAGTGGCACTCACCGGACGGCATTTCGTTGGTGCAGGTATTTCAGGCGGAGAAGAAGGCGCACTCACTGGCCCCTCAATTATGCCTGGCGGACCACAAGAATCTTGGGAGTCCATCCGACCGCTTTTGGAATCGATCGCGGCCAAAGTGGATGGCACCCCGTGTGTGCGCTACATCGGTGCCAATGGGGCCGGACATTTTGTGAAGATGGTGCACAACGGCATCGAATACGCTGATATGCAGCTCATTGGAGAGGCTTATCATTTGTTGCGCCACGGCGCAGGCTTGGAGCCCAGCCGTATTGCCAAGATTTTCCGAGAATGGAACGACGGCGACCTAGACTCTTATTTAATCGGTATCACCGCAGATATTTTAGAAACCAGTGACCCAGACACCGGCGCACCGATGATCGACGTCATCCACGATGCTGCCGGACAAAAAGGCACCGGGCGCTGGACCGCGAAGGAAGCTTTGGACCTGGGTATTCCGGCTACCGCGATTGGGGAAGCAGTTTTTGCTCGCGCTCTGTCTTCATCCACCGCGCTTCGCGCTGCTGCCCTGGACCACTTTCCTACCGGTAACCTTGCAGATTTCGCGACACTGGGCATCAGCGTTGAGGAATTCATTGAGCATGTGCGCCGGGCGTTGTACGCCTCCAAGCTGGTGGCTTACGCACAAGGCTTCGACCTGATTGCCGCTGGCTCAGCAGAATACAACTGGAACATTAATCCTCGCGATCTCGCAGCTGTATGGCGTGGTGGTTGCATCATCCAAGCAGCGTTTTTGGACCGCATTGACAATGCCTACGAGAAGCTTCCAGAGCTACCGTCGTTGTTACTTGATTCCTACTTCACCGAGGAGCTCGACGGTTTGATCGATTCCTGGCGCACTGTTGCGGCCTCTGCGATCCGGCTAGGTCTTGCTGCTCCGGTATTCAGCTCCTCGCTCTCCTACTATGATTCGCTGTGCTCCAAGCGTTTGCCTGCCGCGATGGTACAGGCACAGCGCGATTATTTCGGTGCCCACACCTATCGCCGGGTTGATACCGATGGTGTATTCCATCTGGACTGGACTGGAGATAAATCGCAGGAGCAGAAGCGTTAAAACACCCGCCCCTGCTAAGGACGACTAAATAAGGCCCATCCAGTCCCAATAGGTGGCCGAAAACAGCAAGACTAGTAGGTAAGCGACGATGGTAAGCGGGATTCCTGTTTTCAGGAACTCGCCCCGGGTAAATGCGCCCGTGCCATAAGCCAGCATGTTTTGCGGCGCAGAAACCGGCAACAAGAAGCCGAAACAGATGACGAACTGCTGGATGACGACAAATCCGATGCTGGCATCACCAGCAGCAATCGTCGTCGACAAGGCGATAAAGACTGGAATCAGTGCGGATGCCAGCGACGTGGCAGAGGCAAATCCGAGGTGGATGAGGATGTTAAACAGCGACACTAACGCAATGGTGGCCAACAATGGCATCGAGTCCAAGCCCATAGCACCAAAAGTTTGCTCGGATAACCAGCTAGCTGCACCCGTATCGAGCAGGAATGTGCCCAGCGAGATACCGACGGCAAAGACGATCAGCGTACCCCAGGACACCAAATCTTGCGCTGTTTTCCAGTCGAAGACGCCGACTTTCGGAAGCAGCATGTAGCTCACTGCAATGACGGTCGCCACTGGTGCAGAAACCGGGTGCAGGATATCGCCAGTCGCCCACACGAATAGCAGCAGTACGGCGACAGCCACCAATCGTTTTTCGCGGCCGGACATCGGGCCGAGCTCTTCGAGTTTTTGCTCAATGAGTTCTCGACCACCGGAAATCGAGTCTGCCTCCGGTTTAATGCTCGCACGCATTATGAAAAACAGCGCAATGGACATCAGCACCGACCATGGCGCTGCCCAGATAAACCATTGGCCCCAAGAAATAGTCTGACCGAATTCATCCTGGATGAAGTTCAAAGCTACAAAGTTTTGGGCAGCTGCTGTTTGGATACCGACATTCCAAATCGAGACTGCTTGTACTGCGGTGATAACCAATAATGAGGCCATCTTCGAATTTGTCGATAATCCAAAGGCCGCAACCATACCCAGCAGAATCGGAACGACGGCACCCGCGCGGGCGGTCGCCGAGGGCACGAAAAACGCCAACAGTGTCGCGATCACGATCGCGCCAATCAAAATATTCGAGGTTTTATCACCGGCGAGCTTCATCACCCAAAGCGCCAAGCGTTCATGCAGGCCAGTTGCCTGCATCGCACCGGCAAGCAACAAAGCGGCAGCTACCAACGCCAGCGCAGAGGTAGAAAAGCCCTGCAAACTAGTGCCCAACGCGGAAGATGTACCGACTATATCGCCAGTCTCTGGGTCTGTCGACAAACCCAGTAGCAACGCAATCAAACTGATAATCAAAAACGCGCTGACCGGGTAGGATACTGCCTCTGTTACCCATAAAACAATGGCGAAAGCCAAAACCGCCAGTGCGACCTGGCCTTCCCATGCCAGGCTTTCGATCGGTAATAGCAAAACGCCCACCAGAGCAGCTACAGCAAGCAGGAACCATATCGGCTGTAGTACGAATCGCACATCACGTTTTTTCTGCGATTGTTCCGGAGTAGCAACATCAGGAACAATATCACCTTCTGGAGTTTTGACCTTCGATTGCGGGAGAAAGTGCTCGGCCACTGTAAGTTTCCTTTGCACGTTGTAGTTGTAGATGTAGATGAATGGATGTTGGATGAATGGATGTTCAAGAAGGCATTCCTCTCACTTTTCACGCTACAACTCCACAGGCACCGCGGAAGCAAAATTTACTGTAAGTTCTCACACAGTCGTGCAGTTCACGAGCTTTTTTCGCATCAATCACGAACCAGCTACCACAACGCGATAGACTGAAGGATAATGACAACTAAACCTGCACAAGAACCGTCTTTCGCCGACTTGGGCCTGGCCCGGCCCATCGTGCATTTCTTACGCCGCGAAGGCATCTCCGCTCCGTTTCCGATCCAAGCGTTAACCATCCCTGACGTACTGTCTGGCCGCGACGTCCTCGGCAAAGGCCCCACAGGATCAGGAAAAACCTTCAGTTTCGGTTTGCCCATGCTGCATCGCTTGGCGACGTCCGGCGTCTCGCGCCCGGGCCATCCCCGCGCGCTCATCCTCGCACCAACCCGCGAATTAGCCGCGCAAATCAGTGCTCGTTTGGAAGCGCCTGCTGCTTCCCTAGGATTGCGCGTGTTCAACGTGGTCGGTGGCGTCAATATCAATCCGCAAATTCGTCGCCTCGCCGCACCGGTGGATCTGCTCGTCGCCACCCCGGGTCGTTTGCAAGATCTGCTTGATCAGAAAAAACTCAAACTAGATCAAGTGCAGATCGCCACCCTCGATGAGGCCGACCAAATGGCGGACATGGGCTTTTTGCCGCAGGTAACCAAACTATGGAATAAATTACCCTCCGATTGCCAGCACTTATTATTCTCAGCAACGCTGGACAAGCAAGTCCAAGCTGTTGTTGACAGGTTTTTGCATGACCCACGTACACACGAAACTGCTCCAGCACAAAGTTCGGTAGACACGATGGAGCATGTTGTGGCACACGTGGGTACGCGCGAAAACCGTAACGAATTGGTAGAAAAGATTGCCGCCCGTGACGGAAAAACGATTATGTTTATGCGTACCAAGCATGGCGTTGACCGGCAAGTGAAAAAGCTGCGGCGCGTCGGGGTGCACGCTTTAGGTTTGCATGGAGACAAATCGCAAGGCGCTCGCACACAAGCAATCGATGGTTTTAGCGCCGGAACCCTGCCTGTATTGGTCGCCACGGATATTGCGGCTCGCGGCATCGATATTTCAGATGTCAGCTTGGTCGTTCACGTCGATCCCCCAGCAGAACACAAAGCGTATCTACATCGCGCCGGGCGCACCGCGCGCGCTGGAGCCAGCGGCACCGTGATCACATTGGTTTTGGAAGAGCAAGAAAAAACCGTGAAATCGTTGCTCAAAAAGGCAGGGGTCACCGCACGTACTATCGTCGCGCGCGGGCCAGGTATACCGCAGGAGCTTGCGGATCTTAGTGGAGCACGCGAACCTTCCGGAAAAGCCTTGCAAGAAAAACTAAGCTCTGTCCAGAACCAGCGCTCAGAAAAAAGAGGATCAGCAAAAAACGGCACTGCTAATAAGAAGGCACAACAAAAAGCTGCACCGAAAAGGAAAGATCGTTGGCATACGACCAGCAGTGAAGAAGGACGAACCTCGCATTCCCGCGCTGGACGTGGGGGCAGAAAATCTAGCGCATGGGGTGGAAATCCTACTGCGCCGCGCAGTCGTTCCCGCAAGCGCTCACATTAATTAACCTCGCATTAATTAGTACCGTTTTCGTTAGATTACTAGCACCATGATTTTTACTGAGCAGGAATGGACAGCCCAAGCCGATGCCCACCTCGCGCGTGCTGAGGAACGTCTGGCCCGCTATCGGAACCCGGGCATGAAACATCCGGTTTATGATTTCTTGTTTGAGTATTATCCCGTTCGCCCGACACATCTGAAACGCTGGCATCCCGGCGTCGGCTCGGCTATGCAGGGCGATCCGCCACATGCGCACTGGCGTGATTACCACCGCACCGAGCGTGGTGTGGAATTGAACGCGCAATCGTTATGGCAGCGGCGTGGTTCAGCAATCGGCTATATCAGGGATTTGCTGGCGCGAACAGCTGAACGCCCCGCCAGATTTGACTGTTTTGGTTTACACGAATGGGCAATGGTCTACCGTTCTGAAGCCCCACGCCATGATTTACCACTCCGCCTCGGGGCTAAAGGGACGAACGAAGTCGTAGAAAAGCATGATCTCCGCTGCACACATTATGATGCCTTCCGTTTTTTCACTCCCCCAGCACGCCCGCTGAATATCACGGTGCTGAATCGCGAAGATCAGCTCGACTGCGACCAAGGCGGATGCGTGCACGTGACAATGGACTTATACAAATGGGCTTGGAAACTGGGCCCGCTAGTCCCGGGTGAGTTATTACACCAGTGCTTCGATCTTGCGGTTAGCGCCCGTGAGTTGGACATGGAGGCTTCACCATACGATTGCCGTGATTGGGGCCTTGGCGTCGTAGCCGTTGAGACCACAGCGGGGAAAAACGAATACGTTGCGCGCCAACGTCAACTAGCTGCCCGAGCCGAGCCGCTCCGACACAGGCTGATAAATATTGTGGACCATGCTCAGCGGGCTAGACTAGGTAGCTATGGGGCGTCACTACACACCTGAACAAAAGACTCAATTTTCCGGAGGATTCATTGCCTCCGCCATTGCAATCTTGCTGGCAATTATCGCTGTGCTTGCATGGTTATTCTTGGGAAATGGTTCTGAAGACACCGGTTCCAATGCGGATAGCGCCGAAGGTGAATCGTGCATTGAAGGAAATCTACAGCTTCCCGTTGCCAGCGGTGACGCAACCTTAACGCAGTCGCTATTGGCCTCCTGGAATGCCACGAAACCAGTGGTGCGTGATCATTGTGTGCAGGCCGTCATCGCCGAAGATATCGCGAAAGCCGCTGTCTATATCGACGCAGACTCCCCGCGTTTAGCCCAGGCCGTTGCAGCTGCTGGTCGTACAGCAGCCGCGAGCGGTGAACACCCAAAAGTAGCTGGCCAAGCAGCTGGTATTTACGATAAACACGCTGCAACAGATGCAGACGTCGATCTCAAGCTTCCGGCTGACGCCGTCACCTATCCTGGCGACTCAGCGGCGTCTGCGGTGGTTGCTTCCGCTCTTGCCGACGGCCCAGAATCTGGCGCGGAGCTTCTTTTGCGGGATGAAAACAAAAGCCTTGCCGACGCTGACGGCCCGGTTGCCGCGGTGCAGGCTATAAGCGCTCAAGATGCAGGCTCGTTCCATGCCTTGGAGGGCGCATATGTAGAATATGCCGCGGTGGTGTTGAACCGGTCTGACGAAATTGATGAAGAACAGGCCCGCGCCGCGCAAGCTTTCGCCGATGATTTGGCAGCGCAATACCACGGGTTTGAGGCGAATCCGGAGGTAGAAGGCCAAGTTGAGGCTGAAACTGATGCTAAGCGATTGGACGCTAGCCCGGTCTGGGAAGCTTACCTAGCACGTACCGCACTGGATTTCGGCAACACCGGGAGTAAGCATCAGTCCAACAATGATGCCGCAGCCCAGGACCATAATAAGAACGACGCGAAACACGCCAACGACGCAGCCGATGCCTTGACTGCAACGGATACCCTGTTTTTGTTGGATACCTCCGATGCTATGTCCTCGGGTTTTCCCGGGATCGCAGGACCGTCGCGTTTCCAGGCCTCTGCTGATGCAATCGCAACCCTTGCTCCCGAGTTGAGTGCTCACGGACATTCGGTGGCATTGTGGAATTACTCTTCACCATTAAACCCTGGGGTTACACAGGGTTTTCGCCAAAATATCGATTTTTCTGATGGCGCAGAAACCGCTCGTTCTGTACAGCTTTTAGGTACCGGTGGAGTACCGCAAACTAACGAAGCACTACTCGCTGCTGCCCACGCGGTTCGGGATCATTCTGGTATCGCGCAATCGGAGTCTCAGCCATCCCGTATCGTGCTGATTACTTCTGGTACGGCGGATGGCTACCCAGATTTCCCCGCAAAATTCCGGGAGGCACTGGGTGCCAAGGCAGAACTCAGTGTTGTACATGTTGGTGATGGTGAAACAGATCCAGCTCTACGCGAAGTAGCCGGTCATATCCAGACAGTAAAAAACGCCGCAGAACTCGAAGAGAAGCTGCGGCGTGTCGTTGGACTCTAAAATGAGTCGAGCAAAAACTAATCCAAGATGTTAAGCGGAGTGAGATTTGCGCACACGCAGCGCAGCCAGCTCGTCAATACCAGAAGCAGCTTTAGAATCATCCGCCAGGGCTGGGTCAATACGCTCCGCTGGGAACGAGCTAATGGTTCCGCTAAGTTCTTTCATAATGCCTGGAATCGCTACACCAAAGACGCCTTGTCCTCCCGAAAGCAAGTCGATGACCTGTTCATTGCTGTGACATTCGTACACCGTCGTGCCATCAGAAACAAGAGTAATCTCCGCGATATCGTTCACGCCATGTTCACGCAAAGACTCGACTGCCAAGCGGATATTCTGCAACGAGATTCCGGTATCAAGCAAGCGCTTGACGATCTTCAAGACAAGAACGTCTTTGAAGGAGTACAAACGCTGCGAACCGGAGCCACGCGCATTTCGGATCGACGGCTTCACTAGGTTAGTGCGCGCCCAATAATCGAGCTGACGGTAGGTGATGCCTGCAACCTGGCACGCAATAGGCACGCGGTAGCCAAGTTGTTCATCTGGCCCGAGGTCAAACAGGGACTCCTGGACGTACGGTGCGTCCGTGTACTGGGAACGGGATGAGTTGATAGTCACGTAATTACTCCGATGGAAGTTTGGAATCCTTAAATTATTTAAGGTCAATCCTATTGCCCTTTTACGAAGAATCGGCGCGACACGCCCTAAAGTCTCAATTAAGACTTTAGAGTTCTCCCGTCTCGCGAATCCCAACTCTTAACATGATCCCCATCACTATACTCATATTGGTCGCATCACCCATAACAGACTCGTCATGATGACAGAAAGAAACCGACACCGCAGACGCGCGATGCCGGTTCCAGACGAAAGATCTCCGTGAAAGACCCTAAAATAATGGGCTAGGCATTGAGTTCCTTAAGCATCGAATTCCTCACGCAGGGTGCTCTTAAGCAAACTTGTGTGCAGGGAAACCACCAACGCAGAAATTTGTTGTGACAATTCTTCCGCTTGTTGTTGCGCATTATCTGATTTTCCATGCGTCAACGGGCCTGCAACCTGCGTGATCAGATCTGCATGCCGACGGGCACCATTACGCAGTGATTTCAGCAATCGCGTGTCAAAGCCCAACTGCTGCAACGACCGCGCTGTACTCACAATGTTTACGTCATCAGTGGCAAAAAATCCAGCGGCATCCGGGCGGATCAAACCAGCTCCAGCAAGTTCGGTCACGAACTCAACATCTACGCCTGCTTGGTGTGCGACATCTGAATCCGTGAAACTCCTCGGCCCGGTGGTACGGAAAGTATCCGCGGACATCAGCCCCTGTGTGGAATTCGCCCCCACCAAGGCAGTAACTTGCCCGGAGTCCATCGCTTCGAGCTGTTCACGAATGACTTTCAGCGGAAGATAGTGATCTCGCTGGGTAACCAAAATATAGCGTAACCGTGCGACATCTTCTTCCGTGAAACGACGGTAGCCGGACTTTGTGCGCTGCGGGGAAATTAATCCCTCCGATTCGAGGAATCGGATCTTAGAAACCGTAATATCTGGAAACTCGGGACGCAAAGATTCCAAGACGACACCGATGGACTTTGCCTTACGGGTCTTGTACGCGCTGCCTGTCCGCGGCGTCGACTGCGCTGCTGCTTGAGATACTGGACTCACAATTACCTATTATTTCTTGGTATCAGCCAAAAAGACCAATCGGAACTTACCAATTTGAATTTCATCGCCCACAGAAAGAACCTGTGAATTCCGTGGCTCGCGGTTGACATAAGTACCGTTCAATGATCCCACGTCGACCACTTCGAATTCCCCATTGTTCAAACGGAATTCTGCATGACGACGAGAAACGGTGACGTCATCCAAGAAAATATCCGCCTCTGGGTGGCGACCTGCGGTCGTGGTTTCTTGGTCCAACAAGAAACGCGCACCCGCGTTTGGTCCCCGTTTGACCACCAACAGCGCTACGCCTTCGGCGAGGTTTTCGGTATTTTCGGCTGCGGTAGAAGCGCCAGCACCGGATTCCATTTCCTTAATTAAATCCGCACGGAAGACTGAGGTTGTCTCCGCCTGTTGCTCCGGAGTACCGGTGTTTTCGCTCATTATCTATCCTCCGCATTGTCGGAAATATTGCCGTTAGTAATCCATCATAGCGCCTAAACGCCTACGGCGAGAGTCAAAGTTATTTTCTTTCACATTTTTTCAACTACAAAACCCCGCAGAATAACACAATCGTAATTCAAACCGCGAGGCTTTTCGACTAGTCACCTGCATAGAAGATCGGGCGCTAGTTAAACCTGTGTTCCTTAGCGGAATAGGTTGCCAATTCCGCTCAATGCAGAATTTCCCGAGCCAGCGAGCGGATTGTCCGAGACCATATACGTCCAAGTCGCAGATGGGCGAGCTAGGCCACCTTCGGAAAGATGTGCACCGGCATTATCGATAACTACCTCACGGAAACTTTCTCTAGCTGCCTCTACGCCACGACGCACGATTTCTTTAAATTCGCGCACCGCAATCCGGTGATACTCATCGATCGGGGTTTCCCTGGCGATCGCGCGCAGGTGAATCGATTCACGAACATCATCCATATGTTCAAGGTGATCCGCCCAGGCGAGATCAAGATGGTAAAGCATGATCTCGCGGCTTGCTTGCACCAATACGTCGTCGGTAAGACCCGCGGCAACCAATTCGGCGGCACGCTCTGGTTCATACTCACGGAGTTCCGCCCAGGCTTTGTCCGTGTCGAGCAAACTACTCCTGCGCTCATCGATGATTTCCCGTTGATCTGCCAACAATTTGTTGTATTTCCAGGTCTGACTATGGATTTCCAGCAATTGAGCTTCTGTCACTCTCTGGCAATGAGCGATAAAATCTACGATACGCCCAGAATCAATCCGGCCGTTCCCGTCCGGCTGGGCTTCTACGGATTCACCTGCCCCGCCGGAAATGACCACATCGTCTTCCAAAGAGACGAAAAACAGACTCAACCCCGGATCCCCCTGGCGTCCTGCACGGCCCCGCAATTGATTATCTAAACGCGAGCTCCGGTGGCGCGTGGTTCCCAGCACTGCCAAGCCACCGGCGTCTTTGACTTCTTGATAGTGGGTTCCATCGGTGCCCCCTAATTTGATATCCGTACCGCGGCCAGCCATCTGCGTTGATACAGTGACCCTGCCTGGCATACCAGCTTCGGCAATAATCGCTGCTTCCTCGGCATCGTTTTTCGCGTTGAGCACCTGCGCATTGATTCCACGTTCTGTTAGAGCGGCGTCCAGGCTTTCTGATTCCGCAACATCCTGAGTGCCAATCAATACTGGCTGTTTCTGTGCATGCAGCAATTCAATTTCGTCTAACAAGGCCTGGGTTTTCTCAGTCACCGTGGCATAGACGCGATCTGCTTCGTCGAACCGCTGCGGCGCTTTATTCGGAGCAATTTCGGAAACGTACAAACCATAAAATTCGCGTAACTGGTCTGTGGCTTCAACAGCGGTACCGGTCATACCACACAACTGCGGGTAGCGACGCATTAGTTCTTGAATGGTCAGCGTATCGAGAATTCGGCCGCCTTCTGTGACTTTCAGTCCTTCTTTTTCTTCGACTGCGGCTTGCAATCCGTCCGGCCAACGCTGCAGGTCAGCAACTCGACCTTTCGCGGTATCAATCAGTTTCAACTCGCCATCATGAACCAAATAATGGATATCACGGATAAGTAGGGCTTTTGCATGCAAAGCGAGGTTCACCCGCACCAAAGTGCTTCCGATATGTTCATCGCTATAAAGCGAATCGATTCCTAGTTCCTTTTCCACCGTCGCCGCACCATCGTCAGTAAGGAACACCGTGCGACCGTCAGTGCCGATGGTGTAGTCACGTTCCTGCTTTAAGTTGGCTACCACGGTGGTCACACGCGGGTCTGTAGCTTGGTCGGCTCGGGTTCCTGCAAGCACTAGCGGCACCAGGGCTTCGTCCACCAGTACAGAATCTGCTTCATCAACTAACGCTACGTCAGCTTGTTGAAATACAGCCTGCTCACGAGAAGTAATTTGGTTGTCCCGTAGTACATCAAACCCTAGCTCTTTCACCGGTGCATAGACCACATCAGCGGCATACGCTTGTCGACGCTGCGCCGTGTCCATGGACTCGGTCACTGCAGCTACCTCTAGCCCAAAGCTTTCTACGAGCGGGCGCATCCATTCGGCATCGCGGCGTGCAAGATAATCATTGACTGTAACCACATGCACTCGTTTTCCGCTGAGCGCAAAACCAGTGGCTGCCATCGCACCGACCAAAGTTTTACCTTCGCCGGTCGCCATATGGATGACATCGCCCGTCAACAGTCGCAGTACAGCCTGAGATTGCACGTCGTATGGGCGCAGCCCCAGCTTGCGAGAACTTGCCGTAGCAAGTGCCGCCAAAAACGTGGACTTATCGGTGATCTCACCACTGGGATTCACTGAGCTACGGGCATGCTCACGTAGTTTATCGTCGCTCAGTGAGTCAAAATCCGCGGCCTGTTGCTGGGCTTGGCCGACGATTTTGCGCGATTGCTTCTCGTGCTTCGCCGATTTTGCACCCATGGCGTTCCAGAACCAATCGAATTTTCCCACGCTTGCTCAATATCCTTCCGGTCGTGAAATAATAGACCCTTAGTCTACTGCTTAGTATGCCATCGGTAGCGTTTAACTTCCGCGGTTCAAGGACGCCCCGGAATCCGGAAGAAGTCCAAGATCTTATCGGTAGCGAAATTCTCCGGCATCGCATCATTACGGTTTGCGCTATAGCCCGGCCACCAATGCTTGCCACCTTCGATACGAATGTGATCGACTGGCGCTGCGCAATCCATATAACTAGTTCGTTTGGCGCCGCCAACTAACCGTTGCTGTTCAATACTATGCCCGCAGTGGTTTCGGCGCGCAGCCACAGCCATGATTTCGGGCACCGATAAGAACTTCGTGTTGTGCCGGGTTCCGCCGTCATAACTCACAACCTGATCTGCAGTGCCGTGGATATCCAAATGCCCCACGGTTCCCGGGGCACATTTTTCTACGACCGCAGTGTAATAAGCAGCCGACACCGTGGCTATAGCTTGGAACTGCGCCGGCCGTTGACACGCAAGATATTGTGCAAAACCTCCGCCATTAGAAAACCCCACAGCAAAAAGTTGGCTATCGTCTATATTCCAGGTACGCCGCGCGGAGTTGATAATTTCGTCAACGAACTCGAGGTCTTCGCCCCCGCTGGTATTCGCATAAGGTGCCGGAGCCCAGGCCTTTTTATTCTGGTTAGGAGCTTTGCTTGGGGCCCCATCCGGATAAATGGAAATAGCACGAGCTGCATCGAAGTGTGTGGCAGTCGCCAAGGACTGGCCGTTTTGCCCCCACCCGTGGAAGGTTAAGATCAATGGCCACGGCTCCGACGGATCGTAGCCAGCAGGCAGATGCACCAAATAGCTGCGACCACTCGGCAAGTTAATTCGAGTAGTCTCACCGGGCAACGCTCCTGCCACCGGGGCGCCGGTGGGGTGTGGAAACGTCTGCATCTCCCGGTCTAGTGCGTGCGTATGCTCGGATTCAGGGACATGTTGGGTCGATTGCGTGCCATCGTCCGTATTGCTGCAACCGGCAGCAGCTATGGCAAAAGCGCAGAAAACCCCGGCTAATTGGGTACGAGCGCTACGTCTCGAGTGCATCTGCAGTATGCCTGGTAGCAAACCAGCTAGTGTCATTCTTGCTCGTGCCAATGTCACCTACCCCAGCCTGGTGTGCAGCGTGCTACAACATGCATCTATCTAATTCACCGGTTACGCAAATAGTTTTACCACATAAAACAAGTATTGCCTTAGCGACCCGAACTCCAGGCCTCCCACAGCTCAGTATAGCGACCATTTCGAGCAACCAAATCTTCATGAGTTCCCCGCTCAAGCACTCTTCCCTTGTCCATGACCACGACCTGGTCCGCAGATGCCGCCTGATCTAAACGGTGTGCCACGATCACCGCTGTGCGACCAGCGGCAACCGCAGCTGCACCAGCTTCCAGCTTCTCGGCCCCAACCGAACCAGCTTCTGCAGTAGCCTCATCCATGATCACCAATGCTGGATCCGCTAGCCACACACGGGCCAACGCAAGCTGCTGGGCTTGCACCGGGTTAAGCTGCTGCCCCCGCGCACCCACCACGGTCTCCAGTCCGTCGGCAAGCGATTCCACCCAATCTGCATGCACGCTATGCAAGGCTCCAAGCAATTCTTCATCGTTAGCGCCGGGACGCGCCAAGGTAAGGTCATCGCGCAGACTGCCAGAAAACACATAAACATCCTGCGAAATCATCGCTAAACGGCCCGCTCGCTCCCGATCAGAAAGCTGTGCCACCTCGGTTCCGTCGACAAGAATCTCGCCCGAATCCGAAACACGTAACCCGGCAGCTAACGCCGCTAAGGTCGTTTTTCCTGCCCCCGATGCTCCCACGACAGCAACCGTAGAACCAGGTGGAATCGTCAGCGACACGTCATCGACGGCGTTTGTAGAACCGCTCGAGTCGTCCACGTTTTCCGGGTTTGCAGCACCACTAGAACCCGCCGAATAAGAAAAACAAACATTCTTTATGACGAGCTCGCCACGCGGTGCGGCGGCTCCCGAATCCGGCACCGGCTGCGGAGGGGACGCTATGACTCCTGCAATCCGACTCAACGAAGCATATCCAGCCTGCAGCGTATCCAGTACTCGCATCAAAGCCATTATCGGACCGCGAAGACGAATCAGCATCAACATCGCCGCGGTCACGGCCCCAACGGTGAGATATCCGCTATCAACTACGAAAAAACCGACTAACAGCCCCAGCGACAAAAGCAAAAACTCCGCCAACCAGACCCACAAACCAAGGGTCATCATCGTGCGACGCGCAGCAAAACCATGGGTCACGACTTGCAATGAACTCTCCTGCACACGCGCATGCATCGCATCTTCCCAGCCGTAGGCACGCACCGTGGGCCCACCGTGGATAGACTCCAATACGCGCCGGGCACGTTGCGCCATTGCTTCACGTTGCGCGATGTAGCGCGGCGGAGCCACCCGCAGATAACGCCGCACAGCAAACCAATAGATCGGCACCACGACCGCAATAACGACGAGGAACTGCCAGTCAATAGCTATCAGCGCAATTGCCGTTGCGCCGACCATGAACACGGATTTCGACAACACCGGCACTGTCTCACTCACTGCAGCGGAAAGTTCTGCAACATCATCGGTCGCGCGTGATACCAAATCCCCCGAACCGGCTTCTTCCACCTCATGCGCCGGCAGACGCAATGCGGTACCGACCATCGTTTCTCGAAGATTTGAAATCACCCGTTCGATCAACGCACCGATAACGTACAACCCGCCCGCCGAAAGCACAGCGGAGGCTAACGCCAATGCCACCAACCACACCGCGATCATGGTGATGCTACCGTCTTCAGCCACAACCTCATCAACAATCTTCCCTAGTTGCCGGGGGACTAGAACATTCGCCAAAGCGCCAGCGCTTAGCAGCAGCATTGCACACCAAAACTGGCTGGCTGCCCGCGGGATCCGGCGTAACTGCGTACCGACGATACGGCGAACTGTGGAAAATGAGGCGGTGGCAAATGCAGCACCCTGCGGCACACCAGACGCGTTCGACATGATCACTCACCCGCCTGCACAACATCTGCTACTTCGCGCCAGGCAGGCGAGGAACTATAAACGACTGTGGTTTTCCCACGACGAGCCTGAGCGACCCGCTGGGCAATGGTGTGTTCCGTGACCGAGTCGACTGCGGTCGTAGGATTATCTAAAACTAGTACCTCCGCGTCACGAGCAAGCGCACGAGCTAGAGCCACCCGCTGGCGTTGGCCTCCGGAGAGATCACCATCCGATTCGCCTACCCGTCGTTGTGCACCACCAGGAATATCATCGGCAGCTGCAGCTACTAGTGCTGGCTCCACCCGATCAAGAATCTCCTGCGTACTCATGGTGTCCGTACGATCCAGAATATTTTCAGCGATGGTCCCGCTAAATAGTTGCCCGTCGTGTGGGGCTACCAGTACTCGTTCGCGTGGCAACAACTCCAGACCAGCCGGCACCGTGCCGACGACAACTGTTAATACCCCTGGTCTCGGACGCGCGTTTTCTGGGAAAATCTCCCAATTGACGCCGGACTGTGCCTCCGCTAGCGCATAGGGAGCTGCGAGCACAGACCTGATGCGATCGCCTGACCCCTGCGCGGTAGCCCATTTCGAAGAAATATTTTTCCCGAGCATCGTCATCGGGGTAATGATGAATTGCGTCAAACCGATAACCGTAATTAACTCTCCCACGCTGATGACCTCCCCCAGGGCCAGCCCACCAGCAGCAATACCAATGACGATGACATAAACCGACCCGACGGTTTCCGTAATAGCATCAAGCACCGAACGTGCACCGTGGGCCCGCACGGTCGCAGAATACGCATCATCAGACACCTGCTGATAACGCTCATACACTGTGTCTACTGCACCAATTCCTTTCAAAATGCGTAGACCATGCACCACATCGGTTGCCGTGGCTGCGGCCTCAGCCAGCCAGTGCTGGCGTTTCCCGGAACGGCGGCGTAATGGGCCCGAAGCTGACAGGGAAATCCACACCATAACAGGACCGCCCACCAACACCGCGATGCCCAGGGGAACGCTGATCATGCTCACCATTACCCCGACGTAAATAATCGAGGCAAATTCCGCAAACGGAAACACCGCCATCAAGACTGCATCAGCAATCCGCTGGGTATCGCTCGAGGCAATGGACAACAACTCGCCTGCTGTTCGTCGCTGGCCACCAAGCCCCCGGGGATGAGAGATCCGGTCGGTCACCGCCATACGCAATGAATGCCCAGTACGCAGCATTGCGAGCACCAGGTACTTGCGGCCGAACCATCCACACGTAGCGTGCACCGCAGATACCAAGACCAAGACCGCTAACCAGCGCAACAGATCTGCAAATTCACCGCCGGCAATGGCATCATCAATCGCGTGCCCGACAATCACTGGAGTCAGACCGGTGCACAAAAACATGATTACCGTCATTGCTGCAGCAGGAATTGTCAGACGAGGATGCAGAAAAATCGTCTTCAACAACCACAAGCGATCATCCGAGCGCGGCAACGACGGGGTCGAATTTCCGGGCAATTTCTCGGCCGGGGTAACCATTAAAGGTACTGGCTGCTGCACGCCAGCTTTTCGTGTATTAGTTTGTGTACCGATGACTTCTCCTGTGTTTTTCAAGGCATCTGCCAAAACCAGCCCCACCTTTGCAAGCGCAGAGTTGCGCCGTGCAGCGGGCGAGGCATTTTCGGCGGAAGCCTACGATGCAATCCGGCCCGGATACCCAAACGAACTCGCCCACTTGGCCACGCGTGACCAAGCAAACGCACGCGTCGTCGACGGCGGTGCTGGAACCGGTCAGCTCAGCGCCGTATTCGATGCTGCCGGCCACCAAGTTTACGCCTTTGATCCGTCAGCAGACATGGCGCAGTTCCTGCACCGAAAACTAGGCGTGCCGACGTGGCAAGCCAGCGCGGAAGCCACCGGCTTGGCACGAGATTCCGTGGATTGCCTGAGCTACGCACAATCTTGGCATTGGTTCGATGTCGCAGCTGCAAGCCAGGAAGCTGATCGTGTGCTCGCGCCGGGCGGTAGGCTGCTATTGGTATGGAATACTTTGGACGTCTCCCGCCCAGAAATACTCCGGCTGGCACGGATCATGCATTCTGGGGATATCCAACCAGCCGGGTTTTTCCCAACCGTCCATGCCCCGTGGCAGCTGGTAGATACGCTACGGACCACTATGGCGCAAGAACTCAGCGTTGCCGGTGTGCATGAACTGATGCATTCGCGCAGCTATTGGCAGCGTGCAAACCAGCGCATGCGCAACCGGTTGACCGGGAATTTAAATTGGTACCTGTTAGATTTCTGGGAGAAATCACGCACAGATACCATAACGCTGCCCTATCGCACAGACGCCTTCGTTTATGAGCGCGGCCCACACACGGGCTAAGGCCAGAGCTGCCAGACTAGCGCCACGCATTGCCTGCGATCTCTGACTAACGCCCGACTAAAGCTAGCTTCAACTACTTGCGCTTAGTTTTGCGCTCACGCACCCGGACAGCAATGCGCACTGGGGTGCCGTGAAAACCAAATCGCTCTCGGAATTTACGCTCGAGGTAGCGCCGGTACCCGGCATCCAGGAATCCGGTCGTAAACAACACGATGGTCGGCGGCTGCGTGCCTGCCTGGGTAGCAAACAGTACCTTAGGCAAACGATTGTTCTTCATAGGCGGTGGGTTCGCCGCGATAGCCTCGCGGATCCAGTTATTCAACTGTCCCGTAGTCACACGCTTGTCCCAGCTTTCCAAGGCTGCGATCATCGCTGGTTCCAGCTTGTTGAGCGCACGGCCTGTTTTCGCCGAGATATTCACGCGCGTCGCCCATGGGATATGCCGAAGCTGTTGTTCCAGCTCGCGCTCCAACAAGAAGCGGCGTTCTTCTTCCATCAGATCCCATTTGTTAAGCGCGAGGACTAGGGCTTTCCCAGATTCCAAGATCATGGCGAGTACGCGCTGGTCTTGTTCACTGATCGGCTCAGAGGCATCGATCAACAGCACGCAGACTTCTGCAGCATCGATCACGCCACGGGTACGCAGGGACGCATAATATTCATGACCTTGCGCGTTTTTTACCTTTTTGCGGAGACCTGCGGTGTCGATGAAACGCCACATTTGCTCATCGAGTTGCACCATGGAGTCCACTGGATCCACCGTAGTACCAGCAACGTTGTCGACCACCGAGCGTTCTTCGTTGGCAAATTTGTTCAGGAGTGAGGACTTGCCGACGTTCGGCTTGCCCACCAAAGCCACTTTGCGCGGTCCAGAGGTAATCGAAGTTTGCCGTGGAGTTTCTGGGAACAAACGCAACATCTCATCGAGAACGTCAGCGGAACCGTTACCGTGCAGCGCCGAGACCGGCCATGGATCTCCCAATCCCAGGCTATAAAACAGTGAGAGATCAGCATATTGCTGCGGTGAATCGAACTTGTTGGCTACCAGCAACACCGGCACTTTCGAGCGTTGCAGCTTCCGCGCCATCATGATGTCAGTCTCAGTGGCTCCGACGCGGGTATCAACGACGAAAATGATGACATCTGCGGTATCCATCGCGACTTCTGCTTGGCGTGCGATATGCGCGTTGAGGCCTTTGACATTGGAATCCCAGCCACCAGTATCTTGTACCCAGAAGCGCTGGTTTGCCCATTCCGCCAAATACGAGTTCCGGTCGCGGGTCACACCAGGTACGTCTTCGACGACTGCTTCGCGACGGCCTAAAAAGCGGTTGGTCAAGGATGACTTGCCGACGTTCGGGCGCCCCACAATCGCGACGGTGCACAGTGCCTCTTCTACTTGAGTGCCGCCAAGCGAAGACAGGAATTCTTCTTCCAAAGCGTCCCAGTCTGGCTCATCTTCGCCTCGCTCAGCATCCGCAACGGAAAATTCGGTTTCATCAAAATCATCGCCGGTATATTCGCGATACGCGGAGGCAAAGTCGTTCGAAGCGTCTAAGTTACCGGACTCCGTCAAGCCTGCACTCTGGATGATGTTGATGATCTTTTGCTGAACTTCCTCGAGCGTCAACTCTGAGGTATCAACCAGCACCGCATCATCAGCTGGACGCAGCGGCGAGGCAGCACGAGCGGAATCAGCCGCATCTCGGCGTTGGACGTCGGCAAGCACCGCAGAAAACGACGATTCCCGGCCTGCCGCCAGGTTTTGGTCGTGCCGACGCTGCGCACGAATCTCCGCAGAAGCAGTGAGAAAAATCTTCGTCGGCGCATCTCCCAGCACGACGGTGCCGATGTCTCTGCCTTCCACAATCACGCGGTGGGCGGCAAAAGCGAGCTCACGCTGCAGTTGCACCAAATTTTCCCGAACCTCCGGGATGGCCGAGACGGACGAGACATGCGTCGTCACGGCTTGCCCACGGATCGGTTCCGAGACATCCTCACCGTCGAGAAGCACCGCGCTGGATTCCGGGTCATCGCTAATTTCGATCGGGAGATCGCGGGTCGCCTCAATGACCGCATAGCTATCAAGCGGATCTACCTGGGCACGCAGCACGGCGAGCGTGGCTACTCGATACATCGCACCGGTATCCAGGTATTTAGCGTCCAGTCGTTTCGCGAGCGCGCGGCAGGTGGACGATTTTCCGGTTCCGGAAGGTCCGTCGACGGCAACAAGTAGGCCGTCGTCAGGCATATTTGTAATCATAAATTCGTTTCTATCTTTTCTATCTACTTTGTCTGTATTGGCTGCTCTATTTTTCTACATACCCACTGCTTTATACAGCGAAGTCAGCTCCGAGGCATTCAATGCCCGCAAGACACCGGGCTTTTGTTCACCGAGCTGCACCGTGTGCACCTTAGTACGCACCAGGCGCTGGACCGGGTAGCCGGCTTCTTTCAGCATGCGACGCACGATGTGCTTGCGGCCTTCGTGGAGTTCCACCTGTACCAACGAAAATCCTTGGTTTTTGTCGATGATACGAACGAAATCCGCTTTCGCCATACCATCTTCCAGCTCCACGCCTTCACGCAGCGTAGAAATCAGCTTCGGACCGGCCTCACCGAGCACTTCCGCCAGGTAAGTCTTCGATACCTCGTATTTCGGGTGCATCAGGCGATTCGCCAGCTCACCGTCGTTAGTCAGGATCAGCAAACCTTCGGTGTCGGCATCCAACCGCCCGACGTGGAACAGCCTTTCGCCAGCATCTAACTTGCCGACGACCAGATCGCCGACACAACGCCGGCCCATCTCGTCTGACATAGTGGATTGCACGCCACGTGGCTTGTTCAGCACGTAATAAGCTTTATCCTCGTCCACGTTAATTCGAGCACCGTCGACGTGGATGATATCGCGCGAAGGGTCAACCTTCACGCCTTGTTTCGTAATGGTCTTGCCATTGACTTGCACACGCCCGTCACGAATCAAGATTTCCGAGTGCCGACGTGAAGCCACGCCTGCCTGGGACAACACTTTCTGTAGCCGCACGGCTTCGCGCCCTGCATCATTGTCTTGGCCGTTGGTCGGCTCATCGGCAAAAATCCAATCCGCGCCTAAATCTTGGGCAATGGATTCTGCGGTTGCTTTACTGTGGTTTTCGGTCACGGTGATCACGGTCCTTTAAGCTGTTGTCGTCTGCCGGGTTAAAATTCGTCGTCAATGCTGTCGAGTTCTGGCAGCAATGGCGCAAGATCAGGCAGTGCAGCGAGAGAATCTATGCCCAATTGTTCCAAAAACAGCTCGGTGGTGACATAGAAACGGGCTGTGCTGGACGTCTCCTCCGTGAGATCGGGATGCTGACTTGCCTCAACCTCGCGAATCATACCGCGAATTGCCAGCGTGCGCATAACACCATCGACGTTGACCCCACGGACTGCCGAGACCTGAGCCCTAGTCACCGGTTGTCGGTATGCAATGACAGCCAGGGTTTCTAGCGCGGCACGGGAGAGCTTGGTCTGGCTTCCATCAAGCAGAAATTCCTCGACGGGGGTGGCGTTTACAGTGCGGGTATACAAACGCCAGCCTTCTGCGTTCTCCCGCAGCTGCATCCCCGAACCACGGCTGTCGAATTCATCACGAATTTCTTCCAATAGTGCAACGACCTCGGGCTTAGCGACGCCGAGTGCTCGAGCCAGGTGCGCAGCACTCGCCGGAGCATCGATGACGAGCAAGATGGACTCTAACTGGCTGCGCCGCTGAGAGATCAGTGGCAGATCCGTGGATTGCCCCGTGCTATCGTCCATGCTCATCGTGTTCCTTTACGCCTATTCTTGCTAGCAGCCATTCTCACTACATCACCTGGTATTTGTTCCCACCTTATTCCCAGTTTGCCGCACCAACGACGGCTGGGTCCACGTCCAAGCCAGTCCATGCGACAGATAGTTTTTCCAAAGCCTCGGGTTGTTCTGTATCCACCGCACGCGCCTTGTACAGCTCCAACAGCGCCAAAAATCGGCCCACTATGTGCATCGTATCTGGGCAATCCCGGGTCAGGGTTGCAAACGTCGTCCATTCGCTGGCCCCGAGCAGTTTCAGCGAGTTCAGCATCACACCTGCTTGTTCGGGCACTGAAACAGCCACCCGGTGTACGTGATCGGTGCCGACTTCCTCGGGAGGTTTCGGGCGGAATACGCCCGCGGCTAATTCTGCGAACGATTCCGGATTATGCCCCAGGTGCAACGGAGGTAGTAACTCAGCAAAGCGTTCTTCGATGGCCACGGCCCGTGGGTATCGTTGCTGTGCGTTTCGTTGCCAGTCTGCAAATAACTCTGCAACTTGTTTGTATGCGCGGTATTGCAGCAGCCGCGCAAATAAGAGATCCCGCGATTCCAGCAACGCGAGGTCTTCTTCGTCGTCAACTTCTCCGCGGGGAAGCAAACGCGCTGCCTTCAGGTCCAACAAGGTTGCTGCCACCACGAGGAATTCTGTGCGCTCGTCTAATCCGGCGCTGGCGTCAAGAAAACGGGTATACGCCAAAAACTCGTCGGTGACTTCGTGCAAAGCGATGTCCGTAATATCCATTTTTTTGGAATGGATAAGCTGCAGCAGCAGGTCGAAAGGTCCCTCAAAATTCGCCAAAGCCAGGCGAAAACCAGTGATCTCTGGTTGTTCTGGGGCTTCCGACTGGTTCTGTTCGTGCTGTGCGGTGCGAGTCTGTGCAGCGTGAATATGCGTCATGCCTGGGCGTTAGCGGTGCGCTCCATGACTTCCAGCGCCAAGGTTCGATATTGCTGGGTGGCTTGTGAACTCGGTGCCCAACTGGTTATTGGCTCGCCAGCCACGGAAGTTTCCGGGAAGCGGACGGTGCGTGTGATCACGGTATCGAAGACTTTCTCATCGAACACCTCGACAACGCGGTCCATCACTTCCCTGGCGTGTTTGGTGCGTCGGTCGAACATCGTGACCAAAATACCCAGAACTTCCAGGTCGAAGTTGATGCGCTCAGAGACTTTCTCGACGGTATCGGTCAACAGCGCCAAACCACGCAAGGAGAAATATTCACATTCCATTGGAATAATCACGCCGTGTGAACAGGCAAGCGCATTGACCGTCAACAAGCCCAAGGACGGCTGGCAGTCGATGATGATGAAGTCGTAATCCCGCATTACCGGACGCAGCGCACGAGCCAGAGTGTGCTCACGACCAACTTCGTTGACCATCTGAATTTCAGCAGCAGAAAGGTCAATATTCGCAGGAACTACATCAAGGTTTGCGGTATCGGTATGCAAAATTGCGGAGTGGATGCTGGTGTGGTTGTCCAACATGACGTCATAGATGGTGTCTTCTAAACGGTCATGCGAAATACCCAAACCCGCAGACAATGCACCCTGCGGGTCCAAGTCAACCAACAGGACTTTACGGCCATGCTCTGCGATACAGGCACCCAAATTGATGGTCGTGGTGGTCTTGCCGACGCCACCTTTTTGGTTACACATGGAGATAATCGTGGCTGGGCCGTGTTTGTCTAATGGCTTCGGTTGCGAGAATTCACGTTTTGCACGGCCGGTGAGGCCGGTTGTTTCCGCCTCAAAGAGCCCGTCGTCACTCATGTCCTCGCCTTCCTGCATCAAGACTAAATCCAGAGACGCCCTTCTTTACCGACCGGCCCCGGCCAGCAGCATGTCTCTGTGTCGATACACCAAACTTACAACGCTGTTATTAAAAAAGTCCACCTGCTTGACGAGAAAAGCACTAGACAAGTCTGTAACCTAGAATTACCAAGGATTAAAAGCAGGCACGGGCGCAGGTAAAGGAAAAGACCAGCTTTCAGAAACCTCAAGAGACACACCAGCAAACGGCCGGTGTTACCAGTTTTTCTCGCTCTAACGATTCAATTAGACGTTTGTTGATATCAATTTCCGCATTAGCTAGGCGCTCTTCAAACTTCATAAAGGTAAGCATAACCTTGTTTTAGAAATAGTCAAGAGTAGTCCTCGCCTCATAAACTGTACGGAACGGGTAATTTCCTTCCAGTTGCCGGATCTTCCAGCAACAAACAGTTAACCGCGAAAACATCTTTTACTAGTTCTTTAGTCAATACATCTGCAGTATTTCCAGCACGTACCACTACCCCATCTTTCATCGCGATAACATAATTCGCATATCGTGCAGCTTGGGTGATGTCATGTAGGACCATCACTACAGTATGGCCTTCATGATGCAACTTCTTGACCAAATCGAGCGTCGATAGTTGGAATGCGGGATCAAGATACGTTGTTGGTTCATCCAGTAACAGCGTCGAAGCTTGTTGGGCGATCGCCATTGCGATCCATACCCGTTGCTGTTGGCCACCCGACAAATTTGTTGCATCTTGATCCAATAACTCTGCGATTCCAGTTTGTTCGGCTGCGTCTTCGACTGCCAAATAATCCTCGTGCGATAAATTCGCAAAAATTCCTGTATAGGGATACCTTCCAAAGCTGATTAAGTCACGGACTGTAAGTCCTTCAGACACTGTTGGTCGTTGGGGCAGATACGAAACCATTCGGGCAAAATCACGAGAGGAAAAATTTTCTAGTTTAACGTCTCCGAGTTTAATTACTCCTGAAGACCGCGACAATTGACGTCCGAGCACCTTCAATAACGTTGATTTACCAGAGCCATTCGGTCCTATTATCGCGGTGACCTTGTTTTTCGGAATATTTACGCTAACATCCCGTAGGACCGGTGCATCGCTATACCCCGCGACGATATTATGTCCGGTAAGTTCATCAGTAATTCCGGAATTCATCTCGGACCCCTAAATTTTGTATCGTATATTTGTACAAATTGTAACTACTCACTTCAGGTACCTTTTGCTGTAATTCGCATGAGCAAGAATACGAAGTACGGTGCACCTATTATCGCAATCAGCGCACCAACTGGTATCTCAGTCGGGCTGAACATCCACCGTCCCAGCGCATCAGAACCAACAACTAATGCACTCCCGATGACTGTTGCCATTGGCAATTGCCGTAATAACTGCGGGCCAACCAATAGACGTGCTAAATGCGGTACGATTAACCCCGCAAAAGCGAGTACACCAGCTGCCGCCACGGCCGCCGCACCGCTAACGATCGCACAACCAACGGCGAGCAGCCGCCAGCGCAACGGCACCGCTCCGATTCCCTTCATTGTGGCGTCATCAAGCAGCAAGACATCAAAATGCTTCGCGATGATCAGGCTCAAGCAAAATACGGTAACGACAATCGGACCGACGACAACAGCATCCGAAAGCGAACGTGCATACAACGAGCCTTTCAGCCACGCCATCGCGGCCCCAGCTTCGGGTGCAGTACGAACGAGTAATAACTGCGTGACTGCCCCAAGTCCTACAGAAACTGCAACGCCGGTCAATGCTAAGCGAATCGGATTATTCACGCCTTTTCCGGAAGCAACTAAAACTAAGCCTGCACCTATACAAGCTCCGACTAGCGCGACCGGGGTGAGAGCTTGTGCCGGCAATGCACCTGCGCCGAGCAATGCGACTACCGCAGCAAGCCCTCCTCCTGCAGTAATGCCTACGGTATCTGGGGCGGCAAGCGGGTTCCGGAGCCCTAGCTGCAGTAAGCAACCAGAAATCGCCATCCCGGCACCCGCAAACACCCCAACAAGCGCTCGCGGGACGCGGAATTTCCAGATGAGGTTATCGGCCTCCATCAGGCGTAGTACGACTTCACTAGGAGGTACAGCTACAGCGCCAATTCCGAGGGCAAGCACAATCATCAAGAGTAAAACCGCATTCGCGATAGCAAAGGCAACGATAAACCGCGTTGTCGATTGGGCGGCCATTATTTCATCCTCCACCAGTAGGCCTAAGATTTTTTAGACATGTGGTTTATTCCCCATAGCAGCACAGGGACACCAGCAACGGCGGTAATGATTCCTACGGGAGTCTCAGCCGGAGCCCATACCGCTTGACCGACAATATCTGCGAGCAACAACACGAATGCACCAAGTAAACCTGCCACGGGTAACGCCCACCGGTGGTTAACACCACAAACCCGGTGAGCAGCCGTAGCAGCCATAAGACCTAAAAATCCAATCGGCCCAGTCGCAGCAACACAAGGAGCTATAAGAATAATCGCACCCACGATCGCAAGTAATCGCAATAACGCCGGTTTTGCACCAAATGCAGTAGCGACTTGCTCATCCGCAGTCAACGTATCGAGTTGTTTACCGCTCATGACCATCAGTGGCAACAGGATAATTAGGCAAACTAGTGCAGCCCAGATTTCTGATAGCCTTACGCCGGCAAGTTTGCCGGAAAGCCACGATAGTACAGTCGCTAACTGTGCCTCATCAAGGACCAAAGCAATCGATGTTAATGCACTAAATAATGCGCTCACCGCAATTCCCAGCAAAACCATGCGCTGCACAGATATTTGCTGTGCTTGGGTAGCGGAACCGCGTAGCCCGAAAAAAACCGTAATCGCACCCGCGACCGTCGCGCCGAGTAATGCCCAAGGTAATAGAGTTAAACTACCCGAATTCCCTGAAAAAGCACTTGCTGCTACCGCTCCAAATGCCGCGCCAGAATTAACACCTACGATATCCGGATCTGCTAGCGGATTTTTTGTAGCTGTCCGCAGAAGAACGCCTGCTACCCCAAGGCACATCCCAACAACAACTGCAACGATAAGACGATCGCGGTTGACCGCGACAACTTCGGCGAGCAACCATTCAGCATTCTGGGGAGCTTCAACCTGTAGCATACGCCAGCAAACTATCACGGTGATGCCAATAAGCGCTCCGACCACTGTTACGAGCGCGCGAACTTGTATTGTTCGCGTCCTGGCACGGACGTTGGTGCTAGTCTTAGCTTCCGTTTCTACGTTCACTTCTGTAGCGCGTGGTCGATAATTTTATCGAGCATAACCTCGGCAGCTATCGGTCCGCGTGAGCGCGACCAGGTATCTTGTTCGACGTCAACCACGTCATCGACAACATCAGCCCATGGACTGTTGTAGAAAGCTTCTTGATCGTTATAAAGAAACAGAGTGTCTAACTCCATTGTTGACAGCTTATCACCGGTGAGCTCAGCTACATCTGTCTTTGATTCGATCGAACTCTTTTCTCCCTGGTAACCGTATTCGTAGCCTGCAGCAGTTAATAACGAAGCTGGAAATGAAGGATCCACCCAGGTATACAAGGTGTCCTTCGTCCAACCAATCAGTGCAGAACGAGTGCCATCCGGGACTACGTCTCTAGCCTTTTTCACTTTAGTTTCAATACGGTTACGCACTTCTTGTGCTTTATCTTGACGATCGTATTTAGCTGCGATTTCGTCCATTGCATCCAAAACATCGACATAGCTATCGTCTGAATAAGATTCCGTTGGAGCAATCTCAGCTAGTTGATCCATTATCGCAGCATGACGCGTTGGGCTTGCCAGAATCAAGTCAGGTTCAAGCGATTGAATCACTTCCAAATTTGGTTGTTTCGCTTGCCCAACGGATTCAATGCCGTCAAGTTTACCTTCCAGGGTAGCTGGTGCCTTTGATTGTCCGATTTCCACAATTCCGACTGGCTCCAGATCAAGCGCATGAAGGATTTCTTCGTACCGCCAATCGAGCGCCACAATGCGAGGATCTTCAGTTTCAGCAGTAGAAGATCCACCTACAGAAGAATCATCGGCAAGTTTCTCATTACTGCATGCTACAAGAACAACAGCAGAAAAGAGTGCAACCGAAAAAATAAGAATTGCTCGCAGGTTTATCGTATGCCGATAAACCGAAACTTCAGATTGAACACGCCGGGATAAATATTGCATGGGGTTCAATTTACACAGATTCCCCAGAAAATCAATATCTAAGGCTAACCTATTTAATCGATAATTCCACAAACGACTTTGGTAGAATTATCGGATCTCTGCGAATCTTTTGTTCGCTTTTCCACGACTTTTTACTCCCTCATTTGTGCGCACACCCAGCAACTACGCCCGGGGGTGCGACTGCGCCCAGACTTCCCGCATGTCATCCGCACTCACGTGGGTATAAATTTGCGTAGTAGTAACTGAAGAATGCCCTAATAATTCCTGTACGGTGCGCACATCGGCTCCTCCGGAAAGCAAATGCGTGGCGAAGGAATGCCGCAGCGTGTGCGGGGAAATCTTGGTGCTAATCCCCGCCTGTTGCGCAGCCTCTTGTAGCACCTTCCACGCTGACTGTCGCTTCAACTGCGCACCACGCGTATTCAAAAACAAAGCGTGGCTAGTTCCTTTCGCCAGCATCGGCCGGGCCCGCACCACGTATTCGCTACACGCATCAACCGCAGCCTGACCGATAGGAACGATGCGTTGCTTCGAGCCTTTACCGGTCACGCGAAGGATCCGTTCGCCGTCGGCAGCATGACGAAATTCGTCGAGCGTAATATCCAAAGCCTCCGAAATGCGGGTACCTGTGGAATACAACAATTCCAGCAAAGCCCGGTCCCGAATATTCACGGGGGTTGCCGCTTCACCATGCGGGATTGCGTCTAACAAGCGTTCAACGTCAGCAATGGACAAGGCATCCGGCAAATTTTGTGCAGCACTCGGCGGAGCAATCCCCGCGGCCACATCTTCTGCCAATTCGCCCTCACTCAAAGCAAACTTGTGCAATCCCCGCACCACGATGAACGCCCGGCTCGTCGATGCCACTACCAATGGTTTATACCCTGCAAATCCAGTCTGCAGATCACGCAAATAACCTTCCAGATCCGCCGCAGTTACCTGGCCTAGGTGCGAATATCCCAGTTGCTCCAGCCACGTGAGGTAGCGCCGGATATCGCGTCGGTAACTCTGCAGCGTGTTATCCGAATGTCCTTTTTCCACCGCAAGGTGGTCCAGCCAAGTATCGGCAATCTCTTGCGCTGTAGCAGCCATTATTCGTGGTTGTCTGTCTCGGTTACGTGGGTCAACGCTGCACCCGGTTGCACCGTTCCAGATGCTTGCCGACGCTGCGCCAACGCGGTCGGGCGCAATGCGAATGGAGCTTCCACACTGCGCAGCTGCGTGCCTGCTACCACATGGTGGTGCGCCAACAAGATACCCGCCACGGCCGAGGCATTAGTGATTTCACCAGCGCAAACCTTGGCGACGGCGTCGTCAAGAGCTATCCAGGCTAATTCCATATCGGCTTCTTCATCTCCAGAATCACCGATCTGAGCTCCTAGACCGGATGCACCCTGCTCAGTCGGATCCCAGTCTGCTGTGCTGATATTTTGCGCGAGAAAAATCCGGGTGGCTTCATCCGATATCCCCGGGCTAGGAGCAATATCGCCGAGAACCGCCCATCGTGCTGCCTGCGCCCCGGTTTCTTCCAACAACTCACGCTGTGCGCATTCGAATGCCGTCTCGCCTGCCTGATCTAATAACCCGGCCGGGATCTCCCATAACCGCTGCCCAAAAGCGTGGCGGTACTGATGGATCAGCGCAATCCGGTTGTCTTCGTCCAACGCGACAATCGCCGCGGCACCGAAGTGTTCCAGGGTTTCCCGTGTGGCCTCACCACCGCCCGGCATCGAAACAATATCCCGGCGCAGCCCAACGATGGGGCCTTGCGCAAGCAGCTCCGAATTCAGCGTGGAAAAAACGTGCTCGCCGCGCTGCTGTAGCTCCTGGTTTTGCTCGTTATGCACGCTTAATGCTCCGGCAAAACCTCATCGGCGTTTTCGGAAAAGCCATAAGCGCCGCTGCCGCCTTCTAGTTGTTCGGCGACGGCGAGAACCGCCGCCAAGCGTCCCCATGTCTGATCCACGGCTTCGACAGTGCTTACAGCTCCGGCGGTGCTGTCGCTTCCACGCAATTGAGTAATCACGTTGCTCGCCTCGTCATGGCCTACGCGACCGGCAATTACAGTGGCCCCGCCCGCTTCATCCAGGGCTTCGGCGAAAGCAGCTTGGTTTTTTGCCACAAAATCTGCACCGCTAGCCGTAGAGCCGGATCCGGTGACCATTACGATAGCCTGGCCGGGAAGGATAGTGCCGGACTCATACTCTAAGTACTCAGCTTCCGCTAAAGTTTCCAGCAGTAACCCTCGGTCTTCCGTGGTGGAATTCGGTGTATCTGTGCCTTCGGCAAAGGTCAGAGCCGCGCCCAACGCTTGTCCTGCATGGGTGCCAGGATCCCGATTATCGGCAGAAAGTTCAGTACCCGCAGGCAAGGTATTTGCCACTATCGTTTTAAGCTGGTCTGCACCGTTTTGAGTAAAAAACTTCTCGGAAAGTTTAATTAACCCCGAATCAATCGCACCAGCTCGTTGCAACGATGCCCGCAGTTTTTCTACATCCTCGTCGCTGGCATCGGCTGTTGCTAGCACCAAAACAGGCTGTTCATCGAGTACGCCATTAATGATATCTTGCCCGGCAGCAGCAACGACCTCATCAGCGGCTTCGGCTTTGCGCTGCGCGAATTTTCCTTCAGCTTCCAGCGACTCATATTCAGAACTCGCCACAGTATCACTGGACGCACCAGTATTCATCGCACCCGGGATATTAGGGCTAAGCAAAAATACTCCCAGCCCCGCACCTAAAGCTAGACCGATTCCGGCACCAGCGATTCCGACACCTGCTCGTGGAGTACCAGCCATTAGCTAAACCAACCTTGCACAGTCGCGAAAATATTATCCCACGTAGAAGCAATGTTTTCAGCGAAATTACCGCTTCCCGCGATACCAACAATCAGCACTAACGCAGCTAGCGCCACCAAGACCCCAAGTGCTGCCCAAAGCCAACCTGCAGCAACACCTCTGCCAGTCTGGTACAAGCCAATAACCGCATTAGCATCTACGAGTTTCGAACCTACTTTGGTCCTGGTCAACAACGCCGCGGGGCTGGCATGTTCTGCTTGTTGGAAGATATCTCCTAAGTCCAACGTGCTGCCGGCGTTCACAATGAAGCTTGCACCGTGGTAATCAGCCAAAAGCAATGCTAGATCAGTAGCATTATCAATCGCTGCCGGGAAAGTCATTGCTCCAACGCCGAGATCCTGGATCCGCTCCAGACCTGGGGCATGCCCATCTGGGTCTGCTGGCAACACAACCTGCGCACCACAACGCAGTGAATCGGCCTCCACTGCAGTGGGGTTACCAACGATAATATCTGGGGTATACCCCATTTCCAGCAAAGTATCAGCGGCTTGTTCCACGCCGATAATCGATGGCTGATATTCGCGAATGAAATTGCGCAAATTCTTGATTTGCGCACGATGGTGCACACCAGGACTAACCACGAGGACTTTGCGTCCTGCCAGACCAGTTGGAACATCAGGAATGCCTAAGCCGTCAATCAACAGCGGCCCTTCCGAATGAATAAACTGGATTGTGTTGCCGAAATATGCCTCCATATGATCAATGAGGGATTGTTGTGCTTCCGCAAAAGCCTTTTCCGCGGATTCACGATTCACCGGATCGCCTTTGCCGATGAAACGATCCCCTAGGTAGATTTCACCTTCTTCGGTCACGCGCGCTTTTTTGCCTTCGCGCATTGCAGAGGCAAAGCCCTCACCGGCGTTTTCCAGCAGCACAACATCTTCGTCTAGCAACATGTGCGGGCCATAATTTGGCACGCCGCCTTCGGTGAATCGAGCGACGTTAATGACCACTGACGGGCCAGCATCAACGAGGTTTTGTGCCTCCCGCCGAGTTATATCGGCAGCGTTAATCACCGCGATATCGCCACGGTGGAATTTGCGCATTCCCTTTCCGCCAGGAGTGCAATCACGCACAGTGGCCTGAATTCCAGGCAGATCGGCATCTTTGTTAAACAACCCCATGCAGGAATATTTAACACGGATTGTCCCCGGTAGTGGCCAAGGCGCGCCTGTTACCGGGTAGTTTTGTCCTGGTCTGCCTTATCTAATAATTCTGCTGCATGCGCACGCCCAGTATCTGTGTCATCTAAACCGGCTAACATGCGGGCAAGTTCTTCCACGCGTTGCTCATAACCCAATGTGAGCACGCCAGAGGTGACTGTCTCATCAGTGACTTCTTTAGCTACGTGCAAATGTGTATCCGCATAAGCAGCGACCTGTGGTAGATGCGTGACGACGATGACCTGATTATGCACCGCCAAGCGCGCCAAACGTCGGCCTATTTCGACCGCCGCACGGCCGCCGACGCCAGCATCAACTTCATCAAAAACCATCGTGGCACCAGTAGTTTCTGCAGAAATGATGACTTCCAATGCCAACATCACGCGCGATAATTCGCCACCGGACGCAGCGGTAGAAAGCGGTTGTGCCCGTGCTGCATCATTCGGCGCAAGTAGCAGTTCAACCTCATCAGCACCAGATTCTGCTGGCTGGATTTGTCGAACAGCAACCTCTAAACGTGCTTTCGGCATTGCCAAGCCCTGTATCTCGGCGGTTACCGCCTTTGCTAATTCCCCAGCGGCTCTAAGGCGTGCAGCAGAAAGTTTTTTCGCAGCCGCACGCATATCTTTTTCTGCCGTTTGCATGCGCTTTTGCAATTCTTCGAGTGCATGGGCTGAAGTGTCGATGCTCGCTAACCGTTTTTCCGCAGCGTCGCGCCAGGCAATCACTTCGCTAATCGTCGGGGCATATTTGCGCGTCAAGTTTTTCAGTTCGTGCTGGCGTTGAAGTGCAGCTTCTAACTGATCTGGATCTGCTGGTAGCTCCCCAAGAAAGCCGCCAAGTTCTGCGGAGATTTCCCCTAATTGCGTAGTGATATCGCCAAGTTTGTCCGCCAAGGCCGACAATTGTGGATCATCAGAACCGCGTACCGCTGATTCCGCCTGCCCCAGGAGAGTCGAAGCAGGGTCAGTTTCGCTAAACCCGTCTGATCCACCGGCAGCTTCCGCGCCGTCGATCGCGGTCAGTGCTGACATAGCTTGTTCACGGAGGGAGTCGACGTCTTGCAAGCGACGAATCCGGGTAATCAGCTCTTCGTCTTCACCAGCTTCCGGCGAAATCTCGTCGATTTCGTCGATCGCGAATTGCAAACGATCAACTTCTTGAGCCAGCTCGCGACGAGACTCTGTCCGAATTTTGAAGTCTCGCTGCAATCTTTTCCAGTCCCGATAATGAACTTGGTAATCCGCGAGTAGAGCGGAATTCTTTGGCGCAAACCGATCCAGCGCAGCACGCTGTTCGTCTGGAGCCAACAAACGCAGTTGGTCATTTTGCCCGTGAATGGCTAAGACATAGGAAGAAAATTCCGCCAGCTTCGCGGCAGGCACCGAACGTCCTCCTAAGTGCGCCTTAGATCTCCCCTGGGCGCTAACCGTGCGCGCAGCGATGTATTCGCCATTTTCGTCTGCAGAACCGCCCCCAGATTCAACAATTTCTTTCACCGATTCTTGCGCACTGGAGCTAAGCTCATCAGTGAGAAAGCTCCCTTCAACGACGGCTTTTTTAGCTCCGGTTCGCACTCGGGATGCGTCGGCACGGCTACCTGCGAGCAACCGAAGCCCGGTAACCACCATGGTTTTGCCGGCACCGGTCTCGCCAGTGAGCACGGTTAACCCGGAAGACAGTTCTGCTGAGGCATGACGAATCACGCCCAAATCTTCGATCGTGATATCCGCAAGCATAACCTTGACTATTCGCCTCCCCCTCGTGCATCGTTCGTGTCGTTGGCCCCGCGGCGAAGTCCCCGGGGACCACGCCACCCCTCCACCGGCAACCAAAATTTGTTAACGAGGCGGTCGGTGAACGGTTTATCATCCAAGCGTACCCAACGAATCGGATGTGCGCCTCGAACCACCTCTACTCGCGATCCCGGAGGCATAGTGATTTGCCGATGACCGTCCATAATCACGACCGCCTCATCAGTTTGCGAAGCGGACTCTACCGCCACCGTCGATGCCGGTGAAACTACAAGTGGTTTAGCAAAAAGCGCGTGCGCATTATTCGGCACCACCAAAATCGCATCCAACTCAGGCCACAAGACTGGCCCACCGGCAGAAAACGAATACGCGGTAGACCCCGTCGGTGTCGAGATCAGCACACCATCGCAACCGAATGAACTCACCGGGCGCCCATCAACTTCCAGGATGGCATCAAGCACTCCACGTCGATTCTGACTATGCATGCTAACTTCATTCAGCGCCCAAGAACGACCAACTTCTTCCCCAGCTGCATCGACTACGACCGTGTCAATGGTCATGCGCTCTTCAATGCGATAATCACGCAGCACCACACGTTCCACAGCGGTCTCCAGTGATTCTTCTTCCCACTCAGCGAGAAAACCCACATGGCCCATGTTCACACCTAGGACCGGGACGGCAACTGCATGTGCCAAGTCTGCAGCACGCAAAAAAGTGCCATCTCCTCCGAGAACAAGCACCAGCTCGCAACCACGCGCAGCTTCTGGTTCTGCAGCAACCAACGGATACTGGGAGAGATACGGATGTTCGCTCACGCCGGTGGTTCGATCATCAACGACGATGCGCACAGAAATACCAGCGGCAGAAAGCAAGCGAACAACGCGTTCGGTGGTAGCTACGTTGCCCATGCTGCCAGTATGCGGGACCAACAAGACGACGCGCTGGTCACTACTAGCGCGCCGGTTGCTCTGAGCAGCCATGTTCAACCTCGTCACTGTGGTCCTTTCTCAACCGCATTATGAATTAACTCGTGCAAAACCGAGTCAGACGGCATCCGTGCTCCACCGTCTTTCTTCAGCCATAAAAAGTATTCTACGTTTCCGCTCGGACCTGGCAGCCGCGAGGCCCCTGCCGCTAGCGTCGATAAGCCCAACTCAGCAGCAAATTCAGCAACCCCAATGGTGACTTCTTCTCGTAGCTGTGCGCTGCGCACTACTCCGCGATTTCCAAGTCGATTCTTACCGACTTCAAACTGTGGTTTGACCATAGGAAGTAGGTCAGCGCCGTCGGCAAGCACCGAAGCAATAGCAGGCAGCACTAACCGCCAAGAGATAAAAGATAAGTCTCCAACCATGGCATCGCAGTAGCCCTCCGTGTCATCAACAGTGACGTGCCGCAGATTAAGCTGTTCTTTCACCAACACCTGCGGGTGGCTGCGCAACCGCGGAATCAATTGCTCACGTCCGACGTCAGCGGCCACGACCACAGAGGCTCCACGCTGCAAACAGACATCAGTGAAACCTCCGGTTGATGCACCAGCATCAAGAACCTTTTTGCCCGTAAGATCCAGGCCTGCAGGCGCAAATTCCTCGAGTGCTCCGAGCAATTTATAAGCGCCCCGCGATGCCCATTCCGGCTCGCCACCACCGCTAACCGTCACCAAGTTCGAATGCGTCACTGGGAAAGAGGGTTTCCGAATAACTGTCCCCTCGACAACAACCAAGCCATCTTTAATCAATCTGACCGCATGTTCCCGTGACCGGGCCAACTCGCGGTACACCAGCGCTGCATCGAGCCGTGAGCGCGATTCTTTGTGCGTGTCGTGCATGGGTTACTCGTCATTCCTGAGCTCGGTGTTTCGTGTTGCGATGACTATTTCCGCGATCAACGCGCTAATTTTCTTGTAGACCACGTTGCAAGATCTGATGTGCCCGTTCGAGTTGTTCGGCTTCCATTTCTAGATCGGTTGCTGGTTGTGCAAACACATGGGCCAGTTCGTCGGCAAGTTCGCCCGGGGTAATCGATGGGGCGTTAGGGTCACGCGGTTTTGGTACAGACATGGCTTAGTTCCAGCTGTCTACAGCTTTTTCGGCAAACTCTGATCGCGGGTGGATATACCGGGGTGGCTTCGGCAGTGCCCACGCGACTTCAAGCACGGTGCGCAACGCAGCAGCCGAATGGGCAGCCTGCCCTGGGCCGTTGTTACCGAGACCTTCTATCGAGCCGCGTTCCAATAAAACATCGTGCCCATCGCCACGCGCGGTAAAACCATTTTGTGCCCCGGGTCGTAGTTGTTCAGCAGGAAGGAGGACATCAGCAAGATCAACGCCAATATAAGTTGGCCGGTGCTCCGGTGGCGCCTCAAGCAACTCGATTGCCCCAGAAACTCCTGTAAGCACATGCAAGGAAGCGAAACCAGCGTTGTTGGCACCAGCAATGTCTGTATTTAAGCGATCGCCAATGCACAACGGATTCTTTGCCCCGATCTTTTGCGCAGCCAAATGGAATAACTCAGGTTCCGGCTTACCCGCTGCCCGGGGGTGCACCCCAGTAGACGCTGTAACTGCAGCGGCCATCGCACCGTTGCCCAGATAAAACCCACGTTCTGTAGGCAGTGAAGTATCCGCGTTAGTCAAAATATAACGAGCGCCCGCACGAACAGCCAATGCAATTTCCGACAACTGAGCCCAACCATTTTCTGGGTTATGCCCCTGCACAACTGCTGCGATCCCTGCATTGACGGGTTCGTCGCCAGCTGAGGTCACTACCCGGTACCCCGCTTCTGCAATGGTTTCTTGCAGCCAGGCGGTGCCGACCACGAGCACGGTAGTGCCGGGCTCAGCATCTTGTTGCAGCAGCTGTACAACTGCATCGACCGAATTAAACACCGTGGGACTCTCATTGTTTATCCCTAAGGCACGGAGTTTTTCAGCGACGGCAGCATGGGCTTTCGAGGCGTTATTAGTTACGAAGGCGACAGGAACGGAGACGTCGTTCAGCGCCGAAATAGCTGATGCAATGGCCGTGTCACCATTCCACACCGTGCCATCCAAGTCGACAAGTAGACCATCATGCTGAGCTAACAGACTCATGAGCTTTTCTTCAACTCCTCTAAGCGCACTTCTGCATCAGTCCATTCTTCTTCATCAATTTCAGCAGCGTGCTCGAACCAGTCCAGAGCTTCGTCACGACGGCCGGCCTCCAACAGTGCGTTGGCGTAGGCATAACTCAGGCGCACAGCTGCCATCCCCCGATCAGCTTTATCTGGATTAGCGCGCTGCAAGGTAATCACGGCGCTTTCCGCCTGTTGCTGATCTAGGCGAGCACCCGCGGCGACAATCGCTAATTCAATGGCCTCGTCGAGAGGTAAATTGCGGGCTTCTGGTGACTTTGATAATTCGATAGCTTTTTCCGGCCGCCCAAGGCCGCGTTCGCAGTCAGCCATTACGGCCAAAAGACCGGGACCACCGTGCATACGTCGCGAAGCACGGAGCTCTGCTAGAGCCTCTTTCCACTCACCAGCATGATAGGCCGCGATGCCGTTTACCTCCCGAGCGACCGAAACTCGTCCGGCACGGTCCTTAGCTGCGCGGGCATGACGCAATGCTAGCTGTGGATCTTCTTCCATCAGCGTAGCCGACATAATCATGTGTTTAGCCACAGAATCCGCGTTGTCTTTCGACAAGACCTTCAAATCTTGCAGAACAGTGGGATCCAGGACGGTTGGATCGATATCATCTGGTAGATCAGGCTCTGTTGAGCGTTTGTTCAAGCGATCTTCCCGGAAACCAGGTTTCTGGGGTCCCTTATTTGCCTTCGCGGAACGTTGGGAATCGAATTGCCTGCCCCCGCGATTCTGGCTGTGGGTCCGTTTGTTGCCTTTGTTTCCAGTTCGCCGTGGTCGACCCGCGGGTTTATTCATACAGGATCCTCTTTCTAATTATCGTTGCGCCAAAATCTGCCAGCTTCCAGCTAGTTTAGCGAACTGGATAAAGCAGCGATAGCTACAGTAGGCGGAATCACCGTTAGCGGGCGACATGGCAAAGCATGAAAACGTAGGAAACGAAAACAAAACGGGTTGGGACAGCGAAGGCGACGAAGGCTCGTTGGACTACGCTGAGCGGACCTGGCCCTCGAGAACTAAAAGCGCCGGATTATGCTAAACCGAGAAACGTTAAAACTGCATCGGGAAAAATAATTAACCGAAGAACGCTGAAACAGCCAGGAGGCAAACGGTGGACCAGAGAAGATCCAAATCTGCGTTCGGACTTACCATTATTGCAGCCCTTCTGTACGGAGGCTATCAATTACTGGGTTCCGATATAGACAACGGGCAGATGCCAGAGGGCACAGACCGGACTGTGGTGGTCGCTAACATCGTCGATGGCGATACTATTCGCGTAAGGAAGCCCGGGGCTTCGGAAACGACCCGGGTCCGGCTGTTGAATATCGATACTCCGGAACTCAATAAAGAGTGTTACGCCGATGAGGCCAAACAGTTTGTCGAGGGCCTGATTCCGGAAGGTACGCAAGTGCAGCTGGTTTATGATCGGGAGCAAACTGACCACTATGGGCGCGAGCTCGCAGGAGTATATGCCGGAGAAACCTTTGTAAACCGAGAAGTCGCCGCTGCTGGTTTTGGAGTACCGATCTTGGTGCAACCAAACGAACTATTTTACGAAGAAATTGAGCGGGCTGCAGCAGAAGCGGAAGAAAATGGACGTGGGGTATTTGCAGCTGATAACGGATGTGAGTTTGCTGGTTATAAGACCCAAAATTAGAGTTGGAAAAATCCACTATCGTCCGGACTGTGTCTCTTGTCGCGCGCTTAAGCGCGTTGAACAGTAATATGCTGAGCCACAAAAACCTGGCTGCATAAATTGGGTGTAGATATGTTTGTGGCCCGTGAACCAGGCACACCACCACAGTGCACCCAACCACGGGCCAAACAAAACTAACATGAAATTATAAAGTGTCGGCAGCAACCTACTCTCCCACACCCTCCCGAGTGCAGTACCATCAGCGCGACGCAGGCTTAGCTTCCGGGTTCGGAATGGGACCGGGCGTTTCCCTGCCGCTATCAACCACCGACACAACCAACCAGACAACACACAAACAAACATGTGCCCGTCAACCACACAAACACGGCGTGGTGTGTCAAACACTGCATAGTGGACGCAAAACACAACAAAAATCAATCTCTCATGAAAAACACCAGCCAACCGACTGGCATGTTGTAGTAGTTCGGTGAATTAGTACCAGTCACCTCCACGCCTTACAACGCTTCCAGATCTGGCCTATCAACCCCATAGTCTCTAGGGCACCTAATAACGAAACCTCATCTCAAAACAGGCTTCCCGCTTAGATGCTTTCAGCGGTTATCCCTTCTACACGTAGCCAACCAGCCATGCCACGGGCGTGACAACTGGCACACTAGAGGTGTATCCATCCCGGTCCTCTCGTACTAGGGACAGCCTTTTTCAAGTTTCTACGCGCGCGGCGGATAGAGACCGAACTGTCTCACGACGTTCTGAACCCAGCTCGCGTGCCGCTTTAATGGGCGAACAGCCCAACCCTTGGGACCTACTCCAGCCCCAGGATGCGACGAGCCGACATCGAGGTGCCAAACCATCCCGTCGATATGGACTCTTGGGGAAGATCAGCCTGTTATCCCCGGGGTACCTTTTATCCGTTGAGCGACACCACATCCACAAGTAGGTGCCGGATCACTAGTCCCGACTTTCGTCCCTGCTCGAGCAGTAACTCTCACAGTCAAGCTTCCTTGTGCACTTACACTCAAAACCTGATTGCCAACCAGGCTGAGGAAACCTTTGGGCGCCTCCGTTACTCTTTAGGAGGCAACCGCCCCAGTTAAACTACCCACCAGGCACTGTCCCCAACCCAGATCATGGGCCAAGGTTCAGGTATCCGATCAAGCCAGAGTGGTATTTCAACAACGACTCCACACACACTAGCGTGCACGTTTCACAGTCTCCCACCTATCCTACACAAGCCAAACCGAACACCAATACCAAGCTATAGTGAAGGTCCCGGGGTCTTTTCGTCCTGCCGCGCGTAACGAGCATCTTTACTCGTACTGCAATTTCACCGGGCCTGTGGTTGAGACAGCAGGGGTCTCGTTACGCCATTCGTGCAGGTCGGAACTTACCCGACAAGGAATTTCGCTACCTTAGGATGGTTATAGTTACCACCGCCGTTTACTGGGGCTTAAATTCTCCGCTTCGACCCACAAAGGAGTCTAACAGGTCCTCTTAACCTTCCAGCACCGGGCAGGCGTCAGTCCATATACATCAACTTAACGTTTTCGCATGGACCTGTGTTTTTGATAAACAGTCGGACCCCTCTATTCTCTGCGGCCCCACCAAGCAAAACCCGGTGGGGCTCCCCTTCTCCCGAAGTTACGGGGACATTTTGCCGAGTTCCTTAACCACAGTTCACCCGAACGCCTTAGTATTCTCAACCTGACTACCTGTGTCGGTTTAGGGTACGGGCCGAATATGCACTCGCTAGAGGCTTTTCTCGACAGCATAAGCACACCACATTCACCCAAAAAAGGGCTACGCATCACGCCTCAGCAAAAAGTGCCCGGATTTACCTAGACACCAACCTCAACGCTTACACCAACAATCCAATAAGCGGCGTGGCTGCCCCACTGCGTCACCCCATCACTTGGACCACAGATCAGGCCCCACAAACTCAACCCATCAACACACTCAAAAGAGCAAAATCAATGAGTCTCACACGTGGTTAGTATCACTGCTTCACCATTGACGCACACACTCGGGTACCAGAATATCAACTGGTTATCCATCGACTACGCCTGTCGGCCTCGCCTTAGGTCCCGACTCACCCTGGGAAGACGAACTTGACCCAGGAACCCTTAGTCATCCGGCGGTAAGGATTCTCACCTTACAATTCGTTACTCATGCCTGCATTCTCACTCGCACACAATCCACACGTGTTCACACTCATGCTTCACCTCATGCACGACGCTCCCCTACCCAACAAAAAGTTGCCGCGGCTTCGGCGGTGTACTTGAGCCCCACTACATTGTCGGCGCAGAACCACTCGACCAGTGAGCTATTACGCACTCTTTCAAGGATGGCTGCTTCTAAGCCAACCTCCTGGCTGTCATCGCGATCCCACATCCTTTTCCACTTAGTACACCCTTAGGGGCCTTAGCCGGCGATCTGGGCTGTTTCCCTCTCGACTATGAAGCTTATCCCCCACAGTCTCACTGCCGTAGAACACTTCAATGGCATTCGGAGTTTGTCTGATGTTGCTAAGATGATAGTCCCGCTCAACCAAACAGTAGCTCTACCTCCACCAAGCTAACCTACGACGCTGCACCTAAATGCATTTCGGGGAGAACCAGCTATCACGGAGTTTGATTGGCCTTTCACCCCTACCCACAGCTCATCCCCGCAGTTTTCAACCTACGTGGGTTCGCGCCTCCACAACCTCTTACAGCTGCTTCACACTGGCCATGGGTAGATCACCCCGCTTCGGGTCCAGGACATGCCACTACAACACCCTCATTAGGATTCGCTTTCGCTACGACTACCCCACACGGGTTAACCTCGCGACATGCCGCTGACTCGCAGGCTCATTCTTCAAAAGGCACGCCATCACACAACAAAAGGTGCTCTGACGGATTGTAAGCACATGGTTTCAGGAACTATTTCACTCCCCTCCCGGGGTACTTTTCACCATTCCCTCACGGTACTATCCGCTATCGGTCACACTAAGTATTTAGGCTTACCGGGTGGTCCCGGCAGATTCACGGCAGATTCCACGAGCCCGCCGCTACTCGGGAAACAACAACCAACACGCACATGCCTTCAACTACAGGACTCTCACCTACTCCGGTGGGCCATTCCAAACCACTTCACCTAACACGCACGCACCAGCACAGCCATGGTAGTGACTGAAGAATTGCTCCCAACAACCCCACACATGCAACCCCTACCAGGTATCACACACATGCAGTTTAGCCAACATTCGCGTTCGCTCGCCGCTACTAACGAAATCACTATTGTTTCCTTCTCCTACGGGTACTGAGATGTTTCACTTCCCCGCGTAACCCCCATACTGACTATAAATTCACCAGCAGGTGACTGCGAACAACCACAGCCGGGTTTCCCCATTCGGACATCCTCGGATCAACGCTCGATTGACAACTCCCCGAGGCATAACGCAGCCTTCCACGTCCTTCATCGGCTTAGCATGCCAAGGCATCCACCATGTGCCCTTACAACACACAACAAAATAAACACAAAAGAAAAAAATTACAGCACACACAACACAACAAAAGCTGCATCATGCGCACAGATGCTCGCGTCCACTATACAGTTCTCACACACCACACCAACCACAACCACAAGCAAACAAAACGTTCACCCACAGCCATGATGGTCAACGAACAACACACAAGTGCTGCCCGAGACACCCAACAACGTGCCAACACACAAAAAAATGATACCCACTCAACCAAATGAAAACAGAATGCAAACCCACAAACAAAAAATAACAACGCTGCAACCCACACACCCACATACAGGTGCATGAACAACAATCACAGCAAAAAACACTGACCACCCACAACTGCAGGCAACAATCAGTGCACAATAAAAACTCCTTAGAAAGGAGGTGATCCAGCCGCACCTTCCGGTACGGCTACCTTGTTACGACTTCGTCCCAATCGCCGATCCCACCTTCGACGGCTCCCTAAACGAGTTTGAGCCACCGGCTTCGGGTGTTACCAACTTTCATGACGTGACGGGCGGTGTGTACAAGGCCCGGGAACGTATTCACCGCAGCATTGCTGATCTGCGATTACTAGCGACTCCGACTTCATGGGGTCGAGTTGCAGACCCCAATCCGAACTAAGACCAGCTTTAAGCGATTAGCTCACCCTCACAGGCTCGCTGCGCATTGTACCGGCCATTGTAGCATGTGTGAAGCCCTGGACATAAGGGGCATGATGACTTGACGTCGTCCCCACCTTCCTCCGAGTTAACCCCGGCAGTCTCTCATGAGTCCCCACCATAACGTGCTGGCAACATAAGACAAGGGTTGCGCTCGTTGCGGGACTTAACCCAACATCTCACGACACGAGCTGACGACAGCCATGCACCACCTGTACACCAGCCACAAGGGAAACTACATCTCTGCAGCGATCCGGTGTATGTCAAGCCCAGGTAAGGTTCTTCGCGTTGCATCGAATTAATCCACATGCTCCGCCGCTTGTGCGGGCCCCCGTCAATTCCTTTGAGTTTTAGCCTTGCGGCCGTACTCCCCAGGCGGGGCGCTTAATGCGTTAGCTACGGCACAGAAACCCCAAAAGGCCCCTACACCTAGCGCCCACCGTTTACGGCATGGACTACCAGGGTATCTAATCCTGTTTGCTACCCATGCTTTCGCTCCTCAGCGTCAGTAACTGCCCAGTAACCTGCCTTCGCCATCGGTGTTCCTCCTGATATCTGCGCATTTCACCGCTACACCAGGAATTCCAGTTACCCCTACAGTACTCAAGTCAGCCCGTATCGCCTGCACGCCCACAGTTAAGCTGTGGAATTTCACAGACGACGTGACAAACCACCTACGAGCTCTTTACGCCCAGTAATTCCGGACAACGCTTGCACCCTACGTATTACCGCGGCTGCTGGCACGTAGTTAGCCGGTGCTTCTTCTCCAGGTACCGTCACAAAACGCTTCGTCCCTGGCGAAAGGAGTTTACAACCCGAAGGCCGTCATCCCCCACGCGGCGTCGCTGCATCAGGCTTGCGCCCATTGTGCAATATTCCCCACTGCTGCCTCCCGTAGGAGTCTGGGCCGTATCTCAGTCCCAATGTGGCCGACCAACCTCTCAGTCCGGCTACCCGTCGCCGCCTTGGTAGGCCATTACCCCACCAACAAGCTGATAGGCCGCGGGCTCATCCTACACCGAAAAAACTTTCCACCACACACACTAAAGTGCGGTCCTATCCGGTATTAGACCCAGTTTCCCAGGCTTATCCCAGAGTGCAGGGCAGATCACCCACGTGTTACTCACCCGTTCGCCACTCGAGTACCTCCGAAAAGGCCTTTCCGTTCGACTTGCATGTGTTAAGCACGCCGCCAGCGTTCGTCCTGAGCCAGGATCAAACTCTCCATAAAAAATCAGAAAAAGAGTCTGATAACCTAGTCAAAAAACTACAAAAGAAAAATCAAAGAGCAACACTTACTCAAAACGATTAATCAAATGCAGAAACAAAAAAGATCCACATCCCACTAATCAAGTAAGTATCAAAAATAATAAGTACATTGACACGCTATTGAGTTCTCACACAACACCACCACCCCACTACTCAAGCACCCTAATCAACGAGCACCCTTTTCGTAAAGCAGCCAGACCGACTTTACACACTCAATCACTTGAACACAAACCAGAACACTGTGTCGTTCATCACAACACCGCGAACCAGACTGCCACACGAGCAACCAGCGCAACTCACCAACAACAACCACCAACCACACAGTCAGCAGCCACCAAAAGCAAGCATCGGCCCTATAAAATTATTATCATCCCCGCCAGACAAACAAAGAACACAACCACCAGAACCAACATCCTGTGAAGTTATTTTCTCTGTCAGCCCCTCGCGGCGACTTGGATTAATCTACACACGTTATAGATTGTTCACAAATCGCCAGGTCATCCGGCATAAATCGCGATATATAACTTGCCCCTATATCGTGACTTTCGCCCCGGCAAAGTTTTTCTTTCCACGCCGTAGTACCAACCATTTGCCATGCAACAGGTCGTCCGTGTCTGGCTCCCATTCAGCTGATTCTATGCGCTGGTTATTCACGTATGCACCGCCTTCTTTGATCGTTCGGCGAGCAGCACCTTTGGATTCCACTAAACCGGAAACAACCAACAGATCTACGATTGAACGTGCGTCACCTGCACAGATTTCCGCAATTGTGGTTTCTTGTAGCGCACCTTCTAGTGTCCGCTCATCGAGGTCTGCCAAATCGGCGCGACCGAATAAAGCTTGCGACGCCAGTTGCACGGCTTTTCGTGCTTCCACTCCGTGAACCAGGTCGGTCATTTCTTCAGCCAGCCGCCGTTGCGCGGCACGCTTGTGTGGTTCTTCGGCTACGGCACGCTCGTATTCAGCAATTTCTTCTTGTGAAAGGAACGTGAACATCTTGAGATAACGCACAACGTCGGCATCACCAGCATTCACGAAATACTGGTACCACGCGTAAGGACTAGTTTTTTCCGGGTCCAACCATAGCTTTCCGCCCCCGGTGGATTTCCCAAACTTCTTCCCGCTGGCATCTGTAACCAATGGGACGGTTAGCGCGTGGGTTTTCGCACCAGAAACACGACGGTTCAAATCAACGCCAGAAATGATGTTGCCCCATTGGTCCGAGCCACCAATCTGCAAAACCACGTCGTGTTCTTTATTCAAGTGCAGGTAATCGTTGGCCTGCAACAACATGTAGGAAAACTCAGTGTAAGAAATTCCATCCGATTCCAAACGACGCTTCACGGTCTCACGGTCCAACATGGTGTTCAGCGAGAAGTTTTTTCCGATATCCCGCAGGAATTGCACGACAGACATTCCCATCGTCCAGTCCGCGTTGTTGACCAATGTCGCAGCGTTATCGCCCGTAAAGTCTACAAACTGCCGCAGCTGTTTTTTAATCGCAGAGACGTTAGCTTCGAGCTCCGCTTCGCTGAGCATCGAACGTTCCCCCACATCACGAGGGTCTCCAATAAAACCAGTAGCACCACCTGCCAAGACAAACGGCCGATGACCTGCTTCTTGAAAACGCCGCAGCATAATCATCGGAACCAAGTGGCCAGCGTGCAAGGAATCCCCGGTCGGATCGAATCCGCAATACAACGCGATGGGCTTCGATGTCGCTTCGCGCAGCTCATCGAGATCGGTGGACTGATTAATCAGACCACGCCATTGCAGTTCAGCAACGATATTGTTCATGGTTAATTCTCTCCTTGGGACTCATTTGGCCACTCCATTGCTTCGTCGGCAAGCAGCACAGGCACATTCTCGTCAATACGGTAGGCAATGCCTTTCCGTTCATTGACGAGTACGTTTTCTGCTTCGCGATACACCAATGGGCCTTTGTCTTGTGGACAGGCCAAAATTTCCAATAACCGGGGATCAAGGCTCATGCGGCTAGCTTATCGTTTCGCTTTATCCGCGACAGTGATAGAGGCCCATTCACGGAACTCGGCGGCTGCCTTTTCCACGGATTCGCGCTGTTCGTCGACGCGGACACCAGCTGTTCCGCCACGGGTCGCTCGCGATGCCACCGCGCCATCAATGGTCAGTACATCACGAACCTCTGGGGTCAATCGCTTGTCGACGTTTGCAAGCTGCTCATCTGAGAGATCCACCAGATCAACCCCTGCTTGTTCAGCTAAGCGGACGCACGAACCAGACGCTTCGTGTGCTTCACGGAATGGGACTCCCTGACGCACCATCCACTCGGCCAAGTCCGTGGCCAAGGTAAACCCGCGGGGTGCGAGTTCACGCATCCGGTCTTCGTGGAATACCAGCGTAGAAACCAAGCCGGTCATTGCGGGAAGCACCAAGTTTAACTGGGCGAAACCGTCGACAAGCGGTTCTTTGTCTTCTTGCAAATCGCGGTTATACGCCAGTGGCAAAGCCTTGCACGTCGAAAGCAGCCCGGTGAGATTACCGATTAGCCTGCCAGTCTTACCACGCTGCAGTTCCGGAATATCCGGGTTCTTTTTCTGCGGCATGATCGATGATCCCGTGGACCACTCGTCGCTGAGCGTGACGTATCCGAACTCTGGGGTCGACCAGGCAATAATTTCTTCAGACAGGCGGGACATGTCGACGGAGATTTGTGCCAACACGAATGCTGCTTCCGTAGCAAAATCTCGCGATGAGGTTCCGTCCAAAGAGTTTTCCGCGGAGCTATCGAAGCCCAATTCCTCGGCGATAGCTTCTGGGTCCAGCTGCAACGAAGAACCAGCCAACGCACCAGAACCATAGGGCGATACTGCCAAACGCTTATCTAAATCGCGGAGTCGATCAAGATCGCGCAGCAACGGTTGTGCGTGGGCCAGCAAGCCGTGCGCCAACAAGATCGGCTGCGCAGCCTGGAAATGAGTCTTACCCGGCATGATTACACGTGGGTGTGCTTTTGCCTGTGCCGCAAGCGCGTCGATGAGATCGACAACTTGCGTAGCTACGTCGCGAATGGCGTCGCGTACCCACATGCGGAATAACGTGGCCACCTGGTCGTTACGTGAACGACCTGCCCGCAACCGGCCTCCCAATTCCTTGCCAACACGATCAATCAGGCCACGCTCCATCGCACCATGCACGTCTTCATCGCCAGGATCCGGCGTAAACTCGCCCGATTCGACATCACGGCCAAGCTGGTCAAGACCAGCGAGCATTGCCTCCAAGTCCTCATCCGAGAGCAACTCAGCTTTATGTAAAACACGGGCGTGGGCTTTCGAGGCAAGCACATCATAAGGTGCAAGAACCCAATCAAAGTGCGTGGATACAGATAGCGCAGCCATGGCATCGGACGGACCGCCTGAAAAGCGTCCGCCCCACAGTGCGCCTTCGTTCGTGGAATGCGCCTGAATTCCAGCCATTAGTTATTTGCCTCGCGATCACGCTTGTTAGAAATCTGGGTGGACAGACCGTGCAACTGAACGAAGCCTTTCGCGGCGGTCTGGTCGAAGGTATCGCCAGTATCGTAAGTAGCCAGGTTGAAATCATACAGCGACTGGTTTGAGCGACGGCCGTTAACGATGATGTTGCCGGCGTGCAATACCAGGCGGATATCGCCGGTGACGTGCTCCTGGGTCGACTGGATAAAAGCATCCAGCGACTTCTTCAATGGGCTGAACCACAGGCCGTCATAAACTTCTTCAGACCAACGAGCATCGATGCTGCGCTTGTAACGAGCAACCTCGCGCTCCAGGCAGACGTCTTCGATGGCTTCGTGCGCCTTAATCAACACCATCGCGCCCGGGGCTTCGTAGACTTCACGAGACTTGATACCAACCAAACGGTCTTCCACCATGTCCAACCGGCCTACGCCCTGCGCACCTGCACGGCGGTTGAGCTCTTCAATAATTTCAAGCGGAGAAAGCTTCTTGCCATCGACAGCAACCGGGCGTCCGGCTTCGAAAGAAATGATCACTTCGTCTGGAGCGTTACCCAGCGCTGGGTCCTCAGTGTATGCGTAGAGATCTTTTGTTGGAGGGTTCCACAAGTCCTCCAGGAAGCCAGTCTCGACAGCACGGCCCCATACATTTTGGTCAATCGAGAATGGTGATTTCTCCGATTGCTCAATCGGCAAATCAATCTCGTTAGCAAACTCGATGGCTTTATCACGAGTCCAGGCATAGTCACGCGCTGGCGCAATGATGTCCAGTGATGGATCCAACGCACGGAAGGAAACTTCGAAACGAACCTGGTCATTACCCTTACCAGTGCAACCGTGAGAGACGTGCGTGCCGCCGTGTTCTTGGGCAGCCTGCACCAGGTGCTTGACGATCAGCGGACGCGAAATCGCAGACACCAGTGGGTACTGTTTCATGTACATGCCGTTGGCCTGGACCGTCGGCAAGCAATATTCTTCAGCGAACTCGTCGCGAGCATCGACGACAATGGATTCCACAGCGCCGCAATCCAGTGCACGCTGACGGACCGATTCCATGTCTTCGCCACCCTGGCCCAGGTCTAGTGCCACGGCGACAACTTCGCCTTCCGTTTGGCGTGCCAGGTATGGAATAGCTACTGAGGTGTCCAAACCTCCGGAGTACGCAAGTACGATGCGGTTTTTCATGATCGTTCCTTTACTGTTGTTTGTTGCTTTCGGTTGTTCCGGGCGCTATCGACGAGAAGCGTGACCCGCCGTTGGTACGGAGCCAACACCGTCCGGAATCAGTGTAGAGGCCCACCATTGTTTAACAATGTTCGGGGTTTTGGGTACTTTTCGCGCTGGGTTTACTCGGGGCCAATCGTGGCTGCCCCATCTGCCAAGGAATCGATGAGTTCTTTTCCAGTGAGCGGATCACGTGCGAGCACAAAGACGGTGTCATCACCAGCAATCGTGCCGACGATGTCGGATACGCCCACTCGGTCAATGAAACTCGCGAGGTAGGGCGCGGCACCGGGCGGCGTACGCAGCACCGCTGTATTCGCCGAGTGATCAGCTGCAACCACGAGATCAGCCATCATTTTGCGGAGTTTATCCCGAGGACCAGACGCAGACGGTACTTGTAGTGATTCAGCGTCGCCGACCACATAAAAGCTGCGCCCGTCGACGGGTTTGACCTTCCGAGCGCCGAGCTCGTCGAGGTCTCGAGACAGCGTGGCCTGGGTGGTTTCGAAGCCTTCGGCCAATAAGAGCTTGGATAGTTGCGCCTGCGAATAAATGCGCGTCTGTTCCAACAATTCCACGATCCGTGCTTGGCGTCCGGTACGGGAGTAGGTGTGTGTCATAGCTTCCTCGCTTTCGCTACTGGATTACCAGAGGCAATGCCCAGCAACCACACAAGCACGGCCTTTTGTGCGTGCAGACGGTTTTCTGCCTCGTCAAAAACACGTGAAGCTGGGCCATCAATGACCTCTGCCGTGACTTCATTACCACGATATGCCGGAAGGCAGTGCAGGAAAATCGCGTTTTCTGCTGCCTTGTCCATGATTTCTTGCGTTACCCGGTACGGCACGAATGGAGTGGTGCGATCTTTACCGTCGTCTTCTTGCCCCATGGATACCCAAGTATCAGTGATCACGACTTCCGCGCCCGCCGCATCTGCTGGATCCGCACTCACGGTCACACTACCGCCAGTAATTTTTGCTTGCCGACGAGCACGATCAACGAATTTCACCTGCGGTTGGAAATCTTCGGGTGAAATGATCCACACATCCATACCAGCCATCGCCAGGCCCAGCATGTAGGAGTTAGCCATGTTCTGGTCGCCGTCACCCAGATATGCAACCTTCTTGCCGGACAATCCTGCTACTCCTTTGTCTGGGCAGAGAGATTCCACCATGGTCTGCAGGTCTGCCAAGATCTGGCACGGGTGGAAATCATCTGAAAGCGCGTTGATGACAGGCACGGTGGCGTGTGCCGCCATATCTTCCAAGCCTGCTTGCTCGTACGTACGCCAGGCAATCGCCTCGACGTAGCGCGAAAGCACCCGCGCAGTATCGGCAACAGTTTCACCTTTGCCCATCTGGGAGGCGCCGGCCTCGGTCACGATGGCACTTCCTCCCAGCTGAGCGATACCAGCATCGAAAGAAAAACGAGTACGAGTCGAAGTCTTATCGAAGACGACTGCCACACTACGTCCGCCGGACAATGGGCGGTGGCTCAGCGGGTCAGCTTTCAATTCAGCAGCGAGAGCAAGAATTTCTTTTTGCTCAGCGGGAGTAATCGAATCATCCGCCAATAAATGACGAAGCTGTGAAGGTTGTGCTTGCGATGTCATAAAAGTCCTTAATCGAGTATTTCTTGCAGTATTGTTACGCATTCATCGACGTGTCGTCGTTCGATAATTAGCGGTGGAGTCAAGCGCATGACCTTGTCACTTGGAGCGTTAAGGATCAGGCCGCGCTCGAGACCTGCAACGACGACCTCTTTCGCGTTCGCAGACTCGAGCACCACTCCAAGCATCAAACCGGTACCACGAACTTCCGAGACTGCGGAAAGCTGCTGCAGCTGGCTGCGAAGATACGCACCGATTTCCCGTACGTGCTGCAAGAATCTTTCATCCAGAGTGTTAAGCACCGTGCGGGCTGCTGCCAAAACCACAGGATTTCCACCAAACGTGGTGCCGTGCTGGCCGGGTTGGAGGTATTGTGCAGCTGCACCGCGAGCAAGCACTGCTCCCATCGGCAGACCACCGCCGAGGCCTTTGGCCATGGTGACGACGTCTGGAACCACTCCGGCGTACTCATGGGCGAAAAATTTTCCGGTTCGTCCTACCCCGGTTTGTACCTCATCAGCGATCATGAGAATGCCATAGTCGTCGCACAGCTGACGCACTGCAGCCAAAAAACCTTCCGGCGCGGGTATAACACCAGTTTCTCCCTGAATCGGCTCGGCGAAAATTGCGGCAATACCGTCGGGATCTTCTTCGACGATTTCGCGCAGTTTCTGCACGTCGCCGTAGGGGTAGAAATCCACACCACCTGGCAGCGGTTCAAATGGGGCTCGTTTTTCTGGTTGCCCCGTCAGCGCGAGTGCGCCCATAGTGCGCCCATGAAAGCCGGCCTCTGCTGCCAATACCCGGCCACGACCTGTCAGGCGGGCAATCTTGAACGCAGCCTCATTAGCTTCTGCCCCGGAATTGCAGAAAAACACCCGAGCGCTGTCGTCTTTGCCATCAGCGAAGCGCTGTTTCAGCGCGGCCGCAACCTCAATTGAATGCGGGGTGGCGAAAATATTTGAGGTATGCCCTAGTGTGGCGATCTGCGTGCTGACTGCCTCGACAATATCTGGATGCGCCTGCCCTAAAGCATTAACCGCGATGCCAGCTAGCATATCGAGATAACGCTTCCCCTCAGTATCGGTGAGATACATGCCTTGCCCACCGGTTAAGCTGATAGCTGGGATTCCGTAGTTATTCATCAATGCACTAGACCAATCGTTTGCTGTTTTCTGCATCATGCGTGATCATCCTTTCGCAGCACGGTTCCGCCGGGATAATGCCTGCTTCGGTGATTATTTGGCAACACCATGGTGCCCACACCGCCTTCGGTGAGTAGCTCCAGCACCACCGAATGCGCCTCCCGGCCGTCGATAACGTGGGCTGCATTAACGCCACCGCGAACCGCATTGAGGCAGGCTTCCATTTTCGGGATCATGCCGCTATCCAGCCCCGGTAACAAGGCGTCGAGTTCGTCAACTTCAATGGTAGAAACCAGCGAGTCGCGGTCCGGCCAGTCTTTATAAAGACCTTCCACATTGGTCAGTACCAACAAACGTTCCGCGCCAATCGCAGAAGCTAATGCGCCAGCAGCAATATCGGCGTTGATGTTGTACACCTCGCCGTCGTGATCAGGCGCAATTGTGGAAACCACAGGAATACGCCCGGCAGCAATAATGTCCATCAAGGCTTCCGGGTTGACGCTGACGATATCGCCCACGTATCCGATATCTACTTGTTCTCCCTCGATATCTAGGTAGCGCTTTTCTGCGGTAAACAGCCCCGCGTCTTCGCCAGAGGTTCCGACCGCATACGGCCCATGGGAATTGATAAGACCTACCAAATCACGGCCAACTTGCCCGAACAACACCATGCGGACGACATCCATGACTTCTGGAGTAGTAACCCGAAAGCCGCCCTTAAACTCCCCTTCAAGGCCAAGACGCTCTAGCATCTCCGTAATCTGCGGTCCACCGCCGTGGACAACTACGGGTCGAGCCCCGATCGTGCGCAACAACACCATGTCTTTCGCGAACGCTGCTTTTAACTCGTCATCCACCATGGCATTGCCGCCATACTTGACGACGACTATCTTGTCGCGGAGGTGTTGTAGCCATGGCAATGCTTCAGACAGCACTGCTGCTCGGTCGCGGTTACTGAGGTGTTCCAACATGGCCACCGGCTCCTTATTTCCTAGTTTCTGTCTTGGGGACGCGTTATGAGCTGTATGCCGAATTAATTTCGACATAATCATGGGACAGATCAGTGGTGCGCACGAAAGCGCTACCCGGACCACCGGTGCCAAGATCTACTCGGACGTCGATATCAGCCCCGGACAGGTCGACCTCGCGTGCAGCCGGGGTACCAGTGGTGGCTTTGCAGACCGCATGATTATTGAAATAGACGCTGATGTTATCCGGATCCATGTCCGCATCAGCCATACCGACGGCGGCCAAAACGCGCCCCCAGTTGGGGTCTGAACCGAACATGGCGCATTTGAAAAGGTTGTCGCGGCCCAGCGTGCGAGCGGCATTGAGAGCCTGTACGTCATCCGTGGTGCCTTCGACAGTGATTTTCACGCGCTTGGTGACACCTTCGGCATCCGCTTGCAATTGGTCTGCCAAGTCCGCACAGGCCGCGAGAACCGCTTCATTCAACGCTTCTTGCGTGGTAGTTTCACCGGATGCCCCGCTGGCCATCAGTACCACGGTGTCGTTCGTGGAGGTCGATCCGTCCACATCGAGGGTGTCAAAAGTCAGCGCAGTTGCTTTCTGCAACGCAATAGCGAGTTGTTCTGGGGTAGCCGACAAGTCCGTCGTCAAGCACACCAACATAGTGGCCAGCGATGGTGCCATCATGCCTACACCTTTGCCCATTCCACCGAGGCTCCACCCATCGCCATTCACCAGAGTTTGTTTCACCGTGGTATCGGTGGTCATGATCGCTCGTGCTGCACCCTCGCCATGGTCTGGGCTATTTCCCAACACACCAGGTAGCTTTTCGATACCAGCTGATACGTTGTCCATCGGCATCGGCTCACCAATCAGCCCGGTTGAACATACAGCTACGTGGTTGGAGTCGAAATTCAGTAATTCAGCGAGTTCAGTCTGCATCTGCTGTGCATCGCGAAGCCCCAGTGCACCATTGCACGCGTTGGCATTGCCAGCGTTATACAGCACTGCGCGCAACTGACCGTCGGCAAGAGCTTGGCGCGAGACCTTGACTGGCGCAGCCACCACGCGGTTCCGAGTGAAAACACCTGCCGCGGAAAATTCTGGGCCATCGTTGACAACTAACGCTAAGTCAGTCTTGCCGGAGGGCTTAATTCCCGCTTTGACACTCGCCGCCCGAAATCCCTGTGGCACGGTAACTCCGCGGGCACTATGGGCAGATTCTCTATTCGCTCCCACCTGTGGCGTGGAGCTATCTGCGCTGCTCTCTGGGTTGGTCATAGGAAATCCTCGTAGTTTTATGCTTCGTCTTCGTCGGGTTAAGGCGCTAGGCCTGGGTGAGTAAGCCCGGCGGTTTCCTCAAAGCCCAGCATCAGGTTCATGCATTGCACAGCCGCTCCGCCGGTCCCTTTGGTTAAGTTGTCGAGTACTGCGGTGATCAACAAAGTGTTGGTTGTTTCGTTGACCTCGGCTTGTATCTGGCAAGTGTTTGCGCCAATGACATGTTGCGTTTCCGGTTGCTGACCTGCAGGGAGTACCTGAATGAATGGCTCATCGCGGTAGAAATCGTGAAAGATATCGGTGATTTCTTCTTGCGACAACGGCGCCGTAAGTTGTGCGGTAGCCGTGGTCAAAATTCCGCGGGTTGCGGGTGCAAGCACCGGCGTGAAGTTGATGCGGTAGTCCTGATCGCGGATTTTGCGGAGGTTTTGCACCACTTCTGGGTTGTGGCGGTGCTTGCCGGAAGTGTTATAAGCACGCAGGTTACCCGTGGTTTCAGACCCTAACAGCGGAACCGCGGCCTTTTTACCAGCGCCAGACGTACCGGTAATCGAGACAATGTTGATTGCCGGTTCGATTACTGCTGCCGCTACGGCAGGCAGCAAAGCAAGCGTCATTCCCGTGGGAAAACACCCAGGAACAGCTACCTTGTTTGCTGCTGCAATTTCAGCGCGATGTCCTGGCATTTCTGGAATACCGTACGGCCACTGGCCTGCATATTCCCCGCCATAGTACGCATCCCAGTCCGCTTTCTTCTGCAGCCGGAAATCAGCCGCACAGTCAATAATTATGGTGTCGTTTGGCAGCTGCTTCGCCAATTCTGCAGAGTGCCCGTGTGGAAGGCCTAAGAAAACAACATCGTGACCAGACAGGACTTCGACTGTGGTTTCTTCAATCATACGATCACGTAGCTGCGACAAATGCGGCATCTGCTGTGAAACAGGCTTACCGGCATGTGAGTGGCCAGTCAGTGCACCGATTCGCAAGTCACCATCCTGGTAACGCGGATGGTTCAGCAACAGGCGGAGAATCTCACCACCTGCATAACCGGTGGCTCCTGCTACAGCAACTGAAATCGTCATAGCGCCACCCTAGCAAACTTTATGCAAGAAAGTGCAAATTATTCAATCATGAATATTTACCGGCCTTTCTTCGCAGAAAACCGCGGCGTGGCAACCTTTAGGCGTACAGTGGGACACATATCGTAATCCACATCACCCAAAGGAGTGACCCATGTCTAGCACTGGTTCGATTTCTGCTTCACCCGACGGCTTGCTCATGGCCCTCGTGCAATACCGCGTCCCCATCGTTGAAAGCCCAGAAGACGTGCAGAAAAACGTGGACGAGATCTGCCGCCGTGTAGCATCAACTAAGGCCGGTTATCCGGACTTGGACCTGATTGTTTTCCCGGAATACTCCACATCGGGGCTCAACACCGCAATCTGGTCCTATGATGAATTCCTCATTGCAGTTGACTCTCCTGAGGTCGATCAGTTCCGCAAAGCCTGTAAAGACAACGACGTTTGGGGCGTGTTCTCCATCATGGAGCCACACCACGAAGAAGGAAAGCCGCCATTTAATACCGCGATCATTATCGACAACAATGGCGAACTAGCCCTCCATTACCGTAAGCTCCAGCCCTGGACCCCAATCGAGCCCTGGTCGCCCGGTGACCTCGGCATGCCTGTTTGTGACGGGCCAAAAGGATCGAAACTCGCTGTCAACATCTGCCACGATGGAATGTTCCCTGAGCTGGCCCGCGAAGCAGCATATAAGGGCGCAAATGTCTATATCCGTATTTCTGGTTACAGCACGCAGGTGCAAGATCAATGGATAATGACCAACAAGACCAATGCGTTCCAGAACCTCATGTTCACCGCATCCGTCAACTTGGCAGGGTACGACAATGTCTTCTATTACTTCGGTGAAGGCAATGTGTGCAACTACGACGGAAACCTCATCGCGGAAGGTCACCGTAACCCAGACGAGATTGTCACCGCCGAGATCTTCCCTGCGCTTGCCGATAAGGCTCGCATCAACTGGGGCTTGGAAAACAACATCTTCAACCTGGGCAATCGGGGCTATGTCGCTGTTCCTGGTGGTGCCACCGAAAACTATCTCACCTGGATCGATGATCTCGCCAAGGGGCAGTATAAGCTCCCGTGGGCGGATGAAGTACGCATTAAAGACGGCTGGAAGTACTACCCAGATGGCCCACAGCTGGGACCGTTGCCAGAAAAGTTCAAGAAATAAGAGGCCGTCTTTCCGGTAAAGCTTTCGTTCCAGAAAGCCCTAAAGCGAGAAAGCCCTAAAGGCTGATTGCCTCCCGTGGCTAACACGACGTCAGAGCGATGTCGTGTTAGCCATTTTTTGTTTAGCGATGCAGACTCGCCGTGCTCAAAAAACACCCCCCCCGCTGGCGGATTCATAGAAAATCCGAAAGCTGTTCAACAACCCCAGTTGTTTTCATAACCTGAGTCACTTATTCTAAGAACACTTGGGCGTAGCCCGTGTCACATTCTCTTTACGTGATGCTGCCAGGCACTTTAGCCTGCCGAGCGTTACACTCCACCGACTGGAAGGTGAATAAGTCATATGTCAGAACAAAAACCCCAGCCGCACGGCGGCGCAATGGGGCCGACAACAGACGGAAGGCGTGCATCCTATCTTGATGAGGATCAAGGCCTATCCAAAGGAATGGGTCAACGTCAACTACAAATGATCGCTATAGGTTCCGCGATCGGAACCGGCTTGCTGTTAGGTACCGGGGGGCGTCTGGAACAGGCCGGACCATTCCTGGCAGTCCTCTATCTAGTTTGTGGTTTCTTCGGCTATATCATTCTGCGCGGCCTGGGCGAGCTGATCGTTTACCGGCCGTCATCGGGTTCGTTCGTGTCTTATGCCCGTGAATTCTATGGCGAAAAAGCAGCCTTTATTACAGGGTGGCTGTATTGGGGCAACTGGGCGATGACCATCATCGCAGACTCCACCGCGGTGGCCCTCTACATTCTTTGGTTTGATCGCTACACGTCCGTTCTGGACAGCATCCCGCAATGGCTGCTGGCACTGGGAGTCGTCGTATTCATCCTGGGCTTCAACATGCTTTCGGTCAAGATCTTCGGCGAACTGGAATACTGGTTCTCCTTGATCAAGATCGTTGGGCTCTTGGTATTCATGGCTCTGGGTATTTGGGTAGTTCTCACCGGCCATCCACAGGGATACGACACTGGATTCCAGCTCATTAGCGAAGGCGGCGGATGGTTACCAAACGGCTTGTTGCCTGCCATTGTCGTTATCCAAGGTGTTGTTTTCGCATACGCAGGTATCGAACTCGTTGGTACAACTTCGGGTGAAACCAAAAACGTCGAAAAGATCATCCCGAAGGCCGTCAATGCGGTGTTGTTCCGCATCATCTTCTTCTACTTCGGTTCGGTGATGCTGTTGACCATGGTTTTGCCGCACACCGAATACATTGCCGGCGTCTCACCATTCGTGACCTTCTTTGATTCTTTCGGTATTGGCGTAGCTGCACCGATTTTCCAGCTGGTTCTAATCACTGCGGCACTGTCCTCGCTCAACGCGGGTCTGTATTCCACTGGTCGAGTGATGTACAACATGTCGATTTCCGGTTCTGGTCCAAAATTCGGTAAAGCACTGTCAAAGGACGGTGTGCCTTACGGCGGTATCCTGCTTGCCGGAGCCATCGCATTCGCTGGCGTGTTCTTGAACTTCGTGGTCCCAGAAATGGCCTTCGAAATTGTGCTGAACCTGGCAGCTCTGGGAACCATGGCCAGTTGGGCAGCAATCAGCATGGCACACTGGAAATTCGTCAAACTTTCCAAGACCGGTGAGTACGAACGCTCCAGCTACCGCAGTCCGTTTAACGCCTGGGGCGATATCGCAGTTGTGATCTTTATCGGTGTTGTGATCATCCTCATGGCTTTCGACTGGCCGGTGGGAACCTACACATTGGCAGCGTCTCTGCTGCTCATCCCGATGTTCTGGTTCGGCTGGCGGGCGTGCAAACCGCAGGTAATGGCACAGCTAGAAGCTCGCCAAGCTCGAATGAACGCGTACAATGAAGGAAGCAACAGCCAGAAATCTGGCGAATAAATAGCTTTCGAACAGCTCTTCCGGCCAGCCCAAATAATCTTTAGCGGTCGGCCCGGAACGAAGAAGCACAACCCGAAAGGAAACCAAAAATATGGTCAAATTTGTAGATGTCGACAATATGGCACGCTGGATCCAGCGCGAAGGTGTCGAAAAGATCATCACCGGTATGGTTAGCTACCTGGAGAAGGATTACTCCGAGTGGGAGCGTTTCGATCTCATCCCTCGCGTTGCTAGCCACACCCCGTTTGGCGTCATCGAGCTGATGCCGACGTCGAACGGCGAAGAATACTCCTTCAAGTACGTTAACGGTCACCCATCCAACCCAGCACGCGGTTTCCAGACTGTTACCGCGTACGGCATGCTTGCCGACGTCGACAATGGTTACCCAACCTTCTTGTCTGAAATGACGTTGCTGACTGCATTGCGCACCGCAGCAGTGTCTTCCATGGTGGCCAAGAAACTGGCTCGCCCAGATTCCAAGACCATGGCCATGATTGGTGCCGGTTCGCAGGCTGAATTCCAGGCTTTGGGCTTCCGTGGAACCTTGGGCATCGAAGACATCCGTATCTACGACGTAGACCCTGAGGCCTTGGAGAAGGTTCGCCGCAACCTGGAACCGCTGGGCTTCAACATCACCGTCTGCTCCACCACCGAAGAAGCCGTCGAGGGTGCCGACATCATCACCACTTGCACCGCGGATAAGGCACAGAACCAGATTCTGGGCACCCAGCACGTCAAGCCCGGCGTACACATCAACGCAGTTGGCGGCGACTGCCCTGGCAAGACCGAGTTGGTAGAAGACATCCTGGATATGTCCACCGTCTTCGTCGAACTGCCTGAGCAGACCCGCATCGAAGGCGAGATCCAGCAGAAGCCAGACGACTACGAGGTTGTTGAGTTCTGGAAGGTCATCACCGGCAAGGAAAAGGGTCGTTCATCCAATGAGGAGATTACCTTGTTCGACTCCGTCGGTTTCGCCATCAACGATTTCTCTGCTCTGCGTTACCTCCGCGATGATGTGGCCGGTACCGAGCTCGAGACCGACATCGATTTGATCGCCAACCCAGAGGATCCAAAGGATCTCTTCTCGCTGGTCGCGGAAGTTCCTTCCCTGGTCTAAACTTTCGTCGGCTGGCCCGAGCCTGGGAGGGCTCCAGGGCTCGGCGAAGGACCTGGCGCCAAGGGCCACGGGCAGGATCTTGGGCCAGAACCGGGCACGAATGCAGAAATCACGACCAGTTTTACAAATAGTGGCTTAAAAGTAGGCAGTTTTTGAGCACTATTTGTAAAAGAGCGCCCTACCGCACGGTAGGGCGCATTTTTAATGCTCCACGAGCCTGGCGAGTGCAGGCGCCCCCGCCAGAGCACAAGGAAGCTCGGCGGCGCAGCGAACCGAACTGTCCATATCCCGCCAAGGCCAAACACGTTTACGCACGCATGTGAGCTCCCAGCTCGACGCGAGCCTTCTCTGCAGCTTGCACACGGTATTCATTGACCTCATCATCAGTCAAGGTCCGATCATCGGCGCGGAATACCAAGTTAAATGCTAGCGACTTCTTGCCTGCTCCCAGCTGTTCGCCGCGGAAGACATCGAAAAGCTCCACGGATTCCAGCAAGTCACCTGCTGCCGATTCAACGACGCGGCGCACAGTCTCGGCAGGTACCTCGTCGTCGACGACCAGCGCCAAATCTTGGTGCAAAGCCGGGAAGGCCGACAGGCGTGGCGCCGGGAAGGATTCGTCCAACGGCAATGCGGAAAGATTCAATTCCATAGCGCACGTACGCGCAGGAAGTCCAAGAGCTTCGACAACCTGTGGGTGCAGCTCACCAGCGTGACCAACCACGGTGCCCGCAACACTCAGCTGCGCGCAGCGTCCCGGGTGCCACGGCAAATATTCTGCGTTCGCAATTTCCAGTTCTACCCCACAGGCACGCGCCACTATGCGCGCAGACTCGATAGCATCTGCATAGGTGTAATGACGACCGCTACCCCACGGTCCAGTAAATTCCAGCTCACCGGAACCTACGGTTGCCACGTGCAGCGGCTGTCGCGGCAAACTATTGATTACGCTCGCCACGGTGGCATCATCCGGCCGCGCGGCAACCGACGGCATAGGGGTGTGATCCGCAACAGCGAAGCTCACCTGCTGGAGACCGAACAAACCAACCGAGTCACGGCCCCGGGCAACGTTACGACGTACCGCATCCAGCATCGAAGGCAGCAGCGTGGTTCCCAAAACCGCATGGTCAGATTCCAGCGGGTTTTGCACTGCCACGGTATTGCGGCGTGAGTCGTCAGCAGCCAATCCCCAAGTGTCGAAAGTGTCATTAGCAATGAATGGCGTCGGCAAGATCTCCGCATACCCGGAGTACGCCAAAGCATGACCAACTGCACGGCGGCGCTTTTGCGCAGGGCTCAACCCGCGCCCTGCCGATGGCGTCGGCAAGATGGTCGGAATGTCTTCCAACCCTTCCAAACGCAATACTTCTTCCACCAGGTCGACAGCAACCGTCAAGTCAGAACGCCAAGTTGGTGGAGTCACACGCAATTGTGCACCGTCCTGGGAGACTTCCGCGCCGATCTCTTCCAGACGCCCGATAACGGCTCGTTCCGGGTAGTCAACGCCAGCAATCCGAGACGGGAAATTGATATCCATGGCAATTTCCGGCGCCGCGGGAACTTCCCCCTGCACACTTCGGGTGGCTTCTACCGTTCCGCCAGCGATCTCCGCGAGCAACGCGCAGGCCAGATCCAGGCTGATCTCAACCAGGGCTGGATCAACGCCGCGTTCAAAACGACGGGATGCTTCCGAGGACAACTTGTGTCGCCGCGAAGTACGCGCCACTGTAATCGGATCCCAGTTAGCGGCCTCGAAGTAGACATCAGTGGTCTCATCGTTGATTTCAGAGGTGGTACCCCCCATGACACCAGCCAAGGACTGGATGCCAGACTCATCACAGATCACGACGTCTTCTGCATTCAGGGCACGGTCGACGTGATCAAGCGTCTCAAATTTCTCGCCTTCTTCTGCACACCGCACCGTGAGCCCACCCTGAATCTTGCTGGCGTCGAACGCGTGCATTGGCTGGCCTAGCAGCAACATCAGGTAGTTCGTGATATCCGTAGCAGCATTTACTGGGCGCTGACCGGAAAGCATTAATTCGCGCTGCATCCACCATGGTGATTGCGCTTTCGGGTCAATTCCGGTGACTTTGCGCAGGCCAAAACGGCGAGTTTTAGTGTCCTCGGCGATGGTGACGGACAGGGTTTCGCCGTCGGCAGCAGGCACTCCTTCAGTGCTCAGTCCTGCAACAGTAGGGTCGACTGCGGGATCCACATATTTCAAGCCAAACGCCGAGGCGATCTCACGAGACAAACCACGAGCGGAAAGAGCATAGCCTCGGTCCGGAGTGATGTTGACATCGAAGATGACATCGTCCAAGCCCAGATAACCACGGGCATTCTCGCCTGGTTCGCCTGCTTCGGCTGGCAGGGTCAAAATACCGTCGGATTTATCAGTCAGGCCCAGCTCTGCTACCGAGCAGATCATGCCACGAGACATCTTTCCGTAGGTCTTGCGCTCGCCGATGGCGAAGCCCCCGGGCAACACGGTTCCTGGAAGAGCGATAACCACGAGGTCACCTTCCGCGAAATTCCGTGCACCACAAATAATTTCCTGCAGGTCGCCGGTGCCATTGGCTTTACCAACGTTCACTTGGCAGTAACGAATCGGCTTTTTGAACTCGGTCAGTTCTTCGATTTCTTCTACACGCCCGAATACCAGAGGCCCAGTGGTTTCTTCGATTGCCTCATAGCCTTCAGTTTCAAAACCAACGCGGACATAACCACCGTCGAAATCGGCTGGACTGACGGCCCACTCCGGGTTGTGCTGGTTCAGTAGACGGCTAACCCAGTTCTGGGTGATCAACATTGTTGCGGCTCCTTATTCTGGGTTGGTGGTTAAGCGTGGATTCCGAATGGCAAGGTAAAGCGGACGTCGCCTTCGACCATATCGCGCATATCCGAAAGGCCATTACGGAACTGCAGGGTGCGCTCCAGCCCCATGCCGAAGGCAAAACCGGTGTATTCGTTCGGGTCAACACCCACGGCAGTCAAGACGTTGGGGTTGACCATGCCACATCCGCCCCACTCGATCCAGCCGGCACCGCCCTTTTTGTTTGGGAACCAGACATCGACCTCAGCGGAAGGCTCGGTGAACGGAAAATAATTTGTACGCATACGCGTGGTGGTCTCTGGGCCGAAAAGCGTTTTTGCCAAGTGGTCCAGGGTGCCGCGCAGGTGGGCCATGTTCAGCCCCTTGTCGACGGCTAGACCTTCAATCTGATGGAAGACCGGGGTGTGAGTGGCATCGAGTTCATCGGTGCGGAACACCCGGCCCGGGCAAGCAATATAGAGAGGCACATCGCGCTCAAGCATGGACCGAACCTGCACCGGCGAAGTGTGGGTGCGCAAGACCTGCTGCGAACCTGGTTGACCGACGTGGAAGGTATCCTGCAGCGTCCGAGCCGGGTGGTCTGGCTTGAAGTTCAGCGCATCAAAGTTGAAATATTCGGCCTCGACCTCTGGTCCATCAGCGATCTCCCAGCCCATACCGATGAAAATATCTGAAATCCGCTCAGACAAAGCAGTGATTGGGTGCAGCGCTCCAGTTTGGTGCCGTGTGGTCGGAACAGTGACGTCAACTTTTTCCCGGATCAGTTGGGCTTGTCGCTCTTGTTCCTCTAATTCTGCATGAATTTGCGAATAAGCCTTTTCCGCTTTACCACGTGCCATATTAACGGCTTTTCCAGCGGCTTTGCGTTGGTCCTTGGGCAATGAGCCTAATGATTGTCGAGCGCGAGGAATATAAGCGCCATCGCCAAGATGTTGCCGTCGTGCTTCGGCAAGTTCTTCCATAGTGGATGCCGCTGAGAAATCTGCCATAGCTTTCTCAGCAGCAGCATCCAAAGCTTCCTGGCTCAAATCAATATCAGTTCCGTTATCAGGTGCGTTCGACACGTCAGCAGTCCTCGCAGTAATCGATAGTAGTTAAGAATTCGGTTTCGTCCGCATGCCAGTCTAGCGATCAACAATAGGTAACAGGTAGCGGAGTAGCCTTTACGTGCTCAGCACAAATGCTTTAGCGACGCCGGTTTTGCGCTTTGGCGGATTCGTAAAGGCAGATTGCTGCAGCCGTCGCTAGATTCAGTGATTCCGCGTTGCCACGAATAGGGATTGACACTCGGTGATCAGCGCGAGCAGCCACACCCGCAGAAAGACCATGCGCCTCATTTCCCAGCAACCAAGCAGTGGGTTTGTGCAACATGCCAGATTCTTCAGCTTCTTCCAGGGTTATCTCCCCATCGGCGGACGTCGCCAAGATCTGCAGATTTGCCGCGCGTAACTGGCCCAATACATCGTTAACGCCTGTTTCTCGCGCCACGGGTGTATGAAATAGTGACCCCGCAGATGCACGCGCCACTTTGTTGGAGTGCGGATCAACAGTGTTTCCCGCGAATACGACGCCGTCTGCACCAAGGGCATCCGAAACGCGGATTAGTGTGCCCGCGTTCCCCGGTTCTGAGGTTTCCACAGGTATCGTCAACAAACGCGGGGAAGATTTGATAATTTTTCCGGCACTAAACATCACCGGTAAACAAACCGCGAAGATACCCGGGGTGGTTGTCGTTTCCGAAAGTAATTTCGCTGCACCCTCAGTAATCGGGTGAATATACACATCCATAAACCCTGCGGTGCTCACAATATGCTCGAAACGCTCAGCAGCACTCTGCGTTATAAACAGGTCAGTCGCTGCACCCGTCGAGACTGCCGCGTCTACTGAATTCTCGCCTTCAATAAGGAAACGTTGTTCTTTCTTACGGACGGCGGCACGGTGCAGCTTCGCTGCTCGGGACACGCGGGGTGTGCGCTCGGTAAACGGGGCGGAAAAATCTAGCGTCATGGTGGCTTAGTCTACGGGATCAGAGTTAAGGTCTGCAGAACAGCAAAACGCCCCCGGAACAAGCCAGGGGCGCTAACACAAGCACTTAGTGCTGCGTGATGATTAAGCGTTTGCCGGTGCGTTGACGTCGGCAGGCAGTGCGGACTTGGCAGCCTCACACAGTGCAGAGAAAGTGTCAAAGTCATTGACAGCCAGCTCTGCAAGCATCTTGCGGTCAACCTCGATCTCGGCCAAACGCAGGCCGTGGATCAGACGGTTGTAGGTGATGTCGTTCATGCGGGCTGCAGCGTTGATGCGCTGGATCCACAGTTTGCGGAATTCCGACTTACGCGCGCGACGGTCGCGGTAAGCGTAAGTCATGGAGTGCAACCACTGCTCTTTTGCTACGCGGTAGCGGCGGGAGCGCTGACCCCGGTAGCCCTTTGCGGACTTCAGGATTGTGCGACGCTTCTTCTTGGCGTTAACGGACCGCTTTACTCGTGCCACGGTGAAACTTCCTTAAATCTTGTTGTTGGTACTGATGTGGGATGAAACGAGTGGGCCTTTAGGCCTTGCCAAGCAAACGCTTGATGCGCTTCTGATCAGCCTGTGCAACGTCAACGTCACCCTTCAGACGGCGGGTGCGCTTAGAAGGCTTGTGCTCCAGCAGGTGGCGACGATTCGCCTGCTCACGACGCAACTTGCCGGAACCAGTCTGCTTGAATCGCTTTGCTGTGCCCTTGTGGGTCTTCTGCTTCATGGAGTTTCCTTAATCCCTTTAATTGACGGTTCGTTATTTCTTGCCCTTGCGTACTGGACCAAGCACCATGGTCATGTTGCGACCATCCTGCTTCGGTTTGGCTTCCACGACACCATATTCTTCGACATCGTTAGCCAAGCGTTCCAGTAAGCGGAAACCAAGTTCAGGGCGCGACTGCTCACGACCGCGGAACATGATGGTTACCTTGACCTTGGAGCCCTTTTCCAGGAAGCGGACAACATTGCCCTTTTTGGTCTCATAGTCATGGTCGTCAATTTTTGGACGAAGCTTTTGCTCCTTGACGACGGTCTGCTGCTGATTCTTCTTGGACTCACGGGCTTTTTGGGCTTGTTCGTACTTGAACTTGCCGTAGTCCATGATCTTTGCGACAGGTGGCTTTGCGTTCGGCGCAACCTCAACTAGATCAAGATCGGCCTCATAGGCAACTTTGCGGGCGTCGTCGGTACGAACGACACCAACCTGCTCACCTTCAGGACCGATAAGACGGACTTCCGGTACTCGAATACGCTCATTAATGCGAGCTTCAGCGCTGATGTGTGACTCCTAAGTTCAAAAGGGGCGAATGAAACGTCTACCCTGCCACAATAAGAGCACTCCCCCGAGAAAGCACACGTCAGGGATCAACACAGAGATCACTCGCCGTATGCACCTTTACCCGTAACCAGCTCACGGAGCGGTATAGGGTGGGAGGAGACTCCACTTGCGACCTAAGTTCCTGGACGGAACCCTAGGTGGTAGTACGCATCATTCTAGCACGCATTAATCAATCACACAAATCGATGAGCACGTTCCCCATAGGAATGCCACTGCACTGCGGTCACTCGCTCCGAGCAGGGCCATCACTCGCTCTAAGCATGCAGGATTTCCGCCAAAAATTGCCCGGTATAAGAGGCTTCCACCTTCGCCACATCCTCTGGAGTACCTTGCGCCACCACGGTGCCGCCACCAGAGCCGCCTTCGGGCCCCATGTCGACAATCCAGTCTGCTGCCTTAATTACATCCAGGTTATGCTCAATGATCAGCACTGAATTCCCTTTGTCCACCAGGCCTTGAATTACCAACATCAAGCGGCGAATGTCCTCAAAGTGCAACCCAGTGGTCGGCTCGTCCAGAATATAGACAGTGCGACCATGCGAACGCTTTTGCAGCTCCGATGCCAGTTTCACCCGCTGCGCTTCACCACCGGACAGCGTCGTCGCTGATTGCCCCAAGCGCACGTAGCCCAAGCCGACGTCGACAAGCGTCGCTAGATAGCGATGGATTGAAGTAATCGGCTCGAAGAACTCGGCTGCTTCCGAAATTGGCATATTCAGCACTTCGGCAATATTTTTGCCTTTATAATGCACTTCCAGTGTTTCCCGGTTATAACGCGCGCCCTGGCACACCTCACAGGGCACAAACACATCCGGAAGGAAGTTCATCTCAATCTTCAGCGTGCCTTCGCCTTGACAGGATTCGCAACGCCCTCCCTTCACGTTGAAGGAGAAACGCCCAGGCTTATAACCGCGCACCTTAGCCTCTTGCGTTTCGGCAAACAGGTTGCGGATCTTATCAAACACACCGGTATACGTGGCCGGGTTCGAGCGCGGTGTGCGGCCAATTGGCGACTGGTCCACCTGCACCATCTTGTCCAGGTTTTCAACACCTTCCACGCGCTTTGCGCGACCCGGAACCTGACGGGCACGGTTAAGCTCGTTGGCCAAAGTCTTCGCCAAAATTCCGTTGACCACGGTAGATTTTCCCGATCCCGAAACTCCCGTGATGCAACACAGCACTCCTAGCGGAATGGTGACGTTGATGCCACGCAGATTATTTTCCCGAGCACCAACAACGGTCAGCTGCCGCTCCTTATCAATTGGACGACGCTTTCCTGGAACTGCCAAAACCTTACGCCCAGACAGGTAATCCCCGGTTAACGATCCCGGGCAATCCACAATCCCTGCAGGGGCCCCCTGATAAACGACCTCGCCGCCATATTCACCGGCGCGCGGGCCAATATCGACCATCCAATCCGAGGCACGAATCGTGTCCTCGTCATGTTCGACGACAATCAAGGTGTTGCCCAAATCGCGCAAGCGCTGCAACGTAGCGATTAACCTGTGATTATCACGCTGATGCAAACCAATAGACGGCTCATCCAACACGTACAACACACCGGCGAGCCCGGCTCCGATTTGCGTGGCCAAGCGGATACGCTGGGCCTCACCTCCCGACAAAGTGGAAGCCCCCCGGTTAAGGGTCAGATACGTCAGTCCGACGTCGACAAGAAATTGCAGACGCGCTTGGATCTCTTTGAGTACTGCACCAGCGATGATTTCGTTACGGTGATCCAACTGCAGCGTATCCAGGAACTGCGTGGCTTCTTCAATCGGTAGCTCTGCCAGCCCTGCGATTGAAAGCTCACCATGTGAGGTAGAAGCCAGCCGCACAGCGAGGATCTCCGGTTTCAAGCGTGTGCCCTTGCACTTCTTGCACGGCACCTGGCGGGTATAAGCCATGAAACGGTCTTTTTGTGAATCCGATTCGGCAGTATCCAGCTTGCGACGCACATACCCTGCCGCACCTTCGAACGGGGCCGTCCAATCGCGCTGGCGACCGTAACGGTTGCGGTAGCGCACACGAACTTCAGTTTTCGTGCCATTAACCAGCGCATCACGCTGCTGCTTAGTCAGTTGCGAAAACGGTGTCTCCGGGTCAAAATCCAGTGTCTTGGCCAGACCTTCGACTAATTTAACGAAATACCGTTGATTCGGGCTGGCGTACCAGGGCTGTACCGCCTTATTGGCTGGGGCATCCGGATCCGGAATCAACAAATCCTGGTCCACCTCGTGGCGTGAGCCTAAACCGTCACAACTCGGGCAAGCACCGTACGGCGAGTTAAAGGAAAAGGAGCGGGGTTCATACTCATCAATCGTCAGAGCATGCCCGTTTGGGCAGGCGGAGTTCTCAGAAAACATCCGAGTAGAATCCGGATCATCAACAAAATCTATGGTCACCAGGCCGTCGGCAAGCCGCAACGCCGTCTCGACCGAATCAGTTAGGCGTTGTTTCTGCGAAGCCTTAACCTGCAAACGGTCCACGATGACGTCAATATCGTGCTTGATCTGCTTTTTCAGTGTCGGCGGATCACTCAGCTGATAGATTTCACCATCAATCCGTGCGCGAGAAAAACCTTGTGCCGACAAATCAGCAAACAGATCCACAAACTCGCCCTTGCGTGTGCGCACGACTGGCGCTAGCACCTGGAATTTAGCTTTTTCCTCGTGCGCAAGCACCTGATCGACGATCATTTGTGTGGTTTGCCGTTCGATCACGGCATCGCAGGTAGGACAATGCGGGGTTCCTGCACGCGAAAACAGCAAACGCAAGTAGTCGTAAATCTCGGTGATCGTCCCGACAGTCGAACGGGGGTTGTGGTTGGTTGACTTCTGGTCAATTGAAACCGCTGGCGACAAGCCTTCAATAAACTCGACGTCCGGCTTGTCCATTTGGCCGAGGAACATACGGGCATACGAAGACAATGATTCCACATATCGACGTTGCCCTTCGGCAAAAATAGTATCGAACGCCAGTGAGGATTTACCCGAGCCAGAAAGCCCGGTAAACGCGATCATCTTATCGCGCGGCAAATCAATGTCCACGCCTTTTAGGTTATGTTCGCGTGCACCTTTGACCACCAAACGATCCGCCACGGATCCACCAAGCCTTCCCACAATTTTCTGTTTATATATCCGACTGCAACCAGCACGCTTTAGACGCTCTCGTCCCTTCAAAACTACCAGGTTGTATGCAGCAACCATTATCGACGTAAACTGTCTGCATGAGCACCCTAGCGTTACATTCTGTGTCCATATCAGAGATGGACAACCAGTGTTATTTTCTTGTCGACGGCGACCAGGCGTTACTGATCGACGCCGCAGACGATGCCCCACGGCTGCTAGCTTTCGCTGAGGAATTAGGAGTCACCATCACCACGGTGTTGACCACCCACCGCCACTGGGATCACACGCGCGCGTTGGAAGAGTTGTTGGAAAAAACTGGCGCAAAGCACTACGCGTCATACCTGGATGCCCCAGCAATCCCCGGCAACATCGATGTGGAGCTACAGCATGGCGACGTTCTCGAATTCGCTGGCAAGGAATACCCGGTGATTATCTTGCGTGGGCATACTCCCGGTGGAGTCGCGTTAGCTGCTGTGATTGATGGTGTACCGAACTTGTTCGTCGGCGATTCGCTATTCCCGGGCGGTTTAGGAAAAACCGATTCCGAAGGCGATTTCGTGCGCTTATTCCATGACGTCAGCGACCGGATTTTTGACCAGTACCCCGATGAAACCAAAGTTTGGCCCGGGCACGGTAACCCAACCACTTTGGGAGAAGAGCGCGGCAAACTTGCAGAATGGTGGGAACGACGCTGGTAGGTCACGAACAATGCCCACCACACTTTGTGGGCAGATAACGTAGAATTAGCGCTTAGCACTTCGAGCTACTATTACAAGGAGCATTACTAGCTATGATCCGCAAGATCGCACGACCAATGCTGGCTTCAGTCTTCATCCTCGACGGCGTTGATGCGCTGCGGAAGACTAACGAACGCGTTGACACCACCGAAGACCTAATCGCGCGTGTGCGCAAGATCGTCCCAGCAGACATCGCGGACGCTATTCCTAACAGCCCAAAGACCGTCGCTCGTGCCTTGGGCGGCGTTAAAGTTGGTGCTGGTTCCCTGTTTGCTATCGGTAAGGCACCACGTCTGGCTGCTGCAACCCTGGCAATCACGAGCTTGCCGACGCTTTTCACCCGCGATGCTTTCTGGTCTGCAGATGAAGATGACGAGCGCCGCGCGCGTCTAAACAACTTCGCTACTTCCTCAGCTTTGCTGGGTGGCTTGTTCATCGCCTCCCAAGACACCGAGGGCAAACCAGGCCTGAAGTGGCGCGCAGAACACGCTTCGAAGCAGGCTGGCAAGAAGATGCAGCAGGCACTGCCAACACAGTCTGATTCTGAAAAGATGCTCCAGGATGCCCGCGAAAAAGCAGGCGAATTCGGTGGTCAGGCTAGCGACTGGATCAAGGATTCCAGCGAAAAAGCGCAGGCCTACGTCAAGGACAACAAGGGCGATTGGTCCAAGAATGCCAATGAATGGCTGGATGCTGCACGCTCCAACGCCAAAACAGCCAAAAAGAGCACCGTAAAGGCCGCTAAAAAGGCCCAAGACAAGGCCAACGATGCTCTGAAGGACGCCGAGAAGAAGCACGGCAAGAAGGCAAAGAAGGCCCGCAAGAACGCCGAGAAGATTCAAAGCAAGGCAGACAAAGCTCTGTCCAAGGCTATGAAGAAGCTCGACAAGAAAATCGATTTCTAGGAAAATACTGACCATTGTCTCCCCGTAGAACTACGGGACAGCAATCCACGGGTTCGCAGAGAACCAAACGAGTACATCACTCGAACTATTCTGCAGAGCTCGCTGCCGAACAAAGCTATGTTGATGCTTTGTTCGGCATTTTGGATTCAGATGTCTCTCAAGCACGACAGCGTCTTGCCGACGCACAGCTAACTATCGACCCTGCCAATGCTGATTCCGATGCCTTGCTGCGTCGCGAAACCGAATATCACCGACTGCAAGAAAAACTCGACCAGTTGAACCTGGCACAGATCGGTCTGGTTTTTGGACGCATAGATGTGGACGCGAAAGGCGAAAACCCGACGTCAGAAGGTCTGGACCGCCGATACATCGGACGCATCGGTCTCATGGATCGCGATGACGACTACCGTTCACTGCTGATCGACTGGCGCGCCCCTATGGCTCGGCCGTTCTATTTGGCCACCACTGCCCACCCAGAAGGCGTACGGGTTCGCCGACATATTCGCACCGCGGATCGTGTCGTCAAGGATATCGACGACGAGCTCCTATCTGGCACCGCTCCAGCCGACGCGGATCGCGCTGATGTAGCCGGCGAGGCTGCGCTGCTGCACGCAATGAATAGCGCTCGCGGTGAACACATGGAGTCCATTGTAGAAACCATCCAGCGAGAGCAGGATGCGATCATTCGCGATAGCACCCGCGGGGTTCTCGTCGTAGAAGGAGGACCCGGCACCGGGAAAACTGCCGTTGCGCTGCACCGAGTGGCCTACTTGCTATACACCTGGCGGGAGCAGCTTTCACGCACCGGCGTATTGATCATCGGGCCGAACCCGACTTTTTTGAACTATATTTCGCAGGTTCTTCCCGAATTGGGGGAAACTGGCGTGGTTCTAAGTACGATTGGCCGTCTCTACCCGGGGTTGCGCCCTACCTTGCACGACACTGCTGAAACCCGACGGGTCAAAGGCTCGCTGCAGATGGTCGATGTATTGAAGGCAGCGGTCAAGGCTTATCAACACGTGCCGAAGCATAGCCGGGAAGTGGTGCTAGAAGGCACTCGCGTGGAGCTGACACCGACCATGGTGAAAACAGCTCGTACAAAGGCACGACGGTCGCGAAAACCGCACAACGAAGCCCGTGAAATCTTCAGTGAGCAGCTCCAAGAGCTTCTTGCGCAGGGTTTGGCTGAAATCATAGGCCACAATCCACTAGATGGTGGCAACCTACTCAATAGCGCGGATATTTCAGCGTTGCATGAAGATATTTCCGATGAGGCCATCGTCGACGAGCTTGTAGACGAGTTCTGGCCGCAGTTAGGGCCGCGCCAAGTATTGCGCGAACTGTTATCCGACCGCGAGAAATTGCACGCTGCTTGTCGCGGTAACGGTGGCGAAGAATTCGTGTCTGCCCTATGGCGTTCGGAGCAAGGATGGTCGGATTCTGATGCCGCACTGTTGGATGAGCTTGCCCAACTGCTGGGCAGCGGTGACGACGAACAGCAAGCTGCTGCGGATGAGCAGGAATGGCGCGAAGCACTGGAAGAAGCCGAGGGCGCACTGGATATCCTGGCTACTTCGGAATCCACCGATAACGATGACGTCTTCGACTCAGAAATACTGTCTGCGCACCACGTGATTGATGCGGAAACCTTAGCGCGTCGCCAGCAGGCACGTGATTATCGGACCACCGCAGAGCGGGCAGAAGGCGACCGTACCTGGGCATTCGGGCACGTTGTCGTCGACGAAGCGCAGGAACTTTCTGCGATGGAATGGCGAATGGTGTTTCGCCGGAGCCCTAACCGATGGATGACGGTAGTTGGGGATCCTGCCCAAACGAGTTCACCGGCTGGCTGTGATAGCTGGAGCGAGGCATTAGAGGCGTTCGTCGGCAAGCGCTACCGGCAGCATCAACTGACGATTAATTATCGAACACCGGTAGAAATCGCTGAGCTGGCCGAAAGCATCGTGCACAAGTACAGCCCAGATACCGCAGTGGCCCAGGCTATCCGTAACCGGAAAGATGCTGTGCGCTGGCTACCAAGTGGTACCTCGCCGGAGGATGTTCGTGATCAATTGCGCGCAGACGAGACTGCAGCGAGTGCGGAAGACGATACCGCTGACCAAAACCAGCGCAGTTATGCGATTATTTCTGCCCACAATGCGGCCACGTACAAGGGCCTGGAATTTGACCACGTGATCGTCGTGGAGCCGGAAGAAATCATCGCTGCTTCCTCGCGGGGATGGCAGGATCTCTACGTTGCATGTACCCGCGCAACGCAGACTCTCAGCATTATCGGCACGTTGGATTTAGCAGGGTGGGACTAAGAATCCTTGGGCTTAGCAGGGGTGGGCTCATACAGGCAGTTGTACTGCGCCGGTTTTCACCGGCCGGTGCCTGTCTAACTGTGGTGGCTATGACACGGTGTGCACGATAATCACGTCACAATCGGATTGTCGTGCGATATCTGCTGGCACCGAGCCCAATAACCGCCCCGTCAAGGTATTGATGCCACGGTTTCCTACCACGAGCACATCAGCATCGTGTTGGGAAACTATGCGCATCAGCGCCGCGACGGGGCTTCCAGTTTCCATGGCTGCAGCCACTGTCTGTACGCCAAGCGCTCGGGCCTCTTCACACGCTGGTTGCAATATAGAATCGGCATGTTCTTGTCCGACTACTGGATGCTCACTTTGGCATTCTTGCTGACCGGCTGTGTCTTCAGGTTCATAGTAGGCGCACGCAATAATTAACTCGGCGTCGAAAGCTGCAGCCAAGCGTGCAGCACGCCGGACCGCTAATAGCGACGACGGGGAGCCATCGCTGCCAACCACAATGGTGGAGTAATCTTCGCTGCTAGGATCAGCGGGTGGCTTCCCCATGCCGGAGGATTCAGATCTCATGATTCCCGGAGCCCTGCTCCCCTATGCTTGCGCTTCGTCTGCTTGTTCATGATGATCACTGTTGACAACCAACACGTCTACATCAAAACGCCGAGTAACCTCACTGGGTATGCTGCCGAAAACACGACCGGACAGCGTCTTTAGGCCGCGGTTGCCGATGACCACAAGATCGGCTGCGGATTCTTCAACCACCTCCCGTAGCACTGCTACCGGGCCCCCATTTAGTGCACGTAGCTCGATGTGCTCTGCACCTTCGCCCGTAGCTACCTGTTGGGCTTCGAGCAGGATATCTTCAGCTGCATCGCGATTAATAACGGGCAACGCATTTGCGTCGGCTTTGGCATCAATCATCAGACCATTTTTCTGGTAAAAAGCAGAAACGATGATCAGCTTGGCTTGAAATGCCCGCGCCAGGCTCGCAGCTGACCGTACAGCATGCAGTGACGAGTCCGATCCGTCAGATCCAGTAACGATGGTGGAATATGCGACCACGGGGAGTTCCTTCCGAACTTGGCGATAGTGCGATTCTAACGCCTTATCTCACACTCCACGGAAAAATCACCGGAGAATCCGGCAAATATGACGCGATTATCACCACACTGGCTGCAAGTTATATACCAGCTTCTTTCACTCCGCGCAGTTCCTTTTTCAGATCCGCGATCTCATCACGCAATCGGCCTGCCAACTCGAACTTGAGATCCCGGGCGGCAACCTTCATTTGCTTCGTCAGATCGTCGATAAGAGTTTGGATCTCGCCTTCTGCCATGGATGACACGTCTGGCTTGTCGACGAGCGCCGCATCTCCGGATTCCGAGTTATTTGCCGCTTCCCCGTCATCACCAGATTCGTAAACTTGGTCCAGGATATCCGCGATCTTTTTCCGCAGTGGCTGCGGGTCGATGCCGTGTTCCTTGTTGTAGGCGATCTGCTTTTCCCGGCGGCGTTCGGTTTCTTCGATCGCGTTGTTCATCGATTCCGTGATCCGGTCGGCGTACATGATCACTTCACCTGAGACGTTACGGGCGGCACGACCAATCGTTTGAATCAGCGACGTCGTCGAACGCAAAAAGCCTTCTTTGTCTGCATCCAAAATCGCCACCAGGGAAACTTCTGGCAGGTCCAAGCCCTCACGCAACAGGTTGATGCCGACGAGCACATCGAATTCACCCAACCGCAACTGCCGCAGCAATTCCACACGTTGCAAGGTGTCAATGTCGGAGTGCAAGTAGCGAACCTTGACACCGTGTTCCAACAAGTAATCGGTAAGGTCTTCGGCCATGCGTTTGGTCAGCGTGGTCACCAGCACGCGCTCATTCTTTGCCGTGCGCGTTTTGACCTCATCGATAAGATCATCGATCTGGCCTTTGGTTGGTTTCACGGTGACCTTCGGGTCCACCAGACCCGTCGGACGAATGACCTGCTCTACGTATTCACCACCGGCGGCGGTGATTTCGTAGTCACCCGGGGTGGCAGAGAGATAGACAGTCTGGCCGACGCGTTTTTCAAATTCGTCGAAAGTCAGCGGGCGGTTATCCAGAGCGGAGGGTAAACGGAAACCGAAATCTACTAAGTTCCGTTTGCGCGACATATCGCCTTCGAACATGCCCCCGATCTGAGGGACGGTCACGTGTGACTCGTCGATGATCGTGAGGAAGTCTTCTGGGAAATAATCCATCAATGTTGCTGGCGCGCTGCCAGCCTCTCGCCCGTCGATATGGCGCGAATAGTTCTCGATCCCGGAGCAGAAACCGACTTGTTCGATCATTTCCAGGTCGTATTCGGTGCGCATGCGTAACCGTTGGGCTTCGAGAAGCTTGCCGCGATTTTCCAATTCTGTAAGACGCTGTTGCAGCTCCTCTTTGATGTCCGCAATGGCTTTTTCCATGCGTTCTGGCCCCGCGACGTAATGTGTGGCTGGGAAGATACGGACCTCGTCGACTTGTTCCAGGATGTCGCCGGTCAAAGGGTGGATATAGTACAGCGCGTCGATGTCGTCTCCGAAAAATTCGATTCGCACAGCGCGTTCTTCATAGGCCGGGATGATATCGACGGTATCGCCGTTGACGCGGAAGGCACCGCGGGTAAATCCGACGTCATTGCGTTCGTATTGAATATCGACCAGTAGGCGCAGGAAGCGGTCACGCTCTACTTCGTCATCGACCTTCATGACGACGGAGCGGTCCAGGTAGGACTGTGGGGTTCCCAGACCATAAATGCACGAGACGGAAGAGACCACGACGACGTCGCGGCGTGATAGCAGCGCGGAGGTCGCGGAGTGGCGCAGGCGTTCGACGTCCTCGTTGATTGAGGAGTCTTTTTCGATATAGGTGTCTGTCTGCGCGACGTAGGCTTCCGGCTGGTAGTAGTCGTAGTACGAGACGAAGTATTCCACCGCGTTGTGCGGGAGAAGCTGTCGTAATTCGTTGGCTAGCTGCGCCGCGAGAGTTTTGTTCGGTGCCATGACTAGCGTGGGACGCTGCTGTTGTTCAATCAGCCAGGCTGCGGTGGCGGATTTACCAGTACCGGTGGCGCCGAGTAGGACGACGTCGGATTCGCCTTCTTTCAGGCGCCGATCGAGTTCTTTAATTGCTGTTGGCTGGTCACCGGCCGGTTGGTACTCGGAAACGACCTCGAAGGTCTTTTTCCGGCGCTCGATTGCGCCGACTGGGCGGTGTTCGGATTCAGATAAAACAGGGTACTCAGCAGCAAAAGCCATAGTCGCCAGTCTACTCTGCTATCTCGGCTGCTAGTGCTTGGTCAACTGTTTAATCTTGTCGACGGCTTGTGCGATTTGTTGTGTTAGGTCTTCTTCAGTGCCGTTATTGTCGAGGAGGATGTCTGCGTGTTGTTTGCGCGTTTCGTCGTCGATTTGCGCGTTGATGCGACGGCGGACATCGTCAACGTCGAGGCCACGCTTGGTAGTCAGCCGTTCGAGGCGCACGTGTTCTGCGGCGTGCACGACGATGGTTGCGTCCATGTCTTTGTGTAGGCCTTTATCGATCAGCAGGGGCATGTCGTAGATGACGGCTTCTGCCCCATTTTCGCGGGCTTCGTCGAAGAGTTCTTGTGTGCGCTGGTTGATGCGTGGATGGGTGATGTTGTTGAGTCGCTGGGTGGTTTCTTTGTTTTCGAATGCGCGTGATGCAAGCAGTCCTCGGTCGAGGGAGCCGTCGGTATTGAGGATGTCTGCGCCGAATTCTTTGGTGAGTTCGGCGAGTGCGGGTTGGCCGGGTTCGACGATTTCGCGTGCGATGAGGTCGGCGTCGACGATTGGGAATCCGTGTTTTTGCAGGCTTCGGGCGACGGTTGACTTACCGCTGCCGATCCCTCCGGTAAGTCCGATAATTTTCATAATCCCAGTGTAGAACGCAAAAACCCACTTCTCAATGCCCGGGTTGGGGCAGAAAGAAGTGGGTTCTTATGCTTTTGCGACGCTAGCTGAAAATTTTGGCTAGCTAAGCGGCTTGTTTAGTTGCCAGCCAGCTTGTCGCGCAGTGCAGCAAGCTGCTCGTCGGAAGCCAGGGAACCTGCATCCTCGGTGGTGCCTTCGGATGACGGAGCGGCATCCGATGCGCCGGACTCGGAGGAGTAGTTAGCGGCTTCGTCGCTGTTAGCAGCGGCTTCTGCTGCGGCACGGTTGCGCTCGATCTGCGCGGTGTGCAGCTGGAAGCGACGCTCGGACTCGGCGTAACGAGCTTCCCAGGCCTGACGCTGCTCGTCGAAGCCTTCTTTCCACTCGTTGGTCTCTGGGTCGAAGCCTTCTGGGAACAGGTAGTTGCCCTGCTCGTCGTAGGAGTCGGCCATGCCGTACTTGGATGGATCGAATTCCTCGGTGTAGTCCTCGTCTGCCTGCTTCAGGGACAGGGAGATGCGACGACGCTCGAGGTCGATGTCGATGACCTTGACCATGGCTTCTTCGCCAACGTTGACAACCTGGTCTGGAACCTCGACGTGGCGCTGGGCCAGCTCGGAGATGTGAACCAGGCCTTCGATGCCTTCTTCGACGCGAACGAACGCACCGAATGGAACCAGCTTGGTGACCTTGCCTGGAACGATCTGACCCACAGCGTGAGTGCGGGCGAATACGCGCCAAGGATCTTCTTGGGTTGCCTTCAGCGACAGGGAAACGCGCTCGCGGTCCAGATCAACATCCAGGACCTCAACGGTTACTTCGTCACCAACGGTGACAACCTCGGATGGGTGGTCGATGTGCTTCCAGGACAGCTCGGAAACGTGTACCAGACCGTCGACACCGCCCAAGTCCACGAAGGAACCGAAGTTGACGATGGAGGAAACGACACCCTTGCGGACCTGACCCTTTTGCAGCTGGTGCAGGAATTCGGAGCGAACCTCGGACTGGGTCTGCTCCAGGTATGCACGGCGGGACAGAACAACGTTGTTGCGGTTCTTGTCCAGCTCGATGATCTTAGCGTCAAGCTCCTGGCCAATGTATGGCTCCAGGTCGCGAACGCGACGCATTTCTACCAGGGAGGCAGGAAGGAAGCCACGCAGACCGATATCCAGAATCAGGCCGCCCTTGACAACCTCGATGACGGTACCGGTGACGTGCTGATCGCTTTCCTTGAGGTCCTCGATGGCACCCCAAGCGCGCTCGTACTGGGCGCGCTTCTTGGAAAGCAGCAGACGGCCTTCCTTGTCTTCCTTCGTCAAAACCAGGGCGTCGATCTGGTCGCCCAGCTGAACAACCTCATCTGGGTTGACGTCGTGCTTGATGGACAGCTCGCGCGAAGGGATAACGCCCTCGGTCTTGTATCCGATGTCAAGCAGTACCTCGTCGTGATCGACCTTGACGACGGTGCCTTCTACAATGTCACCGTCATTGAAGTACTTGATGGTCTCGTCGATCGCGGCGAGAAAATCCTCAGCGGTGCCGATGTCGTTTACGGCTACCTGAGGGGCCTTAGAAGCTGTCATATTGTTGCGTGCTCCGAAATGGATAGGAAATCGATTGTGTACATTCGCAGTCTCTCGAAGGCTTCACTTCAGACACTGAACCAAAGAACGGTTCAACCTTTCATGTAAGCTCACGATCTCGCGCTACAAGCGCGTCAAACTTCCTATCAGAGTTCACGCACTTCCAACGCATAGACATGCCCCCTGAATTCTAGGCTGGGAAACTTATATCTGCAACCGTTTTAATTCAGTCATTGTGATTGGCAACAAAAATGCCGACGGAGAGAACCCCGTCGGCATGTTAATCCGGTCAATCAATTATTTCCCGAATTACTTTTTCGTCAGCTTGTAGTACTCCACATCGCCGCGCCAGTTGAAGGAGACATTGTCAACAAACTCGCTCCACCCAGCTACCGTGTGGCTGTACCACAGCGGAATCGTAGGCAAATCCTTGAACAGAATCTTTTGTGCCTCGTTGTAGATTTCAGCTGCTTCTTCCGCAGTCGGAGCCTCAGCAGCTTTCTTCATCAACTCGTCAAACTCAGGATTGCTGTAATCCGTGTCGTTAGACTCTGCTCCAGTCGAGAACTGCGGCTCAATGAAGTTACCGATCGATGGGTAATCTGCCTGCCAGCCAGCACGGTAAGCAGTCTCAATGGTGCCGTTAGTGATGTCGTCACGAAGCGACTTGTAATCCGGATAAGCGTCGGTTTCAGCATCAATATCCAGATTGTTCCTCAGTGCGTTGGTTACCGCATCAGCCCAAGCTGCGCTTCCACCGTCAGCATTGATAGCAATCTTAAAACTAGAGTTTCCCCAGTCATTGATGTCGTTCGCTTGTTCCCAAAGCTCTTTAGCTTTGTCTGGGTTGAACTCAAAGACCTCATTACCTTCGATGCTGTCGTTAAATCCCGGAAGAACCGGGGACGACATGTCGACAGCCGGAGTAGCTGCTCCCTGATAGATGGCCTCGGTGATCTCTTCACGGTCAAACGCCATGGAAATAGCTTGACGACGCAAGGCACCCTCTTCGCCTTCGAAATGTTCGAGACCTGTTGGGATGTTAAAAGCCTGAATGATAGCGGTTGGTTCGCTATAAGTCCTTTCAGAACCGAGGTCATCTTCGAACACTGAGAAGCTTGCGGTCGGAATACCATCAAGGACATCCAGCTGGCCCGCCACTACATCCACATAGGCCGCGTCAGTGCTGGCGTAATGGACGTAGTTAATACCTCCGTTTTGGGGCTTGCGGTCCCCGGGATAGTTCTCGTTAGGCAACATCAACTGATTACTGTTGTGATTCCACTCTTCAAGAACATATGGGCCGTTGCCATTGGGCTTTTCACCAAACGCTTCGATATCGTCGAAGGCCTCTGGTGGCAGCGGGAAGAACGCGGTGTAGCCTAGGCGTTCTTTAAAGTCAGAAACTGGGTGCGAAAGTTTGATCTTAAAAGTCTTATCGTCGACAACTTCCAGGCCTTCCATGCTTTCGCTACCGGGTTCGTATCCAACGATCGGCTCCATGAAGAAAGAAGTCATGTGTGACTCTTTGACGGAATAATTCCAGGCATCGACGAATGAGTTCGAAGTCACTGGAGTACCATCTGCGAATTCCCAGTCTTTCAATGTGACCGTGAATTCCGTGTTGTCATCGTTGCTTTCGATACTTTCGGCAACTTCGTACTGCGTATTACCGTCAGTGTCATACGTGAGAAGGCCGGAATAGATCATATCAATGACGCGACCACCCAAAGCTTCGTATGTATTCGAAGGGATAAGCGGATTTTGTGGCTCGCCACCATACACAGAGACCACACCGTCCGCGTCTGCACCGGCGGCACCCGTCCCGGAATCATCCGAACATGCCACTAACCCACTACCGAGGGTTAGCGCAGCCATCACGGCAGTAATCTTTTTGAACTTCATACTTCGACGCCTTTCCAAAGAGTCACAGCAAAAATCTTCCAGCTGGATCACAACAATTTACAAGCTGAATCACACTGTTGACTAAACAATAACACTTGTCACCCAAAACAATTACATTGTCCAACAAGAATTCGACAACACCCCGCATTGTCAAGCACCCCTGCCGCACAACACATCCCACTGCAACTCATTTAGCCAACATAGATCCAGCCGGATGTAGTAAATATCACGTCGACAGTATCGAAGGAAAACTTTTTTGCAGCACGAGTAACCTATAAACTACCTCCAATCAGATTGTTAACCTAGTCATAGAATTAAGGAGAATTAACGTAGTTATCTCGTAATGGTGATGAGCAACAACCTATACGCGCCAACGCTTAACTTGCGTCCAAATTGCAAATAAGCTGTCGGGATTTCACGCAGGTCGATTGCGAGAACTACCCACTTACACCTCTACCCCATAAAAACGAACTATAATTCTCGCTTTAGAAAGATTCCGAAAATGTTGAATTACGTAGGGCGTCGCGTCCTGCAGATGATCCCGGTATTCTTCGGCGCAACATTCCTCGTGTTCGCCCTTGTCTTCTTAATGCCCGGAGACCCTGTAGATGCTCTCGGCGGCGACCGAGGGCTTACCGAAGCTGCCCGCAAAGCTATTACCGAAGAATATAATCTCGATAAGCCGTTCTTAGTGCAGTACCTGCTTTATCTCAAAGGCATTATCACCTTAGACTTCGGCACTACCTTCTCTGGCCGTTCGGTCAGTGCAGTAATGGCGAATGCTTTTCCTGTCACCATCAAGCTCACCTTTATGGCTGTATTTTTTGAGACCATACTAGGTATTGCTTTCGGTTTTATTGCCGGAATCCGCAAAGGTGGCGTCTTTGATTCCACTGTCCTCGTGATGTCCCTGCTACTAATCGCGATTCCCGGCTTTGTTCTTGGTTTCGTTCTCCAATTTCTCGTGGGTATCAAATGGGGCTTACTGCCTCCCACAGTCGGAACCAACGAATCATTCACTGCCCTGATTCTTCCTGCTTTAGTGCTGGGCGCTATTTCGTTTGCTTACGTCATCCGGTTAACCCGCCAATCAGTTGCCGAAAATCTACAAGCTGACTATGTACGGACTGCCCGTGCCAAAGGATTACCGGAAGGCCAGCTGATGCGTCGGCATGTCCTGCGAAATTCTTTGATTCCAGTGGTGACTTTTGTAGGCGCAGACTTGGGAGCCCTCATGGGTGGCGCCATTATTACGGAGGGAATTTTCGGAATTAACGGTGTTGGCGGCACGCTCTACCAAGCAATCATCCGAGGTGAACCTGCGACCGTCGTTTCATTCACAACCGTACTGGTGATTATCTACATCATCGCGAACTTGCTCGTTGACTTGCTGTACGCAGTTCTAGACCCAAGGATCCGTTATGACCAATAAAGCTCAAAAACCTTCACTGCGCCCACATCACAAGCATTTCGTCGCCGATACTGATGAGCAAGGTCTCGGCGCAGTTGACGCTGTCAAAGATGCTGGGGCACCTCAATCGCAATGGGGCGAAGCATGGAAGTCACTGCGAAAACGGCCATTGTTCTGGATCTCTGGACTACTCATCCTTGTTGCTTGCCTCATGGCTGCATTTCCCAGCTTGTTTACCAATGTAGATCCGCGCTACTGTGAGCTCTCAAAATCACTCGCTGGGCCTGAGTCGGGTCACCCTTTTGGTTTCAACCGTCAAGGTTGTGACATTTACGCTCGAGTAATTTATGGCGCACGCGCCTCCGTTCTCGTCGGTATTTTCGCCACCTTGTTCGTTACAGTACTGGGTACCGCTATCGGGGCAATCGCCGGTTACGTCGGAGGATGGATCGACTCAGTCATCTCCCGTATCATAGACGTATTTTTTGCTGTCCCCCTTCTTCTTGCAGCAATCGTGTTTATGCAAATGTTCCGCGATTCCCGCTCAATCTGGTCTGTAGTATTCGTCTTAGGCATTTTCGGTTGGGTAAGCATCGCCCGCATTACGCGAGGAACTGTCATGTCAACCAAACAAGAAGAATACGTGACCGCTTCCAAGTCGCTCGGTGCATCTTCATCGAAAATTCTGTTTAAGCACATCCTGCCTAACTCGACGGCCCCGATCATTGTCTACGCGACAGTCTCCCTCGGCGTGTTCATCGTAGCTGAAGCTTCTCTATCGTTTCTTGGCATTGGTCTTCCTTCCAACGTGGTTAGCTGGGGTGGCGATATTTCCGCGGCTCAGGACAGTCTACGTACGCGACCTTCCATTTTGTTCTACCCAGCGGGCGGTCTGGTTCTTACCGTTCTCGGTTTCATTCTTATGGGTGATGTCGTCCGAGATGCGCTCGATCCGAAAGCGAGGAAACGTTAACCATGAGCGATAATTCAAAGCCGCTGCTCGAGCTCAAAGACTTGAATATCACTTTCTCCTCGTCCGGCGGAGATGTACATGCAGTACGCGGAGCAAACCTAGAAGTTTATCCCGGAGAAACTGTAGCCATTGTTGGTGAATCAGGTTCGGGTAAATCCACGACAGCAATGTCGATCATTGGTCTACTGCCCAAAAATGGAAAGATTGAAGGCGGATCGATTCTTTTCAATGGTGAAGACCTGACGAAGGCATCAGAAAAACGTTTTCAACAAATTCGGGGCGCGGAAATTGGTCTAGTCCCCCAAGATCCGATGTCAAACCTCAACCCAGTCTGGAAAATCGGTACACAGGTCACCGAGTCTTTGAAAGCGAACAATGCTCTCGACGGCGCAGACAAAGACGAAAAAGTCGCCCAATTGCTTACCGAAGCGGGGCTACCGGACGCTGCAAAGAAAGCAAAGCAGTACCCCCACGAATTCTCTGGAGGTATGCGTCAGCGCGCTCTCATCGGCATTGGCCTAGCTGCCCGACCACAACTGCTCATCGCAGACGAGCCTACTTCGGCTCTCGACGTTACTGTGCAGCGTAAGATCCTGGATCACCTCGCTAGTTTGACAGAAGAACTCGGCACTGCGGTACTACTCGTGACCCACGATCTTGGGCTAGCAGCCGAACGCGCGGAACATCTAGTAGTTATGCACAGGGGTCGGATCGTTGAATCTGGTCCCTCTCAAGAAATTCTGCAGGACCCACAACACCCGTATACGCAACGCCTAGTACAAGCTGCCCCGTCAATCAACACCGCGCGGTACTCCGAGAATGCGACGGTCAACGAGAACAGCGACGGCACGGATTCACAGCCAACTTCGGGTGAACCGATCAGTGCCGACAACGATTTCGTCATCGAAGTAGCTAACCTGACAAAGGAATTTGCTCAGCGCGGTCGTGGGAAAGATGTCTTTAAGGCTGTCGACGATGTGTCGTTCAACGTACGTCGTGGAACGACACTTGCAATGGTTGGTGAATCCGGGTCGGGTAAATCAACAATCGCGAACATGGTGTTGCAGCTGCTTGAGCCTACCTCTGGAACCATTAAATTCAATGGTGAAGACGTATCTAAATTTTCCAAGAAACAATTGTTCAATCTTCGGGAAAAGATGCAAGTTGTGTTCCAGAACCCTTATGGGTCCTTGGATCCCATGTACTCGATCTATAAATCAATCGAGGAACCACTAATCCTGCATAAGCGTGGCAACAGGAAAGAAAGGCAAAGACGAGTCGCTGAACTGTTGGATATGGTTGCAATGCCTGCTTCAGCTATGCAGAGATTCCCTAATGAGCTTTCGGGTGGACAACGACAACGAATCGCTATCGCTCGCGCCATGGCATTAAACCCCGAGGTGCTTGTCCTCGATGAGGCTGTTTCTGCGCTCGATGTTTTGGTCCAAGACCAGATTCTTAAGTTATTACAGAATCTGCAGGATGAGCATAATCTCTCTTACCTCTTTATTACTCACGATCTTGCAGTGGTTCGGCAATCCGCAGACGACGTAGTTGTATTGCAGAACGGAAACCTGGTGGAAAAAAACACCACCGAAAACTTGTTCCGCAATGCGGAGCAAGAATATACTCGCAATCTCATCAATTCTGTTCCAGGAATGAACATCAAACTCGGAAACGGGCAAGCTTAAAGGCACCTGTCTTGTCCATCAAGCTGGGTTTCTGAATGCAATAGGCCGGGGTTAACCTGGCCTCTGCCAGCTGGCAAAGTACGACTAAAATGGGCTTATGGCCCGCACACGTACTTCGTACCCAGCAAGCACCCGATTTTTGCAGGTGCTGCGCGTCCAGGATGTCACCGACGGCATGCGTCGGGTCACCTTGGGCGGCCCACAACTAGCAGCGCATACTGCCGACAACGGCTACGTCGTCCCAGAGTTTCGCTCAGATAATTTCGACGACTCCATCAAACTAATCCTGCCGCAGGCTCCCGGAGATAAACCCGTGGGCCCAACGCAGCGGGATCGCAAGCTAGATTGGCCTGCAAAATCTTCGTCGTCGCCACGCCGAACTTATACCGTGCGCCGTTTCAATAGCCAGCACGGCGAGCTGGATGTAGATTTTGTTTTGCACGGCTCCGGCCCCGCCACCTCGTGGGCGTCGCAAGCCCAACCCGGCGATATTCTGCAAATCGCAGGCCCGAAGTCGACGTCTTCCCAACCGCAAGGCGCTGACTGGATCCTTGCCGCCGGCGATGCCACCGCGTTGCCCGCGCTGAGCCGTTGGCTAGAAGAATGGCCTGCCGGGCAGCGCGGAAAATTTTTCATCTTGGTTAACGAGCATTCCCACCGCCAACAACTCCCCTGCCCAGATGGCGTGGAAATCACCTGGTTATTCCGGAGCGATGGGCACACACTGTACGACGCCATCTCCACCACCGACTGGTGGGACGGCGAAGTCTTCGCCTGGGTGGCTGGCGAGTCTGCCAGTTTGAAACCAATTCGCCGGTGGCTGCAGGAGGCCAAGGGGCTGCGTAAACATCAGATGCATTTTTCTGGTTATTGGAAATCCCGTACGAAGCACTACTCCACGCCACCACGCCGGGCGCCAGAAACGTTGGCCAGTCCCAGCGCGCATACCGCAACAACGAACACTGCCGAACCAGCACAATTGACACCGCACAAGGATGGGCATGCCGGGAACGGTACACCAATCCACAACGCTCAAGCAGAATTTGCTGCCCTGAGTGACCTCACCGCGGCTTTCGCCATTCGCACGGCAGTAACTGTTGGGCTGGGCACCACTTTGGCCACAGCCCCGCGTGATGTGCACGAGCTTGCCGCAGCCACAAATACCCAACCGGCTGGGTTAGAAAAACTGCTGGTGTACCTGGAAACCCTGGGCTTGGTTTTCCGTGCCACGCCTGCGCAGTGGCAATTGACTGCTTCTGGCCGGATTCTGGCCGAAGACGCCACCGTCGAGCAGCTATCTGATAACAATCAGCGTAACCAAACAGCACTGGCGGGTCTTGTGCACCTGCGTACCGCGCTTGTCGACGGCTACCACCCGGGAGTTACGGCTGCGGCCGGGACAGCCACGGGATTAGGCACCGCAGCAGCACCAACCGAAGCAACCGAAACAACAGACGCAACCGACGCAACTAACTCAGTCATTCCGGTGACCGCGGATCTGGCCCAACGCGACGATGCGGCGGCAACCGAGTATCTGCAGGATCTCTACCGCAAGCAACAACAAGCCGGGGCAAATTCGCTGCGGCTTGCTTGCCAATGCCGGTTGCCGGATTCCACTGGTGAAACCGGTTTCTCCACACCGTCTGCTGCCTCACGTGCTACCGCCGCGCAGTCTAGTGCCCAGCGATCTAGTGCCCAGCGATCTAGTGCCGAGAGCGCACTGGTCACCTTTGCACTGTACGGCGAGCAGCTGCGCAGCCGGGAAGAACTGTATTACCTCTTCGGCCGCGCGGGATTGCCAGCGCCGACCGTCGGCAAGCACGGCTCCGACCAGCCAGATGCAGGCAGCTTAGTCTTCGAGTTTCGAACCTAGAAGAAGTGGCTCACGCCCCGACCACAATGCCGAGCAACTCGCGGTTGGCTCTCCAGCACTCCAGAATGCTGCCGGGTGCTAGCGAGGCTAGTGCTCGGCGGCTTGCCAGTTGGTGCCCGAGCCGGTAGATACCTCCAACGGGACAGTCAGCGTGATGGCTTGATCCATTTCGCGTTCCACCAGCTCGCGGACCTGCTCTAGCTCGCCTTGCGCGATTTCCACGACTAACTCGTCGTGCACCTGCAACAGCACCCGGGATCGCAGCTTCGCTTCCCGCAGCGCGTCGTCGACGCGAATCATCGCCACCTTAATGATGTCTGCGGCAGTGCCCTGAATCGGCGCATTCAACGCGGCCCGTTCGGCGTTTTCCCGGGCAACGCGGTTATCTGAGTTCAGCTCCGGCAAATAACGACGCCGGCCAAACACCGTTGAGGTAAAGCCATCATGCCGGGCCTTTTCGACGACCTCATCTAGGTACTGCTTCACCCCACCGAAGCGGGCGAAGTAGTTTTCCATGATCTTTTTCGCCTCCCCCGGTGGAATATTCAGCTGCTGCGATAAACCATAAGCAGACAAGCCGTACACCAGGCCGTAAGACATCGCCTTAACCCGTCGTCGCAGTTCCGGGGTGACTTCTTCCACCGGGACGTCGAACACGCGCGAACCGACGTAATTGTGCAGGTCTTCGCCTTCTTGGTAAGCCTGGATCAACCCCGGATCGCCGGATAAGTGCGCCATCACGCGCATTTCGATCTGCGAGTAGTCCGCACTCAGCAGTGTTTCAAAACCTTCACTGACCTGGAAGGCCGAGCGGATCTTGCGCCCGGCCTCGGTGCGCACCGGGATGTTCTGCAGGTTCGGATCTGACGAGCTCAACCGGCCGGTCGAAGCCACCGTTTGGTGGAAGCTGGTGTGAATGCGCCCATCGCCTTGCACGGTTTTGGACAGCCCTTCCAGGGTGGTCTTCATTTTCTGGTATTCGCGGTGTGCCAGCAGCCGGTCCAAAAATGGGTGCGGGTGTTTCGCCGCCAAAGCCTCGATCTCACCAGCGGCGGTGGAATAACCAGTTTTGGTTTTCTTCGTCTTCGGCAAATCTAGGGTCTCAAACAGCACAGTTTGCAGCTGTTTAGGCGAGTTCAAATTCAGGTTTTCATCTCCGGCCAGCTCACGGGCGGCCTCTTGTTCTTCACGCACCATCTCGGCAAAGGTCTCGGCTTGCTCGTCCAACACGTCACGGTCGACGGCAATACCGGTGGCTTCCATGGTTCCTAAGATCTGCACTAGCGGCAGCTCCAGGTCGCGGTAGAGCTCGAAACTCTCGATCTTCAGCAACTCGGCGGTGAGCAGCTCGGCCAATTCCAGGATCGCCCCGGCTTTTTCCAACAGCTGCTGGGTTTCCCCCTCCCCGCCCGGCAGGGTCTTCTGCAGGTGGCGCTGGTAAACATCGGCCAGATCATAACCGCGCTGGCCTGGGCGCAGCAGATATGCGGCGATCGCGGTGTCGTGGCTGATGCCACGCAGTTGGTAGCCGCGGCCTGCCAGCATGTGGAAGGCAGCTTTGGCCTCGTGCAAATATTTGCTGGCGCTGTCGTCGGCAAGCCATTCTGCCAGGGTTTTGTCTTCGTCGGCGGAAAGATCTTCCAGCACCACCGTGATGCCCTGTCGGTTCGTGTCGACGAGCGCGATCGCCGTAGCATCACCCTGGCCCGGCGCGCCGTTGCCGTCGACGAACATGGCGACGCCTTCGGTGTGCTCCGCGAGCCAGTCGGTGAGTGTGGCTTCGTCGTGTGTGATGGCGGGTAATTCGGGGGTGTCGTCAATCTCGGCTTCAGCGCCGAAAACGCCGAGTACGCGGTCGCGCAGGTTGGGGCCGAATTCGAGGTCGTCGAAATGGGCGGCCACTTGGTTGGCGTCGACGTCGGCAAAAGAAAGATCATCCGGGCTGTGCGAAAGTTGCATATCGGTGATCATTTGCGTGAGTTCACGGTTGAGGCGCACTTGTTCGATGCGTTCGCGGAAGCTGTTGCCGGCTTTGCCTTTGATGTCGTCGGCGTGTGCGATCAGCTCGTCGAGGCTGCCGTATTGTTTGATCCATTTTTGTGCGGTTTTTTCGCCGACGCCGGGGATGTTGGGCAGGTTATCGGATGGGTCGCCACGTAGCGCGGCGAAGTCCGGGTATTGCTGCGGGCTCAAGCCGTATTTTTCTTCTACCGCATCCGGGGTGAAGCGGTGCAGCTTGGATACCCCGCGCATAGGGTACAGCACGGTGGTCATGTCGTTGACCAGCTGTAGGTAGTCGCGGTCGCCGGTGACGATCAGGGTTTCGTATTCGCCGGACTGTGCCCCGGCTGCGGTGGCCAGGGTGGCGAGGATGTCGTCGGCCTCGTAGTTTTCGACTGAGAGCGTGGTGATGCCGAGTGCTTCGATGACTTCGCGGATGAGTTCAACTTGGCCTTTGAATTCTTCTGGCGTGGCCGCGCGCTGGGCTTTGTAATCCGGGAATTTTTCGGTGCGGAAGGTCTTGCGCCCGACGTCGAAGGCCACCGCGATGTGGTCGGGTTTTTCATCGCCGACGATGCCGGTGAGCATGGTGAGGAATCCGTAGACCGCGTTGGTGTGCTGGCCGCCGCCGGTGGAGAAATTTTCTGCCGGGAGCGCGTAGAAAGCGCGGAAGGCCATGGAGTGTCCGTCGATGAGCAAGAGGCGTTTCATGCCCTACACTTTAGCCGCCACCGGCAGCACACTACAGCCACAGCGCTAGAGCTACCATGCTCGAGCCCAAGCGCTACACCCACCGTGGCCTGCTGCCCCGTTACGCTTGCCGACGGTCAAGCTCCTGCCATTCCACGTTGAGATCGGATTCTGCCACACCGCGCACCTGTTCGGCGAGGAAGCAGTACAGGTTATCGGTACCGTCTTCGATGCCATCTGCGACGTCTTCTCCGGCAGAAGTGATCGCCAGGATGGCCCGGCGCGAGCGTTCCTCGGCGTGTACTAGTTGTGCTCCCCATCCACCTTCGCCACGGTGGCCGTTGTCGTCTACCGAGAGGCTTTCCAGCCAGGCGTGGGCTAATGCGCAGGCGTCAGCGCCTTCGAGGACTGCACGCACTGTAGCGGGGGTGCCGTCGTTACCGGGTGGTGTGCCCCAGAGCCAATCCAGGTTCACACGGTAGGGATAAAGCATTGGGGGTTACCTTTCGCCGTATTCTTCCCTGGCATTCTAGCTCTGCGAGAATGGAAGAATGAGCGCTTCAGAATCAAATAAGTCTTTTACCGAACGCGGAATTCCGACCCACCAGCAACTCGTTGTGCCTGTGCTCAAAGCGATGCATGTTTTGGGTGGATCTGCCAGGGCCAACGAAATTACCGAGCACGTATTGGAGCTAGTCCCGGGTTCAGAAAACCTTCAGCAAATTACTTATCCGACTCGCCCAAATCTCTCTGTGCTGATTGACCGCATTGGGTGGGCTCGTACTACGGCTAAACGAATTGGTGTGCTCGAACAACCAGGGCAAGGAATGTATTTGCTCACCGATAAAGGCGAAGAGCTTCTTGAGCTTACGGAAGTGGATGCTTTCGACAAAGTTCAAGACCTTGATCGAGAGATTTCCCGAGCACAACGGCAGCGGAAGAAATTAGAAAAAGAAGCGAAAACTACAGACTCTGAAGTGGAAGACGATATTTCTGACGCAGAGATTCGCGAAGACTCCGACGACGAAGAAATGGATAGAGATTGGAAGAGTCAACTACTGGAACGACTCCACCAATTATCGCCGGACGGCTTCGAAAAGTTTGTTATCTATTTGCTTCGGCGACAAGGCCTGCACCTGCAACAAACCGGCGGTTCTGGTGACGAAGGCGTCGATGCCATCGGTACAGCACCAATCAGTTCAGTGCTTTCTTCTCGTGTGGCAGTACAAGTCAAGCGCTATGCCCCAGATAAGCCTATTGGCCGTGATACGGTGGCGCTTTTCCAACGCGATGCTCATACCAAGGGAGCAGAGCGCGCCATTATCGTCACTCTGAGCCGGTTCACAGAACCCGCCCGTAAAGCTGCTACGGCATCGGTACCCACAGTAGATCTCATTAGCGGTGACCGTCTCGCGGAACTGATTCGCGCGGACGGTGAATCAGGCGTCAAGCTACGCCCAACTGTGGATCTTCGGTGGTTCGACAAGTTTGACTAAGGTGTAACGCAAAACCATTTTCATTCCGCTAGGACACGCATGCGTACTAAGCTCGCTCTACTGACTGCTATCGTGGCCACTACTGCATCTCTTACTGCTGGTGCTGCCGCAGCTCATACGGCACCTCCGGGAAATACCGTATTAGCCGGTGACAGCGTGGTCGCCAACCCCGTACCTTTCGATGTTGTGCGCAATAACATGCCGCTTTCGTCAGGTAGCGCCACTGATACGTCCAGTAGTAGTTCTGCTATGCCAGGCAAGAGCTCCGATGCGTCGGGTAGCAGCAAAGACATCATGACCACCGGTGTCGGTTGCGTTACCGACGGCGCCATCGCCGACGAGATTCGTCAGGCGTCCGGCGTCGCTCGAGTGGATCAGTATCAGTGTTCTGGTGCTTCGTTAGCTAGTGGTGAGCCTCGTATCGACGATACTCTCCGCACAGCTGCAGAACAGGGCGATCTCACCCGGAGTACGAGAAACGTCGTTATTGTTGCGGGGGCTAACGATACTTACCGTTACGGACTCGATACGCAGTCGGTTGATCACGCGGTCCGTAGTGGCTTGCAGAACGCCATCGACGTTATCCACGAGCACGCACCGAATGCCAGGATTGTGGTGGTTGGATATCCCCGTGTCACAAGCGATGGCACAACATGTGCGAACAGTGGGCTGCATTCATCTGACCCGCTACCTATCCCTACTCCCCTCATTGCCGCTACGGAGCAGCGTTTGCAGAACAACCTGCGTGAGGTAGCCGAGCACAATGGGGCCACCTTTGTCGACGCCTGGCCTGCCTCTGAAGGCCACGATATGTGTTCGCCGCAGCGTTGGTGGCGTAACCTTTTTGACGTTGCACCACCAGCACCGGGAAACATCCCGCTGCACCTCAACGCTCTCGGAATACACGGATACGGACAATTGATTGGGCGGCACCTCAACTAGCGCGCCGCGAAAACAATGCGACCTTTGGCTCTTCAACGCGCGCAGTATTGAAAAATGCATCCTCGGATCATCGACGCAGACACTGGAAAAGAATTATGGCGAGCCGTAGGATGCGCGGAATACTGTGCATAGCTCCGCGCACCTAGGCTAACTATTATGCTAATGGACATATTCTGAGGTTTATCGTCATGCTCGATGGGCGCAGCTCATTCTGGTTCGCAGAAAAATCAAAAATGGCAAGAAGATCACCCAGAATCACCGAAACAGCTGCAACGGTAATTAAATCCCGAATGGTCCCCATACTTGTGGGACCTGAATGAAAGGAATCAACACAATGACCTTAAAACAAGCATCCGCCCTAGGAGGAATCGTTGTTGCTGCAGCGTATTCGATCATTGCTGATTCTCCGATTTGGGGGATAGTCGTGGCACTCGCGGCACTATCTGGCTACAACTTAGCGACGGCCACTTCCTCCAAAAAGAAAGACAGTGCAGCATAGAATCATTAACGCGGGCACTGGCCAGGAACCATAGGCTGGGCAAAGTGCACCAAGCACCTCAACCCGCAACCTCGTAAGGCATAATCGGTGCATGGCTACGTTTGAAGAAGTTCTGGACCAGCTACGTGAGAATCAACCGCAGGGCAAGTACGGTATTGCCTTCGAAAAACTCATGGTGAACTTCTTCCGCACCACACCATCGCTGGCCGAGCAGTTCGATGAGGTCTGCCGCTGGTCCGATTGGCGCTATAACAACGGCCAAACTGACACGGGCATCGATATGGTGGCCCACCGCGTGGCCGATGACAGCTGGGTCGCCATCCAGGCAAAGTTTTATAAGCCGACCACCAGTATCCAAAAAGGCCACATCGACTCCTTCTTTGAGGCCTCTGGAAAATCCTTCGAAACGGAAAAGGGCCGGGAACATTTCTCGCACCGCTATATCATCTCGACGACGGATAAGTGGTCCTCGAATGCCGAGGCCGCGCTGGCGAACCAAATCATTGAAACCAGCCGTATCGGTATCGGAGATATTGCTTCTGCCCCGGTGAACTGGGATGTGGCATTCCCTGGCTCAGAAATCCAAGTGAAACTGGAGCGTAAGCAAGCTTTCCAGCCACGTAAGCACCAATCTGAGGCTATCGAAAAGGCCTTAACTGGTTTTGCTACCCATGATCGCGGCAAGCTGATCATGGCCTGCGGTACGGGCAAGACGTTTACGTCGCTGCGCCTGGCGGAACAGTTCGCCGAGCAGCGTGGCGGCCGTGCCCGGGTTTTGTTCCTGGTTCCGTCCATCGCGCTGCTCTCGCAAACCCTGCGTGAGTGGACTGCGCAGGCCACCGTCGATATGCGCAGCTTCGCGGTGTGCTCGGACACCAAGGTGGGCAAGGGCGCGGAGGATATTGCGCCTTATGATCTCGAGGTGCCGGTCTCGACCGACGGCACACGCCTGGCGGAGATCTTTAATACCGGCAAACACGGTGCGGGGCTGCACGTGGTGTTTTCCACCTACCAGTCGCTGCCCACCGTCCACGACGCGCAGCAGCACGGCCTCGACGATTTCGACCTGGTCATTTGCGACGAGGCTCACCGCACCACTGGTGTGACGCTGGCTGGTGAGGATGCCTCGAATTTCGTCCGCATCCACGACGCCGACTACCTCAAGGTCGACAAGCGCCTGTATATGACGGCCACGCCGAAGCTTTTCGACGACGACGTCAAGGACAAAGCCGCAGACCACTCGGCTGAGTTGGCATCGATGGATGATGAAGGCGTCTACGGCCCGGAGTTTCACCGGTTAGGCTTTGGCGAGGCCGTCGAGCGCGGGTTGCTTACCGACTACAAGGTGTTGGTGATGACGGTCGACGAGGACGTCGCCGCAGAAGCCCTTGCCAATGCCCCAGGGCAATTAGTGAACCTCACGACGGCCTCGGCGATCATCGGCGCGTGGAATGCGCTGGCGAAACGCTCTGGCAAGTTGCAGGGCACCAAGGACGGCTTCGAGGTTAATGCCAAGCCGATGCAACGCACGGTAGCTTTTGCGAAAGACATCAAACATTCGAAGCAGATCGCAGATTCCTTCCCTGCTTTGGTGGCCGCGCACCAGGAATCGCTGCACGAGCACGCCGCGCTGGAAGACATCAGCCTGCACAACACGGATGTGGCTGTGGCAGCCCAGCATGTCGACGGCACCATGAACGCGATGCAGCGTTCTTCGCGGATCAACTGGCTGGAAGCTGATATTGCCCCGACGGAATCCCGGGTTTTGACCAACGCGCGCTGCCTGTCGGAAGGCGTGGATGTGCCGGGGCTGGATTCGGTGATCTTCTTCCAACCTCGTAACTCCATGGTGGATGTGGTGCAGTCTGTCGGCCGCGTGATGCGTAAGGCAGAGGGCAAAGACTATGGCTATATTATTCTGCCGGTCGCGGTGCCTCCTGGGGTGAGCCCGTCGCAGGCGCTCAACGACAACACGCGTTTCAAGGTGGTCTGGCAGATCCTAAACGCGCTGCGTGCCCACGATGATCGCTTCAATGCGAAGATCAACTCCATCGCGTTGAACGAAGGCAACCCAGACGAGCTGCCGGTTGTCGTGGACCCAGTTGTGAAACCTAAAGAGCCGATCGTCAATCCTGCTCCCTCCCCGACCGGTAATGCCACTGACGAAGACACAGCGAAGCAGATCGCGTTGTTTTCTTTGGAGCGGTGGCAGGAAGCCATCTACACCAAGTTGGTGGATAAGGTTGGTTCGCGCACGTATTGGGAAGACTGGGCCGATGATGTAGCCAAGATTGCCGAAAACCAGGTCACCCGCATTACTAAGCTTGTCGACGGCGCGGACAAGCACTTGCGTGCTGAATTCGATGACTTCGTCGACGGCCTGCGTAATAACCTGAACGACGGGATTGGTGGAGCCGATGCCATCTCGATGCTTTCGCAGCACCTGATCACTGCCCCGGTGTTCAACGCGTTGTTCGATAACCACGACTTCATTGAGAACAACCCGGTGGCCCAGGTAATGCAGCGTATGACGGATGCGCTGCAGGACGCACACCTGGACAGTGAAAGGGAATCGCTGGAGAAATTCTACGATTCCGTGCGCGTTCGCGCCTCTGAGGTGACCTCTGCTTCGGGTAAGCAGCAGGTGATCAAGGATCTGTATGAGCGCTTTTTCCGTAAAGCCTTCAAGAAGCAAGCGGAAGCCCTCGGCATTGTCTACACTCCGGTGGAAATCGTGGACTTCATCCTGCGCGCAGCCGATGAGGTCTCCCAAAAGCACTTTGGCAAGGGGCTTAGCGATGAGGGTGTAAGTATCCTGGACCCCTTCGCTGGGACCTCGACGTTCATGGTGCGCCTGCTGCAGTCTGGCCTCATCAAGCCGGAAGACTTGGCGCGCAAATATGCCAACGAGCTATTCGCCACCGAAATCATGCTGCTGGCGTACTACGTCTCCGCCGTTAATATCGAGACCACCTACAACGCCTTGCGTGAGGAAGCCGCGCAGCGCAACGGCGAACCGGTTCCAGACTACGTGCCGTTTATGAATATCGCGCTTGCCGATACCTTCCAGGTCCACGAAGACGGCGATATTCCGGACCTCAACATTTTCCGCGAAAATAACGCCACCATCGAGCGACAGAAGAACGCGCCCATCAACGTGGTGATTGGCAACCCGCCGTATTCCGCCGGCCAAAAGTCCGCGAACGATCTCAACGCCAACCAGAAGTACCCCAGCCTGGATAAGCGCATCGCGGACACCTACGTGGCTAAATCCACGGCGACTTCTCAGCGAACCCTCTATGATTCCTATTTGCGAGCTTTCCGCTGGGCTACCGACCGCATCGGCGACCAGGGCGTGGTTGCCTTCGTATCAAACGGTGGTTGGATTGACGGCAATACGGGTGACGGCGTGCGCTTGTCGATGGCCGAAGATTTCACCGATCTGTATTTATTTAACCTTCGCGGTAATATGCGCAGTTCAAATTGGCGAGCTGAAGGTGGACAAATCTTCGGCTCTGGATCGCAGACAACTATCGCTGTAATTGTTGGTGTAAAAGACCCAAGTAAAACGAGTTTCTCGTTGAACTACACTCAAACTCCTGATGGTGCTGATCGCGATGAAAAGCTCAGTATCGTCAATTCCTGCGCGATTGAAACCGTTAATTGGCAGACTATCGAACCGAACAAAGAAGGCGATTGGCTGAACCAACGCTCTGAAGAATTCGAGACATGGCCGGTTATTGGTGACAAGAAAGAAAAAGCACAGAAATTCTTTAAAATACTTTCGCTAGGATTAGGCACTAACCGCGACGCTTGGGTTTATAACTATTCTACTTCGCGTTTGAAAAGTAACCTAGAGAAGCATATTTTGACATTTAATCAAGCTGTAGAGGCAAAACCATTAACACAATCATCCGCGGACTTCTTAAGTGGCCATCCTGAATATGTTCGGCCGGATTCAATAAAGTGGTCTTCGAGCTTAACTAGCAGGTTGGAAAAGAATAAGCCCATAGGACCTTTTACTTCGGCAAAAATTGTCAAATCGTTGTACCGACCATTCGTGTCAGCGAAGGCGTATTATGATGATGCTCTGGTTCATCGAATGAGCCAACTCCCGTCAATGTTCCCAACCCCAGAGCACTCCAATATCGGTTTCATCGTCATGGCCCCTCGCGATGCAGCTGAATTCGCAGTGCTAGCTACAGAACTAATCCCAGATTTGTCGTTCTTTACATATACAGGCCAGTTCTTCCCCCGCTTCACCTGGGCACCAGTCGATGCCGAGGACGGTGGCCTATTCGGTAAGGGGAACGTCGTCAAGCAAAGCGAAGCCAGTGTCTATGGTCAGGTCGGTGAGGTTGTTGATGGGTATGTGCGCGTAGACAACATCACGGAGGAGATTAAGCAGATTTACCGGGATGCGTTGGGCGGTGATGTCTCGGGTGATGACATTTTCCACTTTGTGTACGGCAAGTTGCATGATCCGGGTTATCGCACACGGTATGCGGCGGATTTGAAGAAGATGCTGCCGCATATTGAAACACCGAGTTCGCGTGCGGAGTTCGATAAGTTCGCTGTAGCTGGTAAGGAACTCATGGCGTTGCACGTGGATTATGAGTCCGTGGAACCGTGGCCGCTGGATATTCAGGTCAAGGGTGATGAGTCCAACCGTGAGACCTGGCGCGTGCAGAAGATGAAGTGGGCCAAGCGCAAGGATCCGGAAACGGGTAAGAACGTCAACGACGTGACGAAGCTGATTTACAACAAGCAGGTGACCATCTCCGGTATTCCGGCAGAGGCGGATGAGTACATGCTGGGCTCGCGCTCAGCGTTGGCATGGTTGATTGATCGGTACCAGGTGAAGAAAGACAAAACTTCGGGGATTGTGAATGACCCGAATGATTGGGCCGATGATGTGGGCAATCCGCGCTACATCGTGGACCTGATTGGCAAGGTCACGCGCGTGGCGATGGAGACCGTGCGGATTGTGGACGGGTTGGACACCGACGACTAGAGCCGAGCACAGAAATGACAAAGAGCAACAGGTCAGTGGAGTTCGCTAGGACGCTCCACCTCGCGCCGTCTGAATCTATCCAGCACGCGCTCGGGGCAAATCACGATATTTGCTCTGGTATCGATGAGTTGGTGGACAACTCCATCGATGCCGAAGCCAGCAACATCAGCATCGTCTTACACGTGGACGACAATAAGCTCACGCAACTCGCTGTGCATGATGATGGCGTCGGCATGGACGCAGCAAAGATGGAGCGCGTGTTGCGCTTAGGTGGGCACGAAGCTCACTCGCAGAAGACCATCGGTATTTACGGCATGGGTTTAAAAGAAGGTTCGTATGCCAACGCCAATACCGTAACGGTATTATCCCGGGTCAAAGGACAATTCCCGGAGGGAATCCAATTACACAAAGAGAGTTTTACAGCAGGAGTATTGCAAGAAAAAGCTCTGACCCAGGTTTGGAATCTGCGCGACCGCCTGGTCGATCTAAAACGTGGCACGTCGATCTTGTGGAATGACCTGCACGGGGTTTATGAGGGCAACGAGGAGACAGAAGCTAACGCCTTCCTTTCCCGAACAACCGAGAAATTACGCAGGCACCTCGGTGTCCGTTACCATCGCTTTCTCGAGGACGCTCGGATAAACATCAAAATCTTCCTGCTTTACGATGGAAATTTTCCCGTGGCTACTCCAGACATCAGGCCCATCAATCCATGTGGTTACCGAAAATCCGGTGATAAGCACTATCCCCTAAACCTGCGCGAACACGGGCAACAAGACTCACTTGGAATCACCGCACATATTTGGACGAACCGGTCTAACACAGACGAATTTCAGCTAGAAGGCAAGGACGCACTCGGACACCAAGGCTTTTATGTATACATTGCGAATCGTTTAATCACCCAAGGTGGCTGGTGTGGGCTGCAGGAGTCACGCAAAAACTATAAGCTGCTGCGGGTTGTCATTGATGATCCGCGAGTGATTGAAAAATATATCACAATCAGTCCACAAAAAGGTTCGGTGCGACTTGGCGAAGGCTTCCACCGGTTTATTGCTAGCCTGCGGGACCCTGAAAATCCACAGAAGACTTTTGACGACGTATGCGACGATGCCGTGGCAGTATTGCGCGAATCTAACAAGAAATCTGGCAACCCTAATCCGTTGGCAGAGGGTGGTCGCGGCCTTGCGCCAGCCATCAGGGAAGCAATCGAGAGTGACGCTATTTTGAAAAGCAGCGATCCGGTCGATGTCATTTGGGCTGATCTTGCCGACGATGATTTTGTCAAAGTTGATTCTGTAAGGAACACGATCAAAATTAATCGCAAATACCGGACAATGCTCAATCCTGGCAAGGGAAGATTAAATGATGCGCCTCTTGTAAAAACACTGCTCTACTTGCTATTCAACGATATTGCTACGTCGAAAAGGACTGGCAAGGCTAGGGCAAATGCAGAATTATGGTCTGATTTGCTGGCCATTGCGGCGGCGGAACAACTCCGTCAAGAATCCGGCCAGCTCGATTAATTGACCGATACGGCTGTCGTCGTGCAGTGACGCTGAATCCTGCCCTGCCAACTAATCAGCGATGTATTGTGGAACCTAATTGATGAACCACTGTTAATTCATGCACGTGCCGGACTTAACGCGGCACAGATTCCAGGAGAAAATCGTGCCCACCGGCTCTCACGAACAAAACTATAGTTTCCAATTTCTGAAGGACGCGATCAGCAACGTCCTCGCCCCTTCAAACGTGAAACTATTTTCCGGTTTGCTCGAAAGATTGAAGATGCTGGAGGGAATAGAGATCGGCACGGCTGAGCTGCAAAGCTATATCGAGGACTCTACCGATATAGACATCCAACCATTAATTACCTTCATCATTGCGGCGAAGTCTGCCGATTCGGCGTTGCTCAAACCAGAAACACAGACTGCTCCGGACAGCAAAGAACGGATTCAGTGGGTTATTAGCCAGTTGGGGCTCGCTGAGTTCTCTGATTCCTTGCAAAAACGATTGCCAGACCCAGAACCAGCAGTGATCGTCGAAGATAAGTTCACCGAGTGGTATACACCAGAAAGGCAGCAAGCCAATTCTCACTACTGGGATGATTATCGCCGCGTTCTGAGCAGAAACGGTTGGAATGCGGAATCGATCGACACCGTGGGAACCCAAGCAACCGAGGTTCTTCGTCGTATTGAAGACCCAAAAGAACCGCACTATTTGTCATCCCGAGGTCTCGTGGTTGGTTATGTGCAAAGCGGTAAGACTGCCAACTTTACTGCAGTAACAGCTAAGGCAATTGATGCTGGATATAGGTTTATTATTATCCTCGCCGGCACAATGGACAACCTGCGCGATCAAACACAACGGCGCCTAGATAAAGAGCTGTGTGGAAAAGAATCGGTGTTGAGCGGACTCGATGAAGAAAACCTCACGACAAAGGAACGTCGAGACGAAGCTTATTTCAGTGACGACGAAGAATGGGACCGTGACTGGATTGAGAAAGGCGGGGCTTTCATCCGTCATGGACTCAACTACGGAACCACAGGCTTTCCCCGTATCAAGCGCGTAACCACCTCGGTGCGTGATTACCGCCGAACTGGAACCAGCGCGATCGAAATTGAGCGCCCAGATAAGTCTAAGCCGGTTCATCATCCAGACAACCTTGACAACATGCCATGCCTGGTTGCCGTCGTGAAGAAGAACTCCTCTGTGCTGAGAAATCTCAACTCCGACTTGCGTCGCGCGGCGCGCTTGAATGAAGATCTACAGCACCTTCCAGTGTTAGTGATTGATGATGAGTCGGATCAAGCTTCCATCAACACGAAAAAACAGAAGCAAAGCAAAACAGATGTCAATGAAGAACGTGAGCGTACCGCAGTCAATGGGCAAATAACCGAATTGCTCAAGAACTGCCCGCGTGCACAATACGTGGGTTATACCGCAACGCCGTTCGCAAATGTCTTTATCGATCCTGCTGACCCGGTAGATCTTTACCCGCGGAACTATGTGCTCATGCTCAACGAGCCACCAGCGTACCGCGGAGCAAAGTGGTTCCACGATCGCATGGATTTTTCCGATACACCCGAGGAAGCAAATAGGCAAAACTCACAGAGTGAAGCATTCATCCGTGACATCGTCAAAGAAAGTGATTGTGACGATCATGATCTCTTTAACGCTGAACGGACAAATGAGCTCGAAGAAGCGCTCGATATGTTCGTGCTCACCGGAGCAATAAAGAAATTCCGCGAAGCCAAACATCCCGGTTTGACGTTTAAACACCACACCATGCTGGTGCACGAAGGTACGGGCACCAGCATTCACAGCGACGGCAAACAAATTTTGGAGACGATTTGGCGTAACCGCGGATACAACTTACCCCGGCCGACCCCGGCGATGAAGAGGTTGTTCGAAACAGACCTGCTTGATGTCATGAATATCGAACGATATAGCGCAGGTTATGCCATCCCCGAGTCATATGAAGAGCTATTGCCCTATATCAATGAAGCTTATGCAGAGATGATGACTGGGGTACAAGCCGGCGGATCGCCGATATTGCAGGTAAATACAGTTGGCAGGGAAAGCCCCAACTTTGAGTCCGGCCAAGTATGGAAGATACTCGTCGGCGGTGCAAAGCTATCTCGTGGCTACACGGTTGAAGGCCTCACCATTTCTTATTTCCGTCGGCGCGCAGGCAGTGCAGATACCTTGATGCAAACCGGTCGCTGGTTTGGCTTCCGCAAGGGCTATCAAGATTTAGTTCGCCTGTACGCTCCTCGTGATTTGGTCGAGCTTTTTGAAGCTGCGATGCACGACGAAGAAGTCTTCCGCGACAACCTTAAGGTCTATGCACAGCATCCACTCGATTCGGAAAAGCGCTTGACGCCAAGTCGGATCGCACCATTGGTACGGCAATCTCTGCCTGATTTGAAGCCAACGAGCGCGAATAAGATGTTTAATGCATACATCCGGTGCAGCGCGGCGGCACCTAATGTGGTGGAGCTGAACGCGATTCCTGATCGAAGCAATAGAGAGGCGCTAACCTGGAACTTCAAAAAGGTGGGAATTCCGCTGTTAGAGTCTCTCGACTCCAAGACAACGCAAATGGCCTACTTCCGTTTAGAAGGAATTCGCAGCGGACGCCCGTTTGCACACGCTGGAAAGAAAGATTTTCACGTAGGAACCGTGGCCTCGGATACTTTCATTGAGCTTCTGGAGGCAATGAAATGGTATGATGGTTCCAACTACGAAGAAAATATCGTCAACCCACACATTCGTTATCTGCAGGGATTGCTAGGCAATGGCAAGCACTCAAGCGTTTCTGGGTCAGATTTTCGCGAGGTCGCCGTTCTGCTGCCAATCGTGTCCAATCCCGATACCATCGAGGTTCCCTGTGTGCCTTTTCCAGTGCCACTTGTCAAGCGCAGCCGTCGTATAGATCGTCACGACATCACTGGTACCGACCGGAAAAATACCTATATTATGCAGAGCATCGCCAGCGGCCAATCGGTATTAGCACCGCGGCAGGTCGATATGTGGGAGTATTCCGACTTCCTCAACGGCAGCTTCACAAAGATCAATGCTCCAGAACCATTCGATCTCGATTCGCCCGATGCCGCAAAACGTGGCGCCTTGCTGGTCACCGCTTTTGACGACCGAAACCAGGATCTAGTCGCTGATAGTAAAGCAAACGGCACGTACACACCGCCACGGTGGGAAAAAGGTGAAGTCGGACTCGCTCTCGCGTTCAACTCGCCCCACGAAGCAGTTCGCACTACCGGCAACGTGGTGGAATGGGGTGTTCATCTTGCCGGTGATGGCGGCGGTGAAGAAGTAGTAATCGATAGCATGAACGCGCAAAAAAGCTAGCGTCGTTGAGCTTCGCGGTTGTATTGCCTTCTCAGAGCCAGCCGCAGATTCTCCAGCCTATTCTGCTACCCCACCAGGCCGGATGTCCCTGGTAGTCCGGCCGCACGGCGCACCTCAAACTGCATGGTCTATTTAATCCAGCCCAGAGCACCCTTTTAGGCTTTTGTGCAGGGTTTTGCTGGCAGTTGCGGCTTTCCCAAAATTGCGAACGCATGTGAACGCACCTGAGAATGCCTAAAATGTTTTCGCATGCAGTGGAATTGTCGTGGAATTTAAGAGCTTTCAACGACAGCAAAACTGCCCCGGCACTTTCACGCGGGGCGGCTCAGAAGTTGATTCAGACTACTTCGTGGCGTCTGCCAACGGCTGCTCGATCTTGTCCAGCAAATAGTTCAGGCTCAGCACAGTCTGCCACCCGAAGGCCTTTTCCAAATCGCCCTCCAGATAAACACTGCGTCCGTCCTTCACCGCAGGCAGCTCGCCCACGATCGGATCCTCGATCACAGAAGCCGAGCTCTGCTTCGGAGAGTAAGACAGCTGATCCCACACCAATACGTCGGAATTGATCTTGGCTGCGTTTTCCTTGGATACCTCGCCGTAGAACTTATCCTTGGTGATGCCCGCGTAGGCCGGGTTGATCTTGAAACCCAGCTCGGTGAAGAAGCGGCTGCGCGGATCACCCTCGGCAAAGACCGCCAGATTCTCGTCGGAGACAGTGGCCACGCCGAGTTCCTTCTCGGCCCACTCTGGGTGGCGGCCCTTGAGCTCTGCGAACTTCTCCTTGACCTGCTCCACCTGGCGCTTCGCCTCTTCAGGCTTGCCCACGGCCTGCCCGATCTCTTCCGTTGTCACGTCCCATGGTTGCTGTAGTTCTTCGTATTCGCCCTTTTGTACGACAACAGGGGCGATCTCAGACAGCTTGTTGTACGTAGCTTCATCGATATCCGAGTAAACGGCCACGATGAGGTCTGGCTTGTCCTTAGCGATAGCTTCCGCATTAACCTCTGCGTGTTTGTCGATCCGAGGAGTCTCGCCCTCGATCTTGTCATTGGACCAGTTGCCCGCAGCCTGACCATCCGGAGTCATTCCGTCCCAGTAGTTCACGGAGACAGGAGTAACTCCCAGTGCCAGCAGTGCGTCCTGATCCGTGTAGCCCAAGGAGACCACACGCTGTGGGGCTTCCTTAATCTCGGTAGAGCCGTAGCGGTGCTCGATGGTGGTGGGGAATGCGCCCTGCTCGGCGTTGATTGCCTGGGAATCCCCGGAGTTTCCGGACTGGTCATCAGTCGAGCACGCGGTCAGTGCCGCGCCCAAAGTCAATACAACAGCGGTGCTAACGAGAATCTTCTTGAGTGTCATTTTTCTCCGTTGTTATTGGTTTCGGTCGCGGGCAGTTCCGAGTTGTCGTCGAGACGCACACGTGCCAGAACAATCGCCGGTGCTGGCACGTCGGCAACGCGCGATCCGCAGACCATCGCGATTCCTCCTTCGTGAGGGATGGTGACTCGGCAAGGGGTTCCGCCGAGCCGACCTTGCGAGACGTGCGCGGAACGCACGTGGACGCGCTAACCTCGGAATTCGAAGTAAGTCTGGTGCAGCATCGCGCAACGCCTTAATGACGTTTTGCCTCACGCGCTCGGTGACACCCACCTGGAGCCCATGGTCGCTGGCTAGCTCCTCAACGGAGTCTGCCCACATTCGCTCATAAGGGTGATCGCTGGCGGGGTACGTAACTACTAAAACTACTTCATGACCAGCACTGATGACTGCAGACAACGTCCGGTGCCCCCACGGCTGATAGCCGAAAACAGCAACTCGCACGCAGCTAATGTTAGCCTATGTTTACCCATGTAGTCAATGGTGAAAATGGCGCAACTTTCATGCCAGCCCCCGGACGTGACCATCTTTCACCAAATCTCGGTGCGCACGGACGCGGCTGCCCTCGTCTTCACGGCTCCCCTACCGTTCGGACGTCGAACTCACCGCATCGATGCCCACCGTCGATGTGCGCATCCTGTCGCATGACTATCCATCGACTGGAATATATTCGACAGACGCTACCCCGCACGCCACGGTGACCGCAGCGAGGAGTACGCCTCTCAAGCATCCGCCAGCACACTGGCCACCGAGCTTCCGGCGATCATCAACAGCCGCCAGACATTCCTGGTGGGGCAAAGCGTCGGCGGTACCTCCGTCCTGCGCACTGTACTGATGGCTTCCACCGAAACAACGCCCACATAATCTATCTGTGCCTTAAGTTACAGTAGAATCAACTTTACAAGCGACCGATCAGCATCATATTTGAGATGAATTAAATGAACTCCAACGAAAATGTAATAGACTTCGACGCGCACAGAAAACGCCAAGAGCGGATTGAGTTGGTTCTGCCGCGTCAAATGGCAAACTCTGGTTCTAAACCATTCCTCGGTCTTGCTAGTGACGGAGATAATTACTGGTGCAAACGGTTCGAGAGCCCCCACGGGCCCGAAGCCGTCATTAACGAAGTTGTCGCAAGCATCACTGGTGAGACTATCGGTGCCCAAATACGCCCGTGGCGAATAATTCATGTACCGCAGAGTCTGAGCGATACCTTGATCACTAGCGACCATAACCCTACTGATCGCTATCGAATCGGCAAATTGCCTCTTTTCGGTTCTTTGAATTTACATACATCAGACGTTTGCACATCTCCGGCTGTTATTCCCCATGTCACCGACGACGCAAACATAAATCACATTCCAAAAATCTTGGCTTTGTGGGATCTCTGCTGCGTTCACGACGATCACCAATTACTTATTGATTGCGGTGCGGATAATCAGCTGTGGTCTATTGACCACGGTTTCTGGTTCGATTCATTCGATCGCCCCTGGGGGTACGGCCCTCCGGAGGCGAAAGGTGCTACCCCAGACTTGCCGATGTTAAGGGCGCATATTCCTCAGGAATGCTGGGATAAAGCCAGCGCAGCTGTCGACGCTCTCGACAAGAATCTCTTCGCGACTATTTTCGACCGACTGCCTCCAGAATGGGCCGTCGATAAGAATGAAGTATCTAACCTAATAAATTACATACTCGCCCGAAAACCATTTACACTGTCAAGACTAGAGCGATACCGCAAAACCAATGGGAGGAAGTGACAATGCAATTCAGATATTGGACTGTGCGCATAGTCCCCTCACCATTAGCGATTACGTCCCTCGGATATGGGGTGATCGTCCAATGCGTATCCACTGGCGAATCAGAATGGCAATTTCTCGATGACCACAGCGGAATGGGAGCAGTACAAGGCGCCGTCAAAACCGCACGGAAAAACCTGGAAACTCAGCTCAAACAACTACAAGATGCTAACCACGCGTTAGACATCGAGGGCACCGAGACGCTTAACGATTACCTTGGTTGGTGTGTCGATCACTGGAACAATCTAGTGCGCGTTGATGCTGCAAAGTTCATGCACGCGGCCTCCCTGGCAGAGGCGTGCGCTCTTTTGTTCAGCCAGCTGATAGAGCCCCCTGCAAGGAACCAACCAGCAAATGATGTGCGCAATCTGCGGGTTAAAATCAAAAAGGCTTATCAAAATCAGCCACTTGTTCGCACTGCAATAAAAACTGACTCGACTCTTATCATTGCGAAATATCAACTGAACCCAAACTGTGCAGTCGTGAAAGAAGACACAGTGCTTGAACTCAACGAAGCATTCAACTTCGCGACTGCGAATCCGAATGCTGGTTTCGCAAATGTGGAAGCCTGGTCACTAAAAATCGAGAAAATGCAAAACACGAGTTCACAGCTAGAATTTGCAAATTCCCGAGTCGAAATCGGCAAGGATACAGACATCGTAGCCTTCTACTACGAACCTCAGACTAACGGGCAATTTGATACCTTTAAGCGCGCGCGAGAAATTTGGGATGCTTCGGGAGTGCAATATCTGCCGATTGACGCTGTGGAATCACGCGCAACCGAGTTAAGCAAGCGGCTAGCCGCATGACATTACGGAATTCGATGCACCGTTATTTTTTGGCTAGGCGTGGCCGCTCCCACAGGCCAGGCGACGTTCAATCAGATAATTGAGCGGGTCGTTGAATTAGGGATATGCGACAAGGGGGATACGGATTTTTTGCAGTAGCCAGATTTTAACAGGTAGTACCTGGTATTAATCCTTCATTTTCGCCTGCCTTTTGGAATAAAATCAACTCCCGACCTGATAGCAGCCAGGGGTTGTTTTGAATGTGTTTTTGAGTGCTGGAAAATGACATATATTTAACTTAATTCCAATTTACTAATGCCGTACCAGTACGGTAGGATGATTAATACAAGGCCGAAAGGCATTACAACAACTAAATAAAAGAGCTGAGAATGTCAGCTACACAGACATCATTGCGACAATCACACTGATCGTAATGATTTTAATCTGGCTCGACACTCGCAAGTAGTGCCGAATAGCCACTAACAAAAGTCCCGGCCATAATGAGGATGGCCGGGCACCCCCCTCACTATACAACACGACAGGAAAACCATGCGGTTTAAACTCATCTCCACCACTGCAGCCACCATCATGGCCTTAGCGGGCGCAAGCGCGTTCTTCATTCCTGCATTCATTGCCGTCGGCATTGCCATCGACAAGAATGAAAGGAAAAACTATGCAGCCTAAGATCATTGACGCAGACACGGGGAAAGAGCTTTGGCGCGCCGTAGAGTGCGCCAAACACTGCGACATCACCACGCGCACGTGGGCGAGTTACTACGCGAATGGCCGCACGCCCGACCCTGTCGCCATGCTCGATGGCCGTAGCGCATTGTGGTTTGCCGAGGATATTAAGCACTGGCACGCAAACCGGCCCGGCTCCCCGGCCCAGCTACGCCGGTAGCATTATCCTCAAATCTTTTCCCATTTGTCAGCGATGCTTGGTTCGGAACGATTCCCCCTGACGGCTATCGATAGAGACAGTACAAGTAATCTCAAATCACAAGATTGAGTTGAAAAAGCTGGAGCTAGATAGCTAGACACCTCGGGAGCTGAATAAAGGCACTACTCAGCTCCCGGGGTGTACCCCCTCAAAATACCACGACACAGAAAGGAACACCATGGACATCATGTCTAAAATTTCCAACGCACTAATCGTGCTCGCGATACTTATCGCACTCACCATAGGAGATACCCCAATATTCTGGATGGTCATGGGCGCCACTGCGGTTACGCTCACAATTGAGACCGTCCAGCTCGTCCAGAAATGGCGGGAACATGCAGCCTAAGATCATTGACGCGGACACCGGCCAAGAACTCTGGACCGGTGCAGATTGCGCCGACCACATTGGAGTGAGCTACGCAGCGTGGCGAAACTACTCAGCCAACCACCGCACCCCAGAACACGTGGCTACGATTTTAGGCCGTACACGGCTATGGCTTGCGGACGAGGTGCGCGAATGGCACGCAAACCGGCCAGGTTCTCCCCATCAACTACGCAAATAGTGCTAGCCCTGGTATTCGCTAGATCTCGCATGGGGTCCTCATTAAGCAGTCCCCATCCCTAACGCTGCACGAATCGCAGGGCCAGCGGTATTGACATCATCGACCCTAAGGCCAATATCGGGTTGGCCCCATTTTTCGCGCACAACAGCCAGCGCTTGGGCAACCGTAAGATCATTATCCGCACAATCAATAATTAGCCCTTGTAATTTATTTCCGGCATCCCAGTCAACGATGTCATTATCTACAGTTGAAAATCCGCTTTTCATCGCAAATAACCGGAATAACTTTATCCCGGGTGCGCTACACCATAGCAAGACCAGGCCACGGCTCATCCGACCATGCTGCGTAATGCTTATTCGGCAGCATTTCTAAGCCCATTTCCTTATACCGGTCAGACATCTTGACCGATCACCTCCGCATATACGTCGTAGCCAAAAATCACTCATTTGCCACTACTTCCTTACCAACTTACGTGCTAGGAAGTAGATCCGCCCTGCGAAAACCAGATAAAGCGGGTGTGTTCTGCGTTAGCCTTCGCTCCCGGGAACTCCACAAACTATTTCCGCCAGCTAGACCTGCTCCCGCCGTTTTCCATGCGTTCCCAAAACGTCGCTGTGAGACCACCTGCCGCAACAAAGCCTTTCGATGGTGCAGGCGTTACACCACACGCAGGCAGCATTCCTGGTGCAATCTTTTGGTTCCTGATGTTTTTGACGCTCACTTTTAGCTACAATGGTTAACACAACATAGCTACCCCCCGATGCGTCCACTTTCAGGAGGCAGACACAATGCCGAATGAGTGGCACGTAAGCAAAGATGAAGTCGATGCTCTCGTTCGCTATCTTCTCACCCGAAAACCGGGACTGATGCCCGGAAAGCCTCAGACCCACTAAAGTGGAATAAGTAAACAGCCAGTGGGATTAGAAAGCCTCCGCACAATACAGAAGGAAATCAAGAGATGACAACCATCACCGTGCTTATCAGCGTATTATTCATCATCACCAAAGCATCACCTTGGGCTACCGCCACAGCACTTGCATCCATGATCGTGTGCTTAGCCCTGGATACCCGCGAGCAATGGCTAGAAAGGAAACACCATGCGGCCTAAAATTATTGACGTGGATGCAGGGAAGGAACTTTAGCGCACTGTAGAATGCGCCAAACACTATGGCATCACATGGTCCCGCCCCATTTGGTGCGCACGCCCATTACCTTTCACCGGAAAACATCTCCTCATACGAATTTCACGATCTCTCTTACAGAGCACCCCAAAAAGATCTGGGCAGAGTAAACCGCCGCCACCAAGCACCCGTAAACGGGCACGGACCTGACCCCCGGAAAGTGGACACATCGGGGATAGCTATGCTGCTTCAGCCAGTGTAGCCGAAGTCTCGGCTTCAAAGACATCCGGAGCTACAAGATTGCACCAAGAATGCCGCCTGCGCGTGTTGTAACGCATGCACCACCGGAAAACTTCCTGACGGCAGGCAATCGGATTGTCAAAGACTTTCCGATCACGCAGTACCTCCCGCTTTAAGGCGGCGTTAAACGATTCCGCCAAAGCGTTATCAGCACTCGTTCCCACCGCTCCCATAGACTGGCGTACACCCAGCGACGAGCAATGGTCCCGAAACGCCTGTGAGGTATACACACTGCCGTGATCGGAATGGAAAACAGCCCCATCAAGGCTGCCACGCACACCATGTGTGTGGGATAAGGCATCAATAACCAACGAGACACGCATATGGTCGGCAAGTGCATAACCTGCAAGTTTCCGCGAATACGTGTCAATGACTGTGGCCAAATACAGGTTTTTACCTCCCTTACACGGCAAGTAGGTAATATCGCCGACATAGACGCGGTTCGGCGTATCAGCAGTGAAGTTACGGCCTATTAGATCTGGCATGACACGGTGACCAGGCTTGCGCTTGGTGGTGATGCATCGACGCCGTTTGCTGAAGCCTTTTAGCCCCATGGCTTTCATGATTCGTGCAACTTTCTTGTGATTAACCGGGGTATACGCAGGGTCTTCCTTGAGGCTTGCCGCGATGCGTTTAGCCCCGTAAAGTCCAAGCTCATCATTAAAGATGGACCTGATTTTCACGCCAATAAGACCATCAGAAAGCTTCCTCACCTTGCGTTTTTCGCGGGTGCTGACCCATTTATAAAACGAGGAACGATTCAGCTGTAAAACATGGCACATCCGTGTAAGCCGAGTACTCGGTTCGGTGGTCATAGACAAACTGGAAGCGGATCACCAGTGAGTCTCTTCGGCAAAATATTTAGCAGCCTTGCGCAGAATGTCACGTTCTTCGCGCAGCTTAGCGTTTTCCTTTTCCAGCTGGCGGATGCGTTTGGAATCATTCGCCGCTTGGGCTTTATCGTGTAGCGCTTTCGTGCGGGACCGTTTACCGGTGCCGTACTTTTTAACCCAGGAATATAGCGATGCCTGGTTGATGCCGAGCTCTGCTGATGCTGACTTCAGCGAGAGGTCCTCATTGTTTTCGTACAGGGCTACGGCATCACGTTTAAACTCTTCGGAATACCTGGACATGGTGGTAGATTACCTTTCTTCCCAGCCTAAATGGGCTGGGTATCAGGTGTCCACCAAACAGGGGTCAGGTCCCACCCAGCAACAGGGGTTTCTAGTACGCCAGTAAGGAATCGAACCTTACTCAAACACCCACCAAGGTGGCGCCATCTCAATTACACAAAGCTAAGCAGACACACCGACGCGCTGCTTCGCCTTTACCAAAAAAGCAGCGACAATAGACGCATCACCGTTGAATTCTTGTAGGCGCGGAATAAACCGTTCAATTATTTCCACAGCTTCCGCAGGCAAAGGCGCATTTGCTGCATTCAGCAAACTCGCAACGCCTATCGCTGGGTAACCGCCATATTCCATGTCCTCAAACGCATCAACCCAACTAAACTCGGAAACGACAGGGCGCATTAGGGGCGCAACTGCATCCCACAAATCATATTCAATCTGATTAACCAATTCTAATGCCATCGCACCCTACCATTTCGCTTCACGTTTGACGTCCCAAACTCTGGCATGGGCAACGGATATCCAAAAAATGCCCTGCCCTTTCCTGTCGGTCACAAAGTATTTTATTCTAATTATAACCCCGTCAACCTCGTCCTCGATCATTCGTTTATCATTATCCACCACGATCTCACCGTCTCAAGAAGACCCACAAAAGAATTAACGATCTTTTGATCAGACCACGACTGCGGAAATCTTGTTTTCCCTGCTGCAACGACTGCGCAGTATGTCCACCCAGCGTTTTATCTAGCACAAATTCTTGCGGGAGATTTTCGCTTCTCCATCCATAGAGCACATGGCCAGGCATGGAATCTAAGTCCGGCAAATATTCTTCCACCCCATCTACCAAGCGCTTGCCGCCGTTACGGTACTCCGGTATCCGAATCCCCGGCACTACAGGTAACTCTGCTAAAAATTTCGCCTTTTCAGATCTCGTGGCCAATGCCGCCTTCCATGCAGCAAGCTGCTCCTTAGTTGATGGCTCGGCAAACGTCGCATCGATCCAAAGGTCCCACAAGTCGCGGTTAATCTGCGGCAAATCCTCAGCACGAGCAACCTCAATACCCAAACACCCGCAATTATCGTGATACTCCCTACCCCACCAGTTTTCACCAAAGTCTCACTGAGAATAATCCGCACCACTTTTTGTCGTTTAGGCCGTTTAACCCTGTTTTTGGTGTCTTTTTTACAAATAGGCCCACCGAAAACGGCCTTTTCCGTTCACTATTTGTAAAAAAGACACAATACGCTGGTCGAGGCCCCGGCCGACCACACTTTTGTCGTTGAGCCCCATTTTTGACCCACTTTTGACCCAGAACCGACCTAAATCAGACCAAACCAAACTGAGTCTAAAAACAAAAATACCCAAACTACCTGGCATTTGTCCTGATAGCTAGGGTTAAAGGTTGTGCCCCAGGTGAGACTCGAACTCACACTGGACGGGTTTTGAATCCGTTGCCTCTGCCAATTGGGCTACTGGGGCGTGCGCTAAATAGCCTATAACACCATCCCCGTAATTAACTAATCGGCTGCTCATAAGCCATTTTCACGACCTTGAACGAACGGTAGCAGCCACCAATTACCGACACTTCCCGGTCTGGCCATTACTGGCGCCACGCGATGCATATAATAGCGCGCATGGTTACTCATCTCCTCAACATTCTGCGCGGTGCGCTGATCGGTTCCGCAGAACTGGTTCCCGGCGTATCCGGCGGAACCGTCGCGTTGATCGTGGGCATCTATGAACGCGCCCTCCACAACGCCAACCTGCTGCTGAAAGCAAAATTCCGCGAAGTCGAATGGATCTTCCTGCTCACCATCGGCGTCGGCATGTTCGCCGCCGTATTCGGCCTATCCGGCATCCTGAGCTCTTTTGTGGAAGGCACCCCAGATGTTGCCCGCGCGCTATTCTTCGGCATGGTGGCAGTCTCCATCATCGTGCCACTGATGATGATTGACGAGGACCTGAGCAAAAAGAAAGGCCCGGCCATCATCACGTTCCTGATCGCCGCCGGGCTCGTCGCATTCGTTACCGGGTTTACCTCCGAACCGAACCGGGATCCTTCACTGATCGCGGTCTTCTTCGCCGCAGCAATTGCGGTCTGCGCCTTGGTGCTGCCGGGTGTATCCGGCTCGCTGATCTTGCTGACCCTGGGCCTGTACAACTTCGTCATCGGCTCGGTCTCCGACCGAGACCTCACCGTGTTGGCTGTCTTCGCCGCTGGCGCACTGACCGGCCTGGTGGCCTTCGTGAAGGTCATCAACTACCTGCTCGACCAGCACCGCACCCTAACCTTAGTGGCCATGGCTGGGCTGATGGTCGGCTCACTGCGCGCGATTTGGCCCTGGCAAGGCGACGGTGACGCGAACTTCCTGACGCTCATCCTGATGATGCTGCTTGGCGCGGTCATTGTGGCGGCCTTCGTTATCGCCGACCGCACACAAGCGAAAAAGAAGGCACAGGTTTAACCAAATTTTTCGGCGATGGCTTTGGAAACTGGCTCCGGCAACAGGTCCGAAACATCGCCGCCAAAGCGGACCACCTCTTTGACCAACGACGAAGAGGTGTAGCCGTATTTTTCATCGGTGAGCAAGAAATAAGTATCAATGCCAGAGAGCCGCTTGTTCATCTGCGCCATCGGCAACTCATATTCATAATCCAACGAGCTGCGCAGGCCTTTGACCAAACAATCAATGTTGTGCTCATCGGTATATTTCACCAATAGATCGCTCCAGGCATCGACACTGACGTTATCGCAATCGACAGAACGCCGGATCAACTCCATGCGCTCTTCGACGCTAAACAACCCCTTCTTATTCGGGTTAGCTGTCACCAGCACCGTGACGTGATCAAAAGACCGCGCAGCACGGGTGATGATATCCACGTGCCCCATGGTCACCGGATCAAACGATCCCGGACACACTGCGGTGGTGCGTTTATTCTGCTGGGTGTTATCGCTCATTGCTTCTCCTTGTGTTGCTGGGTATTCGGAAAGCCAAGGCTCCGAAAACTTCAGTCTGTGCCTTCAATTTCGGGGTGTTAGTAGCAGGCTTATAGTTATCAGCCGTCGTTCTCAGTTCCACGGTAATTGGCCATATCCATCCGCGCTTTGCCGTAGGTGCGGCGTTTCAATTTCTGCGTGGTCGGAACAAAGCCTTCTGGCCACGGAGCTTCCGCTGAGCGCACTTCCCGCTCGATCACCACCATGGCATCCGGGTTCAGCACTCGCGGTAGCTGATCCAACAGCTCTGCCAGCTCGTCGTTGCCTACCGCATAGGGCGGGTCTGCCAGCACCAGATCAAAGCGCTCACCAGTGCGCGCAACATAATCCAGCGCGGGTGCAGCAACCACATCAATCTGGGCGTCTACATCAGCCAACACGACAGCATTGCCACGGATGATTTCGCAGGCCTCCTGGCTGGCGTCGACAAGCACCACCCGGTCTGCTCCCCTACTGGCAGCCTCCAAGCCCAGCGCGCCGGAACCAGCAAACAAGTCCAGCACCCGCGCGCCGGGAAACTCCAAACGCGCATTCAGCGCAGAAAACAGCCCCTCCCGGGCGCGGTCACTAGTCGGGCGAGTGCCTTCTGCGGGCACCGCAATCTTTCTGCCACGGGCACTGCCTGCAATAATCCGAGTCATGCCCACCAGTGTAACCGGCGAAAACCTGGCAAACCGCGCTAGCCTAGCTAGGTCTTAGACAAATACTCGTAGCCATCATCGTCAATGCCTGCAACCATCGCGCGCGCCATCGCCACATCGTGTTCGATGATGCTTGCGGCTTGCACCTTCGCCTGCTCAATCAGCGCGGAATCATTCTGCACATCCAACAACCTCAACTGCGAATGCACCCCAGACTGCTCAGTACCCAACACGTTGCCTTCCCTGCGGTGCGCAAGATCAATCTGGGCGACAGCGAAACCATCATTAGTACCCGCCACCTGCTGCAAGCGGGCATTCGCCGGGTGGCCCTCCGGAGCCAAAGTGTGGAACAAACACACCGAAGGCTGAGTACCACGGCCAATACGGCCACGCAATTGGTGTAACTGCGAAAGACCAAAACGCTCCGATTCGCGCACGATCATCATCGTGGCATTCGGCACATCCACCCCCACCTCAATGACGGTGGTGGAAATCAACACGTTGATCTCACCAGCCGCGAACTTCTGCATCACCTCTTCTTTATCCGGCCCGCTCATGCGGCCGAACAACACACCAATGCGCGCGCCTGTAATCTCCGTGGGTACATCGTCCAGCACCTCACGCTTGGGTGGTTCGAAAGCAGCAAACAAACTGTCCTGCGGCAGCGGGCGTTCGTCCTCGCCATAACGGGCACACGGATCCCTCTCTGCCAGGTCTTCCGGGGCGGAATTCGGCATAGCCACCGGAGGGATCTCCGCACCCAGCTTCAGGGCGAGCTCAATCACCCCACCCGCACCATCAATGCGTGGGGTGACCACATACGCCTGGCGCCCGGCCGCGAGTTCTTCTTCCAGCCGGTGCCACATGCGATCGGTCCATCCCTGCTGCTCATGCTGCACCACCGAAGAACTAATCGGCTGACGCCCACGCGGGAGCTGCTTGATCGTTGATTCCGCCAGATCACCAAACACCGTCATCGCAATCGTGCGCGGAATTGGCGTTGCCGTCATCACCAACAGGTGCGCCACCGGAGAAGTCTTGGCGCGCAGCTTATCGCGCTGCTCCACACCAAATCGGTGCTGCTCGTCAACAATCACCAAACTGAGCTCGCAAAACTCCACCGTATCTTCCAACAAAGCATGCGTGCCGATGACAATATCCGCCTGGCCAGAAATAATCTGCAGCAACGCCTCACGCTTGGCTTTCACCGGCATGGAACCAGTCAACAACACGACGTTTGCCTCTACCCCGGCTGTGCGCAAGGTAGCGGTGATGCTGCGGGCGTGCTGCGTCGCCAAGACCTCCGTAGGGGCCAATAACGCGGCCTGCTTATCATTCTCCGCCGCCTGCAACATCGCCGCGAGGGCGACCACCGTTTTGCCGGAGCCGACCTCGCCCTGCAGCATTCGCGACATCGGGAAATTACGCTGCATTTCCCCGCTGATCTCAGATAACGCCGATTCCTGGTCTTCGGTGAGCTGGTAGGGCAAACCGTCGACAAGCTGGCGATATTTATCCCCCGGCGGCAAGGGGTTGGCACTAGCTTTTTGCGCATCCAACCGGCGCAGCGCCATCACCAACGCGAGGGTGAGCGCTTCCTTGTCCTTCAGTTTTTCCACAGCCGGCCCATTACCAAGAAAAGGCGGAAAATGCAGATCCCACAACGCCTCATTCAGCGTCATACCGCCATTGGCAGGATCTGGCAACAGCGGCATCGTGCGCAAAGATTCATAAATCGCGCCTAAAATCCGCGCAGATTCCAGCCCACCTTTTTGCCGGTAAATCGGAATGAAAGGCTGGGCCGCAAGATAGGTAGTCAGCCCCTCATAGCGCTCCAGCTTTTTCATCGCCCCACTGCTGAAAGTTTTCTTCGGCTTAGCATCAGGGCCTGTAGAAGAATTGCTAAACACCAAGCATTGCGGGTGCGTAACAGTCAGATGCTTCTGAAAAACCCGCACCTTACCGGTGACCATGATCGTCGCACCTTTCCACACCCCAAAAACCTGGTGGTGGAAAAACACCAAGGTCACACCGTTGCTGAGAGTAATCTCGGTGCGTTTTTTACCCGTATCAATCTTGTCTGCTTTCACCACCGTCGAGATAAAAGTAATCGGGTCGGCAGAATTAAGATCCTCATCCGTGATGATGTCATCGCGGCGCGAGAAAGCGCGGGGGAAATACGTGATTAACTCGCCGCACGTGTTGATCTCCAGGGCCTTGGCAATTGCCTTGGCTTCTTTCTCACCGACGACGTCGGCAAGGTCCCGGTCATCACGCCAGCCCAGCACGTCATTCCACCCCTAGTTCAATTGGCCCTGTTTCCGTGGCAAATACGATGACTTCTACGCCCAGCTTGGCCAGTGCCTCGGCGTCAATAGCGGCCGGAAACGGGGTCAGTATGGTGATTTGTTCGATGTCGTCACCGACCAGGTTGGATGCCACTCGTAGTACTTCGGGGCCGAGCTGATCACCGAACTCGGTTGGGTTTTCGATTATTGCTGTACGCATGGCATGAGCGGCCTCACACATGGTTTCGGTGGCTTCGGCTGCGGGCAGGGTTTTGTCGTACACCGAAATCGCGGCAATGCCCGCGCACAGTGAGGCGGTCTCGATGACCTCGGCGCCCTGGGAACGCCAGCGTTGATGCTGCTGGGCGTTGGTGTAGCCGTTGCTGAGCACAGTCAATTCCGACAGGTTTACGGGCGCGGTTGCGGTAGCTGCGCCCGTGTGCGAGGTATTGGTGGCAGTTGTCTTAGCAGAGCCCAGTACACCACGGTATTGTTCTACGAATTCCTGCGGCGCTGCCACGTGCGCACCGGCTTGCGCGAATAGTTCCGCGATTTTGGAATCGTCCACCAAGGCCACTAACTGTCGGTGCTCAGTGCGGCGTTTAGTGCGAGGTTTAGTCTGCGGTTTGGTGCGAGGTTTAGTGCGAGCAGCCGTGCCATCGTCATCGTCAGTGGCAGTGTCCATGGCATTACCTGTGGCCCCGGTTCCGTCTTCTCGATGAGCGCCGTCGCCGTGTGCTGATGCAGCCGACAGGTTATCTGCCTGGGCATCGGCCTGAGCATCTGGCAGCACCTCCAGGCGAATATCACTCGGGCGGCCATGCGCCAGGCTTTCTTCAATCACTGCCCCGGCGCGGTGACTGTGAATGTGCACGGTGGCCTCGGTGTCGTTGACGCGAGCGATGATCAGGCTATCGCCCAGTGGTGCGATGCCAGCTTCGAGCTGGTCGACGTCGCCGGTGAAAAAGAACATCACTTCCAGGTGGTGGCTGCGGTTCTGGTCGGCGTGCGAGACGAAGGTATCGGTGGCCAGCGCACTGGCGTGTGGTTCTGTGCGGCCTTCGAGTTCGTCCACCAGCGTTTGCAGCAGCACTAGTAGGCCGACTCCCCCGGCATCGACGACGCCGGCTTCGCGAAGTTCTGGCAGCTGCGACGGAGTGGCGGCGAGTGCTTGTTCACCGGCGTGCAGTGCGTCGCAGGCGGTGGTGAGTAGGTCTGTTTCTGTAGTTTCGGTCGCTGCCGCGTGCTCCGCGGCCTGTGCGCAAGCGCGCAACACGCTGATGATGGTGCCTTCTACTGGGGAGGCGATGGCTTTTTCTGATAATTCCACCGCGCTGTGCAGTGCGGAGCGCAACTGTGGGGCCTCCAGGCAGCTATCCGGGCAAGAATCGGCAATGCCGCGTAGTACTTGCGACAGGATCACCCCGGAGTTGCCGCGTGCTCCGCGCGCAGCGCCCATGGCTAGTGCAGTAGCAACGTGGTTATCTGGGGTTTCGCTGGCTTGGGCCAGAGCCGAATCCATGGTGAACGACATATTCGAGCCGGTATCGGAATCCGGTACCGGGTACACATTCAGCCCATTGATTTCGCTGCGCCGACGCTGCAGCTCTGTAGCTGCGCGCTGCGCCCAACGACGCAGACCTGCCCCGTCGAGGCGGGTGGCAGGTGCGGTGGCGTCGGCAAGAGTATCTGGGCGCAAAGACATGATGTTCTAGCTTACAATCTTATAATTGCCAATCAATTGGCTGGCAGCCTTGGTCTGTCAGGTACTGGTTGGCGCGGCTAAACGGACGGGAGCCGAAAAAGCCGCGGCGTGCCGAAAGTGGTGACGGGTGTGGGCTGGTAATCACTGGGCAGTCGAGGAATTTCTCGCATTCCTGGGCTTGTTTGCCCCACAGAATGGCCACCAAGTTTTCTGCCGGTAGGGCACGCAAGATGGCTTCAGTCACGGCCTCCCAACCTTGCTTGCGGTGTGAGCCCGCTTGGCCCGGCGTGACGGTAAGCACCCGGTTGAGTAGCAGCACGCCTTGCTCGTGCCAGGGGCGTAGGTCGCCGTCGGCGGTAACAGCATGCCCGGTATCGGCGGCGAGTTCTTGGTAAATATTCGCCAGTGAGCGCGGCGGGGCTCCGGTGGCTGCCGGGTGGGTGGAAAACGACAGTCCCATGGCGTGGCCGGGTGTTGGGTAGGGGTCTTGGCCGACGATAAGCACACGGACCTTGTCCAACGGTAGAGACAGCGCACGGAAGACGTCGTCTTCTGCTGGCAGGTAGTCGCCTTGGCTGGCATAGCTCATGGCGGCGACGATCTCGTCGCTCACGGTGGCCAGTACTGGGTACCAGGACTTGTCGACGCGATTGAGCAGGCCGGGCCAAGCGGAGAGTTTCTGGGCAAGCTCGGCGGCTGCTTGGTTATTTGCGGTTTCTAGGTTATTTGCGCCTGCTTGGTTACCCGTGCTGTCGTGGTTAGCTGCAAGTTCAGTATCGGTCATTGGAAAGACTCCCATCCTTGGTTGGCTGCGCTGAGTTGGATTGGTGTGGCATCCATACAGACATTGTGCTGCGCGGATTTCGTCCCGGCGGTGATATCACCGATGCGCCGGAAGCCAGACGGCGCGGATTTCGCGGTGGTTGCAAGCAGAGTATGGTCTTCGCCCCCACCGAGTACCCAATCCCAGGGGTCAATGCCGAGCACCTCGCCAGCGTGGACGAGCAAGTCATCCGGGGTGAGCGCGGCAGAGTCCAGATCGATGCCTACCCCAGAACGCTGGCACAACAACTGCAGTTCGCGGAGCAACCCATCCGAGTTATCCGTCATCGCCGAAGCCCCAGCGGCACGGGCGATCATCCCACGGTTGGGGCTGAGCCACGGCGCGCAGTGGGCGTCGACAAGCGAAGTCAGCTCGCGGGGAATATCCGCCCGGCCAAAGCGCTCCAGCAACGCCAGCCCGGCGGCCGACCACCCCAGACGACCATGGGCAACCAGCTGCTGCCCGGCGCGCGCCCGGTCCAAAGTCAGCGGGCTACGGGAACCGCCCAACGAACCCACAGCGGTAATCGTGACGATGAGCTGGTTCGACTTGGTGACATCACCACCGACCAACTCAGCAGTGTACCGGCGGGCCCGGGTGCCAATGCCTGCAGCAATACCCCGCACGACCTCCAGCGGGGTCTCCGGCGGGGCAGACAGCGACAACAACGCCGCAGTCGGGCGCGCACCCATGGCCTCAATATCGGCGAAATTTTGCAGGATGGCTTTCTGCCCCACCTCTTCCGGGCTAGACCAATCCAGACGGAAATGTCGGTCTTCCACCAAGGTGTCGGTGGCGACTACCGTGCGCGAGTTGGGTTGGCCCGGAAATAGCACCGCGGCATCGTCGCCGTTAATCACTGACGGCGCAGCATCGGTAATAGCCTGGATGACCTCACGCTCGCTGACTTCGCCGAGGGTACGGCGAGTTGACTGGGTTGGCTGGGCTGGCTGGGTTGGCTTATCGCTCACTCATAGCCTTTCATTCGATGCTGTTCGTTAGACTTTCGATTATGACTGCAGATCCCACCAACAATGCAGATAGCGCAGATGGCGCTTCACCAGACAACGAGCTGGCAGCTACCGACCCGGTGGAAGGCATCGGCCGCGCCCCCATTTACACCTCGCTGGGCTTATCACTAGGCCTGGTCGCGGTGGTATTAGCGGGTGCGCGCATCATTGGTGGTGGTGCCCCGACGGTGACACTATCGGATTTGCCCGCCGAACACGCAGATTCTGCCGAATGCCAACAGCTTATCGACTCGCTTCCCGACGAAGTCGCTGACCTCCCACGCGCAGAAATCGCTGAGCCAGCCCCCGCCGGTGTGGCCGCCTGGGCCGCCGGAAGTTCTGGTGCTGGCGGAAACTACCGCGACCAAGTAAGCCTGCGGTGTGGCGTGGACACTCCGTTCCAATACAGCGAATATTCACACACGCAGGTGGTTGCAGCCGACGGCGCTAGCTCTAGTGATAACGCAAGCGACAGCTCTAGTGACGGTAATACAGCAACCGAATGGCTCGAGGTACAAGACCAAACCCCAGGTTCAACATTAACCACCTGGTATTCCACCAACCGCTTTCCGACGGTCGCGGTCACCGTTGACCGTGCGGGTAATGGCACTGCCGGAAATGACGGTGCAGGTGACGACGGTGCAGACGATGGCGCTGGCGGAAATGCTAAGGCGCCGGATAGCGCGGCGGCAACCACCCGCGAGGCCCACAAAGCCATCGCGCAATTGACTGGGGCAACAGAGGCCTTAGAACTTCGCAAGCACCAACCGCACCCGGCGCCGTTGTCTGAACTCGCCTCCGGCACGCCGGAAGACCTGGCTGCCTGCCAGTCACTGATCAGCGCCGCGCAAGATGGTTTCACCCCGGCGGAAGGCTACGAACTGTACGACGGCACCGCCAAAGACACCATCGCCTGGACGCACCCGGGCTACGAGCCGATCGTGCTGCGCTGCGGCATCGCCGACCCCGACGTTCCTCTCGGCGAGCGTTTGCAGCAAATCAACGAGGTGCCGTGGTTTGAAGACACCGTGCTTGCCGACGGCACTACTGCCTCCACCTGGTACCCGTTGGGCCGGGAAGTTGCGGTAGCGGTATCGACGCCGCAGGCGGCTGCGCAAGAATCACTCTCACGCATCACTGAGCTGCTGAAACAACACACTGCGGCCGCCCCCAATGCCGGTTAGCGCGCCGGGCCGACCTAGCTGGCTGCTAGCGCGCCAGCGTGGTTTGGGTCGCTAGCGCGACAGCGCCGTCTGGATCATGGTATCCAGCAGCTCCGGGTAGGCAACACCGCTGGCCTGGAATACCTGCGGGTACATCGAAATCGGCGTAAAACCTGGCATGGTGTTGATCTCGTTGATCACCGGGCCGGATGCGGTAACGAAGAAATCCACCCGTGCCAGTCCCTGGCAATCAAGTGCCCGGAATGCGGCCTGCGCCATGTCCTGCAGCTGGCCGGTAACCTCATCGTCATACGGGGCCGGAATGGTCGGGGTGACAACGTCGGCAAGATACTTAGTTTCAAAACCGTAAAAGCCCTCTTCGCTGGCAGCAATATTGTTCAGCTTCGCCGGCACCGATGCCACGATGCGACCGTCTGGGTACTGCAAAACGCCGACCTCAACCTCGTCACCAACGATCTCGGTTTCCACGATCGCTTTGCCCGCCACATCCGCATCGCGCGCGGCATCCAGAGCCGCCGGGAAATCTTTCCAATCAGTGACCTTGGAAACCCCAATCGAGGAGCCACCGCGGGCCGGTTTCACAAACACCGGCAGGCCCAAGCGCTGCTTGTCGTCGTCGGCAAGCACTTCGCCTGCCCCAACGACTGCCTCAGGTGTGACCGGCAACTGCTCGGCAACCAGCAGCTTTTTCGTGTACTCCTTGTCCATGCTCGCCGCCGAAGACAACACACCGGTGCCCACATACGGAATATCGGCTAATTCCAGCATGCCCTGGATGGTGCCGTCCTCGCCGAACGGGCCATGGAGGACAGGAAAAACCACATCGAACTCTGCATGCACTTTACCGGTGGTGAGATTGTGCAGCACCCGACGCTGCGGGTTCAGCGATAATGCAAGCTCGTCGCGCAGCGTAACTTCCGGCAACTGGCCATCGACAATTTTTAAGCCCTGCTCGCCTACCGTGAACACACCGTCTTTAGTGATGCCGACAGGAATGACCTCATAACGGTCCCGGTCCAAGTGAGCCATGACCGCCGAAGCGGATACGCAAGAAACCGAATGCTCGGTGCTCCGGCCACCATAAAATACTGCCACGCGCGTCTTGTTTGTCATGCGCGTCATGCTACCACCGGCACATCGCGTTTCTGCGGCTTATCCCGGTCTACTCGGACTTTTTCGACCGCCCCATCAGCGAAACCATCATGTCGGATACGGCCAGATCCTTATGGCACACCGAATACACCGCCTGGGTCAGCGGCATATCGACGTTATGGTCCTGCGCGAGCTGGAAAATCGAATTCGACGAAATCACGCCTTCCGCCACCTGGCCTTTCGTTGCGGCTTTCGCCTGCGCCAAGCTATCTCCCAAACCTAGCCGCTTACCGAAGGTACGGTTGCGGGACAGCTCCGAGTTACACGTAGCCACCAGATCACCCAAACCGGCCAGGCCCGCGAAGGTGCGCTCGTCGGCGCCCAGGGCGTTGCCCAAGCGGGTAATTTCTGCCAACCCGCGGGTGATCAGCGTGGCCTGGGTATTTTCCCCCAGACTCAACCCGGTGGCCATGCCGCAGGCCAGCGCGATGACGTTTTTACAGGCCCCACCGAGCTCACAGCCGATGACATCGGTATTGGTATACGGGCGGATATAGTGATTCGCCACCGCGGCCTGCACCAGCTTCGCGCGGTTTTCATCCACGCACGCGATCACGGTAGCCGCGGGCTGTTCCAAAGCAACCTCGCGCGCCAGATTCGGCCCCGATAAAACAGCGACGCGGTCTTGTTCGATACCGGCTTCCACGATGACTTCCGTCATGCGCTTCAACGTGCCGCGCTCAATGCCCTTCGAAATCGACAGCACCGTGGCATCGCTGGGAATCAGCGGCGCCCAGGCGCCGATATTATCGCGCAGAGTTTGCGAGGGCACGCCACACACCACGATTTCCGCACCGCCCAGTGCAGCCGCGATATCCGTGGTGACTTCCAGGGCGTCGGGAAGCGTAATGCCCGGCAAATAATCCGGGTTTTCCCGGGTGTTGCTAATGGTTTCTGCCAGCTCTTGCCGCCGCGCCCACAAGCAGACGTTATTTCCGGCATCGGCGAAAACTTTTGCCAGCGTGGTACCCCACGAACCAGCTCCCATGACCGCGACCCTCATTGCGCCTCCTTGAAATACATCCCCACCAGCCTACCGGGTGGACGTGAGCTGGTTATGCAAAATGCGGTGATTTTCGGAAAAATAGACAGCATGGTGAAAAAATCCCAGATGAGCGAAGCCGATAAAGATAACCAAAGCGGATTTAACCTCTCCGCCCGTTATCACCAAATCGGGAAAAATCCAGGTGCCGACTACCCTAAGCCGACGCTGGCAGCTGGTGCCGTGCTGTGGCGCCGCGGTGAAAATGGTGCCTGGGAAGTCGCGGTGATTCACCGCCCGCGGTACGACGACTGGTCACTGGCGAAAGGCAAGGTTGACCCTGGCGAATCACTGGCCAGCTGCTGCGTGCGCGAAATCGCCGAGGAAACCGGTTATCAAGTCCAGCTCGGCTCACTACTGGGATCAGTCAACTACCCCGTGCAAGGACGCACGAAGGTGGTTTTTTACTGGAACGCGAATATCACCGGCGGAAAATTCCAGAAAAATGAGGAAGTCAACAAACTGCGCTGGCTCAGCGTAGACGAGGCGCACGAGAAACTCACCTACGACACCGACCGGCGGGTCTTGGAACAAGCAGCCATCCGGCATGACGACGCCGTCGACACGCGCGTACTGTATGTGCGCCACGCCAAAGCACATGACCGCAAAACCTGGAGCGGTGACGACAATCTGCGCCCGCTGCATAAAAAAGGGCGTCGGCAAGCAGAATTTCTGGTGCCCATGCTGAGTGCGTACAAGCCGACCGCGCTGTATTCCGCAGAACCCGCGCGCTGCCAATCCACCATTGCCCCATTGTCCGACGCACTAAGCCTGCCGGTCACCACCGAGCAGATTGTGGGGGATGCCGGACTGGATGATCTTGCTGCGGCAACCGCGCGATTCCGGGAGATTGCTACCGGCGGTGGGGTCCCGGTCATCGTCTCACAAGGCGGGATGATGCCGGAGATCATCGAGACGCTAGCGGCTGAGGCCGACTTTGACATCGAACCGCGGGAATTTAAAAAAGCCGGCACCTGGGTGCTCGCGCTGCGCGAAGGCAAGCTCGTCGGTGCCGACTATCTGGCCTCGCCACTGCCAGTGCGCTAGCTACGAACCTGTGGCTTGAAGTTTGGACGGCGCGATTCGAAATCACTAATCGCGTCGTCATTTTTTAATGTCAGCCCGATATCATCCAAGCCTTCTCGCAAGCGCCAGGCCGTGTAATCGTCGATTTCAAACGGATAGACATTCCCGCCGACGTTCACGGAACGCGATTCCAAGTCGACCGTCGCCTCAGTGCCTGGTTCTGCTTCCAGCTGCTTCCAAATGAGCTCGATATCGGACTGTTCCATAATGCCCGCCAACAGGCCGGCCTTACCGGCATTACCGCGGAAAATATCGGCGAATCGGGGCGAAAAGACTGCGCGGAAGCCGTAATCTCCCAGCGCCCAGACCGCGTGTTCACGAGAGGATCCGGTGCCGAAATCCGGGCCGACGAACAGCACGGATCCATTACGGAACTCTTCGCGGTTGAGCACGAAGTCATCGTTTTTACGCCAGTTGGCAAACAGACCGTCCTCAAACCCCGTGCGCGAGACGCGCTTGAGGTAGACCGCGGGAATGATCTGATCGGTATCAACGTTGGAATACGGCAGTGGCACACCAACGCCGGTGTGTGTGGTGAACTTTTCCATGGGTTGTGCTCCTCTTTGTCCTAGCTAGCTTTTACAGATCTGCCGGGCTGGCCAGGGTGCCTTTGATTGCGGTAGCAGCGGCTACGGCTGGCGAGACCAAGTGGGTGCGTCCGCCGGGGCCTTGACGACCTTCGAAGTTGCGGTTTGACGTCGACGCCGAACGCTCGCCTGGGCGCAGTTGATCCGGGTTCATCCCCAGGCACATCGAACAACCCGCGGTGCGCCATTCCGCACCAAAGTCGATAAAGATTTTGTCCAAACCTTCTTCTTCGGCTTGCTGTTTCACCCACGCCGAGGACGGCACCACCATCATGCGGGTGTCCGCGGCCAACTTGTGTCCGCGAACAACCTCGGCGGCAGCTCGCAGGTCTTCGATGCGCGCGTTGGTGCAGGAGCCCAAGAAAACGGTGTCAATCTTGATATCACGCAGCGGGGTACCTGGTTGCAGATCCATGTAAGCCAGGGCTTTTTCTGTAGCAGCGCGGTCGCTGTCGTCGGTGCAGTCTTCCGGGTTCGGCACCACCGCGTCTAGTGGCAAGCCTTGACCAGGGTTGGTTCCCCAGGTGACGAATGGACGCAGCGCAGAGCCGTCGATCTCCACAACAGTGTCGAACTCAGCACCCTCATCCGTCGGCAAGGTCTTCCAATATGCGACAGCTTCGTCGAAGTTTTCTGGGGCGAATTCGCGCCCACGCACGTATTCAAAGGTCTTTTCATCCGGCGCGACCATGCCTGCACGCGCACCGGCCTCGATGGACATATTGCAGATGGTCATGCGCGCTTCCATCGAAAGCTTCTCGATAGCCTCGCCACGATATTCAATGATGTGGCCTTGCCCGCCGCCGGTGCCGATCTTCGCGATGATCGCCAGGATTAGGTCCTTAGCCGTTACGTCTGGCTGCAGTTCGCCGCTGACCTCAATGGCCATGGTTTTGAAAGGCTTCAGCGATAAAGTCTGCGTGGCCATGACATGCTCTACCTCAGAGGTACCAATACCCATCGCAATCGAACCGAATGCTCCGTGGGTAGAAGTGTGCGAATCACCACAGACGATAGTCATGCCTGGCTGCGTGATCCCGAGCTGCGGACCGACAGTATGGACAATGCCCTGCTGCTTATCCCCCATGGAATGCAGACGGATACCGAATTCTTCGCAGTTTTTGCGCAGTGTGCCCACCTGCGTGCGGGAGGTTTCTTCTTTAATCTCCAGCAGGTTACCTTTGGTAATGCCTTCGGTCGGGACGTTATGATCCTCCGTAGCCAAATGCAGCTCCGGGTGCCGCATGGTTCGGCCATTCATCCGCAGTCCGTCAAAGGCCTGCGGGCTAGTAACCTCGTGTAGCAGCTGAAAGTCGATATAAATCAGGTCTGGTTTGCCGTCTTCTCCTTGAACGACAACGTGATCGCGCCATACTTTTTCAGCCAGAGTGAGTTTTTCTGTCATGGTTTCCACCTCACTTGTTCTCCCACATGTTAGGAAGATAGTATCACGGTATGGGACGGTATAGTGAAATCTCGGGAATCAAGGTGCTCGATCGCGCGATTGCGATTATGAAAGCCACCGCGACAACCCCCATGAACCTCTCCGAACTGTGCGCTGATACCGGCATTCCTCGTGCTACCGCACACCGTCTGGCCAGCGCACTGGAAATGCACCGGATTTTGGCGCGCCGGGCCGACGGCCGCTGGGGTGCGGGCCCGGAACTTCCCGGATCCCAGGACAAACTGGTGGCCACAGCTACCCCATTTATGGAAAAACTGATGGAATCAACTGGCGAATCCGTGCAGCTTTACCAGCGCCGCGGCGACGAGCGCATCTGTATCGCCGCCTGCGAACCAGCTTCCGGCCTGCACAACGTGGTGCCGGTAGGTTCAACACTGACTTTGAATTCAGGTTCAGCCGCCCGAGTCCTGCTTGCCGCCATCACCGACACTGTCGAACGCGACCGGATTCTACACACCGCTTCCTACACACTTGCCGACGTCACCGATGCCGTCGAACGTGGCTGGTCAGAATCCATCGGTGAACGCGAACCAGGCTTAGCCAGCATCTCCGCACCAGTACATGATGGCGCCAATACTGTGGTCGCAGTACTGTCCATTTCCGGACCAATCGAACGCATGCACCCCAGCCCTAGCGAGTGCTACGCAGGCATTATCCAACAAACCGCACGGGAACTCAGCGCACAATTATAGATTTGCAATGGTTGAAGATTAGGTGTTGCACGCATGCCAAGTGAAAAAGACACTCCACAGCCAGCACTGATGTGGTTTCGGGATGACCTCCGGTTGCACGATAACGCGGCGCTCGTTTGGGCTGCGAAGCAAGGCCCAGTAATTGCCGTTGTTATCGATGAAGATGCGACTGTAACAGGAGCCCGGGCACTAGGCGCAGCCACGCGTTGGTGGTGGCAACGCAGCGTGCACCAGCTGCACAAGCGTTTGGCTGCCCACGGTGTTCCGCTGCTGTATTACCAGGGCGATCCGCGTGCGATCATTCCTGCCGTCGTCGAGGAGTTCGCGGTATCCGCAGTGGGCTGGTCACGGCGCTATCACAAGCCTTTGCGCGAACTGGATGCAGAGCTTAAGCACCTACTGCAAGAAAAAGGCGTGGCTGCGAAAAGTTTTCCCGGACACTTATTAACCGAGCCGTGGGAAGTGCAGACACAACAAGGCAAGCAATATAAGGTCTACACCCCATTTGCGAAAACCGCCCGCGAAGTTGCAGAAGATAATGTTGCCAGCTACCTCAACACTGGCAATGATCAAGCCCCTTCGCCAACAAGTCATGATGAACTAGGCCCAATTGGGCTCGCAGGCCCCGGGGCAGATTTGGCGTCCGCACACCCGCTACCTGATTGGGACGAAGCCGACTGGACGTATTCCTTAGCCCAACACTGGAGCCCTGGAGAAAACTCAGCCTGGAAGGTCGCCGAAGGGTTTCTGGACCAATTAACTGCGGCTGCGCGGAAACAAGCGCCACACTATGCTGCTGATCGTGACCGTTTGGATAAGCAGGCGACTTCCCGACTCTCACCGTATTTACGCTTTGGCGAAATCAGCATCCACCGCCTGTGGGCAATGATCACCGAAGCGAATGATACTGGGCGCATTGCTGGTGAGGACGCGTCTGCATTCCTGAGTGAATTATTGTGGCGCGATTTCGCCTGGCACCGGCTCTACCACTTACCGGATCTGCACCGACGCAACGTGCGGGAACAGTTCGACCATTTCGATTGGCACTGGGACGAAAATGAAGCCCGACGCATAGCGAGCACGCGCCGGGATCCGCGTTGGCCAGAAACCGAGAAAGACATTCCAGAGATCGCCACAGCCGACGATTTTCGCAGCGTGTTTTCGGCATGGCGGGCGGGAAAAACGGGCGTTGCGGTAGTAGATGCCGGGATACGCGAATTATGGGCAACCGGCACCATGCATAACCGGGTGCGCATGGTGGTGGCCAGTTTTTTGACGAAAAACCTCGGCATACACTGGCGCCACGGCGAAGCGTGGTTCTGGGACACCCTGGTCGATGCTGACCCAGCATCGAATCCATTCAACTGGCAGTGGGCTGCAGGTTGTGGCGATGACGCTGCACCATATTTCCGGATTTTCAACCCTGATACTCAGGCCAAGCGTTTCGACCCCGATTACCGTTATATCCAGCACTGGGTTCCGGAGTACGCGACTCCGATATATCCGCAGCCGGTGGTAGATCTAAAAGCATCTCGTCGCCAAGCCTTAGCCGCCTACGAAGAGATGAAAAACTTCCACCCGCGGCCCGAATAAACGGACCGCGGGTGGGGAAACAAGAGACTTGTTAGTCAGTCACTTGTGTGCTTGTGCCAAGCACTTCTTAGTCGTTCGCTTCTTAGTCGTTGACGTAGAACGACTGCTTGTTCACGAACTCATCAAGCGCCAGCACGGAAAGCTCACGACCGAAGCCGGAGTTCTTCACACCACCAAATGGCAGCACTGGCGTCATGGCCTGTGGCAGGTTGACGTGGATCATGCCGGACTCGATCTTGTCGGCAACCTTCTTGGCACGTTCTTTGTCTTCCGAGAAGACTGCGCCGCCCAAACCATAGTTCGAGTTGTTAGCCAGCTCGATGGCTTCTTCTTCCGAGCTCACCGAGTAGATCTCAGCAACTGGGCCGAAGAATTCGTCGTAGTAGGACTCGGAACCAACTGGTACGTCGGTCAGCACAGCCGGGCTGTAGTACGCAGCGGACTCGTGCAATTCGCCGCCGGTGTGCAGCGTGGCGCCTTCCTGTACCGCACGCTGTACCTGGTCGTTAAGCTTCTCCGCAGCATCACGGGAAGACAGTGGGTAGAACTCGCCCTCGTTCGGGTTGAGTGGATCACCAGGCTTGTAGGATTTTGCGATACGCACCATCTCGTCCACGAACTCGTCGTAGATATCATCCATGACGATGATGCGCTTGTTCGAGGTGCACGCCTGACCAGTGTTATCGATGCGCTTGTCCCAAGCGACCTTCGCTGCGTCCTTGACATCGTTCGTATCCAGCACGATGTATGGGTCAGTACCGCCCAACTCAAGCACGCACTTCTTCAGTGCTTTACCTGCTTGTGAAGCAACCGCGGCACCTGCGCGCTCGGAACCAGTCAAGGAAACGCCCTGAATGCGCTTATCAGCGATGATCGTGGAGATCTGGTCGTGATTAGCATAAACGTTATTGAAAACGCCTTCTGGTAGACCAGCCTCGAGGAAGATCTTCTCAAAAGCTGCCGAGGACTTCGGGCAGATCTCGGCGTGCTTCAAAATAATGCCATTGCCGTTCATCAAGTTCGGGCCAGCAAAGCGAGCAACCTGGTAGTACGGGTAGTTCCACGGCATGATGCCCAGCAGAACACCGAGTGGCAGACGACGCATCACTGCCTTACCGCCAGGAACCTCAATTGGCATATCAGCGGAGTACTCTTCTGCACGATCCGCGTAAAACGCCAGAATATTAGCGGAGAACTCAACCTCGCCTTCCAGCTCTGGGATCTGTTTACCCATTTCTTCTGCAGCGATCTTTGCTAGCTCGGTTTTACGCTCACGCAGCAAATCCGCGGCCTTGTTAACAATCTTGGCGCGCTCTGCGAAACTGGTGTTGCGCCAAGTCTGGAATGCCTCATGAGCCTTGCTCAAAACATCCTGGATTTCCTGGTCTGTCGCCGTATCAAATGATTCGACAACCTCGTTCGTGGCCGGGTTTTGTACGCGATATGGAATGGACATTTGCTACTACTTCCTCCGATTACTCGGGTACGTATAGACGAACCATTTATCATTAATCAACCTATAAGGATCGATTGTGCCAACCGAGGATACACAAAAACCGAATCACCATCAGAGCACGAAAAATCCAATACGCCCTCAGCGAAGACAACTCGCCAGACCTACCAGCGTCCCACGACTGTGAAACCCACTAGCTTCTATTGAGAAACTTCTGATGAGAAAGGAGCCTTCAATGGCTACCCCACACCGCGCTGACCAGGCGCTTCCCACCATCGTCATCTGCCACCCTAAACGCACACCAGTGGGTCGTTACGGTGGCGCTCTGAAAAACGTATCTGCAGAAGATCTCGCCAGCACCGTCGTAACGGCAGTCATGAAAGATTCTGGGCTGGACCCCGCAGCAATAGATGATCTGATTCTTGGGCAAGCCTCCCCCAGCAGCGCGGCACCAGCATTAGGCCGCATTGTCGCCCTTAATTCTGGATTAGGCGAACGCGTGCCCGGCATGCAATTGGATCGGCGATGTGGTTCCGGACTGCAAGCAATTACTACCGCCGCGGCACATATCGCTGCTGGCGCGGCTGATCTCATCATCGCCGGCGGCGCAGAATCCATGTCCCAAACGGAATACGCAGTAGACGGATCAATCCGCTGGGGAGTCAAAGGCGGGGCGATGGAACTGCACGATCGACTCACACAAGGCCGCGAACAAGCTGGCGGTAAAAACCACCCGATTCCGGGCGGAATGATTGAAACCGCAGAAAACCTACGCCGAGAATTCTCCATTCCACGAGACAAACAAGACAAGCTTGCTGTCAGCTCCCACCAGCGTGCCGCGAATGCACAACAACAAGGATTCTTCGACGCAGAAATCGTGCCAGTACGTATTCCACAGCGGAAAAGCGACGACATCATCGTCGACAAGGATGAACACATCCGTCCAGAAACCAGCATGGACTCCATGCAAAAGCTGCGTGCGGTCCGTTCCAAACTGGACGACGACGCCACAGTAACCGCGGGCAATGCCTCCGGCCAAAACGATGGCGCCGCCGCGATGATCGTAACCACCGAGGAAAATGCCGAAAAGCTAGGCCTAACCCCCGCCGTCAAACTTGTCGGCTGGGCCGTGGCCGGGGTAGCCCCGGAAACGATGGGTATTGGCCCTGTGGCCGCCGTCGACAAGCTGTTTCAACGCCTGCAGCTCAGCTTTGACGATATCGACCTGATTGAACTCAACGAAGCTTTCGCCGCACAAGCTCTAGCGTGTCTACATGAATGGGGCATCGACGCCGACGATCCGCGTTTAAACCCTTCTGGTTCTGGTATCTCTCTAGGGCACCCGGTTGGCGCCACCGGAGCTCGCATGATGGTCACTGCTGCCCACTACATGCACCGCACCAACGCACAGCGCGGGTTGATCACCATGTGTATCGGAGGCGGCCAAGGCCTGGCAGCGGTGATCGAAAAGGTCTAAACTTCCCTACCCCGGCTACACCATCCGCACCAGTACAACACCGAGGAAAATCCCCACCAGCCCACTGACCCGGCGAACGGTCAGCGGGCGCTTTGTCGCCCCAATCCAACCGCGTGATTCCAAAAGCTGGCCTGCCGTAATAGTTCCTGACAACGCCGCAATCACCATCAACCCGGTACCCAAAATTGGGGCAAACAACGCTCCCCCGACAACGAAAAACGCGCCCAGAACACCGCCGAGCCATTTCCACCACGGCCCTACCGGAATCGGGCGGAAAACCCGAGAGCGACCAGGCAACACAAGGCTGAGAATAAACAACACCGCAACACCAACCGCAAGTGACAGCAAACCGGCGTGAATTGGTGCCCCAATAACCGCCCCCAAACGCCCATTAACGGCAGTTTGCGTAGCAGACCCCATGCCGATCGCGATGCCAAACCCGCGCCAGGCCCAAGCAGCCACGCCTTGTGCCCTCCCCTCCCACAGGCGACCACGGCCGATATCAAGCACCACCGCGGTAGCAACCAGAACAATGAGCGCTCCGAACAGGCGCAACGGGGAAATCGGCAACACATCATAGCCAAACAGGCCAAAGTGATCGACAAGCAAGCCCATCAACATCTGACCAACGATTGGCATGATGACGGTATGCACACTGCCGATCTGCGGGAATAACAAAATATTGCCGACGATAAACGCCACCCCTAGCGGACCGCCCAAAAACAACCACAGCGGGGCGTCGGCAAGCAAAGCGAAATCCGGTAGCGGCTGGCCAGTCAGCAACCACGCGACTGGCAACAGCGTGGTGGTGCCGATAAGAAAAGAGTAGAGCGCCGTAACGACGGGGTCTCGCACGTCGGCACGCAAGCGCGTATTAACAGCAGTTTGTACTGGGACGATTGCGCCTACGCCAATGGCTCCGGGAACTAACACCCGCTTTCGCTTTACCAGGTACCGGCGATGATATCGGCGATGTGGCGGTTGCCTTCATGGGTGTAGTGGAAGGTCATGTTGTACGGGTCTGACTGGTTGTCCAAGAAACCAGAAACCCAACGCTGTGCCTTCGGAGCGCACTGGCCATGGCCGTGCGTGGCACGCGCCAAATCGAAGTATTCGACGTTCTTATCTGCCGCTACCGTCCTCTGCCAGTCCGCCACTGCGCGCAGCGAGTTACCCAATGGGGCGAACGGGAAGTTGAGATCCACCTGGTTGAAATGAACCGGACACACAAAATCATGCGCGCCAATCATCTCCGGGTATCCCAGAATCTGGATGCGCGCATTCGGTGCGGCCTGGCGGATACGGTCAATCTGGTGCCCGACGTAATCGCGGTATGCCTGCTTCTGGTGGGCGTAGATACCAAAACCCTTGAAGTTGTCGTTCAGCCCGATTTGCATGTGCACGTTGGTGGTGTGCGGGTTGAGTTGCTGAGAGTGCAACGCCTGATCAACCTGCATCGCCAACGGACTGTGATTATTCAAAGTGCCATAGGTAGCAGCGCCAGAACACGAGAAATCCGAGACCCGTGCACCATGCCGACGTTCCAGCTCCACCCCGACACGGTCAACGCCCTTCGGGCAGCTGCTGTGTTCTGCAAGCGTAACGCCCGTGGTAAAACCAGGGTTCACGAAATCCACAAATTTATGTGGTGGATTGGCCAGCAGAGAATCACCGAACAGAACGACATTACGCTGCTGTGCTTCCGCCACAGGCGCATGCGCCATTGCGCCGGTTACTCCCACTACTGCTGCAGCTGCAGCAGCGAGTACTTTACGGATCTTCATAGAACCCCTCAACGATCTTTCTGCAGTATCACGCGATTCGGCCATCTGCCACCAGAACCACTCTAGTCACATATATGCATCGTAAATTTAGCATCGATCGTTTCATTGCACGGCTTCAGTACCCCAGTGCGCTGCTCGAGCACCCGAACTGCACGGCTTCGCTCCACTACGCTAGCTCCCCCATGCTTAACACCTATCTTTTGTTCTTGCCTTTCCGGCCAAACAAGAAGAAAGCGACAGGGCCCAGCACATCAACTAAACCTGTGACCGCAAACCAGGCTTTTCTGTTCCCACGCAGGCGTTTTTCCGGTGTGTGATACACGTGATGCCACGTAAAAGCTTTTTCTACGACGATATAACCGATGGTCCCTAGGACCAGCTTTTTCGCTTGGGAGCTCAGATCATTCCATCCCTTGGCTTCTGCAATCTCATCGAGGAGCCCTTGCACTTTGAACCATGGCTTTTCCAACTGTTGCTTTGTACCCATAAGCCCCCAGCGTACGTGGGATGCAGAAAACGCGCAGGAGATCTTTTCAGATCAATCTGCGCGTTGATTGTACCCCGTACGGGATTCGAACCCGTGTTACCGGCGTGAGAGGCCGGCGTCCTAGGCCTCTAGACGAACGGGGCTAGAACAAGTGAAACTACACAGCAGTCTCACTGCTGGCCTACCAGGACTCGAACCTAGAACGACGGTACCAGAAACCGCTGTGTTGCCAATTACACCATAGGCCATTGCCGCAAAAACTTACGGAAGATATCAATTAACGCTGTTCGCATTGTATTGATTGTATTTTATTGTCTTCCGCGTCGCTCTGTGCAACGGTTATATACTATAACCATCCATCTAATATTCCACCAAATCAGCAGTATATAGGCACTTTTTACGACCTTTTAGGGTGTGTATACCGGTAGATTCAGCAGACAATCTACCGGCTGCCGGCAAATCCACCAGGCTTATTCCACCAGTCTTATTCGGCCTTCTGCTCCCACGGGGTTTGCGCACGAGCAGCACGCAGCCGGGTCAACGTAGATTCCTTGCCCAAAAGTTCCATGGATTCAAAGAGCGGAGGAGATACCGCTGCTCCAGAAACGGCCACGCGCAACGCCCCATAAGCCTTCCGCGGTTTCAGCCCAAGATCCTCAATCAAAGCCTTAGACAATACCGCTTCCAGCTTCTCCGTCTTCCACTCCTCATCGGCCACTACCGCAAGAGCAGCAATTGCCTCATCCAAAGGCTGGATGGCGTCTTCCTTCAAGTTCTTGCGCGCCGATTTCTCATCCAGTTCCAGATCAGCATCGGCGGTAACCAAAAACTTCAACAGCCCGTAAGCGTCGGAAAGTACTTTGATGCGCGTCTGCACCAGATCAGCAGCGACTGCGAATTTCTCCTCTGGGTAATCCGCGGGGAAATCCGTGTATTCGCTCAGGAACTCCCGTAGACGCCGGGTGAACTCGGCGGTGTCCAACAAGCGGATCTGATCCGCGTTGATTGCTTCGAGCTTTTTCTGATCAAAACGCGCCGGATTACCCAGCACATCCTTCACATCGAAAGCCGCGATCAGCTCGTCAACACTGAAGATGTCTTGATCGCTGGATAGGGACCAGCCAAGCAGAGCCAGGTAATTGAGCATGCCTTCCGGGATGATGCCGTTGCTGCGGTGGTTAAACAAATCCGATTGTGGATCCCGCTTCGACAACTTCTTGTTTCCCTCGCCCATCACGAATGGCAGGTGGCCAAATTCCGGAGTGGCTTCGGCGACGCCAATACGTTGCAAGGCGCCGTAAAGCGCCAACTGGCGCGGGGTGGATGAGAGGAGGTCTTCTCCACGCAGTACGTGAGTAATTCCCATCAGGGCATCGTCGACAGGATTCACCAAGGTGTACAACGGCTCACCGTTGGAACGGGCCACAACAAAATCCGGCTGCGTCGCAGCTTTGAATTCCACCTCGCCGCGCACCAGGTCGGTCCAGGCCCAATCCTGGTCCGGCATACGCAAACGCCACACCGGCTTACGACCCTCGGCCTCAAACTCAGCGATCTGGTCCTCACTCAAGTCACGGTCATAGTTGTCGTATCCCAGCTTCGGGTCACGGCCAGCCGCTCGATGGCGCTGTTCCACCTCGTCTGCGGTCGAATATGCTGGGTACACTTCGCCGGCTTCGATCAGCTTGTTCAAAACCTTGGCATAGATGTCTTTGCGCTGCGATTGCCGGTACGGCTCGTGCGGCCCACCAACATTAACGCCTTCATCCCAGGCCAGCCCCAGCCAATCCAGGCCGTCGATAATCGCCTGGTAGGACTCTTCCGAATCGCGCTTAGCATCGGTATCTTCAATGCGGAAAATCAGTTTGCCACCGGTATGCCGGGCGTAGGCCCAGTTAAACAGGGCTGTGCGCACCAATCCGACATGCGGGGTTCCGGTGGGCGAAGGGCAAAATCGTACACGTACATCACTCATAGCAGCCATGGTAGCCCAGTTATCGCACCACTTCGTAGGGGCGGTATTATCGACAGTTATGCAATCGTCCCGTCCTGCCACCGCACCGGATTTTTTGCTCTCTCGAGCACACGGATCTGTGCGCACCCAAGGCTGCGTGGACACCTACACCGACATCGATCAAGCCATCCAGGCGCTTGCCGACGGCAAACACGAGATGATCGTCGGTGCACTACCCTTTAACCCGAATGACCGCGCTGCACTGACGGTGCCGGAATCAATTATTCGGGAAGACGGCCCACTGGAACCGCCAGCGTTTTATCGACAGGGCGAGCTACAAGCACGAATCAGCTCGGTGGATCCGGAACCACAAGAGCATTTGCGGCGGGTGGAAGCCGCCATCGACACCATTGTCTCGTCTCGTTTGGAAAAGGTGGTGCTAGCCCGTGCGGTAGACTTCGAATTTCTTGCCGACGTCGACCCACGGCTGGTTGCTGCCCGTTTGATTGATAACTCCGCGCATCGCGACGGCTTCATCGCCGACCTGTCGCCTGCTGGACGCGAAGGCCACATGCTGGTTGGTTCTTCGCCGGAGGTGCTGGTAAAACGCCAGGGCTCTACCGTCAGCGCCATCCCCATGGCTGGTTCTGCTGCACGGTCAGCCGATCCGGTAGAAGATGAAAACGCACGTTTTCACCTGCAAAATTCGACGAAAGATCTGCACGAGCACGGTTTCGTGGTCGAGCATTTGCGTGCTGCGTTGTCTCCACTGTGCGAGCAGCTGAGCATTCCGGCGAAGCCACAGTTAATCAAAACCAACGAGATGTGGCACTTGGCAACCCCAATCAGTGGGCAATTAAAACAACCGCAATTAAGTGCATTGGACTTGGCAGCGCGCATCCACCCCACCCCCGCTATTTGTGGCACACCGACGGCCGCGGCCGATCACTTAATCCACACCGCGGAATCCGCCCGCGGGTTTTACGCTGGCGCAGTTGGCTGGTGCGATAGCACCGGCGATGGGGAATATTTGGTGGCCATCCGCTGCGCCGAGATTTGGGGTCGACAGGGCCGCACCTGGGCGGGTGGCGGCATTGTCGCAGATTCTGATCCAGAACAAGAATTGGCAGAAACCACAGCGAAGCTGCAGACAATCCTGCGCTCGCTGGGGTTATAAGGCCGCCGGACTTATCCGTCCGAGTGGCCCGGCTTTTAACTCTTAGTGACTCTTAAACAGCTTCTCCGGGCTAAGCGCGTTCTACTGGATTGCCTAGCTTGCCCAGACCAGGGATTTCAATTTCGATGAAGTCGCCTGGCACCATTTCTTCCGTACCAGCTGGTGAACCAGTACACACCACATCACCCGGTAGCAGGGTCATCGAAGCAGTGATCTTTTCCAAGATTTGGCCGACAGTATTAATCATCTGTCCGGTGGAAGAATCTTGCTTAATATTAGTTTCGCCCTCGTGGGTGAGGTAGGCCTTGATCGGGTGATCCGATAGATCGAATTTATCGATATCCGTCTCAATCCATGGCCCCAACGGAGCGAAGGTGTCAATGCCTTTAGCGCGCGCCCACTGGCCATCAGAGAATTGCAAATCTCGCGAAGAAACGTCGTTAATGATGGTGAACCCTAGAGTGACGTCTTTCCACTGCTCGGCCTTCAAATTTTTGCACGGGCGAGAAATCACCAAAGCCAGTTCGCCTTCGAATTCAACGCGAGTGGCGAAATCTGGAATCTTGATAGGCGCACCAGGTCCAGTAATAGCTGTGGGAGGCTTCAAAAACAGTGTTGGTGGCAAGGATTCTGCTGATTCCTTAAACACTTCTGCGACGTGGTCAGCATAATTTCGCCCAAGCGCCACAATCTTCGACGGCAGCATCGGCGCCAATAGTTTTACATCGTCCAATTTCCATTCCTTGCCAGTGAACTCTGGCTCCGTGAACGGGGTAGAAGAAATTTCGCGGGCTACCAGCTCGTCGTCGCCTTCAATGACGACGAAAGCCATACCCTCTGGGTGAGCAATTCGTCCAAAACGCATGTCATCTACTGTACAAGGCCTGCCCCACAAGGCCTACTCTCTAATATCTTTTAATGTGTGCACGCGGCTCGCCGCGGTAATCGCAAGATAGACCTCGGCGCACGCCAGTGCATCACTCAACGCGTTATGACTGTTGTAATGCGGTAATTGGTAGCGCTCCCGGATCCGTGGCAGGCGTAGGTCCTCACCACGCGGGTAGGTGGCCATACGTTCCATGTGCCGCCGTTCCAAACTAAACGTGTCGACGACCGTAAGGTCCGGGACCGCACCGTCGTACAGCTGCCGACAATGCTTGTGCACAAAGCCCGTTTCGAGTGCAGCAAAATGAGCCAACAGCACGCGCCCATGCAAAGCTTCCAACAACTGCTCCATCGCTTCTTCCGGCTTAACCCCCAATGCAATTTCGTCGTCGGTAAGGCCATGGATGGTGGCCGACTCCCCCACCTCCCCGCCAGCAACCACCACATAGCCCGCACCCGATAAATCAATGCTTCGCCCATTCAGTGGTACCCAGCCGATCGACAGCATCGTGTCCCGGGCAGGTTTAATTCCTGTGGTTTCCATATCGACCGCAAGCGCCGGCAAATCCTCCAGAGCGGCATCCGGGGCGGGCGCAGCGATATCGAAGGTTTTTTGCCGCCACAAACCACCGGAGATCGCAGAAATAGCAGAAAGAAAACTCATCAGCACTACCGCCTGTTTAAGAAATGCTACGCACGGGATACTTATTACCCAATGCAGATTGCATCCGCTTGATCACTTGGAAAGAATCACGCAAATGCTCCCGATCCATCTTTGATAGCCGCTTCGGATCAACGTGATAATCCGGTTGTTCACCGTGCCGTAACTTACGGGCCTGATGGCGCAAGGTGAGTGTGCGCAAGAAATAAAAAGCATCAGCAAGATCACGCGCGCCTTCCTTGGATACACCAGCCCCGGCAGAGAGTTCTAACCGCGTAGCGGTATCAACAGCATCGACCCCGGAAGCGATTGCATACAACCGAGCCATCTGCACGATGCTGTAGGTGCCTCCAGTTTTGATATTCAGCGTCCGCGCATAATCTCCTGAACGTTCCACCACCAAACCTTTGAAGAAAGTCAAGGGTGGTTCCCGGCGCGCCGCCAAGCTTGCCAGGTGCGCGTGCAGTCGTTTGGATTCACCTCCCATGCGCACCGCTGTGCGATGGACTTCGTCGGCAAGCGCGGTGTCACCATAAATCGGGCGGAAATCGAAAAAGGTTTGAGCGTGCAGCAAAGCGTCGGCATTCGGCGCGGTGATCCAGGTGTGGAACGTATCTTCCCACTCCCGGGCTGTTTGACGCCACAACGGATTAGTCGCCATCATATCGCCAGGGCACCATGCCTGTCCGGCCTCTGCCAAACCTTCACAGACCCACCGCGCCAGGTTGGCAAAGTACTCGCCATGTTGGTTCGGATCGTAATCATTGGACAAAACCATCGCATTGTCTTGATCAGAGGATAGCCCCATTTCTCGTCTTCCCTGCGATCCCAGCACCACAAAGGCATACGGGACCGGTGGCGCTCCGAATTGTTCCTCTGCCAGCTCCAATAGCCGGCGGGCAATACTGTCTGCCGCGATAGTCATCATCTGCGCTGCTTCCGCAAAATCGCCACTGCGATCGAGAAAACGCGCAATCACTGCGCAAGCCTCACGATAGGCATCACGCAGTTCCTCGCGGGAAGTCCGTCGAGAAAAGTCTGCGGTTAAGTAAATGGGGTTCACTCGGAGCAAACGTGCGATATCGGCGCCAGCGACTACACCGACGACTTTGCCTTCTTCCAACACTGGTAAGTGGTGGATCTTCAGCTCAGCCATCAGCAACATTGCTTCAAAGGCCAGGGTCTCTGGAGTGACGGAACGCAGGTCCCGCGTCATCACTTCGCTAACCGGCAAGGAAGTATCCAGTGACTGCGCAACCACGCGGCCGGTCATGTCGCGATCGGTAACAATGCCGCGCAGGGCTCCGTCAGCAGTAATCAGCAGTGAGGAAACTGCTTGTTCCCGCATTTGCTGTGCGGCCGCGGCAATACTGGTTTCAGGCGCGGTTGCCTGTGGGTTCACGATCATGACGTCACGTAGCGGGGTGCGTAGAACACCGGTGGCGGCGTCGTCGGCAAGATTTTGGGCCGCACTCCGAATTTGCCTGGTTTGTAAAGAATAAAACCGTTCGATATCAGGATGTTCGGCTGCCGCACGCTGAAAGGCTTCGCGCGGCAGTTCCAAGATCAGGCTGTCTTCCACTGCAACGGTGGTATAGCGTGACTCGGCAACCCCAGGATCTGCTACCAGAGTCGAATACCCAAAGCTCAACCCGGGTTCGCGGCGGTCCAAAAGCCCACCTTCAGAATCCAAGACATCCATGGCCCCGGAACGAATCACGTGCAAGGTGTCGTTACGCTGTCCGGCTTCTATAACGGTGGTCCCGCGCCGAATATAGCGCATCGTCATAGAAGCCGAAATAGCCGTCAGAGCATCTGACGGCAAGTGAGAAAACGGTTCGTGTTCAGCCAGAAAGCCGGTGACTTCCTCTACTTCTACGCTCATGCTCCTAGATTACTGGAGACGAACATAAAAGTAGCCCTTTTCACACAGACTTCTTGGCATGAACCAGATTACGAATTACTGGTAAGAAACAAACCACGGACGAGGATTGATCTGGTAGGTCTCTTCCGGCGTGAAGGTCGGGTTATCCTCATCAATGAAGTTCTTCCACGCCATATACCAGCCGTCGGCAAGATCATTGCGGACCATATCCCAGGTAGCAAACTTCTCCGCTGGCGGGCCGTGTCCATCTGCGTGCAGCACGAAACCAAGCTCGGGGTAATTGGTGTTCACAGCTTCACGATTACGGATCATCTGGTGCTGGAACTGGTGCACCATAAGGCCTTTCTGCGGCAAGTTATTCTCGCGGACTAGCTCTGCCAACCATTCAGAGACCTCATTGATTTCTGCGGCGTCAACGTGGCCCACTTGCTGCAGAGGCACTTCGTCAGGGCCTAGCTTCCACTCCGGGTCCAATGCCAGACCTACATAGGGCTGTTTCAACAGTTCCTCGTAGTGCTTGGCCTGTTCCAGTAGGCTTTCGCGGCCGGGTTGCAGGTCCAAGAAAGCATAGCCACCGTCTTCTATAGCGGCGTCGATATACGGTTGCAACTCCGCCGGATCAGTGTAGTTAGTGTACAAGCCGTGTGGGCCCGGCTGTGCAGCCGCAATAGTTGCGATGATTTCAAAGGCCGGGATGACTGGTTGCTCATCCAAATGCTGGTACTGATCCACAAGCTCATGCGCGTGGCGAATGGCTTCTTCTGGTGGCATTTCGCCCATCACACCCAGAGCCGGGCCAGCTGGGTGTCCATACAGGGCGATCATTCGACGGCCGGGGAATACGAGTCCGCCCCCACCAGGAAGTTCGCCATTTGCTGCCAGTGCAACAGTGCGATCCACGTAATCCTGGTCCCCGAAGGCAGCGCCCAAAGTGATGATGTCGCCGTTGAGTGCGGCGTCCATCGATTCTGCGGTTGCGCGGATATCCGGCGCATCCAGCACAGTCACCTCATTGCCCGCAGCCAAAACTGAAGCGACCGAGGCCAAAGCAGTGTGCTCAGTGACGTAAATCGGAGTGGCATTCTTAGCAGAGTTGCCCGGCAGATTTCCGTTTTCTTCTAAGTGATCCAACAGCCCAGCGATCCGCGGCCCCTCATATGCCCACGGCAACGCCGCAGGCTCCTGAATTGGTTGCGCAGAGTCAACAGCGTCGACTGGCGCACCTGCACCGGTAGTAGCAGTCGTACCAGTACTTTCGCTCGCACCGTTTGCGGCATGCTCTTCGACTTTTTGCGACCAATCCGACCATTCGTGGCCAGCCGGGGCTGTCGGATTTCCGACCGTGATGATGTTTTCGACATCGTGTGAACTGAAAAAATCGACTAAGTCCATTTCAAACTCAGCCATGACGGCGATCATCGGGGCTGCTTCTTCTACAGCAACAGTCGCGGCCGTCCGCTGGGCGCCCTCGTCCTCAGCAGCAACGATAACCGTCGAGAAATCATCATAAAAATCAGCAACGGTGACATCACCAGTACGGTTGCCGTCCGATAAGGCAGTTGCCACTGGAGGTCCAGATTCCTTACTCCCCGTAGGTTCGTCGGCAGCCCCTTGCTCATGCGCAGAGCTCAACGGCGAGGAGTCCTCCTCCGCATCAGCACACGCAACCAGTGCGCAAGCCATCACGGCGGCCGCACTCAGGCCGCCAGCTTTCTTGGCCCGGGAAGGAGTTGCACGGGACAACAATGACGAGAACGCCTTTGCAGAAGTGCCCGACTCAGTCAGATGTGCTTTCGAAAACGGAGAACGAGAATTCATAGTTACTATCCTATGCATTCACCGCCGCGGCGATACGGTCGCCCACCTCGGTGGTAGAAATAGCCTGGTTACCGCGGGAACTAATATCGGCGGCCACCGCTTGTTCAATCTTGGCCGCGTTATCCTCATCACCAAGATGGCGCAGCAATAGAGCCACCGACAAAATCGCTGCGGTGGGATCAGCAACGCCAGTACCCGCAATATCCGGCGCAGAACCGTGCACCGGCTCAAACATGGACGGGTTTGCGCCCGAGGCATCAATATTGCCGGAGGCAGCTAATCCAATGCCGCCGGTGACAGCACCAGCGAGATCCGTCAAAATATCGCCAAACAGGTTATCGGTGACGATGACGTCGTAACGCGCAGGATCGGTCACCATGTAGATGGTGGCAGCATCAATGTGGTGGTAATCGACGGTGACATCCGGGAATTCCTGGCCTACCTCCTGTACCGTGCGCATCCACAAACCACCAGCATTGACCAGCACATTTGTCTTGTGCACCAGGGTGAGGTGTTTGCGGCGATTATTGGCACGCTCGAAAGCATCGCGGACGACACGCTCGACGCCATACCGGGTGTTTTGCGAAACCTCGCTGGCCACCTCGTGCGCAGTACCTTCACGCAGCACGCCCCCGTTGCCGCAATACAGGCCCTCAGTACCTTCGCGAACCACCACGAAATCAATCTCACCGGGATTAGCCAACGGCGAAGAGGAAGTCGGATACAGCTTCGAAGGACGCAAGTTGACATGATGGTCCAAGGCAAAGCGCAGTTTGAGCAATAGGGCCCGCTCCAACACGCCTGCGGCAACCTTACGGGGATCACCAATAGCACCGAGCAAAATCGCGTCGTGTTCGCGAAGCGCGGCGAGGTCCTCATCAGTGAGCGTGTCTCCAGTTTCCAAGTATCTGTCTGCCCCCAGATGGAAATCGGTCACATCCACATCGTCACGCACCGCGTGCAAAACCTTCAATGCCTCTGCAGTAACTTCTGGGCCAATGCCGTCGCCAGCAATAACAGCGAGTCTCATAGAGTGGTATCCTTTCTCAAAAATGCGCTTTCCCATAGCGTACCCGAACAGGTGATCCCAAACACCAAAGCGAAGCTCAGCACCAATCAACTCGCTAAATAATCAGCTTCTGCCACTGCCCCACATCCGGAAAATTCCGCTCACCATCCAACCAACGCCGGAACACCGCGGTAGCCGTATGCAGATCCAATCCTCCAATCCCGAAATGTAATTCAGCCGCGCCATTACGCACTTCAATCCAGAAACCCTCATCCGCCATAATGTTGCCCTGCGTACCTACCGAACCCGAGGTAGCAGAATAAAAACACTGAATATAGTGCTGCGTATCCCACTGCGAGCCCCGCTGCGAACCCCCCTGCGTTTCTTGGTTCTCCTCTGCCGAGGCACTCTGCGCCCGTTCCCCTTCGCGCAAAGACTTTCCGGCATGGACAGTGCGCGCAGGCTTGCGGTCAATAATTTTCACATAGTCAGCGCGCGAATATTCAGTGGTGCTCTGCTGCCGGTAAATCTCTTCCAGCACGTCGACAATCCCGCTTGGCGACGACCAGCCCAAGGTATAGTGCGCCGTCGTCATAGGGTAACGAACCAGGTCATCGCCATAGGCAAGTGTCGTGTCGCGGTCCAGATCGACCAGCCCCAGATGCTTCGGGATCACAGCCTGGAAAATCTTAGTCATTGCTGTTGGCTCTTGCTCTGGTGTTATCGCCACCAACACCGCCGCAGGTTGCAGGCTTCGCACGGCCGGCTTCGGGTTAATCTCTCCCAGCATGCCGACGGCATCGCGTAGCGATCCATTAATTATGTCAAGGTTTAAATCAGCAGCCGAGATATCTGCTGCATACACCTCATGCGAGCGGACAGACTTCGGATCAAAAATAGCTAGGTAGCGCGAACGCTCTGGCGTGTCTGGTGAAGCTGCAATCATATCCCCAGCCTAATAGCCAGCGCACTAAGCAGGCCTGCCCCATTACCTGAACGCTGTTTAGTGCAGCTCATCGCACGTATTCGCTTGTGCACCGACAGAGTCAGCGAACCGATGATGGTTTAAAATACTCTCATGCCGGAGACCATGTATTCCATCAAAATGCGAGCCAGCCGCGCCGGGGCCCATATATCCGGGGCCGAGCGCATAGTACCCGCAGGCTTTGTGAGCCAGATCAGCGAACACCTGCATGCTCGTGCACTAGGGCACCCCAAGGGACGCCCGGATTCCATCGTGGTCACCACCACCGCATTAGCCAAAGACGACATTATCTACCTGCCAGAACTCGCCGTTTCTGAATTACCGTGCGCTTCCCCGAACCAGGCTCGCGCACTGGTGACCGATTTGCTAGCGGAAGTAACCCCGCACAGCGAACTCATTTGGCACTACCTACAAACAGTCACGGGGCTGCGTGGAGCGATGGTGATAGATAGCGCAACCGGCCGACGAGTCGAACCAGATAAGCAACGCGGGGTGCGCGCCAGCACCATGGACCACCGCAGCTCACTAAATCTTGCTGCCGCAACCGAACCAGACAGCAAAAACTACGCACGCGAAGCCCGCGTGCTCGCCGCAAAAGTAGCCTCGTGCCCACACGTACTTGCAGAAGTCTGCATCTCCGACGACCCGGACTACACCACCGGATACGTCTGCATACGAGGTCGTTACCATCGCATCGCGAATATGAAGCTGGCTGGTACCGACCAAGGAACCCGAGTGATTGTCGTGAGCCGAGCGGACCAAGAAGCACTCACCGAAATTTCAGCCTATTTAGAAAACCAAGCAGTGATCGTCGGATGAACCTCACCGAGCTCGCCACCCAGCGTCTAGAAAAATGGCAACAACAAGGGCTTATGCGCACCCCCATAGAATTTTCCGGCCCACAAACCCCGCGGGCGCAGCTAAATGATCAGCCCAGCGAACGCATCTTGCTGTCATCATCAAATTACCTAGGCCTTGCTACCCATCCAGAAGTTATCGATGCAGCAAGGTCTGCACTGGAAAAATTCGGTACCGGGTCCGGTGGATCACGCTTAACGACGGGATCCACTACCTGGCATCGTCGCATAGAACGAGAACTAGCCAACTTTGTCGGCTTCGAAGATGCAGTATTGTTTGCCACCGGGTACCAAGCAAACCTTTCCGTTCTGCAAACGCTGGCACACCCGAATCTGCATATCTTTTCGGATTCGCTCAATCATGCCAGTCTCATCGACGGCATTCGCTTAGCCACAACTTCCGGTACGAAGAAATCGATTTACCCACACTGCGACTACACAGCATTAGAACAACAGCTGGCAGAATGCACCGCTAGGTACAAACTAGTAGTCAGTGATGGGGTATTTTCCATGGACGGTGATATCGCTGACCTAGCCAGGTTGCGCGAAATCTGCACTCACCACGACGCCTGGCTGCTGGTTGATGATGCACACGGAATCGGGACTGTAGGTAAGCACGGGATTGGTAGCACTGAAGTGCACAACACCCGCCCCGATATCCTGATTGTCACGGCCAGCAAAGCCCTGGGGGCAGAAGGCGGCTTCGTGGCTTGCTCGGCACCGGTAGCAAAATTATTACGTAACCAAGCACGCGGCTACGTGTATTCAACCGCCTGCAGCGCAGCAAACTGCGCGGCTATCTCCGCTGCACTAGAGGTGATTCAACAGCCACTGACACAGCAACACCCAGTGGTACGCCTCCAACAACGTGCTGCCGCGCTACGGGAAATCACCGGAATTCGCGTTTTCGACGGCGTCGATTCAGACAGCGTTAATTCTGACAGCGCCTATTCTCCAATCGTTCCCCTACCGGTCGGTGCTGAATCTTCTGCCGTGCGCCTGGCCTCCGAGTTAGCAGACCGCGGCTTTCATATTCCGGCTATCCGCTACCCAACCGTCGCACGCGGGCAAGCGATTCTGCGAGCAACTGCTATGACCACCTTAGAGCTAGCCGATATTAAGCAGTTTGCACAAACCCTCAGAGACCTTGGATGGCGACCACCCACACCTGCCAAAGCCACAAGCCCAGGACGATAAAACTAGCCCCGCCACCATACACGCAAGCCCCTAACACGGCGAGCGGTCTGCCCGAATAAAGGACAGACCGCTCGCCAAACCTAGGAAAACTTAGCCAACTAGCTCTAGAACACCAGCTGGAACGATTCTGCAGACAGCTTGTCTGCGATCGTCTTCTCCAGATCAGCTGGAACTTCTGCTTCCACACGCAAAATCAAAATAGCGCCGTCACCCTTAGCAGCCTGGGTCAACGCTGCTGCTTCGATGTTGATGCCAGCGTTGCCCAGTTCAGTGCCAACAACTCCCAAAGCACCAGGCACGTCAGTGTACTGGAAGAACAAGTTACGTCCCTCGGCTCGCATATCTACACCGCGGCCATTAATCCGTACAATCTTTTCGATGCGTTCTGTACCAGTCAACGCACCAACCACCGTGGCCGAATCACCATTAGAAGCAACAACTTTCACCTGCAGCGAAGAACGGTGGTAAGCAGATTCACTCTGACTATCCACGCTGATCTGCAAACCACGCTGTTGCGCAACTTGTGGAGCATTAACGAAAGTAATCGCTTCATCCGTCACACCACTGAACAGACCACGGACTGCGGACAGACCCAAAACATCTAGTTTCTCCGTGGACAGCTCACCGCACCCTGTTACCTCCAGGGAAACTGGGGCACCATCCAAGAAACGAGCGGCCGCAACCCCCAACTTTCGTGATAATTCCAGCCACAGGGCAACTTCTTCATCCACACGGCCACCAGAAACATTGACGGCATCGGCAACGAATTCACCACGCAGCGCCTTCAGAACAGACGCTGCAACGTCAGTACCTGCCCGGTCCTGCGCCTCCACGGTGGACGCACCCAAGTGTGGAGAAACCACAGTTTCTGGCAAGGCAAATAATGGAGAATCAGTGCATGGCTCGGATTCATACACGTCAAAACCGGCGCCACGGTGGTGTCCAGATTTAATAGATTCTGCCAATGCCGATTCATCAACCAAACCACCGCGGGCCGCGTTGATGATGATCTGGCCCTTCTTCGCCTTTGCCAACAACTCGGCGTTGAACATGCCAGCGGTTTCTTTGGTCTTCGGCAAGTGAATGGTCACGAAATCCGAACGCGACATGAGCTCATCGAGCTCCACCAACTCCACGCCTAATTGCGCGGCACGCGCCGGGTTCGCGTAAGGGTCATAGGCGATAATTTCGGTTTCGAATGCCGCCAGACGTTGTGCAAACAACTGGCCAATGTGGCCGAATCCAACGATACCGATAGTTTTATTGAAGATTTCCACGCCTTTGAACGACGAACGCTTCCATTCGCCGTCGCGCAAAGTCTTATCAGCTGCCGGAATCTGTCGCGCTGTAGCCATCAGGAGCGCAATGGCTTGTTCACACGCAGAATGAATATTTGATGTTGGGGCGTTTGCAACCATGACGCCGCGTTCAGTAGCTGCATCAATATCAACATTGTCCAAACCGACACCTGCGCGGCCAACGATGCTGAGCTTTGGTGCAGCCTCGAGCACTTCCTTGTCGACGGTCGTTGCCGAACGCACCAGCAGCGCATTCGCATCGCCAACTGCAGCCAGCAGTTCTTGGCGGTTTGGGCCATCAACCCAACGAACTTCGACGGCATCGCCCAGGGCGTCGACCGTGGACTGCGCTAGTTTGTCTGCGATTAAAACCACCGGCTTGGTCACTGAAATACTCTCCTGCGAAAATTGGCTTGAATAGAGGTGCTATGAACTTGGGATGTGGTTTGGATTATACAACCAGGTTGGTGCGGAGGTGCGAGCTCCACCGGGATTAAAATTCGTGAAGCGTAACTGCTTAAGACTTGGTATTTTTGCTCTTCGAAGCGGCGGTATTTTCTGCTCGCTGTGCAGAAAGTTCTGCAACCCGAATTTTGTGCGAAAACTCCCGTGAGGTTCCAAATTGGCGCCCAAAAGCGATCAATGGCCCGTCGGCAAGACCTGCGACCATAGCCAAAGACTCAAAATTACTCGTGAGATCGGTCTCTGGCATCACACGCACTTTAGCTCCGAAAGCCGTGGCATTAGCTACCGAAATTGCTGGCGACTCATTAGTAGCCACCATCACCGGCGCCATTTCTTTATCGCGGCGCGATTGTGCATAAACCGCGGGTAATGGATCGTGCTCCCGGGTTTCCAACGGATCCCATGTAGCCACCACTTCTTGCTTGCCGCCAGGGGTCAGCTGGGATAAAGCGTGTACGAGATTGGCAGGATCACTGACTTCAATTTGTTCAAATTTATGCGCTGTAAAATCCGCCAGAGCTTGATCGGTGCCAGGATCATTGAACACTTCGAACGCACCTGTACTATCTGCAATCCCCACTTTACCGACGGTAAGAACCCTTTCGACCCTTAAGTCTTCAATTAATTGGCGGATTTCGCCGTGCACGCTCCGGTCATAGATCACCACTGGAGCATATTGTGCTATGCCAATCGACGCTCCCCGGGCAATTGCCCCGTCACGGTTTTCAACCACGATCAGTGTGCGTGATTGCCTAAAGAATTCCCGCACAGTTTCCAAACCGAAGTCTTCCGCGATGACTTGCACCCTATTCGGATAGGCGTCATCAACGAACCGGTTCAGATTTTCTGAACGCGCCTGATTAATAGCGGTGGGAACAGCAGAGGTGGTCTTTTCGAAAGGGCGCGATTCAAAATTTTGCTGCACCGAACTACACGAAGAGACCACCAATCCACTGGCAACGATGACCGCTGCCACCACCGAACTACGGTTAAGCCGTGGCATCAAGTGGGTTTTTCACCCAGCTCATCAGATCGCGAAGCTTCGCGCCTGTGGTCTCAATCTGGTGCTCGTTGGTCTCCTTACGTAGATCCTCGAGCTCCTTGTTGCCATTTTCCACGTTATCGATCAGGCGCTTGGTGAAAGTACCATCCTGAATGTCGCTCAGGATATCTTTCATGCGCTGCTTGGTGTCATCGTTGATCACACGTGGGCCCGACAGGTAGCCACCGAACTCAGCGGTGTCAGAAACCGAGTAGTTCATGTTGGTCAGACCGCCCTCGAACAACAAGTCCACAATCAATTTCAGCTCATGCAGACACTCGAAGTAAGCCATCTCTGGCTCATAGCCAGCTTCGACCAAAACCTCGAAACCTGTCTTAACCAGCTGCTCAGTACCGCCGCAGAGAACTGCTTGCTCACCGAAAAGGTCAGTGACGGTTTCCGCTTCAAACGTGGTTGGGATAACGCCAGCGCGAGCGCCGCCAATTGCAGAAGCATAAGACAGGCACAGGTCGTGGCCTTCCTTCTTCGGATCCTGCTCAATAGCGATCAAGCAAGGAACGCCTTTGCCGTCTGCAAACTGGCGACGAACTAGGTGACCCGGTCCCTTTGGTGCAACCATGCCGATAGTGATGTTGTCGGCAGGCTCAATCAGCTTGAAATGGATGTTAAGACCATGGCCGAACAGAACGGCGTCGCCATCCTTCAGATTTGGTGCGATCTCGTTGTTATACAGATCTTTCTGAGCCGTATCTGGCGCAAGAACCATGATGACATCTGCCCATTCGGAAGCTTCCGCGTTGCTCTTGACGGTGAAGCCAGCTTCCTCCGCCTTAGCGCGGGACCGGGAATTTTCGCGCAGTCCGATAACAACCTCAACGCCGGAATCACGCAGGTTTTGAGCGTGTGCGTGCCCCTGAGAACCGTAGCCAATGATGGCTACCTTGCGACCCTGAATGATCGACAGGTCCGCGTCGTCCTCGTAAAAAGTTTCAATAGCCATGAAAGATCCTTTCTGTCGGATTCTATAGATTCTATATTAGAAATAGCTTCTAACCTGATTGTAATCTACCACAATGCGTATCACGCTATGAGACAGATCTGCCACTAGGTGAGATTATTTTCCGGGGGCCATGATCTTCGGGCCACGAGCCAGCGCGATCCGACCACCCATAACGAGTTCACGAACCCCAAATGGCTCAAGCACATCCAACAATGCGCGGAGCTTGCCCGAAGTTCCAGTGGCCTCAATGACAACGGATTCCTTAGCGACGTCGACAATCCGAGCCCGGAAAATATTGGCAGCATCCACTACCTGTGGGCGGTTGGAGGCATCCGCAGATACCTTAACCAGCATGATCTGCCGCGCAATTGATTGCGATTCTTCCAGTCGCACAACCTTAAGCACCTCGATCAGCTTGTTCAGCTGCTTCGTGACTTGTTCAATTACGACATCATCTGCATCAACAACCACGGTCAAGCGGTTGATACCAGATTTTTCGGTGCGCCCAGAAACTAGAGAAATGAGGGAATAACCGCGGCGGGTAAACAGCTGAGCAACGCGGGAAATAATACCGTCGACGTCCTGGACTAGGACAGACAACGTGTGACGGGTCGTCTCATATGCAGCCATGGTTATTTCTCCTGTTCCGGATGCTCTTGCACGGTCTCATGAATTTCCGCTGGGGATTCCCCAGCAGAGTTGTCTTCGTCGAAAAGTGGACGCAAGTCTTTCGCGTACTGAATATCCGAGTTCGACGCCCCGGCTGAGACCATCGGCCAAACTTGCGCGTCCTCCCCAACGACGAAATCGATGACGACCGGACGGTCGTTGATCTCCCGTGCTTTCGCAATAGCAGGCGCGACTTCTTCCTTTTTAGTGACCCGTAACGCGACGCAGCCCATCGCCTCAGAGAGCTGCACGAAGTCCGGCACGTAGTCGCTGTTTTCTTTCTTCAATTTGGTATTGGAATAGTGCTCGTTGAAAAACAGCGTCTGCCACTGGCGCACCATACCCAAGTTACCGTTGTTAATCAGAGCCACCTTAATCGGGAACCCCTCCATGAAACAGGTGGTGAGCTCCTGGTTGGTCATTTGGAAACAACCATCGCCGTCGATAGACCAGACTTCCTTTTCTGGACAACCGGCTTTTGCCCCCATAGCCGCAGGAACGGAATAACCCATGGTTCCCAAACCACCAGAATTTAGCCACGTGCGTGGCTTCTCAAAATCGATAAACTGCGCAGACCACATCTGATGCTGTCCGACGCCCGCGACATAGACGGCATCCGGACCAGCTGCCTGCGAAAGTTGCTCAATGACATACTGTGGTGACAGCGCACCGTCAGCCTGCTCGTCGTAGCCACGCGGGAAACGTTCCTGCAAGCCATGCAAGTAGGTCATCCACGGAGTTAGATCGCGAACCGCGCGGGAAGAATTGTTCTGGAAAGCTCGCAACAGACCCAGCAAAACTTCCCGGGCGTCCCCGACGATCGGAACATCCACTGCCCGAATCTTACCGATCTCCGCTGGATCCACATCAGCGTGGATAACTTTGGCATCCGGCGCAAAGGTAGAGGTATCACCCGTAACCCGGTCATCGAAGCGCGCACCGATCGTGATAAGCAAATCGGCACGTTGCAAAGCTGCAACCGCGGGAACCGAACCATGCATGCCCGGCATACCCATGTGCAGTTCATGCGATTCCGGGAATGACCCCAGCCCCATCAGCGTGGTCACGACCGGGATGCCCGTGTATTCTGCAAACTCCCGCAATTCACGGTGTGCTTCCGCTTTAATCACACCACCGCCGATATACAACACCGGTTTATCCGCCGCGGCTATCAAGTCAGCTGCAGCAGTCAGCTGTCGCGGGTGTGGGTTGGTTACTGGCTTATACCCGGGCAGGTCCACCGTCGTCGGGAAAATATAATCTAGCTCTGCAACCTGCAGATCTTTCGGGATATCCACTAACACCGGCCCCGGGCGTCCCGTCGACGCCAGGTGAAATGCCGAAACAATCGCTTCTGGGATTTCTTCTACATGCGTAACCATGAAATTGTGCTTGGTCACAGGCATTGTGACGCCACGAATATCGGCTTCCTGGAAGGCATCAGTACCCAACATTTTGGAACCTACCTGCCCGGTAATCGCTACAACCGGGACAGAGTCCAACATAGCGTCGGCAAGCGGGGTTACCAGGTTCGTGGCTCCTGGTCCAGAGGTTGCGATCATCACGCCAACCTTTCCAGTTGCTTGCGCATAACCCTCTGCCGCATGGCCAGCCCCTTGTTCGTGGCGTGCCAGCACGTGACGTAGTTTTTCTGAGCTATACAGCGCATCGTATAGCGGGAGCACCGCACCGCCAGGAATGCCGAAAGCAATATCTGTACCAAGGTCTTCCAAGGTTTTCACGATGGCTTCTGCACCGATCATGCGCGTGCTTGCGCTCTTGGAACCGGCGCCGGAAGCAGCTACCGACGGGCTGGGCTGGTTTGTGGCCGACACGTTATGGTCTCCATTCCATCAAGATTTTCTATGTTTCACGCTCGGGTGATCATGCCGAAGACGCAAAATTGCGGTGTTTTATTGCGGTCTTCTCACAACAAAAGCCCCCGACATTCGCACTGTGGTGGGTGCTGTCGGAGGCGTGCGTTAATACGGCTGCAAGTGTGTCCCGTTCGGGCACGCCCCCTAGGGCACTACTACTTGAAGTCGAATTTCGTTGATCACGAGATCTACATTACACAATGATGTGAGAAAACTCGATTTCACCCCCATCTGGCTCACAGCACCCCGTCGATGAAGTCTAAGATACGATTCATGACGCTAGATTTCGTGCTGGAACAGATCTGGCGCTGGTCGATCGAACGTGGCGTAGACTTCGCCTTGCTGTTCATCGGCGCGCTACTCGTTCCTCGGGCAGGACGCCTGGCCCACCGCTGGTCACAACACAGGTCACAGCGCATCGCCGATTTTGATGAATCTAAATCATCACTTGCCGTCGCCGGTGTTGCGATTTATATCGCCCAACTCATTGCCTACTTCGTGCTGTTCGTGTTTTTCCTGCAGCAACTAGGCTTCTCTCTCGTGGGCGCTACCATCCCAGCTACAGCAGCTTCCGCTGCCGTAGGTTTGGGCGCGCAATCGATTATTGCCGACTTTCTCGCCGGGTTTTTTATTCTGTCCGAAAAACAATATGGCATCGGCGACTGGGTGAAGTTTGAAGGCAACGGAATCGAAGTCGAAGGCACGATCATTCAGGTGACAATGCGCGCCACCCGTATCCGGACCTTGAATGAAGAGACCATCATCGTCCCAAACAGCACCGCCCGCGTCTGCATCAACCATTCGCACTACTGGTCCTCAGCCGTCGTCGTGATGCCAGTCCCGCTGCTCGAAGTGAAAACCCCCTGGGAGGCCGTCGAGAGATTCCAAAAAGCAACGCAGCGCGCACTCGAAGTCCCAGAAATCGCCGAAGTCCTCAAGGGCGATTTGGAAATTCACCCAGCGGTCGGCAACGGCATCAACCCTCCCCAGGTAGTTGGAATGCCCTGGACCGTAAATATCCGCGCGATGATTATGACTGAAGCAGGTATGCAATGGATGGTTGAGCGCGGCATCCGCCTGTCTGTAATGGAAGAGTTTTGGAGCGAATACGGTTCAGCCCCAACTATTAACGGCGACCTACAGGGCGAAGTTTCCCTACGAAAGAAACCGGAATATACCGAAAACACCGCAGGTGCTTATGCTAACAACCCATGGGTGGATCTATCCCTTGGCACCACCACACCAGAAGAAAACAGCCAAGAGATCACCGAGCTAACCGCACAAGACTCTGAGCACGACCACAGACTGGACCCGCGCACGCTCGTCGGCAAGTTATTGTCGTTCAATGGCAACCTCCGCCCTTCAACAACGGGCCTGTCGTTATTGTTTATCGCTCTGTTGATTGTGCGTGTTCTTGGCTCCAGCATAGAAATCGACGGCGAACTGGTACACGGTCCACTGGCACCCCCAGCGACAGAAACCACGCTGAAGGTATCCACGAATTAAAGATTTTTCCTTGATCCCGTAGCATGGTCGCCATGAGTGTTGCAGAAAACCCAGCCCAGGGCACCAGTTTCCGCCCAGAGCGCACCCACATTATTGCCGCTGTACTCATCATCGGCATTGCGATCATGGGCATCGCCTGGGCTCCCCTTGTGCTTGGTTGGTTGTTGCTATTCCCGCTGGCCTTTATCTACTGGGCTCTACGCGCAAAAACAACCGTCACCGCAACCGGCATTACGATTACCTATGCCTTCAAATCCGATGTCACCATCGCCTGGGAGGAATTCCAAGGCATCGGGTTTCAGCGATCCCGAGTCTTTGCCAGCACACGGGATGGCAAACAATTTAACCTTCCCGGGGTGACCTTCCAATCACTTCCGGCATTAGAAACCGCATCTCAAGGACGCATCCGGGACGTCCTCACCGAGGGCAAAGAAGCCGCTGACGAAAAAGTTGTGATCACTCATCGCGACGGTCAGCGCATCATGATGACACGGGACGAATTTGAAAAATACGATGGCGTTGCTGCCCAGCACTACGAATCGCACCCGGCCTCTCGCAAACAGCAGCACCAACAAGTCCACGAACACAAGCCGGACCACAGCCCCCGGAAACCACATAGCAAGTCGCGTCAGCAACAACAACAGCAACGCCGACGTTACCGAGGGGACAGCTGAGGAAACCGGATTTAGGTTATTTCTCCCCGCTTCGCCGACTAAACCCCAAAATAGAAAGACATCCTTGTGTACCCTCTTCGCTCGAAAGTAACCACCGTTGGCCGCAATGCTGCAGGCGCACGCGCTTTATGGCGTGCCACCGGCACCCGGGATAATGAATTCGGTAAGCCAATCGTGGCAATCGTGAATTCCTACACGCAATTCGTGCCTGGTCACGTGCACTTAAAGAACGTCGGAGATATCGTTGCCGAACAAGTACGCGAAGCTGGAGGTGTACCGAAAGAATTCAATACTATCGCGGTGGACGACGGAATCGCCATGGGTCACTCGGGCATGCTGTATTCCTTGCCTTCTCGGGAAATCATCTCCGATTCTGTCGAGTACATGGTTAACGCTCACACTGTCGACGCAATGGTGTGTATTTCCAACTGCGATAAGATCACGCCAGGCATGCTTAATGCAGCGATGCGCCTAAACATTCCAACCGTTTTTGTGTCCGGCGGCCCGATGGAAGCCGGAAAAGCCGTCGTCGTCGACGGCGTTGCACAGTCGTCTTCAGATCTTGTCGACGCCATCTCCGCATCGGCTAACGACAAAGTTTCTGACACCGAACTTGCCAAAATCGAGGAATCAGCCTGCCCTACCTGCGGATCGTGCTCCGGCATGTTTACAGCCAACTCAATGAACTGTCTGACCGAAGCCCTTGGTTTATCTTTGCCAGGCAACGGCACCACGTTGGCAACACACCAGGCACGCCACAGTTTGTTCCAAAAAGCAGGCCAGTTGATCGTCGACATGTGCGAGCGCTATTACGGTAACGAAGATGAATCCGTCTTGCCACGCAGCGTCGCTACGAAGAAGGCGTTCCGTAACGCAATGGCGCTCGATATGGCTATGGGCGGTTCCACCAACACGATTTTGCATACCCTCGCTGCAGCCCAAGAAGGCGAGGTCGATTTCGATCTACACGATATCGAGGAAATCTCACACCAAGTGCCGTGTCTGTCGAAAGTCGCTCCAAATGGGATGTACCACGTAGAAGATGTGCACCGCGCGGGTGGCATCCCCGCGATCTTGGGCGAACTACGACGGGGTGGTTTGCTGGACGAAGATGTTCATACGGTGCAGTACGACACCCTGGATGGCTGGCTTAACGACTGGGACATCCGCGGGGGCAAAGCAATCACAGACGCCGAGGATCTGTTTTATGCAGCACCAGGCGGTGTGCGCACCACTGAGCCTTTCTCCAGCACAAACCGTTGGGAATCATTGGATACCGATGCTGAGACAGGTTGTATCCATGATGTTATGCACGCCCATTCTGCCGACGGCGGACTCGTCGTCCTGCGTGGCAATCTCTCGCCTGATGGCGCTGTATTGAAAACCGCGGGTGTAGACGAAAGCCTTTGGGAATTTAGTGGCCCGGCCCGCGTGCTGGAATCCCAAGAAGCTGCTGTCAGCGCAATCCTCAAGCGCGAAGTACAACCTGGTGAGGTCGTCGTAATCCGTTACGAAGGCCCTGCCGGAGGTCCAGGGATGCAAGAAATGCTGCACCCTACCTCGTTCTTGAAGGGCGCTGGGCTGGGCAAAAAGTGCGCTCTGATCACGGATGGCCGGTTCTCCGGAGGTACTTCAGGGCTGTCCATTGGGCATATCTCACCAGAAGCTGCAGCAGGTGGTTTAATCGGATTGATCGAAAATGGCGATACCATCCGCATTTCCGTCAAGGACAGGAGCTTAACCCTGGAACTTGCCGACGAAGAAATTGCACGCCGTCGCCAAGAAATGGAAAACCGTGCACAACCGTGGCAGCCCACCGAACGTAAGCGCACCGTAACCAAGGCGCTGCGTGCTTATGCCAAGATGGCTACCAGCGCAGATAAAGGGGCCGTACGCCAAGTTGACTAGCAGAGACACTAGGTTGCGGCACCACAGTGTTCCGTTGCTAACCATTATCGGGCTAATTGCTGGGCTAGCCGCAACGTTTTATCGCATCAACAAAACAGCGTCGCCGGTGGATATGGTGATCTACCGGCAGGGCGTTGACGCATTTTTGCACGGTCGGGAAATGTATTCCGAGCCCATGTTTGCCGGCGACCTCGCGCTGCCATTTATCTATCCGCCGTTTGGCGCACTATTTATGGCACCGCTCAATATAATCCCTGGGATTGATGACACCTTCGCGGGGCGTATCGTCATCGCACTCTCCAACGCACTCTTGCTGCTCTGCTTGTGGCTGGTATGGCGCTGGCTACTCGACGCTAACCGCTGGGCCATGCCAGCCGCAGCTATTTCTTGGGCGTTGGCTTTAATCAGTGAGCCGGTGGAGCTCAACCACAGCTTCGCCCAGATTAACGTCATCCTCATGTCGTTGGTGGTACTCGATCTTGTACCCCGCAAACGCACACTCCCACAAGGATGGCTAATCGGCATCGCCGCCGCAATCAAACTAACGCCATTGGCAATGCTGCTCTATTTCCTGCTCCGCAAAGACTTCCGTGCAATAGTCACCGCCGGTATTTCTGCTGCACTCGCAACACTGCTTGCCGCTATCGTGCGCTTCGATGCCACCTGGGAATTTTATGGTGCTCGCCTTCTGGGAATGGGTTCGGGTGGAGATTTCGGAGTCAATACCTCGTACCAATCAAACAGCTCCTGGCGTGGCATGATCCAGCGCTGGTTTAGCAGCGAACAAGCTTTGGAAGATTCTGGAAACCTCGTGACTGCTCTCTGGGCAGTGTTGGTAATTCTGACTATCGCCACTGGCGCATGGATCATGCTCCAGTTATTGCGCCGTGGCTATCTCGTCGACGCTTGGCTTATCAACGCAATAATCATGCTATTGATTTCTCCAGTGTCGTGGTCCCACCATTGGGTCTGGTTAGCACTAGCGGTCCCGGTGTGGTTCTGGCGGGCACATAGCATGCGTGATTACGGCCTTGGGGCTGTCGTCGCGCTCTGGATTTCCGTTCTGGTAGTCCTCGAGCAACCACCAAAATGGTGGTACGGCGATGCCATCGAAGTACACGCATTAAGCTTCTGGCCAAAGGTATTTGTTAGTGATTTCGTCTGGCTCGGCTTAGCAACCCTGCTCGTTATCGCCTGGGAATGCCGGCCACAAGGCAAGTATCACCGGTACGGGAAATCGCTGGCAGGAGTGCCCAGCCAAACCGGGGCGAGCGATAAAATAACGCTTTAAGCCGACAACGGGTTGGTTCCTGCCAGCAGCCACCATGCGGCCACTACTGCCGCAATGCCGAGGATCATAAAGAGCCAGGAGGAAGCGAGCGGGCGTCGTGCCCAGCCGCGCGCACCATCAAGCGCATACAATCCGGGCCCGGTAAATTGCACTACCAGGGCAAGAACCGCTGCCATCACCGGCACCCACAAAGTTTCTTCCCAGTTGAAAACGTTGAGACCAGTTTGCGCCTGGGCAATCTCGTGGACGACCAAAAACCCGGTCACAATCCACGCAAGCATGGCAGCAACTGGTGCTAACAGGCCAAGCAACAAGAAGATACCAGCAGCCAATTGTACGGACGGAACTGCGATGGCCAATAAGTGTGCTTGGCTATAAGCAGAGAAATCAGATTCTAAGCCTGCAATACCCTCATGGGAGCCCAGCGTGAAAAATGTCCCGGTCGCTTGAATGATCAACCACACAGAAAGCGCAATGCGCAGCAGGAACAGCCCCAAATCGATAGTCCCGCGACGAGTATCAACCGTGGTCACCGGCTCTGCACTAGCTGCGTTGCCAGGCGTTTCGGCTGAGACACCAGCTCCCTGTGCATAAGGCTCATCAACCGGAATCTGTTCATCGTTGGCGAGACCATGCTGGCCCTGTGGAACACCTTGCTGAGTTGGCCCCGAATACCCGGCTTGCTGTGGTGTAGCAGATGCTGCAACCGGTACGGTGGCCTGCTTACCAGCAGGATCAATGACTTCGGTAGCGGCAAAATCTTCATCCCGGTATTCCGGACGATGCTCATCCGCTGCGTCCGACACACCAGCGTCCGGTTTACCAGCATTCGGTGTGCCAGCATCCGCCGCGCCAGTATTAGTAGCCGCCTCTGGCTGGGCAAACTGCGTAGTTGGTTCGGAATCAACGCTCGCACCAGTAGCGCGGATTTCGCTAGAATTCGGCTCAATCACCTGCGGAGCTGCCCGGCCAGCTCGTTCGAAAATAGTTGTACGAGCTTCTGTAGACGGAGAAGATTTCTCTGTGTCAGCTTTGGCCCGTTGTGGTTTTTCGGAAGGTTGCGTCGTCGATGTTTGCGGCCCCTCATAGGTGGGGACGTCGAATGCGTCATCGTGAAAATCCGCTTTATCTGGTTTTCGGCCAGCATTGCCATCTTGGGCTGCGTTGGAAGTATTTTTTCGATCGCTCATGGACCCAATTTATGCGATCATCCTGCAGAAACCAGGCACCAACCCACCAATAAACCGAAGAGGTTACTAGCACTGGTCCAACAATTCGCCAAGCGCTCGATGTTCAGCGTCAGTAGCCCATAACCCGTAAACATATTTCACGTGAACCTGAATACGCCCATAATCGCAACGAAAAGCCTTGTTGGGCGGCAACCAACTGGCAGCATCAGCTGCACCTTTCGCGCGATTGCTGGATGCGTCCACGGCCAAGAGATTAATCGGGTCATTCGCGAAATCACGGCGCTTAGCTTCACCCCATTCGAAAGCCCCCTTCACCCAGGCGTCGCCAAGCGCAACTACGTGTTCGATATCTACCTGATTGTCCCCACGACGAAAGTCAATGTGTTCACCGGTATACGGGCTAGTAAACTCGCCGCTTTCCACAAGGCACCCGTGGGTCCCATTGCGAACAGAGATCTGAGCTAGATCGCGTTGCAAAATATCGTTGCGAGTATCACAGCCATTACGCCCACCAGCGACATTCACATCATCAGCCCAGGCAGAGCCAAAACGCTCCCTTTCATAGCCGGTTTTCGGGGCTCGGCCTTTGATCTCCAAGCTCTGGTGCATGGCACGGTAATCCAGCGAGTCGTCAGTATAGACACCTGGTTGCGCGTGCGGAAACGGATTCTGCGCACTCTGATTCTCAGATGCTTCCGCATTCGTTTCGGCAGCCTGCGTAGTGGTGACCGTGGTCGACACCGTGGTGGTTGCCGTCGCAACAGCTTGCCCCTGGATGGAATCTGCATCTTCAGAAACAGTGCAGCCTGATAACAGCACCGATACTGCACCGATCAGGGCAATGCCCGTAGTTTTTCTTAGCGCTCGCATAGTGCGCTCAGATTATCACAGCTTTTGCTATAGTTGACACGTCATATAGTTTTCGTACTAGGGAGATCAATTACGCATGCCACAAACAGATGATTGGGCCGGAGACGCCCAGAACGCTGCCACTAGCGGAGAATTCCGACGCGATACCAACTACATTGGGGACCGTATCCTCGCATCAGTAAACACCACCCAGGCGCAACCAGCAGAGCAGGACGTCATGCATTGGCCAGTCCAACCGCACCGGTACCGCCTGGTAGCGGCACGTGCCTGCCCATGGGCACACCGCGCAGTGATAGTGCGCCGACTACTAGGTCTAGAAGACGTCATTTCCCTAGGGCTAGCCGGCCCTACACACGATAAACGTTCCTGGACCTTCGACCTGGACCCAGGCCAGGTCGATCCTGTACTACGCATTCCTCGTCTCCAGGACGCCTATTTTAACCGCTTCCCCGACTATCCCCGCGGCATCACAGTGCCCGCGCTAGTAGAAGAATCTAGCCGAAAAGTAGTCACCAACGATTTCTCATCGCTCGTGCGCGATTTCCAGACCGAATGGACAAAATACCACCGCGAAGGGGCTCCGAACCTACTCCCACCGCGCGAGCAACACGCAGAAATGCACGAGATTAACGAGTTCATCTTCAAAAAATTCAACAATGGCGTCTACCGCTGTGGATTCTCCGCATCGCAAGAAGCCTACGAACAAGCCTACGCAGATGTCTTCGAAGTATTGGACTGGCTCGAACAGCGCCTAGCATCCCGGCGTTTCATCATGGGTGAGCACATCACCGAAACCGATATCCGGGCCTACGCTACCTTGATTCGCTTTGATGCCGTTTACCATGGTCATTTCAAAGCCAACCGCAACAAAATCAGCGAAATGCATAACGTCTACGGCTACCTGCGCGAGCTATTCCAAACCCCTGGGTTTGGCGACACGACGGATTTCACTGAGATCAAACAACATTATTACATCGTGCACCGCGAAGTTAATCCTACGCAGATCGTGCCCGCTGGCCCAGACATGTCCGGGCTGGCACAACCACACGGGCGTGACCATCTAGCTGGTGCACCATTCGCAGAAGGCACCAGCCTCCCCGGCGCACTGCCCGAAGAAGAAAAACTAAAAAACCCGACCCAAATGCAACGCGAACTCTTCCGCTTACATTAGGTCGGGTAGAAAACTAAACGCCCATCCGATTACTCGGCTTGCGGCCGCTTCTCTTCTTTTTCAGAAGGAGACTCATCTGCAGGCCGCACGGAATCCTGGGCGAGAGAATCCGCATAGGTATCTGCCGTCTTTTCTTCCTTGGCTTCGATTTGGTTTTCGTCGGCAAGCAACTTGTAGTCTTCGCCGATGCTGAAATCGACCTCATCGTCATCATCCAGCTGAGTGGCGACTTCATCCGAAATGTAGTTGTACAGTTCCTTGTCGCCCAAGTTGGACTCCGAAACCAACTTCTGCATTTCTTCGTTGTGCTTCTTTTCAAGTTCCTTATCAGGGTGCAAAGACAAGTACATCAGTTGGCGCAAGCGCGCGCGTTTAGTGGCTTCATCGCGAATCCGCGAGAAAGACTTAATCCAGGCACCAACCAGCACCACAACCATGAACATGCCCATGTAACCCAGAACTGGGTAAACGTATTGCATCAGGATGTCGAAGCCGATAAAGCTGACGGCAAATCCCAGCAAGGTGCCCACAATGAAGATCACGCGGTACTGGTTCTCGCGGCCAGCGGAAAGGCGCTTACCGAGAGCGTAGAACATACCAATTGCGGTGTTAAACACCATGGCGAAGATCACTAGCGCCATGATCAGGCCGAGGTTTTCGTTGATGTCATCAACCAGGGTGAGCATCGGAATCGAGGTTCCATCAATCAACTCTGCATTGAACAACATCGCCATGGTCGCCAGAACCAACATGATGGCGTAAGCGATACCACCGAACAAGCCACCCCAACCAGCTTCACGTGGATCCAGGTAGTCGCCACCAATAACCAAGGTCATCGAGACCGCAAGGATCAACGCGAGACCGTTGTAGTTAAGAGCCGACAACAGCCAGTTACTAATTGGGCTCTCAATTTCAGCAGAACGTTGCGCAACCAAATTCACATCGTCTGGCCAGTTGAAGAAGGTATAGATGGCAACAGAAACAATCGCGATGATAATCAACGGCGTAAGCAAACCGATGATGCGCGAAACTTTATTGACATCCAACATTCCGGCTACAAGAACCAGAACCAGCATAACCGTGGAACCAATCCATGGCTGCCAACCGAATTGCTGCTCTAAGTTAGAACCGGCACCTGCAAGCATCACAAAACCGATAGAGAACAGAGTGATGACTACCGAAATGTCCAACAAGATGGACACGATTGGATGTGTGGTGCGTTTAAACACCAAGCGGTGTTCGCGGGCATGGAAATAACTGCCCAATTGCAGAAACACAGTTCCAGCCAGGGCCATAACGATGCCTGCTACCGCAGCACCTGCTAGCCCCCACATTCCATAGGACGAGAAATACTGTACGACCTCACGGCCGGTAGCAAAACCTGCACCGACAACGAGGCCCACAAAGGACAGGGCAATACCTGTAATGCGTGTATAAGACACGAATCATCGCTCTTTCTTAGTGTAAGAACATTGTCTTCGAAGAATTGACGTTCCTACGATACACGCACTAAGGCATTTTGTATTGTTGAGCGTTTATTCCGCTAGCTTTTCCGCGATCAATTTGTTGACTTGACCTGGGTCAGCTTTACCCTGCGTAGCTTTCATCACGGCACCCACGATAGCGCCAGTGACTTTCTTGTTTCCGGCGCGGTATTTCTCCACAATATCCGGGTTATCAGCCAAGGCGTCATCAACTGCTTTTTCAATCGCACCATCATCACGAACGACCTCAAGACCGCGCTTGGCGACGACCTCGTCGACATCGCCTTCGCCTTCCAAAACTCCGTCGACGGCCTTACGCCCCAGCTTCGTGGTCAACTTTCCTTCCTTGACCAACTCCACGACGCGCGCAACCTGTGCCGGGCTAATCTGCAACGCAGCCAGTTCCAGGCCACTTTCGTTGGCCTTGCCAGACAAGTAAGAAACCCACCAGGCACGAGCCTCATCGGCGGTCGCACCGTGCTCCGTGGTCTCAATGATTAGCTCGAGCGCACCCGCGTTGACGAGATCACGCATCTCTTTATCTTTCAGGCCCCACTCTTCCTGAATACGCGCACGGCGAATCCACGGCATTTCTGGAAGTGTCTGTTTGATTTCTTCTACCCATTCGCGCGGAGCAGATACCGGTGGCAAGTCTGGATCGTTGAAATAACGGTAATCTTCCGCAGTCTCTTTCGGGCGTCCCTGGGCCGTCGAACCGTCCGACTCCTGGTAGTGGCGAGTTTCCAGCGCAATCTCCTCGCCGTTATCCAATGCATAAGCCTGGCGCTGCATTTCGAACCGTACTGCCTGCTCTACTGATTTCAGCGAGTTTATGTTTTTCGTCTCGGTACGAGTTCCGAATTCCTCCCTGCCCTTTGGACGCAAGGAAAGGTTGGAATCTACACGCATTGATCCTTGATCCATGCGAGCATCAGAGACACCGAGCGCTGCAACCAGTTCACGTAAAGCGGTCACATAAGCCCGAGCAACCTCCGGGGCCCGTTCACCGGCGCCGACGATTGGCTTAGTCACAATCTCAATCAACGGAATGCCAGCACGGTTGTAATCAACCAATGACGCAGTTGCACCGTGAATACGACCATCAGCGCCACCCAAGTGGGTCAACTTGCCGGTGTCTTCTTCCATATGCGCGCGCTCAATTTCTACACGCCACTCGGTGCCGTCATCCAATACCACATCGAGGTAGCCGTCGTAAGCAATCGGCTCATCGTACTGCGAAATTTGGTAGTTTTTCGGCTGATCCGGATAAAAATAATTTTTCCGGGCAAACCGGGAAGATTCTGCAATCTGGCAATTCAATGCCAGGCCAATCTTGATAGCCCATTCCACGCCTTTGGCGTTAACTACAGGCAGTGCACCAGGCAGCCCCAGCGAGACCGGATCGACATTTGAGTTTGGTGCATCACCGAAATGCGCCGAGGAGGTAGAAAACATCTTGGTTTCCGTCCCCAACTCAACATGGACCTCAAGACCCATCACCGGGTCGTACTTTTCTAGGACTTCGTCGTAGTCCAGCAAATCATACATCGCAGCAGTCATAGCCACCATGGTAATGGTTTTGGCCGGGACTTCGTGCACGGGGCTTCAGCACCGCTATTTAGCCGAACAGCGCCTGGGCAATTTCGTAACGACGCATAGGCACAGTTTTGAGCCTAGAGACGACCTCTGCCAGCGGAAGCGTCTCGATATACTCTCCTTTTAACACCACGCAGGAGCCGAATTCGCCGCGATGGGCCGCGCGGGTGGCATGCACGCCAAATCGGCTGGCGAGGACGCGGTCAAACGCGGTGGGGGTACCTCCACGCTGCACATGTCCCAGTACGGTGGTCCGCACATCATAACCAGTAGAACGTGATATTTCCTCCCCGATCAACTGCCCCATACCACCGAGCCGACGGTGGCCGAATTCGTCGACCCCCTTGTCATCGACCGCCATAGTGCCTGGTCGCGGTTGCGCACCTTCCGCGACCACGATAATGCCGTACTTCTCACCCATCTGGAAACGCCGTTCCATCGACTTGGTGATTTCACTGACATCGAAAGGAACTTCCGGAATCACGATATGGTGAGCACCTCCAGCTAAACCTGCGTGCAAAGCAATCCATCCGGTATGCCGCCCCATGACTTCCACGATAAAGATCCGCTGGTGTGATTCCGCAGTAGCGTGCAGGCGGTCAATTGCGTCAGTAGCAACCGCGACTGCACTATCAAACCCAAAGGTATAATCAGTTGCCAACACATCATTATCAATGGTTTTCGGCACACCAATCACAGGGACACCGTTATCGGCCAACCATTTCGCGCCTTTCAGCGTGCCTTCACCGCCAATTGCGATTAACGCATCGACGCGGGCGTCAGCAAGATTATCCTTGATCGTTTCTAAACTAGCTTTGAAAATATCCGGGTGTAGGCGTCCGGTTCCTAAAATAGTGCCACCGCGAACCAAGATCTTATCGATGGCGTCATCGTCGTAAAGGTCGACACGATCGTCATCCAACAAGCCCAACCAGCCGTCACGGTAACCGACGACAGTGGAATCATGTTCCTGATTCGCCGTGCGAACGACGGCACGGATAACGGCGTTCAGACCTGGGCAGTCGCCGCCCGAAGTCAATGTGGCAATACGCATGCTTCTACTGTAGGCAAGCCAGCGCAGAGTTGCAGCGTGCGGTACGTCTCGCTACCGAGTACTCCCAATTTTTAGCATGCTCGCCACAGCCACCAATACCTGCTGCCGGCCGAATTCTAAATAGTTTTACGATAAAACAACGAGGTCAACAAACCGATAGCCAATACCGCCACGAGCAACAAGAGCGCATTGGCAGCCCCCACCGCTAAACCCGAAGCAGCAACAGTGATTTGTAGCAACGCCGATAAAATAGACACACCGAACACCGAGCCTAATTGCCGCGCGGTGTTATAAACGCCTGAGGCAGCCCCCATGATCCGAGGTTCCACATCACGCATGGTAGTAGCCGAGTTCGTGCCCCAGACAAAAGACTGGCCAATTCCCAAAAGGCTCACGGCAACCGCAAGCCACCAGAGAGGAAACTCATGAGCCATGATCCACCAGCATGCTGCGCACGCACTCAGCATCGTGCTGAACCCAGCGACGACAAGATTGCGCGGATGGAATTTATCCGCCATGATGCCCGCGATCGGCGACACAAATAACGAGGCCAATGCCATCGGAACCATCACCAGACCCGCGCTAGCAGAGTCCAAGCCCTGACCGTCTTGCAACCACAGCATGATCGGTAGCATCAACGACGCCGCCATAAAACCCATGCACGCGATGATGATAATCCCCAGCCGGTAATTGTGATTCCGGAATAAAAACAACGGGATCATGGCTTCCACGCCACGTGCCTGCGCAGTAGCTTGCAACCTAATAAAGCCATACAAACCAGCGATGCCGGCCAACAGCATGAGCCAAATCCACCACGCCCAGTCGGCCTCCGGCGCCTGCTGGATCGCACCAACCAATAACAGCATAGAAAGCAAGGACACTGCCACGGACAGTGGATCTACCTTTCGGGCATAGGTCGGCATACGAGGTACCCACAGCGTCGCCAAGACAACAGCTAGGACGCCTAAAGGCACGTGGATAAGAAATACCGCCTGCCATGAAGACGAATTAACTAGTGCGCCACCGAGTACCGGCCCGGTAATCGCAGCTACCGAGCCGATAATTCCCCATACCCCTAACGCGCGCCCACGACGCTCACGGGCAAAAACTCGGTTGATTACCGACATAGTCTGCGGCATTTGAATGGATGCGCCGAGTCCTTGTAAGCAACGAGCAGCAATCAATAATTCGATACTAGATGCTGTAGCGGAAGCGATCGCACCAATAACAAAGACGGTAATACCAATGCGAAAGAGGCGTCTTTGTCCGAGCCGATCTCCCAACCGTCCGGTAAACAACAAAGGAACCACCACGAACAGGAGAAACCCGGAAGATACCCAAAGGGTTTGTGCCAACGACGCATCGAACTCTCGTCGTATGCTCGGAAGTGCCACCGCAACTAGGGTTTGATCCAGCAAAGACATGAAAAAGCCCAGTGAGAGGGCGAACATAGCCTTCCATGCCTGGGATTCTGGAAGCACTGTCGATTCGGCAGCGGTATGCCTATTTTCTGCGGACGTCTGTCGTCGGCCGGGCGAGGGAGTCACTCCGCTGATCCTAGCGCGGAACCAGTACTGAGGCCTAGACTAACGGGCATGGCATTAATCGATAAGAAATCTCCGCAAGAAGTATCGACGGCAACCACCACTGCTTTCGGTTTGGCGGGCGGCTATCTCACCGCCGTCCAGACCGGAATTCGCCCCCTCGGTGGCGTGATACTCGGCTCTGCTGGTTACTGGGCGGCACGCTCATGGGCTGCTAAGACCACCCCGGCAACCACAGCTGGATTGCTGGGCGGATACATCGCAGCATTCGGCCTATCGCACCCTTTGGCAAAGAAGATCGGCTCCTGGCCAGCAGTTGGCGTGGTAACCGCAGCCACCGCGGGTGCGGCGTACGCCCTATCCGATCGGAAATAAAGCACTGGTGGAACGTACCCGGCACCGCGCCTAATATGTGGCCAGCACCGGGTACGTCCTATTTCATTTTAATTGCGTACTAAAGCCTCGTAGGCTGCACCAACGCGGTACAAACGTTCGTCGGCGAAGGCCGGAGCCATAATCTGTAGACCGGTTGGCAACTGGGTATCTCCCGCCATACCAGAAGGTACGGACATACCGCAGACACCAGCCAAGTTCAACGGCAACGTGCACAAGTCAAAGTTGTACATCGCGGTTGGATCCTCAACCTTTTCCCCCAGAGGGAAAGCTGTAGTCGGCGTCGTTGGTGATACCAGCACGTCGACTTTTTCGTATGCACGGGCAAAGTCCTGCGCTACCAGGGTGCGAACGCGCTGCGCTTGTAGGTAATAAGCATCATAATAGCCGACCGACAACGCGTAAGTTCCGACCATGATGCGCCGCTTGACCTCTGGGCCGAAGCCAGCTTCGCGCGAAAGCTCCATGACCCGGTTAGCGGAATTTTCTCCGTCATCACCCACGCGCTTGCCATACCGCATACCGTCGAAACGGGCCAAGTTGGATGACACTTCACACGGCATGATCAGGTAATAAGCCGCCAATGCGTCGTCGAAGTGCGGGCAATCTACTTCGACGACTTCCGCACCATTATCCACCAGCGTCTGTACTGCCTTGTGATATTGCTCCATCACGCCAGGCTGCCATCCATCGCGTTCGAACTGCTTGATGACACCAACTTTGAGCCCGGTCAGATCGCCGTTTGCCCCCGCACGGGCGGCAGCAACAACATCCGGCACTGCTTTATCGATACTGGTGGCATCGTAGGGGTCATGCCCCGCAATTACCTCATGCAGCAATGCGGTATCCAACACAGTGTTCGCACACGGGCCTGCTTGATCCAGTGAAGAAGCAGCAGCAATCAAGCCATAACGCGAAACCGTGCCATAGGTGGGCTTCACACCGACAGTATTTGTCAGTGCGGCTGGCTGGCGAATCGAACCGCCGGTATCCGTACCAATGCCCAATGGTGCTTGTCCAGATGCCAAAGCTGCTGCGGTACCGCCTCCAGATCCGCCCGGGGTGCGGTTAGTGTCATAAGGGTTACGCACCGGCCCGTAGGCCGAGTTTTCGTTTGACGAACCCATAGCAAATTCATCCAGGTTAGTTTTGCCCAGGATAGGAATGCCGGCTTCGCGCAAGCGACGAGTCACGGTTGCGTCATACGGGCTACGGTAGCCCTCCAGCATTTTCGAGGCCGCGGTAGTCGGCGCATCAGTGGTCACCAGCAGGTCCTTCAACGCGAGCGGAACCCCAGCCAATGCAGAAGCCGGCTTTTCCCCGTTATCCAGGGCCTTATCCACCGCATCTGCAGCGGCCAATGCCTCTTCTGCACCAATGTGCAAGAACGAATTCAGAGTCTCGTTAGTGTCGTTGATGCGGTCCAGATACGCCTGGGTGACCTCACGCGAAGTAATCTCGCGGTCGTGGATACGCTGCGCCAAATCCGCCGCGGTTTCCGAGGTGATGCCATCTGTTGGGCGGGTAAATTCAGTCATTAATTCTCTACCTCTATCGCTTGTGCAGTATTTATCATGCGCTCACAGGTGAGCACTGAACTAGCCACGAATCTTGGGAACCACGAAACGGTCATCACGTACGTCCGGTGCCTGATCCAAAGCCTGCTCAGAATTCAGCGTGCGCACAACATCGTCGCTACGCATGGTGGCGTTCACCGAATGTGGATGGCTCATGGGTTCTACCCCGGCAGTATCCACATTTTGTACCGCAGAAACAGCGTTCACAATGCCGTCGATTTGTTCTGCATAAGTCGCGATTTCTGCATCGCTTAAAGCAAGACGCGATAGCTTCGCCAGGTGCTCGATTTTTTCGCGGGATATTTCTGACACAGTCGATTCAATCCTTCAATATTCGTGAATCAATTTTCTCCCGTACTATGCTACGCCACTGGAACCAGTAGCTAAGCAACGCCTGATAGTCCGGTACGTGAGACAACAAAACAAGGTTTCCCCCAACTAAGCAACGCGCCAGATTGCTACGATGGTGACAGCGAACTCGAAGTTCAGAAAGTGGTGGCAATAAATCATGTCGTTTTTGATCCGTGTCCTGCTCCCAGACACCCCCGGAGCACTCGGACAATTAGCTGACGCCATCGGCCAAACCGGCGGCAATATTCAATCCGTCGACATTATTGAAGCGTTTTCTGCTGATGCCGTCATGGACGATATCGTCGTCGACTTGCCCCAAGGAGTAATGGCAGATGCTCTAATTACTGCAGCCAACTCCGTTGACGGTGTCGAAGTTGACTCTATTCGGCCGTTTTCCGGCCGCGTCGACCGCCGCGGGCAAATCGAAATGTTGTCACATCTGGCAACCAATCGCGGCGGGTTACGTACGTCCTTACAAGATTTTGTCTCTGCTTTCCCGAAGGCCTTAACCTCATCCTGGGCGATCATTGTCGACACAACCGACAAGATCACGCGCGTGGCTGCCTCCAGCGCCGCCCCAGAAGACGACGGTTCGATCCCTGCGGATATTGACGTCACTTCTGCCCGTGTTTTGGTTGCCGATAGCGAAGACTGGATCCCTGATTCTTGGCGCATCTTGGATTCGGCTCTCGCTGGCGCTCCACTAGGCGACAGCGGACTGGTCTTAATCATTGGGCGCGCCGGCGGCCCAGACTACCTGGCCAGCGAAGTAGTACACCTAGGCCACCTCGGAAACATCCTGGGCAAGCTGATTGATTAGTGCTCAGCAATGAACGCGCCGTCGAGAAGCTGCACAAACTCCTCTTCCGACAAGATCCGCACGCCCAAATCACGAGCCTTGGTTTCTTTCGAGCCGGCGTTTTCTCCTGCCACCAAATAATCAGTCTTTTTCGAGACTGAGCCGGTAGCTTTTCCGCCACGCGAAACAATAGCTTCTTTGGCACTATCGCGGCTAAACCCTTCCAGCGTTCCGGTGACCACAATCGTCTTCCCTTCCAACGTTTGTTCCATACGTTGGGAGGCCTCGACTTCCATAGTCACCCCGGCCTGAGCCCACTTGTCGACGATGGCTCGATGCCAATCCACGCTAAACCAATCTTGCAGAGAATTGGCGATCGTCATTCCGACGCCATCCACATCGGCAATCTTGTCGACGTCGGCATCCCGCAATGCCTGCATCGAACCAAAACGCGTGGCCAATGCCCGTGCTGCAGTAGGCCCTACGTGCCGGATCGACAAAGCAATAAGCACACGCCAAAAATCAGCCTGCCGTGCGGTTTCTAGATTCTCTAAAAGTTTCCGACCCGAAGCATTGATCTCACGTTTAGTCTTGTCTTTTTTAACCGTACGGGTATAAACAGTGGAGTTCATCAGCACTTCTTCGTTGATGCCAAACAAATCTGATTCATCAACCACCACCCCACTGGCAATCAAATCGTGCGCTCCCTTTTCTCCCAAGGCTTCGATATCGAATGCTTTACGGGAGGCAAGATATTCCAAGCGCGCCCCTAGTTGTGCCGGGCAAGAGCGGGCATTCGGGCAGCGCCAATCGGCATCACCTTCTTTTTGCGGCGCTAGGGTGCTGCCACATGACGGGCATTCACTGGGGAATCTCCACTCATACTCGCTGCCATCACGCTGCGACACCACCGGCCCTAAAACCTCAGGAATGATCTCTCCGGCTTTTCGGATCACCACCGTATCGCCGATCAATACTCCTTTGCGTTTGACCTCTGTCTGGTTATGCAAGGTAGCCATCGAAACGGTAGTGCCTGCGACAAATACCGGCTCCATCACTGCGTACGGCGTCACACGACCAGTCCTACCGACGCCTACCTCAATCCGCAACAGTTTGGTGGTAACTTCTTCTGGCGGGTATTTAAAGGCGATTGCCCACCGCGGTGCGCGTGAGGTTGCTCCAAGTGCACGCTGCGTCGACAAGTCATCGACTTTGACGACCAGGCCATCCATTTCGAAGAAAGCATCATGGCGATGCTCTCCCCAGTACTCCACTTGTGCAAGTACTTCCGCACTGCTCGTTACCCGTTTGGTGTACGGCGATACCGGAAGCCCCCAAGCCTCCAAAGCCTTATAAGCATCCCACTGCGAGTCGGGTGCAAAACCTTCCCGGGCGCCAAGACCGTGCGCGATCATGCGCAGCCGACGCTTCTTCACCTCTTCGGTATTTTTCATCCGCAAGCCCCCCGCTGCCGCATTACGCGGATTAGCGAATGTCTCTGGCTTTTTACCTTGCCCTTCAGCGAGTTTCACGCGTTCTTCGTTGATGACGGCGAAATCTTCGGGGTTCATATAAACCTCACCGCGAATTTCGATGAGTTCCGGAATCGGGTATTCCTCGGTAGCAGTGAGTTCGTGTGGAATATCCTCGATGACGCGGGCGTTGGCGGTGATGTCTTCGCCAGTGGTTCCGTCACCACGGGTGGCTGCTCGATCCAGCTGGCCGTTGCGGTAGATCAAATCCACCGACAACCCGTCGATTTTTAATTCGGTGAGGTAGGCCGGAGCAGGGGTACGCGCGAGCCAATCACGCAGCTCGCCGTCGTCAAAAGCATTATCTAAGCTCAGCATAGGCGCCAAGTGCTCAACATTGGCGAAGCTGGACTCTTCGGGCACCGGTGCGCCGACTTCCATGGTGGGCGAGTCAGGCACCGCCAGTTGCGGGTAGTCTTTCTCCAGCTTTGCTAACCGACGAAGTAGCTCATCGAATTCCGCATCCGGGATTTCGGGTTGCTCGTTGTAATAGCGTTCACGGTGGTAGCGAACCTCGTCGGCAAGTTCATTCCAGCGGCGACGCAATCCTGCTTCATCAAAACCTGCTTCATCAAAATCACTCACGTGCATCCATTCTAATAGGAGCACAGCTTCCATTGAATGTTCGAACCAGTGCAGCTGTCTGTGGGCAAGCGCGTCTAGGCTGTAGGTCATGAGTTTCAACGCTTCCCGCATGCTTGCCTTCGACTTAGAAACAACCTCGAACATTCCTCAGGAGGCCCGGATTGTCACCTCTGCCCTGGTCTCAATTGAAGGCTCGACCGTGGACTCGCAAGAAATGCTGGCAAACCCCGGCATAGAAATTCCGCAACCAGCCACCGATGTACACGGAATTACTACGCAATACGCTCGCGAGCACGGCCAAGACCACGATGAAGTACTCGCAAAGACCATCGCAGCAATCAAGAAAGGCTGGGACGAAGGCAAAACGCTGATTGTTTATAACGCGAATTACGACCTGACTGTGCTCCGGAGTTTAGACGAGGATTTCACAGTGACCGGCCCCGTCTTTGATCCGTTCGTTATCGACAAACTGAAAGATAAATACCGCAAAGGGCCACGCACATTAAGCAAAGTGTGCGAGGAATACGGTGTACCACTGGATAACGCGCACGAAGCCACCGCCGATGCCATGGCCGCGGCTCGTGTTGCCTGGAAACAAGTGAACCAGCGGTTCCCGGAGTTAGCAAAGATGGATGATGGTGAGCTAATGGAGTATCAAGCCGTGGGTTACTACGAAATGCAGATGGAATTTAAACGCTACCTGACTTCCCGTGACCGAGACGCCTCGTCGGTAGCAACTTCTTGGCCGATGCAGGGCTAATTGTAAGATTGGCAGCATGAAAAAGTCACTCGCAACCGCACTCATTGCCGGTGTAGCGGTGCTGTTTGGTGCCATTGCCCTGGGTCCACAACGCATTGCGCTCGCAGACCAAGCAACCGGCAATAAACGATTGGCTGCTGAACTAGCCGAATTAGCCGTTCCCGGACATAATCAGCTCACCGCATTGACTATCGACGATGGCGTGACAGAATACGCTGGTTGGGGTGCTGATAGCGAAACTGAGGTCGAAATCGGCTCAGTCACGAAGATGATGACAGCCGAGCTTCTGCGCCACGAAATCGAAAACAAAGAGGTGGAGTTAGACACCACCCTAGGCGAGTTAATCGACGAACTACACGAACCAGTCGCCTCAGTCACATTGGAAGAAGCCGTCAACCACACCGGCGGATTACCCCGGATGGCAGGAGTCAATTTCGCTTCAAACTTGGGCTTTTCCGTGCTGGGCACCAACCCATACCAAGGCATTGGGCGTGACGACGTTTTTGCCGCTGCCAATGACATCGAAGAATTGGAAAACCGTGGTGAAGAACAATATTCCAACCTGGGTTTCGCATTGCTCGGCTGGGCGCTAGCAGAAAATGCCGGCACCACCTACGAAGAAATGCTTAACGACGTACTTTTCCGGCCTTTAGGCATGCACAATACCTACGTGGCTAGCGAACCGCTTCCCGACGATCAACCGGCAGGCCTACTCAACAACGGGCGGCATGCTCAGCCCTGGGTGACGGAAGGTTATGCACCTGCGGGCATGGTGCGCTCCACCGCTGCTGACATGGCGAAATTTGCGGAATATCTCTTAGAACAAGGCCTGCCTGATTACGGTTGGGCTCCAACCGTTTCTACAGACGACAAAGACAGCGGCGCAGGTTGGCACAACGGACAAACTGGCGGCTATTCTGCCATGCTGGTCGTCGCGCCAGAGACTGCACGAGCTGTCTTCGTCGCAGGCAATACCCCGCGCGGTGTAGAACAAATTGGATTGCAGCTAGCAGGAGAGGAAGTACGGTAATGAACGCAATCATCAACCTCGTCCTGGTATTCTTGTTGATTTTCAACTGGGGATTTGCCGCGTGGAAAGCGCGGGAGAAAAAGGGCTCCTTATCGATTCAAATCATCAACTTATTGGTGAATATCGGGCTAACGATGTTCATTGCCTACGTCGTCGCCTGGAACTCCTTGGTTCCCATTTGGGTCTGGTGGGGTTTAGCCGTGCTCATGGCCGCATCGGTAACGCTCATCGTTTATTACATGCTGGAAAGCCATAACCGCAAGGTTCCCAGTTAGAGATCTCCGATATCCTCGGCCAGCATGCGTGCTACCTCCCTGCTGAGCCGGTAAGTGCGGGCACAATCCAAGATGGTCTTTCCGGGTATGCCCGGTTGCGGGCAAATATCAATCAGTCGGGAACCCGCCAGCCGCTCGATGCCAAGAGTGTCGAGCAAGTGGGCAATCCGCACGGCAAGACGGCGGGGATTTTCTCCCCGATCATCCCAGATCAGATCTGGAGGCACGCAAGCCAAACCAACCCGTACCCCGGCGTCAAGCAACTCAGCAAGCTGATCAAGTTTCGCAGTGCCAGTTAACTGGTGCTGATCAATGATGATTTCTCGTACTCCGCCGCTATTGCTGACGCTTGCTTGCTGCATATTGTCAGCAACCGCATCAGCAATCACCTGATGTAACGCGTCGTGATCTGTCTCCGAAACATTGAGATATTCAACCGGCCCTTCGGAACAACGTGCCAACAAAGCTGCGAAATCATCTGGGTCCAGCGGGGCAATTTTGTGGTAGTCCGTCGCACCCGGAATTTCGCCGCGCACGCACTGGGCTAGGTATGGTTCGTCAATTTGCAGCACGGTCGTGGCAGAAAAACGCCGAGTCATATCGGCACGGAAATTCGCAATCCCCACAGCCAGAGCATCAGCAAGATCGAATAACGCCGAACGGTCACTAAGCACACGATGGCCGTCGGCAAGCTCGATCTGGCTTGCCAAGCTCACCGGACCCATGACCTGCAATTTGATCTCCTGTCCTGCGTGCTGCCAGGTTTCTTCGAGCACATCAATGTCACGCTCGCGGAGATCTTTTAAGAACCAAGACCACCGTTGTGGGCGGGCGCTCAGCTGCCAACTACGAGCTCCGCGATCAACACTTAATGATTCCAGCAGCGCAGCGCTATAACCAACTGCGTCGGATCCCAATCCGCGTTGCGGCAAATGCGGCAAGTGTAACTGGTCACCAAATTCACTGATAACCATGTCCCCGGCTGCCGCCATCGAAGTGCCGGCCAGCGGACCAAGCGCTAGTGAACCCGGGAAAAGTTTTGCCGCTTGTTCTTGCTCTCCAGGTTGGTGCTGTGCCTCCGCTGATTGCAACGTTCGAAACTCCATCCCGCTCGTCAGCCCTAGCCCTAAGAACCTGTAGAACAGATAGTTCCAGAGCCCAGCACAATATCGCCCAAACCATCATCGGTTGGCATATACAACACAGCTGCCTGGCCGCGTGCTACGCCTGAAAGCGGTTCTTGCAGGTCCAAATGCATCGAGTCAGCTTCACGATCCACCACCGCACGACACGGCACCACAGAGCCGTGCGCACGCACCTGCACCAAACAATTCAGCTCGCCCTCCATCGTCGGATGCAGATATTTCAATCGGTCGGCACCGATAGTCTGGATGCGTAAGTCTTCACGCGAGCCCACAGTCACAGTTCCAGTGTTGGCGTCGATATCAGTGACATAGCGCGGACGACCATCCGCTGCGGGGGTCTTAATATCCAGCCCCTTGCGCTGGCCAATCGTATAATTCCACGCCCCGTCGTGCTCTTTCAGCTTTTCTCCGGAATTCTTATCGACGATCATGCCTGGGCGCATGCCAATCGAACGACCCAAGAATGCTTGGGTCCGCCCATCCGGGATAAAACAAATATCATAAGAATCGGGCTTCGCAGCTGTAGAAAAACCATAGCGAGCTGCTTCTTCCCGAATCTGCGGCTTAGGTGTATCGCCAACCGGGAACATGCAATGGGCTAGCTCATCAGCGCTAATCACCCCGAGCACGTACGACTGGTCTTTATTTTGGTCTGGTGACCGACGCATATAACCTTCATCGTCAATGGTGGCATAATGCCCAGTAGCGACGGCATCAAAGCCCAGAGCCATGCCTTTTTCCAGCAACGCACGGAATTTAATCTTCTCATTGCAGCGCAGGCACGGGTTCGGGGTTTCCCCAATCGCATAAGAATCAACGAAATCATCAATGACTTCTTCTTTAAAACGCTCAGAAAAATCCCAAACATAGTACGGGATACCCAGCTTGTCGCAAATACGACGGGCATCGGCGGCGTCTTCCAACGAACAACAACCACGCGCTTTTTCCCTGGTTTGCTGTGCATCTTGGTGCAGAGCCAAATGCACGCCAACCACATCGTGGCCAGCTTCTACCGCACGTGCAGCTGCCACTGATGAATCGACGCCGCCGGACATTGCAACCAATACTCGCATGCCTCATAGTTTAAGCCCAGTGTCAAAGCCATGCTTTCGGCCTTCACCAGAGACGAGATCTACCTGCAAAATCCGTCGGCAAGCCCCGTAGAATGACACGCTATGGGACGCAAACGGGCAAGACACCAAGCGCAAACAGCTTCATCAATCATCGGACGATACGAGATCAGCACAGGGTATGCGGAGATCAAGCCTGATTCATTCCACGACAACGGCTACTACCTTTATGTCAACGGCGTTCCCAGCTCGCACGTACTACTCGGCGAACCAAACTATTTAGATTTTGCGTATATGCGCTGGTTTGCAGCCAGCATAGAAGAATTCGTACGCGCACACAGCTGGGATACAGGCCGACTACGAATCACACACCTAGGCGGCGCAGGCTGTTCCATGGCCCGCTACCTAGCGTGGCGTTGGCCGAAAACTCGCCATACCGTCGTGGAACTCGACACCAGCTTAGGTGAACAGGTACGCAATTGGTTCGATATACCGCGCGCCCCAACTGTAAAAATTCGCCCTGGCGAGGCAGCTGAGGCCACTGCCAATTTTCGCCCAGCCAGTCGAGACATCATCATTCGCGATGTGTTCTCTGGCGATACCACCCCGCGCTCGCTCACAAGCACAGAGTTTTACCAGCATGCGCATCAAGCATTAATACCTGGCGGCCTTTTTGTTGCTAACTGCGGTGCACGCCACGGCGTCGCCGAAGCACAAGAAGAAATTTCCGGTTTAGACAGGTTTTTCCGCCAGGTAGCGCTGATAAGCGATGCGGGTACGCTGCAGGGCCGCAGTGGCGGAAACATAGTGCTCCTGGCGTCCGATTCTGAGCTACCGCAGGCGGGAACTCCTATTTACGATCAAATGCGCAGTACGCTACTTCGAGGTGCCATGCCCGCAAAATATCTTGATGCCACACAGGCACAACAGTGGGCTCAGGAATAGCAGACCAGGACTAGAGAGCTGCAACTTTCCGGGCGGTGGCAATGATATCCGGTAGCTGTTGGCACACAACCGCAATATCTTCCTCAGTAGTGCTGTACCCAAGACTAAATCGCAATGCACCACGCGCGCGTGCTTCGTCAGCTTCCATGGCTTCAAGCACATGACTGAAACGATTCACCCCGGCTGCGCACGCTGATCCCGTGGAGACGGCAATACCTGCGCGGTCCATCAGCATGATCAAACTATCACCATCGGTGCCTAAGAAAGAGACGTGGAGATGCGTCGGTAAAGCTGGCTCTACCGTGTTAACAACTACATCATCGATATGCGTGGTGATAAAAGCACGCAGTTTATCTCGTAACTGCGACAGGCGCACACGTTGTTGTTCATGCTCCTCTAAAGATTCCCGCAATGCCGCTGCCAAACCCGCTGCACCAGCGACATCGACGGTACCTGGACGGATTCCACGTTCTTGTCCGCCACCCAAGTAGACCGGTTTCGGAGCCGGGGTACGTTTCGCTAACAACAAACCGATACCGCGTGGCCCACCAAATTTATGTGCGCTAGCCGCCAAGGTAGTCGCCTGTAATTCATGGAAATGAATCGGAAGCTTGCCGACGGCTTGCACTGCATCCACGTGCAAGGGAGTCCCGGCTGCTGCTGCACGTTCAGCAATTTCGGGGATCGGCTGAATGGTACCGATCTCATTGTTCGCATACATGCAAGCGGCTACAGCCGCTTGGGTGTCGAGAGCAGAAAGATCACATACACGGGCCGCCCCGTCGACGGGAAGATGCACAATCTCTGCCCCCTGGCTAGCCAACGCGTTGGCTACGTCACGGATAGCAGAATGCTCCGAAGGCGGGACGATGATCCGCCTCGATTCGCTAGCGGCGTATAAACCCTGCAGAGCAATATTGTCGGCTTCGGTTCCAGAGGCAGTAAAAATCACCTCAATCGGTTCACACCCCAATAGCTCCGCAACGGACTCGCGTGCGGAATCCAGAACACTACGCGCTTTCCTACCCGCAGCGTATTGCCCGTTTGGGTTCAGTTCACCGGCTGCGTGCACCCACGCGTCAATCGCCGACTGGCGCATAGGACTAGTGGCAGCGTGATCAAGGTAAGTCATAGACTCCACTCTACTTCCCTATTCCATGGCGCCACGAGGTCCTGCTCACGGCGTCAGTGCGTCTTCGCTGAACCTAACTCTGTGCTCGTGCTCGTAGCTCCGCAGTTAGGGCGGGCGCTATCTCATGCAAATCGCCCACTACACCCAGATCTGCGACGGCGAAAAACGGCTCATCCGCATCCTGGTTGACGACGATGATGTGTTCTGCAGTCTGCATACCTGCTAGATGTTGGATTGCACCAGAAATTCCGAGACCGATATACAGCTTCGGGCTGACGGTCACACCGGTTTGTCCAATTTGGTGTGCAGGAGCGTACATACCATCATCCACCGCATCACGCGTGGCGCCTACGGCCGCACCCAAGCTGTCTGCCAGTGGCTCGATAACGTCGGCGAAATTCTCTGCCGAACCGACTCCCCGTCCGCCAGCAACCACGTTTTTCGCCTGCATCAAATCTGGCCGGTCGCCTTTGACGGCAGGAGTAAAGGAAGCAACACGTGCTTCATTCTCGGCGGCGCCGCCGAGCACAATCTTTTCGAGATTGCCTGCCCCTTGCACCGGGTTGGCCTCCGGTTCTACTGCACCGGGACGCAAGCTATACAACGGGCAATCACCCTCTGCTTGCGCAACAACATCCACCGAGCCACCAAAAATACTGTGCTGCGCAGTACCATCAGCATTGATGCCCACGACATCACTAAGAATTCCGGACGCCAGACGTGCACCCAGACGGCCGACAATTTCGTTACCCGCCGTGCCCGCGGCAACCACAATCGGGCCGGGATTCGACGCAGCAACTGTAGACAGCGCATCGACTTCTGGCAGCACTAAACGCTGCTCATAATCTGCAACCTCCGCAGAATAAATCTTGTCCACTCCAGCACTGGCAAGCTCGGCGGGCAGTTGTTCACAACCACCAGGTGCGCTGACGACGACAGCATGCACCGACCCCAAAGGCCGTGCTGCAGCAATCAATTCCTTACTAACCGGATTTAGTTGCCCGTTTTCATGTTCTATCAGCACGTATACGTGTGCCATATCAGTATTGCTCCCTAATTCGCGAAGTTAAATGAGGTTGTTTTCTGCCAGGTAATCAGCAATTTTGCGAGCTTGTTCTTCCGGGCTTCCGGAATCGATCATTACACCAGCACTACGCGTAGGGCGCTGATTATGGCTGATTACATTCGTGGTGGCGTTAGCCGCTCCAACCATATCGGCATCCAGGCCGATGCCAGCTATATCAACCGTCTTCATCTCATGCTTTTTTGCTTGGCGTAAGCCTTTGAACTTCGGGAATCGCGGGCTATCAGCTTTATCAGTCACCGTCACTAATGCTGGTAGCTTAGCTTCGAGCTGCCAGGTGCCTCGGTTATCTTCACGAACCGCAGATACGGTATCTCCATCCACGGAAAGCGAGTGCACAGCAGTGAGCGCGGGAATCTCTTGGAATTCTGCTAGAAGCCCAGGCACGGTGCCAGTAGAACCGTCAGAAGAATAGTTACCCCCGATCACAAGCTGCACATCATCAATGGTCTCGAGCGCGCTATGCAGGGCAAAAGCAGTGCCCAAAACATCACTGCCAGCCAGCGCCTCATCCGTGATATGCACCGCATCGTCGACCCCCATAGCAATCGCTTTTCTAAGAGCGTCCTCATGATGAGTCGGCCCCATGCTCAAAGCAATCACTTGATATTCGGCGCCTTGTTTCACTGCCTCTTCGCGAACCCGAAGGGCCTGTTCGACGGAGAACTCGTTGATCTCATCAATAATGACGTCGACAGATTCGCGATCCAAACGTGCGTCGTCACGCAACGTCTTGGTGGACCAGGTATCCGGCACGGTCTTCACCAAGACCACGATGGTTGGCATCATTGCCACCTGCCTTTCTTTCACAGTTCAGAATTTGTTTGTGCGGTTCGTTATTAATGCAGACGCGTCTGGCCTCTGAAGCGCATCATACAACGGTGCACTACACCTGCTCGTTACATGCGATAGGTGACCCACCGCAAACAACTGTACCACTCGGTCTAGTTAAAATAGACCGACCGCTAAATTAGATGGCTAAGATCATGGCATTTTCCCAATCCGATCTTCCGGTTGAAACTCCAAAAATTCTCGATATGCAGGATCCTCCCAACATTTACCAACAATCGGATGAATCACCGTTTCATCGGCGCACCGCATCGCCTCATCAACAGTCTTACACCCGGCTAGTTTTTGTAACTGCGCCCATGTAGGCAAAACAAACCGAACCAACCCTGCTCGCCAACCGTCGAGAAGCAGCTGCGGGGAAAACCAATTCGCGTCTTCCGCTTCGCCGCCCGGATCAGGCGCCGGGCGCTGACCATCAGGAACACGGGCAACAAAAGAAAAAGTATCGAACCACAAATGCGTACGATCAGATTTTCCGACCCACCGGGCCCAAGGGCGCAACAAATCCGAGCGAACCTTCAAATCATGCTTGTGCATGAGATCAGATAGCGCGATCTCATGCGATTCCAAGCTGCGACGCGCATAATCATATGGAGCCACGTTCGCAATTGGTGCACCATCGCCATGTACCGCCAATAGCGCGCCTGCTTCTTCGAAAAGTTCTCGGACTGCAGCAAACACCAACGCGTGGGCTTTATACTTATTCGTTTCCATTCTGCGCGCCAGCGAAACTGCCGATGGCCCGCACCAATGTTCACCAGAGTCCCACGATCTAGCGGGGAAATCGCGATGATCAACCCCGCCGCCAGGAAACACAGTAATTCCCGGAAAATTGCGCATGGTCGACACCCGCTCTTGAGCGAAAACTTCAAGACCTTGCACACCATCACGGACCAACAAGACGGTGGCCGCCAACCGAGCCCCCCGGTAACCAGTCATTTCCGCCGGATCAATCGCATCTATTTGATCGCTATGATGCTGACAGTGAAATTGCGTATGCGTCGAAAAATCTGGCATGAAAACCTCAACCGACCTATCCGGCGCGGTGCGAACCACGGCCCCGACTCGTACGCCGAGCGAAAAAGCGTGATCCCAACCGATCTACCTGAATCGGTTGATGGAAGGCTTTCGTGAGGTTTTCTGAAGTCAAAACATCATCCAGCAAACCTTGTGCCACGACTTCGCCTTCGTCCAGCAGCATCGCGTGAGTGAAACCTTCCGGGATCTCTTCCACATGATGGGTAATCATCACGATTGCTGGTGCATCAGGATCCAATGCGAGCTCACCCAGATACCCAACCAAATCCTCTCGTCCCCCTAAATCCATACCTGCAGATGGTTCATCCAAAATCAACAGTTCTGGATCCGTCATCAAAGCGCGAGCCAGCAAAACTCTTTTTCGTTCGCCTTCCGACAACGTTCCCCAAGTGCGCTCCATAAGGTGAAAAGCACCAACCTGCTCCAAAATATCGTAGGCTCGTTCAAAATCCAGTGATTCGTAGTCTTCCCGCCAACGGCCTAGCACCGCATAACCAGCAGAAACCACTAAGTCGTCGACACGTTCACCCGCAGGAATACGGTTGGCGAGAGCTGCGGAAGAAATTCCGACCATCGCTCGTACGTCACGCATATCGGCAGCCCCAAATCGCTGCCCCATCACAAAAGCAGTACCTTCCGAGGGAAATTCTTCGGCTGAAGCCATACGAACCAATGAAGTTTTACCGGCCCCATTGGGACCAATAATTACCCAGCGCTCATCCAGCTCGACCTGCCAGTCGACGGGTCCAACCAAACGATTTCCACCGCGACGTAATCCGACTTGTCGGAAATCGATCAACAAGTCTTCGCTAGTTTCAGGTGTGAGATGTGCGGAGGTCGAAGTCATAATCTAAATCGTCTCTTTCTTCGCGGTGCAAAAACTATTCCTAAGTTCTCCAGGATTGAATGAGCTTCCGGCCTTGCCGCGCTTTTCTGGGCTCAGATCACGCTGTCTCAAACTCATGGATACTCCTCTTCTAGCTTATGCCACGACCCGAAAAAGGGATGAAAAGTCTCAAGCGCCAGACCAGATCTTTCTCACCGTTAATCCCAGTCATTTTAGGGCTCATCGAGGACGGAATGCTGCAATCGCTGCCTTGCACTGGAACTCGCAAATGGTTCTTAAAATAATGCACTCGCCAAATCAGTACGAGCTTGTTTTACCCGTGGGTCTGCCGGATCAAATAATTCGAATAACGAGATAACCCGGGTCCGCAAACGATCTTTGTCTGCGCCTGCAGTCAACTTCATAGTGGAAATCAGACGAGCAAAAGCTTTCTCTGGCACCCCGGCTAATACCTCGGCGTCAGCAGCATCGAGCTGCTTATCGACGTCGTGCGGCTCCGCATCTCCATCTTGTACAGCATCACCGCTGCGGTTTGCTGGATCGAACCGCTCGATGACTTCCACGGTCTTAAGAGCTAAATCAGCCTGTTTGTCGTCTGGATTATCCTCCAAAATAGCCTCATAATGCTCACGTGCCTGCCCATAATCTCCTCTAGCCAGGGCTTGTTCAGCAGCATCATGTCGCGGGTCGATTTCCGAATCAGCATCCTGCTTTCCAGTAGCATCTATTGGATTAACGATTGGCTGCGATGTTCCGGGCAGTTTAGGACCAATCTGTTGAATTAACGCGTCCACCCACTGCTGCAAAACCTCAACGGGTTGAACACCTTGAAATTGAGTGAGCGGCTGCCCTTGCCCCAAAGCCACCACAGTTGGTACCGCTTCTGCTCTAAAAGCTTGCACGATGGCTGGGTTTTTATCAGCGTCCACATAACCGAAAATAATCTTGCCCAGAGTGGAATCTTTTACAACCAGCTCTTCGAAGTTGCGCTTCATCTCATCCGACTCAGCAGCTCTCGAAGTGCCCAGCAACACGACAACGGGCACTTCCGCAGATCGACGAACCACATCAGTTTCGAAATTGTGCTCGCTTACCTCGAAATAAGCAGGTATTTGCGCCCCTGTGCCGCGATCTGGGTGTGCGTTTCCGGTATGACCAGTCGCGCCTGTCCCGGCGGAATTAGCTAAGCCAGCGGTGTTTGCACCACCGGCGCTTGCTTGGGCACGATTTTTCAGTTGTTGCAGATCCACCGCCGATGCGGCGAAACGTGCTGGTTCTTGCCTAGCTGAATCAGGGCGGTCCCCGGGGTTCTGGTCGGCTGGTTGCTGCGGAATAGTCATTAAAATTCTGCCTTCCTAAAAATCCTCAAGGTTGTGATGGGAACTAGCAACCAAGAAAATCGGCGATAGAGCTAGAGCATCACAACGATCTGTCTTCATTGTTTTCAGCGGAACCGCGGTATTAATCCCCTCGTGATGCATTCTCCGAAGTTTCTGCGAGATGCCGGTTCACGGCGTCGACCTTGGCAGTCAAACCGTTGGTTACGCCCTGGCGAATATCCGCTTTGATAACCAGTGAAACACGTGGAGAAACAGCCTCTACTGCGGAAGTCGCTTTCTTAATCACCGCGAAGACCTCATCCCACTCACCTTCCAATAAGGTAAACATCGAATTTGTCTCGTTCGGCAGCCCCGAATCACGGACGACGCGCACGGCCTCGGCGACCGCTTCAGACATTTCACCAGTCTCATTTGTGGTGGTGGGTGCTACAGAAAAAGCCACAATCATATCTTCTAGGCTACCTGTTTCCGCAAAGACAACGCGCACGGCATTGTTAACGACGCTGCCAACAGCGCGCATGCCAATGACGGCGATCATCCCCTCGCCCACCCGAATCGCGCGGCCAAGCAACAATATGCGCGACCCCCGGCGGAATGTCGAGATTGCAGCCAGGGCACACATAGTATTTAACTGCGCGCACCGCCGCGATCTGCCGATATTCATACGGCCTACCGAAATCCCAACTTGGGCCTTCAGTCACTTGTGTACCAAACAGGGAACCCCCATCAGCCGGGATACTGAACGGTCTATGTTGCGCCCGCGATGCTTTACCTGACTTCTTGCCTTTTGGGCCGCGAGGCTTCTTCGCAGCCACTTAGAACAACCGCAATTCGTTGGTTTCCAACCCGCGCAGTTCTTGATAATCCAGCGTCACACACCGAATACCCCGGTCTCGGGCCAGGGCTTTGGCTTGTTGTTTAATTTGTTGTGCCGCAAACACTCCATGCACTGGAGCCAAGAGGCTATCCCGGTTCAACAGCTCAAGATACCGAGACAGCTGCTCAACCCCATCAATACCACCGCGACGTTTAATCTCAACAGCGACGGTTTCTCCTGCCGCATTGCGCGCCAAAATATCTACCGGGCCGATACCAGTCGGGTACTCTCGGCGCACGAGTGTGTAACCATCACCAAGCGTCGTAATATGTTCCGCGAGCAATTCCTGCAAATGCGCTTCCACCCCGTCTTTGACCAAGCCTGGATCCTCCCCAAGATCGTGGCTCGAATCATGGAATACGCGATGCAGAGTAATACGCAACTGCTCACCTTGGGGGTTTTCAACTACCCAAAGTTTTTCTTCAGTGTCTTCCCCATCGATATCAGTGATCGGGGATTCGGCCAATGTGCACGGAGAAGTCATCCAGTTCAGCGGTTTATATGCACGGTTGTCCGCATGGACCGAGACAGATCCATCCGATTTGACCATGATCAAGCGATCAGCAGCGGGCAAATGGGCATCCAACCTGCCGACATAGTCGACAGAACATCGGGCAATCACTAAACGCATGCCCACTACCCTAGCGCAGACGCTGCGGCTTGTACCTTTCTTGCCGGCTATCCGGAGCAGATTCCAGCCATGAGCAGAGTGCCATCGCCGTAGCCTTATCTACGGCTAATTCAAAGTGGTCGTCCGGCGTCGATACTTCGAGCACCTGAAGTGATGAGGACATAAAAGAACCCTCGGCATCTGTCACTGAACGTTGACGGTGGAGCGTCAATTCTTGACGTTCGAGTATTACATCTGCAGAGGGTGATAATGAACGAAGCTTGTACATATTTAGCTGCTGGCCATCACAGACTATCCGGCCATGACGCCAGCCGTGTGTACCCTTCGCAGGAAGACGCCGGGCTATAACCGCATTGCCTTTCGACCGCAGAGTGAAGAACCTCCACGCAGCCAAGCCTGCGACGAAAACTAGCGCCAATAATACGCATACCGGTAAGAAGCTACCCATAATATCCTGCATTAAGCTGCCACCTTAACTAACAGAAGAGATTTCAAACCAGTTTAATGCGTGACATAGCGTTTGTGAAATGTTTTCATCGGCAAACTGCCGTACGTACGGAAAAAGGCTTTTCCCAAGTTTGGGAAAAGCCTTTCCGATTAACCGTCTGTGTTGGAGCCAGACAGCAGGATTAGATTAACTCTGCGCGACGCTGGGCACGGCGTGCGGTAATTCCGTGCGCACGGACGTACTCATCGTCAGAGGTTTCGTATTCTTCGACGGTAGAAGAATCCCACTCTTCAGATGTGATCGCCCAATCAGCCAAAACCGTGACCTTCTCCTTGGATACGGAGAGGAAACCGCCCTGTACGCCAAAGACAACACGATCGCCATTGGCACCGGTAATCGTCACAACACCGTTGTCCAACAACTGACCGAGTAGGGGCTGGTGCCCAGGCAACACGCCGAGCTCACCATCGGTGGTCTCAGCAGTGACCATGGTGGCCTGGCCGGACCAAAGCTTACGGTCGACCGCGACGAGTTCCACGGTGAATTCAGCCATGTGTGTCGCCTACTTCCTACTTCTCGTTCATCTTTTTGTATTTTGCCTCGACATCATCGAGGCCACCTAAACCATCGAAAGCCATCTCTGGGTAGTGATCGAACTCACCATCACAGATGCGTTCGAAGGCGTCGATGGTTTCTTCCAGAGGAACGGTAGAACCTGGCAAGCCGGTGAACTTCTCTGCGACGTAGAAGTTCTGTCCCAAGAAGCGCTGGATACGACGGGCCCGCTGAACGGTCACCTTGTCTTCTTCTGACAACTCATCCATACCCAAGATGGCGATGATGTCCTGCAATTCCTTGTTCTTCTGCAGGATGTTGATGACGCGCTGTGCGATCGCGTAGTGGCGCTCACCCACGATGCCAGGCTCGAGGATACGGGAGGTCGAAGACAATGGGTTCACGGCAGGGTAAATACCCTTCGACGCAATCGAACGATCCAGCTCGGTTGTCGCGTCCAAGTGCGCGAAGGTAGTAGCTGGAGCCGGGTCAGTGTAGTCGTCGGCAGGAACGTAGACGGCCTGCAGGGAAGTAATTGACTTACCACGTGTAGAGGTAATCCGTTCCTGCAAAACACCCATCTCATCAGCCAATGTTGGCTGATAACCCACGGCAGAAGGCATACGGCCCAACAGCGTGGAAACCTCAGAACCTGCCTGAGTAAAACGGAAGATGTTGTCAATGAACAACAAAACGTCCTGGTTTTGAACGTCGCGGAAATATTCAGCCATGGTTAGACCAGACAAGGCCACGCGCATACGAACCCCTGGTGGTTCGTCCATTTGACCAAAGACAAGGGCGGTGTCTTGCAACACGCCCATCTCTTCCATTTCCAGGAACAGGTCGGTACCCTCACGCGTACGCTCACCGACACCGGCGAACACGGAAGTACCGGAGAAGTTACGAGCGATACGAGTGATCATTTCCTGGATAAGAACGGTCTTGCCGACGCCGGCGCCACCGAACAGACCAATTTTGCCACCCTTAACGTAAGGGGTGAGGAGGTCGATAACCTTGATTCCGGTCTCCAGAATCTCGGTTTTACCCTCCAGCGCGTCGAATGGTGGCGGATCGCGGTGGATTCCCCACTGTTCGCCGTCGCGGCCCAATCCTGGTTCGTCCAAACACTCACCGAGCGCATTGAAGACGTGTCCTTTGACGGCATCACCGACGGGAACACTAATTGGCTTACCAGTGTCGATAACCTCAGCGCCACGGACGAGACCGTCCGTAGGTGCTAACGCAATGGTCCGGATCAGGTTATCGCCGAGGTGCTGTGCAACCTCAAGCGTGATGGTCTTGGCGACTGCCTCGAGGGTGACCTCGACAGTCAGCGCGTTGTACAGAGCAGGCATCGCTCCACGCGGAAATTCCACGTCGACGACCGCACCGGTGACGCGCACGACGCGGCCGGTAGCGTTGGTGCTACCTTCCTGCGTGTTCTGCTCATCGAGAGCTGTAGTCATGATTTAGTCACTTTCTCCGCTGCCGGCAAGCGCACCAGCGCCACCGACGATCTCGTTGATTTCCTGGGTAATCTGTGCCTGACGAGCCTGGTTAGCAACGCGCGACAGGTCGTTGACCAACTCGGTCGCGTTATCCGTCGCAGCTTTCATGGCTGTACGGCGCGCGGCAGACTCCGCAGCCGATGCTTCCAGAAGCATTGCGTACAGAATACGTGAGACGTACTTCGGGAGCAGGGATTCCAGTAATAATTCTGGGTCCGGCTCGAATTCCATCTGAGCTTCAGTTTCGCCGTGAGTAGTCGAAAAACCTTCGTCGACGACTTCTTCCTCTTGGTAAACAGGCTCAATTGGAAGCAACTGATGGACGTTTACTTCCTGTACGAGCATAGATTCAAACGTTGTGTGAACTACGTGGACCGAATCAAATCCGAACAGGTCTTCACCCTCGACAACATTGACTCCGTCGCGATATGGCGCAGTTCCTTCAGAGCTTGCTTGGAAACCTTCGATGAGATGCTGGCGCATATCATGGGTAGCTTCCATGCTTGGGTCCTGGGAAAAACCAGTCCATTGTCCTGCGATGTCGACGCCACGGAATTGATAGAAATCAACGCCTTTACCGCCGGCAACGTAACGCTTGACCTCATAGCCTTTTTCGTCCAAGAGTTTCTCCAACTCATTGGCACGTTTCAGCACGTTGTAGTTGTAACCACCACACATGCCACGATCAGAAGTAATGACTAGCACTGCGGCCGTCTTTACGTGCTCGCGTGGCTTCAGCATAGGGTGTTCCAGCGTCGTTGCAGACGCCAGGCGCTCCATCACTTCTTGCATCTCCTCAGCGTATGGCTGTGCCTCTTCCACACGAGCCAAAGCTTTGTTAATGCGCGAGGTGGCAATCATTTCCTGCGCTTTGGTGATTTTCTTCGTTGAGTTAACTGACCGAATTCGGTCGCGTAATTCGCGAAGAGTAGCCATGGTTTCCTTCCCTCCCTTCTTTCCTTATCTCGAAGCGATCAGAGTTACTACTGCTAGTTACTTCTTGACGCTCTTCCGGGAGACGTTGAGCTGGTTCTTTTCCACTTCAGACTCCTCCAGAGGATCTTCGTGGTTGTCGATCACAGGCTCACCGGAGGTGGTTTGGAAACCTTTCGCGAATTCGTCGTTAGCGTTGCGCAAAGCTTCCTTGGAGTCATCATCCAAAGGCTTACCGCCCTGGATTTGCTCATATACCTGTGGAACCTCACCCTGCAAGTACTCGTGGAGTTCGGTTTCGTATCGGCGAGTGTCCTCAACCGGAACGTTGTCGAAGGCGCCTTCCGAAGCCAACCAAATCGAGACGATTTGGAATTCCACATTCTGAGGGCTGGACTCTGGCTGCTTCAACAGTTCGACCAGGCGCTGGCCGCGATCAAGCTGGGCCTTGGACGCAGCATCCAGATCCGAAGCAAAGGTGGCGAACGCTTCCAAGTCACGATATGCGGCCAGGTCAAGACGAAGGTTACCTGCAACCTTCTTCATGCCCTTGGTCTGAGCAGCACCACCGACTCGGGATACCGAGATACCGACATCGATAGCTGGGCGAACGCCCTGGTTGAAGAGATCGGACTGCAAGAATACCTGGCCGTCCGTAATCGAAATGACGTTGGTCGGAATAAAGGCGCCGACGTCATTTGCCTTAGTTTCAATAACTGGCAACGCAGTCATCGAGCCTGCTCCGAGCTCATCGTTAAGCTTTGCAGCGCGCTCAAGCAAACGGGAGTGCAAGTAGAAAACGTCACCTGGGTAAGCTTCACGTCCTGGTGGACGGCGCAACAGCAACGAGATTGCGCGGTAGGCCTCAGCCTGCTTGGTCAAGTCATCGTAGATAACCAAAACGTGCTTGCCTTCATACATCCACTGCTGACCAAGGGCAGCACCGGAGAACGGTGCCAACCACTTGAAACCAGCGGCATCAGATGCTGGTGCAGCAACGATGGTGGTGTATTCAAGAGCCCCATGCTCTTCCAACGTGCGACGAACACCGGCGATGGTGGTGCCCTTTTGGCCAATCGCAACGTAGATGCATCGCACCTGCTTGTCCGGATCACCGGACTCCCAGTTTGCCTTCTGGTTAAGGATGGTGTCGATACACAGAGCGGTCTTACCGGTCTTACGGTCGCCAATGACCAGCTGGCGCTGGCCGCGTCCGATTGGAGTCATCGCATCAATCGCCTTGATGCCAGTCTGCATTGGTTCTTCGACCGGCTGCCGGTCAAGAACGCCAGCGGCCTGCAACTCAAGTGCGCGTTCTTTGTCAGATTTGATCTCGCCCAGACCATCGATTGGTTGGCCCAGGGGATTAATCACGCGGCCAAGAAAGTCTTCGCCTACGGGGATGGAAAGTACTTCTCCGGTCCGTTTAACCTCATCACCTTCTGCCAGTGATTCGAAGTTTCCCAGAACTACGACACCGATGGAATCAGTGTCCAAGTTCTGTGCGACGCCAATAACGCCGCCCGGGAACTCCAGGAGCTCATTCGCCATAACGGACGGTAGGCCAGAGACGTTGGCAATACCGTCGGCTGCCGAAATGACCACGCCGACCTCCTCACGGGAGGCCGCCGCGGAATAGCTCGAGGTGTAGTTCGCAATCGCGCTACGGATCTCGTCGGAGGAGATCGTTAGCTCCGCCATGTTCTTCCTGCTCTCGGTTGTGTTTTCCAGCAATTACTTTATAAGGATCGTTTATTACGTCAGCTCTGTCAGAAACGCTCTAACCAACGCTTAGCGCTGAACGCATACGCGCCAGCTTAGCCTTGGTCGAGCCATCGATGACTTCGTTGCCAACGTGGATGCGCACGCCACCGAGGAGGCTGGGGTCAACCTCATTGTGGATGGACATCCGATGATCATAAATCGTGTGAAGTTTCTCTGCGAGGGCTTCCCGCTGTGCACCAGTCAAGCTTCCAGCACTGACTACACGAGCCACCTTGTGACCACGCAGTTCGGCTGCCTGCTCAACGAGTGCGGCGACATCGCTAGCCGGATCTTTTTCAATCCTGCCAACCGCATGCAACACGAGCGCCTCGCTAAACATCGTGATGTTCTTACCTTCGAGGAGTTGAGCAAGCAGTGAGCGTCGTTTCGAAACCTCAACCCGGCGATCAGACAGCAGCATGCATAGCTCGCCTTCCCGATCCAGTACACGAGACAAAGAAAACAGCTCTTGCTCAACCTGTTCTAACTGGTTTTTGTATTCCGCTCCCCGCAATAAGATGCGACGAGCTCCCGCAACCAAACCGGTTCTTAGGTCTCGTGGGGTTGACCAAGTTAGCCCCACTGCTTTTTTCAGAACATTCAGTGCGTTGGCAGAAAGGTGTTGCGAAAAAACCTTATCTGCCAAAGCCACTCTTTGTTCAGCAGAGGCTGCATTGTTGGCAAGCGCAACGCGTAGGGGTCGATCACCTTCGATCGCTTCAACGACCTCAAAGATCTCCAAACCGGTCTGCGAGTCAACCTCGACAGCATTCGAAGACTGAGACGAAGTCTCGTCGATCGCTGCGTAAAGTTGTTGCAATGCTTCGCGGCTCGCTGCTTTCATGCTTGCCTACTTTCTTGCGGCTGGTGCCACGTTGTCGAGTTCGGACAAGAACGAATCTACCGTTCCGGATTGCTTGGTAGCATCCGATAGTTCGGTGCCGAGCAAACGCTCAGCCAGGTTAATCGAGTTTTGTCCCAGATCTGATCGCAGATCCGCAATGACTTGTTCGCGGTTCGCAGAAAGCTGTTTGTTGCCAGCTTCAATGATGCGAGTAGCTTCTTCTTCAGCCTTTGCTTTGTGCTCAGCTTCGATTTGCTCGCCGCGCTTACGAGCATCCTCACGGATGGTCGCAGCTTCTGCACGGGCATCCGCCAGTTGTGCGTTGTATTTTTCCAACGCTGCCTTTGCTTCAGCCTGGGCGGCTTCAGCGCGGTCCATCCCGCCTTTAATCCGGTCCTCGCGCTCGTCGAGAACTTCTTGGAATTTCGGGATCACAAATTTTGCGAAGAGGAAGACGACAACTGCAAGCGGAATGATCGACCAGACGATGTCGTAGTTCGCAGGCAAAAGGAGGGAGTTCCCACTTTCCAGTGGCAATTCCTCTCCATGCTCCGCAAGCAAATAAGTGACGTTCATAGGCTCTCCAGTCTTAAAAAGTGTGGTGTTATTTCCGCGCGCTTTTTAGAACAGGAAGCCTGCAACGAGGCCGATAAGGGCAAGAGCCTCAACGAAGGCGATACCAAGGAACATGGTGGTACGAAGCTGGCCAGCCATCTCAGGCTGACGTGCCATACCTTCCACGGTCTTGCCAACCAAGATACCGATACCCAGACCAGGGCCAATGGTTGCCAATCCGTAGCCGATGGCGCCCAGCTCGATGGAGGACTCAGTTGCCTGTGCCAAGATGATCTCGTTCATGTGAAAGTCAATCCCTTTCGTGGTTCTCGGTAAGGTTTACCGAGAGTGTAGTTGCTGTGGGGTTATGTAATTAGCCGCGTGGTTCGCGAGTTTGTCAGTGTGCGTCTGCGTGCAAAGACAGTTCGATGTACACCGCAGTCAGCAAGGCGAAAATGTAAGCCTGCAAGAAGATGATGATCACTTCGTACAGGGTAAACAGGACCGCTGCCAATACCGTCACACCGGACAGTGCTGTCCAGCCATTGAGCTGCCAGAAGAAGAAGTTAGTGGCGCTAAACAGCAAGACCAAAATAATGTGACCGGCAAGGAAGTTTGCCATCAGACGCAGTGCCAGCGTGATCGGACGCAGGATGAACGTCGAGAAGAATTCGATCGGCACGACCAGAACGTGCAGTAATGGTGGCAGATTAGGAATCACCACCGAAGACTTCACGAATTTGCCGAACCCATAGCGCTTTGCACCGGCATAAATCATGGTGATATAGGCCAGCAGCGCAAGAGCGATCGGCATTCCGATACGTGCATTTGCCGAAATGTTCAGGCCCGGAATGATCGTCGAAACATTCATGAACAAAACTGAGAAGAAGATTGCCGCGAGAATCGGCAGGAACCTTCTACCTTCCTTTTTGCCCAAAATGTCTTCGGCAATGTGGATCCGAACAAAATCCAGCGCGTACTCCATGACGTTCTGCAAACCTGAAGGAACCAGCTTGGGGCTCCTAAAGGCGACGAGGAAGACCACCAGCATGATCGCCAGCATTAGCAAGCGAACAAGCATCAAGCGGTCTAGCGCGAACCAACCACCCAAGAAATCATCAAGGATGATGTGGCCATAGTATTGCCCCGGGAAAAATTCTGGGTCCAGTTCAGGCGAGTGGAACTCACCTCGAAAGGCCATAGTTGTAACGCTCAGCGTTCTCTCCCGTGTTCGGGCCGCATGAATAACTCATACGGTGCGATGGACGTCTTCAAACTCGCTGCCGTTACCACGGACTCCGTCGCACATCAGCGCGGCAACAGCAGGGGAAACAGCGCAGCATTTCAGTCACACCCTTACAGTTACCTGTGAAAGGCGCACCACTATTGCGGTTACCCGTGCAGTATATTATCAGCGTAATCCGATTCTGTCGCCTTGTGGGGGTAACTTTTTCTATTAATAAGCTGACCTGCAAAAATTCGCAGTTATTTTTCGCAAAATTCTCTCACTTTTCACGTACTTAAAGTCACAGAGTTACGGCAGTATTTGCCTTGCCCGGACCATTTTATCCAACAAAAGTAACTTTGGATGTAACGATGGCCCAGACTTCCGTACCTAAAGTAAGGATGAGCACTACAACGACCGTTACGAATAATGAAACAGTGTGGTAGAACTCCAAATCTCGGATTGCAAACAGAACCAACACCAACAGCGTAATTTTTAGTAACCAACTCCCAAGCACAACGGCCATCGTTGTGGACGGTGTGGTATTTGCAGTGAGCAATACGCTCACAGCAGTAAACAGCACGAAACTTCCCCCGATACCCGCGCCAAGAAGCACCCCCGATAATCCCGGCAGTCCCGCAATCGCACCCCAAAGCACGAGTGAAGCAATTGTCGCGATGATCAGTGCGCGAATTCCCAACCGCAACCCTCGTTTGAGGGGCAAACTATGATCCTCGTACGGTGATAGCCCCTCAGCGTGGTTGTGATTCTTCGCGCCACCAGGACCATCGCCCGTGTTATATCCCTTATTATTCGCTAGATTCATTTAATCTTTCCTACCCCTATATCGTGGAAACTCTTTTACCTTTATTCACGGCTTCCGCCTCCCCATTTAACAGATCGCAATTGCTCATCACAGTACGAACTATGTATGAAGCACGCTTGACCGCATTAAATAGGTGGCTGATTGGACACAAATTTGAGTGCTCGATCGTTGCGACCAAGTTTTCCAGCCTTTAACGGAATCATCGTCACAAGACCTGCTATCAGAAGCGCAAACACCGTCCCAGCCAGCGCTATCCAGGCTGGAACGACAGAAAAACTCACTGCACCAAATGCGACTACAGCAACCCAAAGGTACAACACCAAAACTGTTCGCCGGTGCGTGTGCCCGAGCGATAGCAATCTATGATGAATATGCTGCTTATCCGCCGCCATCGGCGATTGCCCACGAGCTACCCGGCGCACCACAGCGAGAATAAGATCCAATACCGGCACAAAAACCGCTGCCAACACAACAATGAATGGGGAAACCAGCGCCACCACATCTGCTGCGCCGTATAAGGACATATTAATCTTGCCGCTCGCTGAGGTCGCCGCCGCCGCCAACAATGTACCAATCAGCATTGAGCCGGAATCACCCATAAATATCCTTGAAGGCTCAAAGTTATGAGGCAAAAATCCCGCACAGATACCGACCAAACCCGAGGCGATGATCGCTGGTGGATATGCCGAAACTGCTCCCCCTTGGTCATATAACACCGTCAGGGAAAACACTAAGATCGCGCCTCCCGCAATCATTCCCAAACCAGCTGCTAAGCCATCCAAACCATCTACAAAATTTATGGCATTAATAAGCATCACGGTAAACAACACAGTCAAGATTAGAGACTGGACTTGATCAAGTACGACCGTGGTTCCGTCCCCAATCGGCAGAAAAAGCAGCGTCCAGGTTAATCCCAACAGGCTCATCAAACAGGCTGCAACAATTTGCCCCACCAACTTGAGCACCGCAGTTAGCTCAAATAAATCATCCAACACGCCAACGATGACAATGGCAAAAGCCGACCACAATACCGCCGTCATTTCCGGGGTCACTGGCATAAAACCGCGGTTCAACGCCGGTAACTGCATTGCGAGAGCAACCGCGAGCAAAAAGCCGCTGAACATAGCAACCCCACCGAGCCGGGGAGTTGGCTGAGTGTGCACATCACGCGCGCGGATTTCCGCTATGCGTCCGGAACGCACCATTACACTCCGAACCAGGCCAGTGATCAGAAAAGTCACGGCTGCTGCAACCAAAAGCACCAGTCCGAGTTCCCGTATCGGGATTCCCGCCGCCCCCATCAGTTTTTCTCTTTATGCAGTGCCTCCGGCGAAAGCCCAAGCACTTCTGCAATTCGGTCCGTACTAATTGCGCCCTCACGCAAAACCACCGGGTGCGGCCCCGACAGATCAACGATGGTAGAGGCTTGCCCCACAGGACTGTCACCATCATCCAAATAGACAGCGACATTGCGCCCAAGTTGCTTTTCCGCCTCAAACACCGATTTCGGCGGCTTCTGTCCAGAAATATTTGCCGAAGAAACCGCCATTGGACCAACTTCCTGCAGGAGCGATATAGCCACGGGGTGCAACGGCATGCGCAACATAACCGTTCCACGCGTATCGCCCAGATCCCAAGGCAGCGAAGGAGCCTGCGGGACGATAAGAGACAGTCCACCTGGCCAAAATGCTTCAATCAGGGTTTTGGTCTGTTCAGGGAATTCTCGGACCAGGCCCTGGACCGTCGCCCACGAACCAACGAGCACGGCTATTGGCATGTCTCGCCCCCGTTGTTTCGCCTCGAGTAACCGAGCGACAGCATCATTGTCAAAAGCATTACACCCTAGGCCGTATAGAGTGTCAGTCGGCATAACCACCAACTCGCCAGCACGTGCTGCCTCTACTGCTGCGCTTATTCCAGCGTTGCGTTGATTACTGTCATCGCAGGAATATGTTGTGCTCATTGCGCCTTTGCCTTTCTCATCCCTCACGTGATCGCTGTCGACTTTTCCGTGCCCACCCAGGCCGGACATGGCTACTCAAGATCGCTATATAGATGTCCCTCGGAGCCGCAGCCAATACGTGCTTAGTCTACGCGCTAAGATTTTACGCGTTTGGCAGCAGTCACAAACCGCTTCCTGCCGGTCAAATCAGCTAACGGGGTAACGGCACAAAGATCTGCTTCTGCTTTAAACACCTGGAGTGATTGTTCTGAAGTTGCATCATCATGTTCGATACCTACTAAACCTCCAGGTCTTAATAAACGCGCACATTGCACAGCGAGCCCATTAATAACATCCATCCCGCTCTCGCCGGCGAAGACGGCATCATCAGGATCCGCATACACCTCAGCATCTAACGTGTCATCGCGCGGAACATACGGAGGGTTGCACACTATGAGATCCACCTGGCCCGCAATGTCGGCTAGCAGCGTCGGATCGAGTACATCTCCGTCGACTAACTCATAATTGAGACCACAATGTTGCTGCAAGTTGTACAGATTTTTTTCTGCCCACCGCATGGCTCGTGAAGAATATTCCACGCCAATGACCCGGGCGGCGCTGAACTCGTGCGCAATATAAGCGGCAAGAGCGCCAGTCCCGGTGCACAGATCTAACACCACCGGGTGCTCGGAAGTAATGTCGCCGACAAGCTTGTCGACGGCCCATTGCGCAAGCACTTCCGTTTCTGGCCGTGGAATGAAAACGCCTGGCCCGACGAGCATATCCAGCGGTCCAAAGGGAGCAGATCCGATAATGTGTTGCAGCGGCTCACGACGTTCTCGCCGCTCAATTGCCGAAGCTAAACCTTTGGGAGCAGGTTCACGCAAATGAAGAAATACTTCAGTGGACCCTACAGCAAGATAGTGTCCCGCAAGTAAACGAGCCTCACCCGCGGCGTTTGCAATACCGGCAGCAGAGAAACGACGAATGGCTGAATGCAGCACCGCGTGTAGCGGTGGCTGCTTATCCGGCACCGGAAACTCCACGCGTTACTTCGCCTCTAAGCGCTCAGCACGTTCTTGATCCTGCAAAGCCTTGATCAAATCGTGCATGTCGCCATTGAGGACGCTATCCAAATTACTGGCTTTGTATCCGATACGGTGATCCGCAATCCGGTTTTCCGGCCAGTTATAGGTCCGAATTCGTTCTGAACGGTCCATCGACCGCACCTGCGAAGCTCTTTGTTCACCCGCTTCTTCGTCTGCTTTTTCCCGCTCAATCTGATCCAACCGCGCCTGCAGCACCTGCATGGCCCGTGCTTTGTTTTGGATCTGTGAACGCTCCTGCTGGCAGGTCACCACCAGCCCGGTCGGCAAGTGCGTGATACGAACTGCCGAGTCCGTGGTGTTGACTCCTTGTCCACCTTTGCCTGAAGAACGGTAGACGTCGATACGCAAGTCTTTTTCGTTGATGTCGACCGATTCCACTTCTTCCGGCTCCGGATAGACCAGAACACCAGCCGCGGAAGTCTGGATGCGCCCCTGGGATTCGGTTACCGGCACGCGCTGTACACGGTGCACCCCGCCCTCATACTTGAAAAATGCCCAAGCGCCATCACGACCAGGGTTTTTCGCACGGAAAGAAATCGTCATATCTTTAACGCCACCGAGATCAGATTCATTCAGCGCAAGTACGTTCCAGGCAAAACCGGCCTTATCGGCGAAACGCTCATACATGCGGGCAAGGTCGGCGGCGAACAATGCGGCCTCTTCCCCACCTGCACCAGCCTTGATTTCCATGATGATATCTTCAGAATCTTGCGGATCCCGCGGTGCTAACAGATCAGCAAGCTTTTCCTGCAACTGTTCTACTCGTACCGCAAGTTCATCAGCTTCCGATTGAAAATCATGATCCTCGTAAGCCATCTCCCGCGCAGCTTCTAGATCTTCTTTCGCTGCGGTCAGCTCTTCATAGGTGAGCATGATAGGCCGCAATTCGGCATAGCGTTTCGAGAGCTTACCAAATTGTGCCTGGTCACCGGCAATTGACGGATCTGACATCTGGGCTTCAATGCCACGATATTCAGAAACGACATCGTCGACAAGTGATACCTCATTAGCCATGAATTAGTCCTCTTCTTCAAGCGCCGCTGCCATCGGAGCCGACGACGCAACCTGCATCAAGAATTCGCCATTCGACTTCGTCTTCCGCAGCTGTTTAATCAACAAATCTATAGCCTGGTGCGAATCCAGCGCGGACAAAATCCTACGCAGCTTCGTCATAATGCGCGCTTCTTCTGGCACCAACAGCAACTCGTCTTTCCGCGTGCCCGATGGGTTGACATCAACTGCCGGGAAGACACGGCGCTCGGAGATTCCACGGTCCAGCTTCAGCTCTGCGTTTCCAGTGCCCTTGAACTCTTCAAAGATCACGGTGTCACCAGTCGAACCGGTCTCCACCATAGCGGTCGCAATGATCGTCAACGACCCACCGTTTTCAATGTTGCGGGCCGCACCAAGGAATCGCTTCGGTGGATACAGTGCGTTCGAGTCGACACCACCCGAGAGGATGCGACCAGACGCTGGTGACGAATTATTGTATGCACGGCCCAGACGGGTGATCGAATCCAACAACACAACGACATCCTGGCCCTGTTCTACTAAGCGCTTAGCACGCTCAATAGCAAGTTCGGCAACTGCGGTGTGCTCTGAAGGTGGACGATCAAAAGTTGACGCAATAACTTCGCCATTGACGTTGCGTTGCATATCGGTAACTTCTTCTGGGCGCTCGTCGACAAGCACTACCATCAGATAGCATTCCGGATTGTTCGTCGAGATTGCGTTCGCGATGTTCTGCAAGATGGTCGTTTTACCAGCCTTTGGTGGCGAAACGATCAACGCTCGCTGGCCTTTACCAATCGGCATGATCAAGTCAATCACGCGGGTGGTTAGAATCTTCGGCTCAGTTTCCAGACGCAGACGCTTATTCGGGTACAACGGCGTGAGCTTACTGAATTGTGGTCGCTGCTTGGCTTCCTCAGGGTGCAAACCGTTGACGGTTTCCACGAACACCATCTGGTTATACTTTTTCCGATTACGGCCTTTGCCGTGCGACTGTCCGCCACCGGTCATTTTCACCTTGCCGGTGAGATAATCGCCAGTACGCAAATGGAAACGGCGAACCAAATTGGTGTTGACGAAAACATCAAGCGAACTCGGACGATATCCCGTAGTACGCAAGAAGGCAGCATTGCCATCGACTACTTCCAGAATGCCCGCGACTTCTTGCAGACCGTTACTGCGGTTGTCATTGTTACCGCCTTGGTCATTGCCACCATCGTGGTTATCCCCCTGATGATTTCCAGAGTGATCGTTGCTTAACCCGTTATTGTCCCGGTTGTTACCACGATTCCGGTGTTCCCGTGAACCCCGGTTGTCGCGGTCGTCGCGGCCACCACGTGCATTGCGGTTGCGGTGGTCATGGTCAGTACGATCTTGGCGCTCAGATTGGCCACCCCGATCTGCTACCTCACCAACATTGTTGTCAGTACTGCTGTGGTCCTGAGAATCATTTTGTACCGCTTCCTGCTGGTGATTGTTTTCACCTAAACGACGAACACGCCGACCTCGACGCCCTCTGCGGGTGTTAGCAGCCGGGCTAGTACGTTGCACAACGGGCTGCTGATCGGGGTGCTGCTCCTGGTCTTGCGTTTGAACCGCTTCATCAACCTCCGACGCCTGTGTAGCCTGCGACGATCCGCGCCGGGAATCATTGTCGTTCCGGCGATTCCGGTCATGTTCATGCTGCTGGTTGTGCTGGTTGTTGTTAGCGCGAGCTTTAGCACGTGCCCGGCGCGCACGGCGAGCTGCTGCAGGCGAAGGGGTCTCTTCCTCTTGTGCAGCACCAGGGGTGTTCTTGTCTAGACCCGGTTGTTGCTGCCCTTCTTTGCTGTCCCTAGCGTGATCGCCACCATCCACTGTGGCATCTTGCTTTACAGATATGGGCTGCTCAGTGTGCTCGGTTGAGGCTGGAGCTTCCTTTTCAGGCGAATTCCGTACGCTGCCTGTTCCGGATTCCTGAGCGGCCAATCGCGCGGCACGCTGCGCTTCTAACTCGGATTTCTTCATCCGCGGCAACGGTTTCTCAGTGGATTTACGTGGCACCTTACCAGTTTCAATTGCTACGATCAGCTCCCCCTTACGCAGGGCAGTGATGCTTTTCAACCCTTTGGCAATGGCAAGCTCCCGCAATTCAGGAAGCTTCATGGAATACAGGTCTGGGTTGTCCGTTGTGCTCACGGATATCCTTTCGCGTCGATTTTTCTCGCGTGATTCAGGTAGCCCCGATAACCGGGGATCCCGGACTACAGCCTGGGTGCGGGCAGTGCGCAACGCGTGCGCGGAAGAGATTGTGAGATGCCTTGGCATCACTTCCGGCTGCTTGCTTTCTGCGCGCAACACCGTGGCAGTAGTGAAAAGTTAAAAGACTAATTCCAAATTTCTCATTCGGATCCCGCACGGCGAGATACCGCAGCATCTTCGCTCGGGCATTCCTGATTGTGAGAATTTAGAATAATCGTGCAGACGGTGTGAATACTCTGCCTACCGATTTCACGCACCAGTGTAGCGCACATCAATGTTTTTTCGTATTTACCCCCTAATGGAGCCATATTCCCATTCATTCTCTAACCTTTTACTGTCCCGCTAGGCATTATTCGGCAGCTACTATCTAATGCCTGCAGTCACCGCTAAAATTGGGCTCATGCTCTCGACGATGCAGGATCTGCCGCTGTCTGTGTCCAGAATTTTGGAATACGGTCGCAGCACGCACGCCACGACGAAGGTCACCACCTGGTCTCCGGATGGCCCACAAGAAACGACTTTTAGCGCGATCGCGTCCCGGGCAGCGGCATTTGCGCACGCATTACGTACACGTTTTCAGATTGATGGCGACCAGCGGGTCGGCACCTTGCTTAATAACTGCGCCGAACATCTCGAAGTCATGTTTGGCGTGATGTCAATGGGGGCGGTCTTCGCTCCACTCAACAAGCAGTTGATGCTGGATCAATTAACGCACATCGTCAATCACAGCCACACCGAGATACTGGTCGCCGACCCGCGGATGATCAACCAAGTGCGAAAGATTACAGAAGAGGCGCCGTGTGTACGCACCGTGGCTTTCATTGGTTTACCAAGGCCTAATGAGCTCGCGGATTTCGCGGAGCAGTTACCAGCTCATATTTCGGTGTATTCCTATGAATCCCTATTAGATGGCCAACCAACCACTTTTGATTGGCCAATAGTTGACGAGCGTGATGCTACCGCGCTGTGCTATTCGACAGGCACAACTGGAGCACCGAAAGGCGTGGTCTATTCACACAGAGCAATCTACTTAGCAGCACTACAACTGCGTACCACTGATTCTCTTGCCATCACTCATGGCGAATCATTTCTGTGTGGTGTTCCGATCTATCACGTGTTGTGCTGGAGCGTCCCCTTTGCTGCTTTTCTATCCGGCGCTCCCTTAGTACTCCCCGACGCTGACACCTCTGCACCAACACTCGCCACGATCATAGAAGCAACACACCCGAGACGCGCGAACGGCGTGCCCAGCCTCTGGATCCAGCTGATGGTGCACTATCTGAAGAATCCACCAGAGCGGATGTCGCTGACAGAAATATTCGCTGGAGGCTCCCCAGCGCCACCGTCGTTGATTAAAATCTGGGAGGAGCGCTACGGTGTCGATGTCGTCCATGTCTGGGGAATGGCGGAAACTACCACCATAGGCACTGTTTCGCGCCCACCATCAGGCGTATCTGGAGAAGCGCGCTGGGGATACCGGATTTCGCAGGGGCGTTTTCCGTCGATGCTGGAATACCGCGTAGTAAACGACGGAGAAATCGTGCCGAACACCGACCGCAATGAGGGCGAGATCCAAGTTCGGGGAAATCTGGTTACTGGATCATACTTCCATTCTGCTGCAGAAGCGTCCAACGGAACCGCAGCGGAATTCCGAGGCCAAGATGTCGCCGATGATATTGATGCCGCTCGTAACAAGTTTACTGACGACGGCTGGTTACGGACTGGCGATGTGGGTTCCATCACCAAAGATGGTTTTTTGACGGTATCCGACCGTGCCCGGGATGTGATCAGATCCGGCGGCGAATGGATTTATTCCGTTGGGCTGGAAAACATGGTGATGGCTTCCGACAGGGTTGTGGAATGTGCCGTAATTGGCTACCCAAACCCGAAATGGAATGAGCGCCCGCTAGCAGTCACCGTGCTGCACGCTGGTGTACCACGCACCGAAGCTACAGCCAGTAAACTGCGCAATTACCTTCGCGAATCGCTGCCGAATTGGATGGCACCGGAATATTGGGCTTTTGTCGATTCCATCGATAAGACCTCCGTCGGCAAGTTCGACAAAAAAGATCTCCGTGAGCACCTCGAAGCTGGTCGCTTGGATATCATTGCCTTGCCAGGTCCTGGTGTGCGCATCGAGCAAAAAGATGACACAGAAGATTCAGAACTCACAGATGGTACATCATGATCATTCCCACTGTCAGACTCATTGTGCCTGCCGCACAGGGATATTAAAATAGGAACTAATATGTCCACATCTGTTGCGCTGCCTGATCCTACTACCCCTCCGACCTCGCCTGCGCAGGATATCGCTAACGATCTTCCTGCAGCCAATACCGACGGCACCCGTCTACTCCTTGATCGTTACGGGCGCACCGCGCGCGACCTACGCGTTAGTCTCACAGACAAATGTAATTTACGCTGCACTTACTGTATGCCAGCCGAAGGCCTGCAGTGGATGCACAATAGCGCAGTGCTTGCCGACGACGAAGTTATCCGTTTAGTTCGCATCGCCGTGGAAAAACTGGGGGTTCGAAAATTACGGTTCACCGGTGGCGAGCCCTTACTGCGTAAATCCTTGCCCAGCATCATCGAACGCAGCAAAGCCTTGACAACGGATACCGGGGATGCGCCAGAAATCGCCCTGACTACCAACGGGCTCGGGCTAGATAAGCGCGTAGCTAGTTTGTCAGCTGCCGGACTAGATCGAATTAACATATCCTTAGACACCATCGACAAGGCAAAGTACACGGCCCTAACACGCCGTGACCGTCTGGATCATGTGCTGCGCTCAATCGATAAGTGTGCCGAAGCTGGTTTAAGCCCTATCAAAATCAATGCCTTGGTAATGAAAGGCGTCAATGAAGACGACGTCGTCGATCTCGCGGCTTTCGCACTCGATAAAGGGGCGCAGCTGCGATTTATCGAGCAGATGCCACTAGGACCACGCGAGGCCTGGTCCCGGGAAAATATGATCACCGCCGACGAAATACTAGCGAAGCTGCAATCGTCGTTTATTATGACACCGGCAAAACAACCACGTGGTTCTGCCCCTGCTGCCTTATGGGATGTGTGGAAAAATGCAGATCGTAGCGTGCACCGAGGAAAACTGGGCATCATCAGTTCAGTCTCCTATCCGTTCTGCGGAGACTGCGACCGCACTCGTCTAACCGCAGACGGGGCAATCCGCACGTGCCTATTTAGCAACCGCGAAACTCAGTTACGCGATTTGCTTCGTGCTGGTGCCAGCGACGACGAACTAGCCACAATCTGGGCAGCTGCCATGTGGGAAAAACTTCCTGGCCACGGCATCAATGACGAAGGCTTTTTGCAACCTGCACGCACAATGTCTGCTATCGGTGGTTAAGGTGGCGACACAATAATGATTACTTCTTCAGTCTCGGTTGCAGAACACCTCAAGCGTGTACGTGAACTCGTACAACCGACCAAGCCCCAGCGCCTATCGGTAGAGGAAGCTCATGGATGCTACCTTGCGCAGACTGTGCAGGCCCGCGTCGCTATCCCCTCTTTCCACAATTCCGCGATGGATGGTTTCTTGGTCCATGACAAAGATCTTTCTGGATCTGGCCCGTGGACGCTGCCGGTATCCGGCGAAGTTGCGGCCGGCGGGCTTCCACAAGAAGTTGTGCCAAATCAAGCCCTTCGCATTATGACGGGGGCCCCGATTTCCGGGGATGCAAAATCATTGCGGGTGATTCCGTCAGAATTCACGGACGCATCGCTAGGACCCGCACAATTACCAACACAGGTAACCATCCACGAGGCACCAAAGAAGCGACATATCCGGTTGCGCGGTGAAGTAGTAACACCAGGCGAAGACATCGCTCACCCCAACACACTTATCGACGCTGGGACCCTGGCATTTTTTCTCACCGCTGGTGTCTCTCACGTGTCGGTATACCGTCGCCCGCAGGTTGCTGTGATTTCTTCCGGAGATGAATTAGTTTCCACCGCCAACGTTGGTGCCGCAGCTACTAACAATGTCTCGAACGCTGCCGGTGTTGCTACCGGTGTCGGCACCGCAGATGAAAATGCGGTTTATCGCATTGCAGATTCCAATGGCCCAATGGTTGCCAATTTGTTGGCTGAGCACGGCCCAGTGGACGTTCGCCGATTCCACGTCGGTGATGGAACCGACAATCTTACTGCGCTTCTCAACGAACTTACGTCGTCAAGCGCACAGCCAGTAGATCTCATCGTTACCACCGGTGGGATCTCACAAGGCGCTTTCGACGTGGTCAAAGCTGCCGCTATAGATTCCCCAAACGCGGATTTCTGGTTCGGAAACGCAGCACAGCGGCCCGGTTCACCACAAGGCGCTGGCCTCTGGAATGGCACGGCTGTCGTAACCCTACCGGGCAACCCTGTTGCTGCCTATGTCTCTGCGACGGTATACGTACTTGCCTGCCTATATATTTTGCAGGGTCGCGTAACCTCCACCCCAGCCGAGGCCAGGAGCACAACCAAGTGGTGGCCACACTGCGCTGCCTTGGTTCACGCTCACCCAACCCTGCCACTCCCGAGGCCTGGAAAAACCCAATTGGTACCCGTCCAGGTCGTTCCTGCTGACACCGGATTGCTCGCGGTTCCAAATACCGGAGGAAATCCCGGTTCACATTTCGTCAGCGCACTCATAGGAATCGACGGTCTAGCAGTGATTCCACCAGCAGAAGACGCAGAACACCCTGATTCCCCTGGAATGGCAACCGTACTCGGCTGGTCTCGTTAACATATTGATAGGAAGCGAAAATACATGAAACAACCCCCGCATTTAGACAGTTCCGGCAACGCCTACATGGTCGATGTGACAGAGAAGAAACCAACTGTTCGCGCAGCAACCGCTGTAGCTTCTGTTGTGTGCTCCAAGGAGATTCTGGAAGCCTTACGCAATGGAACCGTCCCCAAAGGTGATGTCTTCGCTGTCGCGCGTATCGGCGGTATCTCTGCTGCGAAACGGGTTCCAGAACTGCTCCCATTGGCTCACACAATCGGTGTTCACGGGTGTGAGGTTTCCCTCGATTTGCTGGAAGATCGCCTGCGCATCGAAGCCACTGTACGCACCGCGGACCGCACAGGCGTGGAAATGGAAGCCCTCACTGCGGTCAACGTTGCCGCACTCAACGTAATCGACATGGTCAAAGGCGTCGATCGAAGCGCATATATCAGCAATTGCGCGATCGTTAAGAAATCCGGTGGCCGTTCCGGCGACTGGTCTCGCCCGGAGCCACAATAGGTCACAAAACACCACCACGTAAAAGCTATGACCAACGCAAATCAGCCAGAAATTCTTGCCGACGATTCCCCCGCCTACGACGACCTTGCCGTCATTATTTTGGCCGGAGGCCGTTCAGAGCGGATGGGCGGAATTGATAAATCCACGATCCGCCTCAACGGTACCCGGTTAATAGACCATCAACTTGCGGGGGTGCTGTCACTCGGTGTTGAGAAGCAAGCGATTGTGATCGTTTCCACCAAACAGCTAGCTGCAGAAATCTCCCACACTGCAGAAAATCCAGCCTTCGGTGGGCCATTAGCCGGGATTTCTGCAGGATTATCAGCAATTCCGACGGGTGCACAACGTGTAGCAATCTTGAGCGTAGACGCGCCGGACTCGTGGCAGCTACTACCCGCACTTATGGCTGAACTGACACGGCATACGGAGCAGGATGCAGCAATCATTAAAGATGCGGCAGGAATCGCGAACCCATTGTGTTCAGTATGGAAATCGGAACGCCTGCAGGCTAATCTCGCAGAAATTGGCGCTGCGCACAACAAGCCAGCCCGTGCTTTAGTGCATCACGCAGATTGGATTGGCGTCGACGGTGGCGGGCTCGAGGTAGATTACGACAGCCTAGCTGAGTTGAAAGTACGTGGCGCGGTAGAGCTACCTACAGATAATCCCCACTAAATTTGCACGACTATGTGCTTCTATACCCTGCGACTACTCGAGCTTGCGGTTCTGCAGAAGAAGTTTATTCAGCCTGCCGCGTCAGCCAGCCGTCAATCCCACCACGCAAATTTCCCAGGCGAGTCATGCCCGTCGCCTGTAGGTACGCGATTGCTTGGCTTGAACGTTTACCTGCTGCACAATAAATGACTACCGGATGCTGTGGATCATGTGCACGAACGGTGCTGATGACTTGAGCTGCGAGAGTCTCACCGGCGATTACAGAACTCGCTTGCTCACCAGGGCGCTGAGCACTGCCGTTAAAGGTCGACAGCGGGATATTTAATGCACCAGGAACCGAGTATTCAGCATATTCATCGGGTTCACGGACATCAATGACCACAGCATCCTCTGCAATGTCATCGACCGCAAGGCCTTCTTCGAGCTGATTTCCGGGCTCCTCACTAGCGTCTGCCCTTATAGGACCGCTCGACAATACAGACTCCCGCGTGATTGCATTAGCTCGTACTGGGATATATTCCCATTCCCCCAACAGCGCGTCGAAGTAACCCAGACGCCCTGATAGCGGCTTTCCAATGCCTGTGAGTACTTTTATTGCTTCTAACGCCATAGCCGACCCCACCACTCCGACCACTGGTCCCAGCACTCCTGCTTGTGCGCAAGAAGGAACCGAACCAGGCGGTGGCGGCGTAGGAAAAACATCCTCATAAATTGGACCATCGCCTAAACCGAAAACTGAAACTTGTGCGTCAAATCCCAGAATTGAACCCCATATATGCGGGATTCCGCTGCGCAATGCAGCCCACGAAATAAGGTATCTGGCACCCAAATTATCGGTGCCATCTATCACCAGATCAGCCCCAGCAAAAATCTCCCGCGCGTGTTCCCTATCTAGTTCAGCATTGATGACGGCCACCGCTATATGCGGGTTTAGGGCTTTGATAGTATCCCTCGCCGAAGCAGCCTTCGGGGTACCGATTGTCTCGGTGGTGTGGATAATCTGACGGTGCAAATTAGATAACGAGACTTCATCACCATCAATGATGGTTAGCGCGCCTACCCCTGCAGCGGCCAGATACAGCAGCGCTGGAGAGCCTAATCCACCGGCGCCAACCACAACGACGTGCGAACCAGCTAACTTTTCTTGTGCTTGTCGGCCAAAACCGCGCAAGCTAAGTTGTCGCTGATAACGCGCAACCCATTGCGGATCAAACTCCATGTACTCTTTGCCTCCCTAGTGATGCTGTCTCCCTTATGACGGTTCACCGTCTAGTCCAGGCCAACCCATTGCGTTGAGCCATCAGTAAGAAATTGTTCTTTCCAAATTGGCACTGTAGCTTTGACACGATCTGCCAATTCAGCACAAGCAGCAAATGCTTCCTTACGGTGTGCACTCGCTACCACAACCGCGAAAGCCAGCTCTCCGATCCCAAGCTTGCCTGTGCGATGCGCAGCCCACAGGCGCACATCCGGGTACTCGGCGGCAATGTCAGCGACGACATTTGACAATTCCTTCTCGGCAGAGGGGTGCGCGGTATACACGAGCTCGTCGACCGAATGTCCGTGGTCATGATTGCGGATAATACCGTCAAAAGTAACAACAGCCCCGGCAGTCGCATCGGGCACCAATCGCTGCGCTTCTTCGCGTAATGGCTCCAACGGCTGGTCAGTAATGGCAGTACCGATGATGCGCGCGTTTAGCGTGTTCTCTCTCGCTTGGTTCGCCGTAGCTGTGGGTTCTCCAGAAGAATTAGGAATGATGTTTGTCATGATTGGTGACTTGGCGTCCTTTCAAAATATTAATTGCATGGACCAACACGTCTTCTAGCACCTTGACGCCGTCGCGCACTCCTCCCGGTGAGCCAGGCATAGCCATCACGAAGGTCTGCCCCACAGTGCCTGCTAGCGCACGAGATAGTGTTGCAGTCGGCGTTTTTTCCAGACCTTTTGACCAAAACGCGTGTGCAATACCAGGCAGCTCCCGATCCAGATGTGCTTGGATCGACTCAATCACCTGATCATCTGGACTAATTCCTGTTCCACCTGACGTCAAAATCACGTCAGGTCTGTCAGAACTAGCGAAAATTTCAGCAATAACTTGGGAAATATCTTTATCCGCGACCACGCGCGCATCCGGGGTGCAAAAGCCTTGCTCCCGTAAAAACCTCACGGCAATGGGGCCGGATTCATCAGTGTAGAGTCCGGCTGCGGCACGCGTCGAGGACACCAGCACCAATCCTCTAGGTGCAGGATGCCCAGTATGCTCTGTATTTTGGTTATGTCCAAACTCAGGGGAATCTGCAGTATCGGTACGCGCCATGCTGGCCTTTCTGCTGTGGTGAGCTCACATTCGCCGCACGATCAGTACGGGCTTTCCGCCCCAATCTTATTCGAAAACCCGCATACCGCGATAGAATGTGCGAATCTCACACTGCCTAGCGCACCGTGATATTGCTATCCCGTAAACAATCCTGCCGCGCGCACCATCGTGTCCCATAGCCCGAAGGCCAAACTCACGCCGATAAAAATACCCAGAATAAGGGAAACCGCGTTGTGCGCGAAACTAGAGTTGCCTTTTGCCTGACCGCTCTCCTTCGCTTCCCGTTCTGCGTCTTCAACAGCTTTGCGGTCAGCAGCTTCTTTTTGCTTGACGACGTCTACATCGACATGGTGTTTCTCATTGACAGGTCTGATCAAAAGGTTCGCGACGACACCGACAGCCAGCAATCCACACATCAGCAATAAACTTGCCCGATACAAGTCAGCACCTTCTAAGCCAGCATCGGCACGGGATTCCACCACCGTGTTCACGATCAGTGGGCCAGCGACACCGGCAGCAGCCCATGCCGTGAGCAACCGACCGTGGATCGCTCCAACGTTGTAGACACCGAATAGATCTTTCAGGTAGGCGGGCACTGTAGAAAAGCCACCGCCGTAAAAAGAAATGATGACCAGCGTACTGAGAACAAAAATGGCCAGCGACGCTGAAGAGAAACTGGCAACCACCAAGTACAAGAGTAATCCGAGACCTAAGTAAAGGAAATAGGTGTTTTTCCTGCCGATCCAGTCTGACACCGTTGACCAGACAAAACGACCCCCCATATTCGCTAGCGACAGCAAGCCCACATAACCTGCGGCTGCGCCCGCCGTAATTTCTGCGAAATAATCCTGCACCATCGGGGCCGCATTTTCTAAAATTCCAATGCCGGCCGTGACGTTCACAAAAAGCACAACCCACAGCAGCCAAAATTGTGGGGTCCGCAAGGCTGTATTCGCTGACACATTTCCCGTGGTTTTCATCTTCGTTCCGGAGTTACTCTCCGGTTGATATCCCTTAGGTTTCCAGTCTGGATGTGGTAACCGGATCGCATAAGCCCCTAGCGCAATGACCACCAGATACAAGGTAGCCAAGGTCAGGAACGTCCCATAGAGGCCGTCGGCAAGATTCGCGGTACCTGAACCGCCTCCAAAGAATTCCATCATGGTATTGGAAGCAGGACTCGCGATTAAGGCACCGCCGCCGAATCCCATAATCGCCATCCCAGTAGCCAGACCGGGTTTATCTGGAAACCACTTCATCAAGGTTGATACCGGGGAAATATAGCCAATCCCCAATCCAATACCGCCGATTACGCCATAGCCCAAATAGACCAGCCATAACTGCCCAATTGCGAGACCAAATGTAGCGACGAAAAAGCCAATAACCCAGAACAGACCAGCAGTTGCCATTGAGGTTCTCGGCCCAACTTTTTCAACCCAATTTCCAGCAACGGCTGAAGAAAGCCCCAGCATTCCAATAGCAAGGGAGAAGATCCACCCCACGGCCACTTCACGGACAGCAAAAAACTCCATCAACGGGGCTTTAAATACCGAAAAGGCATAAACCTGGCCGATCGATAAGTGAATTGCCAATGCAGCTGGTGGTATTAACCAGCGATTAAATTCTTTCGGCGCAATGATCCTAGTACGCGAAAAGAATGAGGTGGCCGTTGCCATAAGCGTCTCCCCATAATTATTGTGTGTTAATTCACTAACTCTAGTGTGCTAAACATAATAGAGGATGGTGACCCAGACAGCAGAAAATAGGCCGACCTTGTAGTCGTTTTGGGGCTTCCCGGGTTTTCGCTCACATCTTGGTGTCCTAAAACCTCATAGCCCCGTGCAGGGCAAACCAGCTAAAGCGGATAAGCCCACAACCGCTGACGCGCGTTAACGGTAGCACCAGCCGGAACGCGCACCAGCGCGTCTGCGGCTACTGCCTGCTGCAACAGGTGCGAGCCAGGCCCAGAAATGACTCGCGCTCGAACATGCCCGCCGGAATATTCAAGCCGGGCCCGTAAAAATTGATCTTTGTCAGATAGCCCCGTCAAAGGCTCCGCAGAAATAACCTTGATTGGCTCCGGGACCAACCCCACCGCAGGAGCAACGAATAACCGGAAGCTCACCAACGACGAGACCGGGTTACCCGGCAAACAAATACACGGTACACCTGCAAAACTTCCATAACCTTGCGGCCCACCAGGTTGTTGGGCTACCGCACCAAACCAGGCGCCGTCTCCGTCAGCAAGCAGCTGCCGCACGACCTCGTATTTCCCTTTGCTAATGCCGCCTGAGGTAACGACCAAATCTGGATGATGCACGTCGATAGCCTGCTGCAAGCTAGTAGCAAGTGAATCAACATCATCATCAATATGCACCCGGCCTACCGGCTCTAACCCGTAGCGCTGTGCTTGCGCCGCCAACATGGGGAAATTCGCATCCGGAATGACGGAGGAGCCAGCTTCCACATCCAATTCACCAATCTCGGCAACCTCTGCCCCACCGGTAGCAATCAGAACCCGCGCGCGTTTGCGTACCTCAACAGTCGAGACCCCCTGGAATGCCAAAGCTGCAATCGCAGTTGGGCTCAACACCTCGCCGGAATCAACAATAGTCTCCCCAGCTCTGCTATCAATGCCTTGTTGCCGTATGAACTGCCCTTGCTGCGCCATAGAAATTTCCCGGCGCTGTGCTGTGGGCTTGCCTCGGGAGGCGTCTGTATTCGTGCCATTAGCACCATCGCTGGGAGTATTTTCCGGAAATTCCGGTGGTACAGCGTCTTCGACGCGCACAATGGCTGCTACGCCTGCGGGGATCTTAGCTCCGGTCATGATTGGCACGATCGTCTCACCGCTATTGTCAGGGTCAATCCCGTGTGGATATTCCAGCGCAGGATCAGCACCGGCTGGAATATCCGCCCCCACGGAGAAACTACCAGGCAGGCGATCCAGGGCTGCCTGGCTTAGGGCATACCCATCGACCTGTGAATTGGAAAACCGCGGTGAATCGTACGGCGCGAGAACAGCTGTAACGAGGTAACGGTCTAAAGCATCAGACACCAGAACGGTTTCTGTACTCGGCCAAGTACCGTATTGTGCGATCAATTCGGTGATATTAGCCAAGTGTTCTTCTGGAGTTGGCTTTGTGCTTCCAGCCGCTTGCTGTCGACAGTTGCTCATAATTCTATTTAAGCACTGTTCTATTTAAGGTGTGTTGTATTTAAGCAGTGTTCTGTTTAAACACCAGGCTATTCAAACAACGCGTTGTTTAGGCGCCTTCCAACGCTCTCGGCCGGGTAAGTTCTAAAACTTGCTGAACCTAGAACATGTTGAGTCTAGAAAATGTTGAGTTCTAGAAATTTTTGAGCCCGACTCAGATTTTCAAGCTATTGCATACTCCCGAGTCAACCAGGCAGAATGGTGGTTATCATGCTGAGCATTCATTATTTTTCCGCCGCGCGCGCCGCCGCCGGAACCGCCGAAGAAGTCATCACCGAAACTGACCACGAAACACTAGGGGAACTCCTCGATTCCCGCGCCCAGCTACATTCCGGGACTACAGATTCTGGGATGAGTTTGGCAGACATTTTCCCGCGGTGCAGTTTTCTTGTCGATGGCGCTTCCGCGACTCGGTCTACTTCCCTGACCGGAGTGCAACGTATCGACGTGTTGCCCCCCTTTGCCGGTGGCTAAAAGCGCTACCGCGGCTTGTCCCCAGCGGATATTCCCCGTTAAATAGCGAAACCCATCGAGGATTTGATCCGACCAAGCACCTAAACTAATGACATGTCTGGAGCACAGGAAGGCACGGGGCCTGGTAGAAACGCTGCACAAGCCGCTAAAACTCTAAAACCCGCTAAAACCGCAAAAATCAAGGCTGCACCCGAAGAAGTTGCTGCCAGTACTTGGCTTAGCACCGTGACCTCAACACTCGATGTCGATCCGGAAGTGCTTCGCGCCACTATTAAGGACGTCCTGGACCTCACCAGTATTGTCGCCCACGAACACTCCCGTCCGGCTGCACCGGTGACAGCATTTCTAGCAGGTTTGACCGCTGGTCAACGCACTGCTGAAGGCACCCACGCTGAACAAATCGAAGCTATACAACAGCATCTAGCGCACCTAGCTGATTTAGCACGTGGTACCAGGTAGGTTGTCCGATATGGCTCGAAGGCTTACATCCCGTACTCCGATCACCCGCGTATACCGCGAAGAAACCAACCCTGATATTGCTGCTACAACGGACGCCAGCACTAAGGCGCAGCGTGTCAGTCCCGCCGACTCTCGTATTGTTGTCTCCGAACGCATCGATTCACTCGCGGCCGAAGAACCCTTGCAGATCCGCGTCGATGGCACAGATTTCTTAACGACGATGCGTACACCGGGCAATGATTTCGAGCTCGTCCACGGGCTCCTGCATGCTGAAGGTATCATCAGCCGGGCGTCCGATATTGCGACAATTCGATACTGTGGCGGGGCGGTCGGCAATGACGGTCTCAACACATATAACACTCTTGATGTGGCTCTAACCCCTGCAAAAACAGAAGATAGCAACCAATCTGCCACTGCCACCGCAGGAAAAAGCGACAGCCAACCGTTTTCGTTGCCTGTACGCTCAGTGCTCACCACCTCAGCCTGCGGCATTTGCGGAACTACCTCAATCGATGACGTCGAAAAGCGTAGTTCCTACCCTATTCACCCAGTTCGCCCCACCGCCGAATTTGTCTTGTCCTTACCAGGGCTACTAGAAGCTGGCCAAAAAGCATTCCGCCGTACCGGTGGTATCCATGCTGCAGGCGCTGTCAGCAGTGACGGGCAGCTCATGCTCGCCCGCGAGGATGTGGGGCGGCACAATGCTGCGGACAAGGTAATCGGTGCGATGTTGATGCATGGTGATTTGCCGGCACAACAGATGTATTTGGTGATGACCTCACGCGCCAGCTTCGAGCTCGTACAAAAAGCCGTACTTGCTGGATTCTCCGGATTGGTGACTGTATCAGCCGCCACATCATTAGCGGTTGATCTGGCACGTCAATCAGGACTTTTTCTCAGCGGATTCACTCGTGAAAATCGTTTCAACTTGTACAATGGATTCTTAGAAGATACCCCCTAGTTATCAGGAGAGATTCATGCTTTCTCGTAACCGCGCAACCACTATTCGTCGCATCGCCATGGGTGCTGTCACGGCCAGCGCCATCACTCTGGCTGGTTGCCAATCCAGTGGCGGAGACGCCGCTGACTCCACAGCTAACGATTCCAAAGACGCTGCTGCAGCTCAGGATGTCACCCTGTTCGCCGCAGCTTCTACCCGCGTAATCGGCGATGAGCTGGTAGAAGAAGCAAAGAAGCTCGACCCACCAGTGAACTTAACGATCAGCAATGCAGGATCCACCGATTTGGTGAATCAAATCAAAGAAGGTGCACCTGCCGACGTCTTGTTGACCGCCGACACCAAGTCCATGAACAAGGCTAAAGACAACGGTGACGTTGAAGAATCCAAAACCGTGGCCGCAAACACACTTGTCATGGTGGTTCCCGCCGATAATCCAGCCAATATCAACAGCATCGAAGATCTCAACGAAGACACCACCCTGGTCCTCTGCGACCCGACGGTTCCTTGCGGCAATTTGACGGAGCAACTGGCCGCGGAAAACAACTTAGAGCTTCACCCATCCTCGTTGGAACACTCCGTCACCGACACCCTGGGGAAGGTTACCTCTGGTCAGGCTGATGCAGCATGGGTTTATAAAACCGATGCCATTGCTGCCGGTGATAAAGTCGAAGTCATTGAAATTCCCAACTCCGAGAATTTCGTCAATGACTATCCTGCAGCTGTTCTAAAAAATGCGACGAACGCGGAAGCTGCGCAAGCTGTTCTCGCATTGCTCCACGGTGAAGCAATGCGTTCGGTGTGGGAAAACGCTGGATTTTTGCCAGCAGCCAACAAATAAATCACCGTTGAAAGTACCGCGCCATGGCACACTCGCATTCTGCTGATTGGACCCCGTCCCCAGTTCGACCGAAAAACCCTATTGCCCTGGTTTTTCTCGCTGCGGTAGCCGTGGTGACGGTACTGGGCCCGCTGCTAGCCCTAATCTTGCGCGTCCCTTGGGATCGTTTTACCGAAATTGCCACTAAGGCTTCCACGCTAGAAGCCTTAGGCTTATCCCTGTACGCCGCAGTTCTATCGACGCTCATCACCTTGGCGCTAGGCATTCCGCTCTCACTGTGGTTATTGCAAAGCCGTGCAAGCGGTTGGTTCATTCGCTTACTTTTTGTATTACCGCTAGCAATGCCACCGGTGGTAGCCGGTTTAGCACTCACCGCAGCAATCGGCCGACGTTCTTATACTTCCGGAATCCTGGATGCGCTTGGCATTAACATCGCATTTACTTTTAATGGTGTCGTTGCTTCTCACGTCTTCATTACATTACCGTTCATTATCGTGTCTGCAGACTCTGCGCTGCGCCAAATTAACCAAGAAATCATAGATTCCGCACTCAGCATCGGCATGAGCTACCGTCGCGTGATCTATCACGTAATCCTGCCAACGATTTTGCCCGCGGTCGGCACCGGTGCAGGGTTAGCCTTAGCTCGTTCACTGGGAGAATTCGGCGCTACCCTCACTTTTGCTGGTTCCTTGCCCGGTGAAACTCGGACGCTCCCGCTAGCGATTTATCTTAACCGCGAAGTAGACGCAGATATTGCATATGTACAAGCAGCGTTGCTGATCTTCATCGCCATCATCGTTCTCTGCTTGTCGGCTCTTCCGACGGTATGGAAAAAGCGCCACAAGCACCGCGTAAGCCACAACATCGGGCTCGATCGGCAGCGGCTGGGTGAGCTCACAGGCGCAACCACTAGCCCGCTGGGAATCAACGTGAATGGCTGCCATATTGAAGCAGGTTGTACCACAGCGGTAGTAGGCGCCAATGGTGCCGGGAAAACGACGCTTATGAAAGCAATTGCGGGACGCTTGGGCGGGGCTGAACTGGATTTTTTTGCTGCGCCTGGCCACCAATCCGCCGATAAACCGAGAGTCATCATCCTGACCCAAAACCCAGCACTGCCTCCAGCTTCCACTGTGCTGCAGGCAATCACCATGGCAACACGAGATACCGAACGTGCGGAAGAGTTGTTAAACGCAGCCGGGTTAAGTGAACTAAAGTCGGTCCCCGTTCCGGCCTTATCCGGAGGCCAGTCACGCCAGGTAGCCATCGTCCGTGCTATTGCTGCCAGCCCAGAAGTTCTGATTTTGGACGAGCCATTTGCCGGTCTGGATAGCGCTATTGCAGCCCAATGGAAAGCTTATTTCCGTTCTACCTCCCAACAACGCACAACGTTGCTAGTCACGCACAATGGCCATGACATTTCTTCCTTGTCTGATTACGTCATGTCAGTTGCGGCTGGCAAAATTGTCTCGTATGACAAAACTACGAAACTCACTTCTGCACCAAGCACGAAGTTTCTCGCCACGACTCTAGGGCTCAACGCCCTTGTAGCGCGCTTGCCACGGAATATAGGAGCAAACGCACTGGGTAGGGATAGCGCGCAAATTAGTTGCGGGCAACTCTCACTTACCGTGGGGGAAAAACGCATTGAACTTAGCGACGCAGACTTAAAGGCAAACAACGGCGAAAGCATCCAGGTCCTTGCAACCTGGTTACCTTCCGATGCCTGGTTAAAGAAGGGCGATGCGAAAGAGACTACCGCTGAAGAAAATTGTTGGGTCGGCACAATCACGGATATTTCCGTGCCTCACCCCACAGTGTGTGACATAACTGTTTACACTCACGGCGAACAAGTCAAGATTACTGTCTCGCCACTTGATGCTGCCGAACTCGGGTTAGAACCCGATGATGAAATCATCTGGGGCGTCAGTGCCGATAAGCTGGCTGTAACAGGCCTGGCTGCAGAAGATAAAAACTAGGAGCCCGAAGGCAGCACGAACCTGCGGGCTCCTAAAGTTCTCAGCGCTATTTTTAGCGACATTCCTCAGCACAGTGAAAACTAAGCGTGGCTCACGCTAGTTTCCACAGGTCCAGCAACTCCAAGTTCAACGACTTTGAGGTTCTGTTCGCGGGCGTCAGCAAGTAATGCTTCGTCAATGTCCTCGGTGTGCAAGACCATGATGGTCGGTCCTGCTCCAGACAAATAGGCAGCATAACCGCGATTGCGCAAACGGTTGACCCACTCGGCAGTCACTGGCAACACATCAGAGCGGTACGGTTGGTGCAAACGATCGCGGGTACCTTCCCACAGCAAATCCGGGTGATGCTGGATAGCCACCGTCATAACGGCTACACGGGAAACATTGAATGCGGCGTCGCCGTGTGTGACGTGGCTCGGCAGCACCCGGCGGACTGCCGGTGTTGAAGCATGGAAATCTGGGACGATCGCAGTCGCACGAATCTCATCGTGTACCTCAAGGCTTACAGCCTTATATTCTGGGGCAGAACGTCCGTCCACCGGCACCGTCATCCACGATACCGTGGCTCCGCCGAGCACCGAAGCAGCGGCATTATCCGGGTGTCCTTCAAATGCTGAAGACAACTGCACCACCTGGTTGTCGGAAAGAGGATATCCGGCAAGGGCATTCGCGGCAGCCACACCAGCAACGGCCGAGGATGCCGAAGATCCTAGGCCACGCGATTGCGGAATGGCGTTGGTACATGTAACTCGCAGGCCGGGCGCAGTAGCATCAGCTGCGTTTAACCCAGATCTTAAAGCTTTGACGACCAAATGTGAGCCGTCCCGTGGAAGGTCATCTTCACCTTCCCCATAGATCTCGATTTGCAGGCCGGATGAGATAACCTCGACTTCGATGACATCATAAATGCCCAATGCAAGGCCTAATGTATCGTAGCCTGGTCCCAGGTTTGCTGAAGATGCAGGAACGCGAACGGTCGCTTTCGTGCCGATTTCAAGTTCAGTGCTCATAAACTGCGTAGCTCCCCTGATTCCCTAAACATCCAAACGGATGACAGAATGCACTTTCTTGACGTCTGAAGACTTCTTCAATGCCTCGACGGTGTCGTGCAATACAGATTCTTTCGCACTGTGGGTGACAACAATAAGACGGGCGATACCGTCTTCATTCTCCTCCTGGCGCACAGTGCGCAAAGAAATTCCCTGTTGTGCGAAAGTGGCAGACAGATCAGACAAAACTCCGGCGCGATCGACCACTTCCATGTCGATATGGTAGCGCGTGTGCACCTCACCAAAATCTGCGATTGGCAAGTTTGCGTAGGTGTTATCGCCCGGTGCTCGGCCGCCATGCACTTTATTCCGGGAAGCTCCCACGAGATCGCCCAGCACGGCAGAAGCAGTTGGGTCGCCACCGGCACCATTACCGTAGAACATCAGCGAACCAGCGGCTTCTGCCTCCACGAAGATCGCGTTATAGGACTCATTAACCGAGGCCAGAGGGTGATCTTTCGCCACCAGAGTTGGGTGCACCCGCGCATTAACGGCGTCGTTGCCCTGATCGTCGGTGATCTTTTCACAGATTCCAAGCAGCTTAATGACATACCCGGCTTTATCTGCAGCTGCGATGTCTGCGGCGGTGATGTCACGGATACCTTCACAGTGCACATCTTTGAAGTTGACGCGCGTATAGAACCCAAGTGAAGCCATGATCGCTGCCTTGGACGCGGCGTCGTGGCCATCAACATCGGCAGTGGGATCTGCTTCCGCATAGCCCAAGTCGGTAGCAATTTGCAGAGCCTCGTCGTAGCCCATGCCCTCAGTAATCATCTTGTCCAGAATGAAGTTCGTCGTACCGTTGACGATTCCAGAAATACGCTGAATCTGGTCACCGGCTAGCGAACGGCGCAGCATACCGACGACTGGGATCGCCGCGGCCACAGCTGCCTCGAAGTATAGATCCACTCCAGATTCTTCTGCAGCTTGTGCGAGTTCATCGGCATGAGCTGCGACAAGCGCTTTATTTGCCGTAACCACAGATTTACCAGCACGCAGCGCAGCAAGCACCAATTCCCGGGGATATTCAATGCCGCCGATGAGTTCAACGACCACGTCGACGTCGTCACGCGCGATCAAAGCGTGTGCATCGCCGGTAATCATTTCCGGATCTACACCGCGACGCGGCTTGGAGGTGTCGTCAACTGCAACTCCTCGCAATTCCAATGGGCCCCCGACGCGCTGACGGAAGTCCTCGGAATTTTCCGCAAGCAGGCGGATTACCTCGGTACCGACGGTACCCATTCCTAATACCGCAATTCCAACGGGCTTGCCAGCATTGTTCTCGGTATAGGTAGGTGAATTAGCGACCATGTTGTTTCGCATTCCTTCGTAAATCGTCGTTAGTCAGTTACTCAAACGAGCAATTACGTATCTACGCAATCGCTCATTCGGCGGTTTTCACGGGCGTGCGCATTCAATGGTACCGGCTTTAACGGCAGACTTAACTTGCTTGGCGAAATTTATTCAGCCCGCATTCGCTTCATCATCTGTGCTCAGTACACGCTTCCACATAGTCAGCTCAATCCGCGTCCCGCACCACCTCGAGGCTAAGCAAATCCTCAATGGTTTCGCGACGCAGCATAAGCTCCGCTCTTCCATCCCGTACTGACACCACTGCTGGGCGGGTAAACGCGTTATACCGCGATGACATCGGGTAACAATAAGCTCCCGTCACAGCTAGACCCATCAAATCACCAGTACGTACATCCGCCGGGCACGCAAAGTCTGGGATCAAAATATCCCCAGATTCACAATGCGCCCCCACGAGGCGGGTAGATTTTTGGTGCCCATCAGTAAAACGTGAGACCACCCGCGCATCGTAATCTGCACCGTAGAGTGCGGGACGAATATTGTCCGACATTCCACCATCTACCGCAAGGTACCTGCGGTAGCGCCCCTCGTCGATTTGCACGTTTTTATCAGTACCGACTTCGTAAACCGTTACCGCTGCTGGACCGACAAGTGCACGACCAGGCTCGACGACAACTTGAGGCGGTTCAATTCCCAAAAAAGCCGCCTTATTATGCACTGCAGTAAGCAAATCTTCGGCAATTGCTGCAATGTCCAGCTCGGAGTCATCGGCAAGATACGGCACTCCGTACCCTCCACCCAGGTCCAAAATAGGTAGCTGTAACCCCAAATCTTGGTGCACGCGCGCAAACAGTTCCAGCAAACGATCCGCGGCCAGCTTGAAACCGTCAGCATCGAATACCTGTGAGCCCACATGGCAATGGATTCCGTGCAGCTCTAAGTTATTCGCTTGGTGCGCGTCGACGATGGCCTGCCAAGCATCACCAGCAGCTAAGGAAAAGCCAAATTTTTGATCTTCGTGACTGGTAGCAATGAATTCATGCGTGTGTGCATCCACGCCTGGAGTCACTCGCACCAAAACTGGCTGCTTCCTGCCCAGCTCGGCAGCAATCTCATTAAGTTCTACAAGTTCGCCAGGCGCGTCCAGCACCACGTGCCCTACATGTGCGGCAACGCAGCGTCTTAAAAACTCCCTGTTTTTGGTATTGCCGTGCACCGTGATGCGTTCGGCTGGAAATCCCGCACGCAATGCGATGAGAAGCTCGTTCAGCGAAGCCACATCAAGAGACAAGCCTTCATCCTTGACCCATCGGACAATACGCGTCGACAACATTGCTTTCGAGGCATAGTGCACATTCCTAGCCCCATGAAACGCCTGCGCCATATCCCGGCATCGGGACCGGAAATCATCTTCATCAAACACCATGACGGGAGTGCCGTATTTCTCGACGATTTCTGGCAAAGACACTCCAGCAATAGCCACCGTGCCGTCGTCCTCACGACAGGCATTACGGGGCCAAACATGGCTAGGTAGTTCGTTGAAATCAGAAAGGTGCATGCTCATGCGACTACATCCGTTCCGGAGCGTTAACCCCCACCATGGTTAAGCCATTGCGCAATACCTGCCGCGTCGCACGGGCTAAAGCCAAACGTGCACTGTGGTTAGCTTGCGCCTGCTCGCCTGCTTTCGGCAGAATCTGGCATTGATCATAAAAACGGTGGAAGGTTGCCGCTAGGTCCTCAACATAACGGGCAATGCGGTGTGGCTCGCGCAGTTGTGCGGCGGTCTCCACCACCTCTGGGAACTCACCCAAGGTGCGGATGAGGTCACCTTCTTTGTCATGGACCAACAATCCCAAATCTGGGGAATCCGCATCCACTCCGAGTTCTGCTGCTTTCCGCTCAATCGAGCACAGCCGAGCGTGACCGTATTGCACGTAATACACCGGATTGTCGGCAGACTGCGCAGTCCACAATTCCAAATCAATGTCCACCGAAGTATCAACGCTGGAGCGCACTAACGAGTAACGTGCCCCGTCCGTACCAATGGCTTCGACCAAATCTTCCAGGGTAATCACGGTTCCAGCACGTTTCGACATGCGCACCGGTTTGCCATCGCGCAGCAGGTTAACCATTTGACCAATCAATACTTCGACGTTGCCTGGCTCATAACCCAGCGCCTGTGCCGCAGCACGCAAACGTCCGATGTAACCATGGTGGTCGGCGCCAAGCATATAGATTGCTAAATTGTGGCCACGATCAAATTTATCGGCGACATACGCGATATCACCAGCAATATACGCGTGGTCACCATCCGATTTAATCACCACACGGTCTTTATCATCACCAAATTTTTCTGCGCGTAACCACCAGGCACCGTCAGCTTCATACAAATTGTCATTGTCTTTCAGCGTGGTAATTGCTTTTTCGACTGCACCAGACTCATATAAGGAGTTTTCATGGAAATAAACGTCGAACTCAACACCAAATTCGCGTAATGAGGCTTTGATTTGCTCGAACATCATCTCTACGCCGAGCGCGCGGAAGTTTTCCTGCACTTCGGCTGGCACACCATCAAGTGCTGCGGGGTTCTTTTCGACGACTGCACTAGCGATTTCCCGGATGTAATCGCCTCCATAGCCATCTTCGGGAGTCGGCTCACCTTGCGCAGCAGCCACCAACGACCGCGCAAAGCGGTCAATTTGCCCGCCGTGGTCATTGAAATAATACTCTCGGGTAACTTCTGCCCCGCAGGCTTCCAATACGCGGCCCAAAGAGTCCCCAACCGCGGCCCAGCGAGTTCCACCAAGGTGGATGGGGCCGGTAGGATTCGCCGAGACGAATTCCAAATTGATCCGCTGACCAGACAGTGCATCCGAATTTCCGAATGCTTCCTCTTCCCGTAGGATCTTGGCGACGATTTCCCCCTGTGCGTCGGCAGCCAGGCGAATGTTCAGAAATCCCGGGCCCGCAATTTCTGCTTGATCAATCGCGGAGTTTCCTGCTAATGCTGCCGCCAGCCAGCTGGCGAAGTCGCGCGGGTTTGTCCCTGCCTTTTTCGCTACCTGTAGAGCCAGATTACTGGCGTAGTCACCATGCTCCGGGTTGCGCGGTCGCTCCACTGTTACCACCTCAGGTAACACAGACGAGTCCAAGTCACGCTCTGCCATTACTGCGGTAGCGGTGTCTTTAATTAATTGGGAAAGATCAGCTGGAGTCATAGCTCCTTAGTGTAATAGACAAACAACCTGGCTTAAGAAACAGGCAAATTGAATATTTTTAGATTGCACATTTCTAGAAGGCGACAGAACGATCATGCGGTGCCCGGCGTTTCCCGACACCCTGCACAACTAAAACCGCTAGCATCGCACGAAGTAACTATTTTCACTTTCGTCACTTCTTGGAAGGACTTGTCAGTGCGATCGACACCATTTTTTCAACGAAGCCGTACCACTATCGCCAGCATTGCTTGCCTGGGCGCTTCCGTTGCGTTGTTCCAACCGTCATCAGCACACGCCGGCATCGCACAACACCCCGCACGCAATGCGGAGATTACCTGGGAAGACTGCCCCGCGCAGGTGACCGACGACAACGCAGCATGCGGCCGCATCGACGTTCCGACCTATCACGACAACCCAGAAGCTGGCACCATCTCCGTCGGCTTTGTCCGACAGAAAGCTACTGGAAACTCGCGGGGTGCACTATTCGGCAACCCGGGCGGACCTGGCGGAGACGGTTATTCTTACTTCGCAGGTGACATGTTCGAATGGCCGGATGGCATCACCCAAGAATGGGACCGTATCGTCGTCCAGCCGCGAGGCCTACCGGGCTCTACGCCTGTGCGCTGCGATGAACCCCGAGATATCATCGCCAATAATCCCATCGCCCGCCCCGGCGGATTCTGGAAAGATACCTGCGAGAATTCCACACCGGGATATACCGACTCCTTGACCACACAAAACACCGCACATGATTGGGAGTGGGTACGCCAGGCTCTGGGATACGACGAAATCTCGATCCTCGGCTTGTCCTACGGCACCTACTTGGGATCTGCCTACGCAAGCGCGTACCCAGAACATACAGATCGGTTGATCCTCGATTCCGCCATGAACCCCTATGCTTCCTGGGGTGGTGTGCTCGCACAACAAAAACGGGGATACGACAACGCCTACGAAGATTTTTTCACCTATGTCGCTGACCGCAATAACATTTATGGCCTCGGCACCACCCCGCTAGCCGCCTATAACTCTTGGTCGCACAAGGTTTTGGATGAATCCGGAGTAAACCCCACCAATCTGCCCCCAGCTGCCCGAATTGGTGACCTACCAGCAGGATTGGAATGGTCCGGTGCAATCGGCACAGAAATCATCAATGCCACTAGTCAGGGTTCTGCCCAGCTGGAACATTTAACGCGTTCCGCACTCGCCCCTGGCGCCAGCCTCGATAAATCCCTGACCGCTATCGTGACCCACCAGTTGGTTCCGCAACCACGGCAATGGGACAAGCTCGCGAAACATATCAATGGCAGCGAGGATATGCTTGCTGAACTGGAACAGCCTACCGAACTCAGCGATGAAGAAATTGAGAAGATCCAGCAAGCGCAAGTTGCCACGATCGCGACGCAGCAGTTATTAGTCTGCAATGAAAACACGACGCCAACGGACCCTGCGTTGCTGCCGGAATACCTGTGGGCAAACTATGTCGTCAGTGATATTCCTACTGCCAATTCTTACCGCATGGCGGCTGGCCACACCTGCAACGGTGCGGCGCCGATTACCGGAGTGGCACACTTGGATGGCGCCGAACTTGACGTGCAACCGCTTCAGGTCAGTGCCACTGGAGACCCACAAACCGTCTACGCTGACCACGCAGCTCTTGCCGACGTCATGAACGCGCACGTTCTCACCGTCCATGGCCCAGGCCACGGCCATGTGGGCAACGGCAACAAAGTCATCGACGATATCGTCGTGGATTATCTGCGCACTGGTAAGGCTCCAGAGCAGTCTGATGCACCAGGTTACTTCGAGCAATAACCAGCCCTATTTTTCACAGAAGCACCCGCGACCTGCTAATTATCGCCTATGAGTGACAAGATGTTAGTATTTAGGTCGCGGTAAATTCCGCCGGATTGCCCCCGTAGCTCAGCGGATTAGAGCGTCGGTTTCCGGTACCGAAGGTCGAAGGTTCGAACCCTTTCGGGGGCACACTGAAAATCCTCGGGTCACCACACTGCGGGTGCCCCGAGGATTTCTAGTACTCAGGGCTGTTACTCTAACGCTTTGGCTCTTTTGGAACCAACCGCCCCATAACGACTTGTGGTCGCGAGAACGATTTCATTTTCGATCTCGCGCGGGCTGTCCTTAGCTTTTCTACCGAGGCGCCGAGGGTGGGCAGCCGTCGACTGACGCATACCCTGGGATATTGTCCACGCCAAGCACTGCATTCATAAATCTCCGAATGCTTGGTATGTCCTCTTCATGCAGGTGGTCAAAAATTAGTCGCCGGACCGATTCCACATGGTTCGGAACGGCTCTTTTTAGACGCTCCATGCCTTCATCGGTCAATACGACACTGACACCACGTCCGTCGCCGCTGAATCTTTCCTTACGCAATAAGCCCCGCTTTTCCATTCGCGTAATTTGGTGTGACGTTCTGGATCGATCCCACACCAATTCATCGCACAAAGCACAGAGGCGCAAACAATGCTCTGGTGCTTCGGAAAGAACGACTAATACTCCATATTCCGCAGTGGACAACCCACTGGCGTTAAGTAGAGTTTCATCGAGAACGCGATTGATCTTACGGTTGGCCTGCAAAATGCTGCGCCACAAATCTTGTTCTTGGTCGTTGAGCCAACGTATTGGTTCCGGCATGAGTATATTCTAACTAATTTTGTTGACGAGTCAGATTCTGAGCAATCAACCTCTCCGATCGCTAACCAGAGGTCAATTGGCGCATGGAAAACTGCTGCGCGCCGACCACTCGAGAATAACGTTGTGGCATACACGTCAAAACGAATACCTGTGTCTGCCGGGATATTTCACTAAACAACGCGGCCATAAGCTTCAGTCTGTGCGCGTCAGTCGACCCTAAAGCATCGTCAATCATGACTGGTACAGGAATAGCGGGTAGCTCATTCGAACCTGCCTGCCCGACTTCTCCTCGTGCGGCTAGTGCTGCAATGGCAAAACGAGCCAACAACCCCAGTTGCTCCTGAGCTCCACCTGATAAATGTTCAGTATCCAAAGCCGTATCCCGGATCATGCGCTTGGAAATCGCTAAATTCTCATCAAGTTCAAAACTGACAGAGTGGTCAAAAACTACTCGCGCAAATCGTTCTAGCTCACGGGCGAATGGTTCCATGTACCGTTGACGTGCTGCATCCCGATGCTTCAGAAGGGTCTCGCGGAGACGGGCCGCCGCCTGAGCGCGACGTTCGACAACCGCAAAGGCAATTTTATAGTTTTCTAATTGGGCTTCTGCTTTCTGCAATCGTTCCGCTGCACCCGTTGCTGCATCAATGTGCGAGTTCAACGCGAGTTTTCGGTGTTTCGATTCCCGCACAATATCGTGCAACTGCGCAACATGAGCCGCGGCACCTTCCCAATTACGCACAGTCATAGAAACGTCAGCAGCGTCAGCGGCAACGCTAGCCGCTTCACGCTCATTGATCGCCTGTTCCCACTTCCGTTTCGCAAGTTCGAGGTTTTCTCGAAGTTTGTCCATCAACGCTGGATCCGCCCGCTCGGCGACTTTCTCTTCGATTTCTGCAACTCGTTCAGAGGCCAGGTCACAACGTTCCCGTATGCGCAATGCCTCAGCTTCCCCTGGCATAGCGTCGTAAGCAGCAAGTCTAGACGCACAGTCTTCCAGTGCTATCCGTGCTTCTTCTTCGGCTTTTTCTGCAGCAGCAAGTTCGGCACCGATTTCATCACCATTGCTAAGCACTGAAACATCCGTGATGCGCTCAAAACCAGCAAGTTGCTGGCGCAAGGCGTCTAAATCTTTCTCCCCTACAACACCTGCGCGCTGATTACGCAAAGCAATTATTTCTTCATCGAGTAAGGAACAGGTCTTATAAATTTGTTCAGCCTGGCTGACATCGTTGCAATGAAACTCAGCTAATAATTCGTCGAGAGTTTCGCGCGCCTGTTCCACGGCAGATTGCGCGGATTGTTTCTCAGTAGTTTCTCTTCGTGCGCTGCGATAGACCGCAGTAATATCACCAAACCGCAAGGTAACGCCGTCGGAAAGGCCAATGGTTTTTTCCGGTTCAGCATCATCGCAGGTTTGCTGATCTGACTCGCCAACTACAGTCTGCGGGCTACACCCAAGGGCCACTTCACGGCTTCCAGTGCCATCATCAACAGTCAACGTTTGTGGAGACTCAGAACGCAGTTCCAAACGCGCGGAGTGGGCATCTGCAAGCTTTTGTTCAACGACCACGTCATCATGCGCTTGACGCAGCCGCTGCCAAGCAGAATTATCAACGTACGCAGGCAAAGCTCCGAGAGCTTCGCGTGCGTCCGCGATCTCACTGTCGATGCCTTCTACTTTTTCTATCAACTCGCGTAATTCCACTGCCCGCTCTGTGTCGTGAAACTCTTGCGAAGCCACACGTGCAGTTTTATGCCGTTCACGCTGCTTCCGGTATTCCGTTTCAGCGCTATTCTTCGCATCTCGCAATTCGGAAATCGCCTCGGCTTCCCGTACCGCGGTTACTTCTGCTGCGTGCAACTGAGATTCGAAGTCATCCCGGCGCGACTGTGCCTGTTTGAGTTCATCGAATAGCACAATCCGAGCTTCCAGTAGCTCAGATTCCGAATTTTTCTGTTTTTCTGCCAGCTTTACTGCTTCTACAGCGTCTATTAAGCGCTGCTGCACCGTTTCTGCTTGTTCTTTTTTGCGCTCCCAGTCTTCTAATTCCCGTTCCGCGGCCGGGATCTCAGCTGCAGCATCCTTTTCTCTCTCGTCAAGCTGCTCGAATTCAGCTACGTGACTGGCTACTTTCTCGAATTGCGCTTGCGCCTCGTCATACTGAGCTTGGGCAGAATTGAGTTTTTCTTCCGCTTCTTTTAATTCTTTAGCAGGCTTAGCCGTTTTGTCCGTGTAATAACGTTTATATTCTGCGTTTACCGCCGCTAGCAGGCGTGATTCTTCTTGCGCCTGCTCTGTACCGGCTTCATACCCTGCAGCAACCGCGTCACCTCCTGCAGAGTCATCAGCGGAACCCCAAGAATTTCTCGCTTGCAAGGAGCTTTCTACACTCGGGATACCAGCTGCTGCTAGTGAGTGATTTAATTTCCCTTGGCGAACAAACAGCGCATCCAGTAAATCCGTATCAAGATATTCACTGATGATGGAACGAAGTTCATTATCCGCGGCATCCCCGTGCAGAAGAGCTCTTTTCGGAGAAATCAATTTCAATTCACATTTTTTACTTGCAGCCGAGCTAGAAAACTGCTTGTATACCTCCATCCGATAAGGACCGATTTCCAAGTCAAGCCGGACCCCTGGCCAACCGGAGCCGTCAGCAGGCACAAGCGATTTTATGTTTTTCGGAAACCCTGAGTACTTGTAATTTAGGCACGCATCTATGGCATCCATGATGGTGGATTTCCCGGCCTCGTTGTCGCCATGAATCACAATGACGCCGCTATCGGGAAGCCCTGTAAGCTCCAGCTGTGTAATTCCTCGGACGTTGTGCAGACTAAGTGCGTGGATGCGCATCATCGGCGCGCCTCCTTAGTTAATCGAAATAAGAGATGTGCACTATCACGCGCCACTGTGTCATGATCAGCATCGCCCAGTAATTCTTCAAGCGCAGCGCGCGCGTAACCACTTACGTCCAGGCTTTCCAGTTCCCCAGTTTCAGGTTGCAAATCCAGCCCGGGGGAGGACGCAGATTCGTATAACGCACCGAAGCTGGGACGCAATGCCTCCAGTTCTCTTTCCAGGCGCATAGTATCGGTCAAGCTGAGAGCACCACGTAGATAATATTTCACCACTGTGCGTCGTTTATTGTCGTAATTACGTAAGTAATCCACAAATGCGTCCACGGTGGCGGCATCGTCTAGTTCCGGCTGTAGAGCATGAAATTGCCATTGCCCAATTGCGTGCTTGTCGACGCTAACTTGCGCCTGCATCACCGGTTGCTCTGTAGATTTGTTGACGGTAACGACCAAAACATTACCGGAATCCACTTCACCACCATCAACGTCAAAACCCCATTCTGCCAGCCTGTGAAAGTCTGTCGTTTCCGGTGCCCCCGAAAACCAAACTCTGCCGCTTTCGCCCAGAGAACTTGTGGAATGGGTATCACCGAGCGCTAGGTAATCAATGGTTCCGGCTTCTAGCGCTGATTCCACACGCTGAAGATCAATCAAGTCTGGCTTTATCTCATCACCATAGGACTCCACCTGACCGTGGCCGACCATCACGCGAATCCTACTCGTTGGCTCCAGCTTTGCTAAAGCCGCTGATACCAAATCATGGTCGGGTCTTTTCACCAAAAATGGTGCGCCAATAATCTCGACCTCGTCAGAAATTACTCTCGGCTCGGTGTCATCAAGCACATGGATATTAGGCCGCTGTCGAGCCCGAAAAAAGATCGAGTCCGCTACAAGCGGATCGTGATTGCCAGGTAATAGATAAATGGGAACCGGTAGTGATTGCATCGTTTCTAGGGCGCGGTCTAAGGTTCGTTGCTCCAAAGAATTATCATCAAAGATATCCCCGGCAACGACAATAAAATCACAGCATTCCCGTTCAGCAAGTGCACCTAGCTTCTCAATCGCTAGAAGCCGAGACTCTTCGAAACGTGCACCAGCATCACCACCAAGAAAACGCCTATGCATGCCCAACTGAAAATCAGAGGTGTGGAGAAATCTTACGGTGCATTCTTTGCTCGCATGGTTCACAACTACATTGTTAACACACTCGACTCACGTCATTGTTTCCCATGAGTTAAATGATGGTACATATCTTCGATATCGGACACAGCACGCAATAAATCAATGTTGGTATGGCTGACTGCACGCAATGCTTTGCGCAATAAATCTGGATCTGAATCATCCAAGGCTGGAGCTATTTTCGGACGCGGAACAGCAGGCAATTCTCTTCCCACCCAAAAAGTCTTTGCACCATCCTTGGTTGCATTACGTGCGACCTCATGCGCAGAAGAAGCGATCATTTCTTCGAGTTGTCGCAGGGAAATTCCTCGGAGGTGAAATACAGCAGCTGGATCTGCATCCAGTTTCCCTGATAACTCCTCTGCGAAAGCTACCAAATGCTTACAAATCCATGCACTATCCGGACAATCGCAATAACACCTGATATCTGAATCGTCTGCAGCCAGCAGCACTGCCAAGAGCTCGTCGGCAAGCTCTCCAGCTCGTACACGCTCCATCGCACCGCTAGTCTCCGCCAACATTCTACCGAGCGAATTAAGCTCTTCCCTGGACCGCGGTGGCAACTGAATAAGTACAGAAAAAGGTTGGTTCTGCGAGCCTGCCACCTTGCCATGGGCAGCTCCGTTGTGAATATCGACGTCAACCACGTGACCGCTACGCGCGTAATCAATACCGCGTTGATATCGTTTTTCGTCCGCATTATCGAAGATCATGCGACGCAACTCCAAGCCTGCAGAGCCCTGCAATGGACGTGAACGGGCAAGCCGCCGCACTGCGTCATGCATCTCAGGAGCTTGTTCTACACGTTTACGCGCACCAAAGTTCGCGTAAATGACGTTATCCAGTTCTGCGCTCTTCACACCCCTGGACTTCCCATTCTGCCTACGATCGTTGTTCATAGCCTGCCTAATTGCTTGCCTGCTTTTGGGACGATACCCGCTAGCTACTGCTCGCGATAGCTCATCAGTTCTGCTAATTGCTGCGGATCCAGTTCAGTAATCCAGCCTTCGCCCTCACCAACTATGGCGCCTGCCAAGTGGGTTTTACCATCCAAGATGTCCTGGATTGATTCTTCCATCGTGCCGGCGCTGATCATCTTATACACCGCCACATTTCGCCGCTGCCCAATGCGGAACGCCCGGTCGGTCGCCTGATTTTCCACCGCAGGGTTCCACCAGCGGTCCATGTGCACGACCATCGAGGCCGCAGTCAAGTTCAGTCCGGTTCCACCTGCCTTCAAGGACAAAATCATCACTGAAGGCCCACCGTCTGCCTGAAAGTCATTCACTAACCCGTCACGTTTATGCTGCGGCACTCCACCATGTAAAAACGGTACGGTTTCATCAAGATGCTCGCTCAGAAAAGGCTGCAAAATCTGCCCAAACGCACGGTATTGCGTAAACACCAACATTCTCTGGCCAGATTGCACGGCGTAATCAACCAGTTCCATAAGCTTTTCGATCTTGCCTGAGCGGTGTTGACCTTTCAACGTGACCGGAGAACCGTCCCCCAAATAATGCGCCGGATGATTACAGATCTGTTTCATTCGTGTCAGACTGGCAAGCACCATACCCCTACGAGCCATGCCCTCGTCTTTTTCTGATAACTGCCTTTGCACATCGTCAACCAGTGCTTTGTAAAGGGCAGCTTGCTCATCACTCAACGTAACCGTCAGAACTTCCTCGGTTTTTTCTGGCAGGTCATCGATGATCGCGGGGTCTGTTTTTAAGCGACGCAGAATAAACGGTGCAGTTAATCGGCGCAAGCGTTCCGTTAAAACTTCATCACTGTTACGCTCAATCGGTTTTGCGAAATGATGCCGGAAAAAACTGGCAGAACCTAAAACACCAGGATTCGTAAAATCCACGATTGAGCGCATTTCTGACAAACGATTCTCGACCGGTGTACCAGTGAGAGCAATACGATGGCGCGATGGCAGCGAGCGCACGCTTTTCGACGCCCGCGTTGAGGAATTCTTGATTGCCTGAGCTTCATCCAGCACAACCCGCCCCCATTCGATACGGCCTAAAGCCGAAAAATCCCTGCTAACTGTGCCGTAAGAGCTAATGACAAGATCCGTCTCTGTCGCTGCACGCACTAGTGCATCCCCCACTTTCCGATCACCGCCGTGGTGCACTAATACCCGCAGGCTGGGGACAAATTTCGCAGCCTCCCGAGCCCAGTTGCCTACGACTGAAGTTGGTGCCACTACCAACGTGGGCCCGCTAGCTTGCTCCCGAGAAATCTCAATCGCGGTGAGCGCTAACAGTTGTAAGGTTTTACCCAGGCCCATATCGTCGGCAAGTACAGCTCCCAAATTATTACGCGACATCCAGTACATCCAATCAACGCCTCGGCGCTGGTAATCGCGTAATTCCGCGTGCACCGTATCTGGGATCTCTACCCGCTCAGGAGCTGGCGTCTCCATACCTCCAAGCAAACTGGAATGCCATTTTGCGCCCGTAAATTCAATAGGCTCCTCAGACATGGACTGCAATGCTAGCTCGCGCAGGTCGCCCACAGTGACTTCTTGGACAGAGGAAGCTGAACTACCTCCCGCTTCCCCTGCACCAGCCAGACCTCCCACTTGGCTAAGAGCCGCGTTGTACGCCTGGCGTAGTTTTTCTGCTTCTACAGCTAATTCTTCAGCATCAGGCGAATCAGCTAAACGTGCCATCTCCGCTAACCGTGCGGCTTTTTCCATCCGCTTTTTCGCGCGCTTCGTGGCAGTTTCCGACAGCTGATCCATATAGCTACTGATGCGGCTGAGGGCCTGCGTATCTGCCATAACCCAGTTACCGCGTAACTTAATCAAGCCGGATTTCGAGTTCACCAATTCCGACATTTCGTCGTCGGTAAGCTCTTTGTCACCGACAGACAATCGCCAATTATATTCAACCAGCTTGTCCATACCCAGCTGGGATTGTGTCGCTTTTTCATTAATTTCGCGGGTTTCCAGCTTGGCAGTGGTTTCCATCTGCGACCAAGCACGTGGAAGCATGACGGTAAAACCTGCTGCGCGCAAATCATTGATGGCCGAACCAACGAAGTCAACGATTTGTTCGGTCTCGACATAGACATCCCAATCACCAGCGTTGGCATCCGCTTCCCGACGCCGAATACGCTCAACAGGATCGAGGTTCGGCTCTAGCATGGGCGCAACACGAATCGCCTGCAAATGCGATCTCCGCAACAACTCGACACTTGACTGATCCAGTTGGTCAGTACGGATGGGTTGTGGAGAATCTGTTCCGGAACGAACTTGTACTCGGATAGGCCACTGCGCATCTGGTTCATCTGGCGGTTCATTCACAATCACGACTAATTGCAAATCAACAGAAGTAATCGAGTCGTTCCAGTCGTTTAGACCACGTAAAAGTGCTCCTTTACCCCGCCGGATAGGTTGACCTTTCAACAGAGCTTGCGAAAAATCATGCCATGGATAAGGGCGGGGTTCGCTAGCTAATGACTGTAACTGCGCAATGGTTATCCAATGGACCAGGTGGTGGGACAGCTCATCGGAAAGATCACGGTTGTTTACCGTCAAAATACCCGGACATGCAGCAATCATTTCGCTAAGCCAGCCACGTTCTGACAATCCGGTAGCAAGGTGCCACTGCGGGAACCATTCACCTGCTTGATAACTCAACCGTATAGTGACTCGCCCAGCCTGAACGAATTTCGTAAGCCCCGTATACATACGAATAAGCCAATATAAATCCGGAGCGATCGCATTGCGCTGAGATTCGGTTGCCGCAGGGGATGCGCTGTCAAGAAACTCGAGTTCACTCAGGATTTTCACAGAATCTTCCGGGGCAAAAAGCCCCATCGGAACCATAAGCGAGACGTCTTTGCCCTTGGGGGTGCGCAAGGATATTCGCGCACGATTACGGAAGCTCCGCCGCTGCAACAAAGACTCCACGATCGGAGGAAAAGTACCAGCTGGGACCTGCTCCGGTAGGACAATTTTCCGTCCTTCTACCCTTTCGATCCATAAACTCAAGCCAGAAACAGGGAGCCATAGACCATGCAGAAGGAACGAAGACATAATGGACAGACTACCAGTTCGTAATCCCGACAGAATCCAATTGTTATTATTCTGTTACTTTTGTCAGTGTTGCCTGCTAAGAGCCTAAAAATCCTGATATTTCTCTGAGTTTGACGCAGCTAACATTTGGGTGAGCTGCGAATTCTCACTACGGTAAGGCATTGGTCCACAAAAACCAGGCGTTTTGCTGTGCACGTCAACAACAGTGACCACCGACAGGGTGCTCGCGGTGGCTTGACCACGCAGGAGGCTGCCAGGTTTTCAGTGGTAAGCAGAGCTCGACAAAAACTCTTGCCTGGCTGACTAACGCCAGGCCGTGTACAAGAAACACGTACTTTACAGTACGTCAGATGTCTATTTATTAGGAGTAACGGTGACAGAATCAACCTGGTTTGTCATCGCGATCATCATCTACATGTTCGGGATGCTCGCGATCGGCTACTGGAGCTATAAACAAACAGATCAATACGACGACTACGTCCTCGCCGGCCGTGGCCTACCACCGTTCGTGGCCGCCTTATCCGCTGGCGCATCGGACATGTCCGGATGGTTGCTCATGGGACTTCCGGGCGCTTTGTTCGCGTCCGGCATGGTTGAGCTGTGGATCGCCATCGGCCTCACGATTGGTGCTTGGGTCAACTGGAAGGTTGTCGCCCCACGGCTGCGTGCTTATTCCGAGATCGCTGACGACTCGATTACGGTTCCTTCCTTCTTCGAAAACCGCCTAGCAGACAAATCCCGCGTCCTGCGTGTTCTGTCCGCAGCGGTTATCATCTTCTTCTTTACCTTCTACGTTTCGTCTGGCATGGTCGCCGGCGGACGCTATTTCGAGTCAACATTTGATGGTGACTATCTGCTAGGCCTGCTGATCGTGGCTGCCATCACGGTTGCCTACACCTTTATTGGTGGATTCTTAGCGGTTTCCTACACCGACACCGTTCAGGGCATCATCATGTTCCTGTCCCTAATGATCGTTCCGGTCATGGCGTTCGTTTCTTTGGACAACGGCTCCGATATCTTTAGCTTCGCAGCAAACAACAACTACGCCACCGACGGCGTTGTTGAAGCAAACCCCGAATTCTTTAACTTGTTCAACGTTGGTTCTGCTGCAGCCGTAGCAGCCATCGTCGGTAACTTCGCTTGGGGCTTGGGTTACTTCGGCCAGCCACATATCATCGTGCGTTTCATGGCTCTGCGTAACTCCACCGACGCCCGCGCCGGCCGTTTCTGGGGTATCGGCTGGATGCTGCTCTGCGTCATTGGCGCAGTGTTCGTAGCCTTGGTCGCTACTGTCTTCTTCACCCAGACCGGTAACTCCATCACCGATCAGGATTCCTTCGAGACCGTATTCTTGGACATGGCACGGGTCATGTTCCACCCATTGCCAGCAGGCTTGGTCCTGACTGCAGTTCTGGCAGCGATCATGTCCACCATGTCCTCTCAGCTGCTAGCAGTGTCCTCCTCTCTCATCGAGGACCTCTACAAGATGTTCGCCAAGCGCAAGCCAAACGAGCAGGTCCTGATCAACCTGTCCCGCACTTGCGTTGTTGCCGTTGCCGTTCTTGCAGGAATTCTGGCAGTGAACCCAAGCGATTCCATCCTCGGCTTGGTTGGATTCGCCTGGGCAGGATTCGGTTCCGCATTCGGTCCAGTCGTGCTGTTCTCCCTGTACTGGAAGCGCCTAAACGCTCCTGGTGCTATCGCCGGTATGGCCACCGGTGCAATCGTCTCGGTTGTCTGGGGCGTATGGTTCTCCGACATCATCTACGAAATCGTGCCAGGCTTCGCCGCCTCGGTAATTGTGCTGGTACTGGTCACCTTGGCAACCAAGGAACCAGAGACAAAGGTCAAAAAGCAATTCGATCAGGCTTCCAAATTGACTGACATTGCTACCGAGAACGAAGACGTAGATTTCGACGAGGCAGCACAAGAGGTTAAGAAGTAACTTCTTCTTTTCCACCTCCGATTATTCTCGTGGCACGAGATCCTACGGCTGCGGGAATATAAGACATCGATAGCCTTTGGGCGAGCAACATCTCGCCCAAAGGCTATTTTTATGGCCGTACGGAAACTGTTCGCAAACTAGGCGATATCGGTTGGCTTAGTGGAGCATGGAACTTTAGTGCAATCTTTGCCGTCCAATCGCTTATGACCGCTCAACTGATGCCGCTGATTCGCACGAAGACCGCAGAGCCGGAAAAGCCATCGGCTAAAACTGCCAGATCACATTCAGTAGACACGCTGATCTACCGTGCATTTTTGCTGCTTTTATCCATCGCAACCATAACTGCATTGGTGATGGGTGCATGGTCCAAACTAAACCCCACGACATATGACAACGCCCTCATGCTCCCCGAGTGGCAGGAGTTAGAGAACCAATTAATAACGACACCACAAAGGCAAAAAATTCCAGGATACGAACGGGACCGCTTCGGCCGTGGTTGGGGCCAACAAGGAGCCTGCTCGACGCGAGAAGCCGTACTTCTTGCATCGAATATGCAGCCACGTTCTGAAGAATATCGCCATCACTCCAATGAACTACCACAGCCCACAAAACCAGAATCCTGCAAGATAAAGAATATCGAGATTTGGGATGAATATGCCGGTGGCTCAATTTCGATTGTAGATTCAGCGCGCCACGTAGATATTGACCATATTTTCCCGCTTTCCGCGGCTTGGGACTTAGGGGCACATTCCTGGGAACAGACCCGTCGCCAAGATTTTGCAAACGATTACCGGAACTTGGTTCCTACCGATGCAAGTGCAAACCGAGAGAAATCAGACTCCCTACCAAACGAGTGGATGCCATCTGACGTCTCAGCACATTGTTGGTACGCGCGCAGGGTTGCATATATCGCAGTGCTCTATGAGCTATCGATTCCCGAACCAGACGTTAAGCAAATGAATAAGGCGTGCCGACTCTTCGGTCTCTTCGCTGGCTAACTATGCGCTGGTAGAGTGGCATGCGGAGTTTTTGCCCCCACTACTTTCCTTACCGAAAGGGATAGTCCATGACAAGTTTTTTGATTATTCTGCACATAATCGCGGCGGTACTGTTTATCGGCCCGTTAATGGTTGCTACTTCTGCATTCCCTGCACAAATCCAAGAAGCCAAATCCGGTACCGCTACCGCAAAAGGTGCGGCTTCAGTCCTCTACCGGATCACCAAAACCTACGGCTTCCTGTCCGCGCTTGTTCCGCTGTTGGGTCTCGTAGTTTTCCTTAGCGATATGGAAACCTACGGCACCCAAGGTAAATTCCACGCATCGATTTTATTGGCAATTATCGCTTGGGTTATCTTGCTCGTGGTCATTCTTCCACGTCAACGCACCGCCTTGGGAGCATTGGGGATGCTTCCAGAAAGCGAGGCTTCACCAGAAGAAGACAAGATCGCTAGCTGGTCTCAGGTGAAGAAACAACTATCTATGTACGCCGGAATCTTTAATCTCATCTGGATTGTGGTTCTGGTTCTGATGTTCGTATAAGTCAAACAGATCCCAAAATTCTCGTAGCTTAGCCAACAAACAGCAACGCCCGGGCCAGGAATATTTTCCTGGCCCGGGCGTTAATTATCTACAGCATAGCTACTTAGAGCACCTACTAGCTCAGGTCAATAAGCTTGCAGGCTGGACGGGAGCTGGCTAATTACGGAATTTTCCGCCTTTGCGGCCGCCCTTGTTCTGCCGACCACCGCCGTCACCGCCTCGGAAACCACCACGCGATGGTGCTCCGTGATCTTTCCGGATCTTGATCAATTCACCAGAGATCCGGGTATCAGACAAGCGGTCCAATACTGCGGGATCCAAATCGCGTGGCAGCTCAACAATCGTATGCTCGGCTCCGATGTTAATACGGCCGAAATCTTTGCTGCTCAAACCGCCTTCATTTGCCAATGCTCCGACGATGGCACCTGGACGTACGTGTTGGCGTTTACCCACTGCTAAACGGTAAGGCTGGAAGTTACCATCTCGGTTATTCCGGCCACCGCGATCACGACCGCCCCGATCACGGCCACCACGTCCACCTCGGTCATCAAAGTCACGGCCACCGCGTTTGTCATTGAAACGGTCTTTGCGCTTATCAACCGGCTGTTCTTTCAGCAGGAATTCTTTGTCGCCTTGCATCTTCACAGCCAGAGCTGCAGCGATATCGTCCATGGCAACGTCATTGTTCTTCGAGTACTCACGAATCATGGTACGGAAGAAATCTTTGTCCTTCGCTGCAAGCGCCTCAGTGATGCTCTGTGCAAAGTTTTTCTTTCGCACTTCATTTACTTCATCAACCGTCGGCAACTGCATCTCTTCGAGCGTCGCCTTGGTAACTTTCTCAATGGAACGTAGCATGCGACGCTCACGTGGAGTTACAAACAAGATCGCTTCACCACTACGTCCGGCTCGAGCTGTACGGCCGATACGATGCACATAAGACTCTGTATCACCAGGGATATCGAAGTTAATAACGTGCGAAATACGCTCTACGTCTAGGCCTCGTGCGGCAACATCAGTTGCAACCAGAATGTCTAGACGACCAGACTTCAGCTGTTCAACGGTACGTTCGCGCTGGTTTTGCGCAATATCACCATTGATTGCCGCTGCGCTATAACCCGCTGCACGCAGTTTTTCTGCGACTTCTTCTGTCTCATGCTTCGTGCGAGTAAACACGATCATGCCGTCATAATCGATGACTTCCAAGATACGGATGAACGCATCAAACTTAGCGCGGTGCTGCGTAAAGAGGTAGCGCTGAGTGATGTTTTCGTTAGTACGCGCCTGGGACTTAACAGTTACTTCTGCTGGGTCATTCAGGTACTGCTTAGATAAGCGGCGAATACCATTGGGCATTGTGGCGGAAAATAGTGCAACCTGTTTTTCCTCAGGAGTATCGGCCAAAATGCGCTCAACATCTTCTTGGAATCCCATGTTGAGCATTTCATCTGCTTCATCAAGCACAAGGTACCGGAGCTTGGAAATATCCAGGCTGCCTTTTTCCAGGTGGTCGATGACACGGCCAGGCGTGCCGACGATAATTTGCGCACCACGCCGCAACCCGGCTAGCTGAATCCCGTAGGCTTGTCCACCATAAATCGGCAACACCTCGATACCACCGAGGTGTTTGGCAAAAGACTCAAAGCTGTCTGCAACTTGCAGTGCTAGCTCGCGAGTAGGTGCCAATACCAAAGCTTGCGGGAATTTCTCGGTGGAGTCCAGCTGAGCCAGAACAGGTAGAGCAAAAGCTGCAGTTTTTCCTGTACCAGTTTGAGCCAAGCCCACCACATCGCGACCCTGCATAAGGATCGGGATGGTTTGTTCTTGAATTGGAGATGGCTTTTCAAAACCTACGGCTTTTACCGCTTCTACCACATTGGTAGGCAGGTCGAGGTTGGAAAAACCCTGAGGACTATCGTTGGCCGTAGCTTGCGCTGCAGCGTCGGTGTGCTCAGAAGTTTCGCCACTCTTGGCAACGGCACCTGCGGTGTCCTTGGTGTTGCCTTGCGAATTTTCCTGAGATTCCGACCTAGTCGATGGAGACTGACTGAAGTTATCCGGCTCGTTGTCGCCGCCGGTGGCGTTATCGGTAATGCTCATTGCCTGATACACACTACGTCAGCAAACAGAAAAACACCATTTAGCGCCAATTTTCGCACAACCGAGTTCCCCACAGCACAAAGCCACCAACCTCAACGTGAGGTGTAACACATTATTTTTCCCTATACTTGTGGCATGACTTCTCATTCAGCTGTTTCCTCTACTCCACACCACTGGGATGGTCGACACGATGGCGATGGTCCAGAATTCCACCGTTGGCATTCAGTTATCGACACAGTACGAAGCAAGCCTGGAGCCGCAATTCTCGGCTTCGCATGTGATGAAGGAGCCCGGCGTAATGGATGCCGTCGTGGCGCCGCCGAAGGCCCGCATGTACTCCGCGAAGCTCTAGCTAACCTTCCAGTTCACAACGCACTACCCCGGTACGACGCCGGCACCGTCACAGTCAACGGCACCGATATGGAAGGCGCCCAGGAAGAATTATCTGAGCGCATCAAGGGTCTCGTCAACGCTGGCCATCTGCCTGTCGTTCTCGGAGGTTCGCACGAGGTAGGTTATGCCAGCTACCTTGGCTTACACAAAGCTTTACAACGCCCAATTTCTATTGTGAACTTCGATGGCCACTTAGATCTCCGGCAAACCGACATCCCAACGCACGGTACACCGTTTACCCAGGTGGCCGAAATGGTTGGAGATGAATTCGATTATTCGGTCATTGGGGTTTCCACCGCGGATAACACCGGAAAATTGTTCAGCTTTGCAAAAGAATTGGGCACCAAAATCATTCTTGACGACGAAATCCACAACATGTCCCCACAGGAGGCCGCCGCACGCGCCTTAGAAGTTGCCGATGTCCATAATGATCTCTATGTCACTATCGATCTAGACGCCATTTCGCCAGCTGTCGCTCCAGGCGTTTCCTCTCCATGCACTGTAGGGATCGGTATTGAACCGATGCGCGCAATGTGTAAAGCACTGGCCGCTAGTGGAAAACTGCGCCTGGTAGACATCGCCGAGATGAACCCTTATTACGACGTCGATGGTCGAACTGCACGCGTCGCTGCACGCCTTCTTGATGACATGATCAACGAGCATGCCAAACTGCAAAAATAGTCGCTACCGCGCAACAGGCAATTCCTGAAGGTTAGCGTCACGGCTAAGCAAGGTTTCACGCCCTGGGATCCAAGCAAAGAACGCAAACGCAGCTACTCCAGCACTGAGCAAGAATGCCCAAGTAAAGCCCCAGTTATCGGCGGCGGCACCTATCGCGAGAGGACCAAAGATCATCCCAAGGTCCATGGCCATTTGAAATGCTGCGAGGACTTTGCCTCCGGAGCGTTCATTGCCAATTACATCAGCCAGTGTTGCCTGCTGCGCAGGAACTGCAATCCCAGCTGCTGCACCACTCAGGCTTGAAAGCACGAGCAGAAGCCACAATGTGTCTGCTGTTCCATAAAGACCGACACAAAGGGCACCGGCTGCGAACCCCACCATAATCATGGGCTTGCGGCCGATCCGATCAGCTAATCGACCCGAAAACTGCAATACTATGGCGTTACCAGCTGCATAGGCAGCTAACGCGTACCCCGCAGCAGCTGCACTATCGGTAAATACCGCAGCAGCAAACAATGGAATAACTGTGACGCGCACCCCCATATTGACCCAGCCATGCGCAAAATTCGACACCAGCACGCTACGAAATGCAGTATCCTGCATAGCTTCCCTATAAGTCATTTTCGCATTGTTCGTGGGCTGCTGCGCCGAAGCATTCATTCTCGGCATTAATGCCCAGACCACCACCGCTGCGAAACACAAACCGATACCATAGATCAAAAACGGCCACCGAAAACCCAAAAAAGCAAGAGCTGAACCCACTAATGGCCCGAGGATGCTGCCTAACAAAAAACTCGTGGCATAGGTGGCAGAACATTTGCCTCGAATTTCTGGCGGTGCGAGTTTCACGATCAGGCCCATTGCAGAAACGGTAAACATAGTGGAACCGATTCCTGCTAAAAAGCGCAGCAACAAAATTTGCCAATATTCTTGTGCGATAGATATGAGTCCGGTGTTGATCGCGACCAGCAGCAAGCCCGTTATGTATACCCGCCGAACACCGAGTTTGTCAGCTAAGATTCCCGCACCTGTCGCAAAGATGAGACGCGATACGGAAAACACCGAAATAACAGCCCCTGCAGCGGCCATGCCGACATCAAAGCTCACGACGAATTGTGGCAATAAAGGAGCAATTAAACCGTACCCCAAAGCAACCAAGAAAAACGCTGCGACCAGGACCCAAATTTCTTTGGGGATCTGCGGCCGTTCTGGCTGGCTTTTAGGCTCGTAAGTATCTTTATTGGGGTTCGCAATAGGCATAGTTCTTGCGAGCCTACTCCGCAAGAACTATCAGTGCGGTGTAACCAGCCGGAATCACACTCAACACATAACGAACAAAAATTCGAACGCTTTATATCTCGTGTGCTCCCAGTTCCCTATTATCCAGCGTATGACTACACAACACGCACTTACACGCATCTCGCACACCACTCGTGACGTTGTAACCGAGATTCAGGCAACCGCGAGTGACCAGCTCTTCAAGCTGGACAGTGTGCTACATCATCCGCGTTCACTAGCACGACCAATGGCAAGCTGGCGTCCGCCACATCTGACCCTTGCAGTCGGTAAACATCGCCAGCTGAAAGCAACTCTTTCACGTTACCGAGTTGGCCCGCTAGCGCAATCAAGAATTCGCGGATACGGCGAACAGCGCACCCCAGCCTATGCCGTCAGCGTACGGCTCACAGACCCGGCCGGAACGCCTCCGCCCATGGTTCTGGCCGAGGCTTGGATTCGGGCTATCGTGCCCCAGGACATGATCAATGCAGTGCACCTCATCGACAGGGAAGATGACACCGCGGCAATCTACGTTTGGCTCGTTGATGCAAATTATGTGCCGATACACTCACCGGCTTCAATGTTTGCAGGTTTTTCTAAAGCAGCATAGAAATCCTTTTGAGATCTATGCTGTGCTCCTAGCGAGGGGCTAAGGGCACAACACAATTTTTTATTGTGCCTCAATGCCGTCATCACACGGCTTTAGCTGGAGTTCCCAGTCCTCGGCCTGCTCAACGCATAAAGACAAGACCTCAAACAGCCGATCAAAGTCAGTGAAAGTTCCCAACTCCAGAATTTCAGGCTCTCCCCCATACTCCAAATCCCCTACTCCGGAAAAATCACTGTCAGTGTCCTGGTCTTCTTGATCAACAGGCTCGCCTAGGGGCGATATCAATTCCGCATTCGCATCGGGGGTATAAGCCAGGAAAGACAAGCTGGCGGTTGGTACTCCGTCAGACAATTCCACCGCCACGCGCAGATGAGAATTTTCTGCAACATCCGCTAACACCACCGCAGGATCATGATGGTGATGCTCAAATTCTAAATTCGCGATCCGTTCGTCCCGTCCCTCCAGCAAATCGCGGAGGACTGTGACCACTTGGTCTGTAGCAATATGCTCGGCGACAGTAGCCACGGCATCTTCCACAGAAAATGCTACTGACACCAGTGCAGCTTCGAAATATTCATCGTCTTCGTCGACATCAGCCGCCGCAATATAGACATTTGCGGCTGGCAATACCGCATCAATTTCCACAAACTGAATCTCTATATCCGAGGTGATTGGCACAAACAGCACATCGCCATTTACGCGTGATTCCACCCCTTCGGCATCGAGGGCAGCAGCTATATCTTCAAAGAAGCTCATAAGCGCTAATCTACTACGGTAAAGCTAATCATCGACACGGAACCCTAAATCTCTCAATAATTCTGGGCGCCCAGCGCCCCATTCCAGCACGTTATATCCCTTCCAAGCTCGACGCTTGTCGGCTTTAGGGTCGTATTCCACACGAGACTGCGCATCGAAAACCATAGTTGGACGTGAGTGGTGCTGATCAGTCGGCGGTTTATATTGCGGCCAGTCAGAACCCGGTTGACCACTAGAAATAAAACTCGCCCAATGACGCTGCATTTCTGCGGTCAGCCGCTGCATGGCTGCGTCATCACGTCCAACTTTGGAGAGTAAACGAGTTTTCGAAGCTTCCGGGGTGCCAAAGACATTTGATAACTCAGCAGAATGGGCAGCACCAATTCCGAGCTTCCGCATTAGTTGCGGGGCAAAATCAAAACGATACATCCAGGTTGGGGCTACTTCATTGTGATGGCTAGCGATCCGCACAGTCGGTGCCCAAAACAAAGCATCCGTTACTAAGTCTGCAAATTCCGCACGGCTGCGCGCGCCACCATAAGCTTCCAAAACGGTGTCCGTATGTTCTGGATCATAGGGGTAGAGCAAGCGTCGCCCCGCTTTGGCACGCCGAGCCGTTCGCTGGAAAAAATAGCGGGTAATCCCTGCTTCATCCAGGTTTGTTCCCAACATCAAAGGAACACGTGCCTGCCTGCCATGCTGAAATGCCACCATCGGGTGTTCCGGCAGAGACTCCGACTCCACCGTCGGCCCGAAAGTCGAGTTCAGGAATTGTAACTCCCCTGCTCGCCACATCATAGACATGCCAGCACGCACTAATTCACCCGCACTAAAAGTACGCAGATCTTCTACTGTACTGTCGTGCGACAATCCCAAACGGGTCAGCAGTTGCCGCGCCCATAATTGTGACTGTGCTTTAGAATGAATCAATCCGATAGGCGGTGATTGCGCAATTGCGCGATGGAAAAGGCCGTGCGCCGGCGGTGAGCACAACAGGGCCAACACGGCAGCTCCCCCCGCTGACTCCCCCATGATCGTCACCGAATCCGGATCGCCACCAAATTGCGCGATATTTTCACGAACCCATTCCAAGGCCAGAACTTGGTCCCACAAAGCAGGATTAGCGACGCAATCTCCACCCAAACTGCGTAGATCGAGGTAGCCAAGCACGCCAAGCCGGAAATTCAGAGATACATAAACAACATTCATTACGCGGGCTAAACGATAACCTCGCAGCATGTTTTGATGGCTCGCACCCATCAGGAAAGAACCACCATGAAAATAGACCACAACCGGCAATCTTTCCACGGAGTGTGGACGCACAATGTCCAAATGGAGGCAATCTTCATCCCCTATGAGCCGTTCACTGAGTCCATAGTTCGGTTGCGGGGCCGGTGATTGGTAGCGTGTGCAGTCTAAAATTCCTTGCCATGGCCGTGGTGGTTTCGGCCGACGAAACCGCCCTGCACCACCCGTAGGCGCACCAAACGGGACCCCTTTCCAGACTGCAATAGTGCCGTCCTGAGCGAATTCACCTTGAATTTCTCCGCTGCTGATGCGTACCCGCGGATAATCCGACGTCACGTGCGACGATTCATCCATAATGCCCCAGGCTAGTTAACCCAGCAAGGATTAGCACGTACCGTCGCAAGCAGCGAAATACACGCGTTGACATATGAGGTGCCATTACACAACGCATAAGCGCGTAGAATGAATGCAAACTGTCTATTAAGCTTGAAAAGAGCGTAAGTCAGACAGCAAATGCGCAGATTAAACGAATGCACGCAAATTAACGGAAAGAGGCGAGCACCTGCCGTGAGCACTAACAATCCCTTCGGCTTGAGCACCTGGCTAGCAGACGAGTTGTACCAGGAGTACAAGAAAGATCCACAGTCGGTGGATAAAGAATGGCGCGAGTTATTTGATAAGCACGGCGCGCCATCCAACTTTGCCGAGTCAGCGGAAGCCAATTCCAAGGAAACCGCAGGCACCACCAAAGCCCAAAAAGCTCAAGGTGGAAAAGAGGCTGCTAGTGTGGCCCCACCGACACAGAAATCGTTGTCGCATAAGCGGGAACAACGTGAGTCTGTAGTAGATGAATCTGCACGTAAGGCTAAGAACAAGGCAGGCGTTGATAAGCGCGACGTCGCTCCAAAAGCGCCGAAGAAGGCACCTTCACCGTTAGACGAACTACCGGACTACGAGGGCGGCGAATCCAAGGCTCTCAAAGGCATGTTTAAAGCCATTGCGAAGAACATGGACGAATCTCTAGAGATTCCAACCGCTACTTCCGTGCGTGATATTCCAGTCAAGCTTATGTGGGAAAACCGCTCCCTAATTAACGAGCACTTGAAGCGCACCCGTGGTGGCAAGATCTCGTTCACTCACATCATCGGTTATGCCCTGGTCAAGGCGACCCAGAAGCACCCTGACATGAATGTGCGTTATGAACTTGTTGATGGCAAAAAGCCCACCGTGGTTTACCCAGAAGACATCAACTTGGGCTTGGCCATTGACTTGCCGCAAAAGGATGGTTCCCGCGCGCTCGTAGTTGCCGCACTGAAAAAGGCGCAGGAGAAGAACTTCGCCGAGTTCATCGAAGCATACGACGACATCGTGGCGCGGTCCCGCAAAAATAAACTGACCGCAGCCGACTTCCAAGGTGCAACGATTAACCTAACCAACCCAGGTGGCATCGGCACCCGACACTCCATTGCGCGTTTGACCAAGGGGCTTGGAACCATCATCGGTGTTGGATCCATGGACTACCCTGCCGAGTTTGCTGGTGCCTCTTCCGACCGTCTGGCAGAACTTGGAGTCGGCCGTTTGGTCACTCTGACCTCTACTTATGATCACCGCGTCATCCAAGGCGCGGAATCCGGCGAATTCCTGCGCACCATGTCACAGTTACTTGTCGACGACGTCTTCTGGGATGAGCTGTTTTCCGACCTGCAAATTCCTTATGAGCCAATGCGCTGGGCCCAGGATATGCCGAACACCGGAATCGATAAGTCCACCCGCGTCATGAACCTCATCGAGGCATACCGTTCGCGTGGTCATCTGATTGCTGATACCAACCCGCTGCGTTGGAAGCAACCGGGCTTGCCTTCCCCAGACCACCGTGACTTGGATATCCGCACCCATGGCCTGACGCTCTGGGATCTGGACCGCACCTTCCATGTCGGTGGATTCGGCGGCAAAGAATCCATGACTTTACGTGAGGTTCTCTCACGCCTACGTGCCGCCTATACGCTCAAGGTCGGCTCTGAGTTCACTCACATCATGGACCGTGATGAGCGTGAATGGCTGCGCGATGCCCTTGAAGCAGGAATGCCAAAGCCAACCAATGCCGAACAGAAATACATTCTGCAAAAGGTGAACGCTGCTGAAGCATTTGAGAACTTCCTGCAGACGAAGTACGTCGGCCAAAAGCGCTTCTCTCTGGAGGGCGCAGAAGCTCTGATCCCTCTGATGGACTCGGTCATCGATACTGCTGCAGGGCAAAATCTCGATGAAGTCGTTATCGGTATGCCACACCGTGGCCGCCTGAATGTACTGTTCAATATCGTAGGCAAGCCTTTAGCTGAAGTCTTTAACGAATTCGACGGAAACTACAAGGGCGGCCAAGCCGGTGGCTCGGGTGACGTGAAGTATCACCTCGGCGCTGAAGGCGAGCATCTCCAGATGTTCGGTGATGGTGAAATCAAGGTCACCTTGACTGCGAACCCTTCACACTTGGAAGCTGTCAACCCGGTGGTAGTTGGTATTTCCCGGGCAAAACAAGACATCCTGGACCGCGTCGAAGGCAGCCATGACAAGCGAGTCGTGCCTCTGTTGCTGCACGGAGACGCATCGTTCGCTGGATTAGGCATTGTGCAAGAAACCATCAACTTGATGGGACTAGATGCTTATAACGTAGGTGGTTCCATCCACGTAGTCGTCAACAACCAGGTTGGTTTCACGACTACTCCAGACTCTGGTCGCTCCACTCTGTACTCCACAGATCTCGCGAAGGGCTTCGATTGCCCAGTTTTCCACGTCAACGGTGATGACCCGGAGGCTGTTGTTTGGGTCGGTCAGTTGGCCACGGAATATCGTCGACGCTTCGGCAAAGATGTCTTTATTGACCTAATTTGTTACCGCTTGCGCGGACACAATGAGGCAGACGACCCATCAATGACCCAGCCACTGATGTACGAGCGCATCGGAAACCGCGATTCGGTTCGCCAGAAATACACCGATGAGCTCATCGGTCGTGGAGACCTCTCTGAGGAAGACGCCGAGGCGGCCGCTCGAGACTTCCGCGACCAGATGGAATCCGTGTTTAACGAGGTTAAAGAAGCCGAAAAGAATGGGCCTCAAGAACAGACTGGTATTGCCGCTTCTCAGGAGCTGACTCGCGGTCTGGATACCTCAATTTCGGCAGATACGTTACGTGAGCTGGGTGAAGCTTATCTGAATCTGCCAGAAGGCTTCGAGCTACACGACCGCGTCGCACCAATCGCGGAAAAGCGTGCCAAGTCAGCCGTCGAAGGCGGTATTGACTGGGGCTGGGGCGAGCTCATTGCTCTGGGTTCTCTGGCAAGTGAAGGCAAGCAGGTTCGTTTGGTTGGTGAAGATTCCAAACGCGGTACATTCACTCAGCGCCACGCAGTGACTTTCAACCCGAACACCGCTGAGCAGTACAACCCGCTACACGCACTGGCTCAAGAAACCGGCAATGGCGGCAGCTTCGAAACTTACAACTCGGCGTTAACCGAGTTCGCTGGACTGGGCGTTGAATATGGTTATTCTGTCGGTAACTTGGATGCTGTCGTTGCTTGGGAAGCGCAGTTCGGCGACTTCGTCAACGGTGCGCAAACCATCATCGACGAGTACGTCTGCTCTGGTGAGGCTAAATGGGGCCAGTTGTCCAAGGTCATCCTTCTCTTGCCACACGGTTACGAAGGACAAGGCCCCGACCACTCCTCTGCGCGCATTGAGCGTTTCCTGCAACTAGCTGCAGAAGGCTCCATGACCATCGCCCAGCCATCGACCCCAGCAAACCACTTCCACTTGTTGCGTCGTCACGCACTGGGCACAATGTCTCGTCCGCTTGTGGTCTTCACGCCGAAATCTATGTTGCGTGCAAAGGCTGCAACCTCTGAGGTAGCAGAATTTACCGAGGTAACCTCTTTCCGTTCTGTTATCAACGACCCTCGTCTGGTCGATGCCGATAACAACGTCATCGGTGACGCAGACAAGGTGAAAACTGTGATGCTGTGTTCCGGTAAGGTCTACTACGAATTGGAAAAGCGTCGCCAAAAGGATGAGCGTGAAGACATCGCGATTGTCCGCATCGAGATGCTGCACCCAATCCCGTTCAACCGCCTATCGGAAGCATTCGACAGCTTCCCGAACTTAGAAGAGATTCGCTTTGTTCAGGATGAGCCAGCTAACCAGGGTCCATGGCCGTTCTACAACGAGCATTTGCACGAGCTGATTCCAGAGATGCCTCGTATGCGTCGTATCTCTCGCCGTGCACAGTCTTCGACGGCTACCGGTATTGCCAAGGTGCACCAGCTGGAGCAGAAGCAGCTCATCGACGAAGCATTCGCTGACTAGAACCTGGTTCCAGTACGCGCATTCGCTTAGCCCGCTTGCGGTGAGTCAAGGCATCTGTTGTCTTGCATCACCGTAAGCCCCGAAAAGCCATGCAAGTGGTCTTTGTAGCGCCCTCAAACGGACACCGCTACATTTCGACGGTGCTGGCTGCAGACTTCCTATCTCTGCAGCCAGCACCGTCGCACCATTGCATGGCTTTTCTGCTGCGCAAACTTAAGTTCGAATCCTTCGGGAACAACCAAGGCGGCACAACTTTCCAGCTCGCCATCACAGGGGTCCAATCCCTACCGAAGCTTGCGCGGCTTTACAGACGCTAAGCCCCAGCCTCGTGTAATCAAGCCTCGTCGCTAACCGAATCTAGGGATTCCCCAGTTACGTTGACGCTAGCCCATTGCCCAACCGCATCCTCGGCGCTGAGACCGTCGGCAAGCTTGTCTTCTAGTTCTTCCAAGGCCCGCTTATCGATCAGCCGAGTAACGCCCGCAATTGCTCCAAATTCCTCTCGGTCAAACAAACGAGAGCTAAACAGTGGTGTGAAATCTTGCGGAAGATCCAATTCTGCATCCGGACAGCCTTCAGCAGATGACGGATTGGTAGTCACGATATGCACCGGTAAGAGGCCCATAACCTCACGGTGTAAGTGTTCGTGAATATCCGTCGCGTTAGGATCACGCTGTTCGTCCTCATCTTGCTGGCTGGCAAGCTCCTTCGCGAGTACCGGGCTCGTGTCTTCCACGAATTTTCCAGTACAAGTAATCATGAAATCTGCTTTTCCGGTCTGCAACTGTTCCCAGCGGTCCGCGGTACTAGCGGCGTCGTCGCCGAGTACGTGGGCTTCACGGCCAGACTCACGAAGTACCTGACGGTAAATATACGCCCACAAGAGTTGCTCGGTTGATGAACTGTCTGCAGTAATGCGCACTGCACGATCTTGAGCATCAGCTGCGACGGTACGAGAATCTGATTGCTCTTTATTGTTTGCCTGCTCAACCTGATTAGCATTCTCTGCCGAGGAGCATGCAGTCAACAGCGCGGTGGTTGCCAGCACAGTTACAAGCGAGCGTTTTTTCACGTTATTCATCGTTATTCATCCTAGCCACGCTGTGCAGTTTACAGATTAACTAGCAGGACTAAGATGGGTAATAATGAGTGCCATTACAGAATCAGCAGTCCGCGAAGCCTTGGCGCGCGTCGAAGACCCAGAGATCGGAAAACCAATTACTGATCTCGGCATGGTGAAATCCATAACAATCGACGGCGCCGACGTTAATGTCGAGGTGTACCTCACCATTTCTGGGTGTCCGATGAAATCGACAATTCAGTCGAATACCCAGGCAGCCGTTGCCGAAGTGGACGGCGTGGAGAATGTCTCGGTATCGCTTGATGTCATGAGCGATGAACAACGCCGTGAATTACGTAACTCCCTGCGTGGATCGCAGCGCGAACCAGAAATCCCGTTTTCCAAGCCAGAAAGCACCACGCGAGTTTTCGCCGTCGCTTCGGGTAAAGGCGGCGTCGGCAAATCGTCAATGACTGTTAACTTGGGGGCTGCGCTAGCAAACCAAGGATTAAAAGTCGGCATCGTCGACGCTGATATTTACGGCCATTCTGTGCCCAATTTACTGGGGTCCACTGAGGCTCCGACCGTGATCGACGATATGCTCATGCCTCCGCAAGCCCATAACCTAAAATTTATTTCCATCGGTCAGTTTGTGGAAGGTAACGCCCCCGTCGTGTGGCGTGGCCCAATGCTGCATCGTGCAATCCAACAATTTCTTGCCGACGTATTCTGGGGCGATCTCGACATTCTGCTGTTGGATCTACCACCGGGAACTGGAGATATTGCGCTCTCAGTCGCACAGTTGATTCCTAACGCCGAGTTATTAGTAGTCACCACGCCACAAGCGGCAGCAGCAGAAGTCGCAGAGCGTGCAGGATCGCTCTCCCAACAGACGCGGCAACGCGTAGCCGGCGTTATCGAGAATATGAGCGCCATGGTGATGCCGGATGGTTCCACAATGGACATCTTCGGTTCCGGTGGCGGAGAAATCGTTGCTCAACGCCTAACCACACTGGTAGGTACAGAAGTTCCGCTGCTGGGACAAGTGCCACTCGATCCCCCTTTGCGTTCACACAGTGACGAAGGCACCCCCGTGGTTTTGGGCGAGCCCGACAGCCCGGCTGCAAAAGAAATCACAAAAATCGCTGCTGGTTTAGCGAAACGTCGCACCTCACTGGCTGGCAAACCACTAAACCTTGGGGTGAATTAAATTCTGCAGGGTTGCTCCACGGGATAATTTCTCCGCTGGGGCATCGTTTAGGTACGGCACCTCGCCGGCCTAAATCACATCAGCCCAGTTAAATTCCGCTTTACCGCCGGGGCTCTGGTGATCTGTGCCTGATTGCCGGGGTCGGCGAGCCTGCTCATCGATGGTATTTTCCTGGTTTCCGGCCCGCTTTTTGTTGGCTGAGTCACCTCCGGAGCTTTCTAAGCGATGCTTATGCTCCGGCTGCACCTGGGTACGCTTTTCTTGGCTATGAGACGTTTTTGCAGAGCCCGGTCCGCTAGCAGCATCTTTCCCGCGCCCCTGTTCTTTCAAAATGGTGCGGGGGTCAAATTGGTTGAAGAAGTCATCGTCTTCGTCGAAAAGCGTCTTCGCGATAGCAGCACGCGGGCCCATACGGCTCAATTGACCAACTTTTTCAAGAGGTGCACGGAATTGTTCAAACTCAGTGCCGAGTTCTTCGAACTCGCCGTTAAGTTCTTTTTTCGCATTATTGATGGCCTTACGGGCGGCAAATACCGCGGCTCGAATATCCTGTAATAGCCCAGGTAAACGCTCGGGACCGATGACGATAATCGCCACCACAAAGATGACGGCAATCTCCGACCAACCGATATTGGAAAACACGAAACTAGTTTAGCGTCTAGTCGGAGCGATTTCGAAGCACCGTACGTCCCAACTTTTCAAGACGACGCAGCAAGTCGGACTGTGTTTTTTCACATCGGGGATCATCTGATTGGGAATCGTTAGATACATCCGCTATCCCTCGCAGTCGGTGTAACAACGATTCAGGCACTTGCACCTGCTGATCACCGTTGCAGCTACGCAAAGCCTGGGCTGCGCGGCGTTGTCTATGGACATCAGCACGGCAACTTTCGCAAAGCACAAGATGTACCCGTGCGTTGTGTTCTGATTTGCGTGTCATTTCCCCGTCCACAAACGCGGTGATGGCCTCAGGTCCTAGATGGTCGAATCGACGGCGGGGTTTTGCGACGCGCTTCTTTTTCTCCGCGCCAGGTTCTGCAGGCGTCATGATAAAAATTGACTCGCCTCCCTCGTGAGTACTCAGGTTAGCCACGTCCACATTGCTAACGTGTACGCAGCAAGATCTGGGTTTCTTCGTTGTGAGTCGCTTCTTGTTCTAGGTAGGCACGCAGTTGTGAACGCCCGCGGTGAATACGGGAACGCACGGTGCCCATCTTCACACTCAGCGTAGCCGCAATTTCTTCGTAGCTCATCCCTACGACATCGCACAAAACGATTGCGACTCGGAAATCCGGTGCAAGCTCATCCAACGCCTTTTGCAACGCAGGATCCAAATTGGCGACGTTATACGCCTGTTCGGGCGTCATACTGTTACCGGCAAAACGCTCATAATCCTCTGGTAGCGATTCCATACGAATCTTGGAGCGGTGACGCACCATGTCTAAGAATAAGTTGGTCGTGATCCGGTGCAACCAACCAGCGAAAGTACCGGGTTGATAATTTTGCAGCGAGCGGAATACACGCATGAAAGTCTCTTGCGTGAGGTCTTCAGCATCTTGTGGATTTCCCGCTAAACGAAACGCTAAACGGTAGACACTATCAGCGTGCTCAACCACTAATTCGTCCCAGTTTGGCATCGCACCAACACCTTCATCGAATGCTTCAGTGCCGCGCAGTTCCGCGGTGGATTCTATGCTCCCTGGGGCACCATCCTGGATCGTCATAAGCATGATTGTGCTACAAGTCTCTCAAGAAAGCCAGCCCACTACCTGTGTCATCACTGTGAATCACTAACTGCACCAACCAGGCGCTATACACCGCAGCAACAGAGAAACACTACAGACAAAGTCATCAGCAAAATAACACAGCACGCACGCGGGAGAGGACGCCAGAGATGACGCTGGAGAGCACCATGAACACTCGCTGCTGCTTGGGAAAAATTTTAACTAAAGGCGTTTAGCAACGGTTTTCGCTAATCACCCGCACCACATTGCAGCGTATACTGCAAAAAATATTTAGACTGTTGGTGTGTCTACTTCAGAGAATTCTCCGCACACTTCACCAGTCTCAGCCATGCTCGGATATATTGACTCCACCGCGGTGGTTTCTGAAGGCCTGCAGGCTGCACTCGCCCACGCCCAGGAATATTCGCTGCCTGCCCCGGATGCTACTGTTGGGCAACTTTTAACCACCCTCGCTGCAAGCGCCACGCATCCAGACAACCCAAAAAGCGCAGGCGTAATCGCAGTCAGCCCAGCATCAAGCGTGGTTGGCTTATATCTCTTGCAAGGCTTACCCGAAAAAGGAGTTTTGACCTGCATTGACCCCGAGGTGGAACATCAGCGACACGCCAAACATGCATTTCGGGAAGCCGGATACAGTGCTTCGCGAATCCGCTTTTTACCGTCACGCCCACTCGACGTAATGGGAAGATTGGCTGCAGCCTCGTACCAAGTGATTTATGCCGACGTACCGTCGACCGATCTCCCGAAATTGGTCGAAACCGCCTGGCCATTATTGGGGCGCCGAGGCACCTTAGTCCTGGCAAATTCGCTTCTCGACGGCACCATTGGTGACCCCTCACGCAACGACCGCGCAACCCACGCTGCACAAACCGCAGACGAATACTGCAGGAAGCTCGACGACGCTATCGTCACCCGCCTACCCCTGGGCTCAGGGTTGACTCTGATCACAAAACTGTAAACACAAACCTATCCTGACCTGCAGTGGCCCACTCTTAGAGGGCATTCCTGCTGCAAGACATTACAAACATCACTACCCTGGTCGTGAGTTCAAAGACCCAAGGAGAAATCATGACTGAGATCCATCGACCGGAACTCCACATCACCCCGGAACGTGGCGTGCTAGATGCCCCTGCTGGAGTTCTGCTCGACGGTAATGATTGGCACGTGTTCTATCAGTACCGCCCCGAGGTTCCGGGACCGGCACGCTGGGCACATACGATCTCTCAAGGTGATCCGTTCTCTTGGTTCGAATGCGATGACGTATTAGCACCGGTCGGTGGGGAGCTGACGGTTCGCGCTGGTTCTGTGGTTCCTATCGACGGCGACGGTACACAAGATGCCAACTTATATTTCACTTCGGTAACTTCCGGTGGCACGAATATTCAGCTCGCAAAGATGAATGAGCTTACCGCAGATTGCCCACTGTCTGAAGAACACACAGCCTTAAACCCTGCAATCAATCGTGTCTCGGCGGTGCTCGAAAATCAGGAAGGTTTCCAACGTTTCCGTTCACCGTGTGTGGTTCCGAATTGGCAAACCCCGGTCAATCGAGAAGCTGGGCATGCTGGCTGGTTGATGTTGGCTTTAACTGGTGATGCTGAGACTCCTACCCCGGTTATCGCCACGTCGCAGGATGGTCAGTCTTGGGATTTCCAAGGGGAACTGGAATTTGAAGGTGAGCTCGGTTTAGATCTTTCCCCGGAAGAAGGCCAGCTCTCCACTATCGTTGCCCCACGTATTTTGCGTTTGCGTGATGAGGTCGACGGCGAAATTTATGATATTTTACTGCTCACTCTAGAGCGCGCCGGCGTCGATATTTCCGGTTACCTCGTCGGCACATTGCGCGGGACAACCTACCATGTGCGCAGTGGCTTCCGCCGTATCGACCACGGCCATGATTTCACACGCCCACGCAACACCAACATGACCACAGGCACTACCCTGCGGGGATCCACGAATAACTCGACAAACCCGGCTGATTATTACACAGAAGCCGCTCTCTTTGGATTCATCAACGGGGTAGGTCGACACGACGATCCAACCCAGCATCCTTCGCTTACCGACGAAGGTTGGGCGAATGCTTTAACGCTGCCACGCATGATTTCTCTGCAGGACGGTCTGCTGTACCAAACACCACCTGCTGGGCTACCGGAAGCTATATCTGCATCTGAGCGAGCACATGGCTACACCGTTTTGTGTGAAGTTCCTGCCGATGAAGGTTCCGCTCTAACGGTGTCGTTAATGGACTCCAACGGCAAAGAAACTGCCCGTATCACGCATTCCGGTGACACGCTGAGCATCGACCGTAGCGTCGGTCCTAGCGATCGATACCGGGACGAAGCCCCCGCTGTAGCAGAACTTGCCGATGGCGACAGCGATTCTTTGACCATCATCGTTGATGGTTCCACGGTTGAAGTTTTCGCGGATGGCGGCTGCGTGGCAATGACTTCGCGCGTATATTTCGACGGAGGATGCTCTGCGATTGAAGCTAAAACTACCGGGCATGCGAAAATCGAGCGCGACTGGCACCGCAGCGCTTCCTAAACTTAAACTCCCCCCATGCTCGATGCATGTGAAGAGCTGCGCTCAAGCAGGTTTGCTGAAGCAGTCCACGCGCCCCCGCGCAGTCACTGTCATGATTTCCGGTAGTTTCGCTAAACGCTTTTCCAAGTCTGTAGCGGCAATATGGCGCGCGGACGGGCTCATGCCAATCTGGGCGCTGATTGAGGACTTATCCAAACGCATCGAAAATTCGACGAAGGTCGGATCGTCTAATGAAGTTAATAGTCCTTCGGCTTGGTCATACAGCCGAGCAACCTTGTCTTCTTCCACGTCAACGATGCCCAAGGGTTCCCGCAATTCTTGCAAATGCCCGGCATGGGGAGTCAGCACGACCAGTTGACCACCAGGTTTGAGCACCCGTGCGAATTCCGGCATGTTCCGTGGGGCAAAAACCACAGAAAGAGCATCAGCGCAAGCGCTAGCGATTGGTAGCCGCTGCCACACGTCTGCGACCACAGCTCCTGCTTTCGGATGGCATTTAGCTAGTTGTTTCGCGGCCGGGGTAGAAATATCCAGCCCTATCCCGCGTGCTCCTGCAATGCTATCGAGAGTATGTGACAAGTAATATCCAGTACCCGCGCCCGACTCAATAACTACCGGGGCATGATCGCTACCGGCCAATGCTGCAGTATTGGCCGAATCAACCGCCGCCACCATCGCAGAAGTGACGGCTTCCACAAACGGAGCAAAATGCCCGTGCGAAAGAAATGTTTCCCTCGCTTGCACCATTGCTGCGCTATCACCATCGTGCTTGCGGCCAGCCCCCGGAAGCAGCGTAACGTAGCCTTGTTTAGCAACATCGAAACTGTGGCCAGATTCGGATACTAGACGGCGAAAGTCATCTTCCCCGTGCAACGCTGTCCCATCGTTCGGATCAGCCAGTAGGTCAACTACCTCATGGAGCATCTCGTTCTTCCTTTTATCTCTCAGTATCCTGTGCACGTTGTGCATGCGGGCCTTGTTGCGCACGCAGGCGGTCTATTTCTGCTTGGCATTCAGCTAGTACCGCATCAACTTGATCCGCACGGTAGCCACGCGGCACAACCGAAAATTCCACCGCTGCAAGCTGTCCGTGTGCGACAGCTCTTCGGTTAGCAGAAGCTATCTGGCTCTCCGACTCTTGGTACGCAGCATCTGCAGAGTCCCCACTGTTTTGTGCGGTACCAGAGTGGGCTGCCAAGTCATGAATGCCGAAAAATTTAGCCCAGAGCACAATTCCCAATACTACGAGAACCGCGATAATGAGCACTAGGAAAATCCATGATAGAAACATCGGCCCGAATTATTCCTTGTCGTTAGTCGTCTACGAAATTATCTAGAATACTCATGCCGGTTTAGCAGACCCCATAGTCAGCTAGGCTCGCGCGTTCTAGACTTTGTGTCTGCGCTAGCGCTGATATTGCCCCATCCAACTTTAAATGTGTAGCTTCGGTAGTTCGTCCTAGTTGGTCTGAGCCAAAGCAAGGATACTGTTCGGCCCGTCCAAGAATTGTGGCCGCAACTACATCTGCCATTGGGGCTAGCTCTGCCAGGGGTTTGTTCCGATGATGTCGGGTACCTAGCTCTACCTGAGTAATAGCAGCAGCACCATAGGCACCAGCAATATCAATCAACAATCCAGCTTCGACACCAAATCCACCAACAAAAGGAAGCGTTAACGCCGCCGAACGTCGAATCGCATATTCCCCACCCAAAGGTTGTGCGATGTGTGCCAAGTGCGGAAATAGTAGTCTTAGCAGGGGTTTCGCAGTTAGTTCCGTCACCCGTCCGCCGCCACTATCGGCCCCCTGGTAGCCCCGACGATAGATTGGTTTCACAAGTTGCTTGGTACTATCTTCTGCCAATGGTCGCGCAAGTCTGCCGACTAGTTCAGCAGGGGGCTCTACCAAATCGGCGTCAACAAATACGACATAATCACCGCGTGCTTCTGCAACTCCACGCCACAACGATTCTCCTTTGCCCGGCTGTGTTGGCACACCGCGGCCCGGCGCAGCATCCTGCCAGTTAATAACCTTGGCACCAGCAATTTTCGCACGATGGGCAGTAGCATCGGAAGAATCAGCATCGATGACAATGATTTCTCCAGGCTGCTCGGCAGCAATTGCAGCCACTACTTGCCCAACAGTATTTTCTTCATCGAGTGCGGGAATCACTACGCTTACGCGGTGCATGAAGTCGATAGCCTGCATCATAACAGCCCGCGAATAGTGTCTTCCGGCGCGCGTAAACCGGCAATTGCTTCAGTCATTTTAATGACATCGAGAGTTTCTGCCACCTCGTGTACACGGAAAGCTGCTACCCCACGAGCAGCAGCCCATGCGGTTGCTGCCAGCGTCCCGACGACCCTTTCACGGGGCGCTCGTTGTAATGTTTCGCCGATAAAATCTTTATTCGACAGTGCCATGAGAACCGGCCATCCGGTCGCAACAAGTTCATCGCAACGGCGCAATAATTCCAGCCCATGAAAGGTATTTTTTCCGAAGTCATGCGTGGGGTCAATGAAGACCTTATTTTCCGGCACACCGCAGGCTACGGCACGTTCTGCTAATGACGTAGTCTGTGCAATCACATCAGCTACCACGTCGTCGTAGTGTACGCGATGTGGGCGGGTGCGCGGAGTGTTGACTCCGGTATGCGAGCAAACGTATCCGACCCGGTGTGCCCCGGCAACTTCAATGAGTTCTGGGTCATATCCGGCCCACGTATCGTTAATGAGCCTAGCTCCGGCGGCAATCGCTGCCTCGGCGACATCAGCACGCCAGGTGTCCACAGAAATGGTGACGTTAGGGTTTAGTTCATGCACAGCAGCGATCGTTGGGATTACCCGGTCGATTTCCTCTGCGGCATCAACGTCGTCACCGGGCCCAGCTTTTACTCCTCCAACATCGATAATGCTCGCCCCGTCGGCAATGGCTTGTTGTGCACGTGCCAACGCAGAATCTTCGGCGAAAGTCGCGCCTTTATCGTAAAACGAATCTGGGGTGCGATTAATAATCGCCATGATCTCAGTCATCAACGCTAGCCTTACTATCTGCGGTGTTCGTCTCAGTAAAACGTTCATGGACGCGCACAATATGGGCAATAGCCTCGTCTACGTCGTCAGTCACGATGAAAAGATCTAGATCGGTCTGATCGATCATGCCTTCTGCGACCAGACGTTGCTGCAACCAATCCACCAGGCCAGACCAAAATTGCTTCCCGACGAGCACGATCGGAAAGCTAGTAACTTTTTTGGTTTGCACCATGCACAGGACTTCAAATAACTCATCGAGCGTTCCCAAACCTCCAGGTAAGCAGACGAATGCTTGGGAATATTTCAAAAACATGGTCTTGCGTGCAAAGAAATAGCGGAAATGAATACCTAACCCAATATAGTCATTGAGCTGCTGTTCAAATGGCAGCTCGATGCCCAGCCCCACGGACCGGCCACCGGATTCGAAGGCTCCTTTATTGGCGGCTTCCATCAATCCTGGTCCACCCCCGGTGATCACTGCGTAATCATTCTCAACTAGCTTGGCAGCGATCTGCTCGCCCCACTCGTAGTATTTCTGCCCGCGTGGGATTCGGGCAGAACCAAAAACCGTAACCGCTTTCGGCAACTTCGCCAAGGCATCAAAGCCAGATACAAATTCGCCCTGAATGCGTAAGATCCTCCAGGGGTCGGCATGCATCCAGTCATGGTCAGCGCTGCGTTCCAATAAGCGCTGGTCATAAGTTGATTGCGAAAGGTTTTCGTTGCGCGTGATCACCGGACCCCGCATATTCATTCCCCGACGCTGGCCGTCATGCCTTGCACCACTATTGTCAGCTTCGTGGGCAAAGTAATCTGTATGCGGGGAACATTGTTCATGCGGGGGCACTGAACGCTCTTTGGGGGTTTCTGCAGCCATATTAGGAAGGTAATTCCTCTTTCTGGAGGTAGTCAACAAGTTGTTGCGCTACCTGGGTAATCTGCGCTGTCGGGCATTGTTCATCGCGTTTATGCGCAAATCCTGGGTCCCCGCAACCGAAGTTGACAGCTGGCACACCTAGCGCACTGAACCGAGCTACATCGGTCCAACCAAGTTTCGCGCGATAATTTCCGCCTACCGCTTCTAATAAGCGCTTGGCCACGGGCGCCCCCAGGCCTGGTAACGCTGCGCCTGCACTGTCATCAATTTCCACGCTCAGTAGCGAATCGTCGGCGAGATTTCTAAGCCCCAATACCTCGAGTGCGTGTGCGAGTGCTTCGTCTTCACTACGGTCCGGCGCGTAACGGAAATTCACGAACATCCATGCGTCATCCGGAATCGTATTTGTCGCGACTCCTGCTTCCAGGTGCACAATATTGAGCCCCTCGCGATAAGTACAGCCGTCAATCGTCACTTTACGTGCCTCATAATCGGCGACTTTGACCATCACCGGCGCCAGAGTATGGGCTGCATTCGATCCCAACCAGGACCGAGCAGAGTGCGCGCGTTGTCCGCGAGCAGAGATTTTCAACCGCAGAGTTCCCTGACAGCCGGCTTCAATTATGCCGCCTGATGGTTCACCCAGTAGTGCCAGGTCGCCAGCCAACCACTCAGGGTGATCGCGTTGCAGATGGTACAGACCGTTGTACTTGGTGGCTACCTCTTCGCCCTCATAGGCGATCATCGTGAGATCGCACGAAAGATTGCCGGTTTTTACCAACCGCGCAAAAACGTGTAGGTAAACAGCCAAACCAGATTTCATATCGGTAGTTCCGCAGCCATGCATGATGGTTTGCCCATCCGCGTCCTCAGTCAAATGGTGCGGCACATTATCCGCAATAGGAACGGTATCCACGTGACCTGCGAGAACAATGCGGGTATCACGCCCCGTATTGGTTTTTGCGCAGACCGTATTGTGATAACGCTGCACCACAAAATCGATTGCTGCATGCTTCCGAACTGCGTAGAGCGCGGATTCGATGGCATCAGCAATATTCTTTTCATCATGGGACGGTGATGCAATGTCTACCAATGCCGCAGTCAAAGAGACTGGGTCAGCATCGAAATCTAAGTACGGCACAGCCTGCTCCCCGGAATTCTGCGAGCTATTTTCTTGTTCACTAGACGACTGATGTTTTTGCTCGAGTGATGTATTCACAGTGCCCAAGCCTACCGCGCTTGCGGTCTGCATTCGCACCCTATTTTGCACAAACTGCCGGTTCACTCCCCTTCGATACCGCAGCAACTAGCATATTTTCTTGCTCGTGAGTCCACGATCCGCACCATCCGAGGACAAATAACCGGCATTTATTTCGCCCCATATCGTGAGCAAGAAAACGTTCTGGACTAGGGTGTTGAGTATTCTGCAAAGCGATTGCTCATTTTAAGCAATAGTCACCGGAGCCATCGGCCGCAGATCGACCGGCCATAGCGGGACCGGCCGAAGAGGAAAAGAAAGGCGCAACTCATGTCGCAACCGCAAGCTGGGGCGTCACCAGCGAAAAAACAGGGCGCGAACCTGATGAAAACCCGCCATCTGACCATGATGGGGCTGGGTTCTGCTGTCGGTGCAGGGCTGTTCTTAGGGGTCGGTCTGGGAATCCAAATTTCCGGCACCTCAGTATTGTTGTCCTATATCGTCGCCGGAATTCTTGTCACCCTGATCATGCGCATGCTGGGTGAAATGGCCGCCGCCCGGCCATCATTGGGCTCTTTTTCGACGTTTTCTGGCATGGCTTTCGGTAACTGGGCACGGTTCACCAACGGCTGGATTTATTGGTTCATGTTAGTCATGGTGATGGGAGCGGAAATCACCGGAGCATCAGCGATTATTGGTGCCTGGTTTGGTATTGCACCAGTGATTCCGGCCCTCGTCGTTGTTGTTCTTTTTGCTCTGGTGAACTTCGCTAACGTCCGTGGTTTTGGTGAATTTGAGTTCTGGTTCGCCATCATCAAAATTGTGGTGATCATTGGTTTTATTGGCATAGGTTTGCTACTGATTTTCGGCTTGTGGCCGAATGCTACAGGCGCTAACCCCGGCGAGTTCATTGAAAACTTTGCCCCTAACGGTCTCTCCGGCATTGCCGCTGGCCTATTGGCAGTTGCTTTCGCATTCGGAGGCATCGAACTAGTGACCATTGCTGCCGCGGAATCAGAAGATCCAGCAAAAAACGTCAAAACAGCAGTCAATGCGATCATTTTCCGAATTCTCTTCTTCTATATCGGATCCGTACTGGTCATCACACTGCTCTTACCTTTTGATTCCATCCAAGACGCAGACGTTGCTGCAGACTCACCGTTTACCCAGATTCTGTCCATGGCTAATATCCCTGGGGCAGCTGGATTCATGGAATTGATCATCGTTATCGCTCTGCTTTCAGCTTTCAACGCACAGATCTATGCCACCTCGCGCCTGGTATTTAACATGAGTCGCGATGGAAATGCCCCAGCAATTTTCTCCAAGGTCAACAAGGCATCAGCACCACAAAACGCGGTCGTTCTCTCAGTTATCTTCGCTTTTGGTTCAGTCGCGCTGCAATGGTGGAATCCACCCGGGCTACTGGAATTCTTATTCAACGCCGTGGGCGGATGCTTGTTGGTAATTTGGATTCTCACCATTTTGTCGTACTTGAAATTGCACCCAGTGATGAAGCGCAACGGAGAACTGGGAGAACTCAACGCCGGTTTTTACCCATGGGACGCATATATCTCATTGGCTGCGCTGGCTGGCATCATGATCCTCATGCTGACCGACCCAGGAGCGCGCGGTCAACTACTAGCAGTCGCTGTACTGCTTTCGGGCTTGCTCATCATCTCGATATTCGTGGGAAAAAACCGCAAACGCAAAGGCCTATCCAACGTCGTTAAGCAATAAAACCACAATATTTCGGGTATGCTCGAACTCGGATAGCAAGCCACAATTGCACCGGCAATCACAGTTGTGACATGCACAGTTGTGACTTGCGCGCTTGTGACTTGCTTTGACAGTTTCCGAAACAGAATAGGTAGCAGCTTTTCTATGACTTCAGCATCGGCACGTGGACTCGCGACTGTCACTCATGACGGCACCGTCCTCGACGTCTGGTATCCCGCACCAAAACTCGGAGAATCCGTCTCCTCCAGCACAACGAGCAAACTGGACGAGGTTCCCCAACAATTCGCCGACCTGGTGGGTCCAGACGAAGAGCGAGGGGTCGCGCGTATAGCTGTGCGTACTGACATCGCCGATTTAGACCAAGCACCCAAGGATACTTACGACGCTTACCTGCGCCTACACTTGCTCTCGCACCGCTTGGTCAAACCCCATGAGCAAAACCTCGAGGGTTTATTCGGCCTGTTAGCAAATGTTGTGTGGACTAACTACGGACCATGCGCAGTGGAAGATTTCCAGATGGTCCGAGGCCGCTTAGCAAGCCGTGGCCCAGTTACCGTCTACTCTGTCGATAAATTCCCGCGTATGGTCGACTACGTAGTGCCATCAGGAGTGCGCATTGGTGATGCAGACCGGGTACGCCTCGGCGCTTATCTCGCAGAAGGTACCACCGTCATGCACGAGGGCTTTGTCAATTTCAATGCCGGTACTCTTGGCTCCGGCATGGTCGAAGGCCGGATATCTGCCGGTGTAGTCGTAGATGACGGTTCTGACGTCGGCGGCGGAGCCTCGATCATGGGCACTCTTTCCGGTGGCGGAAAAGAGGTTATCTCCGTCGGTAAGCGCTGCTTGCTTGGTGCTAATGCCGGAATCGGTATCTCCTTGGGCGACGACTGCGTCGTAGAGGCCGGATTGTATATCACCGGCGGCACAAAGCTCACCGTCTTCGGACCGGTGGCCGAAGCCATCGGAGTGTCTCATGGATCAACGGTCAAGGCCAGCACCCTCAGTGGTGCCAGCGGTATTTTGTACCGCCGCAATTCAGTCTCCGGTTCTGTGGAGGCCACCGAATGGAAGGCTTCGGCGGTCCAGCTCAACGAGCAACTACACAATAATTAAGGGCTAAAACCGAAGCGCTTCGGCATAGCTTCCGGTGACGGAAAGCACCGCAACCTAAGATATTGGGGAGTCGAGAACCACTCGGCTCCCCTTTGGGCTTTTTCGGAAAGTCCAAAATTTATTAATCACGAAATTAACTGGCATAGAAACCAGTATCGACAGAGCACTGGCCCAATAAAACTTCGTGCGCAGCCCAGTGGAATCGTCAAAGACACTTTCTGAGAGTGCAATTGGCGAGCCTGGGTTCATGAGCAACACCAAAACAATCTGTGATACCACAAGAGCACCAATGCCAGTGATCATAAATGGCACAAGTCCGCGAATCCACCCCACCGAAGACACGCCTTTAAACGTCCACGACCGGTTCAACTGATAATTCCAAATATTCGCAATGACGAACGCCACCACGGTAAAAACGTTATACCAGCGGATGTTGAAATCAGTGCCCAAAAGTGGCAGAAAAACCTCACGCTCGTTTAACGCAAAAACCACCTCTGCGAATTTTTTGCAAATATATACAACGGTGAGGTTGACGATCACTCCGGAGCCACCGACCATCCCAAATTGGATGAATTGACGGAGGCTCGCTAACGTCTGCACCGTCTTCGGAGAAGTTTCGGCCACAAAGTCCCTTTCGACGATTGACCAAGCCACTATTTATCAGAGCAAAGTCGCGACACCGCGGCTGCTATACGCTCATCTGTTTCGGTCAGCGAAATACGCACATGGTTTTTACCCTTAGGGCCGTAGAACTCTCCGGGAGCAACGAGAATGCCACGCTCCGCAAACCAGTCCACAGTGTCACGACAGGGCTCATCGCGGCTCGCCCACAAATACAGCCCGGCCTCAGAATTATCAATCCGGAAACCAGCGTCCGATAACGCGCCAAGAAGCTTAGCTCGCCGTTCACCGTAAATCTGTTTTTGTGCTAACTCATGGGCGTCGTCGTCTAAGGCTGCCACCATCGCTGCCTGAATTGGCCCCGGAACCATAAGACCAGCGTGCTTCCGTGCCTGCAGCAAAGCGTCGATAATTTTCGGGTCTCCCGCTAAATATCCGGCCCGATACGACGCGAGATTAGAAGTTTTCGATAAGGAATGAATGGCAATCAAGTTGGTAGTATCACCGTCACACACCCTCGGATCCAGGATAGACAGTGGTTCGTCTTCTCCCGCAGACTGCCACCCGAGACCTAGATAGCATTCGTCAGACGCAACAATGACACCGCGAGATTGCGCCCATCCCACCACTTTGCGCAGGTGCTCAATGCCCAGAACTTTACCAGTTGGGTTCGATGGGCTATTGATAAACAGCAAGTCGGGGCGCGCTGGGCCGATCTGTGTCAAAGAATCTGCACGAAGAACATTTGCTCCTGCCAAGCGCGCAGAAACTTCATAAGTCGGATACGCCAGCTCCGGTATCACCACAAACTTGGCGCCCAGCAATGTTGGTAACCAGGCAATCGCTTCTTTTGTTCCGACGACCGGTAAAACTGCCTCTACGTGCATGTGATATCTACGCCGCAGCGCAGACGAAATCGAATCGCGTAGCTGCGCAGTGCCAGCAGTTTGTGGATATCCTGGTGCGGAACCGGATTCTGCCAATGCCAGCTGGATGCCTGGGGCTACTGGGTCGACTGGGGTTCCAACCGATAAGTTAATGATCCCATCGGCATGCGATTCCGCAATCTTTTTCGCGTCGGTCAAGCTGTCCCACGGAAAATCTGGGAGAGAAGGGGTACGCATCATGATTTTGGTCCTTAATCGCTAGTTATTCACCGACGTGGGCGAAGGGATCTTTCTCCCTGGCCAGGCAAGCACGCCAAGTAGCCAATTAGGCGTCCGCGTCTTGGTTTTGTGGCGGAAGCTTGGCAATCATTGGATGGTCAAAGTCTTGTGGTCCCAAGCCAGCGGCACCACCTGGTGAGCCGAGGTCATCAAAGAATCCGACGTTGGCATCGTAATATTCTTCCCACTCGTCAGGGGTATCGTCTTCGTAAAAAATTGCTTCTACTGGACAAGCTGGCTCACAAGCACCACAATCCACACATTCATCCGGGTGAATGTACAGCATGCGCTTGCCTTCATAGATGCAGTCGACCGGGCATTCTTCCACGCAACCGCGATCCATCACATCCACACACGGTTGGGCAATGATATAAGTCATGGGCTCTCCTGATTGATATTCACTATTTCGGTACGACAGCTTTGTGGTTTTTGATGACCGACCACGCTGCTCCTGCTAAGACGGCACATACCAAAGCCACCACGTACGCGACCGCAGCTGACGTGGGCGACATCAGCCCAACTACTCCCACCCAGACTACCGCGGGCAGTAGCTGAATAAGGTAGTTTGCCGACCACAACGTGGCGGTTTTCACCAAAACCATGACCCAGCCGTAGGCTAATGGGATAGTCCACGGCAGGTTCGTAACCTCTACTGTGATGGTAGCGGGCAAGTACCAGAGACAAAAAACCGCACCTATTGCGGCGAAAGCACAGAGCCAGACTAGTGCCCCGGCAACCTCACTACGACTGAATTCGGTTCGTATTACGCGTTGTCCCACCGGTGCTGCTCCTGTGCTCGAGCAACCGGTCCGGGACCAAACGGCAACTGGTAATGTTCAGTTCGCAAAATGGGATAAGCATATAGATTCGACAAGGCGTATACCCCGGCAATGGCATCATCATGAGAGGCCACCACCCTATCCGGATTGACGGTCGAAGCTCTTCCGTCGGCGATCCAAACTTGCGTGGCGTGTGCTGCCATTGCTTCACGTTTAGCAGTCACTTCAGCTGGGCTGAGTTCCAAGCCGACATCGACAAAATCATCGGTTCCGTTGAATAAATATTCCTGACCCGGCCATTGCCAACCCTCTGGCAAAACAAACTGTTGCTGCCCATCTATTACGTCTTGCCGGTACAACACTGACCACCACACTTCAGGAGCAATTCCAGATGCATGAACCCGAGACAACGCCTCGTGCGTAGCATTGTGTGCGGCAATGTGATCAGGATGCCCATATCCCCCGTCAGGGCCATAGGTAATCACCAGATCAGGCTCCTCGGCCCGGAGAAAATCCTCTATAGCAGCTGCCGCTTGTTCGGTATTATTTACCAATGCCTTAGGATGCTGCGCGGACTCAGCCCCGGCCATACCGGAGTCTCGCAGATTCAAACGTTGGCCAGAAACTTGTAAGACCTCTAGCGCTTCTGCAAGTTCGCCCAAACGAAATTGAGCCAGATCATCAACGAGTTCCGCCCTGCCAATAATTTCGCCCTCCTCGCCATTCGTGCATGTCAGCACTGTGACCTCGGCGCCTTGCTTGGCAAACCGCGCTAACGCCCCGCCTGTCCAAATAGATTCGTCATCCGGATGCGCGTGGACGGCTAAAACCTTCATTATCTTCCTCCGAGGATAGGGGCCGGGTACCGTGAAATCTGATTGTACCCAGTTCACGTACTACCCTTCTTGCGGGTTTTCTATCTTGAGCCCTCGACCAACCCCGCCCACACCGGCTTTATCCTCAGCAGCCGATAAACGCCACTGTGGAGCCGATTTCAGCCCAGCTGGCCACCGCTCTAACTGTTCTTCCGGGCCAATAATCCCACTGCCCAGAACCCGGATTCTTCGTTCATCGAGCACAGGAATTTGCAATACGTACTCGGAATCTAAGCTACTAACTAAATCAAGTCCGTATTCGGCATCTACGCTGCCTTCGAGAACCTGAATCCACGCATCGTCGAAATCTGGTAGGCACTGTGAAATCCACGCGGCTTTCTCAGTACTCAACCCCGGGGCACGACAGAGTAATTCGTCGGCGAGGTTCACAGAAGAAGCACTCGTATCTTGCCAACTCACCACTGCATCGACGTCCCCATTTGGCACCATTTCTCTGGCGATAGCAGCAAAATCATTCGCAACGACCTCAGCATGGACTCCCACCGCGACCAACTTATCAACCACTGCAGCCGCTGCAGCACTAGCAACGGGATCGGTGGGGTCAGCGGCAATCCTTAGTGGACGCTGCAGAGTGCTGCTTTCGCGTAACCGTTCCACTTGCGCGGCAGTCGCGTCACCGTCAATAGTGTTTTTGTTGGCACCGGGCGCTTCCTCGCCTCCGGTTTCACTATGGGCGACGGATTCTGCATATCCTGGGACTCTCACGTCCGTTCGTCGACCAGCCGCTTGTACGGCTACCTCGGGTCTATCAATCAATCTGGCAAACTCGGATCGAGCCAATTGTTGGCTAAAAATCGGTGACTGCGTCAACAAATCAATCTGCATTTGCCGCGGAGTATTGAAGCGGAAAACCTGTGTTCCCGGCAACGAGTTGTAGGCAAGGAATGTGGTTTCTTCAGGAGTGAGGTCTGCAAACGTTATCTGGCCGGAACGCATGAGATCAAGCCCTTGCCTGGGGTTTCTAATCTCTGTCAGTTCAATCACGTCGATGTTGGCCGGGTCCGCACCCCAGAATCGGTCATTACGATGCAATGTTAGCTTGCCACGTGCCCAATCAACACTGTCGATTTGGTAGCGACCTGCACTGGCAGGTATTTCTCTTACTGCTGCGAACGGGGCATTCATCAAGTGCGCCGGTAAGAGATAATGGAATAATTCTTGCCAGTCGTGTACACGCTGGGAAAAAGCAACTTCAACCACTTTGCCCCCGGCGGTAGAGGTGATGTCCGAAATTGCAAAATATCCTGAAGCGCGCACCACACCCGGAGTTGTCGTCATCTGCTGCCACAAATAAATAAAATCTTCGCCGGTAATTGGGGTTCCGTCAGACCATTGCGCCTGCTGTGCGATTTCGTAACGGACTCGCTGCACGACGACTTGGTCTTCAGTACCTTCCGGTTTGGGCTCTGTGGCAACGGCGTCTGTGTCCAGGCCTGCTAGTTCCACTTCTTCGGCCGAGTCCAATAATTCCGTGATTTCGCCGTTCACAAAAGCAGATGGCAAGGCCAATGCTGCAATATCATCGACGACGGCTTGTTGGTTCGCCTGCAAATGTGGATTCAGCCCGTTGTGTATTGGGTCAATCCCAATGCCTACTTGGGATTCTTCTACCGAATTGCGGCGACTTCCTGAACGTTCTTTTGCACCATGATCCGCCTCTGCGTGGTTTTCCGGGGAATTAGAGCTTGCCTTGGCATCACCTCGGGCTACATCCGCCGCACTAGATTCAGCTTCTTGTCCGGTTTCGATCGGTGGTGGCCCTGGGTTGGCCACGCATGAAGTCAATAAACCAGCAGCAGCCACGATGGCAAACGGAAACCTGCAGCTCCGGGCGACTTTCGTCACCCAGCTTTTATCCGCGCCTATCGCGGCGGCATTTCCTAATCTGCGCATCATGGCTGTTAGTGCGGATTTATCCGCTGTTTCTGCGAATTACTTCTGATTTTTCGCACGCGAGGCTGCACGACGACGTTCAGAAGCGTTCAGCTCAACCTTACGTACTCGTAGAACCTCCGGGGCTACTTCAACACACTCGTCATTGCCGCAGAACTCCAAGGCTTCCTCCAACGACAAAGTCTTAGCTTTTGCCAGCGTAACGGTAGTGTCCGCGGAAGCTGCGCGCATGTTCGTCAGCTTCTTTTCCTTCGTGATGTTGATGTCCATATCTTCATCACGGTTATTAGCACCGACGACCATGCCTTCATAGGCTTCGGCTCCCGGTTCAACGAAGAAGTTGCCACGATCAGCCAGCGACATCAAAGCAAACTGAGTGATCTTGCCCGAACGGTCAGCCACAAGCGAACCGGTTGCGCGCGACTTGATCTGCCCGGCCCAAACATCCATGCCATCAGACATGGAGTTCGCGATGCCGGTACCACGGGTTTCAGTCATAAACTGTGTGCGGAACCCAATCAGGCCACGGGCAGGAATACGGAAGACCATGCGAACCCAATCGCCTTCTTTGATGTCCATGGACTGCATCTGGCCTTTCCGGCCGGCCAATAGCTGGGTGACATTACCTTGGAATTCACCAGGCACGTCGATCGTGACGATCTCATAAGGCTCATGCACCTGTCCGTTAATCGTCTGTGTAACGACCTCTGGCTTACCAACGGTCAACTCAAAACCTTCGCGACGCATCGACTCAATGAGAACCGACAAAGCCATTTCGCCTCGTCCTTGCACTTCCCATGCGTCTGGCTTTTCAGTCGGCAAAACGCGCAGCGAAACGTTACCAATGAGTTCCTGGTCCAGACGGTTTTTCAGCAACCGAGCTGTCATCTTGTCGCCACCGCCGCGTCCAGCCAACGGAGAAGTATTCACGCCAATCGTCATGGAGATTGCTGGCTCATCGACAGCGATACGAGGTAGCGCCTTTGGAGATTCTGGATCAGCGACGGTATCGCCGATCATGATTTCAGGGATACCTGAGATCGCAACGATGTCACCTGCGATAGCTTCTTGCGCTGGTTTGCGATCAAAGCCTTCTGTACGCAGCAGCTCGGCAACCTTGACATTGGTAGTCTTTTCGTTTCCGTCTTCGTCGTAGTGAATCCAGGCCACCTGCTGCCCTTTGGTAATCTTGCCTGCGTACACGCGTAGTAGCGCCAAACGTCCAAGAAAGTCCGAGGAGTCCAGGTTGGTGACATGCGCCTGCAACGGAGCATCAACGGTTGCAGATGGCTCCGGCAAAACGTCGTAGATCACATCGAACAGTGGTTGCAGATCTTCTGAATCTGGAACATTGCCATCTCCCGGATTTTCTGTCGAGGCCTTGCCTTCACGCCCAGACGCGTAAAGAACCGGCAAGTCCAGAAGTTCTTCCGCTGCTGCAGCGGCCTCTTCGTTTTCCAATCCGGCGGCGATTTCCAGCAACAAGTCCTGGGATTCTTGCACAACGGCATCGATGCGAGCGTCTGGGCGGTCAGTCTTGTTGACCGCGATGATCACCGGCAACTTCGCTTCCAACGCCTTGGTGAGAACGAAACGTGTCTGTGGAAGCGGCCCCTCGGCGGCATCGACAAGCAAAACTACACCGTCAACCATCGAGATTCCGCGTTCAACTTCACCACCAAAATCCGCGTGGCCCGGGGTATCAATGACGTTAATGATAAGGTCAGCACCGTCTTTACCAAGACCTTTACGGCGGACCGCGGTGTTTTTCGCGAGGATCGTAATGCCACGCTCTTTTTCCTGGTCATTCGAGTCCATGACGCGATCATTTACTTCGCCATGTTCGCCGAACGCTCCGGATTGCTCGAGCATCCCATTGACGAGCGTGGTTTTGCCATGGTCGACGTGTGCGACGATTGCGACGTTGCGGAACTCAGTGTTCACAGTACTCCTGAAAAATCGTGGGTTTTAACGGTTCAACGATACTCCCCTTGCCCATTCGTTGCACCTTTTCTTTAATGCAATGCCCCCAATCCCCCATAAATCACAATACGAGCACCAAAACCAATTGTCGTTTACACCAGGCGGCTTACATCATGGGACTTACCGTCTTGAGTTCTCTTGAGTTTTCTACAGAAGCTTGCTCCAGGCTGCAGTTCACACGCGCGGATAATGATGGTTAGATGACGGATAGAGCACAGATTTCGACATGAAGGCAATCACACACCCCTATTGCAGATAAGGAATAACCCAACTAATGTTGTGAAAATTGTGAGCAATGTTTTTAGTGTTACTCATGTGACGCCAAAATATCGGCTACTTCGCTCCATTCATCTTATTCAACGGTATTTTCACAGCTATCGTTCACAGACCATTTCCCGGAGGAACACATGGTTGCAGCCCCCCGCACCCGTACAGTCATAGCTAGCATCGTCGCCAGCTGTGCCTTACTCGCGTCATCGGCAATGCAGGCTCACGCAGCGCCCCAAGCATCCAGTGTGTTACCTGCACCGAACCCTGCCTCGCAACAGGGACAACTCCTCAGTAGTCAACTCGACGATCTGTTTGCCCGGTATTCTCCAGTCGATCACCTGGGGCGACCAACTCCGGAAACAGCCGCCCAAATCCGCAATTTCGCGCATCAGCCATGGGTCCCGCCACAGGCAAAAGACGCCATCTTACAGGCACTGGATTTCGCAATCGGAGCAGGTGAAACTGGCGGACCGGACTTACCTAAACAAGGCCCACAATTCACGCAATTTGGCTGGCCTACGGTCGCCGGCTCCTGCATCAACGGCACTCATAACAGCGTCGGTACCGCTATCGCAGTACCAGGCCCCGCAGACATTCCCTTGCCTGGTGCCAAAGCACATGAAACCGCTTTCTTGTTCACAGCATTAGGCTCCGCACCCGCCGCACAACACCAAGATATGCGCGCTCATTGGTTCAACCTCTCCAACGGCAGGCACGGCAGCATCGGTCTTGGAAACCACGGTATTAATCCAGAAGGGCCGGCGACCATTTCTGGTGTCGCGGACACCGGTCGCGGGATTATTGTCGCCTTAGTAGAAGGCAGCGTCCATACAGAAGATAGCACCTGTAACTACTTCCCTACCGCCGCGATCATTACTAGCTAACACTTCACAGGTCACGATCATGCACCCCGTTAAACACGAAACCTTTGCCACCGAGAGCAAGGTGAATATCGACCCGAAAGGTTTTCACCGCCACGTCGATATTTATCGCACCACCGATTTCGGCTTATACATGGCCCGAGGTGCGGATCACCCACAATTCGGGTATCTCGAATCATGGCTGCTTCCAAAGCTGTCGTTGCGAGTCAGCATTTTTCACTACCGTCCAGGCTTCGAAAGACCGCAAGATTTCTACATTGACATTGTCGAAATCAAAGACCTAGTCGAAAACAAACTTCCTACTGCTGAAAACACAGCAGGTGAACCATTGCCTAAGGAAGAATCGGCAACACCATCTACGGTGTCTAAAGTAGAACCGACTTGGCACACTCGTGACCTCTACGTAGATATCGTCTCCCTCACCGGCCATCCAGTTGAGGTTCTCGATATCGATGAACTTGCGGAAGCCACCTCACAAGGGTTAATTAGCGCCGACGACGCCGAACACGCAATTGAGGCAACTTTACGCGCTGTCGAAGGCATCACGCGGCATAACGACGATGTTCTAGCTTGGTTAAGGTCTCTGGATATGCCCATCTCCTGGGCCCACCCCGAATCGTTTACCCTGAGCCCTCCAATAGAGAGCTAAGCTAAAGCCGATGTGGGGCCACAAAATCGATGGAAACTATTTAGGCACCCAGTAACAACGAGACTGCCATAATCGCCATTCCGGCAATCAAGCCATATATCGCAGCATGATGGCGGCCCGTTACCTCGGCCGTCGGCAAGAGTTTGTCCAAACTGATAAACACCATGACGCCGGCTACAGAAGAGAACACGAAACCAAGTGCCACTGGTCCCATCACGGGCATCAGCAAAGCAAACCCAACAAACGCCCCCAGCGGTTCCGCCAACCCCGACAAGGTCGCTACTGCCCACGCTTTCCACCGGGATCCTAGCGCTTCACGCAGCGGGATGGCTACCGCAATGCCTTCAGGAATATTATGGATCGCTATCGCCAACGCTACCCCCACCGCGATTTCTGGTTCTTCTAAACCCGCAATAAACGTCGCCAACCCTTCTGGGAAATTGTGAATGGCGATTGCCACGGCAGTAAAAACTCCGGTCTTCAGAAACCTACTACGTGCGTCTTTCTGAATCTGCAAAGGTTCATGGGGGTTGACGTCTTCTGGGACTAACCTGTCGATCACCAAGATCAGCGCTATGCCTGCGAAAAAACCAGCAACCGCCCAACCACCAATACTCTCCATGGCCTTTGGCAAAATTTCCACAAACGAGACATACAACATGACGCCCGCAGATAAGCCCAAAGCTATCGCCATAAAAGCCGGACCTGGGCGTTTTTTCGCAACCGCAATCGCGCCCCCGATACCGGTAGAAAGCCCAGCTCCAAGGGTGAGTGCGAACGCAAATAAGATCGTGGAAGTTTCGTACATTCTTTTTATTAGACTTTATTCGACTGGTTAATTTAAGAAGTTCACTAAGCTGGTCAATTTCTGGTGTGCGGATGCAAGGTTTCTACCTACAATGCTTAACCAGAAGTTTATTGCAATACGCGGTATAAACCATGGTAGCCACGCAAAACTATAAACACGATAAGCAGGGTGATCGAAGTGCAGTTGTTTCCGCTGCCTGCTAGCGCTGTCCATGTCAGTGACCCAATTCCGGCTGAGAAGGCGTTCAGCGCAGGCATTTTGAGCCTGCCAAACATTCACGTGGCTCCGCCCAGCGGGCGGCACGCTCGCGATGATGAGGACCATGCGAAACAGTTCGAGATTCCAGTAACTATGACGTTCCAGGGTAAATGGCGAATCAATGCGTCGAAGGGGATTATCGGCGTACTTCCCGATATCGAGGCATTACGCCCACTGCGGACTCTGAAGATTGCAGCAACGGCACGCATTTCTCTCGATTCCGGGTATATAGACCTAGAAATTCTAGCTCCAATTGCACCATGGATTGTCGCGGTAAATAACCCTGCAGGTCCGGTAACTGTGGGTTCACGATACTATCCTGTGCACTCTAGTTATGACATGCGTACTTACGGCACTTCACACATGTACGCAGTGGTTTCGGGTACCAGTGTGTTCATCGATGGCAATAAACTTGGCTCAATCCCTGTCACAGAGCCGATCTCTACCCCGCTCAACGTTCGGGCATATTGTTCGGAAGGACACGTGGTCGTCGCGCTTCCCCACGGTGACGGGCACGTAGTAGAGATTCCTGGTCTTGCGCAACCACTCGACATCTACCCTGCAGCCACAATCGTGCAACCACTGCCGCACGGCCAACGCAGCATTCAACAGCCTGCCAACCCAATTGGACCACAGTCCTTGCCTTAAAGTTGATAAACCTTAAACTTCACGCGCGGGCTTTCCTTTAGGCCCTCACCACGTAAAACTAAGGGAATGAAGTCTTTAGCAGGCGGATGGTCCTCAAGTGCAGCCAAATATTTTTTATGGCATTCTAGCGAAGCAATAGCGGCCTGTTCATCATCGCAATCCACCCGATAAGCGTGGTCTGCAGCCGCGTCATTCACTATCCAAAATTGCCGAGCGGACCAGGCTGGTTCTGGTAGCTCACGAAAGACCCACGGATTAGCGGCATCGCGGGCAGCATCGAGTGCTGCCAGTCCAGCTACCCTGTGATCAGCTTGGTTCAATCCCCAGGACAACTCCAAGCTCATTGGCAAAGTCACGACGGCATCAGGCTGAAATTGGCGAATTTTGCGTGCAATCGCCTTTCTTAACTCCAGGCTATAAATCAGATGACCATCCGGGAAATCTAAGATTTCCAGTGACTCGACGCCAATCACATTACAGGCCTCGCGTTGTTCAGCAGCACGCAGCGGACCGCACTCTTCCGGCGTCATCGTCGCGATGCCGGCCTCGCCAGAGGTTAACAGCAAATAGGCAATCTCAATGCCTGCGTGCTTAATCCAAGCATGTGCGGCCGCAGAGAGACCATATTCGGGATCATCTGGGTGTGCCACAACAACCAGGATTTTCTTAATACCCGAAATATCTAACGGCGTTAATTCAGGTTCTGGTTGTTCCGGGGATTTGGATACTGCTGGTTGTGTCTCACTCATATTTACCTGTTTTCCCTAGGGCTTCACCGGCATTTCACGGTTTTTCACCCAAGCGACCACGCGATAAGTTACCGGCAATAAAACTGCTTCCATCGCCGTCTTCCAGACAAACCCTACGATTACGTAATTCACCAAATCCGATAATGTACTGATACCGATCGCGGTCGCTGCAATCAGGCAAAACACCAAGGTGTCACCGAATTCGCCAACGACGGTCGACCCCATCAACCGCTGCCATAACGGAGCGTTAGCATTGCGGTTTTTCATCGTGGTCAACACCCAGGCGTTGAGCAGCTGGCCAACAGCGTAACCAGCCAGCGAAGCCGCCACAATCTGCGGAACCAACCCAAGAACTGTAGAGAATGCCTCTTGATTTTCGTAAAAATCAGCAGCTGGCAACCAAATGGCGACATAAAACGCTAGTACCGCCACTAATGCCGAGGCAAAACCTGTCCAAATGGCTACCCGAGTGGCTTTGAACCCATAGCATTCCGCCAAAACGTCGCCAATAATATAGGCGATTGGAAACAAGAAAAATGCGCCATCCGTAACTAGCGGACCTATCGTCACACCTTTACTGGCGGTTATATTCGAGATGACAAAAACAACGACGAACGCAGCCAGAAAAATTGGATATAGCCCGGCACGAATCGGGATGTAGCGAGCATGGGCATCACCGGTGGTCTGCTGGGAAGCATCTTGCGGGGTGTTCTTTGTCATCTCGAAGTTCTTTCGGGTTGTTCCAGACGGCTGCGTTAAGCGCCGGTCTTCCAATCACATACGTCGCCATCTTGCATAACGTAGTCCTTGCCTTCCAGGCGCACTTTGCCAGCATTACGCGCTGCAACCATGGAGCCTGCTTCGTCGAGATCAGAGAAAGACACGATTTCACCTTTGATAAAGGTTTTTTCAAAGTCCGAGTGGATCACGCCCGCTGCCTGTGGGGCTGTGGCTCCCTGCTTGATAGTCCACGCACGGGCTTCTTTCGGTCCCGCGGTCAGATAGGTCTGGAGCCCGAGTGTCTCAAAACCAGCACGCGCGAGGGTGTTCAGCCCAGGCTCATTTTGCCCGACAGATTCCAACAATTCGGCTGCTTCGTCTTCTTCTAATTCGAGCAATTCAGTTTCGGTCTTTGCGTCCAGGAAGACGCAGTCGGCTGGCGCTACTAATTCTGCCAATTCGGCCCGCTTCGCTTCATCTGTAAGTACCTCTTCATCAGAATTAAAGACGTACAGAAACGGTTTAGTGGTCATCAAATGCAGCTCACGCAAGGGAGCTAATTCAATCTCACCGTTTTTCGCAGCTGCGTACAGTGTGCGGTCTTCTTCCAATACTGAACGAGCTGTCTTCGCAGCTTCAACGACCTCGGTCAGGTCTTTATTCTTTTTTGCTTCTTTTTCCAGTCGCGGGAGAGCTTTTTCCAAAGTCTGCAAATCCGCAAGAATAAGCTCAGTATTAATGATGGAGATATCACTAGTTGGGTTGACCTTACCGTCAACATGGATCACGTTGTCATCGGCAAAAGCACGAACCACTTGGCAAATCGCATCGGCTTCGCGAATATTCGACAAGAACGCATTGCCCATGCCTTCACCTTCCGAAGCACCTTTCACGATGCCGGCGATATCTACGAAGGAAACGATGGCTGGCAAAATCCGCTCAGAAGAGAAAATCTCCGCGAGCCGGCGCAATCGTGGATCCGGAAGCTCCACCTGGCCGACGTTGGGCTCGATGGTGGCGAACGGATAATTCGCTGCCAGAATATCGCTACGGGTCAGGGCATTAAACAGAGTGGACTTGCCAACATTGGGCAATCCGACGATTCCTAAAGTAAGACTCACACGGCTCATCCTAACGTATTAGCTTTAGGTACTTCGAAGCCATCGCAGGATTGGAGTTAACTTGCCCAGGCAACGATCCCACAGCACCCTGCGAGTGAATCTGCATCTGCGTTCTTCGCCTAGCAGCTAGGAATAAGGCATGATATTAGGCGTGAGTACGAAGCCAGACCGAGCACAAGATCGCCAGGAGCAAGAACCTGCTCCGCAGGATATCGAGTGGTCAGATATCACGCCGCACCCACCCGGCGATCAAGTCGATCGTTCTGTGGTGCTCGGCCACGGCATTAAACAGGCCGCCACCTGGGCATTACGCCTAATTATCCTTGGTGCATTCATTTACTTTTTGGGCAGGATCGTCGGTCGCTTCTGGGCTGGCGTATTGCCGATTGCATTTGCATTAATCATCTGCACCATGCTGGCTCCAATCTCGCGCCAGCTAAGAAATGCAGGCTTTCCGAGTTCACTCGCGGCTTTAATAACCTTGGGTGGTTTCGTCAGCTTAGTAGGCGGAACTATATTCTTCATCGCCCCCGACTTCGTTCGTCAATCCCAAGGCCTTTACTTACAGACGGTAGAAGGCATTCAACGAGTGCAAGTCTGGTTACAAGGCCCACCTCTCCACCTCAATAGCGATGATCTCTCAAATTTCATTGAAGAGGTATTTACCTGGCTGCAAGAACAGGCCGACACCATCGTCGGCGGTGTTTTTGCTGGCATCGAAACAGCAACCTCAATGGTCATTACTCTATTTGTGGTTTTAGTTCTGACCTTTTTCTTCCTCAAAGATGGACATAGGTTCCTACCTTGGCTGCGCCGCGCTACGGGTCGTCGTACTGGTTGGCACTTGACAGAACTCTTCACCCGAGCATGGCTCACCCTGGGCGGATTTATCCGCGCACAAGCCTTAGTGTCTTTAATTGACGCCATCTTTATTGGTCTCGGGCTCGTTATCATCGGAGTTCCGCTGGCACTAGCACTGGCGATTATCACCTTCATGGCCGGCTTCATTCCCTTTGCCGGGGCGATTACCGCCGGAGCTTTATCGACGCTAATTGCGTTGGTGAGCCTTGGATTTACTGAAGCAATTATGGTGCTCATCGTGGTCGTCGCAGTCCAACAAATTGAGAGCAATATCCTCTCACCGTGGTTCCAGGCGCGCGCAATGAACTTGCACCCAGTGGTCGTGTTAATTTCCGTAATTACTGGTACTGCACTGTTCAACCTAATCGGCGCATTCTTGGCAGTACCAGTCGCAGCAATGATCGCCGTCGGTTATCGTTACGTCCAAGACCTCCTCACCCTGAATTCCGGTGAGCGCCGCGCACGCGATATCACTTCGGTGACGATCGCCGGTGAGCTGGCCGCTAAATTCACCGAGGATAACGGACGCAACTTACGTCGTTCCTGGCGGCAAGACGGAAGCACACACGCCCACGCCCACGAGGATGCCGCGAAATACACCAAGGAAGCCACCATTCATCTCGACGATGATCTCGAAGATCAACTCGAAAAACGCATCAATTTAGACGCCCGACCAAGCATCAACAAGTCCGACCGCCAACATCACCGCTTGGCCACCGACCGCGTGGAACGCTGGTGGGCAAAAATGTCCAAATCAAATAAACATAAGCATCAACCTGATGCCTGATCGCATTTCCCCTACTCTCCGCAGGCCATACCATGACCATTTCTACAGTTGCCATCGTTTCCGTATTTATTGCACTCGTGTTGGGCATCGCTCTCGGATGGTTCGCACACGGTAGCTTGCGCCCACACGGCACAATAAACGCCACTCGATCCCTTGGCCGCCCGAAGTTTGCAGGAGACTCGGGGCTACTCAATGAAGAGTCAGTAAATCAACATCCTCCAGCTTCCCGACCTGAACCTGGGCTCACGCCCGCGCTAGAATCTCTCGCCGTCGTGGAAAGATCGCTGGAAAGCATCAATGGGCAATTGCGCACCATGGAATCCGAGCGCAGCCATACCGCGGCATCGCTGACCAGCCAAATTCAGGCACTATCGCGCACATCTACGCGTTTAAACGAACGAACAGATCAGCTTGTAAACGCCCTGCGCAGTCCAAATGTCCGGGGCCGCTGGGGTGAGATACAGCTCGAACGCGTCGTTGAACTCGGGGGAATGGTTGAACACTGTGATTTCAGTGTGCAAACAAGCGCCAAGCTGGGAGAAACACTCGTTCGCCCCGATATGGTTGTTCATTTAGCTGGAGGTCGGCAGATCATCGTCGATGCCAAAGTACCGTTCACATCATATCTGGATGCTCTTGATACCGATGATCCGGAAGAACACGCCGGTTATTTGCGTCGACATGCTCACCTACTGCGCAACCACGTCGCAAATCTTTCAGCAAAACCCTATATTGATGCATTCCAACCCAGTCCAGAATTCGTGGTCATGTTCGTACCTGCGGACCCATTCCTTGATTCGGCGCTCAATACCGACCCGGAACTACTCGAGTATGCATTTTCCAGAAACATTGTAATTGCAACACCGACTACACTATTTGGACTCCTACGTACGGTAGCTTTGGGCTGGCGACAAGAAGATTTTTCCGAAAAAGCCAAAGAAATTCATGAGCTGGGCCGTCAGCTATACTCGCGCTTAAATACGGTCAGCGAACATTACAATCGTGTCGGAAGGAGTTTGGACAAGGCTGTTGAAGCCTACAATTCCACGCTCTCTTCACTAGATTCCCGAGTGCAGGTTACTGCTCGACGACTAGCAGAAATGGGAGTGAGTTCACGAGAACCCACCAAGCCGTATCACGCAGCACACCGTGCACGGCACAGCTCCACAGACTCTTCGCCTACGTATGTAGATGTCGCAGACTATCACGAATCTGACTTCCGCTAAGATGACCTACTGTGTCTACGCAGTCTCGAAGGTCCCCCGCGCCAGGTTTTTCCGGCCTGTCGTTGTCGCTTGCACTTATACTAGTGCTGGCCGCCAGCGTGACAGGACTACTACTTAGCATCTTGTTTAATGGCCTTGGCTGGCCCTTCTTGTTGTGTTTTTTGCTTGCCGCGGTTTTCGTCACGCTCTTCGTAGAAGCAGAGTCGTTATTTCTGACCGTAGCGCCGCTTCCGCTAATTTTTGGTTTTTTCGCGTTCTCCACCTCCTGGGGCAACAACATCGCTTCAGCGCCAGACGGGGCCAAGGCTGCATCACGCACGATGGTATGGACCTCGATTTACGCCGTGGTCGAATATTTTCCCGCGCTAGCTTTGATCACCGTCATCTCCATCGGTATCGCTGTGGCTCGATTGTTGCTACTAAACAGTCAAGCAAAGATACACGAGCGAAACAGAAGGCAGCAGCGCAACCGTAATCGAGAATCTAATCGACGCAATATTCGCTCTAGTTCGCGCGCCCGCGAACGCACCAACCGTGTAACCGTAGAAGAATTGATGGCACGTAACCGTGCTGACAACGCTACTTCCTCCCCTGTGCGTTCATCACGGCTCCCCCGATCAACACGCCCAGCAGCTCCCACTCGTACGTCAGCGCGACGGGCAGGCGAAGGATCTTCGGCCTTCTCCCGGAGCAATAACCGGGATAATTAATTAACCAACCAGAATCTTAGTTTTGGACCGACTTTTTCCGGTTACGGGCTGGACGGAGATCGCGCGGCAGTGAGAACTGAATCGTCTCGGTTGTCGTCGTCACTTCTTTCACATCAGAGAATCCACGCTCATCGAGCCATTGTATGACGTCACGAACCAGTAATTCTGGAACCGAAGCACCACAGGTCACACCAACGGTTTCCACACCGTCCAACCATTCTTCCTTGATCTCATCAGCAAAATCGACCAAGTACGACGCTTTAGAACCAGCATCAAGGGCAACTTCTACCAATCGTTTGGAATTCGAAGAGTTCGTCGATCCCACCACGATTACTAATTCACACTGCGGGGCGATCGCACGAACAGATTCTTGGCGGTTTTGCGTCGCATAGCAGATGTCATCACTCGGTGGATTTTCTAGGTGTGGGAATCGTTCTCGCAATTTATTGACGATTTCCATGGTCTCCGTTACCGAGAGCGTGGTCTGTGAAAGCCAAACAATCTTTTCATCAACCAACGATTCCGGAAGCTTGTCAACCCCCTCCACACCGTCGACAAGATAGGTCACCTCTGGCGCATGCCCAGCGGTGCCTTCGACTTCTTCGTGGCCTTCGTGGCCGACCAGCAAAATATGATAGCCGTCGCGGGCGAAGCGTTCAGCCTCACGATGTACTTTTGTCACCAACGGGCAGGTGGCGTCAAGCGTAATCTGTTTTCGCTCACCAGCTTCAGCCCGCACCGCCGGCGAGATACCATGTGCAGAAAATACCAGGTGGGCGCCTTCTGGGGCCTCCGATGCTTCATTTACGAAGATAACGCCCCGCTTTTCAAAGGTCTTCACCACGTACTTGTTATGCACAATCTCTTTGCGCACGTAGATCGGTGCTCCGTATTTTTCTAAGGCTTTTTCCACCGTTTCAACGGCGCGGTCCACACCAGCGCAGTAGCCGCGGGGTGCCGCGAGAAGAACATTGGGTTGTCGCTCAGCCTGTTCAGTCATGCCCTCCAGGGTATCCAATACGTCAACACCCAGTACAATGGGCAGCTGTTACCGGGTACAACCGCTACGCGCATCGTTGGACGAAGGGATCGTTGTTGAGTAAACCACCCGCTACGCTAGAGAATCCATGGTCAGTCAGCACTGCCAATACCGAGATCAAGGGCTGGATTGAAAGGCTCGGTTATTTGTGGGTCGAAGGCCAACTCACGCAGGTCAACATGAAACCGTCGTGGAAGCTGTCCTATCTCACTTTGCGCGACGTCAACCAGGAAATGTCGGTTTCTCTCACGACCTCCACACAATTACTGCAAAATTTGCCTACTCCGATTAAAGATGGCGATCGCATCGTGGTGTACGGCAAGCCAGCGTTTTACGCAGGCCGTGGGTCATTTTCATTATGGGTGACTGATATTCGGCATGTGGGGGTCGGTGAACTACTCGCTCGCATCGAAAATCTGCGTCGGCAGCTTGCCGCTGAAGGCCTTTTCGACGCCTCGAAAAAACTTCCGCTCCCTTATCTTCCCCGTACAGTGGGTCTGATTACCGGGCGAGGATCAGCTGCTGAACGTGACGTTCTTTCAGTAGCACGTGACCGCTGGCCTGCGGTGGACTTCCGCGTTATTAATACCGCAGTGCAGGGTGCCCAAGCGGTCAGTCAAGTAATAGACGCACTCCAGCAGCTAGACGCCGACGACGAGGTTGATGTCATCATCATCGCACGTGGCGGCGGCAGCGTAGAAGACTTGTTACCGTTTTCCGAAGAAGCTCTGCAACGTGCAGTAGCAGCGGCACGCACACCCGTCGTTTCAGCAATCGGCCATGAACCAGATTCACCGGTTCTGGACAATGTCGCAGACCTACGTGCAGCGACTCCGACGGATGCGGCAAAGAGAGTAATCCCTGACGTCGCCGAGGAACGCGCGCTTCTCGACGAAGCACGCTCCCGAATGGCACAGGCTATCGGACAGTGGGTAGCACGCGAACGACAAAATCTGGATGCTTTATGCTCCCGCCCGGTGTTGGCGGACCCGCGTACCCCGATCAAAGCCCGGCACGACGAACTCGAAAATGCATTAGCTGCTATTCGTCGGGAAATCCGTCATGTCGTTGGCCAGGAAAGCTCGCGGGTTGCAGCTCTACGCGGACAGGTTTCTGCGCTCGGGCCAGCATCCACATTAGAACGTGGTTATTCAATCGTGCAGGTACTGCCTCGTGGTGGCGATCCAGAGGTTGTGACCACGATTGCACAAGCACCTCCTGGTTCTCAATTACGCATTCGCGTCGCCGACGGCTCGATCACTGCGGCAGGTATGGGAACCCAGCATGCGGATTAAGCAACGAGCAGTCCCTCCTCATGTCATTAACTTGTTGCTGAGTCCCTGTAACTTGCGTTAACTCTGTAATTCTTTATTTCGAAAGGCTGCACAATGAACGATTCTTTTGGTACCGGAAATCCTTCCCCAGAGCGCCCAGTTGATGAACTCAGCTATGAACAAGCCCGTGACGAGCTGATTGAGACCGTCAAAATTTTGGAATTAGGTCAGATGGGGCTTGACGAATCGCTAAAGTACTGGGAACGTGGCGAGGCCTTAGCCAAGCGTTGCGAACAGCATTTAGATCGGGCAAACCGCCGTGTTGACGAGGCAATGAGTGCTAGGAATAGCGCAGGAGATAAATCTGGCGCAAAGAATCGGGATTCTGGCACCGATCACGGCGAATAAGGATAAAACGCGTCGAGACTATGTAGAAAACTCTTATGCTGCTTGCCGACGAAGACTCCGGAATTACCGGAATAGCCGACCACCCCAAAAGAAACTTCTGCGAGGAGCAGACATGGCCGTCACTACTGTGACCGAGTTACTCGATTTTTTCGAAGCACATTCCGTCGAGTATTTGGATATGCGTTTTACAGATCTGCGCGGCATCGAGCATGCGTTGACCATTCCGGCAAATACTTTTACTGAGGCTTCAGCGGCAGCGGGGTTTGCCTTTGACGGTTCGTCGATTGATGGTTTCACTACCATCAATGAACCCGACATGATTCTGCGCCCAGATATTTCCACCGCGTATATTGATCCGTTTCGTGCGCACAAGACAGTCAATATGAAGTTTTTCGTGCACAAGTCGGCCTCCGACGGCACACCCTATTCCCGGGATCCACGCAGCATTGCCCGTCGCGCTGAAGAATACTTGCAAGACACTGGCATTGCCGACACCTGTTATATCGGGTGCGAGGCGGAATTTTTCGTGTTCGATTCCGTGCGCTATTCCACTTCAGTTAATACTGCATTCCACCACGTCGATTCTGATGAGGGCTGGTGGCGTTCTGGCGAAAAGGCCATGATCAACGGGGATCTGAACCGCGGAAACCAAATCCAAATTAACGACGGCCGCTTCCCCGCCGCCCCATATGACAAAACGATTCCGGTTCGTGATGAAATCGCACATCACTTGACGGGGTGCGGGTTTGCAGTAGAGCGCTTCCATCACGAGATCGCTACAGGCGGTGCGCAAAAGGTCAAGTACAGGTTCAATACTTTGTTGGCTGCTGGCGATGATTTGCAGACCTTCAAATACATCGTGAAGAACACAGCAGAGTCTATGGGGCGGACTGCAACATTCATGCCTAAGCCATTAGAAGGTGACCGAGGTTGCGGTATGCACACGCACCAATCCTTATGGAAAGAAGGCGAGCCGTTATTTGACGGCGAAGGCTGCGCTGGATTGTCAGATCTTGGCCGTTGGTATATCGGTGGGTTGTTGAAACACGCGGGTGCGGTCATGGCATTTACCAACCCGACAGCGAATTCTTACCGACGGTTGTATTCCGGTGTCAAAGCACCGATAAATTTGGCGTATTCGGAATCACATAGTTCTACAGCCATTAGAATCCCGGCTGTAGGAAATAACCCGGATGCCAAGCGCTTAGAATTCCGTGCGCCAGATCCTTCAGGGAATCCGTATCTGGGTTTTGCTGCGCAGCTACTAGCAGGCTTGGATGGTATTCAGAACCAGATTGATCCAGGCAACCCTGTTGATTTCGATTCGTCTGACTCGTCTAGCTTGCCTGACGTCAGCTTCTCAAAAGCAAAAGCAGTTGCGCAAGTGCCGTATTCACTGGAACGGTCCTTAGAAGCTTTGGACAATGACCGAGAATTCCTAACGCGCACAGGCGTGTTCAACGACTCTTTGCTTGACGCTCATATCCAGTTGAAATACGACGAAGAAATTATGCCGCTGCGTAAAGGGCCCACCCCGAAAGAATTTGAGCTCTATTACAACGTGTAGTGCGCTACCTATGCAGGCTGGTAGGCGTCGGCCTGCAGGGTGTTTGCAATGATTGTGGTGAACTCGTCGTCAGAAGCCACCCCGTCAAACAGCAACGTGGTGCCGTTTTTCTCCACTCCCCACAGCCTGCTTACGGAAGCATCGTCAGAAGATTTCACGGTCACCTCGCGCCCGAGAATCTGACGCGCTTCTTGGTTCGGGCGATATTTGCTGTCAAATTTCTGCAGCGCTTGCGCAAGTGGCACGCCTGTTTGCGCAATTTGGATAAAACCGCGCTCTGCTGTCACCCATCCAACGACACTGGAGGTTTCGCCGTCGATCAGTTTGCGGCGCGCTGAGTTCGGAACCCAATCCTGTGGGGTCTCCGGGAAGTAGATGTCGTACGCACTAGCACGGGCTTCATTATCGATAAACGCCTGCGGGTCCACTTCGCGCACCGGCTCGAATTCTGGCTCCCCTGGGCTATAAGACCAGAGCCCTGTAGGAGCTACTACCAGAATCATGGCAATAACAATGACGGCGACAGAGATAAACATGTCTCGGCCACCTTGAAAAATTGCGGGTTTTTTAGATTCGCCAGCCACGTCCAACAGTATGGCATGTTTAGCTATTCGAGGTGGTAATTCCAGGCGCGAATTCACAACGAATTTACAGCACCCAGCGATGTGTTCAATTAACCATGCGATCGGCTGGCTCACACATTTCATCGGCTTTATTAGCGGCTTATTGGGTGTGCCCCACAACGGTTGACTATTTTAGTGGAACAATAGGAGGCACGTTTATGCCCAAGCTAGAACCCAGGAGGATTTATGTCCGCTCCCACCTCGTATATCCCTGACCGCAACCTCGCCATGGAATTAGTCCGCGTTACCGAAGCCGCAGCTTTGGCCTCGGGGCGCTGGGTAGGTCGCGGACAGAAGAATGAGGGCGACGGTGCTGCAGTCGATGCCATGCGCAGCCTGATTAACTCGGTGCATATGGACGGCGTCGTCGTGATTGGCGAGGGCGAAAAAGATGAGGCTCCAATGCTCTACAATGGCGAAAACGTTGGCACCGGCGAAGGCCCAAAGGTAGATATCGCAGTAGACCCGGTTGATGGCACGCGATTGATGGCAGAAGGTCGCCCAAATGCCATTTCCGTCATTGCAGCTGCAGAGCGTGGAACAATGTTCGACCCATCCGCGGTCTTCTACATGAACAAGATCGCCGTCGGCCCAGAAGCACGTGGTGCGATCGACATCAATGCTTCGGTAGCTGACAACGTAGCCGCCGTCGCTAAGGCCAAAGGCATCAAGGTTGCGGAAATGAACGTCGTAGTCTTGGATCGCCCGCGCCACGAGAAATTGATTAAAGAAATTCGTGAAGCTGGTGCCAAAGTACGTCTCATTATGGATGGCGATGTTGCTGGCGCAATTGCCGCTGCACAATCGCATGATTCCAACAGTGTTGACATGATGATGGGCATCGGCGGCACCCCAGAAGGCATCATCACCGCCTGCGCGATGAAATGTATGGGCGGTGAAATCCAGGGCAAGTTGTGGCCACAAAGCGAGGAAGAAGCAGAAAAGGCGCGCGCTGCCGGGCACGACTTGGACAAGGTTCTAACTACTGATGACTTGGTTTCGTCGGACAACTGCTACTTTGCTGCCACCGGCGTGACTGATGGCGATATGGTCCGTGGGGTTTCTTATCGCCCTGCCGGCGCTGTTACGCGTAGCTTGGTGATGCGTTCGAAATCCGGCACAACCCGTTATGTCGAATCAATTCACCAGCTCGCTAAGCTGCAGGAATACTCCGTGATTGATTACAGCAGCAAATAAGCAACAATTTATACGGGAAATAATTGCGCAACGCTGGAATACTGGTATAGAGCACAGGCCGTTACCCGGCCAAGTGCACAGCTTCCCGGCTACACAAATTACGCAATTAAGTATTGACTTGAAGGTGAGAAAATGACTGAGCAAGAATACCGCATCGAACACGACACGATGGGCGAAGTCAAGGTACCAAAGGACGCTTTGTGGCGTGCACAAACCCAGCGCGCAGTGCAGAACTTCCCTATTTCTGGCCGTGGTTTGGAATCTGCACAGATTCGCGCAATGGGTCTGCTAAAGGCCGCATGTGCGCAGGTTAATAAAGACAACGGCGCTCTGGACGGTGCCAAGGCTGACGCCATCATTGCCGCGGCCAAGGAAATTGCTGAAGGCAAGTACGACGAAGAATTCCCAATCGACGTCTTCCAGACTGGTTCCGGCACCTCATCGAACATGAACACCAACGAGGTTATCGCGTCTCTGGCAAAGCAGGCCGGCACCGAGGTTCACCCGAACGACGATGTCAACATGGGCCAGTCTTCCAACGACACCTTCCCAACGGCTACCCACGTCGCAGCTACTGAGGCCGCGGTGAAGGACCTCATCCCTGGTTTGCAACAATTGCACGATTCGCTACTGAACAAAGCTAAAGAATGGAAGGACGTCGTCAAGTCGGGCCGTACCCACCTGATGGACGCTGTTCCTGTGACTTTGGGCCAGGAATTTGGTGGTTACGCTCGCCAGATCGAGCTTGGTATCGAGCGTGTTAAAGCCACCTTGCCGCGTCTGGGTGAGCTCCCAATTGGCGGTACCGCAACCGGAACCGGACTGAACACCTCCGCTGATTTTGGTGCCCAGGTCACCGAAGAATTGAAAAAGCTAACCGGACTCGAAGAGCTGCGCGAGGCAGTAGATCATTTCGAAGCCCAAGCGAACCGCGACGCACTGGTGGAATTCTCGGGTGCGATGAAGGTCATCGCTGGTTCGCTGTACAAAATCACTAACGACATCCGCCTGATGGGTTCCGGTCCACTGACCGGCCTAGGCGAGATCCGTCTGGCTGACCTGCAGCCTGGTTCTTCGATCATGCCGGGCAAGGTCAACCCGGTTCTGTGTGAGACCGCCACCCAGGTCTCCGCACAGGTGATCGGTAACGATGCTGCTGTTTCCTTCGGCGGCACCCAGGGGCAGTTCGAGTTGAACGTTTTCATCCCTATGATGGCACGCAATGTTCTAGAATCGGCTCGCCTGCTGGCTAATACGTCCCGTGTCTGCGCCGAGCGCCTAATCGACGACATCGAGCCAAACCGCGAGATGATGAAGACTTCCGCGCAATCATCCCCATCGATCGTGACTCCGCTAAACTCGGCTATCGGCTACGAAAACGCTGCGAAGGTAGCAAAGCATGCACTGGCCAAGGAAATCACCATCCGTGAGGCCGTCATTGACCTGGGCTTCGTTGGCGATGATCTATCCGAAGAAGAGTTGGATAAGCGCCTCGACGTACTCGCCATGGCTAATACCGACCGCGATCGCTTCTAAGGCTTGCAGTTCTGCCTGCAGCTAGCCTGGCCACAGGCAGCTGTACGCACAGCTCTTACAGCACATTAAATTAACGCTCTAGGCTCAATGCCTGGAGCGTTAAGCATTTCTATGCACACCCAAAAATTCGCCGGTCCCTAATGCAGAATTTTTCTTTAGGCTATCCGCCTATTTTTTTGCTGTGCACGTAATTCCTTTAAGCGAGCTAACGACGGTTATTATTAGTCAATGACTTTGCCAGCTTGCCCAGAGTGCACCAGTGAATACACCTATGAGCTACCTCCAATGATCGTTTGCCCCGAGTGTGCATACGAGTGGAATCCAAGCAACGATTCAACAGATGACGCTGTAGACGCTTCCAACAACATCATTAAAGACAGCGTGGGCAATGAGCTCACCGACGGCGACTCGGTCACGATCACACAAACGGTAAAGGTAAAAGGCGCCCAACAACCGCTGAAGACAGGCACCAAGGTGCGTAATATTCGCTTGAATTACGACGCCGGCACCGGCCCGGAAGACCACAATATTGATTGCAAGATCGATGGATTTGGCGCAATGACGCTGAAGCCCGCCGTCGTGAAGAAGTCTTAATTACTTTCTCTTCTCCACTTTGCCAACCCCGAGAGGGATTTCTGAGGCTTTTCCGCCAGAAACCTGACGACGCCGCTGAGAAAATCAGGGGCGTATTTTTCTATTCGGGGCTATACATTGTTCTTTCAGCACCCCCTGTGCCCCAACCGATGTCGGCATAAAGCACCGGAAATACCCCCAGATTGGGGGTGAAACAAACAGGCCCTAGCTTTACGGTCATGAACACACATTTCACCTCACCCAAAACCAGGCTTCGAACATGTTCCCGTTTTAAATTTTCCCAGTTCTCTTCCAGGCAATATTTAGCTACAACCCCACACGTCTCAGATTTCACAGCCCTCTAATATTAGAGCGCGGCAAATCCACCCCGACTGCGCTTGCAAAACCCCGCCGCCAGCCATTTAATTCACAGCATTTTCTCTCGAAAAACTATCAAGAGAATATCTAACACGCAGGCCATACTAGGCTTATCGAACTCAGCCCCGAATACATTCCCGCAATCCAAAACTTCCAAGAAATGGTTGATCAATCATGTATTTTATTTCTTTGCACCCGGCGGGACAAATCACCGGTTCTCATGCACAATGAATTCCGGCGAACGAAATCAGTTCCCGCTGATTATTCGCTGAGAGCACGTTTGTAATCACCGGCTAGAAGCGGGGGATCATTGATGCAGCTACTTCGGAACGACCTCACGCAGGCTGCCGATACGGCCTTGAGCTACGGCCTGGTTAACCACATTCGGGGGAATAATGTTAACCAGAACCGTCGTTGTTCAATCACCGTGTCAGGCGCGCGGAGGTCAAGGGCTGCATCAATTGCTCGGGTTTCGCCTGTGAAGACGAAAGGAGGCCCGAGAAGCGGCTATAGCCGAAGCTGCCTATTCAGCGGATACACGATGGGGGTCATCGCGTGTATCGCCAGCGTGCTCTCGGAAAGCGCTTTCGGGGGCGCTTTCCAAAAGGCCACAGGATTCCGACCCAATGGGGGTTATGAGTGATCAATGTTGATCATCGATTGCTCGGGTCGGAATCCGGCTGATTTTAGGAAATAAATTAATAGGGTTGCGAGCGCGAGGCGCCCCGGATCTCACCGCAGTGTTGATCCTGGGCGCCTCGCGTCTATCTAACGAAAGTTCTCGGACTGCACTATTTCGCTGAGTGCGGGAACCTTCTGACCTAATGCAGAGTCTAATCCACTCGTAGTACTCCTCCCCTGATAATCCAAGATCACCAATGCTATTGAAAATAGGATGGAAGGAAAGCTGATGAGCAGATACCGAATTAGCCTAGCGACATTGCTTGCCGGCAGTTTAGTCGCAGGCTGCACCTCGGACAATGCTTCTGTAACCGGGAGCGACGATGATGCCGTAGCCGATGAACCAGCACAGGAATCCATCGAATTTGCTGACTGGGTGCCCGAACGCGGCCCCACGGATCGTCACGCTCCCGACTTCGAATTATTCAACTTATGCGACGAAGCACCCGATTCAGTCTGGGAAAAGGCAGGTTTGCATTATCATCCGGAAATCTCCGAAACGAGAACCTACGGAACACATATCACATGCTTTCTCGGTATGTCCGAAGATCTCACCGAGTCTTACTCAACCGGCCAAGCAGGAAACCTCGCAATTACGGTTGATGATTATTCTATGAAAGAGCTCGAGGAAAAAAGAGAAATTCTCGACATTCCATCCGATTCCTCCATTGCAGAGGTCCACTTCAGGGAATTGACTGCTACCGATGAATGCACTGCTGGAATCGAAACTGTAAAGGGGCGTATAAACATCGGTGACCACGGCAAACTTAGAGGTCTTACGCTAGAAGAAAGTTGCATGATCGCACTAGAGAACTTAGAAAAAATCGTTCTCAAGTAGATAAGAATCGGGGGCAATTATGGAATTAAACATTTCAACCGAATCACTATCCGCTATCCGATCAAAGCTGGCGGGAATTGGAGCGTCAGCATACCAAGCTAGCCGGGATAGTGGACGCTCACGCCTCTCTGAGGCTTTTTCACAGATCCCAGGGCTAGGTTTCCTCGCCGCCGAGCATGGTAGAACGCTTTCTGGTAATCCTGGTGCTGCAGCGGAAGAATTCATGGCACTACGTGACAAGATTTCATGGGCCGCCGACAACCTGCACAACCTGGCAAGCGCAGTCTACGAGCAGGATGAATACCTCTCTAGCAGCCTGACCCACATGTATTCTGGCCATCCTTCCGCTAGCAGCAAGTTCTTTACCGCCGCTGAACCATCTGACAAGTCTGCTCCGGTAGCAATCAACAGCCCCGCTATCGGCCGGGTTCCGGACATCAATCTGTTGGCAAGTTATTTTTCCGGCACAGTCGATTCCGCAGCACACCACGACGCTGATCTCTGGCAGCAGCTCGGCCAAGCCGCCACCGAAATTTCCGATGGCTTGGAAGAAGTGGCCGCGGATCTAGAAGCAAATAACTATGGTGACGCAATCTCCGGTGGTGCACAAAAACTACGTCATTTTGCAGAAACCAGCCGGACATTGAATGCTAATTCTCAGATCATGAACAGCACCATCAATAACCTGATCGGCACGATTGAGGCGGCACGGAATAACACCAGAGCTGTGCAAGCCGCGGTGGCTCTAAATCACACCCCAAGCGCACGCGAATTGATTGAGAAAACTTATTTGGATATTTTCCCTACCCAATTCAGCACCGCCTTACAGACGGCCGTTCCGCGTCTCCTGGGACTGAGCATCCCTAGCCCAGCCGCTAGCGGCGGCGAAAACCAAGCAGTTGGCACCGGCCATGCAAAATCTGGCGTGGAAGAAGCACGGGCCGCCATGCAGTTGCCCAGTGAAGTTCAACGGACCATCGCCGAATACGGACCAAACCAAGCAACATTTGCTGCCGCAGACAACGGCACAGCACAAGTAGCGAACGTTGGTCAAAATAGTGCGTCAACCCATGCCGCAACCCACCATTCTGCGGCCACCAATAACACGTCTACGAATGTAGCTTCACAAGCAGCAACATTTAATCCAACTAATGCGCAACAAACAGGTTTTTCTGCTCCCAACCATGGTGGCGCTGGATCCGCTGGTTTGAGCCGCTTCGAAGGTACGCCGGGAACCATGGCTGCCAACAATTCGCCTAATGCTGGTGCCGCCCGTGTTTTAGGTAATGGCAATACTGGTACCCAGCTCAACACTGGCATCACGCATCCATCCCCAACAACTACGAACGGTTCCCAGCCAATTAATGCATCAGGCACAAATGTGTTTGGTGGTGCACGCGGTGCCAACGCATCGTTACCAGGGGTGTCGGAATCAGGGCGGGGCGTCAACAACAGCATCACTGGCCGTGGCGGAATGAATCCTGGCGCGCAACTCGGAATTGGAGCGCGCGGGTTGGGTTCAACTGCGATTCCTGGTGCCGGCGGTTATTCCGGAGGGCACAGCGAAAACTTTTCTGCCCGTCCCATTGGCTCCGGCGGCGGAGTTTCCCATGCGGGTGGCCCCAATCAGCCTGGATCTCCCGGGCCACATGCAGGCCAAAACAGCCCCAATGCAACTGGTAACCATGGCTCTAATGGACATGGCGGATCCGGTAGTTCTGGTTCCAATGGACAACACGGTGCCCACAACCCACACGGCAACAGCGCTTCCGGAAACCACAACTCTCAAGCAGGAAACTCGGGCCGTTCGGGTTCCGGCCACATGGGCCGTGGAATGATGCCCATGATGGGTGGTGCCGGGCAACAAGGGCAAGGTACTGGAACAAATTCCAAACCAAGCCGTGCAAAGGCTGTAACCACAGCAATTGAACGCGAGGGAAACCAAAAAGCACTACTCGGTGAACGTCGACCGGTAGTACCTGGGGTTATCGGCGCCTGGGTGCGAGATTAACGGTTTAAGTACCTTTAATCCGTTCAACCAGATAATCCGTTGGGTACAGCAGATAGCTGTTATCCGTTACGTCGGAAATCGCGTGGATTTCGCCCCCAACGCTTACATGTAAGCGCGGCGAAATTCCACGCTTATCAGCCGCAAATAATGCCAGTGCCGCTCCCGCCATCGTTGCCATACCTTCAGCCAAGTCATTTCCGTACGTGACCGGGCGAATTAGCACCATGTCTGGTTGTGGCACCGCAAAAAGTATCCCAGCGTTGAATTCTTCACCAGGAATGAAACGCTGCACACACCAATCTAAAAATAGCGGCATAGAAGACCAATGCGGGCTCGAGCAACGCAACACATAGGCGTACTCCCCGCCCGGCCCACTACGTCGGCGTTGCACATCCACTTGTGCATTATCTAAAGCGCGAAATAAATTCTTTCGCGCAATTTCCACAATCGTTTGGATGTCGTCATCAATTTTTCGTACCTCATACGCCGGTAACCGAAGATAGCTTCCAGTGCCACCAACCACCAGATAGCGAGCCAAATCAAGGCTAAAGCTGCCCCACTCACCACCGCGCTTGGCATCCAAATGCATAAAAGCCCCGCGATAAAGCTGCGACAAGGTCAAACCACGCGCAACGGTTTCTGTCTCATAACGGATGATTTTTGCGACGAATTCATCCACGCTAGCCGACAAAGCAGCACCACCAGCAATGTCTTCTAACAGTGGCGCCAGCTCCCTGCTAGTCTCGTGGCCTTCTCGCCACCGCAAATGAACTTTCCGTCCAGTTAACTGCATGCTTATACCCGCAGTGCTGAAGGTTGTTTCTAATTCAATTTCCAACGCTTTAGCTTGTGCAGCGGGTAAACCCCAATTTTTCCTACCGCGGGCAGGTATAAACCTAGGTTTCGGGTTAATTCTCTTAGGCCACATGGTATTTTCGCGCCGTTGGTAGTAATTCGCAGCCGGCGGCTAAGTGTCCCGACGCGGGTACTGATCCCCGGGATCTTGACCGTTTTCGTTTTCGTCTTCAGCGTCACCAACATTATCTATATCAGCTGGTGTATCAGGCAATTCAAAATCATCCGGCAACGGCGGCAATTCGCCAGATTCCCAAACACCCCCACCGGATTCAATCGCAGCCTGTGGATCAAAGCCTCCTTTGATCAGCTGATTCATGATATGTGCGTTTGGTGCGATTTCAATTTGTTGGCTACCTGGCGTCCAATTAGAAATCGTAGTGATCTCGCCATCGTCATATACGTGCACTAGTGGTGACACTGTTGACTCCGCACTATCGGCAATCTGCGCAGCCACCGGAGCCATCCGCGAGATACCTTCCAACAGATCAGTGCCTTCAGTCACCGCACGTACCAACAGCAAATGTCGAGTCGGCATAGAAAATAGCAAGCCATTAGTGGTGTCAATTTCCGGTGCCCACATGTCGATAAATTCTTCTAGCAGCAACGGGGCCGAACCGAGATAGTGGGAGCTCGATTCAAAAGTCCATGCTGAAGCCCCTGGTGATTCGGCGGGACCATTATGATATTGCACGTCGATATCAGTAGTGCGCAATTCTTCGCGCAAATTCGTCCGCGCAGCACGTTCTAAAGCATCAATATCATCAATTTCAGACAGCTTTTCCAAAGCAATTGTCTGTATAGAAGAGGCCGTATCCACAGCAATCGTGGCGGAGGTATCCTGTGTGAAACTGAAAAGCGTCGCCGAATCAATAATCTTTTGTTCTTCCGCGCTGAGATCACGCGTCGAAACTAGGCGTAAACGCAACCGCGAATAAATCGATGCGGTATCCAACTGTTCCATATAGGTATCGTCGTCAAGACTTGACATAAATGATGCTGCCAGGTTCGGTATTGCTTTCGGATGCTGCGAGCTTGCTACTTGGCGCACTAAATCATCTAGGAGCACCGACATGCGGCCTCGTCTCGGGTGTTCAATAGTCGCCGACATGCCGTCAAAACGAATCGACGCACCTTCAGCTGCCAGCTGGCGACGCAGCGAGGAACGAAGCTGATCCGCAGTTTTCCGGCTTAGGCTCGGAAACGACGGATCTGGCTGCCGCAACAGGCGGTTTTGGCGATAGCGTCGGAACATCATGGTGCTAGTCTAACGGCAACTAGGAATCTAGGCGGTCTAGCACATGTTGTTGTGCAATATCCAGCAACTTCCGCAAAGCCACGACGGCGTCGTCACGTCGTTTTTGCCGCAATAAATCAATGATTTCCGCATTCTGCGAGATAAACGGTTCATGAATATCACGCTGCGCAAGCGACAAAAAGGCAATGCGCGCTTGGGCAATGACCGGGCGAATGTCTTCCACCAGCCGGTCTACCCCAGCAAGCGCCACGAATTCGAGGTGTACCTGGGCGTTGAGACTGCCGACGACATGCCAATCATCATGTTCTGCAGCCCGGCGCGCCTCGGTAATAATCGTATCGAGGTGCGACAAATCAATGCTGTCTAAATCAGATTCTGCCACGGCTGCGCATTCGACGATACGACGATACGTATAGATTTCGCTGATTGCCTCGGCCGTCAGGGTGCGTACAAAGACCCCACGATTAGGAATGTGTGTAACGAGCCCATCGTTAGCCAAAAAGCGAAAGGCCTCGCGCAATGAGTTTCGTGAGCAATCAAGTTGCCGGGCAAGGCGAGTTTCAGGCAAGCGTTGGCCCGGGCGGAGGTCTCCGCGCGTGATGCGCTGCGTGATCTCGCGGGCCAAAGAATCAGCGATCATACACAGTAATTTTATCGTCTTTACTGGCATTAGCAATTTTTCATGACGTATGTGCCCCCTGCGGATTTTTCCGTGAGTTAACACACAGTTATGCTATCGTTGTTCAACAATCACGACGATATTGGTTCCATGCCACTTCCCAGCAACTGCAGGGAAGTCAGCAGGAAATAATCTCGCTTTCACGAAAGTCACCCCGATATAGCCCTGTAATATCCCACAGCCCTCTAAGAGCAAGGACCTGGAAATGTCTCCATCAAGCAATGCTGGTATTTCGGCCTCCAGCCCCCAGCCAAACAGCACTCCACAACAACCCAATCTAAAACAAGCGGCAGCAACTGCCTCAACACGCAGCATCCTAATGGGTGCGATCTTCCTGATGGCTACTTCTGCCATCGGCCCTGGATTCCTGACGCAAACTGCAGTATTTACTAACCAGCTAGCTGCGGCTTTTGGTTTTGCGATTCTGGTGTCAATCATTATCGATATCGCGGTCCAAATGAACGTCTGGCGCGTCATCGGTGTTTCGGGACTACGCGCCCAAGAACTTGGCAACGTGGTATTTCCTGGCCTGGGCTACTTACTTACTGCGTTGATTGGCATCGGTGGATTTGTTTTCAATATCGGCAATATTGCCGGCGGTGGCCTTGGATTAAACGCCTTGTTAGGGATCGACGCAAAGTTGGGTGGCCTCATCACCGCTGGACTGGCCATTATCATCTTCCTCTTCCAACGCCTTGGCGCGGCCCTGGATAAGATTCTTGTGGTCCTGGGCATCGTAATGTTCGCGCTGACGATCTACGTTGCGTTCGTCTCCCAACCACCGGTAGGTGAAGCTCTCACCCAAACCGTATGGCCAGAAACCGTAGACTGGGTGATTGTCACTACGCTGGTCGGCGGCACCGTCGGTGGCTATATCACCTACGCTGGCGCGCACCGCATGCTTGACTCCGGCACCACCGGGCCAGAAAACGTCAAGGCTGTAACCCGCGCTTCTGTTACCGCCATTGTGCTGACCGGCGTTATGCGCTTCGTCCTCTTCCTCGCAATCCTCGGCGTCATTGCTGGTGGAATCGTTTTGAACGTCGATGACAACCCAGCTGCAGAAGCTTTCCAAGCCGCCGCAGGTGATTTCGGTATGCGTGCATTCGGTGCAGTCTTGTTCGCCGCTGCACTGTCTTCGGTGATCGGAGCTTCCTATACCTCGGCGACGTTCATCATCCCGAAGAAGGATAAGCTCCGCAAAGCACAAAACATCGTCACCATCATCTTTGTTGTCGGCTCCGCTACTACTTTCGCTTTCCTCGGCTCTGCACCTGCTGCTTTGCTGGTATTCGCCGGTGCTTTCAATGGATTAGTCCTGCCCGTCGGCTTCACGATGATTATTTACGTCGCCATATTCCGGCAGAAAGACCTGCTCTTTGGTTACCAATACCCACGCTGGCTCATCGTCCTGGGCATGGTTGGCGTAATCATTGCCTGGTTCTTGGCCATCCGCTCATTCAGCGGAGTCTGGGACTTCGTGTTCTAAACAGCAACTAACTCGCCAAAACCACACAATGCAGAACCGCATATAACCACCCCATCCCTGTGTCAGGAGAGACAACCACGATGAGTACCGCATCCGAAACCTCGGCCCTGCACATCGACCTCAACAGCGACCTCGGCGAAAGCTTCGGCAACTGGACCATGGGCAACGACAATGCCGTACTGGACTTGGTCAGTTCCGCCAATATCGCCTGCGGGTTCCATGCTGGCGACCCGAAGGTACTGCTCGATACCGTCAAAGCAGCGCACGAGCGTGATGTTCGCATCGGCGCTCACATCGGCTACCGCGACCTGCCCGGCTTCGGCCGCCGTTTCATAGACTACGACGCCGAAGAGCTACTCGCTGAAACCATCTATCAACTTGGAGCAATCAAAGCTGCCGCCTCCGTCGTTGGCGCGGAAGTCAGCTATGTCAAGCCACACGGGGCGCTCTATAACCGCACGGCCACCGATAACTACCAGGCAGAAGCCGTCATCGGCGGAATACTGGCCGTCGACCCACAGCTCAAACTCATGGCCCTGTCCGGCACCCCCGTCGTCGGTGAAGCTCGTGTGGCCGGGCTTGAGGTCATCGAAGAAACCTTCGCCGATCGCGCCTACACCGACGAAGGCCGGCTGGTTCCCAGGAAACAACCGGGTGCAGTGCATGACGACGTCGACACCGTCGTCAAGCAAGCCCTGGCGATTGCCACCGGGCAGCCATTCGCCTCCGTTAATGGCACCCCAGTTGAAGTTAGTGGCCAGTCTATTTGTGTCCACGGCGATAGCCACAAAGCCCTGGAAATGGTGCAAACAATAATCACCGCACTTAAACAGGAGGGCATCGCTATATGTTAATTCCATACGGCGACCGAGGTCTGTTAATCGACTTCAGCGACCACAAGGACCCATTGGGCCAGGTACTGGCCTACCAGTCACAACTGCAGCGCGCAGGCCTCGAATCCATCATCGATCTCGTTCCAGCCGCACAAACCCTGCTGATCACATTCGATCGCAACCCCAGCCAGATAACTCTGCCGGAACTGGACGCACAGGCCGCGGCACACAGTAGCGGCAATGCACACATCATTGAGGTCTCCTATAACGGGGATGACCTGGACGAGCTTGCCGACGAACTCGGTGTCAGCACCGAGGAACTGGTCACTGCACATACTGAGACGACCTGGACGGCCGCATTCGCTGGGTTCGCGCCAGGCTTTTTGTACTTGCGCCCTGACCTCACGAACCCACACGCAAAGGTGTTCGCCAATATTTCTCGCCGTAGCCAACCACGCACCTCTATTCCTGCTGGTTCTGTGGGCTTGGCCGGAGGTTTTTCCGCAGTTTATCCCCAAAGCTCGCCCGGCGGCTGGCAGTTGATTGGCACCACAGAAGCGCGTATGTGGGATATAGACCGCGACCAGCCAGCTTTGCTCCAACCCGGCGATACCGTGCGATTCCAGGAGAAAACATGTTAAAGGTGTTAGAAACCGGACCACAGGCAACTTTTCAGGATCTCGGGCGCACAGGTTATTCCGGCCTCGGTGTGAGCCCCTCCGGCGCGTTTGATCGCGGCGCTGCCCGTCGTGCAAATCGCATGCTCGGAAACGACGAAAACTCAGCCGTTATCGAGATCCTTTTCGGAGGTTTTGAGGTGGTCGCTGAAAATCCGGTGCGCATCGTTTTTACTGGTACCGATGCGGACGTATTCGTCGATAAGCGACGTATGCGCACCAACACGGTACTCGATATTCAAAAGGGCCAGACAGTCCGCTTGGAAATCGGCACAGGGCTGCGCGCTTACCTGGCTATTTCCGGTGGCTTCGCGGTCGAGCCAGTGCTTGGTTCAGTCGCCACCGACACGCTTTCCGGTATCGGCCCGGATCCGATCACATCCGGGACTAGTTTGCCGACGAATGCGAAAAACCCAACCGCGGAATTACCCCAAACCAAGCACCTGCCTACACAATTCGTTCCGAAATCACATGAGGTTCTCAACATCGTTCTCGGACCACGCCAAGATTGGTTCGCGGAGACCGCAGAGCTGTTTAACCAAACGTTTCAAATTTCATCCGATTCGGACCGCATCGGCGTCAATCTGATAGCCAGCCGCCCGTTGCAACGAGCCTATGACGGTGAGCTAGCATCCGAAGGCGCAATGCGCGGTGCGCTGCAAATACCTCCCAGCGGACACCCCGTGGCCTTCGGTGCTGATCACCCGATTACCGGTGGCTACCCTGTCATTGGTGTACTGACCAGCGAATCCGTCGATAAGATGGCGCAGCTAAGCCCCGGAACTATAGTGACGTTCCGGGCCACAAATTGCACAAACTAGCGCTCAGCGCTAGGCCGCTGGCGGACCAAAAGCTACTTCTCGTCTGGTTTTTTCAGCAGCTTTTCCCAAACATCGGTATCGCGCCATTCCCCGGCGCGCTCGCCGTAAGTCATTTTCGCCATATGGCTAAACGTGCCGACCTTCTCATAGCCACGGGATTCATGCAGTTTCGCCGAGCCTTCATTCTCTGGGAAAATCCATGCATGGATGGCCCACTTGTGCAGATCTTCTGCCACCTCAATCAATTTATCCAACAGCGCTCCGGAAACGCCACGACCCTGCGCGTCCGGGTGCAAGTAGATTGAATCCTCCAACACGCCGTGAAACGCCGGTCGGTGGCTGGCAGGTGCACCAGAGACCCATCCCAAAATCTTGGAATCATTGTCTTTTTCCACGGCCACAAAGACGGTCTCCATGACCTTCAGCCGGGTGAATTGCTCCCAGGTTGGCGCTTCCGTCTCATACGTTGCGTGGCCGGTCTCTAAACCGAGTTCGTAAATTTCGCGAACCTGTGGGTAATCATCCGGCCGGATGGGGCGCAGGTTGAAGTCGTCAGACATTGCTGTTGGTCCTCCCGTGACTATGTCGAGTTCAATGTTTTCGAGCTTATGGTGTCGAGTTCACCGGAAAGTTTTGGTACGACTCGCAGCAATGCGTGAAGTACATTCGGCCTTCGTCAGGCCCCCAGTTTACACCCAGCATCAGCGACGTTTCTTCTTGCGCAGTCCGCCCGGCGCTTGCCCACGTGTCCGCGTTCCCTTTCCAGATTTTTTCTTGCCGCTGCCACTTTTCCCGGCACCGCTCCCAGAGTTTTTCCCAACACCTATTGCGCTGTTGTTCCCAGTACTTCTCCCAACACCCGCCCCGGGCTTTTTCTTTTGCCGCGTCTCTTTTAGCGCCCTATGCCGCGTCGATCCTGCTTTACGTCCTTTCGCAATTCCGACGAAATCTTGGATGGCATCCCCATCTGCAGCTACTTTCCATACCAAAGCGATCTCAGTCTGTGCCACGGCACATTGGCTTCCGGAGCGCCCGTCCGTTGGTTCTGTGTCTGACCCCCCTGTTGATTTTGCACCGCCGACATGCTCGCCGTTGTACGGCAGCACACGGATCTGATTTTTGGACAGCATCTTCAAAAGCGGCAGTGGCCCTATCGTCACCCCAACATTGGCTGCAACCACCTGCAAAGACTCACGAAGTTTGTCTATGTCGATCGGACCAAGTTTTTCTGCCACAAAATTAATGATCTCGCCTTCGATGTCTCGCGAGCCCACGGGCTCACCAACTTCTGCAAACACGCTGTCTTTCGGTACCGCGATCCCGCATTGCTCGGTATAAAGCTTGACGACGTGAAACTCTCGCCCGATTATGGCTTCGTCGATGCGTGAATCAGGTAACCGCATCAGTGCTAGCTCGCAGCGATCAGCTGCACTGACAACGCCATGCACGACGCTGTCGGCACTCGCACCGTCGGCAAGCATTGCGAAAGGATCATCCGCCGCCACTGCTTTGAGTCCATGCGGGGTATCGCGTTGAAATCGCTGGAACCATTTGCCGGGTTCGGTTCCGGTGGCGAATACGAGGTGCAACATGACGGCTATGCTACCGCGGTTGGAATATAGTAAGAGAACTTAGAACACCTTAAAGGAAGGACTCCCGTGGAATTCAAAGCGATTGCCGAATGGACACTGTTTGAAGAAACCCCGATCCCAGACGATGTCTACCCACTCCTGACCAGCGGCGAACACGCACACGTTGCGTTCAAGACTTTCCGCGACAGTGCGGTTTTTACCAATAAACGGCTGATTGTCCGGGATTCACAAGGCCTTCGCGGCAAGAAAGTGGAGATGTATTCTCTGCCGTACTCCGCGATCAATATGTGGTCCACGGAAAACGCTGGGACGCTGGACTTCAACGCGGAAATTGAACTCTGGACCCGCGCGGGCCACATAAAGATCAAGATTGGCCGCAAACTGGATGTCCGGGCGATCGATAAGCTCATCGGCGACTGCGTGTTGGGTTAATAGCTTCGGCTTCATTGCAGCTGCTCAGCTTCATAGCTGCTGAGGCGTGTTAGCTAGGCGGCCGTCATGGCTGCTGAGGCGTGTTAGCTAGGCGGCCGTCATGGCTGCTGGGTTGATATGCGTGCCGTGTTGTAGTGTGCAGGTGTGAACGAAAGCAATAACTCTACCGCTAACGCCGATCAGATCAGCGCTGATCACAACAACCACAACAGCACTAACCAGACCGGCACCGCTGATACCACGATTCGCGGTGCCGACGCAGCATCCCCGTCCAGTACGGCTATGAAGCCGCAGACCGCGGCGAAGAAGCTTGGCATTCACCTGCCGGCCTGCCCTCCGGAGTTTCAAAACGGTGGCATCAGCCATGCGCAGCTGCGCTCATTGCAACACGAGCCGCCAGAGTGGCTGCAGCAATTGCGTTTGGAGGGCCCACATCCACGCGCTGAGGTGGCCCGGAAACTTGGTGTCTCCGTCAACGCGGTAAAAACCCACTTGGATAAAGCTCTGACCACTGCCGAGATCAAACAGCTCCTGCAAAACCAGCCAGAGTGGTTGTCCAAAGCTCGCACTCAACTGGCGGAATCCCGCAAGGAAAACACAAAACCCGGCAACGCTGATTCCGATTAGCTTTCCAGCCCGGACCCAGCGGCCGCGTTGTCGGCTAGCTAGCGTGCTCCCATAACGCGCGATTAATCGATGTCGGGTCTGGCGCGGCAACCGCTTGCCGACGCCCGGCATCAGTGCGCCACGCGGTCAGCCGAGTCCAGCCATGCAATGAACTTCCCACCCACGCTGGCGTTTCCAAGGCTTCTGCCAGACTCAACACCCCGCGGTGGACTTGCCACCCGGCATTGTGTAAGACGCTCACACTGCTGTGCGCAGTCACCGATGCTAAAACTTGCGCTTGTTCCGGTGGCAACAGTGCAATTTTGTCCGGCGCTGCGTTCGGATCTGCTGGTACACCGTTATCTGGCGTTAGACCTGTCGAACCCGCTGCACTGCCAGTCTCCTGCTTCCAGCCCGGAAAAAACATGATCGCGGCATTCGCTGCTTCCAATACTTTCCCGTTGCGGTGCAACAGCGCGTCATCGGCACCCACGGTACGAGCTTGCTCACGCAACTGCTGCAGATAACCGTAATCAGGGCCTTTTACACGCGGGTGTACGCGCTGGTCCTGTTCGGTTGGGATATACAGTTCCGTGGTACTGCGCAATGCGGGTGGGTGCCGCAATTGCCATCGAAGGGCACCGTTTGCACCAACTTCTATTTTTGGGAAATATGTGCCATCATCCGGCAGTTCATCGCGTACCCGCAGCAAGAAGGCTTCGATATCCCACTGGTCCAGTCCTGCCTCGCGCGCGCCAAGGCTAAAACGGTGTTCGTGAGCTTCCCGGCCAACCACGCGGCCGTCTTTAATGAGGTAAGAATCCAGGATTTTCATCGCCTGCCCGATTATGCCAGAGTCTCGCGCAAGGCTGAACGCTGCCTACTCTCACTAATCTCTGATAGCTACGACTCTCGCTTTGGCAGCGTCGCACCATCGGTCAAGTGCTCAGCCAACCCATCTTGGATTAGGGTCGCCGACAGCCAAGAAGCATTCAGAAACCAGCCATCGTTGTCTATCTCAATGGCTTGATCTTTTTCTACCGCGCCTAAGCTCGCCCATAAGGAGGTCTCTGTAGGACTAGGGCTGCCCGGGACTACGCCATAGAAGATCCAATCAGCATCGGCCAGCCCCAGCTCTTCGGCAGAGATATCATGGCTGGATTTATCCGTAAATTGTTGACTTTCCGGACGCTGCAGCCCAGCATCTGCAACCACAATTCCGGCCATGGATTCAACACCGAATATATTAAATGCGTTATTTTTCGGCCGTAACAGCGAAATCGTACCTACGCCGTCCTCGATTGCTTCGTCAAGCACATGTGCGCGCTGCTCGTAGTTCATCATAAGTTTGTCATACTCACCAGTCTTGCCCAGTGCTTCCGCAAGGATTTTAAAATCATTTTTCCAATTTTCACCACCGCCTTTCCCCAAGGTCACAGGTGCGATCTGCTCGAGCTTTGCCACGATCTCAGAATCGGTTCGTTCATTGGCAAAAATATGTGTTGGTTTCAGTGCTGCAATTGCCTCAATATCTGGATTTGCTCGTTCACCAACAACTTTGATCCCTTCCAAATCAACATCGTCACCGTATTCCTCTTGAACGAAGGTTGGGATAGCATCAGCATTTTTAGCGACCGCAGTACCTACTGGAACTACACCAAGCTGCAACGCATTTTCCAGCTGCCCAGTGTTCAGAACAACGACGCGTTCATCACTGGCAGCATCCGCAGAGGCCGGGCCTGATTGTGCTGCATCATCAGCAACACATGCTGTCATCACACCTAATATTCCCGCCCCAACGAATGTCACTATTACTTGTCGCATGCGGGAAAATTTCATGAAGATCTCCTTGTCAGGCACTCCTACGCCGGAAAGCATCCAGCCGGAGTAGTGTACTCAAAATTACCGCACTCAAATTTAGTGCAGACTATTTTAATAAACAAGGCAAGGCAAACTTATTAAATTTCTTTACGGTGACCTCTTTGTTGCAAGCCAAGTATATGGCCATAATCACGTGCGCTATCAAGCAACCCGAACAACGGCCGAGCTTTCACCTGTGTCTCAGCATATTCGTCTTCTGGATCAGACAAAGACACGATCGCCCCGCCAACGCCGTAGCTCACCTGGTCAGCCTCAAAAATCACGGTGCGAATAGTCATCGACAAATCCACGGCTCCGCTAAACGAAAAGTAGCCAAAGGCCCCTGAGTAGGCACCTCTATGGCTCCCCTCGAGCCGATCAATGATTTCCAGCGTGCGCTTTTTCGGAGCGCCCGTCATGGAACCCGCAGGAAACAATGCACGCACCGCTGCAACTGGGCTGACCTCTCCCAACTGGGCAGACACTGTGCTGACAAGCTGATGCACACTCGGAAATGACTCCACATCCCACAATTTCGGCACCTCTACCGTGCCGGGCACCGCGAAGGCATTCATGTCGTGGCGTACCAAATCCACAATCATCAGATTTTCCGCACGGTCTTTTTCTGCAGTCTGAAGATCTTCACACAATGCCGCATCTTCTGCCGGGCTTGTTCCCCGTGGGCGGGTCCCTTTAATGGGTTTGCTTGTCACCACACCGCCCGCGATCCGCACGAAGCATTCCGGGCTTGTCGACGCTAACCCGAAATCAGCAAATTCCAGCAGCCCTGCACGCGACGACGAATGGTTTTGTCGTAAATAAGCGAAGGCATCTTTTGCGTTATACCCAGCGACCGGCATCATCAACCGGTTGGTCAAACAAACTTCATAGGACTCACCAGCTGCAATGAGTTCTTGGGACTGGCGAATCAATTCCAGGTATTCCGCGTGCGAATGTAATTGCTGCGCGGGACCTTGCTCCTTTGTAGTGTTGGTTTGTTCCACCCCGACAGTCCGGTCAGCGCACGCAGGAACCTGAAAATTAGCTTCCTGTAATTCTGCGATCATGGCGTCCACCCATGCTTGTTGCACGGCAGCGGATTCGGTATCTTCACACAGCGCCATCACGTAGCACTGGTCGTCGGCAAGAATTAGTGCGCGATCCGCTAGCAGCAATTGGGCATCCGGAAAATCCTCACGCGCGTGGGGTGCAGAAAAACCGCAATCTGCTTTCAACTCATAGCCCAAGTAGCCGACCAAGCCCAAGCTAAATTCGCACCCAGGCACCGCTGCTTGCACACCGGAATAGCGCTGCAGCAAGCGCCCAATAGTGTCAAAGACAGATTCTTCGAGTACCTCAGAGCTTTCAGTTCGCCAACCAGTTCCTGCATGAGAAACCTCCACTTCTCCGCGCACTACCGACGCTTTGATGTGCCTGGCCAGTGGCCCGGAATCATCCCCCATGCAGATCGCCCCAGAGCCGTCTTCGATCCACCACCGCTGCCCATGTAAAAGCCCGTAGGCACGCATCGGATCAGAGGCCAGCGCTCCTGCCGGGAAAGTTCGCGAAATCAGCCACGGCTTAGTGCCACTCTCGTCCGATTCGGCGAAAGCTGCACGCGCTGAATCTGATTCATTATCGCGACTAGCATCATCACGGCTGGCACTATCAGCAAAGGCCCTATCCTCTGCGGCAAGCTGCAAAAAATTGCGCACAATTCCCATGCCCTGCGCATCGGCTATGGATTCTGGGTGAAACTGCACTCCCCACCACGGTTTATGCTTATGCGCTAAGCCCATCACCAAGTTATCCGCATCCGCGGTGCGAGCGGTGACATGAAAACATTCCGGTACAGGATTGTTGGCGTCATCAGCAACCACGAGCGAGTGATAACGGACCGCCTGATAGTCCTGGTTAATACCGGAAAACAACCCTTCCCCGTCGTGCGTAATCTGACTCCGACGCCCGTGAAACGGTTCGGGCGCACGCACCACAGAGCCACCTTCTGCCCAGGCCATAGCTTGTTGGCCTAAACAAACCCCCAGCACCGGCAGCCCAACGTGCAACGCGGCCGCCGAATGTCCCAAATCAGACGGGTTCTCCGGCGTTCCTGGCCCCGGCGAAATAATCACCGCACCAAAGCCACCCTGACGCATAAAAGTGGCGAAATCTACCCCACCAAGATCAGCGTCATTGGCGACAACGACAACCTCCTGGCCAGCCATGCGCACATAGCTAGCCAGGTTATTGGTAAACGAGTCGTGGTTATCAACCAGGACTACTTTCAATTACCTAAACCAGCTTCCAGTCTTCCAGGCCTTCATACAGTGGGAAGTCCTGGGTGAGCTTCTCAACGCGGCCACGCAGCTGTGCAACGTCTTTGCCCAGCAATGCCTGCGCAATCACATCAGCCGTTTCTTCGAACGCCTTCTCGTCGAAACCTCGAGTAGCCAGCGCCGAAGCACCGATGCGCAACCCGGAGGTCACCATTGGTGGGCGCGGATCATTCGGCACTGCATTACGGTTAACAGTAATACCAACCTCGTGCAAGCGGTCCTCTGCTTGCTGGCCGTCTAGTTCTGAGTTCCGCAGATCTGCCAAAACCAAGTGGGTATCGGTGCCGCCGGTGAGCACGGAGATACCAGATTCCTGGCAATCCTGTGCAGTCAGGCGCTCTGCCAAGATGCGTGCACCGTCGATGGTGCGCTGCTGACGCTCCCGGAATTCCTCAGTGGCAGCCACTTTGAACGACACAGCCTTTGCCGCCACCGCGTGCATCAACGGACCACCCTGCTGGCCTGGGAAGACCGCCGAGTTGATCTGCTTAGCGTAGTCCTGTTTCGCCAGAATCAGGCCGGAACGCGGACCGCCCAAGGTCTTGTGCACGGTGGAAGAGACAATATCGGAGTGCGGAACTGGTGATGGGTACAGATCAGCAGCCACCAGACCAGCGAAGTGCGCCATATCAGTCCACAGATAAGCGCCAACCTCATCAGCGATGGAACGGAAGGCTTCGAAATCCAAACGACGCGAATAGGCCGACCAGCCAGCGATGATCACCTGTGGCTTTTCTGCCAAAGCCTGCTCGCGGACCTTGTCCATATCAATGCGATGGGTTTCCGGGTCCACCTCGTATGCGGCAACCTCATACAGCTTGCCGGAGAAATTTAGCTTCATGCCGTGGGTCAAGTGCCCACCGTGTGCCAAAGACAAGCCCATGATCTTGTCACCTGGTTTAATCAGTGAAGCCAATACCGCGGCGTTGGCCTGTGCACCCGAGTGCGGCTGCACGTTGGCGAATTCTGCACCAAATAGATCCTTGGCACGCTGCCGAGCGAGGTCTTCAATGACGTCGACGTGCTCGCAACCACCGTAATAGCGACGGCCGGGATAACCCTCGGCATATTTGTTAGTCAGTACCGAACCTTGTGCCTGCAACACCGCGCGTGGCACGAAGTTTTCCGAGGCAATCATTTCCAAGGTTCCACGTTGACGGGAGATTTCTCCATCGATCGCAGCAGCTACCTCTGGGTCAAACTCAGACAGCGGGGATTCAAACATCAAAGCGGGCCTTTCTGCACGCAGGTGGCGATTATGATGCTTATAACAATAACACCAAGCGGTAATGAGACAATACCTACTATGACTACCAGCCCCTACCTGGATTTTTCCCGAGAACACTGGCGCAACCTGCGTAAATCTGTCCCGCAGTTGTTAACCGAAGACGAGGTTGCCGAGCTCGCCGGTATCGGGGAAAATATTGACCTCGAAGAGGTGGCCGACGTCTACCTGCCACTGGCTCGTCTACTGCATTTACAGATCGAAGCTCACCGCAGAGTCAACGACGCCGCTCAACAGTTCTTAGGGCACCCGCCACAAAAGGTGCCATTCATTATCGCGGTCGCGGGATCAGTAGCCGTCGGCAAGTCCACCACTGCCCGTCTGCTGCAGGTGCTGTTGCAAAAATGGGATAAACACCAGCGGGTTGATCTCGTGCCTACCGACGGTTTTTTGCTACCCACCGCCGAGCTAAAAAAACGGGGCTTAATGAAGCGCAAAGGCTTCCCCGAATCTTACGACCAACGGGCGTTATTGCGGTTCGTCACCGAGGTGAAATCAGGTGCGCCCGAGGCCCATGCACCGGTGTATTCCCATACTGCTTACGACATTTTGCCTGGTGAGGTCCAGCGTATTCGGCAACCAGATATCTTGATCATCGAAGGCCTGAACGTTTTGCAGACCGGCCGCACGCTCATGGTCTCGGATCTCGTGGATTTTTCCGTCTACGTCGACGCTCATATCGACGACATCGAAAACTGGTATATCGAGCGTTTCTTGAAGCTTCGACGCACTGCATTCCGGGAACCCGGCGCTCACTTCGCTCATTTCGCGGATTTGGAAGAAACCGCAGCCCGCGCCGAAGCCCGTGAGATCTGGCAGTCCATTAACTTACCCAACCTGGTAGAAAATATCTTGCCAACGCGCGTACGAGCCTCGCTAGTACTTCGGAAAAACCACGACCACCTCGTGGAAAAAATTCGGCTCCGCAAGTTGTAACCCTAGTGGCTCCCCCAACGGGAACTTGCCTGCAGAGCAGGGCAGATGCAAAGGAATACGCAGCGGTTATTTGCCGAATCGTCGTGAGCGTTGCGAAAATTCTCGCAACGCCCGGAGGAAATCAATCTTGCGGAACGCCGGCCAATAAGTATCGGTAAACCAAATTTCTGAATAGGCAGCCTGCCACAATAAGAACCCAGATAAGCGCTGCTCGCCCGAAGTTCGGATCACTAAATCTGGGTCCGGTAAGCCTTTGGTATACAAATGATGCGAAATAGAATCCGCCGTCACGGCATCGGCAATCTCGTCTGCGGCCAAGCCTTTCCCTGCTTCCGTGCGAATAAGTTTTTGTACCGCGTCCACTATTTCTTGTCGGCCGCCGTAACCCACCGCAACATTGACGATAACTCCCGTGTTGTCCCTGGTAGTCGCCGCGGCATTTTCCATACGCTGTGCCACCTCAACCGGAAGCAGGTCCAGATGACCAACCAAACGCACCTGGCAATTCGGTTCCCCTTGCGAAAGCTGAACGACGACATCGGTAATGATGTCAAAAAGTAGGTTCAGTTCTTCCGGGGCTCGCTGTAGGTTTTCTGTCGACAATAAATAGCAGGTGACTACTTCTACTTCAGTTTCTGCGCACCAGGAAACCAGTTCTGCGATCTTGTGTGCACCACGTCGGTGCCCGTGACTAATGTCGGTGAACCCGGCTTCCCGCGCCCAACGCCGGTTGCCGTCAGCCATGATTGCGACGTGCTTCGGCTGCGGCTTTCCCTGCAAGCTGCGTCGAATACGCGCTTCATAAATGGGATAGACCAATTCCCGCAGTTTCATTGCTACCGCCGATCGTGCACGCCGGCTTCGCGCATTGCAGCATCAATGGCCTCGATGTCGAAGGGGTCAAGACCGTGATCTTCTGCGAATGCACGACGACGTCGAAATCTGGACTGTCGTCGGTGAAACGACCAACCCAACATCATAATCGCCACGACTAAAGCAACGATAACCAGTAAGCCGATTGGTGAAGCTTTCCCGAACTCCGGCCCCATAGGTCCTTCGTGCACCTGGTTTTGGGCCCAGTAAAATGCCTCGGTCGCTGCTTCCGATGCCTGCGCCACCGATGCCGAGACAATGGCTGCAGATAGTGATGTTTGCATTAGTTGGCTTCCTCCAAACCGGCAAACAAATCGGTCTCCGGCAATTGTGTTTCTACCCGACTACGCGCCAGTTCGTATTCCTCAGTAGGCCAGAGCTCTTGTTGGGTTTGCACGTCTGTGGCCATAAAGGCGCCAGCTGGATCAATCTGCGTGGCGTGGGCGCGCAATGCCGCTTCCCGGTGTGCAAAGTAGTCACTACACTCCACCTGCGTAGTAACACGAGCCATAATATCCGCCAAGTGTGGAGACCAGCGCTGCATCATTGGCTCATATGGAGAAGACTTACCTTGTTCCAACAACCGGTTATGGAATAACTCCATGCGCTGATAGACAAAGCCATGGCTGTAATAAAGTTTCAACGGCTCCCAGGCTGGAACCTCCGGGAGAAACTCCGGATCACCGGCGCGCTCCCATGCGATCATGCTGATCTCATGGACTTTCAAATGGTCCGGGTGTGGGTAGCCACCGTTTTCGTCGTAAGTCATGATGACATGTGGCTTAAACTCCCGGATGATTTCTACCAGTTCGGTAGCAACCTTCATGGTGTCTTCGCGAGCGAAGCAGCCATCAGGAAGCGGTGGCATAGGATCACCTTGCGGTAAACCGGAATCAATATAACCCATCCACTTGTGCTGGACACCGAGAGCCTGAACAGACTGCGCCATTTCTTCGTGACGGACAGCCTGCATGTTTTCTTTGACCCCGGGCTTATCCATCGCAGGATTAATAATGTCGCCACGCTCACCGCCAGTGCAGGTGAGAATCAAAACTTCGTGACCATTGTGCGCATACATCGCGGTGGTGGCTGCGCCCTTAGATGCTTCGTCATCAGGGTGGGCATGGATAGACAGCAACCGGTAGCTCACATCGGTCCTTTCACATATTCGCTTGATTCATCATTCTGATGGATCATCTCAAAATTCTTCGAATCGACGTTACCCGAATCGATTGTGCTGAAATTGATTATATTACCTAATTGTACTGGCTTCTACGCCTGCCTTAAGATGCGAAGAATGAGCACTCGCACGCGCGCACGTTATGGTTCCAACCGTTCCGGCAGTAGGAAAACTCCCGCTAATAATCTCACCGGCAAAATCCTCGTTGCGCTCTTAGTTCTTATGCTCGCGATTGGCTCTTGGGGCCTGTTCCGCTTGTTCAACGCGGACACACCACCTGCGGAAATCACATTGCTCAGCCAAGAGTACCCAGACGACGATACGCTGCGGGTATGGGTTGATATTACCCGGGACGATCCCACCGTTCCCGCCTATTGCATTGTGCAGGCCTTCAATTATGACAAGGCTGAGGTAGGCCGAGTAGAGATCCCCATGGCACCGGGCGAGAAGCGAACCGAACGCATTAGCGTCGATGTCCCCGTTCGTTCTGGCGAAAAGGCCGTTGCAGGCGGGGTCTACGGGTGTTCTGGAACCATCCCGGCACATCTAAAGCTCGACAGCTAGCGACCAGGTCTTGTTTGATAAGGGCTAGGGACGAAAAACGATATACACATACGTTAAGATCTAGACAGAATCGTCGCATCGCAGCGAGTTCAAACACGAAGGGTTTGAACGACCAGAAGAATCTAAGGAAGGCTTCATACGGACATGGCTGAAAATAAAAAGCAGTACATCACGCCAGAAACCAAGGCAAAACTGGAAGAGGAACTGCAGGCGCTTATTGACCACCGCCCGGTAGTCGCTGCCGAGATTAACGAGCGTCGCGAAGAAGGCGACTTGAAAGAAAACGCCGGCTACGATGCTGCTCGCGAGATGCAGGACCAGGAAGAAGCCCGCATCAAGCACATCTCGGAAATTCTTGCTAATTCCACTACCGAGCGCACCGGAGTCCAGGAAGGCGTAGCCAATGTCGGCTCAGTTGTCCACGTGCACTACAACGAGGACCCAGAAAATAAGGAAACCTTCCTTATCGGCACCCGTGCTGCCGCAACCGACAACGAGAACCTAGAAACCTATTCGGAACAGTCTCCCCTGGGTGCAGCCATCCTGGGCGCAGAAGAGGGCGAAACCCGTCAGTACACCGCACCTAATGGCAACGTCATTAAGGTGACCGTGGACTCTGCTGCTCCATACGACTCCGCACTGTACGCCACCCCACGCGACAAAAAATAAGAAGGATATCCCCATGACTAACTACCGCAAATTCGCCGTCACCGGAGTATCCGCGGCTGCTTTGGCTTTGGCTGCTTGTACTCCTCCAAACGAAAATCCTTCAGATCACAAGGTCGAAACTGGCAACACTTTCGAGGCTCCACGTAGCAGCGAACCAACCAGCACGAACGGTACGAGCACTCAAGAAACCGGTGTTGCAGGCACTACCGGAACCAACGGCACCGAGAGTACTGGCGAATCAGTGCGCACCACGGAAACCATCATCGGTGGCACTGAGTCCGACCTGGACGACGACGAGGACTCTGAATTAGCCGCGGCCTCTGGGGATTCTGCGACGGGTTCTTCAGGGGCCACAAAAACAACGAGTTCTCGCAAAGTAGCAGCAAACAAGATTGGTTTTATTAACTGCCTGGGCAGTCCGGAACGGAAACCAGCTTACGTTGTGCTCGATTGCGCGGACCCCGACGAACGTCTGACAAAAATAAAGTGGACGTCTTGGGAGTCTGATTCTGCAAAAGCATCTGCGCAAAACGCGGATAACCAAGAAGTATCTCTGGTTTTACGCTCTCCTGTGGAATCTGCCCAAGGAACCGTTTTTTCCGAAATCCTCGTCGACGGGCAACTGGTTACTCCCTAATTACCAGAGTCGGATCGAAACGCCCATAAAAATAAACGGCATGAAAAACTCCGGTGGGCTAGTCATCGCTTAAGCGTAGTGACTAGCCCACCGGAGTTTCGCGTCTCTAGGTGCTAGACGGGACAGACGGGACGGTGTCAGTCGTAGTTACAGACTGCACAACCGCAATTCCCGCCACTACCACGTCAAGTTACACCTAGCGTTGCTGGAAATAAGACAGCAGACGCAAGATTTCGGTGTAGAGCCATACCAGGGTTACTGCCAAGCCCAACGCAACGCCCCAAGCCATCTTGGACGGTGCGCCAGCGCGGATCATGCGGTCGGCAGCATCGAAATCTGTCAAGAAAGATGCTGCAGCCAAACCAATGCATACCAGCGAGAAAATAATCGCTAGGATGCCACCATCACGCAACGGGTTGTTCCCGGTAAACATAGCGAGCACAAAGTTACCCAGCATCAACACGACTACGCCGATGATGCAGGAAGTCAGAATCTTGTTAAAGCGTGGAGTAACCTTCACTGCACCAGTCTTGTAGACGACCAGCATGCCCAAAAAGACACCAACGGTACCCAATACCGCTTGGCCAATGAGGCTTGCGGCGTTAGCTTCACCGACATACATGCCGGAGAAAACCATGGAAATACCACCGACGAAGAAGCCTTCAAACACGGCATAGAGCAGAGTCACCACTGGTGAACCCCACTTCTTACCGAAAGATGCAACCAGGACGGTGATAAACCCGGCGATCGCACCACCAATCGTAGCCATCATGGCAATCTGTGGGTTCACCATACCGATGCCAAAATTGAGGATGGCAAAGACAACGATGACCCCGAGAGTGATACCAGTCTTCGTAACCACGTCGTCGACAGTCATCGGACGATCAGCATCATGCTGCTCGCTCATTGGGGCGTAGCCGCCCTGTCCGCCGTAATTATCGTAGGCGTTATAGTTCATCTGTTGCTGGAAACCGGCGTTATTACCATTCCCGGTTGCTCCAGCAGACAAGTTGCTCATTACGGGGTTGCTGTTACGCACTGTAATATCCCGCGCCTTTCGTGTCATGGAGTATAGATCTCACTCAATGTAACGACGCGAAAGCTTAGAAAGTTCCCACAATTAACGATTAAGGGATTTCTTTTTTCACCTTTAGCTAATTTAATGAGTTTTTGGGTAGTTATCGGGTTTTGAGTATCCCGTTCAGCGTTTCCGCTATTATCTGTGCCCCCAGTCGGGCTCGAACCGACACTGTATGGATTTTAAGTCCACCGCCTCTGCCAATTGGGCTATGGGGGCAAATACCAAGCAACCAGCAATTATCGGCTGATTATTGGCACGGATGATTATTCTAGCACAGAAACAGCTTCAGCTTGTTTCCAGATCACCCCATCAAGAATATCTTTTTCGCTAATCACGAATTCCCGTACTCCACTGTGCCTCTCGATCATGTCCATGATCCCACGTACAGCTACTGCTCCACCACCAAGTACATCGGCACGCCCAGGGTGGACCACCGGGTTTTGCGCTCGCGCTGCAGCGGAGGTAGCAATGACTTGGCCTAGCAATACACGAAGAGCGTCAAAGCGCAGCACGGAACCGTGAATTTGTTCCGGGTCATACTGCTCTAAGCCTTGGGCTAATGCGGAAAGTGTCGTGAACGTGCCGGCACAGCCAACCACAGTTCGTGCCTGATTGATTGGCACAAGTTTTTCTACTTCGGACATGCGCTCCGCGACGAAATCGTCTGCGATTTCCACCTCTGTCTCGCTCGGTGGATCGGACGGCAGCATACGCTCGGTAATGCGCACGCACCCCATGGCTGCGGAATGTGCGCCAAGGATTTCCTCGCCTTTTTTACTGACGATGAATTCCGTAGAACCGCCTCCCAAATCGATGACGCAAAACGGGCCGGCTTCAGCAGGGAGATCTTGTACGGCACCCAAAAAGGACAACTCAGCTTCTTCAACCCCAGTAATCACCTCAGCAGAAACACCAGGTTCAATTTCTCCGAGCAGCTCGGCAGTCATGTCAAAAAAGGCTTGATTGTTTTTCGCGTCACGCACCGCTGCAGTAGCAACCATACGAACTTTTTCCACGTTTTCGAATTTCATGATGTTCACGTAATTCCGTAACGCTTCCCGTGTCCGCGCAATAGCTTCCGCTGCTAGCTCGCCGGTAGCATCTACGCTTTGTCCCAAACGGACGATTTCCATCCTGCGCGTGACCTCGTTAATGCTAACCCCAGAAGGCGTGTTGCCAGTCCGAGTGACGTCACTGATCAACAAACGGATAGAATTCGTGCCGCAGTCAACGGCTGCAATGCGGGTCATGAGATTTCCTTCTTTTCGGCTCGACTATTTTTCAGCGACTATTTTTCAGCGTTGCTGAAATCGAAATCATCGAGATCGATTCCCAGGCCTTCGCACGAGGGCCAGTCCACCGGGATGGCAATGCCCCGCAAGTTACCATGCTCAGCTGCCATCGCCACCGCTTCTGTGCCCAGACGGAAATGATCCGGCCCCTTGGCTAAAGCATAAGCAATCAAAACATGGAGACATTTCACGCGTTCCGGCATTCCACCACCAGAAAAATCGGTACCTAAATTTTCCATCGCATTGCGTTCTGCCAAAAAAGCTTCATGCGCGCGCTGGTAATCCTCGGCAAGCTCTTCATCTTCCGCCAAGCGGGATTCCATCCACTTCATCACGTGTGCAACTTCCAACCGTGAAGCTTCCGCCGTTAAACGCGGGTCGGTGAGATAAAAAAGTGTGGGAAACGGGGTGCCATCGGGAAGCTTTGGTGTCGTTTTAATTACCGCCGGCGCACCGTCGGGGGTGCGGTACGAAATCTCTACGACACCACGCGGGCGACGTCCCAGCTGCTTTTCGACGGCATCAAGTTCGGCGGAAGTAACACTCATGTGTGCTATTCTCGCACGACCAGTTGCACTATGCGCAACTGGTTACCACATCTTCATCGGTTAGTTGGATCATCGGCGTGCTCTGGGACGTCTGGTGCCACCGGATCGCCCTCTACTTCCTCGCCGTCAGTGGACTTAGGAGTGCCGGCAGGCTCTGGAATCTCTGGTGGTTCCGCAATTGCGTCCCACAGCACTGCGTACCATGGGCGGGCTTCCTCATAGTCTTGCCGTGAGGTGGTCACCGAATCCTTATTAGTAATACGCGGATCGATGATGCGATAAGCAGTCTCTCCGGGTTCTACCAATCCGAAGCGGCTGCGCGCTTGTTCGCGCACATAATCCGCGTCTTTATAACGCTCAATCTCTTCTTCAACCCGAAGTTTTTCGACTTGTTTTGCCGCAATGGAATCTTCCAAGCGCGCAATTTCGGCCCGGCCCTCATAATAATTACGCAGTGGCACCGCCACCGACAACAAGATCACCAGCACCACAGAAACCATCACAGCAACACTGATGAGGTCGAAGCGCTGGTGGAATTTCTTTCGGGATCGACCGGTTACCGCAGTTTTTCCCCCCGGTCCACGCTGGGCGGCGGTACGAGAAGAAACGGGCACGGTTGTCCGTGTCCGCAGCGTAGACTTTTTACGCTCAGTCATGATCTCCTCGAGTTACCGTCCAGCGCGGATTTTAGCCCTGGAAACGTGGGAAGGCGTCACGTCCAGCGTAACGTGCGGCCGCATCCAGTTCCTCTTCAATACGCAACAAACGGTTGTACTTCGCAACACGCTCGGAACGAGCCGGCGCACCAGTTTTGATTTGGCCACAAGACAGCGCCACTGCTAAATCAGCAATCGTAGTGTCTTCGGTTTCACCCGAACGGTGCGACATCATTGTGCGATAACCGTTGCGGTGAGCCAGCTCAACCGCATCGAAAGTTTCAGTCAAGGTGCCAATTTGGTTGACCTTCACCAGCAGAGCATTAGCGGCGCCTTTGTCGATGCCTTCACGCAAACGCTGCGGGTTGGTGACAAAGAAATCATCACCGACGATCTGTACTTTGTCGCCAATTTCGCGGGTGAGGTTAACGTAGCCATCCCAATCGTTTTCATCCAATGGATCCTCAATGGACACGATTGGATATTCAGCGATCAGTTCAGCATAAACGCTCGCCATTTCTGCACCAGAAAGCTCGGATCCTTCAAACTTGTAGGATCCATTGTCGTAGAACTCAGAAGAAGCCACATCGAGTGCCAACGCAACGTCTTTGCCTGGCTCGTAGCCAGCTTTCTTAATCGCCTCAACGATCACGTCTAGGGCTGCACGCGTTGATTCTACAGACGGAGCAAAACCGCCTTCGTCGCCAAGACCAGTCGACAACCCGCGCTCTTTCAACACCGCTTTCAAGGCGTGGTAAACCTCAGCGCCTTGTTGCAGGGCTTCGGCGAAACTGGTGGCAGACAGCGGAGCAATCATGAATTCCTGAACGTCAACACCGGAATCAGCGTGCGCGCCACCGTTGAGGATATTCATCATTGGCACTGGCAACACATGGGCATTCGGGCCACCAATATAACGGTACAAAGGCAGCGCAGCGGAATCAGCAGCCGCCTTTGCCACAGCCATGGAGACGCCCAAAATGGCATTAGCACCCAATTTGGATTTGTTTTCAGTGCCATCGAGTTGCAGCATAGCGGCGTCGATCAGGCGCTGATCATCAGCAACCTGGCCCGCCAATTCGTCAGCGATAACCTCGTTAACGTTTTCTACGGCCTGTAATACTCCCTTACCCAGGTAGCGTTTGCCACCATCACGCAGTTCGTGAGCTTCATGCTCACCGGTCGAAGCGCCGGAAGGTACCCCGGCACGGCCGTGCGCGCCGTCATCCAGAACAACTTCTGCTTCCACAGTTGGATTGCCGCGGGAATCCAAAATCTCGCGTGCAAAAACGTGCATGATATCAGCCACTGGCTGGGCCTCCTCTGATTTTCCGGCACACTCGTGCGCCATGTCAGGTGCAGTGAACACCCCTAATTGTTCCAGATTTCACCGAAAGCTGTAACAGGCACCCCGTATTAGCGGGAGGCGGGCTGGTCAATGGCATAAGAATTCGCCGCATCACGAACCTTGAGAACGTAGTCGTTCGAGTTGTTGTACGACAAGATCGCCTCGGTCCATGCTTGTGGATCATCCAAATTGCGCCCTCCGGTACACAACAATTTTGCCGCCGCCAACGCAGCATCATCGATCTGCTGCGGATCAGGGTAACCATCGCCAGAAGCATCCAAACCGTAGCGATGCCAGGTTTGGGGAATGAACTGCATCGGACCAACCGCGCGGTCATAGACATTATCGTTATCGAATTCCCCACCATCGGTATCCGGAATATGCACAGTATTATTCGTGCCATCCAGCGGTATCCCAATAATCGGAGGATGCACCCGGCCGTCATCGCCTATAGAAGGCCTATCGAACCAATTACCGGCATAACTCCCATGGCGAGTTTCCACCCAACCGATTCCTGCCAACGTCGTCCAGTCCAGATTGCACGACGGCCAGGCATCACGGGCGATCAGCTCCGCGTTGCCATAAGCTCGCAATGCTTGCCCCGGGATCCCGGTATCGTCGACAAGCCCCTCAGACCAATAGGTCAACTTATCAGCGGTGCGTCCTTCGCTATGCACATCAATAGACGGCACCTCTCGGCCCGCTGCCGGTGGTACGTTATCCGGCACCGGCTGCAACTGCCGAGTAACTGACGGCCCATCGAGAAACGACAACAGCCACAGCACCACAGAGATCACCAAAATAATCCCCAATACCGAGGCACAACCAACTTTCAGGCAGCCAGATCTCCTACTGCGAGCGGAATAATCCATCGTGGAACAAACCTACCCTTGCTCCTGTTCCGCACGCTTACCCTCAACCCATAATCGGTCTTGCTCTTCCTGAGAGACCATGCTGGATGTGCCATCGAAAAGATACGGCGCGCGCGAACGCATTTTGGCAATGAAACTGGCCGCCACATCGTCCAAACTAAACGCTTCCCGACGACGCCCCAACTCCGCATGAAACAACAATTGCAGCAAAACATCACCCAGCTCACGCACTAACTTCGCGTCGTCAATATCCCGGGTCGTCTCAGCAGACTCGATAACCTCGCAAAGCTCCGCAACCTCCTCACGAAGATAAGGCACCAGCGTTTTATGAGTCTGCAATAATTCAAATTCACCGATATCACGGGCACGCCGCATCACCTGACGTGCGATATGAAGCTGATCATCCCGCGAACGCGCAGTTATTAGCCTCTCGCCACGACTCACGCGCTCCAGCACGCGCTGATCCGCTTCATTAGTACTCACCAAAAGTCCTGCCCCAGAAGGATCCGTTCCACGAATAACATCACCAAAATTCCAGCGCACTGTCACCGGCACTTCCTCGGTATAGCTCACCGGGCCAGAAACACCACTGAATACCTCCAACGGAATTTGCTCGGGCCAACGAGGATCAAGAAGCAGAACAGTCATGAAGACAATCCTATAAGCAACTATGCCCGCTATAGCCACCCCGCCTTTCGCGCTCAGGGATTTCCAGGGTAGCTTTACCATCATGCACAGCGAGTCAAATGCCACCACCAACACCGCGGCAGCGAGCGGAACCGGGACCACGTCCCACTCCGCACACACGTCTCAGCAGCAAGGAGACGGAAAATCCAAGCACACGGTGACGATGTGGTCACTTGTCGCTCTCATCATCGGCTCTTGTGTCGGTGCAGGAATTTTCTCGCTACCGCAAAACATCGCTTCAGTAGCCGCACCCGGCGCGATGTTGATTGGTTGGGCAATCGCCGGCGTAGGCATGCTCTCAGTAGCATTCGTTTTCCAGATTCTGGCACAGCGTAAACCACACCTGGATTCCGGGGTCTATTCCTATGTGCGCGCCGGGTTGGGAGATTTTATTGGCTTCGCTTCGGGGTGGGGGTATTGGCTCGGCTCGGTCATCGCGCAGGTGGGCTACGCGACCCTGTTTTTCAACACCATCGGCCACTATGTTCCGCTATTCCACGAATCCAACCGCTGGGCATCGTTTATTTCCGTGAGCATCATGACCTGGGTGATTTTCGCGTTGCTCAGCCGCGGAGTGAAACAAGCCGCAATCATGAACACTGTGGTTACCGTCGCCAAGTTAGTGCCGATCCTGGCGTTTATCGTGCTGTTGCTGTTTTTCGGTTTCAGCTGGGATACTTTCACCCTCGATTTCTGGGGGCGTGAATCTAGTGAAGGCTCAGTTTTTGAACAGGTCCAAGGCATCATGTTGTTTACTGTCTGGGTATTCATCGGTGTGGAAGGCGCGTCGGTGTATTCCAAGCAGGCCCGACAACGCACCGACGTGGGCCGCGCGACCGTGCTCGGGTTCGTTTCCGTACTCGTCTTGCTCGTGTCTGTAGCGACGTTGTCTTTTGGTGTACTCAGCAAAGAGGAATTAGCGGCCTTGCCAGATAACTCCATGGCCGCCGTACTAGAAGCTGCCATCGGCCCCGTCGGTGGCTTGCTGATCTCGATTGGACTGTGTATCTCGGTTTTGGGCGCATATGTTTCTTGGCAAATGCTTTGCGCCGAGCCGTTGACCATGATGGCGATTGACGGGTTGCTACCCAAGCGAACCGGTGCCATCAACCACGCAGGCGCTCCGTGGATGGCGCAACTGATTTCTACCTCCGTGATTCAATTCGCGGTCATCGTATTCTTCCTCAACGAAACCGCCTATATTTCAATGGTGCAGCTGGCTACGGTGATGTACCTATTGCCGTATATTTTTTCCTCGCTATACCTGCTGCTGTTGGCATCACGTGGCAAAGGCATAACTCACCCACACGCCGGTACGAGGTTCGATTTGTCTGGACCGGAAATGTCCCAGCGCGAAAACCGACGCCATCTTCTTATCGGCGCAGTAGCGTTTATCTATTCCATGTGGCTGATTTATGCTGCCGATCCGGTTTATATTCTCTTCGGCGCACTCGCCGTTGTTCCCGGAATAATCCCGTACGTTCTGACGCGAATCTCGCGCAAAGAAAAATTATTTAACGGTTTTGAATGGTCAATCGTCATTCTGGTGGTTATCGCAGCAGTTATCGCTGCTGTTGGTTTGGCACAAGGCTCGCTACACCTGTAGGCATCGAAGCCATATAGCCCGGTTACAGCATGCCCTTATCTGGTTGTTGACAGCAGGTTTTTAGTACGGTTAGTACACCGTCGATTCCTGTGACTATCACTTCTATTTGGGAGCTTCTGTGACTCGTATCAGCGCGGATCTCACGCGTTCTACTGCTACCACTACTACTGGCACTTTCGATACTGCTGCACCCACGTCTGCTGGTGATTACTCCACCAGTGACCATGGTCGTACTGCCTGGGCCGACCGGGTCCGGGAACTTGCAGAACAACGAAACGCGGTCATCCTGGCCCACAATTACCAAATTCCGGAGATTCAAGACATCGCCCACCACACTGGCGATTCCTTAGCGCTGTCCCGGCAAGCAGCCGCCACTGATGCCGATATCATTGTGTTTTGCGGTGTGCATTTCATGGCCGAATCAGCGAAGATTCTCTCCCCAAACAAGAAGGTGCTCATCCCAGATGCACGCGCTGGTTGTTCCTTGGCGGATTCAATCACTGCTGAACAGCTCCGAGAATGGAAGGCCGAACATCCAAACGCTTTGGTGGTCAGTTACGTCAACACCACCGCCGAGGTAAAAGCCCTGACCGACGTCTGCTGCACCTCATCAAACGCCGTCGATGTCGTCAATTCCTTGCCGGCAGACCAAGAAATCTTGTTCTGCCCAGACCAGTTCTTGGGTGCTTATGTGAAACGAGAGACCGGTCGAGAAAACATTCGTATCTGGGCTGGCGAGTGCCATGTACATGCAGGTATTAGCGCCGAACAATTGACCCAGCAAACCCAGGACAACCCCTCGGCGGATTTGTACATTCATCCGGAATGCGGTTGCGCGAACTCAGCACTGTATTTGGCCAATGAAGGCTTGGTACCGCAAGATCGCGTACATATGCTTTCAACCGGTCAGATGATCACACAGGCCCAAAAACAGCCACAAAATAAGGTTCTGGTCGCTACCGAGACCGGTATGCTGCACCAACTACACCAGGCAGCCCCCAACATTGATTTCCAAGCGGTCAACGATCGCGCTGAGTGCAAGTATATGAAGATGATCACTCCTGAAGCGCTCGTACGTTGCTTAGAAACCGAAACGGATGAAGTCACGGTTCCAGAAAATATTGCGAATGCAGCCCGTAAATCACTCGAAGCCATGATTTCGATCGGCAGCCCTGGTGGTGCCGAATAAATGGATCGCTTGCAGCTTCCTGATTGCTCTGCGCTAATAGACACCGCGTTAGACGAAGATTTCGCTTACGGTCCAGACCACACCTCATTAGCAACGGTCACCACCAGCGCCTCATGCACCGCCGAGTTGAACGCCCGGCAGGACGGGGTCATCGCCGGTTTGGGGCTAATAAAACCAGTATTAAGCGCTGTCGCCCATCGGATCGCGGATCATGAGGTCTCGCAGACCGGCGAGCATGGGCCAGAAAATTTCCGGCTCACTCTGGAATGTAACGATGGCATGCACGTCGTCACTGGGCAGCGCTTAGCGACGATCACCGCTAATACCCATCTGCTCCTAGCCGCCGAGCGAACTCTACTCAACATCGTCTCGCACGCCAGCGGCATCGCAACCGAGACCTCCCGGTGGGTTCGCGCGATCGCAGATGCAGCAACAGAATTTGCCCAGAAAACTGAGGCTTCTGGCGACTGCCACCAACCAGCGATCCCACAAGCCCGGGTGCGTGACACCCGAAAAACCCTCCCGGGGCTGCGCGAATTGCAAAAATACGCGGTCCGCGCCGGCGGAGGCAGTAACCACCGGATGGGCCTGGGTGATGCCGCGATGATCAAAGACAATCATGTTCACGCCGCTGGCGGTAGCGTCAGCGCGGCTCTTCGCCTGGTTCGTGAGCATAAACCCGATATTCCGTGCGAAGTGGAAGTCGACACCTTAGAACAACTCGATGAAATTCTGCCGCTGCACCCAGACATGGTGCTGCTGGATAACTTCTCCCCCGCCGAAGTTCGTGCGGCAGTAGCGCGTCGGCAAGAGCTCAGCCCGGCAACAAAACTGGAGGCTTCCGGAGGGCTCACACTTGCTCGCGCTGGCGAGTACGGCACCACCGGGGTGGATTATCTTGCGGTGGGCGCACTAACTCACTCAGTGCGTGTAATGGATATTGGATTGGATTTTTCATGACAGCAACTCAGATAGCCCTGATCGGTGCTGGTCCCCGCGGTATTTCGGTTCTAGAACGGCTTGCAGCCTATTTACGCGACTCATCCAGTTCCGGACAGGCACAAACAAATACGCAGGCAGTCCGCCCACAGTTAACGATTCACATCGTTGATGATTCCCAAATCGGTGCCGGTCGGGTATGGGACACCACCCAGACTCGTACACTGTGTATGAACACTTTGGCTGATGCCGTGACTTTATTTACCGAGCCTGGTTCCACCGTGGGTGCCTCAGTGCTATCTGGCCCAACACTATACGAATGGATCCGCCTGGTTCGCGGCGATGATCTGCTAGCGGCATTCACTGCAGGCAACCTTAACTATGACACCAACGCTCAGGTAGTTCAGGAAAAAGAAGCACTGTTTCGTGCGCACCCGCCGCGAAAAGGCCTAGCAAATGACTACCAGGAGGAATTAGTCGGCACGGTAGAACAATCCAATCCTTCTCGCGCGCTTTATGGCGAATACCTGCGTTGGGTCTATCAGGTGGTTCTGGCGCATTTGCCGGATTCTGTGGAAGTCATCGAACACAATTCCCGTGCGGTTGACATGTACACGGTCCCGGACAGCGCTAATACCGACGTCATTACCCTTGCCGACGGCACCAGCTTTTCCGCCCACGCCACCGTGCTGGCCACTGGCTGGGTGCTGAACGCGGATAACGACGAGCAGCAGCAATTGCGTGCGGCCAGTCAAGCTGAGCATTTAACCTGGATCAGTCCAAATAACCCAGTAGAACAACCCGTAGACAATATCGCGGCGGAAAAACCAGTGCTGGTGCGGGGGCTAGGAATGGGATTTTTCGATTTGTTAGCACTATGCACCCTCGGCCGTGGCGGCTCTTTCGACGTAGATCCAACCACACGCTCGGGGCTACGGTATCGGGCCAATGGGAAAGAACCGCATTTTGTAGTTTCTTCCCGCCGTGGCTACCCATTTTTGCCAAAGTCAGATTACGGTTCGCTGCCGCCAAAAGCTCATATGCCCCGTCTACACAACGCCCTGCAGGCTGTGCAGGAGCAAGAGCGGATTGATTTTTCCATCGACCTTGCTCCGGCGATTATCCGCGATGCTATCGAGGCTTTTTATGCAACGCTCTCTCGCCTAGCCCCAGAATCGATCCTCACCAGTACGGAAGACATCAACACCGTGCTGGATTCGACCCCAGTATATGTGTTGTTGGATCCGCACGGTCTCAGCGGTGTGTTAGCCCGGCACACCACTGAGATCTGCAATCTGCAGCCGTATTTACACCCACGCGTCGAATCGACTCAGCAAGTTGCTGAAGCGATGGCCCGAGATATCGACGAAGCCCTCAAAGGTTCCGATTCACCGATCAAGGCTGCTTTGTGGGTATTCGCCTCCTGCCGCAAACACGTTGGGATTGCCGGAAGCCAAGGAAAATTCATGGCAGATTCCGCAACCCCAACGCTGTCGCAAATCATGGCTTTAGGACAGATGGTTGGTTCCGGGCCTCCGCTGTTTCGTTCCCAACAGTTACTGGCGCTTGTCGACGCCGGACTGGTGGAGTTTTTGGGCGCCCAACCACGTTTGACCATAGGCTCTGCAGAGTTCACGCTCACCTGCGGTTCGGGTGTTTCTGCACGGCAGGCCAGTGCGACAACGCTCGTCGATGCTTGGCTGCCAAAGCCTGATATCCGCTTCCCTGCCGATCCGTTGAGCCAGGCTTTATTCGCTTCCGACCGGATCCGTCCGTTCTCGATTGACGGAGTGGAACAAGGTTCGCCGGAAACTGCGTACGCGACGCGTCGGACGATTCGCACGGACGGCAGTCAGGATTCCCGTCTGCACATCATTGGTATTCCTACACATGCTCAGATGCCGGATACCACGATTTCCCCAATGCCAGGTACCGACCCGATCATGTTGCAAGAAACGGATAAAACCGCACGCAGCGTGCACGCGATTATTCAGGGTCTGCGCGACGAAGCTCCACAGCCGTAGCTGCTTGGGCTAGCCCAGCTAACACCAGCTGGGTCATCCACTTCTGATGATCCGGCATGATGTCGTGCCCCAGACTGGTTAATTTCCGAGAAAGCACGCCGATGGTCAATACAAAGCGGCGCGCGTGCAGCTCGGGCGTCACGAAGCCGTACTGCGCTGCAGTGGCTAAAAGTTTTTCAATTGGCTGCATATCACGGTTCCGGACCACGGTGGCGAATTGCTGCACGAGATCTTGCCGCTCTGCGTAGCGCGAAACTTGCTCACTCAGCGGACCGACACCTTGTTCTACCAATTCGGTGACAAGATCTGTCCAGGTCTGCCATGGGTGCGCTTCCCAGTGGCCATCGTATTTTTCGATAATTGCGCAGTGTTGCGAATAGACGTGGTCCCCCACAGCTAAAATTAACGCCCAGCGATCCGGAAAATTCCTGTGTACGGTGGCCACTCCTACTCCCGCAGCTGCGGCAATCGCACGAAAAGTGACATCAATGCCGTGTTCTTGGAACAAGCGGTGGGATGCTCGAATGATGGCTTCTCGGTTCGCTTGGGCATCGGCGCGCACTGCGGCTCCTTTCTTCGAGCAGAGCGGCGAGTCATTCAATCCGCCTGTGGTGGCCCCATTTTCTTCCGTTACATATTACACCGGGCTATCACTTCGGTGGCCGTTTCGGGCTGGTCACTGTCGCGTCGTTCGGGATCCAAAACCGCAGGGGTGCAGCAACATTCTTGGAAATGCCGATGCGCGGTCCAGCTACCCATTCAGGTTCCCGCGAGCGTATGCCAAGCCGTGGATTCATTGTTGCGGTTTCTCGTGGCGGCAGGCTGTCCATGCGGGCAGGCACTTGTTCTACAGCGAGGTGATTGTGTTCGGTACCCACTCCCAAGGCTTTAGCAAGGTTTCCAGGGCCGGACGCTAAACGTGTATAGCTGACATCGCCCCGGCGGCTACGCGCTATCGGCTCACCGGCGATCACTCGCCCAGAGCGAAGCAAGCACCCTTGGCCGGTGCCTTCCGGACCACACACCAAGTTGCAGCAACGATGAATACCATAAGAAATATAGACGTATAGGCGTCCGCCCGGCCCCCAAAGCGCGGCGTTTGCCGGTGTCTTGCCACGGAAACTATGCGCAGCTGTGTCGGTGCCATGTAAATAGGCTTCCACCTCAGTAATTTCGATGGTCACAGAGCCAAAAGACAGGGTTCTGCCCAAAAGCAATGGCGCAACTACATCGGCATCAGCAGAAAAATCTAGCATTCGTGCACACTCCACTAGCCACTAGAAGTCATAATTGATTACAACTGTTCGCCACTGTTTACTACTACTCACTCCTATTCGCTCAGCGAAAACACCGAGCCGCTGGATTTTTGCACGCGAGATTTCCCTGGTTTCTTACGCCGCGCTTCGCCACGCGTAGCAGCACCGGCTTCATCTTTGCCAGTAGTCTGTGGTTTCTGTGCTCCAGATACGTCAGTTTTTTCCACATCGAACATCTCGGTGAGGAAATCCGCCATCCACTGCAGGAGTTCCACATCGCGCAACTTCGGGTCCGTCACGTTGCCACGACCAGCTTTCGGGAACGGTAACTGGATCGCTTTGGCGGCTGCACGGTAATTCGCACCAGGGTGCGTGCGTTTCAAACGCACTTGCTTGGAATCCGGTAATTCCACCGGGCCCACTTTGATTCGTGTTCCTTGCACCATGATGTCGGTGACCCCGGCGCGCCGAGCTTGGTGGCGCAGGCGTGCCACAGCCAGCAAACGCTCGACCTCTTTCGGGATCGGGCCGTAGCGGTCTTCCATTTCCTCCACTACCAAGCGCAGGTCTTTATTGTCCTGCGACGACGCCAGCTTACGGTACACCTCCAAACGCAGGCGTTCCGAAGAAATATATTGTTCCGGGATATGTGCATCCACCGGCAAGTCGATACGAATTTCTTTCGGCGACTGATCTGTGGCATCCAGTGCTTCGCCGCGGGAAAGCGCCTTGAAGGTTTCGACAGCTTCGCCTACCAAGCGGACATACATATCGAAGCCGACGCCTGCGATATGACCAGATTGTTGGGCGCCCAGCACGTTTCCGGCACCGCGCATTTCCAGGTCTTTCATGGCCACTGCCATACCGGCACCGAGATCATTGTTTTGCGCGATCGTCGCCAAGCGGTCATAGCTGGTCTCAGAAAGTGTGGCTCCTTGCGGGTACAAAAAGTAGGCGTAGCCACGTTCACGGGAGCGTCCAACGCGACCGCGCAGCTGGTGCAACTGTGACAGCCCCATCTGGTGGGCATTTTCCACGATCAAGGTGTTGGCATTAGCGATGTCCAAGCCGGTTTCCACGATCGTGGTGCATACCAGCACGTCATATTCGCGATCCCAAAAACCCTGCACAGTACGTTCCAGCAGGTCCTCGTTCATTTGCCCATGGGCAACAACGACGCGGGCCTCTGGCACAAGTTCGCGGATTTCCCGGGCCTTTTTCTCGATATCCGCGACCTTGTTGTGAATCACGAAGGTCTGACCATCGCGTAACAGCTCACGGCGGATCGCAGCCGCAACTTGCTTGTCTTCGTAGGCACCGACATACGTCAGGATCGGGTGCCGGTCTTCCGGTGGAGTAAGGATCGTCGACATTTCCCGGATGCCCGCCATCGACATCTCCAGGGTGCGTGGGATTGGAGTCGCAGACATCGTGAGCACGTCGACGGATGAACGTAAGGCCTTGATGTGTTCTTTGTGCTCCACACCGAAGCGCTGTTCCTCATCCACGACGATCAAGCCGAGATTTTTCCACTGCACGCCAGTCTGCAGCAACCGGTGAGTACCAATCACGATATCGACGGTGCCGTCGGCAAGCTCTTTAATGATCTGCTTGGCTTCTCCCGCGGTACTAAACCGCGAAAGCACCCGCATCTCAATTGGGAAGCCTGCCATGCGTTCAGCAAATGTGTCGTAGTGTTGCTGTGCCAACAGCGTGGTCGGCACCAATACCGCGACTTGTTTTCCATCTTGCACCGCTTTGAAAGCAGCACGCACCGCAACCTCGGTTTTGCCATAGCCAACGTCGCCGACGACAACGCGGTCCATCGGGACCGACGATTCCATATCCGCTTTCACTGCTTCGATGGCCAGCATCTGGTCTTCGGTTTCGACGAACGGGAAGTTATCTTCCATCTCCGCTTGCCAAGGAGAATCCGGGGCAAAAGAATATCCCGGCGCGGCTTGGCGCTTCGCATAAAGTTGCACCAGCTCGCCAGCGATTTCGCGGACCGCTGCGCGCGCCTTTTTCTTGGTGTTTTTCCAGTCCGATCCGCCCATTTTGGACAGCGTCGGTGCTTGCCCGCCGGTGTATTTGCTCAGCAGGTCCAGTGATTCCATGGGCACCCACAATTGGTCTGCGGGTTGTCCGCGCTTCGACGCGGCGTATTCCAGCACAATGTATTCGCGGCGAGAACTTTCCCCACCGGCATTGATCGTACGCTCAGCCATCTTGATGAACTTGCCGATGCCGTGGGTTTCGTGGACGACGAAATCGCCTTTTTTCAGTGCCAGCGGGTCCACTCGGTTGCGCCGTTTGGCGGGTCGACGTTTGGCACCGGCGATATCGCCGACACGGTTACCGGTCAGATCGGTTTCGGTAACCACGACCAACGGCAGTGTCGCACCGTCGTGCTGGTTGCGGACTTTCGGAAAGACCAATCCGGCGTGGCTCAATGCTTGATACAGCGTGATCTCGCCAGCGTTGGGTTGCCAGCCGGGCTCTGCCACGTGCGCCGAGATGCCGTTTTCGCGGAATCGTTCCGCCATGCGTTTGATAGCACCGGCTGCCGGGGCGATATATGCTGCGCGTCCACCCGACTGGCAATGGGCGCGAAGCTGCGACATCATCGCTTCGATTTCTTTGGCGTCGCCTTTCGGCTGTGGACCAGCCTCAAATTCGAGCGGCAACGTCGCTGCTTCATCTGCGGCAAACATTCCTGGAGGGGCGAACGTCCACCAGGAACTGCCACGTTCCCGGGTGATGTCTTCTAATTGTTCCAGGGACAAGTAGTTTGCTGCCGACAAGTCAAGTTTGTTGTGGGCCACCGGGCCATCCGCCCCCATGGCTGCTGCTTCCCAGCTCGCGGCCAAAAATTCTGCGTCGGTATCGTGCAGGTCCTCTACCCTACGCCGCACCTTTTCTGGGTCCATGACCAGAACATGCGTGTTATCAGGCACCAGGTCCAACAGCGACACCATCGGCGTATCCGCCAGCACCGGAAGCAACGCTTCCATGCCTTCCGATGGGATCTTTTCCGAGATCTTGGTGAGCAATTCCGCTAGCGTCGCGTTGGAAGCATACTCGCGTGCGAGTTTTTCCGCTTTCGCTGCTACCGCATCGGTAATGGGCAGTTCACGAGCCGGGAAAATAGCAACTTTGCCAACTTCGATCTCAGAGATCGTTCGTTGGTCTGCCACAGAAAACTGGCGGATATCGGTGATTTCATCACCCCAGAATTCGATGCGCACTGGATAGTCCAGGGTCGTGGGATAGACATCGACGATGCCGCCGCGTTTGGCGAATTGGCCTTTTTTACTGACCATATCGACGTGCGAATATGCACGGAATTCTAATTCAGCAACCAGCTGCTCAAAGTCATATTCTTGGTCTTCAGCCAAGCTAATCGGCGCCCGGCCGTCGACAGATTCCAGCACTGGCTGCGCCAATCCGCGTGCTGGGGTCACGATAACTTGCAGATCGTCTAAGCGGTGCAGCACGGCTGCACGCTTACCGACGATATCTGCGCCCGGAGACAAACGCTCATGCGGCAAGGTTTCCCATGCGGGAAACATCGCGACTTTGTTGCCCAGCATGGCAGCTAATTCTGCGTGTAGATCTTCAGCTTCGCGGCCGGTGGCTGTGAGCACAACGACGGGGGCATGGTGTGCCAGGGTGCCGATAGCCCAGGGTCGAGCTTGCGTAATGCCGGTGATGTGCAGGGTTGGTTCACCAACATGATTGATGAGCCCTTTGAGTTTCGGATCGCTGGCAGCAACTTTTAATAGGCCGGCGAGCATATTCACTTCGGGATCATTCTCCTGACTGAGATGGCTGGTGACTGGAGCCTTACCCCCTGATATGAAAAAGCTTCCCCACCAGGACTCGAACCTAGAATGACGGTACCAAAAACCGTAGTGTTGCCGATTACACCATGGGGAAATGTCCACACTCCTACACTGCTATTCGAAACGACCATCAGTGGATGATGAAATCGAGGCGATATGCAGTTGCGTGCCAACGGCTTGTAAGTATACACAATCAGATGAAGAAATGAAAAACCAACGGCCACACAAAACGCCATACAACACGTAGCCAGGACTTTTACACACCACACTCGCCCTTATCATTAGCCTGGAACTATGAATCCCGGCTCCCCGCGCACCGCACGCAACCAGCAGCACAATGGCCGCCATATTGCTATCGCCAACGCTCTGCAAAACATCGGCGACCAGACGGCCTCAGCCAAAACTGTCTTGCCCTGGTTGTTTACTGCCGCTGGGGTGCCAGCAGCATTTTCTGGTTTGTTGGTGCCGGTTCGCGAGTCGTTAGCAATGCTCCCGCAGGCTGCACTGCGGGGTTGGGTGACATCACAGGAATCTCGGAAACGAATTTGGATACTGGGCTCACTCGGGCAAGCACTCTGTGCCGCGCTCATGGCACTCGCTGCATTGGTACTAAGCGGGACCTCGCTAGGCGTCACGATCGTGGTGCTTTTAGCCTGCCTAGCGATTTGTCGTTCCTTGTCTTCGCTCTCCGGGAAAGACGTCTTGGGCCGGGCTGTGAGCAAGGGACAACGCGGCGCAGTCACCGGCACCGCGACCACACTATCGGGCATCGTCACTATCGCTGTCGGTGGCGTGCTGTTGTTCGTTCCCTCCCCAATTCCTATTTGGGTCGGCGCAGTCCTCATTGGGATTGGCGCACTCGGTTGGTGTGTGGCAGCACTATCGTTCGCGCGTGTCGACGAAAACTTGGATACTCGCTCGCGAAACAAAGCGATGCAACCAGAGCTTCCCGGCGACGCACTTCCCACCGACGCACTTCCCTGGTATCGCGATACTTGGCAGTTATTACGTGACGACGCTCATTTCCGGCAATTCGTCGTCGTTCGCTCTCTGCTCTTGGTCTCGTCACTATCCACCGCTTTTATCGTCACACTGAGCGCGCTCAACGACAGCAGCTTCGCCGAATTGGGCGCCTTTGTCTTTGTCTCTGGTCTTTCAGCACTGCTTGCAGGAAGGATTTCCGGGATCTGGTCTGATCGTTCCTCCAGGACCGTGATGTCTGTCGCCGCGGGCACGGCCTCATTGGTGCTGTTGCTGCTGGTAGCAAGCTCGCTGACTCTTCCTCCCGGCTGGAATTCCGTACTATTTCCACTGGGATTTTTCTTGGTTTCTCTCAGCCACGCCGCCATACGCGTGGCCCGTTCGACCTATCTCGTGGACATGGCTGAAGACGACCAACGCACCCGCTATACCGGTGCAGCAAACACCCTGATGGGCGTGATTCTGTTATGCGTCGGCGCGTCGTCGTCTGTCATCGCACTCAAAGGCCCTGCTTGGGCGTTAGTATTTTTGTCTCTTATTGGTTTTGTCGGTGTTTGGGCAGCTCGCAAGCTTCCGGAAGTCTCGCAAGGAGGCTAAAACCCCGAAGTCAAGCGCGCATGTGCGAACACATCGTTATGATTGGTGCCATTAGTTAACCCCCATTTGTTCAGGAGTGAATTCTCGCTGTGGCTCAACAATCTTCCTGCGCAGTAATCGTCTTAGCTGCCGGCGCCGGTACACGGATGAAATCTGCGACCCAGAAAACACTGCATGAAATTGGCGGGCGCTCGCTGCTTTCCCATAGTGTGCACGCCGCGGCCGGCTTAAATCCGGACAATGTCGTAGTGGTCGTCGGCCACCAGCGTGAGCAGGTAGTGCCAGCCGTCGACACGCTTGCCGACGAGCTCGGCTGTAAGCTGACCACTGCCGTGCAAGAAGAACAACTTGGCACCGGGCACGCGGTGCAATGTGCGATGGCTGGGTTGGAAGATTTCCAAGGCACCGTGATTGTCACCAATGCTGATGTGCCCCTGCTGCGACCGGAAACCCTCGATCACCTACGCGAGCACCATGAATCCGCAGGAGCTGGCGTTACGGTGTTGTCCGTCGAGCTTGCCGACGCCACCGGCTATGGCCGGATTGTGCGCGACGATAACAAGCAGGTCACCGCAATTGTCGAGCATAAAGATGCTTCAGAAAAAATCCGGGAAATTACCGAAATCAACTCCGGAGTCTTCGCTTTCGACGCTGCCATCCTGCGCGATGCGCTCACACAACTGAACACGGATAACGCGCAGGGCGAGTTGTATATCACTGACGTGCTGGCTATTGCGCGCGAGGCTGGCCATGGGGTCGGCGCCTATGTCGCAGCTGACGCTGGCGAGCTCGCAGGGGTGAACAACCGCGTACAACTGGCAGAAGCAGGCAAGGAATTCAACCGTCGCACCGTAGAAGCAGCCATGCTCGGGGGTGCAACCATTGTCGACCCCGCCACCACCTGGATTGGCGCGGATGTCACCGTGGGCCAAGACGTCACCATCCACCCGGGTACGCAGCTGTGGGGAAAAACCATCATCGCAGACGGCGCGGAAATTGGCCCGGACAGCACACTCACAGATGTCATCGTCGGCAAGAATGCACGTGTGATCCGTGCCCACGCAGAAAGCTCACGTATTGGCGCAGAGGCGAACGTCGGACCATTTACCTACCTTCGCCCAGGTACAGAGTTGGGTAATAACGCCAAGCTCGGTGGCTTTGTAGAAACCAAAAAAGCCACGATCGGCGAAGGTTCCAAAGTTCCGCACCTGACCTACGTGGGTGATGCGACCATCGGCAAACACTCAAATATTGGTGCTTCTTCGGTCTTCGTTAACTACGACGGCGTGAACAAGAATCACACCGTGGTGGGCGATCACGTACGCACAGGTTCAGACACGATGTTCATCGCACCAGTAACCGTGGGTGATGGCGCCTATTCTGGGGCAGGTACAGTGATTAAAGACGATGTTCCGCCAGGGGCACTGGCCGTCTCAGGTGGCCGCCAGCGCAATATCGAGGGCTGGGTCGCGCAAAAGCGCCCGGGTAGCTCCTCTGCGCAGGCTGCACAAGCTGCCGAAAACAGCACAGCCGACAACGGCGAAGCTGACAACCGCAGCACTGATAACGCCAGTGACCAGGGTTCCGAACAAGCGTAGACATCAAAGCAGAAGGGTTAATCCTATGACTGGCAAGATCGCTATGAACCAAAAGAACATGATGGTCTTCAACGGCCGCTCGCACCCAGACCTCGGCGAGGCTGTCGCCAAGGAATTGGGCACAAAAATCACCCCAATGCGAGCAGAAGACTTCGCAAATGGTGAGATCTTCGTTCGCTTTGAAGAATCGGTACGCGGCGCAGATTGTTTCGTTATGCAATCCCACGCGACCGTCGAAGGCGGCGATCTAAACAAATGGCTGATGGAGCAGCTCATCATGATTGATGCGCTCAAGCGTGGTTCCGCTAAGCGCATCACGGCTATTTTGCCGTTCTACCCATACGCACGCCAGGATAAAAAACACCGCGGACGCGAGCCTATTTCCGCTCGCCTGATCTCTGATCTGTTGCAATCCGCTGGTGCTGACCGTTTGGTCTCCGTTGATCTACACACAGACCAAATCCAAGGCTTTTTTGATGGTCCAGTCGACCACATGCACGCCATGCCGGTGTTGACCGACTACATCAAAGAGAACTACCCAACTGAGAACATGTGCATCGTCTCGCCTGACGCTGGCCGCGTGAAGGTCGCGGAAAAATGGGCAAACGTCCTCGGCGGCGCGCCGATGGCCTTCGTCCACAAGACGCGCAGCGTTGATGTAGCCAACGAAGTCGTCGCTAACCGCGTGGTCGGTGATGTTTCGGGCAAGGACTGCATCTTGGTAGACGACATGATTGACACCGGTGGAACTATCGCGGGTGCCGCAAAGATCTTGAAAGATGAAGGCGCCAAATCTGTCGTTGTAGCCTGCACCCACGGCGTATTTTCTGGTCAAGCCCGAGAGAAGCTCTCGAACTGTGGCGCTGAAGAGGTCATCACCACCGACACCATCCCTCAGTCCACGGAGGGGTGGGACAACTTGACCGTGCTCTCCATCGCCCCTTTGCTGGCTCGCACCATCAACGAGATCTTTGAAAACGGTTCCGTTACCACGCTGTTCGAGGGGTCTGCCTAATGAAAAGCTTTGACGAATTCCGTGACAAAGTAGCCTTGGTTACCGGTGGCGGCTTCGGCATCGGCGAAGAAATCTGCTATGAACTCGGGGAATTGGGAACCCAGGTTGTAGTGGCCGATTCCAAAGAACATAAGCCGTCTGAGGTGGCCGAAAAAATCCGTTCTAACGGTGGTTCGGCGTATGCCATTGAGATCGACATGACTGCAGAATCGGACTACAAGGCTGCGGTACAAACCGCCGTAGAGCAGTTTGGTGGTTTACATTACGCGGTTAATTCGCCAGGCTACGGCGGTGAAGGCGAACTCACCGGAAAGCTGGATGGTCGGCAATGGCGCGATTTGGTTGACCTCAACCTCAACGGCGTCGCTTATGCCATGCGTTATGAGATCGAACAATTCTTAGACATGGACATGAGCTCGGAGTGTTCCATCGTCAATGTCGCTTCTGTGCACGGGTTAGTGGCGGCTAAGGGCAAAGCAGCCTATTCCGCTGCCAAGCACGGCGTCATCGGGCTAACCCGTTCAGCCGCCGTGGAATACGGCTCCAAGGCAATTCGTGTCAACGCGGTGTGCCCAGGCTATATCCGGAACGCCCTGCTCGCGAATTTCATGGATGAAGATGAGCTGACCAAACTGATCAACGACCATCCACTTGGCAGGCTGGGGTCAGTTCGAGAAGTTGCCGCGATGGTGCTGTTCCTGCTTTCGTCAAACGCATCGTTTATCACCGGCAGCACGCAAACCGTGGATGGTGGCTATACCGCCATTTAGGTCATCCCCATTTAAGGCCATAGTCTTTAAGGCATAGCCATTTCAGGTCTAGGCACAAGTATCGCCTGTGTTTCGTTGCTGGCCTGCTGTTTGCTATGATGGCTCTCGTCTCGGCGAGGGTCATTCATTTTTGGCCGTTATCGACGCGATCTACACTTAACCCGGTAGCTCCCCCGGTCGTGGATGTGCCCTTGCCTGTGCACGTTTGTCCACATATTTATTTTCACTACACTGAGGAGTTATCCATTATGGCTCAAAATACCCCTGCTCTCGCGGCACAGCCACGTAATGAGTTTGGTAAGGGCGCTGCCCGCCGTTTGCGTCGTGAATGGCGCGTACCTGGCGTTCTGTACGGCCCAAACACCGACCCAATTCACTTCTCTGTAGACCTGCTGGAGCTACAGACATTGATCCGTTACAACGGTCTGAACGCAGTTCTGGAGTTGGAACTTGACGGCGAAAAACACCTATCCATGGTGAAGAACGTTGACCAAAACGTCCTCACCCTAGACGTTGACCACGTAGACCTGCTGTCCATTAAGCGCGGCGAAAAGGTTGAGGTTGAGGTTCCTGTCACCGTTACTGGTGAGCCTGCCGCTGGCATGATGTTCATCCAGGACAACGACGTCTTGTTGGTTGAGGCCGACGTTCTGTCCATTCCAGAAGAGATCGAAGTTTCCATCGAAGGCGCAGAAGATGGCACCGTCATCACTGCAGCTGATTTGGACATCCCAGGTGGTGCCACCCTGGTCGCAGAAGAAGACACCGTCATCGTCTCCGTCATGGAGCCACAGGAAGACGAAGAACTCGAGGCTGCTGCTGCCGCTGCTGAAGAAGGCGGCGCTGAAGCCGGTGCAGACTCTGAAGAGGAATCCGATGAGGAAACCCCTGCAGATCGTCTGGACCCTGACACCGAGTCCTCCGACGACAAATAAGCCACTGGATAATCTAGCCGTCGGCTAGATAGGCCCAAACAGAAAGTCGAGTCCACCCCATGCACACTGCGAACGCTCTGTCTCAGCAAAACAGTGTCCTGGTAGTTGGGCTCGGCAACCCCGGTGCGCGTTATGCACAAACTCGGCACAATATTGGCTATCGCATCGTCAATGAATTAGCAGAAACGACAGCTTTCCAGCCTGTGCCATTTAGTTTGCATAAACGCACCGGGGCTTTTGTGGCCGAAATGCCTGCTGGTTCTATGGGGTACGGCTCCCCAAAAATCATCCTGGCGCGCACCGGTACACCGATGAACACCTCTGGCGGTGTGGTCAATGCCCTGGCAAATTATTTTCATATTCCAGCTGTCGGCATCGTCGCAGTTTATGACGATATGGAACGCGACTTTGGCGATTTCACTTTAAAACACGGCAGTGGCGATAAAGGCCACAACGGCTTGAAATCCCTTACCAAATCTCTGGGTACCAAAGACTATGCTCGTCTCAGCGTTGGCATTGGACGGCCCCCTGGCAGGATGGATCCGTCATCTTTTGTTTTAGGCAACTTTTCCGCCGCCCAAGAACGCGAATTGGATTTTATTATTCCGGACGTCGCTGACTATCTCCGGAAAGCACTTCTATAATTTTCCCCTCGGGAATCCTCTGATATCGGGATATCGATCACGAATAGCCGGTATAGTGGGAGTTACGACTGCACAGTTGCACCCAAAACGAGGAGTTCCCTTGAGTTTCGAATCCATTGCGGATGTCGTCCAGCATATCGAAGATGAAGATATTAAATTTGTCGATATTCAGTTCACTGACCTTCCCGGTGTAGAGCACCACTTCAGCATCCCGGCCTCGGAATTTACTGAGGAGGCAGCAGAAGAAGGCCTGGCTTTCGACGGCTCCTCAATTCGAGGATTCACCACCATTGATGAATCCGACATGATGTTGCTGCCGGATCCACATTCTGCGATCGTGGATCCTTTCCGCACGACAAAAACCTTGAACATCAAATGCTTCGTGCACGATCCGTTTACTCGTGAACCGTTTTCACGTGACCCACGCACGACTGCGCGTAAGGCGGAGGAGTATCTGAAGTCCACAGGTATCGCTGATACCTGCTTCTTCGGCGCCGAAGCCGAGTTTTATTTGTTCGATAAGGTTCGTTTCGATACCTCCACCAATGCTGGTTTCTACGAGGTGGATTCGGACGAAGGCTGGTGGAATACCGACAAAGAAACCACTATCGACGGCCTACCAAACCCTGGCTATAAAAATCGCCCTAAAGGCGGCTATTTCCCTACCGCACCGTATGACCAGACCGTAGAAATCCGCGATGCCATGGCATTGAACCTAGAAAAGGTTGGCTTTGAGCTAGAGCGGTTCCACCACGAGGTGGGTTCCGGCGGCCAGCAGGAAATCAACTACCGTTTCTCCACCCTGCTCCACTCTGCAGACCAAATTCAGCTGTTTAAATACATCATCAAAAACACCGCATTCCAGCATGGCAAGACTGCAACGTTCATGCCAAAGCCACTGGCTGGCGACAACGGTTCGGGCATGCACGCCCACCAGTCGCTGTGGAAAGATGGTGCGCCGCTGTTCCATGATGAAGACGGCTACGCGGGCCTGTCAGACATCGCCCGCTACTACATCGGTGGCATTCTGGAACATGCCGGTGCGGTTCTGGCATTCACCAACGCGACGCTGAACTCCTACCACCGTCTGGTTCCAGGATTCGAAGCTCCAATCAATTTGGTCTACTCCCAGCGCAACCGTTCGGCAGCCGTGCGTATTCCTACCACCGGCAACAACCCGAAGGCGAAGCGTTTGGAGTTCCGCGCACCTGATCCATCGGGCAACCCATATTTGGGCTTTGCAGCGATGATGATGGCTGGTATCGATGGTATTAAGAATCGCATTGAGCCACATGCTCCGGTGGATAAAGATCTTTATGAGCTGCCACCAGAAGAAGCACAGGATATTCCAACCGCACCTACTTCGTTGGAAGAATCTCTGAAGGCTTTGCAGGAAGACAATGAATTCCTGACTGAAGGCGATGTCTTTACCGAGGACCTCATCGACACCTACATCAAGTACAAGTACGACGAGGAAATCACTCCGGTTCGCCTGCGCCCAACCCCGCAAGAATTCGAGATGTACTACGACTGCTAAGCACCAAGCTTCACGCGCCAGCGCCCCACTTTCGGTGGGGCGTTTTTGGTTGGCTGTCATTTCGAGGAAACTAAACCACCGAATTTTAGGTCGTCTATTTACGCTGCTGCATCGCGGCCGTACAGATCAGTTTGGCTCACCCAAAACGGGGGCGCTATATCCCGGAAAAAATCACAGAATTTTGGTAATCCTATTCTTTACAGGCCCCTTTTAGTAGGCTGAAAATTAGATACGAAATTAGGCCTGCCTTAATGTATCTATCATTGTCTAACGTTGACTAACGCTGTCTAACGCTGGTGGGCCTTAAAGAAAGGACCCACCATGCCCCGTACCTCCTCGAACCCCGATGGCAAGACAAATCCACTTCCCTATGCACAGCGCCGCGCAGAAGATGCGCCCGGACATTGGTTACTTGCGCGGCTCGGAAAACGTGTGCTGCGCCCTGGCGGGTTGAAACTCACCCGCAAGCTATTGCACAACGCCAAACTTACTGATGCCGACGTGGTCGAGCTAGCGCCTGGATTAGGCCGTACTGCCAGCGAACTACTCACTTTCCAACCAGCCAGCTATATCGGTGTCGACAAAGACGAAGATGCCGCGCGCATTACTGGGGAGATCGTCAAAGATACCGGCCGCATGGTACACGCAGATGCCGCAGATACCGGCCTGCCTGATGCTCATGCCGACGTTGTGTTGGGCGAGGCGATGTTGACGATGCAGTCGCCCACCGGAAAGCAAAAAATCGTACAGGAAGCAGCACGAATGCTGCGCCCCGGTGGCAGGTACGCCATCCACGAGCTCGGCTTGCAACCCGACGATCTCGACGATGAGTTCAAAACCGAGTTGCGCAAGAATCTCGCCCGCGTGATTAAGGTTAATGCCCGGCCGCTGACCATTGCTGAGTGGACGAAGCTTGTGGAAGAAGCGGGTTTGCAGGTGGAATGGACTGACACCGCACCCATGGCATTGCTGCAAATGCGCCGAAACCTTGCCGACGAGGGACTTTTGGGAACACTGCGCATCATCAAAAACGCCGCCCTGGACGCCGATGCCCGGCGCCGCATGTTGGCCATGCGCAAGCTATTTAATCAGCACAGCGATGTGCTGTGTGGCGTCGCACTCGTGGCACGAAAGCCAGAATAATTTTTGGAAAAGATCACAACTATTCCACCATCCCAACGCTTACCATTAGATAAAATGGTGGATGTATTCAACCGCAGAAAGGATGAACCATGACCTATGTAAACATCTCCGCACTGAGCTTTCCGGAAGGTGCCGCCGAAGAAATCGAGCAGCGTTTTGCGCAGCGTGCCAAGGGTGTCGACAAGGCAGAAGGGTTTGAAGGCTTCGAATTGCTGCGCCCCGTCTCTGGCGAAGATCGCTACTTCGTGATCACCCGCTGGGATAGCCAAGAAAACTATCAGAAGTGGTCAGACGCTCGCCCAGAAGGCAACCACGTGGAAGATGAAAAACGCGGCATGGCTGTCGACGTGCTCGGCTTCGAATCCATCCAGCTAGAACACTAAAGTGGAAAGCTAAAAACCATCCTCGCGGCACGTTTAGCGTGTCGCATACGCACTAGCCCAAATAAAAGCCGCGGGTCCAATCTCGGACCCCGCGGCTTTTATCGGCACTGGCACTAGTACCAGTGCATCAACTCCCCGCGACTTACAGTTCACTGATTGGACTGCGGTGCGGCAGCACACGTGGGCGCTTACCCGCAATATCTTCCACGAAGCGTACTACCTGGTTGGAGTAGCCATACTCGTTGTCATACCAGACGTAAACCACCAGGTGTTTGGTGCCATTGGCAATCGTCGCCAAGCCATCAAAACGTACGGGTAGGAACACGGATGGCATTACCGGTGAGCTTGCCCACTGCCCACAAATGGCAGGTATGGCGTATAGCTATTTAGGCTACAGAATGATCTATTCCGTGGTTGTATCACCCACCCCTGTGAGGGCCCAACCATCATAATTAACCTCAAAAATCAGAGGCAGGTCTGCCGGTAACCATCCACGATAACCAAGGTATTCAGGGGCCCTATGGGAGCACAAAGTAACATCTAGTCTATCGAGCACGTCAAAATCAACATCACCGTCGGCATCTTTCAGGTACACCACCTCTTGAGTGTCGTAGCTGCCTAAGTCATAAGCCTCATCAGGCTCCAGACCCAGATGTTCGGAAATATCATCAACACTGGTGTATGGACATTGGACACCAAATTCTACCCACTGCTGACCATAAGCATCGCGAACCGAGATAGTAACCGGACCCCCAGATTCACTTGCAGCTGGTAACGCTTGTTCAATTTCGCTTGAACAAGCCACCAAGAATGCCATCAAAGACAACGCAAGGAACGCTTTACACTGCCCAAACCTCAAATGCAAAGTCATCAATCCACTCCAGTAGCAGTGACGGAAAGCATCCCCCTTGCCATTTTTATGGGTATGCTTGGCGAATTTTTTGGGTCGCAGTCTCTGCTTTGCTTCCTAGTTCTTTAGCTTTATAGCATGAAGGTACATCAACTACCGAGACACAGCCCGTATTGGGCTTTGAATCCATTCAGCTCGAAAGCTAATTCAGCAAAATCTTCACAGGCACGACAAGCGAAACCGCGGGCCCGGAAATCCGGAACCCGCGGTTTTCTTCATCGCCGGTTGCACGCGCTAACTGGCGAACCAGCCAGCATGGCCTATTCCAGTTTTAAAGCTCGCTAATTGGGCTGCGGTGCGGCAGCACGCGTGGCCGCTTGCCCGCAATATCTTCAACGAAGCGCACTACCTGGTTAGAGTAGCCATACTCGTTGTCATACCAGACGTAAACCACCAAATGCTTGGTGCCATTGGCAATCGTCGACAAGCCATCAACCACACCGGCTTTCACGGAGCCCACAAAATCCGAGGAGACCAATTCCGGATCATTGACGTAGTCCACCTGCTGGCGCAGGTTCGACAGCAGCGCCACCTTGCGCAGGTAGTCATTGACCTCGTCCTTGGTCACCTCAGTTTCCAATTCCAGGTTCAGCACAGCCATCGACACGTTCGGGGTAGGAACACGAATGGCATTACCGGTGAGCTTGCCTTCAAATTCCGGCAAGGCCTTTGATACCGCCTTCGCAGCACCGGTTTCGGTCAGCACCATATTCAAACCCGCAGCGCGTCCACGACGGTCACCCTTATGGTAGTTATCGATCAGGTTCTGGTCGTTAGTAAACGAGTGGGCGGTTTCCACGTGACCGTGCGCGACGCCGTAGCGATCGCCCAGCGCCTTGAGCACCGGAGTAATGCCGTTGGTGGTACAGGATGCTGCAGATAGCACCTTGTCATCGTCGTTAATGCTGTCTTCGTTGATGCCGAAAACGACATTCGGGATATCGCCCTTGCCCGGCGCCGTCAACAAGACACGGTCTGCGCCCTTGGCCTCCAGGTGCTGCGACAAGCCCTTGCGATCACGCCATGCGCCGGTGTTGTCGACGACAATGGCGTTGTTGATGCCGTAGGAGGTGTAGTCGATTTCCTGTGGCGCGTTGGCGTAGATGACCTGGATCTTGGTGCCGTTTGCCCAGATGATGTTGTTTTCTTCATCCACGGAAATGGTGCCGTTGAATTCGCCATGCACGGAATCACGGCGCAGCAGCGAGGCGCGTTTAATGATGTCGCCGTCGCCCTTGGAGCGCACGACAATCGCACGCAGACGCACACCGCCATAGGATGCTTCACGCTCCACCAGGATGCGTGCGAGCAGGCGGCCGATGCGGCCAAAACCATAAAGCACGACGTCGGTGGGTTCTTTCACGTTGGTGCGGCCACCGATGACCTCTTCCAGTTCGGAATGCAGGTAGTCAGAAAGATCAGTAGCACCGGATTGCGCAAACCCAACGGCCAAGCGCCCGACGTCGATCGATGCAGTACCCAAATCCATCGAGGTGAGTTCGCGCAGCACCGGCAGGGTCTTCTCCAACGGCAAGTCTTCTTCGATGACCTGGTGCGCACGTTCGTGGGCTTTGATGATATCGATGTCGGTGACGCTAATCAGCAAACGACCAAAAATAGAGGTCACAACGTTGTTGTTGCGGTGCAGCGAGCTGATCAGCGGTATCATCTCCTGCGCCAGCGCGATGCGTTCATTCCAGTTGTCGTGTCCTACCTCGGCGGGCTGATTCACAGTCATCTTCCTTTACGCGGGGGTATCGGGGTGCAAAATTACAACCCACATCCTACCCCGATTTTGGTTACTACCCCCGTAATTGGGCAAGAATGTCGCCCACACTTCCCTGCCGAATCTTGTCGACGCCTTCGCCAACCAAGCAATATGCCACCCGCAAATCATTCTCCCGCCGCAGTGGCGCCAGCAATGAGTTCAACAGCGGATACATCGCCGGCACGTCATCATGGTGTTCGCGAATAAATTCCGTCTCAAGGCCTCGGGCTACCCTTCCGGAAAACGCCCGGGTCGCCACCGAACGGCCCCCGGAATGCAGTAGGGTGCGATTGAACTCACTGGTGCCGGCTTCGTCGGCAAGCAAAAACGCCGAACCGCAACTAACCGCTTTCACCCGCGGAAGCTTAAGCAACTCGCGGGCATCGGCAGCAGTACGCACCCCACCTGCGGCCACCAGTTGTGCATTCACGCCAGCCAGCGACATCGTCTCGATAAGATCAACCAACCCTAGCCCGGACGGTTGTTCTTCCACCGACCAGGTTCCGCGGTGACCACCAGCGGCTGGGCCTTGCACGACTAGAGCATCGGCACCTGCATCTTGCGCACTCAACGCGTCTGCAATACTGGTGACGGTCACCCATGCCTCGATACCAGCCTCATGCAGGCGGCTTATTTCTGCAGAGCTAAAACACCCGAATGTCGAGCTGACCACCGTCGGTGGATTAGCGGCGGACACAACAGCATCCAACTTATCCTGCCAACCATTGCTGTAATCCAGGTTGGGAAGCTGATCCGCTACCGCGTAGTCGCGCTGTAATTGTTGGTGAAAAGCGCTGACCTCCGCAGTAATTTCCAGAGGGGTTTGCGGGGCAAATAAGTTCACCCCATAACGACTCCCCGAATCAATGCTGGCAAGCATGTGCTGCGCGCGGTCCACCGAAGTGGTGCCGAACGCCAGAAAACCGAAGGAACCAGCTTTAGCGGCTGCGTTAACCAGCCGCGGTGTGGACGGGCCACCTGCCATAGGTGCGATGAGTATACGGGATTCTAGTTGGCGTAATACTTCCGACATATCTGCCAGGCTAATGCAGATTGGGCGCGTGCAGCAGCCAGTAGAGAAAACACCCGCAATAATGAGACACTGGGCGGGTGAATATTGTGCGCAACCTGTTATCAAAAGTTTTCGGACGCAATGCCGAAAGCGCTAGTGACTCAATCGCCAACCCCGCCGACGGTGGTTATCAGAGGGCAACGACCCAACAACCGGTATTAAATCTTGCTGACGTCACTGCCGAGTGGCTAGTCGTCGGCTTGGGTAATCCGGGGCAAAAATATGCGGCCACACGCCACAACGTGGGTTATATGGTGGTTGACGATCTGCTGGCCGAATCCGGCGAGACCCTGCAGCCCATTAAGGGTGTGCAGGCTTTCGGGGCCACCATCGAAGCAGGCGAGAACACCGCCTTGGTGCTGCGGACTGCGAGTTTTATGAATAATTCTGGCCCGGCGATTGCCGAAATCGCCCAACGTTTAGGCATCCCCGCGCAGCGCGTGCTGCTTATTCACGATGAATTAGACCTGAAAGAGCACAAAATCCGCCTTAAACAAGGCGGAAATGAAGCCGGGCATAACGGCCTAAAATCGACGACTGAGCACCTGGGCACCCGCGACTATCCCCGTGTACGTATGGGGGTGGGCCACCCTGGGAAAGGAAACGACATCATTGCCTGGGTTCTGGGCCCAGTACCAGCAGGGGCTGGTTTCGATGAATTTATTGCCACCGGCGCCGAGGCTGCCCGACTGATCGTGGCTCGGGGGCTAGGCGCCGCGCAAAACGAGATTCATTCTCGCTAACTAGCTGTTAGCGCCAGCCGTGGTGACCTGATCCAAAATCTTGTCCAAGCCAGCTTTTTCCGCGTCGTTTGCGCGGAATTCACCGTTGGCATCTTCTGGGTATGCAGTGTTCAGGTCGATGTTGACGTCTTCGTCGGCAAGCTGCATATCCAGCATGCCACTGACGACGGTACGCCAAGTCGCGGTCGAGCCCTTACCAGCCTGCGAGTAACCGTAGCCGACGAAACCGATTGGTTTGCCCTGCCACTCTTGGCCAAGCTGGTCGAAGGCATTCTTCATTGGACCAGGTACAGTGCCGTTATACTCTGGAGTCACAAAAACGAAGCCGTCGTACTGCGCGATTACTTTGGCCCACTGCTGGGTCTTAGGGTCACCGTACTCACCATTGGCCATGGCAGGGACGGTATCTGCGGCCAAAAATGGCAGGTCGTGATCCTGCAGGTCGATGATTTCGTAGTTGTGGCCGTCATTGCGGCTAGCTGCGTGCTCGTGCACCCAGTGGCCGATCGCTTCACCAGCGCGGCCTGCACGGATCGAACCAATAAAGACACCAATATTCACGATTACCTCCTAGAAATAACGAAGTTGATACAACAACAATAAAACGACTTTAGTTGACCTGTCAACAACATCTTTCTAAACAACTTCTTGGTATTCCTAAAAAGCCGATCCACCTCGGCACGCACATCACCGAACCATTAGACTGTTCAACCATGACCACTGCTGTTTCCTCCCCTGCCCACGAGGCCTCGCGCCGCCGTACTTTCGCCGTGATCGCCCACCCCGACGCGGGTAAATCAACCCTGACCGAGGCTCTAGCACTACACGCACACATCATCACAGAAGCTGGTGCGGTGCACGGCAAAGGAAACCGCAAAGCCACCGTGTCTGACTGGATGGACATGGAAAAAGACCGCGGGATTTCCGTGGCATCTTCCGCACTGCAGTTCAACTATTCCCCGGAAGGCCACGACGGCGAACCTTACGTAATCAACCTGGTCGATACCCCTGGACACGCGGATTTCTCGGAGGACACCTACCGCGTTCTCACCGCCGTCGACGCCGCAGTCATGCTCATCGACGCCGCGAAGGGCCTCGAGCCGCAAACACTAAAGCTATTCCGCGTGTGTAAAGCTCGCGGTTTGCCGATTATCACGGTGATCAACAAGTGGGACCGGGTAGGCCGCGAGCCATTGGAGCTTGTCGACGAAATCGTCAACGAAATCCAGCTCCAACCGACCCCGCTGTACTGGCCGGTTGGTGAAGCCGGTGACTTCCGCGGCCTGGCCCATATTAACGACGACGGTGAAGCTGACAATTACATCCACTTCATCCGCACCGCCGGTGGCTCCACCATCGCACCGGAGGAGCACTACTCACCGCAGCAAGCCAGCGACAAAGAAGCCGAGGCTTGGGAAACGGCAGTGGAAGAAGCCGAGCTTTTGGCTGCCGATGGTGCGCTACACGATCAAGACCTGTTCGAACAGTGTGTGACCTCGCCGTTGATTTTCGCCTCCGCGATGCTGAACTTCGGCGTACACCAAATTCTGGACACCTTGTGCGCAATCGCCCCAGAGCCAAGCAGCCGCGAGTGCGACCCCAAGGTAGTGGAAAAAGCCACCGGGGCCATCGCCGAAACCCGCGAGGTGGACGACGATTTCGCCGGCGTCGTGTTCAAAGTTCAAGCCGGCATGGACCGTAACCACCGCGACACCCTAGCCTTCATGCGCGTGGTCTCTGGCGTCTTCGAACGAGGCATGCAGGTCACGCACGCGCAATCCGGGCGCAGCTTTTCGACGAAATACGCGCTGACCGTTTTCGGCCGCACCCGCGATACCGTCGAAGCCGCCTATCCTGGCGACATCGTCGGATTGGTCAACGCGGGATCACTGGCTCCCGGCGATACCATCTATTCGGGCAAGAAAATCCAGTTCCGCCCGATGCCACAATTTGCTCCGGAAAGCTTCCAAACCCTGCGGGCAAAATCGCTCGGCAAATACAAACAATTCCGCAAAGGGCTGGAGCAACTGGATGCCGAAGGCGTCGTCCAGATCCTGCGTAACGAACTGCGCGGCGATGCTGCCCCAGTGATGGCAGCCGTTGGCCCGATGCAGTTCGAAGTCATGCAAGCGCGCATGGAAGTCGAATACAACGTGGAAACCGTCGTCGAACCCGTGCCCTATTCGGTCGCACGACGCACCGACGCGGCCTCAGCTGCAGAACTAGGCCGCCAACGCGGAGTGGAAATTTTCACTCGCACCGACGGCGAATTGATTGCACTGTTTGGCGATAAATGGAAGCTCGCGTTCGTACAAAAAGAACACCCAGAGCTCACTATGGAGCCATTGGTAGCGGATTAGGCGAGAATTTATAATCACTCGAGCTTCGCTGCCAACGGCAACACCACTGGTAGCCCCGTGGATTCATCCTGGTAAATCTTTGATTCCAAACTGAAGGTATCCAACAATAATTGTTCATTGAAGGTATCTTCCGTTCGGCCTTGCGAGACGATCACGCCATCCCGCATAGCCACTAAGTAATCTGAATAACGCGCTGCCAACGCTAAATCATGCAGCACCACTACGACCGTTCGGTGATCCGCTGGCAGGCTGCGCAACAGCTCCATAATCTCCAATTGGTGTATGAGATCAAGATGGTTTGTGGGTTCATCCAATAACAAAATATCAGCTTCTTGCGCTAGCGACATCGCAATCCAGACGCGCTGCCGCTGTCCACCTGACAAATTAGCCACCGGCTCATCAGCAAGTTTTTCCAGCCGCATTGTGCGCAATGCTTCTCGAATAACCTGTGCATCGTGTTCGGTATTAGCACCCCACCATTTTTGATGCGGAAATCTGCCCCGGCTCACTAATTTTTTCACTGTAATACCGACAGGGGCTTGCGGGTTCTGCGGCAAAATACTGACCGTACGCGCAATGGCCTTGGTGTTTATCGATTGCAAAGAACGCCCATCCAGATATACGCCACCCTCTTTTGGCTCCAAGATTCTCCCCAAAGCCTTGACCAACGTAGATTTTCCGCAGCCATTAGGCCCCACTACTGCTGTAACAGCATTATCGACGATAGCTAAATCCAACCCGTCCAATACCTTATCGTCGCCGTATCCAGCGCTTAGTTCTTTAACCTCCAAACGCGATCCCACGATGCTATTCTCCTATTCTGGTACTAGAAATTACGAGGTAAACTAATAACGGAGCCCCCAATGCAGCAGTTACTACCCCCACTGGCAGCGACTGCTCAAACAAAGCCCGCCCAATCCAATCGGCCCAGACAACCAAGCACCCGCCAAATAATATTGACCCAAATAACGGTGGAATAATGCTGCGATAAAGCCTCTGCGCTAACTGCGGAGCACCAAGGGCCACAAAGGCTATGGGGCCTACCGCGGCGGTCGCTGTTGCAGAAAGAATCACGCAGACCAGAAGCAATATCAATCGGGTGCGGTTAATAGACACACCCAAACCAATGGCAGTCTCATTCCCCAGGGATAACGCACTTAATGAACGATAAGTTACGAGAACAGCCACTGTAGAAACCACGAGTGCCACCAAGGAAGGATAAACATTCGCCATCGTGACCGCATTCAACGAACCGGTCAGCCACACGATAGCCCGCCCTGCATCCACAATAGAAGCTTTGAGCAAGAGCCAGGATGTTAGCGCACCAAACATAGCCTGCATACCCACTCCAATGAGCAAAACCCGGATGACAGATTCATTCCGCGTTAAAATCCACAATAGAATCGTTGCCAGCAAAGAGCCGACTAAGGCCGCCACCGGCAACCCGACTTCTGCCCACTTACCGGAAATGCCACCATAGTCACCAGTGAGCACGATTAAAGCAACTGCACCAGTGCCAGCTCCGGTGACGATACCGAGCACATCAGGACTTGCCAGCGGGTTGCGCGACATCGATTGCAGCACCATCCCAGCCAGCCCGAGAGCAGCTCCGACTACAACGGCTACTGCTGCGCGTGGGAAACGGAGCTCACGAACTACAAAACTCGTGTGCGAATCCCCACCTCCACCAAGCGCTTGAATAACTGTCATCAACGAAAAATATTCTTCTCCCACCGCGATAGAAACAACTATTCCGGCAACCAGTGCCACCGCTAACCCAGTCGTTGACCAAAAGGTCCGAAGATTACCTTTGCGAGCTTGGAGTGCAATCACGCCCTCACCCCTGATCTCTTAATCTGCATAATGAAATAAGGGGCCCCAATAAGCGCCAAAACTATGCCGGCTGGCACTTCTGCCGGCTGAGCAATAAGGCGGCCCACAATGTCACCGAACAACACAACGCACATGCCCAACAAACCAGCCAGCGCCACGTTCCACCGCCAATCTGCTTGCCCAGCCAAGGCAGCTAAATGGGCGCACATCAGCCCTACGAATGCAATGGGGCCTGCCGCAGCAACCGCAACGGTTGTTAATATGGCCACAGCTAAAAAACCAAACAACTGAATTCTTCGTACGCTTTCGCCCATGCTGACAGCGATTTCATCACCCAGCGCCAGTATGTTCAGCTTAATCGCAGTGTAGAGCGCTATTGCTAAACCTAATACGAGTAGCAAAAGCAATGGCAAGAATATTGCAGTAGGACGTCCTGCCAATGAACCTACAGTCCATAAGCGATAGGTACCCAAAGACTGCTGATCGTAAATAATCAGAGCACTAGAAATAGCCATGAACCCTGCTTGCACTGCTACTCCACCCAAGATAAGGGTCAGTCCGGACATGCCCGTTCCTATTCTTTGGCCAATAACGACCAGAGTCACTGCTGCAACGAACGAACCGAGTAGTCCGAACCACACGGTTGATGTGATGGTGGAAACGTGCAGCAAAAAAGTTGCTCCGGTTATTCCAAGTCCTGCACCAGCACCAATTCCTAAGAGCACAGGATCAGCAACCGGGTTTCGCGTCAGCCCCTGCAACAAGCTTCCAGCAATTCCTAGGGACATCCCAACTATGAGGCCAATCAGTGTGCGCGGAGCACGTAAATCCCAGACTATTAACGCCGCTTCTGTATCATTACCTGGGGTAGCCTGTAGTAACGCAGATAATGATAATGGCTTTGCACCAAGAATTAGGCTGCCGACGCACAGCAATAAAACCGCACATAATAGCAACATACACACGACTGCCGTGGGAATTTTCCTAGAATTTTTTCTAGTGTTATTTTTCGATACAGTTAATTTCATCAAACACTCTTTACTGTATTTTCATTATTAATTCGCGGTGCCCACAAAGACACTGCAGCCAACAACACGGTTGCAACTGCAATAAACCTCCGTTTTTCCAGAGTCATAAAATCCAGACCATGCAAAAGCGTCCCTGATTGCAATGCACCCTCTCCCGCCTGATTAATTGATGCATGGTTATGCCCCAAGGCAAGAGTGCCTGCCCCCCCCTGCCAAACAATCAAGATATTTCTCCCCTGTTGCACTTTCTATCCAAGCCCCAGAAGCTGCCACAGGTGCCATTGGGAGACTACGCGGATAAGACCTAGCACTAGATTCCACAGCATCCTGAACACTCAAAGCATCTGGCTCCGAAAGTGTTAGCTTTTCACTCATGCTGTTCCTCTTCTCATGATGCGATTCCCGCTCTATACGAAGTCTCGGCAATCGTTATATTCCTTCAGATACAAAAGCGCCAAAGGGACACTCCGGACAAAAAGATCTAAGGTGCATCAATCCTTTGTTGCATTCTCATCTTCATGACGATAGCATAATTTTGTGATTGGGCTAACCTAAATATATAAGCCTAACCTTTCGGACTTCTTTTCGGTTCTATCACCAGGAGAAAAATTATGCACAAACTCCGCATTTCCACGGCCATCATTGCATCGACGCTTAGCATAAGCCTGCTTGCCGCTTGTTCATCTTCGGCAGAAGATTCCGCTGCAGAAAACACTGCGTCATCCACAACTGCATCTAGCACCACGGATACAGCAACCAGCGATAGTCGCACGATTGAACACGCAATGGGCACCACCGAGCTCAGCGAACCAATCAACACTGTGGTAGCACTCGATCGCGGCCTGTTGGACCCAGCCATCGCATTATGCCTTGACGTTGTGGGATTCACCGAAATTGCTGGCTCTGATGGTATCCCGGAATACTTTGGTGAAGACGGCAAAAAGTGTGCCGCTGATGCTGTTTCTGTCGGTAGTCTAAGTGAACCATCAATAGAGCAGATCAGCTCCCTCAAACCAGACGCGATTTTGTCAGCGAAAGTCCGACACGAAGAAATCTACGACCAGCTAGATAAAGTTGCTCCGACTATCTTCACCGAGAAAACCGGCGAGCCGTGGAAAGAAAACTTAGAACTCGTTGGTGAGGCTGTCGGAAAGAAAGACGAAGCAACCTCTCTGATCAAAGAATATGAAGATCGCGCTCAGCGCATCGGCGACCGCGTGCGTGAAAAGCTCGGGAAAAACCCGACGATCTCCGTGGTTCGCTTCCTAGACGAGCCTACCCGGCTGTATAAGAAAGACACCTATATCGGCGTGGTGATGAGTGACCTGGGATTCGAGACGAACGAAGCCGCCAGCGGCACTGGCTTTAATGAAGAAATTTCTGAAGAACAAATCAGCTTGATCGACGCTGACCACATTTTCATCACCACGTATGCAGATGATGAGGGAATCAGCGAGCGTACAAAAGAAGAATTTAAGCGCAACCCTCTGTGGGACCGTCTAGAAGGAGAAGTCAGCGAAGTTGAAGATGGCATCTGGATGAGTGCTGTTGGTCTCTACGGCGCTAATGCAGTCTTAGACGATATCGCCGAGACCTTTGGCGTGGACGCCGATTAAGGGCCTGCCCCCGGAAAGTGGACACGTCGGGGATTAACTATGCGACTTTAGCCAGTGTAGCTGAAGTCGCAGCTTCAAAAACATCAGGAGCTACAAGATTGCACCAGGAGTGTCGTCTGCGCGTGTTGTAACGCATACACCAACGAAAAACTTCCTGACGGCAGACGACCGGATTGTCAAAGACTTTCCGATCACGCAAAACTTCCCGCTTTAAGGTGGCGTTAAACGATTCTGCTAGGGCATTATCAGCACTAGTTCCCACCGCACCCATGGATTGGCGCACACCAAGTTGGCCGGAGTGGTCTTGAAATTCCTGTGAGGTGTACACACTGCCATGATCGTCAGTGGAAAACAGCCCCATCAAGGCTGCCGCGAACTTTCCTGGCATGAGACAAAGCTTCGATAACCAGAGATACCCGCATGTGATCGGCTAGCGCATGACCGACGAGCTTGCGCGAATAGGCGTCAATGACCGTGGCAAGATACATGTTCTTGCCTCCTTTACATGGCAGGTAGGTAATATCGCCGACATAAACGTGGTTCGGCACATCAGCGGTGAATTTACGGCCTACTAAATCTGGCATGACACGGTGACCAGGATTGCGCTTGGTGGTGATGCATCGACGCCGTTTGCTCAAGCCTTTTAGCCCCATGGCCTTCATGATTCGTGCAACTTTCTTGTGATTGATCGGGGTACACGCCGTGTCCTCTTTCAAGGCTGCAGCGATGCGTTTAGCACCATAAAGACCATGTTCATCATCGAAGATGGTCTTGATTCTTGCTCCAATAAGAGCATCAGAGCATATCTTTAACCTGCGTTTTTCACAGGTGCTGACCCATTTGTAGAACGAGGAACGATTCAGCTGTAAAACATGGCACATCCGCTTAACCGAGTGCTCGGTTCGGTGGTCATAGACAAACTGGAAACCGGTCACCAGTGAGTCTGCTTTAAGCAAAATCTTTGGCAGCCTTGCGCAGAATATCACGTTCTTCACGCAGCTTAGCGTTTTCTTTTTCTAGTTGGCGGATGCGCTCAGAATCATTCGCCGCTTGGGCTTTATCATGTAGGGCTTTCGTGCGGGCACGCTTTCCGGTGCCGTACTTTTTGACCCATGAATGTAGCGAGACTCGGTTGATGCCGAGCTCTGCTGATGCCGTGTCCAGCGAGAGCTCTTCATTGTTTTCGTACAGGGCTACGGCATCGCGTTTGAATTCTTCGGAATACCTGGGCATGGTGGTAGATTACCTTTCTTCCCAACCCGACTGGGTTGGGAATCAGGTGTCCACCAAACAGGGGTCAGGTCCCACCATGGAGCCGTTGGTAGCCGATTAGATATCGGCCCACGCTACGTGTAAGCGGACTAGTGTAGCTCGACTGCCCGCAAGTCGATAGTGCCATCACCAGTGATTTCCAATTGGCTAATCGGGCGGTTCTTTACTGGTTCCGGCAAGCTAATCCTTAAGGTGCGTATCCAGTATTCACCGTTGCTGGTTTCCGTGGTGGCATCTTTCAACACCGGGTTGGGTGTCGGCACTGGGATTTGCTGGCGGGAACCATCGTCCATGATCGCGGTAATTTCCAGCTTGGTTTCTTTCTTCCCGTCTTCCCGGCTGCCAGTAGGCATCATGTGCATGCTCAGTGCATCCGCGCCAGCAGAATTCACCGGAACCACCGCGGGGGTTTTAGTCAAGTGCACGCGGGCATTGACAGAAGCGGAATTAACGATTCCCATGTCCACGAAATCGCAGCGGTCATCATACTGCACCGGATTCATAGACGGATAAATCCGACAGAATTCGGCCTCACTCCCTGGCAGTTGCGCTTCTGGTTCTGAAGCAATCCATCGCGAAGCTGTAGCCGGGCTGGCAGCATAAACGCTCGCGTCTCTGCCTGCTAGCTCACTGGGTAGCTCGTCATCAGCGTCCAATGGATAAGGGCCGTCGTGGTCGCGGAGGGTTTGATCAAACCATTGCTTGAGAGCTCGGCCGAGAAATTCTTCGTGCTCGGTGGCACCAATTTCACTAATTTCACCGTCGTCGATCCGGTCATCGAATTCCCGCTGAGATAAAACGCGGTTAATATAGTTGTGCCCAAGCCCCGGCACAATAAAGTTTAAGGCTGCCGTCTGCCTGTCTTGCCCCACGTATTCCGGTAACCAGTCCGCTGCGGCCTGGGAAGTATCTTCATCCGCTTGCCCATCAATGGTCAGAGTCGGCACATCGGCGGGAGCTGGGGAAAAGTTATCTTCTGGAGATTCTGGCACATGGTAGAACCCGCCATAGCTGGCCAGAGATACCTCAGGCCACATTTCTGCAGCCTTATTTCCTAGCAATGCAGAACGCGAGTGCATAAACACACCAGTGCGAGAAAAATCCGTCATGCCCGCAAGGCTGTCGTCTAAGTGCTGCGACTGGCCCTGGTTCGCCGCCTCTAATTCCCCACGAATGGCACTTATCACACCCGCCCAGGCTTCCACCTGGTCGTATGGTTGCGTGGGGCTTTCTGGCGCCCACAACGGGCCTAAATCAGGAACGACGACGGTATATCCGGCCTCTGCGAGATCCTCTGCCAAATAGTGCATTCCGCGATCTGCACGTACCTCATCTACCCCATCTGCGCACGGATAGGCGAAAGTATCGTCAGCGCAATTAAACGTGCGTAAATGGTTCACTACCACCAGCGGAGCATTGCTGTGCCCCGCCGTTGTCACGCTGCCGCGGACGGGTAAATGTATGTCTGGAGAAACCTGGTAATCTTCCAGCGCAAATTCATAGGTGGTGGCGGTTGTTTTTTCCGTGGCCGTGGTAGTGTCTGCAGCCGTATTCTGCCCTGTTGTTGCCTGTTCTGGCGCTGCCTTCAGCGCGTCATCAGCATCAGACGGAGCCGAACAGGCCCCGAGCAACAAAGTAGTACCTGTCAACACAGCTAAAATACTCGAACGCATGACAGACAATTCTACCGGCACGGTGGGTTCCGGTCGTTTTTACCGGGCAAGGCCAGGAAGTCATCAACTCACGGTAATCAGAATCCGATAGCGCGCAGAGCCTGATCGTAATCGTCCTGAGTGACCTCAACCTTGGAACAATCCTGGGGGACATAAATGTCCAGACGTGGCTCACCTGGCTTACCATCGAAGCGGGCACGACAATCCGCAGCCTGCTGCGGGGTTGTTAGACCATAATTTAAGGCATTGTAATGTTTGTTATCCACGTTCTTCAGCAACGCCACCAATGCGCGGAGGTTGCTTGGCTGATTACCGCTCGGGTCGTTCCGGAGCACGGAGCTGCCAATAGACAGCGCCGAGCTGAGCTGATTCAACACTGGATTGTGCTGAGCCGAGGACGATTGCACCAGTTGTTTCTGCACAGGCGTCGCTTGCGCAACTCCGCCACTTGCCAGGCCCGCCAGCGTGAGAAGAGCCAGACCTGCGGTGAACAGTTTCTTCATAAAGGGCCCCTTATCTATTTATATGATCCAACATTTCATGCTTGACCATTGAATTCATTCGGCAGATAAGAGTTTATATAGTCCTACCTAACAATAACTAGGCACACCTTTATGATTCTCCTCACACCGAGAGCACATGGCGAGGAACAAAACCGGAACAATGTAGTCGTGGGAGATAATTCTTAAACTAAATTCGTTTTCTTTTAACCGGTCAAAAATTCTTCCCATTGTGGCCATTCTTTTTCTGTTTGGATCTGGCCCATCCGGTAGCTGTGTAACAGCTTTTCGGCATCGCGTTCAGTTGATTCCACGGACAAATCCGTAGGGAAGAATAGTTGCGCGCGACCTTGTTTTTCTAGCGTCAGCAAGCGGTCTTTCGCGGCATTGTATTTCGCCGGCCGCTCTATCATCGCAGTGGCAATTGCGGGGTGTTTGAAAAACGCCCGCCGCAAAAAGCCTTCACGCTGAGTATCGGGACGAACATATTCGCGGGGTTTCGTCGCCAAGAAAAGAAACTTCGTGAATCCCACCTTTTCGGCCTCGTTAATGAGGATGCCACCGGAATGACCCAAAGCACCGTCAACAAACGGCACACCATCAATCACGCGCATCGGCATGATCAACGGCAACGTCGATGACGCTCGAACGCACATCATCAGATCCGGCAAGCTTGGCATGTCTTCCCTGCCCCAGTTCACGGTCTCGCCGGTATCTGCTCGCGTGGCGCTGATGCACACCTGTGCCGACGATTCCGTGAACGTCTCCCAGTCATAGGGCAGATCTTTATCCGCGGCCTTTTCATAGATAAATTCTGCGTTGAAATATCCCCGACCGCGCAAGAAATGACTCAGCCCACCAAACGAGGGGTTATTCGCAAAATCCGTGAACGAACTGCGGGCGCGTTCTTTATCACCGGATAAAAAATTCACGGTGTGCGAGGCACCAGCAGATACACCACCGACCCAGCCAAATTGCACTTGTTTTTCCAGCAGGTGCACAATGCTGGCGGCGGTATAGGAATTACGCATTCCCCCGCCTTCAATCACTAAAGCTGTATCTCGTGCGTCGATCATCTTTGCCCATAATAGTCGCGAGTTCGCGAAATTGTGACTAAAAGTGATTCACCGTTAACCAGTTAAAATGACTGCATGGGACTATTCGACCTGCTACGCGGTTCTGCTAAGCCCGCTCTCACCCAGCTTCCGGATACTGCACGCCATGTAGGCGTCGACAAGCTGGCAGTACATACTGCGGAAGAAATGGTGATCATCACAGGATCGGTGCAGGTAGCAGGCATCATTCTGGACGCCGCCCACAATAATCACGCTGCGGTGGTTGCGGGACCCAACGCGCAGATTGTACTGGTGCCGACGAAAACTGATGATCTGCCAGTACACGATCCCAACAATGGTTGGCTGCTTCCGCTCAGCCCCGCGCTACGTTCTGCAATCACCCAGCGCTTGATGCCCAAACCATGTGAACTGGAACTGACCGAACGCATCGGCATAATTATTGAATAAAACGAATGTATACGAGCGCTTAAACTCCGAGTGCGCCGAGCACGATTAACAGCACGCCCACGCTATAGCCTGCCACCTTGCTCAAAAGCTCAGTGTTGTGTGATGCCTTAGTAAACAACCGACCAATAGGTGAATTCGGAGCAATACGGACCCAACCGACGAGCAAAGCGGCGATGATCGGCAGCGACAGCGCGATGCTGGCATATAGCACCACCCCGGCCCCCAGCATCGCTGGTGCAGGATGCAAGGCTGCCAGCACGATTAGCCCTGCGAAAAACGGCACGGACGTCGCCGATTGCACCACGCCGAGGCCAAAACCAGTCCAAAACGTCATCGGGGACGGCCGCTGCAGCCCGCCGAGCAAACGCCCTACCACCGCCGGCGGCTTCCCCTTCGAAATCCACGTACCCAGCAACGTGATCACGCCAACGGCCATCAACGTCAAACCGAAAGTCGCAGAATCCAGGATTTTCTGCATCAGTTCGCCGAAGCCAGAAAATACGACGGTCACCAGCAAAGCCAGCGCAAAAACCCCAGACCAGTTGCCCGCTACCAGCAGCGGGGTAACCTTTTTATACATTCCGGCTGGCAGCAGCACGCTTAGGGCAACGATCACTGCGATGGACAAGACATTAATCGAGTCCATAAAGGCGTAACTAACGGCGTAGAGCATGGTGGACACTTTACAGTGCGTGGCTGGCAGCTCACTGATAGATCCAGCCTGCTAGATCCCCCTGGGTGAGACAGCCGATCAGCGGCTGGCTTGTAGACTCAATGCCATGCTTCCTGCCCCGCGCACCGTCACCGATATCGCGACCGATGGCTTCCTGGCGCAAGCCGATTGTCTGGCGCTATTCCATGCTCGTTTTGGCGAGATCAGCCGTGTGCAGCTCACCATGCACCCGGAACCTGACGGCACGGAAACCAAAAACCCGACCAACCAGAAAGCACTTGCCGACGGCTGGGACCGGGCAGTGACGGTATCGTTTGCAAGCAGCAACATGCAGCAGCAAGTGGAGCTAGCAGGTACTTGGGTCGCGACCATCGCCGATGATGCTTGGTATTGGCAGACTGCTGCCGTCGTTGATTTTCCAAGGATCGCAGAATTAGATCCGCAGCATCCACAGGTCGCAAGCGATGAGCTCCTAGCTGCGGGGCGCACGCTATTTCGTAATATTCCAGCGGTATTGGTTCCACTTACTGCATCTTCACGCAAGGACGAGACCCAGCGCTGTGCTGTCGTGATGATTAGAGATTTTGCTGAGGAAGGTCCAGTTCCCCTAGCACTGACGCATGGTTTAGCGAAGTTGCCCAACAGCTACGACGTTATGCGTGCGCTGAAAGGCTTTGCAGTGGTACGCGGTCTTGATTTTTATACCGATTCGACGACTGTCACCATCGGTTCCGGTGACAACCAGATAACCATTACCGTGCGAAACGGTGTTGCTGTCGATGTGGCCTCGAAGATTACGAAGCAGCTTGATTCGGACGAGACAAGCATGCCGCCAGAGCCGACCATTGACAAACTTATCCACGACGGACGCCAATTTATCCGCCAGCATTCCGACGACGAACGAAGCACCAACACGGCCGTTGACTGCTGGGCTCTTGCCACTGTGAGTGGTGATACGTGGACGTGGGCATGGGCCGATCCCTTGCTCGCGAACACGCCTGGTGCACAAGAAAGCCGAAAGCTCTTAGAATTCGGGATCCAGAATGGAGTCATAGATTTTGTCCGACCACATATTGATATTCGACGGATGCGCAGCTGCTTAGCGTTTGCAACCGAAATCTCCTATACCAATCTCCCCGACACTTGCAGCGAGCGAAGCACAGAACATGCCCAGGCTATCGCCGCTCTTGTCACAGCATGCGCACCGATCACGGAGTGTTTTGGCCATAAGATAGACCAACTCGATAAGAAAACCACGGGTATTTTGGTCTTTTCTTCCTAGACTCATGGCACAAGCCCAGAAGTTAGCTCTCACACTTGCTAGCTTCTGGGCTTGTATCCGTGTTGCGGGCGGATAGGCTCAGTGGTGCGGCTAAGCGCAACACCAACCGGCCACCGCATGCTAGAAAAATCTAGCTCTCTTTCGCTTCTACTGGTTCCTCACTCACGACAATGCCGTCAGCATCGGCATAAACGTACTGGCCAGGGACAAATTCGATGCCCCCGAATTGCACGGTGATATCGACTTTGCCAACCTTATCTTTCGCAGATTTGCGCGGGTTGGTCCCCAAAGCCTTAACACCAATATCCATGGTGCCGATTTCTTGGGAATCCCGGATCGCGCCGTTGACGATGATCCCGGCCCAGCCGTTATCCACGCCTGCGCCAGCGATCATGTCGCCGACCATAGCGGTATGCAGATTTTCTTGGGCATCGATGACCAAGACTCCGCCTTCGTTCGGTTGGTTCAAGACTTCTTTCACCAAGGCATTGTCTTGGATGGCTTGGATGGTGGAAATCTTTCCGCAGAACTCGGTCTTGCCTCCATAGTTGGTGAATTGCTTATCGCAGCTGCGTAGCTGTTCACCGTGGATGTCTCCGATATCAGCGGTAGGAACGAATTGGATGGCCATGATTAGAACTGGCCTTCCTCAGTGGAACCCTTCAGTGCGGTGGTCGACGAGGTTGGGTCGACGGTGGTGGCAATGTTGTCGAAGTAACCAGCACCGACCTCACGCTGGTGCTTGACGGCGGTGAAGCCGCGCTCTTCAGCTGCAGCGAATTCCTTGTTCTGCAGCTCGACGAACGAGGTCATGCCGTTGCGTGCGTAGCCGTGAGCCAGGTCGAACATGCCGTAGTTCAGCGAGTGGAATCCAGCCAGGGTGATGAACTGGAAGGTAAAGCCCATGGCGCCCAGTTCTTTCTGGAACTTCGCGATGGTCTCGTCGTCAAGGTGCTTGGACCAGTTGAACGATGGCGAGCAGTTGTAGGCCAGCTTCTGGTCTGGGAACTCGGCCTTGACGGATTCCGCGAACTTCTTGGCAACCTCCAGGTCTGGGACACCGGTTTCCATCCAGATCAGGTCAGAGTATGGAGCATAGGACTTCGCACGTGCGATACAAGGCTCGATGCCTGGACGTACGCGGTAGTAGCCTTCTGCGGTGCGGTCGCCTTCGATGAACGGCTTGTCACGATCGTCGATGTCCGAGGTGATCAAGGTGGCAGCTTCGGCGTCAGTACGAGCAATAACGACGGTGGGAACACCGGCGACGTCGGCAGCCAGACGTGCAGACGACAGGGTCCGGATGTGCTGCTGGGTTGGGATCAAAACCTTACCGCCCAGGTGGCCACACTTCTTTTCGGAAGCCAGCTGGTCTTCCCAGTGCGTACCGGCAGCACCAGCGTTGATCATGGCCTTTTGCAGCTCATAAACGTTCAGTGCACCACCGAAGCCTGCCTCACCGTCGGCAACGATGGGAACCAGCCAGTTGTCGATGGAGTTATCGCCTTCGACTCGGGAGATCTCGTCGGCACGCAGCAAGGCGTTGTTGATACGGCGAACGACCTGCGGAACCGAGTTTGCTGGGTACAGCGACTGGTCTGGGTACGTGTGTCCGGACAGGTTGGCATCGCCGGCAACCTGCCAACCAGACAGGTAAACAGCCTTCAGGCCACCGCGGACCTGCTGAACGGCCTGGTTACCAGTCAAGGCGCCCAGGGCGTTGATGTAGTGTCCATCGCCCTTCGAGACCTCGTCCCACAGGATCTCGGAGCCACGACGTGCCAGGGTGTGCTCTTCGACGACGTTGCCCTGCAGCTCGGCTACCTTTTCTGCGGTGTAGTCACGGGTGACGTTGGCCCAGCGAGGGTTTTCATCCCAATCTTTTTGGATTTCAGCGGCCGTACGTGCTTGACCGGTAGTAGTCATCGCAACTCCCTTTCTCGTTTGGCTTATGAGGTGATTCACATCTTGTTCGATGAATTCAGTCACGTCAAGATTTAACCCCGGTCACTAATTTTCGGGGGTAATGCCCTATTTCACATAAATGTTCGAGACCTAAAATCAGGTTAAACCGCAGGTCTTTGTCAAAAATGCCGCTTATAGTGTGTGAACGCCGAACATAAACAGTACGTTCATACTGTTGAAACAGTACGATTGGACTGTTTTCTCAGTTCATTTTCGAACTTCGAACAGGGGTGAAAATCCCACTTTCCCCCGCCGCACTACACACAGTGAGGCAATTCACTTATTGTGGTGTCATGCCCCGGGGCACACATTTTCAGCAAAGATGTAGAGAGCGCGCATGCCACCCAGCTTGTCACTGAGTTGCACGCACTCCACGCCCCTTAAGGGTCTGACCGCGAGGATTAGAAGGAGTTTTATGACTATCGAAGACACCACCCCACGCACAGAGGTTGCAGGCCTCAACGTCGACAACACCCTCTACGAATTCGTCAACGACACTGTGCTGCCACGCATCGGTCTCGATTCGGAGAAATTCTGGAATGGGTTCGCAGACATCATCCGTACCCACACCCCGCGCAACAAAGAGCTGCTGGCACGCCGCGATGAACTGCAAAAGACCCTCGACGAGCACTTCCGCGCTAACCCGGGACAGCCCGATCCAGCCGAACACGAAAAATATCTGCGCGAGATCGGCTATTTGGAAGACAAGCCAGCAGCCTCCGATGTCACCACCGCGAATCTCGACCCAGAAATCGCCGAGGTTGCCGGCCCACAGCTGGTCGTTCCTGTCCTCAACGCGCGCTTCGCCCTCAACGCAGCAAATGCCCGCTGGGGTTCACTCTACGACGCCTTGTACGGCACCGACGCCATTTCCGAAGAAGGCGGGGCGGAACCAGGTAATTCTTATAACCCGGTGCGCGGCGACAAAGTCATCGCCTGGGCACGCAACTTCCTCGACGAGGTTGCCCCACTAGAAAACGGCTCGCATGCCGACGCAGAATCCTATGCAATTGATGGCGATAAACTGGCCGTCACCGTTAACGGCTCCACCGTCGGTCTTGCGAAGGCAGAGCAACTCGTCGGCTACAACGGCGACAAGTCTTCCCCATCCGAGGTGGTTCTGCGCAACAACGGTCTGCACATCTTGATCCAGATCAACCCAGACCACCCCGTCGGCAAGAGCGACAAGGCGGGCGTTTCTGATGTCATCCTGGAATCGGCGACTTCCACCATCATCGATTTCGAGGACTCCGTTGCCGCTGTCGACGGTGAAGACAAGACCCTGGGCTACTACAACTGGTTCGGTCTGAACACAGGTGAGCTGAAAGAAGAGCTGGAAAAAGGTGGTAAGACCATCACCCGTAAGCTCAACGACGACCGCACTTACACGGACCTTTCTGGCAACGAGCAATCCCTGCATGGTCGCGCTTTGTTGCTGGTGCGCAACGTCGGTCACCTGATGACTAACCCAGCCATCCTGGTCGACGACGAGGAAGTCTTCGAAGGCATCATGGACGCTGTATTGACCAGCGCCTGCGCTATCCCAGGATTGCAATCGGATAACCCTCGGAAGAACTCCCGTGCGGGATCGATCTACATCGTGAAGCCAAAGCAGCACGGTTCTGCCGAGGTGGCGTTCACCAACGATTTGTTCGCTTCGGTGGAAGAGCTGCTGGGCCTGGAGAAAAACACCCTGAAGGTCGGCGTGATGGACGAAGAACGTCGTACCTCGGCCAACCTGGCCGCTGCGATCACTGCGGTCAGCGAGCGCGTTGCCTTCATTAACACCGGCTTCTTGGATCGCACCGGTGATGAGATCCACACCTCCATGCAAGCTGGTCCAATGGTGCGTAAGGCAGATATGCAGACCGCACCATGGAAGCAAGCGTACGAAGACATCAACGTCGACACTGGTGTCGCACTGGGACTGCCTGGTAAGGCACAGATCGGTAAGGGCATGTGGGCGATGACCGAGCTGATGGCAGACATGCTGGAGAAAAAGATCGGCCAGCTGAAAGAAGGCGCATCAACCGCGTGGGTCCCTTCCCCAACCGGCGCAACTTTGCACGCCACCCACTACCACCACGTCAACGTTCCGCAGGTACAGGAAGAATTCCGTAAGGCCGGCGAACGCGACAACTTCCTGAACCTTCTGACCGTCCCGGTTGCTGAAAACCCAGACTGGTCCGATGAGGTGAAGAAGGAAGAAGTCGACAACAACTGTCAGTCCATCCTGGGCTATGTGGTCCGCTGGGTAGAACAGGGTGTCGGTTGTTCCAAGGTCCCAGACCTTTACGACGTCTCCCTGATGGAAGACCGCGCTACCCTGCGTATTTCTTCCCAGTTGCTGGCTAACTGGATCGAGCACGACGTCGTTAGCCGCGATTTCGTCGAGCAGGAGCTGCAGAAGATGGCAGAAGTCGTCGACAAGCAAAACGCTGGCGACGACGCCTACCGCAACATGGCTCCGAACTTTGACGAGTCGGTAGCGTTCCAGGCGGCTCGCGACCTGATTTTCAAGGGCACCGAATCTCCATCCGGATACACTGAGCCGATCTTGCACGCTCGTCGTCGTGAGTTCAAAGCGAAAAACAAGTAATTGGTAATTGTGCGCGAGCCCGGTGCACGCAGGCCCCGCGCTAAGCGCTAAGGCACCGCGGCTCGCAGCACTCTAAAGCTAAGGCCCAGGCTTCTTCATGATGAAGCGCCTGGGCCTTATCCGTCTTCTTGTGCTAATGCCGGGCCAGAAATTATTAGCCTCGGAATTATTAGGCTAGGAATGTCGGCAGCGCCACCATCGCCAAAATCCACACAGTAAAGATTCCTGCGATCCACCAGGCAGCGCGGTGCGCAAAATTCAGGGTGATATTCATCCCTGCTTCCAGCTCTACCCATATCCTCGGGTCATCCGGGTTGTGATAAAACAACCCATATTTGAGCTTGTCCCGGGGATCGTCCGGTGGATAGCGCTCATCCAATTCCTGCATGATCCGCGCGCTGCGCACCACAATGCCGAAACCGACTGCGAGAAACGCACCGATAAGCAACCAAATGGCAATTGCCCCGGTGCCCACAACAGGAAACTCAAACAATCCGGCGGTGATGCTGACCAACAGCACCACCACGAGCGCGAAGCTAAACTTGCCCAACATCGGCTGCATCAGCTGCACCAGTAAACGCTGCCGATTAATCGCACGTTCTGGTTTATCGTGCAAGCCATCTTTGGTCTGGTTCGCGATTCCCACCAGAAACCCGCCAGCTCCCGCGCATACTGCCGTAGTAATCGCTGGCCCAAGGCCAACGTGGGCTATCGCTGCCGGAAAAGATTTCGCACTAAAACCATCTGCCGTCCCCGAAGCATCGAAGTGCGTAAACATCGGGTCTGGCACGGCATGCCAGTTAATCCAAATAAAACCCAGCGTGGCAACAATGACTGCTGTACACGCTAGGTACCAGCCGAACTGAAATTTCGGGGGTGGCAGACGGTCGGCTTTGTGACCATCGGTGTCACCGGAGGAGTGCACGGATCGCCTCCACATCAACCTCGGAGACCGCATCCGGCCGGAACTGCGGTTCGTCGTCTTTATCGACCAGCACGCAGCGCACGCCCTCGTCGAAATCCGGACGGCCGCGTAGATATTCACCAACTCGGTATTCGTTATCCAAGGCGTCGGCAAGCGAATCAACCTGGGCGTTCGCCCGGAAGATTTCCGCAGCTGCCACCAGCGAGGTCGGCGATGCATGCTGGAACGTTTCATTGACGCTTGCGACGAATTCTTCGTTGTCGCAGTTTTCCAGTGCGGCTACTACTTCTTCCCAGGTGTCGTGCGCGAATACATCCTCGATGGTCTCGATGTGCTCTGCCAACGGCGCGGTATCCGGGTTGGTATTCGCATATTTTTCCAGCGCAGCCGCGTATCCGGATTCGATAACTGCTTCACGGAAAGCATCGGCATCGTCGGAAGCGATCTGGTGGGTAGCATAGCCGGTCCAGAGCAGATCCGCGGCCTTCATGCGATAGGCGGTCGTCGCCAGGTACAGCGCCAAGGCACGAGACGCCTTGCCTCGAGAGCCGACCATGCGCTGGAAGAAATAGGTCATGCCCACGTCGGTGATAAAGCCAATGAGCATTTCTGGCATCGACACAAAGGTCTTTTCGGTAACCACGCGGTGTGAACCGAAGGCACTAATGCCAGTTCCTCCGCCCATGACCACCCCATCCATGAGTGCAATGAACGGCTTCGGGAACTTATCGATGGCATCGTTGAGTGCATATTCTCTGTGGAAGAACTCGTCGACACCGGCCTTATTGCCCCCGAGACCTTGTTCACGTGCCGCGCGTACATCACCACCGGCACAAAAGCCTTTCGGGTTATTGGAATAGACCAGTACTTGCGTAACCGAATCATCTTTCGCCCATGCATCCAGCGCCCGGTGAATAATCTCCACCATCTCCAAGTTCAGGGAGTTCAGCGCCTTCGGGCGGTTGAGTTCAAGAATTCCCGTTCCATTGCGAACAGAAGTAATTACTTGGCGATCCTGTGTATCAGTCATAGCACCATTAGTCATAGCCCCATTGTGGCACAGTTAACGCAATAAAGTGAGGGCTGTAGCACTCCCGCTCCTTTACGGAGCCAGGATTAGTACTACAGCCCTCGGGTACAGCGCGTAGCGTGAAAACTACACGACGACTATTTCACCTGGAACTACTTGACCTGGAATTCAGCCATTTCGTCCCACTCGGTTTTACCCTCGATCAGGGTGTTGATGATCTTCGGGGTTTCAACCAGGTACTTTGGCATCTCTTCGGTTGCACGCTGGAAGTGCTCAGAGGTGACGTGTGCTTCCGCACCATCATCGGTGAAGCCTTCTACCAGCATGAAGTGGTTGGCATCTTTCGGGTCGCGGTACCAGTCGAAGAACAGGTTTTTTTCTTCTGCCTGAGTAGCTTCCGTGAACCAGGAAACCTCTTCCAGGAAGTTTTCAGCGTACTCTGGCTTTACTTGGTAAGAAACGTTAATCAAGATCATGTTCTCGATCATACGCTTAATTTAGTTGATATGTACACAGTGCTAACGTGTGACTACGCACATTTAGTGCAAGAAAAATTCCGCCAAGTACACGTTGCCGTGCGCATCAACGCCCGAAACACCAAATCCCTTGCCATCAGCAGTGCGATTCGTAGGGCTCAGCAACCAGGCAATACGCTGCGCAGCCTCATGCGGAGCGAGCCGGTAGATATTACCCGTCCCACGGTCATGAGCAGTATGACCACGGCCAACATTGGCGTGGAATTCCACTTCCCCGCGCGCAGCCTGGTTAGCCCAGTCCTGGGCAATGCGCTGGGCTTCTTCATTGCGGTGGTGCCCCATAGCCAGCAAGTGCAACTTCGTAGCCTGTTCCAAACTCCACGACGCTACGCCAGCGCTGGCAGCCGAGGACCCAGCCGTCAATACCTCTGGAGTCGGCCAGACCGGGTTTGGCTGTGCGGAAGAAGCCGGTTGTGCGGATGCAGCAGCAGGAATACCTGCGCTGATCACGGTGGTTGCTGCGAGCGCGGTGAAGAATTTACGGGAGAAAGCCATGCCTATATCGTGACATAAGCAGCCACCCAACCGGTGGCTTTCACCCAGCGTGTTTGATAAATGCGCCGGCGCCCAGAGTTAGCCCTGCCGCACACCTACATTATTTCGGCTCCAGTTGATCAGCTAGCTCCATCCATTCGGCTTCTAATTCTTCTCGACGCCCAGCAACCTCTGCCTTTTGTTCGTTAAGCTCCGTCAATCGTTGCGTATCAACCTTTTCCGCTGCTACAGCCATTTTCTCGTCAATCTGGGCTTCTGTTTTCTCTAGTTTGTCCATCTTGCGTTCCAGCGCTCGCAGTGCTTTGGTGATCTCGCGTTCTTGCTGCGCAGAAATCCCTGTACCGCCACTGTTTTCTGTCTCTGAAAAATCAGTAGCCTTACTAGGACCTAGATCCAAGGTTGCGTTCGAAGCAGCATCCTGGGCAGATTGACGTACCTGCAAATACTGTTCAATTCCGCCCGGCAGATGCTGCAAATTACCGTCGCCAAACAGGGCATAGGCGGCATCAGTAATGCGCTCAATAAGATAGCGGTCGTGTGACACCACTACCAGGGTGCCCGGCCACTCATCCAACAGGGATTCGAGCTCCTGCAGGGTATCAATATCAAGGTCGTTGGTGGGCTCATCAAGCAGCAAGACGTTGGGCTCGCTCATTAATACCCGAGTAAGTTGCAGACGACGGCGCTCACCACCAGATAAATCACCAACCGGGGTACGTTGCCGCTTCGGGCTAAACCCCAGGCGTTCGGCCAGTTGCGATGCCGATAATTCTTTTTTGCCCATGTGTACATAGGTTGCTACATCTTCAACAGCATCCAACAGGCGACGTTGCGGGTCCAAATCATCAAGTTCCTGACGCAACCACCCCAGACGCACGGTCTGGCCTTCGATGCGCTTCCCCGCGCTAAGTTCATGCTCGCCAGCTAATGCTCGCAACAGGGTAGTTTTGCCGGATCCGTTCACCCCGACCAAGCCCACGCGCTCCCCCGGGGCTAAGCGCCAGGTCAGATCGTCGACAAGCACATGCCCATCCGGGGTTTCCAAGCGCGCATTCTCCAGCTCGATAACCTTGCGGCCCAGTCGCTGTTTAGAAAACGACATCAGCTCGACACTATTGCGCACCGGTGGGACATCTTTAATGAGTGCTTCTGCAGCGGCAATGCGGTATTTCGGTTTCGACGTCCGTGCCGGCGCACCCCGACGTAACCATGCCAATTCTTTACGTGCTAAATTTTGTCGCCGCTGTTCGGCAGCTTCGGCCTGCCGCTGACGCTCCGCGCGAGCAAAAATCCAATCGTTGTAGCCGCCGTCGTACACGTCGACTTTTCCATCGTGAACCTCCCAGGTCAACTGCGCTACAGTATCCAAAAACCAGCGATCGTGGGTCACCACCAATACGGCTACCTTCCGATGCAATAGGTGATCCGCTAGCCATTGCACACCTTCAACATCTAAGTGGTTGGTTGGCTCATCGAGCACCACCAAATCCAAATCGCGCACGAGAGCCGCCGCCAAGTTCACCCGACGTTTTTCCCCGCCGGATAGTTGTCCAACCTTGGTTTCTAGCCCGAGCTGGGCTACTCCTAGCCCTCCCAAAACATCGCGGACTTTTGCATTCGCGGCCCATTCGTACGTATCTAGCCCCAACGGCTCGACCACCGTGTGCCCAATCGTTGCTTCCGGGTCTAACTCTGCACGTTGGGTAACCACTGCCATCCGTAGATCCGAATTTCGCGCCACCCGGCCACTATCAGGTTCTACTAAGCCGGTCAGCACCTCCAACAACGTGGTTTTACCGCCGCCATTGACACCGACGACTCCAATGCGCTGCCCCGATTGCACACCCAGCGAAACACCGTCGAGGAGGGTTTTCAGGCCGAAAGATTGCGAGATATTCTCTGCGTTTAACAGGTTCACCATAGTGATTCCATTTTAAAGCACCCTGACTATCAGCCGCTAAGGACAGTCGTGCGCGACTGGGTGTAGCCAGTGCACGATGCTCAAGTCGCAACATTTTCTGACCGCGCCTAAAAAACACGAGGTTAAGACGCAAGGTTTATAAGATAAGACTTTTTGCACGTTGAATTCATTTTCATTACTGTAAATTCTATGAAACGCCGCATATTTTCCACAGTCACGATGGCAGTAGCAACCTCTTTCGCGCTTGCTGCTTGCTCCAGCCCAGATGAAGACGCCACGGGCGCCCAGGAAACCACCGCCACCTCAGAAGCCCATGACCACGATCACGATGGCCCCGACGCTGATGATGCGGATCTGACCGAGGTCTCTTCCCTACCACAACGCGTCGTACTCTCGCACGACAAAGGCTTGACGACGATTGACCCATCCACCGGCGAGATTGTCGACGAAGAAGAAATCTCCGGATTCCACCGCCTCAACCCTGCTGGCAACACCCGCCACCTGTATGTTTCCGGAAAAGACGGCTTCACCATCTTCGACACCGGTGCAGTGACCCAGCCACACGGAGACCACAACCACTACTACGAGAAGTCACCTGAGCTCACCGACAACATCCTGCCAGCTGATAAGCCTGGCCATGTCGTCCAGCACGACGGCAAGACTGCGCTTTTCGACGATGGCACCGGTGACATCACTATCTTCGACAACGACGAACTCCAAGATGGCACGGACACCATGCGCCCTGCACACATTGTGACCGCCGAATCCGGCGATCCACACCACGGTGTGGCAGTCCCATTCAAAGACGGTAGCTACCTAACCACGGTAGGCACCGAAGACGAGCGTCACCGCATCGAATACCGCAGCATGGACAACGAAGTATTGGCCTCCACGGACGATTGCCCAGGCATTCACGGCGAAGCGGTCGCGCAAGGCGGCAACGTCGCTTTCGGTTGCACCAACGGTCCAGTCGTCTTCGATGTCGAAGACGAAGAATTCCACAAGGTTGATGCCGGCGACATCGCCAAAGACGGCTACCAGCGCTCCGGAAACCTGGCCGGTAGCGAAGATTCCCCCATTGTCCTCGGCGACAACAAGACCGACGAAGACGCAGATCTTGAGCGCCCAACCTCCGTCGTTCTGATTGATACCACCGACTACTCAATCAAGAAGGTGGACCTCGAGGATTCCTACTGGTTCCGTTCCCTAGGCCGCACCGGTGACGGCGACGGCGTGGTCTTGACCTACGACGGCTATTTGAACATCATCGACGTCGAATCCGGCGAAATCACCGACCGCATCGAGGTTATCGAACCTTGGAAAGAAAAGGATGAGTGGCAAGAACCTGGCCCAATTCTGAAGGTCGATGGCGATATCGCTTACGTCACCGACGCAGAAAAGAAGGAATTTCTGATGGTCGACCTTAAAGAAGGCGAAGTGCTTACCCGCACCGAGTTGGACTTTGCGCCAGTGGAAATGGGAATTGCCCGCTAACTTAACATTCTATTAGCTCGGCACCCCTAGCCGGACTCGTGGCAGTAATGCCCCGGGTACCGGCTATTTTCTTTTCCACTTCTGTTGCAACATAGTGTGCAGTCTGTTCATCGGCACACAAAAATGCACAGGTGGGCCCAGAACCGGACACTATCCCTGTGAGTGCACCAGCGTGGCTTCCCGCATCGAGGATGCGGGATAAATCCGGACGCAGCCGCAATGCAGCCGCCTGCAAGTCATTCCGTAATAAGCCAGCGAGTTGTTGCACATCCCCGGATTGGGCGGCAGCCGTTAATGCTGTGGTCTCACTTAGGCTCGGATCGTGCGGAACCGCCGGTTTTCCTTTCTTCTCACCGTCGCCAGCATCTGGCTGCGGGCTGCCCTGATACAACTGATCGAATTCTGCAAATACCTGTGGCGTCGACAAGCCTTGTTCATTGGCCACCAATGCCCAGTGGTAGGTACCAGTTGTGGGCACAGCATGCAGCTTTTCTCCCCGGCCTTGCCCCAATGCGGTGTAGCCGTGCAAGCAAAATGGGACATCAGACCCTAGCTGCGCAGCAATATTATGCAATACGGACTCATCCAGCAGCTCGATATTTGCTTGCTCCGCAAACAAGGAGTTAGCAGCACGCAACGCGGCTGCAGCATCAGCGGAACCACCCGCCATGCCTCCAGCGACCGGAATGTTCTTCTCAATTGCCACCGTCACCGGTGGAAGCTCCAGCTTTCCAGCGTGTTCTGCTTGCAAAGCAGCAGCAACGGCGTCAACAGCTTGCCAGGCGAGATTCGTAGCATCACTGGGGACCGAATTACTATCTTGTCCAGTCACAGTCAATGCGCGCACCGGTCCGTGCCCGGAAGATTCGTCCTGCTCAATCTGATCATTAGCCAGGCTAACCCGCACGGTATCGGCGAGATCCAGTGATTGAAAAATAGTCACCAGCTCATGGAAGCCATCGGCGCGGGCAGGGCCGACCGCCAAATGCAAATTCACCTTGGCAAACGCCTTTGCCGCATACGAACTACGAGGGGGCGAGCGAAATAAATAATCGTCTGTCATGAGAATCTATCTTGTTTTTATTCGGCTAAACCGAGCCGGACGAAATCAGCCACGCTTAGTTTCTCGCCCCGTAAACCAGGATCAATGCCTGCTGCTCTTAGCGCCTGTTCAGCCTCAACCGCCGAACCGTAATATTTAGACAAAGCAGCACGTAAAGTCTTTCGGCGTTGTGCAAAAGCTGCATCCACGAGTGGGAAAACAGCCTCTCGAGTGTCTTGCGTTATTGGCCATGGGCAGGCATCTTCCGAGAAACGCTCGATCCGTACCAAACCTGATTTGATTGTTGGGGCTGGCCAAAAAACATGCTCAGCGATGGTTCCGGCCCGAGTCACAGTGCCATAGAAACCAGCTTTGACGCTGGGAACACCATAAATTTTGTTTCCAGGTTGTGCAGCCAGCCGATCCGCAACTTCTGCTTGCACCATAACCAAGACGCGGTTAATGCTGGGAAATTGCGCCAATAAGTGCAACAGCACTGGTACCGCGACGTTATACGGCAAATTAGCAACCAAAGCTGTGGGAGACGGGATCGATTCAGGGGATGCGGAGTGTACTTGATCTGGACGTATGCGCAGCGCATCAGCTGTAATTAAAGAAAAGTTTTGCTGACGATGGCCCGCGCGAGCAGCCACCGTTTCCGGCAATTTCGCAGCTAGCTTTTCGTCAATCTCAATGGCTGTGACATGCCGCCCCGCTTCCAGCAAACCTAGCGTCAACGACCCCAAGCCAGGGCCAACTTCCAGCACGTGATCGTCTGCACGCACCCCGGCAGTATCAACGATGCGACGCACTGTATTGGCGTCATGGACAAAATTCTGACCCAGCTTTTTCGTCGGGGTGATGCCAATATCCTCAGCAAGAGTCCGGATTTCTACCGGACCCAAAAGATCTACCGTGCGCGAGGTTTCAGCACCAACCAAATCGTGTTCCATGCAGGTAGTTTAGCAGTTATCAGCGCAAGCCCATCTTGGCAGTACACGCAGGCCATGCACCCCAACCTTGGGCTGCCTGAGTCTTTTTCGCAATCTCAATCTGCTGCTCGCGCGTAGCAAGATCGGCGGTTGGTGCATATGCCGTTCCGCCATAAGCAGCCCAGGTACCAGCGTTGAACTGCAAGCCACCGTGGTAGCCGTTACCAGTATTAATGGACCAGTTACCGTTGGATTCACATGCAGCAAGTTCATCCCACACCGAACCGCCTGCCACGGCAGGTGCAGCAGGCGCAGAAGCCGCAGGTGATGCTGGCTTTGTGCCACGAGCAATTACTCGCTTTTGCGCAGGCGCGACCTCACGCTCATCAACGCGTTCGACAGACTCTTCATGCCCATTGACGAACTTCTTCCGCAGGTTAACTTCCCGGTTACCCATTGTTCCGGCTTCAATCACGTGCTCATCACCTTCTGGCAAGTTTGCATCGTCGCGATAGATAACCTCAGGCTCAATCGGCTCATTGATGAGTTCATCTTCGAAGTGAACGCGATCAATGGCAATATCCATGCCCGTAGTTAACGCAGTATCTTCCGGCAGGTGCAGTCGATCAAACTCACCTAGGTGAATATCGCGAATATCCAGCAATTCACCCACGGTACGCACTGCTTGCTGGGTGTAGACGGTTTTCCCACCATCGGTGATCGAGATAATTTTCGGCTCCACAGCCTCCAACTTCATTCCGGTGGTGAGTTCGTCATCACCAGAGAGTTCTTTACCATTAGCTAACAATTTGGCATTCCGGTGTAAACCATCAATTTCGCTACGCAGCTCACCGATGGTGCTAGCGGTAGTAGTCAGTTCTTTATTTGCCCCGTCGATGGTGACGGCCACTGGCTTTGTGGTGCGCACCGTGATGGTGTCGCCTTCATGCACGCCCTCCGAAAGCGCCGGGGAAATTACATCATGCGCACTCAGCTCCACGTTAGCGTCGGCAAGCGCAGCTTCTACATCACCGGCAAATGTGGAAAGCTCGATTTTTTCCCCATTGGCATCAACCACAATATCTTTTTGCGCATCCAGTCCAACGACACCCCCGACCAGCAGAGCACCAACGACCCCCCCAGTAGCAACACGTAAAGAGGTAGATGCATTGGAGTTAATCCGCTGGATCTGCTTTTTGGTCGACATGAACTTCCTTAAGACTCTCGAACTGCGTACTGAACAGGAGCAACCACTGCACCTACTGCACATTGAATGCCAGTAACCCGCAATGAGGCCAACTCATTCTGCAACGACAATAACAATACGATAACGCGACGACGCGTGGCGAAACGCGCTCAAAAACCAGCTGTCACAAAATTCACAAATCACACAACTTTCTCCAAGGCCACTACAAACCCAGCCAACCTGGAAGAACAGAAACTATGCAATTTGTCACACCTGTGCCGTATGGGCGACGTAACGTTAGTGGCTTTCACCCAGCCCGTATACGCGATGGTAGGTAGCACGCACCTCGGCAGCCAGTTCTTCAGCACTTTGACCCCGCTGCTGTGCCACGCACAGCGCAGTATGCCCCACCAACGACGGCTCGTTTGGCGCTCCACGAAACGGCTCCGGGGTCATAAACGGAGCATCCGTTTCAATCAACAACTGCCCCCGCGGCACCAAGGAAGCTGCACGCCGCAGCTCATCGTTTCGTTTAAACGTCACGTTTCCGGCAAAACTCAATATCCACCCACGCTCAATAGCTTCGCGCGCCATCGATACTGGTGAAGAAAAACAGTGCAGCATGACGTGTGGTGGCGCTGGTTCATCATCCAAGATGCGCAGCAGGTCTGCGTCTGCTTCTCTGTTGTGGATCATCAGCGTCTTGCCTACCTCGCGCGCAAGCTGTGCATGCCAACGCAGGGAGGCTTCCTGTTGTTCCAATGTCGCTGTCGACTCCGGAGAGTGCTCGATCCAATAAGAATCCAGACCAGTTTCACCAATGGCCACGCAGTTTTCGTCGCGAGCCAGCTCAGACAGCCGATTTTTCGCATTTTCATCCAGTTGGTGTGCCTTGGTCGGATGGATCGCGCATGCGGCATGCAGATTATGGTGCTGGCGTGCGGCTTGCAACGCCAGCTCCGCTTCGGCTAAATCGTCTCCGACGGTACATATCTCTCCAATACCGCCTGCGATGGCACGCTCAACAAATTCCGCAATGCTACTTCCACGACACGACGTGAGGTGCGTGTGCGCATCAACTATTCCGGTAATTTCCGGGGCAGGAAATGGCTGTGGGCGTGATTTCTTCTTCGACATAACGCCCCAGTTTAATAGGCACCGTTGTAGTAAGCACCTGCTAATTCGCAAGCCCGTCACGTACTAACGCGCGAGCTCGTCGTCGATAAGCACTTTCTTACCCGCGCGATACCCCAGCGCAGACATCCCCACACCGGTCAATGCCATCACCGCCAAGATCAACACCCAGTCTCCGGTGGCCTGGTACGCAAAACCGATCAACAGCGGAAGGACTCCTGCAAGCAAATAACCATACGGCTGCACGAAACCAGACAAGCGCGCGGTCACCTCAGGGGTACGCGTCCGTGCCGCAAGCAGCGCAAGGATCGTCGGGAAGCACATACCACCCAGGCCCAGCACGATTGCCCACGCCTCCGGCGCCGCGGCACCAGCAAACATGACCCCGAGGTAACCAACGGTCGTCAGTACGCCAAAAACCACAATTACCGGGCGCAGATCACGAATGCGGGCCACCAAAAACGGCATGCTCACACCACCGATGACGTTGACGGTTCCCAACACGGCAAGCCCTACGGCTGCCCTGCCCGGAGAGACACCTTGGTCGATATACATCTGCGGCAGCCACCCCATTTGCACATAGGCGTTTGAGGATTGCAGGCCAAACAGCACCATCATCGCCACCGCTGTGGGAGAACGCCATAACGACGTCGACGCGATCTTATTCGCAACAACTGCTGGGGCCGAATCAGCTGTTGTACCCGTCGTACCTGGTGTAGTCGCACGTTCCGTGCCGGAGTTTGTGGGTTTTGCGACCGATGGCTTGCGAGGTTTATCCACGCCAACCCGGGTTAATACCAGAATCCAGACCACAACCTGTGTTGCCGCGAGCAACGCCCAGATCCCCAGTGCTGGGCGCCAAGCATCCTCGCCGGAAAACCACAAGGCACTCAGTGGTGCAACCGCCCCCGAAAGACCTAAGAAACCGGAATAACACGACATCAACAACACAGAGCAACGCGGCGCGTGCTGTTTAATCCAGGCCGGTAACAACACATTCAACAGCGCGATCCCGCCAACAACCAACGCGGTGAGCACAATGAACGTGACCATACCGCCCGGTACATAGGCACCGATCAATGGCCGGAAAGCAAGGCCCACGAGCATGGCCACCATTCCGGCAAAAAGCGTGAAGCTTAACCCGAAGCGTCGGGCAATAGGCACAGCTGCCAACCCCATGATGGCGAAAGCAAAACCCGGCATGGCGGTGAGCGCACCAGCCACGGAAGCCGAGGCCTGAAAACTGGCCATTACCTGTTCCAACACTGCGCCCAGTGAAGAAATACCGGCGCGCAGGTTCGCCGCAGCGGAGATTACTGCGACAAGAGCAAGTGGGACTGCAATTGCCCCACCAGTAACTAGTTTCGTGTGCTTCGACTGCTTATCACTCGTCGGACTCACCTTCCAACACAATGCTCGAGAGAAAAAACGTGCGGTGCACGAATCTTGCCGTGCACAGCACACTTCGGATTAGTCTTCCGAATCCGTCACCGGTGCCCATTCTGGGCCAGTTTCAGCTAGCTCCGGGTCCAGCTTGGTAATCAATGGCTTCGGTTTCGCCAGTGTAGTACCCGGGGTGATATCCAGACGTTTCCAGGTTGCTGCCTGTGCTGCATAATCACCTGTGATCGCGGGGTACTTCTGACCTTTCTGTGGCGTTCCGACGCCAACCAATTCGACGTCATAATCATCGACAACTTCGACAATTTCTGGCTGTGCAGCCCACAGATCCTCGCGGCCCAAGGTTTCGTGCACACGCTGTGCCAAGTGCGGCAGGTACGGGGTCAAAAGCACGTTGCAATCGGAAACGACCTGCAGTGCAGTCCACAAAACCGTCGCCAAGCGCTCACGCTGGGAATCATCCTTCGCCAGCTTCCAAGGCTCATTTTCGGCGATGTACGCATTGGCTTCACCTACTACATGCATAGCATGCGTGATTCCGGCTTTAAATTTGGATTTCTCCAGCGCCTCTCCGACAACATCGAACGCGTTGCGCGCCAATTCGAGGATGCGGCGGTCGCTATCGGTTAATTCACCAGGCTTTGGCACCTCACCGAAGTTTTTGTGGGCCATGGAGACAGTGCGATTGACCAAGTTACCCCAGCCATTCGCCAATTCGTTGTTAATGCGCCGAACGAACTCATCCCAGGTGAAATCAGCGTCGTTGTTTTCTGGCCCCGCTACCGCGATGAAATACCGCAGTGGATCTGGACCAAATTCTTCCAAGAAATCTTTGACGTAAATGACCAAGCCCTTAGACGAGGAGAACTTGGACCCAGACATGGTCAAAAACTCGGAGGACACAATTTCCGTCGGCAGGTTGATTTCACCATAGCGGTGCTGTTCCCCGCCCTTCGCACCTTTGCCGGCGTAGCCAAGCAATTGCGCAGGCCAAATCTGAGAGTGGAAGGTGATGTTGTCTTTGCCCTGAAAATAATAGGACTTCGTTTCTGGATCCAGCCAGAATCGCTTCCATGCATCCGGGTCACCAGTGCGCTGGGCCCACTCAAGCGAAGCAGACAAGTAGCCGATCACCGCATCAAACCACACGTAGAGCTTCTTCGCGTTGTTGTTTTCCCAGCCTTCAATCGGTACTGGCACGCCCCAGTCAATATCGCGGGTCATCGCACGTGGGCGCATATCTGCCAGTAAGTTCTGCGAGAATTTTAGAACGTTCGGGCGCCAGCCTTGCCGTCCCGACAACCACTCACGCAAAGCGTCGGCAAGCGCAGGAAGATCCAACAAAAAGTGCTCGGTCTCACGGAAAACCGGGGTTTCGCCGTTGATCTTAGAAACAGGATCAATCAAATCAGCGGGATCGAGTTGGTTACCGCAGTTATCACACTGGTCGCCGCGAGCACCATCGGCGTTGCAAATCGGACAGGTTCCTTCAATATAACGGTCCGGCAAAGTACGTCCCGTCGACGGCGAAACCGCCCCCATGGTGGTTTCCTTCACCATGTAGCCGTTGTTATATAAACCTTTAAAGAGTTCCTGCACCGTCGCATAGTGAGTACGGGTAACTGTACGGGTAAACCAGTCATAGGACAGGCCCAGACCACGCAAATCTTCGACTATCTGCCGGTTATAGCGGTCAGCCAACTCACGCACGGAGACGCCTTCTTTATCAGCTTGCACCAACAGCGGAGTGCCGTGTTCATCAGTGCCTGAAACCATCAGGACATTGTTGCCACGCATTCGCTGAAAGCGCGCGAATACATCGGAAGGTACGCCAAATCCTGCGACGTGTCCGATATGACGGGGGCCGTTGGCATACGGCCAGGCAACATTCACAAGCACATTTTCAGACATGCCCTCAAGCATAATTGAACCCCGGCACCATGTGGTTACCGGGGTTCATAGAGCTCACAGGATGCGCAGCTAATTCACATCCATACAGCTCGCAACACCACGACTGATGTTGCGACCGCTAATGCTACTGGTTATTTCTTACGCATCGATTCTGGCTTCAAATTTTCCAGGCGTTCAGAACGACGTTTCTTCAACTCTTCCTTACGGTGCGCTTCGCGAGTCAAACGACGTTCACGAGCCAACTTGCGCGCGAAGGCCTGCTGTTCCTTTTGCTCGACATAGATTACGTCATTACGTAGGTCCTTCACCAAGCTAAACATCAAGCCAATGATGATCAGCAGGAACGGCGAAGCGGCCACGATGGTCACTGACTGCAGCGAATCCAAAGCATCCTCGCCACCACCAATGAGCATGGTCAAACCAACCGCAGCGGTCAAAACACCCCAAGTCGCCGATAACCACGGGGTAGCTACCATGCGTCCACGCTGCGACATCGAGCCCATCACGGTTGACGCAGAGTCTGCCGAAGTAATGAAGAACGTCGCCAGCAAAACCATAGCGACAATGGAGGCAATTGAACCCAACGGCAGATGATCAAACATGTTAAAGAGCATGTTTTCCGTCGTGCCATCGCCATAAACCACACCCTCATTGTTGCGTTCCATATCGATGGCGGTGCCGCCGAAAATCGCAAACCAAATAGTGGAAACACCAGATGGAATCAGCAACACACCGACGCAGAATTCACGTACGGAGCGACCACGGGAAATACGAGCCAGGAACATACCAACGAACGGCGACCAGGACACCCACCATGCCCAGTAGAAAATCGTCCATGCAGAGCTAAAGTCAGCGGCTGCTTCACCGTTTTCTGCGGTACGTCCGGCCATCATCAGGAAGTTTTGCAGGTAGGAACCCAACGACCCTGGAATCAAGTTCAACTGCACAACGGTTGGCCCAACGATAAAAACAAAAATTGCCAGAGTTGCTGCCATGATCAAATTGGCGTTCGACAGGTACTGAATGCCCTTACCGACGCCTGACAGCGCCGAAAGAATAAAGGCCAATGTCAACACCAAAACAATGCCAATTACCACAGACATCGATGGGTCATCGATAATCCCGGAAGCAGCCAAACCTGCTTGGATCTGCAGCGCACCAAGCCCCAACGAACAAGCGGTACCGAAAACCGTCGCAAAAATCGACAAAATATCAATAACACGACCGATGCCGCCCGCAGCAGCTTTTTCACCAATCAACGGCACGAATGCGGAAGACAGCAGCTGCTTGCGCCCTACACGGAAGGTCGAATAGGCAATCGCCAAACCTACGATCGAGTAAATTGCCCACGGATGTAACGTCCAGTGGAACATTGCCTGCGACATGGCACCGCCAACCGGGTCATTGTCGATGCCCGGCACACCATCGTTGTAGAAGAAAGTCGGTTCCGCAGCGCCGAAGAACATCAGGCCGATCCCCATACCAGCGGCGAACATCATTGCGATCCACGAGATGGTATTAAATTCAGGCTCTTCATTAATCGAACCTAATTTAATAGCTCCGAATTTCGAAGCAGCAATAGCGATCACGAACACCACGAACACGGTGGTGAACAGCATGAAGGCCCAACCAAAATTGTCAATGATCCAACCAAAAGCCGTGCTGGCGAAGGCTGTAAAAGAATCAGTGAACGCCAGGCCCCAAATGACGGTAGCCAACACCAGTAGTCCAGCCGGGGCCACCACTGCCCAGTCAATCGAGCTATCTTCGGTTTCCGAAGCCAACTCCACTGAATCTTCCACGCTGCTTACCGCAACATCGTCTTCATGTTCCAGCATGTAGGCGATCTGCCTGGTAGCCGAAAGCTCATCAAGATCCTCGCGTACCAAATTGGCATTGGTTTCTAGTTGTGGACCATCCGCAACTTTATCGCGGTCAGCCCCCACAGCACCATCGGCGCCTTTAGAGTCGTGTGAGTCAGGTTTATTCATGGATACCAGCGTGGTTGAAAAACACCCGGCAATCAAATTCAAATAAGCTGAAAAACAGCTGTTAAGCAAATAAAGACGTCAACTACGTGACTCGTCAGCAAGGCGACGCATTTTTACTGGCATTATCTGGCTAATATCACTCACAATTTTCAAAATGCCACAGAGACATAGTTGATGTGTTTTTCGCCACTAATCCTCTTCTTTGGCTCGAGCGCGCAGGAATGCGTCGTAAAGTTCCCGGTTCGAATGCGCAGTCCAGGCCCCAATCTGCTTGCACGCTGCTTTCAAACGCATGCCGCCATCAACAAGTTCGGCGACCCGGCCGACTGCATCCTCCACGGTCAAGTGAGTCTGCTCGCCTCCCTCGATGACGACCGTAATTTCCCCTTTGACTCCGTCTTCTGCCCACGCTGCCAGCTCGCCAAGCGGAGCTCGTTTCACCTCTTCATAGAGTTTGGTCAGCTCACGACACACGGCTCCACGACGCTGCTCCCCCAAGACCTCCGCAGCAATGTGCAAGGTATCGGCTAAACGATGTGGAGATTCAAAGAAACACACAGCCCGCTTTTCATTACGCAGTGATTCCAACCAACTACGCCGGGCACCGTCTTTACGCGGCGCAAAACCATCAAAGATAAACTTTCCCACCTGCAACCCACACAGCGCTAGAGCAGTGGGTACCGCAGACGGGCCAGGAATAGCTGTCACCGGCACCCCTGCCTCATGCGCGGCTGCCACAATATTATGTCCCGGATCCGAAACCACTGGCATGCCAGCGTCGCTAACCACCAGCACACTCGAATTGCGTGCTGCACGCAGTAGCTCAGACACCCGTCCGGCCTCGTTATGATCAAAATTCGAGACCACCTTCGCACGCAATTCCACCCCCAGAGCATTCGCAAGGTTTCGCAATCTTCTTGTATCTTCAGCAGCAATGAGCTCTGCTTGTTGCAGTGCGCTAATCAGCCGGGGGGAGGCGTCGGCAAGGTTTCCCAACGGGGTGGCCGCCACGATGATTCCATGCGGCAATTGCTGCTGCAGGTTTGCATTGTGGTTCTGCGCGCTTAACTGCTCTGGCTGATCGTTCATCACGCCTCCAGCATGGCATATCTGCTATCCGAACTCAGCACCGCAACTAACTAGGAACTTTCTTCTTTTGCGCTCCGAGCTCTTGGTGTCGTCGTATCGTCGGCTGTTTATTCTCGCCTAAACTATTCCAAGTGATGGCCGTTGCTGAAAAATCGAGTGCTCCCCTGGCACGTACACGCCGGGCACACGCCCGCAGCGTGCGCCCGTACTCTACGCCCCAGCTAATAAGAATCCCGTTCGACCGCCGCGACGGTTGGTCATTCCTTCTCATTGGCGTATTAGCCGCAATCACACGCTTTCTCGGGCTGCCACATCCAGTATCTTCCGGCACGCCGATCTTCGATGAAAAGCACTACGTGCCGCAGGCATGGGACATTGTGCGTAGCTGGGAGCACCTACTTATCGGCGGAATCGAATCCAACCCAGGTTATGGGCTCGTCGTCCATCCTCCACTGGCGAAACAGATAATTGCGCTTTCTGAGTTTGTCTTCGGGTACTCCCCAATGGGCTGGCGCACGATGGCAGCGGCCTTCGGAACGGCAGTCGTAATCATGACCATGCTCCTGGCACGAGAGCTCACCCAAACTTGGAGTATCGGCGCACTAGCTGGAATATTAGCCACTTTCGATGGCGTTCTTCTGGTCAGTTCAAAGTTCGGCATGCTGGATATTTTCCAAGTTTTTTTCATTATTACTGCCGCCTGGATGCTCGCTCGTGATCATAGGGACATGCGACGGCGAATGCACCAGGCTTGGAAAACGCTTGCCGACGAATCAACCACCGGTGCTTGGCGGTCAGTATTTGCCCCACGCTTCGGCGTGCGCTGGTGGCGTTTTGGAGCTGGCCTCATGCTCGGAGGCGCACTAGCAATTAAATGGTCCGGACTTTATTACATCGCCTTTTTCGGCCTGTTTTGTGTATTCGGCGACCTGCTTATCCGAAAGCGTTATGGCATCAGCCGACCATATTCGGCAATCTGGCTGCGTGATATTCCCGCAGCACTCGCCTCATTAGTGTTAGTGCCTATTCTGGTCTATCTCTGGACCTGGCGGGCATGGTTTTCTAGCGAAACCGCGGTTTACCGACATGCAGCTGTCGATGGCACCATCGACGACGATTCGCCGTTACAGGCGCTACCAGATTCAATCGCCAGTTGGTTCTACTACCACCGATCGGTGTTAGATTTTCATGCGTCATTGACGACATCTGGTGGTCACGAACACCCCTGGGATTCCAAACCTTGGTCCTGGTTAGCTGGGGTACGCCCGATTCTGTATTACTCCAACACCGAATTAGATTGCCCGCTTGGCGGCGCCAAAGGTGGCTGCCGGGAAATGCTGTTTTTGTTTGGCACCCCGGCAATCTGGTGGTTAATTGTGCCGGGCCTAGCGTGGGCGTTGTGGGCCTTAATCATTCATCGAGACCACGCTTTCGCCTGGCCGTTGGTTGGCTTTGCCGCTGGTTTTGTGCCATGGCTTGCGGCTTACGACCGGCAAATGTATTTCTTTTACGCCGCCGCGTTTATCCCATTTGTTCTTGTCATATATGCGATTATTCTCGGACGTCTCATGCACCAGGGCAGATTCGTGCGCTGGCGTCTGCTTGTCCGACTCACTGGTCACGAGCTACGGCTGGGCAGCATCGTCGTTATCGTATACCTCGCCACAGTCGTCGGGATGTTTGTCTATTTCTCACCAATTTTGTACGGCTTACCAGTCTCAAACAGCTGGTATCACTCAATGATGTGGTTACCCAGCTGGACATAACGATGCTGCACGTAGCGGTAGCGTATCCACAGCCAGGCCGTAGCAAGTGCGCTCACAAGCAGCATGGCGATCAACAAAATTTGTTCACTGGTAGCTACCCCGAGAACCAGATCTCGAACAATAAAACCACTAAAGAACATTCCCATCGCACCAACGACCGGCATTAAGCCGGATGCCCAATAAGGGCGCCAAGCAGCAGCAAGCAAACCAAGCGAGACCCCAGCACGCAAAGCTGCGCCTTCCATCAGTGCGGTCGCCAACTGCGGATCCGCGCTCGGATCGAGAACTGCCTCGCCCTGGACGTCTAAGGTTTGCGGGATCAATCCCCCGGAAGCAATCACTTGCACAACGGCCCAAATGCCAAAACCAACGCCGCACACAAGTAGCGTAAGCCGGGCAAGAATCGTATTCAGCTCAGCCCTGCGTGCTGAACGACGCCAGGCTGGTTCCACACCAGCCAAAATATCTTCAGTCAATTGCCGCGGCGGGGTTAATTCATCACCGCTGTGCTCATTGGCGTGATGCATACTCCTCGTCAGCGCAAGCGCGCGATTTTGGAAAGTCTGGCATTGTTCACACCCGGAAACATGTGCGTCAAGGATTTCGTCAGCAATGCCGGCAGGCTCGCCATCGATGCGCGCGGACAATGCAGTTTGGATTTCATCATGACTCGGCACGACTCAACACCCCATCCACGCTGGCTCGTCCGGCACCGAAAACAACTATCACAAGTAATAGAGTAAGAAACATCAAGAAGGATTCATAACTCGGTTGCTCGCCCAAAAAATCAAGACCGCCCAGAAAATACTGCAGGGCGGCTGTTACGACAAATAGCACCCCCGCTGCAAAGGTGGTCAAAATTCCAACTACAACCGCAGCACCGAAGAAAATCTCCAGCAGCATCACAGTCCACCCCGTAATGGCTGGAGCAGGCACTGCCACAGCTGAATAGGCACCGACGGTGTCGTCCATCCCCCGGAAAAATAGCTTATCCAGGCCGCGAATGATGCAGATAACTCCAACAACGATGCGTACGAGAAACAACATGGCATCACGGATGGCGGGCTTGTGCATGCTCACTAGACTACCCTGGCTCATCACTGGGAACCGAACATGCCATTTCCCTAGTCTAAATAACCAGTAACACGCACTAGCAACCGGAATCAGCCGGAGCGCTGTGGCTTACTGTTCTGTATGAACAAGGAGACGCTATGAATGAACTAATCCCGCTGAGCAATGGCATGCTTATCGACGGTAATGGCATTACCCGGCCACCGTGGGCCTGTACTAACGACTTGCTGCGAGAATATTATGACACTGAATGGGGCCGAGAAATCTATGGTGAACAAGCCTATTTTGAACGGCTATGTCTAGAAAGTTTCCAAGCAGGTTTATCTTGGGAACTTATTTTGCGCCGCAGGGAAATCCTGCGCAAGGTCTTTGCAGATTTTGCTCCCGATCACTTAGCAGTTTTTCAGGAAACAGATGTGCAACGCGTGCTCAAACATCCTGGGATGATCCGCAACGAGCGCAAAATTCGTGCAGTCATCAACAATGCACAGGCTTGTGTCAATTTACGTACAGATGCGGATTACCCGGGTGGGCTGGAAGAACTCATTCGCTCTTGTGCTCCGCAAGACGCAAGAAACAAAACGGAGACAGATGCACGTATAACCATCTATAGCCATTTAGATGAAGTACCGACGAAATCCGAGGAATCAGCAGCACTGGCAAAACTGTTAAAAAAGAAGGGCTTTAGCTTCGTTGGCCCAACATCGATGTACGCATTACTCGAAGCCGTCGGGCTCATAAGATATGGAATTGCACCCGGGGACCCGACCGTAAACGCCACAAAAGGCCAAGCTGACGTGGACGAGTCCTAAGGCTTATACCACCCGGCGCCCACGGGTGCGGACAGTGCGGCCAGCGTTAAGTGACCCGTCGCGGGCAACACTACGCAAGGCAGGGGCACGGCTGGCTTGCTGTTGCCGGTACAACGTACGCGAAGCATAATCGCCGCGATCGTCGTTGAGCTGTTGATGATCGATAGTTCGTAACTCATCGAAATCCGGGCTCTCATCATCAATTTCCAACACCACAGCACCTGGGCGACGCAAGTTCGGATTGACGAAAGGTCTGTGCTCGTCCAGACGGTGTTCGTCATCTTCTCGGTTGCGCACTCCCATTCGCGCACGGCGCAACTGCCTTATGCGGCGGGCACGCAGCTCCTGCTCTTGTTGTACTTGTCCACGCAATGCAAGCAAGTACAACAGGGTAAGCAAACCAGTAACAGCTGGCAGTGCCCAGAACCAACCACCAGTTGGAATTGCAACGATCAGCAGGACCGCGAGTGCCCCAAGCAACAGCACCAAATTATTACGACGACGCTTCGTACGTTGTGCCTGCAACTTGCGTTCTGCCTCTGGATTCCAACCACCACGCTGTGAACGACGAGCGGCAAAAGCGAGTTCTTCTTCAGTCAGCGTTAATTCTGCTTCCCGGTCCGCACGCGCAGATGCCACCGAATATGCTCCCTCCGCATCCGATCCCCCGGAGACAACATCATCAGCCATAGCCGCACCATCAGTTTCAGCTTCGGCACCCTCAGTTGGATTCATCTCGGCTGGATTCGTTTCGGCTGACTCGGATTCGCTGGCCGCGGTTTCTGCGGATTCTTCTACTGCGCTCTTAGTAATGATCGAATCGGCATCAACAACGCCGGGATACAACAGATCCACCGGTGAAGTATAGGTCTCATCGTGGCTATACATCTCATCCGGTGACAGCTCCGAAATGATTACGCGCGGTTGAGGTTCTTCTTCATCTTCAACAGACTCAGAAGCAACGTCCGCAGCTGCACCGGATTCATTGTCAATTCTTTCGCCAACACCAAATTCTGCACCCAGTTCCTTGGCATTAGCAGAACCATGCACTTGATCAGCAACGAGTTCGCCATCAATAACATCGTCGGATGAGGAAAAGGACTCGCCCTGGTCAGCAACCAGCTCGCCGTCAATAACTTCTGCTTCGTTTGTGTTCGAATCCCCGGAGCCGTCTACGCTGTCAAAGCCTGTTTCATTGCTGGAGGTAACATTATCGCCGACATTGGTCTCGGCAGAGGAAGCGCGCTTATTCCACGGTTCATCTATGATCTCGTATTCTTCAGCGTCAACCAGTTCGTAATCAGCAGCAGGTTCAGTATCAATGCCAGAGACTGAACGTGCACCGGCCATCCGCGGTCGCATTGGGGTTTTAAGCACATCCTTGCCACCCGAAAAGACCACGCGCGTGTCATTGAAGCCTTCTCCGGAATGACGAATCGGCTTGTGCCCACGGAAGATCAACGGCGCAAGCACAACGAGCCAGACGACGATGATCAAAGCAATGATCAGGGTTGTTGACATGAGGAAATTGCCACCTTCCGAAGTAAGCAACTAGGCGCTAGTTATCGTTTTAGACTAATGGGAAGTGTGTGACTGACCCGCCAGGCACGCCGCAAAAGACTAGACTCACAACAACTTTCCACTCGCACGCAAACGTGCAGTCGCCGATGTGCTGTAATCGTCGGCAAGCAAACTAGCTTGTTGGTGATCACGCCACGAGCCCGCAATATGTAGATACCCGCGCAAAATGCCTTCCTCGCGGAACCCATTGTTCATCAACACTTGCCTACTAGCAGGATTATCCGGCAGATACGTGGCAGTTATTCGATGCACCCCAATGCGCTGGAATGCGTGGTCTATACCGAGCGCTAAAGCAGCTGTTGCCACTGAATTACCCATCATTAAAGAAGCCACCCAATACCCCACCCAGCAGCTCGCCACGGTTCCGTGTTGGATTCCGCCTAAAGTAAGTTGCCCCGCAAACTCATCATCAACCTCGATCACGAATGGCACGAGCTCCCCATGCCTAGCTTGTACATTCAGCCAACGGAGATGCTCTAACCAAGCAGTTTTCGTATGCGCAGCTTCCCACCCTCGCATCGCCGTCGGTTCAACCGGCTGTAACCACGATTGATCAACTAGCCGCTGCTCACACCAATCCGCACCGTCGCCACGACGCAGCGGACGCAGTCGAACACGAAGTCCACTCGCCGTCCGTACTTCTGCAGTAGATTCCGGCCAACCAGGATGCACAGGGTGCGGTGTGCCTCGCGCTGGCTTCTTAGTTCTGCTAGCAGCTATTCCGAAAGGATCCAGCATGAATACTCAGTTCGTCCTGCCGAAAATATCTCGCATGGCCATCCCCATGCAGCAGGGCTCGTAGTTTTTATGCACGCTGCGTCAAGAACATGACTTCGACGACGTCGCCAGGGCGTACTTCATCGACTTCTTCGGGAATACGAATCATTGCATTCGCTTGTGACAGTCCAGCCAACAAATGCGCGGGAGCGCCAGTGGCTCCTCCCAAACCTTCCACCAAATAGTCACTGGTTTGTGCATCACGCATTAACCGAGCCCTAATATATCCCCGCCTGCCAGGACGCGAGGTCAAATGATTTATCGATCGTGCCCGCACCAAGCGTCGGTGCGCTGCACCCTTGCCCAATGACAAGCGGATGAGCGGCCGAACAAAAACTTCAAAAATTACCAAGGAGGAAACCGGGTTCGCTGGCAATAGGAAGACCGGTACCCGTTGTTCACCGATCAAACCGAATCCCTGTACAGACCCTGGGTGCATAGCAACCCGGCTGGTATCAATGTCCCCGAGATCTTCGAGTACTTCGCGCATCACCTGGGAGCCAGAACCACCAACAGCGCCAGAAATCACGATAATTTCGCTGCGCATGATTTGTGATTGCAGCATCTCCTTGATGCGCCGCGGCTCTCCTTCTGCGATTCCTACGCGATGCACATCGGCTCCAGCGTCTTTCGCGGCCGCGGCGAGCGAATACGAATTCACATCAAAAACCTGCCCCAACCCAGGGTCGCGATCAACGTCGACCAGCTCCCGTCCATACGAGATAACGGACACTCGTGGGCGTGGATAGGCCAGTACTTTTTCCCTCCCCACCGCGGCAAGCAAACCAATCTGGGCTGGGCCCAAGATCGCGCCAGAAGACACCGCAACATCGCCTGGCTGGATATCATCGCCAACGCGCCGCACAAAATCCCCGGAACGCACGGCCCGATACGGCGTCATACGTTTACGGCCGCGGTCTGTCCACTCCAGAGGTAATACAGCATCCGAAAGAGTTGGCAAAGGCGCACCTGTGTGCACCCGCACCACCTGTTTTGGCTGCAAACGCAGTGGCTGCCGCGAGCCAGCCGGGACCTCCCCAACCACAGGCAATGATTTTTCCACGGCAGGAGGCGTAGGCGCTAAAGGGGCGTCACCGACAGAATCCGTATCTCCACGAGGAGGACCTGCACGAAGCGCTCGTTCCCCGCCAATATCAACTGCACGGACCGCGTAACCATCAATCGCCGCTTGTGGGAAACCAGGAAGTGGCTGGCTAGCTTGCACTTCCTCGGCACACATCATGCCCAGAGCGTCGGTAATCGCTATGCGCACTGGTTCCGGGGTCATGGCCGTATCAGTAATCAGCGCAAGCTGTTCTTCGACCGAACGCATAGTTGCTCTACCTTCCTGATCTTCCTGGCTTTCGGGATTATTCCGAAATCCCCTGCTCTTGTTCGTAGTCGGCTAACAATTTCTTTAAGCTCCGATACAGAGTCGGGCCATACTTCTCATTACGCAAGCCAAAATCGACGTTCGCGGGGATAAAACCACCAGGGTTTCCCAAATCATGCCGGGTCCCTTGATGCACGACGACGTGCACCGGATGGCCTTCTCGAATCAACAGTTCAATGGCATCGGTCAACTGCAATTCGCCACCTTTACCCGGGGTGATGCGGCGCAACGCGGAGAAAATCTCCCGGTCCAGAAGATACCGGCCAGCTGCAACTAGCGTCGATGGTGCCTGCCCGGCATCTGGTTTTTCCACCATGCCTTTGACCTTGTGTACTCGTTCTGCGGATACCCCCGATATGTCCTCAGCAGCTTCAACGTCAAATACTCCGTAATTCACGGTCTCTTCCGGAGCGACTTCAAAGGCGCACAACACCGAGCCACCTAGCTGCGCTCGCACCCGTGCCATTTCTTCCATCACTCCCATTGGCAGCACGAGATCGTCGGGAAGCATAACGGCAAATGCTTCTTCCTGCTCATCCAATAATTCAGAAGCCAATCCCACCGCATGGCCTAGTCCAAGGGGTTCCTCCTGTTCTACGGCGACAGGCTGAATAAGTTCCCCGGCACGTTGGACTTTATGGGCCTGGTCGTCCTTACCCCGTGATTGCAGCGTCTCAACTAGCGCTGGGAACGCATCAAAATGCCGCATGATTTCTTGTTTATTAGGCGCGGTGATTATTGCGAGACGTTGTGCTCCACACGCTGCGGCTTCTTCTGCAATCATTTCGATACCCGGGGTATCAACTACCGGAAGGAGTTCTTTCGGCACAGTCTTCGTCGTCGGCAAAAACCGTGTGCCCAACCCTGCTGCTGGAACGACAACAGTGTTGATGATCGCTGAGTTCTTGTGCGGTGAATCCTGGATGAATCCGGAAGCATCTTGAGACATGCCCAAAACACTACCTGTTTACCGGCCCCAATTGGCTACGGCTTTCCGTAATCATTGTAGAACTATTCTAGTTATTATGAGCTCTTTTCCACTTGCCACTGCAAAAACCGAGTTACGGAGTAAACACCAACAGGCACGACAGCTCGCTGCGCACGACCGTGACACCTGGCGGAAGTCAAATGCAGCATTGGGCCAAAACGTAGCGGAATTTCTCAAGTCCTTACGATTCCCTGGGCAGCCTTTGCGAGTCGCAGGGTATGTTCCGCTTGACGACGAACCTGGAGCCGGAACTTTACTCAATGCTCTGGAATCTCACACAGATGAACTTTGGCTTCCGATCTGCCAGCCAGGTTTCCGTCTATGCTGGTCGCAATACGATGGTCCGGATTCACTCGCAGTGCGCAATCCGAGACTTCCTATCCCCGAGCCTCGTGATGAAGGTATTTCCAGCACAGAGTGTTTGCCAACACTTGACCTCATAGTTCTTCCTGCTTTAGCAATAGACCATACCGGCTACCGGCTCGGAAAAGGTGCTGGGTTCTATGACCGCGCAATCGCCGAGGCCTGGACAGCGTGTTCGAGCAATACGAGTTCTTCTGCGGTGGCGAGTGCAAAAGCAATGCCAGAACTCGTCGGTGTAGTTTTTTCTACAGAGGTATGTCCGTTTGTGCCACACGATGAGCGCGATTGTGCTGTGAACAGGATAATCACTGAAATCGGCATTACCACGATTTCTTGATCCGAAGGCTTCCAGCGGGAACCACCATAGTTCAGCGGCAGTCTAATACGGTATGCCAAGCTTTTCCCGCTTATTTCATCAACTTCGCACCCCTGGCCACCAGCGTTCCGTATTGCTACGACGGATCTTAGCGATGCTGCTGGTGTGCGCTGCGGCGATATTGGCCCTGCATTCTCGAAGCAACGATCCAAAAGTGGTGGTGTTTACCGGCGCGCTCGAAGCCGGACAAATGATCACCATTAACGATATAGAACTGCAAGAACGCCCCGAATCTTATACTCCGGAAGGCGCGTTCACCGCCACCGAAGATGTGTTGGGAACCGTCACGGTTTCTGCCACGCAACCAGGTGAGGTAGTAACAAATGCACGTTTCATTAGTTCAGAGCTCACCGCGACGTTGGTCCAAGGAAAGAGCCCAGGCGAGATCACTGGTGAAAAGTCCGGAGAGCCGGGCCTTGAATCCGTGCACATGGTCCCGATATCTTTGGCGGACCCAGAAATAATTCCGCTACTTAATCATGGCGATACAGTCAGCGTTATTACGGAAGACACATCAGGAAGCTCCCAAACGTCATTCGGGGCAGATCACCAGGATGCAGAACGCAGCATCGAGACCGGTCCCGGTCTCGATGCAGTCGACCACGCTGGAATTGAGCAGACTGGAATTGACCACGCTAGAAACGGCATTTCGCCATATTCCGGCGGGCCCGGCCAAATCGAAAGCAACACTGTCATTGCTGAAGGCGCACGCGTTATCCTAGCGCGGGAAGCCACATCTGCAGGCAACCGAGCTACAGTAATGCTGGCGCTACCCGCCTCGGCAGCACAACGCGTCGCAGTAGCTTCTCTAGCTTCTCCACTAACGGTAGTTCTCACTGGAGAACGCGCCACGGGAAGAGATGCTCACTGATAGGCCCCCTTAATCGTGTGCGCTAAAGTGTGCACTCATGTTGCAAGGTTTCAAAGAATTCATCATGCGCGGCAACGTCATTGAGTTGTCCACTGCCGTGATTATCGGCTCAGCCTTTACCGCGATTGTTACTTCAGTTTCGGACCATATTATTAACCCGCTGATCGCTTCTTTCGGTAGCGCGGATGTTTCTGGTTTGGGTTTCCATGTGAACCCGAACAACGAAGCGACTTTTTTGGACTTCGGTGCCGTCATCACCGCTGTCATCAATTTCTTCATCGTTGCATCAATTGTCTATTTCCTCATCATCATGCCAATTAACAAGCTAGAAAAGGCTCGAAAGCGGAGCCTGGGCATTGGCAGCGACGACGACAAAGATCCAGCAGCAACTACCGAAGAACTACTAGCAGAAATTCGTGATTTATTGCGGGATCACACCCCTACAAACTCGCAGGCAACAGAATCAGAGACCCGCAAAGATCAGTAGGCGCTGTGCGGCGGGCGTTGTTCCCGCCAAAAAGACTCATCAAAACCTGTACTCGCGAAAGCCTGCTCTGCTGGCTTCGCTGTGGCATTGCGCTCAGGCTCATACACAGCCCCGCCTAAACCATACCCATTTTTTAATTCACGCTCGGCGGTTCGATCATAGTTCGGGGCATCAGAAATCCGTTTGGTTCGCCGACGCCTCCCGCGGTTGTTCGATTCTAAATCATTGTGCACTGTAGTCCGCCGTTTCGTGACTCATCGTTCAACCAATAGTCGCTACAAATTCTGTTTGTCTAGCTGCGCATAGACAAAGGTCTTAAGAATCCAGCGAATGTTTTTGTAATTGATCGATCAGGTGGTGCACCAGTGGCCCCAGCGTTGCCATGCCATCGCGAATCGCGGCCCTAGATGATGCCAGATTCACCACGACTGTCGATCCAGATATCCCACAGATACCACGGGAGGTACAGGCATCCACGGCACCACAGGCTTGACCAGAAGATCGCAAAGCCTGAGCCAAGCCAGGAACCCGCATATCGACCACGCTACTGGTAGCTTCCGGTGTGCAATCTCGCGCGCCTACACCAGTACCACCGATCGAAACTACTAGATCGACGCCGCCGACCACTGCTGTTTCAATGGCTTGCCGGATTTCCGACTGATCATTACGAACCACGACGATGCCGTCAACCGTGAAATCATCTTCTGCCAACAACTCGGTAACCAAACGTCCGGTATCATCCCAGGACTCCGGGGCGCGGTCAGAAACGATGACCACCAGTGCACGTCGATAAGCAGGAAGATCCCCTTCTTTCTCGGCGGCAAGGAAAAACTCAGCGTCGGGATCGTCCAGATCCATCAACGACGGCCGGGCATTGCGGGTGGCGCGCAGATCAGTGTCTTCTGACATTCAAGCTCCAGTGCTGTTTAGAGGGGTGCTGACTAATGCTATCTAGTAACTTACTAGTTCGACAGCGTTACCTCTACCTCTTTCGGTTTATCGGCGCCTTCCGAAATTACTTCCAGTGTGACAGTCTCTCCGAATTCATGTGAACGAGTAGCTGCAATCAAGGTGTCAGAGTCATCTACCTGTCGATCATTCAGTCTGGTGACAACATCTCCCACCTGCAGCCCAGCCTGGTCAGCCGGACTGCCCGGTTCCACGCCAAGCACCAAAGCGCCATTCACCGGGTTACGCGCATCCACCTGCACACCAAGCAGTGGGTGACGCGCTTCGCCTGTCTCAATGAGCTGCCGGGCAACCCTCATTACAAAATTAGATGGAATAGCGAACCCTAGGCCAATGGAGCCGGCTTGGTCCTTCCCGGCTGAAAGCGAAGCGATCATTGAATTCATGCCGATCAAGTTGCCGTTCATGTCCACCAAGGGACCACCAGAGTTTCCCGGGTTAATCGCAGCGTCGGTTTGAATTCCGTCAATCAGCGACGACTCCCCTCCTTGCTGCGAAGCGCGCACTGGGCGGTCTACTGCTGAGACAATTCCCGAAGTCACTGTCGAACTAAGACCCAACGGCGAGCCAATAGCGACAATTTCTTGCCCCACGCGAATATCATCTGAGTCACCAAACCCGATCGTAGGTAGATCATGAGCATCGCGAATTTTAATCACAGCAATATCTGTAGCTGCATCGGAAGCAACGAAATCCGCGGCATGCCGAGTCCCATCACTCATTGTGACTTGAATCTGGCCATTCTGCCCATTCGCAACAACATGATGGTTGGTCAATACGTATCCGTCCGAGGAAATAATAGATCCGGAGCCGTCAGCAACCTGTCGTTGATCAGCGACGCGGATGGAAACCACAGTGGGAACAACTTTGTCTGCTACCTGTTCCACGGATCCTTCGGCAGCAGGCTGGGTGTTGTTCGACACCGGTTGACTCAAATTCTCAGACACCGACGTGGCTGGTTGGTTAGATGACGTCGAGTTGGACGACGTCACAACCCCCGTGATGACTCCAGTGCTGATAGAGCCAACCAACATTAAAGCCAATGCAGGCACGAGTCCAATAGTGCGCTTTGGTTTTTGCACGGGATTCGCTTCATGCGCATGTACCGGCGCAATATGCTGGTCCTGAGTTTGTGCGGTTTGTGCAGACTGTGGGGGTCGTTGCACATTCGCGCCTGGGCGGTCGAATTGCAACGTTTCCTCATTGGCACTGTGAGGTTCGGAGGCATCTCCTGAGCCCCAGAAATTATCGGTCTGCTGATGCGACTTATTCCATGAAGAATACGGAGATGAAGCTGAGTGTTGCGGGGAAGATGATTCGTTAGCGCCAGGCTCACTGTGCCGGCCGAAGGATCCGTGTTTGTTCATGGAGTTCATTATGAATACTCTGACTGTCTTATCGCTGTACGGGCTATTTTGAAACTCTGCAGGATTTATAAAAATTTGCTTCTGCCGTTTTTCCTGCTATTCAGCGTAGCAACTTTCTCCAGGGGCACTCACAGGAGTTCTACAGATAGAGAAAACCCCAGCGTCTACCCTGCGAGAGCAAGGGAAACCTGGGGTTAAGCATCAGCCACAGCTAAAAACTTGTACTGCCTGAAAGCTGCGGGCTACTTCGAAAGAATTCTGTACTGAATCTACGCTTAGAATTCTTCGACGTCTACGAGACCAAGCTGAGCGGCCTTAACCAGACGACGTGGGATACGAACGGTCTGGCCGTCAATCTTAACTTCCTGAAGGGCGACATTGTCGGCCTTCCACTGAGAACGGCGCATGCGGGTGTTCGCACGGGACTTCTTAAACTTAGGAACTGCCATTTTCTTCTACCCTCCTTTGTTAGTTTTTCTTGCGACGGCGCGCCATAGCACCGAAACGGTTTTGGAAACGCTCCACACGACCGGCGGTATCCATGACGCGCTGCGCACCAGTCCAGAACGGGTGTGACTCAGAAGTAACATCCACAACGATTAGTGGATATTCCTTACCTTCGTATTCCGTGGTGCGGTCAGAGGTTGCGGTGGACTGAGTCAAGAACTGAGTGCCGGTACCGGCATCCTGGAATACCACTGGGTGATAATCCGGGTGAATATCTTTTTTCATCTGTCGATTCCCTAAGGTTTATAACTGGGCCGGTTCTTCGGGCCGCTGCTTACGGCGACGCTCCCACCGCATGACAGAGTTCAATCACGCCACACAGTGCAAAACACCAAAGATCGCACCCAGGTTGGGTTCGATTACGGACAACTCTCAACATCTTACAGCCACAAGCGAATTATAAAAAACCATCCACTACACTTGGCTTTTCCGCCTGCAAGGTGTAACGTTTTTGAGTGCTGTTGTCGAAATGTTCGCAAACGCCCCGTCAACTGGTCATATACAGCACCGTGGATTCTTGCCCTCACACCCTCACATTTCAAGGATCCAAATGCAGTGTTGTCGCAATCAGTCACGATGTGGGCGGCTAGGAGAAAGATTACCCATGTCGGCTATTTGCCAGGTAACGGGACGCAAGCCAGAATTTGGCAAGCAAGTCTCGCACTCGCACCGCCGCACGTCGCGTCGTTGGAACCCCAACGTGCAGCGTCGGCGTTACTTCCTGCCTTCTGAAGGCCGGACCATCACGTTGACCGTGTCCACCAAAGGAATCAAGATCATCGACCGCGATGGCATTGAGTCTGTAGTCGCGAAGATTCGCGCCCGGGGAGAGAAGGTATAACGATGGCCCGTAATGACATTCGTCCAATCACCAAGCTGAAGTCCACCGCGGGCACTGGCTACACTTACGTGACGCGTAAGAACAAGCGCAACAACCCGGATCGCATCAGCTTGAAGAAATACGATCCGATTGCCCGTAAGCACGTCGAATTCCGCGAGGAGCGATAGAAATGGCTAAAAAGTCAAAGATCGCCAAGAATGAGCAGCGCAAGGAAATCGTTGCCCGCTATGCGGAGCGTCGCGCTGAGCTCAAGGCAATCATCAAAGACCAAACCAAGTCCGAAGAAGAGCGCTTGGATGCCCAGTTCGAGTTGAACCGGCAACCACGCGACGCTTCGCCGGTGCGTGTTCGTAACCGTGACTCTCACGACGGTCGCCCTCGTGGCTACCTGCGTAAGTTCGGTTTGTCCCGTGTCCGTATGCGTCAGATGGCCCACAACGGTGAGCTTCCTGGCGTTCGTAAGTCCAGCTGGTAAAGGGAGGACACCACCATGGCTTCGAAGCGCAATAATCAAAAGAAGTTCCGTATGGAACAGTCCCGTCGCCCTAAGAAGAACCCTCTGAAGGCACGCGGCATCTCTCAGGTAGATTACAAGGACACTGAAACCTTGCGCCTGTTTATCTCGGATCGCCACAAGATCCGTTCCCGTCGCGTTACCGGCTTGACCCCACAGCAGCAGCGCCAGGTTGCTACTGCGATCAAGAACGCACGCGAGATGGCACTCCTGCCGTTCACTACCCGCTAAAGACGGGCTAGAACAAGGCAACAACAGCAGCCATCAGTTCTACTTCCCCGGTTTCACATCAACAAGGATGTGGAACCGGGGTTTTGCTATCTTAAATACCATAGGACGGTCTGACTCCATCTTTTGTGTAATCTTGAGGATTATTGCCCGGCAACGTTTTCAGAGCCTGAGAAATGCGCATGGTCAAGGAACAAGGTTGAGCACAACACAGGGAGGTTTCGAATGACAGGAACCGTCGGTCGTCCGCGCAAAAACCGGCCACGTAGACGCGGTGCAAACGCGCGCGAAGAAATCTTGGATGCTTCTGCGGAACTATTTACGACGCAGGGATTCGCGATGACCTCAACTCATCAAATCGCTGAAGCTGTCGGCATCCGCCAGGCTTCGTTGTATTATCACTTTCCATCAAAAGCTGAAATCTTCCTGAATTTACTGAATTCAACCATTGAGCCATCGTTGAAACTCGCGCAGTTCTTATCAACGTCTGATAACCCGGTGGAATTACGTATTTGGGCTTTAGTTGCTGCTGAATCCCGAATTTTGCTTTCGGGCCGTTGGAATGTTGGGCGCCTTTACCAATTGCCTGTCGCTAACTCTCCAGAATTTGCCGATTATCATCGGAGGAAAGCGCGGCTTGCCGAATACTTCCGTCAGTCCGCATCCGAGATCGTCGGCCAAGACCTCCGCGCAGACCTGCCCTTCCATCTAGCCCTTTCCGCAATCGAAATGCGCCCGAATGATGGCATCGCTCCACAGCCATTGCAAAGCGACAAACTACCGGAAGTTGCCATCATGCTCGCTGACGCTGCCCTTTCTGTGCTCGGAGCACCACTGCCCACTAATCGTGAACAACGCACCTTGGATCTTCTCGTGCCCAGTGAAGAAGCATAACGAGATTCCTGGGTCTGTTATGCCGACGCTAAATCCGAACCTGTCCGTTGGGCGGTTACGCGAGTAGGAATACTGGCATCTAAGCTTCTTATAGCACCAAAGAAAAGAGCTGAGAGGATAAATCGTGCGTATAGCCGTTCTTGTTAAGGAAGTTCCCGACACGAGCAAACGTCGAGAACTCGATTTAGAAACTGGACTAATCCGACGTCACGATGGCGCAGACAACGTCGAAATGGTTCTCGATGAAAGTAGTCAACGCGCGGTAGAAGCAGCGCTGCGGATTAGAGAATCAAACTCTGATCAGCTCGACGAGAGCATCACCATCGACGTTATATCGATGGCCCCCGAAGCCGCACTAGACTCAATTCGCCGGGCTCTTTCTATGGGTGCTGATGAAGCTGTCCTTGTTCATGACAAAACCTTAGTGGGTGCTGATTTAACAACGACCGCGGAGGTACTCGCCGCAGCCCTTCGGAAGCGAAAATACGACCTAATTATTTGTGGTAATGAATCAAGCGATGGCGCTTCCGGTGCTCTCCCCGCTATGATCGCCGAGCACCTGAAGCTAGCAGTACTCAGCCATTTGACATCGATTCAGCTTGCACAGTCTGCACCGGACGGTGGCCTCAGTATTAGCGCATCCCGCCGCACTGAGTCTGCAGTGCAATCCCTGGAAGTAGCATGCCCAGCTGTGGTTTCCGTCTCTGACGATTTCCCGGACCCACGCTTCCCTAATTTCAAAGGCATTATGGCCGGCAAGAAGAAACCTATTACTCAATTCAGTCTCGAAGATTTAAGCATCGACGCTGAGGATTTCTCGCATCCAAAGGCAATCATGACAGCTGTCGCCCCGAAACCGCCTAGGCAGCCGGGTAGCAAGGTTCACGACGACCGTGATGCTGCTGCGAAGATTCTTGAGTACCTCGAGAGCAACAAGCTTATTTAGGAGCCCCTATGACCTACCCGGAAAACAGCGTCCTCGTTGTCGGCCACGCATCTGCCAACGGAGATCTCCCCGATTCCATTACTGAATTGTGTGGTGCCGCCAGCCTTATCGGGACACCAGTGGTTCTGTTCATTTGTCCTTCGGAGATCAACGAGACAACTACCCAGGACCTGGCACAGGCTGGCGCAGAACACATAGCGGTCGCGGTACAGGATTATTCCGCACTTGGTTCTTCTATCGACGCCTTAGAAAAGGCATTTTCTGAGTTTTCACCAGTCGCGACCATATGTAGTGCCGATACTGAAGGCAGCGATCTAGCCGGACGAGCCGCAGTTCGTCTACAACGCGCTCTCCTTAGCGATGCGATCGGCATCGCTAAGGACGACGAGGGCATCATTGCCTACCACTCTGTGCTTGGCGGCAGTTTTCAAGTGACGTCTGCGGCAACATTTAAGTCACCAGTCATTACCCTCCGCCCAGGATGCGTTGAACACCGGGCCGCCCCTGGAGCAGGCAATATAATAAATCTCGAGGTAACCAACTCGACCCCAACTTCGACCATCAATGAATCAACTCCGATAGAACGCTCTGCCCACCGTCCTGCATTGCGTAGCGCAAAAACCGTGGTTGCTGGTGGTCGCGCTTTTGACTCAAAGGAGAGCTTCCAGATTGTAGAAGATCTTGCCGACGCATTCGGTGGTTCGGTGGGAGCTTCACGTGCTGCTGTTGATGCTGGCTGCGCTGATCGTGCGGCCCAGGTAGGCCAAGCTGGTGCCACTATCCAACCTGAGCTTTATTTCGCCTTAGGAATTTCCGGGGCCCCTCATCACATAACGGGTATGCAATCTTCCAAACACATCATTGCGGTCAATAACGATGAAGAAGCTCCGATCTTTGACATTGCCGACTTCGGTGTCGTGGGTGACGTCTACCAGGTTGTTCCTAAGCTCACGAGCTTGCTTGCGCAGCGAAAGGGGTAATGCATGAAGTCGCAACCAAATCTTCGTCGGGGTCTGCCGCGCGTCAGCGGTGGAGATCCATGGCCTCCACAAGACCAAAACAATGAGCAGCACCCCTCAAGTACGCGCTTACGCCAGGGACTTCCCCGGACGCCCGGTGGATCCCCTTGGCCCCCTGTCGACTCCGCTGCAGCGGCAGCCCCAACGCCACCGTCACAGCTAGGGAAAGAGCCAGAGCCTGCCGCCCAGCACGCAGCACCACCGAACGATAATAAGCTCACCCCAACAACCGGTATTACTGCAGCACAGCGCTTTCAACAGCGTAGGAAGAACAATAGACAACAGACTGCTGCACAGAATCAAAAGTCACCCCAGACCAATGCTGGGCAGGCGACAAGTGGGCAGTCTCAACCAAGCCCCCAGCAACCGCAAGAACAACAACCCTCTAAACCAGCTGCCACTCCTGCGCGACAAAACTCCCAGAAGGAATCTGTTTTTGCGCGTCAATATGGGGCCTTCAGTCTCCGACAATGGCTCGGAGGCGGCTTAGTTGGACTTGGCAGTATCTTTTTAGTGGCCGTGCTCATCGTCATGGTCACGCGCTGGTTCCTGAATACCGAAACCGGCGCAGACTTCATCGCGACCTACGACGGCCATCCAGAATTACCCGAAAACAGCCCAGAAGGAATCCCCACGTGGTTGGCGTGGCAGCATTTCTTGAATTTTTTCTTCATGGCGTTAATCATTAAGACTGGTTTTGCGATTCGGTACGAACGCAAAGCACCGGCATATTGGGCTCCGAAGAAAAACCCTGGACAGAAAATCAGTCTGACTATCTGGACTCACCTGATTCTGGATCTGTTATGGGTTATCAACGGTGGAATCTTTTTTATCTTGTTATTTGCAACCGGCCAATGGGTACGCATCGTGCCCACCAGCCTAGATATCTTCCCGCATGCAGTATCCGCTGGCCTACAATATGCGTCTTTAGACTGGCCAACCGAAAATGGCTGGGTACATTACAACGGTCTGCAATTGCTCATGTATTTCTTCACCGTTTTCATCGTGGCTCCGGCCGCGATAGCCACCGGGCTACGGATGTCTCATCTGTGGCCTAGTAATCCTGTGCTGGCCAAGATCTACCCGGTCAGTATCGCACGCAAAATGCACATCCCCATCGCGCTATATTTCTTAGTTTTCACCGTGATTCACGTGCTCATGGTCTTCGCGACCGGTGCACTGCGTAATCTCAACCACATGTGGGCCGCACAAGGCGACCCAGACCCTACAGCGTATGCAGGCAACTGGACCGGCTTTATATTCTTTGTCATCGGACTAGGGGTCACGGCTGCCACGGTGGTTTTTGCTCGTCCGATGGTACTGGCTCCATTCGCACGACTTTTCGGCAAGGTTACAGCCCGTTAGGGGAATCATTATGTCCAGCTCGCAAGCACGGAAAACGCAAGCGCCTACAGCGCCGACCGGTTGCGACAGGTGATGGCGACAAACCATTAGTCATCATCTGGCCTGGTTTTGGCATGGGTGCACGGTATTTCGATCCTATGGGGCGCGAATTGGCCCGCCGCGGATATCTTGTTGCTAGCCGTGAATTACGCGGGCAAGGTAGCTCAACAGCAAAAGCCACGCGCAAGCACACCTGGGGGTATCACCATTTGGCATCTCAGGGTTTTCCGCTCACGATCAAAGCCGTGAAGAAAGACCTCGGACTAGCTAATAACTACCCTACAGTGTTTCTCTGCCACTCTTTAGGAGGACAGATTGCCCCCTTGTTTTTCACTCGTAAAGAAGCCATAGAGCTCAACGTACAAGGATTCCTGGCAGTCGGAACTGGAAGCCCGTACTACCCGGGATATTCGGGGCTGGTTCGACAAATTACGCATCGGTACCATTATCATTAAAGCGATCGTCACCATTTTCGGCTATCAACCGGCCGGAAAGCTGGACCTGACCGGATATGGTCGCCAGGCAAAACACGTGATGCTGGAATGGATCAGGTTTTCACGCTCTAACCAACAGCGTGGTTTACTCGGTGAGGATCGTGACTATGACGATGCTAAAAACGGAGTAACGATCCCAGTGTTACTCACGCGTTTCCACACTGACCAAGATTGCACGCGCAAAGCAGCTGAGCATCTCGCGGCCGGTTTGCCCAACGCCGAAGTAACTATCGAGGAATATCCAGAGCGGCTCGGCCATAACAGGTGGGCACGTGAGCCGCAGATAATCGCGGAGCGCTTGGAAAAGTTTGTTGGCACGTTGTCTTTGCCGTAAAAACATCAGGGAATAACCACTTGCGCCATTCCCCACAACCGGTGGTGTCCGGCTGCACCTTGCAAACTGCCAATTACACCCCCGGTAGGCGAGCCCGTTCATAAGCTAGGAACGGGCTCGCCATCGAAGACACAGCCGCTTTAGTGGGAGAAGTGGCGGGTTCCGGTGAAGTACAGTGCTACGCCTGCCTTTTCTGCAGCTGCGAGTACTTCTTCGTCGCGGATCGAGCCGCCTGGAGACACCACGGCTTTTACTCCTGCATCCAACAAAACTTCTAAGCCATCAGCAAACGGGAAGAATGCGTCCGAGGCAGCAACCGAACCATTGGCACGCTGTTCATCGTCGCCAAGAGTGTTGGCGCGTTCAACAGCCAAACGTGCCGAATCTACTCGGTTAACCTGTCCCATACCCACACCGACAGTAGCGGATTCACGGGAAAGCACAATCGCATTCGATTTCACCGAGCGTACAGCGCGCCATGCAAATTCTAGATCCGCTAGTACTTCATCATCGACTGCTGCACCAGCAACCAACTTCCAGTTTTCTGCTTGATCGCCATCCGCCTGATAACGGTCAGGTTCTTGGAACAATACACCACCGGAAATCACCTTGGAATCCCAAGATCCAGCATTGTCCGCAGACAGTTGCTGCTCCCCTGAAGCATCTGATGCTGTTTGCTGGGAATCATCCACCAACGAAGCATCTTCAACCTGCAAGATACGGATATTCTTCTTCCCCTGCAGTACCTCGACAGCTCCGTCTTCGTATCCCGGAGCCAGGATTACCTCTGTGAATACCTCAGCAACCTGGTGCGCCATCTCGACACTGACCGGACGGTTGGTGGCAATTACACCGCCAAAAGCGGAAACTGGATCACAAGCATGAGCTTTACTGTGTGCCTGTGCAATCGATTCGTCAGATACAGCAATTCCACATGGGTTGGCGTGTTTGATAATCGCTACACAGGCACGCTGGTGATCGTGCGCGGCGCGCCAAGCAGCTTCGGCATCCTGATAATTGTTGAAGCTCATTTCTTTACCATGCAGCTGTTTTGCATTGGCAACACCTCCGGCGCCTGGGATGCGCTCCAAATAAGCAGCCTGGTGTGGGTTCTCGCCATAGCGCAACTGTGTAGTTGGAACATCTTGGGCCAGTTCAGACTCTGATTTTTCTTCAGCTTCAGCAACCAGCTCGGCAAGCATCCATGACGACACCGCCAAATCGTATTTCGACGTATGCGTAAATGCCTCCAACGCGAGCTGACGGCGTTCTTCCAAGCTAAATCCAGCACCAGCGGCAGCTCGTTGCACCACGTCGTAATTAGCGGGATCGACGACTACGGCAACTGAATCATGGTTTTTCGCTGCAGCACGCACCATCGCTGGGCCACCGATATCAATCTTCTCAATGCATTCCTGCACATTTGCGCCCGAAGCCACAGTTTCTTCAAATGGGTACAGGTTGACAACCACCAGGTCGAATGGAGCAATATCAAGCTCATTTAGCTGGTCGCGATGTTTTTGCTTCGTGCGATCCGCCAAAATTCCACCATGCACGCGCGGGTGCAAGGTTTTCACACGGCCGTCAAAGCACTCCGGAAATTCAGTCACATTCTCTACCGGGGTAACCTCGACACCAGCATCAGCAATCACTTTGGCAGTCGAACCCGTCGATACAATCTCTACCCCAGCTTTAGCAAGACCACGTGCTAAATCTTCCAAACCTGTTTTGTCATAAACGCTGATTAATGCGCGAGTGATCTTCGTCTGCTGTGTTCCAGAACCTTGGGTGTTTTCTACGGTCATAGTAGTACCTGCATCCTTAACGGTTGTGATGTGATGAGCTGTGAAGTGCTGGCCATAATCCAGATTAGCCATCGTTTGGTGTTTGCCTAGGGGTGTATGGCACTTCCCCGGCAGAGACTGCGGAGCCCCTTAGCTAATTATGGTGAAAAACTACTTTCTTGGAATCTTGCTCGACTTCGGCCGACTGCAAGAGAGCGACCAATAGTTCTCGCTCAACTTTTTTAATCCGCTCATGTAATTCATCTTCTCGTTCTCCAAGCTGAATGTCTATCGCGCGTTGAGCGATGATAGGGCCGGTATCTACGCCCTCGTCTACATAATGCACTGTAGAGCCGGTAACTTTCACCCCATAGTCCAGAGCATCGCGCACTGCATGTGCGCCAGGAAATGACGGCAAAAGAGCCGGATGCGTATTAATGAGCCGACCTCGAAATTTCTGGACGAAGCTCGGCCCCAGGATTTTCATGAAGCCAGCAGAAACAATCAGGTCCGGCGTACCCACGGATTTAGCTAGCTGCTCGTCCCAGTGGGAGCGCTCGTGCTGCATCGGCACAACAGCAGTTTCCACCCCGGCGGCCCGTGCACGATCTAAAGCCGGGCATTCGCGGTCAGAAACGACAAGTACAACAGCATAATTTTCATCTTGGTTATCAAGGAGAGCTTGTAATAGCGTCCCGCTCCCCGAAACCAAGGCAGTCAGTCGCAGTGGTGTATTCACATCTCACTAGACTACTCGGTACGTTCACTGTCGTCATGTCTACGCTCTTGCTCATTGCCAATTTCTCTGCCATTTTTTCTGTCATTTTCATCCTGAGCATCCGCGCTACCTTTAGACGTTTCCACAAAATCTTCTTCTTCGACCTGCTCCTCTGTATCAGCTTGTTCAGATGCATCAGCTTGTTCAGATTCAGCAGCCACGTCGGATGCCGCATCGGTTTCTTGTGAGTCTTCAGTTTCGTGGCTCTCAAGCTCCGAAGCCTGCCCCTCCGGTTTCTGCACTTCGGGTTTCTGCCCCTCCGCTTCCTGCGGTTCCGGGGAGCTTAGCTCCTGTTCTTCTCCGTCCACAGCCGACTCATCAACGACGGCAGATTTCGCGTTGTACCTCCGCGCAAACACCAACTGCATGAGTGTGACTGCCAAAGCAATGCCACCAACCCAAATCAGTGCCAAACTGGCAGTCCACAGTACCGGTAAGCCCGTATTGCTATAAGCGCCAACCTGGCCTCCAGAAAGATAGGCGGCAACCGCTGTCAAGACCCAAGCTGTAAAACCCGCGCTTAGCGTCATCACAGGGCTGGGGCGCATCCGCAGCATCACCACAATGATCACAGCGACAGGTATAAACAAGCCAATCCATGCCCAGCTTGCCGACGTAGGTGCCACCATTCCCATGACTGGCAGTGGTGGCAACGGCACCAGGTGCGTTTCAAACAAAGAAACACTTCCTGCACCAAACTGATATTCCGATCCCAGCAAAACTCCACCGACGCCAACAATAATGTTTGGGATATACGCCAAGGAGAGCATGATCAGCGCCAGCTTCCCGCTACCACTAGCTTGTGGATACGCTGCCATAATTTCGGCCTGCCGCTCCCAGCCGACGACGAGGAAAATAACTGCAACGATTACCGCTGCGAGGCACAGCCACAACAACGTTTTTGTACCAATGACGACGCCTTCGAGGATTGATCGTGGAATGCCGTAACGTCGTGCCAGTGCCCGCCAAGCTTTCGGTCCGAGCCCGAAGACAAACGCAAATAGATGCACTATTGCTACTGAGAACATCACAGAACCAATTGGAGGAACGGTAACTGGATAGACAGTTTGGGCATCGGCGAGCATCAATAAGGCAACCACTGTGAACAACAGCGGCGTTACCAGGCTCCACACAAAGATCATCAGCAAATCAATAATGCTGAAACGCTTGCGGACACTTACGCGAACCTGCCGAGCACTGAGCGCAAACGTAATAAGCGCCGGCAACAGCGGAACGGATGCTAGGACAACGCCGTCTCCTGCCACTGGCGCAGCGTGAAACACTAACCAAGCAGTTGCGGTAATTGTTGGCAATAGCGCGATTGACTGCGAGGTGCTCAGCAAAGCACCAACTGCAATAGCAACAATCGACAAAATAACCACAAGGTGCGGGATAGCTAAAGTTAAGCCGACCTTGCGGATCCGCTGCCCCATCGTTAGTTGGGCTGCAGCAGGCGCTCTCTTAGCCTGCTGCCGCGCCTGACTCGATGTTTTATCGGCGCTTTTGTTGACGCTAACGCGCTGTCCCCGCGTCATACCTCGCGCAGAAGCCACTCTGCCACGTCGGGCATTAGCGGGAAGGGAAACGTTCGGCGCTGTGCGCGGGCGACGTTGCGGGCGGCGCGCAGCACGGGAATGCGGGCTCGAATTGCTATTCATCGCTTACTACTTTGCCATGAGCCGCAACCAACGCCATTGCGGCACGTCGCTACTGTCGGATGTAAAGGCACAACGGCACGGCACAATGGCACGCCGATATTCGAATAAATACTGCAGCAAATTGCGGTGAGGCGAGTTTTCACAAGCAACTCAATCGCCCACAACAACCACACTGACCTCAAATTTTGTGAGTCATTACACCCATGTAAGGGCTAGACTGACCAAAGCCTGAAATTTTTCCGGAATAGAGTTGATCGATTGCGCCTGAGACATTATTGTTACATTCGTTAGATAACAGACAGGTTACAATTCAACGTCTCGTTTACTGGCCAGCATGTTGCCCTGCAAACGACACACCGAATTACTTGAGAATTGCTGCAACAGGAACGGAAACCATTGATGCAAAGTTCTTCCACTCGATCCCGTGGGGGCCGCCACCGCAAGGTCAACGCGTCACAGACCGCTAAGGGACGCATCGCCCTGGTAACGGTGGCAGCGGGAACCGTGTCCTCCGCAGGCATCGGCGGTGCTACAGCCGCTCAACTCAATGCCGCCGAGGTGACGGAACAAGAATCAGCCGTCAACACCAACACCACGGATGTCGATTACACCCTGGCTAATGACGCCGACGCGCTGTTACCTTCCTCGGCTGTAGCTCCACAAATCCTGGAAATCAACGAATTCCGCCCTGTATCAAACCTGGCTGAACAGTTAGACAAGGCAGTTGCTCACTCCACGGAACGCATCGCCGCTGACCTGAGCTCTCGCCTGCCTAGCATCGTCAAGCCAGCAGAAGGCGTATTCACCTCAGGCTTCGGCCCCCGGTGGGGGTCATTCCATAACGGCATCGACATCGCAAACGTCAACGGCACCCCCATCCTGGCAATCATGGACGGTATCGTTCTAGACTCCGGCCCTGCTTCCGGTTACGGCAATTGGATCCGGATCCAGCATGAAGACGGCACCATCTCGCTGTACGGCCACATGGACACCCTGGACGTTACAGTCGGGCAACAGGTGCACGCTGGTCAACGGATCGCGGGCATGGGAAACCAAGGCTTTTCCACCGGAACTCACCTACACTTCGAAGTCCACCCAGGCGGTGGCGGACCAGTTGACCCAGCCGCTTGGCTGGCAGAACGTGGCATTTCTGTCTAAACCCAAATCATCCAGGAACCACTGCCGCTTTTATAACTTCATCTCCCGCTTACACCCAGCTTGCCTGTTTTTATTTCCGCAAGGGTGTAAGCGGTTTTTCATTATCGCCATCATCCCCACACCCAAAACACCCCCGTACGCCACCCCCGAAACCTAACCACTCAAGCAACAATTACACCACCATTCACATTAGCAACACGCCCTGTGAGCTGGCAGCTTAAATATTTTCGAACAAATCTACCCATTAACCTGCGCTTATGACATTGCCATCACAAATAAATAACGGTAGCTTTAACGATGTTCTGAAATCGTCGATTGCGGGCGCAAACACCACACGTTTCACCGCATCCGGCGTTTTTAGCCCTTGTAAGACTGCACGATTAGACAGGACCTTGTATGAAGCCTTCTCACCGCTTTCGACGGCTCACTGTAGGGATGAGTGCCGCCGGCCTCGCGGTCGCTGTGAGCACCACTGGACTCAGCCCAGTCGCTCACGCAAAACCGGCCTTGACTGCGACTGTCAATCCTGAAAGTTCACAAGCCCCCGCCATCAACGGTTATGACTTAGACGCACTAGTACGCATTGCAGAAGGTCTGGCAGGGACAGTAGAACAGCTCAACAAGAACGGCGGTACTCCGTCTATTCAATCCAGCAGCGATGCTTTTGAAATCATCATCGACCCGCTAACATCCCCAGACGCGAACCCGACTGAAGCTGCTGCGAAACTTACTCCTTCCGCCACCTACATGACAGCGGACAAAGGAAGCACTGCCGACGGTCGCACCGTGGTATTTCCGACCGAGGGCATATTCACCTCACCATACGGCATGCGCTGGGGACGGATGCACCAAGGCATCGATATCGGGAACGGAATTGGCACCCCCATTTACTCGGTCATGGACGGCACCGTTATCAGCGCAGGCCCAGCGCAAGGCTATGGCAAGTGGGTGCGCGTACAACACGCTAACGGAGAAATTTCCGTCTACGGTCACGTTCATTCCTATAGCGTCAGCGTCGGAGACAAAGTCAAAGCCGGCGACCAAATCGCCACCATGGGTAACGAAGGTCATTCCACCGGCCCTCACTTACATTTCGAAATCCGCCCCGATGGCGCTACTCCGGTCGATCCAGTGCCATGGTTTGCCAACCAGGGCATCACGGTGCGTGGTGCTAAGTAACTCCCTTAAAGTTTCTCCATTGGCGGGGCACCCACCAACATCAAGCGAATAGTGCCCGAAGAACCGAAATCGATCGTTACAGTGGCTCGCGCTCCCTGGCCGTCCGCAGCAATCACGGTACCCAGTCCATATTTAGCGTGATTGACTTTGTCGCCGACGGCCAGGTCCAGTTTTGCACCCCCGGTCTTCTTTTCGGGTATGGCGGATTGGTTCCGTTGCGAAGGGGAAGACGCAGCAGATCCACGCATCCGGCGGGAACGACGGGCCCCATGGGAAATATCTGACCACGCATCATCGTTTCCACCGCTAAAGCCTGCAGTACCGTATCCACCACCCCACCCGGAGCCAAAGCCAGGGCTAGGTTCCTCACGTTTCCACGTGATAACTTCCGACGGAATTTCTGCCAAAAAACGACTCGCGGGGTTTTCAACAGGTCGGCCCCAAGCAGACCGCATCATTGCGCGCGTTAAATACAATTTCTTACGAGCCCGTGTGATACCGACATATGCCAGGCGGCGTTCCTCAGACAATTCATGCGGATCCCCAAGCGCACGCAGATGTGGGAACTGCCCGTCCTCCCAGCCACTGACAAACACTACTGGAAATTCCAGCCCTTTAGCGGTGTGTAGTGTCATGAGCGTGACCACACCATGTTCGTGGTCCGGTATTTGATCAGCATCTGCCACCAGCGATACCTTCTCCAAAAAGGCTGCAAGGGAACCCGCTGGTGCTTCGCCCTCGATAGCAACTACATCAATCTCGCTATCTTCTAGTCCTGCCGCGTTGACTGCATCAGAAGAAAACTCACGCGCTACCGAAACTAATTCGTTGAGGTTATCGAGCCGGGTGCCATCCTGTGGATCATTAGACGCTTCTAATTCGGCTTTGTAGCCGGTGATATCCAAGATCCGGCCGATCAACTCCCCCAATTGCGGCTGTCCAGTAACCTCGTTGCTCAGCGACGGAATTTCTTCACGCACAGTGGCCATCATCTCCACAAACCCTCGCAGCGAATTACGTGCGCGGGCACTCAACCCTGAGATTTCGCCGGCAGCTGCCGCCTGCACGGCTTTACCGAAGCTAATATTGTAGTTTTCCGCATGCAAAGCAACCTGGCCTTGGGCTTTTTCACCAATACCACGCTTGGGAGTATTGATAATGCGACGCAAGCTAACGGTATCGTCAGGGTTTTCAAGTACACGAAGGTAAGCCACGACATCGCGGATTTCTTTGCGCTCATAGAATTTGGTTCCCCCCACGACTTTGTATGGAATCCCCGAGCGAACAAAGATATCTTCTAACGCACGTGAAGCATTATTCGTCCGGTACATCACGGAAATATCGTTGTAGCTGTAGCCTTGATCGCTTAATTCATCAATCTCTGCAGCAATAAACCGTGCCTCGTCGTGCTCATTATCTGCGACGTAACCGATGATATTGTCGCCCGCACCTTGATCAGTCCACAGCTTTTTCTCGCGACGCCCCGCATTATTGGTTATCACCGCGTTGGCTGCAGTCAGGATATTTTGCGTAGAACGGTAGTTTTGTTCCAGCAAAATTGCTCTCGCCTGCGGGTAGTCCCGTTCAAATTCTTCGATGTTTCGGATGGTGGCACCACGGAAAGCGTAAATGGATTGATCCGAGTCGCCGACTACGCACAACTCGGGTGCGCTGATTTGTTCTGGCCCCGGCCGGGCACCGTTTCCCTTGCCGACGAGAGCTGCCACCAGCGCATACTGTGCGTGGTTGGTGTCCTGATATTCGTCAATAAGCACGTGCCGGAAACGCCTGCGATAGTATTCGGCTACTTGCTCGTGTTGCTGGAAAATCCGTACGACTTCTGCGATCAAATCATCAAAATCTACCGCGTTAGCTGCACGAAGGCGTCGTTGATACTCGGCATAAACTTCTGCGACGGTCGTCTCAAAAGGGTTTTTCGTTGTTGCTGCCGCCGCGGCGGCCTCAGCAGGGTCTTGCAACTCGTTTTTGAGGTTCGAGATCGCATTTGCCAAAACCCGCCCAGTGAATTTTTTCAGATCCAGGTTCATTTCCTTGGCGATCATAGAGAGCAACCGGCGAGCATCATCACCGTCATAGATACTGAAATTCGTGTTCAAGCCGTCGACAAGCTGGGCATGTTGGCGCAAAATCCGCACGCATGTTGAGTGAAAAGTTGCGACCCACATACGGTCTGCAACTGGCCCAACGAGGTTGCCAACACGCTCACGCATCTCCCGGGCGGCTTTGTTCGTGAACGTAATAGCCAGAATCTGGTGCGGCCCCACGCCTCGCTGCTGCATAAGGTAAGCAATACGCCGGGTCAACACCGCGGTTTTTCCAGAACCAGCACCAGCAACAATCAGCAGAGGACTCCCAGAATGCTCAACTGCTTCGCGTTGTTGCGCATTAAGCCCAGAGACCAATTGCTCACCCGGCTGCTGGCTCGGCTGTAGCGGTGAGCCAGAAAACCAAGGCTCGGGGTTGTGTGCAGGTGAGTTCTGGGACTCTCTGTCATGTGGGCGAGGCTGAAACGGCGATGAATTCATAATGCTTCCAAACTACTATTTCGCAAAGTTTTTCACCGTCTAGTGCGAAGTTGTAACTACGACCACAGTAGAATGAAACACATGGATATGGATGCTGTGGCTACAAACTTCTCCGTGCGCACACCTACCGGGACGGACGATCCTCTCTCCGACAAGGAAATTGCGGCTTACCGGGAAGAAATCGACAAGATGAATGACATTATCTTGTCCGCGATAAAACGACGCACGGAAGTTTCGCAAGCGATTGGCAAAACCCGAATGAGTTCCGGGGGCACCCGCCTGGTACATACACGCGAAGTGGCAATCATCAATTACTTTCGCGACGAATTGGGCAATGAAGGCGCCGATATCGCCAATGCTCTGCTGCGCTTGGGGCGCGGCCACCTGGGCTAGACCGCCCGAGAATTGCCTAAGATCCGCCACCGAAAACAGACCAAGCGGTACATCACACGTATTTCACAGACATTAGCACGCCGTGGAAACCGCAACTTAAACTATTTTTATTCACCTATCGAGCATTCATTTTCTGACACAAATCCAACACCATCACCCCACCTAAAACCCCAATTCCGCCAGCCTTGCGACGGACCACACCAAAAGCATAGACAGCTTAGTCTAAAAATTGCAGACCAAGAGTGCTACTCTGACGCTAGTTCACAGGTGATCAACAGAAATGCTTATCACCACCCAACAAGGAGGTTTCTCATGTCTGATCTCACCCCAAACCACAAGGCCGGCGAGCCGCTGGCGCCTATCGATGGAGAGTCCCTCCAGGCGATGGCCAATAAAAACACCGAAAACCCAGAAGGTGGCAAAAAGGTCATCCGCACCCACACTGAAGCAGATGGTCAGTTCCGCAACTACACCCAGGTACGCGATCTGAAACCAACCTTGGTTTCCGAGCCGCCCAAACTGCTCGGCGATGATTCCGCACCAAACCCAACCGAAATTGCGCAGGCAGGTCTAGCAGCTTGCATCTCCGTAGGTATCCAGGCGGTTGCAACCCACCGTGGGATCACATTGACCAAGATCAACATCGACATCGAGTCTGACATCGATATCTCCCCAACTTGGGGCGTTTCCCCTCGCGAAGACGCCCGCCCGGGTGTCTCTGACGTACGCGTGAAGGTAGACGTCGACGGCGATGCCGACCGTGAAACCATCGAAAAAGTGGTTGCCGATGCTATTCAGTGGTCACCAGTGGTGAACACCTACACCCGGCCAGCCAAGCTAACTCACGAGCTCGTATAGGCCGCACACCAGCCCGCTCCCACTAATGCGATTGGAGCTTAGGATCACTAAGCTCCAATCCCGCAATGAAGGCGACTTTCATGACTACTGCAAACAGCATTGAACTAGCTCCTTTAGAGCTTGACGAGAAGATCCGCGCAACGCTGCGGGAAAACGCACCCGCCGTCGACAAGGGGGAGAAGCCAGCGCGCTACGGTCTAGAGCTATTGGCTCAACATGGTCTGCTCAACATCGACAAACTGGTGTCCGCCGTCCGTCTGGTCCGTGGATTAGCACGCGAGGATCTTTCTGTCGCATTTAGCACCTGGGCAGACCTTATGGTCTTGACCTACCTGAAAGCCGCTGACAGCCAGCACCCACAGCTAATCGAAGCCATCCAAAACGGCACCCGACCGGGCGTCACGGGCATGGCTTCCGTATTTAAGTTCGCTGCCGGTGCAGGGGATCTCGATTTGCAGGCCCAGGCTGTCGACGGCGGGTATCGCGTATCCGGCAAATTGAAGTGGGCTTCAAACTTGGCAGAGGATTCCGTCATCGTGTCTGGTGCCCACTCCGATCAGGGCGGGCAGCTTTTATTCGTTGTTGACGGCAATGCCGGCGGTCTCACGCTTGGCACCCCATTCGGGTTGCTGGGTTTGAATGCCACCGCGTCTGCATGGGTGGAATTTAATGAAGTCTTCGTCCCAGAAGAAAATATTTTAACCACCAACTTCAAAGAATATCTGCCGAAGGTGCGCCCAACATTTCTACTGCTACAAACTTCGGAATGCTTAGGCGTGGCAGAATCTGCAATCGCTGCAGCTAGTGGCAAGACTGTCGGAATCAATGAGGTATTCGCCGATGACGTCGCGAAGACCTACGAGAAGATCACCGAATTGATTAACACCCAAGAGTCCCTGGCGGAAAAATCTGCTAACGGACAACAAGTGGCATTCTCCGACCTATTGCGTCTACGGTTGGGGGCGGCAGAGGCTGCTGTAGAGGCCGCCAATCTAGAGATTCGAGTAGCTGGTGGCGCAGGATATGCACAGTCATCGCCAGCCTCACGCCGTTATCGTGAGGCCACGTTCATTCCTGTGCAGTCGCCTTCCGAAGGCCAGCTGAAATGGCAATTGGCACGCGAGGACAACTAAGCAGTGACAGATTCGAACAATTCGACCACTGGTTTCAGTCTGAAAGACAAGTTGCGTGGCGCATCGGGCGCCTTCCCGAAAGGCACCACGGTGGTAACCACGTTGCATGAGGGAGCAGATGCGGGGATGACGGTTTCCGCTTTTTCTTCGCTGTCCCTAGACCCGCCGCTGGTCATGCTATCGGTGGGCAATCATTCTTCCTCTCTGCCAAAACTCAAAGTAGGCAACCCTGTTGCAATTTCCGTTCTGGCACAAGGTCAAGCACCGCTGGCCCAACAATTTGCGAGAAAAGGAATCGACCGCTTCGCTGGGGTGAAAACCCACCGGACTGCACTCGATGTTCCAGTAATTTCTGGCGCTGCATCCTGGTTTTCGGGCACGATTCAGTCCAAGACCCCCGCTGGGGACCACACCATCGTGATCGTAACCGTGGAAGAATGCGATTCCGACGCATCGGTAGCCCCGCTGCTCTACCAAGGCGGAGAGTTCCACTGCTGGCCAGACGCCGGCTGGCGCCCGTCTTCAATTTAACAAGCCTGAGAAACCTACCAACCCAAGATTCTCAGGTCCACACAACCCGCGAACACCTTACGGTGTTTGCGGGTTTTTCGTATTTCCAGACTCCGCTTGGATTCTAGAAGGGTCGTTGCAACGACCCCTCTGAACTCAAACCGGTCTTTCTAACCCGTAGGCCTCAACTTGGGCTAGCAGTCGCATAAACCAGGTTGCCCCAATGTTTTGGGATCTTTTCGGGCGTGTCGAAACATCGTTAACACCCGTAACACTTGTAACTTCAGTTGCATGAACTAAATTGCATTAACCTTACTGCACCTGGAAATGCATAAACCCTCGTTTATAGATACAAGGAGTCCATCATGAAGATGCGTAGACGCTTATCTCCTTCCCGCCCCCGCTGGCTCACGCCAACGATCGCACTAACCAGTACCTCCGCCCTCGTAGCGGCTGCTGCATTCGGCGGCAACCACGTGCTGAATACACAAAGCGCAGGTGAACAACCAGTCGAAGCCACCCTGAAAACCGCAAGCTTTTCCAGTGGCACCACAACCGTCGTCGACGATCCCGCGATTGCTACCCAAGGAGCTCACGACCACGGTCACGGTCATGGTCACCAGCATGACAGCCCTGCAGAAGGCGAATCACGCGCCGTGCAAGAATTTACGCAAGAAGAAGAATTTGATTCCTTTGCGCTGACCTGGAAAGGCAACCGTGACGTTCTCGCATTCTTCCGCGCACAAGCAGCCGATGGCTCTTGGGGCCCATGGCTAGAAACCCACCCGCTTCCCAACCCCGATGAGGCCACGCAACAAGGCACCGAGTTGATCTATGTTGCTCCAACCCACAAGGTGCAGGTTTCTCTGGCTGGAGTGGACCTTTATGGTGCCGAAGTCCACGATAACCACAGTGTCCATGACGGTCATGCTGACCATGATGACCACAGTGATCACGGTGATCACAGTGTCCATGATGATCATGCTGACTCCGACGATCATGCCCCAGAGCTAGCACCACAGATCACGACCCCCAAAGCTGGCTTAGAAACCTCCGAAGGCATAATCCAACCAGTAACTGATTCTGTAGACCTCACGCACACTGATAACGCTGTCGGTGTCGCACCATTACCAAAAGCTGAAGAGCTCAACGCCGTTTTCGTCAATGGCCAAGAAGGTGCAACCCCGGCCGGTATTCAGCCGACCGCAAACCTTGCCGTTGGCCTGCCCAGTGTGGTCACCCGTCAGGCATGGGGCGCCAACGAATCTTTCCGCGGCAACTGTGGGCCAACCGGCATGGATTACAAAGCCATGACGCTGCACCACACCGCAGGGGTTAACAATTACACCAGAGAATCCGCTGCGGCACAGGTCCGTGGCGCATACCAGTACCACACACAATCTTTGGGCTGGTGCGATATCGGCTACCACGCACTCGTCGACAAGTTCGGCACCATCTATGAAGGCCGCCGCGATGGCTTGAACGCCGGTGTACTCGGCGCCCATGCAGGTGGGTACAACACCGGAACCTTTGGGATCGCAATGATTGGCAACCACCAAATCGCGCCGGTTCCACAGCCGACAATCGACTCCGTCGGCCAAATCGCTGGCTGGCGCGCAGCACAATCTGGCTTCGACCCGTCCGGTACCGTATCGCTGACCTCCGAAGGTAGCCAATACGCTCGCTACCCTGCTGGCGACACCCGGACGTTCAACCGTTTCCACGGCCACCGCGATGTCGACAACACCGAGTGTCCCGGCGATGAAGCTGTCAAACAGTGGGCGTCGATCCGCGCCGCAACCAACCAGGCCTATAGCCGAGTTTCCAGCATGATCGCGGGAAATCCAGGTGGCACACCGAGCCAGCCGGGCAACCAACCGCAAAGCACACCTCCGCAACGTCCGTCGTCGCCAAATGGCAATGGTGGCCAGGATCTCGCTCAGCTCGCTGCCACTGCAATTGGTGTGATCGCCCCAATCGTTATGACTTTGCTGAAAAACTCTCAAACCAGCAGCCTGCCCGGTGATGCAAATAACCTGGCACAACTCCAAGTACTGCCTGGGCTCAATCTCGGTGATATTCCCGGTCTGGTCGGGCGCGTAGTGAAGTTGAGCGGCGATTCCAACATTGAGCAGACATGGGCACGCATTAACGCCCTATTGGGGCCCGTCTTGGGTACACCGATCACTGGCATTGGCACTGCTGGTGCAAACACCGGTTTAGGCGCAGACGTTGACTTCGCTGTCTTCGACAACGGCGTGATCGTCGATTCCGAAGAAACCGGAACCCAAGCACTTTGGGGAGAAATCGCACGCGCCTGGGCAAACGGTGCGGTCAACACGCTGGGCTTGCCGACGAGCACTCCGGAAAACTATGACGGCACCACCCCAATCCGTGTGAAATTCCAGCACGGATCCATCACCTATGACCCAAATACTGGCCAGATTGATATCGCAGAAGAATCTGCTGATTCGCACAACCACTAGTCCGCACCGGTTCATGATGACTCGCCCCAACTCGCGCAGTTAATTCACGAACTAGCTGCAACCAGGAAGGAGCAGTTTTGCATATGTGTACACATTCCCCAGAAACTGCGCACGCAAGTCAATCTTGTCCGCAACGCCAGGGCCAACACGGACCAGGCCACTGTCATCATGGCGCGGCAACGGGTGTACGCCTCGTAGCCGTCATTGTCTTAACCACCGTAATTTTGGTTGCGGAGATCGTCGGCGCGTTCTGGTCGGGATCGCTAGCTTTGCTTGCCGACGCTGGACACATGGCCACTGATTCCGTCGGCTTGGTCATGGCAGGTCTCGCAATGTGGTGGGGCCAGCGCAAAGCTACCCAACTGGCAACCTATGGGTTTGCGCGTGCCGAGGTTATAGCCTCTGCACTCAACGCTTTACTAGTGATGGCTATTGCAGTGTGGATCATGGTCACCGCGCTCCGACGGATTCACTATCCCGCTGAACTTTCCGCCGAAGTCATGATGGTCGTCGCTACCATCGGCCTACTAGCCAACCTGCTAGCAATGCTATTGCTGCACAAGCCATCGCAGAATTCGCTGAATATCAAAGGCGCTTACCTGCACATCATCTCAGATATGCTCAGTTCCGTCGGAGTCATTTTTGCGTCCGGGGTGGTCTGGGCAACTGGTTGGAACGGTGCGGATGTTGCGGTGTCCGTGCTCATCCTGGCAGTCTTGTTGCCCCGTTGCTGGCACTTGTTAAAGCAATCTCTCTCGGTACTGATGCAGCATGCCCCGGCCGGATTAGACTATGTGGCAATCCAGCGCGAGATCCTTCGCATTCCTGGCGTACAGCAGGTTTATGACCTACATCTGTGGTCTTTGACTGGATCGGATGCGGTGGCCACGGTGCACGTCGTCGCCACCCGGCAGCACGAGATAGTTCTGCGCCACGTCGAAAACGTTTTGCGCACCAAGTACGGAATTGCACGCACCACCGTGCAAGTCGAGACTGCTTCCCCCGCCACGGAACACTGCTCAGCCGCCCAGCCGCCCAAAGCGACCAGCACCGCCGACCGTGCCGCGGCGCACCATCCGCACACCACCGAGCATCAGGGTTGGCAGCTATGGGATAAAACTGCTGTCTCGTGTACTCGAAATTGGCGGGCACCTGTCGTGCGTACGAGCACAAGTCGGTATCATTTAACTTCGTGAGTTCTTTTGCATCGATAACCACCACCCCGGAATGGCAGCGTCTCAAAGCTCTGGCCGACGAGCAGGATTTCCATCTTCGCTCGTTGTTCCAGTCGGATCCTGATCGTGCCCGGCGGTGGTCTTTTTCTGCCGGCGAGTTGCACCTCGACCTGTCAAAAAACTGGATCGATGACAACATTCATAACCACTTGTTGGCTCTCGCCGAGCGCGCCGGTCTGCGCGAAGCCCGGGAGAAGTTTTTCTCCGGTGCACACATCAACAACACCGAAGATCGCGCTGTCTTACACACCGCGCTCCGGGCACCTGGGTCTTTTCTCTCACAGGGCACAGAAGATTTACTCGTAGACGGCCAGAACATCACCCAGGATGTCCACGCCGAACTGGAAAAAATGGAGCGCTTTGCCACTTCCCTGCGGGACGGCACCCGCACCGGGTTTACGGGCAAACAAATCCGGACCATTGTGAACATCGGCATCGGTGGTTCAGATCTCGGCCCAGCCTTTGCCGCACTAGCACTCCAGGAATACAACACCGCAGGAATTCACGCAGAATATGTTTCCAACGTGGATCCAGCGGACATGAACGACACCTTGGGCGTGGTAGATCCAGAAACCACCTTGTTTATCGTCAGTTCAAAATCGTTCGGTACCCAAGAAACACTGTCTAATGCCACGGCTGCTCGGCGTTGGCTCGTCGACAAACTCGGCAGCGCGGATGCGGTGGCACAGCATTTCGTGGCGGTATCTACTAATGCGGATAAAGTCCGCGAATTCGGTATCGACCCGGACAATATGTTTGTTTTCTGGGATTGGGTCGGTGGCCGTTATTCAGTAACCTCCGCGATCGGGTTATCGCTGATGCTGTGCATTGGGCCGGAAGACTTCCGCCGGTTCCTGGATGGTTTTCATGCCATCGATGACTATTTCTACCGCACAGACTTAAGCGATAACGTCGTCGTGCTCATGGGGTTGTTGGGCGTGTGGTACACGAATTTCCACGGAGCAGCCAGCCACGCAATTTTGCCTTATTCGCAGCACCTGCGCCGTTTCCCCGCTTACTTACAGCAACTGACCATGGAATCTAACGGCAAATCCGTGCGCCGTAACGGCACAGGCGTGGACTATACCACCGGCGAAATCTACTGGGGCCAGGCGGGAACCAACGGCCAGCATGCGTTCTTCCAGTTGCTGCACCAGGGCAAGCATCTCATTCCAGCCGATTTCATTGGCTTCGCCCGCCCGCATAATGATTTAGCAGCTATCGACGGTGAAGGTTCTTTACACGATTTGTTGATGAGTAATTTCTTCGCGCAATCAAAAGTCATGGCCTTTGGTCGGACCGCGCAAGAAGTTGCTGCCGAAGGCGTCGCGGAAGAATTAGTGCCCCATCTGGTGATGCCTGGTAACCGCCCCACTACCACGATTCTGGCGCCGAAGTTAACCCCGGAGGTACTGGGCAGCCTGATCGCGTTGTACGAACACATCACCTTTGTGCAAGGCGTGATATGGGACGTGAACTCCTTCGACCAATGGGGAGTTGAGCTCGGAAAAACCCAGGCTGACGAGCTATTGCCTGCAGTTTCCGGCGCGGAAGAAATCGATTCCGGCGACAGTTCGACGGACCACTTGCTGCATTGGTATCGGAAACAGCATCAAAACAACAGCTAATCCAGCAACCGTTGGCACTGTGGGCACCACCAGATTATGCGCTCGAGTTCACCGGCGATTCCACCGCTCTGTTTCTGATCCGGTCCGCCGAGTGAATCTGACACGATCAAGCTGCGGCAGCGTCGGCATGGCTGCTTATTGCGCCCAAACACATAGGTTGTCTCCCCGGCGCGTTTAATTCCGGTGGTCACCCGTACCGGTTCGTGCCTATTCGCCCACATGATCCGCCGCGCAATCTCCAAAATTTCGGCAACCCGCTCGTAGCCGAGCTTGCCGACGCGACTTGCTGGGTGAACACCAGCTAGAAAACAAATTTCTGCTCGATACTCATTGCCAATACCAACCAGGTTGGTTTGGTCCAGGAGCGCAGTTCCGATGGGGCGATGCGGTTGTTGCATAATTCGGCGTAGCGCCTCTGCGCTACCAGTCTCTCTGGCCTCCCGGCCTTCGTTATACTGCTCCCCTACATCGCTGTCTACATCGCTGTCTTCCCAATCATCACTTAAAATATCTGGCCCTAAATCTGCGATGAATCGTTGATAATCAGCAACCGGCAACACGCGCACTAAGCCAAGCTGATGGCCCACGATTTCGATGTCGCGCGGTTGATGCGCAAATCGCAGTACGACCCGCGCGGTGTAGCCAGGCTTGCGCCATTTGTCCCCAACCAGGTGCATCGCCCAGCTGCCTTCCATTTTCAGGTGCGTAGCCAGAACATGCTCCTCAAAAAGCATGAATAAGTATTTTCCATAAGGCCAGATTTTTGTGCAGCGTGCACCAGAGAAATCGTGGGTTGCATAGCGCGGGGTGCGCAGAGAAGTATGCGTGACTGTCTTGCCCACAAGAAATTGCAAGCGCTGGGAGAGCTGCAAGACGGAATCGCCTTCTGGCATATCGAGACTGCCTCCGTTTCAGAGAATTTTCGGTTTCGTTTGTTCCACCAGGACAACAGCCGCCGCACTACATTGTGCAGCGGCCACTGCAGCAAACTCTGCTTGGATCCTTGCACCAACCAGTGCAAGCAGACTAGTTTCCCAGCCGGATACCTTTCGGGCTGAGTTTAGCGCCATGTTCTCGCATAGAAATTGCCAGTGCCGACCCCAGGATTGCTGTTCCATTGGCCTTTTCGATAATCAACGGGCGGATCCACTCTTTTTCCAATCCAGCCTGTAGCGCAGTCACCAATAATTGTGTCGGATCCTGTTCGATGTCTTCTGGTAAAGCTTCGAAAAACGTCGTCAAGGTTTTTCCGCCTCGGCTCAGATGCGCCAAACATAATCCGTCGACAAGCACAACCAGGGCACCAGCAGCACGGGACGGACGCGCACGAGCAGTGCTTCCGGTATCTGCTGTCTCACCGTCCGCACGCGGCCAATCCAACGCCGCCCCGTACGGATTCGCCGGATCAGTGGCAGCTATCAGAACTATGCTCGGCTGCGCTGTTCCCGACGGCCACCCGTGTACATCTGGAGCATCATCACAACCACGTAGCCGGTCCACCACTGCGGGCGTCGAAAACTGTGCTGCCCCCAGCCCTTCAATGAAATACCCACGTTGGGCTTTACCAGTGGATTCAAACTCACTCAATACTTTGTATGCCAAGGCGAAACCACCAGGCACATCCTCGGATACGATGCTGCCACGACTGACCACACCATAGCGGTCGAGCCAGGCCTCGCCTTGGGCTACCGAGCGTGCCGTGGCGTCGGTGTCGGCAGGTATTGTCAGTGCCCAACGCCCCACCATATCCGGCGGTGTAGCTTGAGCTGGCCGGGCGTTCTGCCCGGTGGCGAAACTCGTGCGTCCCAAGCGCAAGCGGCTGCGACGGGGCTGTCGCTTAGCTTTGTGCGCCCTGCCCGTACCACCCGCCAGCCGTGCGCGAAGCGGAGCAAAACTATCCGGGCTGACCATCCCAAGATCAACCAGGCCCCATAGGCCCTCGCGAACTGCATCACTAGAATGCAGGCTTAGCTGGTCGACGATATCCGCAAACAGATAGCCACCACCATTGTGCAAGACGTCGACGATGGCTTGCTGCACGGCCGACAGATTCGGATTTTCCCCATCCGCAATTGGCGCGAGCTGCGCCGCATATTCAGCAGGCAGCAACATGATCCAAGGGTCATTGCTCCCAGCTTGCCCCGCTCCCCGGATCAGCACTTCCCCATTGCTGGTGAGTTCGTCGAGGTGACGCGGGCTAAAACCGGGTACCCGGGACGGCAGCACCAGATGCTCCCAAGCACTCGCCGGCAACCGCACCCCGGCTAATTGCTCGACTGCTGCGAAAACCCCATCCGCCCCGCGCAGCCCTTGCTCCCTTGCACTGGCGTGGGAAGTACGAGGGCCTGTAGTCCCAACTGTGCCGGGCGCACCGCCAGGTATCTCGGTTATCTGATGCCAATCTAATAAGAAGCGAGCAAACGCTGACTCACTCACAGGTTTTTGCGCTTTGCGGGCCGCCGCCAACGAGCGCGAACGGATCTGCTTTAATACTCCCGAAGCGCAATATTCCAGTTCATCAATCCCTTGGCGGTAGTGTCCTTCCACTAACTCACCGCTGGCAGCTAATCCTTGTACGATATGCCAGGCACTGGAGATACTTAGGCCGAATGCTTGCGCAGCATCGTGTATTACAAACGGGCCTCGTGCCCGAGACCAGCGCTTTAGTAATTGTGCGAGAGCATCATCAATGGTCTCAGTAGGTGCCAGCACACCGGGTGGTACTGGTATTCCTAGTCCGTCGCGAAGCAACGCTGCATCGTGGGATTGCGCCAGATAGTCCTCGCCCACCATGCGCACCAACATCACACGTGAGCCCAACTCGCGCCGGGCTCTGGCGACAGAAATGTCTGCATATTCAGCAAACCGTGCAACTGGGATGGGTCCGATGCGTCGCAGGGTATCGGCTAATTGTTCTGCTGTCTGGGCTCGGCGATCTGGCGCAGTGTGCTGCAGCGATTCATGCACCGTCGTGATCACGCTCGGATCCAAGAGTTCACGTAGCTCCACGGTGCCCAGTAGCTTTGCCAGCAAGCTTGGGTCCAATGACAGCGCCGCTGCCCGTTTCTCAGCCAGTGGGCTATCGCCTTCATACATGAACGCGCCGGTGTAATTAAACAACAACGACGAAGAAAATGGCGATGGTTGCTCCGTGGTCACTTCCGCAATCCGAATATTGCGCTGGGCAATACCACGGGTGACCTCATTTAATGCCGGAAGATCATAGACATCTTGTAAGCATTCACGCACGGTTTCCAAAATGATAGGAAAGGACGGATACTTCCGTGCCACGTCCAGTAGTTGTTCTGCCTTTTGCCGCTGCTGCCATAGCGGGGCGCGTTTACCCGGGTTGTAGCGCGGCAATAACAGCGCACGTGCCGCGCATTCACGAAACCGCGAAGCAAATAACGCAGAATTACCCACTTGATTGGTCACTATGTCTTCGATCTCATCAGTAGCGAAGATAAACAGTGACGCATCTGGCTGCTGCTCGCCTTCAGGCACTCGCAGCACAATGCCATCATCACCGGCCACTGCTTGGGCATCCATTCCGGTGTTGTCCGCAATGCGCGCACCAACCGCTAATGCCCAGGCAGCGTTGACACCACGCCCAAAAGGGGTGTGCAAGACGACGCGCCAGTCACCGAGTTCGTCACGAAAACGTTCCAGAACCAGTGTTTTTTCATCCGGGATCAGCCCAGTTGCTTCGTATTGCTCATCCAAATAACCCAATACGTTGGCTCGCGCACGCTCATCTAATGGAAGCTCATCCAGCAAAGCCTCTCGTTTTCGGTGGGCTTCGCGTCGAAATTCGCCCAAAGCTAATCCCAGCTCATAAGGGCGTCCTAGCTGATCGCCGCTCCAAAACGGCAGACGCCCCGTGTGGCCCGGCGCGGGAGTCACGATGACTTGATCACGCGTGATGTCTTCGATGCGCCAGCTGCTCGCGCCTAGGGTGAAAACATCCCCGACGCGGGATTCGTACACCATTTCTTCGTCTAGCTCACCGACCCGGCGCGGGGTGGCTTTGCTGGTCGTGTCGCCGCGAGTGGTGCTAGCTCCAGTGGCTGTGTCTGTCGTACCCGCCAGAAAAACCCCGAACATGCCACGATCCGGGATAGTGCCGCCGCTTGTTACCGCCACTCGTTGCGAACCAGGCCGGGTAGACAAAGTGTTGCGCACCCGGTCAAACACAATGCGCGGTTTCAACTCAGAAAAATCGGTACTAGGGTACAGTCCGCTGGCCAGATCTAGCACCGATTCGAAGACCTCGCGGTCCAAATCACGATACGGCCAGGCGCGACGAATAGTAGTAAACCATTCATCTACGTCCAGATCTTCCACTGCTACCGCAGCGATGGTTTGCTGCACCAACACGTCCAGAGGATTGCGTGGAACATGGATCTTTTCGATCAATCCTGGGGCTACCCGGCCGACGGTGACTGCAGTTTGTAAGAGATCCGCGCGGTGCTTCGGGTAAAAATCTCCTTTTGAAACGGCCCCTACGCTGTGGCCGGCGCGGCCAACTCGTTGCAAGGCGGAGGCCACCGACGGCGGTGATTCTACTTGCACTACCTGTTCGACTGCCCCCATATCGATGCCTAGTTCCAATGAACTGGTCGCGACGACAGCTTTCAACGCACCTTGTTTCAGCAGGGATTCCGTCTGCGCACGTTCATCTTTAGAGACCGAGCCGTGGTGTGCGCGGGCAATAACTAATGGCGCAGTACCCGCGATATCAGTGTGTTTCATCAACTGCGCGGGGTCCCGGCGCGTCGACGTCGACAGTGATTCTGGGGCATGCTCGGCGGCATAGAGTTCGTTGAGACGAGAAGTCAGTCGCTCTGCGGTTCGCCGGGAATTCACGAACACCAGAGTGGAGTTGCATTCCATGATGGTTTGGTAGAGCTCAGCTTCGATATGCGGCCAGATTGATTTCGCGGTTGGCAACGCCGAATCACTAGCAAAGGTAGGGCTAGCAGCGTCGGGCGCACCACCGCTGCTTAACCCCAATGGATCATCGACCGTCATCTCCCCGATCGTCGAGGCTTGTTCCGGTACCGGTAAATCTGACATGTCATCTACCGGCACGCGCACAGCAAGTTCCCAAGCCTTCTGCGCTGGTGGCGCGACAATTTCCACGGCTCGGTCACCACCCAAAAACTGCGCCACGGATTCAATCGGGCGCACTGTGGCAGACAAACCGATTCGTTGTGGGTCGTCGGCGATGCGCGCCAATCGTTCTAGTGTGAGCGCTAGGTGCACCCCACGTTTACTCCCAGCTAGCGCATGGATTTCATCGACTATCACGGTGGTAACGGTCGTTAAAATCCCGGCGGCTTTACCCGTGAGCATGAGATAAGCCGATTCGGGGGTAGTGATCAAAATATCCGGCGGGCGACGCAGTTGCCGCGCGCGTTCTGCTTGCGGGGTATCACCACTGCGTACTCCGATGCTGACCGCTGGGGTATCCATACCGAGACGTTGTGCAACCCGCTCAATGCCGGTCAATGGGGCGTGTAAGTTTCGTTCGACGTCGACGCCCAAGGCTTTCAGCGGCGAAATATACAGCACCTTAACCCCGGGTTTGCCTGCGTCGGCAAGAGAGACCTGGCTGTTTCCAACCGGCAGGCTAAGCTGACCATCGCCAGCGATGAGCCCGTTAAGCGCCCAAAAGAACGCCGCCAGGGTTTTACCAGACCCCGTTGGGGCCACAACCAGCGCGTTTTTCCCTGCAGAAACCGCTTGCCAGGCTTGTTGTTGCACGGGCGTGGGCCGAGCAAAGACTTCACGAAACCAGCCTGCCACTGGCGGGCTGAAACGAGATAGGACGTCATCAGGCATGAGGCCCACTCTACGGCTACAGTATGGGGCATGACAGGCGTGTTATCAGATGTTCGACTCACCAACCTTTTGGCCCAAGGTTCCGGGGAAATTCTCAAAGGAATCCGCGGGGTTGGTTTGTTGCGGGATAAGGAGCTCGCGCAAGCCGGTGACGAGCTGGCCCAAAACTGGATCGCGCGCGTGCTTGCTCAGCATCGCCCAGACGATGGTTTTTTATCCGAGGAGGCCAAGGATAATCCCACGCGGCTGCAGAAAAAACGAGTGTGGATTGTCGACCCGCTCGATGGCACAAAAGAGTTCGCCACCGGCCGCCAGGACTGGGCTGTGCATATCGCGTTAGTCGAAGACGGAGTGCCGCTGCATGCCGCCGTCGGCCTACCTGACCTAGGTGTGGTGTTCCGTTCGTCTGATGTGCGCGCGGTATCCGGTCCGTTTTCGCGACGCATTGTGGTTTCGCGTAACCGCCCTCCAGAAATTGCAGACTACGTCGGCAAGCACATGGGTTTGCAGACCGTAAGGCTGGGTTCTGCCGGCGCTAAAGCAATGAAAGTCCTGCTAGGCGACGTTGATGCCTATATCCATTCCGGTGGACAATATGAGTGGGACCAGGCCGCGCCCGTCGGAGTGGCCCAAGCAGCCGGTTTGCACGTTAGTCGCTTGGACGGTTCGCAGCACCGGTTCAACCGCGCCGATACCTATATCCCGGATTTGTTGATCTGCCGGAAAGAACTTGCCGACGACATGTTGGGCCATATCGCGGATTACAAAGCAGCCAACGGCCACTATTAATCGTTAACTGTCTATGGCTGGTTATACATGACTGGTTGTTCATGCCTAGCTGTCCATGGCTGGTTGTTAATCGGCAGCGATGGGTACGCGCTAGTAAACTATGGCTCATGACTAAGTCGGCAACTAGCTCCGAAACTGACCCCACGAGTAGCGCCCATCCCCAAGCCGCTAGCAATACGATCCGCACTCCCTACGAGGATTTATTGCGCGATGTCCTAAACAACGGCACAGCTAAGCAGGACCGCACTGGAACCGGGACCACCAGCGTGTTCGGCCGACAGTTGCGGTATAACTTAGCTGAATCCTTCCCGCTGTTGACCACTAAAAAAGTCTATTTCCACGCGGTAGTCGGTGAGTTGTTGTGGTTTTTGCGTGGCGATTCCAACGTGGCGTGGTTGCAGGAGAACGGTGTGCGCATTTGGAATGAATGGGCCGATGATAACGGTGAATTAGGGCCGGTTTATGGCGTGCAATGGCGTTCGTGGCCAACCCCAGATGGCGGGCATATCGACCAAATCGCCCAAGCCGTCCACAACCTGCGAGAAAACCCGGATTCACGGCGCATGGTAGTCAGTGCTTGGAACGTCGCCGAGTTGGATGACATGGCATTAATGCCCTGCCATTTATTGTTCCAATTATACGTCGCGGACGGCAGGCTCTCACTACAGGTTTACCAGCGCAGCGCGGACCTGTTTTTGGGTGTGCCTTTCAACATCGCTTCCTACGCTTTACTGACGCATATGCTCGCCCAACAGGCTGGGCTGGAAGTCGGCGAGCTGATCTGGACCGGTGGCGACTGCCATATCTACAACGATCACTTCGATCAGGTACGTGAGCAACTACGCCGCGAGCCACGCGCTTACCCACAACTGCGTTTGCGCAAAGCTGCCAGCATTTTCGATTATGAGTTTTCCGATATCGCGGTCGAGGGCTATGACCCGCACCCGTCGATCAAAGCACAGGTCTCGGTGTAGTGACCATGCTGGGAGCAATTTGGGCGCAATCACTCGACGGAATTATTGGCGACGGGGTGGCCATGCCGTGGCATGTGCCGGAGGATCTCGCGCATTTCAAAGAAATCACCACGGGCGCACCGGTGATCATGGGACGCAAGACCTGGCAGTCGCTTCCCCAGCAATTCCGCCCACTACCTGGGCGGGACAACTACGTATTGTCATCGGCAAGCCCAGGTAGCTGGTCTGCCGGCGCCGAGGTTATCGGCTCGCTTGCCGACGTCGCGCAGTTACACACTGCATGGATTCTGGGCGGTGGCAAAGTCTACGAGGCAACCTTGGGCGATGTCGACCGGTTAGAGATCACCCTGATGGGGGCGAATATTGGTAGCATTTATGGGCAGCGGGCCGTGTATGCTCCCGATGTTCCCGATGATTTCGGTCTGGTAGCAGATAGCGATTGGCAAGTCTCTGCGAATGGACACTTGCAAATTCCGGGGCATGAGCCCAGTGATTTACCGCTCAAATATCGATTCTTAACCTACGAACGAAAGGCAGCAGCCTAAATGTCTGACGTACAAACCCCAGAAACCTCCCACGACGTGACCATCTTCGCTGCCAGCTGGTGCCCGTTTTGCCGCAAGCTGATCGGTGATTTGGAAGCCAATGGCACCCCATTTGCGGTGATCGATCCAGACTCGGAAGAAGGCCAAGCCAAAAACGCCAACCCATGGATCGAGTCTGTCAACGATGGCAACCGCATCATTCCAACGGTGCTGTTTTCTGATGGTTCCTCGATGACGAACCCACCTGCCAGTGATGTAGCGAAAAAGTTGGAAGAACTCCAGGGTTAAAATTTTACTGCCTGCCGCGAAGAGTGCGGCTCGCACCGGTGCATTCGCCCGAAATTTTCGTGTGCGCTAAGCTAATGGCTGGCCGGAATACCCGGCCGGTGTCGGCCCCAGTAGCTCAGGGGATAGAGCACGGCTCTCCTAAAGCCGGTGTCGGTGGTTCGAATCCACTCTGGGGCACATTTTTTCTGAGATATTTCGTGTCATCTCGAGACATCATTCCTATGATGGCTCGAGATTTCTTGTTTTCTCGGGCGCTTAAGCCTTGGTTTTAGGGATTTTATGAGGTCTGTGCAAAGTCTATTGCAGCCCAAGCCGGTTCACTGATTCACGCCTTTGCAACGTTTTATTTTTTGAGAGTTTCAACTTCCTGAACTCCTAGCTCCCCTAAGCGATAACTTAGCGCGCCAGCACTCGCGTTTTAACCCCGAAACTGTTGTTACTACTGATATTGTTGTGACGATTGTTCATTCCTGATTGGAGGAATCTTGATGAATACCGGTCGCAATTTCAGCCGACGCTCTCTATTCCGCACTACCGGCGCCCTCGCGATAGCTGGCGCTTTTGCCAGCACCAGCACAACTATCGCTGCCCCACACGCTGCAGCAGCAAACGGCCCTGGCCCGATCTTGGGCCGGGTGCTCGATTACGCTGCCGGCGTACCTTCTGCCCGTGCCATCAAGGACGGCGGCTTCCTCGGTGCCGTACGCTATGTCTCTGAGCGCCGACCAGGTGCAGAGTGGATGCTAGGCAAACCCGTCAGCGCCACGGAAACCAACAACCTGGCAGCACTCGGCTTGGAAACCGCCTCGGTTTACCAATTCGGCCGCGCCGCAACTGCAGACTGGAAACAAGGCGCCTTAGGCGCCGCCACCCACGCACCAAAGGCGATCGCTCTACATCGCAGCGCAGGTGGCCCAACCGGCCGTCCTATCTATATTGCCATTGACGACAACCCCACCCGGGGCGAATACGATTCTTTAATTGCCCCCTACCTCCGTGCTTTTGAAGCACTACTGAAGGCTGCCGGATATTCTGCCGGAATCTACGGCAACTACAACGTCATCGACTGGGCTATCAAAGATGGCATTGGCTCCTACTTCTGGATGCATGACTGGGGTTCTGGCGGAAAAATCCACCCCCGCACGACTATCCATCAGCTGCCGCAGAATAAGCAGCAAACTATTGGTGGCGTGGTCTGCGACATTAATAATGTCTACGCTCATGATTGGGGCCAGTGGAAGCCAGGCGTTGCCTCTGGTGCGGGACGGACTCCACAAAATAACCAAAATCAGCGTCTCCCACAAGGCCCACAGCAGAACACACCAGGTCAATTCCCAGCTATTCCAGGTAGCACGACGCCACCGAATGTTGCCGAGCTGCAACGGCTCAGCTCTGACCCTGCAGTACAGCAAGGTGCGCGCACGGTGCAAGAGTTGCTGAAACTCGCACAGGATAACGCGCACCTTGCAAAACAATTCGGGCTCTAAAAGCCTAGATTCCCTAGGCTTGTGGTGCCCTAGTTCGTCCGACAGACTAGTTTGCTGCTGGAACCGAGCGCTCCTCTGGCCCGTTGTATGCCGACAGTGGGCGGATCAGTGAGTTGTTTTCGTACTGCTCCAAGATGTGTGCCGTCCAACCCGTGATACGTGCCATCACAAAAATTGGGGTGAAGAATTCGATCTCTAATCCCAACAGATAGTAGGCAGGACCAGCCGGGAAGTCCAGGTTTGGTTTGATCTTGATGGAAGTATTTTCTTCCATCGTTTTGGCCATGATGTCGTACATCTCAACCCACTTGTCCGCGCCTGGAGTGTTAGCCGCGAGCTTTTTGAATGCGGCTTCCATCGTCGGCACCCGGGAGTCGCCGGTTTTGTATACGCGATGGCCGAAGCCCATGACTACTTGTTTGCTGGCTAAACGATCTTTACACCACTGCTCTGCCTTGTCCGGATCACCGATTTCGATCATGTTATGCATCACAGCTTCATTCGCACCACCGTGCAATGGCCCCTTCAAAGCACCGATACCACCGGTCACCGCGGAATATACATCGGAGGTCGTAGAGGTAATCACGCGTGAGCTAAACGTCGAGGCGTTAAAGGAATGTTCTGCGTACAGGATCAGAGATCGGTCAAAGGCTTGGATGGCTTCTTTCTGCAACGCCGGAGAATTATCCTCATCTCCGAATACCATCCACAAAAAGTTTTCGGCAAAGCCTTTTTCTTTCGACGGCTCCACATATCCCTTGCCCTTACGGCGACGAATATCCAACGCGACAGCAGTGGGGAATTTCGCGAGCAGACGCAGCCCAATCTCGCGGATATGGTCGGCATCGCGTGTAAAATGTTCATCGAACTGGCCCACGAACGAAGTAAAGGTGCGCAGCGTGTCCATCGGGTGGGCATCCTTCGGCATCGATTCAATCAAGTTGATCTCTGCCTCGGTCAGTCCGCGCAATTCACGCTCGGAAGCAGCAAATTCTTCCAGCTGTCCGGAGTCAGGTAGCTCGCCGTTCCACAGCAAATAGGCTACTTCTTCAAAAATGCAGTGCTTCGCCAACTCTTGCACGGGATAGCCCGCATAAGTCAATGAGTTGGTCTCTGGCATTACCTTCGAGACCGCGGTGTAATCTGCCACGACCCCGTACAGGCCCTTACGAATTTCAGATTTGGTAGTCATTACAAGCTCCTTCCTGAGCTTTTGCTAGAACGGCGATGCTGACCTGCACGCCGTATTGATCGTTTAGATCACAGATTCTGCTCCGGTGAATAGGTAAATACGTCTTGGTCGAACGCGTTGTAGTCCTCGTAGCGCACGAGTTCGTACAGCCGCGAGCGGTGCTGCATATCGTCCAACCAGGATTTCTGGTCGCCGTTGTCGCCCAGGTCGCGCAGGAAGCGTTCGGTCGCCCCCATAGCAACCCGGAACGACGAAACCGGCCAGATCACGGCGTTATAACCGATGGATTCCAGCGTTTTCGCGTTTTGCAGCTCGGTCTTGCCGAATTCCGTCATATTCGCCAGCAAAGGCGTGTCGACTGCCGCACGGAATTTCTCAAAGTCGTCCGTGGTACGCAACGCTTCAGTGAAAATCAGATCTGCCCCGGCTTCGGTATAGGCCTTCGCCCGATCGATAGCATCATCGATGCCGTTGACGCCTGCAGCATCTGTGCGGGCACAGATCACGAAATCCTTGTCGCGCCGCTGGCCGACGGCTGCCGAAATGCGGCGCACCATTAACTCCGTCGACACAACTTCTTTTCCGTCCAGGTGCCCGCAGCGCTTCGGGTTGACCTGGTCTTCCAGGTGACAACCTGCCAGTCCTGCGTCTTCCAGCGCGGAAATGGTGCGGGCTGCCGACATGGGCTCACCAAAACCGGTATCGGCATCAACCAGCACAGGCAGCTCGGTCGCGCGTGCGATCTGGCCGGATCGCTGTGCAACCTCGGTGAGCGTCGTCAAGCCAATATCTGGCAAACCGAGGTCATTAGCAAGCACCGCGCCGGAAACATAAACACCCGAGAAGCCACCAATATCTTCGATAAGCTTCGCAGTCAGCGGGTTAAAGGCTCCCGGCAACGTAGTGATCTGCGGTGCGTTCAGAGACTCACGGAAATTCTTGCGCTTCTGGTTTGCAGTGGTCTGGGAAGAAAATAATCCCGCCATTAGAAAATCCCCTTCGGTGTCTGTGGTGCCTGGGCCAACACGTCGTCAGAAACCTGGATATTCAGCTCACGAAGGTCGGTAAGGTTTTCCAGGTTGTCAACAGCTGCCAGGAATCGCTCTTGTTCTTCCTCAGAGACGATGCCCTCTGCCAGAGTTCGGAACTTAGTGCGGTAGTTCTCGCGCTCAAATGGGCGTGCGCCAAGTGGGTGGGCATCGGCAACCGCCATCTCGTCTTCCACAACGGTGCCATCTTTAAAGGTGATAACAGCCTTGGCACCAAAGGCCTTTTCGTTTGGGTCCGTCGAGTGGTAGCGCTTCGTCCACGCTGGGTCTTCCACGGTTGAGACCTTGTGCCACAGTTCGACGGTGTCTGCCCTCTGTGCGCGCTCGGGTGCGTAACTGTCGATGTGGTGCCAGTCTCCATCTTGCAGTGCTACCGCAAAGATGTACATGATCGAGTGATCCAGCGTCTCACGGGATGCATGCGGATCCATCTTTTGTGGATCGTTGGCACCGGTACCGATGACATAGTGGGTGTGATGCGAAGTGTGCAGCACGATAGATTCAATATCGGCGATATCCAGGCCCTTGTCTTCCAAAGACTTCTTCATCCGGCGTGCCAAGTCAATTGGAGCCTGCGATTGATATTCTGCGGAGTGCTCTTTGGTGTAGGTCTCCAGGATGGCGCGCTTTTCCTCACCTTCATCAGGCAGGGGAACGGTATAAGTTTTGTCTGGAGAATGCAGCATCCAGGCGATGAATCCGTCTTCACCTTCCCAAATCGGCGCCGGTGCACCCTCCCCACGCATAGTGCGGTCGACAGCTTCGATTGCCATCTTGCCAGCAAACGCTGGAGCGTAGGCCTTCCACGATGAAATCAAACCCTTGCGGGACTGACGAGTGGCTGTGGTGGTGTGCAGAGCCTGGCCGATAGCCTGGTAAATGGTGTCCACATCCAGGTTCAGCATGGTACCGATGCCAGCAGCTACCGACGGCCCGAGATGCGCAACGTGGTCAATCTTAAACTCATGCAAGCAGATGCCCTTGACCAGGTTGACTTGGATTTCGTATCCGGTAGCGATTCCGCGGATCAATGCTTTACCATCGAGTCCCTTGTGCTGGGCAACAGCTAAAATCGGTGGAATATTATCACCTGGGTGGGAGTATTCCGCCGCCAAGAAAGTATCGTGAAAGTCTAATTCACGCACCGCAGTGCCGTTAGCAAGAGCAGCCCATTCTGCGGAATAGTTACCGTCCACGCCGAATACGGTCGCTCCCCCATCGCTAACCGGGTGCGCGGTAGCCATAGTGCGCGCAGAGGTTACAGGACGGCGAACCAGCGAAGCCATTGCGACCGAAGCGTTGTCGATAAGCCGGTTTTTGATCATCTCAGCAGTATCAGACGGAACCTCGACAGGATCAGCAGCAACCTTGGCAATCTTGTGTGCCAAATGCTCCTCATACGGGAAGTCTTCTGCAGAAGGTCTAGTTCGCACTTCGTGGTCGATCATAATGTGACACGAGTCCTTTCAGGTATGAATATGATATGGATTACAAATTTATCCTAACATGATTCAACCCGCAATAGGTCTGGCTGGATCGACAACAGCCAGGGGCAAACAGCGTTATTTCAGATACGGAATAAACTGTTTCTCAGCGATTTCGGAGAGGTCATCTGCGCTACCGGTGATTGCGGCAGCAGCTACGAAGTCTTTACCGAACGAGACCGAGGAATGCAGGCTGCGATCGTCCGACCAGCCCCATTTCGTCCCTTGCACTCCAGGCAACTTGGCTGTACCAAAATCCTGCTCATACCCGTCAGCTGCCACGGGGACCGTACGTTTCATCATCTCTAGAAGTGGATGTTTCGGATCTTCATCTTTGATTTGTGCGATGAAGCTAACTACGTCGTAGGTAGACGTGACAGAAAAACCCCACTTGGTGCCGGCTCGCGTCGAAAACAATCGATAGTCTTCTGCAACTTCATCGATGGATTCCGGATATTGCGCCCACAGCTTGTCGGCCGCCGCATCACTCGATTCGGTAATCATAGCATCGACAAGCTTTTTATCTGATTCATCGCCATTTTCTAGGACATATTCCGCTATAAACAATTTCACCAAGGATAAGGCCGGGCGGGCCATGCGATCACTGGTACTACCAAGCTTGGAATTATCAGAAAATCGATACAAAGTGAACTGGCTACCCTGTTGATTTTCCACGAAATCAATTTTCTTCGGACGCAAGATATTGCTGTCCTCAGTTAGTTGAGAACGATTAGCCTTCTTCGACCCCCGAGAAGCTGGCTCTGCTTTTTCTTCACCTGACCCAAAACTTGCGGAATCGTTGCCCCTGGTTTTAGCAACGTCATGCCCACTGCGATCGACGGAAGCTCGGGCATCAGATAATTCTCCGTTCGGGCTGACCGACAGATGCGAAGCACTCATTCCGCTATGGGAGCCAACGAACGCCACGGCGACGATCACCGCCACTGCCGATGTTAAGAGACCCCAACTCAAAACCTTAATCCCGAGCAGTCCAGAACCAGACTGAACGGCTGAAACCTGCGGCGTCGATGAGGTGGAATCTGCGTTTCCGAAATCTTTTGAGCGCGTCACAAATACATATCCTACAAAAGCAAAATCCCTTAACGTTAACCTACGCTAAGGGATTTCTGTGGAGAGCTAGCAGTCACTAGCTAGTTCGCTGCGAACAGCTTTAATGATCAACTGGTGCTTCCACACCTACGCCCGTCATCGAACGAACTTCCATTTCTGCCGCCAAATGGTCAAGGTTGTCCGGCTTAGAGAGCACGGTACCCAAATAACCAGCCAGGAAGGCCAGTGGAATGGAAACCAGACCTGGAGAAGTCAGTGGGAAGATTGCCCAGTCTGCGCCCGGCACCATCGAAGATTCGCTGCCAGAAACGGCTGGCGAGAAGAAAATCAACAACAGGGAGCCGATTAGACCGGTGTACATCGAGGCAATAGCACCGGTGGTATTGAATTTGCGCCAGTACAACGAGTACAGGATCGTCGGCAAGTTTGCGGAGGCTGCAATAGCGAAGGCCAACGAAACCAAGAAAGCCACGTTCTGCTCCATCGCCAAGATGCCCAGGACAACCGAGGCAATTCCAAGCACGATCACAGTGATGCGGGAAATACGAACCTGGGATTCTTCCGATGCCTCACCGTCGCGAAGCACCGCGTCATAAATATCGTGAGCCACCGAGGCGGATGCCGTAATCGTCAAACCTGCCACGACCGCAAGCACTGTCGCGAATGCCACCGCGGCGACGACGGCCATAAAGATTGGTCCCATCAATTCAAGGGCCAGCAGTGGTGCAGCCGCATTTGCGCCGCCTGGGGCGTCAACGATGAGATCCGGGCCAACCAGTGCCGCCGCGCCGTAACCCAGAACCAAGGTCATCAGGTAGAACGAGCCGATAATGACAATAGCCCAGGTCACTGAACGGCGCGCCTCGACCGCAGTAGGAACGGTGTAGAAACGCATCAGCACGTGTGGCAGGCCACCAACACCGAAGAGCAGTGAAACACCCAATGAAATGAAGTCCAACTGCGTCCAAATATCCGAACCATATTTCAATCCTGGCTTCATGATGTCTTCGGCCTCATAGGCGCGTTCGGCCAGGAATGCAGAGTTACGGTGGGTTTCTACTGCCTGATCAAACAGCGTGGTGAAGCCACCACCAGCAGCGATAAAGGTCAAGATAATCATGACAACTACAGCAGTAACCAGCAAAACAGCTTTGATCATCTGCACATAGGTTGTGCCCTTCATTCCGCCGATTAGCACGTATGCGGTCATAACCGCACCAACGATACCGACGGTAACGTACTGCCACACTTTTTGATCCAGTCCAAGAAGAACCGAAACCAGTGAACCGGCACCAGCCATCTGCGCAACCAAGTAGAACAGCGAAACAAATACTGTGGCGATAGCAGCGGCCAGACGGACAGGTTTTTGCCGTAAACGGAACGAAAGTACGTCGGCCATGGTGAATCGACCCACGTTACGCATTGGTTCAGCAACCAGTAACAACGCAAACAACCATGCTACGAAGAAACCGATGGAATACAAGAATCCGTCGTAGCCATACAATGCGATTGCGCCGACGATGCCGAGGAATGACGCCGCAGATAGGTAATCACCCGAAATCGCCAAACCGTTTTGGCGTCCGGAGAACTGTCCACCACCAGTATAAAAGTCGGAAGCTTCTGAAGTGGTCTTACCAGCGCGCGTCACGATCGCCATGGTGACGATGATAAAGCCGGCAAAAACGGCAATATTGATCAACGGGTTACCCGCATCAAGGCCCTCTTCAGCTGCTGCCTGGGCTACGGTGGTCACGTTTGTACTTGCCTGTGCAAGCGAAGCGGAAAACATAGCTTAGCCCTCCATTTTCTCACGGATGGCCGACTGACGCGGCTCCAGGTTTTTATTAGCAAATTTCACATACATCCAGGTGATCATGAACGTCGTGACAAATTGGGCAATGCCAAGCACCAGCCCGATGTTGAAGCCGCCGCCAACCTCAAGGGCCATGGCTTCTGGGAAGAACGTGGCGACCACGAGGTATGCGAAAAACCACAACAGAGCGAGAATAATCGCGGGGAACGTAAACCCGCGGAAACGGGTTTTAAGATCGGCAAATTCTTCTGATTTGCTCATCGCAATAAATTCTTCGGACGTAGCTTTACGCCGGGGGTTGTTGGAAGGAGCTCCTGCCATAATCTCTCCTATTACTTCTGGGGCGACGTTTCCACGTCACATTCCTGTTCACTTCACTGTGAAACACTGCCCGCACATGAATACGGGCAAGACTTTCGTGCGAAACACATGTTACCTTGCTTACAGTGACGAGAATAACTTGGCCCCCATCACAGGAAGGTTTCATGAAGGAAATTACCCCCGTTAGATATGCTTACCTGCAGGAATCAATTTTCAGGCCATCCCCCATGAAGCATTCATACAGATAGACCACACCACCATGTGACGAAACTTTCTGTGACGAAGCTGAGTTCGTATGAATGCTGCTACCCGGGCTTCACAGAATAAAAGCCGAGCTAATGTCGAAATCCCCCGTACGCTGAAAGCTTACCCCCCCTGCCGTACGCTAAAAGCTTTATGCCTGATCCGGGAACGTAGCAGGATCACCGAAAATTCGACCGAAACCGGGCATGCCCGCTAGGGCATCAATGGTTGCCGTATCTTCTGGCAGAAGCCGTAGATCGATCGCGCCAGCATTTTCTGCCAACCGTTCACGGGACGAGGCCTTTGGCACGACAGATATCTCTTTGTCCAACAGATAGCGCAGTACGACTTGAGCCACGGACGCCCCAACGCGTTCAGCAATCATTTCCAGCTGTGGGTTTTGCAAGACAATGCCGCGAGCTAATGGCGACCACGCTTCTACCCTTGTACCAATTTTCTGATTTGCAGCGAGCTGCTCTGGCTGGTGAAACCCTGGGTGTAATTCAATCTGATTGAGGCTGGGCGCACTGCCGGTCGCTGCAACCAATTTCTCGAGGTGTTCTGCATTGAAATTCGCCACACCTGCGGAAACTAGTTCATCAGTCTCGCTAATCTCTAAGAGCGATTCCCAGGTTTCGACGTATTTGCCGCCCTGAGGGTACGGCCAATGGATTAAGAAATTATCGAGGTAGCCAACGTCCAGTCTGCGCAATGAATCACTAAAACCTTGTTTTGCTTCTGCCTTACCGTGTTGGTCGTGCCAAAGTTTGCTGACAACATACAGTTCTTCACGAGTAACATCACCAGCTTTAATAGCATCGTTTAAAGCTCGCCCGACGGCTTCTTCATTCTCGTAAATTCGTGCGGTATCAAAATGTCGGTAGCCAAGTTCGATGGCTGTCCGCACGATTGACTCAACTTTGTCTGGAGAAATTTTGTAGGTCCCCAAACCAAGTTGCGGCATGCTGGCGGAATCATTCAAATCAAAAGTCGGCATAGGCTGTGGATTAGACATACCTCCCATAATGCCACCAAACGCAAAAAAGGCGCCGAGATCGCAAATGCGATCCCCGGCGCCTCGCATGCACCTGTTAATTTAATTTTCTTCGTTGACTGACAACAAATCGATCATGAAAACCAAAGTGCGGCCAGACAAAGGGTGCCCACCGCCTGCAGGCCCATAAGCTTTGTCTGGCGGAATGATCAGTTGGCGACGGCCGCCAACCTTCATACCAGGAATGCCTTCTTGCCACCCGGCAATCAGACCCTGCAACGGGAATTCAATGGACTGCCCACGATCCCAGGAAGAGTCGAATTCCTGGCCGGTTTCGTAATCGACGCCGACGTAGTGCACCTCAACAAAGCATCCCGGCTTTGCCTCGTGTCCGTCTCCAACAACGATGTCCTCGGAAACGAGATCACCCGGTGCTGGGCCCGAAAACTCTTGAATCTCGGGTTTTTCCATTGCCATAATTCTCCTTGCAAACTGGGAAATATCTTCTCGCTGACCGGAATAGTCAGCACTGCTCTATACAGCGGATGTGCTGATACCTTTCAACGATGGAAAGTGGCAGCCAAAAAAGCTGGACCTAGCGGAACTAGATCCAGCCTAGGCGTTTAGCAGGCGTTAGTCAGGAATGACGCGCCTGCCATACGCAGAAGGTTTAGCGCTGATCCAGTGATGGGACGTCACGACGGCTCTCACCGGTGTAAATCTGACGCGGACGGTTAATCTTCGTCTGCTCAGTCAACTGTTCACGGTACTGCGCGATCCATCCCGGCAGACGACCCATGGCAAACAGAACGGTAAAGAAGTCCGTTGGGAAGCCCATGGCGCGATAAATCAGGCCGGTGTAGAAGTCGACGTTCGGATACAGCTTACGCTCAACGAAGTAATCGTCGTTAAGAGCAATTTCCTCAAGCTTCATAGCCAAATCCAGCATTGGATCGCCGCCCAAGTGCTCCAGAATCTCATGTGCGGATTCTTTGACGATGGCCGCGCGCGGGTCGTAGTTCTTGTACACGCGGTGACCGAAGCCCATCAGGCGAACGCCCTTTTCCTTGTTCTTCACGCGGTTCATGAACTCAGTTGCATCACCATCGTGGTTGTTCTGAATGTCATCCAACATCTCCAGAACCGCCTGGTTAGCACCACCGTGCAATGGGCCAGACAAAGCGTTAATACCGCCAGCGATCGAAACAAACATGTTGGCCTGCGCCGAACCAACCATGCGTACGGTGGAAGTAGAACAGTTTTGCTCGTGATCAGCGTGCAGAATGAGCAGCTTATCCAGCGCCTTAGCCAAGACTGGGTCTACGTCGTACTTCTCGGTTGGGTAGCCAAACATCATGCGCAGGAAGTTCGAGGCTGGATCCAGAGAGTTATCTGGGTACATGTATGGCTTACCCTGCGAAGCCCGGTATGCGTACGCGGCGAGCATAGGAACCTTAGCCAACAGGCGAATGGTAGCTTTGTCCAGCTGCTTTTCATCCAGTGGGTTCAGCTCATTTTGGTAATAGGTCGACAGAATGTTAACGGAAGATGCCAACACTGCCATTGGGTGTGCATCCCTCGGGAAGATATTGAACTGCGCCTTGAAATCCTCATCCAACAAAGTGTGGCGCAGAATTTCATCATTCCAGGAATCGAGTTGCTGTTTGTTCGGCAGCTCGCCCTTAATCAGCAGATAAGCAACTTCATTGAAGCTACAGTTGTTAGCCAAGTCCGCAATGTCGTAACCACGGTGGCGCAAAATTCCTTCATCACCATCAATAAAGGTGATTTTCGATTCAGTCGAACCTGTAGATACATAGCCCGGATCGTAAGTTACATACCCCGTTTCGCCGAGCATCTTCCCCAGGCTAAGACCTGAGTTGCCCTCAGTTGCTTTAACGATTGGCAGTTCGTACTCACCACCAGGGTAGTGAAGTACAGCCTTGTCATTATTGTCAGAAGCCACAATGAACCTTTCGCTAATTGGTTGAATCGCAATGTTCGATGATACGGAAAACGACTCACCTACGGTGGACACGGCCAATGAGAGCCGCATCCTGGTGACACTCATACTACCAAACTATGTGACGCCATCAACATTCTTTCCGCTCTAGTGGCCCAAAACTCCAGCCCCTACCCACGTCTGAGTTCTTCACAGCATATAGTGAATAGAGCACGCTAGATCTTGCTAGACGTGACTGAATACGCCGTCGTTATCAGGAAAGGCCATTGTTGGACATGGATTCTGCGAACCAACTCACTTTGCCCGAGCATTTAATCCCTTCTGATGGACGCTTCGGCTGTGGCCCATCCAAGGTTCAGCCACACCAGATCCAAGCTGTCGTCGACGGAGCCAACAATATTATCGGCACTTCTCACCGGCAACCGGCGGTAAAGAATGTGGTTGGGAGTATCCGCGAAGGGTTAGCCAAGCTGTTCAGCATCCCAGAAGGATACGAAGTCATCATGTCTGTTGGTGGCGCGACAGCCTTTTGGGATGCCGCAACCTACGGATTGATCAAGAAAAAGTCTGGCCACCTAAGCTTCGGGGAGTTTTCCGCGAAGTTTGCCAAGGCATCACAGCTGGCCCCCTGGCTAGATGAGCCCACCATCATCAAAGAAGAGCCCGGCCGCGCTCCCGAGCCACAAGACATGGAAGATTGCGATGTCATCGCATGGGCGCATAACGAAACCTCTACCGGCGCAATGGTGCCCGTAACCCGGCCGGAAAATAGCGATGCACTCGTCGTCGTAGACGCCACCTCTGGCGCCGGAGGTCTCGCTGTCGACATTGCGCAAACCGACGTCTACTATTTCTCACCGCAGAAGTGTTTCGCTTCCGATGGCGGGCTGTGGTGTGCCATCGTCTCCCCCGCCGCGATCGAACGCATCAAGGAAATCAAAGAATCTGGGCGCTTCATCCCCGCATTTTTGGACTTGCAGACAGCTGTCGATAATTCACGGAAAAACCAAACCTACAACACACCAGCTGTCGCCACGCTGCTCATGCTTGACGCACAGATCAAATGGATGAACGCCAACGGTGGTTTAGCTGGCATGGTGAATCGGACCCAAGAATCTTCGCGAATTCTGTATGACTGGGCAACCCAGCGAAAAGAAACCACCCCGTTCGTTGGCGAAGAAGATGACCGCTCTCTCGTCGTCGGCACGATCGATTTCGATGACTCCGTTGACGCAGCACAACTGGCAAAAAATTTGCGCAACAACGGCATCGTGGATGTGGAGCCATACCGCAAACTTGGACGAAACCAACTGCGCGTCGGCATGTTCCCGGCAATTGAGCCCGGCGACATCTCTGTCCTCACCCGCGCTATCGATTATATTCTCGATAACGGTAGCGAGAACCGGTAGGATTCTCTGCAGCTACTGCACACTAAGGAGTCAGGTATGCACCAGTTAGCATTCAAAGGCCACGACCCGCGTGCCTCTGTTTTGTACTTAAGCGACGAGTCTGGTCAGAGTTTCGAGCTTCCAGTCAGCGATGAGTTGCTACGTGCTTTAGGCGTACATAGAACACAATCGCAAGCTGCTGGTATATCTGATTCCGCTGGTTCTTCTGTAACGATTATCGACCAAACAGACCCAACCGCCTCTAACGAGCAAAATGAACGCTCGCAGGACAACGCAGCAACCGGACGCAACACGACAACCGGGCAAGGGCAAAACGACGAGCAACCAGCACCAGCAGAAAACGATACTGCCAACAACGCCGGTGCTGGTGCCGACGCTGGTGCTGCAAACCTAACCGCGGTTCCTGACACCGCAGACCAGCAAGATTCTGCCACACAAAACAGCCACGAAACCCAGCAGCATGCCAATTCGACCCCGGGCCAGGGACAATCGAAGCCGCAAGTGCCGCACGTGGTTCCCACTGGTTCTTCAGCAGGCAGTGGGATGCCCGACCGTGATCGTTCCCGCAACCAACCAATGTCGATGCGCCCGAATCAAATCCAACAGCGCATTCGTGCCGGTGCCAGTGCACAAGAACTTGCCGACGAAATGGGCGTAGACGTATCCCGCGTAGAACCTTTCGCACATCCGGTGGTTCTTGAACGCGAACGTATCGCAGAACTCGCCAAACAAGCCCACCCAGTACGCGACGGTGGCCCGGATCGTCTTAGCCTGTGGGAGGTCCTGGCCACTGCTTTCGCCGCACGCGGGCATTCGCTGGCAGACTCCCACTGGGACGCGCACCGAAGCGTAAACGGTGAGCCATGGACAATCGAAGTCACCTGGACAGCTGGGTTATCGCAGAATTCCGCGCAATGGTTGTTCCACCGCCACCCTACTTCGGCAGACACTGTCGAACCACGCAACTCTGTAGCCGCAGATTTAGTGGACCCGGACTTTATCCAACCGGTGCGTTCAGTGACTTCCTTAACGCGTACACAGCGGGTAGACGAGAATGCCCGCGATGCCTTTAACGCAGGATTCGACGGCATTATCTCCGGTGATCCTCTCGCGGACGATGAATTAGCTGCACACAAAAAACGCAAGCGCGGATCCTCACATCCACTGCAGACCGCAGATACCTCCCGCAACGCTGTGGAAAATTCGGCAGACGACGAGGACAACAAAGACACCCGCGACGACATTCCCGTCGTCACTGATACCGCCGATAAGCCCCGTGAAAATTCCAAACGCACTACCTCTGCTAAAGAAGCCAAAGAAACAGAGGACGAGGAATTCTTGCAACATCCTGAAACAGACACGCCGAAAAAACGCCGTCGCAAAGCAACAACCCCGCATTGGGAAGATGTATTGCTCGGCGTACGTGCCAACACCAAACGACCACGCCGCTAATCACGCTCAGCGTTGACTCATTAACTTTTGCATCGAAGGTGACCCCCAATGACACAGTATGAGCCCCGCCATCCAGGCACTCCGGATCCTCTTTCTGATGGTTCGCAACCGGAAGACCGCTCTGCCGTCGTCACCATTTGGTTTCTCGATACCGCGGAGCAACCTGGAAATATTCTTTCAGATTGCCCCGTTGCCGACCGCGGTTTTGGCAGAAAGTACCTCGCGCAGATGTATCCATCTGCACCGATTACGCTGCTTGGACAATTTCCGCTGAACCGTTCAGCACAAGTATCTGCCGAAGAATTTTATATCGGTGCCTACCCCGGAATCACGGTAGTGCAAACGATCATTGATGACGCATTACAGCTGTCTCAGTTATCCCCCCAGCTGCGCGCTTCCTTACCAGCTTCCGACATCTACGCGTTTGCTTTTAACAGCGAAACCGGTTTCGGTGGCATCGCACACTGGCACGACGGCGAGCTCTACCGCAGTCTCACTGCCACCCGTTACGCAACTTTCGAAAACGAAGGTCTGCCTGACGGCTTCGAAGCGCCCCTGTGGGCTGGACAGCGCAGCCCACAGTTAGGCGGCATCGCCTTGCCTTTTGCCCCAGAAGATTTACTTGCCGACGCACACAAGGCCTGGCTGGGTGTGGACTTTTCTTCCGAAGGGCCAGATATTGACGTGGTCGGATTCGCATTGGACGGTCGCCCAGAACCAAAATTTGCCCGAGGCCATCACGGAGGCGCACACTCCCTATCTGCTACAAAACCGAGCGTACGCAAAAACGAAGGATCTACCGCTGGCGCAGAAAGCTCGAGCACGCAGAACTACGATGACTACGAAGATCACGCAGCACAAAATGCGCAGTCTTCCATCACCGGCACGTTCATGGCTGGTGCGACAAGCACCGCGCGCGTCGTCGGCAAGCTAACGAAAGCTGCGGCAAAGCAAACACAGACCGGTTGGGCTAAGCTCCGGGAGCAATTGCGCCACCTCGACCGCGATTCCTGATTCAAAAACCATAGTTAACCGCGCCAGCGCTCGTAGAGACAGCAGGCTGCAGTCACCGCAACATTAAGTGAATCAGCCCCTGCAGCCATCGGAATAACCGCGCAAGCATCGGCGGCGTTCATTGCATGCGGAGTCAGTCCAGGACCTTCCGCTCCAAGCAACAGCGCTACTTTTTCACGCCTGTTACCGCTGGGTCCCACTAATGCATCACGTAATTGCACTGCCTGCGCCCCCGGACTCAATGCAGTGACATAAAACCCTTGATTACGCAGATCGGCTAAACCATGATGCCAGTTACTGAAACCGCCTGGTATGCGCATGCTGGGAACTCGCAGTGCTTGCCCCATGGATACCCGAATTACGCGACGATCCCAGAGGTCACCACAACCCGCACCAAAAACTAACGCATCTGCTCCTAATGAGGCAGCAGAGCGATAAATCGCGCCGATATTGTCTGGATCCCCAACGCCTTCTAACACCACGATGGTGCGGGCAGGCGCGAGAATCTCTTCTGCCGATTTTGTACCCAGTTCTACGCTGTCCGGTCGCAGCGCGACTGCCAGTAATCCACGGTGCAGCTCAAAGCCAACAACATCGCGTAGTAATGCTGCCGGTAATTCATAAACCGGAATGCCTAACTGCGCAATTCTGCTCCACTGCTCCGGATAATCAGTGGCAAATTTCTGTAGTTTTTCAGCACGCCCGAAAATAGCGGCGGGGGCCACCGCTGAATCAGTACCGCACATCCGAGCAATTGGGAGCGCGCCGTCGGCAAGAATTACCGACGGCCGGGATGCCGGAATATAGTCGCCAGATGAATCAAGCTCCAACCGGGCCTGGCGGTCCGGGCGCAGGCGCGGATGGTTGAGCTGGCGGATGTCAGCTAAGCGAGGATCGTCTACTTGCGCGTCGGCAAGCGTTATCACCTGCGGGACTTGGGGTTCCAACATAAACAGATGGTACCTCGCAACAGCGTCCTGCAGGGTTCGTATTGAGCGCTAGCCGACGATGGCGCGCAATGGTTCGATTGCAAAAAAGACCACGAATAGCCCGGACAGCAGCCACATGATCCAATGAGTCTTCTGCGCTTTACCTGCAAATAAGCTCATCATCGTAAAGGCAATGACACCAACACCGATGCCGTTGACAATGGAATACGTAAATGGCATCACGAGGATCGTCAAGAACGAAGGCAGCGCAATATGGAATTTGTCCCAATCAATGTCCTTCACCTGCCCCATCATCAACACACCAACGACGACGAGGACTGGCGCAGCAGCCTCCATTGGCACGATCTCATACAGCGGAGTCAAAAACATCGCGGCCAAAAACAGCAAGCCGGTGACAACATTAGCCAAGCCAGTACGCGCACCATCAGCAACACCGGCGGCAGAATCAGCATAAACCGTATTCGACGACGACGAAGTCGCGCCACCAAGCACGGCACCAAAGCCTTCAACTACCAAAGCCTTTTTCAGATTCGGCAGGTTACCTGCATCATCGACGAGTTTGCCCTGTTTGCCCAGTGCGGTCATGGTTCCCATTGCATCGAAGAAATTTGCCAACACTAGGGCGAATACCAGCAGCGTAGCCGCCAGCGCACCTACTTCCGTAAACGCTCCGACTAGATCAATAGCGCCCACCAAAGATAAATCAGGCATACCACCCAACGAATCCGGGACGGCAGGGACCGCAAGATTCCAGCCAGTGGGGTGCGACTCTCCTGCATCATCCACCGATGGCCCCGCTTCAGCGATGGCCTCAACGATCACGGCAATAACCGTGGTGGCGACGATGCCGATAAACAAGCCACCACGAATTCCGCGGACCATCATAAAGCCACAGATCAACAGACCAATGATGAAAACTAAGGTGGGCCAACTAGCGATGGACCCGTCAATGCCGAGCTGTACCGGAACGGTGGTGCCAGCAGCATCCGGAATACGGCGCACAAAACCGGCATCCACCATGCCAATCATGGTGATAAACAAACCAATGCCCACACCAATTGCCGATTTCATAGCAGCGGGAATGGCATGGAATACGGCTTCGCGGAAGCCTGTAACCGCCAAAATAACAATGATGATTCCGTCGATAACCACTAAGCCCATTGCTTGTGGCCAGGTGAGGCCTTCTCCCATCACCAGGGTGACGGCAACCAAAGTGTTGATGCCTAGCCCCGCGGCGAACCCGAACGGATACTTCGCAATGATGCCGAACAGGATCGTCATCACACCCGCGGCCAATGCGGTAACTGCAGCTACCTGTGGAATGCCCAGGACATTGCCCTCCACATCTTCGGTAGTCCCCAAAATCAGTGGATTCAAAATGATGATGTAGGCCATCGCGAAGAAGGTCACGACCCCGGCGCGAATTTCGCCTGGGACCGTGGAGCCGCGTTCGCTGATGTGGAAATAGCGATCCAGGAACCCACGCTCAGTCTGCGTATTAGCTGTGTTAGCTGTGGATTGCCCGATCGCGTTGTGCTGGTTTTTACCTGCTGCAGTATCTGCGTTCTGACCTGTAGCAGAGTGCGCTGGTTGTGAAGGCGGTCTTGTCATGTCCCCCATTATGAACCACATACGGCACAATAAACGACATGGGTCCCCTTACGATATTTACAGCTGACGCCCAGCGTGGTCAGCACCAGAAAATGTTTTCACGGCACCGACGCTCCGCGGTGGCACTAAGCATTACTGCAATCATGTTGGCAGCAAGCTGCAGTAGCTCCGATGACAGCTCTGGAAACCAAGCCGAGAAAACCTCTGAGGAGGGATCCCCCGCGGTGACGACTGCAAACCAGCCGTCCCAGGAGTCGATTATCCAAGATTCGCTAGCTGCTAGCTCGATAGAGCGTTTGGTCCCCCAAGTCTTTGCCGTCTATCCATTTTCCACCGAGTCCTTTACGCAAGGTTTAGAATTCGACGACGATGGTTCCTTATTAGTAGGCACCGGACAATGGGGGCAATCGCGTATTTATCGTGCCGACTTAGCGTCACATGAAATCACCGAACAAGCTGAGCTTGCCGACGAATTTTTCGGCGAGGGTATAACTACTACTCACAGTGGAAATTCTATTTGGCAGTTAACCTGGCAGGCTGGTGAGGCAATTCAGCGCGATCCACAAACTTTGCAAGAAATTGGGCGCGCCCAATATGACGGCGAGGGGTGGGGCATCTGTGCCCGCGAAGGAGAGCTACTGGTTTCCGATGGCTCGGATACCATCACCAAGCGGGATCCGGAAACTTTTGCACCGCTGATCGGAAGAGAGTTACGTGTAACTGCCGGTGGTGTTCCCGTCGGCAAGATTAATGAGTTGGAATGCGTAGGTGATTCCGTCTACGCGAATATATTTTTGTCTGATGAGATTATTCGGTTTTCGGCGGATACAGGCGAAGTTGATGCGGTAATTGATGCTTCCGAGCTAGACAACAATGCAGCCCCAGACCCTAATCACGTACTCAACGGAATTGCTTTCCACGATAAGAGTGGCCATTTCTTTCTGACTGGTAAGCGGTGGCCGGATTTATATGAGGTTGAGTTTGTGCCCGTTGCACAAAACCCACACCAGTGAAAAGTAAACTTGGGGCATGGCTACCCGTAAAGAAGCGAAGCGAAAATCGCTGATCCAGGTGTTGGTACTCATCGTCGCGGTCGTGGTGGTCGCGGTTGCTGCGTTAGTTTTCCAAAATTGGTGGAAAAACCGACCGAGCGCAGATCCGCATGAGATCACACTCCATGCCAGCGTCGGTGATCGTGAGGCTGAAATTAGCCCGTACCTGGTCTGCGAATTGGGTGAAGAATGCCCAGAGGGGCAGGTCGACGAGCTGCTTGTCGACGCAAATGAAACCCTGCATATCGACATTCCGGAGGAAGTTTATAGCTCGGACTGGCGGGTGCTGCGCATCTACGATGATCCCACCGCCAACGATCAAATTTTTCACGGTGCCTATGACACCGATTCCGTAGAAATTCCCGGCACGTCCGAAGACGCCCGCCTACTCGTCGTGGAAATTTCTACGGTTCTAGTTGGCACCGATGATGCGGGCGAAGAGACCCCATATTCGGTTGTCTGGTCAATCTCCACACTGGATGAAGAAGCAGCACAAAAACCAGCACCGGAGCAGTAGGCTGTGGGGGGGGCTGTTAAGCGTCCAGATCCTTTGCAATAGCACGCAGGATCTCCGAAACCTGACGCCCAGTCTTACGGTCGGGGTAGCGGCCATCTTCCAAAGCCGGCTGCACCTGGCTTTCCAGCACCGTCATGACATCAGAAACCAGCGAGTGTAGTTCTTCCGGTTTACGAGCGATACCAGCTTTGCGCCGTGGATTGTCGAGTACTTTTACGCGGAGCGCTTGTGGCCCCCTCCGGCCGGCTGCGAAGTCGAATTCAATGCGCTGCCCTGGCAGAAGTTCATCGACGCCATCAGGAAGAACGTTCTTGCCGACGAAAACATCGTCTTCACCTGGGTTAGAAGCAAACCCGAACCCCTTTTTTGCGTCGTACCATTTCACTTTTCCGATCGGCACGATCGTCACCACCTTCACAGTTGTTGTGTTGTTTACCGTTGTTGCGCGTTCACGCCGCCTGCATGTTCAGGTTCTAAAATTTCTCCATGCGCCAGCTAGTGAGCGTAAAGGCTCCATTATATCCGGCATGCTTTTAGCCCACCAACCTTTTACCAAGGTGATCTTGCCCGCAGGTTACAAGTCTGTCGATACCGACAAGCCGTCAATGACACCCCTCAGAGACACCCAACCAGCAAGAGAATGTGGGTTACTTCACATGTATTCATTACCTGCAGCTTTCAGGCAATTCAATTAACTTTCACCACATGTTTCACGATCTCGTGTCCATATTTGCGCCAAAGCGTGACACATTCGTTATAAATCGCTAGGCTTTCTAAACAGGCACACGGTCATCATCGCGCACCTGCCACAAACAAGACCGCACTATAAACCCGAACAGGGCGCGACCCGACCGATACGATCAGTGGAACACGATCAGTGCAACAATCGTTACACCCGGGTTTAGTATGCGGCACAAGGAGAAATCCAATGGGACGCCACAGCAACGTAAAGAACAAGCGCATAACCAAACTTGCAGCAGCCACCGCCGCAGTTGGCGCTTCCGCTGCACTGTTCAGCCCAGCTGCCGACGCTGCCCCAATCTCAGACTGGGATCGTTTGGCCGAGTGTGAGGCCAACGGCAACTGGTCCATCAACACAGGAAACGGTTTCTCCGGTGGCCTGCAGTTCACCAATTCCACCTGGCACGCCTTCGGCGGTGGACAGTTCGCCCCGGCTGCGCACCAGGCCACAAAATCCCAGCAAATCTGGGTCGCAGAGCGCACCTTGGCTGGCCAAGGCTGGGGAGCATGGCCAGCGTGCTCAGCCAAGCTCGGTCTGAACTCTGCTCCTAACTTGGACCGCGCACCAAACGGTGCTGCGGCAGCTCCTGCACCGGCACCAGCTCAGCCGGCACAGTATGCTGGCCAGCGCACAGCCGCCGCCCCAACCGGGGGCAATGAATTCCAAGCTATCGATGACCTCTACCAGCGCATCGAAGCTGCTTTAGCCAACTACGGCTTGGCTATTCCTGCACCAATTGCAGACGCTTACCAGCACGCATTAGCACAGGCTAAAGGCGCTATCGCTGGCGTCCCGAGCCTGGAGTCGTTCTACCAAGCTAACGCCGGCGCCATCGATTCCATCCTGAACCTGCGCTAGCCCCCCCCCCAAAAAAACGCGAAAAATTGGCCACAGCCGCCATTCGACTGCTTGGCCAACGCCATAACGACAGCGATAGATAAAGACCGTCAGTCCTAGCGAAGTTAGGACTGACGGTCTTTGCCATCTATAAACTGGCACAGCCGCGAGCACATAATGTAGGCGCGAACCGTGCTGACTAATTATTTGTTAATACGCGTATACGGGTGCACGTAGTTCAACTTTTCGGCAGGAATCGGCAGCACCAGATCATCGCCGAATGGGCTGGAAGCGCCGGTCAATTTCGAATGTAACTCAGTGACCGGGTGATCACCGTCTTCCAGGTGAGTCGGCCATGCGGGGTTGATTTTTTCTACGTTTGCCATAACCCTTATTGTGCCAAAAATTCCCGCAAAAAGTAAGCGGAACCCCCGCGGCACTTAGCGGAGTAAAATCTAGCAGTACTATGGCTGATCACCCAATCACTCACTCGCCTGCGGCACTTATCGAACAATGGCTACGCAACCGGTCAAAATCCCAGCTCACCAAAGTTTTACAGGCCCGCTCCGATATCGCGATACCGCAGCCAAACGATCTGCACACACTAGCCCACAGGCTGCTACTCCCGGCATCGTTAGCGCGAGCACTCGAACAGTGTAACTCCATTGAGCTAGCGATAATCGAAGCTCTCCTAGCAGCCGGGGCACATACGAAACCGGTCTCGCACACAAAGTTAGTCGCGGAGCTAGCAGACTCCCAGCTACGCCATGCCCACCAGAAACAACTATCGCTTGCCGACGCTTCTGCTCCCGATACACGCAGCAGCTCTGGCGTCGACAAGCCCGCCCTGAACAGCGAAGACACAGGTCCCGACCTACTCTCCCAAGTGCTTCTGCACTTGCACGACCGCGCGCTGGTATTTCCCTATCCAGTAACAAAGAACAGCTCTGCCGCAGATACAGATGGCACAACGCAGCAACTATGGGTTCCCACACGCATAAACACGCTGTTAAACCAGCGTGATCGTTTATTGCACCAACCATCGTTGCCCAGCGACGTCGTCGACAAGCTACCTGCGAAACATCAAGAAATCCTGCGTCGCATCCACGCTGGTGGCGGTCTCGGTACCACAAAGCACGCGCAAAGCACCGATCCGGAACACCCAATCACGCAAATGATCAGTGCCGGAGTACTCCGCGTGGTCGCCGACTCGACCGTCGCACTACCACTCACGGTGAATCGGATCCTCAGCGGTTTGCCAGCCACCGATGTGCAGCTGTTGCCTTCCTCACGAATCTCTTCCCGCTTATGGGATGACGACGCTGCTTGTCTTGCGCATTATCTTTCCGCACCCAACCCAGATTTCTCCGAGTCCGCGCAAGACAGCACAGATTCCAACGCCACCGCCGCCGGATTAGAAGCTTGCCGGGCAGTCTCCAACTTGCTTGAGTACCTAGGCACAAGCCCAGTACCCACGCTGAAAAACGGTGGTCTTGGGCAACGCAGCAGCAAACTGCTTGCGCAGCAGCTAGGCTTCACGACCGCCAATGTCTATCGTGCAGTCGCGCTCGCCTACAGCGCCGGGTTGCTCGGCACGGGAGAACCGAAACCATTGCCTGCCGCAGGTGAAGGCAACTACTTAGCCCCCACCCGCCGCGCCGATGACTGGCAGGAATCTGATTTAGCAACCAGATGGGCAATGTTGTTACGCGGATGGATCAACTCACCTTGGGCATGGTGGATTTTATTACCGGATACCAGCAGCACAACCGCGCAATCATCCCGTGCAGACGGGCATCATAGGCTGTTGCACCCGGAATTTAGTCAACATCGTCTAGCTTTTTCTCGTCGACTTGTTTTACAAGGCCTTGCACGCAGCAGTGCCCAGGGATCCGTGAGCGAACCGGAACTGTGGCAGGATCTACTATTCCTCTACCCCAAGCTGATTACCCCACACTCCCAAGTGCACCTCACCCCGTTGCTACGGGAAGCGGAATGGGTCGGTGCCATCAGTAAGGGCCGCCTGAGTCGCCCCGCGGTGGCTCTGCTTGCCGACGACTGCACCGAGAACAGCGCCCCCTCAGCTGCACAGCTAGACCCCCAGGACCAGAAAACTTCCGGGACGGAAGATCCCGACGATGCGGTAGTGGTTGCAACCCGCGAGCTCTGCCCGACGGCGATAAGTGAATTCATCGTACAAGCTGATTTCACGATCATGTGTCCCGGGCCGCTCGAGAATGCGGTGCGCACTGAACTGGAACTGATCGCAGATCTGGAATCGCCAGGTTTAGCCAGTCTGTATCGAATAGCAGAAGCATCCATACGCCGCGGACTGGATGCGGGGCGCTCTGGCGAACAAGTAATTAATTTTTTGCAGGCCCACAGCTTGACTTCAGTGCCAGATTCCATAATCTCGGTGATCCATGAACTTGCCCGCCATCATGGTGGCTTACGCACTGGTCCCGCAGTGTCTTACCTACGCTGTGAAGATCCGGAAACGCTAGACCTGCTAGAGCATTCCGCGGTTGCTGCAGAAATTGCCGTCCATCGCATTGCTCCTACCGTGCTGATTTCACAAAAGCCAGTGGCATCGGTCGTGCAGCTGCTATCAGAGCACAGTTTTTACGCGGTAGCAGAGGACAGCAACGGACATGGAGTCGACATACGGAACAGCCCCGCTCGGGTCCCACAGCCACGCATTAAGGCGGCGTCGGCTCCACGCGCGGATGCTACACGGATTGCTAGTCTCGTCGACAAGCTGTGGACAGGAGACGGTGGTGCTTCTGCAAATTCTTCCGCCGACGAAACCACGTCCGCTTCTTCGAAGACCCTCCAAGGATCAACGGAATCAACCACTTCACCCACGTCACCCACAGAAGCGCCGGTGGCACCAACACCGATGAGCCCGATGCCTGCCACTTCGACCGCTGAAATCAGCAACACGGTGGAGTTTGCTCAACGCAGCGGCCGAACTGTCACGGTTGGCTACGCCAATAAATCCGGCCAGCGTCAACAAGTCCGAGCCACTGTATTGTCAATTTTTGGCGGCAACGTCGATATCAGCGTCGCCGAGGACGGGGCCGTGCGACGGATCCCGTTACACCGGATCGTCGATATCGCTAACTCAGACTAGTTGGTTCCGGAATAACTGCCCACGGACTAAGCACCAGAACAGCACTGCTAAAGTCACCGAGCTCGCGCCCGAAGAACAGGAAAAATTAAGCCACCAAGATAGAGATTTTGTCATATCCGCACTCGGCGCATCCTTGTGCTGGATCGGCAAACCCTACATGGTGGCAGCGTTGGCACTCGACAACCGCATCGAACACTCCTGGCATTGTTTTCCTCCCTCAGACTATGCACTGTTACTCGCATCGAACTTTTACTACGGTTTGGTTGCACATTAACCCGTGCGTAACGGTGATGCTAGTTGCCGGTCTATTAGAAACCATCTGAGCCGCCGCAGCCCAGCACTTCTCGCAGGCTAGTACCATAGAAAAGACTGTATGTTCGAGAAAGGAGCAACATTCGTGTCTTTTGGCGATGGCCCGTTGATCGTGCAATCAGATAAAACCTGTTTGCTTGAAATTTCCCACCCGCAAGCAGATGCCGCACGGGCTGCGCTCTCGCCTTTTGCGGAGTTAGAAAAAGCTCCCGAACATGTACACACCTACCGAATTACCCCCTTGGCTTTGTGGAATGCGCGTGCCGCAGGCTTTGATGCTGAGCAGGTAGTCGATGTGCTGGAAACTTACTCGAAATTTCCGGTTCCGCAATCATTGCTGGTAGATACCGCTGAAACGATGTCTCGCTATGGTCGCTTACGGTTACAGAATCACCCCACCCAGGGGCTCATTCTAGAAACCACCGAGCGAACCGTACTCGAAGAGGTCTCCCGGCACCGCACCATTGCCGAAATGCTCGGAGCGCGCATTGATGATGACACGTTTTCAGTCCCGCCTTCAGAGCGTGGACGGCTCAAACAAGAATTACTGAAAGTCGGCTGGCCCGTCGAGGATCTTGCGGGTTACGTCGACGGCGAAGCACACCCGATTTCTTTATCCACAGAAAACGTCGACTGGCAACTGCGTGATTACCAGCGTTACGCCACCGAATCATTCTGGGAAGGCGGATCAGGCATAGTGGTATTGCCGTGTGGCGCAGGGAAAACGATGGTGGGCGCGGCAACAATGGCGAAAGCCCAGGCGACGACTTTAATTCTAGTAACCAGCACGATCGCTGGGCGCCAGTGGCGCGATGAGCTTATCCGGCGTACCAGTCTGCAGCCCGCGGAAATCGGCGAGTATTCAGGCGAAAAGAAGGAAATCAAGCCGGTTACTATCGCCACGTATCAGGTGGTTACCCGCAAGACGAAGGGCGAATATCGTGCACTAGAGCTATTTGATTCGCGGGATTGGGGATTAATCATCTATGACGAAGTACATCTGCTACCAGCACCGGTATTCCGAATGGCTGCGGACCTACAATCAAGGCGGCGTTTAGGACTAACAGCAACCTTAATCCGGGAGGACGGCCGCGAAGGCGATGTCTTCTCATTAATCGGCCCCAAGCGGTATGACGCCCCGTGGAAGGAATTAGAATCCCAGGGTTTTATTGCGACCGCAGAGTGTATCGAAGTCCGCGCGGATATGCCGAGTAGCGAAAAAATGGAGTATGCGACTGCCTCGTCGAAAGACCGCTACCGCCTGGCAGCTTGCTCGCAAGTAAAATTCGAGGTCGTCGACAAGATCCTCAACAAACATTCCGGCAAGCAGACTTTATTAATTGGTGCATACCTTGATCAATTACAAGCCTTCGCTCGACGCACCGGAGCCCCACTCATTGATGGGAGAACGTCTGCGGCCAAGCGAGAAAAACTATTTGCGCAATTCCGTACGGGTGAAATCACAACCCTGGTGGTATCAAAGGTAGCGAATTTTTCAATCGATCTGCCGGACACCGCCGTCGTTGTCCAGGTGTCGGGTACGTTTGGTTCCCGGCAAGAGGAAGCCCAACGGCTAGGCAGGTTGTTGCGGCCGAAATCTACCGGCGAAATTGCCTATTTTTACACGGTGGTCACCCGAGATACTGTCGATGCAACTTTCGCGCTGCACCGGCAGCGATTCTTAGCTGAACAGGGCTATGCCTACAGATTAGTCGACGCAAACGACATTCCAAGCTTAAAGATGCTCGAAGAATAAGGCAGTTTCTAGCCCAACTGCAGCTATAAATTTATTTACCCCTCCGCAAACCTGCGGCACCAGCCAGTCCATCCCTCCCCCGAAGACGATTATTTTAAGGAGTAAGCCATGAAAATGAAGGTATTCAAATTCGACGTCGACGAGGCTTTCGCGAAACAACATAACGAAATGTTGCGGGATTCGCGGCGACTATTGGTATCCGGGCTGTTGCTCGGCGGAATACTGCTTACCGCGGGAATCCTCGTAGCACTATTGGTGCAACCTGTATGGAGTATTACTGTGGGGCTCGGTTTAGGGTTATTCGGCATAATGATGGCGATAGTCGGCATCGCGGGCTCAAAAAAGGTAGGCACAGCACAGCAGCTGTATGACCGTTACCCATTAGCACCGGCCGTAATCGCAAAAGTCAATGAGAGAGACATGGTGATCATGGCGCTGGTGAATTCAGCCACCGATCCGAATGCGGAACCACGCCCCGCGCTGGCGCTACGGACGGTCTCCAATATTCCCGGTCTTGAGCACAAAAAGAAGGGCGCGCAGATTCCGGTCGCGGCAGTCACGGGGCGTTTACAACGTAATTCTTCAGGTCCGGATACTTGGGCACAGATTAGCCCGATTCCTATTGCTTGGGGCACACCGGACGCGGAGGTGGTACGTGTCGCGAGAACCTCGATCCCCCATGAGCAATGGGCAAAACTACAAAAAAATATCGAGAGGCTAGAAGACGTGCAGAAAACCCGGATGGATTTATTGCACCTGGATTAAGCGGCCGCAACGGTCGAGAACCTAAATAAACTGACGTACCAACGCGACAACGGCGACAAACACAATAACGGCTTTGAGAACGCGATTAGAAACTTTTTTAGCGATCCGTGCCCCGAGTACCCCACCGGCTAAGCCACCAATCGCCAAAATCAATACACCAAACCAAAGAACGTCAGCACCGAAAAACACAAAAGCTCCGAAATAAACTACGGCCACAGTGACATTGACGATCATCGATAGCAGATTCTTCGCTGGATTTACGTCTTTAAAGGAGCGTCCGGTGCCAACACCTAAGATCGCCATGTAGATGATACCTTGCGCCGCTGTGAAGAAACCTCCATACATCGCTGCTAAACCCATGGGGGCTATTAAGGCGGGTTTGCGGTACTGCGTACCTACGGGTTCGTAGAGTGGCGGAATGTGGGTGTTTTGGGGACTGCTATGGCTAGATCTGCTTTTCCACTGGGAAAGACCCCGTACGATGTACGGTTGGAATATCACTAGGATTAACGCGAAGATAATCAGAATTGGGATCACAAAGTCAAGGGTTCGCGCAGAAGCACCTAAAAGCAGCAACGAGCCAATGGCAGAAAAGACCACGGTCGCGATGATCATCGGTACTAGGTGCGGGAGTTCACGCGCTATCTCACGGCGAAATCCGTATACCGTCCCGAAGGATGCAAACATCATTCCAATAGTGTTGGTGCGAACTGCTACTCCAGGTGGGATTCCTAGCGCGAGCAATACGGGGAGGGTAAGGAGCGAACCGGATCCAACAGCAGAGTTAATGATGCCTGCGAGTACCCCCATGACAAGCAGAAGAATTCCAGATAGTGGATCCACGGTAACTCCTAGTTGTGAGCGCTGTTATAGTCTGTGGTTTGTTTGAGAATACCTGATACAGACTCAAGGGACATACAGCAACTCAGCTAGCACACCGCGAAATATAAGTTCAACAAATTGGGTGTAGATATGTTTGTGGCCCGTGAACCACGGCACACCACCACAGTGCACCCAACCACGGGCCAAACAAACCAAAACATGAAATTATATAGTGTCGGCAGCAACCTACTCTCCCACACCCTCCCGAGTGCAGTACCATCAGCGCGACGCAGGCTTAGCTTCCGGGTTCGGAATGGGACCGGGCGTTTCCCTGCCGCTATCAACCACCGACACAACCAACCAGACAACACACAAACAAAAATGTGCCCGTCAACCACACAACACGGCGTGGTGTGTCAAACACTGCATAGTGGACGCAAAACACAACAAAAATCAATCTCTCATGAAAAACACCAGCCAACAAAACCGATGTGTTGTAGTAGTTCGGTGAATTAGTACCAGTCACCTCCACGCCTTACAACGCTTCCAGATCTGGCCTATCAACCCCATAGTCTCTAGGGCACCTAATAACGAAACCTCATCTCAAAACAGGCTTCCCGCTTAGATGCTTTCAGCGGTTATCCCTTCTACACGTAGCCAACCAGCCATGCCACGGGCGTGACAACTGGCACACTAGAGGTGTATCCATCCCGGTCCTCTCGTACTAGGGACAGCCTTTTTCAAGTTTCTACGCGCGCGGCGGATAGAGACCGAACTGTCTCACGACGTTCTGAACCCAGCTCGCGTGCCGCTTTAATGGGCGAACAGCCCAACCCTTGGGACCTACTCCAGCCCCAGGATGCGACGAGCCGACATCGAGGTGCCAAACCATCCCGTCGATATGGACTCTTGGGGAAGATCAGCCTGTTATCCCCGGGGTACCTTTTATCCGTTGAGCGACACCACATCCACAAGTAGGTGCCGGATCACTAGTCCCGACTTTCGTCCCTGCTCGAGCAGTAACTCTCACAGTCAAGCTTCCTTGTGCACTTACACTCAAAACCTGATTGCCAACCAGGCTGAGGAAACCTTTGGGCGCCTCCGTTACTCTTTAGGAGGCAACCGCCCCAGTTAAACTACCCACCAGGCACTGTCCCCAACCCAGATCATGGGCCAAGGTTCAGGTATCCGATCAAGCCAGAGTGGTATTTCAACAACGACTCCACACACACTAGCGTGCACGTTTCACAGTCTCCCACCTATCCTACACAAGCCAAACCGAACACCAATACCAAGCTATAGTGAAGGTCCCGGGGTCTTTTCGTCCTGCCGCGCGTAACGAGCATCTTTACTCGTACTGCAATTTCACCGGGCCTGTGGTTGAGACAGCAGGGGTCTCGTTACGCCATTCGTGCAGGTCGGAACTTACCCGACAAGGAATTTCGCTACCTTAGGATGGTTATAGTTACCACCGCCGTTTACTGGGGCTTAAATTCTCCGCTTCGACCCACAAAGGAGTCTAACAGGTCCTCTTAACCTTCCAGCACCGGGCAGGCGTCAGTCCATATACATCAACTTAACGTTTTCGCATGGACCTGTGTTTTTGATAAACAGTCGGACCCCTCTATTCTCTGCGGCCCCACCAAGCAAAACCCGGTGGGGCTCCCCTTCTCCCGAAGTTACGGGGACATTTTGCCGAGTTCCTTAACCACAGTTCACCCGAACGCCTTAGTATTCTCAACCTGACTACCTGTGTCGGTTTAGGGTACGGGCCGAATATGCACTCGCTAGAGGCTTTTCTCGACAGCATAAGCACACCACATTCACCCAAAAAAGGGCTACGCATCACGCCTCAGCAAAAAGTGCCCGGATTTACCTAGACACCAACCTCAACGCTTACACCAACAATCCAATAAGCGGCGTGGCTGCCCCACTGCGTCACCCCATCACTTGGACCACAGATCAGGCCCCACAAACTCAACCCATCAACACACTCAAAAGAGCAAAATCAATGAGTCTCACACGTGGTTAGTATCACTGCTTCACCATTGACGCACACACTCGGGTACCAGAATATCAACTGGTTATCCATCGACTACGCCTGTCGGCCTCGCCTTAGGTCCCGACTCACCCTGGGAAGACGAACTTGACCCAGGAACCCTTAGTCATCCGGCGGTAAGGATTCTCACCTTACAATTCGTTACTCATGCCTGCATTCTCACTCGCACACAATCCACACGTGTTCACACTCATGCTTCACCTCATGCACGACGCTCCCCTACCCAACAAAAAAGTTGCCGCGGCTTCGGCGGTGTACTTGAGCCCCACTACATTGTCGGCGCAGAACCACTCGACCAGTGAGCTATTACGCACTCTTTCAAGGATGGCTGCTTCTAAGCCAACCTCCTGGCTGTCATCGCGATCCCACATCCTTTTCCACTTAGTACACCCTTAGGGGCCTTAGCCGGCGATCTGGGCTGTTTCCCTCTCGACTATGAAGCTTATCCCCCACAGTCTCACTGCCGTAGAACACTTCAATGGCATTCGGAGTTTGTCTGATGTTGCTAAGATGATAGTCCCGCTCAACCAAACAGTAGCTCTACCTCCACCAAGCTAACCTACGACGCTGCACCTAAATGCATTTCGGGGAGAACCAGCTATCACGGAGTTTGATTGGCCTTTCACCCCTACCCACAGCTCATCCCCGCAGTTTTCAACCTACGTGGGTTCGCGCCTCCACAACCTCTTACAGCTGCTTCACACTGGCCATGGGTAGATCACCCCGCTTCGGGTCCAGGACATGCCACTACAACACCCTCATTAGGATTCGCTTTCGCTACGACTACCCCACACGGGTTAACCTCGCGACATGCCGCTGACTCGCAGGCTCATTCTTCAAAAGGCACGCCATCACACAACAAAAGGTGCTCTGACGGATTGTAAGCACATGGTTTCAGGAACTATTTCACTCCCCTCCCGGGGTACTTTTCACCATTCCCTCACGGTACTATCCGCTATCGGTCACACTAAGTATTTAGGCTTACCGGGTGGTCCCGGCAGATTCACGGCAGATTCCACGAGCCCGCCGCTACTCGGGAAACAACAACCAACACGCACATGCCTTCAACTACAGGACTCTCACCTACTCCGGTGGGCCATTCCAAACCACTTCACCTAACACGCACGCACCAGCACAGCCATGGTAGTGACTGAACAATTGCTCCCAACAACCCCACACATGCAACCCCTACCAGGTATCACACACATGCAGTTTAGCCAACATTCGCGTTCGCTCGCCGCTACTAACGAAATCACTATTGTTTCCTTCTCCTACGGGTACTGAGATGTTTCACTTCCCCGCGTAACCCCCATACTGACTATAAATTCACCAGCAGGTGACTGCGAACAACCACAGCCGGGTTTCCCCATTCGGACATCCTCGGATCAACGCTCGATTGACAACTCCCCGAGGCATAACGCAGCCTTCCACGTCCTTCATCGGCTTAGCATGCCAAGGCATCCACCATGTGCCCTTACAACACACAACAAAATAAACACAAAAGAAAAAAATTACAGCACACACAACACAACAAAAGCTGCATCATGCGCACAGATGCTCGCGTCCACTATACAGTTCTCACACACCACACCAACCACAACCACAAGCAAACACAAACGTTCACCCACAGCCATGATGGTCAACGAACAACACACAAGTGCTGCCCGAGACACCCAACAACGTGCCAACACACAAAAAAATGATACCCACTCAACCAAGTGAAAACAGAATGCAAACCCACAAACAAAAAGTAAAAACGCTGCAACCCACACACCCACATACAGGTGCATGAACAACAATCACAGCAAAAAACACTGACCACCCACAACTGTGGCAACAATCAGTGCACAATAAAAACTCCTTAGAAAGGAGGTGATCCAGCCGCACCTTCCGGTACGGCTACCTTGTTACGACTTCGTCCCAATCGCCGATCCCACCTTCGACGGCTCCCTAAACGAGTTTGAGCCACCGGCTTCGGGTGTTACCAACTTTCATGACGTGACGGGCGGTGTGTACAAGGCCCGGGAACGTATTCACCGCAGCATTGCTGATCTGCGATTACTAGCGACTCCGACTTCATGGGGTCGAGTTGCAGACCCCAATCCGAACTAAGACCAGCTTTAAGCGATTAGCTCACCCTCACAGGCTCGCTGCGCATTGTACCGGCCATTGTAGCATGTGTGAAGCCCTGGACATAAGGGGCATGATGACTTGACGTCGTCCCCACCTTCCTCCGAGTTAACCCCGGCAGTCTCTCATGAGTCCCCACCATAACGTGCTGGCAACATAAGACAAGGGTTGCGCTCGTTGCGGGACTTAACCCAACATCTCACGACACGAGCTGACGACAGCCATGCACCACCTGTACACCAGCCACAAGGGAAACTACATCTCTGCAGCGATCCGGTGTATGTCAAGCCCAGGTAAGGTTCTTCGCGTTGCATCGAATTAATCCACATGCTCCGCCGCTTGTGCGGGCCCCCGTCAATTCCTTTGAGTTTTAGCCTTGCGGCCGTACTCCCCAGGCGGGGCGCTTAATGCGTTAGCTACGGCACAGAAACCCCAAAAGGCCCCTACACCTAGCGCCCACCGTTTACGGCATGGACTACCAGGGTATCTAATCCTGTTTGCTACCCATGCTTTCGCTCCTCAGCGTCAGTAACTGCCCAGTAACCTGCCTTCGCCATCGGTGTTCCTCCTGATATCTGCGCATTTCACCGCTACACCAGGAATTCCAGTTACCCCTACAGTACTCAAGTCAGCCCGTATCGCCTGCACGCCCACAGTTAAGCTGTGGAATTTCACAGACGACGTGACAAACCACCTACGAGCTCTTTACGCCCAGTAATTCCGGACAACGCTTGCACCCTACGTATTACCGCGGCTGCTGGCACGTAGTTAGCCGGTGCTTCTTCTCCAGGTACCGTCACAAAACGCTTCGTCCCTGGCGAAAGGAGTTTACAACCCGAAGGCCGTCATCCCCCACGCGGCGTCGCTGCATCAGGCTTGCGCCCATTGTGCAATATTCCCCACTGCTGCCTCCCGTAGGAGTCTGGGCCGTATCTCAGTCCCAATGTGGCCGACCAACCTCTCAGTCCGGCTACCCGTCGCCGCCTTGGTAGGCCATTACCCCACCAACAAGCTGATAGGCCGCGGGCTCATCCTACACCGAAAAAACTTTCCACCACACACACTAAAGTGCGGTCCTATCCGGTATTAGACCCAGTTTCCCAGGCTTATCCCAGAGTGCAGGGCAGATCACCCACGTGTTACTCACCCGTTCGCCACTCGAGTACCTCCGAAAAGGCCTTTCCGTTCGACTTGCATGTGTTAAGCACGCCGCCAGCGTTCGTCCTGAGCCAGGATCAAACTCTCCATAAAAAATCAGAAAAAGAGTCTGATAACCTAGTCAAAAAACTACAAAAGAAAAATCAAAGAGCAACACTTACTCAAAACGATTAATCAAATGCAGAAACAAAAAGGATCCACATCCCACTAATCAAGTAAGTATCAAAAATAATAAGTACATTGACACGCTATTGAGTTCTCACACAACACCACCACCCCACTACTCAAGCACCCTTATCAACGAGCACCCTTTTCGTAAAGCAGCCAGACCGACTTTACACACTCAATCACTTGAACACAAACCAGAACACTGTGTCGTTCATCACAACACCGCGAACCAGACTGCCACACAAGCAACCAGCACAACTCACCAACAACAACCACCAACCACACAGTCAGCAGCCACCAAAAGCAAGCATCGGCCCTATAAAATTATTATCATCCCCGCCAGACAAACAAAGAACACAACCACCAGAACCAACATCCTGTGAAGTTATTTTCTCTGTCAGCCCCTCGCGGCGACTTGGATAAGCTTAAGCGATAACAAAACACAATGCAAATTGGAGGTTTATTGCAAAAGTTTTTGCAGGTAAGGGGCTGTTTTTACGAGCAACAACATGAAGCACAACTCAACCAATGTTTGCGTGACAATCACGATCGGAACTGCCTCAAAACCATCCGGAAACGCTAAAGCAATGGGCATAACAACTAAGGAATTTCGGGTCACACCAGAAAACACAGCTCCCACCCCATCGTCGATACGCAGATTAGTTATCCTTACGGCAACAATTCCGGCCAGCACCATGATTACCGCGAAAATGACATAGATAGCTACTACAGGTACAAGCTCGCGGCCTTCGCGGAGTACCTCTGCCCCGTGCGTTGCGGTGATGGCGAATAACGTCACCATCATCAACGGCACCATTGCTGCATTTAATGTGATTCGAGCGTGTCTGGCTGTCCTTCCGACGCACCGGTGGCGCGACGTGCGTTCACAATGCTGCAGTAGCCATGCACAACCCAATGGAATAGCCAACATCCCCACGACGGAACGCAATAATGGTCCCATCGCAGAATCAACGAATCCCGCCCCAATCAACCGCGGGAATAGCAGACCGAGCAGCATCAGCTGCAGCACAAACAGCAACGGAGTGATCGCCAATAGACGATGATTCGCGGCTCCGGCCAAGCCCGAAAATGGCACCACATAGTCGATGCACGGGGCAAGCAAGACCAAAGTAATTCCGATGATCAGCACCTGGTCACCACGTACGGGCTGGACTAAGGCCCAAACAACACACGGCACGATAAGAAAATTTAATGCCAAAATTACCACGGTTAGCCGTGGAGCTAATCGCACCCGCCGTAGCGGGAGCGCAGAAAACGTCGACAGCATCAGGAGACCAAGAACCGGAGTCACCAACTTTTCCAGGTCCCACGGGGAGACGAAAAGGCCGAGTAGTATTGCCGCCACATAGAAAAGAACCTGGTGCTCAGCGAGGAAATCTATCCAACGCTGTATCCGCTGCGCCACCAGGTTCTGAATCATCATTTCGCCGTCATATTTGCGCCGTCATATTCTCACTGCCACATTCTCAACGTCGTCGGTTGTTTTAGTGATAGCAGGCCAGCAAACCGTCCGGCCCATCAATCACGGCGATGTCCGTATTAAAAATCTCAGTAAGAATATGATTTTTCATGACCTCGTCTGGAGTACCGAACTCACAAATCTGGCCGTCTTTTACCGCACAAATATAGTCCGCGTAGCGTGCAGCGAAGTTAATATCATGAAGCACCAAAATGATGGTTCGCCCGAACTCCGGACCTACTTGTTTCAGGTGACGCATCATCTCAACCGAATGTGCAATATCAAGGTTATTGAGCGGTTCATCGAGTAGGACATAATCGGTTTCCTGGCACAACACCATCGCCACGTACGCGCGTTGACGCTGCCCACCCGATAACTGGTCCAAGTAGCGATTTTCCAACGGAGTGAGATTCAGAAAGTCGATGTACTTCGAGATGATTTCTTCATCAGCAGGCGTCAAACGACCTTTGGAGTACGGGAAGCGCCCAAACCCGACGAGCTGACGCACCGTCAAGCGCGTAATGAAATGATTCTCCTGGCGCAGAATGGAAACAATGCGCGCCAACTCTTTCGACTTCGTGTTAAAAATGTCTGCCCCGCCGACAGTGATCTCTCCGGAATCCGGCTGCAGTAACCGCCCGATCATCGTGAGCAAGGTTGATTTACCCGCACCGTTCGGGCCGACGAGCGCGGTGATACCACCGGCGGGAATCTCCAGATTCACTGGGCCGATCTCAACGTCGCTGCTATAGGCCTTGTGCAGGTTTCGGAGGGTAATCACAAGCGTCCCTTTCTCAAAATAACAAATAAGAAGACTGAGCCGCCAACCAGCTCGATGACGATCGAGACGACTCCCTGGGCATAGAAAACGTGGTTGAGCACGAAATACGCACCAGTGAGTACTGAAAATGCGGTCAATACCGCCATGGGGAAAACGAAACGGTGGTCAAAAGTATCGGCAAATTGATAAGCCAACGTCGCTACCAAAAATCCAAGGAAGGTCATTGGTCCGACTAATGCCGTCGAAACCGCCATCAGCACCGATACCAAAATCAGCGTACCAATCGACCACAGCTTATAGTTCAGGCCCAGGTTCATCGCTGCGTCTTTGCCAAGCCCCAGCACATTCAACCTGCGCGAGAAAACGAACAATAGTCCGGCCGCCCCCAGGCAGAGCGGAATAGCTAATGGATAATATTCCGGATCAGCATTATTGACCGAACCAAACATTCGCGCGGTCAACACATCGAACTCAGACGGTGTGAGCAAGCGCTGCATGAACGTCGAAATGGATCCCAGACCGCCACCAATAATGATGCCGACCAGCAACATGGCGTGCATATTTGCATGCCTTCCGGTCAGCAACCAGGAATACAGAATCAAGGAAAGCAGAATCATCACGACGATCTGGAACACGAACGTCGACAAAGTGCGGGCGTTATGCAGACCGGCAGCGCCCAGGAAGAATACGGTCGAGGTATGAATCAGCACATACAGCGATTCGAACCCCATGATAGAAGGGGTAATAATACGGTTATTTGTGACGGTATGAAAAGCCACCGTAGCCATTGCCTGACAGATCGCGACCACCGCCATCGCGATGACGGAATTCATCCGCCGCTCGGCAATGAGCCAAAATTGCTCGGTGCCCACCGGCATCGGGTTCCCATAGGCCAAAAGGCCGAACCCGCAACCAGCAGCTATGACTGCGAGGACACCGAAAATAATCCAATATTTACGAGCCGCGGCGGAATTTTGAAACGCAGAGGCACTGCGTTCTCTTCGTTGTTGCCCTTGGGGCTCGCTTATGCGTCGTTCCGGACTCATACCGTGCTCCACACGGTCCGAGGACTCAGGGTTTCCCTCGTGCACACGATCTGCTGTAGGAGAAGTCTGTGCCGATGCTTTATTTGTCTGAAGATTATCCACGGCGTGCCTGCCTAACAATCAGGGTGACAAAAACAATGGCACCAACGATGCCCAGAATGACAGAAACTGGCATTTCGAATGGACTGATAATCGTACGTCCGATGAGGTCGCACACCACCACAATCGCGATTCCGAGCAAACAGACCCACGGGAGATTCGAGCGCAAGTCATCACCGCGGAACATGGAGACCACATTCGGCACAATCAAGCCCAAGAACGGCAACGCTCCCACCACGACCGTGACCACGCCGGTGGCTACAGCGATCAAGGCAGTGCCCGCCAATACGATCCGCGCATAATTAACACCAACGTTGGTGGCAATGTCTTCACCAAGCCCGGCGACCGTCAAACGATCGGCAAAGAAAAAAACCGCAACGGCGATTGCTACAACCACCCACAGCACTTCATACTGGCCTTTGTATACAGACGTAAACGAGCCCATAAACCAAATGCCCAGCGATTGCAGCATATCGAATTGCAAGGCGAAAAAAGTCGAAATCGACGAGACCACTGCACCCAGCATGATGCCGATAATCGGAACTACCAACGATGACCGCAACGAGACCTTGCGTAAAAACAGGAAAAACACCATGGTGCCGACGAAAGCAAAAAAGACGGCACCAATCATGCGTTCAAGCACCGACGCCGTCGGAATGAAGTACATGACAAACAGCAGACCAAGTCCAGCCCATTCAGTGGTTCCAGTGGTGGTCGGCTCCACAAATCGGTTCTGTGTCAGTAATTGCATGACCAAGCCTGACATCGCCATTGCCGCACCTGCTAATACCAGCGCAATAGTGCGTGGCAAGCGCGTGATGTAGAAAAAGTCAGAACCATCAGCTGCTTCAAAGATGTTGTATTCGCCGACCATCAGTGACGTCACCAGCAGCGCTGCGACGACGGCGAAACCGACGACCAGTTTCCAGTCAAATAATTTCGTGCGTGTCTGCGCTCGCCGTGATTGGGATTGCTGTCCCGGATCACCGGGAGGCGCACTTGCACCATCTGAGCCGCCAGGCGTTGTGGCAGTGGTCATGTCTTGTGCCTTCATTTCTTCATCATCGACCGATGCTCATGGCAATGCCGAGGCTACGAATTCGTAGCCTCGGCTGGCATTGTAGGCCTCACTTGTGCATCATTCGACGAATAATGACTACTCGCGGGGGATCACTCGCACCTACAAACGAGAACGGAAGAATTACTTCTTCGCTGCTTCGAACGCGTCAGCGATATCGTTCAAAATCTCAGTGTAGGTAATGATGGATTCGTTGGTGTAGGTGTCTTCTGGTGCATAGACAATCTGTCCGTCTTTGACCGCAGCGACGTTACGCAAAGCATCGGAGCCTTCAATAACGTCCTTCGCTGCCTGGTAACCAGGTTCCAACCGTGCAGAAATTGCAGCGTCGCGGTCCAGCACGAACATCCAGGCTGGGTTCGAGTCTGCGATGGCTTCTACGGAAATATCATCACCCTTGTGGTTTTGTGATGCATCATCAACCTCGAGCGCAGGTTTCAAATCCAGCATGTCGAAGATCGGTCCATAGACACGGCCAATGGACGGAGCGACATATCCAATCTCACCACCGGAGACGTTCAGTGCCATCACACTGGATTCACCATCATAGGCTTTCTTCGCGCGTTCGATCGCAGCATCAAATTCATCGACGAGCTCTTGGGCATCGTCCTCATGCCCGAGCACCTCCCCGAGTGCCAATGCATGCCGACGCAGCTCTTCCGCGAAGTCTTCGTCGTCACGAGGCTCAAACTCTACCAACGCAGCATCTGGGTTCAGCTGCTTAATGTCGTCGTAGTGTGACTGGAAACGCTGCCCATTGATGATGAGATCCGGCTGTGCAGCAACCAAAGCCTCGAGGTCCGGTTCGCGGTGCATACCCAGATCGGCGACCGAATCGTCCTCGCGGTAAGCATCAACCGTGTGCGGAACCAGTTGCTTCGGAACAGCAACGAGGTCTACTCCCCACTTTTCCAAGATCTCGAATGAGCGGTTATCCGTTGCAGCAACAGCCTTGGCGTTTTTCGGGACTTCCTGAGTGCCGTGGTTGTCTTCAATGGTGATGGTGTCACCGTCGGAGGCAGCATCCGACGAAGAGTCCGCGGCACTTGATTCTGCCGACGTCGTAGCATTTGCGTTGGTGCTTTCGGCGTCATCGGTGGAACAAGCTGTAAGAACCAGGCTGGATAGAGCAAGTCCAGTGATTACGGTATTGCGGATCTTAATTGAAGCCATCTTCGTTCACTTCTCCTCGGGGGTAATGTTCGTTCGCAAAACTGGAAATTCTCTGTGTGAAACCTCTTGTACACACAGCCAGAGCTTAACCCTATTAAGCACGGGTTGACTTAACAAGGATTGGCTGGACTATTACACCCTTAGATGGATATGATTCATTAGGAAATCGTTACTTAACCAGCATTTTCCTATGCTTTTCCAATCTTCCCCCCCCCTACCCCCCCGCTAGTGATTTAAGCGACGTTGTGCTTGCCGACACGCCATGCACCGTAGACTAAAGGAATTTGTAGAGGTAGTCGCATTACGCTGACCACAGCTTTTCGCCGTGACTGCGGCACCCACTGCCTCATCATTTCCACGTTTGCGGGAAACACTGCAACCAAAAACGCCGCCGCGACATAACCGGCAATCGAGCGGGTATGGGGTTTACGCAGCGCACAGGCAAGACCAAGTTCCACGGCGCCACTGACATAAGTAGCACTCCGCGCAGAGACTGGGACCCACTCCGGAACAATCGAATCAAAAACCGCCGGGCGCAGAAAATGCACAACGCCCGCGACCCCAAAAATTGTGCTCAGCCCACGAGCACCTGGCGTTATTCGCTCATTAAGCCGATGGAACTGCCCACCCCGGCTGGTCGAAACACCCAGCACGTCGGTTTTCTTATCCCGTGTCATATTGATTTCCCGCGTCGCATTCATTTCCCCAACTTAGCAAAATTAGTTCTTAGAAATTCCAGATTCATATTCGTATTTTCCACGCTTCTATTCGTCGTTGCGCCCCCTTGTGTTCACAGCACAAAAGTGTAGTTTTAGGCTGTTAACGTAATCATTTTCGTGAGTAAGTTCGAGGATTCTCTCATGTCTACATCTCAGTCGGCGACAAACACCGGCACCGCACCAGACGAAACCGGGCCAGATACCGGTTCCGCAACCTTCTTTGGCCACCCACGCATGCTGGCCAACCTGTTTTTCGTGGAAATGTGGGAGCGATTCTCCTTCTACGGAATGCAGATCATCTTGGTCTACTACCTCTACTATTCCGTTGCCGACGGCGGGTTAGGTCTCGATAAAGGCGCTGCTACCGGTGTCATCGGTGCGTACGGTGGCATGGTTTATCTGATGGCTATTGTCGGCGGATATCTCGGCGATAAAGTTTGGGGCGCCGAGCGCACACTGTTCTATTCGGCTATCGCGATTATGGCGGGCCACATCGCACTGTCCATAATCCCAGATGTCAGCGGCGTCGTCGTCGGCCTGATCCTCATCGCCGTAGGTTCCGGCGGCCTGAAAACCAACGCATCTGTCCTGGTCGGCTCACTCTATGACCTCAAAGACACTCGCCGAGACGCCGGGTTCACCATCTTCTACATGGGCATCAACATCGGTGCGCTGCTGGGCCCCTTGGCGACGAACTTCGCCTGGGATGTATCCGGTTTCCACCTAGGCTTCGGCATCGCCGCCATCGGTATGGCACTAGGACTCATCCAATATTGGTTCACCCGGAAAAACTTGCCAGCCAGTGCTCACCACGTGTCGAACCCAGCGTCGGCCGCGGAAAAGAAAAAAGCACTCGCTGCAACCATCGCGTTTATCGTTCTCGTCGTCGTCATGGTCTGGGTCGGCCTCATCACGCCAGGCAATATCGATACCTGGGTTATCGGGCTCATCGCGATCTGCGCCATCGTGTTGTTCGTAATTTTGTTCCGCAGCGACAAAACCAACGACACCGAGCACTCCCGTGTCAAGTCTTTCGTTCCTCTGTGGTTCGGAAGCGTGCTGTTCTGGTCGCTCTACCAACAACAGTTCACCGTTATGGCGGTCTATTCCGATACGCGTTTGAACTGGAATATCTTCGGGATGGAGCTCAAGCCCGGATTGTTCAACTCCATCGCACCGCTGTTCATCATCATGTTCGGCACACTGTTTTCCGTCATGTGGACCAAAATGGGCGAAAAACAGCCCACTATTGTCACCAAATTTGCACTCGGTCTACTGGGCGCAGGTATCGCCTTTGCCATTTTCCTGTTTCCTAGCGGACAAGCAATCGTCAACGTGGGATGGTTAGTGGGTGTTCTGTTCGTGATCACGCTAGCCGAGCTATGCATCTCTCCAACCGGCACATCGCTGGCCACGAAACTGGCACCAGAAGCCCACAAATCCCAGATGATGGCGCTGTTCTGGACTTCATTGGGTATGGGTACTGCCATCGCTGGATGGTTGGCGCAGTTCTACAGCGAAGAAAACGAGGCGGTCTACTTCTCGATCATGGCGAGCGCGTCATTGATTGGTGGTTTCGCGGTATTCTTCGCGCGCAAGCCGATCCTAAAAATGATGCGCGGAGTACGCTAACTCCCCAACGTGCATCCATCATCTGCAACCCTTGCTGGCCAGACTGAGACACCCTCGGACTGGCCAGCTTTTCTTATACACCGCCTGCTATAGCTCTGGCTCGTCTGCCCCGTCTGCGCGAATGGCCAACAAAGCGTAGGTGATCAACCAATGCGTCGCCATAAAATCTCCGTCGACAAGCTGCTTTTCCACGCTGTCCAACATTGCTGGTGTGCGGTCCGCGATCGCCTCTTGAGCTTCTCGACCCAAATGTGGTGCCAGCTCACGCAACATCCACGCGCGCGATAGCGTCAAGCCATATAAATGCGTCAATTGACCATCAGACGGATCCAAAACTTCCGGGGTCTGGGTCAAGACAACCAGCGCTTTTTCTTGGCTAGGCAAGAATTTTTCTAGCCACGCACTAAATTCGGCTTTATCCAGCACGCGAGAAAGCAACAGCATTTCACACAGCGCATTCGACAAGAAATCACTGCCCGACAACTCCCATTCCACCGGGTAATTGCGATCGCCTAAGAACAGGTTGCGGGCGGCGTCGGCAAGCACATCGGCAAGTTGACCTCGCCCCATCGCGTGCGCGGCATCCAGCATGAGGAAAAGGTTAAAAGCAGTGTTGTAATGCATACCGTGCCGGATCGGATGGCTTAGCGCAGAAACCCACTTCATGATGTGCTTCTCAGTTAACTCAACTAACGGAAGGAATTCTTCCCGCCCAGAACGGCGCGCAAGTTGTAGCAACCAGGCGCGGCCATAGGGCTGCTCAAAACTGGGATCATTGACCAGATAATCATATTCAGCCTGCAGGGACTGCTTACCCCACCGCTGTTCCAGGATGTTATGCAGGCGCGTACTAGCTTCCGACGATAGCTTTTCTTCTGACAACAAGCGCACCGCCGAATATTGCATGTGCACGCTCGAGTGCCAATCGAAACAGCCCCAGAAACTCGGGTGCTGCGTGCGTGGCCGCACATCGCAATCATCGGCGGAGGTACTAATGTGCATATTGACTGCAGGAAATTCCTGCTCCAGCACATCCGCAATACCGCGGGCCCACTTTTCTGCAAACTGCCCTAATGATCCTGTGGCAAAAAGTCCTGCAGTCGAATCAGTCATAGCTCACAGTATGCCGAAAGTTTTGCTGCTGTGCCCGAATTGTGCCCTGATTGTGGCCAGCCCACATTTTTCAGACATCCGCCAGGCATGTATCCGGAATCTGCCTGGATGGCGATACGGATAAGCATCCGGCAGATCCCATAATTTGACTGATCGATGCCAGCAGTCACCCCGTAACAGCGCCAATAAAACATCCCATCGCAGGTAATCATGTTTATTGTGCGTTTTTTGCAAATAGGCCCGCTGCAAGCTGCCTTTTTCGTTCACTATTTGCAAAAAACGCACAACATCTCAACACCCCGACCAGATACAGTTGTCGCCATTGTGTCTAAATTGCGTCCAATGTGAGTCGGTATCAGTCCCCTACGGTCTGAAATCCTCAATACCGAAACCCGGGTTACCTGCACAGATAAAGCAAAACCCCCGGTCATTAACGACCAGGGGAAATGCAAAAAGTGGAGCTGCCGGGACTTGAACCCGGGTCCTTCGTTGCTTCGCCAGGGCTTCTCCGTGCGCAGTTCGCGCATGATCCTTACTCGGCCCTCCGACTCGCACGAACACGTCTCGGAAGATGGGCCCAGCCATCAGAAAAAGTCCCTACTGGCCCTGATGACTCAGCCAGAAGGCAAGCTCTTTAGTCGATGCCAGATTCCAAGCCAAGAGCATAACTTGGGCTGACAGACACGCGGTCGCTGCAGCTTAATTAGGCAGCGAGGGCGTAGTCACGCTGAGAGGTCTTCTCTGCGTTTATTGTAGTTGTAACGCCGCTTACGGTGGCCGTTACCTTACACCGGCACGCTTCCCCTGGCTCAACAGACGAAGTCGAAACCAAATCAACCCCGTTGTCAGGGAAACCCTTGTAAGCGATCAGACTACACCCGCTTGTTGGCTATGTGCAAGCTTGGGACTATACAACTCGCAGAGCATACTCGCTGTTGTCTGCGACCACATGCAGATTCGTCAATTCGTTAGTATGAACCAATGCGCACGAAACTTTTCCTCGCTTCTTCGCTAACCACCACCCTATTGCTAGCAGCATGTGCTGAACCAGACAGTTCCAGTGAACGCCCGGCAACAACAGAGTCAACTGGAACAGCCGAGGCAACCGGGGCAGGCTCTGCAGAAACTGCGCCTGCAGGTTCCTCATCTGACGCACAACGAAGCCAGTTCCCCACCGCAGAAAATGACGCGGCAGAGCTGTTGGAAGGCATGACGGTCAGCAATCTCGTCGACAAGAAATCGCAAGACACAGCACGCAATGCGCTAGCCAATGCAGGTGTGCCACAGGAAAGTATCGACGGTTTCTTTCGGCTTGTCGACGAATACAATCACGCCGTTCCGACCGGCAGCCTCATCAACGACGGGTTCACCGACTACGGAACGCAAGATCCAGACTATGACGTCGAGGCAATCACCAGGGCCTGGCAGCAGCATCACGCCAATTATGCTGGCACCAACTGTCGGATCAACACCTTTACGCTGGCGGATTCCCTATTCACCGTCAAAAACCAGGACAACCCGAACGAATCTTTGCTGTTTATCGACCAGGAGTCGCTAAACAACGCCCCGGGCAAAATTTTCGACGAGCAAGAGCGCCGCAAATTTGCTGCGTTCTATAGCAATATCCCGACGACGACAGATCAAGACCCGGCCCAGCATATCGCCGGTATTCGGGCACATTTCGACGAGCGCGGCATCGAATTCGCCGACACCGATGCGCGTGTGATCTCAATGTTTTCGCACGACACACTCACCGACCCGGCGACGCTGTTCATTGGGCACACCGGCGTCGCAGTACCGCTGGACGACGGCTACCTGTTTCTAGAAAAAATCGCCTTCGATATGCCGTACCAAGCCATCACCGTGCGGGATATGCAGCAGCTCAACGACTATCTAATGCACAAATACGACGATGGACCGGACCTAGAATATGGCCGACCCATCATCTTCGATAACGACGAAGTCATCGACGGTATGCGCTTTGCCAAACGCTAGTACCCAGGTTAGCTAGCCTAGCTAGGCACAAGCCGAATCAGTCAACAGCATCGGCCAGCCTCTCAACACCTTCCGGAATGGCCCGGTTAGCAGAGAGTATCGGTGTTTTTATCCCCGTTGACGTATTGCTGCAGCGCATATGTGATAGCGGTGACGTATTCGGTAGCACCAATCGGATCTGGGTGGATACCGTCCTCGCGCAACGCCCCTGGGGTGTGCATCGCGTGGGTGCACCAGTCCGCAATATACACATTGTCATAGGTCTTAGCTGCCTCAATGATTTGCTCGCGGGCTCGCGGCATCCAGGATCGATCACCATATGGCAGAACCATAACGACGGTGCGGTCGTCACCCAGAATCTCCATCATCGAAGCAATCTCGCCCGGATGGGCCTCACTATTGGTCCCGAATCCGAGGACTACCGTGTCGCGCAGCAGTCCTTGTGAGGCCAGAGATGATGCAACTTGCACACCCACTCCCCATGCACGGGAGACATCCGCATCAACATAAATGCCTGGGTATTCTTCGTTCAACGCCATCAACGACGCCAGCATCACCGAATCACCGATGGCGGTAATTTCGTCACCGGCGGGCATGCTGCGATCGGAAACGTCTTCCTTATTTGGCTTGTCCTTCGATTTCTCACGATCGCTAGAACTGCCCGTGGAGCTGCTGTCGTTGCTCCTTTTCTCGCCGTCGCTCTTCTCAGTATCTGTCTTTTTGGCATCGCCGGTTTCAGCATCGTCAGCTTGCTTCTGCATCTCTTGGCGTTGCTGCCGGTTGTGCTCAGCAAGCGCATCCAAATCTTGCTCCAGCTGCGTTTTATCTGATGAATTCACCACCGCGTAGGCAGTTCCGCTCACCGATCCAACGGTAAGCACGAGTCCGGCTATCCAAGCAACAGGCGCTTTGGGCGACGTCGTAGTGGACGCCGAAGCCTTGCGCGGACGGTGCTCCCAGATAACTGCGAAGACTGTGCCATAGCCCTTGCGCCGGAAAGGGTTTTCTATCCAGCGGTAGCTCAATTCCGATAGCCCTAGCGACACTGCCACAGCTAAAAGGCCCCACCATACAGCATGGCCGTCCAGTGTCTCCTCTGGAGCCAGCTCGCGGATAATCATTATGACCGGCCAGTGCCACAAGTAAATGGAAAACGACCGCTGCCCCAGATAACGCATCAGCGGGAATTCGAAGATCCACCGCAGCGGAGCGACTTCATAGACCACTGCGTAGATCATTCCGGCGCCTGCCAAGCTAGTAATGAACAGGCCTCCCCAATACGGGAAATTGCCATCATCGGCCATGAAAAATAACTGGACTACATAGATCGCAGTAGCACTTACCCCGATCAGTGCGGCCAAGAACCGCGCTCGCGCAAGCTCTAGTACAGGCCAGGAATCACGTGTCGGATCAGCTTTGCTGGTGGTCAGCAACATCGCCAATACGGCTCCGATCAGCAAGCCAAACGCATGAGTATCGGTGCCGTAATACACACGCGTGGGATCAGTGTCCGGGGAATAGACCACCGCCATGGCAATCGCCGAAGCTACCGCCGCCAGCAGCGATGCCAGCGCAATATGCAATCGCTTGCGCGCACCCCATACGGCCAGCAACGCGAACAATGCTAAAGGCCACAGCACGTAGAACTGCTCTTCTACTGCCAGTGACCAATAGTGCGCAAAGACTTCGACCTCGTTATCAGCGAAATACGAGGCCGACGTAGCGATCTGAGTCCAGTTGCTGACGAAGAACAGTGAACCCAAAAACTGCGTCCGGATATTGACTGCAAAATCGCCCCCAATAACACCGACGATCGCGGTGCAGACCACAAGCACAACGACCGCCGTTGGCATGATCCGGCGCAGGCGACGTATCCAAAAGTCCTTCAGATTTACGGTTCCGGTCGTGTCATATTCCCGCAACAGCAACGAAGTGATTAAAAACCCCGAAAGCACAAAAAACATGTCGACGCCCAGATAACCGCCCGGTAACACGTCGCCAAAAAAGTGATAAACCACAACCGCTGCCACGGCCAAACCACGCAGGCCATCAAGGCCAGCGACTTGCCGTAATCGGGCACGAGTTTTAGACATGAGCTCCAGCCTTTTGCGCCATGCACGTCGTTAAGAAAACGTAATTCACCGGAACAACCTCACTCCCAAGGAAAATTACTAAACGTTGATGCCCTTCACACGACGTCCCAGCTCTCGAGAGACTTCTCGGTTGATGTCGCGGCGTTTAATGTCCTCACGCTTATCGCGGTTCAATTTACCTTCCGCGAGCGCGATTTCACACTTCGCTCTTCCATCTTTGAGGTATACCTTCAGCGGGATTAATGTGCGGGAGCCCTCACGGACTTGCCCCATCAACTTGTCGATCTCCCGCCGGTGCAGCAACAGCTTGCGGGTACGCTTCGGCGAATGATTCGTCCAATGCCCCATGGAGTATTCCGGGATGTGCAGGTTGCGCAACCAAATCTCGTTTTTGTCCAAGGTGGCAAACGCGTCGACAAGAGAAATCTTTCCTTCGCGCATGGCTTTAATCTCGGTACCTACCAGCACCATTCCGGCCTCGTAGGTATCGAGAATCTTGAAATCGTGGCGTGCCTTGCGGTTGGTTGCCAAGACCGCCGAGTTGGCCGCCACCGCGTTCTTTTTCGCCTTATTTCCCTTTTTCGCCATAATAAATGCAATCCTACTAGCTTTACTTCCGCACGTAAGAGCGCAACGCGATATACGCGGTAACCCCAGAAAAAGCCATGCCTACAACTGCCACAGTCGGGAAACTAGCCCAGATATCGCGCGTACGGATCGGAGCAATCAACTGCGCCTCATAAAGCCCCGCCAATGAGGGATCCACAATCATGAATTTCGCTGCAAACAAACCAGCCCCGGCAACAACAGCACCGAGCAAGGTAGCCAACATCGCTTCAATAACAAACGGCGCCTGCGTGTACCAGCGGGAAGCCCCCACTATGCGCATAATTCCGATTTCTTCGCGACGGTTGAAAGCCGCAATTTGCACCATGTTGGCGATCAAGAAAATCGCAGCTACCGCTTGCACAATAGCCAAAATAAACGTCGCATTCCGAATGGTGTCCAAATTATCCGTGGCCCCGCGGACGTCTTCTACCTGATCAATGACGCCATCCACCTGCGGAAGATCGCGAATTGGATCCAGCGGGCTGGTATCGGTCGGGTCGGCCAAACGGACATGCAGTGCAGCGGGCAGCGCGTTCGGCGAAGTCTCTTCCACCAACACTGGGTCGGTTTCACCGAAAACTTCCACAAACCGTTCATAGGACTGCGCTTGCGAGCGGAAAATCACCGATTCCACGCCATCTTCCGATTCCAAAGCTTGTTTAACCTCGTTACATTGTTCCGAGGTGCAGTCTTCATCATTCGCCGAAACTTCTTCATTCAACTGGACCATTACCTCTACACGCTCGAGATAGATGCCCTTGGTATCCGAAGCCATCATCGAAACCAGCACCCCAGCGGTGACCAGGCTGAGCGAAATCGCGGTCGTTACAATCAGCGCAAAAGCCATGGTGAAGTTGCGGCCCAAGCCCTTGAATGATTCTTTGAGCACAAAACTCAGTTTCATATATTTCTCCTGCCCCTGCGGGCTCTCGTTCTTAGCGCGCTTGCCTACCGCGATTCGCCATATACACCGTGAGCTTCATCGCGCACGATCTTGCCTAGGCTCATTTCGATCACGCGTTGACGCATGTCGTTAACCGTGCGTGCGTTGTGCGTAGACATAACGACGGTAGTACCCTTGGCGTTAATCTGCCGTAACAGCGTCATGATCTCGTCTGCGGTGTGCGGGTCCAAGTTGCCCGTCGGCTCGTCGGCAAGCAACAACAGTGGCCGGTTTACAAACGCGCGGGCAATGGCGACACGCTGCTGTTCACCACCTGAAAGCTCATTCGGCATCCGGTTGGCTTTGGCATCCAGCCCAACCATTTCCAATGCTTCCATGGTGCGCTTTTTAATGCGCTGTGGCCGTTCGCCAATGACCTCCAATGCAAAAGCCACATTGTCGTACACGTTTAGTTTGCTGAGCAGACGGAAATCCTGAAAAACGTAGCCGATGCGCTGCCGCAGTTTATTAATTTCGCTGCCTTTCAGCTTGTTGACGTGAAAGTCTGCGAAATGGATATCACCTTTGGTCACGTTGGTGTCCCGAATAAGGAGCTGCAAAAACGTTGATTTTCCTGATCCGGACGGACCAATCAGGAACACGAATTCACCTTTCTCGATCTGCAAATCAATTTCATCCAGCGCGGGACGTGTTGACGTCGCGTATTCTTTGGAGACTTTGTCGAAAGTGATCACACGTAACACTCTAGCCCCAACCGTGTACCGCGGGTGCTAATGTCGCAGCCCCTGGACAAGTTTCCCTCAGTCCAGATATCGTGAGACGGATCACCAAGCAGGTGATTTCAGAATAATCTCAGAAAACCGGCAGTCAGACCAACCACAGATTGGCCACGCAATGAACACTACTGCTCCTCATAAAAGCGCCCCAAAGAAAAAAGAAAATCAGACTGACGCCGATAGCGGCGACAAGACAACTGGATCCGCGGGAGGGTTCCTCGGGCTGATCGAAAAGATCGGCAACAAACTACCAAACCCATTCTGGCTCTTCGTCATTCTTGCCGGCATCGTCGCATTGTCCAGCTGGCTTGGATCCGCACTGGGAATGAAAGCAACCCAACCTGATTCCGGGGAGATCGTTGCAGTTGAAAATCTGCTGACAACCGAAGGTATCCAACGCATGGTTACCGAGGCTATCGATAACTTCACCAGCTTCCCACCGTTGGGCGTGATCTTGACAGTGATGCTCGGTGTAGCTGTTGCGGAACATTCCGGACTGCTCAGCGCCCTGGTGCGGTCCATGGTCGCCAAAGTCGGGCCAAAGGTCTTGACCTTTACGCTAGCTTTGGCCGGTGTCACCGGTTCCGTAGCGTCCGACGCAGTTTATGTCATTTTGATTCCGCTAGGCGCAATGTCTTTCCATGCCCTAGGACGCTCTCCCATTGTGGGCGCGATGGTGGCATTCGCAGCATCCTCGGCGGGTTTCAACTCCTCGCTCATCCTCAACATCACTGACTTGCTACTGGCAAGCATTTCCACCCCAGCAGCACAGCTTGTCGACGAAAACTACGACGTATCGCCTCTGGCAAATATCTTCTTCGTCATCCCCTCCGCAATCGTGCTCGCTTTGATCATCACGGCTGTCACTGAGCTGTTCGTGAATAAACGTGCACACGATCTGGTGGATCACGACAAAATTGACTACTCCGAAGTCTCCTTCGACAATGCCGCCGGAGCTAGCACTACATCTGGGGCGGACGAGCCTACCGGCTCTGCTGACTCTGCTGGCAACAACGAAAACAACGACAACAACAACAACAACGAAAACAACACCGAAGACATCAGTGACCAGCTCAAGCTCGCTGCCCATGAGAAATCTGGATTGCGCGCCACCGGCATCGCTTTATTGCTGATGCTCCTGGCATATTTTGCGTTGCTGTTTATCCCCGGCTCGCCTCTGACTGGACCTGACGGGGAAATCATGGATTCACCCCTGATCCGCGCTATCGCAGTTCCAATCGCCGGCATGTTCTTCCTGTGCGGCATTGTTTACGGCCTGGTAGCCAAATCCATCACCAGCTCTGCTGATATCCCAGATTTCATGGCCGCCGGTTTAAAAACCATGCTGCCTATGATCGTGCTGTTTTTTGCGGTAGCACAGTTTTTAGCTTGGTTCGAATGGTCTAACCTCGGCGTCTGGACCGCGATTACCGGTTCTGAATTACTCGAACGCGCAGATCTACCACCAATTCTGCTTTTTGCCGGCGTTGTTGCATTAGTAGCGCTGCTGAACCTATTCATCACTTCAGGCTCAGCGCAATGGGCGCTGATGGCACCAGTCCTCGTCCCCATGCTGATGTACGTCGGTACTGCACCAGAAGTCACCCAGATGCTGTTCCGCATCGGGGACAGCCCGACAAATATCATCACGCCGATGTCGCCGTACTTTGCGCTGGCACTTACCTTCTTGCAGCGCTACTACAAGCGTTCCGGGGTAGGTACGCTGATGTCGCTGGCGCTCCCCTACTCAATCGCAATGATCATTGGCTGGTTTATCTTCTTTATGATCTGGTATTTCCTGGGCATCCCGCTGGGGCCAGGATCACCAATGGAATATCCTGCCAACTAGTCAGCAGCAGCGTCATCGCTGCTTGTCTCTCCTGCATCCGACATACGCCAACGGATGGCAGCTTCTAAGAAGCCATCCAAATCACCATCAAGCACCTTGCCCGGGTCCCCAACTTCATGGTTGGTCCGTAAATCTTTCACCATCTGGTATGGGTGCAGGACATAAGAACGCATCTGGTTACCCCACGAAGCATTTCCTCCCGCGCCGAGCGCATCCAGCTCGGCGCGTTCTTCTTGCCGCTTGCGCTCCAACAATTTCGCCTGCAACACACGCATGGCTGAGGCTTTGTTTTGAATCTGAGATTTCTCGTTCTGGCAGGTCACGACGATTCCAGTAGGTAAGTGCGTCAGACGAACTGCCGAGTCCGTAGTATTCACCGACTGGCCTCCCGGCCCCGAGGAACGATAGACATCAGTGCGGATCTCAGAATCCGGAACCTCGATGGAATCTGTTTGTTCTACAACCGGCAGCACTTCGACTTCGGCGAAAGAGGTTTGCCGTCGTGCCTGGTTATCGAACGGCGAGATTCGCACCAAACGGTGTGCGCCTTGTTCTACCGACAGGGTTCCATACATGTACTGGCCGTGTACAACGAAAGTCGCAGACTTAATACCGGCTTCTTCAGCGTAGGAGACATCATAAATTTCGACTTTATGGCCCTTCCGCTCCGCCCAGCGGATATACATGCGCATCAACATTTCGGCCCAATCCGCAGCGTCCACGCCGCCAGCACCAGAACGGATACTGATCACGGCTTCCCGCTCGTCGTATTCTCCCCCCAGCAGCGTGGTGATCTCCATCGCGTGGATATCTTCTTGCAACCCCGCTAATTCTTCATCGGCAGCGAGCATGGCTGCTTCGTCTCCACCTACGGCGGCTTCTTCGTCGGCAAGCTCGTACAACACCGGAATATCGTCAAGACGCTGGCTTAGGTCGGACAGCTTACGTAGTTTCGCCTGATTAGCCGACAATTCTGAGGTGATCTGCTGTGCATGCGCAGGATCGTCCCAAAGACTCGGATCAGCAGCTTTATCCTCTAGCTCACGCACCCGTTCTTTGAGGTGCTCCGGGTCCACCACCTGCTCGATTGAGGCCAGCGTGGTGGTGAGCTCTTTGACTACAGCTGCTTTATCCGATCGCATAACTTTCCAGCCTACTCAATGATTCTGGTTGCTCAATCATGCTGGCTACTCACTCATGCTGGTTGCTCAACTGCTCACCCCAACACGCTGCAATAAACAACAGAAAAACTAGCAATAACCAAAAAACAGCGCAGATCAGCAACGTTGGAAACCGAAATTTTCCGTGGCACGCTTTTCAGGCAAAATAGATGATATGAATTCGCCTGCTGATTCTACGTCCGAATCCACTTCCGACGAGCACTCCGCTCACGATCCACAAGTGGAGCTCGATAAAGCCATCGACGCCACCGCCAAAGCTTTCATGGTTGCCCACATCAGCGATGATGACGGACAGCTGGCCCAGGCGCTAGTTCTCAACGCCGGGCGCATTGCCTGGCGCTTGCGGGAAAAGGGCTTGGAACAAGACACCAAAACCTCAATCTCGGATGTAGTGACCAATGCAGATCGTGCAGCCGAGCGTTTTATCGCCGCGGTATTAGAGGGAATCCGGGCAGAAGACGGCATCGTCGGCGAGGAAGGCGCCCGAACCCGCAGCCGCTCCGGGCGTAATTGGGTCATTGACCCAGTCGACGGGACCTACAACTTCGCTTCAGGTTCAGACTACTGGTGCTCCGCGCTGGCTTTAGTACGCGGAGCCGTGGATGACCCAGACGAGGTTATTGCTGCTGCCGTGCACCGCCCAGCAATGGGATATACCTGGTTTTCCGGATCCGGGCTACGCACGACTCGCGATGGCAAAGAACTAGCGACGATCGACGATCGTACTCTGGACAAATCTTGTGTGGGCACCTATCTACACCCGACCTGCATGGACAAGGAACCTACCCAACGAGCGTGGCATTCTGTGCTTAGCAACGTCGCCACTCTACGAATGCTTGGCGCAGGATCTGTCGATCTGGCGTCGGTCGCTGATGGCACTCTGCACGCTTGGATGCAGCATTCGGTTCCTGCTTGGGATTGGCTCCCAGGGAAAGCACTGGTAGAAGGCGCAGGCGGGGCCACCGCGATCCAATTTGCAGGCGGGGTTCGCTGGCACATCGCAGGAAATCAACGCACCGTCGCGGAAATCGTGGACATACTGAAAGGCACCGACCATGACTAACCCCATCTCGGAATCCCGTGTGGACACCAGCACCGGCTCCGCCTACGCCGAAGACCTCGCACTCGCACTTGAGCTCGCCGATCGCGCAGATGGCATCACGCTGCACCGTTTTAACTCCGCCGACCTGCGCGTGCAATCAAAGCCGGATATGACGCCGGTCAGCGACGCCGATATTGCCTGCGAGGAGATGCTACGCGAACAATTGGGCGGCGCCCGCCACAAAGATGCCATTCTTGGCGAGGAAATGGGCGGCACCCCGATCTTTTCTGGACGCCAGTGGGTCATCGACCCCATCGATGGCACCAAAAACTACGTTCGTGGCGTCCCCGTGTGGGCGACGTTAATTGCTTTGCTTGTCGACGGCGAGCCTGTCGTCGGAGTTGTCTCTGCCCCAGCTCTAGGCCGACGGTGGTACGCGGCCAAAGACCACGGTGCTTTCCGACGCGTATTTGCCGGTGAACCGGATCCGTTATCGGTTTCTGAGGTGCACGATTTAGGCGACGCGTCAATGTCGTTTTCTTCTCTGGCCGGTTGGCAGGAACGAGACAAGCTCAACGACTTCGTGGAATTGAGCGACAAAACCTGGCGGCTGCGTGGATTTGGTGACTTCTGGTCTTACTGCCTAGTAGCCGAGGGGGCAGTCGATGCCGCTGCGGAACCAGAAGTATCGCTGTGGGATTTAGCAGCGCTGGACATCATCGTGCGTGAAGCCGGTGGGATTTTCACCAGCCTTGATGGCAAGCGAGGCCCACACGGTGGCTCGGCGGTGGCCACGAATGGTCACCTGCACGAATCCGTGTTGGGCCTTCTGGGTTAATACAGACTGGGTTGAGCCAAGCAAGATCTTGTGTTGCCACGCTACCGCGCGGTGCAGTCTTAAGATTGCACCGCCTTTAGTTTTCCGGCAGCTGGAAACCGGCTCCTACCCCACCCCGTGCATTGAGATCAGCAAAAAGGGTGTTGGCATCGGTAGCCATGGTTGGTACATGCGCAAACCCTTGCAATGGGCTCCGGCAAGATAGATCCAGCCCGGTCGGATTCGCACCACCAGAAATCACTCCTACCAAGCGGTTGCCAGTCAGAAGCGGCCCACCGGAATCTCCCAGGCTCGCGCATACCTGATTGAACTGAATGCCCTGAGTGGCACCGTAGTGAATACCGCAGGTATAACCAGTGGCCACGCCGTTCTTGCACACTTGTTCACCGAAATGTGGGCCATCTGCTATCTCGTCGATGGTGACATTGTTATAGCTGCGCGTGACCTCAGCATTGGAACCAAATTCGATCACAGAGTAGTCATGCCGCTCATTGGAGGCGACGATGGTACCGGAATTACCCACTTGCCAGGAGTCACCCGAGGCAACATATTCGCCTTCTGCACCACAGTGTCCGGCAGTGATACCTACCTTGCGACCTTGCGCATCGGTGCCGGCAACCGCGAGCGTGCAGACTCCCGAGTCACCGACAAATAGCGGCGTACCTGGGCCATACAACGATTTTCCCTGTGCGAGGTATTCATTTGATTCTTCCGGAATGCGGGGCGCATCAAACCAAGATCCGGGAACTCGGTGCAAAATGAAATCCTCGGTGGGTTTGCCCGCCAGGATCTTCGACAGCGGGTCATTCACCCAGCGCATATTAGGATCCACTGCCGGGTTTTCGATAATCGCCGGGCGCTCGCCGATGCCGTCATAATCTGCGCCTGAAGCTGTGCCGACGCTTGCACCTGTGTCTGCGTCGATAGCGGACTCATCGACATGAGTTTCGTCGGCAGCGTACGCATTAGCAGAGGTTTGGCGGGTGGAAATCTGTTCAACGGACTTTGACTCGTTTGCCGACGCCTGCGGGCGCTGCGGGCTCCGGTGCTGAGGTAGCACGCTGGCGATCTGCTGGTCGATAGCATCGGTGATCGCTCGGTCTAGCTCCGGGGTTTGAATCCCCCACTGCTGTAACTGGCCACGGGCGTTATCGACGAATCCGGCAGAATCAACCATTGGACCTTCTTCGATGGTCTTGCGGACCTCATGATAAGCCCCGGCACGCTGATCCCAAGGTTCGGCGTGCGTGGTGGCAGCTCCTGTTACTAGGCCGGTCACACACGTTGCCGCAGACGCAATGATGGCGGTGAACTTCCGCTTCCTGCTACCGCGTGTGTTCACCGACTGTGTGCTTGTCTGCTGTGCTTCACAGTATTGTGCTGCTCGCTGCGCCGCTGGTCGTCCTCGCACGAATCATCCTCTATTCTGCTCGCTCAGGGTAATTCTTTTCTGCCTCATGGTGGCATGCTCATGGTGGCATGGAGTTCCAGTAATCTGGTGGGAATTAATCAGGTCGTTGGATGATAGTTACCAAACGTTTATTACCTGTGAGCGCGAGCTGGGAGAACACTTTTTGTTCACTGCACGCACCACCCCCATACGTGCAGTTAGTCCACGATCTTTTCCGGATCTCCGAGCCGCTCGCCAAGCCCCACCAGCACAGCAAAAACCGCAGCCAAAGCCAGCGAAATGCCTGACCAAAACGGGTACAACTTGGGCCCAGCTGCCTTCGCTAACAACGCGCCCAGAAATCCGCCCAGAGTGTTGAAGAGGAGATCATCAGTAGAGCTTCGTCCGATAGAAAATGCGTATTGTGCTATTTCGATACTGAAACTGCACAGCGCAGCCAGTACGGCGACTTTCCATACGCTTGCCCACCCAGTCCGCGGTCCACCGCGCACTCGGTTGCTTCCCCGGCGCGAACTTCCGATGGAAAGCACGATAAACAACAACGCACCAAAGGGAATGAATAAAGCGGTATTACCGCCATATTCGAACACACTGAGGAACCAGTTCGATGACGAGCGCCAGACATCGAGTGGTTCCAGAATGATTTCACGCACCCGTTGGTTGTCTGGGTCCCAGAGATAACCGATCTGATAGAAGCTTTTCAGCAAAGTTAAGGCAATGATAACTACCAGCCAAGCTAGAAATGCGATTCGGTGAAGGTTTTTCATTAGTCGTTATTGCCGTTTTCTGGGCTGCGGGCGGAAACCTGCGATTGTTGCTGCTGTGCTGAGTGCCCGCGCAAAGCTTCCAGCCCTGTCGTCGCCAAGGGAATTTCTTCCCGACGCATTGCTTCGAGCACCGCGAAGATCACTGCATCGGTGGCCTCGCGGGATTCTAGCCGCGTGGACCCAGACCAGAATAATAATTCGAGGCTGACGGTTTCGGTGCCGACTTCGAGGTAATACGCAGTTGGTGCAGGATCGTGCAACACACATTCCACCGAATCCATCGCTGCAATCGCGGTGTTTTTGGCTTTGGCGAGATCAGCATTGGTAGCTATATCAATCACCACCCGGGCGCGGATGGTTTCAAATCCGGTCTGCACGATGACTTCCCCCGAATGCATGAGCGTATTCGGGATAACAACGAGCTGGCCGTCGAAACGTCTAATGCTTGTGGAACTGAGGTAAATATAAGTAATGGTGCCGGCGTTATCGCCCACCTGCACCTGATCACCGACGCGGAATTGATCACGCGCGAGGATCATGATGCCAGCAAACATGTTGCCCAGCACCGTCTGAAAGGCAATACCGGCAGCGATGGAAACGACACCAATGCCGCCGAGAATATCAACCGGGTTAATCGAGGGAAAAACCACCGTCATGGCGGCAGAAAAGGCCAGCACGGCGATGATCCAGAACACCAAACGGCCGAACACCCTGCGTGAACTGTGTACTCTACCGCGTGCTCGCAGATACAAACGCGTGATCGCAGTGGCGACGGCCGCTATGGTGAGTCCAATCAGCAGGGTGATCAGCCCCCGGAACACGCCATCCCAGGTAATAGTGCGGATGAGTTCTTCTCCAGGTGCATTCACGCCGAGTCCATTCACACTTCACTATCTTAGGGGCCATGACTTCCCAAAATCGAGTAACTAATCCCGATGGATCCATCACGGCGGTTCCCGTTGCCAGCTACCCCGTGCGTGGGCATGAGATCCTCTTATTCCGCGTCTTCGACGTGCGCGGTGAACAAGGCGGTGAGGGTACGGAACGCCCGGCAGCGTTTTCGGTGCTGGCCGACCGGCTGTGGCCACGCGGAATCAGGAAGGAAGATCTGCAGCCGGACCTGTGGGATAAACAGCTGTGCCCGTCGCAAGAACTCCGCAAAGAATTCCACGACGGGCTGTCTTTCGACGAATTCAGCCAGCGCTACACGTCCGAGCTAGACCAGCGAGCTGCCAATGGCAAGCTTGCCGACGCCATGACGACCTTGTCTAAAGCAGCGGGGCAAGGAAATATCGCGCTACTGTTCGCCGGCAAGGACACCGAGCACACCCATGCTCGTGTTCTGGCGCAATGGTTGGTCGATGCTATCGAGGACGGATCCTAGTTAAACGGGATCAAGCTTATTTCTCCCAGCCGATATTTTGCTTTTCCAGGACCGTGAATACCCGTGGCCCGTAGTTAGCCAAGCCGGATTTCACCGCAGTCATCTGTGGTCCGTTGGCATACGGCAGGCGGCCGTACTGCGCGAAGGCCTCCTTTTCGAGTTCGTTGGCGCGCATGCGCTGTTCGTCGGCGGTGTCGAGTTGCCGCATTTCTTCAATCTTGGCATCCATCTCCTCGGTGCCTGTGCGGGAAAGGTCCAAGTTGGAATCCGTCGAGAAGAAATACGAGAAATACACCACGCCACTATCCGGCCCGGTCACGCCAACCCCGGAGAGGAACACATCGAAGTCTCGCTCTTCCAGGACATTCGCGAATTCGCTGCTCGGGCGCTCTTCAATGCGCAGCTCAACCCCGATCTCGCGCATCATTGCTTGCAAAGCGCGCGCAGTTGCCTTGGAAACGTCGTCATCTCCAATGAGGACATAGCGCAGGGAGAGCCGCTCACCATCTTTCGAGTAAAATTCTCCGTCCATCTCATAGCCAGCGGATTCCAGCAGCTGTTTCGCATTTTCTGGGTCATATTCCACAACCTCCGAGACGTTATCCTGGTATTCGTCCTGGATGGTCATAAACACCATCGAGCCAGGCATTTCTTCTTCATAACCCAGACCGTTAAAACGAATCTCTGCTAGCTGCTCACGGTCAATACCAGCAAGGATGCCGTGGCGCACGCCGAGATCAGCTAACTGGGGGCTTTCCGAGTTCAGCGAAAACATGCGCTGGTATGGGGTAAGCGAGGCCCGAATATCAACGTCGTTGCCCATCTGCTGAACGACGGCCAGGCTGTTTTTATCTGAAACATCCGCGGCATCAATTTCACCAGAACGGAAAGCATTGACCACGGCTTGTGACTCCAGCTGCCGCAGCGTTACCCGATCCAATTTCGGTTCATCGCCCCACCACTTGTCATTTGCTTCAAATACCACATTGCCGGCCTGGAAATCCGTGCTGGCAACGGTAAATGGTCCTGCGCCCCATTCCGGACGCATCTGGTTCAAATAACCTTCGTTGAATTCTTCCGGGGTATCAATATCCGGGTGCAGCAGAGTGGTGAATGGTTCTTCCCACCAGGGATAGATGGATTTATAGGTCACGACTGCGTGTTTCTCGCTGTCGCCGGCAACGACTGACTCCACTGAATCGTATCCATCGGTAGCAGCTGGTTGGAACTCAGTATTCTCTCCGTTGAGTGCTTTCCAGGTAGCTTCGAATGCACGCCAATCGATGGGAGTCCCATCGTTAAAGGTGGCTTCGTCGACTAACTCGTAAGTCACCACGGTTTTTCCGTCGATCTCTTCGTGCGTGACATCCGTGAAATAATCCGGGTTGTATTCCAGGTTGCCGCCATCATCCAGCAAATAAAGTTGCGGGTTGTACCATTCCCACAAAGCAACGGTGTCCGAGGTGAAATTCGCATGCAGGGCATTTTGCTGCTCTGGGATTTCGCCGATAGGCAACCGCAGTTCACCACCGTCTTGCAGCTGGTCGCGGTCCACCGGGTGATAGTCGCCTTCCGGGTGTACATCAATTCCAGGGCCGTCGGCGGAATCAGCGTTGTCACCGCTGCTGCAGGCGGCCAAGGTTAGCGCGGCTATCGACAACAATCCCACGCCCGCTTTCCGCGCAGCTATTGTCCTGCCGTTACGTGCACCCGGGTTGATCTCGCCCGGTGAAATAGGTTGTTGAGGCTTTTCTGACCTGGACAACGTGTGCTTTTCTTCAGTCATAACTTCTTCCTCTGAGGTCTCTGTCTGAAAACATGCACAACCGGCCCCATAACTTTGTGTGAATACACATCATGAGACCGGCTGGCATCATTGGCGAATGGTTCTTCGGCGGCTTATTTCTCCCAGCCGATGTCTTCTTTCAGCATCGTCTTAAACGGTGCCGGGCCGAAGTTGGCTAGCCCCTTCTTGTACGCAGACATCTGTGGACCATTCGCGTATGGCAGGTGGCCGTAGCGCTCGAAAACTTCTGTTTCCAGTTCGTTGGCACGCTCGATTTGTGCTTCCTTGGTGTCCAACTGCTGCATCTCTTTGATCTTCTCATCGAATTCTGCAGATCCCGTGCTGGACAGATCCAGGTTGGAATCGCTGCCGAAGGATTGCTCGAAGTAGACGATGCCGCTGTACGGGCTGGTAACTCCCACGGCACTCAGGAAGAGATCGAAATCGCGTTCTTCCAGGATATTCGCAAATTCGCTGGCTGGGCGTTCTTCAATACGCAGATCCACACCGATTGCGCGCAGCATCGATTGCACCGCAGAAGCTGTGGACTTCGAGACTTCATCGTCACCGACCAAAACGTAGCGCAGGGAGAGTTTCTCGCCATCTTTTTCGTAGATGCCGTCGCTACCCTCGGAATATCCTGCATCTTCCAGCAGTTTCTTCGCGTTTTCTGGGTCATATTCGAGAACGTCTGACAGGTTGTCTTGGTAGTGATCTTGGAAGGTCAGCGCAGCCAACGATCCCGGCATCTCTTCTTCATAGTCCAAGCCGTTGTACCGAATTTCGGCTAACTGTTCGCGGTTGATACCGGCAAAAATGCCATGGCGCACCTCAGGATCAGCTAACAGCGGGCTTTCTGAGTTCAACGAGAACAAAATATACGACGGACGCAGAGCTGCACGGATGTCGATGCTATCGCCCATCTGCTGTGCGATGGACATATTGTTCTTGTTTCCCACACCCGCTGCATCGATCTCGCCAGAGCGGAAGGCGTTAATAGTGGCCTGCGATTCCAGCTGCCGGTAGGTTACACGATCCAGCTTCGGCTCCGGGCCCCACCATTTATCGTTCGGTTCGAAAACAACGTTGCCCGACTGGAAGTCTACTGAGGCCACGGTGTACGGTCCTGCACCCCATTCTGGATGCAACTGATTGAGATATGCCTCGTTGAATTCTTCTGGGGTATCGACATCGGGGTGCAGCAGCTGCGTGAATGGTTCTTCCCACCACGGATAAATCTGCTTGTAGGTAACCACAGCTTGCTTCGGGGAGTCGCCTTCTTTCACAGACTCGACAAGGTTATAGCCATCGGTTGCTGCAGGCTGGAACTCCGGGTTTTCCCCGCTCATTGCCTTCCAGATCGCTTCAAAGGCACGCCAGTCGATCGGGGTACCGTCGTTGAACGTTGCTTCATCAGTGAAGTTATAGGTCACCACCGTTTTGCCATCAACCTCTTCACTGCTGACAGAATCAAAGTAATTCGGGTTGAACTCCACCTCGCCCTTGTCGTCCATGATCGTCAGCTGCGGGTTATACCAATCCCACACCGTCGAAGTATCAGAGACCATGTTGGCGTGCAGCGTATTTTGTTGTTCCGAAAGTTCCCCCAGTGGCAGACGCAATTCGCCGCCATCTTGCAGCTGGTCGCGGTCAACCGGGTTGTAATCACCCTCTGGGTGCACCTCCACGCTGGCGCCATCGCCGTTGCCGCCCCCGGAGGCATTCGACCCACCATCTGAGCTGCACGACACCAAAGTCAGTGCGAGCACCGACATGGCGCCAATACCGACCTTTTTCATCCTGCCAGCGTTCTTACCGTCAGCCTTTTTAACCACAAAACCAGACATGCTATTCATGGAGACTCCCTCTACTAGTGAAGCAAACTGTACAGAATATATTCTGTGAGTTAACGCTCATTAAATTATAACTGTGAGTTAGCGCAATTGAGAACTTTTGCGCAGAATATTATGCAGAATCTTTTTGTCTCCGCGCGACCTCCGGATCCGGGATTGGGATAGCGCTGAGCAATTTCCGCGTGTATTCATGCTGTGGATTATCGAAGATTTCATCCGTATCGCCTTCTTCCACAAACGCACCCTCGTACATCACGGCCACCCGGTCTGAAAGGTGACGCACCACAGACAAATCGTGTGCGACAAACAAATAAGCGATCCCGAGCTTGCGCTTGAGGTCTTCCAGAAGGTTGATCACACCAGCTTGAATAGACACATCCAAGGCTGAGACCGGCTCATCGAGCACGATCACCTTCGGGTTCGTCGCCAACGCGCGAGCCAGCCCGATACGCTGCCGCTGGCCACCGGAGAAATGGCTCGGGAACCGATCCAGATGGTCAGCATTCAGGCCCACCAACTCCATCAGCTCAATGACGCGATCATCGACGTCACCGTCGAAGCCCAAGGAATTCAACGGCTCGGCAATCACTTCCCGCACAGTCAGACGTGGGTTCAACGAACTCATCGGATCCTGGAACACGATTTGCAGTTGCTTCCGCGCTTCCCGACGCTGCGCCGCTGAAAACTCATTCGCATCCGCGCCGTCCAGCAGCACCTGACCGTTTTCCGGCTCCAAGTCCATAATCTCCAGCAACGTCGTGGTCTTGCCGCAACCAGACTCGCCGACGATCGCCATGCATTCGCCTTCACGGATTTCGAAGCTGATGCCGTTGACAGCTTTGACCGTACCGACGCGACGCTTGACCAAAGCACCTTTCAACAACGGGAATTCCTTATGCAGGTCTTTAACCGCAAGCGCAATCTTGCGCTCCTCACGCGGGACATCCCCCAGCACGTCAGCGCTGAGTTTCGGTACCGGATACATCTGCTGGCCGTCGATTTTTCGGTCCGTAATGTGCTCAGAACGAATACAGGCCGTACTTTGACTCTGATTACTCTTCAACGGCAGCAGCTTCGGTTCAGAGTGCAGACACTCGTCGGTCGCTACCGGGCATCGCGGGGCAAACTGACACTTATCCTCGAGGTTCACCAACATCGGTGGATTTCCCTCGATGGGAATCAGCGGATCCTCCGACGACGCATCGGGACGCGGGGTTGATCCCAACAACCCGACGGTATACGGCATCCGCGGGTTGGCGAACAAGTCATGGACCTCGGCGCGTTCTACTGGACGCCCGGCGTACATCACCATGACATCGTCGGCAGTTTCTGCGACCACCCCCATGTCATGAGTGATCATGATCGTGGCCGCCCCTGTTTCTTTCTGCGCAACCTTAATAACGTCCAAAATCTGTGCCTGGATGGTCACGTCCAAGGCCGTAGTCGGCTCATCAGCGATCAAAAGCTTGGGATTATTCGCGATCGCAATGGCGATAACCACGCGCTGGCGCATACCACCGGAAAATTGATGCGGAAAAGATTTCAACCGTAACTTCGGTTCATTAATCCCGACTAGTTCCAACAGCTGCGCGGCCTGGTCCAGCGCGACGCGTTTGCTGACTTTTTGGTGCGTCTGGATAGCTTCGACCAGCTGGGTACCAATATCGAACACCGGGGTCAGCGCCGACAACGGATCTTGGAAGATCATGCCGATGTCTTTGCCCCGGATTTTCGACATCTGCTTGTCGTTTTTCTCCAATAGCTCGACGCCATCAAATTCCACGGAGCCGGCAACCTTGGCATAGTCCGGCAACAACCCCATTATTGCCATGGAGGTAACGGATTTTCCGGAGCCGGACTCTCCCACGATCCCCAAGGTCTTGCCGGGCAAAAGATCGAAATTGACTCCACGCACAGCGTTAACGGTTCCGGCCTCAGATGGGAACGAGACGCTGAGATCAGTAACAGACAAAATAGGAGAGGTCATGCTTTTCCTCCAGAATTAGAGTTTGGATCGAGTGCGTCGCGCAAACCATCGCCGATAAACGCCATGGACACAGTCAGCAAGGTCAACACACCGGCTGGGAAGTAGAACTGCCACGGCGATGCATTAATCACATTCACGCCGTCTTGCAGCATGGTTCCCAGAGAAACATCGGGAAGCTTGATACCGAGGCCTAAAAACGACAGCGCGGTTTCTGACATGACGGTGCCGATCACGCCGAACACGAATTGGATGATCAACAGCGAGCCAATATTCGGCACTAGGTGTCGCAAGACGATGCGTGGCCGGGAAACACCCATGTATTTTGCAGCGCGCACATAATCCAGCTCGCGCAAAGTCAACGCCAGCGACCAGATAACACGCGCCGGATACATCCAACCGAAGATCGCCAAAACGATGATCAGCAGCTTCCAGTCCCCGCCGGAGCCGGAAACCACCAAGGCAATGATCAAAAACGACGGAATAGCCAGCAAAAAGTGGATCGCAGCCATCACGATCTTTTCGACGGGCCCGCCCCACAAAGCAGCACCGGCTCCAATCAATGCGGATGCCACGGAGGTCAGCGCAGAAACCACAATCGCGATTGTCAACGAACGCCCGAGACCATGAACCACCTGCGCGTAAATGTCATTACCGGCATCGTTCGTGCCGAACCAGTGCTCCGCGCTTGGCGGCTCCGAGAGACTCAAAAAGTCCGGCTCATAGTAGTCCCACTGGGTAAAATAGCCGCCGATCGTCGACAAGAAAATTAAGCCCAGCAGGATTAATAAACCGACGGTAGCGAGCTTGTTGCGGAAAAACCGGCGAGTGTACAGCTTCCACCGCGACGTACCGCGCTTTTTCGTGCCATCGCCGACTTTGGTGGCTTGTTGTGCCCCGCCCAATGGTGAACGGCTTTCGGTGTCAATATTGGTGTCTTGTGGATTAGTCATGGCTAGCTCACCCGTACCCGTGGATCGATGGCGACAACGACGAAGTCCGCCAGGATTGCAGAAAAGGCTGTCGAGGCAGCACCGAAAGCGGCGACGGCAACGACACCGTTGATGTCGTTATTTGCGATGGTGTCCAGGAAGTACTGCCCCATCCCCTGCCACGCAAAGATCTTTTCGGTCATGACAGCGCCGGTAAAAATCCCCGGAATAGAAAACGCCACCGAGGTAGCAACCGGGATGATCGAGGTGCGCAACGCGTGTCGGCGAATCGCCACCCCTCTGGGAAGTCCTTTCGCGCGGGCGGTACGTACATAATCGGCATTGAGGTTATCCAGCAGCAGGGTGCGCTGAGTCATGTGATAACCGGCATAGGAAATAAACACCATCGCAATCGTGGGCAAAGTCAGGTGCTGCAGGATATCGATGAGCGTCGGGAAAAATCCCTCGACGTGGATCGACCGGGCGCCAATCACGTAAAAGACACGTTGACCGGTCCATTCATTGACTTTCAGACCAAAGCCCACGACGACGATCGAAGCCACGACGATGTGCGTATTCATCGCGATGATCGAAATTCCTTGCCAAATGCGGTCACCGGCTTTGTACTGCCGGGATGCGGTGTAAACACCGATGGCTACACCAATCACGATGGACAGAATCGTGGCTAGCAAAAGCAGCTGCGCAGAGACCCAGATTCGATAGCCAACTTCGGCGTTGACATCCGCGCCCACCGGTGATGAACCCCAATCCCAGTGCAATACAACATTGGTGAGCCAGTTCCACCAACGCTCCAAAATGGGCGTCGACGGGCTTAAGTTATAAGGCTCCAGCATGGAGTCAATTTGTTCTTCGGGTATCGGCGGTCGCCGTGTTGCGTAATTCGACCTAGGGTCCAAAAAGGCAGAGGCCAGAAAGTACGTCAGGTTGGTTGCCAGAAAAATAACCAGCAGCCACCCCGTTACTTTCTTGAATAAGTAGCGAAACATACACTCTCCACTGAAATCCTGCGAGCACAGCCACCGCACCTTTGTAGGATGACAAAACCAAAACTACGGTGCGTAAGTTATATCACATGAGACTTGCCACAATACAAAGCAGTTAGTGACACAAACCTGTTCTAATGGCGTTTTGGCTCACAGCAGGAGAATATAAATAAATAACCCCGTTTGGCGACACACTGCACGCAGCCAGCGGCAGCCAAACGGGGTGAGCAAAAACGAACACAGCGACGTTTCTACCCGGCGTTGGTTGAGCTAGTTTTTCTAGAGTTTCTAGCCTTTTCTAGCTCTCACGGGACTTAAATGGAGATGGCACGCGCACGCCGCGCTCTTCTGCGACCTCATTAGCCCGGTTATAACCGGCGTCAACGTGGCGGATCACACCCATCGCAGGGTCGTTGGTCAACACGGCTTCCAGCTTCTTCGCGGCCAGCTCGGTACCGTCTGCCACCGTGACCTGGCCACAGTGGATGGAACGGCCCATACCAACGCCGCCGCCGTGGTGCAGGGATACCCAGGTAGCACCGCCGGAGGTTGCGGTCAGAGCGTTGAGCAGCGGCCAGTCTGCGACGGCGTCTGTACCGTCCAACATGCCTTCGGTTTCGCGGTACGGTGAAGCCACCGAACCGGAGTCCAGGTGGTCGCGACCAATAACGATCGGCGCTTTGACCTTGCCCTCTGCCACCAGCTTGTTGAATAGCAAACCGGCCTTGTGACGCTCGCCGTATCCTAACCAGCAGATACGTGCTGGCAGGCCTTCGAACTCCACGTATTCATCAGCAGCATCCAGCCAGTTGTGCAGGTGCTCGTTTTCTGGGAACAGTTCCTTGATGGCCTGGTCGGTGACCTTGATATCTTCTGGGTCGCCCGAAAGCGCCACCCAGCGGAATGGTCCGAGACCCTCACAGAACAACGGACGGATATACGCTGGGACAAAGCCCGGGAATTCAAATGCGCGATTGTATCCAGCATGTCGGGCCTCGTCACGGATGGAGTTGCCGTAGTCGAAGACCTCAGCACCTTCGTCCTGGAATTCCACCATCGCTTGCACCTGAGCCGCCATCGATTCGCGTGCTTTCTTGGTGAAGGTCTGCGGGTCAGCCTTCGCCTCGCGGTGCCACTCGTCGACTGAGTGCTCCACCGGCAGGTAGGACAACGGATCGTGCGCGGAAGTCTGGTCTGTCACAATGTCGACTGTGAGCTCGCCTGCGCGGTGTCGCTTGAGCATCTCCGGGAAGATTTCGGCAGCATTGCCGACGACGCCAATGGTCAGCGCGCGTTTTTCTGCTTTGGCCTGGTTGGCCATCTCGATGGCTTCATCCAGCGAGGTAGTGACCTCATCCAAGTAGCGCTTGCCTTGTCGACGCTTCAAACGGGTCTCATCGACGTCGGCAATGATGCACACACCACCATTGAGTTTGACGGCTAGCGGCTGCGCACCACCCATACCGCCACACCCGCCGGTCAGAGTCAGAGTGCCAGCCAAAGTGTCGTTGAAACGCTTGGTGGCAACGGCAGCGAACGTTTCGTAGGTGCCCTGCAAGATCCCCTGGGTGGCAATGTAGATCCAAGAACCTGCGGTCATCTGCCCGTACATCATCAGGCCTTCAGATTCCAGTTTGCGGAAGTGCTCCCAGTTGGCCCAGTCACCCACCAAGTTCGAGTTAGCGATCAGCACGCGCGGAGCCCATTCATTGGTACGCAGTACACCGACCGGCTTACCGGATTGCACCAGCAGGGTCTCATCGGATTCCAGGTCTTTCAATACATCAACGATGGCGTCGAAGGATTCCCAGTTACGGGCTGCTTTACCAGTACCGCCGTAAACCACGAGATCTTCCGGACGCTCTGCAACCTCGGGATCTAGGTTGTTCATCAACATGCGCAGCGGAGCTTCCGTCTGCCACGATTTTGCGGACAATTCGGTTCCGCGTGGGGCACGAATTTCACGGGGTTGCGACATAGTGGTGGGTATCCTTTCACTCAAACACTTTGTTCTTGCTGTTTAATTTAGAAGTTTTCTAGATCACAGAACAGGGACTTGCCGACGGTCATGTCTGAAATGCGAGACGGGTATGTGCCGCGGGTTATCCCCGATTGCCATACATGCGGGCTGAAATGTCGCGCGCGGCAGAGCTCAGATGATCTCGCAATTCTTCAAATTGCCCGGCACGCAAGCTATCCACCGGATACGTCACCGCCAACGCAGCCGCGGGACGCTGCAAGTGATCCAACACCGGCACCGCAACACTGGCCTGCCCCCTACTTACTTCTTGCACTTCCACATCAAATCCGCGTTCGCGGACGGCGGCAAGATGTTTTTGAAACGCGCCCCAGCCTTCGGTGGCATCCGACGCCGAGTAAACCGCACGGTATTCCGTTTCCGGCAAGTGCGCGAGCATAGCTCTCCCAGAAGCCGTGCCCACCGCTGGCAAGCGGACCCCCACCTGACTAATCAACGACACCGCCCGCGCAGCACGCGTTTCCTGCAAATACACAATCTCAGTGGCAGACAAGCGGGATAAGTGCCCCGATCCGCCTGCCAAACTGGCGGCTTTATCCAGGTATTTCTGACTTAATCGCACCAAAGGCTGCTGGGTCGTATAGGCATTCGCCATGGAATACGCAGCCAGGCCGAGACCATAGGTCCGTTCGCCAGCAAGATGGACAACAAAGCCGGCCTCGACCATCTCTGCCAGCAAGTGATACGTGGTAGAACGCGGAATGCCGAGTTCCCGATGGATGCGCGCTGCGGAAATCGGCACATCGATGGTAGAAAGCAACCGCAAAATATCTAGCGTGTGGCGTGCTGCAGGAACCTGCGGGGAATTCATGATTTTCAGACTAACGAATGGTGCTACAACAACAAATACGCAATCGGGGTGGCAATGAGAATCGTCAGCGCCACGCGTTCAAACCAGATGATGACGATGGAAGTCAGGGAAATCGGGATACGGGTAGCCATGATGCACGGAATAAGCGCGGAGAAGAAAATGATCATCGAGATAGAGACCACGCCGACGACGAACTTCGCCACCAGATCTTCCGCGCCTGCCATGCTGGCCGCAGGCAGGAACATTTCTGCAATACCAGTGGCCATCGCCTGGCTGGCATCCATGGTTTCTGGCAGGCGCACGACCCAGGCGAACGGGTAGAACAGATAGCCTATCCACTCGAACACCGGGGTGAATCGCTCCAGCAAAATGCCACCCAGGCCAACCGAGAGAATCGATGGCACGATGGCACCAGCCATCTTGACTCCATCCACGAAGCTATCGCGCACCGCCCGCCACAGGCTAGGGGCATTTTCCAGGGTATAAAGAGCCTCATGCCAAGCGGCTTTAAACCGACTCCCATTGACTTCTGCTTCTGGCTCCGGAGTCGCGCCCTCGTGATAATCATCCGGAATACGCGACAACGGCGGAATACGTACGGTGATTGCGGTGACCAGGAAAGTAACGACTAGCGTGACGAAAAAGAACGTGGTCCAAATTTCCATGAGGCCGAGTGCATTAGCGACGATGACCATGAACGCTGCGGAGACCGTCGAAAAGCCCGTGGCAATAATGGCGGCTTCTTTCGCGGTATAGCCACCGCGCTGATAAACGCGGTCTGTGATCAAGATGCCCAGCGAATACGAGCCAACGAACGAGGCCACCGCATCGATAGCCGAACGGCCCGGCGTTTTCCACAGCGGGCGCATAATCGGCTGCATGAGTACGCCGATAAATTCCAAGAAGCCATAGCTGACCAGCAACGCGAGGAACGCCGAGCCAATCGGAACAATCAACCCGACCGGAGTGGCAATCTTTTCCCAGAGAAATGGCACCATGTCTTCGTCGCCAAGCACCCACGGCAGCGCATCCAACACCGCCAGCACCGCGATGATAAAACCGATAACGTTCGTGACGACGAAAATCGCAGCGAGCGTGCCTTCTTTCCAGTTTTGATTATAGATGGAACGAACAGCACCAAAACCGGCCAGAGCCAGGATGATCCACGGAACGATGGCGGGCACACTGTCCCGCACGATCGTAACCATGTGGTCGAGCGGGATCGAGCTTTTGTCTTGGTAGGTCAGTGGGAAGAAAAAGACGAACGCACCAATGGCGCTGTAGACAAACAATCGCCAGATATTTTTCGGGACCGGCGGGTCAGTGTGCCCAACGCTTGGCACGTTGGTGACGTGCTTCGGTTCTGGAATGGTCGGCGACACGGCTATTCCCCTTTGCTCTACAGCTGGACTCGGCAGCTGGTTACTCGTTACTACGTATTCACTGTTTCCGCATCACATACCGACGGTCGTGCGCGATAGATCAACGGAATGAGTGATACCGATAACATTAGGTTTTGTTGAACAGTGTGAGCAAGACAATACAAAGGGTGCGAGTCTGGGATCACAGATTTTCGTAGGCTACGGTGTCGCCACCGCTGTTATCGCTGTCCGGTTCCTCATTACGCATCGCACGTACCTCCCAAGACCCAGCCAGCAATAGCCAGCCCACAAACCCAGTCCCAATTACAACGGCCGCAAACCAGAAACGAGTACCAGATTCCACCATGGTGCCCGCAAGTGTCGGTACAGCGACGTTGATAGCACTGCTAACCACGATAAAAATCGCCATTACACGCCCCTGTAAATCCTGCGGCGTGACAGCAAAAACGTGGCCAAACAGGGCTGCATTTAATGCCGGCGATGGGAGCATACAAGCCAGGCTCACCACCAGCATGACCCAGGGACTGGCAGCCAAGAACAAAAACACGCCGAAGAAGATCAGCATACTACCTAAGCCAACAACCACCAGCGAACCTGGCGCATATAGGTCCGTAAGCCACGGAAGCAAAGCACTGCCGAGCAACGAACTGATGCTGAAGCCTGCCACCACCAAACCGATAAGCCAGCCCGGTTCGCCCGCATCCGAAAGATAAAACGTGGTCCAGGAAAACGTACCGAAAACAAATAAGTTAATTAACGGCGCGCTGAGCAGAATCCGAAACAGCGCGTTATGTTCACGCAAAAACCTCCACGCCGACCCATACCCGCCACTCAGCTTTGCAGTGAGGTTTCGCCACCACCGCGTTGGCGGGCTATCTTGCGTTTCCGTCTGCTCTTCATCATCCAGGCCAAATTCCTTTTCCTTATTCGGCCCGAGTGGCGTACGAATTGCTAAAGCATTGATATAGAAACCGAGATTGCAGAAAAACTGCACCACAAATGGAACTGGTGCCAGCGCAGAATACAATGCACCGGACGCCGGGCTGGCAGCAATCGATATCGTCGACTCCCGGGCTTCTGCAGCTCCTGCTGCCCGAGGAAATTGCTCCGGAGAAATCACATTTTTCAGGGCTGCATCCATGACCGGGTCGAGGACACCCGTGATAGCACTACTAATTAGTACGAAGCTAGAAATTGCCACGACGGCAGCTTGCGTCGTCCAGTTTGCATAAAAATAACCACTCACGGTTAGGGCAATCCCCAGCGAACATATGACGACGACTGGCGACAACACCTTGAATAAGCTTCGGCGCTCTACGCTATCTGCAAGCGATCCGCCTACCGCCGATCCGAGGATACCCAACAAACTAACGACAGAAAAGAACAATCCTGCCGTTGCCACAGAGTCAAAGATCTCGACCGCCAGCAACATAGTCGCCAGACCCATACCAGCAGATACGGACAGTAGAGTTTCGCCAACAAACCAGCGCCGATAATCCTTGACGTGGAACGGGTTCTTAGAATTCATGACTCCCCTATAAGCTTGTTGCCCTATCGAGTTTCTGCACGAGCTTTAATTGCCACGCATTGATACAGGACGCGACCTTCAATCAATTCTTGAACTCTAAAGAAAAGACGGCTTACCCGAAATAAACTCCTACAATTGGATGCCGAAATGAAGACATACTGGTCTAACGTGCAGTCAAGAAATCCGTTTTACCTGCGATAAGAGTTGAAACTGTTTAATCTAGTACTAGTTGATTCGCGGGCGCGGCGGAAGCTGCCGCGAATTAATTCCGCCCATCTGAATCCCCCTCCCCTTTCAACCCACATAATGTTATTCAGAACACAATAACATAAAGGGGAGTTATCTGCCATAAATCGGACAATCTGGAAGCTGCCCCAAAAATTGATCAGGACGCCACGTTTGAACGGGTGAAATGGTGGAATAAATCCAGGCTCCACCAACGATTGGGATACTGCCCCGGGCGTTAGTATCACACCTAAATAACCGTCATCGTTGCAACGACCCCCTAGAATCCAAGCTCGGTAGGAACGTAAATCCCTACAACACTCTGATCTACCGCAGCTTCCAATTCCTGACGGCTAATCAGGTATTTGCGGCCCAATTTTCCCCCTCCAATGTAAAACTCGTCACCCTTGATAGCATTCAGATCCGCCACAACAGGAAGGCCTTCAGGAACCCCAATCGGGCCGATACTATCTCTTTCCATACCAGTTAATGCCAAAGCTTCATCCATCGGAAGAAACGACGTTTTACCGCCCAAGGGTTGCTTGAGACCTTTACTATCTAAGCGATGAGTGGCAGGAACCAGAACGAGAGCATTTCGCCGCTCCCCTGACATCTTGGTAGAAACCACAATCGAATTCAGACTTTGCTCCGCAGTAGCACCAGTCTCCTTCAAAAAAGTCGCAGTGTCTGAGATATCAGGATTGACATGAAGAACACGCATAGTTTTTCCTTTTTATTGCTTAGACAAGTTCGAAGATATAGAAGACACCAATAGAAATAAGGACAATTCCCGGCAGGAAACGAACAGCAGGAATTCGGGCCAGAGGCGAATTCGCTGCTGCTTTCAACAGCACGGACATCATGAGAAATACCAGCAGAGTCACCACTAGCAGAAGACCGAGAACCAGGGATTTCTGGCTGAATCCAGCGTAGTGGCTCATCATTTGAGTAAAGAAAGAGGTAAAGAAAACCAATGTCTTTGGATTCGAAATGTTGGTGACAAAACCCAATCGGAGCGACTTAGCCCACGTACCGGTCTCTGACGATCGCGCCGAAGGAATCGATTCTGTCACGACTTGGTCTCTGTGATTGCTTGCTGGCCTCGCTGCATCACGGAGAGCCAGAACACCCAATATCACGAGAACCACGCAGCCGACCATCGGTAGCACGACTCGCAGAGTAGGAACAGCGACCAGCAACGCCTCGATACCCACCAGCGAAAGCACTGACCACACCGCCACTCCCAGCGCAGCGCCGAGAGCCGTCCAGAACCCCGCACGCAGGCCATATCGCGAGGTTTGCAGGCCGATAGAAATAATGTCAGGACCCGGCATCGCCATAACGAGGGCCCAACTAAGAAAATCAGCTAGCACTCTCGTCTCCCTTGGCTCTTGTTGGGCTCCACGCGGTGATGATTGCGAGGTCGAAGATTACTGCATCTCCTGCTTCTGCTCACTCTGACATGTAGGGTTAGGGTTAGAGTTAACCCAAAATCATACATACGAAAAATCCCCAGCGGCGCTAGGCGCCACTGGGGATTCATTGAATATTGGTAGCGGGGACAAGATTCGAACTTGCGACCTCTGGGTTATGAGCCCAGCGAGCTACCGAGCTGCTCCACCCCGCGTCGGATGATATTCAATTCATCTGTCAGCTAAAGGCCTTCACTTTTGTGCACCTTTGCGATCTCTCGCTCGCTGACATCATGTAACTATACATACCATCGCTAGATATGCCAAATCCCGCCATGCGCTGGGCACACAGCGGGATTATCAACGATCGTAAAGCGATATCTTATTGGCGTTGCATCGCTGCCAATCGTGCTATCGCTAGTTCTGCGACTGGTAGTTTTCCACCGCACGGTCCAAGCGATCCAGCGCACGTCCGTATTCCTCGAAGGAACCATCCCGTGCCTTCTCCAGATCACGGAGAGCATCATTAATAGCGTCGACGCCTTGGCCACTAGCTGGCGGGGTTGGACCAGAACGATCCGCAGAATCGCGATCCGAGTCAGCATCTTTGTCGCTGGAAGCCGAAGCACCAGCCTCTGCAGTATCAGCCGCATCAGCATCATCGGAGGAACCACGGGAACTGTCCTCGTCACCATCGACCAGGTCGATATCCTGTGCCGCCTGCGAGTCGATGCCTACCTGTTCCAGTGCCTCACCAATAGTTGGTGCATAACCAATGCGGCCCTTGTAAGAAACCAACACACGCAGCAGCTTCGGGAAGGCCGAATCTTGGTCCTTACGCTCGGCGTAAATCGGCTCCAAGTAGAGGATTTCACCGCCGCCTACCGGCAAAGTCAGCAAGTTACCGTTGTAGAGCTCGTTCGTGCGCTCCCACAGACCACGGTCACCAGCAACCTGGTCAGACGACATCATCGCATCCTGCGCCTGGCGCGGACCTTGCGTCTGCGTATTCGTCGGCAAGACACGCACGGTGATGTCACCGTAGTTTTCCGGATCCGAAGACACCGTCATGTGCGCCGACAGGAATTCACGCTCCAAACCACGGAACGGAGTAACCATCTGGAAGCTGGACTTGTCCGGGTTTTCTGGGTCCGCAGCCATCACGTAATACGGAGGCTGCGGCAACTCCTGGGATTCCGGCTGGGTTGGGTCCAGAGGAACCGACCAGAAAGCATCGTTGGAGAAGTACACGCCTGGGTCATCCACGTGGTAGCGCGCGAGCAAGTTGCGCTGCACCTTGAAGATATCTTCTGGGTAGCGGAAATGTGCACGCAGCTCATCAGAAATCTCGGATTCATCCTTCACGGTGTCCGGGAATACTCCGCGCCACGCATCCAATACCGGGTCTTCGGTATCAAACTCGTACAGCTCCACGGTGCCGTCGTAGGCATCCACCGTGGCTTTCACCGAGTTCCGGATATAACCAATGCGGTCGTTAATCAAACGCTGCTCGGTGCCATCCGGGTTCAGTGCGTCGCGAGTAGCCTGCGACAACGACATCTCCGTGCTGTAGGGCATCGCATCCAAGGTGGTGTAGCCATCCACGATCCACTTGATCTTGCCGTCGACCACAGCCGGGTAGGTGTGCGAATCGGTGGTCAACCACGGGGCAACCTTTTCGACGCGAGCGCGTGGGTCGCGGTCGTACAGAATCTTCGATTCTGCACCAACGCGGTCCGACAGTAGGAAGTTCATCTCCTGGTATTTCGCGGCATAGATCGCACGCGTGAACCAGTTGCCAATGCCTACCCCGCCTTCGCCGGTGTAGGTGTACGACGAAGAATCAGTGTCGTATTCCACGTCGTTGTCAGTGCCTCCAACAATTGCGTAGTCCAGACCATCTTGGGCTGAGGCAATGACCGGGCCGTAGTACACACGCGGCTGATCCACCTTGATGCCGAGTTCTTCAGCATCTTCGTCCTCGGCACGGGAAGCCAAGGTCTGCAAGTCAGAAACCGTGTATACCGGGAAACCACCACGAGTGGAACCAGCGGATTCTGCGGCTTCGTTGATGGTATTGGCTTGCGCTGCCACGAAACCGTTACCGTGGGTGTATACGGTGTGGCGGTTAATCCAAGAACGCTGGTTTTCCCGTAGTGCATTCGGATCCAACTCACGAGCGGCCACCACGAAATCACGCTGTTCCCCGTCGATCTCATAGCGGTCCATGGACAACACATCAGGGAAACCGTAGAAGTTACGCAGTTGTTGTTGCTGGGTAAACGTCGGCGCCAAAATGTCTGGATCGAGCAGACGCAGGTTGGAAATGGTGTTTTCGTCTGCAGCGACGTCGTCATCAGAGACTTCTTCCGCGCCCCAGTTCGTCTCATACTCCACGTTGGTTTCATCGATGTTGTAGGCGAAACGGGTGGCGTCGATATTGCGCTCAATCGATTGTGCTTCTTTCAGCGCGCGGTTCGGCTGCACAGAGAACTGCTCCATCAGCATCGGCCATGCAGTACCAACAGCGATGGAGGTCACCAGCATCAGCACCACGGCCAGGCCTGGGATGCGCAGATCCTTGATCACGATAGCCATGAAAAATGCTACGGCCACCAGCGCAGAAACCACGATCAAAATGATCTTGGCCGGCAAATCTGCATGCAGGTTGGTAAACGAAGCACCAGCGAAAATATCGTGCTGGTTAAACAAAATGGTGTAGCGATCCAAGAAGTAGCTGGCAACCTGCACTAGCATCCACAAACCGGCAATAACGGCTAGTTGAATGCGCGCAGGCTTCGATACCGAGCCCTTTACCCCCGCTGCCTGGCTACCAACGCGGATCCCGCCCAGGATGTAATAGCCCACCAGCGAGAGCACAAAACTAATGATCAAAAGCACGCTTAGCGAGGACACCAGAATATTCAACAGTGGCAGGTTAAAGGCATAAAAGCCCAGATCCATACCGAATTCTGCGTCTTCACGGCCAAAATCACCGCCGTTTAAAAACAATAGAACCGTGCGCCAGTAGGCCTGGCCCATAAACCCTGCCGCGAGTGCGATAATCAGCGGTGCGCCATAGAGGAATTTGCGCATCGTCGCAGCAATGGAATCTCGGTACTGATACACCGGCGAGTTGACATCCGCCATCGAGACATCGCTCGGACGGTTTTTCCAGGTAAGCCAGCTAATCAAGAAGGTTACAAGCCCCGCGACGATACCGAAGGCGAAAAACAGGATGATGCGGGTAATAATCGCAGTGGTATAAACCCCGCGGAAATCAACCTCACCAAACCATTGCCAGTCGGTGTATAAGGACACGACCAGCGGCCCGAGAGCAAAAAGCACTACGATGATGCCCACGAGCCACGATAAAATTCGCGGCGGTTTACGCAGATTAGTTGACGGTTGGTTAAGGCTGCTAGCCAAGTCCAACTCCTTTAAAATAATCGAAAACGGAAAGCGTTATAGTGATCTAGCTTAGGCAATAGTCGACCGAAACAAAAGCACTAGCCAATCGAAAAAAGGACGAATTTCTGATGAATACGCAGCAGATAACTCAGCCAATGCTTAATCGCGCGATGATGGAAGCCGTCGACTTCATTCACCCAGAAGGCTGGGACTGCCCGCCGACGCTTTTCGCCTTGGTGCCCACTAGTTTGCTCGCCCAACACGCAGTGGATGTCGACGACGACTCTCCCCTAACCCTCGTTGTGCAAGATGACCTGCCGAGCAATATTGAACCCGGCTCCGAGCACCTGGCCGACTATGTCTCGCGAGTTATCTGGCCAGACAACGTCGTCGGTGCGGTGTTGGCACAAGAGATCAAGTTCAAGGACACAGCAGATTCACAGAGTTCGAAGCCACGGCCTGCACGCCTGTTTTCCGGCGTGATCCGTGAAGAATTCGCCGCCACCAATAATTCAGATTTCGTGGTCGACGAATTGCTTGTCGACGACGCCGACGACTCCGGCGACTCCGGCGACGCGCAGACCACAGGAACAGAAGGTATAGAGCAGACCTTGCTACAGTTACGCCCTACCGAAGAAGAGCTTGCCGACGCCGGCCCGTTCGCCGAAGACGATATCCAGCTGCGCGGTGGCCCTGGTATTGCTCCTGGTGTTATCGCCGCCTTGCGGCATGGCTTAGACCAAAATGGTAGTGGCATACTCTAAAGTCTCAATAGTCACAATAGTCTCAACCAGAGATTGCAAGTTTTGCCGAACCCGGGAGTTGTCGTGTCCGCCATCTTTTCTGCTCGCACTTTTCGCACGCGAGCTGTCACACTCGCAGCCAGTGCAGCCTTACCACTAGCACTCGTGTCTTGCTCTTCCGACGGCGGCAACTCCGATAATTCGGCACAACCAGGAACCTCCACCACTACTACTGCTGCAACGTCGAGCAGCACCACTTCGAGTAGCGAAACCACGACCAGTAGCACGTCGACAAGCAATACAACCAACACTGCTTCTACCAGCACTGCACCTACCAGCACCACTGGCGCAGAAGGATCTGCTGCAAGCAGCGCCGGAGTCGCGGCAGACAAATCCCCTGCCTCGACCGGAACTTCGACGCAATCCACACAATCTAGCAACCCCGTAGAACTACCGGAATCAGTAGAAAATGCCTACGAAATTTTCGGTTCCTTGGTTCCACGGTCCTTATTCGAAGAATTCGACACCTGCGAGGCCGTCGGCATGCAAAGCTACTACAACTGCACCGGGGCTTCGGTGGGACAATTCCAATTCACTGAATCAAAATCCAAGGCTGTCTCTACGCTGCAAACGCTAACCGAGCTGCGCACCTCACAGGTCGTGGACGATTCCGGTGACCGCGTCGTCGGTTGGTCCTCGTTGGGTTCCACGGTGATCATCACGGTGGTAAGCACCGAATCCGGCCTGGTTATGCAGCACATGATTTCTGGTGATGCGGAAGAACCGGAGCAAAAAATCAAAGAATTAGGGTTGGCGAACTAACCAATTCCCCTGGCAGAAATCAGTTTTTATAGCTCCGTCGCGCAGGTCTCGACTTCACCACCGTGGGCAAAGGCATCCATCGCCGCAATGGCATCATCCAGGGTGTCAACTTTCGCGATAACCATGTCTCCGTGATCGGCGCGAACGGCTTCCGCACAGTTTTCTGTGGGCGCCAAAAACAATTCTGCACCCACCTCGTGTGATTTCGCTACCTTGTGCGCAATCCCTCCAATAGGCCCGACCTTTGCACTAGCAGAGATAGTTCCCGTACCAGCGACGAACTTCCCGCCTGTGAGGTCACCCTCGCTGAGCTTGTCAATCACTGCCAAGGAAAAAATCATGCCTGCCGACGGACCACCCACATCTTGCAAGTTATACGTGACATTAATGTCAGCATCCGGGACCGAGGTCATGGTAATTCCCAGCAATGCCTCGCCCTTAGCATGTGGGTTTTCTAAAAGTTCGACGTCTTCGTCGTGTTTTTCACCATCACGCTCAAACTCCAAACGGATAGTTTCTCCCGGCTTATGCGAACGCACCGCATTTTGCACATCTTCGGGAGCAGTTACCTTGCGACCGTCGACTTTCACTAGTACGTCGCCGTCGGCAAGCTGCTTGGTACCTGCAGAAATGTCCAATACTTGGGCAATCGCTGTGCGTGTCGGAATATCCAAATAGTTCAACGCCGCCACCGTGGCCGCATCTTCCGAAGCCGTAAACGCTGCCTCGTTTTGTTCCTGGAATTGCTCACGATTGGTGCCTGGCGGATAAATCTTCTCGATCGGCACAATCGTGTCACCAGACCCGATCCACCGCCCAAAAGCTTGTGCAACAGTCATATTGGTGCGCACGGAAACCGTCGTCATGTTCAGGTTACCTGCGGGGTTTTCGTCCACCGTAAAATCTTCACCGGCTTCAACAGCAACCACCGGGGTTCCGCTGACCTCACTCAAAGTATTAAACGTGGGGCCTTTACCTTCAGCAGCATAAGGAACCGCCAAGGAAATATTGGTGCCGGGAATATGGTCCATGCTAACCAACGCACCGAGGATGACCACGGGAATTGCCCCCAACGCAACCGAGCCCAATCCAGGTTTTTTCGTGGTGTCAGCATCGTTCTTCTTGGCAGCATCATTCACGACTCACAGACTACCCTGTTCGCTGTCAGCGTTGCGATTTCCGGAGCCTGCCACAAGCGAAGCCGACGTCATCTTCTGTAAGTTGGAGACATGACTAACGGATTCGGATTTTCCTTTCCCAACAGTGGCAACGGTGATGACGACGATGACCGTAACCACAACAGGCACGGTGGCGCCGGTGGTCTCGGCGATATGCTGAACCAATTCGGCCAGATGTTGTCTGGCATGGGCTCGTCGATGAACAACAGCAGCGACGATTCCCCAGTCAATTACGACATGGCCAAGCGCATCGCCGGCCAGCAAATCAAATCTGCAACAAAAATTTCTACCCAAGACACCAAAGCGGTAGAAGAAGCAGCCCGGCTAGCCGAACTGTGGTTAGACGATTCCACCAACTTGCCCACATCAGAAAACCGGATGGTTGCCTGGAACGCCGAAGACTGGCTACAGCAGACTCTTCCGATGTGGAAACGCTTTGTTGATCCAGTAGCCAAGCACATGAACAAGGCTCAGCTGGATTCGATACCGGAAGAAGCCCGGCAGATGATGGGCCCAATGTCGAATATGATGAACCAGCTTTCCGGAATGAACTTCGGCATGCAGTTAGGCCATGCGTTGGGCGACCTTGCACAACAGGCGCTGACAGGTTCGGACTTCGGCTTGCCGGTTGCGCCGACAGGCACCACAGCGATTTTGCCGCATAACATCCAATCCGTCGCGCGTGATCTCAACGTGAAAGGCCAGGAAGTTTTGGTCTACATCGCCGCACGAGAAGTCGCCCGCCAGCGCCTGTTCAAACACGTTCCGTGGTTGAGTGAGCGCCTAGTGTCTTCCGTCGAGGAATATGCAGTGGGCTTAGTTATCGATACCAGCCATATCGAAGAGGCCGCGCGCGATCTGAACCTGGAATCCGGTGACCCGCAATCAATTCAAGACGCGATGCAGAATCTGCAGGGCATGGACTTGTCCCCTCGGATTACCTCACGCAACACAGCGGCCGTCGCGCGCTTGGAAAGCTTATTGGCTCTTATCGAGGGCTGGGTCGAATTCATCGTTGGCGAAGCGCTACAGGACCGTATTCCTTCTACCCAGGCCATGGCCGAAGCATGGCGCCGCCGCCGCGCTTCCGGGGGATCAGCAGAAAAAGCCTTCGAAAAAGTTGTTGGTATTGAACTCAGCGCACCGCGAGTAACCGACGCTGCGGAATTGTGGCGTCGTTCCACCGTTGCAGTGGGCATCGATCGGCGGGACTCAGTTTGGGAACACCCAGACTTTTTGCCGCAACCAGAACACTTGGATAATCCTGCCGCATTCATCGATGGTTTATTAGATGACAGTGACGACCAGGAATTCGAGGCCGAGTTCGCGAAGCTGGAAGAGATGCTGCGCAGTGAGGACGTCAAAGAAAGCGGCAGCGACGAAAACGGCCACGAAGAAAGCGGCAGCGCTGAAAACAACAGCACCGAAAACAACGGTGCTGAAAACAGCAGCGACGGTGCCGATTCTGAGGGAAACAACGACCAAGACGGTTCACGCTAATATGGTGTGAGTTAAACCGCACAACTCTCGGGGGGATTGTATGGGAGACGAGCAACACCGGTTTTATTTCGCGCCCGGTGTGCGCGTTGTCCAACGTAATGAAAATTGCCTACAGTTTGGGGTGGATTCCACCCGCGTGGGCATCATCGAAACCACACGGCCAGAGACATTAGCCACAAGCTTGCATGAACTTCCGCATGTGTTTAATCGCAAGGATTTTTCCATCGCCAGCCACAGTGCTGGATTAACCCAGCCTGCGGCGCACAGTTTATTCGACGATTTACTGGCCTACGGCATCATTCGTCCAGCGCTATCCCGGCCAGTAATTGTCCTCGGTACCGGGTTTTTGGCAACAATGCTGCGCAACGCATTAACTGATGCCGACTTTCTGGTGCGCTCGCCTTTGCCAGGCGAACCAGAAGAAACCTATCTCAGCATGCAAAATGCCCAAGACAACAATATTCCAGTGCTCGTGGTTGACCGGTTAGCAGAGACCACCACTATGGCACCGCTATTGTTAGCAATGGCTCGTACCTGGATTCCCGTCTCGTTAATCGATGCCACTGGTGTCGTCGGCCCTATTCATATCAACGCGATGGGTCCGTGCCCACTATGCATGGAGTTACATCGCACCGACCGCGACCCCACGTGGCACGCTGCGACCCAAGGTCTGCGGTCACATCAGACAAGTCCGGGAAGCACAGCGTCACCAGGCAGCAAAGCAAACAAAGGAAAGAAAATCGCCGACGGCAGTATGCAACACTTCCCCACTGCAGCTGCGCATTCCGCGGTCGCACACGTTATCGTGACTTTGGAGAGCTTCTACCAGCTCAGCCCACCACCCGGGGCTTCCCCACACAGGATTCATCCCGGCCAGCTCTACGAATTAGATCCCTATGCCCGCCCGCAACAGCGCATCGTTGACAACCATCCACGTTGCCCAGAATGTTTTATGCATACTGACGGACGATATCGAGCAGATCCTGCCCAAACAGTTCAGCCTTTTTCTGGCCTATTCCGCTGATCGCATAAAGCTCATCCACCGTAGTCGGCAATGCTTCACTTATTGCCTGCAAAGTCGCATCGGAAAAAATAATATACGCCGGGACCTGTTCTTCCCTGGCTACCCGCGCCCGCCAGCCCCGCAGCTGGCCAAAGAGGTCTTCGTTTCCAGGCGATTCACACTCTGCATGCCTACCCACGACTTTCTCGCCCGGGGTGGTCAATGCTTCCCTACACACCCGGCATTTTTTCGTCTTCCGCACCCGAGCCGCCGACGGCTCCTCACGGGTGCTCTGCGCGACTAGGCCATCCAGAAACCTGGTTCGTTTGCGGCTTGCGCGGCCACCTTCTTGCCGGGCAGGCGCCCAGGACAACGCCAGGTGTTTCCGTGCACGGGTAATACCGACATAAAACAGACGCCGTTCTTCCTCAATCTGTTCATCACCGGCATCAATCGCGTAGCGAAACGGCAATAATCCTTCGGTAAGGCCCGCCAAAAAGACGGCATCCCATTCCAGTCCTTTCGCCGCGTGCAAGGTCACCAACGTCACGCTGTCGACGGCCGGAGGTTGTTTATCCGCGGCTCGGCGGCGCAGCTCACCCAATACGACTTCTAAGGAGTCCGTGTTCCGCAGCTGCACAATATCTTCCACGAGGTCAACCAAAGCACGGAGCAATTGCCAACGCTCACGCTCTTGTGCACCATCGGGTTCTTGCGTCGAATAGCCCAGTGGCGCTAACGCCGCCCGCGCAATAGCAACAGGGTCCGGTGGCAGATCGTTTTGCAGGTTGGCACGGATTAGCTGCTGCATGGCATCAACGATCACGCGATTTTCGAAAAAGCTCGTGCCACCGCGAACTTGGTACGCAATGCCGGCGTCGGCAAGAGCTTGCTCCAGCACCGCGGACTGGGCATTGATGCGATACAGCACAGCGATTTCTTTAGCTGGCACACCTTGGTCTAGCAACGTGAGGATCTGCCCAGCAATCTCACGGGCTTCCGCTGGGTCAGACTCGAATTCACGAAATATCGGCTCTGGGCCGGGTTCACGCATACCTTGTAACTCCAGGCGTGTGCCAGCGATCCGGCCTTTCGCTGCACCAATCACCTGATTTGCCAAAGTAGTGACCTGCGGGGTGGAACGATAGTCTCTTTGCAGCTTAACGACGTGCGCGTTGGGGAAATGCCGCGAAAAATCCAGCAGGTACTGTGGCGTGGCGCCGGTAAATGAATAAATAGTCTGGTTCGCATCACCAACGACGGTGAGATCGTCTCGATCGCCTAACCAACCTTCCAACACCCGCTGCTGCAACGGCGTAACGTCCTGATATTCATCAACGACAAAAGTGCGGTAGCGCTGCCGGAATTCTTCGGCCACGGCTGGAGCATTTTCCATGGCGCCGGCAACGTGCAGTAAAAGATCCGAAAAATCCAGGTGCATGCCCTCGTCGCTGGTTTTCAGCTGCTCGTAGCGCCGGTACACCTCCGCCACTTGTTCCGCGGGCAGCGGTGGAGTGCGGTCAGTGCTGTCAACGTATGCGGCATAGCCATCCGCACCCAACAGGCTGGATTTCGCCCACTCGATCTCGTTGAGCAAGTCGCGGATAGTGTCTTTGCTTGGCGCATTCGTTACCGAGCGGGCGGCGCGAGCAACAACGGGAAACGCGCTGTCCAGAAGTTTCCACTTCACATCACCGGCGATTTGTGGCCAGAAATAGCGCAACTGACGCCGAGCCGCGGCGTGGAAAGTCATCGCCTGGACTCCCCCGATATTCATGCTGGCAAGGCGATCACGCATCTCACCGGCTGCGCGGGAAGTATAAGTCAGAGCCAGCACACTGTTAGTGGTGGCAAAGCCTTGATCAATCAGGTGCGCAATCCGGTACGTGATGGTGCGAGTTTTACCAGTACCGGCGCCAGCAATGATCGCAACCGGACCCCGCGGCGCCGTAGCAGCAGCACGCTGATCGTCATCCAACACATCCAGATTCACCATTGGCTAACCCCCCTATTCGTTTCCACCGGATTCTTTGCTTTTCAGCTCACGCTGCTCATCAATATGGCGGCCGTGGCAATCCCCGGAGGTATCAGTCACTTCTCGACTCTTAGATTCCCGGTGCGATTTATCTTTCACTTGCTTGGCTTTGCCGCCGAGACGTTCCATCTCGCGTTTTTCGTTCTGCTTCTTCCGTTCTGTCTCATCACTTTTGCGGATGTACAGCAGACGGTCTTGTGCACGCAGCTCCAGGGTTTCATCCATATCCACACGGTAAACCCGATCATTACGAATCACGCTGAGCACAATATCCGATAAATGTCGCGGATTGGCACCAACCTCATAGCTAGCAACCGGGCGTTCTGCGACCGAGAAGCCTTCCGAGGGCGAAAGCAGATCATCCATCATTTTCACCACCGATGGCGTGGACGTCGACAAGCCCAACAAACGGCCTGCGGTTTCTGAGGAAACCACAGTGGAATTTGCGCCAGATTGCAAAAGGAGGTGCCGGTTTTCTACCTCCCGCACTGCAGCGGAAATCTTTGCCTTTTTATTCATTTCCCGTGCCGACAAAGTGGCCAAGACATTAGTGTCGTCACTATTGGTGGCCACAACGACGTTTTTCGCACGTTCGATACCAGCGATTTTCAAAACATCCGACTTGGTGCCTGAGCCTTGCACAGTCACCACTTCTTGTGCTTCTGCTACGCGCAGGCAGGCACGCTCTGGGTCCACAACCACAATATTGCGCACATCGGTACCGTCATCGAGCAACGCCTGCATCGCGGATTGCCCCTTCGTACCAAAGCCGATGATAATTGTGTGATCGTGCACGTGTTTTCTCCATTGCTGAATCTGGAACGTTTTGCGTGAGCGCTCCGTCAGCACAGACAAGGTTGTGCCGACGAGCAAAATTAGGAACATTAACCGGGCTGGGGTAACCAAAAGGATATTGGTTAAACGGGCACCGGTGGTGACAGGAACAATATCGCCGTAGCCGGTCGTTGTCAGCGAAATAGTCGAATAGTACAACGCATCAATGAGATTGAGTTTTTCGTTGTAACCTTCTTGTCCGATATAGACAACAGCAGCGACGCCTGTGACGATAGCTGCTGCCAGCATGAACCGGCGCAAGATCAGAAAAAATGGGTGCGTTCGCATGCCTTCGGGGATATGAATGACATCCTCTAAGGCATAATTCGGCAGCGAAGTAAGCTCAAATCGCCGCAGCTTCGCTCTGATTCTTCCGCGCATTGCTGTGTTCTAGTTTCCTTTATTATCACTGTGCCCAGCAGTTCCTGCCCCATTCTCGCGCTGCAGCATGCTCGCAAGCTGTCCAGCATCTGGGAGTTGCTTGGGTTCGAAAGTGTAATTATCCATGATGTAGTGGAACGCCGCACGTACCGGTTTTTCGGTGCCACTGAGGCGCTGCCATGCTTCACGATAGACCGCCAACTGAATAACCGCCGAACGCATCTGCTCGCCTTGCGGTGGCCTGCCGGTTTTCCAGTCGACCACCATCCATTCATCTCCCAAATCGAACACAGCATCCATACGGCCGCGGACGACGGAACTTCCCAAGCTAAATTCGAAGCCCTGCTCAACATTCGTCGGGGTTCTATCCGCCCAGGCGCTAGCAAGGAAAGCATCTTTCAATTTGTCGAAGTCTGCTTCCACGTTTTCTTCACTACCTGGCAGCTCCGTCTCGTCCAAAATCGCGTTGGCGCCATAGCGATCTTCGATCCATTGGTGGAATGCTGTACCTCGCTTGGCATAAGCATTTGGCTTAAACGGAACCGGGCGACGTTGTCTCCGAGCGAATTGAGTCGGATTATCACGCAAAGCAACCAACTCGGACGCAGTAAGCTCGCCTGGTATTTCTACATCAACAATGGGTGCAGAAAGCGCACGGTGTTCTTCAATAAGCGCGGTGGCTTCGCGTTCCCACAACGAGAACAACTCACCACCTAGTGCCGGGATTTCTTCATCAGTTCCTAGGCTTCCCATTGCTTGTTGCACTAGCTCAGCGCCACGCCGCACTTCCTCTCGAGGGCGTACTGCCGGAAATTGTGCAGTGACCCCGGTTAGAACTTCTCCGGCACGCTCTTCATTAGGAGTCGTCCCATCGAGCGGTCCGGTTTCTCCCATCTCTGTGACAGCCTTAGCGTCCGTCACGTCCCGAAGTTCATCGGCGTCGTCGTCAAGCTGCCAATGCACAATCCGGATTGGTGGCTGTTCTGCCTTCCGCTCGGATTCTTCTGCACGCTGCTGGGCATAACGATGCATCTCTGCAAAGTGTTCATACGGGTCCTTCTCCGACCCTGTGACCACCAGTTCATCTTCAGCCCGCGTTAATGCTACGTAGAATAAACGGGAATTTTCTTCCGCATCCACACCTTTTTGCGCAGCAACAAATGCCTCACCGTTGTTCTGGAATTCTTTACGATTTTCCGCTTCGAATAGTTGCGGCCAATCATGATGTGGAGTACGCGCAGCATCGGTCAAAAACGTACGAGTTTGCGCCTTGTAGGTGCTGGAATCAGCGTGACACACATACACCGAAGAAAACTCCAGGCCTTTCGACTTATGTGCAGTCATAATCTGTACCCGATTGTTCGCCTTCGGTGTCTCACCCGGTGCTAACGAATCTTCGTGCTCCCGCGCTAGCTCAGCATAATCAAGCCAAGCTGCGAGGGGTTCACCGTCAAATTCAGCAATGGCTTCTAAGGCTCTGTCCAAGTGCACTGCCCCCGCACGCCGATGTGTGAGCACTTCCGTACGGAGATGGAAGGTATCAATGATGTCAGCGAACAAGTCACTCAACGGCTTGCCCAGACAATAGGTGCGCAAATAACGAAGCTTCGAGGACAATTCAGCTATGCGTTCTAATCCCTCTGCGGAATAGCGTTCCGGCTCACCAAGATCGGCAATCGCGTCAGTCAGGCCAACTGTGTGATCAACTTCTTCCGCTAGGGCTTGCGCTAATTGTGCTTCCAGTATGTCTTCCGGCAACTGTGGTTCATCTACTGCTTGCATGTCGCTAGACTTCTCTGCTTCCTCGGCAGTCCCCGAAGTAGACTCCTCTGCTTGTCGCAAACGACCAGCCAAGTTTTTCGCACGAGCAGCCAAGGCTTTGATATCGACCATCCCCAACCCCACCGCAGGTCCAGAGACGATGCGCAATGCTGCTGCCCAATCATCTGGCCGCACCAGCATCGTTGCGATCGCCATCATGTCTGCAACTTCCGGGATTTCTAATAAGCCGCCCAGGCCAACTACCTCATACGGAACACCTTGTTCTTCTAAAGCTTCTGCAATGAACCCGGATTGCTTATTCTTCCGCACAAGTACTGCGGCGCTGAAACGAGCATGTGGGTCATGCTCACTTCGCTCCAAGTATTGCTGGTATTTCTGGTGCAGGTTTCCAGCAACCCACGAAATTTCTTCCTCCGCATTCGGCCAATACCCAAAACTCACCTCTCCGGTTCCCGCCCCGGCGCGTGGTTCCAGCGGGGCGACAGGGCGATCTGGGCCTGTTCCCAACACGGCATGGGACACTGTATTGGCAATGTCTAACACGGTGGATGGGTTGCGCCAGGAAGTGGTGAGTTCTTTGCTGGGAGCGAGCTGGTCTCCCTCAGCTCCAACTGGAAAATCCTGGGGGAACTGCGCCAGGTTTTCCGAGGTGGCTCCACGCCAACCATAGATTGCCTGCATAGGGTCACCGACTGCAGTTACCGTCAATCCTTCGTGTGGGGTATTACCGAACAAGTTGCGCAAAAGGACCCGTTGGGCATGCGAAGTGTCTTGGTATTCATCGAGCATGACTACCTTCGTCTGCCGTCGTTGTGAAACGCCTACTGACGGATGCTGTTGGGCTAACTGTGCCGCGGCGGACATCTGTTGGGTAAAGGTGACTGCATTACGCTCTATGAGTTCGCGTTCCAGTTGCTCGATCATCGGCAAATAATCGATGCGCAGTTGCTGGCGGTCAACCCAGTTTTGGACATCTTTATTAAGGTCTTTCCGCTGCCGTGGTGCTCGTGGCAAATATTCCACCTCAGCGAAAGCGCGCGCACATTCGCGGAAATCATCGGCGAAGCTCAGGTTATTCGCCATGCGTTCAAATAAATCCAGCAATTCCGTAACGATGCTGGATTCTTTTTTATCGGTCTCTAATTTTCCCTCATAGTTACGCACCACGGACTGTGCGATGGAGACCAAATGTGCACGAGTAATCAGCCGGGAAGTGGGCTCGACCGGCAGCAAAAGACCGTATTCGCGCACCAAATCCCCCGCATAAGAGTCATAGGTAGACACCCGTGGCGCAATGGTTTCCAGATTCGCACGCAAGCTCCCATCCGGATCTATTTCTGGCAAGCGTGGGGAGTCACGCAGCACCTGTAACCGGTCGCGGATACGTTTAGCTAACTCTTGTGATGCTTTGCGCGTGAACGTAAGACCAAGCACTTCTTCGGGCAAGGCGTACCGGTTGGCGACCAACCAGACCACGCGAGCTGCCATGGTTTCAGTTTTTCCGGCACCGGCGCCAGCCACCACCAGCAGTGGTCCAGGTTCCGCACCAATAATCTCGGCTTGTTGCTCTGTCGGAGCAAAGCGTTGTCCCAAGATCTCCGACAACAGCTGCGGGCTGACGATCCCAGAATTCTTGTGCCCAGTGTGCGTCGCATTAGACATTGGTGATCACTTCCCCTTCTCCCTGCGCTGGACAAACTGGACGCAGTGAGCAAAAGTCACAATGCTCCCCGGGCCGTGCCGTGACCGTCGGCCCGGATAATTCCTCAACCAAAGGTGGTAGCTGTGCCTGAAACTCTTGTAATTGTTCTTCGTCCAAGCGTGGTTGTTCCCGCGTACCGGCAGCTTTCGTCCGTCCCATTGGGTATAGCAGCATCGCCATACCGATCTCGACCCCGTCACCGGTGACCACACGCACTTCTTGTTTCTGATTCGTGATCAGCTTTCCCTTACTCAACGCGAGCTGGTACGCGCTTAGCTGGGGATTTTTCGCGGTTTCGCGAAAACTCGGCATTGCCGAGGACGACGAAGTTTTCAAGTCCACAATCACGTAGTTGCCTGCCTCGTCTTTCTCTAAACGATCGATTCGGCCACCGATGGAAATTCCCGGCATAATTTCAACAAAAACATCAACTTCGCTTCCTACGTATTCCAATGCATCACGTGTGCTCACTATCCACGCTTTGCTGCGTTCGAGTAGTTGCGTAAATCGAGCCTTCTCAGCAGCTTGGCGCCATATAGGACCACGGTAAATCTCTTGATATGCGGCTTCTGTTTTTATCTGTGCCCATTCAGGATCAACCCCGCGCCCGAGTGCTTCGAAATAAGCGTGGACCAATGTGCCCTGTCGCATGGCATCGGTGGAGGTGGAATCACCCAGCTTTTCGACGACCTCCCGCATCGGGCAATCCAGCAGCCCACGGATCCGTGACGGTGACAATCGGGTTCTCTCGGGTTTTGGCACTTCCCCAGCAACGGTCTCGGTGGCTGCCCACCACTGTGCCGGGTCTGCACCAGGAACCCCCGCTTCCGCCATACGCGCTAGTTGCCTTGCTGCTTGTCGGGTTTCTTGTTCGCCGGAGTCTGGAGAACACACAACGCGGCGTAATTCAGCAACCAGAGCCGATACGGACAATACCCGAGGTACTGTCAGCCCGCCGGTGTGCGTCTCGCCTGCAGTATCGGCACCGGATTCTGCATCATAAGGCTCCTTAGCTGCAGCAGCTGCTCGCTTTAGTGCCTCCTCCTGATCTTGTGCGGTAGCAGCCGAGACTATCCGCTCTGGTTCCAAATCAAATTTCAGGCACCAAGCATGAAAAAACCGGGACGGTTCAATAATTTCGTCGGCATGTGGTGCGTATACCGCTGTCACGATTTGCAACGCGCGAGCACGACTGGTGGCTACTCGGAAAAGACGACGTTCTTCACCCAAACGGTCTGTGGCATGTGAAACATATTCGTCGGGAGCGATGCCGTCATCCAGGAAATCCACCAAATCTTCCTGGCCGAACAGCGATCCGGTCTCTGAAAGATCTGGCCAACTTCCTTCTTGTACGCCGCTGACCACGACAGTATCCCATTCACGACCGATTGTCCCGTGTGCGCTGACGATTTCCACGGAATCTGTGCGCGAGCCACGTCGCTCACGCACACCAGTAGGCAGTTCTTGTTCCACAATATGCTGCACGAAGGTTTCTACGGATGCGTCCGGGCGGCGTTCTACAAAATCGCCCGCGGTATCGAACAGTGTCATCACCGCATCCAAGTCCCGGTCCGCCTGCGAACCGGCTGCTCCACCACGCAATGCAGTCGCTGCCATACGGCTAGATAGCTCGGTGGCATCCCATACTGCCCACAGGACGTCTTCAACGCTTCCGCCCTGCAGTGCTTCTCTGCCAGCTTGAATTACGCCACGAATGCGCACCAAAATATCAATTTCGCGTTCTGTAAGCAGTTCGGCAAAATCAGGTAAAGCTTCGTCAGTGCTCAGCAAATGCACCAAGCTATCAATGCCGCGTTGCTCCGGGTTGAAACGACGCAACCCACGTATCAGCCGACGCAAAGTAACCGGATCTGCACCGCCCACCGGACCAAGCACCAGCTTTTCCATCTCTGCACGGCTCAGATCTTCCTGCAGCGCCCTAATTCCTAGTAACAGGTGTGCAACAACGGGTTGTTCTGCCAACACGGTATCGGTGGGGCTGATATACACCGGAACCCCAGCCGCCAGTAACGACCGTCGAATGCCTGCCATATCCGCGGAAGAGCGCACTACTACAGCGATATCTGACCAGGAGATGCCATCATCGAGATGACGACGCCGCACTGCATCCACCACCGCAGCGCTGTTTTCCGTCCCGGAATCTGCCACTAAAGCCCGACGTTGTGGGCTGCGGTGCATGTCTCGTAATTCCACCGACTGGTCCGCCGGCAACTGGTCAAAAAATTCACTGCTCGCACCACGGAAATGAAAGATTGCATGCTCTCTATTACCGCCGACAACAGCAAGATCGCAACCATCAATCAGTGTTTGCACCAAGCGACCAGCAGTGGGATCAAGTAACTGGGCATCGTCAACGATAATGGTGTGCCATGGACTGAGCTCCCGAATCTCATCTAAATTACACGAGACTTCGGCCATCAACTCCGCGGCCGAATACCGGTAGGTGCCCTCTAGTTCCATCATTTGCGTGTATTCCCGCAAAAATTGCGCGGCAGCCGTCCACATCGGACGCTGAAATTCCTGGCCCAACTCTTCCAGTTGCTGCGCTGATACTCCACGTTCTACTGCCCGCAACAAAAAATCCCGTAGCTGTCGGCCAAAACCAAGATAGCTCAGGGCGGGTCGCACATCGACGGGCCAATCTACTGAACTTACAGCAACCTCAGACTCGCTTCCGGCAGCGGCCGCGGAGTATTCCTGCGCTTGCAAGCGCAGGATCTCACGCATCATCGCGTCTTGTTCAGCACCACTGATTAGCCGTAGCGGTAAATCAGTAACCAGGCGCAACAAACCAAAAGCTACTGAGTGGATAGAACGAACCAATGGCCCCTGCGAATAATATTGCGAGACTTTCTCCGACAATTCCCGCCGCAGCCGGGCGCCGGATTCTTTCGATGGCGCGATCACCACAATGCCGGAAGGGTCTTTGCCTTCCGCTAAACACTGCTCCACTCGTTCCACAGTGGTATCGATCAAAAAAGATGAGACACCGGAACCCGCTGGACCAGTGATTTTCCAGACCCCGGCTGCAGGCAGCTCTACAGGCCATTGTCTCTGTTGAGCTTGTCGAGTGTGAGATACCAGCCTGACTTCCGGGTTCGGATGCATTCTCGTCATGTACTACAGCATGGCATACGCCCGTGACACGAGAAGGTCTTCCACCCGGTTAATATGTGAACGTGTGTTTGCTTTCGCCTCAGGGTGCAGGTTATTCACGTGTCGACGATAAGCCACCGCACGCAAAAGCAATTGCTCTATGTCGCGAATATGCGCAAAGCGATCACAAATAGAATCATCAACCGCTCCGGCAATCATGCCGTCAACAATCACCAGTGCACAGGTATAGCCCCGCGGACGAAGCGCTGCCGTCGGCACGAGATCCACAATGGTCGGTGGCAAGAGGTGATGGAAAATCGTAGAGGCCAATAAATCAGCATGCCCGACGCAGAGCTCAGTATCCGGAGCCAGGCTCCGATAGGCTTCCCCAGTTTCTTGCCATGCGGCTGCTTCGGCGCGAGCAAAAACATCATCCCGCTGCGCGGTTGGTGCAGGCACAGAAGCCAAACTATCGGCCAACTTCAGTGCTAACAATGCAGTTTCGTCAACCCGCCGCGCCAGGTCTCCTTGGCTCCAGGCACTAGCTTTCCAGCCAGCCACTGTGTAGCGCCCATCAGTAGACAAAATCGGCCGAGCAATGCGCGCTCCCTCCACAGATAAACCGGCTCGCACCTTGGCCGACCACAATGCAGTCGGGGTGGCTTGCGAAAGCGCCATGTCCCCAATTTTTGTTCCGTTATCCCAAGCATGCCCCAACGGAGCTGGGACTTCTTTCGGAGTCTGAAATGCTTCGCAAACGTGATTAGGTGGCACTGGCATGGCTGTATTTAGGCCTCTTTCTCCGGTTCGTGCAGGGCATGGAGTGCCGCGCCATTAGGAAGCGGGCGTGGGTACGGCCATGGGTTTGGCCGGCACGTATCAGGATTATCCGGATAAACCTCATCCGGATTCAGCTGAAAAAGTTCAGAATTTTGCAGGCTGATCGTTTGCTGCATCATCACCGGCGCAAGATTCCCCTCGCCTGTGCAAGCCTGGTGGTGCGGATAGCCGATCGCATGCCCGACTTCGTGATTGATCAAATACTGGCGGTAAGCACCCAGATCACCTTGAAAAGGAGTAGCCCCACGAACCCAGCGCGACTCGTTGAGCAGTACCGTGGAACCACCCGTGATCGTCGTATGGCACGAGGTTTCTAATTCCAGGTCTACCCCACACATATCAGCGGTGGTAGTCACCGAAGCCAATAAAATCCGGGTATCAGGATTTTCCTCTGCACCAACATGAACAAATTTAAAGGCTGGATCGTAAGTCCACCCACGCGGATCAGACAATGTTGCATCAACCAAACGCGCAACGGCATCATCACCGCCATAGGGTACGGTGTCCAGACCTTTTTCTACTTCCACCGTATAGCGAATCGTCTTTTCGGTTCCCAGTCCGGCTTCCATCCCTGGGGTCCCAATAGCACGGAATTCACCCATACCATTGGCGGAATAAATGCCCCCCGCAGGCAAATCGCGTAATCCCAGCTCCGCTCGCGCTGCCGAACCCGGATCAGGTCCTAACCCGAGTTCACTTTCCGGGTCATCGTGTCCACCGTGCCTGTCATGAGCACTGCCACCACGATGGTGTTCCGCGGACGAATCCGCATGTGCACCGCCAGACTGAGCAGAATCGCTACTGTCGCTACTGGCGATTTGCACGAGCACAGCAGCGGTTAAGACCAGCAGCACGGGAATAACCACCGCGCGCCGCCAGCCATAATTCTCGACAAATTGCACTACCTGGTTTTTCATAATTCGCTATCGGAGCCTATCCCGGGTCCTTGGGTTCTGCCTGAACTGCAGCGCCCAATTCCTTAGCTTCCTCAAGTTCCTCAGCTTTCCTAGGGCCCGGCGAGAAAAATTCGACGCCCAGGCTTAGGCGCCGCCGAAACCGACAATTGGCTGCTCACTGCTACCAACTTCCACATAAGCGATTGCGTTGGTACGCACCAGGTACTTGCGACCTTTCGCGTCCGCAAGCTCAACGACATCATCAGCTTTGCCCAGTACATCCTTGACGAGTTTCACGGCCTCGTCATGCGACAGTTCAGAGTTGATAACTAGCTCACGTGGAGATTCAATAAGACCAATTTTGATATTCATATCCCATATTCTAGTCAAGTTCTCAAAATTCTGTATCGGTGCGGTTTCTATGCCGGACTAGCCGCAACGGTTAGTATCAAGGTGTGTCTTCCCGCAATGTATCTACCCCGCCCGCCACGCCAACGTTTGCAGAATTAGGCGTGGCAGCGGAAATCTGCGAGGCGCTTGCCGACGACGGCATCCACCACACCTTCGCTATTCAGGAACTCAGCTTGCCCCTCGCACTCGACGGCAAAGATCTGATTGGGCAAGCTCGCACCGGCATGGGCAAGACCCTAGGTTTTGGTATCCCACTGCTCGACCGCGTCTTCGATGACGCAGACATCCCCGAACTCGACGGCACTCCCCGTGCACTGGTGATCGTCCCAACACGCGAGCTGGCAAGTCAGGTCGGCGAGGATCTGTCCCGCGCCAGCCGCTACACGCCAGTACGAACATTGACGATTTACGGTGGGGCATCGATCGAAAAACAAGTCGAACAAATAGAAAACGGCGTTGATGTAGTCGTCGGCACACCAGGGCGTGTGCTTGACCTGTATCAACGGGGTTATCTGCAGCTGGATCGCGTAGCAATCTGTGTGCTTGACGAAGCCGACGAGATGCTAGATTTAGGATTTTTGCCGGATATTGAGCGAATTTTCCAGGCCTTACAGCCGAAGGCGCCAGCTGAAACCCCCGTACGACGGGTGCACACTATGCTGTTTTCTGCCACCATGCCTGGCCAAATCAAGGCATTAACTCGGAAATTCCAGCACAAGCCGATCCATATTCATGCTGAAGATCCGTCGGCAAGCACTACCCATACAAGCACCCGACAGGTGGTTTTCCAAGCCCACCAGTTGGATAAGCTCGCGGTGATTTCTCGGATCCTGCAAAGTCCGGGCCGGGAACAAGCGGTGGTGTTCACCCGCACGAAGCGATCGGCTGCCTTCCTGGCAAATGATTTGTCCGAGCTGGGTTTCCGGGTTGCTGCAGTACACGGTGATCTTAACCAGGCGCAACGTGAAAAAGCCTTAGCTGCCTTACGCGCGCATAGCGTCGACGTTTTAGTGGCTACCGACGTTGCCGCTCGCGGAATCGATATTGATTCGATAACCCACGTAATTAATTATCATCTTCCCGACGACGCCATGACGTTTGTCCACCGCATTGGCCGTACCGGGCGCGCGGGAAAGACCGGCACCGCAGTTACTCTGGTCGGCTTGGAAGAAATATCCAAATGGCGCGTGATTAACGACGAACTAGCGTTAGGCCAGCCAACCCCACCGGAATGGTTTTCTACCTCCACTGAACTTGCCGACGCGTTCGGCCTACCCTCCGACATCAGCAACCGCGTGGGTCCAGCCACCCAGGTCATTGGCGTGGATCCGGATAGGCACCGGAAAAAGCGCACCGGTGACTCTCGCGGCCCGCGGCAGAAGCCGAAGCGCTAGTAACAAGGCGAGAGAACATGGCCCCAAAACCAACCATCGATACACGCACAGGTCCAGTGCCATTTTCGGCACCACTACGGCGCACACGCACAGATCTCACGGTCATGGCGGCCATTGCCACCATCGCGGTGCTTGCCGTGTCAATCGTGTATTCCGGTGCATCGATCCGCAACAGCGAGTTACTTCTCGCCGAACAGGCCTACGCCGCTCCGGAACCACGCAGCGAGATCCCGAAAGAATTTACCGAAATTGGCCGACTGCACTCGGAGCAGTTTCCTGGTGCAGATCCCGCGACTAGCCCGGCACAACCACCAATAGTGGCAGCGGGATTACTCATCACATACGACGAACACGATGGCATGCACCGGGTGCGTGCTTATGCCCCGGAATCTCTGACCGACGGGCCGCAATCTAGCGCTACTAGGGGCGCCGAAATTGCCCAAACTACTGCGCCCGGCGAGCAAAAACCCCATACAGAAGCGACGCCACATTGGGAATATTCCCGCGAGTATCCACTCTGCAGCATCGGTAGTGCATGGGATAGTGTCGTGCTCACCTACCGTACTGCTGCTGGGTGCGGCGATGTCGTTGCTTTGGATGCTGCTACCGGACAATACGATGCCACCCGCTCGGCCGTAGCACCAGATGTTGTCGGTGGGGTCCAGTCCAATGATCGAGTCGGGATAGTCTCTGCACAACGCGTAGAACTGTGGCGCTCGGATTTGGTTCGCACGGTGGAATACGGTTCCGTGGAAGCCCCACAAGAACCAAACAGCCAACCAAATGCAAATTGTTCCATCCAATCAGCCTTAACTCGTACAGAATTGCTTGCAGTCGTCGAACACTGTCCCGACGACCCCCAACACAGCGTGTTACGGCTGCAGGAAGCCACGCCGGAGGATTCGCGAGTGCCAGAGGTCAATTCCAGTATTGGCTTAGACCACCCAGGCGCGCATGTCGTTGCTATAGGACAAGATGCTGCAGCCGTCTATCTCCCCGGCGAGCAACCAGAACTGATGTCTTTTAATACCGACGGGACCCGCACGAGCCAGCGTCGTGTAGCCGAAGCAGCAGATTTGGGAAACTTCACCGTGCCGACGACCGCAGATCTGCCACACCACATGACCTGGTTCGATGGCCACCGACTGTATTTTTTCACCCCAAATGAACTAGCGGTCGAGCATATTATTGAAGCGGCACTAGGCACCGGAGTTGCGGTAGAAGGCAAAGCGCTAGTGCCAACAGAATTTGGGATCAGCGTTGTTAACTGGAACAACGGAGAAATTGAACGCACCATCCCATTAGACCGCGGCGATTACCGTGGCCCTGTCTCGCTTGCGGTTGCTGGCGAGCATATCGTCGAAAAGCGCGGAACTGAGTTGGTGGTTCTGCGCTAATTTCGCAGCGGGATCCCCACCCCTACCGATCTAATGCCCTATCCCTCAGTCCCTACCACTCGGTACCGGCACTCGGCAGTCGCCACTCAGCCCCTACCATTAGGCACCTGCGGTCTCGCTTCGGCAGTATTAGCCTCGGCGGTATTAGTCTCGGCGACGTGGTGCGTAATGCAGTTCCATCCAAGCATTCGACTGCGGGTGAAAGATCATCAACAAAGCGATCACAGCCGAAGCCAAGATGAAGATGCCGAAAAACACTGCCCCACCCGACATCATCTGAAACGATGACGCAGCCAGAATCACCTGTAACAACACGATTGGACCGCGCCCCCAGCGCTTACCACGATATTGCGAGAGCGCCGCTGCCACTATCGTGCCGAAGATAATGGCAATGAAACCGGCGGTGCCAGCCCCAATCCAGTTCGCAGTGGCAGCATCTGATGCGATGCTGTTGTTTTCTGCATTGATGATCTCGCGCCAAATCAGCACCCCCGCAAAAATCAGCGCAATCACCGACTGCACCACGGCAATCAGCGACGCAAATTTGATCGTTGCTGGTGGCTGCAAAGGTTTTTCTTTTTCTGCAGGGTTGTTTGCTGCGGATTCTGGTTTTTCTGGCATCGCAGAATTTTCGGATCGGGCATTCACGTGCAGTATTCTACCGACTGCAGCAAGCTAGCGATAGATAAAGGATTTGCCGAAAAAGAACCGCTAACATTCCTCTCGGAAATTACATTCACGCTGCATGATTTAACTCACTATTTACGGTAGACCCCTAGCATTCACCTTTTATTCATGTAATCATTCCTTCATAGCGACAACATAGGCCGCTAACCGGCACCATTCCGGATCAGCAGCAGCGCGCACAACGAGCAAGCGCACGCACCGCTGATACATCCCGAAGACTCCGGGCCAACTACCGCGCACCGCGCGAGTTTTTGGCACAAAACCCGGCCGGTAGCACCGCAGAGGTATCCACCTCTCCGATTTATTCCCTGACCTCGACCACTAAGGAGCACACAGCATGTCTGATTGGCGCCACGAAGCAATCTGCCGCAATGAAGATCCAGAACTCTTTTTTCCAGTCGGCAACTCGGGCCCAGCATTGACCCAAGTGGCAAAGGCGAAGCTGGTGTGCAACCGCTGCCCCGTAACTAACGACTGTCTCCAGTGGGCCCTGGAGACTGGCCAAGATGCTGGTGTCTGGGGTGGCATGTCAGAAGAAGAACGTCGCGCCCTCAAGCGCAAGCGCAACCGTGGCCGTCGCGCCCGCGTGAACGCCTAATATTTATCGCGCTTCCCCTTTTTCCGCAACAACCACAATTCATATGTGCGGTTGTCTATAGTGCGAACAGGGTTCGCTAGTATAGTTTCTGTTAACCGTTCCTATTGCTAAAGGAGTGATCACAATGAGCAAGCGTGGTCGTAAGCGTAAAGACCGCCGGAAAAAATCCGCTAACCGCGGTAAACGTCCAAATGGCGGATAGTATGTGAAGACATACAGAAAAAGGCAGCACCTGCACACTGTGGGAGCTGCCTTTTTCCTTGCCCTACCTCCCCCTCCTCTTAACTCAGCGCATCAGAGCCATCGCAGAGCTTCGCTGCTCCAGACGCCAACGATCCAGGCCCTGACAATCCAAGCGCCAACAAACCCTGAACATTATCGGTTTCAATCACCCGGCTCGGCCGTCGCCGATGGTGCGCTGACTCATACGTACCGTCGTGGTCCGCTCGGTTCGAATAGACACGATGATGCGCTCTCGTAGACTCCGCGGCGCTGCGGTTTCTGCGTTTTCCTCCACCGCGTTGCAACAGCGGTTGAGCATCGCACGAAAACGCTCTTCCTGTTCTAAACGCTGATAGCACAGCTCACATGTGGCGAGTTCAGCCCGTACGTCCTGCAGTTCCGTCGAGTTGAGCGCACCGTTTTCTGCACCGTCGATGAGCAACCCCACTAAATAGTTCACTCGTTCTGGGCTGCACCCACACGGGGCATAACTTTCTGCCTGCCGAGCTGCTTGTCGATTCGTTGCTGTCCACTGAGCATTCTCATCACTAGCTGCTGCATCGTTAGCCCCTACACTGTTGTGCGTGTTCCACTGTTGCATCAGCGCTCACCTTCTTTGCTGTTCGCTGCATTTTTCGCTGCGTCTGCCGTTTGTGGCCCAGAGGCCTTGGACACCGCCGGTTTGTCCCCTGCAGAGTTTTCCACTGCCTCTTGTGCGGCTGCGATTCCATGTTCGGCCGCCACTTCCTTTAACGCCTCGCGTAGCTTTTTTCTTCCCCGATTCAGCCGGCTCATCACCGTCCCAAGCGGAATCTCCAGCACTTCCGCTATTTCTTTATACGCCAGCCCGACGACATCAGAGTAATAAACCACGCGTCGGTAGTCCTCAGAAAGATCGTTCAATGCCGCAGCAATCGTGGTGTCCGGCATCATCGCCAGCGCTTCCACTTCTGCAGATACCAAACCGGTGGGATCATGCCCAGAGCTGGTATACAACTGCCCGTCGGTCAGCTCGTCGGCACTGGTATGCACCGGTTGACGCTGTTTTTTCCGATACCCATTGATATAGGTATTGGTCATGATCCGGTACAGCCAAGCTTTCAGGTTTGTGCCCGGGGTGAACTTGGCGAAATTCTGGAATCCTTTCAGGTAAGTTTCCTGCACCAGATCTTCCGCATCCTGTGGGTTCCGAGTCATTTTCAGTGCCCCACCGTAGAGCTGATCCAATAATGGCAACGCTAGTTCTTCAAAGTCGCCGCTTGGTTGCGCCGTAGCGGCTGCGGGCTGTTCGGCACGGTCCGTTTTTAGCGCCGGTGCGTCGCTGAGCTCAGTTCTCATCCGCGTGTCCTTTCCTGCACTACCCACCTGGCGCTGCGCACTCCTGTCCAGCGCCACCGATGACGGTCCAGTCTCTATTATCATGGCGTCCATGAGCAATTTCTGGGCTGCCCCGTACGCCGCCTCTCCGGTTTCACACGTACAAACGATCCCGGGGTCCAAATCCCTGAGCAATCGCGCCTTGGTACTAGCCAGTTTAGCCGATCGCCCATCGACAATTCTGCGGCCTCTGCACTCACGCGACACGCAGCTCATGGCACAAGCACTCCGCGCGATGGGTGTCAACGTCACCGAATCAACAGATCGCATCACCGTCGAGCCAGCACCGCTGCAGCCCGCCACCATCGATTGTGGCCTAGCAGGTACTGTCATGCGTTTTTTGCCGCCGCTAGCGGCACTGGCAGCTGGACCAGTGGAGGTCGATGGCGACGCGCAAGCCCGGGCGCGCCCCATTGGTCCGCTACTCGACGGACTGCGGGCACTTGGGGTCACCGTCAGCGGCGAACATCTCCCGTTTCGGATCCTAGGCTCGGGAACGCCAGCTGGCGGCGTCGTCGAGATTGACGCGTCCGGGTCCTCGCAATTTGTTTCTGGGTTGTTACTTTCTGGGGCCCGCTATGCCGAAGGTATTACCGTGCGCCATATTGGCAATTCCTTGCCGTCGATGCCGCACATCACCATGACTGTCGAAATGCTGCGCGATGCCGGGGTGCGCGTTGATGTCGCCGATAATGAGTGGCGCGTACATCCAGGTCCCATCCGGGGCGGAACCTGGGATATTGAACCGGATCTTTCCAATGCCACGCCGTTCTTGGCTGCGGCAGCAGTAACCGGCGGCACCGTGACCATCCCCCAATGGCCCGCAAGGACGACGCAACCGGGCGATGAGATCCGCCCGATCTTGCAAGAAATGGGTTGCGAAGTGCAGCTGCACAGCTCTGGGGATTTGCGTGTCACCGGCCCTACCGATGGAAAACTGCTCGGTCTCAACCGGGATATGGGTGATATCGGTGAACTCACTCCCACCGTGGCGGCGTTAGCGGCCCTGGCGACGACGCCGTCGACTTTGTCCGGAATCGCTCATCTACGCGGGCACGAAACTGATCGTTTGGCCGCATTGGCTACCGAAATTAATCGCATCGGCGGCAACTGCGAAGAACATGCCGACGGTTTACACATCGAGCCTTCGGCTTTGCACGGAGGTCAGTGGCATTCTTACCACGATCATCGAATGGCTACTGCCGGTGCAATCATTGGCCTGCGCGTCCCCGGCATCGAGGTGGAAAATATTGCCACGACCGCGAAGACGCTGCCGGGTTTTTCCACGATGTGGGAAGCGATGGTGTCCTAGATGGCTCGGCGTGATTGGGACGAATCAGACGTGAAAACTCGCCCGGGCAAAGGTTCAAAACCCCGGACGAAAAAACGGCCGAAGCACAAGGATGCGGTCTTCGGAATGGTGATCGGTAAAGACCGTGGCCGTTGGACCGTAGCATTGGACGACGGCCCCGATGTCGTATGCATGCGTGCACGAGAGTTGGGTCGGACCCCTATTGAGGTCGGCGACCGTGTCGGCGTAGTCGGCGATACGTCGGGGAAGAAAGATACTCTCGCGCGTATCGTGAAACTCTCAGACCGTAGTTCTGTGCTGCGCCGCACCGCAGATGACACAGACCCTTATGAGCGCATTGTTGTCGCTAATGCGGATCAGATGCTGATTGTCACTGCTGTGGCAGATCCCCCACCACGCACTGGGTTTGTCGAACGAGCTTTGATCGCGGCTTTCGTGGGCAATATCAGGCCAATTTTGTGTCTAACCAAAACGGATCTTGCTGACCCCACCGATTTTTCTGCCCAGTTTGCTGGCTTAGATATCGCCGTTGTGTGCGCCGGCACCTCCGACAGACTTGACGAAGTTTCCCGTTTAGTAGCTGGCCATCGCACAGCACTGATTGGACACTCTGGCGTCGGCAAATCCACCTTGGTCAACCGTTTGGTGCCGAATGCTGACCGCGCCACCGGTGCGGTTTCTGCAATCGGTCGTGGTCGGCACACCTCAACACAATCGGTCGCATTGCGGCTGCCTGAAACGCTTACCGACGTCGAAAGCTCCCCTGGCGGTTGGCTGATTGATACACCAGGAATCCGCTCATTCGGTTTAGCGCATGTCGACGCCGAGACAGTATTGCAAGTCTTCGATGATCTCAATGAAATCACCGAAGATTGCCCCAGGGGTTGTTCGCATGTCGGCCCTCCCGCGGACCCGGAATGCGCCCTCGACGAGCTCGACGCGGAGGATCCAGATCTCACAGCAACTCGCAATCGCCGTGACGCGGTACGCAGACTGCTTACCGCGCTGCGCAGTAACGTTGACTGGGAAAGCTAATTACTCAACTGCACCAAAGCGTTGAGTTCGTGGGCGTCGTAATACGCCATCAAATTATCTTGGGCATCGCCTACTGCCAGCTCTGCATCTTCATCGCCCAAATCAGCCGCATCAATCAGCTCGATAGCTTTGGCGGTCGCCTCTTCGGCATCTGCAACATCCATATGGATGGCTGCGAAGTCCCGAATCTCGATAGTTGCGGGATCCAGTTTGACGACTGGTTCCCCCATCTCGGGGTCCGGTGTACACGACGAGTCTGGGACATCTGCAGAAATCACCACCCGGCGATGCGGGAGTTCGGAGTCGCCGGTAGTAAGCAAGCGTAGGGAGGCTTCCGCGGCGGAATCGAAAGCGATCATCGCGATCTCTTCTTCTTCACCGGAGTCGAAAAAATCCCGCAATGCGTCCGTTACGGCAAACGCCCAACCGCCTTGGGCCGGGAATTCGCCTTTCTCAGCGCACTGCTTGAGCAAGCTAAACGTTGCAGGCAGGTAGATGCGCATCTAGAATTCTCCGTCGATATCGAAAATTGCCTGTACTTCTACACCGGAGCGGTCGAACTGGGTATACAGCACCCCCACCATGCCGTAGCCGACCGAGGCACGCACGTTATCGATGCCGTCATCGACCATCACGCAGTCATTCAGAGGTAGGTCCATAGCAGCGGCAGCATGTTGGAATGCGCCCATTTCTGGTTTTTCCATGCCGATCTCACCGGACAATAGAACAGCATCGACGATGCCGCGGTATTCCCATTCGCGAATAGCCTCTGCCTCTGGCCCTCCTGGGTGATTAGACAGAATTGCAGTGGCAACGCCGTTTGCACGGGCTGCGCCTAATAGGTTGCGCCAGCGGCGCTGATCTTCTTCGGAGCCATCCAAAACTCCGGAATAATCCAGGATTAATCCACGCATATATTCTTCCTTTTGCCCAGGTTATTTCGTTGTTTTGCCCTAGGATTCGGGCAGTGCTGGCATTTTTTGCCGATACTTCCACACAGGTCGTCGTCGACCAGGCACACTGGATACCATACCTGTTTCACATCTTTTCGGGGAGGGAAAGCATGCTCGCTGCGATACCGGGCTATGCGCACCTGCGAGTGCATATTCCAGATGAGCCAGAGCACAATGGAGACAATGACGGTACCACTATCGACGTTTTGCACCGGTATGCACCGTTGTTGCAAATTGCCTTGGAAATTTTAAGCGGGGTACGCCCGCCGCATCAAATACGTAGCATGCGTTTCGGTGCGGCGGTGCGCATCCATATCGGCGCGCAGCAGCGCAGGGCACGAGCTGAGCAAAAGAACAAACTTTCTGGCCCGGTGGCTGTTAAGTCCTTACACAGCAGACCATCGTCTACCCAGCCCGATGGTTGGGAACTATTTGGTACTGCCTTAATTGGGGACACCACGACGCGTCGCCGTTACGGGTTTACCGCGGTGTGCGGCGACGATCAGTTGTTAAGCCTTCGGGTACTGGCTTCTTAGCTGCCCATGATGGTAACGACTTCTTAGCCGCCCATCACGCTGTTGGTTGCACCGCCACCACCGGCGGATTGGATGGGCGTGCCGGGATCAGTGTGCTGTTCGCCCTGCTGAGCAAAGCGTTTGCGCAGCATGAACAATTGGCGCACGGTTTCTTCCTTAATGGCCTCGTTCATGGCATTGAACATGTCGCCGCCTTCTTTCTGGTATTCCACCAGCGGGTCACGTTGAGCCATGGCTCGCAAGCCAATGCCCTCTTTGAGGTAGTCCATCTCGTAGAGGTGCTCACGCCATTTCTGGTCGATGACCGGCAGGATGATCATGCGCTCGGTGTTACGCATTTGCTCATCGCCACCGATTTCGGTGACAGCTTTTTCTAGCTCATCGTATTCCTTCTGCGCATCAGCGGTCACGGCTTCACGGAGCTGTTCTGCGCTGAGCTCGCCCTTGGAGCCGTATTCGGTGCCGTCGACCAGCTCCTGCCAGCTAATCGTTGGCTCGTACAGGGTGTTCAGGGCGTTCCAGAGCTCGTCGAGATCCCAGTCTTCGACGTAGCCGACGGCAGTGGCACCGGAAACATACGCACCAATGGTGTCGTCGATCATTTTACGCACGTGAGCAGAAATGTCCTGTGAGGTCAGAATCTCGTGACGCGTTTGGTAAACCACCTTGCGCTGCTCGTTGAGCACCTCGTCGTATTTCAGAACGTTTTTGCGCATTTCGAAGTTCTGGTTTTCCACCATCGCCTGCGCGCCCTTGATGGAGTTCGAGACCATCTTCGCCTCAATCGGAACGTCATCTGGCACGTTGAGGCGGTTCATCATGTTTTCCATGGACTGGCCGACGAAGCGCACCATCAGCTCATCGCGCATGGACAGGTAGAACCGGGTTTCACCAGGGTCGCCCTGGCGGCCGGAACGGCCCCGCAACTGGTTATCGATACGACGGGATTCGTGGCGCTCGGTACCCAACACGTACAAGCCACCGGATTCACGGACCTCGTCGCCGCGGCGTTTGCTTTTCGCCTTTTCGTCTTCGATTTCGTTGTCCCAGGCTTCCTGGTAGGCCTCTTCGTCGTCAAAAGGATCCAGGCCGCGCTGGCGCAGACGCATATCGAGGATGACCTCGGGGTTACCGCCCAGCACGATGTCGGTACCACGGCCAGCCATGTTCGTCGCAACGGTGACGTTGCCCGGCAGGCCCGCACGCGCAATGATATTGCCTTCTTCTTCGTGGTACTTCGCATTCAGGACGTTGTGCTCGATATTCTTGCGCTTGAGCAGCTGCGACAAATATTCAGAGCGCTCCACCGAGGTAGTACCCACCAGGACGGGTTGGCCGGCAGAGACGTGTTCGGCGATGTCTTCCACCACCGCGGAGAACTTTGCTTCCTGTGTTTTGTAGATGCGGTCGGAGTGGTCCACACGCTGGTTTGGTTTGTTCGTCGGGATCGGAACAACGTCCAGCTTATAAATCGAGTTCAGCTCGGCGGCTTCAGTCTCTGCGGTACCGGTCATGCCGGAGATTTTGTCGTACAGGCGGAAGTAGTTCTGCAGTGTGACCGTCGCCAAGGTTTGGTTTTCGTTTTTGATCTCGACGTTTTCTTTCGCCTCGATCGCCTGGTGCATGCCTTCACTGAAACGGCGGCCAGCCAAGACACGGCCGGTGAAGCCGTCGACGATCATGACTTCACCCTCGCGGACGATGTAGTCCTTGTCGCGCACAAACAGCTCTTTGGCTTTCAGCGCGTTATTCAAAAACGACACCAGCTGCGCGTGCTCTGGAGCGTAGAGGTTGTCGATACCCAGCTGGTCTTCAACGTATTCGACGCCATCTTCACTGATACCAATGGTGCGCTTGCGGTGGTCGACTTCGTAGTGTTTGCCTTCGCGCATGCGTGGTGCCAGCTGGGCGAAAACGGAATAGAACTGGGAGCTGCCATCAACGGGACCGGAAATGATCAGCGGGGTACGGGCTTCGTCGATAAGAATCGAGTCCACCTCGTCGACGATGCAGAAATTGTGGCCGCGCTGCACGGCATCTTTCAACTGACGCACCATGTTGTCGCGCAAGTAGTCGAAGCCAAGCTCGTTGTTGGTGCCGTAAGTGATATCGGCGGCATAGGCTTCGCGGCGTTCTTCGGGGCGCATCTGTGAAAGGATCACGCCAACTTCCAGGCCCAACCAGCGGTGTACACGGCCCATCATTTCGGCGTCACGTTTGGCCAGGTAGTCGTTGACCGTAACGACGTGGACGCCCTTGCCTTCCAGTGCGTTGAGGTAGGCCGGGAGTACGGAGGTGAGGGTTTTACCTTCACCGGTGCGCATTTCTGCGACGTTGCCGAAGTGCAGGGCGGCGCCGCCCATGATTTGCACTAGGAAGTGCTTCTGGTCCAATACGCGCCAGGAGGCTTCGCGGGCCACCGCGAATGCTTCCAGCATGATGTCGTTGAGGTCTTCGCCGTCGGCTAGCCGTTTGCGGAATTCGCCCGTTTTGTCCTTCAGTGCCTCGTCAGACAGTGCGGCGTACTCGTCTTCGAGGGCCATGACGTCTTGGGCGATTTTCTTCAGGCGTTTGACGGTCTTGCCTTCACCAGCCCGGAGAAGCTTAGAAAGTCCAAACACAGGTGTGCCATCCTTTAAAATCACGAATAGGTTTTGCTCTGAGCTATTCTACGCGCGCAGCAACAAAAAATTGCCCTAGGCCGATGTTAATGAGCAACACACTGGGGATTCATCGGCCCGGGCGGGCAAGGAAGCTGACGATGCGCCAGCCGTTAATACGCTGTGGTAGCGATTAGCTCTCGTCGCCCTCGGTCAGAGAGATTAAGCCGTAGTCAAAAGCGTGACGACGGTAGACTACCGACGGGCGGTTGTTTTCGGCGTTGATGAACAGGTAGAAATCGTGCCCTACCAGCTCCATTTCGGATAGAGCATCGTCGACGCTCATTGGAACAGCGGTGTGCTCCTTCTCGCGGACGACCTGGCCTGGCTCAATATCCTCGACGGAATCAGCATATGGGTCAACATCGTACTTCGACTGCTGAGCCTGTTCTTTAGCTTCAGCTTTCGCCGCTGCAACCATCTCAGCTGCTAGTTCACCGGTACCTTTTGGTGCGCGGTGGCCGGACTTAGCGGCTTCGCGACGGACCTTCACCTTACGCAGGCTGCGGGACATCTTCTGAATAGCGGTTTCCAGAGCCGCGTAGAAGGAATCTTCCTTGGCCTCAGCACGCAGCAGGTGCCCCTTGCCCGTGGCGGTGATCTGAATGCGGGAGCCTTGATCCTCACGGCGAGGGTTCTGCTCTTGCTTCAGCTCCACATGGAAGAACGTCAGCGTGGGGTCCAGCTTTTCGATGCGGGAGAGTTTTGCGTTAACGCGCTCCGCGAAGTGCTCCGGCACCTCAACATTGCGGCCAGTGATGGTGACCTGGGCCTCTGGGGCTTGAGCGTCGTTGTTTACGTCGAAAGTCATAACTGTAATCTTTCCCTTTCATCTCGGTTGCTCTACTTTTATTGTATCAACCGCGAACTAGTTTGACCTGGGTTTGGACTGGGAATTAGCACTTAATTGGAAAAAGTTTTCAGCGCTTTCCCCAGCTTTTCCTGCCTTTACGCAGCCGCCAAAACCACGCACCCAGCAACGTCCGCACCAGCATAAGTAAGCGTGTCGACGGTCGCGGCCAGTGTTGCCCCGGTGGTTATCACGTCATCCACGACCACCACCTCGGCCCCGCGTGGTACAGAGCGCACCAACTGCACGTTGCCGCGAACGTTGTGGAGCCGATCGTCCCGGTTGAGCCCCGACTGATCCGGCATCGCAGACGCCAGGCGCACCGCTTGCCACGTCGGAAAGCCGCTAGCTGTACATAACTGGGTGATTGGATCACCGCCGCGCAGCCTGGCTGAGCGTGCACGGGTGGGCGCCGGGACGAGTGTTAATCGATGCGAGAATTCGCCGCGCACCTGCAAGGTTTCTACAGCTGCCCGTAAAACCGCAGCAATATAGGGACGAATTGCGCGATTATTGCGTTCTTTCATTTCTAAGATGACTTCGCGGTGCGGGCCACCATAGGCACCACAAGCGTAGACAGGCGCGAGCACATCAGCTTTCGGGGCGATACGACGAGGCGGCTGGGCCAGCAGCTTACGGCATTGCCGACACAAACGCTCACCAACTTTTCCACATCCGGCGCAACGACGGGGCAAAACCAATTCAATAAAGCCGGCACGACCAGCGCTACGACGAAATTTCGACATGATCCCCCCCATTATTGTCAGCCAGCTAGTTCGCCACCACAGGAACCGAACGCTGCCCCTGCAAACCAGGCACTTCCCGCCAGAAGGATGTCTCGCTTCCACTAGCTGGCAGCTGCAGTGTCGCGTGCGCATCAGTGATATACAGCGTTGAACCAGAAGCCGCCACGGCCACCACCGGTGCGGTCACATTGCCCGAAGGCAACGACGACACCGCCGAGCCATCCTGCTCCACACGCCACACCGGCGTATCAGCCGCAGACGTCCCCACCAGCAGTGAACCATCCGGCTGCCAATCCAAACTCAACGCGGTACCACCGATCTCGGTGGCCATCTCATGCACATTCACGATCTTGCGCTCACCAGAAGTCGTGTGCTGGACAACCCCGGTATACACATGGCCATCGATAATCATTGCCGCAACTGCACCACTGTTAGACAAGCGCAGTACGGAAATCTCGCCGTCTATATCATCCAAGGCTGAGGTATCCACGCTGCTGGTAGTCAGCTCGCCGGAGCTCGTAGCACGCACCACACGCACAACTTTTTTGTCCTGCGTAGACACCCACACCGCGCCGCCGGTCCGCTCCAATGTTGGGCGGGTAATGAACTCACTAGACAGCGCTTCTTCCAGCTTGCCGTCGAGCTCACCGATAAATAGCTGGGATTCGCCACGGCCTGCAGAATGCGCCACGCCGGTGTTCTTTGCGCGCACCACGGCAACCGTTCCATCAACCCCGATATCGGCGGCACTGATATCCCGCAACTCGCCGGCTGCGTCGTCAAGCGGCACGCGCTGATCTGAAGCAACACGCACCAAAGAACCATTTGCTAAAGCATATAGCGAGCTCACTCCATCGGTCGATGATTTGGGATTCAACCCCGCAAAATCATCGGTCGACAAAGTTTCCAAACCATCAGCCACCGGAACATCATCAATCAAGACTGAATATGGCCCGGGAACCGAAGCTCCCGCCAACGTCCACACCAATTGTGCGGCAAATTGCATACGCTGCTCAGAGCTCAACGAGGACATGCCGGAGAAATTATAAGTGCCCTCATCAATCCCCAAAAAAGTGGCATCTTCCGGCAGATAATCTTTCGTCGCTGGGGCCAAACGGGAGCTAGCACCTTCTACTAGCATCGTTGCCAACGACGCACCCAGCGATTCTTGTTGCGAATACAACCAGCGCCGATCAGAAACCAGCACGCTGGCAGTGGAATCAAAAAAGTACAGCGACTGCGGCTGATACTGGTTCCGCAGCTCATTACGCTCAATCACTACTCCGGATGGCAGTGAGGAAATCCGCCACTGATTGTCCACCAGCTCCATTTCCACGCTAGTCTCATACAACCCATCTTCGGGCAGGTACTTTCCGCCATCACCTAATTTGCCAATGACAGTACCGCGCACGTCGAACTTCCGCTTCGCGGAATCCGCCGGCCCAGATGCGGTGTTGAATTCGATTCGGTCCACAATCAACATGTCGTCGTGATGTGGCTGCCAGTTGCCCTCGGCATTCTCGGTGAGATATCGCTTGGCCGCTCGGTAATCACCTTCTGGGCTAGCCGAGGCCCGATAAAATTCCCGTAATAATAAATCTGGTTCTTGCCCATCAGTCGGGCCAACATTCATATCATCGTCCGGGTTGGAAGACGCCTCAAACGGTCGCAGCGCCTGCGGGCCGGTATCACGTGGCAACGAGCTACATGCCGCCACAAACCCCAGGCTGCTTGCCACTACCAGCGCAAGGCTTCCACGTCGGAAAGCCTGCACACCGCGCTTGCCGACGCCACCATGCTGGGTATCTGCGGAACGCCGTCCAAAGACGCCACATTGGTGGGTGCGTCGCTGCCTATTCTGCATTACCATCACCACCAGTACCAGCGCCAGAATCAGCCTCAGCCTCAGCCTCAGCGTCGTCTACGTCGTCAGTTAATTCCGGTTCATCGGCCCCCAGCATCACCGCCAGCTCCAACGGAGCAGGGTCGACTGGGCCACGCGGAGTACGTGGCAGCACTAAACGGAACGTCGACCCCACACCCAGCTCACCGATGGCATCCAAAATACCGCCATGCAACTGGGCGTCCTCGCGAGCGATTGCTAAGCCCAAACCGGTGCCGCCAGAATGGCGCTTCCTGGAAACATCTGCTCGCCAAAAACGGTGAAAGACTAAATCCTCCTGGCCTTCTTTCAACCCCACTCCGCGGTCGGCGATGGTAATTGCGATAGCGTGAGCATTTGCCGCAGCATTCACCAGCACCGGATTGCCCTCCGAATGGTCTATCGCATTCGCCAACAGATTCCGCAAAATCCGCTCGATACGCCGAGAATCACCAGCAATCGTCAATGGCTCATCCAGCCCGGTAAACCGCACGCGAACATTCAACTTATCTGCTAAATGCTCCACCTGGTTCCAGGCTGATTCCAAACTAGAGCGCACATCAATCTGCGTTTCCGACAAATCCGCGACCCCGGCATCATGGCGTGAAATCTCCAACAAATCGCCCAAGAGATCTTCAAACTTGTCCAGTTCGCGAGTCATCAGTTCCGACGCACGACGGGTGTGCGGGGCCAGCGATTCAGAATCGGAAGCGATCATATCCGCGGCCATGCGCACCGTCGTCAAGGGTGTACGCAATTCATGGGAGACGTCAGAGGTGAATTGTCGCTGAAGATTGCCGTATTCTTCCAACTGATTAATCTGGCGCACCAATTTGTCCGCCATGTCATTAAACGACATCGCCAACCGCGCCATTTCATCCTCACCTTCGACCACCATGCGCTCACGCAGGTGCCCTCCCGCTAGTCGCTGCGCGGTGCGTGAGGCGGAACGAATCGGCAAAATCACCTGTTGCGTAGCCAACCAGGCAATCCCCACCAGCAACACCAACACAACCACGCCGGCCGTGGATAACAATCCGCGCAACAGGGCCATCGTGGATGCTTCCGATTCCATGGACAGCGCCAAATACACCTGTGCACCCGGGATATCAGATTCTGTCGGCGAACCAATCAGCAACGCATCATAGACGGTGCCATCGGCACGTTCGACGGGCGTGAACTGATAAGAAACTTGCCCTTCAGAGACATACCTGCGCAATTCTGCAGGTACCCGAAAACCTTCCGGTGCCGTGGTCAAAGAGCCATCACCGTTATCGACGACAATGATCGTGTCGTAAATCGTGGCTAAATCGGTAGATTCGCTGCTCGAATGCGAAATCGACGCGCGCGCAGAGGTAATGCGCACTTGCACGCTATTTGCCGAACCAGTGGCGTTGATCTGTTGTTCCACAGCAAAGCGTGCACGATCAATCTCCTGGCTAGCGACGTCGAGCTTCTGGTCCACCAATCGTTGCGTGATCACCGAGATCAACGCAAAAGCCAGCACCAGCATAACCACCAAGGAGGAAACGAAGATAGATACGATTAGTCGCACCTGCAACGAGGTACGCCAAAACTCCACCAACCTGATGCGCAGGTGGCGGAACCGTTTCTTGGCTGCAAACAAAGATTTCTCGGAGCCAGCTGGCTTAACCGACTTAACCGGCTTAACCTGCTTAACCGACTCAGCGGGCTTTGCGGATTCGTTCACGCTCCTTCACGCCTAAGCGGTAGGCTTCTTGCCCGTTTTATAGCCCACGCCACGTACCGTCAATACAATCCGCGGATCCTCGGGGTCTTTTTCAATCTTCGCCCGCAAGCGCTGTACGTGTACGTTCACCAACCGGGTATCCGAGGCATGCTTATAACCCCAGACTTTTTCCAGCAATGCTTCCCGGGTATGTACTTGGCCAGGCTTACGCGACATTTCCAGCAACAAATCAAATTCGAGTGGAGTCAACGAAATCTCTTCGCCGTTTCGGGTCACCGTGTGTTCACTGACATCAATGTGTAGATCACCCACGACGATTGTCTCCGGAGAAGCTGCCTTTGGCTCCCCAGGTTCTACTGCTGGGCGCAAGCGAGCACGGATACGCGCAATCAATTCTTTATGTTTAAACGGCTTAGTGATGTAGTCGTCAGCACCCGATTCCAAGCCCAACACGACATCAACGGTGTCGGTTTTTGCTGTCAGCATGACGATCGGCACAGACGACTCGGTACGGATCGTGCGACAAATATCTACCCCGTTCATGCCCGGCAACATCAGATCCAGCAGAATCAAATCCGGTTCGTGCTCACGAAACGCCGGCACAGCCTCGTTACCGTCAGTCACCGCGATAGGATGAAAGCCTTCAGATTCCAGCACGATAGTCAACATTTCGGAAATAGCGGGGTCATCGTCAACTACCAGAATGGTTGCTGCCATCGTCGTGTTCTTCCTCCGAGAGTGGTATTTCAGGCCAGTTCGGCCCGGCGCGCTTCGATCGTTGCCATTATCTTATCGATGTCATCGCTGACTAGCCATTGACTTGCCCAATTTGTCGCAGCAAGTTTGTGATATGCGGCATTTGTTTTGGTTTGTAGGGTGCTGTCGCGCTCATAGTGATCACGTTCGCGGCTGGCATCCGCCTGCGCTCGGGAATGTGCACGCGCAGCAGCGACGTCGACAGGAACATCCAACAGGATCTGCAAATCTGGTTTCGGCAAACCCAAGCGTCCGAATTCGAGTTGCGCGACCCAGTCCGTCACTGCTTCTTCGCCTGTACGCGCCCAGCTATAAGCCGCATTTGAGGCGACGTATCGATCGAGTAACAACACCGAATCGCGGTGGGTACCGTCGGCAAGGTAGCTTCGCAATTTCTCGCGGCTAGCCGCGCGATCCAGAGCAAAGAGGGTGGCCATGGCATAGACGGAATCACTGAGATCGCCCATACGCCCGTATAGAGCCTCGCGAGCCAACTGCGCATGGATAGAATTATCGTAATCTGGGAACCCCCAGACGTCCACGCTGATACCGCTTTGCCGGAAACGACGGGTTAGCTCCGTGACTGCAGTGTTTTTCCCGGCACCATCGATGCCTTCGATCGCGATAAGCATTAAGACAGAGCTTCCAAAAATGGGTCTAGGTCGAAGTCGACATCCAGCTCGCCCAACAGTTCTGCGGCGGCTTCAGTGAGTTGTTCGTCGCTGCTCCCCACCAATTCGCGAACGAACGGATAAGCAGAGACTATTTCGCCGGCGAAAAATGGTGCACCGCTCCAGATTGCAGCGATCGTGGCAGCTGCATAGCCGTTACTAATTTCGACGTTGTTGGCGTTGTTGCCTGCAGCTAACAGGCAGGCATCGCGGACCGACTCGACTACATCTTCGTCGTCAAGATCTACGAGTTCATCCAGGAAATCCTGATTGTTTTCGTCGGTGAAGATTGCTTCGTCCCAGGATTCTGCATCCTCCCACGATGCGGGCTGTTCCCATGCTGCTGGTGTTGTCGAAGAGGCCACTGCTTACTCCATACCTTTGTGATGTTGTGTCGAACTGATTCAGCTGATCTAGTTTGGCATATTTGCTCAACATTTCAGCAACGCAAGCACTGTCTGGGGCACCGGAGTACATCTGAGTTGCCGAAATGCACCTGCGTCGCGGGAGTACATATGAGTCGTCGGGATACATACGGGGAGGGCACATATCAAAGCCGACCCTGACCATCGAATATAAGCTGTCTCACAATATCGGCTTTGCGACGCCAAGGCCTTACTACTTTGGAATGAAGCTGTTATGGTTTGTTATCAAGTTGCAATCAACGCGGAAGGTCATGTGTCCCATGAGCCAGGAAACCCGTAGGGCCATCGCTTTCATCGGTAGTGGCTGTCTTGCTGCGGGCGTAATTGGTTTCGGAGTCTGGCAGTTTTCAGAACCGGCAAACTTTTCGACGGCATCACAAGTACAAGAAGCAGGACACACGCAAGCTTCGACGACTACCGTCACGGAATCTTCCAGCCCAGCCGGTTCCGCTGCAGACTCCGCATCCCAAGACGACGAAAACACTTCGCGTCAGACTCTCCCTGGCTCGGATTCGCCCCTCGGCCAACGGCCTGTCTCACCACAGAACCTTGCCGAAGCCAACGAGCAGGTACTAGCACCACGGGGCACAAAGCCTTCCCGCCGAGCCCAGATTGACGCTGCCGACCCCTTTCTACCCCCTCACGCTGTTCTCCAGGAAGACCCAGACCCGGTCCAGCCGACGGTTGTTTACCGGCCCCGCGGGTTTGAGGCTCTGCAACCGCAGCAACAACAGGGCCGCCAGGGTGGCTCCGGCAGTCGAGAAAACCAAGAGCCACAAGATTCCTTCGTAATCGCAGAACCGAAGCCGGCACAGCAGCAAGCACCAAAGCCGAACTCTCCAGCAGATAACGTCGTCGGCGCAATCCCAAAATTGGCAGATCTTGATCCGCAGCCCCTGATCAACGAGACCCTAGATCGGGCAGGTCTAACGCCCAACAATAACCAACAGCCCGGAAATCAGCAGCCCGGCGAAAGCACGGGCACTGATGCACGGACGGCAACCGATGCACATGCTGCACGCGTACAAAGAGCCCAAGACCAGCCAGCCCAACCAGATCCGGTGACTCCCCCAGCTCCCGGCGCAGAAACGCAACGTCACCAGCACGGTAACCATGCCAGCAACCACGCAAGCGATGACCCCCATGATGCAGTCGGTTCTAATAGCGCGAGTGCAGCTGGAGAAAACCACCCACAACCGCAGGGGCTGCGCGACGTTATCAGCGAAGCTCTAAAGAGCTCAGGTTCGTCCCTTAGCTCGTCTTGGTTGAGCAACTAACCTGGCCCACTACCTGAGCCCACAGCCTGGGCTGCAGCCGTTCGCTGCAACCTAGCCACACTAAAAATCCGCGCTATCGGATCAAACCCGGGCGATGAACAACTCGGCACCGGATTCAGCACCGGCGCGCATTCCGTCGTGAACACTCTCATCAGCATCCACGAGGACAAAGCCATTGTCAGCCGCCCCCGCCGGTAGCCACACCGCTTCTGTCGGCCGCAGCATACGCCCGTTGCATTCCACCGCACCGCGGGTCACTAAAGCAATCGCCGGCCCGTCATAGTCACACCGTACTCGGGGGTGCTGGCTGGTTAACTGGACGCGTTCCAGCAAAAAATCTTCCGTATGCGAGGGGTAATTGTACTGCCCCTCAGCAATGAGTTCCGGTTCCATGATCGGATCCCGCACACTGGAAAATTGCAACAATGACAACAGCTCCGGCACATCAACGTGCTTTTCCGTAAGCCCTCCGCGCAACACATTGTCCGAACTAGCCATGATCTCCACACCCAAACCAGACAGATAAGCGTGTAATTGCCCCGCTTCCAAACGCAGTGCTTCCCCCGGTTGCATGGAAACATGGTGCAATAACAGAGCGCTTAGCACCCCAATATCACCCGGGTAGCGACGCTGCAGGTCCACCACCGTGCGCAGGCTGTCAAGCATCCACTCGGAGTAGGATTGCCAGCTGGATTCGTCGGCAAGCACCTCGCAGGCTTTATCCACGATCACGCTTATCAAGTGTTTGCGTTCATCTTCGGCAAGCGTCACCCAACGGCGAAACAGCATGTGCAGCCGTGCTGCTTCGTTGTCCTCTTCCACGTTCTCCAACAGCTCGGCATATGGTGCCAGCTCAAGACAATTCAAAACAGAAAACAGTTTATGGGTAGAGCTCGCTTTCCGGAATCCCGCTAATCCACGAAACGGAGTCAACGCGACAATAAGCTCAGGCTTGTGGTTGGAATCCTTATAATTACGCCGCGGATCATCCAGGGCCAGGCCAGCTGCGTTTTCTCGCGCAAAACCCTCTTCGGCTTCTGCCAGACTAGGGTGTGCCTGCAGCGAAAGCGGCTCACCGGCCGCCAACAGCTTCAGCATGAAAGGCAATCGGGAACCCCATTGTTTTTGCACGCGCGCGCCCAAATGATACTCAGGATCTGCCGCGATCATCTCATCCAAGCCCTTAAGCGCACCGTCAGGTTGCGCCACGCAAGCAGGGCCGGCCGCATGCGCTCCAAACCAAAGTTCGGCCACTGGATCACCGGTGGCTGGTTGCCCAGCCAACTCTGGGATCAAGGTAGTCGAGCCCCATGGGTAATGGCGAATAGCCGGTCGAAGTGGCTGCATAGATCGAAAATTTTCCTTCTACTGCGGGATGGTAACTGAGGTCCTGCTACAGGCTAACGTTGCGGTGAGAAAGCTGTTGTAACGAAGCTGTTGCGACAAAAGCCGCTGTAACGAAAGCTGCTATTCCGTAACCGCGGCTAGGACACCAACCCAGAGATTTCGTCGACAAGCTCGGAAACTTGCTCGGGTGTTTCCGCCTCTACGTTTAGACGCAGCAGGGGCTCTGTGTTCGACGCACGCAAATTGAACCAAGCAGCGCTACCTTCTAAATCCACGGTCATACCGTCCAATTCGTCGATCTCAGCGGCCCGCTCCGCGAAAGCCGCGCGGACTTTCTCCCGGGCAGCTGCTTGGTCAGTAACCGTGAAATTGATCTCCCCGGAAGCCGAATAGTGCTGATACGACTCCATCAGCTCCGAAAGCGTACCCTCATAGGTGGCCAACGCCGCAAGCATGTGCAACGCTGCCAGCATGCCGGAATCAGCATTGAAAAATTCGCTGAAATAATAATGGGCAGAGTGCTCACCACCGAAAACAGCATTATGCTCCGCCATTTCCGCTTTGATAAATGAGTGCCCCACCTTTGTGCGCACCGCAGTTCCGCCAGATTTCTCTACCAGCTGCGGAACCATCTTCGAGGTAATCAAATTATGGATGATCGTCGCCCCCGGATAACGCTGCAACATACGTTCAGCAATCAGGGCACAAATAGCTGAAGGTGAGACCGGCTGCCCCTTTTCATCAACCAAAAATACCCGGTCGGCATCGCCGTCAAAGGCCAGCCCTAAGTCCGCGCCCTGTTCAATGGTGAAACGCTGCAAATCTACGAGGTTTTTCGGGTCCAGCGGGTTGGCCTCGTGGTTCGGGAACGTGCCATCGAGCTCGAAATACAAAGGACGGATATCAATCGGCAGATCAGCAAACACCGCAGGCACTGTGTGACCCGCCATACCGTTTGCCGCATCAACGGCCACCACCAACGGACGGGTGCTAGAAAGCGGCACGAGTTCGTTGAGATAACGCACGTAATCATCCAGAATCTCGTGCTTGTTAATGGTGCCCCGTTGTTGCGCCAGAGCAACGTTGGTGCCGTCGTCGGCAAGGTTCGCCAAATAATCAGTAATGATTCCGAGCCCGGTATCTTGCCCTACTGGTTTGGCTCCAGCCCGACACAATTTGATGCCGTTGTAGGAAGCTGGGTTATGCGAAGCAGTAAACATCGCTCCAGCACACTCCATTCTTCCGGCCGCGAAATACAATTCGTCGGTAGAAACCAGCCCCAGAGCCGTAACGTCCAAGCCGGATTCTGCTACTCCTTCAGCAAAAGCCTCTGCCAATTCTGGGGAGGACGGGCGCATGTCGTGGCCAACCGCGACACGAGTCTCGTTGCCGTGGTTTTTCAGGAAATCTGCAAACGCGCGTCCAACGTTCCGAACGAAATCCGCGGTAATCTCGGATTCCACCAAGCCGCGAATATCGTAGGCCTTAATGACAGAGCTGAGGAATTGTGCAGAATACATAAAGGCCATTCTAACGGTCTCGCCGAGAAGCGTGCCGATGACTAGCCAGAATTAAGCCCGCGGTTCCTCCGAGGAATCATCGGGCCACAACGCTGCAAAATCTGTCGTCGAAGAGTCACGCAACTCCGCCAGCATGGAATCAACGGGGTCCCCATCATTTTCGCTGGTGGATTGCTCAACAGCGCCCTGGCCGTCCACAAAATCAGCAGTTTCGTCGGTAGCGTCTACCTTATGGCCAGCGCCCGAATTGTCTGTAGATTCTGTAATTTCTGTGACCTCGGCTGCACTTGCGTCATGGATGAGATCTTGCTTGCCGACGCCCGCCCGCTGGCTTAGCGCGTGTCGGCTGCCATTCACGTTTACAGAAGGAGCAGTTGCCTCACTAGCGGAATCTTCGACAGAGTCAGTTTCTGGAACCACTTGCAAGTGCGCACGGCGCTGCTGTTTTTGTTCCACCACCCGTGGAACTCGGTGCACCGGGTGATTAGAGCGCTCCGGATCCGCCGCATCTGCGAATGCCGAAGTATGCGCAACCGGGCTCGCGTCCGGGTCTTCCACCAGACCACTAGTAACACGCCCGTTTTCCCGCACCGCCGCGGCAAGAGCGACCAGATCTTCTTCGTCGTCAATATCTATATCCCCGACGCGCACAATCTCCCACCCGACTGGCGCAGTGATTTTTTCCGAATGTTTCTGACATAAATCCCAACTATGTGGGTCAGGTTGCGAGGTCAATGGGCCAACTACCGCAGTAGATTCGGCATACGCATACGTCAGGGTTGCGAGTGCAGGCTGACCACAGCCAGGACGGGAACAGCGACGAATCTGGTTCACGCTCCCAAGTTTAAAGACTCATCGATCACACACGCAAACGGTAGTTCCGCAAAAATTTTCGGCGTGGCGCGACTAATGCGCAGGCACACGAGTTCTATGCTGATTCCATGAGCAATAGCGCACAACTACGCCCCTACCGCAACCGCCATGGCCGTGGCTTGCGTGGCGTGGTGTTGCCGCAGCAAACCCCACGGTTTCGTTCACGTAGCCAGCAATTCGACATGGCTGCGTTGGATGCCTTTAGCTCCATCCATGCTGCATTCGCCCCGCAGCTGGAATCATTAGATCTTGCGGTCGATACCGTGCCACGAATGAACTTGGGCTCCGACTTAGCGCTGATCGATGATGAAATCTTCAGCGATGGGCCGGTGCCACTGGGACGGGTGCTACAACCAGGAATTGATGCACAGGGGCAACCCACGCGTGCGCGCATTGTGCTATTTCGCAAACCCATAGAACAACGCGCAGCCACCAGCGAACAACGCCAGCAATTGCTACAAGAAATTCTGACGGTGCTGGTGGCGACTTATCTCAACCTTGATCCACGCGATGTGGATGCACGCTACCCCTGGGGTGATTAACTCAGATACGGCCACACGGGCCATATAACCGCGAAAATACTAGCCGATATCTCGCTTCAAGCGGCGACGCTCACGGTCAGATAGGCCGCCCCAGATACCGAAGCGTTCATCGTGCTCTAAAGCGAACTCCAAGCACTCATCACGCACCGGGCAGGCCTGACAAATACGCTTAGCTTCGCGGGTGGACCCACCTTTTTCCGGAAAAAATGCTTCCGGATCCGTCTGCGCGCACAGCGCCTGGTCTTGCCATTCTTGTTCTACCGCACCGAAGAGCTCTTCGATCGATAGAGCTGCCGCGCCGCCACGGAGAATGGCGTTTTTAGCCATATCGTCCACGCCGTGTCCTTTCTCCGTAGTTCCGTTCATATACTTCCAAAGATTAGACAATGAGACACTAAATATCGTCAACCCAGAATCCACCATCAGTACAGAAACCAGCAGAAAACCCCTGCAAAAGACCTCACCAGTCACAGCAGTAACAAAACTGCGACAACGGGGGTAACTTACAGGGGTACTATATATAGGGCCGGATCGGTTCTGAAAAACTAATCGGCAGGTGGGCGTTCATTCGTCACACAGCAGCAGAGCTTCTCTTCAGGCGTCGGCGTGTCGCTACCAGAGCATTCAGAAAAACGTCGGAAGCGTTCTAAGCATCAGAGCTGAAGCGAATCCCAGTGTCCGGAATAATCACACCCGGCCACACACGCATGCCCGGCGCCAGTTCACACCGCGCACCGATCTGCGCTCCCTCCCCAATCACGCAGCCATCGACAATCGCATTTGCCCCAATATGTGCCCCATCTGCAATGATCGAATTCCGAATACGAGCACCCGGCTCAATAGTGGCACCAGCGAAAATCACCGAAGAATCGATACGGCAGCCACCGCCGATTTCAGCCCCGCGCCCCACTGTGGTTCCTCCGAGCAACAGCACTCCCCCTGCCACGCCAGCGGCCGGATCTACCAGCGCCTCACCAGTCCGGCCTTCCAGTAGCGGTGAGCCCACGATTCCACGCACCAAATCCGACGAGCCCTGCACAAAATCATCCGGACGGCCCATATCTCGCCAGTACGCGGCATCAACATGGCCAACGACACTGCGACCTTCGTCGAGAAGCCGCGGGAACGTTTCGCGTTCCACTGAAACATTGCGCCCGGCGGGAATCGAAGTGATCAAATCTTTCTTAAAGACGTAACAGCCCGCGTTGATCTGATCAGTCGGTGGATCTTCCGTTTTTTCCAAAAATGCCGTCACCTGACCGTTGGCGTCCGTCGGCACGCAGCCGAAAGCACGAGGATCTGATACTCGGACCAAATGCATGGTCAAATCCGCATTCTTTTCTTCGTGCGTGCGCAAAATTCCGCGCAAGTCTGTAGCTGCCAATACATCGCCGTTGAAGACCATGACGTTATCGCCACGCAGCTTGTCATAGACATTGCGGATACCTCCGCCGGTACCCAAAGCTTCTTCCTCAACGACGTATTCAATTTCTAATCCGAGTTCAGAGCCATCACCGAAATATTCCTCGAAAACCTCGGCGCGAAAGGATGTCGACAAGATCACGTGGTTGATTCCAGCAGCCTTGATGCGCGCCAATAAATGCTGCAGGAAGGGGTATCCGGCAGTCGGCAGCATCGGCTTTGGCGTATTGATGGTCAACGGACGCAGGCGCGTGCCCCGCCCGCCGACCAGAATCACGGCGTCGGTATTGCTCATGGCCCAAAATATATCTGTTGCGTGCGCCGATTCTGTGCTCACACACCGGGGCTCGCCCGATCAGAATCGAGCCCACATCTTCAAGGCTTCACAGCCAGGGGTTCACGGCCAGGGCCGGTTGCGGCCGGTTGCGGCTAGCCAGGCCCGAATGCCAGGCCCGAATGTCGGAAACTGGATGGAAAGTTTTAACCACGCGTCAAAATTTTAGCGCGCAAATACAACCCAGCGCGCAGGACTGCCCGCACCGGAGCTTGATACCAGTGCGGCAGTCGGTCGCAAAGATAACGGGCAGCCGATTGATGATGCACGCGCAACATCGTCGCGGATACGCTTTCAGCCTCTGTGGAATGGCCTTGTGCATGACTGATCCGCGCCTTCGGACAGTACACGTTGCTGTAGCCGGCACGGGCGAAGCGATCGCCAAGGTCAGTGTCTTCAAAATACATGAAATAGCGCTCGTCAAAGCCCCCAACCCGGGCGAAAGCTTCTCGCCGCACTAATAAGCAGGAACCAGACAGCCAACCAGCTTCGCGTTCGGTTTCCATATCCTGGCCTTGCCGGTAGCGCGCAGACCACGGGTTCGCAGGCCAGATATCCGCAAAAATCGCATGCCCAATGCCGTCTAGCAGGCTCGGTAATGCGCGGGCCGAAGGGTAGGTGCTCCCATCGCTTTCGATGATGCGTGGTCCGATAGCAGCAGCGTTCGGGTGCCGAGCAGCGCAGAGCAGAAGTTCGTCAATCGCTCCATCGTGGAACACCACATCTGGGTTAGTCAGCAGCACGAAATCGTCGGCAAGCGGAACTGGTTGTGCGCCACCAAGCGGAACACTCCCCACAGCCTGCACTCCGGCATTCATACCCGCGCCATAGCCTAGATTGCCACCGGTGGGATAAAACACCACGTTTTCAAAGTCTGTAGCGGCTTGTTCAGGTGCGCCGTCGGTGGAACCATTATCAGCCAGCACCACCAGAACTGGGCGCTCGGTGGCCCCCGGCAGTGAGTCCAACAGAGCGCGCAGGTGCTTACCTGGCGAATAAGTCACGGTGATTACCGGCAAACGGGATGCATGGTTTATTTGTTCAGACACAATGCGCTTTATGGTAACGGAAATGTGGCAGTTATGCCCTAAGCTTGAACAGCGTGAATGATCGTAATCGCTCCAGCAGAGAGATTCAGCCCGCCCCGAAATCCCGCTCAGCAGTTAAACAGCGCGGTCCCGGTGGACTTAAGGTCATAATCGCGTTGCTATCTGCCATCACGGTGTTAATCACCGGAGTGGGTTATTGGACGGTCGGTCGCGTTGGTTCCACTCTGACTTCTGCCGGCAACTTGGGGCTGAGCGATACCTCGCAAGGTTCCGGGGAACAAGCCCCTGATGGCGCAGTCGATATTCTCTTGGTCGGTTCCGATTCTCGCACAGACGCACACGGCAACCAGCTCAGCCGCGAAGAACTCGAACGTCTCAATGCGGGCGAGTTTGCTGGCGAAGACAACACCGACACCATCATGCTGATCCGGGTGCCGAACGACGGATCCCAAGCAACGGCGATTTCCCTGCCCCGCGACACCTACATTCACGACGACGAGTTTGGCAACATGAAACTCAACGGGGTGTATAGCGCACACAAGCAGGCATACGAAGAATCCGTTCCTGATACTGAGCACGATATCGATCAAGAACGGGAGGCTATGGCGGCAGGACGCTCCGGGCTGATCTCCGCAGTAGCGGATCTCACCGGCATTCAAGTTGATCACTACGCTGAAGTCGGTTTGCTGGGCTTTGTGCTTCTTACCGACGCTGTTGGTGGCGTCGATGTGTGTTTGCAAGAGCCGGTTGATGACCCCATGTCCGGAGCACATTTTCCTGGAGGAACTTCCACTTTGGATGGTCGCGACGCCTTGGCCTTCGTCCGTCAGCGCTACGGACTGCCACGTGGCGATCTCGACCGTATTGTGCGTCAGCAGGCGTTTATGGCTTCGCTAGTCAACAAGGTGTTGGAAACCGGCACCTTGACTAACCCATCTACTCTGAACAAAATCTCCAACGCGGTGGAACGCTCGGTCGTTATCGACGAGGACTGGGACGTCATGAGCTTTGCCACCCAACTATCAAATTTGGCCGGCGGGAATGTCACGTTCACAACCATCCCGGTGACCTCAATTGATGGAGTCGGCGATTTCGGCGAATCCGTCGTGACCGTTGATACCGAGCAAGTCCACGCGTTCATGGACCATTTGCTTGCCGACGATAGGTCCGACGAAGAAGGCACCGACGATGATCCTGCCGGTGATGGCCACGAGTCCGTAGACGAAGACGGCGAAGCACTCGTCGAGATGGTGGCTGCGGGGGCCCAGCTGCACATCCTGAACGCCCAAGCTCCAGCCGGAACTGCTGCAGCGACCGGTGCATGGCTGGACCAGCACGGGTATACCGTGGTTAATACCGCTAATGCGAATGAAGGGTTGTACTCGGTCTCGCAGGTTGTAGCTGCCGATCCGAGTGATCCACGCGCCCAAGCTCTCGCGGATCAACTGGGCATTTCGACGGTAACGTCGAATGCGAACCTGGAACCAGATTCCATCGTCGTGGTGGTTGCACCGGATTACAACGGCCCCCTGCTTGAAGAAAAACTGGGGCAAGACGATGCCGCCGCTGCTGTCGGCGAAGACTTCGGCAGCGTCGTCGATGCACCAGAAATCGATGCCGGCGGTAACGGCCCGCGCTGCGTTCATTAGCAACAGATCTGCGTAATTCAGCGGAATCTCCACCGGCAATACACAGTTAGCACACTGCATGCCCGCAGCCTGATCCCTAGGATGGGGGCATGGATATGTTGTCTCATTTGCTTGCCGATGACCCCGCGAGCCCACGGCTGACCGTCTATAACGAAGCCGATGGCACCCGCATGGATTTTTCTGCTCAAACCACCGAAAATTGGGCATCCAAAATAGCGAATTTCCTGCGCGAAGAATTAGATCTCGACGAAAGCTCGGTAATCCTGTGCGACCTCCCAGTTTCCTGGCACACAGCCATGATTGCCTTGGGCGCGTTGGCTGCGGGAATTTCCGTACGCTTCGCTACTGACGACACCGCAGCCGACCGTGCAGCCGCAGACACGACAACTGATTCGGGAGCTGATCCGGTGACTATCTCGGGAGCCGATTCGGGCGCTGAACCTGCAGTGTTTTTCACCAGCGCTGAAAAGGTAGCCGAATACGCTAATCATGGGGATGTAGTCGTCGTCACGAACGACCCCTTTGGACGCGGCTTGGAAGAAATGGGTGAACCGGTCCCAGAAGGCGCCATTGATTTCGGCCCAACGGTGCGTTTTTATGGCGATTTTTACCCTGGCCCCACCCGCCCGCTGGCAGAGATCGTGCGCCCAACTAGCGATGCCCAACGTTTGCTGTCGACCGGCTGGACCGATTGGGATTCCTTCACCCGCCAAGTGCTTTCTCCCCTGGCCGCGGGTGGTTCCGCCGTGGTGGTGGCGGGCATGGCCTCTACGGATCGGCTAGCCGAGATCGCCGAGAATGAAAAAATCACCGCACGGGATTAGCCCAGATCGTTGCCGAAACCTGATTTGTGACATAGACTACGCTCCATAACGAATAGCCATTCGTAAACGCTGTTTCAGCTGTTTCAGTTAATTCAGATGTTTCAGATGTTTTAACCGCAAGGAGTCGCATGTCAGAGATCTATATCGCCAGTGGTGCCCGCCTTCCGATTGGAAAGTTCCAGGGCTCACTCTCCAAACTCTCTCCTACCGAAATGGGCACCATTGCTGCAAAAGAAGCAATTGCGCGTGCCGGAGTCGACCCCACTGCCGTTGAATCCGTGGTGGTGGGCAACGTAGTTCCCAACGTCCCCTCAGATGTTTATCTCTCCCGCAAAATCGGCATCGAATCCGGGCTGAAAGATTCCTCCATCGCCTTCAACGTCAACCGCTTATGTGGCTCCGGCGCCCAGGCCATCATTTCTGCTAGTCAGCAAATCCTCACCGGCGACGCCGAACTAGCTCTAGCGGCAGGCGTGGAACACATGAGTTCTGCACCATACTCCGTCGAAGGCATGCGTACCGGTGGCCAAAAAATGGGGGACGGCCGTTTGCAAGACTGGATGCTCGGCGCGTTGTCTTGCCCATTCGGCACCGGCCACATGGGCGTGACTGCAGAAAACGTCGCCAAGGCCTATGGCATCTCCCGGGAGCGTCAAGACGAATTCGCTGCGGAATCTCAGCGCCGCGCCGCCGCTGCCCGCGATAACGGCGTGCACAAAGAGGAAATCGTCCCAGTCACCCTGCACACCCGCCAGGGCGAAGTCACTTTCGACTTCGACGAGCACGTACGCGAAACCTCACCAGAAGCCCTGGCCAAACTGAAGCCGGCTTTCCACAAGGACGGCACCGTCACGGCCGGTAACTCTTCTGGCATCAACGACGGCGCGGCTGCCCTACTCCTGGGCACCGAGGCTGCCCTGAACCAGCACGGTTCTCAACCACTAGGTCGCGTGGTCTCTTGGGGCATCGGTGGCGTCGACCCCACCAAGATGGGCTTAGGCCCGGTCACTGCCGTACCCAAGGCACTGCAGAAGGCCGGTTTGAGCCTGGAAGATATCGACCTCATTGAATCCAACGAGGCATTCGCGGCACAAGCCATTGCCGTACAAGATGAACTGGGCTTCGATCCAGAAAAGACCAACGTGCACGGCGGAGCTGTAGCCCACGGACACCCGGTAGGAGCATCCGGTGCAATTTTGACTGTCAAGATCCTGCACCATCTGCGCGCGACCGACAAGAAATACGGTCTGGTCACCATGTGCATTGGTGGCGGACAAGGAATTGCACTGATTGTGGAGGCTGTATAAACATGACCACCAAGATCATCACGAACCCAGAACCAACCACCGTGGATGCCCCAGTGAAAAAAGCTGCCGTCATCGGCGCCGGCTCTATGGGCGCAGGCATCGCGGCTCTGATGGCCAGTGCTGGAATTCAGGTCACTCTGCTGGATATGGCCGACGAAGGCGATTCCCATGAGGAGCGCAGCGCACGAGCCTACAAAGGGATTGAAACCCAGAAAAAACGCAAAGGCTTTGTGCACCCCAAGTTCGTGGAAAATATTTCCGCTGGGAACACCACCGACGACCTGGACAAGCTGCATGAATGCGACTGGGTTGTCGAGGCCATTTTCGAGGACCTCGACGCCAAGCGCGCACTGTATGAAACCGTCGGCCCTCATTTGAACGAGCACGCGCTGCTGTCATCAAATACTTCCACCATCCCCTTGGCAGAACTAACGGCAAAGCTTCCTGACGGCCTGGCCAGCCGTTTTGCCATCACGCACTTTTTCAACCCGCCACGCGTGATGCGCCTGGTCGAAATCGTCGAGGGCCAGAAAACCAGCGCAGCTACCCTGCAGACGTTGAATACCGCTGCTGAGCAGCAACTGGGCAAGGTCGTGGTTGATTGCCGCGATACCCCTGGTTTCATCGCCAATCGTCTGGGCTGTTTCTGGTTGGGTGCCGGCGCAGAACTGGCGATGGAACAAGGCATTTCTTATGAGCTTGCCGACGCCGTATTCTCCAAACCTTTCGGCATTCCTCGTACCGGTGTTTTCGGTTTGTTGGACTACATCGGCCTCCAGCTGGTGAAACCAATCTGGTCCTCGCTGACCAACGCATTGCCAGAATCCGACCAGCTGCACCAGTTCAATCTGGAAAAGAACGATGTCATCAACGGTCTTGTGGATCGCGGGCTCACCGGGCGTACCGGTGATGGTGGCTTCTACCAGGGCCGGGACAAGGTAATCCAAGCAGACTTCAGCTATGGCGAGCGCGAGACCCCAGAAGATCCTGCTACAAAGCACAAGGATGCTGCCGCAGTCATCGCCGAAGATAGCGCCGGTGGCCGCTATGCCCGCGACCTATTCGCTGCGACGCTAGGCTACTGCTTGGAAACAGCAGAAGAAATCGCTGATACCGTCGAGCTAATGGATAAGGCCATGGTTTTGGGCTACGGCTGGAAGCAGGGCCCTTTTGCTTTGGCAGATTCAATCGGTCTAGAAAAGGTTGCAGAACTTTACGACGAAACACCTTCCCTGCTGCAGGCTGCCATCACAGCCGGAGGTTTCTACCCAGAAGTTGGCAAGGTGCTGGCCACCGACGGATCTGTTGCAGAGACCAAAGATCGCACTGGTGTGGTCACCGTTAAGGAATTACTCGCCTCCGGCCAAGCCAAGACCGTGCGCGAAGCCGAAAAAGTCCGAGTGCATCTGTTAGATAATGGCGTCGGCATTCTGGACCTGCAGACCTCGCTAAACTCGCTAAGCCAGCCAGCTCTCAACTCGATTCGTTCGATCGTGGACGATGCCGACCAGCTGGGCATCCAAGCATTGGTTGTGGGCAACGACGAGCAGCGTGCATTTTCTGCAGGGGCAGACCTGACATCCATTGCCAAAGCAGGTGAAAGCGACGATACCCAGCGCATTGATGATCTAGTGCGCAATGGCTCGCAGGTACTGCGCATTCTGCGTAATGCACCATTCCCCGTCGTTGGTGCAGTCCGGGGCGCTGCCTTAGGTGGTGGCTCTGAGCTTTACCTGTCCTGTGACCGCGTCGTCGTCCATGCAGATACCAAGGTGGGCTTCCCGGAACGCAACGTCGGCTTGTTCCCGGCTTGGTCCGGTACCGTCGCCCTACTGGAGCGCATGCAGGGCCTGTACGACGATTACCACCAGCGTGCGTTTGACGTGATCACCGATGCCAAACCGCTACCGAATATGTATTTCGCAGCAGAATACGGCTTTATCCGGGAAGGCGATGCCATCTTGATGTCGCCGGATCACGTACTGGGTTATGCCATTGAGCAGGCAGCAAGCATGATCGACGGCTATCAGCCACGTGAAAACACCACGATCGCTTTGTACTCTGGCGCTACCCCGCTGGATGAGGGCTGGCCGATTGCGGGAATGACAGACAATGATCACGTCATTGCCCGCCAGCTGGCGAAGCACTACACCGCCGCTGACGGTGTCAGTGAACTAGGCTTCGACGAATTCGCTGACCGGGAAGTCGAACACGTCGTACCGCTGATTGCACTGCCAGCAAACGTGGAACGCGCTATGCACATGGCGAAAACTCGCAAACCGCTGAACAACTAGGCCTGGATAGCACAGGCACAGCGCCGTTCTTGCGAAGGGCTACACCTACTTACACCGTAGTAGGTGTAGCCTCTCCAGGTAGCTAGCGTTAAGCACGTTATTTAAACGCGCCCACGCCAGTGATCTTTTTACCAATGATGAGTGACTGCACCGTGTCGGTGCCTTCGTAGGTGTGATAAGCCTCGGTATCAGCAAAATGACGGGCAATATTGTTATCTAACAAAATGCCGACGCCACCGAGCATGTCACGGGCATCAGCAGCGACTTTGCGAGCACCACGAGTACAACGCAACTTGTTAAAGGAGGCCTGTTCGCCGGTGAGCTTGCCAGAAGCATTGAGTTCAGCGATGTGGCGATTCAACAGCATCATTTGGCTGATCTCCAACTGCATATCCACCAAACGCTGCTGAATGATCTGGCTTTCAGCCAAGCGACGCCCAAACTGGATCCGCTCGTCTGCGTATTCTCGCGCTCTTTCATAACAAGCGATCGCCGCACCCAACGCAATCCAAGCCACCCCAGTGCGCGTGGCCATCAGCACGGCTGCGGTGTCTTTGAACGTTTTCGCGTTTTGTAGTTGGTTTTCTGCGGGAATGCGCACGTCGTTGAGCTTGATGTGTGCCTGGTGGATAGCGCGCAATGAGATCTTATTTTCGATAACCTGCGCGTCGTAGCCTTTCGCATCCTGTGGCACAATGAAACCAGAAACCTCGCCGTCTTCAGTGCGGGCCCAAACTACGGAAATATCCCCGCCTTTACCCAGGCCGATCCATTTCTTCTCCCCGTTGAGCACCCACTCATCGCCATCGCGGACGGCCGTGGTCTCTAGGGCAATCGAATCCGAGCCGTGGTCTGGTTCCGTCAACGCGAAAGCACCCAGTAGCTCACCCGTGGCCATCTTCGGCAAATATTTATCTTTTTGTTCCTGCGAGCCACACATATCAATTGAGCGCATCGCCAACCCGGCTTGCACCGCCAGAATCGTGGCGACGGAGCCATCGATGCGGGCGATTTCCATCAGCGTTAAGCCAGAACCCAAATGCGACAAAGTTTCATGTCCAGGCACATCCAAGCCGTCGGTGAGCAGATCGCGTTCTACGATTTCTGGAATCAAATCAAACGGAATTTCTGCACGTTGCCAGTAATCGTTGATGACAGCCTCCACTGGTTCACGCAAGCTTGCTGCCCGCTTCCAGGCGTTGAGGTCGGCTTCTGGGATATCGTTGAATACACCGAGCAGGTCTGTTCCGGTGGCAAGCGGGTTGGTGGACATGGTTCAGTCACTCCTTCAAGCGAATCATCGTTAGCATTAAGAGTGACTCACATCGCACTAATAGTCAAGCGGAATGCTCATAACATTTTCTGGCATGCTTAACTAATAATGCGTCGTCACCAATGTGCGTCGTCGCCAACCAGACTGACTAGGAGGCAGATACCTCATGGCAAATCCACAACGCCGAGCACAAATTGCCGAAGCCGCAATGCAGCTTTTCGACGAGCGCGGTTACCACGCCACCGGCATGGAAGACATCGCCGCGGCCGTCGGCATGCGGGCCTCCAGCCTGTATAACCACTACAGGTCTAAACAAGAAGTACTGGCCGATATCGCGATTAGCTCTATGGAGGCATTGCTGCGCTTCCATGCGACTGGCTATTCCCCTATGAAAACCAGCGCCGACAAGCTTTTCGCCAGCATGAAATATCACACCATATTCCATGCAGAACAAGCCCAGCGAGCGCGCATCGTCAATAACGAGATCCGTGCTTTGCAAGAGCCTTCACGGTCCATCGTTGTACAGATGCGACGTGATTATGTGGCCCGGTGGATGGCGATTGTGCGCGAAGGTATCGATTCTGGGGTCTTTGTTGCCGACGACATCAAGATCGTGTCCTGGGCGCTCATTGATATGGGCATTGGTGTCTCGCAATGGTACGCCGATGGTGGACGACTCAGCAGTGAAGAGCTCGGCGATATGTACGGTCACATCGCCTTACGTCAGCTGTGCAAGCCCAGCGCGCATAACGTCCACGACACTTCCAGTCCCAACAGCCAATCCCCGATCACGGACAATAAGCACGACTAAATCCCACGCCCAGGTCTACAGTGGCTTAAATATTTAAGCTTGCAGTCTTGTGCGCGGGACTCCTTAGCCCTGAAAATCCTTAGCGGCTATTGTTTAGCCTACTACTGCTTACCGGCCTTAGCCAGCAAATCCAGTGCACGACGATAGATCGGGGCATCAACGTAGTTACCGGATGCCAGCTCTACCGAAGATTCTTTACGCGCTACAGCTTCTTCAAATTTCTCCACGGCCTCACGTGCCCAGGCGATAGCGTTATCTGATGGCTTAAACGCCGCAGTCACAATCTTGCACTGCGATGGGTGGATACACAATTTGCCGCTAAAGCCCAACGCGCTGGCGTAGTGGGTGGCATCCACCAACCCATCTTCGTTAGCCACGTTGAAATACGGAGTATCCACCGGCGGCGATAATCGGAAAGCGACGGAGGCGGTGGCCAGCGTCGAACGGGCGAATAGCAAAGCATCCCGGTTCGAGTGATTCACACGTAGCTGCTCGGAATAATCGCCCGCACCGAAGGCCAACTGGGCCACTCCACGGGTGGAAGCAATCTCTGCAGCGTTAACAATGCCGCGGGCGGTTTCTACCAAAGCCACGATTGGTACCGGAGCGCCGTCCGAGTCTTTCAATAACTGCTTGGTTTCTGTCATCGCCTTGGACTCGTTAACCAGCGGCTGCATAACAAAATCCAGTTGATCCGATACCGCCTGAAGTGCTTCCAGATCCTTCGGATACTCCTGCGAGTTCACGCCATTAATACGCACACCAATCAACACCGGCTTATGCGCGGCAATGATATCTGAGCTCTGGCCAGAAGAGTATTCCTCGATAAATGAGACAATATTCTGCCGAGCACGCGCCTTGTTCTCTGGTGCACAAGAATCTTGTAAGTCGAAAACGATCGAATCGGTCCCACAATCTACAGCCTCTTGGAAACTATCAGGGTGGTCACCGGGAACAAACAGGGGCGAAACGAGTGAAATCATATCTTTGAGTCTACGTGAGGAAGATCAACAATATGGCTTCAGGATTCAGATTTTCCCGTCCCGGGCTTAACCAGGCGCATACCAAAATTCGCAGACCACTAGTGCGCGTGAATCATCCGGATCAAGCCACCATCCACAACGTGTTCATCACTGCGTTCTGGTTGCAGCGCATACGCGGTTAGCTGCTGAAATTGTGCTTCTTGTTGAGCGGAAAGCCCGCAGCCCGGTGCGGGCTGCTGCGAATCTGCGTGCCACATGGCTAACAGCATAACGGGCCAGGCGGGCTAACGGCCATTCCGGATAGCACTCGCTCGTCCTTTCGCTTCCCGCGCGGCGCGCACGCTTGCGGAAGGATGCTTATCTTCTGTCGCCAAACGTTCAAACGCCAAGGCAGCTAATGCCGCGGCCTGATCCCCCAAGATCGAATCGTTGAAATTAATCTTCGGTGAGTGATTCCAATCGCGCAGATGCTCCGGCTTGTCCGGATTAGCGGTACCCAAGAACATGAAAGTTCCCGGCACCTGGGCCAACACAAAACCGAAATCTTCCGAGGCCATCATCGGCGCCTCAAAGGGTTGCACGGCCTCTTCCCCGAACATTTCGCCCCATACAGAGGCCGCGAATTTGGTTTCCCGAGGATTAGTCTTCGTCGTTGGGTACAGCACCTGGAAATCAATATCTACAGAACAGCGATGCGCGGCGGCGACGTTACCGGCTACCTCGGCAATCATTTGGCGTACCGCGTCAATCTTTTCATCACGCAGCACCCGCACGGTCGCACCCAAAGTTGCAGTGTCTGGAATCGCATTAAACGCCCCTTCTCCGGCTCGCACGTTGGTCACCGTCACCACAATGGGGTCCAGCGCATCAAAACGACGGGTGATAGCCAGTTGCAAGGACGTCTGAATTTCTGCCAACGCTAACACCGGATCAATAGCATCATGCGGGCGAGAGCCATGCCCGCCTTTACCAGTGACAGTAATGGTTAAATTCGATGACGAAGACATCATCGGCCCTGGCACATAGTGGAAAGTGCCGTAATCCTGCGGGCCAACATGGATACCGTAGGCCGCAATTGGGCGCCGACCAGCAGCATCCAGTACGCCTTCTTCAATCATGGGCGCTGCCCCACCAGGGCCTTCCTCACCCGGCTGGAACATGAAAATCACGTCGCCGGCTAGTTCTTCCCGGTAGCGGCACAGGATTTTCGCTGCCCCGACCAAACCTGCGGTGTGTAAATCGTGGCCACAGGCATGCATGTAATCATTTTTCGAAGCAAAAGGCAGGTCCAGACGCTCACGTACTGCCAAAGCATCCATGTCGCCACGCAGCAACACGGACACGGGGTGCTCGCCTCGCTTCCCGCCACGCAACACCGCGATCACAGAAGTCAGTTCCCTGCCAGTGGTAATTTCCAACGGCAAACCCTCTAGCTCACGCAGTACCTTTTCTTGGGTGCGTGGTAGATGCAAGCCGATTTCTGGATGCTCGTGGAGGTCACGGCGTAGTTCTTGCAGCTCACTGATGATTTCGCTGGCGGCACCACGGAATAATTCCCCGACCGGTTGGCCACCAGCAGTAGCCCGCACGAATTCCAACGGGTCTTGTGCCTGTGCCGCGCGCTGCGGAAGCCCTTGCCCCTGAGCCTGTGGCTGTCCAGGGCTAACTGGGCGCCCGACGCGCCCTGGGCTGGCGGAACGACGATTGTTTAGCGGATTAAACTCTGGCTGTTGCGATTCTGGGCCGGGCACGTGAAGTAACACTTCCTTCGCTAAAAAACCACACCGCGCACAAGACGTCTCAGGAAACTACGCGTGCGCGACGCGAGTCGGTAAAACACTTATGCCCTTCCACAATAGTGAATTTTGCGAGCGGTTACCGACTGCGTCTCATCAGCACCAGCAATCGGTCACTAGACGCGACTAATAACAGTGCCTAATAGTGGCACCTAATGGCAGCGCCTAATCACCATCAGTCGACAGCGCCGCCACGAAAGCTTCCTGTGGCACGTTCACCGAGCCCAGTGACTTCATGCGCTTTTTACCGGCTTTCTGCTTTTCCAACAGCTTCCGCTTACGCGAAATATCGCCGCCATAGCATTTCGCCAACACGTCCTTACGCATCGCACGGATGTTTTCGCGGGCAATAATCTTCGCTCCAATAGCCGCCTGCACCGGCACTTCGAATTGTTGGCGCGGAATGAGCTCTTTCAGCTTCTTCGTCATCTTGTTGCCATAGTGATATGCATGCTCGCGGTGCACGATCGCACTGAAAGCGTCGACAGGATCACCCTGCAACAAAATATCGACCTTGACCAGATCCGCCAACTGCTCACCGGCCTCCTCGTAGTTCAACGAGGCATAGCCTTTGGTGCGGGATTTCAGCATGTCGAAGAAATCAAAGATGATCTCACCCAACGGCATCGTGTAGCGCAACTCGACTCGGTCTTCAGAAAGGTAGTCCATGCCACCCATTTGTCCACGCTTGGATTGGCATAGCTCCATGGTCGGCCCGACGAAATCCGCTGGCACAATGATGGTCATTTTCACGATCGGCTCATAGACCGCATCGTGCTTACCCTCTGGCCAATCCGCAGGATTGTGCACATACTGCTCGGTGCCGTCTTCTTTGACCACGCGATAAGTCACCGAAGGCGCGGTGGAAATCAAGTCCAGGTCGAATTCACGTTCCAGACGGTCACGGGTAATTTCCATGTGCAGCAGACCCAAGAATCCGCAGCGGAAGCCGAAGCCCAGCGCGACGGACGTTTCTGGTTCAAAGGTCAGTGAGGCGTCGTTCAACTGGAGTTTTTCTAGCGCATCACGCAGGTCAGGGAAATCTTCCTGCGAGATCGGGAACATACCCGAATAAACCATCGGCTTGGGTTCGTCATAGCCCTGCAGTGGCTCCTCGGCTCCTTTGTTGGCCCAGGTAATGGTATCGCCAACTTTGGTCTCACGAACGTCTTTTACACCCGTGATCACGTAGCCGACTTCACCAGGGCCTAAGCCTTTACAAGAGGTTGGCTTTGGCGAAACGATGCCCATATCCAGAATTTCCAGGTCTGTCCCGGTATTCATCATGCGCACTTTTTGTCGTGGCTTCAACTGGCCGTCGACCACCCTGATATACGTGACGACGCCACGGTAGACGTCGTAAACAGAGTCGAAAATCATCGCGCGCGCTGGCGCGTCCTCTGGGTAGTCGGTGTGCGGAGGAGGGGTAAGTTCGACGACCTTATCCAGCAGTTCGACGACACCCTCACCGGTTTTTCCGGAAACATGCAGGACATCTTCTGGTTCACAACCAATGATGTTCGCCAGCTCTAGGGCATACTTCTCTGGATCTGCGGCAGGCAAGTCAATCTTGTTGAGAACTGGAATGATCTCCAGCTCGTGTTCCATTGCCAAGTACAAGTTCGCCAAAGTTTGCGCTTCAATACCCTGGGCTGCGTCGACAAGCAAAATGGCTGCCTCACAGGCATCCAGGGCCCGGGAAACTTCATAGGTGAAGTCGACGTGGCCGGGAGTGTCATTCATCTGCAGCACGATTTCTTCACCCTTATGCGGGCCGGACGTCGGTACCCACGGCAAGCGCACAGACTGCGCTTTAATCGTGATGCCACGCTCACGCTCAATGTCCATGTTGTCGAGGTACTGATCGCGCATATCACGCGCATCAACGACGTTGGACAATTGCAGGATGCGGTCCGCCAGGGTGGATTTACCGTGGTCAATATGCGCAATGATGCAGAAGTTGCGCAGGCGCTCGGTTTCGGTGAACGTCTGCGCTGCAAAATTTTTCGACATTACTTCCTCGGACTACCTCTCGTTGTAAACTCCCACCAGCCTACCGAACCACGCCGCAAGGAAAATAGCCAGGACAACTTAGCGCAACAGCTAAGATTACTAGCATGTCTGCAGCACGGCGGAAAAATAAACGCTGGTCGCCATCTGGCCCCAACGAAGACCTGTTGGAAAAAGGCCTGGCGCTAATTAACCAGCGCCTAGGCATGCAGAACACCGCGTCGCGCTCAGTGGCGCGTGCCGCAGCAAAAATTCAAGTATGGAAATCCCGCGCACTAACCCGCACAATTTTCTACGCCCCCGATATGGATGGACACGCTGATTCCGGCGAGGTCGTATGGGTTTGGACACCCACCGACGGCGTCGATTCCCCACCACGCGAACGCGCAGTGTTGATTGTGGGACGGACGAATAGCAGCGTGCTGGCCTTGTTAATCTCGCCAAATCCTACGCATGATCACGATCCGCGGTGGACCAGCATCGGTACCGGGGAATGGGATGAAGCAGGCCGGCCCTGCTGGATTCGGGTGGATCGGGTGCTCGAGATTCAGGAGCAATATTTGCGTCGGCAAGGCGTGCTGTTTCCTAGGCGACGTTTTGAACGGATCGCCAACCGGCTGCGCAACGAACATCAATGGAATTAGTCGGTACGTGACACGGCCTGACGTGGCAAGGCACGAGACGAGGCGTGACTCGGCAAAGCACGAGACGAGGCAAAAGACAAGGCACGGTGAAGTGGAATGAAGTGGGATTATCGGCATAATTCTGCTAGGCTCTACAGGGTTGCTCGTCTGTCGAGCTGCACCAAGCGGGGCGGTCAGGACCTTGGGTCCGCCCGATAACGGTTTGGTGACGCGCATCTAGGGTCAGCTTCGGCTGATCGTGATGCTGGAAATGCTTAGGCAGAATGAGTTTTCACGTCAATGTCTATCGACTATAAGAGGTATCTTCACCATGGCAAACATTAAGTCCAAGCAGAAGCGCGTAATTACCAACGAGAAATCGCGCCGTCGCAACCAGCACGTTCGTTCCCGCGTTCGCACCATGATGCGCAACTTCCGCTCCGCTGTGGAAGCTGGCGACAAGGCCGTCGCGGAAGAGAAGCTGCGCGTAGCTTCCCGCGAGCTGGACAAGGCTGTCTCCAAGGGCGTTTTCCACCGCAACACCGCAGCCAACAAGAAGTCTGGCATGGCCAACCTTTTCAACAAGATGGAAGGCTAAGTTAGCTTCTCGCTAAGTCAGTTTCTCGCTGAACAGCTGGTGGCCTTGCGCGGCTGCCAAAAGAACCGGCCTGGGTTACTACACACCCGGGGCCGGTTCTTTAGTCTATAGTTACAACGCTTGAAACTATCCTTAGTTTTACACACGATACGTAAAACATATTTGATATTTTCCACCAAAAGCCCTTAGTATTGGGGGAGCAATGCAAGGATAAACCCGTTTATCTACGGGATTTTGAATTGCGCAACATGTATAAGAACATCAAGGAGAAAACTTATGCCATTGCCTGCAGTAGACCCAATGAACCCAACCAACCCACTCGTTGCCGATGCACAGGCATCCAGCGTCGGTAACTTCATCGAGGCTATCGGCGTTAACATCGCCAATGTAATCTCTGGCTTCGCCGAGGCTTTCATTCAGGCCTTCGGCTCCAGCTTCTAATTTAGGCAAATAAGCCTAATGCCTTGGTCTAAATTCACTTAGACCAAATCTACCCGCCAACGCATAAGCGTTGGCGGGTTTTTCCCATTCACGGCATTTTTCTACTTCTTATATGAATATTAAATTAGCAAAGCATAATATTACTAGATTGCGGTTTTTATCACAGTAGAATCTTTCGACCTGGGATTTTTCCGCTTCTTACTGGGAATCATTTGCTCAATATATTTCCCTACCCCTAGAGTTGGGGGCGCAATACAGGGCGAGCCTAGAACAACAAGCATTCGACCTGATTCATCCCTACACTTAAGGAGTTCACATGGACAAGCTTCCTGCAGACGCACCAACCACCACCGGTATCCTGGCTTTCATCGAACAGATCGGCGTGGGCATCGCATCCGTCATCTCCGCTATCGCTGAGCCTTTCATTCAGCTTTTCGGCTCCAGCATCTAATTTAAGCCAAAGCCAAAACAACCGATTGGGAACCCCTATCCCAGTCAATGCCTAAGGCGGCTAACACAACAGTGTTAGCCGCCTTCACAATTGCCCGGCAAGCAACTCAACTTGCCCATCGCGCCATCCCTGGGTCAACAACTCCAGGCACAACAACACCTTCCTAAAGGAAAATGTTGCAACGCCCCCCTGAATTCAAGGCACAGCCATAAATGCAAAAACTCCCCAGCGGAAAACCGCTGAGGAGATCTCAAAGTAACGGCAGGAACTTAGAGCCCCCACCACAACTGTTAAACAGTCAATTACTTGGAGGAGCTCAGAACGTTGGTGAAAACGCCGGAAACGCCAGCGAATACGAACTTAGCAGCCTCGATAAGAGCACCAGCAACGCCGCTAGCGGTGGTGGACAGGTTAACTAGAACATCGTTGATCATGGTCAACAATCCTTTCATATGAAACGAACGGTACGTGACATAGCTTAACAAGCTACAGTCCACCATCCATAACCCAACGAAAATATATAAATCCATAAGGCTCGCGTTAAACAAAAAGGTTTTTCTGCAAGTAAATGCGAAGAAATCAAATTAACTGCGCTAAAAAGCCCGTTTGAACTGTATGAACTCGAATGTAATATTTTTTGTTTTCCACTTTTTATTTTCGTTACAAGCTACCCCCAGATTAGTGCGTTACAGATTCAGATGCCCCATATTTTTGGGGCATAGTACGCTGACTAAAAGAATCCTATCCCACGATAGAAATCTGTTTTAGTTACGCTCTCACTGCTTATTGCTAAAAAGGCATAAAAATGCACCCAACCAATTCAGATTGGGCGCATCCAGAGTATTTTCAACGGCTTCCAAGCATTACTTGGCTCCAGATTTTGCAGGTGACCTATGCCCTCTTGAGTCTTGGATCTTGGCTCTATAGCCTAAGCCCAAATCATTGTCACAAGCCCGTTAATAGCCAGAGAGCCGCCAATAACCATAAACAGCACTCCAGAAGCAATATCAATCCACGGCCCGGCGGCTAACACGCGACGACGTACTGCCTTCGTCGACAAGAAGAATGCCACAACCACAAACAACAAAAACGCTGAAAGTGTCAACGCCGCAATCACAGCAATGGACAAACCAATCGATGGGCTTTGCGGCAACAACGGCGCCACAATTGCCGCTAGGAACAGTACAATCTTCGGGTTCGCGATATTCGTCAGCCAGCCAGTTTTAAACGCAGATTTTAACGAGCCCAAACGTAGCGCAGCGTCGGCCAAATCCACCGGCTTGGTGCTGCGGTCGCGCCAGCCGGCCATAGCCATATTCCGCCCCATCCAGATCAACGCGATACCACCAATCAGCTGTACAAAGGCCAGCACAGACGGATAGGCAGTCAAGATCGCAGCTGCCCCAAACACCGTCAGGCTAGTCCACATCACCACCCCCAGCTGAATGCCTAGCGCAGCGGCTAATGCGTGCGTCCGCGATCGCGTCGCCAAGCGCATGATCAAAATCATGTCCGGACCGGGACTGGCAGCTCCAGCGAGATTCAGCGCTAACAGGCTAGCCCACTGTGCCAGCGTCACTTGGTATTCTCAAAACGCTCGAGCAAGTCCGCACGCTCAAACATGCGCGCAGTATCCACCGCCGTCGGGTGCCCGTGGTTCGGATCTGCCCCGGCTGCGAGCAACGCGTCTACCACCGCATCTTCCTTCTTGAACACCGCGCCAGCTAATGGCGACTGGCCACGGTCATTGAGCTTGTCGACGTCTGCCCCACGCTCAGCCAAGCCACGCACCAAATCAGCGTGACCATGATAGGCAGCCATCATCAGCAGACTGTGGCCTTCGTGATTAACCAAATCTGCGTTCAGACCATGCTCAATGTATTCGAGCAACGTGGTATCACCAGCTCGTGCGAAATCAAAAAGCTTAGTGGCAAATTCCTGCAGCTGCAGATCATCTGCTGGTTCCGGTTGTTTCGTAGCGTCTTTTGCTGCATCTTTTTCTGTCATAGCGCCACAATTTTAGCGCGCAAGCTCCGAAATTTTCCGCACCGCTGATTCCAACGCGTACTCGGCGTCGCCTCCCTGGCCTTTCACCTCAGCATCCAACTCAGCAATAATCATCACCGCCTGCGATACATTTTCGCCCCGCCACCGGCGCGCCACCTTCAATGATTTATCCACCAGCCACGGCGGCATTCCCAATTGTCCAGCGAGTTTTTGCGCATTACCGCCATGCTCTGAATACAAACGCGCCACCGTACCCACCTTGCTCGCCAACGCATAGGCCAGTTTCACCGGTGGTTCCCCCAATTGCAGGGCGCGTCGCACCGAAGCCACTGCTTGGGAAGTGTGGCCGGCTACTGCAGCATCCGCGATATCGAAACCAGATACCTCTGCCACGCCTTGGTAATACTCGCGTACTGCGGCCTCGGTGACGTTTCCATTGGTATCGGCAACCAGCTGACTCACCGCCGAGGCAAGTTCACGTAAATCCGATCCCACCCCTTCCAACAGGCTGTGGATAATTTCCGGTCCCACCCGCACGTTGTGTCGCCGGAATTCCTGGGTCAGCCAATTGGCACGCTCAGAGGGCTTTAGCTTGGCCACGCGATGAGTCTGCGCCAATTTTTCGATCTTTTTCATTATCGCCTGATTTCGCCCCCCACCAGCGTAGACAATGATGATCGTGACAGAAGGCGCTGGATTCACACACGCATCCAACAACAAATTCAATGGTTCTTTTCCAGCGGTTTCTGCATTGGTGACCACCACAATCCGCTCATCGCCAAATAACGACGGACTGGTGGCTTCAATAAGCTCTGGACCGGTAATATCCCCGGCGCGCAACGTAGTTTGGTGAACCTGCTCGCCATCAGCGGCATTGTTGCGGACTTCGGCCGTCAAGTCTAAGCGCACGCGCTCCGCCAAAAATTCTTCGTCTCCAATAATTAACTGGACGCTGGAATTCAATGCCATGCTTCCTATCGTGCCACAGCTAGAACTTGCCGCTTTCGGCGTGCTGTGAGCCATCGACGTACACGGTTACTGGCCCGTCTCGATTAGGGAAAATAATCGGGATGCCGGCAGGGGTCGCGGTCGGACGATCGGCCTTTCTTCCCGACGGATCGGTAACCACAATAGCTTCTGTGTTGCCGGGGATAGTCTCTGCAGCAATCTGGCCGGAATAATCTGTGATTTCTGCAAGCTCAGCAATTACCAGCACGTTATCCGGAGAAATTTCTGCTGGCGCCGGTGGGCGTTGGAGCCAGCCCGCAAACAACATGCCCGCAATACCGACAGCAATGGTGGTCCGCACCAAGCCCGCCAGCAAGGCTACGATTATCCAGCCATATGCAATCGCAGCGGCCCACGGAGTGACCTCAATGGTTGCCAATGGAAGGTCTTGTGCCCAGCTCGCAACGCGGTAAATCCACCACACTGCGGGTTCTGCGAGTTTCAGCGCAACAGCTTCTGCTGGAAAAGGTAGCGGCAACACGGCCAGAATGGTGGCAGCCATCCCAAGCAATAAGGCGATGCTGACCACGGGGGTAACCGCAACATTGGCGAGCACACTTACCACCGAGACCCGACCGGCCATGAGCGCCACGAGGGGCATGGTCACAACATCTGCGGCAAGAGAAACTGCGAAAGCCCGGACGACCACATCAGGTAGTCGAATTCGCGCCAACGGCCGGTACAACAGGGGCACTAACGCGATGATTCCCCCGGTCGCTGCCACCGACAAGGCAAAACCGAAAGTCACTGCCAAATCGCTGTCAATAAGCAAAAGAGTGATCACCGCAATGCTCAAAGCATGAATCGGTGGCATGCGGGAGGAATTCACAATGGCCGCTACTCCGACGAGACCGGTGATGCTTGCGCGCAACACAGATGGTGCCGGTCCCACCACGCTGGCGTAAAAAACCAAGACCACTAGAGCTGCAATCGATTGACCTACCGGCCCACACCGTGCGACACGGGCGAGTATTACGGCAGCAGCCACAATCGTCGCCACATGCAAGCCACTTACTGCGGTGAGATGGCTTAGTCCAGCATCGATATACATTTGGCGTTGCTGATCTGTCTGCGCACTTCTATCCCCCAGTACCATTCCCGGAACCAGGGCCGCGGTATGTTCACCGAGAAATTGTTGACTAGCTGCCTGCAAAGAATCAGAGATATTAGCCGCAAATTTGGCAAAACCGGTAGGAGGTTGTACTTCCAGGATCTCACCACGGGCTACCACTGGGGCTAATCCGGGACGAGCAGATTCTTGATATGTAGCATCAACCAAAATCTGGGATCCGGGAGCTATTCCAACTGGTTGTTGTGCTGTTTGCTGTGCTGTTTGTCTAGCAGTTTGTTGAACGGTGTCTGCATCCGTGCCGGTGGTAGCCGGTTTAGTGAACAAAGCCAGGTTTGGCGCAAGACCATCCACCTTGACTGGAAAATAGTATCCGCCAAATTCTAGTGCGGTACCACGTCCAGCCACCGTGGCTGACAATTGCTCCGGATAAGAAAAAGCTGCTGCGCGACGCTGGCGGATGGCTGCCATAAACAACGCCGCACCAGCCACGGCTACTACCAGCATTGCGTGTTGCCAGTGCCCAGTGAATATGCACACCACACCAACCACCACGAGTAATACAACCGCCCAACCTGGGCCTCCGGTTAAGATCACCAACAGCACAACCGCCCAACTCGTCAGTGCACTGGGCAGCAAACGCAGATCTTGCATGGCTGGTTTTATACCGTTACTTCATCTTTTAGCCGGGAAAACTTCGCCGGACCAATCCCGGGGACCTCTAAAAGCTGATCTACAGCAGCAAAGCCACCATTCGCATCCCGAAACTCTATGATCGCAGCAGCTGTAGCTTCGCCTACGCCGTGTAACGACGTCAGCTCAGCAGCCGAGGCAGTATTCAATGGAATCGGACCAGTATTTGCACCTGGCCCTGTACCGGTGCTGCCGTTTCCTCCGCTGCCCTCGCTGTTCGGTGCAGCAGCTAAAGGAACAGGATCATTCGGCCCAAGCACTACTAACTGTTGGCCATCACTGAGTCGCTCTGCATGATTGATGCGAACCAAATCTGCTTCCGGCAACACACCCGCCACCGCCAGCGCGTCAGCGGCACGGGAACCTTCGGGAAGGGCCATTATTCCCGGGTTATGCACTAACCCCACTACCGAGACCACGATCTCTTCAACTCCGTGGGGACCCGCGGTGCCATTACCGGAAGTCTTAGCGCCTGCTGAGGCTTCCCCAGTTGTATCGTCCTGTGCAGTGGCATCACCTGCTGCTCCAGATCCTGCAGTGTCATCCCCTGCAGAGTTGCCACCGGAGGCTGCAGCAGACCCTGCTGCCAGCGCAGCGAAATCCGGCTGCTCCGAAGCCGACTTCCCCGCACCTAGTCCACCCGAACTCAACACCCACCACAGCACACAGCCAATCAGCGCAAACGCTGCCGCGGCAATCGCTGCGGTTTGCGACAAAGAAAACCGTGGTTTGGGATAATCCACCGCCATGAGGTCTTCTTCTCCAGTCGGGCGGGTTAATTCCGCAATACGTTCTTTTAGGCGTGCTGTTGGGCTCATGGCCGCGATACTAAAAGTACAAAGGAAGAAAAAGAATACGGCCACCGACGAACCTGTGAAAAATTACCTGACAGGTCAACACGCTGCAGCGTTCTGTGGATAACTAACGCACAAACAGCGCTATTCTTATAAAACCGTGCTAGTAAAAGCGAGCTAATAAAAGCCGGCTAATCTGCCACGGTAAAAACAGCAGAAACCCCGATCGCGCCGGTGCCGACATGCACTCGCAACACTTCACTCATCTCAATGACCATCACCGAAGAACCAGGAGCTAAGGCGTCGACAAGCAAGTCATATAGCGTCTCTGCTGCCTCTTCTGCCTCGCTGTGCTGTACCGCGATAAACGCCGGCTCGCCAGCAGCCTGCTGAGAAATCAGCTCGACCAACTTGTTAAAGGCTTTGGTTTGGGTGCGGGTTTTCCCAACCAACTCCAGCTTGCCTTCCTTAAACTGCATAATCGGCTTCGTCGCCAACAATGCGGTCGACAACATGGCCGTTGTCGTCGACAAACGACCTGAACGGCGCAGATCATCAATTCGGTGCAAATACACCCAAGTAGCAGAACGCGACAGGACCCCCAACGCAGCGTCATGACACTCATCGAGGTCAGCGCCCTGTTGCGCAAGTTTCGCGGCCGTCATCACTGCCGCGCCCATTGCCATCGCGACCGCCGGCGAATCAATAAGACGAATTTCGTCATCGTCGAAAAGCCCCACGGCCGTCTGCGCAGAATTCCACGTCGCAGACAACTCTTTTGGCAAATGCATCACCAGCACGCCGTCCCCCCGGCTGCGCTCTACCAACCGACCATAAGTTGCCGCCAACTCCAATGACGACAACCCCGCTGTGGAACGCTCTACCGAACCATCCTTGGCAGTTTTCTCCATCACGTGCAGATCCAGCACAGTGATGCCAAGTTCTGCGATAACGTCCTCGCTCAAACTAGCTGAGGAATCCGTAACCACCTGAACCGCCATTTAGTCCCCTCGACCCATATTCCAGCCTTCAAGAAACCACCGGGCACTACGCGCATCAGCCGTAGTCGAAAACCGCGGACTCGACTTCGCAGCATCCGAGTGCAATCCCGGGCGCGCGACCAGCTTGGCCCAATGTGTATTCTTCAGGCTCGTCAGCATGGGGAACTGCTCCACTTGCAAATCCAATAAAGCACAAGCCAACGCGGAAATCGCGCCATTATGGGCAACCAACAGCACCCCGCCGTCGTCCCAATCGGAATACTCTTCCATCAGCTCGTCAACAACCGGACGGATACGCTTGGACACATCCACGCGAGATTCACCTCCCGGTGGAGTCCAGCGAGCATCATTGCGCCATTGCGCACGTGCTCCCGGATACTGTTCGTCAACCTCGGTACGAGCCATACCTTGCCAGTCACCCAAATGAGTCTCGCGCAAACGTTTATCGGTAGTGACTTCCAGCCCCAAACGATCAGCGATATGACCGGCAGTGGTGGCCGCGCGGCTTAAATCCGAAGCAACGATACGCGTGATGCGGACGTCGGCAAGCGACTCCGCTGCCTGGCGTGCCTGGGCGTGACCGCGTTCAGAAAGCTCGGTGTCCAACTGGCCCTGCATCCGCCCGCTGGCGTTGTAGGTCGTCTCACCATGGCGGACGAGATACAGAGAGCGGGTCATGAGCGCTCCTCGCCCACCACCGGAATATCATCAATCGCCTGGGCGGAACGCACCTGCGCACCGTCGAACTCAGAATAAGTACCTGGACGTGAATATTCCACGCCGTCGACTTCTACCAATGGGCAATCGCCATACAAGCGGTCCAGGCCATAAAAATCGCGTTCATCATTGTGCTGGACGTGCACGACGACATCGCCATAATCCAGCAACACCCAGCGATAATCACGCTGGCCTTCCCTGCGCAAAGGCTTCCGACCAGCGTCTTTCAAGTCCTCTTCAATCTCGTCGACGACAGCCTTAACCGCGCGCTCCGTATCCGCCGAAGCAATAATGAACACCTCGGTAATGCCCAGGACATCAGAAACGTCCATGGCAACGATATTGGCCGCAGATTTCTCATCAGCGGCGCGAACGGCCACACTCGTGAGTTCGCGAGCGGTATCAGTAGCGGTCAATGCGCACCTTCCTCTTTCTGGCAATAATTTCTTCTGACAGTAGTTAGCTCTGACAGTAACTTCTTCTGGCAGTAGTTTGTTTTGGGAATAACTTGTTTTTGACAGCGCACAGCTTCGTGGACTGTGCAATGAGTGCCAAAGTTGGTCAAGCCCATGAATGGTCTAGTCACAGTTTCGCACGAACTAGCCGGTTTGGGCTAGTTTTCCGCATATAAATTGTTCTTCGAGATATACTGCACCACCCCATCCGGAACCAAATACCACACCGGGCGGCCCTGCCCAGCGCGCTCGCGGATATCAGTAGACGAGATCGCAAGCGCCGGTACATCCACCAAATCTATGCGACGCTCATGAATATCCGGCATCATCGCCTCAGACAACTCGTAGCCCGGGCGGGTTACCGCCACAAAACGCGCCATCTCGAACATGTCCTCCCACTTATGCCACGACACGATATTCGCCATGGCATCAGCACCCGTGATAAAAAACAGCTCGGCTTCCGGGTATTGTTCCCGCAAATCCCGCAACGTATCGACGGTATAGGTAGCGCCAACACGGTCAATATCGACGCGACTCACCCCAAAGCGCGGATTCGACGCAGTAGCAATCACCGTCATCAAATACCGCGCCTCTGCCGGGGTGACTTGCTTATCTGCTTTTTGCCAGGGCTGACCAGTAGGCACGAACAAGACGGTATCCAAGCAAAACTGGTCCGCCACCTCACTTGCAGCAACCAAGTGACCGTTGTGGATCGGATCAAAAGTACCGCCCATTACGCCAATGCGCTGACGGGAACCGGACATGCTAGCACGACAAACACCGCGATTATGAGGTTTAGCCATGCACAATCCATTCTGCTAATTCATCGGCCACGAGGCCATCGTTCGGATAATCAATGAGGAAATAATCACCGTGAATACCAGCTTCATCCCGCAAGGCAGCGACTGCAGAGTGCGGGGTGAGATCACAGGCGAAATCATCAATCATACAGTAATTAATGCGCCGCACCGGAGCTAATTCCGGGCGTAACGACGGCGGCACCACTGCCGAACCAGCAATGAGCCCGTTACCAATCCGTGGACTGCCCACGATGAAAGGATCCCCAGCGCCTAATTGCGGATTTCCAATATAAACCACCCCGCGCAATTGGTTTTTCTGGTGCAAATATTTTTCCAGGTGGCTGAGCACAATCGAACCTTGCGAATAACCAAACAAAATATAATCCGGGTGGCAGCCTGTGGAATCCTCAAAATCTTCCACAAAACCAGGTGCCTTGTCGATACCTGACCGCAAGCTCCCCACCACACCAGAAATTGCTTCATGCGCGATTACGTGCGACGGGGTTTCCCGCAAGGTTTCTCCAAGACTAGCGGAAAACTCGAACGCGTTCGGATCACTACCGCGCTCAGCGAGCCCCGTGCAGCAGTAATCGCCAGCCTTGTTGCAGCACGGACTCGTAAGCATGAGGCAGTCATACCGGGGATTATTCCAGCTCACATAATCGAATGCGAGCTGACTTATGGGCGGGTGTGACCAGTGCCCTGCAAAATCCACTTGCTAGAAGTCAGCTCCGGCAAGGCCATGGGGCCGCGAGCGTGCAGTTTCTGGGTGGAAATACCAATCTCTGCACCCATGCCGTAAACCTCACCATCGGTGAAGGCAGTGGATGCATTCAGCATCACTGCAGCGGCATCGACCTCATTGGCGAACTTCTGCAAAATATCTGCATCTTGCGCCGCAATACCTTCGGTATGTCCGGTGCTCCACTTCTGAATGTGCGCGATAGCACCATCGACACCGTCGACAACCTTGGCGTTGATATCCATGGACAGGGATTCTTCTGCCCAATCTTCCTCAGTAGCTTGCAGGGCGTTTTCCACACCGAAAGCGGAGAGCTCTTCGACATCACCGTGAATAGTTACCGCTGCATCCTGTAGTGCACGTACAACCTGTAGCTTGTCTTCATCGCTCAATGCGGAATCCAGCAGTACAGTCTCGGTGGAGTTACACACCGAGGTACGACGGGTCTTTCCGTTAACCACCATCGCGATGCCCTTGTCAAGATCTGCCGATTTATCAATATAAAAATGGCAGTTCCCAGTACCGGTTTCGATGGTCGGCACAGTAGCACCCATCACAACTGCGTTGATCAGGCCAGCACCACCACGTGGAATAACGAGATCCACAAGGCCACGGGCAGTAATCAGGTCCTGCACGGAGTCACGGGTCTCGCAAGGCAAAAGCTGCACGGCTTCACGTGGGTGACCCAATTTTTCCAGGGTGTCCTGCAAAAGCTCCACCAACTGCTTGTTGGACTCACGAGCGGACTTCGAACCGCGCAACAACGGCACATTACCTGACTTAATAGCCAGGCCAAATGCATCCACAGTGACGTTAGGACGAGCCTCATAGACCATGCCCATAACACCAAGCGGGACACGCACCTGCTTCATCTCAATGCCGTTGTCCATGGTGGAACCTTGCAGAATCTCCCCTACCGGATCCTGCAAGCCAGCGACCAGACGCAAGCCATTAGCGATACCCGCGATGCGCTCTTCATCCAAACGCAAGCGATCTAACAGCTGATCACTCAGGCCAGCTTCTTTACCATTAACGATATCGCGCTCATTAGCGCCAAGAATAATAGAAGTGTTATCCAGCAAATGCTGGGCCGCAGTTTCCAAAATTTCATTCTTCTGCGGAGTTGAAAGTTGGGCAATCACCGGGGCCACGTCCTTAGCGGCACGGGCCTTGGTGAGAACCTCTTCGCGCTCCTGGGCGCGTTCGGGCGACAAGTTTTCTGTAGCTTTGTCAGTCATGTCGCCCAGTATACGTATTTAACAGCCTGCTTCCAGGTTTAAATAAAACGGCTGTCCGGTTTAGTAGGCCGCTGAAATTATGAAGGCTGCTGAAATTAATAGCCTGCTGCAACATCAACTTCCGTCGGCATCTTCTCGCCAGCCGCGAAAGCTTCCATATTTTTCAGCATGTGCGCGCCGATGCGCTTACGCACCGAATACAGCGGGTTCGCCAAATGTGGAGTGATGACGCATTCCGGCATCTTCCACAACGGGTGGCCATCCGGCAATGGTTCAGGTTCAGTGACATCCAAGCCAGCACCAGCGATGACACCATCACGGAGCGCGTCGACAAGATCATCGGTGTTGACCAAAGGTCCACGACCCACATTCACGACGACGGCGCTATCTTTCATCTTCGCAAAAGCATTGGCATCCACAATATGGTGGGTTTCCTCGGTCAACGGCATCAGCAGCACAAAGTAGTCCGCGCGCGGCCACACCGAATCCAACTCAGTGCTTGGCACGGTCTCATCCGCACCTTCAACGGGGTTACCGGAGCGATTAACCGCAATAATCTCCGGGCCGAAGCCAGAGAGCATGTTAATTAATTCCGCGCCAATTCCTCCCGCACCGATAATGGCAACGGTGGAATCTTCGCACAAAAATCGTGTCTTGGGTTCTAGCTCCTCCTGCAACCAAGTTTCCGCCTGTGTGGACGGTTTGTGTGCATGCAGTTGCGCCAAAAGAAGCGCAATCGCAGACTCTGCCACGGTCTTGTCGTACAGGCCGGCAGCATTTGCCCACCGGGCCGACGACGCCTTCATCTGGTCGACGAAAGCATCAACGCCGGCCAGGTGCAGCTGCACGAAACCAAGGGATTCTGGAATCTCCGGCAGCTCATCAGGCTTACCGTTAAACAACATGCAGTCCGCGTCGTCGATGTCGTCGACAAGCGTGTGGCCGGCGTCTTCTAGGGTCTTTTGTACTTTATCCCAGCTGTGCGGGTACATCAGAAACTTCATGACCCCAAGGTTACCGGGATTTTCGGCGAGGTGACCAGTCTTAGCTTCTTCGCCGCAACTTCAAAGCACCAGTTTTACAGACGTGAAGCGTAGTTTGAGAGGTAGTCCGCGTGCACAACCGGGCGTTGCATTTCCTCCGGCATGTCTTCTGTCTTCTTACCCATGATCGACTTCAACGCCGACGACGAGTAGTTGACTTCGCCACGGCCGACGACCTCAGAATTCGGTCCAACGATATCCACAATCTCACCGGCACGGAATTCACCATCAACATCGGTGATACCGACTGCCAGCAGCGAATTACCGCCACGAGTAACTGCCTTGAGGGCACCTTCGTCCAAACGCAATGTTCCACCGGAATCGGCAGAATACAGTGCCCAGAATTTCCAAGCGGACAAGCGGCGTTCTTCACGAGTGTGGAATACGGTACCAACTCGGGCATCTTCCAACGCCGGGCCAATATTATCCGCCGACGTGAGCAGCACCGGCACACCGCCGCGCGCGGCCAGGCGAGCTGCCGATACTTTCGAGGCCATTCCGCCAGTACCGACCTTGCCGCCGTCACCAGCGGCAACGCCTTTCAGATCTTTACCAGTGACAACTTCATCGACGAAGTTAGCATCTGGCTCCGCCGGATTCTTGTCATACAAGCCATCGACGTCGGAAAGCAAAAATAGCGCATCCGCGCCAGTCAAGTGGGCCACGATTGCCGATAGGCGGTCGTTATCACCAAAACGCATTTCGGAGGTCGCCACCGTGTCGTTTTCATTCACGATCGGTACCGCACGCAAAATACGCAAACGATCAATAGTACGCTGCGCGTTCCGGGTGCGGTCGCGTCGGCCAGCATCCGAGGCAGTCAACAAAACCTGCCCGCACGTACGGTTGTAACGGGCGAAAGAGCGCGACCACTCATAAGCCAAATGCACCTGGCCAACCGCAGCAGCTGCCTGCTTGGTGGCAAGATCCTGTGGGCGTTCCGTCAACCCCAGCGGCTTCATGCCAGCGGCGACAGCTCCCGAAGAGACCACAATAACGTCGGAGACTTCCATACGCGCCTGCAGCGCATCAACAATGTGATCGATCTTTTCCGGGGAGACGGAAAAATCATCCGTCAGCGAGGAAGAACCGATCTTGACGACGACGCGCTTGGCTTTCGTAATCTGCTCACGCAAAGCAGATTCGTGGCCCATGGCCAAGCTATCTTTTGCTTCTTCCGGCGGATCTGGGAACTTCGCTTCCGGCGAATTGTCCTGGTACGGATCCAACGGGAGGTGGGCATGAATGTCACGGTCATGGGCGTTGTGAGGCATACTGTGTAGTCTACAAAAATCCGCGCGTGATCTCACCCATCACACGATCTGAATGCTTAACCCTGCCAACGCTCGCGATCTGATTGTTCTTCGTCGACGTCTCCATAAACCAGTTCGTCGATCAGGCCGCGTCGCGCCTGCGAAGCACGCTTGCGCTCTGCCGCGGTAGCACGATCCGTGGTTTCCAATCGAGCATCGCGTCCACGACCAGCCAAAGTTGGATCGCCACCGATCATCGGTTCCCACTCGAAAGTGATCTCGCCGATGGTCACCGGGCAGCCTTCCACCGCACCTCTGCGGAAAAGCTCTTGTTCCACACCGGCGCGTGCCAAACGGTCAGACAAATACCCAATCGCTTCATCGTTTTCGAAGTCCGTCTGGGAAATCCAACGCTCAATCTTCTTGCCTTCGACGATGAAGCCACCTTCCACCTGTGGGTCTTCGCGCACGGTGAAATCAGCATGATGGCCACCCTGTTTCGCACCACGCCCCATAACAGCCTGCGGGCGGATAACCTCTGACGCCGGTTTTTCTTCTCCAACTGGGCGCTCTGCCCGGTCTGCATCCACAATTTCTGCGAGTTTATAGCGCAATGCATCCAAGCCCTGCCGCGCGACAGCCGAGATAATGAACACCGGCCAACCAAATTGTTCTTCCAGGTCCTCTTTGACAAATTCTGCCAAATCACGGGCTTCTGGCACATCGGCTTTATTAAGCACGATCACCCGTGGGCGTTGCATGATATCGCCCAAACCTGTGTCTTCTTCCAAAGCATCTTGATATTGCGCTAGTTCATCTTCCAAGGCTTCAATATCCGATACCGGATCACGACCTGGCTCAATAGAAGCCGTATCGACGATATGGGCCAATACAGCGGTACGCTCAATGTGGCGCAAAAACTCCAGACCCAGGCCTTTGCCCTGGGAAGCACCAGGAATTAGACCGGGGACATCAGCAATAGTAAATACGCTGTCACCAGCAGTAACCACCCCTAGGTTCGGGCTCAAAGTGGTGAATGGATAATCACCAATTTTTGGCTTTGCTGCAGACAGAACAGAAATCAGCGACGATTTACCGGCCGACGGGAAACCTACCAGCCCTACGTCGGCGACCGATTTCATTTCTAAAATCAGATCGTGTTCCTCCCCGGGCTCGCCTTTCAGCGCGAAACCGGGAGCTTTCCGGGAAGCATTAGCAAGAGCCGCGTTACCCAGGCCGCCATATCCGCCTTCCGCAGCCATGAACCGGGTGCCGATTGTGGTCAAGTCCGCCAGCATCTCGCCTTTCGCGTTGCGCACGACCGTGCCCACGGGCACCTCCAAGACTAAGTCTTGGCCACGCTTACCCTGGCGATGATCTCCTTCGCCGTTGCCGCCGCGTTCTGCCTTGATGTGCGGTCGGAAATGGAAATCTAACAGTGTGTGCACCTGGTTGGAGACTTCCAGGATAATGTCGCCGCCGTGGCCGCCGTTACCGCCGTCGGGGCCACCGAGGGGTTTAAATTTTTCGCGGTGCACCGAGGCACAGCCGTGCCCGCCGTCGCCTGCAGATAGGTGCAGGGTTACTCGATCGATAAAACGAGACATGGCGCGGGCCCTTTCTAGAAAAATGTTGGCGGTGCGTTAGACCATTATTTAAGCAAAAAACGCGCAGCCCCACATTCAGGTGGGAACTGCGCGTTGGAACCGTGTCGGTTCCGACGAGAAGCTCAAGCTATTTATGCGCTGGCTTCTGCGGCTACTTCTTGTGCCGGAACGATGTTGACAACCCGACGTCCGCGCTTAACACCGAAGCTGACGGATCCAGCTTCGAGAGCGAACAAGGTGTCGTCGCCACCACGGCCGACGTTCTCACCTGGGTGGAACTTGGTGCCACGCTGGCGAACGATGATCTCACCAGCGTTGACTTTCTGGCCGCCGAATCGCTTAACGCCGAGACGCTTGGCCTCGGAATCGCGACCGTTCGAGGTGGACGATGCGCCCTTCTTGTGTGCCATTGTGCTATCCCCTTAGTGCTTTACTTAATTCCGGTGATCTTGACGACGGTCAGTGGCTGACGGTGGCCCTGCCGACGCTTGTAACCAGTTTTGTTCTTGTACTTCAGGATCCGGATTTTTGGACCCTTGGTCTGTTCTACGATTTCAGCGTTGACAGATACACCGCTGAGCTCATCAGCCTTGGTCTTGACGGTTGCGCCATCGGCGAGCAGAACCGGGGTAAGAGCCACGGCATCGCCTGGCTCGCCCTCAAGCTTCTCAACCTTGACGAGGTCACCTTCAGCAACCTTGTACTGCTTTCCGCCGGTCTTGACGATCGCGTACATGGAGGGTTACCCCTTATCTATACTCGACTCGGAACATACCCACCGCATACTGCCAAACAGTCGCGGTGCGTAAGCCCCAAGATGGACTTTAATTACTTAAGCGTTACTTGCCACGCTATCCATGTGCCAACTAGATAGCCACCTAGATATGGCTATCTAGCAGCTGTCTGGATAATGATGCGCAGGCTCATAACAGCGACTGTCCAAGACTACCGTGCGCACACCCAAAAAGACAAACCCAACTATTTCTTCACTGGGCGTCGAACAACTCGACGCCGCCGTGTGCTTTTGCGCACAGCCGCGTCTTTGGCACTGCGTTGATGTTTCTCGCCACCGGTGCGGTGCGTGCTATCACTCGCGTCGCCAGCCTGCTGCTGCGTCACTGTTGCCTGCGCGTCATTGCCTGGTTGGGAAGCCACCGCAGAAATCCGCCGCACTACTCGACGACGCTTCATAGACTTACGTACTGCCTCCTCAGCAGCCCCTTTAGCCCCTGCTATTTCTGTAGCCTGTGCAACTGTTTCCTCGTGACCCTTCCGGTTCGTGAGGATCCTCTTGGCCGGCGCTGTCTGATTGCTTCCCTGGGTGTCATCCCACCGGAAATCCGCCTTGCGCGGACGGTGATCAGAACGGGAATTACCACGAGTGCGACGGCGGCGGCGCGGACTGGACTCAAACTCCGCAACCGCTTTCTCGTAGGCGTTCTTATCACCTACAGGTTGCGTGTCTCCGATGTTTTGCTTCTCAGTGACGTTACGTGTCTTAGCGCCATCTTGTGCGGCAGCCGAAGCTTGCGACACAACATCATGAGCACGCTTGTTTCTGCGATTCTTGCCACGCTTAGCACGGCCGGATTTCGCCGAGCCAGTTGTTGGCTCATCCGAACCATCTGAAGTTCGAGCCTTTGGCTGTTGCTTGCCAATCACGCTAGCCGCCAAATTTTCAAATTCTGCGGCTGCAGCACGCTCTCGTTCGCGTTTGCTCTTCGGGCTCTCATCCTCATGCATGTCTGCCGAAGTCGACGCAGTCACGTCCACATCATCAGCCGCGTCCGCATCATCACTTGCGCTAGCACCATCCGCGCTAGCGTCAGAGCCTGCCAACAATACGCGATTGCGACCATAGCCATTGTCTGGCTCATGGTCGTGCGCCTGTGCCGCAATTTCGGCCTGTTTCATGGCATCAACAGGATCGCTGTTGATCAGCACTCCTCTACCCGAACACGTCGGGCAGTCTGCCGCATAAGCTTCCAATAAGCCGGTACCAATACGCTTCCGGGTAAGCTGCACCAAACCTAAGCTGGTGACTTCCGAAACTTGATGACGGCTACGATCCGAAGTCAAACGCTCTTTCAACCGACGCAACACCAGATCCTGATTTTCTTCCAAGATCATGTCAATGAAGTCAATGACAATCATGCCGCCCAAATCTCGCAAACGAATCTGGCGCACAATTTCGTCTACAGCTTCCAAGTTATTGCGCGTGACAGTCTCCTCCAGATTACCGCCCTTGCGCTTACCAGTGAACTTCCCGGTATTTACGTCGATAACGATCATCGCTTCCGTCCGGTCGATGACCAACGAACCACCGGATGGCAACGGCACATTACGCGACAAAGCCACTTGGATCTGTTCATCAATGTGATACGCAGTAAAGGAATCCTGGTCGTTGAAAGCCTTTGGGTCGTGCTTCGTAATTCGCTTCAACAAATCCGGAGCCACGGACTTCACATAGGAGTAGATAACCTCGTAGGCCCGATCGCCGTCGACAATGAGCTCGGTGTAGTCCTCGTTAAACAGATCGCGAACCACCTTGACCAGCATATCTGGCTCTTCAAATAGAGTTACCGGCTCGGTTGATGCAGACTGCATCTCATCTTCCACGCGCTGCTTAATATGCAGCCACTGGTTGTGCATGCGGTCCACGTCAGCAGCAATGGCACGCTCCGGCACGCCTTCCGCAGCCGTGCGGATGATCGTGCCACCATCTTCCGGTACGACGCGCTCCAACATGTCTTTCAAACGTTTCCGCTCTTCCGCCGGAAGTTTCCGTGAAATCCCAGCGTTACGCCCGCCTGGCACATACACCAGGTACCGGCCAGAAAACGAGATATGCGCGGTCAGACGCGCACCTTTATGACCCAAGGGGTCTTTCATGACCTGCACCAACACTTGGTCGCCAGGCTTCAAGGCCGCTTCAATACGACGCTGGTGTCCGCTGAGGCCGCGTGCTTTCCAATCAACTTCCCCGGCATAAAGGACTGCATTGCGTCCCTGCCCAATATCGATGAACGCTGCTTCCATGTTGCGTAACACGTTTTCGACGCGGCCCAGGTAGATATTTCCGATCATGGAGCCTTGGTTTTCCGCATTGACAAAGTGCTCGACCAACACGTCGTCTTCGAGCAGACCGAGTTGAGTAACCGTACCTGGCCCGTCCATGCGTGGACGCTCACAGACAACCATCTTGCGCGTGATTGCTGCTCGACGCTCTTGGAATTCGCTTTCGGAAACTATGCGTTCTGTCTTGCGGCTTTCTTCCCGCAGCTCGTTGCGACGACGACGCTGTGCTTCCAGACGGTCGGAGCCGCGCAAACCCCGTGGCTCGTCAATCTTTTCGACGGTGTGCTTGTTGTCCGCAGCTTTGTCTTTATTTTTGGCATCGCCGGTGTTTTTCGCGTCACCAGAATTTTTTGCGTCGCCGGAGTCTTTTTTGTTGGCAGCTGCTTCTTCCACACTGCCCTGTGAACCTTCGTTCGAGGACTCCTGGGCACTCTCATCAAAACCGCCGTCTTTCTGGGAAGCGACGTTGCTTCCAGCAACATGGCGATTATCATCACCCTGATCAGCGTCACCAGCCTGCACCGATTGCGCGCTACCACGCCCACGTGATCCACCACGGCGACCACGGCGGCGTCGACCGCGGGAATTAGTGCTGCTCCCACCGCGATTATTCGCGGAGTTGTCGTTGCGCACCGAGTCATCACCCGTTAGGTCATCACCCGTTAGGCCATCGTTCGTTAGATCATCGTCGCCCGCTGAGTCAGCTCCCACCAGATCATCGGAAGCGACTGAATTGGATGAATGAGCCGTCGCATCGCTTGCTGCGATCCGCGCACCATATCTCCTTACACCGCGCGAGGTTTTTCCAGCACGGTTACGTCCCCGGTTATCGTCGTTTTCTTCGGGTGCGCCGGTTGCATCCTCGGCTTCTTCCGTAGCGGCGATGATGTCGTCAATCTCAGATTCCGCAACCTCCGGACCGACATCCGGTGCACGGAATACCGGAACATAGGCATTCATCCTCGGTTCTGCTGGGGCGGGCACATTCGGGGCTGGCTCAGGCTCATCAGATACCGAAATGCTTGGCAGATCCGCAGCAACTTTTTGCACGATCTGGTTAATTTCATTTTCCACGTTTTTGCGCACGCGGTGGCGCAATTTCTCTTCCGCTTCGTGGTCTAGCGTCGAATCTGTTTGCTTTGGTTGCTTTGGTTGCTGCGCTTTCTTGCCATGCGTATTTTCGCTCTTATCGGCCGTTTTGCCTTCGGCTTCGCTCTGTTCAGCCTTGCCAGCTGTGCCTGAGTCGGCTTTGCCTGAATCAGCCCTGCCAGCTGTGCCCGAATCGGCTTTGCCTTTGCTCGCGATATAATCCAGTACGGCAGTGACCTCGTCCGGTGCCACATTCGACTGGGCACGCTTAGAAATCTGCAAATCCGCTAAAACTCCAATGAGCTCCCGCGAACTCAACCCTAGATTTTTCGCCAACGTATACACGCGGGTCTTTTCCGGCCATGCCGCGCTTGTCAGCGTCGAAGCTTTTTCAATTGTCTCTTTGGTGAAATTCACCGTTATCTTTTCTCCTGAGCTCGTCTTAAACCCCGGGCGCAGCCACCTGGCCGCTGCCGCGCAGGGCATCGAAAATATTCAAATATAAAGCCCACACCGGGCTCGTCATACAAAAACCGTGTGCCGTAACGTTCTTCCAACCGCACTCGCGGGAACAACACAGTTGGCATTATGTCACAGAATTCTTGCCGACGGATAGCCGCAAAGCACAACTTCGCCCACAGTTTCCTCCCGCTAGCTGCGTGTCATCTGACCAATCGAACACGACAACTCGGCGATTTTGATTAAAATAAGGACATGCTCAGTAGAAAGGGTCACCACCGTTCGATAACTACACAACTGCTTTTCAACGCTGGCGCCGCCGTGCCCGCAGGGCTTGGTTATTCGTTGCTACTGCACGAACACTGGCTAGCTGCACTACTCAGTTTCGCCTGTGCCATCGGATCCGGTGTCTGGCTATTCCGTGATTACCTAGTCTCCGTTTCCACCGAGGAATACCGGGACACCGATTACACCCCGCAGCAAAAACTCATGCTGTACCTTCCAATATTCCCGTGGAGTGTCATTCTGCCGCTGCCAATCGCCCAGCTAGACGGCGTTCTTCATCCAGCTGCCTCCATTGCGGTGACGGCGGCGGTGGCGACCATCGGCTTTGCTTTCCAGATCCTCGGCACCAATATCGGTCCGCGTCGCGTCGGCAAGCGTCGAATCCAACAGGCACTGCGGAAAAGCAATATGGAAGAAATCACCAGCGAGCGACTCGAACTGGTCGCACGACATCCGAAGGTACTGCGGGACCTGGCGGCCGTCGGAGCCGGGGATAATGTGTTCGTCATGGTCGCAGAATTTGCGGGCGCCATCCACCGGGACACCGATGAAGTGATCACTGAGCTGGAAACATTGCGGAAAGCGCACCTGGTCGAGGCCAAGAAAATTACCGTGCGCGAGCAGCCGCACAAGTGGCAATATAGCTTAACCCCCACCGGTATTCAGTGCTTGCAGCACTACCGGCAGGGGCGTTAGCGAAGTTCAGTGTTACAGGAATTGCGGTTGCGCTCCCGCTAGCACGGGGGTTGGCTAGCGCGGGGTGGGCAGCGCCCAGCGCCGCCCTTGGCATAGACGCTGGCGGCAATCCCTAGCTACGGTCAATGTGTCTTTTTTACAATTAGTGCTACGAAATCGGCGGTTTTGTGGCCACTATTTGCAAAATTCGCACATAAACTGCGTCGGGTTATATAAGTGCGCGGAACGAGCGCACCGAGTGGAGACAGATTCTTGGAACCGGAACCCACTGCTTACAGATTCTTGGAACCAGATCCCGCTGCTTACAGGTTCGGGAACCAAATCCCGATCTCGCGCTCTGCGGATTCTGGGGAATCAGAACCGTGGACGACGTTTTCCGCCACGGACAACGCAAAATCACCGCGGATGGTGCCCGGGGTGGCCTTGCCGACGGGATCGGTGCCGCCAGCCAGCTGGCGCCATGCGTCAATGGCGCGGTCGCCTTCCACGATGCCAGCGATCAAGGGAGCGGAAGTGATGAAATCCACCAGCTCACCGAAAAATGGCTTATCGGCGTGCTCAGCGTAGTGCTTTTCTGCGGTTTCACGGTCTGCCACACGCAAATCGAGTTCTGCCAGACGCAGTCCCTTGCGCTCAATGCGGGAGATGATTTCTCCCACGTGGCCATTCTGTACACCGTCAGGTTTGATCAAAATCAGAGTACGTTCAGTCATGGTCTCTAGTTTACAACTTGTTTCAGTGAAAACTTCTTCGGTCTAGCACTTTCCAGCCGACACCGAGCACCGGAAATTCCACGACTAGCGCAGCTAGTCCGTACCCAAACGCTGACCACTAGCGCAGCTAGTCCGTGCCCAAATGCTGAGTGGTTAGCAAGCCACGCCGCATGCGTTCCAACAACATCGAGCGTAAATACAGCATGAACGCCCAGACAGCAATGAACAACAGCATGATCACGCCGATGGACCAGTGGATGAAAAATGTCAACAACCCGAGCGCTTGCAGCACCAGAATCATGGGGATAGCCCAGGATTTACGCACGAAAAAGACTGCGAGCACATGCAAAGCCCCGAGCATCGTTACCGCGACCCAGTTCGGCGTCGTCCAATAAACGCCACCATCAATTTTTAAAATGACGGTAAGACCCAAAAAGATGCTGATCGCTTGCATGATCAGCGTGCCCGACATCATGCCGGCCAACCCACGCATGGGGTCTTTTACCGGCGCTTTGCCCGGGCCCAATGGGCCGTACTCGGCAGCGTGGCGGTTATTGTCGTGGCGGGAATTCTGATCTGTCACGACGGTTCCTTTCCAAATAGCGTGCGGGCTTCCCCAGCGGTAACCACCGAGCCGGTGATCACGATGCCAGAGCCCGATTGCACCTCGGCATCTTCTGCCAATTCCACGGCCAGCGCGTAGGCACCAGGCAGATCGTCGATAGTGTGCACGCGCTCTTCACCAAAGATTTCCACGGCGTATTCCGCCAGCGTATATGCGTCCAGAGCTCGCGGAGAGCTGTTTTGGCTAATAACCACTTCATCCAGGTGCGGTTCCAAAGCCAGCAATACGCCCTTGGCATCTTTGTCGTCGAATACGGCTACTACGCCGATGAGACGCTGGAAATTAAAATCACGCGAGAGTGCCGCACCCAGTGCCTGCGCACCATGCGGATTGTGCGCTACATCGATGAACGTAGTCGGTGAGGTACGCACGCGCTCTAAACGACCCGGCACCGACACGGTGCGGAAGCCTTCCCGCACAGTATCCAGGTCCAGCCCGTGCCCGGCGCGAGCTCCAAAGAACGCTTCTACCGCTGCCAGTGCGCACGAGGCGTTCGCTGCCATGTGACTACCTGAAAGAGGGATGAAAATCTCTGGGTATTCTCCACCAAGCCCGCGCAGGTGCAATTGCTGCCCACCTACAGCGACGGAGGTTTCCAGCACCCCAAATTCGCTGTTATAGCGCGCCACACCGGCTTCCACTTCGACGGCACGGCGCAGAATCACGTCCATGGCTTTCGGGTCTTGTTCTCCGATGATCGCGATGTTCTCCGACGGCTTCAACACGTCGTCCAGGTCATCGCGTTTTTTGATGATCCCGGCTTTTTCCGCCGCGATTTCTTCGATGGTCTCGCCCAGGTAGTTCTGGTGGTCCAAGCCCACCGGCATGACGACGGAAACTTCCGGGTTCACCACGTTGGTGGAATCCCAGGTCCCTCCCAGGCCAACTTCCACCACCGCGACTTCCACCGGGGCATCCGCAAACGCGGCATAAGCCATGGCAGTCAGGATTTCGAATTTGGACAAGCGCACGTCGAAATGCGCATCGGTCATCTGCACAAACGGCTCAATTTCTTCCCATTGGCGCACGTAGTCCCGCGCAGGAATCGGGTTACCATCCAAGCAGATGCGTTCGGTGACCGTCTGCAAATGCGGCGAGGTGAACATGCCACTGCGCCGATGAAACCCACGCAGCAGCGAATCAATCATGCGCACCGTCGAGCTTTTGCCGTTGGTGCCCGCGACGTGGATAACGTGGAAGTTTTCTTGCGGGTTGCCCAATAAATCCAGCAGGTACTCTATGCGTTCCAGGCTCGGATCGATCTTCGTTTCTGGCCAGCGGGTATCGAGTTCCGCTTCCACCGCAGCCAGCGCGCTGAGTTCTTCTGGCGTGGCTTGCAGCGGGGCTGGCGCGTTGCGTTCTTCATCCGGCAATCCCAGGTTGAGTTTCAACCCGTGCTCGTCGACTTCCACCGCATCACCGGCCAAGGCAGCGAGGTCCTGGTCTAACTCGCTGCTTTCGGAAGGGTCTGCGTGTTCGTATTCTGCCACTAGCCTAGTGCCTCCAGACGAGCACCGATGCGGTCGACTTCTTCTTGTGCCAGCTGTTGGCGATCTTTGATCTTGTCGACGACATCTTGTGGTGCCCTGGCCAAGAACTTCTCGTTTTGCAGCTGGCCACTGGTCTGGGCCAGTTCCTTTTCTGCCTTTTTCAGGTCCTTCTGCAGTCGGGCGCGTTCTGCTGCCACGTCCACGGCACCTGAGGTATCCACCGCGATGGTGATGGTGGCCTGGCTCAGGCGTACCTCAACGGAAGCAGACTCGGTGAAATCTGCGCCTGGCTCTTCCACATTTGCCAGGTTGCGCACCAGGTTTTCCTGCCCAACCAAGTCGGCGGCAGCAAAGTCCAGCTTTCCGGGGATCTTCTGCGACGGCTTCACGCCCTGGTCCGCGCGGAAACGACGCAACTCGGTAATCAGCACCTCAGCGTCGGCAATGCGACGTGCAGCAACGTCGTCGGCCTCTACCCCGCCGTTGGTATCAGCTGCGGTAGGCCAATCTGCTACCACCAGAGATTCGCCACCGGTCAGCGCCTTCCACGTCACTTCGGTAACGAACGGCATGGTTGGGTGCAGCAAACGCAGTACAACGTCCAGCACTCGGCCCAGCACAATTTGCGTGTTTCGGCCCTGGGCGGATTCGCCCTCGCGTGGGATCTGGGTTTTGGCGATCTCGACGTACCAGTCGCACAGCTCGCCCCAGGCGAAGTGGTAGAGCAGTTCGTTGGCTTTCGCAAACTGGTAGTCATCCAGATACTTGTCTACCTGCGCGCGTACTTGTTCGGTGCGGTCCAGGATCCAGCGGTCGGCGTCGGTAAGCTCACTGCGCTCGGGCAGCTCGCCCATACCGGCACCATTCATCAACGCGAACTTGGTGGCGTTGAACAACTTGGTAGCAAAGCGCTTCGAAGCCTCTGCAGCCTCATCACCCACCGGCAGATCCACGCCAGGGTTCGCGCCACGCGCCAAGGTAAAGCGCAAAGCGTCGGCGCCGTAATCGCGCACCCAATCCATCGGGTCAATGCCGTTGCCCAGTGACTTAGACATCTTGCGGCCGTGCTCATCACGAACCAAACCATGCAGGTAGAGATCCTTGAACGGCACCTGTGGCCGGCCGTCGGCAGCCGTACCGAAGGTTTCCGGGTCCTGCTGAGCGGCGAAGGTGCCGAACATCATCATGCGGGCAACCCAGAAGAACAAGATGTCGTAGGCGGTGACCAGCACCGAGGTTGGGAAATAGCGCTCCAGGTCAGCGGTTTTATCTGGCCAGCCCATCGTGGAAAATGGCCACAGTGCAGAGCTAAACCACGTATCCAATACGTCGGGGTCTTGCTCATAGCCTTCTGGGGCTTGCTCATCAGGGCCGACGCAGACGATGTCACGCTCGCCGTTTTCATCTTCTGGCCCGTACCAGATCGGGATGCGGTGGCCCCACCACAACTGGCGCGAGATAGTCCAGTCATGCATGTCATCAACCCAATCAAAGTAGCGTGGCTCCATCGACGTCGGGTGAATCTTGGTATCGCCTTCACGCACAGCATCGCCAGCCATCTGTGCAAGCTTGTCCACCTTCACAAACCACTGCAGCGACAGGCGCGGCTCAATCGGTTCCCCGCTGCGTTCCGAATGACCCACCGAGTGTGTATACGGGCGCTTCTCCGCGACAATGCGGCCTTGCTCCGCCAACGCCTCGCGAACCTTCACGCGGGCTTCCTCGCGGCTCAACCCATCAAACTGGGTCCCGGTGCCAGCGATATGGCCGGTGGTATCCATGACCGTGGGCATGTCCAGGTTGTGGCGCAAGCCCATCGCATAGTCATTCGGATCATGCGCCGGGGTGATCTTCACGGCACCGGAACCAAATTCCGGATCTACGTAGTCGTCGGCAATGACTTCCAGCTCCAGATCGTCCCGGAACGGGTGCGGGAACTTCTTGCCCACTAGGTGGGTATAGCGCTCATCATCCGGGTGTACGGCCACGGCGACGTCGCCAAGCATGGTTTCTACACGGGTGGTGGCGACGATGACGTGATCTTCGTCGTCGGCAAGCGAGCCGTAACGCAGCGAAACCAGCTCACCGTCGACGTCTTTGTGTACGACCTCGATGTCACTGACCGCTGTTTCCAGCACCGGCGACCAGTTGACCAAGCGGTGCGCGCGGTAAATCATGCCGGCGTCAAACATCTGCTTGAAAATGTGCTGCACGGCGCGCGACAACCCCTCATCCAGGGTGAAGCGCTCGCGCGACCAGTCGACGGAATCACCAATCGCGCGCATCTGCTGTTGGATGGTGCCGCCGTATTCTTCCTTCCATTCCCAAACCTTGGCAATGAAATCTTCACGCGAGTAATCCCAGCGAGATTTGCCTTCCTGCTCGCGCAGCTTCGCTTCCACCTTCGTCTGGGTAGCAATGCCTGCGTGATCCGAACCCGGCAGCCACAGCGTGGAAAAACCCTGCATGCGCTTGCGACGGATAATCGAATCCATCAACGTGTGATCCAACGCGTGCCCCATATGTAACTGCCCGGTGACATTCGGTGGCGGCAAAACCACGGAATAAGCAGGCTTGTCCGCATCTTCGTCCGGGCGGAAATAGCCCTTCGACTCCCAAGCGTCGTAAAGATCTTTCTCTACCTCGCCCGGTTGCCAGTTCTTCGCAAGCAGATCGCTACGGTCGCGACCCGGCGCGGCATCGGTTGCGGAATTACGGTTATCTGGGTTTTGCTGGTTCTCCGTCATCACGGCGCCTATTCTAGCGCCCACCCGCAACCTGGGCCGCAGCGCTACAGGAGTTGCCCAGTAGATCCCGAGTAATAATCCGCCACACTGCTAAAATCCGGCCTATGTCTACCCAACCGTCTCTTCCTGCAAAACGTCTACGCACCCATTATTTTTCCCGCGCAAAAGCCAACGGCACCCCTTTCACTGCACTGACCAGCTACGATAGCCTCACCGCCAGCATTTTCGACGACGCCGAGATTGATCTGCTGCTGGTGGGAGATTCCGCGGCCAACGTCGTGTTCGGGCACAGCTCCACTTTGCCGATCACCACCGAGGAGCTCATCAGCCTGTCCGCTGCGGTGGTGCGCTCTACCCGCCGCTCATTCGTTGTCGCCGATTTGCCCTTTGGCAGTTATGAGACTTCGCCAGCCCAAGCCGTGGATACCGCGGTGCGGTTTATGAAAGAGGCCGGCGTGCAGGCGGTAAAAATCGAAGGTGGTGTGGAAATAGCTCCGACCATCAAAGCGCTTGTCGACGCCGGCATTCCGGTGTGCGCACACATTGGTTTTACCCCGCAAGCCGAACACGCGCTCGGCGGCTACCGGGTACAAGGCCGTGGTGAGGCCGCCGCGCAGCTGCGCGCAGACGCCCAGGCGGTGGCAGAAGCGGGGGCTTTCGCCGTCGTCATGGAAATGGTACCCAGTCAACTGGCTGCTCAGATCACCCGTGACTGCCCTATTCCCACCATCGGCATCGGTGCAGGTAACGAGTGCGACGGCCAGATCCTGGTCTGGACTGATGCCTTCGGTCTGGGCACTGGGACACCACCGCGATTCGTGCGCCAGTACGCCAATCTTGCCGACGAGCTGCGTAAAGGTGCTCGCGCTTACCGCGAGGATGTTGCAGCCCGTACGTTCCCGAATGACGCCGAATCATTTAGTGACGAGAATTAAATGCAGGTCTTCCACACTATCTCTGACGTACGCGAGTTTTGCGTAAAAGCACGCTCGGCTCCCACGGTGGGCACAGCTTCCACTGCCGGCTCGGCTCCCACTGTGGGCTTGGTTCCCACGATGGGCGCACTGCACGACGGGCATGCCAGCCTGGTGCGCGCCGCGCGCGCCGACAACGACATCGTCGTCGCATCAGTATTCGTTAACCCACTGCAGTTCACCGACCTGGGTGATTGCGACGACTACCGCAACTATCCGCGAAACCTGGAACAAGACGCAGAATTCCTACGCACGCTCGGCGTCGATGCGGTCTTTGCTCCCAGTGTCGACGAAATGTACCCGGGTTTTTCTGCATATCCAGACCAGCACCCACAAATCTGGGTACGTACTGGCCGCATGGGTGAGATTCTAGAAGGCACCTCCCGTCCTGGACATTTTGATGGAGTCGCAACCGTCGTCGCCAAGCTGTTTCAGATCATCCAGCCGGACCGGGCCTATTTCGGGCGCAAAGATGCCCAACAGCTGGCGATAATCCAAGCCATGGTGCGGGACCTGGATATTCCGGTGACTATTCACGGCCTTCCCATAGTGCGCGGTGTAGACGGGGTGGCAGAATCCAGTCGCAACTTACGCTTAAGCGCGCCACAGCGACGCGCTGCCCAAGCCCTGTCTCAAACCTTATTTGGGCTTCGCGACGGCGAATTCACTAGCGTAGAAGCAGCTAGAGACCATCTAGCAAGTTGCACAGGGGTGGAGCTAGATTATTTCCGTGTTGTCGACCCAGCAGATTTACGGGACGTTCCTGCCGATACCCGCCCAGCGCTAGCCTTGACCGCAGCCTGGGTAGGCCCGGTACGTTTGATCGATAACTTGGCTTTGGAGGCGCATGAATAATCGCGAAGATTCCGCAGAGCTGTCTGCCATCATCAGCGAATTTCTCCGCAACGGTTACGAGCACGCAGATTTTTCGTGGCTCATGAATTCAGCTGCCGAAGGGAATGCAGACGCAACCGGTGTGGCAGGTGACAAAATAGCCGGGGAAAAACCAGCCAGTAACGAAACAAACGTCGACAAGCACGAGTTATATGCCCAGGCCATCACAGCCTGCATGGAAGCGATTACGCCCCCGGCAGAAGCACTCAATGTCGATTCACCTGTGCCCGCAGAATGCATGGCGCACATTGTCTCCGCCTTGTTTACCCAGTTAGACACGCACCGCGAGGCGGTCGCCTTGTTAGCCGCAGATTCCCTACACCCGGTGCTAGAAAGCGGAACTACCACCGCCATGATGGAATCATCGGAGCTTGGGCTACACCTGGACCGGGTATTGCTACGTGGCCAAGAAGCCGGCGCGTTTCGGCCCGGTATTTCTGCCAACGATGTGTTTTACATAATCATCTCGCTGAGCTTGTTCCGGCTCAATCACCGGCACCTGATGGCCACAACTGCCCAGGTCGATACGCTTTCAGCAAGCAATTCGGTGGGAATTCGGCGACTCGTCATCGATGCTGTGTTGTCATTTTTGACCTCGAATATCGAAGATTCCGAGCACGAATCCTATCTATTCACCAGCGACGAAGAACACGACGGTGGCGGGCTCGGGGTGTACTGGGACTAAACCCAGCCACAGCCTAGCCCTAGCTGCAGGCCGCAATTTGATCCCCTACCCCAGGGCATAGCCCGAGCCCAGCCCGGGGGTGGTTTTGCGTTAGGACTGGTGCTTGCTATGCCGATTGCATGTTTTCGGAATAACGCAGTTCGGGATCATCGTCGCCACGCACCGCGGCAGCAGTGACAACCACCTGGTTGATGTCTTCCCGATCCGGCAAATCGTACATCACCGGAACCAACAGGTCCTCCAAAATCGCGCGCAAGCCACGGGCACCAGTGCCGCGGTCAATCGCCAAATCTGCGATTTCCCCTAAGGCGTCGTCATCGAAAATCAGCTCGGCACCGTCCATAGCGAACAAACTCCGGTACTGCTTAACCAACGAGTTCTTCGGCTCAGTGAGCACCTGTACCAACGATGCCCGATCCAGGTTTTCCACCGTAGCTACCACCGGAAGGCGGCCAATAAACTCTGGAATCAGGCCGAATTTCACCAGATCAGCGGTACGCACCTGCGAGAACAACGCCGCGTTGTCGGTGTCTTTGCGGGAGTCGATCTCTGCGCCAAAGCCCAAACCTTTCTTGCCGACGCGCTCCGCGATTACTTTGTCCAGGCCATCGAAAGCGCCCGCAACAATGAACAACACATTGGACGTATCCAACTGAATAAATTCCTGGTTGGGATGTTTACGCCCACCCTGCGGTGGGATGGAAGCGGTCGTGCCTTCCAAGATCTTCAGCAACGCCTGTTGCACGCCTTCGCCAGACACATCTCGGGTGATCGAAGGGTTTTCGCTCTTGCGCGAAATCTTGTCGATCTCGTCGACGTAAATAATGCCACGCTGCGCGCGCTCCACATCAAAATCCGCAGCTTGCAACAACTTCAGCAGGATATTTTCTACGTCTTCACCGACGTAGCCAGCTTCCGTTAACGAAGTAGCGTCCGCAATCGCGAATGGCACATCCAGCATGCGCGCCAGCGTTTGTGCCAGGTAGGTTTTGCCCGAACCGGTAGGGCCCAACATCAAGATATTGGATTTCGCAATCTCAACTTCCTCATCCGCATGGATGGAATCGGCCCGCCCGCCATATTTCGGGCCCGAGGTTTTCTGCCCTCCACCGGCACCGCTGTGGGTAAATTCGTCGGCACGCATGCGCTTGTAATGGTTATAAACTGCCACCGACAGGATGCGTTTGGCCTGGTCTTGTCCAATGACATAGTTATCCAGGAACGCAGAAATTTCCGACGGCCGTGGCAGACGCTTGGCATCGTCGGATTCCTGTGCGCCCGGCTCGTTAGCGATTTCTTCTTCGATGATCTCGTTGCACAGTTCAATGCACTCGTTGCAGATATACACACCGCCACCGGCGATGAGCTTTTTCACCTGTTTTTGGCTCTTCCCACAGAAGGAACACTTCAGCAGATCAGCGCTTTCTTGCATACGTGCCATAGAATCTTTTACGTACTTCTCGTTTCGCGGTCGTGGACAGGTGCGTGAGGATATTTCTGGCGCCACAAGACAGCCAGATTATTGTCTCTAGTGTAATCACCATGCACCGTTTCGCTGGTAGCCACACGATGGTAGAGCCGATGCCACCAGTCCGAACTCATGATGCAAAACTTACTGTATGGCTACTCCCCGCACCGCCTTCGATATTGACGCTGCTACCGGCACTGCTGCTGGCTCTGCTTCTGCCGCCGACACTGCTTCTGTCGAACACGATGCACACTCTGCACGCTCTGTACACGATGCACACGATGCACGTTTTTTGCCTACGCTCTTGCGGCGAATCCGGCGTGCCATGGGCGACGATTCCGTCGAACTCACCACCCTACGAATCTGCTGCGCCGCAATGGCGGTCGCGCTGTTGGTCTATCTGGGATTGCAATACGTCACCTATGGTTCCGGCTACATCGGCGACTGGTACGGCTACCTCATAAGCATCGGGCTGGCCCTGAGCGGGATATTCATGCTGGCCTCGGCAATCGTCGGCAAGCTGGTCTGGTTGCGTTATTCCCTGTATACAAATGCGCTGGTGCTGTTGGTAGCTACCCTGGCGTTTCCTGTGGCGTATTACACTATGGCCGACCTGGGCCCTGCGGTACTGCGGTTTACCGATTTCACCGGCGTTTTGGCCATCAGTGTGGTCTTGCTCTCCCCGACTAGACGAGCGGTACTGGTTGCAATTTTGATTCAGGTCCTACCCAGCGCATTGCATTCCATCGTCTACGGGCGCACGAGTATTCCAGAGCTGTTAGCGATCACCGGATTTGCGGTACTCATGAACTTGATTCCGTTTGTGTTGGGGGCAGTTACGTTGATGCGGGTTGCACGTACTATCGACGAGACTGAACAGAAGGTGCAGGATTCTTTAGCTGAATCCGAGTCCAAGCATGCCGCAATTGCCGAGCGCAAACGCCTCAATGGGCTGGTTCATGACCATATTTTGGGTTCACTCTCAGCCATCGCCCGCGGACAAAATATGCAGGCCGACGCCGTACGTTCGTTGCCTTCTCGCCCCGCGACTGGCGAAGACATTACGCTGGAACAATTGCTTGCCGACGTCACCCGCAGCGTGCAGGATCTCACCCCAGATTGCTCCATCACAGTCAATGGGCAAGACGCACACAACGGCAGTTCCGACCTTGGTTTTTCTACGATCAAAGATTCTGCAGCCGAAGCCATCCGTTTGTCTGTCACTGAAGCTGCACGTAATTCCCGGAAGCATGCTGGCGACTCGTGTCAGCGTCGCTGCGTAATCAACATCACCGATGGTGAGCTGGTTTTTGAATTTTCTGACGACGGTCGCGGTTTCGATTTGGCAACGCGTAATCCGCAACGGGCGGGCATCAACGTATCGATTTTGCACCGCATGCGCAGTATTGATGGTGGCGACGCCCAAATTGTCTCTTCGCCTGACAACGGCACAACCGTCACCGTGCGCTGGTGCTTGCGCACCGCAGAATCCCAATTCAATGAGCGCGTGGCAGCACAAGCAAATGATCTTTCCGAAGATCAGCTCACAGCCGCAAAGTTAGAGCACCAGCTACTGCAGCCAGCACAAGTTTCCCGATCATGGGCTTGGCCATACCTAATCCTGGCCGTCATCAGCATCGTGTCTGCAGTGTGGGTGAACTCCGGCGAGTTCCTGATGGCGATCCCAGCAGCCGCCGTCGCCATTGCTACTTTAGCCCTGCTTGTCTTAGACAGCTCACCCCATATTGGCGGCACCAAACGCTTCGTCTTCACGGTCGGTTTTCTTATGTTGGGCCCGTTAAGCATGTTGCAACGCGTCGATTATGTGGCTGGCCGAGAAAATTTGTGGGCGTTGTCGATCATTAGCTTGCTCTGCTGCATTCTGATTTTGCGGGGGCAGATCTTGTGGGGAGCCGGCTGCTTCGTTGCCAGCGCAGCGTTAATGAAAGCCTGCACCTTGCTCACCGCCGGTGCACTTGCCAGCCCACCTCTGGCAGATATTTTGGTGCAGGTCAATCTCGTCATGGCAGCCACGGTGGTTTTTCTTGCTAACAACACTTTGCTGAAAAACCTGCCGCGGCTGCGTATGGAAAAACGTACCGCCTATGCAGAGGCGGCACGGGTGCGGCAGATTCAGTTAGTGCACAGACATTGGCATGAACGCATCGAGTTGCACGCGGCGCCGGTGTTTGAAGCTGTGCAGCATTTCCAGACTCCCCCACCGTTGTTGCGGGAAAGGGCCCGCCTAACAGAATTAGCGATCCGCGACATGCTGCGTGCGCCGCTATTGGATCGCCCCGAAATAAAAACTGCTGCTTGGGATGCACGGAAAGCCGGCGCTACGGTATTGCTGCTGGATGATCGGAGTGAACGCGATTCCAGCACGGTCGGCCGTAAATCCGATGGCCGAGATGCCGGCGCCGCGCTGGAACGGCTTGTGCCTCTGGTGCTGGAGCGTCTGAACTTCGCGGGAACAGACAAAGTAACCATCCGTATTTTGCCGCCGGGGCGCAAATATTTCGCCACGATCACCACCGACAGTACTGGGATTACCCGGGTGCCGTTCCCGGAGGTCTAGGACGGCTGAAAACCTGCTAGCCCCCGCGCAATCCTGGCTCTCGGCGGTGAGATTACGAAGCGCCCGAATGCGAGTGTTAGTGCGGGTCAGTCGGCCCGGGTAAGAATCCATCTTCTTGAGCACGCTGGTATAAATCCAGCTTCGTAAAGGTATCGCGTCCGACGCTCGAGTACTTCTGCCGAACGCGGTTTAAATAATCGTTAACCGTGTCTTGTTTCAAACCAGTCAAACGAGCAACTCGCTTCGCTGGCTCACCCGAAGCATATAATTCCAAGACTTCGCGCTGTCGATCGGAAAGGTCTACGGATTCAAGTAAAGGATCGCTATCCATCGCAGCGGCCATTTCCGTAGAGATCGTCGGGCACCCACCCAGAGTGCGACGAATAGCGGCCACAATTTCTTCCGATGGTTGGGTTTTGCTCAATACTTCCGCGACGCTGGTGCTGAGTACTTGCCGCAGCAAATATGGGCTTTCCAAGGACGAGACCACAACGATATGCGGGGTGAGCTCTTCGATCTTTTCCACATTTTCTACCGGTCGACTGTCGTCCGATAAGCGAAGATCAAGCAGGACTAAGTCGACTTTCTTCTTTTTACCTAAGGCACTGAGAAGTTGCGGCACGCTGGGTGCGCTGGCGACAACGGTGAAATCCGAATAACTACTAAGCATGGCCTCTAGGCCTTGCCGGGTTAGTTCGTGGTCTTCCACAATTGCTAAACGATAGGTCTTGGAACTCGAAGGTGTCATACCTGTTGCCCTGTGCCTTTGTGTGGTCGTTTCTCTAAGTGTGTATTAGGCGGATCATCGTGTCCGGTTTTTGTTCACGGAAACCGGCGCTGGTGAAATGATTGCCCCCAACAGAGTTTAGAGCTGCTCACAGCAATCTACGAGTACGGCTGACACCACAGCTACCCCCATTTTTTGGGTGTAACACCCATGGGTTGTCTCAGGTGAGTAATACAGGCAAAGATCTACTACCCCAAAAGCGTGTTGGCGAAAATACAGCAGCACCCTCCCGTCGAGAAACGATCGGAAGGGTGCTGTCGTGCAGGTACTGCCAAAATTAAATAATCAGCAGAGTTTAGTCGTGATTAGCCTTGCGGTAGTCAAAGACGCGATCGATAATTCCGTATTCCACGGCATCTTCCGCGGTCAGAATCTTGTCACGGTCAGTATCAATGCGGATCTGCTCTGCGCTCCGGCCGGTGTGCTCTGCCAAAGTACGCTCCATCAAAGTACGCATACGCTCAATTTCGGCAGCCTGAATCTCCAAGTCAGAGACCTGTCCTTGCGTGCCCTGCGTAGCAGGCTGGTGGATCAGTACACGAGAGTTCGGCAACGCCGCGCGCTTGCCTGGTGCGCCCGCAGCCAGCAGCAATGCCGCCGCAGAAGCAGCTTGCCCCAAGCACACTGTCTGCACATCACAGCGGACAAAACGCATGGTGTCATAAATCGCTGTCATAGCCGTGAAAGAACCACCTGGCGAGTTGATGTACATGGTGATGTCACGGTCGGGGTCCTGAGACTCCAGAACCAACAACTGCGCCATGATGTCGTTAGCTGCGGTGTCATCAACCTGGGACGCTAAGAAGATGATGCGCTCTTCAAACAGCTTGTTATACGGGTTGGTTTCCTTCGTGCCGTTCGCGGAGTGCTCCAAAAACGACGGCAGCACGTACCGCGAAGTTGGCATCTGGGATTGGTTCAACATGAAAGTAGTTCTCCTCTTACCTGGTTCGTGGTTCGTGCTTAGTTAGTAACAGTGCCGCCCTGAGCAGAAGAAATGACATGGTCTACCATGCCGTATTCCAAAGCCTGCTGTGCGGTGAACCAACGGTCACGGTCGGAGTCCTTGGTGACCTGTTCAAAAGTCTGGCCAGTGTGCTCCGCAATCAGCTGTGCCATCTCACGCTTGGTCTGCGCGAATTGTTCTGCCTGAATCGCGATATCAGCGGCGGTACCACCAACACCGGCGGATGGCTGGTGCATCATGATGCGTGCGTGTGGCAAAGCAAAGCGCTTGCCCGGTGCACCGGCAGTGAGCAAAAACTGCCCCATGGAAGCTGCCAGCCCCATGCCGTACGTACGCACGTCACACGGCGAGTACTTCATGGTGTCGTAGATAGCCATGCCTGCGGTTACGGAACCGCCTGGGGAGTTGATGTAAAGAGAAATATCGCGGTTTGGATCCTCCGCAGAAAGCAACAAAATCTGTGCGCACAGCTTGTTGGCGATTTCATCGTCCACCTGGGTACCCAGGAAGATAATGCGTTCACGCAACAAGCGCTCGTAGACAGAGTCGCCCAGGTTCATGCCCGTCGAACCTGCCTCGCTCGTAATTTTGTCAGACATTAGTGTTTCCAACTCCTGTTAGTCGTCGTACTCAATGACACCAGCGTACTCGCCGTCCGTAGGCCCGTCAGCTGTGTTCGCTGTCAGCGTTTACATGCACCGCACCTACGCAAAACCCGCCAAGCTCAGCTACGTTAGCCAAACCCGGCGGGTGTGGTTTTCGAAGCATCATATGCTCCGAAAATCACCAAGAGAGATTACTTCTCCTCGGAATTTTCCTGTGCCGCTGCAGCGTTGTCGGCACCTTCAGCGTTTTCTTCTTCACCGAAGTAGTCCTTTGGATCAACAGCATTGCCGTCGGTATCTTCTACCTGGACATTGCAGATAGCCATCGCCAGTGCCTTGCCGCGACGAACATCAGCGAACAAGTTTGGCAGCTGGTTAGCCTGCTGCAGCTGTTGCATGAACTGGCCCGGCTCCATGCCGTAGGAACGTGCGGTGAACATGATGTGCTCGGTCAGTTCTTCCTGGGAAACCTCTGGCTGCTCCTGCTCGGCAACCGCATCCAAGAACAACTGGGTACGTACAGAATCCTCGGCAGATTCGCGGGCTTCCTTGTCGAACTGCTCGCGGGAAGTTCCCTGTGCTTCCAAAAGCTGCGCCAGAGCCTTCTCGTCGCCACCAACCTGGCCAAGCACCTGGTGGTACTGGTTGTGCACCTGGTCGTCGACCACGGTCTTTGGAAGCTCGAACTCTACCTTTTCCAGAGCTGCCTTCAGCACCTCGTCGCGGATTTCTGCAGCCTGCTGGGCCTTCACGGATTCTTCAGCCTGGGTGCGGATAGCTTCGCGCAACTCATCAGCAGTATCGAATTCCGAAGCCATCTGTGCAAAGTCATCGTCGAACTCAGGCAGCTTGCGTTCCTGAGTCTTCTGTACATGCACGGAAACTTCTGCTTCCTCGCCAGCGTGCTCACCGGTCTGCAACTTCGCGGTGAAGGTGTTGTCTTCGCCGGTCTTCATGCCACGCAGAGCGGTGTCCAATCCCTTGACCAGGTTGCCGGAACCGATCTGATAAGACATGGACTCAACCTTGGCGTCTTCAATTTCTTCACCATCGATCTCTGCAGACAAGTCGATGACTGCAAAGTCGTTGGTCTTCAGCTGACGCTTGGTTTCTTTCAGCTCACCGAAACGATCACGCAGCTGATCGACCTGCTCATCGGTGGCCTCATCCACGGACTTCAGCGGAGCAACGGAGACCTTGAACTTGGAGAAGTCCGGAACCTCAATATCTGGCTGGACATCGACTTCAGCAGTGAATTCTACGAATTCATTGTCCTCGATCTGCTTGATATCAACCTCAGGCTGACCGATTGGGTTGATGTCATTTTCCTTCATGGCCTGTTCATATTTCACCGGCAGCATGTCATTAACGACCTGCTCCAAAACAGGGCCACGACCAAAACGCGCGTCGATCAGCTGACGAGGCGCTTTACCTTTACGGAAACCTGGGATAGACACCTGCTGCGCAATGGCCTTATAGGCTGCGTCGATTTCCTTGTCGAGCTCAGAGAATGGGACATTCACGGTGAGCTTCACGCGGGTATCGCTCAGCTTGTCGACGGTTGTCTTCACGAGTAACTCTCCTGGTTTCTCATCGAGGGATAGTGCTAGTAATTATTTTATTAAACAGAGGCCCAAAGCACTCACAGCCTGGACCCCATTTGTCGGGGCGACAGGATTTGAACCTGCGACCTTCTACTCCCGAAGCAGATGCGCTACCAAGCTGCGCTACGCCCCGTGACCACTCATATGCACCAAGTGCACATGAACACGACCACGTAGTCTACCCGCCTTATTTTCGTCCCGCACAGCCGGGGTCGCCTATCCCGCAGCCATCAGGAGCCTTGACGGGTTTTTGTTATGCAGAACACACGCTAGAGTGTTATTTATGACACATTTCGCGAGCACTCCCATGGCTTCTTCTGTAACCAACTCCGCACCTAGGGCCACACCGGATTCCCGCAACGACAACTATTCGCGACTACTCGCTCCGCTGACCGTCGGCAAGAAACGTTTCCGCAATCGCGCAATTATGGGGTCAATGCACACCGGCCTCGAAGACGACCCAGCGGATGCACCGAAATTAGCTGCCTATTTCGCCGAACGCGCACAAGGCGGCGCGGCAGCTGTGGTCACTGGCGGCTATTCCCCAAACCAGCTGGGAGTGCTAAGCCCGTATGCACAACCGTTCAATAATCACGAAATGGTGCAAGCACACAAGCAAGTCACCGCCGCCGTGCACGAACACGACAGCCTGGCGTTTCTACAGCTACTGCACGCAGGACGCTACGCCTTTCATATGGAATCAGTCAGTGCTAGTGCCACCCAGGCGCCGATCAGCCCGTTTCCGTCTCGTGCGCTTTCCGACGAAGAAGTTGCGCAAACCGTCCAGGATTTCGCTCACTCGGCCAAACTCGCCGCCGAGGCCGGCTATGACGGGGTGCAGATTATGGGCTCGGAAGGCTATTTGATCAACCAGTTCCTTTCCTCACGCACGAACCAGCGCGATGACCGCTGGGCCCAGCAACGCAGCCTGTTCGCCTTGGAAGTAGCACGGGCAGTGCGGAAAGCCGTGCCCGCAGATTTCCTGGTGGACTTCCGCATGAGCATGCTGGAATTGGTCGACGAAGGCCAAACCCAAACCGAAATTCTAGAACTAGCACGTGGTTTGGAAGAAGCAGGCGTCGACATGCTCAGCACAGGTATCGGCTGGCATGAAGCTCAAGTGCCGACGGTCGTTACCAGCGTGCCCCGCGCAGCCTTCAGCTGGGCCACCGCGCGAGTCAAAAAACACGTCAACATTCCGGTGGTCTCATCCAACCGCATCAACACCCCAGAAGTTGCCGAGCAAGTACTGGCCGGAACCTGGGATGACACCGGCGTAGAAACCGATTTCGTCTCCATGGCCCGCCCCTGGTTGGCGGATCCAGAATTCATCAACCGTGTGCAGTCTGGAAACGCGCGCCAGATTAACCACTGCATTGCGTGTAACCAGTCCTGTCTGGACCATGTTTTTGAAAACAAGCGCGCCACCTGTTTAGTTAACCCTCGTGCCGGTTACGAAACCGAGCTGACCTTGCAGCCGATCAACAAAGGCAACGCTAGTGCTGGCGAGCCTGCCGGTAGTGCTCACCCAGAAAATGCAGCCCCGAAAGCCGCGGTCATCGGCGGCGGTGTCGCTGGCCTATTTGGTGCTGAAGCTTTGGCGAAACGCGGATATTCCGTCGAGGTATTTGAGGCAGCTGACACCGTCGGTGGGCAGTTCCGCTTGGCAATGCAGATCCCGGGCAAAGAAGAATTCCACTATTCCCTGCAGTCAGTGCTCGCGCGTTTGGATGCACACAATGTAAAAATCACTACCTCTAGCCCAATGACAGCCAACGAGGCTTTCGCCGCAGGCTTCGATGAAGTAGTGATCGCCACCGGTGTGCGCCCACGCATACCGGAGATTCCGGGCATCGAACAGGCCATGGCCGGCGAGTTCGACGTCGACGTCATCACCTACGCGGAATTGTTGTCCGGCGCCAAACAAGCAGGCAACAAGGTGGCGATTGCCGGTGCAGGTGGTATCGGCTTCGATGTTGCAGAGTATTTGGTGGAAGCTCCTGCGTCCACAAACATCACCGCCGCAGATATCACAGCCGAGCCCACACCAGCGACCATCAACGAATGGGAATCCGCCTGGGGCGTCAGCCGACGCTCGGATCTGCCCGGCAACCTGGAACGCCCACACCCTCCACGGGCGCAGCGCGAAATCACGATGCTGCAGCGCAAGCCTTCACCACAGGGGCTGGGCCTGAACCGCACCACCGGATGGGTGCACCGTATTTCGGTGGCCGCGGCCGGTGTAAAGCAGGTCAGTGGCGTTGCCTATACGAAGGTCGACAACCACGGACTTCACCTGAATGTGCCGGTCAACGACGCCACCAAGACTTCCAAGGCTATCCGGAAGGCACAGAAGGCGGGAGATAAAGCTAAGGTCGCCGAGCTGGAAGACGACCTGAAAAATAACCGCATCGACACCGTGCTGGACGTCGACACGATCGTGTTGTGTACCGGCCAAGAGTCAGTCGTCGAAGCAGACTTCGAGAGCTTAACCGAGGACCAGCGCTCCCGCGTGCACGTTATTGGTGGCGCGGATGTGGCTGCAGAGCTCGACGCGGCACGGGCTATCCGCCAGGCCGTCGAACTCGCGTCCGAGCTGAAACGTTAAACAGCATGGGCACCAAACATCGCCTTGAAACAGCCCAGCAAGCACAGATCGTGCGTCACCACCGCAATACGGGATTATGTTCCTACGCGCTCTGGCAACGCACCGCTAGAACGCGAAGTGTGCTTATGGGCGCGGAATATTGCGCAGGTTAGACCGCGCCATCGACAACATCTTGCCCACGCCACCGTCAAGCACAGTGCGGCCAGCTGCCAAGGCGAAGCCCTTGAGCTGATCAAATTCCAGTGTTGGTGGCATGGACAACGCATTCGGGTCCGTGATGACGTCGATCAGCACCGGACCATCCATCTCCAGGGCCTCTTTCAGCTGCTGGCGCGCCTTCTTCGGGTCCGTGATGCGCACGGAAGGAATGCCCAAGGCTTCGGCAGCACCGGCGTAATCGACGCCGTCGTGGTCGGTGCCGAACTCCGGCATGCCTTCGACCAGCATTTCCAGTTTCACCATGCCCAGCGAGGAGTTATTAAAGACCACGGTTTTCACCGGCAGATTATTGCGACGTACCGTCAACAGCTCACCCATCAACATCGCCAAGCCACCATCACCAGAGAAGCTGACGACCTGACGGTTGCGGTCTGCCTGCTGCACACCAATAGCTTGTGGGAGCGCGTTGGCCATGGTGCCGTGCTTCCAAGAACCAATCACGCGGTTGCGGCCAGTGGGGTTGATATAACGAGCGGCCCACACGTTGCACATTCCGGTGTCGACGGTGACCACGGCGTCATCATCCAGCAGCTCATCAATCTGATCGGCGAGGAACTCCGGGTGGATCGGGGTGTGCTTCTCGACGTTTTTGGTGTACGCATCCACGACATGCGACAACTCGCGCTCGTGCTTTTTCAGCATGTCATCCAGGAACGAGCGGTCAGTCTTTTTCTTCGTCTTTTCCAGCAGCGCGTTGACGGTTGGTAGCACGTCGCCGCAGATAGCGTGGCTGAGTACCGCGCGGCGCCCCAGGTGCTCCGGGTTGTTGTCAACCTGCGCGATCACTACATCAGAGCCGTCTGGCAGGAAGTCCACGTATGGGAAGTCCGTGCCCAGCATCAGCAGCAGATCGGCATCCTGGCAGGCGTCGTAGCAAGCGCCATAACCCAGCAGGCCGGACATGCCGACGTCATACGGGTTGTCATATTGAATAACCTCTTTACCACCCAACGCGTGGCCGATGGGGGCGTGCAGGTGGGTCGCTAGATCAATAATCTCGTCGTGCGCACCAGCGGAGCCAGCACCGACGAACAGCGTGATCTTTTCTGCCTCATCAATGGCTGCAACGAGCTTGTCGACGTCGGCAGCATCCGGAATCATCTGCCCTTTCTTGCGGGCGATTACTCCACCGCTCACCGGCTCGTCGACCTTCTCCGCGGCGATATTGCCGGGGATAACCAGCGTGGATACTTGCTTGTTGCCAATCGAATTCTGGATGGCGGTGTGCAGGATGCGCTGGCCCTGCTTCGCGGAATGCGCGACTTCGATATAGCCGGAGCATTCCTTCAAGACTTCCTGCGGGTGGGTTTCTTGGAAGAAGCCGGTGCCGATTTCTTCACTCGGGATGTGGGTGGCCAGTGCCAGGACGCGGGCGCCGTTACGGTGGGCGTCGTAAAGCCCCTGCACCAGGTGGGTATTTCCCGGCCCGCAGGAGGCGGCGCACACGGCAAGTTCGCCAGTAACCAGGGATTCTGCGCCAGCGGCGAAAGCTGCGGATTCCTCGTTGTGGACGTGGATCCATTCCATGTCTTTGTGGCGGCGCACAGCATCGACGATGGGGTTCAGGCTGTCACCAACAAGGCCGTAAATGTGGCGCACGCCTTGTTTGGCGAGGGTGTCGATAAGGAAGTCTGCATAGGTTTTCGACATATAGTCCAAGCTCCTTGGAATGCACTGTTTATGAGTAATTGTTCAACAGCATTCCAGCCTACGCCGATTTGGCAACAGAAAAATCCCGTGAGACTGATCTTACAACTGAGTGCATATATCTTTACAGATACTTTCTCAGTTCCACTAACGAACAGCCCCACGGGATTACGTGGAGGGAATGACGGGAATCGAACCCGCGTCTTCAGCTTGGAAGGCTGAGGTATTAGCCACTATACGACATTCCCACACACCCTTGCGGTGCGATCAATAGCCTACACCATAATCGCAATAGCGCCAAACTCCTCCTGTTTCCAGCAGTTATGTCCCATTAATCGCCTATTTAAATCGCTCAGCACCATAACCCCACTGGCACAACCACATCGCCACTGGCACCACCTCCGCGCAGACACAACCACTGCCGCGCAGAATCGTTAGAATGGCGACAAAACATTTTGGGAGTGAGAATAAGCATGGAAATCCTGTTGATCGTTCTGCTTGGCGTCGGCATCGCGTTTTATGTCGCCAGCCGGAATAACAAAAAGCAAATAGAACAAAATAACCAGAATGAGCTGGACGACGCGCGTGCCGACGCACAGCGCTGGATCGACCGGTTAGGCTCGCAGGTCTACAGCATCGACGGCACCGATACCGCCTCGAAACAAGCCATGTCTGATGCCTCCGAGCGCCACAACGCGGCAGCCTCGGCGCTATCTTCTGCCACCACAGTGAAGCAAGCCCGCTTGGCCCGCGAATCCGCGCTCGAGGGCATGCACTATGCCAACGCAGCACGCGAGATCATGGGCATGTCTACTGGGCCGGAGATCCCACCGCTAGAAGGCCAGCGCAATGCCGGTAAGGTCACCGAACGCCGCGAGATTGACCACGAAGGTGAACACATCATCGCTTCACCGAAAGCCAGTGATGATGCCCCGCACTACTACCCTGGCGGCAAAGTCGCTGGACGCCCAGTTCCAGCTGGCTGGTATTCCACCCGCTGGTGGGAACCTGCACTGCTGACCGGCGTCTGGGCCATGAGCTCGGCGATGATGTTTTCCATGATGTTTTCCGGCATGGCAGGCATTGGCTATAGTGCTCAAGATTTTGAATCTGGGGCTGGCGAAGGCCTAGACGGTGCTGATGGTGCTGGAGCCGACGGCGCCGATGGCATGGACGGCGCAGATGGCGGCGACATGGATGGAATGGATGACATGGGCGGCATGGACGATGCAGGTATGGACGACGGCGGTGGTCTATTCGGGGGCGGCGATGACGGCGGCCTGTTTGACCTCGGCTTCGACTTCTAAAACCAAGGCCTAAGCCAAACAAGCACCCCATTGTTGGTTCAACAATGGGGTGCATGGTGTTTTCAGATGACAACAAATTCTGAGTTAAAGCAAATATCTACCATTTGGGGTAAGCCAGCCACTGAAATAGATACACGAAGATCATAGGGGCCCCTACCAGACAAGCTAAGACATAACACCATCTAACAGTGTCGGCTTTAACTCCATACGTTTCCGCTACGCCTGCACAGACTCCTGCTATTTGCTTACCTTCATCTGTGCGGTGCCACTTATTTTCTACGGGAAGCTCCATGAGCAGCCTCAGTTACTAGTTATTCGGCGCTTGGCACTTCTGGGGCTACACCAGTGCGCTCGTATTCCGCCAAAATGTCAATGCGGCGCTGGTGGCGCTGCGCTGCCGACCACTCCTGATCCAAGAAAGCATCAACGATCTGCAATGCTTCTTCCTCTGAGTGCATGCGTCCGCCGATACCGATCAGCTGTGCGTTGTTGTGCTCACGCGCCAAGCGTGCGGTTTCTGGTGACCACGCCAGTGCGCAGCGTGCACCTTCGACCTTATTAGCGGCAATCTGCTCACCGTTTCCGGAACCGCCCAGTACGATGCCCAGCGAACCTGGATCATTAACGGTGCGTGTAGCTGCGTCGATGCAAAACGCTGGGTAATCATCGTCGGCGTCATAGGTGTGCGCACCGCAATCGATCACCTCATAGCCAGCTTTGTTCAGGTGTTCTTTGATCAGGTTTTTCGTCTCAAAACCTGCGTGGTCTGCTCCAAGATAAACGCGCATACACACAATAATAGCCGCCTGGAAGAAACCAGACGGCTAAATTTTTAGGCGTGGCGTGGTGCACACCCGGAGAGAACGAATGCTTAGCGCACTGGAGTCTCTGCCCCCGCATCAGAATTGCGGTTAGTGATCATGCGGTAGACCAACCAAATGCCCAACGCCAGCAGCAGCCACGGCAAAAGCTTGAACACGACGGCCACGGTAGAAGCCAGGCCGGTAATCACGGCGATGATCGAAGCAACCAAGCACACTCCTGCGGAAATCAGAGCCACTAGGGCATTCTGCCGCCAAGAATAAAAGGCAGCGGCACCGCCCAGAGCAGCGATGATCAGAGAAGTAATAAAAGTACCAAACATGGTTACACCTGTGGATTTTCAGTTCGGGAACGTTTAAGTTCGAAGAAGTATGGGTACTGTCCTAAACGCAGCGCGGCGTCGAAAAGTTCCCCAGCTTCTTCGCCTTCTGGAACACGGGTAATAACTGGGCCGAAGAACGCCGCATCACCCAATTGCATTACCGGAGTTCCCACATCATTACCGACCAAGTCAATGGCCTGCTGGTGGTATGCGCGCAGCTTCTCATCAACTTCGTCGCTATTTGCCAGTTTCGCCAGCTCGACGTCGGCGTCGATGTCTTGCAAAGCCTGCACGATCAAATCGTCGTAAGCGCCGTAGCCTTTTTGACCACCGTTGCCTTGCTTGTGAATCAAGGTGCCCAAGGCCGTGTAATAGGCATCAACCTTGTCAGGGTGCTGATCTTTCAACGCGGCAGCAACGCGGGCTGGGCCCCAGTTGGCCTTCATCATCTCGGCATAATCGGCCGGAATATCTGCGCCCTCATTCAGCACGGACAGCGAAAACGGCATCCACTCGACCTGCACGTCGCGGACTTTCTCAACTTCCTTCATCCAGCGAGAAGTCTGCCATGCAAACGGGCAGGAAGCATCAAACCAAAAACGTACGGTTTCCATTGTATTCTCCTTAATTCTTCATTCGGGATTTTTCCTACGGGACAAATTAGCCCGCACACAATGCCTAGTTCATGTGCGATGTTCATGTGCGATCATGTGCACTTATCCGGTCATCATTTATCCAGTCATAGAGTAAATCCGCCACCACTGATCCTACGGAGACATTAAGCTGGGTGCGAACAACTTCATGACCTAATAATTCTGTGGCATTGGCCGCAACATCGACCAGCCACAGTATTTACTACAACGCAGAAGAAAGGTAATTCATTCCATGACTTCTCTTAATTTAACGCGCGATGAAGCCCAGCAGCGCTCGCAGCAGATCAAGGTCCACAACTACAAGGTGGGGCTGGATCTGACCGTCTCCGAGAAATTCTTTACCTCCCACACCGTCGTCGACTTCGAAGTTCGTGAAGGCCAGCAGGCAGATACCTTCCTGGATTTGCGTGCCGACGAAATCGTGGAGCTTTTTATCGACGGCGTCGAGAAGCCGACTGAGTACGACGCCGAGCATGGAATTCCGCTGCAGGGGCTGGAGCCAGGCCGCCACAGCGTCGATGTCACCGCACGTATTCCTTATTCGCGCACCGGGCAGGGTCTGCACCGCTTCGTCGACCCTGCTGATGACCGGGTTTATCTGTACTCACAGTGTGAAACTGCCGATGCCAAGCGCATCCTGGCGTGCTTCGACCAGCCAGATATGAAGGCAACCTACGATTTCTCCATCACCGCCCCGCGCGACTGGACTGTGATCACCAACGAGACCTCCACGGTGACCGATAATGGCGATTCCCGCGAGTGGAATTCACGGATCGGCTACCAGCTTTCCACCTACCTGATCGCTGTGTGCGCCGGCCACTACTACCAGGTCAGCGACGAATGGACAGGCACGCTCACCGCGCACCCGGAAACCAGCGAAGAAGAGCGCGAAATTTCCGTGCCGCTGGCACTGTTCTGCCGCCAATCGCTGGCCAAGCACCTCGATGCCGAGCGCCTGTTCACCGAAACCAAGCAGGGCTTTGATTTTTATCACCGCAACTTCGGCATTGCCTACCCATTCGGCAAATACGACCAGGTGCTGTGCCCAGAATTCAACATGGGCGCGATGGAAAACGCCGGTTGCGTCACCCACCGCGACGAGTTCGTCTTCCACAACAAGGCCACCCACTACCAGTACGAACGTCGTGCCGATACGTTCTTGCACGAAATGGCGCACATGTGGTTCGGCGACCTGGTGACCATGCAGTGGTGGGATGATCTGTGGCTCAACGAATCCTTTGCCACTTGGGCCTCGGCGATCTCACAGGCCGAAGAAACCCAGTACGACACCGCGTGGGTCACCTTCGCAAACATCGAGAAATCTTGGGCCTACCAGCAGGATCAGCTGCCGACGACGCACCCGATCTCCACCGACGCCTCGGACATCGAGACCGTCGAGCAGAACTTCGACGGCATCACCTACGCCAAGGGCGCTTCGGTGCTGAAACAACTGCAAGCTTATGTCGGCCGCGAAGAATTCTTCGCCGGTGTGCGTCGCCACTTCGAAGCGCACAAATTCGGCAACGCCACTTTCGAAGATCTGCTGGGCCACTTGGAGGACGCCTCCGGCCGTGATCTGAGCTGGTGGGCGCAGCAGTGGCTGAAAACCACCGGTGTCAACACCTTGGCTGCCCGCACCGAGGATGATGGCAAGACCTACACGTCTTTTGCCGTGCACCAGGCCGGCGAGACCCTGCGTACCCACCGTATCGCCGTGGGCCTGTACCGTTTCGACGAACAGTCGCAGAAGGTGGTGCGCACCAAGCGCGTCGAGCTGGATATCGACGGCGAGTTCACCAACGTCGACGAGCTGGTCGGCGCACCAGTTGCAGACCTCGTGCTGGTCAACGACGATGACCTGACCTACTGCCTACCAGAACTCGACGAGCGCTCCCTGGCAACCCTGCTGCAGCACATCGATAAGATCGCCGACCCGATGGCGCGCACTTTGTGCTGGTCTGCCGCCTGGGAGATGACCCGCGACGGCAGCCTGAAGGCACGGGATTTCGTGCAGCTGGTCGCCCGCGGTGCGCAGGCAGAAACCGAAATGGCGGTGCTGGAACGCATCACTGGTCAGGCTGTCACCGCTCTCACGGCCTATGCGGACCAAGACTGGGCCGACGCCGAAGGCGCGCAACTCCTCGGTGAGGCGTTCCAGGATGCCGCCGAAAACGGCAGCGAAGACCGCGCCTTGATATTCATCAAGACTCTGTCTCACCTGCCGTTGGTTGATTCCACCCGCGCCTACCTGCAGGGCATCCTGGATAATGACGAGGACGCCGGCCTGCGCTGGAAGGCGCTGACCGCGCTGGCTGCCGATGGCGCCATCGGTGAGGAAGCCGCCGTGCGCGAAAAGATCGCCCAACAGCGCGAGCTGGACAAAACCTCGTCTGGCGCGCAGGCTGCGCTCCAGGTCGAGGCCGCTATCAACAGCGACGAGAACAAGAAGCGCATCTGGGACGAACTGCGCACCGGGGAGTTGGGCAACTTGGAAGCCCGCTTCAAGATGCTGGGGCTGACCTTTACGGGTTCGGCGAAGCACCTGGAGCAATTCAACGAGGCATACTTCGCCGACGCGCAGAAAGTCTGGGCCGAGTTCTCCCCAGAAATGGCGCTGGCCGTATTGACCGGCACCTACCCAACGTGGGACAAGACGGAAGAAGGCTTGCAGCGTGCCGACGACTTCCTGGCTGGCGATATGCCCGCTGGCTTGCGCCGGCTGGTACTCGAAGGCCGCGATCGCACTGCTCGTGCCCTGCGCAACCAGCGCATCGACCGCGGGGAGTAATTACTGAGTAATTACTCCGCGTGCTTGCCGCGAGCTAGTGGCGCTAACGGTCTGCTAGCTCAATGCGCGGGCGCACCCGCAGCTCGGTGAACTGCGTGGTGGGCCCCGCCTCCACACAGGAACGCACGGCACGGGCTACTTCCGCCGGAGCAATCATGTGCTCAGCGTTGTAGTCGCCCATCAAGCCTTCCAACATCGCGGTATCCGTAGGGCCCGGCGCGACGGTAGTCACGCGGATATCGCGTTCATCCTTGCGCAGGCAATCTGCCACGGCGTACAGCGCGTGCTTGGTGGCGGCGTACACGACATTGTTCGGATGCCCACCGTGGCCGGCTCCGGAGTTGATGTAGATGACATCGCCTTCGGTTTTCCGCAGGGCTGGCAGCAGCTGGCGGGTCAGCTCTGCGGCAGCGAAAACGTTGATGTCGAAGTGTTTGCGCCAATCAGCCGGGGTGGCATCATCAACGGATTTCTTTTCTGCAATCGCCGCAGCGTGGACAACAACGTCGACTGTGTCCAGGCCGAGGACGTCGGCAAGCTGAGTGCCGGGCTGCGCGTCGTCGGCAAGCAATTCTGCCACCAAATCAGCGTGCACCGGGGTGATGTTGGCAGATTCCGCGAGCGCGTCGAGGCCTTCTTGGTTGCGACCCAATGCGTACACCTGGTGGTCTTTGCTCAAATCAGCGGCGATCTCACGGCCCATGCCACCGGTTGCTCCGGTAACAACGGCAATCTTACGTGGCTGTTCGGACTGGGATTGTTCTGGTTGCGTTTGCTCTTCCTGTGCCATTTCGACTCCTTAGTTTTTCGGCTAGATTTCTACGCTATTTCTCGTCCAAGCTATTTTTCGTCCAGTTTGTCCAATGCGTGCGTGAGGTCGGCAATGAGATCGTCGATGTCCTCGATGCCGATGGACAGGCGCACCAGATCAGCTGGTGGGGAAAGTTCGGAGCCTTCGGCGGAAACGTGCGTCATGCTGGTTGGGTGTTCTACCAGAGACTCCACGCCACCGAGCGATTCTGCCAGTAGGAACAGCGTGGTGTTCAGACAGAATTGTTTCGCTGCTTCCTCGCTGTGGAAGCGCACGGACATCATCGCGCCATAGCGCTTCATCTGCTTGGCGGCGGTCTCGTGGCCTGGGTGATCTGCAAGGCCGGGATACAGCACGGATTTGATCTCTGGGCGGGACTGGAAAAACTCCGCGATCTTTTCTGCGTTATCGCAGTGCCGGTCCATGCGCACCGACAGGGTTTTGATGCCTCGGGTGGTGAGGTAGGCGTCGAAAGGCGAGGCAATAGAACCGACGGCCCCCTGGAACCACAGCAACTCGGCGTCGACGTCTTTATCAGCGGTGACCACTGCACCACCGACGACGTCGGAATGCCCGCCCAAATACTTGGTAGTCGAATGCAGCACGTGATCTGCCCCCAAGCTGATCGGGTTTTGCAGGTATGGGGAAGCGAAAGTGTTGTCGACTACCAGGGAGGCGCCACCTTTGACCTTAGCGATGGCAGAAATATCACTGATGGATAGCGCCGGGTTGGTGGGGGTTTCCAACCAGATCACGCGGGTGTTTTCGCGGATCGCGCCTGCCAGCTCGTCAACATCGCACGTGTTGACGACAGTGTAATCAATCCCCCACGGTTTGAAGACAGACTCGATCAGGCGCCAGGTTCCGCCGTAGGCGTCGTTACCTAGAATCATGTGGTCGCCTGGGCGCAACAGAATGCGTAGCAAAGTATCGGTGGCTGCCATGCCCGAGGAAAACACACGAGCATACGGGGCTTTTTCTAAAGCAGCCAGGGTAGTTTCCAGGCTGCGTACCGTCGGGTTAGCCACGCGTCCGTATTCGAAACCGCCGCGCAGGCTGGCCAAACCATCCTGGGCGTAGGTTGTGGAGGCATAAATCGGAACGTTGACGGAACCGATGTGTGAGTCCGGCTCGTAACCAGCGTGGATCGCGGCCGAGCTAAAGCCGTTGAGGTAATCAGCCTTAGCATCCTCGGTGAGTTTATGGTGCGCAGCCGGGTACTCCGGTGCGGGAATCCGGTGCGGGGTCAGATTATTTTCTGCAGGTGAATTCATGCCTTCCACCATAATCCAGATGGGCGGACCGTATTGCGGAAATCACCGCAACACTCACAGGAAACTTGCAGCGAAATTCCGTAAGATGGCCGAAGTTGCAGCGGAAATCGATTGCCAAAGCAAAGAGTTAAGGATGAGATGAGCACGAATATTTTTCAACTCGCATCAAATTCTGTTCCTTCGGTACCTTCTGCCGAAGAAACAGTAAATACTGTCAACAATTGGTGGAATAACCCAGAGACCCAGGCCTGGTTGTTCCAACGCCCGATCTACATTGGCTTGATTATCCTCTTCGCGTTGCTGGCGCACTGGATTTTGGTGCGCGCCATCAACAAACTGGCCAACCACAACATGAAAGATGGCCGCAAGAAGGCCCCCGAGTCTCGTTCCGAATCACGAAATTCTCATGAGATTCCGGAGCCTGATCCGGAGAAGATGCATCAGATCCGGCTGATGGAAAAATCGCGGGAGAACCGCCGGAAATCGCGCATCAAGACGCTTTCCGGGGTGGCAAAATCCGCCGTCGCCATTTTTGTCTGGGTCTGGGCCGTCATCGCGATCTTGGACGTTGTCGGCATTAACGTCGGCCCACTGATTGCTTCCGCAGGTATCGTCGGTGTCGCCCTTGGTTTTGGCGCACAATCGCTGGTCCAGGACTTCCTGTCCGGTATTTTCATGCTGATCGAAGACCAGTACGGCATCGGCGACGTCGTCGACTTGGGCGACGGCACCATGGGCGAGATCGAAGAAATTTCGCTGCGTATCACTTCCCTGCGCGATATCGACGGTGCGCTGTGGCACGTGCGCAATGGTGAGATTTTGAAGGTCGCAAACCACTCCAGCGATTGGTCGATCGCCCGTTTCCAGATTCCGGTCAGCCACAGCAACGACCAAAACAAGGTCTGGAAGGTGCTTACCGAAGCCATGGCCAAGGCTGCTGCCGACGAGCGGTGCGCCAACGAGATCATGGAAGCTCCAGAAATTCAGGGTGCTTCCGAGTTCAACCCGGATTACCTGTCCTACCGCGTTTCTGTGATTACCATGCCTGGCGAGCAGTGGCACGTTATGCGCGTGATGAACGGTTTGATCATGAACGAGCTGGCTGAGGCCGGTATCAAGACTCCATACCCATACGGCATTGGTATTGCTGGCCCAGGAGGCGAGCCACTTGGACGCTCACAGTCATAGCCAAGATATTCGCTCCGGTGAACGCCCGGGTTCTGTCTTTGAAGCCGTCGGCGGAATGGAAACCTTCGAGACGCTTGTCGACGGTTTCTACGCCCAGGTTCCTGACGACGACATACTGGCGCCGATGTACCCGGAACAGGATTTCGCCGGTGCCCGCGACCGCCTGCTGTGGTTCTTAGTGCAGTTTTGGGGTGGCCCAAAGCTGTTCAATGAACGCCGCGGTTCGCCCCGGTTGCGGATGCGGCACGCGGAATTTCCGATTGATACCGCTGCAGCAGAGCGTTGGCTCGAGTTGATGGGCCGCTCATTAGACAAGATCGATGAGAAAACCATTCCGGAGGAATACCGCGCAGCCATCTGGAACCACATGCAGAAACTGGCGTATATGCTGCGGAATATGCCCGACGAACCGCTCACGGCGTCCGGCCAGACTGAGCACGCCGGGCAACACCCCGGGCACCCAGGAGATGCTGGTCAGCAAAGCCCACAGAAACCTGATGTTGGCATCCTGCGCCGCGATTTAGGTTTGCGCTAACCATTAGTCAGTCAGGTAGTTAAGCCCGGAAGATTTTAGCCCCAGGGATTCCCCAAATTGCGGGAAGTTGCCCTGGGGCTTTGGCGTACCTGCAGATGCTGCAATTTTCACAGACAGTTTCGCCCCTTTTAGCACCCACACGGCCTGTTACTTTCGGGACTGACGAGAATATTGTTTAGCATTAAGCCATTAGTTTTCTTTAGCCACCGCGTTTGCCCGCCGCACTTTCCGGAGCTTTTCTCATGTCTCAACACCTCCCGCGCCATGCAAAGCCCACCAGTGCCCCACTCATCATGGAAAAAGCTGCGGGCTATTCCAATGAGCTAGCGGTTTTTGCTCGTGAAAACCCCAAGCGTGTTGGCACGGGAACCGTTCTGACCGTGCTCTTGGTGCTTGTAGGAACGATTTTTGGTGCTAGCCAGATTGAGCGGCCACCACAAGAAGAGTTGGATAAGGTGGTTGCTAAAGAGATTGTCCCCGAACCTGTGACGCATATTGAACCTGCCCCGGCCGTGGAAATGATGATTCCGGCCTTGGACATGTACGCAGTGTTCGAAGATGAAGCCTGCCGGGTGAAAGACGGTGCGATTGACCCGGCGACCATGGAATATGCTTGTACCTATACTGCCGACGACCGCCCGTATTCCTTGCCTGGCACCGATGCCGATGACATCGTCGTGATCGCTGGCCATACCGGTGCTGGAGTCGCCGGGGTTTTTGATGAGCTTTACGACGGCAGCAACGATGAACACAAAGTCTCAATGGGAGACAAATTGTATCTGCGCACTGCCACCTCCGGGGATCAGTGGTTGGTGTACGAAGCAACGGACATGCATTCTCCACAAAAAGAGCTGCTTGCAGGTGACCCAAATATTTGGGGCGAATCTGCCACCCCCGGCAGATTACTGACAATCAGCTGCGTACAACCGCTGTTTCAAACCTCTATCCGCAACGCAGTGGTTGGTTGGCAGTACGAAGGCGTAACAAACAACGCGCCACAGCCTGCCATGGAAGATCCAGCACCGGAACACCCAGTTGATACGGGGTTTTAACGAATCTATGGGAGCTCCTGTGGAGGATTCACACCCGCCATACGGTATAGGAAATCTCCAGTACCAAATCTGAATTTTGCCTTCAACACCGACAGAATTACACCACTCGAATTTCACCCCCTATTCCCAGCTTCCAATCAGCACACCCGAATAATTGGCTTGCGGAAGTGAGGGAAGTGACTAATGTGAAAATCCGAGCTGCAAAATTATCCTGTGCAGCAGTTGGTTCTGTACCCAAGCCTTCCCCAGGAGCATTCTATGAAGAACTCAACCAAGCTCGCCATCGCCGCTCTGATGGCCGGCTCACTGTCCCTATCCTCTCTGCCTGTCGCTGATGCACAGGAGACCGATACACACATAACCACGCCAAAAGCCACCAAAGACTTTGACGGCAAAACTGGTTACCTGAACACAACAGATCCAGACGAACCTTTTTACGTAAGCGACCCTACTCACATCCACAGCCCACGCCCAGAAGCTGAACAAGTTGGAGTCGTACTCGGCGTAGCAACTGCAGCCGATGCAAACCCGGATAACAATGTAACCGGGACCGACACAAAACCTCCTGCCACTAACAACGAGGGCGAGGAAGTTGGCGCCCCAGCTAAGACCAAGGTTGTCGATGGCGTTACCTACTACCTGAACGAGACCGGCGCCGAGCCGTTCTACGTCAGCGATTCCGCACTGTGGAACACCCCACGTGCACAGGTTCCAGCGAACAAGATCCTGGGCTACGTTGACCCTGCCATCGACGGTGAGTTCGGCGCTCTGCCAAAGACCAAAGAAATTAACGGCACCACCTGCTACCTCAACGAGACCGGTGAAACCCCGTTCTACGTGAAGGATCGCAACCTGTGGAACACCGCGCGCGGTGACATCAAGGATGCAAGCCAGATTTGCGAAGCAACTACACCAGGCGCCCCAGGCAGCAGCAACGCAGCCGCAGCTGCTGGCCTCGTAGCCGGACTGGCAGGCCTGGGCTTGCTCATCGGCGGTGTTTGGCACTTCCTGAACAAGGATGGCAAGACCCTGGTTCCGTCCAAGGACCGCGTCAATGCTGAGCCAACCGCAGAAGAGAAGAAGAAGTCCGAAGAACTGCTGCAGAAGCACGGCGCCGACATCAAGCAGAAGACCGACGCTGCCAAGGCTAACCCAGCCGAGGCTGGCAAGGCTGCTGACATCGACACCACTGGCGTAACCAAGACTGCCCCACGTGGTATGGCTGCAGAGACCGGTAACAACACCGTTGCTCGCGGCATGGCCGCAGTTGCTGTTATGGCACTGCTCGGCGCTGTTGCATTCTTCGCACGTCGTCGCTTCGTAGCCTAATGACTACACGCACGGCTCAAATTGCGTCGTAAAGCACGTAGCTAAAAGCGCAGAAATCACGCCCCCAACCACTTTCGGCCGGGGGCGTTTTCGCATGTCCAGAACTACTAATCCTTCCAGTCGAAGGCCTCACGTACCGGCTTGGACAGCAGCTGGCCATCACGGGTAGACAGGCCATCCGCCAAACCTGGGAAACGTTCAATAGCCTGATCCACGCCACCTGCGGCAACCGCGCGGATATACGGCAGTGTTGCGGAAGTCAGTGCACGTGTCGAAGTATTAGCCACCGCACCAGGCATGTTCGCCACGCAGTACATCAACGCATCACCAACGCGGAACACGGGATCCTGGTGGCTCGTCTTACGGGAAGGCTCGAAGCAACCACCCTGGTCAATCGCCACGTCCACCAGCACAGAACCACGTTTCATGCGCTTGATCAAATCTTCCGACACCAACTTCGGTGCCTTGCCACCAGCAACCAAAACAGCACCAATCACCAGATCAGCTTCCAGCAGCTCTTCTTCGATAGTCACTGGATCAGAAATCTGGGTGCGCACAGTTCCCGCGTACTGATCGTCGAAACGGGCCAACGTACCAGCATCAATATCCAGCACGGTGGTTTCTGCGCGCAGGCCATGCGCCATAGCCACTGCCGAGGCACCAACCTGGCCACCGCCGATCACAACAACACGGCCCGCCTTGGTTCCCGGCACACCGGAAGGCAGTACGCCTCGGCCACCGTGGTGCGAAAGCAGATGGTGGGAGCCTTCCAGCACAGCCAAACGGCCAGCGACCTGCGACATTGGGGTCAGCAGTGGCAAGGCACCGTTTTTATCGGTCACAGTTTCATAAGCCAGCGCCGTGGTTCCGGCCTGCACTAGCGCGTCGGTCAGCTCACGCGAAGCAGCCAGATGCAGGTAGGTGAACAGCAGCAAGTCCTCGCGCAGGTACTGGTATTCCTCCTGCAATGGTTCTTTGACCTTCAGCACCATCTCGGCAGCCCACGCATCGGCTGCAGTATCGACGATGGTGGCGCCACGGTCGGTGTAGTCACTATCGACGTAGCTGGAGCCTTCGCCTGCGCCGGACTGGATGAGCACCTCGTGCCCGTCGTCGACAAGGGCCTGGGCCGCCGCTGGGCTCAACGCCACGCGGCCTTCACTGTTCATGATTTCTGCGGGAACACCAATTTTCATAGGATTGATCCTCAATTCTGGTTGCTTTGTGCATGTTCGTGCATCAGGCATGCATTACGAGTTTCCGACAAGGGGTGGTGCCGAAAGCTCTTTGCCTTACACTAGGGTACGTGTTGTAAGCTAGCACCAACGGTTTTGCGAAATGCGCCACAATTTTGAAATTTCTCGATAAAGCTATCGATTTTCCAAAACACAGCGCGCCTACCCTAGGCCCCGCAGGACGCAGCCGTCGACAAGTTTACGCACCACACACGGGTGCCCTGCTGGTACAGGGCTGAGATCACGCTAATACCGCGTGAGCACCGTTCGAACCTGTTGGTTAGTACCAACGTAGGAAGGAGGTGGGCACTGTGGCGAACCATGACGCGCACACCGCTGCCCCCGAAGACGAGATTCATTTCAAGCACTCCTACTCCCCGATTCGCGAGGGTGACCTGGAAGTTCCAGAAACCGAGATTCAGCTTGATGATTCCCCCACTGGCCCCAACAAGCCTTTCCGCGTTTACCGCACCCGCGGCCCACAGGCCGATGTGCACCGTGGGCTCAAGCCGCTGCGTTTGCAGTGGATCAAGGACCGCGACGATGTGGAAGAATACGAAGGCCGTGGACGCGATCTTGCCGACGACGGCCGCTCCGCACAACGCCGTGGCGCCGCTAGCCAGGAATGGAAGGGCGAATCGCGCCCGCCGCTGCGTTCCAAAGAAGGCAAAACTGTCACCCAGATGCACTATGCGCGCCAAGGCATCATCACCAAGGAAATGCAGTTTGTTGCGTTGCGCGAACACTGCGATCCGGAGTTTGTCCGCAGCGAGATCGCTCGTGGCCGGGCGATCATCCCGAACAACATCAACCACCCGGAATCCGAGCCAATGATCATCGGCCGGAAATTCCTCACCAAAATCAACGCCAACATCGGCAACTCTGCGGTGACGTCCTCGATTGAAGAAGAAGTCTCTAAGCTACGCTGGGCCACCCGCTGGGGTGCAGATACCGTGATGGACCTATCCACCGGCGATGACATCCACACCACCCGCGAATGGATTTTGCGTAACTCGCCGGTTCCGATCGGTACCGTGCCGATGTACCAGGCACTGGAAAAAGTCAACGGTGTGGCTGAGGATCTTACTTGGGAGATCTTCCGCGATACCGTCATTGAGCAGGCAGAACAAGGTGTGGACTACATGACTATCCACGCCGGCGTCCTGTTGCCATACATCCCGATGACCACCAAACGCGTGACCGGCATCGTTTCCCGCGGCGGTTCCATCATGGCCGGATGGTGCCTGGCCCACCACAAGGAATCATTCCTGTACGAGAACTTTGACGAGCTGTGCGAGATCTTCGCCCGCTATGACATCGCCTTCTCACTGGGCGACGGCTTACGCCCGGGTTCCATTGCTGATGCCAACGACGCCGCGCAGTTTGCGGAGCTGAAGACCATCGGCAAGCTGACCCAGCGTGCCTGGGAATACGACGTGCAAGTGATGGTCGAAGGCCCCGGCCACGTTCCACTGGACAAGGTGCAGGTCAACAACGAGCACGCCCAGGCCTGGACCAACGACGCCCCGTTTTATACTCTCGGGCCGTTGGTTACCGATATTGCCCCTGGCTATGACCACATCACTTCAGCGATCGGCGCTGCCAATATCGCGATGGGCGGCACCGCAATGCTGTGTTACGTCACGCCAAAGGAGCACCTGGGATTGCCGAACCGTGACGACGTCAAAACCGGTGTTATCACCTACAAGCTGGCCGCGCACGCGGCAGACGTCGCCAAGGGGCACCCTGGCGCGCACGAGTGGGACGATGCCATGTCGAAGGCACGCTTCGAATTCCGCTGGCACGACCAGTTTGCGTTGTCGCTAGACCCAGACACCGCGCAGGCCTACCACGACGAAACCCTGCCAGCGGAGCCTGCGAAAACCGCGCACTTCTGCTCAATGTGTGGCCCGAAGTTCTGTTCCATGCGCATTAGCCAAGATATTCGCGATGCCTTCAGCGACGATATGGCAGATCTGGGCATGCCAGCCTTCCAAAAGCCCGTCGACGATGATGTCGCTGCTGCTGTAGCGGAAGCCAATGGTCGGGCTGCCTCCGAAGAGGGCATGGAAGAAAAGGCCCAAGAGTTCCGCGAGCAAGGTTCGGAGCTATACCAACACGAGGGCAGCTACGTGCCGAAGCGCTAAATTTGCGCTAACCATGCGCTAAAGGCATGCGAGCGCCAATCGGTGCAATAGTCTCTGAACTAGGCGCCTGAAATGAGCATCTGAGCTGGGAAAACCTCCGAGGAAGCTCCTGCATTCTAAAGCCCTTCCGGGTAAACTAGAATGCACGAGAAACTCGGAGGTTTTCTTATGTCTGTACCTTTGCGGCGTTCTGCGCCGGGGACCAAAGCAAGCACTGCGACTGCTCAATCTAGCGCTGTCATCACGGAATCAGAAGATGTTGCCGAAGCTCAAACGCTTGCTGATGCCGCACTTGGAGCAGCTGGTCATTCAGCTTCCGATCCCTATATCCGCGATCTTGGGCGGTTAATTGCTAGTGGAGAAATCTCCGGTGATGAAGCTGCGCAACGCGCCCTCGCCCACATCGATGGGTTCTAATGCCAGAACAGCGGTGGGGATATAATAGCTGGGAAGATTACTACATTCCCGGTACCAAAACGGTCCGTAATAAATTTTGTGCCCCAGGCAAGCCGTACGGTGAGCCAAACCCGAATATATTGCACGCCAAAGAAGAGGCTGCAAGCTTTCTTCGGATGCATGAGTTCAGACTAAGGCCAATTACAGGCAATTTCGACTACGCACATATGAAGGCAATTCACGGCTACATCTTCCAGGATGTGTATGACTGGGCTGGGGAACCTCGCGTCGGCCCACACGGGTGGATGACTAAAGAAGGCCCTAATGTTTTACACCCAGATGACCCCGATAATCCAACGATGGCTTTCACCTATTATCCGGGCACGGAAATCATGCACGAGGATGCCCGCAAGCAATACCGCAGGCTAGCCGAAAAGAATTATCTGCGCGAGGCCTTCGTGCACGCCCGATTTTATAGCCAAGCTACCGGCAGCAATAAACGCCTAGCCGAAGTTCTCGACCAGGCGATATCACCCTTGCACTAGCATCGTTGCCTTAGCACCGTTGAGAAAGCACCGCTGGGCTAGCTCCGTTGCACTAGCACTGCCCTACTACTTCTTCGGCTTACGCGCAATACCCAAACCGACAACCAGCGCTACCAGTACCGCACCGCCGCCAAGCAGCCACCAGGTGGTATTGCTGGAATCATCTGCAGATTCCCCAGCAGCCGAGGTAGTGCTGTCGGTGGATGTATTGCCGCCACCCTGCGAAACATTTGCTTCCTCAGAGCTGACGGATTCAGACTGCTCGGTCATGGTCTGAATCATCCAGTCGTAGCTTTCTGCTGCAGGAGCCACCACAGATTCTGGGGAGGTTGTCGACTCTGGATCATCTGGGTTAAACGCTGCCGAAAGCACACCATAAAGCTTGCCGTCCATGAATACCGGTCCGCCGGAATCGCCTTGCTGGAATTCCGCATCATTATCTAGACGAGCAATTGCAGCCTGCTCACCGCCGAATAACGCGAAGTTATTCAGCTCTGTGATCTTGCCATCTGCCTTGGGCAATTTCTCAGTTTTGCCGGTGCCCTCTGAAGACCAGCCATAAGATTCGATTGCGCCCTCAGCCGGGGTTTCTTGCATGATCTCCGGGTATTCTTTCAAACCAATTGGCTCCGCGGTACGAATCAACCCGATATCACCAGCTGGAGCTTTGTACCAGTCCGCAACCTTCACCCGCTTTTGATCATCACCTTGGCCAATGCGAACGCTACCGCCCGGGGTTTCGGAGTTTTCCAGGCAGTGCCGTGCGGTCACCACCCAATAATCCGCCACCGCGGTACCGGTGCAGTTTCCGTCCTCGTCGCCGTCATCGCCGATTTGTTCAGAGACCACCGCGTTAGCGTGCACGGAGTCTTCAGCGAATTGGTCGCTGATCAAGGCTTGCGCAGGTGCGGCGGCAGCCAGCGTGGCGCCAAGAGCCAAGGTTGGGGCGGCGATGGCCAGCAAACGGGAGGTCTTGGAGTTCTTAGAAGTCTGAGACATAATGAGCTTCTTTCTTTACGGAATCGGTATTAGTTATTAGTCGGGATTATGCTGTCGCGGTGGCTATCCACGATGATTGTTGCTGTGGCTATCACTTCGCTTGCCGCTCAGGCCATTCACGGCCTGAGATCCTGTGCGCGCCACCTTTCCGAGCACGTATTCCAGCGGGCCATAGCGGAAGAACATTGCCCAGATACTCGTGCCGACGACCGCGACCACGACGGTGGCGATGGCCAGCTCTGGGTACTGCGTAGCGATGTGTCCACGGTTGATGATGCCGGCGGAAATCACGTGTCCCAGATACACCGTCAGGGCCATGGATCCCATTGCTTTGAGTGGGAAGACCCAACGGTCAGTCTGGACGAGCAACAGGCACAACAAGATGATGGTGAGCGAACCTGCTATGGTGGCTAGCCCGTCGACAAGCCCGCCGCTGTGCGGCTTCGCGTCCAAGAATCCGTGCACGGCAATCCCGAGGTTGTTTCGCGTGGCGACGGCATATGCCGAATCCACCCAATCGCGAGCCAACACGCCCAGCACGGAGATCACAACCCCCACAGCAGCAGCTAGGAACCCGCTGGTGGAAAATGGCGTGACCTGCCAGTTGTTGGCACGCAACCAGTGAGCAAACAGTACACCTGCCGCCATGTAGGCCAGCCACATCACGATGGGATACGGCTCACGCAACAACGCATGCAAGGTGGTGTGCAGCGTAATCACGCGCACGATGCCAGATACTGCGAGCAATACGATGAATCCGAGGCTTACCCACTTCGTGGACCAGCGTGGGATTTGCAGTAATGCGAACACGATATACCCAATACCCAGTGCTTTGAGTACCACAATGATGGTTCCGGCATACGGGGTAACCACGATGCCGATGAGCACGAGAATGACACCACGAATAAAAACATCGACGGCGCCGCGCTTGCTGAATATGATAGTCATCGATATTCCGGAAAGAACCGCGAATAGGGCCGACGGAAAGCCTTCGAGGAACGCTCCAGCGAAACCTTTGAGCGGGTATAAATGAGCGATGATCATCGCCAGCAAGGCGATGCCACGGGCGACATCAATTCCGATGATGCGCCCAGTGACGGCTGGTCTGTGTTGGACAGTATCTGGCATACCCCCAACCCTAACGCGTGTTACTGAAAGATCCTTGCAGTATTACTTCCGACTTCCGGGCAGTTCTCTGGCCGAAAGTTCAGAATGCCGAAAAAATACCGCTTACGCTGTGAAACCAGCGTGAGCGGCAGTCTTTCGTTGGAAAATAACTGTTGCTTTACGGGGCGTTCTGCCCCTACTACAACCCGACTTGGGGCTAAAACAGCATTGACAACCCGCGCGCATGATAGACGCTACCAAAGGGAGCATCTATACGAGCCCAGCGGCCTTGTGCAGAAACCCGCAGGTGACGCGGAATATTCATGGGCGCCGAGAAGCCGGGGATTAGTCCTAAGTTTGTGCAAGCGAAAATCATCCGCATTGGGATTTCTACTTCTTCACTGCTGCCAACACCTACAGGCTGGGAATTTACTGTGAATTCACTGTGCTGGTCGGTAGCGGTTTCCGGTTGCACAGTAAGCACGGTTTGGTTCATCAAACTCTGTGGTGGGCCCATCGGCCCAGAAAATTGCCGGGCCAGATCCCGGCCTTTATCGGCGAGTTCGCGCACTACATGCACCGGCAAATTATCCAATAATTGAAATCCCTCAGCCGGCGGCAACGCACCTGGCCAGGAAGTATCACGGGCAGGCCCTAGATGAGTCTGTCCGGTTTCCAAACAGTGCAGCAACGTACTGGCTGCCACCACAGCCCCATCCCGGGATACTGTGCCTTTGATACGGCGGCAAGCAACCACTTCAAAAGGAGTGGTCACGAAAACATCAATGAGGTCACCGTCCCCGACGTCGTCTTTGAGGACGCGGAACCGTGCCGATGCGCTCGCATCCAAGCCAACGGCACGCGAAACCAATGCGCGTAGCCCAGGGCCACCTGCTGTGATTTCGAGGGATTCAGACATTAATCGTCGTAACCAATCTCATCGCCATAATCGACTTCGTCGCCGTAGCCGACCTCGTCCCCATAATCGACTTCATCACCGTAGTCGACCTCATCGCCATAGGAAATTTCGTCGTCGTAGCTGATTTCATCACCCAACGAGTCCGCCTGGACTCCCCCAGCGCTGGGTGCAGAACCCGATTCTGCTTCTGCTTTATCAGCAGCTTTCGCAAGAGTCGATTCCAAACGCATGACTTCACGTTCTTGCTCCGTCAACGGACGCGGCATCTGCGTATCCATATCCACAGCCACAGAGACCGTTTCAACCACGCAAGCAATACGCCCATGTTTGTCCTTGATCTCCTGTCGGGTCACAAAAGAAGAATTGCCTACCTCGACGACCTGCGATTCCACCAACAACACCGAATTGCCTTCCGGCTCAATCGGTTTGCGGAAGTCTAGGTCCAGTTTGCGCACAAAAGCTGCAAAATCTTCCATCCCGGCGGGATCAAAATAAGCCTCTTTATACGCCAGGCGAGCCTCTTGGGCGATTTCCACATAATTGGCGTTCATCACATGCCCGTAGCGGTCGAAATCCGACCAGCGCAAAGGCACACGATATTGATGAATTGCCGGGTTATCTGCCATGGAAAACCTTGGAAACCTTTCTAGAGTGCTCGCCTGCTACTACTACTGAGAGCGTTAGCGAGTCAGCTTACGGTGGGTGACACGGGATGGACGAGCAGCTTCCTCGCCGAGTCGTTCCACCTTATTCTTCTCATAGTCACCAAAGTTACCTTCGAACCAGAACCACTGGCCTTCTTCCACATTGCCTTCCCAGGCCAAAATGTGGGTACAAGTACGGTCCAAGAACCAGCGATCGTGGGAAATAACCACGGCGCAGCCCGGGAATTTCTCCAGCGCATTTTCCAGCGAACCCAAGGTCTCAACGTCCAAGTCGTTAGTTGGCTCGTCAAGCAGAATCAGGTTTCCGCCCTCTTTCAGCGTCAACGCCAGGTTCAGGCGGTTACGCTCACCACCGGAAAGCACCTTGGATGGTTTTTGCTGATCTGGGCCCTTGAAACCAAAGGCAGAAAGATACGCGCGCGAAGGCATTTCGTTCTGGCCCACGTGGATATAGTCCAGCCCACCGGAAACAACCTCCCAGACGGTTGCTTCTGGGTCGATGTTTTCCCGGTTCTGGTCTACATATGACAGCTGCACTGTCTCCCCGACGCTGACTTTGCCCGCATCTGCTTCTTCCAGGCCAACGATGGTTTTGAACAGCGTGGTCTTACCCACACCGTTGGGACCAATCACGCCCACGATGCCATTGCGTGGCAAGGTGAACGACAAATCCTTGATCAAGGTACGGTCGCCAAAGCCCTTGGTCAGGTTGTCTGCTTCGACAACCTTGTTGCCCAGACGCGGAGGCGTAGGGATCTGGATTTCTTCGAAGTCCAGTTTCTTGTACTGCTCGGCCTCGGCAGCCATTTCCTCGTAGCGCTCCAAACGCGCTTTGTTCTTCGCCTGGCGCGCCTTGGAACCAGAGCGAACCCATTCCAGCTCATCCTTCAAACGCTTACGCAGCTTGGCATCCTTCTTACCAGCAACCTGCAGACGCTCCTGCTTCTTTTCCAGGTAGGTCGAGTAATTGCCTTCATAAGGGTGCAGCTTGCCGCGGTCAACCTCACAAATCCAGCCCGCAACGTTATCCAGGAAGTAGCGGTCGTGGGTCACTGCCAAAACCGCACCTGGGTAGTTTTCCAGGTGCTTTTCCAACCAATGCACGGACTCGGCATCTAGGTGGTTAGTTGGCTCGTCGAGAAGCAGCAAGTCTGGTTCCGACAACAGCAGCTTCGCGAGAGCTACACGACGGCGCTCACCACCGGAAAGGTTAGTGACAGGCTCATCCGAAGGCGGGCAGCGCAGCGCTTCCATAGCCTGTTCAATCTTGGAATCGACTTCCCACGCATCCGCGTTATCCAGATCTTCCTGGAGCTTGCCCATCTCTTCCATGAGCTCATCGGTGTAATTGGTGGCCATCTCTTCTGCAATGGCTTCAAAGCGTTGCTTCTTTTCAAAGATCTCGCCGAGACCTTCTTCTACGTTGCCGCGAACGGTCTTTTCTTCGTTCAGCGGTGGCTCCTGCTGCAGGATGCCGACGGTAGCGCCCGGATCCAAGAATGCTTCGCCGTTGGATGGTTCAGACATTCCGGCCATGATCTTCAAAATCGACGACTTGCCGGCACCGTTCGGGCCAACGACGCCGATCTTTGCGCCGGGGTAAAAAGCCATGGTGACGTCGTCAAGAATGACCTTGTCACCAACAGTTTTGCGTACATTTTTCATCGTATAGATGAACTCGCCCATATTTCCCCTTCGCGAAATTAGGTGGAACGACACTAAATCTTTATCTCTGACGAGAATACATGACTTTAACTGCCGCCCCACCACGGATCCCGCACGATATAGGCGTCACTGTGGCTAACTAGTGTGCACCGACAGGTACTGCGGCGTTTTCTGTAGCTTGCTTGTTTGCTTTCTTATTATCCGTTGCTGATTGTTCGCCAAACGGAGTCGCTGATTTGTCCGTAAACCCAGATACAGATGGGCCAGCAAGCGCATCCTGATCAAAGACGACGCCTTCGACGTTAAGAACCACCCCGCCATTGTCATCACGATCTGCTTTCCTCTTGGTTAGGGCTGCGGCATAGTGTGCAAGGTCTGGGGCAATGTGAGTGGCTTTCAACACCGTTTTCGAGTGTCGCTTTTCCTCATTATCCTCCCACTGCTGGGTCACCAGTGACCCCACCAGCACTACTGGGTACCCTTTGTGCAAGCTCGCAGCTGTGTTAACAGCCAATTGCCCCCAGGCTTCAACGTCCAGAAACAGATTGTCATAATCCCGCCATCCGGACTCTTGTTCCTCGTCACGCACCGCACGCGAGGAGGCAACGCGCATATCAAGCACGCAATTCCCTCCAGCGACGCGACGCAGGCTGGGCTCTTGGGTAATCCGACCGGTGATGGTGATGTGGTGTTGCGACATAATGTGCGCTCCCCTTCCAAATCTTTCGGTAACCAACGCGATCTGCGCTGGTAACACCAAGTGTCAGGGGAAACCATGGCCGAACCAATCACGGCGGCCGCCTGGTTGTGAATAAATACAGTTATCCACAGAAATCGCATGAATTGTGCTGGCGCAGTTGCACACACAAATACCCTGCCATACCGGAAATTACGGTGTGCCAGGGTGTATTACTCGCACCATCCAAGGCTATATGCATATGCGGAAGTTAACGCGCAATTTCAACAGCAATAGCTTGCGAACCCTTGGTTGTCGGGTGCATAGCCATGGTGTGGGTTGGCGAAGTAATATCCAGCCACACCGCAGATACATAACGCTCAGCATCGGGCGCACAGGTGTGGTGATCACGCGTTGCGGCACGAACGTCAACGAATCGCGCGCCCGCCTCCGCTGCCGCCTCCCGTTGCACATTCGCCAGAGCTGCTTCCACCTGGCGTGCGCCCGGCACGATAAAGCCCAGCGGCTGATTCGGGATCACATTGACGAAACAAACGTGACCTTGCGGTGAGGAAACACTCAAATACGAAGGTATAGTCACCCGCGCATTCGGTGCGAGCTCACGCACCTGGTGAGTGATATTCGCTACCCGCGCTTTGTAGCGGTCAATCACTGCCTGCGGGTACGGAAATGGAATCTCATCCAATTTAAACCGCCACGGATCAAGGCCGCCCACCGCAATCACAACTTCCTCGGTAGCCGGGCCGATATTGCCATCGCGCAAAGCTTGCTCGAGCTGATGCTCAACGACGCTGCGGGAAGTTGCACCGTTGCATGAGTAATCACCCAAGCTACGCCCAGTCATGCCTGCCAACTGACGTGGCCAGTTATCTGGATCCTGTCCACACCCACTCAGGCCTAATTCAACCGGCCGGACAAAACCTTTACCGGAATCACTCGAACTAGACGAAGACCCCAAACTTTCTTGCGGTGTTCCCCGCTGCAACCAGCGGAAACCACGAACGTGGCCGTTAGCGGTAAACGAATCCCCCATTGTGACCAATTGCTTACCTGGGTTTGTGGAATCCCCTCGCGCCCCAACCGCATCACGGCTAGAGCTTGAACTAGAGCTGCCATCTTCTGAGGACAAACTGGAGCCTGAGCTCGAGGCCTCCGCCGACGGCGACGCAGCAGCGGTACCTGGCGTAGCAGTCAAACAGAGTGCAGCAGTAGCCAGTGCGCTCAGCACAACGGCGAGTGGGCTCTTTTTCATAACGAAAAATTCCTTGGTGGTTGACAGTCAGAGGATTGCCGGCAAGTGTTGGCGCGCTCCAAGCCCCTATTCCGGGGCGTTCCCCCAGCCGGAGCCATCCCCGCCACGTTTCCTACGGAAACGAGATTGGCCCATCTCGGATTCGTGATACTCATCCTCGATGTATTCTCCGCGGCTCATCTTTTCCAACATCGCGTTGTATAAATCTAATTCATTACCAGAATCATTACCGAATCCAGAGTCTTTTTTCGGCGTTTTTTCAGACTGTTGAACACCAACAGTTTTCTGTGCATAAAGCCGGTCGTCGTCGGCAAGATCAGCATTGGTGAGGCCTGCGTCGGCAAGACCAGCGTTGGTGAGATTATGATCTGGCACCCGGTCCATCTCCGCATCGATGGCTTTTTGCTGTTCGCGGTCATAAGTAAACAGCTGTCGGAATAACTCACCGAATACAACAATCAGCGGGAACGAACCGGCGGCCCAACCAATACCAGCACCGACGCGCTGATCCGCCAGCAAATCAATCGTCCATGGCAAGTTGATCGAGGTATAAAACTCCTCGCCGTAAATCTCGGTGAGCTGCATCATGTATACGCCCAGGTAGAGGTGAATCGGCATGGAGAAAAACAGCCAGGCCAAACGCACCAACGGCTGCTTACGCCCCGGCAAAGGATCCGGCCCCATGACTTCCCAGAAATAAATGTAGCCAGAAACCAAAAAGGCCCAGTTCATGATCACGTGGCCGGCATGATCCGAAATCGCAGCCTGGTACCAATCAAAATTCAAGTACAACGCATAAAACACAAAGATGAATTGCGCGAGGTTCACTGGCGGATAGGTAATAATCGCCAGCCCGCGCGACTGGCAGAACGCCCGAGTCCAATCATGCAGGTTCGGCTTGCCCTCCTCGCCTGGCTCCCAGGCCGTCATGATCAGCGTCAGCGGCGCGCCCAACACCAGGAACACCGGGAAGGTCATCGACAGCAGCATGTGGCCGATCATGTGCATCGAAAACGTCGCCGGAATAATCATGCCGACGCCCGAGCTCATAATCACCGCCATGCCGAGTGATCCCAACAAGAACCAGGCAGTGCGTCCATTCGACCAGTCGTGCCCGGTGCGACGCGCACGGCGCACCGCATACAGGTAACCAGCAGCCAGAAGGATTCCCAATGCACTGAACATGACGTCAAAGCGCCAGATGGTCCACACATTGAGAATATCCGGCTCAAATGGGATGTCGTAGCCGACGGTAATTTCCATCGTCGACAAGTTCGGATCATCCGGCGCTGGTGGCGGGGTGCGCCCCATGGTTACCGCAATTCCGGCTGTCAACGCCATGACGAGGACTTCCACGATGGCGATGCGACGGAAAACCCCCGGGCGCTGCGCTAGTTGCGGGATGCTGCGTTGCCGGTGCAGCCAGCCGAGGCCAATGAGGACGAGGGTGAGCACGGTTTTCGCGGTGATGATCCAGCCGTAGTTCGTCGTAAAGAGATGGTGTGGGCCAATACGTAAAGCAGCATTGACGACGCCGGAAACCGCCATTACTGCCGCCGCAAATAACGCCAAACTGGAATAGCGGCGTACAGCGAGCTCGAGGTGCTCGCCGAGGCGGCGCGAGTGCGCGATCAAGGCGGTCAGCCCGCCGATCCACAGCACCATGAACACCAAGTGCCAGAGGTAGGAATTTGTGCCCCAGTCGTGATCACCACCAGATGCCGAGTGGCCTTCCATACCCAGCGGAACGACAGTGAGTACCGCGCCGATGAGCAAGATTGGCTGCATGGTCCAGCGACGTGCGAATACACCGACGATGCCCACGGCCGCAGCCATAAACGACATGATCAGCCAGGATTTGGCTTCGGCAACCTGGTCTAGGGCCACGTTCCAATGCGCGAAGGTACTGAAAAATGGGGTGCCGGAGACATCGGAAAACGTCATCGAGACCATCACTAATGCGACGACGGCGACACTCAGCAAGCTCAGCGCACCTGTACGTGCAGCGATATGCCCGTCGACGCTGAGACGGGCCGTAGCGAGACCAGAATTGGGAGTGGAATCATCTGGTGCGGCACCCGGCATCCGCGGTGGGATGAGGAATGCAGTGAGTAAATAGGAGCCGACGGCAAGTGCGACCAGGATCCAAGCAGCCGCGCGGAAAAACGGCAGTCCGAAGGTGGTTAGCATGCCGGGGTCTGGGATACCGAGCGCTGCGAGCGATTCTGCGAGAAATTGCGCAGAAATAATGCCGGCGGCAAGACCAGCGACCAGCAGCATTGCCAGGTACCAGGGCCAGGTGGAACGCACACGAGAGGTCGGGGTAGGCATAGGCTCTAACCTACAACCGATCGCCCGGGATTCTGAACCCGTGTGTCACTTACTTAGACAATCCGGTATAGTTTTTATGCGGATCAACGCTCATTGGCGTGATCTGTCGGCCTCCATAGCTCAGTGGATTAGAGCAACGGGTTTCTACCCCGTCGGTCGCGGGTTCGAATCCTGCTGGGGGCACTTTTATGGCTATATCCAAGCCTCTTATCGGCGCCACGCTCCTGTTTCGGACCAAGGTAGGGTTGAACGAAACAAGACCCCCAAGACAGCTACGCAACAGCGACTCCCCGGTGTGCCTTATCCCGCCGCTGCGGTGAGCGCGCATCGCTAAGGAGAACCATGGCTCTTCCCCACCCGCACGCCAATTCCTATGCCCTGGTCACAGGCGCCAGCCAAGGCATCGGCGAGGCCATGGCACGCGATCTCGCCAAAGCCGGGCACAACCTCATCCTCGTCGCACGGCGTGAGCAAGTCTTGCAAACCCTTGCCGACGAACTCAGCTCCCACGGCATCACAGCCGAAGTTTTTGCCGCAGACCTGTCCAACTACGACGAAGTCACGGGTTTGTTGGAATACCTAAAAGATAAAAACGTCTCTATCGCAATAAACTCAGCGGGCATTGCGAGCTTCGGCAAATTCGTCGACCAAGATTGGGATTATGAAACCAACCAGTTTCACCTCAACGCCACCGCTGTCCACCGCATCACCAACGCGGTTGTCCACCCCATGATAGAGCGCGGCGAAGGCGCAATCTGCAACGTAGGTTCCGCCGCTGGCAACATCCCAATCCCGAACAATGCAACATACGTGTTCACCAAAGCCGGCGTCAATGCTTTTACCGAGGCACTGCACTACGAACTGAAAGGCACCGGCGTCAGCTGCACGCTGCTTGCCCCAGGGCCTGTGCGCGATGCCGTCGTGCCTGATGAGGAACAGTCGATCGTCGACAAGGTAGTGCCAGACTTTTTATGGACCACCTACGAGTCATGCTCCGCCGAAACCCTGGAAGCGATGGCCAAAAACCGACGCCGCGTGGTCCCCGGCCCACTGTCGAAAGCAATGAACGTACTCAGCCAAATCGTGCCCGTACCGCTGATCGCACCTTTGGTCGGCAGTTTTTATTCCAAAATGGGTTAGTTGAGATGCTCTGATTGCTCTGATAGCTCGATGCCACCGATAGCGCTGATTAAAACCAACTAAAACCGACTAAATATTTCACCACAGGAAATTCTTGCTTATGACCACTACTAATTCAGAAAATCCCCAGTCCAACGACGAATCACCTGCTACAGCTAATATTCCAGCGAAAAGCGACCGGCTGGTGTGGATCGACCTGGAAATGACCGGGCTGGATCCGAAGCAGCACGTCATCGTCGAGGTCGCCGCATTGGTCACCGATGCCAACCTCAATATTCTTGGCGACGGCTACTCTGCGGTCATTCACGCCAGTGCAGAAGAGCTCGCCAAGATGGATGATGTGGTCGTGCGCATGCACCAAGCGTCTGGCTTGGATAAAGAAATTGCGGAATCTACCACCAGCATCGGAGACGCCGAGCAGGCTGTGTTGGATTTGATTGCGCAGCACTGCGAAGCGGACTGGGCGGTTCCGCTGGCTGGCAATTCGATTGCTACCGATCGCCGGTTTATCCAGGAATACATGCCTCAGCTAGACCAGCGCCTGCACTACCGCATGGTGGATGTCTCGACAATCAAAGAACTTTCCCGTCGCTGGTTCCCGCGGGCGTATTTCCAGCAGCCAGATAAAGGCCAGGCACACCGCGCGCTGGCAGACATTGTGGAATCGATCCGCGAGTTGGACTATTACCGGCGCGCGGTTTTTGTGGATCCGGGTGCGGTTTCTAGCGACGACGCCGCACACGCAAAAGACGCCGCTACCGACGCTTACCAGCGGTTTTTGTAAATTCGCAATGATGCGCTAATCTAATGCGTGCTGCTTTAGAGCAGCGATGGTGGCTGTAGTTCAGCTGGTAGAGCACTAGGTTGTGATCCTAGGTGTCGCGGGTTCGAGCCCCGTCAGCCACCCCAAAGTTTCACCCTCTTGACCGCAGAAACGCGACCAAGAGGGTGTTTTACGTAGCAGGCTACATATATCCGGAACAGAGCGTGGGCGAGACTTTCGCCAGAATAATCCCATTATTTGTTCTATTTTCTGATTACTAACCCTGCACACACAAAGAAAAGCTAAGGCTTTTCAATCATAAAACCCCAGTTTACCGAGTGTAACTGAATGTCTTTTTCATTTTATAAGTGTTACGTTATAAAAGAGTAATTTCGAAGATTTTTCCCAATCACGTCCCATGATTGCTACCCCCTTGATTGAAGGAACAGCCAATGGAAATTAATCCAGATTTTCCACTCTGGCTCCGCGCCAGCCACCTCATCAACTTTGTCCTGATCGGCATCCTCCTACGTTCCGGCTGGGAGATGCTCGCCTCCATGCCTCGCCTGTGGTGGCGCAATGACTGCGCACCAGGCACCGAGTGGTTGAAGTTCACCAAGCGTGAGCTTCCCAAAGAAGAAGGCGTCTACACCTCCCTAATGGATGAAAAGTCCGCTTCCCCAATTTTCACCCTTCCGGGCCGCGAAAACATCGGCCTAGGCCGTCACTGGCACGGCCTAGGCGTGATGCTATGGGTGCTTAACGGCGTCTTCTACGTCATTATGCTATTTGCCACCGGGCTGTGGAAACGGCTAATCCCAACTTCCTGGGATGTTTTCCCCGAAGCCTGGGACTCGTTCAAAACATACATGTCGTTCACCGCGCCAGGCATCGAACACTTCCAGCCTTACGACGCGTTGCAACAGCTGACGTACTCATTCGTGATCTTCATCCTGGCTCCGTTCATGATGCTAACCGGCGTCGCAATGTCGCCTGCCGTGCGCCAGTCCATGCCGTGGTACGTAAAAATGTGGGGTGGGCATCAAGGTGCACGTTCCCTGCACTTCATCGGCATGGCGATGATGTCCGGCTTCGTAATCATGCACGTCGGTCTGGTCATGCTGGTACACCGCAATCACAACACCACGAACATGGTCTTCGGCGTTATGTCCACTGAACGCGCAGGCCAGGCGCTGTTCATCATGGTGCTTACCGTCGTGCTGGTCGTCTGTTTCTGGATCGGACTTTCCTACTGGTCGCTGTCGGATCGCGTCCGCGCCCACAATTTCTTGGTGCTTACTACCGAATGGGGCCGCAAAATCTTCCTGCAGAAACTGCGCCCACGCGGAGCTAAGCAGAAAGCCTACACTGACGACGATATTTCGGAATTCCACTGGACCAACGGTCTGCCACCAACGGAAGACGAATCCGAGTACTGGATCGAACAACGCGATAGCAACTGGGACGGCTATGAAATGACAGTCTTTGACGATGTCCGTGACGTCAACAAGACCATCACCTTGGATGACCTCCGTGCCCTTCCCCAGCACTCGTACATCGCCACCCACACCTGTATGCAAGGATGGTCGGCCACGTCGCGCTGGCGTGGTCCGAAACTTACCGACGCGCTCGAGCTATTAGGCGAACGCCCAGAAGGGGCCCGCTACGTATTAATCGAGTCCTATGGTCTGGCGCAAAAGATGATTGATGATCGTCCCCGTGAGCCATTTTACGCCGCTATTGACCTAGAAACTGCCTACGAAGATGACACCATCCTCGCACTGGACCGTAATGGCGAACCTATCGATAACCACCTGGGTGCACCGGTGCGGTTGCGCGTAGAATCTAACCACGGATACAAGCACGTGAAATGGGTATCGCGGATCGGCTGGATAAAGGATTACCAGGACTACCAGGATGGTCGTGGTGGAACCCGTGAAGATTCCGCACTGCAAGCCTTTAACGGCCGCATCTAGATACTCTTTTCGGTAGTGCTAGAACCTCTCTAGACGCGTAATTCTGGAAACCGTATTTCCGAGGAGAATAATGGCACCATTACAGACCACGCACTTTGCCGTTGCAGGTGTAGACAATAAAGACGGTGGCAAGACAAGCAAGAAGATTTTGCAGGCGCTTTACGACATCTTCAGCAGCAAAGGGATGGGCTATGCTGCCTTCGAATTCTCCCCGGATGCACCCGCACGGTTGATCATCAAGCACAAAGCTGACCAACAACCAGATATCGACGCACTCAACGCGCAAATGGCGAAGGTCAGCAAAGCGGAAATCTCAGAGGTGCTGTTCAAATCACGGTAGGTTTCATCCCAGCCGCGAAAACCGTTCTGGATGAATCCGGTTCATCCACTCCGGCATCGTCTCATCCGCGATCACACCAGCTACCAACTGCGCGGTGCGTGGCGCGAGGCTAATGCCTTGCATGGCATGACCTGTGGCAACAACGACATTCGGGAATTTGCGCAAGGCACCGATATGCGGCAAACCGTCTGGAGTCATCGGACGCATCCCCTGCCACGGTTCCAGATCGAACTCGTTAACCGGCCAATCGGGAAAGAAGCTTTGCACACCTTTGAGGATGCCACCAGCCCGGACCTGGTTGAGGCTTTCATCAATCCCACTGAACCCCATCGTTCCGGCAACACGCACGTGATCACCCATAGGGGTGGCAACCACCTTGGCATCAGTCATGTACAGCGTATCGGTGAGCCAGTCTTGTTCCACAGGGAAATCAAAACCATAGCCTTTTCCAGCCTGAAGGGAGATATTCTGCCCCAGCTGCTTTACTACTTCACCTGTCCAGGCTCCGGCAGCTACCACAACGTAATCCGGGTCAATAAACGACCCGTCAACAATCACGCGGGCTTTCCCAGAACCACGATCACGCAGCCATGCCCGAGAAGCAACAAATTCTACCCCGGCTTGCTGGCACGCTTTATGCAGAGCAACTGTAAACTTTGCTGGATCCAAATGTGCATCCCCGCGTGATTCAATTCCGCCCTGCACATCTTCCGAAAGCTGGGGTCAGTACCTTACCGATGCGGTCTACCAGCTTGTTTGGGCTTAAAGACAGCCAGATAGTCGCTGCTATGAAAATAACCGAAAAGATCAACAGTGGCAGACGATGCGCGGTGTCTTGATTCGACAGCGAGGGCAAGCAGAAAACCTAAAGCCCCAAGCTCAAAAAAATTGAGTTTTTTATCTGATGTCATCGTTATCCTTCCACGTTGTACAGCAGCGGTCATGCTGAAATACTCACTCTTCGATGGTCGCGATGTGATACGAAACCTAAAAATGTGCTCATTGTGATCTAGGTGAAACCTTAGAGTGCCAGCGGTACAATTGCAATGACACTAGAAAGGATGCTGCTAATGACCGAACCCACTCCACCGGCTCCACACTTGATTTCCCACGACCAGGTTTATTCCGTGTTTAGCCCGGCAGACGCCGTCGCCAAGCTCCGCGAAACTCTGCGCAATGGTGTCGATCCTGCGAGCGATCAGTCGCGTTCCGCCGTCCCAGTCGAAAATGGCGAGTTCCTGATCATGCCGTCCACCACCTCATCGGCATTCGGCATCAAACTGCTATCCGTGGCCCCTCCCGGATACCAGGACGATCTGCCGCGTATCCAAGGCTCGTACCTGCTTTTCGACGGCACCACCCTGAGCCCGAAGGCACTGATCGACGGCATCGCCGTGACCAATTTGCGCACCCCAGCTGTGTCCATCTCGTGTGTCTACGATTTTCTTGTCGACGGCTCAAGCGAGTCACCTGCCCCACTCCACGTCGCCATCTTCGGAACCGGGCCGCAGGGTCAGGCCCACGCAGCTACCGTGGAATCCACCTTTTCCAATCGGGAAATATCCATCACGTTCCTATCACGCACGGAACCAGACAATCTCGAAGACCGCTACACCTGGGTGCAAGCGGGAAGCCGCCAGGCCCGCGAGGTCACCCGAGCAGCCGACCTGGTTCTGTGCACCACCACCGCATCGGAACCGATACTGACCAAAAACGACGTTTCGGACAGTGCCGTCATTGTCGCGGTCGGATCGCACTCACCACAGGCGCGGGAGCTGGCATCTGACCTCGTTGCCTCCGCCACGGTCATCGTGGAAGACATGGGCGCTACCCTGCGCGAAGGCGGCGATATCATTCAGCCGCTAAACGAAGGCGTCATTAACAAGGCCGATCTGCTGAGCTACGCCGACGTCGTCAGTGGAAAAGTGCCGGTTACCCGGGATAAACCCATCGTTTTCAAATTCACTGGCATGCCGTGGGAAGATCTCGCACTCGCAGAAGCGATCGCCGAGCAAGTCTCCGCGCAGGGCTAATCAGCGCCAAGTAAGCTTGCAGCATGGCCTACGCTCAGTTCCCCCAGATTTCTGCTCGCGCGACATCCCTGCGTGATCAAGTCTCCGAGTCCATCCGCGCCGGCCTGATCACCGGCGAACTCGCCCCCGGCGAGATTTACTCGGCGCCACAACTGGCCGCGCAAATGGGGGTTTCTGCGACCCCGGTGCGCGAGGCCATGCTGTATTTCGAACGCGAAGGCATGGTCACAAAAATGCGCAATACCGGCTATAAGGTCACCGAACTTTCCGCGGAAATCCTCGACGGCGCAGCCGAAGCCCGCATCCTGTTGGAAGTACCCACTATGGCCAAAATCGCCCGGACTTGTACCGGAGAAACCGCGGAAAAGGTCGAGGAATTGCGTGGGCTGGCGCACATGCTCAACGACGCTGCCGAGCGCGGCGACCTGGTGTCGTATTTGCAAGCAGACCTCCGCTTCCACTGTGATTTCTTGGCCCTAGCTGGCAATCCAGTGATCGTGGAAACCGTATCCAGTTTGCGCACCCGCAGCCGCGTGACTGGCCTGCGTCCACTCGCCGAGGCAGGCAACCTGGTTACTAGCTCCCGCGAACACGAAGCCATGATCGACGCTGCGCTCGCACAAGATGCCGCCGCTATGGAAGCCATTGTGCGCACCCATATTGGGCACGTGCGCAAAGAATGGGCTGACTAATCATCAGTTTTTGCGCAGCTTCGCATTCGTTTTCGCCGTCGCGGTTGCCTGCCACGGATTTTCCGGCCACGGGTGCTTCGGGTAGCGCCCGCGCATCTCCGCGCGAACCCCGGCATAAGGGCCAGACCAAAAACTCGCCAAATCATCAGTAATCGCCAGTGGCCTTCCCGCCGGCGACAACAGGTGAAACTGCACCCGCTTACCGCAATACACTGGGGATTCCGCCAAACCGAAGCATTCCTGCAATTTCACGCTCGCCACTGGCCGCGCACCAGACCAATCCAGCCACACGCTTCTTCCCGAAGGCACCGGCATCCGCTCCGGCGCTAACTCTTCGAGCCGTGTGGCCTCTGGCCACGGTAATAGGCGCTGCAAGGCGGGATAAAGATCGATTTTGCTAATCGCGGTGCCCGCAGCGATCTGTTCTAGTTCTGGCGCCAACCACATTGCTGGGTCTGCAGCTGCCACATCCGGCCACGGCAAACCGTAGTATTCGTGCAGGTGACGTAGCCGGTCATAAAAATTGCTTGCCGACGCAGACCACTCGAACAATCCGAGCCCGTGTTCCCGAATGCTTTCTGCGACGGCCTCGGCAGCGGCGTCGCCAGTGACCTGCACCGGTGTGGAAGATAACTCGATTGCTCCGGCTCGTCGACGCTTTCTGCCTCGAATCTTGCCGCCATCCACCGTCGCGGTTGTGGTTTCTTCCACTCCGATGGCCTGCAAGGCATCGTCTTCCGTTATCCGCGCGGCGGACCGGATGACCGCGTTTCCTGCGTTCGACAACGAAATCTCGGCAACCGCAAGCCATTCTGCATCCGCCAGACTGGAATCCGACAACAAGCGCGCCCGCGTGCCGCTCGCCAGAAGATATTCGCGGCTAGTCCCAGCCCGAGAGCTAGGGCTAGCACCAGAGCCCGAGCTAAGGCCGGAGCGGCCAGGGTTAGAGCCAGAACTAGGTCCAAATGCCCCGGCAAACACCGCACGCGCTACTTGCTCCGGATAAGCAGCCGCGACCACTGCCCCGGGATCCACCGGGCCTAGGTCCGGCACCAACTTGGCTAGGCGCTGCACCAGTCGTTTCTGTGCAGGTGCACGCGTAATATCACCGCGAGGCGTGTCGTCGAGTTTCGCGATAGTTTCCGCAGCCCCGGAACCATAACGCAACAGCGCTGCCCCAAGACGAGGGTCCGTCGGCAAGAGGGCCAATTCTTTGTTGGCGCCAATGCGCTGCAAGGTGGTGCGGGCGGCAGCCATCGCTGCGGCCGGCGGTTGGTCCAGCAGAGGGAAATCATCGCCAGCGCCCCAGGTGTCCAAAAATAGGGCGGCTTGTGTCAGGTCTGCACTAAGGATCTCCGGGCTAATATGCGGCGCAAAATGCTGGTAATCCTCTTGCGAATAGCAGCGCACGACAGTCCCCGGCCCCTCACGTCCGGCGCGGCCCGCCCGCTGGTTAGCACTAGATTTGCTGGTCGACGCCGTCACCAACCCCGACATGCCCCGCTGCGCATCGCGGCGTGGCAGCCGAGCCAGCCCTGCATCCACAACAGCACGCACCCCGGGCACAGTCAGTGACGATTCCGCAATGGAAGTTGCCACCACGATGCGCCTGCTATCGGTGTATAGTGCGCGATCTTGCTCATCGGTGGTTTGCTGCCCGTGCAACGGGAAAACCGGGGTGTTGGCGTCGACAAGCGTGGTCAATTCCGCGCACACCTGGTTAACTTCGCGCACACCGGGCACAAAAACCAGCGTCGATCCCGCGCTTGCCGACGCCTGCTCGGCGGCCTGCTGCGCCAAGTGGCGGTAAAAACTACGTTCGCCTGCCGCCCGACCGGGTGCCGGTGCGTAGTGAATCGCCAACGGGTGAATCGCCGCCTCCGTAACATGCACCGGGGCGTCCATGAGCTGGGAAAAACGCTGCGCGTCCACGGTGGCGGACATTGCGATAATCCGGAAATCTGCACGCAACTGCGCCAACTCCAGGCACATGCCCAACACCAAATCGGTGTCGAGTTGGCGTTCGTGGACCTCGTCAATTGCAACAGCTGCGACCCCAGGCAGCTCAGGATCGTGCAACAAACGTCGAAGCAGCACCCCGGGCGTGACAAACTCGACAGCTGTGCCGGGTACCGATTCGCCACGAATGGAATGGCCTACGAGCTCCGGCTGTCCAGAAAGTGTGCGCAAACGATGCGCGGCCGCTCGGACGGCAACCCGGCGTGGGGCGGTCACGATGATCTTGCCGACGGCGGATGATTCTCGCTTGCTGGCGCCATTCTGTGCGGCGTAGTTTTGCGCAGCTTGATTCGCCAGCGCCGGTGGAATCAGTGTGGTTTTACCAGTTCCGGGTGGGGCTTGCACAACCACGTTGCCTTCGGCAGGCAAACTAGCAATGGTCTCGGAAACAGGCAGGCCTGCGCCGATGCGGGAAAGATCAAAAATGCGCGTCATAGTTATTCACGCATTCTAGTGCTGACAGCACCGCTGTGGGGCTATCGCTGGCAGCGCCGCTGTTGGGGTTGTGCACAACAAGGTGGTGGCGCCGCGTCTGACCACATGGTTACCAGGAGCCGATTTCGTCTGCGTTGCCCGCTGACCAAGTTTCCCAATCGATATTCCAGTCGCCCAGTCCGTCGTATCCCGACAGGGTTCCGCCATCAGTATTTTTCACCTCGATGACGTCGCCGCGCTTCACGGTGTTCATGAACCACTGGGCGTCGGCATCAGTGACATTGATGCAACCGTGCGAGGTATTCGTTTTGCCCTGGGCCCATTCCGACCACGGCGCACCATGCACGTAGATGCCGGAGTACGACATTTGCGTCGCAAAGTTCACCTCAGTGCGATACGAGCCTTCGCCCGTCAGCCCAAAGGTCGTGGAATCCATCACCAGCTCGTTGTGTTGATCGCCCACGAGGTAGGTTCCATTCGGAGTTGGATATTCCGAGCGCCCCAGCGATACTGGCACACTGCGCAGCGTCTGTCCGTTGCGGGTGACGGTCATGGTTTTGGAAGCATTGTCAACGACCGCACGCACATCATCCCCAATGGTGAAGCTGGTGGAATTGTCCTTGCTTCCCCACATGCCATTGCCCATATCAACGCCATAAATATCGGCTTGCACAGTCACGGTGGTTCCTGGCTCCCAATATTCTTTCGGGCGCCAGCGCAGCTCGCTGTTGCTAATCCAATAAAAAGCACCGACGGTGTCATTGGAAGTTTCAATGGTGATCGCATCTTGCACCGCTTGGCGGTCATACACCGTGCCCGCGAAACGGAAATTAATCGTCTGCCCAACACCGACCGTCGAATCGGGCAGTGGCACCATGGCAACGGAAGATTGACTGGCCGGCTGAGGCGTCGTGAAGCTAACAGTAGTGGTGTTGCCTTCTACATCAGTTGCTTCGATGGTGTAACTGCGGTTGTAACCCAAGACCTCGTCGGTTTTCCAGGTCTTCCCATCGTCGGAAAGCACGGATTCCACCTCATAGCCGACCTCATTAAGCATGGTGACGGCCTGCAGTTTGTTTTCACCGGTGACCTCTACCGGCACGGTGGGATCAACATCGGTGGCGCCATCGTGCACGCTTACCGACGGCGGGGTCTCCAAATCCTGGCTTTCTGCTGCAGAAGAATGCTGTGTTTCAGAACTGGTATCCGCGCAGGCCGCAAGGCCCAACACCAGCCCTCCAATTGCGAGGGCGGACACTGATTTAGACCAGAAGGTCAACGCGGAACTCCTTTCGCAGCACACAGCTGCATTTTTGTTAACTTTTCTGCTTGCGCCTGCACCCTGGCCCATGAAAACTCTGCTAGCGAGCCTAACCCACAATTGATGCTTTTCCTGCGCTTCTGCGCAATGAGTTATGCACTTGCAACCGAATCGTTGCATAAACCGGGTGTTATTAATCAATCGTTTGCAGGCCCGGTTTTGTTAACAACAAAAACAGCACACATAAACCCCACGGGCAAGAAAGAAAAAGCAGGTCAACGGGTCGATTTTTCTTATTCAACAACCACTGCTAGAGTATCTATTCGTTGCGCACGGTACAGTGTTCAACAGTAAGAGTTGAGAAGATTAACACTTCAGATAATCAACACTTACGCGCCATTAGCTCAATTGGCAGAGCAACTGACTCTTAATCAGTGGGTTCGGGGTTCGATTCCCTGATGGCGCACAATACAAGCAGGTCAAGCGGTTGTGAATTCAATCACTTGACCTGTTTCTTCGCTTTCCAGTACACTTTCTCCTGCGCGGGGTTTGCGAGGGTTAAACGACAAAAATGCAGCCCGGGCACCTTTTATCCTATCAAAGGAATTTTCACCATGGAACGCTATATCTATCTCATGACGGCAATCTGCGCTAGCGCCGTACTAATTACAGGTGCCAGCGCGTGGGTGCTCATCCCACTGGTGGCCGTGGCCGGGGTTACTTACGGTAGCGCCCAGGTTACTAGTCACACTAGCTAAACCGCGGAGCACGCCGCTCCACGAAAGCCTGCACCCCCTCGCGGTGACCATCAGTGCGTAACAATTTCGGCTGCTGGACCGCCTCATCCTCTAACGCTTGCGACAACCGCCCCAGGCAAGCCGCATTCACTCCCCGCTTAGTAGCAGCCAGCGCTTCCGGCGAAGCCATCTGCAGCGCCGCCGCGCATTCACGGGCCACGGCCAAGGCAGCGCCATCGTCGGCAAGCTCCGCTAACAAACCGGCGCTCTGCGCAGCCTCGGCCGGCAAAGGCTGCTGCAACATGGCCATGCGCATCGTCACCGCACGCCCCAAAGACGCCGACAGTGTTTGCATCACGCCACCGTCGGGAAGCAAACCAATCCGGCCAAAGGGCAGCACAAAAAACGCGCTCTGGGCTGCTACCACCAAGTCGCAAACTAAAGCCAACGAGGCCCCTACCCCGGCAGCAGCGCCTTCCACCGCTGCAATGACCGGCACCTCGGCCTCAACGACGGCTCGGATCATGGCATTGAGCTCGCCCATGGACGCCTGGATTTGTTCGTCACTAGCACCAGTCAGCGACTCCCCCGCAGTCAAATCCAACCCGGAGCAAAAATGCGCTCCAGCACCGGTAATCACAATGGCACGAACAGACCTTTCGGCTGCTGCATCCGCGATGGATTTCGCAACCTCCCCGAAAGCGGTGTGCGTAAGAGCATTACGTTTATCTGGGGTGTTCAGCGTAATTATTGCCAAATTGTCAGCAATTTCTTGCTGTACGAGCTGCTGGGTCTGCTTTTCGGGCATTATGTTCACTCCTAGTGTGGCCTGTTTTGCACCACACTAGCAAAGAATTAGTGACCCAGCACACATTAGCCTTCCCAGGCGGGAGGCTGCGGTCCTTCGTCTGGGTCCGGGCAATCGTCGTCATGATAGCGATCGTCTTCCCGCTCGGTAGCAAACGGCGCAGATTCCTGCTCATTGACATGAATCTCCGTGCCATCCACCGTGCGGTAATCCGGCACATGATCGTCTGGGTCCACAATCGAGATTCGGAAACCTTTTTCTTCCAGCAGGTGCATACCTTCTTTGAGCAGGAACCTGCCCATTCGGCGAATACCCGACACGCGCGTCATATCGAAAATAACGTGATCCCCGGAAATCTCGTGCTGCGACAACTCGTACAAGATGGATTCTGCAGAGTTGAAGTTAATCATGCCCTGCAACGTGACGACGGTGTCTTCCTGGTAGGTCACGATCGAGCGCACCGCATCCACTCCGGCGCGGTCATCCGCTGCCATCAAGTGCAAGCCCATGTCTTTCGAAAGCAGTTTGAAAATACGGACGCCACGAACAGAATTACCGTATTCATTCAAGCGCGGAGAATATGAGGCAAAACCCAACTGCCCAGGCAAAGTACCCAGCAAACCACCAGAAACACCAGATTTTGCGGGAATGCCCACATGCGCCATCCAACGCCCAGCCTGGTCGTACATTCCCGCTGAGCTCATCACAGCCAAGGTTAAGCGGCAGACATCTGGCTCCAGGACACGCTTGCCGTTCAGCGGATGCACGCCACCATTGGCCAACACTGCGGACATGAAGGCCAAATCGCGGGTCGTCACCATGACCGAGCATTGCGCGGTGTAACTAACGACGGCATCGTGGGCGTCGTCCTGAATAATGTCGTAATTGCGCAGCATGTGTGCCAATGACAAGTTGCGGTCAGCGTATTGCAGCTCAGAATCGCAGAGATCATAGTCCACCCGCAGCTGGCGGCAGGCCATCTCAGACAAGAAAGCGCGGATCATTTCAATCCGGTCTTCCACCGTAGCGCCAGTCCCGCCGATCAACTGGGTCACGGCGATCGCGCCCGCGTTGATCATCGGGTTTACCGGGCGGTGGCCTTCCCGGTCCAGGGAAAGCTCATTGAACGCTTCACCCGACGGTTCCATGCCGACGATCTCACTGACCACATCGATGCCATGTTCTTGCACAGCCATCGCATAGATAAACGGCTTAGAGATCGATTGGATGCTGAATTCCACCTCGGCATCGCCGGCGCTATAGATATGCCCTGAGGTGGTGCACATCGCCGCACCCAAAGAATTTGGGTCTTTATTCGCCAGCTCAGGAATATAGTCGGCATTAGAACCGGCGTCTTGGTAGCGAACCTCGTCCAGGATGGTGTCGAGGTAGGAAGAAATTGGTGCTTTCACAATCACTCTCCTGGATAAATTAAATCTACTGAATCGGCAAAAATCTCGTGCCAGAATACGCCCCATTGCAGGCCGGCAAACACCCGGGGAATACTAGACTGACAAACTATGAGCAACAACACTAAGCAAAACCGCACTGCCCTGATAGTGGTGGACGTGCAAAATGACTTCTGTCCAGGCGGTTCTTTGGGTACTGCGCGGGGAAATGAAGTCGCCGAGCACATTGGCACACTGGCCACCGACGATTATGACTACGTCGTAGCGACCATGGACTGGCATATTGCTCCAGGCTCGCATTTTGCCCCAGAAAGCGAAGAACCGAATTTCACTACTACCTGGCCAGTGCACTGCGTGGCGGATTCCCATGGCGCACAGTTGCACCCGGCAGTCGCGGAGATGAAATTCGACGAGACCTTCCGCAAAGGCGAATACACCGCGGCATATTCCGGTTTTGAGGCTGCGAGCGCTAGCGACACCGGGTTGGCCGATTGGCTGAACGAACGTGGCATCGCGCAGGTCGACGTCGTCGGTATTGCCACCGATTATTGCGTGCGCGCAACGGTATTGGATGCCTGCACACAGACAAAAGCCCGCGTGCGCGTGCTACGTGAGCTGTGTTCACCGGTAGCGGAAGACACAGAACGCAGCGCCATCGAAGAGATGCGCAACGCGGGTGCAGAAATCATCGACTAACGCCGATTTTTCACCAACGCGACGGATGAAACCCCAGGTTTTATACGTCGTGTTCCACAATCATGCGCTTGAGCTCTTGAATGTCATTCTTGCGCTGACGCCCCTTGAACACGTTGAATGCAATGCCAGCAGCCACAACGGCACCCACACCAGCCAAGATCTTCTGCACCTGCGGGTCTTGCAGCTTTTCCAGGAGGTTGGACTTGGCATCGTTGACTAAGTTGCCAGGTTTGGTGCGCTGCGCAAGCTCGTCAAGCGTTCCCGCCAGCTGCTTACGGGTGCGTTCAATGTCACGCTGAATATCGTCAATTTTCCGTGCCACGTGGACTCTCCTAATTATTCACTGCGTTTTATTCACAACGTTTTATTCACTGCGCTGGTTCACTGCCCCAGTTTGCCGCACCGGTTCACGACACCGGTTCGCTGAGCCGGTGCGATACGCCGGTTCACGACACCGGTGCGATGCTCACAGTTTCCTGGCAATTGTGTTAGCTAGTCTACGTCAGACTACCCTTGCACGCCTACCCGGCGGCCTGCCAAGCCGGTATGGTGTTAGGTATGAGCAATATTCAACTTGGCGTAGGAGATGCTGCACCCGATTTCGAGCTGCCTAACGACGAAGGCGGCACCACGAAACTATCGGATTACTCGCGCGTACTGGTCTATTTCTACCCCAAGGCCAATACCCCAGGTTGCACAAAACAAGCCTGCGATTTCCGCGATTCCTTGAGCCAGCTCAATGATCTGGGCATCGACGTCGTTGGAATTTCACCGGACAAGCCAGAAAAACTCGCGCAGTTTAAAAAAGACCACGACCTGAATTTCCCGTTGCTTTCCGACATCGACAAGAAAGTCATGGAAGCCTACGGCGCTTTCGGCGAGAAAAACAACTACGGCAAGAAGGTGCAGGGCGTTATTCGTTCCACCTTCCTCATCAACAACGGTGCTGTGGCACTCGCCCAGTACAACGTCAAAGCCACGGGCCACGTTGCGCGCGTAGTGCGTGATTTGCCAGACCTGGAAAGCTAAGCGGCGCCACATCGCTGGTTCTGTTAAGCAAACACTAAAAACTCACGTAGTAGACAAGTCAGGGCGTAGAAGCCGATGTCAGAGATTCTGGTGCCACGGCGTCGGCCGTCGCAAGCACGCAGCCGGGAGCGTTTCCATCGCATTTTGCAGGCCGCACGGGCTGTGCTTGTCGACGTCGGTTTCGAGTCCTTCACTTTCGATGAAGTCGCCCGCCGTGCCGAGGTGCCCATCGGCACGATCTACCAATTCTTTGCCAATAAATACGCAATGATCTGCGAACTTGATCGCGTCGACACCGCAGAAACCGTTGGTGCTCTGCAATCATTTTCTGCACAAATCCCCGCTCCACAATGGCCCGAGGTGTTGGAAGGTTTCATTGACCACCTCGCACATATGTGGAGTGAAGATCCCTCCCGCCGTGCTGTCTGGCACGCCATCCAGTCCACGCCGGCCACCCGTGCTACAGCCGCGGATACTCAGCAAGAAATGCTGGCGATTATCGCACAAGCCCTGCGCCCGCTGGCACCTGAAATGGGGGAAACGGCCCGCCATGAGATGGCCGGGCTGCTCGTACACACCGTGGTCTCCCTGATGAATTTTGGTGTACAAAGCGACGATGCCAAAGCTTTTTCCCGCACCGTCGACGAAACCAAACGGATGCTGGTCGCCTACCTATTCAGCGTGGCCACCCTATAGCGCTGCTAATAAGCGCTGGGCAAGCGCAAGTTTTACCCTAGTAATAGAGCACGCAGCTCGCGGTGGCGTAATCACCATCGTGGCTGATACTGATGCTGTGCTGAAATTGCCCGATCGCTGCTGTGATCTCATGCGCCAAATCCGGGGCGAAATCCAGTGCTAACCTGCCCCAGCGGTCCGGGCGCACCGTGATTGCCGACCAATCGATGTCTTCTTCCCGCAACCACGGCGCGCTGCCATAACGAGCCTGCGCCCAGGCCTTCAAAAAAGCCTCTTTTGCGGCCCACCGCCCCGCCAAGTGCACGTACTGCCCATGGGCGCTGGCCTGGGCGCTACGCCACTCAAAATCACTGAATACACGACGGAAACGTGAACCAGGGATCTCTAATTGCTCACGTAATCCGGGCACATGAACCAGGTCCGTTCCAATGGAAATCTGCACTGTTTTACATCCCCAACATTGGTAGCCCGGCTACCGTATGAAACGCCGGAACCCCCAGCTTGTCGACGCGCTCGCGGAATTCTTCTGGGGAGCACTCTCCCATTGCTTCCGGCAGGCTAAACCACAATTGCTTGCCCGTTACCCGTGGCAGTTCTTCCACGTTCAATTCCGTTGCCAAACCTGGCTGCTCCGGCATGCTCCCACCAATCAACCCGGCGACTTCCACCCCGGCGGCTTCTGCGGTGCGCACCGTCAACTCAGCCATGTTCAAGCTGCCCAAGCCGGTGCTCGTCACCACCACCAACTTTTCCCCAAGGTCTTTGGCCAGGTCCAGCGCACTAAATTCCCGGCCATTGCGGTCAGTGCCTAAGCGCACTAACAAACCTCCAGCGCCTTCCACCAAACAAATTCCGTGTTCCGCACGGAAATCAGAGATCCACTGACCCACTGCATCACGGTCTGCCTGCGCGAGCCCGGCGCGCTTTGCCGCCAAGTTTGGTGCCAGTGGGTCTGGGTAACGCCGATACACGTCACCGGCAATGCCCGTGAGTTTGGTGACCACGGCGGCGTCATCGTCGTTACCAGTTTGTAGGGGCTTTAGCACCGGTTGTTGCCAAGCCCATCCGAGCGTGGCGGCTGCGATGGTCTTGCCCACTCCGGTGCCAGTACCGGTAATAATCATGCGGTTTCCTCCGGCGTGGTTGGTGCGGTTGCTGTGGTCCGTGTAGTTGATGTGGCTGCTTGCGATGTTTCCGTCAGCTGGGTTGTCTGTGCCTCGGTGTCGCGGTCGCCGCGGGTGCCATGGGCGTCACCGGTGCCACGGGTGCTATAGGTGCCGCAGACTTCAACAACGCGTGCGATGGCTTGGCAAATGGCGGCAAGCTCATCATCGTTGCAGATATACGGTGGCATGGTATAAACCAAGCGCCCGAAGGGGCGAAGCCAGACCCCAGCAGACAGTGCAGCGGCAGTTGCTTGCGCCATGTCGACGTCCGCATCCATTTCCACTACGCCGATCGCACCGAGCACCCGGACATCAGCCACCCCAGGCTTGTCGCGTAATGGCTGCAGCCCCGCGACGAGTGCTGATTCAATCCGTGCTACGTCGCTGCGCCACTCGCCTTCCCGAATCATTGCTGTCGCCTCGCTGGCAACTGCACAAGCCAGCGGGTTAGCCATGAACGTCGGGCCATGCATCAGCGCGGCAGGCTGCATGGTCTCCGCGACTTCTTTCGTGGCCAAGGTGGCTGCCAAGGACATAAACCCACCGGTGAGAGCCTTGCCGACGCACAAAATATCCGGGGTAATGCCCGCTGCATGGGTGGTAAACACCTCGCCAGTACGACCAAAACCGGTGGCGATCTCATCGGCGATTAACGCGATGCCGTGTTTGCTGCACAACTCGCGAATGCCCACGAGTAGTTCGTGATCGTGAAAACGCATGCCCCCGGCTCCTTGCACCACCGGCTCGATGATCATCGCGGCAACCTCGCCATTCATGGCGTTTTCTACCACCTGCAGGTACTCTTCTCGCTCTTGCGCGCTCGCACCCCGCGTGGGGGGCGCGGGCACAAAGATTTGTTCTTTTACCGTTCCGCTCCACAGAGAATGCATGCCGCCGTCGGGATCGCACACGCTCATCGCCTGGAAAGTGTCGCCGTGGTAGCCAGAACGCCAGGTTAATAGCTTGTTGCGGCTGGTTTCCCCATCTGCGGCCGGGCTCGCTCCACGGGCGTATTGCAACGCCATTTTGATGGCAACTTCCACGGCAACTGACCCAGAATCCGAATAAAACACCTGTTGGTAACGGTTTTCGGTGAGCGTGAGCAAATTTTCTGTTAGCTGCGCAGCTGGTTGGTGTGTCAGGCCGCCGAACATAACGTGACTCATCGCATCAATCTGATTTTTCGCTGCCGCCACCAAACGCGGGTGCGAATGACCAAAGCAGGCAGCCCACCACGAACTCATGCCGTCGATCACCCACTGCGAGTCTGGTTGTGCTGCGCTTTCCGGATCGACTGAAGCTTCCACCGCTGGGCCGGGTGCTGCGGTGGTGACGGCGTCGGCAAGCTCCAAATAGCAACCGTCGGTCGAGCGAACCACCCTCGTTGGCTCGCCAGGTGCAGCATATGGGTGCCAAATATGCTGGGCGTCGATCCGAGAGATCTCCCGGCTAGACCTGAATTTCGGGGAAAATTCTGGGGAAAATTGTGCTGGCGTGTCAGGCACGGGTTAATCCTTTTTCTTGTTCGCAGGCTTGTTACTGGAGCTGAGCTGAGTTGAGTACAACACATTGCGCATACCGTCGAAAAGCTCACCCATGCCGCCTGGGTTATTAGGCATAAACATCACATTCGAGCCCCCATTGCCGGCAACGTCGACCATCGCGTCCAAATACTGCGAAACCAACATGAGTACCTCTGGCGATTCCTCGATGCCTGCCTCACGCAGCAGCTCATACTGGGCGGCGATGCCTTCCACAATTTCTTTACGCTGGTCCGCCACGCCCCGCCCCTGCAAACGACGGGCCTCCGCAGCTCCTTCTGCTTCCTTGACCACACGGATCTTTTCGGCCTCTGCCTGGGAGACCGCAGCATCACGCTCGCGCTGGGCGGCGTTGATGGCGTTCATGGAATCACGCACCTTGGAATCTGGGCGGATATCCGTGACCAAGGTATTTACGAAGTGCCAACCATATTCCGCCATGTTGTCGCGCAAGGATTCCGCCACATTGCGGGCAATATCGTCTTTGGAAGAAAACGACTCATCCAGCTTCATCCCAGCCACCGAAGAACGCACATTATCTTGCACATACGCGATGATTTGCTGTTCGTGGTTGGACAGCAGGTAGTAGGCCTCGCGCTCGCGACCTTCCACGACTTGGTACTGCACCGCGACGGGGATTTGCACAAAGACGTTGTCCTGGGTTTTCGTCTCGACCATCACATCAAGTTGCTGCACCTGCAACGAGATCCGATCCCGCACCCGGTCGACAAAAGGAATTTTGATATTCAGCCCGGCGTGCGCGACATGGTGAAATTTGCCCATGCGCTCGATGACAGCCGCCTGCCGGGTTTGCACAGTAAATATGGAAGACGTAGCTACCAAAATTAGCAGTAGGAGGAGAATCCCCACCATAGAGAGCAAAATCATGTGCGCGTCCTTTCAGTTGCTGTGTTTGCTGTGTTCGGAAGTCTGCCGTGTTCGGAAGTCGCCATCCCAGATTGAGATCAGCAGAAGCACCGCGAGCGCTTCTTTCCCATTTAAACGCATTTTCTTTGCGCACGTAACCCCAAGCGCTCCTGAGGACGGCAACCACAACCAGGCCCCAGTTTTCCTAGAGACCACCAGAAGATGTTAAATGCAACACATACTCGGAAATTGTGGCGTAGTCTATGAACATGAACTCCACACAACCACACCTAGCAACCGGCCAGCACCCTATTCACGTGACCCCACGCAGCATTTTTGTCTCCGGCGGCGCAACCGGGATTGGCAAAGCTGTCGCCAAGAAATTCCTTGATTCCGGATGGGTCGTCGGCGCCTACGACATCGACGACGAGCGACTGGCGGAATTCCAATCCGAATATCCACAACTCATCACCGGCCACCTGGATGTCACCGATGCCGAACAATGGAACGAGGCATTGGCGCATTTCACCGCGCATACCGACGGCACACTCACAGTGCTAGACAACAACGCCGGTGTGATCGGCTTCGGCGATATCACTGAGCAAGACCCTGAGCTGATCGCAGCCCAAGTAAGCATCAACTGCACCGGTGTCACCCTGGGAGCGCGCGCAGCACACCAATACCTAAAGAAGACCCCGGGAGCTCATCTCATAAACATGGGCTCAGCATCTTCGATCTACGGACAACCGCACATCGCCCCGTATTCGGCAACTAAATTCTACGTGCAAGGCTTCAGCCAAGCTCTGGAGCTGGAATGGGAAAAAGACAAGATACGTGTACTCAACATCATGCCGCTCTGGGCAAAAACGAAGCTGGCCAGCGGTAACGCGAAATCGATTAAACGCTTAGGCGTGCATCTGACGCCAGAACAGGTAGCGGACAAAATTTGGCAAGCCGTGCACCCTGCCAACAGGTTAACCCGACATCGCATCATGTACTCAGTCGGGCTACCGTCGTTACTCATGCGCTACACCGCCCGGTTTGCCCCTTCCATTGTCGTGCGATGGATAAACAAGTTCATCGCACAGTAACCATCCCCGCCACGCAGAGCTCTTGAACCAGCCACATCGGCGCCGGGTGCTTGAAATCCCTGCCACTCGAGGCCCCTTGGTCGCGCAGACGAACTAGAATGGAGCCATGCCTACCTGGAATGACCTCACCCGCAACAATCCGTCACACTCTGAGAATTACGCTGCCCGGTGGAAACGCTTCGTCGCCGAAGGCAAAGACATTGACGGCGAAGCCCGCTTTGTCGACGCGTTGAGTCCACGCGGTGCCAAAATCCTCGACGCAGGTTGCGGTACTGGCCGGGCCGGCGGGCCACTGATCGCACGCGGCCACACCGTTGCCGGAATCGACCTAGACCCGGTGCTGATTGAACACGCCAAACACGACTTCCCTGACGCCGAATGGCACGTTGGTGATCTGGGCTCTGCCACATTGTACGAACAGCCAGAGCTGGGGCACATGCGCGGCAGCCTCGACGTCGTTTTTAGCGTCGGTAACGTACTCGGCTTCATTGACCCAGCGGATCGGGAAAACGCCATTGCGAATCTCTACGCACCATTGCGCCCAGGCGGTCGCGCAGTACTAGCATTTGGTGCTGGCCGCGGTTGGGGCTTCAGCGAATTCCTGGATTCGTGTACTGCGGCTGGTTTCGCCCAAGATCTGCTGCTGTCTAGCTTCAACATCGAACCATTCGATACCGACTCCGACTTCCTCATCGCAGTTTTGCGTCGCCCGCGGTAGCAGCCGTACGGCATGCGCAATTGTCATTGCGCAGCTCTTCCCAATCCAGTAACGTAAGAACCATAGTGGCGGCGTTGAAACACACGTACCGCGCTAATTCCGGCGGCTGGGTCTAATTTTAGACCTGGCCGCTGAGTCATTCGAGGAGAACCATGTTAATCGCATATCTCGACGAATTCGGTCACCAAGGCCCATACATCAGCCACAGCCACCCTAAATTTAAAACCCATCCCGCATTCGGCTACGCAGGCTATGTTCTTCCGGCCGAGAATGTACGCAAGTTCGGCGGCTATTTTGAGCACATCAAAGAAAACCTTTTGCAATGGGAAATCCAACAAGCTGAGGCTCACCCGCGTCGATGGGAAAAGAAAGGCGCCGCGTTGCTCACCACCAGCAATAATCACAAATACGGTGGAGAAATTCGCCCAGCTCTCAACCGCATTTACCGTCGCCTTGGAGAACTCAACGGCGAAATTTTCTTTTATGGACAACAAAAACCAATTGGACCTTTATCCGTAACTAAAGAATCATCTCAAGACCGTGAAAATCACTGTCTTATCCAGTCCATCAATCGCCTAGGCACTTATGCTGCGCAAGCTGGAAAACGACTACTCGTTATTATGGATGCAACGGACACTGACAACCGGGAGAGAGCAGTCGCTACACTCGGTAAAACCATTTATGACCGATCCAATAAAGATAACCGGAGCATAATCGAAGTTCCGCTCCAAGCTGATAGCCGACTTTACGGCACACTCCAACTTGCCGATTGGACGTGTGCTCTGATAGGACGCTTAGCAGACTACCATTTTGCTGAAGATTCCGAATTTTCTTGGGCTGTCGATCTTGGCCGATCAATCTTCACTAAAGCACAGCCCACCTCACGTTCCGTGATTTGGTCCAATTCCCCGGCAAAAGATTCAAGGTGTTTCCCAAAACATCTTATTCAGGCCGAACGATTTCGGGAGATTGAAGCCCGCATCGAATGACTAATCCCCACTCATTCCACATCACTAAGGTGGGGTTAAGAGTGAGATGAGGAATTAAATGCTTAATGGAGCAGCGTTTTCTGATGTTGTGAAACTGTCAAGGGCCGCTGTTCCTTAGTGCTGAATTTTCCCTGTTTTCCTGGGTTATTTATTTTTGAATTTGTGCGCCCGGTGAGACTTGAACTCACACGTCCGAAGACACTGGAACCTAAATCCAGCGCGTCTGCCAATTCCGCCACGGGCGCTTGCGAAAATATAGTTTAGCGCACACCGTCGCCAGTGCCAACTTTCGCCCCCAGTTAGGTAATCTTGAGGCCGTGAAGGACTCGCAGAATGACAAACGCGCCACGATCCGCGTGCGGTGGTGGCACCTCGTCCTGCTCGCTATCGTCGTCATCTGCTTCTTCGGGCTGGCCTGGTGGCAATGGACGCGATTCCAATCCGGTTCCGGCACCTTCCAAAACCTCGGTTACGCACTCCAATGGCCCTTGTTCGCAGGTTTCGCGGTATTCGCCTACCGTATGATTTTGCGCTACGAAAACGAGAAACTGGCCGAAGAAAACAACCCCGAAACAAACAACCAGCCTTATGTCGCGGATAGGCACAAGCTAGAGCAAACCGTCACCGCCATCGACGACGATTTCCTGCCCACCCGACGCAACGACAACGTCGAGGCATTCAACGAACTGGCAGACCCAGCAGCACGTCGTCGGCAAGCACGTAAGCAGCACCCAACCCAGAAAAAGGACAGCTAGTGAGCACTCAGAAATCCATTCACCCCGAGCGGCAAAAACGCGTGCGCAGCGCACTAACCATTTTCTCGGCGCTGGCCTTCATCACCGGCTTCTTTTTGCTGTTTTTGGTCGGCCGCATGATCAGCGAATACATCCTGGACCTCGAGATCCCCGTGTGGGCCCGCTATATCGGCGTCGCCCACGGTTGGGTTTATGCCGGGTTCGTGCTCAGCGTGATCAACCTGGGGCTGAAGGCACGCTGGGAGCCCCTGAAATGGCTCAGCACTGCCCTATCCGGCGTGGTACCATTTTTCTCCTTCTGGATGGAGGCCAAACGTCGCAAGGAAATCACCGCCGAATTTCAGCTTGCCGACGTCCGGTAACTGTCGGGTAATAGTCCGGTAATAGTCAGGAAACTGTGAGTCACCGGCTAGCGCCAGTGTCTCTGTTTTGCGCAGCTACCACTGTTTAACGCAGCAAATCGGCCAATGTCGGCACCAGCTGCGCCAACGCCTTACCCCGGTGCGAGGCGGCATTTTTCTCTTCCGGGCTTAGCTGCGCGGAACTGCGCGCCTGCTCAATACCCCCGGCCTGTGCAATTTCTGCCTCCGGGACGAAGAGCGGATCATAGCCAAAACCATTTTCACCACGCGGGCTGCGCAACAACTGGCCTTCCCAGCGGCCTTCTACCACGTGTTCGGCTCCTTCCGGAGTAACTAGCGCACACACCGACACGAATGCACAGCTGCGGCGCTCATCCGGGACATCGGCAAGCTGCGCTAAGAGCAGTGCATTATTCGCAGCATCATTGCCATGCTCGCCACACCAACGCGCGGACAACACACCCGGCATCCCAGCAAGCTCATCAACCGCCAAACCGGAATCATCCGCGATGGTGACCAAGCCGGTGTTTTTCGCCCCGGCGCGGGCTTTGATCAGCGCGTTATCTGCGAAAGTGCGGCCGTCTTCCACCGGCTCCTCATAAGCCGGGGCATCTGCGGTGCCGATGACCTCGACGTCGGCCAGGTCAGCCAACTCCGGAGCCTCGGCAACAATCTTGCGCAACTCGGCGAGTTTCTTGGGATTATTCGATGCAACCAGGATCTGCACTAGGCATCGCCTCCCCGGTCGCCATCATGGGCACCTGCCTGCGCATCAGCTGCTCCAGACAGCGGCTTCGCCAAAGCGGCACGCTGCGCTTCAATCAACTCGTAGCAACCTTTTTGCGCCACATCCAGCATCTCGTCGAGCTCATCGCGGCCAAAGACGCCATTTTCACCAGTGCCCTGGACCTCCACGAAATCACCGTGCGCATCCATCACCACGTTCAGGTCAACTTCCGCGCGAGAATCTTCCTCGTACGGCAGATCCAAGCACACGTGTCCGTCGATGATGCCTACGGAGATCGCGGCGATCGGATCCAGCAACGGCTCGCCCGGCACCACGCCCTGTTCTTGCAGCACGGCGATGGCGTCGGCAAGCGCTACATAGGCGCCGGTGATCGCGGCAGTACGGGTACCACCATCAGCCTGCAGCACATCGCAGTCCACGTTGATGGTGTTTTCGCCCAACTCGCCCAAATCCACCGCGGCACGCAGTGCACGGCCCACCAAGCGGGAAATCTCGTGGGTGCGGCCTTTAACTTTGCCGCGCATGGACTCGCGCGGCATGCGTTCGTGGGTAGCGGAAGGCAACATGGCGTATTCGGCAGTCAGCCAACCTTCGCCAGAGAATTTTTTGAAACGCGGCACGCCCTCCGACACCGAGGCCGTACACATCACGCGGGTATTACCGAATTCCACCAACACGGAACCAGCCGGGTTGGAGGTAAAACCACGGGTGATGCGCACCGGGCGGAGTTCATCGAGGGCACGTTGATCAGCTCGCTGAAAATCAGACATGCTTGCCAGCATACCTGCGTGCAGCTGGCTTAGACTGTGTATTCATTACCCGGCAGTGCAACTTGCACCTGACCGGAAAAATGATTCTCGGCTGCCCGCACTGTGGCAGCGCTATCGCCCCAGGGCTGTAAATGCGTCAGCACCAAATTGCGCACCCCGGCCTTCGAAGCCAGCACCCCGGCATCAGCGCCAGACATATGCATGCCAGAAATCTTATCGGCTGCGGTCACCCCCCAAGCAGCCTCGCAGAGGAAATACTCTGCGTCACGTGCACATTCCACCAGGTCCTCGGTGTAGGCAGTATCAGCCGAATAGGCAATCACCTTGCCACTGACGTGATCTTCAATCCGCAATGCAAACGTTTCCGTCGGGTGCACAGTACGAAACGGGGTGATCGTCGCTTGCTCAAAAACCTGCGGCACACCATGTTGCAAAGCGGTGAACTCGAAAGTATCTGAGAGATCATCTACCTCGTCCAGAAAATTCCCACTCATCCGGCCCAGGTGCGTGACCGTATGGCTCGGACCCAATAGGCGATGACGTCGGTGCGCATTGCGAGTGGGATGAAAACGTCGCCAAACCATCAACCCTGGAAAATCACTGCAGTGATCCGCATGCATATGGCTGATCACTAAGTGGCACGCCGAGGGTTCCGCAATCTCCTGCAGGGCAGCGAACACGCCAGAACCGAAATCTACTACTACCGAGGGCGCAGATGAATCACTAAACGTCAGCAAATAGCCACTAGCCGGGTTGCCCGGCGAGGGTACCGATCCAGAGGAACCAAGGACTGTGAGTTTCATGATGTCTATCCCAGTTGCATCACAGCTGCCAGTTAATCACCAACAACTTATTTTCTAATCCCCATAGTTTAAGCCTTGCCGACGCCAGTTGCAGATCGAGTGACTTCACCCACACCCAATCCTAAAAAGCGCTGGGAAAGCTCCGCGAATTTTTCTGGATCACCCGTAGATTCAAAAATACGTTGTTGTTTTTTCCCAGTAGCCAACAGATCCAATTCCGTCAGATGCCGCAGAACATCCTTCGCGGTCTCTTCTGCCGAGGAAACCAAGGTGACGTTTTCGCCAATCGCCAGCTGCAAAACTCCGGACAACAACGGGTAGTGCGTGCAGCCCAACACGAGCGTGTCGACGCCCGCCGACTGCAGCGGTTCCACGTAGCCTTGCGCCACCCCCAAAATCTGCCTCCCGGAGGTAATGCCGCGTTCCACAAAATCCACGAATGCCGGACACGCCACCGCTTGCGCGGTCACTGCCGGATTCAGCCTGAACATGTCTTGGTAGGCACCAGACTTCACGGTTCCAGCGGTACCAATCACCCCAATTTTGCCGTTCCGTGTAGTTGCCATCGCACGACGTACCGCGGGCTGGATCACCTCAACCACAGGCACGTCGTAACGCTCCCGCGCATCATGCAGGAAAGCGGCGGTGGCGGTGTTGCAGGCAATAACCAGCATTTTGCAGCCGCGTTCCACCAATTCATCAGCCACCCGCTGGGCGTGACTGCGCACCTGAGCAATAGGCAAAGGCCCGTAAGGCCCATGCGCAGTATCGCCGATATACAGCACCGATTCATTCGGCAGCTGATCCATAATGGTGCGCGCAACTGTCAAGCCGCCGACCCCGGAGTCGAAAATCCCGATCGGTGCTTCCCGGTCCAGCTGGCGCGGGGTGCGGTTGCTCATGGGCGCAGACAACGTGTTCTGTACGGGGATCTCGCTGGTGGTCTCGGTTGTGCTCACGGGTTGTAGTTTAGCGGCTGCACAAAATCAGGTTGCTCAGGTCTTGGCGGCGCCTGCGCTTTTCGACGTCTGAGCGCGCTCAAGCCCACGCGTCCACTGTCGCTGACTATTTCGTGTTGCGCACCATGAATCCGGCAATGATGCCACCGATGAATCCACACAGGTGCGCCTGCCAGGACACCCCCGGCATCGTCGGGAAGATCCCCCAGATCAGTCCCGAGTACACGCTGGCAATGACCAGGCCGATAACCAGCTGGGTGAAACTACGATTGAAAATTCCGCGTACCAGCAAATAAGCAAACCAGCCGTAGAGCACACCGGAAGCCCCGATATGCACCGTGCCCACGCCGCCGATTAGCCACGTGCCCATGCCTGCAGCCAGGGTGATGATCAACGTCGATTTCAGCCACACATGCTTGCCCGAGGCCGCAATCACGAAAGTGAATAATGCCCCTGGGATGGTATTAGAAATCAAGTGCGCGAAGTTACCGTGAATCAGCGGTGCCGTAAACACCGTCCACCAGGCTGTGGTATCCAGCGGGTGTACGCCGTAGGCCAGCAGCGATCCTCCGAGCACATACTGGTTGACGATGTGCACCGCCCAAATCACGACGACATAGGTCACGGCATAGGATGTGCCCGCTTGTAAACGCCGACCGACGCCTAGCCGCGCAGGTCCACCACCACCGCGGCGGGCCGGTTGGTTCGACAGGTACGGCATCATCCCGCCAGTGTGACCAGTATTTCCCGGCCCGGAGTAATTCGGGTTGTATTGCCGGAAGTTATCACGGGGTGGTCGGCGAAAACTTGGTTCCATCGGCTGGTCATTCTCCTAGTTCGCGAAATTCGCTGCCTTAGCCAGTTGCGAGTACGTCGGCAAGTCGTAACCGGGTTCCGCATGAATCACGGCGTGCACAATGGCATCGCAGACCACCTGGGAACTTGCCGCACACAGGGCAGTCATCGTTTCTGTGGTCATCATTTCTGTGGTGGTCGCTGGATCGTCCACCATGCTAGACGACTTGTGGGGTGAGTCAGCTGTTTCTTTCGCAGCCGTCGAAACCGCAAACAGCGTGTCCCCGTCCAACGGGCTATGGGCAGGGCGTACGGCCCAGGAAATCCCATCGTGTCCACACATCGCCAACCGGCGTAACTGCGCTTTGCTGAGCGGCGCGTTGGTGACGATTACCCCGATGGTGGTATTCAGTGATGCGGCTGGGCTGGGCAGATCCGCGAATTTTTCCGGGTCCACGGGTGCGCGCTCCGGGGCACCGAACAATCTTCCCGTAGCTGCATCGACGACCTCACCGACGGGGTTGGCTACCACGGCGGCAGAGACCTGGTAGCCTGCAACTTCCCGGCTGGCTTGACCGAACCCGCCGCGTAGCTTTCCGGCGGTAGCTCCACAGCCAGCGCCGATGTTGCTTGTCGACGTCGTATTGGCAGCGCCGTCGAAGTTTTCCAGCGCACGAGCCGTGGCACGCTGCCCGTCTGCCGCGGTCGGTCGGTGTTGCGGATCGCCTACGGCAAGATCAAAAATCACCGCCGCGGGCACGATCGGCACCACTGGCCCATCGCTATCCGGGCCGAAAACGCGAAAACCAGCCCCGCGTGATTCCAACTCCGCCATCGCACCATCGGCAGCTGCCAGCCCATACGCAGAACCGCCGGCCAGCACAATCGCTTGTACTGCACCGACGGTATTTTCTGGCGCCAACAAGTCTGTTTCGCGGGTTCCGGGGCCGCCACCGCGCACATCAACGCTGGCGACCGCACCTGCGCCAGAACCAGCCGCAGCGAAGCTCAGCACACTCACCCCGGTAGCACCGAGGCTGACATGCCCGATGCCTACACCGGGGCAAAAGTCTATTTCCGACCGATTAGACATGCACATCTAATCTTTTAGTCTTCCATCATGGCGCTAAGCAGCGAATCTTGGTTATAGGCCAACCATTCCACCAACGCATCGCGGTCTGAGATCAGTTCTGAGACTTTCTTATCCGTATTCGCCAGATACAACCGGGCGTCATTCAGGCCCGCAACAAAGGCCTGCACCTCGGATTCATCCAAGTTAATTTCTACGCCCTCGTTGACCTTTTCGGAGACCAACTGCAGGTTCTGCAGCTTGGCACGCGCAATGTCATTTTCGTGCAGCGAGCGCAACAGGGAGCGATCGCCGTCGTATTCCTCGTCGCCTTCGCGCTGAAAATCAGGGAACAACCGCGCCAGCGCGGGGTCGTCCGGCGCTTCTTTGTGGCCAGAAGGCATATCCATCATTTCAGCCAGCTCGTCTTTCGGCGCAGACTGCGCTCGGGCGATAATCGCTTCCACGACAGCGGCGATGATATCGCCCATGGCTTCACGCTCAATGGGGTCGAGAACGGTCTGGAATTTCGGGCTGCGTCGCAGGCCCTTCTTCTTGCGCCACGGTTGCATGGTCTCGAAAGCTCCTCTAGTCCTTAATTACTCGGAATATCGCGCCGGTGCTCACTCAGCCGTGCTAACTCGGGTGCACAACAGGTCCGAGTTGGCTTGGGTGAGCAACCAGCCCGGTTTAGCCCGCTTGCTGCATCGTCGCCCACAGCCCAGCGGTGTGCAGCTTTTTCACGTCGGCTTCCACCTTATCGCGCTCACCGGAGGTCACCACGGCTTTGCCTTCCGAATGCACCTGCATCATCAGCTCTTGCGCGCGGGATTTCGAATAGCCCAGCACGGTTTGGAATACGTAAGTTACATAGCTCATGAGGTTGACGGGGTCGTCCCACACGATGCACATCCACGGCAGGTTCGCACTCGTAGCAACCTCAACGTCAATTTCTTCATCCAGCTCGGGGCTGGCCATTGGGCTAGATGCGTGCACTTCCATGGCGGAGGTTTCTAGTGCTACAGAAACTTCCGACTCGTGAGCCAACTCGTGAGCCTCAGACTTGCGCGTATTCATGATTGCTAGTTTACTGACTCGTTCCCGTGATTTCTGCATATTAGGCACCCACGTAGTTCAAGCTAAACCCCCACAACGTTCAAGAGCCTACAACCTTTCGGGCCGCTGAACCCGCTTGCACCTGCTCAGCCCTCCTGCGGCCACCAGACGTCGGCAAGCATGGCCGGGTGTATCCTTAGCGAGTGTGAATTCTTTGCAGCATCCTGCCGCTTCCACCGCGCTATTAACCGATAAATACGAGCTGACGATGCTCGAAGCCGCGCTTGCCGACGGCACCGCCCACCGCAATGTCACCTTCGAGGTTTTCACCCGGCGCTTGCCCACCGAACGCCGCTACGGCATCGTCGCTGGCACGGCGCGAGTGCTGGAAGCAATCCGTGATTTCCGCTTCACTGAAAAACAGCTGGAACAGCTGGATTTCCTGCAACCGGAAACCATCGATTACCTGCGTAATTATCGTTTTCGCGGCCAGGTAGATGGCTACCGCGAAGGCGAACTCTACTTCCCGTCTTCCCCCATTTTGACGGTCCGCGGGACTTTCGCCGAATGCGTCGTTTTAGAAACCGTCGTGCTGTCCATTTTGAACGCGGATTCTGCTGTGGCCTCTGCCGCTGCCCGCATGGTCTGCGCTGCGGATGGGCGCTTCATGCTGGAGATGGGCTCGCGCCGCACCCATGAATACGCTGCGGTAACTGCTGCCCGTGCGGCTTATCTCGCTGGGTTCGACGCCACCTCTAACTTGGAAGCCGCCAGCCGCTACGGCATTCCGGCGCAGGGGACGGCCGCGCACGCGTGGACACTGTTGCACGTCGACGAGAACGGCCAGCCGGATGAGAAATCGGCTTTTGCTGCACAGGTGGGGCGCCACGGTGCATCGACGACGCTGCTGGTCGATACTTTCGATATCACCCGGGGCGTAGAAAACGCGGTCGCTGTTGCAGGCACAGAGCTGGGCGGCGTGCGCATCGACTCCGGTGACCTCGGTGCTCTCACCCGTCGGGTGCGCAAGCAGCTTGATGGGCTCGGCGCGACCAACACCAAAATCGTGGTCTCTTCTGACCTCGATGAATTTGCCATCGCTGGTTTGCGCGGCGACCCCGTCGATGTCTTTGGCGTCGGAACCTCCGTGGTCACTGGCTCTGGCTCACCGACGGCATCGCTGGTGTACAAGCTCGTGGAAGTCGAGGGCAAGCCTGTCTCGAAACGTTCGTCCGGAAAGGTCTCCGACGGCGGCACCAAAGCTGGCGTGCGCACGTACCGTGAAACCGGAGTGGCTGTGGAAGAAATCATCTACCCGCTTGGCGGCGAGATACCTGCGCATTCCGGTGCAGAAATCCGCGAATTGACGGTTCCGTTGATCCGCGACGGCGAGATCGTCGATGGCTTGGATGACCTGCATGCCTCCCGCGAACTAGTCTCAGCAGGCATTGCCAGCCTGCCGTGGGAAGGTTTGGCTTTGGGCCGCGGTGAACCTGCGGTACCGACGCGTCTGGCTGGGTTCTAAATGGAGTCTGCCAGCACCAATACCGGCAGCACCGAAGAACTTCTCGCCACTGCCGTGAGCGGTTTCGGTGGTACAGATCGCCCGGGCCAGCGTCGGATGGCCAACGCCGTCGAATCCGCCCTAGGTTCCGGGCGTCACTTGGCAGTCCAAGCCGGCACCGGCACCGGTAAATCCCTGGCCTACCTGGTCCCGGCGTTTCGCCACGCGCAAGAAACCGATACGTGCGTCATCGTCTCTACCGCGACTCTGGCTTTGCAGCGCCAGCTCATCGAACGCGACCTGCCTCGGCTTGCCGACGCCCTGGAGCCGGTGATGGACCGGCGGCCAACTTTCGCAATTATGAAGGGCCGGTCCAACTACCTGTGCATGAACAAAATCGCGCAAGCACAACTAGAACCGGAATTAGAAGCTGCCGCCGAAGACGCCGCTGCCACAGAAGCCGCTCGAAAGGCCGCCACAGCTTCCGAGCACGCAGCCGTACAAGCTGCTAGTGAAACGCCCGCACGCCCCGGCAACCCGCAACCAATCACCTGGCTAGGAAAACAAATCGCCAGCCTGCACAACTGGGCCCAAGAAACCGACAGCGGCGACCGCGATGACCTTGACACCAGTGTCAGCGATGCCGCCTGGCGCCACGTTTCGGTCAGCTCCCAAGAATGCCTCGGCGCCTCCCGCTGCCCACACGGTGTGGAGTGCTTCGCCGAACTCGCCCGCCAAGAAGCTCGCGAGGTCGACGTCGTCGTCACGAATCACGCCATGCTCGCCATCGACGCCATTTCGGAAATCGACACCCTCCCCGAGCACGATTGCGTCATCATCGACGAGGCCCACGAACTCGATGCCCGCATAACCTCTGCAACCACCGCAGAACTTTCCCCGCGCTCGCTAACGCTGGCAGCTAATCGCGCCGGGCCGCTTGGCGCGGAGGGCAAAGATTCCCGCTTGAAGGATCTCGCCGAGCAATGGCGGATTACCACAGAAGATCTTCCCGACGGGCGCTGGACGGAATTGGATCAGGCCGCAGATTCGGAACTGAGCGCCATAGCGGAGCTTTTGTCGTCGCTACGGGCCACCTTGAAAGACGCCCCAGAAGGCGAAGCCACCAATGAGCCAGAAACCGCCGCCGAGCGCAATAACCTGCGCAATCACTTGGCCACACTCGAAGAAACCGTGCACCGCATCCAGGAAGTCTTCGACACCGACGACCCGGCTGCCCAGGACGATGTGGTCTGGTTGGATCGCAATGAGCGCTACGGCGACACACTGCAGGTAGCACCCTTGTCGGTGGCGGATTTGCTGCGCGAACGCCTATTCGGCGAAAACACCGTGGTGTTGACCTCTGCCACACTCACTTTGGGCGGGCATTTCGACGCCATGGGCGCCCAGTGGGGTTTGCCGAAGGGCAAATGGGACAGTTTGGATGCGGGCACCCCATTTGATCCCGCGAAATCCGGGATTCTCTATGCGCCGAAGCACCTGCCGCAGCCCGGCAGAGATGGTCTGGCACCAGAAACCTTGGAAGAGATGCTTGAGCTGATCATGGCAGCCGGCGGGCGCACGCTGGGGTTGTTTTCCTCGAAGCGGGCGGCAGTACAGGCGGCGGATGAGCTGCGCCCGAAGTTGCCTTTCCCCGTCTATGTGCAGGGTGAGGATTCGATTGGTGCGCTCGTCGAAAAGTTTGCCACGAAAGAGCACTCTGTCCTGTTTGGCACTTTGACTCTATGGCAAGGCGTGGACGTACCCGGCAAGGCTTGTTCACTCGTGCTGATGGACCGCATCCCGTTTCCGCGGCCCGATAACCCACTGCTGCAAGCGCGCTCGGAGGCAGCGCAGGCAGCGGGACGAAACGGTTTTATGGAAGTTTCCGCTACCCATGCCGCGCTATTGATGGCGCAGGGTGCAGGGCGTCTGTTGCGTTCAGCTACCGACCGTGGCGTGGTCGCGGTATTGGATAACCGGGTGGTCACTAAGCGCTACGGGCAGTTCTTGTTGTCATCTTTACCGCCGTTTTGGCGCACCCAAGATAAAAACACGGTGCTGGGTGCGCTGAAGAGATTGGTGCAGAGCTAGCCCCAGAGCCAGTCCAAGGCTAGTCCAGTGCCAGTCCAGAGCTAGTCCAATGCGACGCGGTGGTAGCTGCCATCCTCCCGGTCGGAAGTATCGATCTCTGTGCGGGGAATACCCATGATGTAGAGCACTTCATCCAAAAATGGGTGGCTCACCGAGGTATCGGCAATTTCCCGCAATGCTGGCTTCGCATTGAAAGCGACTCCCAGGCCGGCAGCGGATATCATGTCGATGTCATTGGCACCGTCGCCGACGGCCACGGTTTGTGCCATCGTCAGGCCCGAATCCGCGGCAAATTCCGCGAGGAAGTTCGCCTTCGCGGCCCGATCTACCACCTGTCCGATCACCCGGCCGGTGAGCTTACCGTCTTCGATTTCCAGGGTATTGGCCCGAACGTAATCGAGCTCGAGTTCTTCCGCGAGATCTTCTAGCACCTGAATAAAACCACCAGAGACCACAGCGGTGCGATAACCCATACGGTTCAGCGTGCGCAGCGTAGTGCGCGCGCCCGGTGTGAGTTCGATGGCATCAGCGACTTCTTGCACCACAGACGCATCCAGTCCAGCCAAAGCCTTTACGCGCTCACGCAACGATTCTTCAAAATCTAATTCCCCGCGCATCGCCCGTTCAGTCACTTCGGCGACTTCCGCTTCCCTGCCTGCGTGGGCAGCGAGCATTTCAATAACCTCGCCGGTGATCAGCGTGGAATCGCAGTCAAAGCACACCAGCCGTTTACCCCGACGGGCCAGACCTGCGCGTTCGATCGCAATATCCACCCCGAGGTTGCTGGTCAGCTGCGCTAGCGCCGCACGGAGGTCTTCACTGGCACCAGGTGCTGGATTTGCTACCGACACAAAGATTTCTAGGCCAGTGACTGGGTAATCAGCTATGCCACGCATGCGGTCGATATTCGCACCGTGCTTGGCCAGGGTGGCGCCGATCGCTGAAATCGCCTGGGCCGTGACTGGGTTTCCCAACACCACCACGACGTGGGTAGACCGTGGATCTGGTGCCGGAGTCTCGTTATCTTCTGTTCGATACTCGATGGTGACTTGCTGGCCCAACGGGGTTAATGCAGCGGTCAAAGCTTCAGATAGCTCAGCGAAATGCTCGTCTTTGATGCCTGTAAACGCAGCCAATTGCAGGTGGCCCAAAAACTCAGACTGCTGCACGTCTAACAGCTGCACGCCATAATTAGCGAGCACGCGGAAAAATTCCGCGGAAACGCCTTTTTGGTCTTTCCCGCTGACGATAACGACGGCAGAGCGCAATCCTTCCTGCAAGCGGACGGTTGGTTCGGCTTGCCGGGATGCAGCGGGGGTCTGGTTGGGGTCTGATTGCTTCACAGGTTCCTCAATTCGGTTGCTACGTCGGTGAAACTAGCGGCGGCGTATACGCAGGGTGCCGTTTCTAGAATAAGCGAAACCCCCGCTACCCACTAGGAGTGGATGGGCGCGGGGGTTTGGCTGGTTAGCAGGTAGTGGCTAGTTCTGGCGCAACCGCTGTGGCTGATTTCTCCAGAACTATGCTGTTAGAACTTTCGACCTGCTAAGAGCGCTCTTAAGCGTCAGGAGCACAGGCACGGACTAGTGCTTGGCGTGCGAAACCTGGCGTGGGTCTTCGTGTGCTCCGGACTCGTGAGCGCCAGAGTGCGCTTCGGCACGCATGCGCTCGACCATGTGCGGGTAGTGCAGCTCGAATGCTGGACGCTCCGAACGAATGCGAGGCATCGAGACGAAGTTGTGGCGTGGTGGTGGGCACGAGGTTGCCCATTCCAGGGAGTTGCCGTAACCCCATGGGTCATCGACGGTGACGATCTCGCCGTAGCGCCAAGACTTGAAGACGTTCCATACCAGTGGGATGACCGAAGCACCCAGAACGAAGGCGAAGACGGTGGAGATCTGGTTGTAGATGGTGAATCCGTCGGAGTCCAGGTAGTCAGCGTAACGACGTGGCATACCCATGTTGCCGACCCAGTGCTGCACCAAGAATGTGCCGTGGAAGCCGATGAAGGTCAACCAGAAGTGGATCTTGCCCAGACGCTCGTCCAGCATACGACCAGTCATCTTCGGGAACCAGAAGTACAAACCGGCGAATGCGGAGAACACAACGGTACCGAACAAGGTGTAGTGGAAGTGAGCGATCAAGAAGTAAGACTCAGCCAGGTGGAAGTCCAGTGGCGGCGAAGCCAGCATGACACCGGTCATACCACCGAACAGGAAGGTGGTCAGGAAGCCCATGGCCCAAATCATTGGGGTCTCCCAAGTGATGTGGCCCTTCCACATGGTGCCTACCCAGTTGAAGAACTTCATACCGGTTGGGATGGCGATCAGGAAGGTCATGAACGAGAAGAACGGCAACAGAATAGCGCCGGTGACGAACATGTGGTGCGCCCACACAGCCATCGACATACCACCGATGGACAGCGTCGCGAAGACCAGGCCGATATAACCGAATACTGGCTTGCGAGAGAAGACCGGAACGATCTCGGAGATAACACCGAAGAAAGGCAGAGCCAGAACGTAAACCTCTGGGTGGCCGAAGAACCAGAACAGGTGCTGCCACAGGATGGCGCCACCGTTGGCTGGCTCGTAGATGTGGCCGCCAAGCTGGCGGTCATACAGAACACCCAATGCGCCAGCGGTCAGAACTGGGAAGATCATCAGGGCCAGGATGGCGGCAACCATGATGGTCCAGCAGAAGACTGGCATACGGAACATGGTCATACCTGGTGCACGCAGAGTCAGCAGGGTGGTCAGCATGTTAATAGCTGAGGCGATGGTACCGACGCCAGTAGCACCGACACCGACGATCCAGAAATCAGCACCCAAGCCTGGGGTGTGGATCGAGTCGGCCAACGGCATGTACATGGTCCAACCGAAGTCCGCGGCGCCACCTGGGGTCAGGAACCCGGCCAGCATAACAAAACCACCGATGGTGGTGATCCAGAAACCGAATGCGTTCAGACGCGGGAAAGCCACATCCGGTGCGCCGATCTGTAGCGGCAGGATGTAGTTAGCGAAACCCCACACAACCGGGGTAGCGAACAGCAGCAGCATCACGGTGCCGTGCATAGTGAACAGCTGGTTGAACTGCTCGTTGGACAGCATCTGCAGGCCAGGGGTGAACAATTCGGCACGAATCAACAGTGCCATCAAGCCACCGAGGAAGAAGAAGCTGAAGGACATGATCAAGTACATGATGCCCAGCTGCTTGTGGTCGGTGGTTGAAAGAATTGTCAACGCCTTAGACCCGGTGCGTTCATGCCCCGTTGGTTGGGGACGAGTTGGCTCGACATAATCATCAAGCCGTGGCGCCACAGCGGTCATAATTCCTCCTAATTACGAAAGCACTCGCCGACCACCAGCACAGCTAATCGGCGCGCACTGGAGGTACAGAAAATGCCAATTAATTACGAGTATTTATATTAGGTCACTGCGAGGTTTTTAGGTAACCACTGAACGTTTTTGTTTTCTCGTTTCCCACCTGCGCCCAGCGCAGTATTAGTTAGGCTTAGCCAGGCTCTTTTCGACGGCCACTAGCCCACAGGCATGGTGGCACGACCCTTAGACGGCTTAAGTGCAGGAACACGAAAAACCCCACCAGTAACACGGCGGGGCGCACATAATCTGGAGCACATACTCCGTGAGCCACCCCACTGTAACTGTTGAGGTTTCTGTGAAAAGATCAACGCCGGGAGGGGGCTGTTATTCCCCCGGTTGGTGTCATACTTTCGGCGGGGTTTAGAAATCCCAGTCGTCGTCAGTCGTTAGCTCTGCTTTCCCCATGACATAAGAGGAACCGGAACCAGAGAAGAAGTCATGGTTTTCATCAGCATTCGGAGCCAACGCAGACAGAATTTCTGGGGACACTCGCGTTTCGTCAGCCGGGAACATGCCTTCGTAGCCGAGATTGTTTAGTGCCTTGTTTGCGTTATAGCGCAAGAATCGCTTGACGTCTTCAGTCCACCCGAGGTCGTCGTAAAGATCCTCGGTGTACTGCATCTCGTTTTCATACAATTCGTACAATAACTCGAAGGCGTAATTCTTCAGCTCTTCCTGGCGCTCTGGCGACTGTTTTTTCACCGACTGCTGGTATTTATAGCCAATGTAATAGCCATGCACGGCCTCATCACGAATGATCAGACGGATGATGTCTGCGGTGTTGGTCAACTTCGCACGCGAGGACCAATACATTGGCAAGTAGAAGCCGGAGTAGAACAGGAAAGATTCCAGCAGCGTGGAGGCAACCTTGCGCTTGTCTGGGTCTTCACCGTGGTAATAATCCAGCACGATACGCGCCTTACGCTGCAAACGCTCGTTTTCTTCCGACCAACGGAATGCGTCGTTAATCATCGGCGTCGAGGCCAGAGTCATGAAGATGTTCGAATAAGACTTGGCATGCACGGACTCCATGAACGCAATATTTGTCATGACGGCTTCTTCATGTTGCGTCTGGCAATCCGGCAACATAGCCACAGCCCCGACAGTACCCTGGATGGTATCCAGCAGAGTCAGACCCGTAAAGACCCGCATAGTGGTCTCTTTTTCTTTCTCAGTCAGGGTTTTCCAGGTGGGAATGTCATTGGAAACGGGAACCTTTTCTGGCAGCCAAAAGTTACCAGTCAGCCGATCCCAGACCTCTTGATCTTTATCATCGGGGATGGTGTTCCAGTTGATGGCTTTGACCGGTTTGTTCGGATCGTCGGGAGCAGTACCAGATGCCATGGGAGTACCTCGTTCTGTCGGGGATTTTCACTTAAAATTAGGCGTGCATCCCGCCTTTTAACTACCCAATCTAGCCTATTTTGCGCACTCATTTCGGCCTGAATTCGAGCAGTTCTGCACCTAGCAATTGCCGCTCATAACTAAGCTGGATACGGCGTTGCTAATCGACGACTCGTGACGAAAGGAACACCACCCGTGACCCCGCCGCACCACCCCCACGGCGCAACTGCCACTGCCCCACTGCTGGGATCTGTCTTCGATGAACTTGGCCGCGAAATCGTCTCGGGTGAACACCCAGCAGGTACACAATTTACGCTGCATGCAATCTCCGAGCGTTTTGGAATTTCTCGTACCGTCGCCCGCGAGACCATGCGCGCACTGGAGCACGTGGGCTTAGTGGCCGCAGGCCGGCGGGTTGGCATCACAGTCTTAGAGCAACGACATTGGGCTTTGTTCGATCCGGCTGTCATCAGCTGGCGCTTAGCAGCGCCCACTCAGCGCACTGCACAGCTAGCTTCCCTCAATGAATTACGGATGGCTGTCGAACCGGTTGCTGCACGGCAAGCCGCGTACAATGCCAGCCCGCAGCAACGTGCCGAAATCCTGGAACTGGCTAGCACCTTGGTGCACTTAGCAAAAATGCCCGCCGAAGCGGGCAGGCAGGAGGACGACGCAGCAGACTTCCTGGCAACAGATCTACGTTTCCACTCGCTGCTCCTGGAAGCTTCTGGTAACGAGATGTTCGCGGCACTCGTACCGGTATTTTTTGCCATCCACAGTGGCAAAACCGTCTTCGGTGTAGGTGCAGATAAGCCAGTGGCCAACACCCTAGATTTACACCAGGAGTTGGCCCAATACGTTAGCGACGGCGACGGCATTCACGCAGAGCGCACCTCGCACGCTTTGCTGCACGAAGTGGCGCGCTCGCTGGAGTAGCCGCCCCAGCGGGTTTTAGCCGTTTCCCCAGCGGGTTTTTAGCGGCTTACAGCATGCACGAAACGCAGCCTTCTACCTCTGTACCCTCCAACGCTTGTTGGCGCAGGCGGATGTAGTACAGGGTCTTAATACCCTTGCGCCAAGCATAAATCTGGGCTTTGTTGATATCGCGAGTGGTCGCAGTATCCGGGAAGAAGAGTGTCAAAGACAAGCCCTGATCAACGTACTTCGTGGCTACCGCATAAGTATCAATGATCGCCTCGTAGCCGATCTCGTAGGCATCCTGGAAATACTGCAGGTTGTCATTGTCCATGTGCGGCGCCGGGTAGTAGACGCGGCCGACTTTGCCTTCTTTGCGGATCTCGATCTTCGACGCAATCGGGTGGATCGACGAGGTCGAATTGTTGATATACGAGATGGAGCCTGTCGGCGGCACGGCCTGCAAATTACGGTTGTACAAGCCGTGCTTGGCGACGTCTTGCTTCAACTGTTCCCAGTCTTCTGCACTCGGCGTGGTGATCGAAGAATTTGCGAAGAGCTCTTTGACTTTCTCGGTCTGTGGAGCAAATTCGGCTGGGTCATAGCTGTCGAAGAAGACTCCGCTGGCGTAATCCGACTGTGGGAATTCTGCGAAGTATTCTCCGCGCTCACGGGCCAATTTGTTGGAGGCCTTCAAGCTGGCATACATCACAGATGCGAAGTATGCGTTGGTGAAATCCAGGGCTTCTTCCGAGCCGTAGTAAATGTGCTCGCGGCCTAAGTAGCCATGCAGGTTCATCTGCCCCAAGCCAATTGCATGTGAGGTGTTATTGCCCTCACGCACTGATGGCACCGAGTTGATCGTGGTCTTGTCCGAAACAGCGGTCAACGCGCGGATAGCCATCTCAATGGTCTTTTCGAAATCCTGCGAGTCCATAGCCTTGGCAATGTTCAAAGAACCCAGGTTGCAGGAAATATCATGGCCGACGGTGTCGTAGCTCAGGTCGTCGTTCAGTACCGATGGACTGTTGACCTGCAAGATCTCTGAGCAGAGATTGGACATGTTGATCCGTCCGGTTTTGACCGGGTTCGCACGGTTCACCGTGTCTTCGAACATGATGTACGGGTAGCCGGACTCGAATTGCAGTTCCGCGATGGTCTGGAACAAGTGCCGCGCATTGATCTTGGACTTGCGGATGCGCGGATCCTCCACCATGTCCTCGTAGTTGTCGGTGATCGAGATATCCGCGAATGGCTTCCCGTAGACGCGCTCGACGTCATAAGGCGAGAACAAATACATGTCCTCGTTACGCTTGGCCAGCTCGAAAGTAATATCTGGAACAACCACGCCGACGGACAAGGTCTTGATGCGGATTTTTTCATCTGCATTTTCGCGCTTGGTGTCCAAAAACGACAGGATATCTGGGTGGTGTGCGTTCAAGTACACCGCACCTGCGCCCTGTCGCGCACCCAGCTGGTTGGCGTAGGAGAAGGCATCTTCCAGCAGTTTCATTACTGGAATCACGCCGGAAGACTGGTTTTCGATGTGCTTGATTGGCGCACCGGATTCACGCACGTTAGACAGCAGCAGGGCCACGCCACCGCCGCGCTTAGACAACTGCAAGGCAGAGTTGATGGAACGACCAATCGATTCCATGTTGTCTTCGATACGCAGCAGGAAGCAGGAAACCAACTCGCCGCGCTGGGCTTTACCGGCGTTCAGGAACGTCGGGGTAGCTGGCTGGAAGCGCCCAGACATGATCTCATCCACCATGGCCTTGGCGATCTCTTCGTTACCGTCGGCAAGGAATAATGCGGTCATGGATACGCGATCTTCGAAACGCTCTAGGTATCGACGGCCGTCGAAAGTCTTCAGCGTGTAGCTGGTGTAGTACTTGTAGGCGCCCAGGAAGGTCTGGAAGCGGAATTTGTAGGCATAAGCTTGCTTGAACAATGACTTGATGAATTCGAAGTCATATTGTTCGATCACGGACGGGTCGTAGTAAGAATTTTCGATCAGATAATCAATTTTTTCTTCCAGGTCATGAAAGAACACGGTGTTCTGGTTGACGTGCTGGATGAAGTATTGATTCGCGGCTTCGCGGTCTTTGTCGAACTGAATCTGACCATTTTCGTCGTAAAGATTCAGCAACGCGTTCAACGCGTGATAATCCAGCTGGTGATCGGTACTGACGGGTTCGGCGACAGTTTTGCCGACGTGATTGGTCACGGATGCAACCTTCCTGCTTTGAGACATTGTGAATTAAAAGGTGGTGAATTGAGAGGTTGTGGAATGAGGGGTTGTGGAATGAGATTCTGGAATTAGGATGCGAGATCTTCTACTAGGCCGAGCCGTTGTGCGTTATTGTCCAGACCTTGCCGGACTAGCTCCACGTCTTCGGCGGTTCCCATGAGCTCGAAGCGGTAGACATACGGCACGTTACATTTAGCGGCGATGAGGTCGCCTGCTTTGCCGTAGTCGGCACCGAAATTGCTGTTTCCGCCAGAAATGACAGCCCGTAAGTGTTTTCGATTATCGGGGTCATTCAGAAATTTAATAACTTGGGGCGGAACTGGTTTGGCGGTTGCTCGAGTCAACGAAACCCCTCCCCCATAGGTCGGACACACCAGCACGAATGGTTCATCAACACTCAGGTGACCTTCCAGTGCTGGACGCAACGGAATGCGTTTGGAGCGATAACCTAGCTTGTCGACGAATCGCTTGGTGTTTTCCGTGGTGGAAGAAAAATACACGATCAACATCGTGGGCCACACTCCTGTCTGCACACGGCAAAAGAAATGACTTGGGTTGACTACCTGAAGGTGACTGCTGGGCTCATTGTTAATGAATGGCCGCTGTCTATGGGAGAGGGGAAATATGCAGTTATAACGATGTTCTGTCAGCGATTAGGCCGAGGCAGTAGCCATGGTCTCCGCCAATGCGCTCAGGCGCTCTGGACGGAACCCGGACCAGTGCTGCCCCTCTGCTACTACGACAGGCGCTTGGAGGTATCCCAGGGCCATGACGTAATCGCGTGCTTCATCATCCATGGAGATATCGATAACGTCGTAGTCCAGATCAAGTGCGTCCAGCTTCTTTTTAGTCATGGTGCACTGCATGCAAGCTGGCTTGGAGTAAACGGTGATTGCCATGGGGAGACTTCCTTGTCAGTACGCATCGGGCGGGTTTTCGAGTGTTTCTCGTTGAAGTTGTGTGGCAAGCCCATCGGCTCGCTTCGACTTCATCGACACTATACGTTGTGCCAATATGTCGCAATTACACTACATATAGTAGTTACATCTGTGGAATCCCCTGCTGGAGGTATTCACAGCCCCCACATCTAGCTCGCGAGTAAATGATTACTTTCCCAGCCAAGAACACCTTTTCCGGCCCCCGTCAGCATTTCCGCAGGACGACTCACCACACCGTTACCAAATCGTTATACATGGATGTAATTTCACAGGCTGTGACTAGGCTGTGTACAAAATGTGGAAATTCAGCACAGGACGAAAACAGGAATCAGGGCAGGATGAAAGACATAGCAAAACCGCCGCCCCACTCAGTTAAGAGTGAGACGGCGGCATGATACAAGCTTCGGAAGAAACCCAGGTGAATTAGCCCTGACGTGCCTTGAAGCGTGGATCTTTCTTGTTGATCACGAAGGTTTTACCGTGACGGCGGATAACCTGGGCGCCCGGTTTCTTCTTCAGCGACCGAAGCGACTTGCGGACCTTCATCGGGCGCTCCTTTCTGTACGCAGCTACTACACAGCGTGTAGACAATAATTATCAGCGACCGCCCAAAAACGGCGATCATAACACAAGCTGACAGTCTACCTATCTCACACCAGTTTTCTCAAATCCCAGTGTTTTCGTGCACTCTCGCCTTGACAGGATAGCTCGTCAACACTTGCTAATGCGTTTTACTTAGCCCAGCGTTTTTCCATAACCTCGCCGACTTCCTCCAGGCTGCGTCCCATCGTCTCCGGGATAAACACCCGGACAAAGCCCAGAGCAACCACACCCAGCATGGCGAAGGCCACGAAGGTGCCGGAACCGCTCAGAATCTCTGTGACTGGCAAGAAGAATTGTGCGACAGCCCAGTTCGCCACCCACAGCGCAAGACCGGCGATGCCCATGCCCAGACCACGAGCCTGCACTGGCACAATCTCCGAGATCAACAGCCAGGTAGTTGGGGAAACCGCAGCCTGCTGGAAAGCGATAAACACAGCCATCATGCCCAACGAAATCATGGCCCACGTAGTGCTGCCGTCGGCAAGCGAATAGGTCACTGCCAAAATCAGCAAAGAGACAATATTTCCGGTCAGCCCCCACGTCAGCAAACGTTTCCGCCCGACGACATCGATGATCTTCAGGCCTACCCAACAAGCAATCACGGAAACCACACCAATGACGATCGAGGTATACACCGCATTGGTGGTCGAGATACCGACCTCGCTCATCATGGTCGGCGCGAAATAGATTACTGCGTTCACGCCCGTGATCTGCTGGGTCACGCCGATCAGCATGGCCAGCAGAATAGTGATTCGTACCCAGCGCAGTTTCTTGAATGCTTGGAATTCCTCAGAGGTTTTCGCTTTTCCAGCCGCCGCGCTCTCCGGAATACCGTCTGCACCTGCATCGTGCTGTTCCGCCTCAATCACAATCGACAGCTCTTCCAGCGACATCCCGGCGCGAGCAGCAACTTCCCGGGCTTCTTCGGTCCGCCCCTGGCGCGCAAGCCAGACCGGGGTATCGGACAAGAAAATCATTCCAGCGGTGAGCATCGCGCCCGGCACCGCGGCCATGCCCAGCATCAGGTGCCAGTTTCCCGTCGGCGCCAACACAGAGTTGACCAGGTACGCCAACAGCTGGCCGACGACGATCATCAGGGTATTCAGCGAGACCATGCGACCCCGTACCGCGGCTGGGACCTTCTCCGCGATATACATCGGCACCACAATCGAGACCGCACCGACGGCCACGCCCAGAAACATGCGCGCGGTGGCCAGTTCTGCAACGGATCCAGCCAACGCACACCAAATGGAACCAGCGCAGAAAATCACTCCGTTGACGAGCAGGGTCATCCGTCTACCCCACCAGCCAGCCACGCGGCCACCCAGCAACGCACCGATGGCGGCTCCAACCAGCAGCATGGCGGTAACGCGTCCTTCTTCGGCAGCGCTCATGCCAAACTCCGGACTGATATATAACAGTGCACCGGACATCACTCCGGTGTCGTAGCCGAAAAGTAGGCCACCGATGGCCGCGAAAGCAGCGACCATTTTTACGTAACGACGGGTTTCGGCCGTTTCGGCGCGGGAGGTATCGCGCGCACCAGTCTGATTATTCTCAGTCATTTTCACAAACACTCATTGTGTCAGGCGACTAGGCTAAAGCCATGCCGAAAAACCCCAGCACGAAGCAGCAATCGATCATAAAAACCCTGGGTGTTAAGCCCTTAATCGATCCAGAAGAAGAAGTTGCCCGGCGCGTCAATTTCCTGGCGGAATACCTGAAAACCACCGGTGCGCGAGGTTTCGTCCTCGGCATCTCCGGCGGCCAGGATTCCACCCTGGCAGGCCGTTTAGCGCAGCTAGCAGTAGAAAAACTGCGCACAGAAGACCACAGCACAGAAGGCCACCAGGTGGAGTTTTGGGCACTCCGCCTGCCGCACGGCCAGCAGCACGACGACGCCGATGCGCAGATGGCCCTGGAGTTTATTCGCCCCGACCACCGCGCCAGCATCGACATCGCTCCCGCCACCGCCGCGATGGATCAGGCTGCCGCCGCTGCCGTCGGCGAAGCTAGCCTGAGCGATTTCAACCGTGGCAACGTCAAGGCTCGCCAGCGCATGATTGCGCAATATGCAGTCGCAGGTGCACGCGGCCTGTTGGTTATCGGTACTGATCACGCTGCAGAAAATCTCACCGGTTTCTTCACTAAATTTGGCGACGGTGCTGCAGACGTCTTACCACTGGCTGGGCTAAATAAACGACAGGGTGCAGCTCTCTTGCGTCACCTCAAGGCCCCAGATGCTACTTGGCAGAAAGTCCCCACCGCTGATTTAGAAGACGACCGGCCGGGACTTCCCGACGAAGAAGCCCTCGGGCTGCGGTACTCAGAGATTGACGATTACCTGGAGGGGCGTGAAGTCAGCGAAGAGGCGGCCACGCGTATCGAGCGATTGTGGGAGGTCGGCCAGCACAAGCGTCATTTACCGGCCACGCTTGCCGACGACTGGTGGCGCGGCTAGCTGAGAAGCTGCGTGGTTACCTGTGCTGCGCGTTGTAGTGGTCCCGCATACGCCGCCCCATGCGTCAACGTGTGTACCGCCAGTGGGTGCAACTGATGCATCGGGATGAACTCGCGCCAATTTTTCGACAGCGGCGAAACCTCGTGATAACCTGCGACAATTTCGTCGAAATACGGGGCGCCAAATAGATCCAACATGGCCAGGTCAGTCTGCGGATGCCCGCCATGTGCCGCGGGATCAATAAATGCAGGCTCGTCGCTACCGAACAGCAGATTGCCCGTCCACAAATCACCATGAATGCGGGCGGGCTTCACCGACCACTCCGCGGCGCGGATAGCCGCACAGGCACGTAGTACGTCGGAAAGCTCGTCGTCGGCAAGCGTGCCTGCCTGGGCTGCGGCGTGGGCAAATGGTTCGACACGCTGGCGGGTATAGAACTCTCCCCAATCGTCTGTGGGAATGCAGTCCTGTTGCTGGGTACCGATATAGTTCGGGCCCTGCCAACCAGCCGGGGGTGCGCCAAAAGCAGGCGCTCCAGCGGCGTGGATGCGGGCTAATTCGGCACCGGCTCGGCGCGCAGTCTTAGCGGTCGGGGGCACCGATTCGATATATGCCGTCTGCAGCTCATTGCGCTGCGTGTCCACGGCGACGACGCGGGGCACGCATTCGCTGGCTTCACCCAGCCACTGCAACCCTGCAGCTTCAGCCTCGGCAGCACGGTGTTCGTTCGGGCGTTTGGCGAAACTCTGCATCATATCCCCCGATGGTACGGAAAGGGATCTGGACAGTTCATGGTGCTATAAAGGATCGGTATGAGCGAGACAACCGCAGACGGCACGCACGGGCGCAACTTCGGGGATGCGCACCATTCACAGAATGCTAACTCCCCGCAAGACACAGAGTCCTGGCAGAAAGAACTGCCCAGTTTCATGCGCAATTTCGAGCGCTTCGACTGGATTCTGTGGGGTCTGCTCGCTGCCTCGGGCATCTACGGCCTTGCACTGTTGCCGTTCCGCGCGGTGTTGCTGATCGATTACACCTTCGTATACACGGTACTCAGTGGCTCGAGTTTGTCGGTACTGGCGCTGACAGCAGAAAATGAAAACAACACCGGGCTGATTATCGCCGCGGTGCTGGTCGCGGCTGTAAGCATGGTGAAGTTTTTGCCGCTGTTTTTCTTGATCGGCAAGCGCTGGGGCCCATCGTTTATCGATTACTCATTTATGGGCCATCCCCCGTTGTGGTTCCGGAAGCTGGAAAACTTCATCTACCGCCACCCGGGTTTTTGTCTGTTGCTGTCGTATATTCCGTTTTCGCCGATCCCAGCGACAATCATCGTCGTCATTGCAGGCATTAAGCGCACTAAGGGCTGGATAATCGGCGCTTATGTGCTGTTTTATGCGATCGCGCTGAAGTGCTTTTACGTCTATTTGGGTCTGACCTTCGGTGCAACGGTGCGCGAGACTCTAGTGACCATCGAACGCTACGTCACCTGGATTACCTTCGCCCTGCTGGGCTACATGTTTTTCACGATGTGGCTGAAATCCAAGCGGAAGAAGGCGCGCTTACACACCATGGACGACGCCCAGGGGCTCAGTAATACGGACGGCCGGGCTGAGAGAGACGACAGAGCTGAGAAAGACGTCCGAATCACGAAAGACGACGCGAGCTAGTGCATGCAGCTCGGTGCTAGCTTGCCGACGGGTGCGCCCCCTCTAACAACTGCTAGCCCAGAGCCTGCGGGTTTTTCGGCAGCAACCTGCGGGTAACTACCACCATGAACGTGATCAGCAAAATAAACAACGCAGCATCAGCAGCGACGTAGAAATAGTGCGTGGTCGAGCCACCTGCAAAATTTCCGGCGAGCACGGCATCGGTCCGGATGTTCAGGATCGGGCGAATCACCAGAATCTTGATCGCCAGCACCACGCTAATCGCGATGCCCAGGCCCCAGAGTTTCTGCCGCGACGGCCGACCCAGCAGCCGCACCAGCGTCGTAATAAGCACGACGGCCAGGATAACCTCGACGATGTTCATCGCGAAAAACACCCGTCGGCCAATGCCCAGCCCCAGCGGGATCGTGATCCCTGGGGCGGTGAACTTCAGCGGCGCCTCGATCAGAGAAATGCCGATGATCAGGCCCAACCAAATCGCAGGCAGGAAAAACAGCAGGCTTCGCGTCCCACGGCCGCCTCCGATGGGTTCCGAAGCCAGCTTGCGTGCACTGCTTTTTCCGCTGCCTTTATTCGAACTAGCAGTCTTTTTCATACCCTCCAGTTTAGCGGTTTGCCCTGCTGCTATTGGACAGAATCTTCTATTTCACATTTCTTATTTCAGCAGAGAAATTTCTGTTAACCTCGAAATTGTGTCTGAAAAGCTAACTTCTTCCCCTGACAAACTAGACATTCGCACTTTCGACCCGGCCGGGCGTGATCCGTTGGCTTATTCCCACGACGTCCATGCCCACGGCTGCCCGATTGTGCATGACGACGCCGGAGATATCGTCGTTGTTGGTCACGCAGAAGCCACCCGCGTCGCCCAGGATGCCGAAACCTTCAGCTCAGCGGTCTCGCGTTATTTGCAGATCCCGAACGGGCTGGATGGCGACAAGCACAGCGCTTTCCGACGCTTGCTGGATAACTACCTGAATGCCGACGAGGTTGCTCGTTACAGCGCAGATTTCCACCGGGTGGCCCGCGAGGTCATCGACGGTTATCTTGCCGACGCCCCCGCTGCCGGTGATGAAGTGAGCGTCGATGCCGTGCAAGATTTGGGCTACGATTTTGCGGTGCGCGCCATGGTCGCGTGGCTGGGGTGGCCACGCGCGATTGAGCCCCGGCTGAAAGAATGGGTGGAGAAAAACGCGGCCGCCACTCGCTCTGGGCAGCAGCACCGCACCGCCCGGGTGGCCCAGGAATACGACGAGATCATCAACGAGGTCGTCGGCGAGGTTCGTGCTGCCGGGCAGGATTGCGTGACCTACCGTTTGATCAATGACACCAGTTTGGGCCGCGAGTTGGAATTCGAAGAGATCGTGTCCATCCTACGCAACTGGACCGGCGGTGATCTTGGTTCGATGGCGAAATGCGTGGGAGTTTTGCTGCACGCACTCGCAAAAAACACTGCTATGCAAGAGCGCATCCGCTCCGGTGTGTCTTCCGAGGAGCTGGTGGCGCTTGTCGACGAGATCTTGCGCATTGACGATCCGTTTGTTTCTAACCGGCGGGTCACCACCCGCCCGGCAACGGTGGGTGGCAAGCAGGTCGACCAAGGCCAGCGAGTGTATTTGCACTGGACTGCTGCAAACCGTGACCCGGAGACATTTGCCGACCCAGACGGCTTCGATCCAGAGGGGAATGCCGAGAAGAATCTGGTCTGGGGCACCGGGCCACATGCGTGCCCCGGCAAAGATCTGTCGATGGTAGAAATCGGCGCTTTTGTCGAGGAGCTGCTCGCTGTAGCCACCGTGCAGGCGAGTTCGCAGGCAGGCGCAGAACGCGATGAGCACCCGGTCGGCGGCTGGAGTAGCTTGCCGATTACTCTGCAGCGGCGCTAAAAGGATAATCCAAAATCCCGGCGCCCCTGCCTAGACTTGAACCTAGGATCAAGTTCGGGTTATACGACAAAACCCCCGGTCATTAACGACCAGGGGAAATGCAAAAAGTGGACCTAGCGGGAGGCTTGTCGAAACCTGCCCCTCACCGGTTCGCATGGGCTCGATGCATCGGTCGATCCGCGTCCGTCAACGCCGGGTCCGTCCCCTCGAGCCGCGCGCCCGAAAGCTCCCTCGCGTGAGCGAGGAGATGCTGGCTCGAGCAGAGGCACGCTACATGGCGGGCGCCACGTTACGAGAGATTGCAAAGGAACTCGGACTTGGGCGGGAGCGGCTGGCATCGCTGCTGCGAACGCGGGGTGTGCGCTTGCGGCGTGCAACGCCATCGGACAGGGAGGTCCGGGAAATGATCCGCCGTTATGTAGCCGGCGAGACGCTCAAGCGTGTGGGCATGCAGCTTGGTTAATCCCCCAGCACGATCCGCAACTATCTGAGGTCTGCTGGGATCGAACTCCGGGACACGCATGGACGCGAAAGGTAACCTGCCCCCTTACCTTCACGCACGCGGACACGAGCGAGGGACCGCTTCGAGGCACGAATACCGGAGGCAGTCATCGAGAAGCCCTCGGAGATACCGTATGCCCGCCTCGTATTGTTAGTGTCAGCGCACCCTCGACGGCTTGGTCTGATTCCCAGGAACCTCGAGCATCACAACGTGACGCTCAATGGCACCTCCGTTGACGGGGACTGTCGTATGGGAAACGTACTCGGTCAGGTGGGCTGAGGGAGATTTGTCCTTCGGCGGCGTCATTCGCAGCACAATGAGGAAGCCGATTCGTACGTCTGACGCTTGGTAGGAAACTGTCTGCTTGATGTAGGTGGACTTGTCGGCGACTGGGACTGCCGTGTGGTCGGCCTTCAATTCCAAGTACAAGTGGAAGCCCGAGAACTGGATCTGGATGTCAGCTCTACCCCCGCCGACTTCCTGAACCTCGACATTCGTGGCACTTCCCAGCTGCCCTTGATTCAGCCAGTCGTAGAGGTCCGCATGCAAGTCCTGCTCGTCAGCCTCAGGATCGAACAAGTAGGAGTTCCATGACTGCTGAGAGTTGATGCGTTGGCGGACGAACTTGATGAGCTGGTCGAGCACAGCTGTAACTGCAGGAACGACGTCGCCACGAAAGTCCTCCGCCCGCGTCAGCGCCTCGATCATCCTCTTTCGGGTCGCGGTAACCATGAGGTCGGGATCTGGATCGATAGCAGCCTGTCGGTCCGCGATACCGCCAGTGAGACGTTCGAGTTGTTCCTGTGGAACACCCTTGAGCGCGTCTGCCACGGCCGGCGTAGATGCGAAGAAGTCAGCCAGCAGGGGCGGTAGGGCTGCCACCTGCGTATGGGATTTTCCCGGCGGCTCCGGGGCCGCTACGAGGCTGATGCGCGCAGCCTCCAAGACATGCTCTGCAGTCGTTAGCCGACCCTGCAAGTCTGCCTTGTTTGCCGAGTCGCCCCCGGCGCTGGCGGCCTCAAGTTTCCCTCTAAGTGCGTCTGCGTGGTCAGTGAGGTTTCGCAACAGCCCGGCCCGCGCGGCGAACCCGCTGCCGATTGCGGGCCGCAGAACTGTCACGACGTTCTGGGATCCCCCTGCGGAGTGGGTGAGCTCGTATGAACGAGAGGAAGAGTAGATGGCGCTAATATCGTCCAGCACGATCGACGCGTCATAAATGCTGTCACGGCTGAGCTGGTCGCCCAGGAACGCGAGATCCTCAGCGAATCGACTCCACCCCCGAAGCACGGCCGTCTTCCGGTCACCGCTCCAATGGTTGAGCCCGCGCCGATCAAAGGTGAATTCGTCCGCGCGTGCGGCGATCGCTTTGGCCTCGTCGAGATCGGGCGCCCAGGCAGCGGCATCATAGGGGGCGGTTGTCGCCGGCAAGGCGGACAGGAGCTTCCGAAGCAGCTCCAGGGCAGGTTTAAGCAAGCAAGCGTCGTCGCGATCGTCAAGATTCGCTACAAAAGAAAGATTCTCGACCGCGGTGTCAAGTTCCTTGCACATGTCCGTCACCGCGGTCAGACGTAATGCCTTAGTTAAGGCGATGTTCGCCAACGTCCACGCAGCATCCGGTGCCGCATCACGGCGGAACACCTCGTTACGCTCAACCACTTCTTCAGTTGGTGGTTGGTTGTGGCGTGGGGCAGCAACACCGGTGAGGACGTCGATGACGTCGGCAGTCTCTTCGTCAGGCGTCCAGTGGTCGAATGCCAACGCGACCGTTCGCATGACTGCCTGCGCGTACCGGCGGGGCTGTGGCTCGGTGATGTCCTCCAGGAGCGCCAGCAACTTGTGCTTCGAACCGCGGCCGCGGACCGCTAGCCGAGCGGCCGCTTCAAGTGCCGTAGCTCTCCGCAGCACTGAGGCTTGATGCAACCCTCCTTGTTCGCTGGTCGGAGGTACAGCCAGCGTCAAGCACCGCGCGGCGAGCAAGTCACCCGCTATCTCGGAGATCGCCGCGTCAGTGCAAAAGAAGTCCACAGTCGAGGCAAAGAGTCCAGGATCTTCGGTATCGAGCACCGCAGTAGCGAGTGCCTCGACCGCGCGACGCATGCTCTCAGTGTCAGGTCCGCCAGTCTCTGCAGCGGCGTCGCGGGCGGCCAGGGCTGTCACGGGCATGAGAAGCGGGTCGTCGACTAATTCTGGCGCGACGATCTGGATCGAGTCCCAGCCGCCGATCCTATTCAGAGAGTCGGAAGGAGGTTCAGCGCCGGTAAGAACCCCCTGCAGTGCGGTGAGAGTAGCCCCAGCATCAGACTGATCCGCCACGGAACCTCCTCTGGCATGAGTCGGAGACGAGCTCTCCTCCATTCAACCGTTGGCCACGGGTGGTGCCGGACGCCGTCGATGCACGTGTCACGTCACCACACGAAGTCAGTGCCGGTCGCGACCAGCAAGTTGGACTGAGGAAGGACGGCTTTGAGCATCGGACCGTGGGTGGTGGCGACCACGATCTGGAGGTCTGTTTCCCCACCAACTGCGACCATCGTCTCGATCATGGTCTTCAGGTCAGCTTCGGGGATCTCTTCGGCTGCCGGCGAATCGATGAATAGCAAGCCTGGATGCCGCCCGACGCCGGCGCGGTGGCCCAGTTCGACTAGCGCGATAACCGCGGCAAGCTTGATGCGGAGCTTCTCTCCGTTGGTGAGACTGCTGTATGTCGTGGTGGTCCCGCCCTTGACGACGTCCATGTTGCCATTGCCTTTGAGCTTCACGGCAGTGATGTTGGTCGACCCGAAGCGTTGGGCAAGGGATGCGATCGTGTCCGAGACCGACTGCAGAAGGGGATCTTGGTCGTTCTTTACCCACCTCTTGGTCAGGTCCGACGTCGCCTGTAGCACGATAAGCTCGTCATCATCATCGCCGTCGGTCGGCCGTTCGGTCATCGCGCTGCTCAGCGCGTCGAACGCACTCTGCGCCCGGGCGAGTTCCAGCTCGGCCTGAAGTCGGGCCCGGGCTGAGTCGAGTTTCAACCGCCCCTGGGCTGCGGCGTCTTCAGCCTCACGACGCTTAGCTTCCGCTTCCCGATAGCGATCCTTCAGAGCAGCGACACCGCTGTCTGCGTCGGCCACAGCGCTACGGAGCGCTTCAAGCGGATCGATGATCTCCTCGATCTCCGTGTCCTCACGACCACCCTCTGCTGCGACTTCACCTTCAGGTGCGTCCGACCGGTCGATCGCCGTTGGATCGTCCAGATCGAGCTCGTGCAGGCACAGTGAGCACTCATGCGTCGTGGTTTCGGCCGCATACCGGTTGGCGTCAACTTTCGTTGAGCACCTTGGACACACGGTGGGCGTCATGCCATTGAACAGTCGCCTCGCGACGGCATCTTCAATTGCGGCCTGCTGCCTCATTTCCTCAGCGCGCAGGTGTGCCCGTGCCTCAGAGGCCGCAGCATCAGCGGTCATGATTTGGAGGGAAAGATTGTGTGCCTCGTGGGCTCTTTCGGAAGCCGCCGATGCGAGGGCAAAAACGGTATCAACATCAGGCTCGTCGGTATCGAATGCCTCCAAACCTTGCAGTGCCGCCGCAACGCGGTCTTCGGCTTGCCTCAAAGCGGTAGCCGTAGCCGAGGTAGCAGCCTGACGCTTCGCCGCTTCCTCGTGTCGAGAGTGTTTGAGGGAGTTGAGTGCGGTCGCGACCTGCGCGTCCACAGCCGCCCAACTAGTGCCGACAAACATCTGGAGGATACGGGTCTTCAGTGTGCTCTCGTTCCCGATGATGGGATCGAGCTTGTCTGCGTGCACTGTCAGCGCCGCCGCGTACGAAGGCCAGGTGTGCTCGGTCTCCACGCCATTGGCGAATACGGAGATCGCGTCCAGGCGCAGGCGCTCGAGCATGACTGCTCCCATGACAGACTCGAACTCCGAGTGACCATCGAACTGCCCCAACACGGTTCGACTTCCGGAGGTGATTCTCTGCTCTACCGCGCCGACCGGTATACCGTCGCGCACGTCGAACTCGACGTACAGGGGGACCTCATCAATGTGAAACTCGGCGCTCACATGTTTAATCCATGAGAAAACGTCGGCCTGCAAATGACTGCGTCCGGTCAAGGCCCACATCGTCAGATGTAGGACCGAGGACTTGCCTCGCAGGTTAGCTTCAGAACCGACACCGTTTACCCCATTGCCGGGGGACCAGTTCAAGTTGATGGGTGCGGACTTGACCTCGGCCGCCTCGTTCCCTTCCGCCGGATTCTCGGAGTAGTGCTTCGTCCCGGTGACGTGGAGTCGCCGAACACGCAATCGCGCGGGTACGCCGCGGGACGCCGTCGATGACACGTCGGCATTGAGCAGGATCTTCTCGACCCGAGCCAGGTCGATCTCCATGCCACGACGCCGGAGCTCGGCAAACACCGCTTCACCTAGGATGGTCATGCCACTCCTTCCGCACGCGTTGCCACGGCCTTCACCTCGTTCAAGCGTTCGCGTACGCCATCGTGAATCGGCGCGATGTTCGTGCCGAGTTTGGTTCGCGCATATTCGGCTTGTTGGTACTGACGCTGCTTTAGCTTGCTACCGACGTCAGATCCAGCAACGAGCGCGACGAGCTTGACCTGGTTGGTGTACCAGGACAGCACCTTCTCTCTTCGCAGACCATCGACAGCGGCACGGCCGGCAGACGTTAGGAAGAACTGACTGCGGGCAGTCTTCGTGATACCGCCCTTGCGTCGCACTTGGGCGAGGCCGTATGCAGAGAGGACAGAAAAGGCATCGTCGATTGCTTCGTATGCGCCATGATGCCACCGGGGCATCGGGTACCAGTGCAGGTCCGGCTCAGGGCTGTCGAGGAGGTCCTCGATGACCGGCAGGTACTCATCGGAGAGTGACTCGTCAGCCTTGACCATCGTGAGGAGCTCGTCGGCAAGGTAGTCAGGGTTTCTGAGCCAGAAGTCGAGAGCTTGGAGCCGCATCTCGGCCCGGATGACGGCAACACAATCCTCTGGGTCGCCTTGGGCAACATCCTCGCCGCACCCGTCAAGTAGCACCAACAGCCGGATGGCATGTTGCATCACACTCGGCGCAGGACGGACTGACAAGTCTCCACCGCCCTGGCTCATCGCAATCGGTGTTCCCTTCGCAGACAGCACTACCCTCTTACGCGAGTGTATCACGCGCGTTGGCTCCCCCACGCCTATTTCGGGGAGTCGAGCCGTCATCAGAGCCATCGCGGACCACTCCGCTGGTCACCCGGGCTTGGGCCCGAGCACGTCGAGTCGCTGAAGTCGGTGGATGCCCCGCGAGCAACTGCTTCCGTTCCCATGACAGCGGAGGTATCGTGGGAGTGGCGACCTCTACCTGCGCGACCTACCGCCGGACGTGGTGGGGTGACCAGCTGGCTTCGGCCGAGCGGCCCTTCTTGATTCCTTGTCGCCAGAGACGAGGAGAGGACTGTGCTCATGTTCCGCCTGATCTGGATCGGCAGCGTCTACACCCGCTACTTCCTGCGCCGATACATGCCCACCAACATCCTGCTCGACGCGATCCGTACGCGCCGTGGGCTGAAGTGGGGCGTGCCGGCGATGCTGCTGGTCCTCCCCTACCTGTATGTCGCGAGCTTGCTGATGGTGGTGATCGAGGACGGCGCACCGGGCTGGCTGCACGTGCTGGTGGTGTTGTGCATCTGGAACGCGATGAAGTTCGCGGTCATGGGCCCGGTCAGCATCATCCTGCTGCTAAGGGCACGCGCCGCCGAATGGCGCGAGCGCCACATGACTCGCCGCTCTGTGCCCGCGGCTGCCTGACCTCGACGCGTTGCGCGTGTGCTGCTGTGCACCTTCTCGGCGTCATCTGACCGAGAAGGAGGCCACGTCATGGCCGGTATCGCTGACCTGGCACCTGATGAACGCCGCGCGCGGATGCTGTTGTCGATCCTATCCGAACCCGACGCCGCCATCACCGGACGCGTTATTGCCCGCGAAGGCGGAATCGAAACGATCCGCCTGCTCGGAGACGACGGCGCGGTGCCGGGGCTGAATCGTGTGGACGCGCATGTCTGGCGCGATCGCCTCGGGCTGCCGCACCGACTCGAGCATCTGGCCGAGCGGATCCGGGGCATCGAACAGTCCGGGATCGTGACGGTGATTCCGGGTGATGCGCACTGGCCGCAGGCGCTGAACGATCTGGGCGACCGGGTCCCGTATGTGTTGTGAGCGCGCGGTGCGTCGTCGTTCCTGGCCCGGCCGACCGCGGATCTGGTGACGGTCAGGGTGCTCGGGCCGCGACGGCGTATGGCGAGCATGTCGCCGGCGAGCGGGTCGTGGTGGCGGGTGGAGCGTACGGGGTCGAGGGTGCAGCTCACCGGGCAGCGCTGGCGTCTGGTGGAGACACGATCGCGGTACTCGCCAATGGGGTCGACCGCCCCTACCCGGCCGGTCACCGGGAACTGCTTGATCGGATCGCGGATGTCGGTCTGCTGGTCAGTGAGGTGCCGCCTGGCTCGGTGCCGACGCGGCAGCGGTTCGTATCACGTGGGCGGCTGATGGCCGCGCTGTCTGGAGTGAGCGTGATCGTGGAGGCTGGACGGCGGTCGAGGCGCAGAGTCTGGGCCGGAGCGTCAGTGCGGTCCCGGGACCGGTGACGTCGGTGACCAGCAGCGGCCCGCACTTGCTGCTGCGTAATGGCACCGCCCAGCTCGTCACCGACGGAAGCGACGTCGAGGAGCTGATCAACCACGCGCCAGAACGCGGCGCTGATCGCGCCGCGCTCGGGCCGGAGTTCACGCATCACCCGGTCCCGTCAACGGATAAGCCGACGCGGTCGATGTAGACCGCCGGTCGCCGTCCTCTTCGTGTAAGGGCCTCGCATCCCGTGATGTGAGGCCCTTGCTCTTATGTCCTCTGTCCGGTCTGGTCATAGTTCGAGCTCTCGGGCGAGGCGCTGAACTGGCCGCTGCTGGTCTCGGCGCTGCGGGCCCGTAAGTGCGCGAAGTGCGGCATCTGCGCGGGCACGATCGATCTTCTGCGCGGTCGCCTGCGGCACCTGTCCGAGTGGACTCCCGTCGGTGATCGCGTAGCGGTCGCGGTATGCGGCGATGCCCCGGGCATGTTGACGCCACCGCTGCCGCCCACGAGCCTCCATCGGCGGTGTGCCGAGCGGCTGCGTCCAGGACTCGCCATCTCGACGAGCTGCGTCAAGGACTGCATCGGCGCGGGCTTCGATCAGGTCACGACGCTCGTCTAGAGCCTGACGCATGTCTTCGGCGACGGGGCCGTCGACTCGTGGGATCAGGCCTGCGATCAGGCGTGCTGGTCTGCGGGTGCGGCCGGAACCGGCGGGGCGTGCGGTGGCGTGGGCGAGGCGGTGGTGAATGATCGAGGCGAAGGTTGCGGAGGTGTTGATCCGGATCGCGCTGCGCACCGCCGGCGACCAGCCCGTCGGGCAGTCCGGTGCCCATCTTCGTCGCCTGCTCGCCGCCGAACGCTAAACTGGGTCCACATCAAGTTTCGGCGCTGTTGGCACCTACTCTTGCTAAGCCCCGTTCGCGGGGTGTTCTTTTCGACTCTGACGTGACCACCTCCGGCGCCCCACCCGCCCCCCAGACATGTGGGGGCCTGTGAAAGGCGGTCACAATGACACTCGATCAGCTCTCCGGCCTCGACATCTCAGGCCTTCGACGCCTCGCCCGCACCACACCAAGCCCAGACACCACAGCGTCCGGGAGTGAGGGGAAGGTGGCGGCGATCAGCTACCTGCGGGGCTCCACCAAGGATCAGGCCACCCGCAACGGGCTGGAAGAGGGCCTGTCGATCCCGGCCCAGCGCGAAGCCGCGCAGCGCAAGGCCGAACAGCTCGGTGCGGTCATCATCAAGGAGTTCATCGAGCCCGGTGAGTCAGCCAAGACCGCCCAACGACGCGCGCTCCAAGAGATGCTCGACTACGCGACCACGCATCCGGTGCGGTACTGCATCATCAACAAGGTCGACCGCCTCGCCCGCAACCGGCTAGATGACGCCATGATCCACGCCGCGCTGCGGGATGCGAACATCAGCCTGGTGTCGGTCACCGAGAACATCGACGAGACCCCCTCAGGGATGCTCATGCACGGCATCCTGGCCTCCATGGCCGAGTTCTACTCGTTGAACCTGGCCCAGGAAGTCCTCAAAGGCATGACCCAGAAGGCCGCGATCGGCGGCACCCCCACCAAAGCGCCTCTGGGCTACCTCAACGTCCGCACCACCGACGCCCGAGGACGCGAGTCCGCGAGATCGAGATCGACCCCGAACGCGCCGACCTCGTCCGTTTCGCCTTCACCGCCTACGCCACCGGGGACTGGTCCCTGTCGCGCCTGGCCAAGGAACTCACAGCCCGTGGCCTGACCACCCGGCCAACCCCCTCCCAGCCGGCCAAACCAGTCACCACCACCGGGCTGCACAAGATCCTGACCAACCCCTACTACCAGGGCACCGTCACGTTCCGCGGCGTCACCTACGACGGCACCCACGAGCCCCTAGTCGACGCGGAGACGTGGCTACGCGTCCAGACCAACCTGGACGCCAACAACGCCCGTGGCGAACGGCCACAGAAGTACGACCACTACCTCAAAGGCACCCTGTACTGTGCCTGCGGAGCCAAGCTCATGCTCGAACGCCCCCGCGACAAGTCCGGGGACCGCTACGAGTACTTCACCTGCTCCGGACGACGCCGCAAGACCACCAACTGCACCCACTCAGCGATCCTCGCCGAACGCGCCGAAGCCGAGATCGAACGCACCTACCAGCGCAACTCCCTGACCCAGACCCAGGCTGAGCACGTCCGGAAGGTCCTCAACGACGTGTTCGACCAGCTCGAAGGATCCAGCGAGGACGAACGCAAGCTCCTGACCGCCCAGCGCGACAAGCTCGAAGCCGAACGCCTCAAACTCGTCCAAGCTCACTACGCCGACGCGATCCCCCTTGACCTACTCAAAAGCGAACAAGACCGCATCCGCGCCAGCCTCGACCAGATCACCACCCGGCTCGACAACCTCACCGACACCTACGCCGAGGCCCGAACAGGCTTGGACCAGCTCACCGAACTCCTGGTCGACCTCGACGACCTCTACAACAAGTGCGAACCCGCCGAACGACGCATCCTCAACCGCGCCCTGTTCACCCGCATCACCATCGACGACGAAGAGAACGCCACCTACACACCCGACGAGACCACCGCCAGCGTCCTCGCCCACACAAGCTTCGACGCCCCGGCCCACGTCACCGCAGAAACAAAACTGCCCCGCCATCAGGCGGGGCAAGCTTCGATTTTCTCATCTTACGTGGAGCTAACGGGACTCGAACCCGTGACCCCCACACTGCCAGTGTGGTGCGCTACCAGCTGCGCCATAGCCCCAGGTTGAAACTCACAGCGATGATCAGTTATTTCTCGCCGTCTGTTCAACGAATGTTGAGTCTACACTTTCACCTTAGGAGTGAACAAATCCCGCGCTCAGCATAGGTTTTCGGTTTTACCGAAAGCCCGCCCGACCGCGGGATGCACCCGGTAATCGTGCAGATTACCGGGTTTAGCGCGCATTATTTGGACGCAACAGCGACCTTCACCCAGTCGTTGATGTCTTCAACTTCCAAGTCTTTGCCATCCATCAGAACGCGTGGGGTAGAAACGCGACCGACCTTGGATTCCAGGTCTTTAGCATTGGCCTCGCCAGCTTCGCGGGCCTTGTCCAGGAATTTGCCATTGCGAATGTCTTCGACAGCCTCGTCGGATGCTTCCATCTGCGCGGCCGCATCAGCGAAATCATCAGGACCCCAGCTACGGGCAATATCCTGCTGGTTTTCGAACATAGCTTCACGCAGGTTCCACAGGGCGTTGACATCGTCATGCTCTGCTAATGCCAGCAGAGCGGCGACTGCCTGGGTGGAATGACCGTCGCCCTGGTTATCCAGGAAAGTCATAGGGTGAATCGATACGGCCAGGTTTCCAGCGTTGATTTCTTCCAGAGCCTCAGCATCTGTGGCTTCTGCCAAGTGTGCACAGTGTGGGCAGGAGAAATCCTCATACAGATCAACGTGTGGGGCCTTGTCGGCAGCACCAAACGTCAGGGTGTTGCCGTCAAAACTCGTTTCTGCGGAAACTTGCTTGATCTCCCAGTTGGCAAATTTCTCTGCTTTCGCACCCTGTCCAGCAAGGACGATATAGGCAATCACTGCTACCACGATGACCACCACCGCGACGATGGCACCGATAAAGCCCGCGCTCGATTTCTGGTTCGGGTTGGTTACTTTCTTACTCACTCATCCACCTTGTTCTTCGTTGGTTCTCACTTGCGAGAAGGTCTCAGTAAAGGATAAACGTCCGCCTACGGATAAATAGCTAAGCGTCGGAAAGGCCTGCGCGCAATCCACACGCTTAAGAAGATATAAAACACATCCCGCAGGATTGTGCGCAAATAGTTCATAGCCTGATCCGATTCACTGATGTCGATGGTAAAGCAACCGCAATCGATCATCAGCCCGCGCGCCCAGGCGGACCCTACACCGATGATAAACAGCACCAGCACCGTCGTCGATACCCAGGCTGCTGGTTTCAGGAACAAACCAAGAAGCAGGAATACTCCCCCGGCGATCTCCAGCGGACCAATCAGATGTGCCAACGCCGAAGACCATTCCGGGGTGAAAATCTCATACCCTTCGATGGTCTGTGTCACGGACAGGTGCTGGTTTAGTTTTGCCGAACCAGCACTGATCCAGATATAGGCCATATAAAACCGAGCGAAAGCGCTGATGACCTCGAGCACCCAGAAACCTAGTGGGTGCCCCTTCCAGGTGCGTTTCGCCACGCCACCATCCTTGGGTTCGATCGTACTGTCCATATCGTTCATGCTAGTCCGCGATGGCTTCCAGCGGTGGTGTCTTAGCAGCCTTGCGTGCTGGCCACAACGCGGAAACCACGCCCACGACGGCCGCACCACCCAGCATGATCAGCACCTGGTTCCACGGAATCACCGCACCGCCCAGGCCTTCACCGGCCAGCACATCGATAAACGCCCAGCCCAGGCCAAGCCCCGCAAGAATGCCCATGATGGCACCGAATAGCGCAATCTGGACGGCCTCAACAATGATCATCGTGCGAATCTGTCCCCGGTAAGCACCGACTGCACGCAACATGCCGATTTCTTGTCGACGCTCAATCACACCGAGTGTCAGCGTATTGACGATGCCCAGCACCGCGATAATCACGGCAAGCGCCAGCAGCGCATACAGGATTGACAACATCTGATCGATCAGCTGGCTCGCCTCGTCAGCATACTCAGCACCGGTTTTCACCTGGATGACCAGGAATTCCTTGACCGATTCCACCAGCCGCTCGCGCATTTCATCTTCCCCGACAGAATCATCGGTGTTTACCGCGACCATTTGGATCGGAGCAGTATCGCCTTCCATGACTTCATCAACGGCAGATTGTGAGACCAGCAGGTTTTCGAAGATATCATTCTCGCTGCTGTAAATGCCGGTGATGGTCACTTCGGTTTCGCGCCCAGGTTCCACAGCGACTGGTTCGCCAGATTCATCAGAGCTTTCGGCGGTCTCGAGCGTCGTCAATGGCAGTGCCTGGCCGACGGTCCAGCCTTCCGCCTTTGCCAGTTCATCACTGACCAGCACGCCGGGCTGGGCAACCAAATCCGCAGAGCCTTCCAGAATTTCCATGTCGACGAAATCCTGCGGGTTGCCGTCAATGCTGTTGGTAAAGGTATAGCCGGGCCCATAGTTGTACCCGGCCTGGCCGGCGATCTGCACTGGCGCCATGCGCATGGTCACTGTGCTTTCCACGCCGTCGGTCTCTGCCAAGGCACCCGGTACGGCCTGTGGTACTGGGAAAGAGCCATCTTGCGGCCCGGTAGCCAAGAAATCTGCCGTGACCGTATCTTCCAGCATGTCACCAATGCTGTTTTTCATGGTCGCACCCAGCATGCCAATGCCGGTAACCAACATCATGCCGAGTGTTAACGCAAAAGCCGTAGCAGCGGTACGGCGCGGCGAGCGGCGCGCATTCGTGGAAGCCAGCCGCCCCATGGAACCAAATGGCGCTCCGATAACTCGGCCCAGCGCGGGCACGATGCCCATGCTGAATGCTGGACCGGCCATGAAATAGCCCACGATCACGAGGAAAGCACCGATGCCTACCAAGCTGGCGCGCAGGGTAGTTCCAGAATCGTCCAGCAGCATCGCCAGGCCTGCGGCCAATACACCTGCGACGATGATGATGGTTCCGATAATGGTTCGCACGGTCAGCGGGGCACCTGCAGCAGACTCCGTCGATCGCATGGCTTCTACCGGTTTCACCTGTCCGGCCCGGCGCGCCGGTGCCCAGGCAGAAGCGATAGTAACCACGACGCCCAGGATTATCGGTACGACGATGGCGGTCAGCGACAATCCCAACCCTCCACCATCGAAGGACATGCCGCGTGCAGAAAATACCGCGCGGATGACCGCAACCAAGCCAATACCGGCAACTACACCGAGAGCCGAGCCCAGCAGGCCGACGACCAGTGCTTCCACCACCACGGATCCGGTGATCTGGCGCTGGGACGCACCGATAGAACGCAGCAGCGCAAATTCTTTGATGCGCTGCGCCACAATCATAGAGAAGGTATTGGCGATGATGAACGTTCCCACCAGCAGACCGATCAGGCCGAAGGCAACCAAGAAGTAATTGACAAAACTGAGCGCGTTGCTGATTTGCTCCGTCAATTCGTCGGCAAGCGCCTGCCCAGTTTGTGCTTCTACCTGTGGATACGTTTCGTTGAGGTGGTTCACCAGTTGCTCAGCAGTGGTGCCATCATGTGCCGCGACAGCCATCTGGCTAGCAAGACCGTCTGGGTTAAACAGGTTCTGGTAGGAGCCGGCTTCCATCAACACCGACAACGAACCCAATCCTTGTTCCAGGGCTGGGGTGTAGATTCCGCTGACGGTGACTTCGTAGCGCTCTTCTGGAGTGACCAAAATGATCTTCTCGCCGACGCTGATGTCTTGTTCTTCTGCAGCGGTGTCGTTGACGATGACCTCGCCTTCACCGTGCGGTGCTGCGCCGTCAATGATCTCGTCAGCGTCCCCCACCTTGTTTTCCGGCGGGTAATACATCTGCAGCGTGGAAGTACCGCCACCTACCTGGTAAGCCTCCAGGTTCTCATTGGCAACTACCACGTTGGTAGATTCGGTCAGGTTAACCGCACGCACCGATTCATCGTCGGTAATCGCTTGCACGGTCTCTCCATCGATGATGGGGTGGCCTTCTGCCGGACCGACTGCTGCGTCGACGTCCTCATAGGCGCTGCCCACGGCTGCCTCAAAGGTCGACGACAGCGAGTTGGTGAACATGAACGCGCCAGAAATAAATGCGGTGCCCAGCATCACTGACAGCACCGTCAGTGCCAGGCGCAGTTTATGCGAGACGATATTGCGCACGGCGATGGTGCGCATGGAAGTTCGCTTCGCCATATTTAGCCCTCAATTCCCGCCATGGTCTGCAAAATATCGTCCATGCTGGCGCCGTGTAGCTCATCGACGATAGTGCCGTCTTTCAGGAAGATCACGCGGTCGGCATACGAGGCCGCGCGTGCGTCGTGGGTAACAATCACCACGGTTTGGTCGTCGTTATCAACAGCAGTGCGCAAAATGTCCAGCACCTCTGCCGAGGAATTGGAATCCAAGTTACCGGTCGGTTCATCACCAAAAATGATCTCCGGGCGCGAAACCAAAGCGCGAGCACAAGCCACGCGCTGCTGTTGGCCACCAGAAAGTTCTGCGGGGCGGTGGCCCAAACGTTTCGCCAGGCCCAGGCGCTCGGTGACCTCATCGAACCACGCCTGATCTACATCTTTACCTGCGATGTTGAGAGGCAGCGTTATGTTTTCGGCTGCAGTTAGCGTTGGCACGAGGTTAAAGGATTGGAAAATAAAACCGAGGCGATCACGACGCAACTCGGTGATACCTTTATCGCCCAACTGCGAAAGATCTGTATCGCCGATGAAGGAATGCCCAGCAGAAGCCGCATCTAAGCCCGCCATGCAATGCATGAGGGTGGATTTACCAGAACCAGATGGCCCCATGATCGCGGTAAATTTTCCGCGTTCGAAGATCACATCGACGGAATCAAGCGCGACGACTTCTGTGTCACCAGAGCCATATTTTTTCGACAATCGGTGTGCGCGAGCCGCCGGAACAGCTTGCGGCGAATCTTGTGCGGCAACGGCATGTTTGCCAGTGGCGTGTTTACCAGTACCTGAGCCGCGCTGTGGGCCATTGTCATAAGCCGTCATGTGGGTGCGAACCTTTCCAGAAAGTTTCGGCGAAATCTACTGAGTAATTACTCCAAGCAGACTACCCGATAGGGTTCACACCCGGGCAAGGTTTCCCGCTCCCCCAGGGCTAGGACTACTAGCTGCTCCTAAGCGACAGAGCGTTCGATGGTGGCACCCAAACGTTGCAGGTTTTCCACAAAGTTCGGGTACCCGCGATCGATATGGTGCACGTCATGAACCGTAGTTACGCCGTCGGCACGCAAGGCCGCCAGCACCAAGCCGGCACCGGCACGAATATCGGAGGACCATACGCTTGTCGACGACAGCTCATCAATACCCCGCAATACGACGTGGTGGCCGTCAACTTGTGCATCCGCACCTAGGCGCTGCATTTCGTCTACGAAACGGAAACGCGCCTCAAACACATTTTCCGTAATCACAGACATGCCGTCGGCAAGCGCAGAAATCCCAATGGCCATCGGTTGCAAGTCCGTCGGGAATCCCGGAAACGGCAGGGTTTGGTAGTCGACGGCAACCGGGCGCTGTTCCATGCGCACACGGAAGCCATTTTCATACGATTCAATTTCTGCCCCGGCACTGCGCAGTTTTTCCAGTGGCAAATGCAGGTGTTTGGGGGCAATGCCGCCGACAGTAATATCACCCTGCGTCATCGCGGCAGCATAAGCCCAGGTGCCAGCGACAATCCGATCGCCAATCACGTGGTGTTCGGTTGGGTGTAGCTTGTCGACGCCGGTGATAACGATTGTGGAAGTTCCTGCTCCTTCCACCTGTGCCCCCATGTCATTGAGCATCTCGCACAGGTCTACGATTTCTGGTTCCCGGGCGGCATTATGCAGCGTCGTCACGCCCTCGGTCAGCACCGCGGCAGTCAAAATATTCTCCGTGGCCCCTACCGACGGGAAGTCGAGCTTGATCTCTGCGCCGTGCAAGTTGTCTGCTTCTGCCACCACAGCGCCGTGTTGGATACGGGTAGTCGCACCCATTTTTTCCAAGCCAGACTGGTGCATATCCAACGGACGGGAACCGATCGCATCACCGCCGGGCAAAGCCACGACAGCACGCCCACAGCGCGCAGTTAGTGGCCCCAACACGCACACGGAAGCTCGGAATTGGCGGACTGCTTCAAAGTCCGCATTTGAAGAAAGCTGATCGCTACTTGGTGTAGTGATACGTACGGTTGGCCCGTCGATCTCCACAGCACAGCCCAACCCCTGCAGCACATTTTGCATCAGGGGAACATCGAGGATTTCTGGGCAATTGTGCAGCGTGGTAGTTCCTTCTGCCAACAACGCCGCGGCCATCAATTTCAGCACGCTGTTTTTGGCTCCGTCGACTTTGACTGAACCCTGCAAGCGTGCTCCACCGGTGACTAAAAATATATCCTTCACAATGTTAAAGACTACCGATTTCTCGAGCAGTTACGGCAACGCGCCGATGCGCCGGGCAGCGTTGACGGCCTCATACCTAGTGTGCGCACCAAGCTTGCGCATAACAGAGCGCAGATAAGACTTCACGGTTTCTGCGCCAATGCCCATTTCTTCCGCTGCCTCCACGTTGGTATGCCCTAAGGCAACACAAGAAAGCACATCAAGTTCACGGGCGGATAGACGCGTGGACTGCTTGACGCGTACGGGCGAGACCATTTGCTCGCATAAGACCTCCAGCTCTTTGCGCACGTGCTCATCGTTAACCCGGTTAGCCAGCATGCGCAGCTTAGAGTGCGTCGAACGTACTTGTTCCCATTCCGCGCCATTCATGCTGCGGTTGGAACGCGGTGTCGCTGGAACAGAGGCTTCGAATTGCCGTAGCGCGGAATTAACCGCAATGTCTTGTTCCAGGCACCGTGCGGTCATGGTGACTTCTTCGATGACCTTATCGCCCAGCCGCACTGGCGAATGTACACCGACGTAAAGTACGCCACGAATTTCTCTACGCACGATCACAGGAACGGCCAGAAGAGAATGTAGACCTTCATCCTGCATCACGCGGTCGTTTTCGTGGCTAATAATATTCGCGCGCGTGTAATCAGAAACACCGACTGGACGACGCGTGCTGACCACTCTGCCACCCACACCCGTACCTGCCTCCATGATGATGTTTTGCAAGGCAGGGGTACGCAGGCCCACCCACTGGGTAATTTGCAAGCGGTTATCAGGCAACAAGGTGGCATACATAGTGACGGGGATGCTGGTGGCGTTTTTCAACGCAGTGAGTGCTGAGCGGACAGCCTCATCGTCATCTTTGATTAGGTGGGAATCCATGAAGTCTCCTCATCTGGGTGTACCCATTTGGGTGTTTCCAAAACCGCTTGACCTCACTGTAGCGTGAAAACGGGGGTAATACCTAACCCCGTTCACCCCACCGATATCGCGGCCGAACATCTGAAACTATTGCGGCCAAACATCTGAAATTTCGTCAGCAAAATTCCCCACCTGACCCGACTTAGCGGTCTAGAATATAAAGACTGCTCTGTCTAGTTTTTTTATGTATAGTAGTGCGCAGAAAGTTAACCCCAACTCACTGCAGGGTGGCATGCATACTCATGTACCGCCCCTGCAGCCGCAAAGGAGCTAAAGAATAAATGGGTAAGGTATACGACAACATTCTGGATACCATCGGTGGAACCCCACTGGTTCGTTTGAACGAATCCGTCAAGGGCCTGAAGGCCACCGTCTACGCCAAAGTGGAATCCTTCAACCCAGCAAACTCGGTGAAGGACCGCATTGGTCGCGCAATTGTCGATGCAGCCGAGGAGTCTGGCGAACTGAAGCCAGGCGGCACCATCATTGAGGCGACCTCCGGCAACACCGGAATCGCCCTAGCACTGGTGGGCGCGGCCCGTGGCTACAAGGTTGTGCTCACCATGCCAGAAACCATGTCCAACGAGCGCCGCGTTTTGCTGCGCGCCTACGGTGCAGAAATCGTCCTGACCCCAGGTGCGGCAGGCATGCAGGGCGCCGTCGACAAGGCTAACGAGATCGCCGAGACCGAAGACAACGCCATCCTGGCCCGCCAGTTCGCTAACCAGGCCAACGCCCAGGTGCACTACAAGACCACCGGCCCAGAAATCTGGGAAGACACCGACGGCAACGTCGACATCTTCGTCGCTGGTATTGGTACTGGCGGCACCATCTCCGGTGCAGGCAAGTACTTGAAGGAAAAGAACCCGGATCTCAAGGCTATCGCCGTTGAACCAGCTGCTTCCCCACTGTTGACTGAGGGCAAAGCTGGCCCACACAAGATCCAGGGCCTGGGTGCAAACTTCATCCCAGAAATACTGAACCGCTCTGTACTGGATGAAGTCATTACTGTCAGCAACGAAGATGCCGTCAAGGCTTCCCGTAAGTTGGCTGTTGACGACGGCATCCTGGGAGGAATCTCCACCGGCGCCAACATCAAAGCTGCCCTGGAAGTTGCAGCTCGGGAAGAAAACGAAGGCAAGAACATCGTCGTGATCATTCCGGACTTCGGTGAGCGCTACGTTTCCACCTTGTTGTACGAAGACATTCGCGACTAGTCCCTGTTAGGCTCTTGTCTATGTTCCAGATCGTGTCCCGCATCCGCGAAGATCTCCAGAATGCCCGCGAGCATGACCCCGCTGCGCGTGGCTCACTGGAAAATGCGCTTGTTTATTCCGGCCTGCACGCGATCTGGGCGCATCGGGTTTCCCACTGGTTGTGGCAGCGCAACTGGAAAGGGCTGGCCCGAATCTTGGCACAGCTGAATCGTTTTTTCACCGGTATTGAAATTCACCCCGGTGCAAAAATCGGTCGGCGTTTTTTCATTGACCACGGCATGGGCATCGTCATTGGCGAAACCGCCGAGATTGGCGATGGTGTGATGCTGTACCACGGTGTCACGTTAGGTGGCCAGGTGCTCACACAGACTAAACGTCACCCAACGTTGGAAGACAACGTGGTGATTGGTGCCGGAGCCAAAGTGTTGGGTCCAGTGACCATCGGGAAGAACTCTTCCGTCGGCGGCAACGCAGTAGTAACCAAAGACGTTCCCGCGGATTGCATTGCCGTGGGAATTCCTGCTGTGGCGCGTCCACGGAAGAAAGAAGAGTGCGAGAAGCTCCGCGATCCGGATTACTACATCTAAGATTTCGGGCCTCGCCACCCCGCCATGCGTAGATATTACGTGTATATGCGGTTGCGCAGCGCCTAAACCTTGCAACCCTGCATACATGATTGAAGCCCGGGTATTTGAACTAGCACCCGAAAGTTGGACTGAAGAATCAGTTTCTGACTAGTGGGAGTACTTCAAATACCCGGGCTTTTCTGCGGCCTAACCCTTATTGGACGCTGCTCAGCAGCAAGTTATGCCGCGCGGTTGGGCGCGAAGTTAACCCGCGCGGTTGGGTGCAAAGTTAATTTTCTGCGACGAGATCTTGATATTCCTCGTTTTTCTGCAGGAATTTCTCATACGCAGGGCACGTTGGAAGAATCTGCAGATCGTTGTCTCGGGCGTGGTCCAGGCTAAACTTGATCAGTGGTTTAGACAGGCCCTGGCCCCGGAATTCTTCGAAAACCTCGGTGTGGTTGAAATTTCGGACATTGCCTTCGTCTTGGTAATCAGCAAACCCTGCCAATTTTCCGTCGACGGTTATTTCAAAACGGGATTCTGCAGTGTTATTGGTGATTTGCTGGTTATGTGCAGTCATAAACTATCTCCTTGGATCAAATAGTTTCCGTGGACCTTGTGATTCTTAAAACGGAAGCACTATGAGCTCTAGTATGCCAGGATTCCTCTACCGAAGATGGACAAAACGGTGTACAAGATGATGGGAAAACCTGGATAAAACGGTGGGAAAACGTGGGAAACGAGCATACACGGTGAGGGCGTGACAAATGCAGGGTTATGCAACAAACCCCAGGAGTCCTATCTAATGTGCCATTTTTACAAATAGGGTCGCTAAAAGAGGCCTTTTTCGTTCACTATTTGTAAAAATGGCACAAAATTCCGACTCCCCGACACGGGGTAACAACCCCAGACACACCTTTGTCGTTTAACCCTCGTTTAACCCCTTTTTGTCTTATATCCCCATATCCCCACTTTTGTCGCATAACCCAGAAACGAGCTTGCACAGTGAGTGCGTGACAAATGCACAAAACCCGCCGGCATGTTTGTGCAAACATTCTGACGGGCTAAATGTGGCCAGAAGCGGGATCGAACCGCTGACCTTCCACTTTTCAGGCGGATGCTCTACCAACTGAGCTATCTGGCCAAGGAAAACAATCTTAGGATTTACGTTTCCGTAAACACTCAGCATTTTCCTGAGCGACCCTGACGGGACTTGAACCCGCGACCTCCGCCGTGACAGGGCGGCGCGCTAACCAACTGCGCCACAGGGCCTTATTAACTTTGTGTGACTCCGAATCCTGACTGTTCAGTCTCCGTTGCGCACGATGGTTAAGACTACCTTTTCCTTATACACCTGAGCAAATCCGCACTACAAGTGGCATAAAACCGGCATATTAGAACCACCGCTAGACTCATCTTATGCCTACCGAAAATCCTGCACCACACGGTTCTACACACCATAACTCGGCGCGCTACGGCTCTGCACCAAACAACCCTGCACCAAACAGCCCTGCACCGCGCACCATCGTGATCACCGGAGCATCAGATGGAATCGGCGCCGCGGCCGCACGCACGCTACACAATACTCGCTCGGAAGACCGACTCGTCATCGTCGGGCGTAGTCCAGAAAAGACACGCAACGTCGCCAATCCCTTAGGTGCAGAGCATTTCACCGCTGATTTTTCTTCCCTCACCGAAGTTCGGGAGCTTGCCGACGAACTCAACCAGCTAGATCATATCCACGCCTTGGCCAATAATGCCGGTGGGATTTTTGACGGGCCCGTAACCACAGCTGATGGTTTTGAACGCACCTGGCAGATCAACGTCGTCGCCCCTTTCCTGCTGACTTCCCTTTTGCAGGATAAACTCCGCGCCGACGATGCCACCGTCGTTCAAACCGCTTCAGTGGCACATTTGCTGATGTCTTATTTCCGGCCAGACGATCCGAACACTTTCCAACACTTCAGCTCGTCCCGCGCTTACGGTAACGCGAAACTCGGCGATATCTTGCTCACGCGCTATCTCGACTCGCACGGACTAACTGCGGTGTCTTTTCACCCTGGAGCACTAGCAACGTCGTTTGCGCAGACTTCATCCGGCGTAATCTCTCGGGTGTATTCCAGCGTTTTGGCGAAAGCCCTCAGCGCACCCTCTGTGGGCGGCGATAACCTGGCTTTTTATTTGGCTGGAACTCCAGGTATTCATTTTGAATCCGGTGAGTATTACAACGAGAGGCGCCGCCCAGGCAGGCAACGACCGATCACGAAAAACCTGGGGGTAGCTCGCCGTATTTTCGACGATTTAAGTGACAAGCTGGGCGTCTCTTGGGCCTAAGCATGAATCTGAGCTTGAATACGGGCTCGGACATAAGCTCGAACATATGCTTGCTTGCAAGTTGTTAAAGAAAAAATCTCGAGGCACCGTTTTCCAACGATGACTCGAGATTCTGTTTGGCGACCCTGACGGGACTTGAACCCGCGACCTCCGCCGTGACAGGGCGGCGCGCTAACCAACTGCGCCACAGGGCCTTAGTGTAAAAGAGATTAAGAAAAGCTCTTTGTACCCCCAACGGGATTCGAACCCGTGCCGCTGCCGTGAAAGGGCAGTGTCCTAGGCCGCTAGACGATGGGGGCTAGCGTGTTCAACACCTTGTTTCCTTGGTGTCGGCGACTTGCTAAACATTAATACACTTCTTAGCATTTGACAAAACAGCAGGAAAACAGCCGTTTTTTACCGTTTGTATGCATTAGTTATCTGCCAGTATTCTACGGTTATGAGCGCCGCGGATACTCCACAAAAACTCACCAAGACACTCGCCAAGACAATGGGCATACAAAACGCGCAACAGCCACCCGAGCACGCTGACGACCCGTGCCCATGCACCCACCACGAACACGGGTACAGCGCAGACAAATCCCGCTACTTGTCCCGCTTACGCCGCATCGAAGGGCAAACCCGCGGCATCCAGCGCATGATCGACGAAGACCAGTACTGCATCGACATCATCACGCAAATCTCCGCGATCACCTCAGCCCTAGAAAATATTTCTCTGGACCTACTCAATGATCACATTCATTCCTGCGTGGCCGATGCCGCGACCCAATCTGGGCCACAGGCAGAAGCCACGTTGGACGAGGCCATGAAGGCCATTCGCAAGATTGTGAAGAGTTAACTAATCCAGCAGCGCGGCAGCTTCGGCGTCGTCAAGCTCAACGATCTTGGTGTTCACATCAGGCGTTAGTTGCGGTACCGCGTTGTCATCTGGAGCTACCTCGGTGACATCTGGAGCTACCTCGGTGACATCCAGAACTTCAGCATCAAACGGCACGGCATCGGGGCTTGGTACCGGCGCTGAACGCAACGCACGCGGCTGAACTGTCTCGGTGCCCGCAATGCCGAAGAATTTGTCGAGGCCGCGCACGTTGAACTGCGTGGAGTTATAACGTGAATTGTCAGAGGTGTTCCATTGCGAGATCACCAAATCAAGGTTGTCCAGGGTTGAACCCGGGGTGATGTAGCCGCCATAAGGTTGCGAGAAATTATTCGGCCCCTGCGGCTGATCCCATGGCCCGTTGCGCACGATGGTCGCTACCGGCACGCGGTTCCAGTCCGTGGCCAGCTCGCGGGAAATCCGGACTTCTACAGCCAAGGTTTCTTCGTTAAACATCGCCAGCACCCAGTGGCCTTGGATATAGCGCAGCGACATCTCTCCGGCCTGCACCGGCTCGCTGAGCACAGGGTGCAAGACGCTTGTCGACGCAGACTCCCACTGCCCTGTGCGCGGGTTGTAGTGCTGCCAGGCCCGCGGATTCGCTAGGTCGCGGGGCTGCATGCGGCTGAGGTAGACGTCGTGCTTACGGCCAAATTTCGTCGATACCTGATAAACCCAGCCATCCGGGCCTTGTTCCCAAGACAACAGCTGCAGCAATCCGCCTTTATAGCCACCGTCGATCGTGCCGACAGATTGCCACGTCGCGCCCTGATCGAGCGACTTCCACACCTGCGTGTGCGTGACATTGCCAAAGGGTTTGTTCCACATGCCCTGCATATACAAGGTGCCATCGAGATTGAGCAGATCCGAAGGGATCACGGTCAGGCGATTTTCGCCGTGCGAATACTTCACCAGCTGTTGGACTTTCGGCCCGTCGTTCAGTGGCTCCAGGATCTCGATGCGCCCGTCGTGGGTTTTCTGGGCCACAACACCAACCGGGCTGAGCCACTCACCTTCGCCGAAGCGTTGACCACGGAAGGAATCACCGAAAACCACCGCAAATTTCTTGCCCGGGGTAATTTCGCGCATGATTCCCAGATCACCGGAATAGAAACCAGCGGCATCAGACTTGCCGACGCCCAGCAGGTCGCCCAGCATGGTGACGTTGAAATCTTGTCGGGGCGCACCAGGTTGGCTAGGGTACCCGGGCTGGCCGGGCTGGCCGGGCGCACCAGGTTGTTGTCCCGGCCGCTCTGGTTGCGGCGCTGGCTTGGGCGCAGGGCGGCTGCCCTGGTTGTTGCCGCTATTTCCGCTACTTCCGTTCGAGGAGCCGAACGCGGGCAAGGATGATTGCGCATGAGCAGCAACTGGGTATGCACTAACCCCGACCCCAAGGCCGAAGCTCAGGCCCAGCGCAAGAATTAGCGTCGCTGGGCGCTTGTGAATTGAGGTCCGCGGTGCGCGGCATGATTCTGACATACATAGAAATCTAGACCACCACACACCCTTGTCGTATACCCCCTAGGGGTATAAACTGGGGTCGGTAAGACAATCCGCAAAAGATCTGCCTACCAAAAACATGCATATTCACGATTAGGCACACATATTCACCATCAGAAAGGAACCTACTTATGTCCAACCCCAGCACCACTTTCCGCGTCACCGGAATGACCTGCGCGCATTGCGAAAACGCCGTGCACGAGGAAGTCTCCCAAGTCCCTGGCGTAGCCGGACTAACAGTTAGCGCACAAGAAGGCACCCTCACCGTCTTCTACAACGACACCGCTAATAACAGCACCGCTGATAACAACAACTCCGACAACAACTCCGCCGAAGCCGAAAACCAAGCCAGCGACGAAGACATCATCGCAGCCGTCGACGAAGCTGGTTACACCGCCGAACGCGCCTAACCCACCAGATAAAGGAGCGTTTTTACAATGCCCACCCCAAGGTCAACCTTCTCACCCCTTCCAGCGCCAAGCGCCGCTTCTTCCACCATTGAGCTGAATATTTCCGGGATGACGTGCGCCTCCTGTGCCGCACGCGTCGAAAAGAAGCTAAACAAGCACGACGGCGTGCATGCCGAGGTCAACTACGCCACAGAAAAAGCCACCATCACCGGCGACACGGATGCGCTGGATGCTGATGCGCTCATCGCCACCGTCGAAAAGACCGGCTATGGCGCAGAGCTCAGCCCAGAGGCCACCGCAGCAGGCACACAGGCCCCGCAGGATGCGATGGCCGAGGCCGAACTAGATTCTTTACGACGCCGACTCATCGTTTCCGCAGTACTGGCGGTACCGGTGATTGCTTTGGCGATGGTTCCGGCGTGGCAGTTTGATTACTGGGGCTGGGTATCACTGGCGTTGACTTTGCCGGTCGTAGTGTGGGCAGGATGGCCGTTCCATAGGGCTACCTGGCAGAACCTGCGACACGGCAGCGTAACCATGGATACGCTGATCTCGCTGGGAACATCGTCAGCGTTGGTGTGGTCGGTGGTCGCGCTGTTTTTTGGTTCTGCGGGCGATCCGGGTATGCGCCACGGCTTTGATTTCACAGTCTCGCGTGGCGACGGCCTGAGCCACATTTACCTCGAAGTCGCCGCTGGCGTAATCACCTTCATCCTGCTGGGTCGGTACTTCGAAAAGCGCTCGAAGCGCACCGCCGGCTCGGCTTTGCGGGCCTTACTGGATCTGGGTGCCAGTGAAGTCACCGTGCTGCGCAATGGTGCAGAGACCACCATCAACATCAATGAGCTGACCGTTGGCGATGAATTCGTCGTCCGTGATGGCGAAAAGATAGCCACCGATGGGGTGATTGTCTCCGGCCGCAGCACCATTGACACCTCGATGCTCAGTGGAGAATCCGTCCCCGTGGAAGCCGGTCCAGATGATGCCGTCGCTGGCGCCACGATCAACGTTGGTGGCGGCAAGTTGGTGGTACGAGCCACGAAGGTAGGCAAAGATACCCAGCTAGCGCAGATGGCCCAGATGGTGGAAGACGCACAATCAGGCAAGGCTTCTGCTCAACGGTTGGCCGATAAAATCTCCGGGGTTTTCGTCCCCATCGTCATTGCCGTTTCCCTGCTCACGCTCATCGCCTGGCTGCTCATCGACGGTGACTGGGCCGCCGCGTTCACCGCCGCGGTGGCCGTGCTGATCATCGCCTGCCCGTGCGCATTGGGCCTGGCCACCCCTACTGCCCTGCTGGTGGGCACTGGACGCGGCGCGCAGATGGGCGTGCTGATCAAAGGCCCAGAGGTGCTCGAGCATTCCCGTGGAATTGATCGCGTGATCCTGGATAAAACCGGCACTGTGACCACCGGCGTGATGGAACTTGCCGACGTTGTCACCGCCGAAGGCTTCGACCGCGACGAAGTGGTGCACTTGGCCGGCAGCCTGGAACACGAATCTGAGCACCCGATTGGCCGCGCAATCGCCCGGGCAGCCACAAACCAGCGAGCCGACGGCACACTGAGCGAGGTCAGCGATTTTGAGTCCATCCGCAGCGCTGGTGTGCGCGGTGTGGTGGAAGGCCGCCGGGTGGCCGTCGGCAAGCCCAGCTTGGCGGACAATGAAGACCTGGGCGCGCTGCAGCAACCGTTTCTGAGCGCGCAGACCCAAGGTCACACTGCGCTCGTGGTGCTTGTCGACGGCACCCCCGCCGCCGTGCTGCTGGTAGCCGACCAAGTCAAGACCACCAGCGCTGCAGCAATTCAGCAATTCCATGTACTTGGCATTGAAACGATGCTGCTGACCGGCGATAACCAGGCGGTGGCAGAAACCGTAGCGGCGGAAGTTGGCATCGAGCACGTGCGCGCCGAAGTTATGCCGGAAGACAAGGTCGCGGTGATCGCGGATTACCAGGATCGGGGCTATAAGGTCGCGATGGTTGGCGATGGCATTAACGATGCTCCTGCCCTAGCGCAAGCCGATTTGGGCATGGCGATGGGAACCGGCACCGATGTGGCAATGGAATCCGCCGATATCACGCTGGTGCGCGGTGATCTGCGGGCAGCCACCGACGCTATTCGCTTGTCTCGTCGCACGCTGGGCACCATCAAGGGCAATTTGTTCTGGGCTTTTGCCTACAACACCGCCGCCATTCCGTTGGCCGCTCTGGGGCTGTTGAACCCGATGCTGGCCGGTGCGGCTATGGCGCTATCGAGCGTGTTTGTGGTTAGCAACAGCCTGCGCTTGCGTGGATTCACTTCTACCGCTGGTGCCAGCGTGGGTGCTACCGCTGGTGCTACTGTGTAGCCCCCGCGAGTGCTACCTTGCGTGCAACCGCTTAGCCCATCGCCGGTGATCATGTCTATTGTGTCTTTTTTGCAAATAGGCCCGCTGAAAGTGGCCTTTTTCGTTCACTATTTGCAAAAATGCACCATCTGCCGACGCTCCGAGCAAACATATTTGGGGATGCGGAAAATCCTCCAAGATTCCGTCCGCATCCTCTTTTTGCTACTTAACCTACTTCCCCCCCCCTCTTTCACCCCAGCTTCGCTCAGAAAGATAACGACCCCCTGAACTCAAGAACAAAGAAGATACAGCAAACCCCTGGCCAATTTCTTGGCCAGGGGTTTTACCTGTTTGTGGGCCCTGCGGGGGTCGAACCCGCGACCTTCGGATTAAAAGTCCGCAGCTCTACCAACTGAGCTAAAGGCCCAACAGCTCACTATGCTAATACACACCAAACATAAATAAAAATCACGCCACCCGAATACAGAAATCACCCCAGCCAAGTGCAGAAACTGCACCAGCTGGGGTGTCAGGCTGTCACGCCAAGCTAGAAACGGTCACGTCGGGCTAGGAATTAGTCCTGCTTGCCGCGCATATCGCCGTATTCTTCGAAGTTGCGCTGGAAGTTGAAGGCAGTCTCCAGGTCAACCGGGGTGTGGACGTGCTGCTGCTTCATGGCACGATCGAAGTACGCCTGCAGCTCATCACGGTAATCCGGGTGCGCGATCGCGATCATCTTTTCGGCACGGTCACGTGGGGTCAGGCCACGCAGGTCGGCGTAGCCGTACTCGGTGATGAAGACCATGGTGTCGTGCTCGGTGTGGTCGATGTGCGAAGCGAATGGAACAATCGCAGAAATTGCGCCGCCCTTAGCCTGCGATGGGGAGATGAACGTCGAGATGTAGGCGTTACGGGTGAAGTCGCCGGAACCACCGATGCCGTTCATCACACGGGAGCCCATGACGTTGGTGGAGTTGATGTTGCCGTAAATGTCGGCCTCAATCGCACCGTTCGAGGAAATCAGGCCCATGCGGCGGATTACCTCTGGGTGGTTAGAAATCTGCTGTGGACGCAGGATGATGTGCTCGCGGTATTTTTCTGCTTGCTCGTTCATCTTCTCCGCATATTCTGGGGAAAGAGCAAACGAGGTTGCCGAGGCAACGGTCATCTTGCCGGCGTCGATCAGGTCCAGCATGCCGTCCTGGATAACCTCGGTGTAGGCGGTGATGTTTTCGAACTTGGAGTCCAGTAGACCTGCCATCACGGCGTTTGGCACGTTTCCGACGCCGGATTGCAGGATGAACTGATCGTATTCCAATCGACCTGCCTCGACTTCGCCTTCGAGGAATTTCAGGAAGTTTGCTGCAATCTTCTCAGAGATCTCATCTGGTTCGCTGAACGGCGCGTTGCGGTCCGCGGCATCGGTCTCGACGACAGCGACGACCTTTTCTTTGTCGATCTCGATGTATGGCGAACCAATGCGATCGCCGACGTTGACGATTGGAATTGGGGTGCGGTTCGGCTTGCGTGGGATCTGGTAGATGTCATGCATGCCCTCGAGGTTTTCGGACTGCCAGGAGTTAACCTCGATGATGACCTTGTCGGCGTTGTCAATCCACTCCAGGTTGTTACCAACAGCAGACGATGGCACGATCATGCCGTCTTCGGTGATCTTGGTGGCCTCAATAATGGCTACCTGGAAACGCCCGAAGAAGCCCTGCTCCACTTGCAAGCCCAGGTGGGAGAGGTGGATATCCTGGTACTTTGCCTCGCCCGCGTTGAACTGGTTACGCAGGTTTGGATCAGAGTTGTACGGGGTCCGGTAGTTAATCGCATTGGCTTCTGCCAATACGCCGTCGCACTCTGGAGCGGTGGAAGCGCCCGTGAACAGATCGATCTTGAACTCTTCGCCCTTGTCGTGGGCTGCCTTGGCTTTGTTGGCGATGGCCGTAGGCAGGGCCTTTGGGTAACCGGCACCAGTGAAACCGGACATACCGATCTTGTCGCCGTTGTTGACGTGCTCCGCAGCCTTCTCAGCGGAAGTGATCTTGTTTTTAAAGAATTCGTTAAGGATACGGTCAGCCACGTTATCTCTCCTTGTTCTGAACTTTCGTTCTGTTGCTATGCACGCCGTGCAGTCTGGTGGATACCCAGGCCAGAAAAGTGAGGCCTAGAACTCAGTTTCTGCGTAGCGCTTCTGACACCACAGTATAGCGGAGGTCACTGTGATTGTGTTCATGGTGAATACTAGTCCACCTCATATTTTTCCTACCGCCACGCTGTAGCGGATGTTTCGCGTTTGGCGGATTCCGTGTAATTAGCGACAATAGGGCCTGTGAGCTTAACAATTGGCCCCCACCGGCTTTCTTCCCCCGTCGTCCTTGCCCCCATGGCTGGGGTGACAAATGTTGCTTTCCGACGTCTCTGCCGCGAGCAAGAAGTGAGCAAAACCGGCACGGTCTCTGGTTTGTACGTGTGTGAGATGGTCACTGCTCGTGCGTTGGCAGAACGCAACGAAAAAACGTTGCACATGACAACGTTCGCACCGGAAGAGTCCCCGCGTTCGCTGCAGCTATACACAGTAGATCCGGAATGGACCTATAAAGCAGCAAAGATGATCGTCGAGCAGGATATGGCCGACCATATTGATATGAACTTCGGTTGCCCGGTTCCGAAGGTGACCAAGCGCGGTGGCGGCGCTGCCTTGCCGTACAAGCGCCGGTTGTTTAGCCAGATCGTGGCCGCTGCGGTCAAAGCCACAGAAGGCACCGATATTCCCGTAACCGTGAAATTCCGTATCGGCATTGACGACGAGCACCACACCCACTTGGATGCCGGCCGCATCGCAGTCGAAGAAGGCGCCCAGGCCGTCGCATTGCATGGCCGTACCGCCGCACAGCGTTATTCCGGCACTGCGGATTGGGAGCAAATCGCGGCTCTCAAGCAACACCTCGCACACACCGGAATTCCGGTGTTGGGTAATGGCGACATTTTCAAGGCGTCTGATGCCTCCGCCATGATGGAAGCCACTGGCTGCGACGGCGTGGTTATTGGCCGCGGGTGCCTGGGGCGGCCGTGGCTTTTCGCTGAGCTTTCCGCCCATCTGCGTGGCACGGAAATCCCAGCACCACCGACTTTGGGTGAGCTCACCGGCATCATCACGCGCCACGCGGAACTGCTCGCCGAGCACCAAGGCGAGGAGCGGGCCTGCCGGGACCTGCGTAAGCATATGGGCTGGTATTTGCGTGGTTATCCAGTTGGTGGCGAGGTCCGGGCACGCTTAGCAAAAGTATCCAGCTTGGCCGGTCTCGCCGAGGAACTCGCACCTTGGGCAGATTCTATGGCGCTTGCCGACGACGCCGACGGCGCCCGTGGCCGCCAGGGTTCGCCTTCGAAAGTGGCGCTGCCGGATGGTTGGTTGGATGATCCACAAGATGATGCCCGGGCGCTTGCTGGTGCAGAGGCGATCAATTCTGGGGGATAACCAAGAGTTTTCCCGAACTTCACGTTCTGCCAGCCGCGGGGTAATCTCGCGGCAACTTTGTGTTTTTAGTCTCGTATCTATGCGTACTGCATATCGAAACACACTAGATAATTTTGCCAATGACATCGTTGAACTAAGCAACACCGTCCACCAGGTGATGGACTTGGCTTCGCAGGCGTTGCTGGCCGAGCCAGAAGCCGCACAAGAACCCGCCACCCAGGCCGTCGCTCGCACGGAGGAGCTGGATGCGATCCGCGAGCGCAGCGAGGCCCGCGCTTTCGAGCTGCTCGCTTTGGAAGGCCCGGTCGCTTCGGAGCTACGCCAGGTGGTTTCTTCGATTTATATTGTGGAGGATTTCACACGCATGGCAGCCCTTGCCACGCACATCGCCAAAGCGGTGCTGCGCCGTTTTCCGGAGCGCGTGTTGCCGGAGTCAGTAACCGCAGATTTCGCGCAGCTATCCGAGCTTGTCGACGACATGGCGCAGCAAACCACCGCGATCCTGAAAGATCCGGGAGGCGGAATTGCTACCGCCATGAATGATGATGACGACGCCGTCGACAAGCTCAATGCCGCACTGTTGGCACTGACCACTGCCGATGATTGGGCGCATGGTTCGCGTGCGGCCGTGGATGTGGCCATGCTGGCTCGTTATTACGAGCGCTATGCCGATCACTGCGTCAACGTGTACGCGCGCATCGTCTTTTTGGCCACCGGGAAACTCCCCGAGGGCTTTTTGAGCTCGCAATTCCACCGTTCGCAGTTCGTTATCGATTAAACTTCTGCCCGCTATGCGGCAATCTTTGTCGCCTGTAGCGCAAGAAAAATAGCCGCGGTCACAATGACCGCGGCCCTACCCATATCGCTTACCGGTTCGGGGGTTTAGCCAAACCTGCCCGCAATATAGTCCTCAGTTTCTTTTTTCCCGGGGTTTTCAAAAATCGTTTTCGTGTCAGAAAATTCCACCAGGTGCCCCGGCTTCCCGGTCGCTTCCAAGGAAAAGAAACCAGTTTTATCCGACACGCGCGCCGCCTGCTGCATATTGTGAGTGACCACAACAATGGTGTAATCCCGTTTCAAATTATGAATCAGGTCTTCGACCGCCAGCGTGGAAATCGGATCCAGTGCCGAGCACGGCTCGTCCATCAGCAACACCTTTGGCTCCACAGCAATCGCCCGCGCGATACACAGACGCTGCTGCTGACCACCGGATAATCCCGCGCCGGGTTTATCCAGGCGGTCTTTGACCTCTTCCCACAAATTCGCCCCGCGCAGCGATTGCTCTGCTACCTCACGCAGGCGCTTTTTATCTTTCACCCCGGCCAGCTTCAAACCAGCGACCACGTTTTCTTCGATAGACATCGTCGGAAACGGGTTCGCCTTTTGAAACACCATGCCCACATTCATGCGCACCGCCACTGGGTCGACGTTATCAGCGTAGATATCCTGCCCATCCAGCAGAATTTTGCCGTTCACACTCGCGCCAGGAATAACCTCGTGCATGCGGTTCAGCGTGCGCAGCACAGTGGATTTGCCACAACCAGACGGCCCAATAAAAGCCGTGACCGCTTTGGCAGGGATGTTGAGGCTGACGTTTTGTACCGCGTGAAAATCACCGTAGTAAATGTTGACGTCATCCAGCACGAACTTCAGATCAGACATGAGAATTAATCACCTTTGGTTAGCGGGAGGTTTTCACAGAGAATTTGGCGGAAATCAGCCGGGCAATACCGTTGAGCGCAGCGACGAATAGCACCAGGGTCAACGCCGCGCCCCAAAGCTTCGCAGCTACCTCATCGGACGTTCCGGATTTGTACATATCCAGCATCATCAGTGGCAGTGAGGATTGCGGACCACCGAATGGATTGATATTCAACGACGAGGTAGACCCCACCAGGATCAGCACCGGGGCGGATTCGCCCATGATGCGCGCAATCGCGAGCACGATTCCGGTACCGATACCTGACATCGCAGTAGGCAATACGATGCGCACTATGGTTTTCCATTTCGGAACACCCAGCGCATACGCGGATTCACGCAGCTCCATGGGCACCACTCGCAGCATTTCTTCACAGTTGCGCACCACGATCGGGATCATCAGTAACACAAGTGACAGCGCTACGGCAGCACCAGAACGCTCGAACCCCAGGACCGTAATCCACAGGGCATAAACGAACAGCGCGGCTACGATGGATGGCACACCGGACAGAATGTCCACCATGAACGTCGTCAGGCGGGCCAATGGGCCACCCTGGGAATATTCCACCAGGTAAATCGCGGTCAAAATGCCAATGGGAATGGAAATAAGCGAAGCGATGGCCACCTGGACCAACGTGCCGACGATCGCGTGCAGCGCGCCACCTCCGATATCGTGCAAGCGGATCCCTCGCTGGGAATACTGCCACCAGCCGACATCAAAAATTGTGGGCAACCCGCGCGAGATTACTTCCCAGAGCACCCAGACCAGCGGGATCAACGCGATGACCACTGCCAGCCACACACTGGTGGTGGCGATTATGTCGGTGGTGCGGCGTTTTTGTGAAAGTCCGGCAGTTTCTAGAGTTGCTGGCGTCATGATGCACCCTTTTTCGGTTTCGGTGTCGCGGTGGATTTTGACACCACTAATGAACGTGCCGCCGCGTTAACCACGAAGGTGAGGATGAACAACACCAAACCAGCGGCGATATATGCCCCGGCGCGCAACGGATTGGAAAATTCTGGCGCGGCGTTCGCGATCAAGGTGGCAAACGTGGTGCCGCCGTCGAAAAGCGAGAAACGGAATTCTGTCAGCGGGGAGACGATCATGTACAGCGCCATTGTTTCACCCAGTGCGCGGCCGAGTCCCAGCATCGAACCTGAGATATAGCCAGAGAAACCAAATGGAAGCACCGTCATGCGCACCACCTCCCAGCGTGTGGCGCCCAACGCCAACGCTGCTTCGAGCTGGCCCGCCGGGGTTTGGTTGAAAATTTCGCGGGCGGTGGCGGCGATGATCGGCAGGATCATGATTGCGAGCACCACCGCCCCGGTAAAGATGTTGCGTCCGGTAACAAACGACGGTGAGTTCGGGTAGACGGTGAACAGGAAAACCCCGCCGGCCCAGCCGTGTAGCCAGTCATAGAAGTCTGACAAGAACGGCCCGAGCACCTGCCAGCCCCACAGGCCATACACGATCGATGGGATGGCGGCCAGCATGTCCACCAAAAACCCGAGGGGTTTGACCATCCGGGCTGGGGCGTAGCTGGAAAGGAAAATCGCGATTCCCAGTGCAATCGGCATGGCAAGTAGCAGTGCCAAAGCTGAGATCAACACCGTGGAGCCCAGAATAGAGGCAATGCCGAAGGTCATCTTTTGCGGATCGGAGGTTATCCAATCCTGCCCGTAGGTGAGGAATCCGAAGTAGCCCTCGGTATTGCGGTTGAGTGCCGGGACCGCCTGCAGGACTAAAAAGATGCCAATGGCGGCGATCATCACGGTCATCAGCAGCGCCGATGTCGACGATGCGGTGCGGAAAACCCGGTCGCCGATGCGTGTTCGTGTCTGCGACATTATCAGACGCTTTCTCGTTATTAACGCTTATTTCAGCTGCTTAAGGCTCGGACTCTTAGGATTGAGCGCCAGCACCCGAACCAGCATCCGAGCCAGCACCAATGGCAGCAACCGCATCGTGCAGACGCTGCAAGTGCTCGCCGGTCACCGGGATGTAGCCAGAGGCTGCGAGCTCGTCATCCTGGGATTCCAGCATGACGTTGAGGAAATCCTTCACCTGGGTTTCGGTTTCTTCGTCGTAGCCATCCGAGCAGACGATTTCGTACGTGGTGAGAATCAGCGGGTATGCACCTTCGTCATCAGAAGCAAACAACGCATCGGAATCAACGACCATATCGTGCGGAGCTTCCTCGCCGTCCGCGCCCGTGAATTTCAGGTTATCAAGGGCTACGCCTACGGATTTTTCGCTGAGTTCTACCGGGCCGGAACCGAAGTCCAGGTGAGCGATGCCCAGGCCGGTTTGTTCCGCAAATCCAGATTCCACATACGTGATGGCACCGTCAATGGATCCGGTCTGGCTGGCGACACCGCTGGAACCGTTCGCACCCTCTCCGACCTTCTGCGGGAATTGTTTGCCCGCAGAATCCCAATGGCCAGTCGAGGCAGTCAGGAACTTCTGGAAGTTATCCGAGGTACCGGATTCATCTGAGCGGTACACGACGGTGATTTTGGTATCTGGCAGGTCCGCATCCGGGTTGGCCTCGGCGATTTCTGGATCATTCCAGCTGGTGATCTCGCCGGAGAATATCTTGGCGACGGTGTCTACTGGCAGATTCAGCTCCCCGTCGACGCCTTCGACGTTGTAAGCGATGGCGACCGGGCCAATGACCATCGGCAGGTGCCATGCATCGTTGCCTTCGCAGCGATCGGCAGCGGCCTGTACTTGGTCGTCTTTGAGTGGCGAATCAGAACCGGCAAAATCCACATTGCCCGCGATGAATTCGGTTTGTCCGGAACCGGAACCGGTCGGGTTGTAGGCCAGGGTGGCATCAGTCAGCGAGTTGAATTGCACGCCAAAGTAGTCCATCGCGTTTTGCTGCGAGGATGCGCCTTCGCCGATGAGCTCGCCGGTGGCGGTGTAATCGCTATCGACGGCATCGTCAGAATCGACGGCATCGTCGGCGGTGCTAGCAGCGTCATCTACTTCCGAGCACGCGATCAACGATGCCGATAAAGCCACCGCTCCCAGTACTGCGGAAACTTGCCGCCGCTTGTTACGGGATAAAGCGGTACGGGAAAAAGCAGTGCAGTTGTTCAGAGTCATGGGAACCTTCCTGGAGTACTGTGCAATTCTCAAACGCGTTGCCGCGCTCACAAAAACTCAGGTTAAGAGACGTAGGTAACCAGGAAGGAAAGTCATCATGGACTTCGTGTGAAGTCTCTGCAAACTTTTATGGTCGCGTTAAAAACCGGGCATAACTGCTAGTTTTCGACACCGTTTCCGCTGTTAGCGGCATATACCACGTGGTTTTCTGCGATGTCGAAACCGGATTTTTCATATACCCGCACGGCGGATTCATTATCCTTTTCGACATACAGGATGACTTCCGTTGCCCCTTTATTCACCATTTGTTTAATTCCCAGGCGCAGCAGGTGTCCAGACAAACCACGGCCTTGATACGCGCTAGCCAGCCCAATCACATAAACCTCACCGACGGCTTCCGCGGAGTCTTCGGCAGCACCGTGCCATTTCGTCCAGTGAAATCCCGCTAATGCAGGGTGCTTGTCGACGCCTACTGCAGCATCGTTGTCCCACAAAAGAATCACATCCTGCGGGTCAAACCACTCGGCCTCCATGGCGCGGTGCAAGCGGTCGCGATCCCAACCGCCTTGCTCGGGGTGCCAGGAAAATGCCTGGTTATTAGCCTCTACCCAACTATTTTCTACGTGATCCGCACCGAAGCGGTCCACAGATTCCGTGTAATCGGCAGCCACAAATCCAGCGGGGGCTGCACCTGGCTCCGCGGATTTCTGCAACCCCGCACCGGTTAACGACATCACCAGCAGGTGCCGAACAATCTGTAACTGATGTTTTTCCGCGATGGTGCGCGCAGCCGGCAACTGCCCGTGTGCCCACACCTGCAGACCCGCACCAACGACCTGTTGCAAATGCTCGTATAAGCACGTTCCATAGCCCTGCCCGCGGTGTTTCGGAGCAATCACCATCTCTGCATTATCGTCATCCAGACCAGCCAATCCCACCAGCTCGTCGTCAAGAAAAGCCAGTACATGCTGCTGCCCGACACGCTGATCGGATAGTCCGGCAACAAATTGCTCAGACAACGGAGCAAAACCATCAGCAGCTTCCGCAGCCTGCAGAATCTGTTCTGCTGCCCGGCGCGTTTCGGTAACAAGGTGTTCGCCACCTGGTTGGCCGGAACTGGCAAGGTCTGCTTGCGCGCGATTGGCGTCGGCAAGAATGGTGTGCTGGAAACGTAAACGATCGTAATTAACCATGGCCCTACCCTAATACGGTATGAATGAGGAGTGTCATCGATCGTCGTCAAGCGCAAAACCGCCCGCCGTGCGGCCTGGGCATTGGGTCTGGCCGGTGTAGTGGGTATCGCCTGGATCGGCGATACCGTGGTCGCTTCCAACGTGGAGCGCAAGATTTCTGATGCGGTGTATGAGTCTTATGCACCCGAATCCGGAAATGAGCTGGCCACACCCCCGTCGGTGTACGTCGGTGGGATTCCGTATCTGCAAGCCTTGCGCTCTTCCCAGGTACCGGTTGTTGGGGTATCGGCACTTGATGTCGATGTCGACGGTGTCGGCATGGTCAACACCGGGGTCACGTTGCAAGGGTTGAAGGCCGAACCGAATCAGGTGTGGTCTGGTGATTTTCTGGGCGCGAAGGCACAATCTATGCGGCGCACGCTGCGGCTTGATGGCGTGGCGATGGGTGCTTGGCTGGATATGAAAGATCTGACAATCTCGCACCCGAAAAATATTTCTCCCGGTGGTGGCACTGCAACCGAGGCCGTGTTTCAGGGCCGCCCGCCGGGCTTCCACGAACCCGTATCTGTGCTGGCAACGCTGCGGCTGGTGGGCGACGAGTTTCAATTGCGCCCAAAAGAAGTCATTAGTTCCTCGGTGCACCCAGACGATGCTGACGACGACGCGCTGGCAGCTTTTGATCTGACCGTAAACACCACGACCTTGCCGTTGGATAAAGCCGCCGACGCGGTGTACTTGGAAGGCGGTTCCATCGTTTTTGAGGCGGTACGCAATAACGTCATCGTGCAGCCGGAATATCTCGCCCCCGTCGGCAGAGCGAGCGAATTTTAAATCCGAAACAGATCACGCACCACGGCTAAAATGCCGCGCTGCTGTACTGGAATGATTTCTTCCGGCGAGAACACCTCGATGGCATCCGGGATGCTGTTGAGTTCCACGGTTTTTAGTTTGCCCTGCGCCTCACCATCGGCTTGGAAGCGCAGCGCCTCGTCACATTCCAAGGTAATGCGGGTGGCATCATCAAAGCGCAGCGTGCGGGCATCGGTGAATTTGTTCAAGCGGCCCTTTTCATCTGCCCCGAACAGGTGCAGCAGGCCGACGAAGCCACCAACCCCTGTCAGATCCGTCAAGCCGAAAGTTCCCAGGCCCTTGTCGAAGGAGTTGCGCGGGTTGGTCACCACGGGCAGCGGCCCCAAGAAGGTCCATGGGTTCGTATTGGAGGCGAAAACCAGCGGGGCTTGGTCAATGTGCTGCGTTTGGCCGTCGGCAGATTCTGCATGCGCACTAATCTTCGGCGGCGCATGCAAGATCCGGCGCCATGCCTGGTACGAGATACGCAGGTAGCGCAGCGGGGTGGCGGAAAAACCTTGCTCGCGGAGTTTGTCGATGCTGTGCAAAACGTCGGCGTCAATACCGATGCCGGCGTTAACGGCAAACCAGCGGTCGTTCCACGTACCCAGACGGATACGGCGCCGTAGGTTCTTCTTAATGTGCCCTACCAGCAGCTCTGTGGTGTGCACCGGGTCCAGTGGGTAGCCCAGCGCACGCACGAACACGTTGGCCGAGCCCGTAGGAATCACAGCCAGGGCCGGAACCTCAGAGGCTTTACGACGTCCATCGCCCACCTTGCCCAACAAACCGTTGACCACCTCGTTGACGGTGCCGTCGCCACCAACTGCGATGACCACGTCGTAATCATCACGACTAAGCCCGCGCGTCATGTCCTCAGCGTGCCCGGCATAGTGGGTAAATTTTGTGATCAGATGCGAGTCATCAATACTGCGCACCAAAGGAATGATGCGACGGAAAAGCTCATTGGTTTGGCTCGTGGAATTTGGGTTAGCGATTAACAGTAGGCGCACGACTCAATAGCGTAGCCGATCACACGGCAACATAGCCGATCACACGACAGCGCAGCCGATCGCCCGGGCGATCACACGGTAGAATTGGCGGTTATGACTTCCGAGGAGCAAAACAACCCCAAAAACCAGAAAGACCAGAAGCAACAAGTCAACCCACAGATGCGTTTGGACGGCAACCAGGCTGTCAATTTAGCGGAGCAACAGGCGAAGAAAACTGCCGACAAGAACATTCCGCAGACCGGCCTGGGCGCACTGCCAGTCCCGGATGACACGGCAAACCTGCGTTATGGCCCGAACCTGAACGACGGTCTGCTCGGAGTGCTGCCGCTCATCGGCGTGTGGCGCGGCGAAGGCCAGGCGGTTACCTCCGAAGGTCAGCACACCTTCGGTCAAGAGATCACCTTTTCGCATAACGGCGAAAACCACGTCAAATACGACTCCCGCACCTGGTTCATCGACGAAAACGGCAAGCCTGCGGGTGCTTCCCGACGCGAAACTGGCTACCTACGCATCGACGGTAAAGATGCCATGGAGCTGACCTACACCTCTTCCGACGGCATCGTGGAGATCATGTACGGCCAGCCGCACAACGAGCGTTCCTGGGAGCTGGAATCTGCTTCCACCATGGTCACTGAGACCGGACCAAAGACCCTGGGCCCCGGTAAGCGTTTGTACGGCCTGATGCCCAACAACGACCTGGGCTGGGTGGACGAGCGCGTCACCGACGGCGAGCTAGCACCGTATATGTCTGCACAGCTGCAGCGCGTTGCTGGTTAATGTTGCACTGCGTGGCCGAGGCAACAGTTTATAAGCTGAGTGCTTGTTCAATGAGGCCACGAATTTCCGCATGATTTGTCGGCGCTGGTAACTCCACTGCCGGTGAGTTCATGCCTCCCAGGCTGGTCACCCGCACTGCGATGCGCACTGACGAGATCAGCCACACCGATTCCGCCTGGTACAGCTCCTCAGCTGTTACCGGGCGGTTTTCGCATATCCACCCCTGCTGCCGTGCATAGTCGAATAGAGCATCGACTGTGGTTCCCGCCAGCACATCCCCGGCAGGGGTCACCAGCCGACGCTGGCTGCCTTCCCGCAACACCAGCACGACAGTGGAGGTCGCACCTTCCAACACCCGAGCATCGCTTGCCGACGCATCGCTTGCCGACGCGGGGCTGGTCGCCATTGGGCTTGTCGGCTCCACAAAGATCACATCATCGAAACCGTGGGCCTGCCGCAGCGCCGCCATCGTGGCCGCATAATTCACGGTCTTCGCGCCCACCGTCGTGGTCCAGCCACGTGGAACCAACTGCGCCCGCACCCCGTCGTGCCGCTGTTGCAGCACCCCTTGTGCCACTGGCGCGATCACCAGCCACGCCGTCGGCTGGGGCGCACCCGCTCCGGAGTCTGCGGCGTCTCCGGCGCCCCCGATGTCCCCGGTGTACCCGGTGTACTGTCGCCCGCGTGAATAGGTCCAGGTGCACTTTCCTTCCCGTCCACCGGACTGCTCCTGCCAGTCCGCCACTGCTGCTGCGGTCACCTGCTGCCACACAGCGCGGTCTGGGGCCGGAAGGTCCATCCGCTGTGCTGAGCGTTGCAAGCGGTCCAGATGCCGTTGCAGGTTCGCTGCCCGCCCGTTTCGGACCAACAGCGATTCAAACACGGCCTCGCCGCGAGTCACCGCGGCATCGTCCCAAAAGACCACCGGTTGCGCCGGATCATGGCGCCGGAAAGTACCGGCGCGCACATCCACGGTGTAGATAACGGGGGTTAGCGGTGTTGACGAGGGCTGCTCACACATGCCATGGATTATGCCAAGGTTTTAGCGCTACCATGGTGCTGTGACTACGCATTACCGTTCTGTACTGCTCAACCGTCCGAACGCTATGGCTTATCAGGAGGAGCCACCACACCCGGATGTCACGGGTGTGGCCTGGCATTACGGTGAGCCACTGAGCGAGCAGCGCGCCATTACCTCCACTGGCGCGATTGTGGATCGCTCACATCGTCGCGTTATACGGGTGACCGGGCCGGAAGCCGCCGCGTTCTTGCATAATTTGCTTTCGCAAAAACTTGACGACGTGCAAGCGGGCTGGTCTGGTTCTGCCCTGGATTTGGACACGCAGGGCCGCATTCTGCACACCATGGACATCGCGGTGACCACAGACACTGGTGCCGACGCAGGCGCTGGTGCTGGTGACGGCGTGGGTTCTGGCACAGGCGATGGCGCGAGCGCAGGCGCCGGTACTGGCGATGGCGCTAGTGCCGCAGCTGCCCCCGAAGGGCTGGCTTTCTACCTGGACTGCGAAGCCGGGAAATTCGATTCCCTGCGGGATTTCTTGCAGAAGATGATCTTTTGGTCCCAGGTAACCATCGAGGAAGCCGATTTAGCGATCATCACCGTGCTTGGTGGACCAACGGATACGCAACTGCCTTCGCAGGCCGTCTATTCGCGCACGGTTTCGACGGCGACTCCCGCCGGTACTGGCAGCGCACAACCAACCACTGGTTTGTGGGAAGCCAGCCGCACTGACATCGCAGTTCCACGAGAGCAGCTAGAAGCAGCCGTCGAAGAGCTAGAAAGCACCGGCCTGCAGCTGATCGGGCTGATGGCGTATACCGCCGAACGGGTCAAAGCACTGGAGGCGGAGTCTGTGGATTTGGATGAAAAATCCATCCCGCATGAAATTCCACACTGGATCGGGCGTGGCGAAAGGGTCGGCGCTGTGCACCTAGAAAAAGGGTGCTACCGCGGGCAGGAAACCGTCGCACGCGTGGAAAATTTGGGTCGTAGTCCGCGGGTGCTCGTATTACTGCACTTGGATGGCTCGGCGCCCACTATGCCTTCTCCTGGCGCGGACATTCAGGCGAAGGGGCGGCGCGTCGGCAAGCTAGGCACCGTGATTGATGATTGCGACTATGGCCCGATCGCGCTGGCCGTAATCAAACGTTCGGCACTGGATGCGGGACAAGTCAACATTGGTGATGTTGCCGCCAGCATCGATGCCGAGTCCATCCCGGTCGAGGAAGGAGAAAAGGCTGGTCGGGCGGCTATTAACAAGTTGCGCGGACACTAGTTAGGCCCCGGTGCAGAATTTTTTGCAGTTTTGCTCTATCCTGTAACACAGGACGAATAAAAAAGCAGATGGGGCATCCGAATTCCCTGGATTGCCCTTAACCCAAAGGGGGTCATGGCTATGGGTCGAGGACGCCAAAAGGCAAAGCAGACTAAAGTTGCCCGGGAGCTGAAGTACAACTCCCCAGCAATGGATCTGGACTCGCTCCAGAAAGAGCTCGCCTCTCAACCGCCGGGACGCGGCTGGTCTCAGGACTCCGATGATGACTATGACTATGATTCGGACTACCGGGAAGACTAGCCCCCTAGGCTTACAGCGAAACTAAAGTTTGTCCCTTTAGTTTTTCTCCACCCCACTACCCCTTCCAGGTCGCACAGGGTTTGTCCGTGCGGTCTCCTGGAAGGGGTTGTTGTGTGGCTGCCACGCGGGCAGCCGAAGCACCCCGGACAGCCTAAAACTGTGGGTGTGCACCGTGCATGACGACGCGTGGTTCTTCCTGTTCTGCAGCACGAACCGTGCCCAGCTCCCAAGCGTCGATGTGGCGTGCCGTGAGCACAGCTAGTGCCCGGTCGCGGTCCTCCGGAGAGACAACAGCGATCATGCCCACGCCCATGTTGAAGGTTTCTTCCATGGCTTCCAGGCTGACGTTGCCAGTCTCAGAGATCTTCTTGAAGATCGGCCCAGGAGTCCAGGTGGTGCGGTATACATCGGCAGCCAGGCCTTCTGGGATGACGCGCTCCAGGTTCTTCGCCAAGCCACCACCAGTGACGTGGCAGAACACCGATACCGAGCATTCCGACATCAGTTCCAGGCAGTCTTTCGCATAAATGCGGGTAGGTTCCAAGAGCTCTTCGCCCAAAGTGCGGCCGAATTCTTCCACGTGGCCATCAAGTGGCAGGTTGGCCTGCTCCAGCAAGACGTGGCGCGCCAACGAATAACCATTGGAGTGCAAACCAGACGATGCCATCGCGATAATGACGTCGCCTTCGTTGACCTTTTCTGGCCCCAGCACGTCATCCGCTTCTACTACGCCGACGGCGGTGGCGGATACGTCGTAATCGTTTTCGCCCATGACACCTGGGTGTTCTGCGGTCTCGCCCCCCAGCAGTGCGCAACCTGCGGTCACACACCCCTCGGCAATGCCGCCGACGATGTCAGCAACCTTTTCCGGGTACACCTTGCCAATGGCCAGGTAGTCCTGCAAAAACAGTGGTTCTGCGCCACAACAGATGAGGTCATCCACGCACATGGCCACCAAATCAATGCCGATGGTGTCGTGCTTATCCATCGCTTGGGCCACGGCTAGCTTCGTGCCCACACCATCGGAACCGGATGCCAGCAGCGGCTCGCGGTACTTACCCAGAGCAAACAGGCCGGCGAAACCGCCGAGATCACCGCGGACCTCTGGGCGGGTGGCGCGCTTGGCGTGCGGCTTAATCAGCTCAACGGCCTGCTCGCCTGCTTCTACGCTGACGCCAGCATCGGCATAAGTTGGGGAATCCGGCTGCGATCCAGGCTGGGAAGAATTCGTCATAATCTCAATCTATCCTTTTATCGTGTGTATTCTGCGGCGCAATGCAGCGCGGTATCAAGCATCCTGGCTACTCAACACTGTTGAGCAGCGTGCGCACAGCATCAGCATTGGAATTACCCTGCGGCAGGCCCAATGGGTAATTACCGTCGAAGCACGCGGTGCACAACTGCCTGGCTGGCTGCTCGGTGGCAGCGACCATCTCATCAATAGAAACAAAGCCCAGAGTGTCCGCACCGATGGCACTGCGGATGGTTTCAGTCATGCCTTCCAGGGAATCATCGCCACCAATATTGGCAATCAACTCAGCAGGGGTAGCGAAGTCAATGCCATAGAAGCACGGCCACTTCACCGGCGGCGAAGCAATGCGCACATGCACCTCGGCGGCACCGGCTTCCCGCAACATTTTGATCAGCGCGCGTTGGGTATTACCACGCACGATGGAATCATCCACCACCACCAAACGTTGGCCTTCGATGACCTCACGCAGCGGGTTCAGCTTCAAGCGGATACCCAGCTGCCGCAGGGTTTGCGTCGGCTGGATGAAGGTGCGCTGGACATAGGCGTTTTTCACCAAACCCTGGCCAAACGGAATGCCGGATTCGCGAGCATAGCCCACGGCAGCCGGGGTTCCCGATTCTGGCACCGGAATTACCAAATCGCCGTCAGCAGGGTGAGTTTGCGCCAGGCGTTTACCGATCTCTAAACGCGTCGCATTCACATTACGGCCCCGGATGGTGGAATCCGGCCGAGCCAAATACACGTATTCAAATACGCAACCCTTGTGCTTAGTTTCTGCAAAACGCTGCGTGCGCACGCCGGCTTCATCAATAGCAATCAACTCACCCGGCTCAATTTCCCGGATAAATTGCGCGCCGACGATGTCCAACGCACACGTTTCCGAAGCCACGACCCAGCCACGCTCCAGGCGGCCAAGCACCAACGGGCGCACACCATGCGGATCACGAGCAGCATACAAAGTATTGCCGTCGGTGAAAGTCAAAGAAAACGCGCCATGTACGTCTGGCAACAGGCGCGCGGCGGATTCCAAAATCGAATTATCGTCACCGACGCCGTCGGCAAGCAACGCGGACATCACGGCAGTATCCGAGGAGGTATCCCCCTCCGTGATAAGGCCGCGCTCTTCGGCCATCTCGCGCAGCTCCAGGTAATTAGTCAGGTTCCCGTTGTGTGCGAGAGCAACATCCTGGCCATGCTTAGAAGTACGGAACATGGGCTGGACATTGGCCCATTCTTTACCACCAGCGGTGGAATAACGATTGTGCCCAATGGCTACATCGCCCTGCAAAGATTCCAACAAGGATTCATCAAAAACATTTGAGACCAAGCCCATGTCTTTAAACACAAGCAGGCCGTCTTCCCCACCGACCGCCATACCGGCAGCTTCTTGGCCGCGGTGTTGGATGGCATAGAGACCAAAATAAGTTAGTTTCGAAACTTCTTGCCCCGGCGCCCAGACCCCGAATACGCCGCATTCTTCGCGTGGTTCGGTTTCGCCGTGATCGTCGAAATCATTGTGCTCAGCATGGTCAGTAAATGTGTTTGCTACCACGCAGTTCATCATAACGGTTGGCGGTGGAATCCGCTAACAAGCACTTTTCACGCGCCTACCGTGGGCTCGCAAAGAGCTGCGCAGAACTCGACTGGGCCCCACTAAAACCCGGTTAGAGCTTGATGATGGGCATCCACTGCGCGATTTCACCGGCCCTCGTACCCGACGCCGTGGTGTCTGCCTGAGCCACCAGTTCATCCCAGTTGCTGTGGCCGGTGGCCAAACGCAACCAGGCATGCGGGCTGGCTTCCACCACATTGGGCGGGACTCCCCTAGTATGCCGGGGCCCCTCGATGCACTGCACCGCGACGAACGGCGGCACGCGCAGTTCCACGCTATGCCCGGGGGCATCGGCGGCGAGTAGGCGCGCGGTGTGGCGCACGGCGTCGGCAAGCTGCGAACGGCTCGGCTGCGCAATGTCGGCCGCACGTGCGTCCTCGGGGGAATCGGCGGCGATCCAATCCGCGATCGCAAGTACTGCCGCGCGGGCTTTGGCGGGGTCGGGTTTTTTCACAGAGTTTGACCTCACAAGTTTTCTTTTAGGAGCTCCACGGTCTGAACTCAAGCTGCAAATTGTACGCTACGCACTGGCCACGATGATCCACACCGCTACCAGGTGAAAGATCGCCGCGATGATCGTCGCAGTATGGAAATGCTCGTGATAGCCATAAATGCGTGCGTTACGGCCCGGCCATTTCAAACCATAAGCCACCGCGCCGACGGTATACACCACGCCACCGGCCAACAGCAGCCACACCACGGCAGGCCCAGCGTTAGTCCACAGCTGAGATACCAGCGGCACAATCAACCAACCCAGGGTCACGTAAATCGCCACATCAACCCAGCGTGGGCGGGAAAGCCAGAAGAATTTCATCACCGCGCTGGTGATCGCACCGCCCCACACGGTGGCCAACAACCACCACGCCTGCGGCAACACAATCAAGCAAAACGGAGTGTAGGTCGCGGCAATGAACACCGCGATCATGGCATGATCAGCCCGACGCCAGGCCTGCACGGTTGTCTGTTTAGCCCACGGGATGCGGTGATACAGCGCAGAGACTGCAAACAGCGCGATCAGGCCGCAACCGTAGACCGTCGCGCCCAGGGCTTGCCACCATTCCAAGCGCATCCAGGAAAACGTGGTGAGCACACTAGCCGCAGCCAGCATAAGGATGGCAGCAGCCGTATGGAACCAACCTCGGGTGGCCGGGCGCGGTCCGCGATCAACCATGAAGAAAGTGCGTTGGACCAGACCTTCCCGGTCATGGGTTTGACAGTCACGGCTCTCCCTGTCATGGCTTTCCTGGTTCGCAGCCTGCGAGACAGACGAGGCATTGTTTTTCACGCCCCTTATTTTAGACGAGAAAAATCCCGCCGCGGAAGGTCCTCAGTTTTGCAGAACACAATCCGTGGCGGGAATGCCGAGCCCTAATTACCGGCGGGGATGCCTGGCTCTAATGACCGGCGGGAATGCCAAGCCCTAATAAAAGAGCGAAGCGCTGGCGCTGGCGCTTAGTCAAGAACGGAGTTCGCTCCGGTGGCATTACCGAACAAGCCAGGCAACGTGGCTGCCCATACTTCGCGCAGCTCCGCAACCGAAACGGCAACTCCCTCAGCAACCTGCAGGGTCTGCTCTTCGGTAGTAGCACCGATTTCTGCAGCCGGAACACCAGCCTTCTTGGCAGCCGCCAGCGTGGCTTCCACGTCGTTCGTGGCTACCAGAATGCGGGAGGCTGACTCAGAGAACATCGCCGTGGTGGCATCCGCGTGCACGGCAGACAAATCCACCTTGGCACCGACGCCACCGTCGAAGCACATCTCGGCTAGCGACTGGCCCAATCCGCCTTCGGAAAGGTCATGCGCTGCGGTGATACCGGTGGCCTCGCCAGCGCTCAACACGGCGGCCAGGCGCTCTTCGTTCGCCAGATCCACCTGCGGTGGCAGGCCGTTCAAGCCAGCACCGGTGACCTGCTGCCAGATGGAACCGCCAAATTCTTCCTTGGTCTCACCCAACAGCACCAGTTTCTGGCCAGCTTCCGGACGGTGCCCGATCGCCTTACGCACGTCCTCGAAAACACCGAGCACGCCGACGACTGGCGTCGGCAAGATTGGTTCCTCACCAGTTTGATTGTAGAACGAGACGTTTCCGCCGGATACCGGCAGTTTTAGCTCCACGGCGCCGTCGGCAAGACCATGCACGGCCTCGCGGAACTGCCACATCACGTCGGTGTTTTCTGGGGAACCGAAGTTCAAGCAGTTGGTGATCGCCACCGGGGTCGCGCCCTTGGCCACCACGTTGCGGTAGGCCTCTGCCAGTGCCAGGCGCGCACCCATGTTCGGGTCCAGCTTGGTGTAACGGCCGGAGCAGTCCGCAGACACAGCCACACCACGGTGGGTCTCTTCGTCGATACGCAGTACGCCAGCATCCGAATGCAAAGCGTCCACGGTGTTGCCGCGCACGTAGCGGTCATATTGCTCGGTGATGAAATCGCGGGAGCACAGCGCTGGTGACGCCAGCATCTTCTTCCAGGCGGCCAGCAGGTCTGCCCCCACCGGCTTGTCGACGCCACGGAACTGCTGCAGCTCGTCCTGCCACTCGGGGCGGGCGTACGGGCGTTCATAGACTGGGCCTTCATCGGCCATGGTGTAGGCCGGAGCATCCACGACCACTTCGCCGCCGTGGCGGATCACCAGGTGCTTGCCGTCGACGACCTCGCCGATCTCCGCGCAGGTGACATCCCACTTAGCGCAGATTTCGCGGAAGCGCTCCACGTTTTCTGGGGCCACGACTGCACACATACGCTCCTGGGATTCCGAAGCCAGGATCTCTGCGGCCGTCATATTTTCTGCCCGCAGTGGCACCGCATCCAGGTTGACTTCCATCCCACCGTCACCGGCAGCGGCCAGCTCAGAGGTCGCGCACGCCAAGCCAGCGCCACCGAGATCCTGAATACCCACAACGGTTCCTGCGTGGTAAAGCTCCAGGCAGCATTCGATCAGAACTTTTTCTGCGAACGGGTCGCCCACCTGTACGGCAGGCAGTTTGCGCTCTGCGCCTTCGTCGAAGGATTCCGAAGCCAGCACGGACACGCCACCGATGCCATCCAGGCCGGTGCGCGAACCAAACAGCATGACCTTGTTGCCCTTACCGGAGGCAAAAGCCAGCTTCAGGTCTTCTACCTTCAGCGTGCCGACGCACAACGCGTTGACCAGCGGGTTGGCCGCGTAGGATTCATCGAAGACTGTCTCGCCACCAATATTGGGCAGGCCCAGCGAGTTACCGTAACCGCCGATACCATGCACGACGCCCGGCAGCACGCGGGAAGTATCCGGTGCTTCTGCTGGGCCGAAGCGCAACTGGTCCATCACGGCAATGGGGCGCGCGCCCATAGCCATGATGTCGCGGACGATGCCGCCGACGCCGGTAGCGGCGCCCTGGTAGGGCTCAACGTAGGACGGGTGGTTGTGGGATTCCACGCGGAAAGTCACCGCGTTGCCATCCCCAATGTCCACCACACCGGCGTTTTCGCCAATACCGGCGAGGATCTTCTCAGCCATCTGCTCGGTCATGGTTTCACCGAAGTAACGCAGGTGCGCCTTGGAGGATTTGTACGAGCAGTGCTCCGACCACATCACGGAGTACATGGTCAGCTCGGCGTCGGTTGGGCGACGGCCAAGGATTTCTTTAATGCGCGCGTATTCGTCATCTTTCAGACCCAGCGCGGCATAGGGTTGTTCTTGGTCTGGGTTCTGCTGGGCTTGTTCGACTGTGTCGTTGGCGATCTTTTTCGCAACAGCGTCATTGGCGACGTGGGCCATAGGTGTATCTCCTTAGAGCTTCTCGGCGCTCAAAGCGTTGAGTGCGGAACGGAAAATGCCCAGGCCGTCGACAGAAGGCCCAGTCAAAGCTTCAACAGCGTGCTCCGGGTGGGGCATTAAACCAACGACGTTGCCAGCCTCATTGGTAATACCAGCGATGGAGTTTATCGAGCCGTTGAAGTTGTCGGTATAGCGGAATACCACGCGGCCTTCTGCTTCTAGCTGCTCAATGGTGGCAGCATCAGCTTGGAAACGGCCCTCGCCGTGCTTAGCTGGGATCAAAATTTTCTGTCCCTGCTCATATTCGCTGGTCCAGGCGGTGTTCGCATTCGCAACTTCCAAGTAGGTATCCACGCAGTGGAAGTGCAGGTGCTGGTTACGGGTGAGCGCCCCCGGCAGCAAACCGGATTCGGTCAAAATCTGGAAACCATTGCAAATACCCAGCGTCGGCATGCCTTCGCGGGCTGCTGGGATCACAGCCTGCATGACTGGCGATAGCGCAGAGATCGCTCCGGAGCGCAGGTAGTCGCCGTAGCTGAAGCCACCTGGGACGATGACGCCGTCGACGTTGTGCAAGCTGTTGTCGTCGTGCCACAGCTCCACCACATTGGCACCGGCCAGGCGGGCAGCGCGGGCCGCGTCGACGTCATCAAGAGAACCTGGGAAGGTAATGACACCGATGGTTGGGCTCATTAACGCTCACCCCGGTCAGCAGCTGCGGAAGCACCGGTAGCTTCGTCCGCAGCTACCTCGGCGTCGCGTTCCTCAATGACAATCTCAAAATCTTCAATAACCGTGTTGGCCAGCAGTTTTTCTGCTACTGCCTGGATTTCGGTTTCGGTGACGGTCTCATCGACATCGAGTTCAAAACGCTTCCCCTGGCGCACCTGGCTGGCACCAGTCACACCGATGCGGCCCAAGGCCTGCAACACTGCTTTGCCTTGCGGGTCCAGGATCTCGGGCTTGGGCATGACATTGACTACGACTCTGGGCATTGCACTTCCTTTAGCGACTCGGAGTGTGGGCGTGCCACGGCGTGTGGGCGTGCCACCGTTTTCGTTGCCAGTCTAGCGTGAAAGCCAAAAAGATAAATGCATGGGCTTGCGTTCTGGCCTGGGTTCATCGCGCAAAAATTCCGCCAGGCATAACGCAAGCACAGAGCCCACCAGCGCGGTGAACGCCGCCCAAGGTAACCAGCGCTCGGAATCCCAGGCTGCCAGGGGCGGGAAGGCAAAGACTGCACAGACGGGAATTAAATACAGTACCCAACCTTGGCCCCGGGCTAAAACGCCTAATAAGGGCAGTACGATCAACAAAACGTAGTGATCCCACAGGATGCCGCTGGTGGCGGTGAGGGTGCTAAAAATTCCCACTGTGGTGATCTTCCACGGTTCGCTCGAGCGCCAAGCGATGTAGACCACCACGGCGATCAAAGCTAACGCCAACAAACGTGGCACCAAGCTGGAGACCAGCGGTGGATCTTCCACGATAGAAACCAGGGCGTCGGGATCTTCCACGGCACCAACATTAATCAGCGAGGCAAAAGCACCATTAACGGGCGCAACTAACGCGGCCGCGTTGAGTTCCTGCAGGGTTTCCACCCAGGTGCGGAACGTGGCAAAGCCCAGGGAAACGATGGAAACCACCACCGCAGTAATACCAAAAAGCAGACCGACCACCCCGGCTTTGCGTGCGCGGGGAAAGAACAAACAGATGATAACCAGCACCACCGGGGTGAGCTTGACGACGGCGACCGCGCCGAGAGCCAGCCCGGCGCGAACCGGGTGTATGCGTGCTGCTGCGAGCCCATAGGCCACCCCAGCGAAAATAAAAGGAGTGGTTTGCCCCAGATGCAAAGAGGATTGAAAAGACGTGGCCACCCAGCCCAGTACAAGGCCTAAGGCCAAATACCCTGGTGGGATTTCATCTTCGAACCAGAACCGCCACGCGGACACGATGAGTATTACCAGGGCCCACGCTGACAAAACGGTGATCCAAAATACCGCAGAATCAAAGCTCAGCAGCTTGGTAATCCACGACATCACTTGGGCCACAAACGGGGTATGCACGAATGGGTGCGGGTAGGCCGAAACATCGGATTGTTCGTAGGTGTTGATCCAGGCTTCGCCTGTGATGAGGGCGAAGTCAGATTCGTGGATGGCGTAGAGGTTTTCGGTGTCGCCTTTCCCCACCAGCAAACCAGCGATCCACAGTGAGCCGAGGTCGCCCGGGTCTTGTGCGCCCCGCACCAGGAGCATAACGACCGCGCCGAAAAGCAAGCCGGTGACATGGTGGTACCACCGCACGATGGCCGAGGAATCCGTCGCAGCTTCGGGCTTCCGGTGGCGGGCCCGCCGTGTGGAGCTCGTGGAAACTCTCGTGGAGGCTGATGTACTCATGATGTTCCTAAGTTATCAGCCTTCACACAAACACTCAGCAATCACACCTGCCCCACTGGTTACGCAGCAGCCACACCCGCCCCAGCAAATACTCAGCGGTCGCACCAGCCCACCAAGCTATTCGGCCACCGGAGCTATTTTTATTCCGTGATGCCCGTGGCCTTGTTGATCGTCCACGCGTACTCGAACGCCGTCTGCTTCCACTTGCCGTAGCGCCCGGAGACTCCGCCGTGGCCAGCCGCCATCTCCGTTTGCAGCAAAAACTCGCCGCCACCAGCGATCTCACGCAGCTTCGCAATCCACTTCGCCGGTTCCACATACAACACTCGGGTGTCGTTCAGTGAGGTCACCGCCAGAATATCCGGGTAGCGCTGGTCCGTGATGTTTTCATACGGCGCATATGAAGCCATGTAGTCGTAGTAGTCCGGGTCGTGGTACGGATCGCCCCATTCATCCCACTCGACGACGGTCAGTGGCAGCTCTGGCTTGAGCATGGATGTCAGTGGATCCACGAACGGCACGATGGCGGCAATGCCCGCAAACCGGTCCGGCGCCATGTTGGCGATCGCACCCATAAGCATGCCTCCGGCCGAGCCGCCTTCGGCCACCATCGTCTCTGGTGCGGAAAGCCCACGGGAGACCAGGTCGTCGGCCACGTCAATGAAGTCAAAGAAGGTGTTTTTCTTCTTGTCCATCTTGCCGTTGTCGTACCAGCCACGGCCCATCTCTCCGCCGCCGCGCACGTGTGCGATGGCGAAGATCATGCCGCGATCCAGCAACGATAGCCGGGAGATAGAAAACCCGGGGTCCGTGCTGGATTCATAGGAGCCGTAGCCGTACAGCAGGGTTGGTGTCGGGGTGTTGGTGTCCAGGTCTGCGTGGTGGATGATCGAGACCGGAATCTCGGTGCCGTCGCGCGCGGTCGTCCACAAGCGATACGCGGTGTAGTTGCTGGCATCGTAGCCACCGAGGACTTCTTGGCGTTTCAGCAGCGTGAACACACCGGTGGCGGGGCGGTAATCATACAGGTGCGCCGGTTGCGTGAACGAGGTATAGCCCAGGCGAATCACCGGTGCGTCCCATTCCGGGTTACCGGCCACGCCGACGGTAAACAGTTCTTCCTCGAATTCGATTTCTTGGAAGCTACCCCAATCACCGGTGGCATCGGTGACCGAATCCAGCATCATGATCGCCGCGCGTGGGATTGCACCCCGTCGATAAGAAAGCACCAAAAAGTCGCGGTAGGCGTCGACGTCTTCGATGCGCACTTCCGCATCATGCGCAAGCAACACCGGCAATTCGCGCAGGCCAGGCAGGCTGCTTGCCGACGCCACGCTTGCGCTCGTACCGTCGCCGTGACCGTTACCTTCGTGAACACCAGTGCCCGTACCGCTGCCATTTCCAGCCCCACAGCCTTCGGGCACCGGCACGGTGGACACCGCAAAATTCGCGCCCGCGGTGTTGTGCGTGACAATCCAATAATCCGCGCCAGCTACCACAGCGTGATCAACTTCGTATTCCACACCCGGCTCGCGAGCCCACAGGCATTCGAACTCGCCTTCTGGGTTGTTGTAATCCAGCACCCAGACTTCGGAGGTGATCTTCGAGGAGGTGACGATCATCAGGTATTTCTCGGAGCGTGTGGCGCCAACCCCGACGTTGTAGCGCTCGTCTTTTTCTTGGAAAACCAACACGTCTTCCGACTGCGGCGTACCGATGCGGTGCCGCCACACGGTGTCCGGGCGCCAGGCTTCGTCGACACGCTGGTAAAAGATGTAATCCTCGCCCACCCAGCTGGCGCCGTAAAAAATGCCAGTGAGTTCGTCGGCAAGATAGTCACCGGTCTGCAAATCTTTTACGTACAGGTGGAAGCGCTCGTCACCGGCGGTGTCCACGGAATACGCCAGGTAGCGCCCGCTGGTGGTCACCGTGGAAGCACCCAGGGAGAAAAATTCGTGGCCTTCGGCCAAAGCGTTGAGGTCCAGCAGGATTTCCTCGCCCGGCACCGGGCCGTCGTCTGGGATGCTCGGTGGGGTCCACGGGTCCGTGCCCTCTTCTACCGGGATGCGGCAGGAATATCCGTAGTCTTTGCCTTCTTCGGTGCGCCCGTAATACCAATAATCGCCCGCGCGGGTGGGCACGGACATGTCGGTTTGTTTGATGCGCGAGGTGATCTCGGAATAAATATTGTCCCGCAGGCCGGTGAGGTGTTCGGTCTGCGCGTCCGTGTAGGCGTTTTCTGCCTGCAGATAAGCGAGAGTGTCCTCTGCTTCTTTGTCGCGTAACCACTCGTAATTATCCACGAAGTCCCGGCCATGGAAACTGCGGGTGACCGGGTGTTTCTTCGCTTGTGGCGGCTGCGCGGGTGCTGGGGTGTACGGAACGGTAGAACCAGAATTATCCATACCGCCACATGATACTGGTTTTAACTAGTGCGCTCGCCAGCCCGCTTGCCGACGTTTAGCCGCCTAGCCAACCCGCTTTCCGGGGTGCTTGCCGACGCTTAACCGCCCAGCCAGTCGCTAAATTGCGCGCCGCTCAAGCGCTCGTAGGCCTCGATATAACGCGCCCGCGTTGCTGCCACGACGTCGTCGGGAAGCTCGGGCGGGGTAGTCTCGCCATCCCAGCCGGATTCCGCGCTGGTGAGCCAATTGCGCACGTATTGCTTATCGAAGCTCGGCTGCACCTGCCCTTCCTGGTAGGAATCTGCTGGCCAGTAGCGGGAAGAATCCGGGGTGAGTACCTCATCACCCAGGACCAGCTGGCCGTCGGCATCCAGGCCAAATTCAAACTTGGTGTCGGCCAAGATGATGCCGCGTTCGGCGGCCAGTTCCTGCGCACAAGCGAAAATATCCACGGTGGCGCTGCGCAGCTGCTCGGCGCGCTGCTCACCCAAAGACTCGGCTACCACTGCGAAGCTAACGTTTTCGTCGTGCTCGCCCTGCTCCGCCTTAGTTGCCGGGGTGAAAATTGGGGTCTCCAGCTTGGAAGCTTCCACCAGGCCGTCGGGAAGCGCCACCCCGCACACCTCGCCGGTCTTCTGGTATTCCTTCAACCCAGAGCCAGTCAGATAACCGCGGGCGACGCATTCGAAAGGCAGCATGTTCAGCTCGTGGCAGACCATCGCGCGGCCCAGCACGGATTCTGGAATGCGCGGGTCATCCAATGGGCCTGCCAGGTGGTTGCGCACGCCCATGCGCTGGGCTAGTTCTTCGAAGAAATACGCGGAGATCGCGGTGAGCACCCGCCCTTTATCCGGGATGGCTGGTTCCAAGGCGTAGTCATAAGCAGAAATCCGGTCCGAGGCGATAATCAGCAACGTGGAATCGTCAATACGGTAGATATCGCGCACTTTGCCGGTGGCAATCGGGGTATAAGCAGAAAGTTCTGGTCGCGTGGTCATCTACGCTCGTGGGCCTTTCGTGAATTCGGGTGCGTGGGTGCTCGGTGTAGCTTAGAGAATCTCGCCTGGGCGGTAATTCGCAGCGTCCGGGTGCTCATTGCGCAGTGTGGTTACCCGCGCCAGAACGCGCTTGACCTGGGATTCTGCGGCGCCGATGAAGGCGTGCTTATCTGCCAGCGCCTCCTCCAAAGCCTGCTTATCCAGTGGTAATGCGTCGTCGGCAGCCAAACGCTCAACCAGATCCTGGTCCGCACCGTTTTCGCGCATGTTCAAAGCCACGGCGACGGCGTGTTTTTTGATGATCTCGTGAGCGGTTTCGCGGCCCACCCCGGCGCGCACGGCGGCCATCAGGATGCGCGTGGTGGCCAAGAATGGCAGGTAGCGTTCCAGTTCGCGGTCGATCATGGCTGGGAAGGCGCCGAATTCATCCAGCACCGTCAGGAAGGTTTCGATCATGCCGTCAATGGCAAAGAACGCATCCGGCAGGGCAACGCGGCGCACCACCGAGCACGAGACGTCACCTTCGTTCCACTGTGTGCCAGCCAAATCGCTGACCATAGTCAGGTAGCCACGCAGCACCACTTGCAGGCCGGAAACCCGCTCGCAGGAGCGCGCGTTCATCTTGTGCGGCATGGCAGAAGAACCAACTTGGCCTTCTTTGAAGCCTTCGGTAACAACCTCGTTGCCAGCCATCAAACGGATGGTGGTAGCCAGCGAAGACGGTCCGGCGCCGAGCTGCACCAGAGCGGATACGGCGTCGAAATCTAGGCTGCGCGGGTACACCTGCCCAACGGAATGGAATAGGTGGGCAAAGCCCAGGTAGTCCGCGATTTCAGTTTCCAAGCTGGCGAGCTTATCGTGCGAACCGCCCAGCAAGTCCAGCATGTCCTGGCTGGTACCCATTGGGCCTTTGATCCCGCGCAACGGGTACCGGCTGAGCAGGCCGTTGATGCGGTCGATAGCCAGCAAAATTTCTTCCGCCGCGCTGGCAAAACGCTTGCCCAACGTGGTGGCTTGGGCAGCGACGTTGTGGGAACGGCCGGCCATCACCAGCGACTGGTAGTTGGCGGCATGCTCACTCACGCGGGACACCACGGCGATGGCTTTATCGCGAATGATCTGCAAAGAGCTGTAAATCTGCAGCTGCTCGACGTTTTCTGTGAGATCACGCGAGGTCATTCCCTTATGGATGTGCTCGTGGCCCGCCAGCGCGTTGAATTCTTCAATGCGGGCTTTGACATCGTGGCGGGTGGAACGCTCGCGCTGCGCGATGGATTCCAGATCAACCTGGTCGATGACCTTTTCATAATCCGCGATGATCTCCGCGGGAATATCAATGCCCAGGGAACGCTGGGCGCGCATCACGGCGATCCACAGCTGACGCTCGTAGATCACCTTGTTGTGCGGGCTCCACAGATTCACTAGGTCTGCAGAACCGTAGCGGGAGGCAAGGACATTATTCATCGGGATTTTTTGTTGCGTCACACTGTGTATTATCACACGAATTTCGCTAGACCGACAACGCTTGCCGACGCCACCCCTACCCCGGGCGTCGGCAAGCAACCATGGGCATTAAGCAACGGGTATCAAGCAACCGTGGGCTTTAAGCGACCATGGGCAATCGCTAAATGCTGATCTCGCCGCGCGCGGCCTTGGCCCCGATATCGCGGCGGTAGAATCCACCGGCCATCTGGATGCCGCCGATGGTCTGGTACGCGGCCTCGCGGGCAGCATCCAGGTCTGCCCCCTTGCCGATCACGTTCAGCACGCGTCCGCCGTTCGAGTAGTATTCGCCGGATTCGTGGCTAGTGCCACCGTGCAGGATCTTTTCTGGGTTCTCGATATCATCCGAGACAATCCGGTCGCCCTTGCGCGGGCTGGCCGGGTAGCCTGAGGCGGCCAAGACCACGGTCACAGCCGAGCCTTCGTGCCATTCCAGAGGTGCCAGCTCACCCAGCGTGCCATTCGCACAGGCTGCCAGTGCCGGGGCCAGTGGCGATTGCAGCATCGCAAGCACCGCCTGGGTTTCTGGGTCGCCAAAACGGCAGTTGAATTCCACCACCGCCGGGCCATCTTCACCCCAAGCCAGCCCGGCATACAGCAGGCCGGAGTAGGAGCAACCGCGCGCAACCAGTTCCTTGGCTACGGGGCGGCAGACTTCATCCACGATGCGCTGCACGCCGTCTTCCGGCAACCACGGCAATGGCGTGTAGGCGCCCATACCGCCGGTATTCGGGCCTTCATCGTCGTCATAAGCGCGCTTGTGGTCTTGGGCGGGCAGCAGCGGAACCACTTCTTCGCCGTCAACCAAGCAGAACAGGGAAATCTCTGGCCCGGAAAGGAAAGATTCCAGCAGCACGGGATTGCCGCCTTCGTGTACGGCATGGATGTGCGCGACGGCTTCGTCGTAATCCTGGGTGACAACCACACCCTTGCCACCGGCTAGGCCGTCATCCTTGACGACGTAATTCGGGCCGAAATTCTGCAATACCCGCGCGATCTCTTCCTCGCTGGCACCGGGGGTGATTTGTTCGGCGCGCGCGGTAGCTACACCAGCGGCAGCCATCACGTCTTTGGCAAAGGCCTTGGAGCCTTCGATGCGGGCAGCGTCTTTGTTAGGGCCGAATACGGCAAAACCAGCTTCGCGCAGCGCATCCGCCACACCTGCGACCAGCGGGGCTTCCGGGCCAATGACCACGAGTTCTGCCTGCAGCTTCTGCGCCAAAGCCACCATGGCTGCGGCGTCATCGGCGCTGCCAGCATCGGTGTGCCGGGTGGCTAAGTTCTCCATGCCTGGGTTGCCCGGGCAGACATGCAGCTCATGGGCTGCGGCCTGGGAAGCACCGTTCTGGCCGTCGGTATTCGAGCCTTCAGCGTTCGAACCTTCAGTGTTCAGGGCGTCATTTTTCTGCGCGTCGCGGGAAAGCCCCTGCAGCAGGGCATGTTCGCGGCCGCCAGTTCCGAGTACGAGAATACGCATGGCCTATATCCTATATGGCTGGGCTTGCCTGCCGGGCTGCGCACTAAAGCCCGGTAGTGTGGTGGCATGAGCACAGTATTTAGCAAAGTCATTAATGGCGATCTGCCTGGCCGTTTCGTCTACCGCAGCTCGGATGTGGTGGCGTTTTTGAGCATCGAGCCACTCGCCTATGGCCACGTGTTGGTGGTGCCGGTCGAAGAGGTGGATAAGTGGACCGATATGGCCCCAGAGCTGTGGGCGCGGGTCAATGCGGTTGCTTATGAAATCGGCAATGCCGTGATCGAGGCCTTCGACGCCCCGCGTGCTGGCAATGTCATTGCTGGTTTTGAAGTCCCCCACGCACACATTCACGTTTTCCCGGCCCGCAGCATGGATGATTTCAATTTCGCCAATGTCATCCCAGCCGATCAGACGGACGAAGCCGCGATGGACGAGGCTGCGCAGAAGCTACGCGCAGCGCTGGGCACTAACGAGGACGGTACCAAGATTTAACGTCCCGGAACCGGGTGGCCTTCGGCTGCTGTTTAGTAGCCTTCGCCGTAGTCGTCGAAGGTTTCTTCGCTTGCCGAAGGCTCGTCTAGCGCCGGAATGCGCACGGTGAAGGTCGAGCCAACCCCTGGTTCACTGTCGACGGTGATTTCACCATCATGCTGGTCTACCAGTGATTTCACAATCGCGAGCCCCAGCCCGGAGCCGCCACCGGCACCCCGGGCACGGGAAGGATCTTCACGGTAGAAGCGCTCAAAAATCAGCCCGGTTACTTCTTTACTCATGCCGCGGCCGTCATCGGTGATGTCGATGCAAACGTAGTCTTTCGCGTTTTCCCGGTCTGTGCCGTTTTTGCCGTCTTTCCCTGCTTTGCCATTTTTACCGTCGTCCTGGCTCCAGCCGGTGGTTTTCTCCTCGGCCTCGTGGTTATCGCCGGTTTCCTGCTGTTCGGCTGCAAGGCGCATGCAACCGTCCTGGCTTTCTTTGCGCAGCGTCAGCGTTACTGAGGCTTCCGGCCCACCGTGGTTCAAACCGTTGGTGATGAGGTTCAGCAGCACTTGGTGTAGGCGGTCTGGGTCGCCAGAAACCACTGGAATATCGGTGGTTTTATTTTCCACCCGGATGGTGCGTTCTGGGTAGGCGGCTCGTGCGGTACCAACCACTGCCAGGGATAGTTCCAGCACGTCGACGGTGCGTTTATCCAGCCGGGAACCTTCTGCCCGCGTAAGCGCCAGCAAGTCTTCCACCAACAGCTTCATGCGTCCGGATTCATCGTCAATGGTGGCAAACACATGGTCCACATCATTGGTGGCGCCGGAGCGGTATAGCTCCACGTAGCCGCGCAAAGAGGTCAATGGGGTGCGCAGCTCGTGTGAGGCATCACCGACGAAGCGGCGCATTTGTTCCTCTTTCGACTGCGCGGTTTCGACGGAATCCTGCAGCCGTTCCAGCATGATGTTCAAGGCAGCCGCCAGTTGGCCGACCTCTGTGTTCAGGGGCCATTTTGGCACGCGGAGGTCCAGATCACCTTCGGCAATATCGCTGGCGGTGCGCTCCACAATCTGCAGCGGTTTCAGGGTTTGCCTAATCACCGCGAACGCCAATAATGCCAAAAATCCCAGCATGACCAGGCTGATTAATGCCTGTAGCATTGCCAAACCGCGTAGTAGGCCGTTTTCACGCTCCAGGTTCTTGGCGACGATCGTCACCACGCCGTTTTGCTGGTTGGCCAGTGCGCGCCATTCTGGTTGCTGTGGCCCGTCAACGCTCGCTACGCTACGCGGCCTACCGCCGATGACCAGGTTGTTGATTTGTGGCAGGGTATCGCGGTCGTTATACACCCGCGAGGAACCATCCGGGAAGATGTGGATCACGGCGTAATCTGTGGGCGGGCTGGCGGAAAGGTTGCCGGAAAACAGTTCGGAATTTTGTGCCCACCCGGCCATGGATTGGGCCAGGTCGTCGTCGACGCGCTGGTAAAAGACCTCACGCATGACGGAGTATACCGCAAACGAGCTAGCAAAAAGCCCGAAGGCAGAAACCAGGACGGTGAGCACCACCAGCCAGGTGCGTAGACGCAACGGCCGGTGGGTGCGGTATGCGCGATAGGAACGGCGTTTGCGTTCCCCCTGCGTGCCCCATCCTGCGGATGGCTCGGGGACTTTCTGCGGCTCGGGCTGGGACATTGGCGTAATTCTAGCGCTTCGGGCTCTGCTTCAACGGCATTAGTTACTTCAGCATTCTTAGCGGCGTGGTTTCCGCAGCACGTAGCCCACACCACGCACGGTGTGAATCAACGGGGTATCGCCGGTATCAATTTTGCGGCGCAGGTAGGAGATATAAGATTCCACCACGTTGCCATCGCCGCCGAAGTCGTAGTGCCAGACGTTATCCAGGATCTTCGCCTTGGACAACACTACTTCTTTATTCAGCATCAAAAAGCGCAGCAGGTTGAACTCGGTGGGGGAAAGTTCAATGAGTTCGCCGCCTTTGGTGACTTCGTGGGTGTCATCATTCAGCGTCAGATCGGCGTAGCTAATCGAGGAATCTTCTGCTGTATCCTCCTGCACATTGCCGCGGCGCAGTACGACGCGCAGGCGGGTGATAACTTCTTCCAGGCTAAATGGCTTGGTGATGTAATCGTCCGCGCCAATGGTTAGGCCGTGAATGCGCGATTCGACGCCATCTTTCGCCGTCAGGTACAGCACGGGGCCTTCCAGGCCTTCGGCACGCAGTTTTTGCAGCAACTCATAGCCGTCCATACCTGGCATCATGACGTCCAGAATATAAGCGTCTGGGCGGAATTCCCGGGCCACACGCAACGCATCCGTGCCGGAGTTAGCGCTACGCACGTCAAAGCCTTGGAACTTCAGGGAAACAGTTAAGAGTTCAACAATATTGGCTTCATCGTCAACAACGAGAACCTTAACGGGATCGTTATGGGTGTAATCATCCATGAAAATCACTGTCTTCTTTCTTGGTGCTGGTGTCTCTAGTTTATCTATGTCTTTTCTACGGCTAGGAACTTGCACCCAACTGACCGGACACTGAATAGATTCTGTGAGCACCCAAGGCCGCTACACCAGTATTGTTGAACACATGGGATTTTCTGACCTCATCCGCGCAGCCGAGCACAAGATCAACACCTACGGCGTCCGGCGCAAAACCCGGGCGGGTTGGCTGCCGAAAATCGTTCCGTACACCGGCTACGGCACCACTGACCGCGTGCACGTTATCGGGCGGATTCTTATGGACGATCCAACGTTCGATGATTCTGACGCTACCGCTCCCGGCAGCCGCCGCACAGCCGCAGGACAGGTGGAAAATTTCGCGCACGAGGCCCAGCGTGGGTACCGCCAATTCTTTACCGTCCAGGTGGGCGATCACCCGGTGCAGGTGCACGTCGGTGGCGAGGTGGTGCAAACCTATACCGATTCCAACGGCTACTTTGATGTGTCCATCGTCGGCCATGGCTTAGAACCGGGTTGGGGCGAAGCAGATGTCACTGCCCAGGGCGCAGAAGCTGTGACGGCCAAAGTGCTCATCACCTCCAGTGAAGAGACCATCGGGTTGATCTCTGATATTGACGACACCATCATGGTCACCAACCTCCCGCGCGCTTTGCACGCGGCCTATAATTCTTGGTTCAAAAAGACGAACAACCGGCAACCGATCCCGGGTATGGCGAAGTTGTACAGCGAGCTGCTCAAGGACCACCCCAATGCCCCGGTGTTTTACCTGTCCACCGGTGCGTGGAACACGTTCCATACGCTCGAGCAGTTCATCGACGACAACAATCTGCCCCAAGGCCCACTGCTGTTGACTGATTGGGGGCCAACCCCCACCGGTTTATTCCGTAACGGTTCGGAACACAAGAAAGTGCAGTTGCGGAACCTGATTATCGACTACCCAAATATCAAGTGGATTTTGGTAGGCGATAACGGGCAGCACGACCCACTCAACTATGGTGATTTAGCCATTGAGCACCCAGGTGCGGTCGCAGGCATCGCTATCCGTGAGCTCACCCCCACCGAGCACATGCTTTCGCACGGCACGATGAGTTCTCTGACCGGCCCACCGCGCACCAACCGGGACGCCGTGCCGACGATTTATGGCCCGGATGGCCATGCCTTGCTGCGGGAGTACCGGCGCAAGCCGTTTGCCTAGTTGGCACAGCCGCCGCGGGCTTAGATGAGGCATCACCTATTGGTGTTAATCTGCATCCATGACTGATGACTTATTGATCCGTATGCGCGATGTGCGGAAAAAATATGCGGCGAAATCCGGCACGGTGCATGCCTTAGATGGGCTAAACCTAGAGGTTGCGGAAGGAACGGTCCGGGGCCTGTTGGGCCCCAATGGTGCGGGTAAGACCACTACCGTGAAAGTCTTGACGACGCTAACCCGCCCGACTTCTGGTGAGGTCACCATCGACGGCCTGGATGTGGTGCGTCATGGCCACGAGGTACGCAACCGCATTGGGGTTTCTGGGCAAAACGCCACTATTGATGAAGAGCTCACCGCCCGGGAAAACCTCATGCTGGTGGGCCGCCTGTTCCATCTAGGCGATAAGGGTGCGAAACAGCGCGCCGATGAGCTGCTAGAGATTTTTAATTTGGAGCACGCCGCGAACCGCCCGATCAAGGGTTTTTCTGGTGGTATGCGCAGGCGCGCTGATCTAGCTGCGTCTTTAGTGAATGATCCGAAGATTCTGTTCCTGGACGAGCCCACTACGGGCTTGGACCCGGCTGCGCGTTTGTCTTTGTGGGAAGTTATTAAGCAGCGCGTGCGTTCCGGCACTACTCTGCTGCTGACCACACAGTATTTGGAGGAGGCGGACTATTTGGCCGATCAGATCAGCGTGATTGACCAGGGCAAGGTTATTGCCGAAGGCACTGCTGATGAATTGAAGTCGAATGTCGGCGGCCAGCGGATTTCCGTGGTGCCGGTTAACCAGGCAGACCATGATGCTGTGCACAGTTTGTTGGATGCGGTCGCGACCAATCGCGGGTCGGTGACCATTGATGGCAACGAGTTGAGTGTGTCTGTGCACGATGGCCCGGCTGCCCTGGAGCAGGTGGTGGCCAAGCTACGCGCGCAGGAGATCGCGGTGCATGATGTTGGGATGTCGCGCCCAAGCCTGGATGAGGTCTTTTTGGATCTCACTGGGCAAAACGTTACTGGGGGAACCCACACGGAGCGTACTGACACCGGGGCGGGTACTCCGGCCCACGGCACGCAAGAATCTGCACAGAAAGGCGGCACTAACTGATGAGCACTACGAGCCCTACCCCGGCTATTACTTCTGCCCCTGCGATGTGGCGTGCGGACGTCCGCGCGGTGGTTATTCGCAATTTGATTCGGATGCGCCGTTCGCCGGATATCATCGTGTTTACCGTGTTGCAGCCGATCATGTTTGTGTTGTTGTTTTCGCAGGTTTTTGGCGGCGCTATTCATATTCCGGGTATGAGTTATGAAAATTTCTTGATGCCGGGCATTTTTGTGCAGTCGGCGATTTTCGGTTCTACTACCTCGGGCCTGTTTATCGCGAATGATAAGAAGGATGGCTTGATTAGTAGGTATAAGACTCTGCCGATGGCGCGTTCGGCAGTGGTTTTTGGCCGCACGGTGGCTGATATCACGTTGGCGAGTCTCACGTTATTGGTGATGGTGGTTACTGGCTTGGCGATTGGTTGGCGCCCGGAGTCTTTCTGGGGGTTTGTGCAGGGCTATTTGTTGCTGTTGTTGTTTGTGTGGGCTTTTTCTTGGTTGATGGTCACGTTGGGTTTGGTGGTTCCGCGCCCGGAGGCGATGAATTCGGCGACGTTTATTACGTTGTTTCCATTGACTTTTTTGTCGAATGCTTTTGTGCCGCAGGAGACGATGCCTACGCCGTTGCGGGTTTTTGCGGAGTGGAATCCTTTGTCTGCTTTAGTGCAGGCGTTGCGTGATTTGTTTGGTAATAATGGCGCGTTGGAGACTCCGGATGTGTGGAGTTTGCAGAATCCGGTTGCGTTGGTGTTGATTGGCGCTGTGTTGTTCTTTGTGGTCTTTTGTCCGCTTGCGGTGCGGGCTTATGACCGGAAGGCTTAGGTCTTAGCGTTTTCAGGCGTTTTGGTTATAGCAAAACGGGGCATCCGGTGTGATGGGCACTTGTTGAGAGTGCGTTCACACTAGATGCCCCGTTTGCTTTGGGCATTGTTTGTGCGTGGTGCCCGGTTGCCCGGGCTACGCGTCTGGTATCCCCCCGGCCTGGGCCGGGGTTCTACCTTGTCCTAGCTTTGTGCTGGGACTTCCGCGTTATTACTTGCGGTTGAACAGTCCTTGGAACCAACCGAGGATTCCGCGGGACTCTGTCTGCTGCTCACTGGAGGAAGAGGACAGGTCGACCGAGGAACCAGTAGCCGAGGAGGACTGGTCGGCCTGGGTGTTCATGCAGTGCTGGTAGCTCAGGCCGGCCACGGCGATGGCAGCTGCTGCCAGGCCGATGTGGCGGTTTTCGTGAGCGAATTGGCCCAGCTGCTGGTTGAACTGGTGCAGGCGACCGTTGATGTGATCCAGAACGTCAAGTGCAGCGCGTCCTTCTGGTCCCACGCTACGGCGCACTTGCTGGTCAATCGCGTGGATTTCGCGGTTGAACTGCTCCCGCAGGCCAGCCAGGTGCGGGTTCATGACCAGTTCGTACATGTTGTGCAGTGGCGACAGCAGGATCAGTGGGATGGCGGTGACGCCACCAGCAAACACTGCGCACTGCAGGTGCCGTGGAATGTCGAAGTTACTGGAACCGGACGACAGACCTGGGTTCACCGGCTCGCCGCCACCCTTGCCGACAGTCACGATAACCTGGTCGGATTCAGCCTTGTCACCATCCTTCTGCGAAACGATGTACTGCGATTCTGGGGTTGCTCCACCAGGGACATCGATAGACCAGTTGCCATTCTCGTTCACCTTTGTGGTGGTGGAGAAGCCGTTAGGTCCGGTGACCGTGATGGTAGCGCCTGGTTTACCGGTACCGGTGATGGTGTTGTCACCTGGGTTTACTGGGTTAACCGTTGGTGCTTCAGTGAAGACATCACCTGCGGTGAGGTCATCGTTATCATCACCAGTCAGTACTGGAAGCTCTCCGAAGTTTCCTGGTACAAACTCTTCGCCAGTGACTGGTACTTGGGTGACGAAGGACTTGGTTTCTTTGGTTCCATCTGGGTAGGTGATGGAAACCTCGACGACGATTGAGTCGCCTGGCTTAGCATCAGCGCCTGGTTTGACGGTGATGTCGCCGTTTTCTTCCAGGTCAACGTCCCAGTCTTGCGTACCCTTGTTGTGGGTTCCGTGGCCCCAGCCAAGATCTACCTTAGTGCCGTGAGGCAAGGCATCACCAGTGTTCTTAACCGTGACAGGAGAGCCGTCTTCAGGGGTGTTGGTATCAGCCCAGTTAGGCTCGATCATCTCAGCTTGACCGAAAGCTTCCTCAGCGGTGAGTTCGGTTTCTTCAGACTGCAGCATTGGACCGTACTCGCCAAAGTTTCCAGGTACGTACTCTTCGCCGGAAACTGGTACCTGAACGATGAATTCTTTAGTCTCCGTTGAACCATCGGCGTAAGTGATTACCGCCTGGACCAAGACAGAGTCGCCGTGTTCAGCATCAGCGCCTGGAGTGACGGTGATGGCGCCGTTTTCTTCCAGCTCGACATCCCAGTCTTGCGTGCCCTTGTTGTGAAGTCCGTGACCCCAGCCAAGTTCAACTGTGGTGCCGTTCGGCAAATCATCACCGGTGTTGTTAACGGTGACAGCGGAACCGTCCTCAGGTGTGTCGGTATCGTTCCACTCTGGGTCAAAACGATCGGCTTGGTCGAAGACATCTCCTGCAGTGATGTCACCAGAATCCTCACCTGTGATTGGACCGAACTCGCCGTGGGTTGTGTTAGGCGTATTCGGACGATCGGAACCTTCACTATTTGGATAGTCTGGCTCGCCGAGATTTTCTGGGAAGAATCCTTCAAAGGTTAGAGGGACTTTGACAATGAATGTCTTAGTCTCAGTGGAGCCGTCTGCATAGGTCAGTTCCACGTGTACTTCGATGGAGTCCTCTGGCGCTGCATCGCCACCAGGGATAACGGTAATTGATCCGTCTTCTTCCAGGCGTACGGTCCAGTCTTGTTCGCCCTTGTTGTGTTCACCATAGCCAACCAACAGGTCAACATCGGTGTCATGAGGAATCTCATCGCCGGTGTTAGGAACGTTTACGCGTGAACCATCATCTGGAAGGTTGGTGTCGTTCCAGTTTGGATCGACGACCTCAGAGATGTCCTTAGTCACCTTCGCATCAATCGGCTCGCCAACATTGTTGCCATCCTTATCAGTGATCTGAACCTTCGCAGGCTTCTCAGTAACACCATCACCCAAAGTTCCCTCAGGAACCGTAACAGTGATCTCACCAGACTGCGGATCAACAACTACCTTCGCATTATCAACAGGCTTGCCATCAATAGTGACGGTACCGCCCATATCCTCAGTCGGATTAGCAACCTTCTGACCAATCTTGGTCGCCTTACCCTCAGGAACCTTATTGCCATCAGCAGTAGCATCACCAGAAATCGAAGGCTTAGGAAGCTCCTTAGTCACCTTCGCATCAATCGGCTCGCCAACATTGTTGCCATCCTTATCAGTGATCTGAACCTTCGCAGGCTTCTCAGTAACACCATCACCCAAAGTTCCCTCAGGAACCGTAACAGTGATCTCACCAGACTGCGGATCAACAACTACCTTCGCATTATCAACAGGCTTGCCATCAATAGTGACGGTACCGCCCATATCCTCAGTCGGATTAGCAACCTTCTGACCAATCTTGGTCGCCTTACCCTCAGGAACCTTATTGCCATCAGCAGTAGCATCACCAGAAATCGAAGGCTTAGGAAGCTCCTTAGTCACCTTCGCATCAATCGGCTCGCCAACATTGTTGCCATCCTTATCAGTGATCTGAACCTTCGCAGGCTTCTCAGTAACACCATCACCCAAAGTTCCCTCAGGAACCGTAACAGTGATCTCACCAGTCTCCGGATCAACAACTACCTTCGCATTATCAACAGGCTTGCCATCAATAGTGACGGTACCGCCCATATCCTCAGTCGGATTAGCAACCTTCTGACCAATCTTGGTCGCCTTACCCTCAGGAACCTTATTGCCATCAGCAGTAGCATCACCAGAAATCGAAGGCTTAGGAAGCTCCTTAGTCACCTTCGCATCAATCGGCTCGCCAACATTGTTGCCATCCTTATCAGTGATCTGAACCTTCGCAGGCTTCTCAGTAACACCATCACCCAAAGTTCCCTCAGGAACCGTAACAGTGATCTCACCAGACTGCGGATCAACAACTACCTTCGCATTATCAACAGGCTTGCCATCAATAGTGACGGTACCGCCCATATCCTCAGTCGGATTAGCAACCTTCTGACCAATCTTGGTCGCCTTACCCTCAGGAACCTTATTGCCATCAGCAGTAGCATCACCAGAAATCGAAGGCTTAGGAAGCTCCTTAGTCACCTTCGCATCAATCGGCTCGCCAACATTGTTGCCATCCTTATCAGTGATCTGAACCTTCGCAGGCTTCTCAGTAACACCATCACCCAAAGTTCCCTCAGGAACCGTAACAGTGATCTCACCAGTCTCCGGATCAACAACTACCTTCGCATTATCAACAGGCTTGCCATCAATAGTGACGGTACCGCCCATATCCTCAGTCGGATTAGCAACCTTCTGACCAATCTTGGTCGCCTTACCCTCAGGAACCTTATTGCCATCAGCAGTAGCATCACCAGAAATCGAAGGCTTAGGAAGCTCCTTAGTCACCTTCGCATCAATCGGCTCGCCAACATTGTTGCCATCCTTATCAGTGATCTGAACCTTCGCAGGCTTCTCAGTAACACCATCACCCAAAGTTCCCTCAGGAACCGTAACAGTGATCTCACCAGACTGCGGATCAACAACTACCTTCGCATTATCAACAGGCTTGCCATCAATAGTGACGGTACCGCCCATATCCTCAGTCGGATTAGCAACCTTCTGACCAATCTTGGTCGCCTTACCCTCAGGAACCTTATTGCCATCAGCAGTAGCATCACCAGAAATCGAAGGCTTAGGAAGCTCCTTAGTCACCTTCGCATCAATCGGCTCGCCAACATTGTTGCCATCCTTATCAGTGATCTGAACCTTCGCAGGCTTCTCAGTAACACCATCACCCAAAGTTCCCTCAGGAACCGTAACAGTGATCTCACCAGACTGCGGATCAACAACTACCTTCGCATTATCAACAGGCTTGCCATCAATAGTGACGGTACCGCCCATATCCTCAGTCGGATTAGCAACCTTCTGACCAATCTTGGTCGCCTTACCCTCAGGAACCTTATTGCCATCAGCAGTAGCATCACCAGAAATCGAAGGCTTAGGAAGCTCCTTAGTCACCTTCGCATCAATCGGCTCGCCAACATTGTTGCCATCCTTATCAGTGATCTGAACCTTCGCAGGCTTCTCAGTAACACCATCACCCAAAGTTCCCTCAGGAACCGTAACAGTGATCTCACCAGACTGCGGATCAACAACTACCTTCGCATTATCAACAGGCTTGCCATCAATAGTGACGGTACCGCCCATATCCTCAGTCGGATTAGCAACCTTCTGACCAATCTTGGTCGCCTTACCCTCAGGAACCTTATTGCCATCAGCAGTAGCATCACCAGAAATCGAAGGAGCAGTTGGGGCTTCATTTCCAGGCGAAATCGTGACGCGGATCTTCGAGGAAACGTCTTGACCGGCAGCGTTCTTTACTGCGTTTCCTTGCTCATCGACGAGAGTGATCGTAGCTTCAGTACCGCTCTCTGGCGTTTTCGCTGTCGGTGTACCCTCAATTTGCTTGGTCTCAGGGTTATAGCTCAAGCCATCTGGCAGGCCGTCGACTTTAACCTTTGTCCCCTCAGGTTGGTTCGTTACGTTGACCCCAACCGGATCAATCGGCTGGCCCACTTGACCATCAATATCACCCTCTGGGGTCAACTTCAGATCAACCTGGGAAGGGTTCTCCTTCGGCGTTTCGCCATCTTTATAGCATCCACCAGTCAATCCCGAAACCTCGTTCAAGAAACCGTAGTTCGACGCACCGGTTCCAACGTTCGCAGCACGACCTGTGTTACGCGTGCCGAGGGTAATTCCGCCGTACCCAGCGGTGACCTCGATCTTATCGCCAGCTTTCAACGACACGTCGCTCGGCACATTGATCGACCACTCGCCATGACGGTATTCGTGATCTTCCTTTGGAGCTGCCCAAATTGGATCTTTACCAGGGAATTTTACGAACACCGGAGCATAGCCGGTACGTACTCCAGAGATAGTTTCAGCTCCGACTACGACCGGATTGAGCGTTGGTGGCGCAACGCGGTCTTTATTCTGACCGTCGCCGACGGTTGCTTTAACCGCTAGGGATTTTTTGCCATCAGAAGTTGTTCGCGTGATGGAGATTTCTTGACCGTCTTTAAAAGTCTCACCCGATGGAAGCGAAATTGACCATTTCCCGGCAATACCCGCCCTGGTGGTTAACGGCTCCAAGCCAGGAACGTTTACGGTAATAGTTGCACGTCGGCTCTGGAGTGCACCAGTTCCATCCGCATTTCCCGAAATCGACGATTCTCCTGAAAGAATTGGGCCACTCAGGGTCGGAGGTGTTACTTCGGTTCCCTGACCTTGAACCTCAATTTGGGTTGCCTTGGTCATAGTATGACCAAGAATATTTTGATTCAGGTTCACAGGTGGGTTCACCCAGTGCTCCCCGGGTGCACAAGTAGCGTTGGATGCATCCGCCGGAGCATTCTTGTCACCGACCTGAATTCCTTGCTCGAAACGCCACACATATTCACGGGTCTGGCCAGTTTCTGGATCTTGTGCAGAATATCGCGCACGCATCGGGATCATCATGCGGTCGCCGAACTTAGCCAAGGAACCTAGTCCAAATAGCACCTGGCCGGTATCTTCAACTACAAAAGGGGACGCGCTTCCCGTTTGCGGATTTTGCATCTCAGATGGGGAACCCGGCCCTGCGCTCACGACGCTTCCATCGTCGTTTTTATTCCATCCGAACCATCCGCCTTTGTTGAAGGTCCACGATGGATCGGCAAGCTCAAACTTCGTTCCAGCCGGAAAGTAAGTGTCAGCTAAAACACCTGTGCTTCGAACATGGCGCCCAGAACCACTACGAAATGCACCTTCAGTACCACGCTTAGCATCCTCCGCGTAAAAAACTGGTGGATTCCGCTTGAGGGTAAGCTCCTGTCGGGTATTTTCCTGCGCCTGCGCAGCAGCCGAAATTTCAGGGTAGGCAACGGACTGCGCAAATGGTGCAACCAGCGCCACGGAGAGAGCAGCGGCCGCAATGGTAACGCCTTTACGGCGCACAGCCTTGTTCATGGGAATGTGGTGATTCAAAATAATTCCTTCCGGGAATCAGACGTCGCCCCATATTTGGGGTCAGGGAAGTTCAAGCTGAACAACAAGCTTGCTAACGACAAGATACAGGCTTTTTTCAGGGATCGGCAAGCCCAATTCGACTGAAACCTAGCAGAATACCCCGGTTTTCGCGGTAAAATTCCGCACCCTATCGAACAATAGGGAGCTCTTAGCTGTGAGTTTCCCGAAAATGTTGAACAATAATAGAACAAAAATCTTTATGCTTGATGAGAAAAATTACATTCTTGTAACGCCAGAGAATCAATACAGCCACAAATCGGCACGCACAAGGCGCGGAGCCGAATTACCAGACAAGGGAAAATAACAGTAATTCCCCTGGCGGTAAGTAACCCTGCCAGGGGAATAATGAGCTGGAGACGAGACTCGAACTCGCAACCGACGCATTACAAGTGCGTTGCGCTACCAATTGCGCCACTCCAGCACCGTGCAACCGTTCCTCGCAACCACTGCTGCATCTACACAGCATTGCGGTATGCGCGGGGGCACGGGAAAACACTTTAGCCCAGGCGTCGGCAAGAGAAAAATCATCCCGCCAGCCAGGGCACTCTTCCGGGCAAAAGCCACACCGCCAAAACATGTAAAATCCCCACAGACTGTACAGACCACCCCCAGCAACCGCGCGATATGAGGTATAGCCACTGTGTCTTGGTTGAACAACCTGAAAACAAACCTGCGGGGCACCGGCTCCAAAATATCCACCGTCGACGCCGCCAAGGCCGCCCCACCACCATCGCCACTGGCGCCGGTGGACCTCACCAACCCGGCGCATCTGACCGGAGTCATGGAAATCGCCGCCCGCATCGGGGAAATCCTGATCTCATCCGGCAACTCCAACTCGGACGTGCGCGCACAAATCCACTCCGTGCTTAGCGCCTACGGCCTGTACCAGGCACACGTGGATATCACCACAAAAACGATCACGATCCACGCCAATATCGGAACCATCAACGAGCGCATCCCCGTCAACGTCTTCCGCGTGGCACCAGACTTGACGGTGGACTTCTCCAAACTCACCGCCGTGGACCGGCTAATCCGCTCCATCCAGTCCGGCGCCACCCCACCAGAGCGCGCCGAGCAAATCCTCGACAACATCATGGCCGAAGTACCGCCACACTCGCCGAAGATGGTCAACGTCGGCTGGGGCATGCTGGGCGGCGGTGTATCCGTGATGCTCGGTGGCGACGCCGCAGTGGGAATCCTGGCGTTCATCATCTCGTTCGCGATCATGGCCACCAACTCCTGGCTGTCGAAATTCCGGCTACCCGCGTTTTACCAAAACGTGGTGGGCGGATTCATCGCCACGGTGCCCGCAGCTGGCTTTTATACCTTCGCAGGCAATATCGGCTGGACCTTCTCGCCGTCATACCTGATTGCTTCCGGCATCATCGTGCTGGTGGCAGGTTTAACGCTGGTGCAGTGCTTCGTCGATGGCATCACCGGCGCACCGGTCTCCTCGGCAGCGCGCTTATTCGAAGCCATTCTGATGACCGGCGCCATCGTCGGTGGTGTGGCACTAGGCATTCAATTCGCCATCCTGGTCGGCTGGCAGCTCCCACCGCTAGAGCACACCAGCCCACCAAACGCACACGAGATCCCACTGCGCATTGTGCTCGGCGCGCTTTCTTCTGCTGGTTTCGCCTTCGCGTGCCAGGCGCGCCGTTCCGCTGTGGCGGTGGCTGGAGCTACCGCTGGAGCAGGCATGATCTTCTACTACGGCATCATGGTGCCCCTTGGCGCCGGCGTGGTGCTGGCCTCGGGCGTAACCGCGGGAATCATCGGCCTGGCCGGTGGTTTGCTGGCTCGCCGTTATGAAATCCCACCACTGATCGTCGCCGTGTGCGGCTATACCCCCATGCTTCCCGGTTTGATGCTCTACCGCGGCATGTACGCGATGATCAACGAACAAGCGATCGTCGGCTTTTCCAATGCCGGTGGCGCCATCGCGATCTCCGCAGCCCTGGCAGCCGGTGTGGTCTTCGGCGAAAAAGTAGCCCGCAACCTGCGCCGCCCCCGCTCGTACCGGGCCTACGCCGCCGTGCAACGCGCCGGACGATTCTCTTACCGCCAGGCCGCCAAAGCCGCCGCCAAAGGCAGCTCCGCAGCACGGCGCATCCCCCGCGGGAGTAGCGGAACCAACGCGGGCAAGCAGGCGTCGGCAAGCACCAGCGCCAGCAGCGACGCGCACGCCGCGCAAACACGGACCCCGGAAACCCAGACCTCACAGCGCAAAACCGACCACACATAGCGTAGAATGGCCTAGTTGTAGGTAAGACGCACAGCGTTGTAGGTAAAACGCACAGCAGACCCAAAAACGATACCGTTCCAGGAGGAAGCACTCCATGCCACCAAAGGTCACTGACAAGCATCCCGAAGTAGAACAAGAACAGGCAGTCGAAGAACAAACCGCTTCTGCCGCCCGGCGCATCGTTGCCACCTACGCCGAAGACTTCATGGATGGCGTGACCCTGATGTGCATGCTCGGTGTAGAACCAGAAGGGCTAGTGCACTCCAAGGTTTTGGCCGAGCAAAACCCGCAGCCGGCAGACGATTCTGCAGAAGGCTCCGGCACGGCCAAAAAGACCACCAAAAAGACTTCCAAGAAGGCATCGAAGAAAGCCACCAAGAAGTCCAGCAAAAAGTCGACGAAGAAGACTGCGAAGAAGGCCTCCAAGAAGTCGACGAAGAAAACCGCGAAGAAGTCTGCGAAAAAGACCTCTAAGAAGGCCACCAAGAAATCCACAGCCAAGAAATCTGCTGACTAAGCCTGCCGGAACGGTGGCACGGTGAGTAAACGAAACGGTGATTGAGCAAAACGGTGATTGAGGTACCACGGTGAATGATGGGCACAACGGCCACGGCGTCGGCGCGCATGATTTCGTGGTGGTCGCGAACCGCCTGCCCGTGGACCTGCTCAGCAACGCCGACGGCACCACAGAATGGAAAGCCTCGCCCGGCGGGCTGGTCTCTGCGCTTTCCCCCATTTTAGAATCCCGACAAGGCTGCTGGGTTGGCTGGCCCGGTGTGGCTGATGCCAGCCCCGAGCCGTTTTACAACGACGCCGGGGCTCTGCTGCACCCGGTCACACTCTCAGAATATGACTACGAGGCGTTTTACGAAGGATTTTCCAACGCCACCCTGTGGCCGCTGTACCACGACCTGATTGTTCCCCCGACCTACCACCGCGAATGGTGGACTGCCTACCGCGAAGTCAACACACGCTTCGCCGAACACGCCGCCGCCGTAGCCGCGCCCGAGGCCACCGTGTGGGTTCAGGACTACCAACTGCAATTAGTCCCCGGCATTCTGCGCCAACTACGCCCGGACGTGCGCATCGGTTTTTTTGCACACATCCCTTTCCCACACCCAGATATCTTCCGACAACTGCCCTGGCGCCACGAAATCATCCGTGGGCTACTGGGCGCCGATGTGGTGGGCTTTCAGCTCACCACCGATGCCAACCACTTCTTACAGTTAGTGGCTGCAGGATATGGGGTCTCCAACCATGACGCCCGCGATAGCCTGGAATCGACGCCGCAGGGGCCGGGTTTTTCTGCACTAGGTACTGCGAGTTTGCGGGAAATCACCGCGCGGATTACCACCCCAGATGCCCGCGAGGTTGGGGTGGCTGCATTCCCTATCTCTTTGGATTCTGCAGCACAGCTGGAATTCACAGACGCCGATGCTGCAGAAATCGCGCGCCTACGGGCAGATCTTGGTAACCCGCAGGTGGTGTTTTTAGGTGTAGACCGCTTGGATTACACCAAGGGCATCGTCGAACGGCTACAAGCTTTTGAAGAATTACTCGAAGCCGGGGTGCTGCATCCGCGCGAAGTATCCTTCGTGCAACTGGCCACCCCCTCCCGCGAGCGCATCGAGCACTACCGCAAAACCCGCTCGGTGGTGGAAGAAACCGTCGGGCGCATCAACGGGCGCTTTTCCACCTTCGGCCACCCCGTGGTGCACTACCAGCACACCAGCGTGCCCAAACAAACACTGCGCCGCTACTACCGCCTGGCCGATGTCATGGTGGTCACCCCGTTTAAAGACGGCATGAACCTGGTGGCGAAGGAATACGTCGCCTGCCACAACGACGGCACCGGCGCGCTAGTGCTTTCCGAATTTGCGGGCGCAGCCAACGAATTACCGCAAGCAGTGCTGTGCAATCCTTTCGATATGGAATCGATCAAAGCCGCGATGGTCACCGCCGTGGCGGGGTTACGCGAGCAGCCGGAGCGCATGCGGGACCGTATGCAGCACATGCACGCCCACGTGTTGGAATATGACGTAGCCCGGTGGGCGCAGTCTTTCCTGTCCAACTTGGATAGGTTCAGCTCGGACGAACTCAACCCGAGCAAATTCACTCCCGGAAGTGGGGAGCGCCCATGAAACTGAGCTTTAGCCGCAGCTCGAATCCCAGCCCGAACCGAAAGCGTCGACAAGTGGTGGCCGGGGTGCTGCTCAGCGCCAGTGTGGGCTTAGCTGCCTGCGGGAATGAAGAAACCGGCGCCCTATTAGACTCCACGTGGCAGATCACCCACATCTATTCCGCGCCAGAAGACCCCACCGAAGTACCAACCGATATCGCCGGGGTGCCGCGCCTGGGCTTCAGCCAAAACAGCATGGCAGGATACACCGGCTGCGCACCACTGCAGGCCCAGGTGAGTTTCAGCGATGACTCCGGCGCGTCCGTCGCCGCTAATGACGCCAGCTTTGTGCTGCTCAATGAAGTCATCAGCGACGAGATCGATACCGAATGCACCGGAACCGCCGCCTGGGTACACAGCCACATTGCGGACTTGTTGCAGTCCGGCAATCGCTTCGCCTTGCACTTCGACAGCCGCGGCGAGCTAGTCATACAGCTGGACGACGGGCAGCCGATCAATTCACCTGCACTGCGCATGTTCGTGCTGTAGGCCACCCACGCAGCGTAGCGCGGGTTGGTCGCCCGGCAGCTGACCCCAGGCTCGGCCCTGCAGGAACCGGGCCACCCGACGCGCCACTATCATGTGGGGCATGAACACCCCGCACTCTCTGGCCACACACCCGGCTTTTGTGGCAGCCGCAGAAAGCCCCCGCCTGCTAGTCGTCTCCGATTTCGACGGCACCTTAGCCGGCTTTGACCCTGACCCCTATGCTGTGCACGCCCACCCCGGCTCGCTACAAGCACTGCGGGAACTATCCGAGCTGTCCAACACCACCGTCGGGGTGCTATCCGGCCGACACGTGGCTGGTTTAGAAAAAGTATGCCCGCTGGAACCGCCCATATTGCTGGTTGGCTCACACGGAGCAGAAGACCGTGACGGGGCCACGGTGCCACTGACGGCGAAACAACAGAACTTCTTAGACGACGTCGGCGCCGAGCTGGAGGATTTAGCCGCGCAACACCCCGGCACCTACGTGGAAAATAAGCCATTCCAGCGGGTATTTCATGTTGCTCCCCTGGCAGTGGAGGACCCAGCGGCTGCACAAGAGATCCTAGAGCGTGCCCGCCAGGTTGCTGCACGCGGCTTCCCCGTCACCCCCGGAAAAAATTTGGTGGAGTTTTCCGCCCTAGAAATCACAAAAGGCACCTGGCTGCAGCGCGAAAAACAGCGCTTACAGGCAGATGCCGTGGTGTTTCTCGGTGACGATGTCACCGATGAAAATGCCTTCGCCGTGCTCGGCCCCGATGATGTGGGCATCAAGGTCGGGGCCGGTGCTACCTGCGCGGGCCACCGGGTCGCAGATATTGACGAGGTGGCGAATGTATTGCAGGACCTGGCGGCCCGGCGCGGCAGGTACCTCGCTAGGGCTTAATCAGCCAAGGGGCAAAGGCTGCGGCGAGGGATTTAGTGCTCGTCCCAGTGGCCATCGTGGAAGGCGTGGCGGTGGCCGTCATGCACGTAGTCCACGTGATCATCGTGTGGCACAGCAACGTGGCCGCAGTTTGGGCCGTGCTCGTGCTCGTGGGTTTCGTGTGGCTGGTGCTGCTCATTTTCGCACTCGTCCCAGTGACCGTCGTGCTCGCGGTGCAGGTGGCCGTCGTGCACGTAGTCGACGTGATCATCGTGCGGGATGGCAACGTGACCGCAGTTTGGGCCGTGCTGGTGGGTGTGCTCTTCGTGGATTGCGTGAGTCATTTTCTGACATCCTTTCCGCCTCGTTTTCAGTACATTTTCATTAAACATCATTGCCGATATATTTTCAACAAGCGGACGTTAATGAAAATGACACCGTTTACGGCTTAAGCATGACCTTGATGGCTTCACGACGGTCCATAGCTGCATAACCTGCGGCGGCGTCGTCTAGCGACAGAGTTTTATCGAAAACATCACCCGGTGTGATCTTGCCCGCAAAGATTAAATCAACCAATTCTGGCAGGTATTTGCGCACTGGAGCCGGGCCGCCTTCCAGCGAAACCAGCGAAGCGAACAAATCCTGACCATCCAGTTCCACCCCATGGCTAACGCCAACGAAGCCCACATTGCCGCCGCGGCGGGTAGCACCAATGGCTTGTTTCATCGAACCGTCCGTACCCACGGCCTCAACACAACCATGCAGGCCCACACCGTCGGTCAGTTCTTTTACTTTTTCAATAAATTCCTCACCACGCTCCGGAATGATGTCCGTGGCACCAAATTTCTTCGCCAGCTCCTGGCGCGATTCATGGCGGGAAGAGACCACAATGCGCTCCGCGCCCAACTGCTTGGCAGCCAAAACCGCAGACAAGCCCACGGCACCATCGCCGACCACGCCGATAATCTTGCCTGCGCCAGCACCGGCAACATCTGCGCCATACCAGCCAGTACCCAGCACATCAGAGGCAGCCAGCACGTGACGCAACTGATCTTCATTTGGTTCGGCAGGCAATTTCACCAGGGTGCCGTCGGCAAGCGGGACACGAGCATATTCCGCCTGGGTGCCCACGCCGCCCATAAATTCGCGGTTTAAGCAGCCAGAGGGGTAGCCCGCCTGGCAGATTTCGCATTTACCGCAGCTAGCAACAAAGGAACCAACAACCCAGTCGCCAACCTGAATATCCTGAACCTCAGAACCGATTTCGGTGACTTGGCCGACGTATTCGTGGCCCATGCGAGCACCTGGGTCTACCTCTTCGTCACTGCGGTACGGCCAAAGGTCAGAGCCGCACACGCAAGCCGCCGCAACTTTGATGACGGCGTCGGTAGGTTTTTCTAGTTGTGCATCGGCGACGTTTTCAACACGGATATCGCCGGCAGCATGGATAGTTACAGCGCGCATGTATGTGCACTCTCCTTGTCATGATTGGATTTCTGCTTTTGTGCAGAATCCCGATTCTAAGAAGCGCAACACACTGGGGCTGGGTGCAATTTTCAATAAGGAATGACAAGCCAGGAAAATGCAGTTGACACGGCAACTTTATGCAATCTGCTACGCGCAGCCGCTTAGCTGCGGGCAAACTTTTTCTGCCAAGCCGTGTCGAATTCCGGCAATGTCCAACCAATTGGCTCCGGCATCCCGTATTCGTCGACAAGTACACGGAGCGCCTCATCCGGGCAATCCCTTACCGCTGCAGCCAGCTGTGTTCTGCGCCAGTTTTCACGCGCTGTACGTAGGTGTTGCTGCCATTTACTGTTATCAACATCAAGCTTGAACTCCACGCGCAGCATTTCCAAGACGTCTTCCAAGCATGGCCGAAAGCGATGCCCACCAGTAGGGAAATGCAATTCTGATAGCCGCGTGCCCCGCCGAAAATAATTACGCACTTTCTTTGTCCGCTCAACATCAAATTTGGAAGCAAAGCCCATGAGATGCGTGAATTCATCACGATGCGCATGGACATGAATGTGCGAACTCGGGCGGTGAGAATCCTGATCCTTGACGTACTCCACACGAAACAACGGTGCTTCGGTATCACTGCCATAAGGCATCACACGAATCGAGGACTTCTCAACCGCTAGATGCTTCCCTTGAGAATCCCAAGTGCAATTAATCTTCATCCCCAGGCCTAAAACCGGCCATCCCCGAGACTTCAACTTCACCACTTTGGGTAAGTCTTCTTTCTGCGCGAACTGAATAACAATGGAATTACCGCGTGCGGATTGCGCAATCACGGTTTCAAGAACAAAGTCATTGTCAGCAAAATATTCCAGCGCATCCGTCAATGTCCAAGCCAGCTCATCAGCTTTACCCTCTAACAATTTTTCATCAGCACTACTCAATGCCAAGCAACCACCTTAAAGTTTCAATCCGGTCCCACACACCCGCTTCTTTCGGCGAAAGACTATACGTGTAAGCACGTGCTTCAAATTCTTCGATTCCACCTTCCACGCTTGCCTCTAAATCCTCTAATTGCCGGGCGGCTTCTTCTTCTGTCAGATGGATATGGCGAACGGCCATCATTTCCTCCTTTCCATCACGTCGATATTCTGCCTTCTACCGCTCACATAACTACAGATTCTGCGCAATTTCCACAGAACGCGAGTTCTAATTATGTGGCGGAGCCACCGTAGAACCGGGATATAGCGAAGTCCCCAAAATCCTGCGCACAGGCGTACTATCCGGCTCGTCGATCAGCCCACGCAACACACGCCCGGCCGCAGCCCCTTTGGCTTTGTTCGGCTGGATGATCGTCGTCAAACCTGCATGCCGAGCTTCCGCGATACCGTCGAAACCAGTCACCGAAAGCTGCTCCGGAACCGAAATCCCGCGCTCACGGGCCTCATTTAACACCGCCAAAGCCATGGAATCCGTGGTGCAAACAATCGCAGTCAATTCTGGGTGCGTATCCAGCATCTCGCGGGCGGCACTGCGCGCATTATCGGCGTCGTTAATATGCCGTGAAATCACCGGGATCTGCGCGGGATCCAGCCCGGCGCGCCGACACTCATCCAATACCCCGGACACCCGCCCGCGCTGCACGTGCATGTCTGCCCCAGGAATATCGGCGGCAGCCACAGCCCCATCAACACGCTGCTGGAACAGCCGGATCGACAACACACCGATGCGCCGGTGGCCCGCCTCCAACACAGCACGGACAGCCGGGCGGATCGCAGCATCATCGTCAATACCCACGAAAGGCGCGCCAGAATCCGTCGGCTGGTCACACACCACCACCGGCAACCCACGCGCGCAGGCCGCCCGCAAATAGGGATCGTTCGCAGCCACAGAATAAATAATGAAACCATCCACCCCGGCCTGGTTCACGGCTGCGGTGGCTGCGTTAGTGGTGGCGTCGGCAAGCGTGTCCGGGCCCGCGGGAATCAACGTCAGCGAAAAATCGGTGCCGTGGGTGGACTCGGCAATCCCGGCCAAAAAATCCACCGAAGCCATGTCCTCGAAGGCATAAGAAAGATGCTCGGTGAGCACCACACCCCAAGAACCGGCGTGCTTCGTGCGCAGCGAACGCGCCGTCGGATCCGGCCCCGGGTAACCGCGGGCTTTCGCAGCCGCCATGATGCGGTCACGGGTGGCCGCGGACAACTGATCCGGGCGGTTATAGGCATTAGAAACCGTCGTACGGGACACGCCCAGATCGGCGGCAATCGATGCCAAAGTTCCTTTGCTGAGCCCAGCCCGTGATCGCGGTGCCATGCGGGTGATTCTACCGGGCTTCGGCCAGGCCATTCTTCACGGCCTTAACGACGAGCGAGCACTCCGGTTTTACGGCCCGTTGCAGGCCAGGAAGACGCCGTCACGCTGCTTATTTTCACTAGATTTTCAATTGACAACTGTTTTCACCACCACCATAGTGTTAACTATGATCACGAAACGTCGAGGAGTCTTGACCGCAACCGCCACCGCCGCCATGATGTTCCTGGCAGCCTGCTCATCGGGAGAAACAGGAGGCTCCGGGGACGCTGCCACGTCGGCAAGCAACGGCGATACCGCCGCGGGCGGCGAAGGCACCATCGAAATCGTAGCCTCGACCAGCGTGTGGGGCGATCTCACCAAAGCCGTCATCGACGACGAATCCGTCGCAAATATCCGCACCATCATCAGCGATACCAACACCGACCCCCACCACTTCGAACCCACCGCAGCCGACCTGGCACGCGCCAACGAAGCCGACGTCGTCGTCGCCGGTGGCGGCGGATACGACGCCTGGCTCTACGAACCTCTCGACGAAGACATCGTCATCCACGCCCTGCCACTAACCCCGCACGAGCACAACTCCGGCAACGAAAAACCAGAAGGCACCGAGGCACACGCCCAGTACTACGGCGACAACAACACCTTCGACGTCGCCAACAACGAACACGTCTGGTTCGACACCAAAGCACTATCCACCGTGGCCAACGGCGTTGCCGACCGCATCAAAGAAACCCACCCAGATGCGCCACTGAAAATCGACGAACTCAACGCCGAACTAGATGAGATCGCCGCGCAAATCAAAGCCCTGCCAGCCATCAACATCGCGCAAACGCACCCGATCGCCGACTACATCCTCACCCACACCAAGATGGACGAAGTCACCCCAGAGTCATACCGGCACGCCACGCTGAACCACAGCGATGCCGCCGCCGCTGACCTGGCCTCATTCCTGGAACTCATCGAAAACGACGAACTCGACGTACTCATCTACAACCCGCAAACCGAAACCGACCTGACCAAACGCATCCGCGAAGCCGCCGAAGCCAAAAACATTCCGATGGTTCCGGTCGGTGAAACCCCACTGGATGGCGAAAACTTCCTGGAATACTTCCACTCCGTCGTCGATGACCTGGAAGCAGCCGCCGCAAAGGCGAGCGCATAAACCGCAATGCCGCTTCAGTTTTCCAACGCCGGTGTGGAACCACTCTGGGAAGACCTGGACCTGCAGGTAAAACCCGGTGAATTCATCGCCATCCTGGGCCCTAATGGTTCCGGCAAATCGACGCTGCTGAACACAATCCTGGGCACCCGCACGCTGACCTCTGGCTCCGTGCGCGTCGACGGGCGCATCGGCTACATCCCGCAACAGCACATGTTTGATAAGCACCTGCCGGTTCGAGCACGCGACTTGGTCTCGCTATCTCTCGGCCACGGGGTGTTTTCGGGGCGTCGGCCGAGCAAACGCGCCGTCGACGAGGCACTGGCCTACGTCGGCGCAGAAGGCATCGCGGACCGTTCCGTCGGCACGCTTTCCGGTGGCCAACAGCAGCTGATCCGCCAGGCCCAAGCCTTTGGCACGGACCCGGACGTGGTGCTTGCCGACGAACCTCTGCTCTCGCTGGATATGGCCCGCGAGCACGATACCGTCGCCCGTCTGCATAAACACCGCGCGGCGGTCCTGTTTGTCACCCACGGCATCAACCCGATCCTGGATGTTGTGGACCGCGTGCTGTACCTGGCACCCCGCGGGCACATGTTGGGAACGATCGACGAGGTCATGCAAACCCAGGTGCTCAGCGAGCTGTACGGCACGCATGTAGAAGTAGCAACCGTCAACGGGAAGCTGGTGGTGGTCTAGTGAGTTATTGGGACGATACCGTCTATTTGCTCTCGGTGGGCTTTGTGCAACAGGCACTGATTGCCTCTGCCCTGCTCGGGGTTTTATCCGGTGTGATCACCAGTTTGATTGTGCTGCGACATATGTCTTTTTCCGTGCACGCGACCTCGGAACTGGCACTGATGGGTGCGGCGGCCGCGCTATTGTTCGGCATCAATATCGGCTTCGGCGCGATCATCGGCTCGATTACCGCGGCGGTGATCCTGGCGGTACTCGGGCTGCGGGGTAACCAAGATTCTGCAATCGGCGTGGTTATGAGCTTCGGCTTGGGCCTATCCGTGCTGTTCATCCACCTGTACCCTGGCAACACGACGACGGCGATGTCGTTGCTGACCGGGCAGATCGTCGGTGTCTCCGGCGCATCGACGTGGATGCTGGCGGCAACAACGGTGGTGATCACGGCGTTGATCATCGTGCTGTGGCGCCCTCTGCTGTTTGCCTCTGTGGATCCGCTGATGGCACAAGCCGCCGGTGTTCCCGTGCGCGGGCTGGCCGTGTTGTTCGCGGTGATGGTGGGTTTGACGGCCGCGCAATCCGTGCAGATCGTCGGTGCGTTGCTGGTGATGGCACTACTGATTACCCCAGGTGCAGCCGCGGTACAGGTGACGTCGTCGCCAGTGAAATCCGTGGTGCTTTCGGTGGTGTTCGCTGAAATCGCTGCCGTCGGCGGTTTGGTTGCTTCCCTGGCTCCTGGGCTGCCAGTCTCGGTATTCGTGACGACGATTTCGTTTGTGATTTACCTGGTGTGCCGGATTATTGGCAATCTGCGCAGCCGCAAGACCTCCCGCGATGAGGTCGCTTATGCACGCCGCGTGAAAGCATTGGGTGCAGGAAACGACGCCACTGTGAATCCGCACCACGTCGCGCAGGATGCTGGTGGCGCTCAGGATGGCAGCGGCGATGGAAAAGATGACCGGGGCTGAGAGCTAACGGCGCGGGTCTCGGCCCGGCGCGGGTAGCGGGCAATAAAACAACAGAAAACCGGGGCTTGCAGCCTGCCAGCTAGTGCTGGTGGTGGCTGCAAGCCCCGGTTGTTATTCGCGATAAGTTTTCGCCTAGAGCGTGGCGGTGCCTAGGGCGTAGTGGTTATCGCTTAGTGCAAGTTTTTACTTCTTCCCGTTGTCCCACTGGTTATCGGTGCTCCACTGGGTGGTTTCTGCGTTGGCATCTACACCATCAGCGGTGGAGTTGTTGCCAGCTGCGTTATCGAAGTTCGGGGTAGAAAAGTCTTGGTCGTCAGAGTATTCCTGCCCGGAGCTCTGGCCGTAGTTCTGGGTGGAGTTCTGGCTAGAGAAGTTCTCGCCGCCAAAGTTCTGTTCAGCACCGAAGTTCTGCTCAGCACCGGCGATACCGGAGCCAGCAACGCCAGAACCGGCAACACCAGCGCCAGCGCCGACAGCCTGCTGGTTAGCAGCAGCTTCTTTTTCTTCCTTGCGCTTACGGAACGGCGCGACAAACAAGTGATCCAGCGAGACCCGACCAGCACCGGCAGCAGACAGTGCCAAACCAGCAGCTCCGATTACGGCAACAAACTCCCAGCCGCCGTCGGAAACAAAGATGCCGGAATCGCGGTGCGCAAACCACGCAGCAGCGGCCATCTGCACGAACAGTACCGGGCCAACCAGGCGCACCAGCAAGCCGAGGATGATGGCTGCGCCACCACCAATTTCAAACCAGGTAGCAACCTGTGCGGAAATCTCTGGGGAAGGCACACCCATTTCCTGGAAGGAGCTTGCGGTGCCGTCGATGGTCCATTCATTAAACTTCTGCCAGCCATGCGCGATGAGCACGCCGCCCAGTATGATGCGGGCGATAAGCAGGAAAATATCTCTGATGACAGTCATATCACCAGTCTAACCTGTTTGTGGCCACGTCACCTATTGACTCCGCGGCGTTTCTTCCCGGATAAAGCGCCAGACCGCTACGTACCCTTAACGTTCAGCACCTGCCGCAGTTCCGTGACCACTTCTACGAGATCCGCGGCATCAGCCATCACCTGGTCAATCGGCTTATACGCATCCGGAATTTCATCCACCCATTGCTCACCTGGCCGGTACACAATCCCACCCATGCGATTCGCCAAATCTTCTGCGGTGTACTGCTTCTTTGCTTGCCGACGCGACATCACTCGCCCAGCCCCATGCGGCGCAGAATTCAAGCCCGCAGCGTTACCGCGACCGCGCACAACATATGATCGCGCGCCCATCGAACCGGGAATCAACCCAGACTTGCCGACGCTGGCATCAATCGCGCCCTTGCGGGTAAGCCACACGGACTCATCATTGATGGTCACCTTTTCGGTGTAGTTATGGTGACAGTTCACGCGTTCCACCTCGGTATCTGCACTATCTGCGGGCACCTTCATGGAAATACGCCCGTCGTCATGCGCCTGGCGCATCATGCGGGCCAGCTGATCAACGAAGCGATCCATCATCTCATCGCGGTTCAGCCGTGCAAACCGTTGCGCCCAAGCAAGTTCCCGCAGGTAAGTATCGAAGGACTCGGTGCCCTCACGCAGGTACGCGTGATCCTTTTCTGCAAGCTCGACACCCGCTTCTGCGACTTCTCGCGTCGCGATCTTAATATGCTTTTGCGCGATCTTGTTCCCCACCCCGCGCGAACCCGAGTGCAGGAAACACCAGACATTATCGTCACCATCCAGGCACAACTCGATGAAGTGGTTGCCGCCACCCAAGCTGCCTAGCTGCTCGCGCCACTTCGGGGAATGCGACAGGTCGACGTCGTCACGCTCGGCTAATTCCTCGAGTTCCTGAATGCGCGCCTTGGTGTGCTCGCGGTGAATCTTCTTATTGTAGTTCCCCGGTGAAAGCGGAATGGAACGCTCAACCTCGTCCCGCAGCTGCTCCAGGGAAATCTGCGCGATGTCGTCGGCAGTAAAAATGGTGCGCACTGCAGCCATTCCACAACCAATATCCACCCCGACAGCAGCCGGAATCACAGCCCCCTTAGTGGGAATAACCGTGCCGATGGCTGTGCCCTTGCCGCTGTGCGCGTCGGGCATCAACGCGATATGCGGAGAAACAAAATCCAGCTGCCCCAACCCAGCAGCTTGGTCTGCGGTGTTCTGATCAATAATGCTGGCCCACGATAAAACCCGTGGGGCAAGTTCTATTGGCTTATGTGTCATGTTCACGAGCGTAGCAGCCGGGTAGCACACTGCTCGAACATGAATGCGATTACGTCGCGGTGCCGTCCTTCGATACTTACATATACGGTTATTTTTGCAGACGGCGCTTCACGACTGACCCTATCGTGAGCACGGAAGTCCCCATTCCAGATACGACAAGTGCCGCAGCCGGGCCGAGAGCACTGACAACGGGCGCTCCGACGATGTATCCAATGAGCATTGCGGAGCTATTTATTGACCCCATCGTAGAAAGTGCTTTGGGCTTAACCTCACCAGATACGGTTCCAACAACAATAATGCGCAGAGCGGCCACTTGGACGGCATTGCAGACTCCGCCGAGGAAGAAGCATGGTATGCAGAGCCACAATGAGGGAATTAGCCCAGGTAAGGCTATAAAACAGCCCATAGCGACACCTGCTCCGGTCAGTGCTTTCTTGGCGTTGTGTGCACCAAGATGGGCTGACAACCGTGCCCCAAAGATACGGCCCACGATAAAAGCCTGGGCAATAATTGCATATAACGTACCGCTTGCTTGAAGCGTTGTCGTCGCATAAAAGACAAGAGCAATGTTGAAAATCGACGTGCAAATGATTGCACCCCAAATGCTGGTTATCGCAAAACGAGAACTTCTATTTTTCAATAAGAGAGAAGGCGCTTCGAGTACCTTGTGGAAAAAACTCGACGAAGTTTGTTTGTTGTGCGCCTGCGAGGATTCGTCCTGCGCCGCAGTTTTGTCGAGAGCTAGAAAGGCAACTAACGAGATCACTACAGCACAAGCTTCTACCAAAAGCGCTGTCTGGAGGTTCTTTTGATCAAGAATTAACCCTCCTAGCGGCGGCCCAATGAATCCGCCCCCAAGACGTGCTGTATCCAAAAAGGAGAAGGCTTTCGCTTGCTGTCCTTCGCTGACCTGGGAGTCAACGATGGTGAAAATGGATGGAATTGACAGTCCGGTTAAACATGCGGTGACGAGATTTCCAAGGATGAGAATCAACGGCTCCGGGTAAGCAGCCATTGCTAATAGGCCCAGCAGATCCAAGAAGAGAGCAGAAAGTGCTATGTGATAACTGCTGAATTTGTTGAAGAGTGGACTCAGGAGCGGGACTACAAAAACCTGGGCGCAGGCTGCAGAAACAAAGATGCTTGCTACTAAGAGTTCACCCTGGTTAAGAGCAGCGAAGTGGAGTGAAATTGACAAGCTGGTCATTGCCCCACACAGGGACAGCAAAAAATAGATGGCGACCAAAAGATAAATTGAACGAAATCCTTCGCCGCCACTACCTCTAAAAAGATGCATTTAGGATGACTTTATCCAATGCTCAACTGATACATCATCGTGGCGCGCTCCTTTTTGTGAGTCAACTTACATTATAGAGAATAATGCTATGCGCACCACACTTCAAGGGTAAGCCCGCAACTGGTTTCTGAACACGACGAGACGACAGCAAACCTGCCGCCCGAACCAAATCAGACGAGCTAGCCGACGCGGCGCTGGCGCGCGAACTCACTCAAGACCGCACCGGCTGCCACCGACGCGTTCAGCGATTCCACCCACCCCACGGTCGGAATCGACATCAACACATCACAGTTTTCGCGCACCAAACGCGAAATACCTTTGCCTTCCGAGCCAACAACAATAACCACGGGATCTGTGCCGCCGTCGTAGGTATCCAGCGTGTGCTCTCCACCAGCTTCCAGCCCAACAACCTGGTAGCCGTTCTTCTGAAATTCCTTTACCGTGCGCGTCAGGTTCGTCGCCCGCGCCACCGGCAACTGCGCGGCCGTACCAGCAGAAGTACGCCAAGCAACAGCCGTGACCGAAGCCGAACGACGCTCCGGAATAATCACACCGTGTCCACCAAAAGCAGCCGCCGAACGAATCACCGCACCCAAATTTCGTGGGTCGGTGATGTTATCCAGAATGACAAACATGCCGGTCTCATTGCGCTGCTGCACATCAGCAAGCAAATCCTCTACTTCAGCGTATTTAAACGGCGGAATCTGCAAACCAATACCCTGGTGCATGCCGTTGCCGGTTTTCACATCCATCTCATGCCGCGGCAATTCGGTAATCGGAATACCACGACTGTTCGCCATCTGCACAGCTTGCGTCAGCCGCTCATCCGAACCGGTGCCAGCCACCACGAACAACATGCTCGCCGGAACCTTCGCATTCAAGCATTCCACCACCGGGTTCCTGCCGACGACCAGCTCCGTCGTCGCTTCATGCCGGCCAGAATTGGAACGCTCCCGTTGCTGTTTCGCCTTATGCTTCTGGTGATAAACCCGATCTTCTGCCTTCGGCGTCGGCCCTTTGCCTTTCAGGCCACGACGACGCACAGCGCCAGACCCCTTCGTGGCTCCTTTTTTGTTGGTCTTGCGGATGCCCGCTCCGCCCCTACCGTGGGTACGTGCCATAAAAATTCACTATCCTTGCTGTAAAAATTTCAATTTCGAGTATTTCGAATTTACTGTACTTCCTCGGCGCTGCACCACGCGATTTCACTTCGGATACCCCGCCTAACGCAGCTTCCATTCCGCGCCATCCGGGGTATCAATAACCTCAATGCCAGCCGCAGCCAAACGATCCCGCACGCCGTCGGCAGTAGCGAAATCTTTGTCCTTGCGCGCCGCAGCCCGCAACGCGAGTTCGTGTTCTACCAAACTAGCAAGCGCTTGCTGCACACCACCATCTGCGGACTGCTGCGTACCACCAGCCCACTGCGCATCCAACGGGTCAATGCCCAAAATGGCAGTCATCGCACGCACCAACGACGCCAACGCCACGGCTTTGGCCTTGGCAGCATCTTTGCCTGTGTCCTTACCAGCCAGTGCATTATTGCCTGCCTTCACCGTGGTGTGAATAACGGCCAACGCACGCGGCACCGCGAAATCATCATCCAACGCGGCAGCAAACTTCTGCCAGTGCTCGGAAACTTCCTGGGCAATGCTGTCCTGAGCGTTAACGCCGCCAAGCCCAGCACCACCAGCCACACCGGCGTCGCCAAGCATGCCCTGTTCCACCGCCAGCTTGTCGACGGGTGCGCCCGCCAGCTTCGACGCGCGGTTAACGAAATCCTCAATGCGGCGGAAACCAGCGGCGGCCTCATGCACCGCGGCCTCGGAATACTCCAACACGCTGCGGTAATGCGCGCTACCCAGGTAGTAGCGCAACTCCACCGGGCGGACCTTTTCCAACAAAGCGTCGATATCCAGGACGTTGCCCAGCGATTTGGACATCTTCTCGCCAGCCATGGTCACCCAGTGGTTGTGCATCCAGTAACGAGCAAAACCATCACCGGCAGCGTGCGACTGCGCAATCTCGTTCTCGTGGTGCGGGAACTGCAAATCCAGCCCGCCGCAGTGCACATCAAACTCCGCGCCCAGGTAATACGTGGCCATCGCCGAGCACTCCAAGTGCCAACCCGGGCGACCAGCACCCCACGGTGTAGGCCAGGCAGGCTCACCCGGTTTCGCAGCCTTCCATAAAGCAAAATCCAGCGGGTTTTTCTTCCCCGCGTTGTCGGTCTCGCCTTGCTCCATCTCTTCTGGGCGGTTGCCCGAAAGGTGGCCATAATCCGAGCCTTGCGCCTGCTGCCAAGCCAGGACGTCGAAATACACCGAGCCGTCCACATCGTAGGCAAAACCGCGGTCCATCAAGCGCTGCATATACTCCACCATCTGGGTAACATGCCCGGTTGCGCGCGGCTCCACACTCGGGGCCATGACGCCAAGTGCTTGATAGGCGCGGGTGAATTCGCGCTCATGAGTGGAAACCCACTCCCACCACGGGCGGGAATGCGCTTCGGCTTTAGTCAGGATCTTATCGTCGATATCCGTCACATTGCGCACGAATGCGACATCGTAGCCTTTGGCCAGAAACCAACGGCGCACAATATCAAAAGCCACCCCGGAACGCAGGTGGCCGATGTGCGGTTTCGCCTGCGGGGTAGCTCCACACAGGTAGATAGAAACCTGGCCTTCGCGCAGGGGTTGAAAGTCGTGGGTCTGGCGCGTCGCGGTATCAAAAATCCGTAAGCTCACAGGGTACTAGTTTACGCACTCCTGCCCGCACTAGTTCGCACGCCATACCACTGCGTTCGCGATTGCCGCGCGGCCTTCCTCGCGGCCAGTAAATCCCAGGTGATCAGTGGTGGTTGCCGACACCGAAACCGGGGCCCCCAGCAGCTCACTTAAAACCTGTTGGGCTTCTTCCCTACGCGGGCTGAACTTCGGGGTTTGCCCGATCAGTTGCACCGCGACGTTGCCGATGCGGAAGTCGTTATCGTCGAGAAGCTCACGGACTTCACGCAACAGCTGCGCACCGGAGACATTGTCGTATTCTGGTCGGCCGACACCGACAAACGAGCCCAGATCTCCCAAACCAGAGGCCGACAGCAGCGCATCCACCATGGCGTGCGAGACAACGTCGCCATCCGAGTGGCCTTCGCAGCCGTCGACGCCGTCGAAAAGCAACCCGGCGATCCAACACGGTTTGCCTGCCTCAATTTGGTGCGCATCGCTAGCGATGCCGACGCGCGGGATGGGCATGGCCGGTGGCTGCGTGGGTTGTGGCCGCGTCACCGGGCCGTCGGCAAGAAACGCCTGGGCCAGCAGCAAATCCTTGCGCGTGGTGATTTTAAAAGCCAGCTCGTCGCCGTCGACGCACACGACGGGCACGCCCTGCCACTCCAACAACGAGGCATCATCGGTGGGCACAAAACTGCGGGTCCCGGCTTCAGCATCCGCTTGCACGCTGGCGTAATACATCTCGTTGGCAGAAAGCAGCGCGCTGTAGCGAAAGCCCTGTGGCGTCTGCGCGGCACGCACATTGCTGCGGTCCACGGTCTTGGTTATCTGCGCCTGGCTGCGCGCTTCGCCGTGACCAGCGGTTTCCGTCACAGCTTTGATCGTGTCCACAACCGGCACCACGGGAACCACCCCCGAAGCGCCATCTGCCACTGCACACGCTACCCGGTCAATCATGCTCGCGGGGGTCAGAGCCCGCGCAGCATCATGAACCAGCACGATCGGATCGACGCCTGGCTCCACCGAAATCGCTTCCAGCCCAGCCATGACGGAATCCGCGCGTTCCCCACGGCCAGGAACCAGGCGGATCGTGCGCCCATCGCTAGCATCGGCGCCAGCGCCGCGGGTGGCGTCAGCGGACTCGCACCGGGAAATCACGTCGGCAGCCTCATCCAACATATCCGGCGCAGCAACAACAATGATCTCGTCGACAAGCTCGGTTGCGTGCATGGCACTAATGCTGCGTTCCAGCAGGGATATTCCTGCGAGTTCAACAAACGCCTTCGGTTTATCCGCACGTAAACGAGTGCCCTGCCCGGCAGCGGCGACAATCGCAATTACTGGGGCAGGGCGAGAGCTCGAAATATTCATCAACAACTAGTTTTCAGCGGTTAATCTTCAGTAATCTAGTCTTCAGCTATCTAGTCTTCGTCGTCAAAGCTGAGATCATCCAAGTCCACATCAACCTTGGTATCCACCTCTGGGCCAGTGTTGCCGATCAAACCAGCAGCCCGGTGGCGCTCGATGGTGGCATCGACTTCAGCCAGCATCTTATCGGCTTTGGCCTCATCTACTGGGCCTGCCAACGCGAGCTCGCCGACCAAAATCTGGCGCGCCTTCACCAGCATGCGCTTTTCACCTGCGGAAAGGCCCCGATCCTGATCGCGGCGCCACAGGTCCCGCACAACTTCAGCAACCTGGTTGATATCACCGGAAGCCAGACGTTCTTGGTTCGCCTTATAACGACGGGACCAGTTGCCGGCTTCCTCTACGTCAGTCTCACGCAATACGGAAAAGACCTTCTCCAGGCCTTCCTTACCGACGACATCGCGCACGCCGACGCGCTCCACGTTCTTGGATGGGACGCGAACCACCAGGTCAGATTGGTTGATGGAAAGCACGACATACTCGAGCGTTTCCCCGCCCATCTCGCGCGTTTCAATGGCCTCGACCTTCGCCGCGCCGTGGTGCGGGTAGACAACAACCTCGCCGACCTTGATTTCCATTCCCACTCCTCGCTTAACAGGCTTAACAGGCAGACTTCAAGCCACCAGTTTAACACGCAACAAGTACTTGCCGACGCCCGGGAGCGGCTCAGGTGAGCGTCGGCAAGCACCCCACGGCACCTACCGGACCGCACCCATAAAAAGTTTGCCCCCGAATGCCCCGCATGAGCGATGGTACAAACCGGAAACTGTGTACCGCCGGGAGTAAACAGCTAAGGTAAAGTCTGAAAAATCTTTATGCTCGATGAGTTGTTGGAGGACCCCACAGTGACGTCCCTGAAATCGTTTGTTCGTCGCGGCGGCACCATTTCCGCTGCTGCCCTGGCCAGCCTTACCCTGGCTGCCTGCTCGGCAGGACACATTACCCAGACTTCTTCGCAGGTCGCGACCGTCGATGGGCAGAGCGCGAACAGCGAAAACGGCGAGCTTTCGGTCCGCGATGTCACCATCACCGTGGAAGATAACGCCGCGGCGCTGAAGTTCACCGCCACCAACCAGGATCCTTCCATGAAGGCCCACACCCTGGAATCAATTTCAGTCGACGGCAACCAGGTTTCCTTGGGCACCCTGGACCCAATCGAGCCAGGATGCTCAGTCTTTGGCGACAGCGCGTTGGCATTGAAGGACACCCCACAGGCAGAAAAAGCCTGCATCCAGTACATCGAAACCACCCTAGACAACGACGACTACGCACCGGGCGGCCACCGTCCAGTGGAATTCGTCTTCGATTCGGTCACCATCACCGTCGACGCTGCCATTGCAGCTGCACCGTTGACTACCGGCGAGCACGACCGCGACTGGGAAGAAGGCTACGCACCACGCGGTGACGGTTCCATCAGTGGCGATCACGGCCACGGACATGATCACAGCCACGGCGAGGGCGGCCACAGCGAAGGCGGCCACCACTAAAGGCAGCAGCCTCCTGCAGCTCCCCCCGCTGATCCACCACCCTGCACGGCAGCACTGCACAGCACTTATTAGCTGATCGCTCCGCTACCGACGGGGTGGATTTTTATACCCGGCGGCTCGAATATATTGTCGAATTTTGTTTTTGGATTGGGCGGGGTGTGCGGCACCTGCCTTAGGATGAGTGCCATGGCGAAAAAACAGCGGGCGATCCACACCTGTTCCGAATGCGGCTACTCCTCCCCAAAATGGTTGGGACGCTGCCCGGAGTGTGGTTCGTGGGGCACCCTGGAAGAAGCTGCCCCGATCTTTTCCGCTGGCCTCGCAGCCGGTTTGGGTTCTGGCGCGAAAGCTTCAGCTGCGCGCGGGGGCGCCGGTGGTTTGGGTGCGGGTTCGCGGGCTTCTAGCAGTGGGCGTCGCGGAGGGCTGGCCCCGAGCAGTGCCGCGGTACCGATTACCCAGATCTCCGCGCAATCTGCGCAAAGCATGCACACGGGCATCGGGGAGCTCGACCGAGTGTTGGGCGACGGCATCGTCGCCGGTTCCGTCGTGCTCATGGCTGGCGAGCCGGGCGTCGGCAAGTCCACCCTGCTGTTAGAGGTAGCCGCGCGCTGGAGCCAGGTACCAGAACCCCAGACAGACAGCGGAGAAAGCTCCGCTGCCGCTACCGAAAACGCTGCAGACCAGCAAACACAGCCTGCCACCCGCACGGCGTTGTATGTGACGGCAGAAGAATCCGCAGCACAGGTCTACTCCCGGGCGAAGCGTACCGGCGGGTTGTCCCCCACGCTGTATCTCGCTGCAGAATCAGACCTGGATGTCGTATTCCAGCAAGTCGAGGCGCTACGACCATCGCTGATCATCGTCGATTCTGTGCAAACCATGCAGGCCACCGGCGTGGAAGGCGTAGCTGGCGGCGTGGCGCAATCCCGTGCGGTCACGGCGGCACTGACCACACTGGCGAAAACCACCGGTATTCCGATTCTGCTGGTCGGCCACGTCACCAAAGACGGCAACGTTGCCGGTCCGCGCGTGCTGGAGCACCTGGTTGATGTGGTGCTGAATTTTGAAGGCGAGCGGCAATCCAGCTTGCGGATGCTGCGCGGAATTAAAAACCGTTTTGGTGCCACCGACGAGGTCGGCTGTTTTGAGCAAACTGCTGACGGCATCCGGGAAGTCGCCGACCCATCCGGGCTGTTCCTGTCCCACCACGGCGCAACACCCAACGGTTCCGCGGTCACCGTAGCCATGGACGGGGTGCGCCCAATCGTGGCCGAAGTGCAGTCTTTGACGGTCGATCCCGTCGCCAAGAATCCCCGCCGGGTGGTCACCGGATTGGATCAAAACCGCATCCCACTGGTGCTCGCCGTGTTGCAAGCACGCGCCGGTGAGCGCACCAATGAAAAAGACGCCTACGTGGCGACGGTCGGCGGGGTGCGCATCACCGAAACCGCCACGGATCTGGCGGTGGCCTTGGCGACGTGGTCGTCGCTGCATGAAACACCACTGCCGGCCAAAACCGTGTTCATTGGAGAAATTGGTCTGGCCGGCGAGATGCGCACGGTGCCGAATTTGCGGCGGCGTTTACAAGAAGCCGCGCGGATCGGTTATCGCTGCGCGGTCGCCCCCAGCCGCAATAACGAAGAAGACCGCGCGTTGGCGAAAGAACTCGCCGCCGACGGGCTCGATCTGCACAGTGTCAGCACCCTGCGCCAGGCACTGGCCGTGGTGCGTGAACTGCGCGGTTAAAATTACGCCCGCAGCGCGAAGGTCAGTGCGTCGGAGGCGTTATCGCCCACCACTGCGTGCAGGAAGTAATTGCCTTCCGGAGTAGCTGGGCGGTGATTGCACTCGCCCGGCGCGGAATTCGTCTTCGACCATACGGCCTCGAAGTGACGGGTCTGGCCAGCCTTGAATTCCTGATTACCAGTAATCACGGCTGGGTAGCAGTCGGTATCTGCCCACATGCGGTGGTTCGTGTTCAGATCATAAACCTCGAAGCGCAGCGGGTTCTCGTCAAGATTGACCGCGCAGTCGTGGCCGGTGGGGTTTTCGATAGACATGTAGAACGTCGGCTGGTCACCACCGGCGTAATAGGCCTTATCGCTGTGCGCGGTGACCTGCAAATTGTGTAGATCACAGGCGCCAGCAGCTGCCGTGGCCTCGTCAGCTTCTGGGTACGGCGATGGGCGCTCGTCTGCAGACTTCGCGCCTTCCCTGCCCTTCTTCGGGCGGTCCGATTCCTGCGAATCGTCAGCAGCATCGATGTCATCGGCTTCTTTCGCCGCACTGTCGTTGGCTGCCTCGTCAGCGTCTTTGTCTGCGGCCTTATCGGCTTTGCCGTCTTTTTCCTCCCGCGCTGCGGTGGCCGTGGCGGTTTGGTTAGCCGCCGAATCCGCAGCAGATTGCGGATCTTCTTCGCTGCCACCACCGAAAATGGCGCTGAAGATCCAGACCAACAAAAGCACAAGCAAGAGAAGAACCGCCAGGCCTGCCATGCGGCGGCGTCGGTAAATTTCTTCTGGGAGGCGAGGTTGTCTTGGGGAAGTCACAGTTCCTAATTTATAACGAAACACCGCTGGGCTGGGGCAACTACCGCGCGTGTCCTACGTCATCCGGCGAGTAACTACAGCTGCCGTGACATGCAGCTAGCCAAACGTCGACAAGCGCCTGCTAGTGCACGCCCCCCTGCTAGTGCACGCCGTTGAGCACGACCGGCTCCACCCGGCCCTCGCTCAAGTTGTAGCGCAAACCAACGATGCCCATAGACTGGCGAATCAACCCTTGGCCCAGCCCCGGCGCGCGCGCCATCAACTGGTACACAGTTTCGGTGATGTGCTGGCGCTCGACGTCCTCACGCGTAACTAGCCCGCGCTTGTTCGCCTCGGTCACCGACATCAATACGCGTTCGACGATGGTGCGCTGGAAACCATTCGGTGCGGAACCGCCTTCGGCAAATTCCATGGTCGCACGCACCGCGCCGCAAGATTCGTGCCCCATGACTACCAGCAAGTTGACGTCGAATTTCTCGATGGCGTATTCCACCGAAGCAATGATCGAGCTGTCAATGATTTGCCCAGCGGTTCGGATCACGAAGGCGTCGCCAAGCCCCAGGTCAAAAACCATTTCGACGGGAACTCGCGAATCAGAACACGAGAAGATGACCACGCGCGGCGACTGGCCAACACTCAACAACGAACGGTATTCCGGGTCTTGATTTGGCCGCTCGGAGCGGTTCGCGATAAACCGCTCATTGCCCTCCCGTAGGGCCTCCCACACTGCCTGCGGAGTCTTGGCCACATTCTGCATACTCACAGCTTCTATTTTGTCCTAAACTATGCGCGATGACGAATCATTCGGAACTGATCTCTGCCACACATACTTGTGCTGCCGCCCCAGACGCAACTGCCTTGTTGCCCGAGCTGCGTGGCTGGTTCGCCGAGCACGGCCGTGATTTGCCCTGGCGTGCGCCAGAAACCACCGCGTGGGGTGTTTTGGTTTCCGAGGTCATGAGCCAGCAAACCCCCGTGGCTCGCGTTGCACCACAGTGGTTGGAGTGGCTGGAGCGGTGGCCCACCCCGCAGGATTTTGCCGCGGCCAGCCAGGCAGATGTGCTGCGCGCGTGGGGCCGGTTGGGGTATCCGCGACGGGCGTTGCGGCTGTGGGAGTGTGCGCAGGCTATCGTTGCGCAGCACGGCGGGACGGTGCCGAGTGCTGTGGATGAGCTGCTGGCGCTTCCGGGCATCGGCGATTACACCGCGCGGGCAGTGGCGTGTTTTGCTTTTGGTGTTAATGTCCCGGTGGTGGATACGAACGTGCGCCGGGTGTACTCGCGTGCATGGTCTGGGCAGTTCTTGGCGCCGCAGCCAGCGAAAAGACAGTTGGCTCAGGTGGGTGAGTTGCTTGCCGACGGCCGCGGCCCGCAAACGTCGGTGGCTTTGATGGAGTTGGGCGCTTTGGTGTGCACGGCGCGCTCGCCGCAGTGTTCGGTATGTCCACTTCGTGTCGGTTGTGCCTGGGTGCGTGCTGGCTCACCGGCGCCGAGTGAATCAGAGATCGCGGCGCAGAAAAAGCGGGTGCAGAAATTCGCGGGCACTGACCGGCAGGTGCGCGGCAAGATTATGGCCGTGTTGCGGGAAGCTTCCGCGCCGGTGCCGAAGCCGGAAATTGATCTCGTGTGGCCGAAAGATGATCAGCGCGAGCGAGCCCTGCGTTCTTTGCTTGCCGACGGTTTGGTGCGTGAGGTTGCCCGTGGTGGCGAATTCGCGCTGCCGGAATGATGCAGCAAAAATAGCTTCGCCACTGCCTGAGCGACCTGGTCGGCCGGTGGGTGGATCAGAGTACCAAAAGTGCCCCAGACCACCTCTTTTTGATTATCGGAACCACCCCCAACCTGATAATCTTCAAATGTCTAATTGATTATTTGAATAGGGGTTTATCATGCGCCGTTTCCTTCCACCCGTCCTCATCCTCACCACTGGACTCATCCTGTCCTCCTGCAGTACTGGGGACGCTGAAGACACCGTTGCCAGCACAGAGAATAATAGCTCCGCTATCACCCTCGATAACTGTGGCTTCGAGCTAACCGCTCATACTCCGGTGCAACGGGCCACAACCCTTGAACAAGGCGCCACTGACACTCTCCTTCTACTCGGCGCCAAAGACCAAATGGTAGGCTACGGCCACCAAAAAGACGCGCCTCCTGAAGGTTACGATCTCGAAGGCATAAAAGAAATTAGCCCTAGCGCCCCCAACTCTGAGCAGCTACGAGACACAGACACGGACTTCATCTACTCTCCGTTCGCACTCAACTGGACCGCAGACAATGCCGGAACTCGCGAAGAATGGGAAAACCTCGGCGTAGCAACCTACCAATCAAATGTCCAGTGCCCGGACTATGCTGACAACGCCGAGAAATCAACCTTCGACCTCGTAGCCAAAGACATCACGGAACTCGGCACCCTCTTCGACCGCGAAGACGAAGCCAAGTCCCTCATTGAAAAACAAAACGAAGCCCTCGAAAACACCGCCCAGGCCCCAGAGGGAACCACTTTCATGCTGCTTTATTCTTCCATCGGCGGCGCCCCCTACGTAGCAGGCGGCCCTTCCATCGTGACCGAAGTAGGAAAAGCAACCGGCATGAAAAATGTCTTTGGTGACCTCGATGAGGAGTGGCCACAAATCTCCTGGGAAGCCGTTGCTGAGGCAGACCCAGACGTCATTTTGCTCGCGAATCTTCCCGGGCGTGGAAAACCAGGCGATAAGTGGGAAGAAAAGGTCAGCGACCTGGAGTCCACCCCCGGCACCAAAGAGATGAAAGCCGTAAAGAACGGCACCTATGTCGTTGTCCCAGGCGTCGCCACATCCGCGTCGGGACGGTCCTATGAAGTCGTCGAAGAAGTTTCCAAGGCTATCAAGGACGACCTATTTGCAAATAAGAGCGAATAATATTGCGTAAGACCTGGACTATCGCTGGAATTAGTGCTGCGACCCTCCTCGTAGCATTAGTTGGCTCGCTCACCGTGGGCTCAAGCTCCATGTCCTTCACCGAACTCATTGGGCTGGTTGTTCCTTCGCAACCAAGCCCTTCCCCGCTGCGCACATCGATCCTGACAGAGCTTCGGATCCCGCGGATCCTGATGGCAGCCTTCGTCGGAGCAATCTTGGCAGTATGCGGTGTTGCAATGCAGGCAGTTACGCATAATGACCTCGCAGATCCATACTTACTCGGTGTATCCTCGGGGGCGTCGACAGGCGCCGTCATTGCGATCCTGTTTTCTACTTGGCAATACGGAATCATTTTCGGCGCAACTATTGGTTCTCTCGCCTCTTTTGCTCTGTTGATGCTTTTACTCCGCAATACCGGAGGAGACGCAACAAAGGTAGTGCTCACCGGCGTCCTCATTGGCTTTCTTTTCCAATCTCTGACTTCTCTAGTCGTGACAGCCTCGGGCGACGCGGAATCTACTCGCAGCATTATGTTCTGGCTACTCGGAGTTCTAGGGGCAGCACGCTGGCCTACGCTGTTTGCGGTGATGATTGTTGGCTCCATCGGAATGCTGGTGCTTTGGGCGCTTTCCAGCCATCTAGATGCGCTCTCTTTGGGTGGGGATACCGCCTCAACAATGGGTGTGCCTGTAATCGCATTGCGTTACATTGTTCTGATTTGTGTTTCGCTCATGACCGCCACGACTGTGGCTTCCGTCGGCGCGATAGGTTTCGTGGGGCTGATTATCCCCCACGCCGTAAGAATGCTGAACGTACCAAAACATGCCAGCCTCATACCGCTGTCCGCAATGGTTGGCGCTGTCACTCTGGTGATCGCAGATGCCTTCGCGCGATCCATTTTTGCACCCCAAGAACTGCCTGTGGGCGTAATTACCGCCCTCATTGGCGTACCGATGTTTTTCCTAATCTTGCGGAGAAAGCACTAATGCTCAAGGTAGAGAACCTCAAAACGGGCTTTCCTAATAAACCCGTACTCGACGACGTGTCTTTCGAGATCACAAAGCCCGGCCTGGTAGGCCTCATCGGCCCCAATGGTTGTGGCAAGTCGACGCTTCTCAAATCCATTGCTGGGGTGCAGCCCTTTAACGGAACCATTCACTTCGCAGGAAAACCATTAAAATCCTATCCGCAGTCCCAACGCGTTCATGCCTTATCCTATGTGGCCCAAAAATCAGGCCAACGGGTCACACTCACCGTCCGCGAGGTCGTGAAACTAGGCCGCGATGCAGGCCGCATGCCTTTTTCGGCGCCACAACCTGACGACGCAGAAATTGTAGATCGCGCGTTATTTCATTGCAGCTTAGAAGACATTTCTGATATGCGGCTGCATGAGCTTTCTGGCGGGCAGATTCAACGCGTCATGGTTGCACGGGCAATGGCACAGCAAGCAAGCATAATGCTTCTCGATGAACCGACCAATCACCTTGACCTGCACCACCAGCACAAATTAATGGATCTTCTGCTCCATCTTGCGAAGGAACACGACATTGCCGTGGTTCTAGCAATCCACGATCTAGCGCTAGCAGCACGATACTGCGACCGGCTTCTTCTGCTACACAATCACAAGCTCCAGGCGGATGGTCCCCCCGAAAAAGTGCTGACCACTGAAATGTTAAGCACGGTATTTGAAGTAAAAGGGCAGCTGGAATACACCGCAGATGAAATACCGTTTTTGCTGGTCAAGCATCCTATTGATCAGAAGAATTCTTAGGCCTTGAGCAGTTATTAAACCCAGAAGCAAATGTGATACGTGACTCAGTGACGTTCATGCTCTAAGCTGTCTTGCATGTATTTCACGTCACAGTTTCCTAAGCAAAAAAGTAGTACTTCTGACAGCCCAACCACCCTCACTCACACGGGTTTTGGCAGCAGCATCCGCAAAGGGCTGTGTCTGATGGCCGCCAGTTTCCTGACTACAGGCCTTTTAGCCAGCGTAAGCACTTCCACGGCATACGCCAATGAAGCAGGTGCTCCTAGTCCCGCCGTCAACATTCCCGCACCACCGCCACCTGGCTCAGCAGTCGGCGCAACACCCGGCGCAGCAGCGTCGCCACCTGGCGCAGGACCCGGCACAGCACCCGGTGCGCTGCTAGAAGCAACCGCGGCACCGCACCTGCTCAACCCCGGTGGTGAGCACCTTCCCGGTTCCGCGCAGCGTATCCGCTACGCCTCAATCAATTCCAACGGCGAACCCGTAGAGGTCACCGGCTACGTCATCGACCCCATTACCCCCTGGCAAGGTGACGGCCCCACCCCCACTATCGTCATGGCACCCGGAACCCGTGGAGCGGGTGATCTATGCGCACCATCCGCTGCGCCCGACCTGATCTCGGGGCTCGAGATCCGCACTAATGCCGACGGGCTGCCTTATCTCAGCGTGAATGCGAACTATGAACTGCCCTTGCAGTATCTAGCCAATCTCGCGGGGATTCGCATTATCAGCACCGACTACATGGGCATGGGAACTTCAGACCACCACACTTACGTAAATTCAGTCGAAGAAGCCCACGCCGTCCTGGATGCCGCCCGGGCCGGATTGCAGGCAGCCGGGGCCCCAGCAGATTCTCCGGTTGGCTTCGCCGGTTATTCCCAAGGCGGAGGCGCGGCTGCCGCAGCCGCAGAACACAAAGCCAACTACGCGCCAGAGCTGAACCTGGTGGGAACCTTCGCAGGCGCCCCGCCCGCGGATCTGCGCCAGGTGTTGGAAGCCGTCGACAATTCGTCCATCGTGGCTGCCTTGGGTTACACGCTCAACGGATTTGTAGACCGCTACCCCGCGCTGCAACGGATCATCGACGAAGAATTCAACGAAGAAGGCAAACGCTTTTTACACGATGCAGAAATCAGCTGCATTGGCGACGCCACCATCAACTGGGGTTTTACAGATACCCGCACGCTAACCAAAAGCGGCGACTCCTTTTCAGAGGTGATCAACCGCCACCCCGAACTCAGCAATTTAGTCGAGGCACAAAAGCTGGGCACCCAGCCTGTATCCGGGCCCATCATGGTTTCGAATTCTGGCGACGATGATCTGATTCCCTTCGCCCAAGCCACCACAATGGCGCGCCAATATTGTGCGCAAGGTAGCCAGGTGCAGTTTTTACATACGGATGTCCCGCCTGTGTTGCCGGAACTCAAGGCAGGCGTTAACCATGCCCTGCCGTTATTCACGGATATGCCCCAGGGTTTGCAGTATCTGATTGATCGTTTTCATGGCATCGCACCGCGCAACGATTGCGGCACGTTCTAGTTATTGCGGTGTTGTTACGGCGCTATTACGACAAGCTCAAGTTTTGCCAAAAGAAAACAGCTGGCCTACCACCTCTTCTCGAGGGGCAGGCCAGCTGTTTCGCCGTTAGTATGTCGTTAGGGTGCTGTTCGGGCTACGACGAGCAAACCGCCGAGCTGCCAAGTAAACCCCGAGCTGGCGGGCCAACGCCGTGCTGCCGTGCTTAGTCGCGCTGCGGCTGTGGCTGTGGGCCAGCCGAACCATCCGAATCATCGGAGTCGTCCGAACCACGCTCGTCTTCTGGGCGTTCCAGCAAGGCGCCGGAACCACCATTGTTTGGCGTATCTGGGCTCAACGTATCTGGCTGACCATTCGGTTCACCAACGGTGCCCGGCTGATCATCTGGGTTATCCCCATCGGAACCAGAACCACCCTTGCCGTCGTTACCGTCCTGGTCGTCGGAAGCAGCATCGTCCGACTCGGTTGGGTTCTCAACTTCGCGCACGTCATCCTCGTCCAACTCACCGAATTCTTCTTCCGGCAGTGGCTTTGGACGCGGGCTGAAGGTGAACGTGCCCTTCTTCTTGTTGTCTTCGTCGAAGCCTTCCACGTCGACAGAGATGATTTCGCCGGCACCCAACTCGCCGAACAGGATCTTCTCCGACATTGGATCTTCGATCTCCCGCTGGATGGTACGACGCAGCGGACGAGCACCCAGTACGGGATCGAAACCACGGCGAGCCAGCAGCTTCTTCGCGTTCTCAGACAGCTCGATGTCCATGTCGCGGTCATGCAGCTGCTTGGCGACGCGGCCGATGAGCAAGTCCACCATTTCGACGATCTGCTTTTGATTCAACTGGTGGAAGACGACGGTCTCGTCAATACGGTTCAAGAACTCTGGGCGGAAGTGCTTCTTCAGCTCTTCGTCGACCTTGTTCTTCATGCGGTCGTACTGGGAATCCGGGTCGAGTTCCGACTCCGAAGAAAAGCCGAGGCCAACAGCCTTGGAAATATCGGAGGTACCCAGGTTAGAAGTGAAGATCAGCACGGTGTTCTTGAAGTCCACCTCACGGCCCTGGCCGTCAGTCAAGCGACCTTCTTCCAATACCTGCAGCAAGGTGTTGTAGATCTCTTTGTGTGCCTTTTCAATCTCATCGAAAAGCACCACGGAGAACGGTTTACGGCGAACCTTCTCGGTTAACTGGCCGCCTTCTTCGTGGCCCACGTATCCCGGAGGAGCACCGAACAAGCGGGAGGCCGTGAAGCGGTCGTGGAACTCGGACATGTCGATCTGGATCAGATCGTCGTCGTTACCGAACAGGTAGTTCGCCAGCGACTTCGACAACTCCGTTTTACCCACACCGGATGGGCCGGCGAAGATGAAGGAACCGGATGGGCGGTTTGGATCCTTCAGACCCGCACGGGTACGGCGAATCGCACGGGAAACAGCCTTGACGGCTTCGTTCTGGCCGATGATGCGCTTGTGCAGCTCTTGCTCCATGTTGAGCAAACGGCTGGACTCTGCTTCGGTCATGCGCAACGCCGGAATGCCGGTCCAGTGCGACAGAACGTCCGCGATCTGGTCCTCGCCTACCTCGGCGATATCTTCCAGATCGTTTTCACGCCACGCCTTTTCCTTCTCCGCGCGCTCTTCGTTCAACTTACGCTCGCTATCGCGCAGACGCGCAGCCTTTTCAAAGTCTTGGCCGTCGATTGCGGCTTCCTTGTTACGGCGAACCTCGGCGATGCGCTCGTCAACCTCACGCAGGCTTTCTGGAGCGATCAGCCGCTTGATGCGCATGCGCGCACCGGCCTCGTCGAGCAAGTCGACGGCTTTGTCTGGCAAGAAGCGATCATTGATATAACGGTGCGCGAGCTTCGCCGCGGCCTCTAGTGCATCATCGGTGTAGGAAACACGGTGGTGCGCCTCGTATTTATCACGCAGCCCCTTGAGAATCAGCACGGTGTCTTCCAGCGACGGCTCCTCAACCTTCACCGGCTGGAAGCGACGCTCCAGAGCAGCGTCCTTTTCAATGTGCTTGCGGTATTCCTCTAAGGTGGTGGCACCAATGGTCTGCAGCTCACCACGCGCCAGTTTCGGCTTCAACAGCGACGCAGCATCAATGGCACCTTCGGCAGCGCCTGCACCAACCAGGTTATGAATCTCGTCGATGAACAAGATGATGTCGCCACGCTGGTTGATTTCCTTCAGCACCTTCTTCAGGCGCTCTTCGAAGTCACCACGGTAACGCGAACCAGCAATCAGCGAACCCAGATCCAGTGAGTACAGCTGCTTATCCTTCAGGGTTTCTGGCACCTTGCCGTTAACGATATCCAGGGCCAGGCCCTCTACGACGGCAGTCTTACCAACACCAGGCTCACCAATCAGCACCGGGTTGTTCTTGGTACGACGCGAAAGCACCTGCATGATGCGTTCGACCTCAGAATCACGGCCCACAACCGGGTCCAGTTTGCCTTCCTTGGCCGCCTGGGTGAGGTTACGGCCGAACTGATCCAGCACCAGCGAATTGGAGCGGTCGCCCTTGCCGCCGCTACTGGAACCGCCGCCCATGGACGGGCCAGCACCGGCACCTGCCAGGCCACCACCGCCAGGTGCGGAAGAAGAACCGCTACCGGAACCATCCTGGTTGCCGCCTTCATAACCAGACAGCAGCTGAATAACCTGCTGCCGCACGCGCGGCAGATCAGCGCCCAACTTGGTTAATACCTGCGCGGCAACGCCTTCGCCCTCGCGGATCAGGCCAAGCAGCAGGAATTCAGTACCGATATATTTGTGGCCCATTTGCAGGCCTTCACGCAAGGAAAGCTCCAAGACCTTCTTTGCTCGTGGAGTAAATGGGATATGTCCGCTGTGCGGTTGGGATCCCTGTCCGATAATCTCTTCGACCTCATTGCGGACATCGTCTAAGGAGATATCCATCGATTCCAGGGCCTTGGCAGCAACCCCTTCACCTTCGTGGATCAGACCAAGCAGAATGTGCTCGGTACCGATGTAATTGTGGTTAAGCATGCGAGCTTCTTCTTGCGCCAAAACAATGACGCGACGAGCTCGGTCCGTAAACCGTTCAAACATGTGCTCTGAGTTCTCCCTAACCGATTTGCGATATGTTCCACCCACCATAACGCGCAACTATCACCGACCCTTCCCGTTTTGCGAATCGTTTCGCCGGATTTCGGCATATCCGCAGGCTAAGGGCCTGTTCGCCCGTAGCGAACACCCCGTTTGCAGAGGTTTTGCACAGCAAAAAGCGACGCCCGGAGTGGAGGTAATCCGGGCGTCGCTCGTGTTCCAGGCGGCCAACAGGAACAGATTTTAGTTCGCCAAAGCAGCGGGCTCTTCGCCCAAACGCGCCTTCTTTACGTACTCGATCTCTTCATCCAGCTCATTGGCCGCACCCCGACGGCGAGACGCGTAAATTACCAGCGACAGTCCCGTCGACAAGAGCGCAAAGACCAGCAGACCACCGAGCCCGCCCCAGAAGGTAGCGTCGTACAGGCCATCCGTCACGCGCATAAAGGCATCACGCGTGTAGCTCATTGGGTGGAAGTTGTGCAGCAACCGCAGCGGAGCCGGCGTGGTATCCAGCGGCCAGATACCACCGAAAACGAACAACCCCAGCGCAAAGAGACCCAACGAGAACACCCCGCCGTACATACGGCCGAACAAGATGCGCAGGAACTGGAACACTGCCGAACCAGTAACGGCCGTGAGCGCCAGCACGCCGATAGCGGCTACCCAATTATCTGGCGACCAGCCCAGAGCGACGGAGAAACCAGCGAAAAAGCCGATCACCGCGAAGTTCACCAGCGAAATCAAGCCCAGCGCCCGCAACACAGGCCCCAGCACGGTGTAGCTGTTTGCCCGCTTGCCGACGACGTGTGGCAGCAGCGTCGACAGCAACGCCATGGCTAGGTAGCCAAAGACGACGATGACCAAGATCGCGGCACCAGCAGTGATGTTCTTGACGGTTGGGTCGGACTCATCAGCCACGGTTTGCACTGGGTGCACGTTCGACGCGGTGAAGTTGATCGGCACCGCAATATTGGCAGCCGAAGCTTCTGGCTTGCTGATCTTCGGTGCCTTCGCAGCACCTTCCGCCAGCTTGGTCGACAGTTCATTCGTACCATCTTGCAAACGAGTCATGCCGTCCAGCAACTGGCCGCCACCATCGTTTAGTTTGGTGGTGCCGTCTTTCAGGCGACCGACTCCTTCGGTCAGCGAACCCGTGCCCTCGTTCAGGCGGGTTGCCCCGTTATCCAATTGACTAGCACCATCGGCCAAACGGCCCACACCCCCGTTGAGCTGCGTGATGCCATCGTCCAAACGGTGCGCACCATCGTGCAGGCGCAACACACCAGCCCGGTAGCGCGCATTCGGGTCCGCCAGGTTGTAGTGCAGCTGGCCAGTGCCCTCCCGCAGGCGGTTGAGCTGGTTAACCATGTTCTGTTGATTAGCAGGATCCAAGCGGCTGACAATCCCCGCCAGTTTCTCTGCCTCCGCGTGAGCACCGAAGGTATGCAGCACATCAATAATTGGCTGCATATCCGGCAGTGCACCTTGCACCTGTTCCAGTAGCGGCAACAACATGCCGGTCAGCTGGTTCACGCCGGCATCAATCTGCCCGGCACCGTCGGCAAGCTGGTCAGTGCCAGCCAGCAACTGATCCATGCCGTTGGCCAACTGGGAAGAGCCATCCTGCAGGCGGGCAGCACCATTACTCAGTTCGCCCACGCCGGTGGTCAGGCGCGTGGTGCCAGCTTTCAAATCCGTGGTTCCCTGGTGCAGGCGTCCGGCACCATCCTGCAGGTCAGAAGCGCCCTTATCCAAGCGCGAGATACCGTCAACCGCCCGTTCACCACCGTCTTTCAGCTGGGTAGCACCGGCATCCAAACGCCCGGCGCCGTCGGCAGCCTTGGTTATTCCCTCGCTCATGCGCCCCAGGCCATCAATGACCTGCGTGGCGTATTTCTTGGAGATCGCATCGGCGACCTTGTTTTGCACCTGCGGGATCAAACTATTGGTAATCACCGCACCGTTGGTGCCATAAAAGTCGTTTTCCGCGAAATGGATATTAGGCTGGCGCGGGTTATCGCTAATGATAGTCACGGCATCATCCGAGAATTCTTTCGGAATCGTGACCACAAAAAGGTAATCGCCGCGGGTCAGGCCTTTTTCGCCTTGCTCTCTATCAACTTCCGCAAAGTTCAGATAATCCGTTTCCAGCAGGCCTTCTACGACCTGGTCGCCGTAGTTAATGTATTTGCCGTCGCGGTCGACACCTGCGTCTTCATTCACAACCGCCAGCGAAACATTCCGCAGGTATTTCGATGGGTCCCACATCGCCCACATGAAAGTCGCTGCACCAACCAGCGGCAGGACGAGCGTGAGCACCACCAGGATGCGCGTGATGGTTGATTTCGGACGCCAGTCGAGCATCCTGTGCCACAGGTTTTTCTCCCCTGCAGCGTGATCAGCAGTACTCACAAGAAGACACCTCCACTATCTGTCTGTGAGAGTTAATAGGTACTGCCAGTGCTGTGCCTCCGCCTGTGGCATCCACCTGCAGTGCTACACACCAGCTTCACACTTGCTTGGAAAACAAAACATAATTGCTTACAAGAGCGAAGTTTTACGATCCACAATTAGTTTATTTTCCCTAGCAAATGCGTTAGAATCTTATAGCACACCACGTAAATTTTCTTATTTTGTGATGTGCAACACCATAGTATCGGAGATTTTAGGGAGTCGCGATATAACGAGTATCCAAATACTCGTTGATGCCTTCAGCACCGCCCTCGCGACCAAAACCAGATTCCTTGATGCCACCAAACGGCGCGGCAACATCAGAAACACCCCCGCGGTTGATGGCCACCATGCCCGCATTCAACTCATGCGCCAAACGCTCCGCCGTATGCACATTCTCGCTATAGCCATACGCAGCCAAGCCCACAGAAGTGTCATTAGCTGCGGCGATGGCGTCGTCCAGGTTGGAATAAGTAGTAATCGCCACCACCGGGCCAAAGATCTCCTCACGCAAAATATCCGCGTCAGCAGGAATATCTGACAACACGGTTGCCGGGTAGAAGTAGCCCGCACCTTCCGGCACTTCCCCACCAGTGTGCACGGTAGCACCAGCCTTGCGGGCATCGTCAACCAGCTTAGCGATGCCATCGCGCTGCGCCGCAGTAATCATTGGGCCCAGGCCGACGCCCTCATCCAAGCCATGACCAGTGCTTACTTGCGCCAGCTTCTGCGTGATACGACGAGTGAATTCCGCAGCCACATCCTCGTGCACAATAAAACGGTTGGCCGACACGCACGCCTGCCCACCGTTGCGCATCTTCGCTGCATACGCACATTCCAGCACGCTGTCCAAGTCCGCATCCTTGTGAATAACAAACGGCGCGTTACCGCCCAGCTCCATCGAAGTGCGCTGCAGGTTCTTCGCCGATTGCTCCACCAAAATCTTGCCGACGCCAGTGGAACCAGTGAAGGTCACCTTGCGCAAACGAGCATCCGCCATCAACTCACGCGACATCGCAGAAGACTTCGTCGTCGGCACAATAGAGACCACACCGCTCGGAACGTTGTGCTTAGCGAAAACCTCGGCGATGACCTCACCGAGCAACAGCATGGTCAACGGGGTTTCCTTGGCCGGTTTCACGATCATGGTGCAGCCCGCCGCCAGCGCCGGAGCAATTTTGCGAGTGGCCATAGCGAATGGGAAATTCCACGGCGTCACCGCCAAGCACGGGCCCACCGGCGTATGGGTAACGCGGATAGTGCCAGCACCAGACGGGGACTTGCCATAGTGGCCGTCGATACGCACGGCTTCTTCCGCAAACCAACGCAAATACTCCGAACCATAACCGACCTCACCTTTCGCTTCGGCGAAAGTCTTGCCCATTTCCAAGGTCATCACCGTGGCGAAATCCTCGGCACGGTCCTGCACAGCGGCATAAATATCCATCAGCACATCCGCGCGCTGACGAGCAGTGAACTCCTTCGCCCACGTGTCCTGGACGGCGTCGGCAAGATCCAAAGCCTTCATCCACTGAGTGGAATCAGCATCAGAGACCTGCGCTAACACCTGACCCGTGGCCGGATCTTCCACCTCAGAATAAGCGCCGCCGACCCCGGCAACTTGCTCGCTGCCCAACCAAATTTTGGTAGGCAAGTTATTGATCAATTCAGTATATGGTGCGTAATCGAAGCTCATACTCACACTCTACGCGGGGTTGTGCAGTTTAGCTCACATTACGCAACAACTGTGCGTGGGCTGCGGATAAAAAATGTCACCGGAACCATCGCCGTGACCATAACCGCAGCAACCACAAATGCTGCCCGCACACCCTCGGCCGTAGCAGCCGCTTCCGCCAGCCCGGCACCCAAACCAGACTCGGTACCCCGAGTCAACACCACCATCAACAACGCAGTACCGGCGGCAGCAGCCAATTGCTGCAGTGTCGTCAAGATCGCCGAACCGTGGCTGTAAAGCTCCCCTGTCAATGAACTCAACGCGGTGGTCATCATCGGCGTCATCAACAGGCCAAAACCAAAAGCGAAAATCACATGGAAAATGACCAGCTGCCAGCTCTGGGAATCAGTGCCGATGGTGCTAAACAACCACGTACCGGCAGCCATCAAGAAGGCGCCGGGAATCATGATCGGCTTTGGCCCTACAGAATCATAAATACGCCCAATGATCGGCGACATCACTGCCTGCAACACTCCACCGGGCAGCACGATCAAACCGGCAGTACGCGCGCCATCGCCCAAACCGTTTTGCACAAAAATCGGCAGCATGGTGACGGTGCCGATCAGCACCGCAAAAGAAAACAACGCGATAAACACCGACAAAGTGAAATTACGGATCCGAAACGGCCGCAGATCCAACAAAGCCCGACCCTTCGCGCCCAAACGCACCTGCCGTATGCCAAAAACCAGCAGCGCAATAACCGCGACCACCAACAGCCCGACGAGCAGACCAACGTTTTCGCCGGTATCCAGCGCAGTTTCTAAAGAAGACAGCGAATAGACAATGCCCCCGAACGCCACCACCGACAACGCAACAGAAAGCAGATCAATCGGTTGCCCGGTGTTCTCCCCGACGTTCGTCAGCAGCTTCGCCCCCAGCAACAGCACGCCCACCAGCAGCGGCAACATGCACAGAAAAATAGCGTGCCAGGTAAAAGCCTCTAAGATCACGCCGCCGACGGTCGGGCCAGTCGCCGGTGCCACCGCAATCACCACACCAATAAAGCCCATAACGGTGCCCCGACGCTCAAGCGGCACCAGCTGCAGCATCACCGTCATCAACAGCGGCACAATCAAAGCGGTACCGGCAGCTTGTACAATGCGGGCCAGCAACAGCACCGCAAATACTGGCGCCACCGCGCCCATGATCGTGCCAAGAATAAACAGCCCCACCGAGGCAAAGAAAATTTGCCGGGTGCTAAACCGCTGAATCAAAAAACCAGTGGTCGGAATGACCACGGCCATGGTCAGCATGAACACCGTGATCAACCACTGTGCGCTGGCGGCATTAATAGCAAAATCTTGCATAACCGCAGGCAACGCAACCGACAACGAGGTCTCATTCAAGATCATGACGGTTGCTGCAGCCACTAGCACCGCCAAGACGGCGACGACATCCGGCGGGATCTTTTCCGGTTGCGCATTAACTCGGTTTTCACTCATATCGTTGCGGACCTCGATCCCTCCGAACCAGTATTATTTTTCGCTTAGCTTTGTTCCGGTTTCACAATCGGGAACAGGACGGTTTCACGAATGCCCAAGCCAGTCAACGCCATCAACAAACGGTCGATACCCATGCCGGTACCAGCTGTCGGCGGCATGCCTTGTTCCATGGCCGCCAGGAATTCCTCATCCAGCACCATGGCTTCCTCATCACCACCGGCAGCCAAACGCGCTTGGTCTTCGAAACGCTCGCGCTGGATCACCGGGTCGATCAACTCCGAATAGCCAGTTGCCAGTTCGAACCCGCGCACATACAGGTCCCACTTTTCCGTGACCTTCGGCTTCGAACGGTGATCACGAGTCAACGGCGAGGTTTCCACCGGGAAGTCCTTGACAAAGATCGGCCCATCCAGCTGATCTTCACACAGCAACTCCCAGATTTCTTCCACCAGTTTGCCGTGCTGCCAACCGCCGTCCTTCGGAACCTTCAGGCCAATGACGTCGGCAATTGCCAGCAGCTCGTCGACGGTGGAATCCACCGTGACTTCCGGCTGGCCCGGGAACTTGCGGGCCAAGGCCTCGTTCAAAGACGGGTACATTTCGATTTCTGGCCACTCGCCGGACAGGTCGTACTCGGTGCCGTCGGCAAGCGTCACTACCTGCGAACCGAAAACTTCCTGGGCAATGTGCTGGACAGCCTCGCGAATCATCGTCGCACCAGTGTTGTAGTCGCCCCAAGCTTGGTAGGTTTCCAACATCGCGAATTCCGGTGAGTGCGAGCGGTCAATGCCCTCATTGCGGAAGTTACGGTTGATCTCAAAAACGCGATCGATGCCACCAACGACGGCGCGCTTCAAGAACAACTCCGGCGCGATACGCAGGTACAAGTCCAAATCCAACGCATTAGAGTGCGTCACGAACGGACGCGCGGCAGCACCACCGTGGATGGTCTGCAGCATTGGGGTTTCGATCTCGACGAAATCTTCGCCTTCCAAGTAATTGCGCAGCGCACGGATCACTTTGATGCGGGTCATCGCATTCTCGCGGGCTTCCTTGCGCACAATCAGGTCGTTATAGCGCTGACGCACACGAGTATCTTCCGCCATCTCTGCAAACGACACCGGCAGCGGACGAATCGACTTCGCAGCCATCTGCCAGGAATTTACAAACACGGACAGCTCGCCACGCCGGGAAGAAATGACCTTGCCCTGCACCGCGACGAAATCGCCCATGTCGACGTCAGCTTTCCACTGATCCAGTGCTTCCTTACCGACTTCTGCCAAAGACAACATCGCCTGCACCTGGGTGCCGTCGCCATCTTGCAGGGTGGCAAAGCACAACTTGCCGGTATCGCGCTTGAACAGCAGGCGACCAGCGATGGCAACTTCATCGCCGGAATCACCACCCGGCTGAATATAGGTCACGCCGTTCTCGCGGGTGACTAGCTGTTCTGGCGCAGCCGGTGCAGCGTCGGTATCGGTCTCCTCCGGTTTCACCACAACATAAGCCCTGCGCAATTCGGCAAGGCTCATCGTGCGCTTGACCGCAACCGGGTAAGCCTGGTCACCACGGTCGAGTAAGCGCTGGCGCTTTTCCCGCCGGATACGCAACTGTTCCGGCAGGCTATCAGGGGCATCGGGGGAATTTTTCTGCTGACTCACCCGGCCCAGGGTAGTCGAAAAACATCGCAAAGGATAAGCCAGCCAGCCCAATGACAGCGTTTCTGTGTTCTCATGCAAGAATAACTGTGACACGCCACACTTTCAGCCAAGCAGGAGACTACGGAGATTACAACGATGAACTCACTGTATTTAGTTGTCATCGGCCTCGCGATGATCATCGGTGGATACCTCATCTATGCAAAATTCCTTGGGAAGAAAATCTTCCAACTTTCCGATCGCTATAAAACCCCCGCACATGCCATGAACGACGGCGTGGACTACGTGCCAACCAACAAATTCGTGCTGTGGGGCCACCACTTCACCTCCGTCGCTGGCGCTGCCCCCATCGTCGGCCCGGCCGTGGCGATCATCTGGGGATGGCTACCGGCATTCTTGTGGGTCACCCTGGGCACCATCTTCATCGCAGGCATGCACGATATGGGTATTTTGTGGGCCTCGCAGCGCCACCGCGGCCAATCCATCGGCACACTGTCCGGCCGCTATATCGGCAAACGCGGGCGCAACCTGTTCCTCGTCGTCATCTTCCTGCTGTTGCTGATGGTCGTGGCCGCCTTCGCCGTAGTGATTTCCAACCTGCTCATCGCGAACCCATCTGCAGTGATCCCAACCTGGGGCGCCATCGTCGTCGCCCTGCTCATCGGCCAAGCCGTCTACCGCATGCAATGGAACCTGCCGGTGGTATCCATCCTCGGCGTCATCGCGCTCTACACGCTGGTACTGATCGGCGACCGTTTCCCTATCGCACTCCCAGAAACCGTCTGGGGCATCCCAGCCAACGGCGTGTGGATCATCCTGTTGTTCATCTACGCCGCCATCGCCTCACTGCTGCCAGTGTGGGTCTTGCTACAACCACGCGACTACATCAACGGCCTGCAACTGTTTATCGCCCTGGGTATTCTCTACGGCTCCATGCTGCTCTCCGCGCCGTCGATCGTCGCACCGCAACTGAACAGCAACGTGCCGGAAGGCACCCCATCGATGTGGCCACTGCTGTTTGTGACCATCGCCTGTGGTGCCATTTCCGGATTCCACGGCATGGTCTCCTCCGGCACCTCGTCCAAGCAGCTGGAAAAAGAAACCGATTCCCGCTTCGTGGGCTACTTCGGAGCCGTCGGCGAAGGTCTGTTGGCGTTGGGCACCATCATCGCAGTTTCTGCTGGTTTCCAAAGCCTGGCTGAATGGGAAGAAATCTACAGCGCGTTCAACGAAGGCGGCATCAACGCTTTCGTCGACGGCGGCACCAACATCGTCAACGCTGGCTTGGGCATTCCGGTAGGCATCTCCACGACGATCTTGGCGACGATGGCCGTGCTGTTCGCCGCAACCACCATGGACACCGGTGTGCGCCTGCAACGCTTGGTGGTGCAGGAAATCGCTGAGGTTGCGGGCATTCGCCTGAAAGCGTTCTCCGCGACGATCATTGCCGTGGGCATCGCGCTAGTCCTGACCTTCTCCGCAGGTGCCGACGGTTCCGGAGGAATGACACTGTGGCCGCTGTTCGGCACCACCAACCAGATCATGGCGGCGTTGTCGCTGTCGATCATCGCCATCATCCTGGCGCACCTTCGCCGCCCGTCCTGGCTGGTGGTTGTGCCGGCTATCTTCGTCATGGTCGCTTCCCTGTGGGCTGCTATCTCGCAACTGGGCACATTCATTTCCGATGGCAACTGGCTACTCGTGCTAATCGACGTCGTCATCCTGGTATGCGCAAGCTGGGTGGTCATCGAAGCCACCGCCGCCTACCGGCGCGCGCAAAACACCCCGAAGGTGGTCTGGACCGACGAAGACACCGATGCTCCACTACCGCAAGTGCAAGCCATCAAACGCGGGAAATAACACGGGCCGGAAGCACGCGTCATGTCTATCGTCGACAAGCTAAAAGCCTTCGGGCAGGGCTTAAACGAATATTATTCCGCGCCGTACCGGGCCACGTTTGCGCGCGCACGGCAGGAAGAAGATGACCTGTTCCAGCTGCTGGTGATGTCCGAAGCCCTGGGCATTCCCAACCCGGCCAGCTTTTATACGCTGGAATTATTGCCCATCATTTACGAAGATTTCCATGCCTGGCACCGCCGGATGGGGATGCTGCGCTCGCCTTTGGAGGAGATCCAGTGTTGTTAGACCAGATCAAAGCGCTTGCCGACGGCAGCCGGGCGAGCAGTGGCTCTGCGAGCGGCACCCCGGCAGGCGGCAGTTCGGCAGGTAGCAGCCCGGCGGACGCTAACCCAGATGCACCCCGCATCGTGTTTTTCGGCGGCAAAGGTGGCGTCGGCAAGTCCACAATTGCTTCTGCAGTAGCCCTCGGGTTGGCAGAAGATGGCTATTCCGTGCAATTGGTCTCCACCGACCCAGCGCACAACCTGGGGCATATGTGGCAACAAGCCGTCGGCGCGCGCAGTGTAACTGCACAAGCAAGCGCAAACCTGCACCTGCTGGAACTGGATCCAGCAGCCACCACCAAAGCGCACATCGCGCAAGTGGAAGACACCATGCGGCGGATGATGCCAGAGCGCCTACACGGCGAAGTGGCCAAACACTTGGACCTGGCTCGTAATTCGCCGGGCACGCACGAAGCCGCGATGGTAGAGGCGATCGCGCAGGTAGTGGAAGATTCCGACCATAATTTCCTGATTTTCGATACCGCGCCGTCTGGGCACACTGCACGGCTATTAGCGGTGCCGGAATTGATGAACGCCTGGACCCAGGGCCTGATGAACCGGCGGGAGAAATCAGAACGGTTTTCAGAGCTGATCCGTGGGATGGACCCGAAACACACTGCCACCGACGCAGTGGACCGCCGCAACCAGGAGCTGCGCTCCATCTTGCACAAACGCCAACAAAGGTTTGCCCGTCTGCGGGATGCTCTGCAGCAACAATCAGTGTTTTATTTGGTGCTCACAGCAGAAAAGGTGCCGGTTCTGGAAACCGCGGAACTGTATGCAGAGCTGGCGAAAACTGGGATTCGCGTTGGTGGCGCGGTGGTAAACCGGCGCTCACCGGCGGATCAAGGCGAATTTTTGGCAAACCGACGTCGCCTGGAAGATGCCGCACTAGACGATCTGCACCGCCGGTTGCCGCAGGTGCGCGTGACGGAAGTGCCACTGCTAGATTCAGAGGTCGGTACCCCGGCTGCCTTGGCAGAAATTGCTGCGCACCTGGGACACGGCTAGTGGGCTAATTATCCCCATCCAAGTTACGGAAGCCAATCCCGACAGGCACACCGACGTTGTCGATCAGCCGCACCCCACCAAAAGTTGCTGCCACCAACAAGCGCGCATCGCCTTCCTGTGGCGCCGGGCCAAAATCGCGGGCACGCAGTTCCAGATAATCCGGCTGCACCCCGGCGGCATCCAACACATCCTGCGCGGTTTCGAGCACGGCTTGTGCTCCCCGTTCCGCCACATGCGCCCCGGCAGTCAGCGCTGCCGATAGCGCCACAGCTTTTTCTCGGTGCTCCACAGGAATTTCGGTATTACGCAAGCTCACCGCCAAGCCGTCCGGCATGCGCACCGTCGGCACCCCCTGCACTTTTACTGCCAGGTGCAGGTCAGTTATTGCCTGCTGCAGACGCAACAAAAATTCATAATCTTTTTCCCCCGCAATGATGCTGTCTGGGCCTACGGCATGCAGCAAACTCAAATGCACAGTCAAGGCCTCTGCCAATGCAGAGCTGTCTTCGAGCCCTTCCGGCGGGGTGATCTGCGTGCGCAGCCCCTGCGGCCAAAGACTATCTTTTTCCCCAGGCTCGCGAGTGTACGAGACGACGGCGTCGACGCCAGCTTCGCGCAAAACATCCATGAGCTCCGGGTTCAGCTGCCGGGATGGCGCTCCTTGGTTTATTGCGTGCGCCTGCGCGCCAGGGGCAGTGTCACCAGCACCAGGGGTAGTGCCAACAGCCTTGGTAGTGTCACCAGTGCCAACATGAGGCAGCTCAACTGCCACCACCACAACACCCAGTTGCTGCGCGGTACGCAACAACACCCGGTGGCCCGCGTGAATGTCTTGGCCCAACACCACCAGGTGGAGAGATTTCCCAGTTTTCTGCATGACACGCGAAAACCTCGCGATATCCGCGAGGTGAAAGTGCGTAGCTTGCCCGAAAGCAAAACTCATAAATGATCTACCTGTCGTTTGTTCCTTGCCGAGATTAATTTTTCACCCAGGCTATTTTTGACCCGGCCTATTTCTTAGAGCGCTTGAGCAATTCAGCCACAGAAATACCTCCGGTGTTTTCGTCCCGGCGGCGACGGCGCGTGCGCGATTCGTCATCGTTGCGCTGCTCGTTAGCCGCCACCTGGGGCTGCTGTGGTGCGGCGTGTGAACCAGCGCCCTGTTTGTTGGAATCGTCGCGCACAGTGGTAGTTCGCGCGGTATTAGTCCGTGCAGCGGTAGTACGCGCGCTAGTAGCCGCGGACTGCTCCGGCTCGGATTTCACTGCCGACGTTCTCTGACCGGTGCTCTGGCTTGGGTTCTCCTTGCGTTCTTCCCCAACAGAATCCCAGCGCACCGCGTGGAAGCGAGAGGTATCGAAGACCGGATCTGAGGTATGCGCAGCGTCGTGCTGCTTGGCTGCACTGCGTTTCGGCTCCGCCGCTGCACTCGCAGCTTTCCCTGCACTTGCTTGCGGCTTCGCAGCTGGCTTGCGCTTTTCTGTCTGCTGATCCGCCGGTTTAGATGCTTGCTTCGCAGTCTGCTGGCGGGCCTGCTGCTGGCGTTTTTCCTGCTCCCGCTCACTAATCAGAGCAGACAAAGGGTTCGGCTGCGGCTGGCTCGGCTGGCTCCCCAGTTTTCCGGCGATAGCTTCCTGGCTTGGGATACCAGAACCAGATGCGAAGCCAACCCCACCGTTGTTTTGGCCACCAGGCTGCTGGTAGGAAAACGCAGAACTCGCAAACTCAGAACCAGCAAATTCAGAGCCAGCCCGGTCGGTTTGCTGTTCCAACTCCCGGATCCGGCGCGCCTCTGCCTGCAGTGCAGCGGGCTCATAACCGAACTCGCGCTCCTGCAGCTCTTCCAGGTGCGTGCGAATCACCGTCAGCTCAGCGCGGATAGACGCCCACATTTCCTCAAAACGCTCAGCGTCAACCCCGGTGCTGCCGTCGGCACGCGTTTGCTGCGCCGGAAGACCAGAAACTGCGTCTTCTGCCGATTCCTGCTGTTGGCGCATGAAACGCTCATGATCTGCCACGCGCTGCTCAGCAGATTGCGCCTGCCGACGGTAACGCGTAACCAGGAAAAACCCAATGACTGCAGACCACAACGACGCCAACAGCGCCAGACGCAGCGCCACCTCGGAGTTCGACAGCAGCATAACGACGGTCGCGATGACCGCCAGCACAATCAGCACGATCACGCCCACTTGGCCACGATCAACCTGACTAGGACCACTATGAGCGGTGTTCGACGAGTTCTCCTGCTCCATGGGGTTCACTTTAGCTAAAAACTCGCCTTCGGTGGCATCGGGGTTTGGCAGGCACGCTCCAGATATGCCCCGGCTGCAGCTAGCGCCAGCCCGCCCAAGGCCGCGGCAACCACCACCGGCAAATCCTCACGAGCGGCGAGCAATTCCCCAGATTTTGGAATCACATAGCTAGCGATTCCGGCATAGCCCCCACCCAGAATCGCGCCGGTCCAGGCCGAAGCCTGCCCGAAAACCAAGTAACGCGCGGCAGTGAGCGGATCAAGTTGGCTGCGGTCCAAACCAATGCCGTGGTCGTCCCGGGATTTCGACACCCGACGGCCCAGCATCACGCACACCAAAACCATCACCCACAACGACACCGCAACTAACAGTGGCACCGCGGGCAGACGACCATACAGTTGCCAGGCGACAATCGCGGTACAGGCAGCCGCGAATCCCCCGCTCGCTACTAACCATGGAATCGAGGTGGTTTTCATAGCCCGATCACCGGAATGCCTCGCCACGGGTAATGCCGGCTTTGTCTTCGTCGGCAAGCTGTTCCACCAGTTCCGCTACCCGACGACCTCCCAGCACAGCGTCCGGATCAATCTCCAGCCAGGGTTGCAGCACAAAGGCACGCTGATGAGCGTACGGGTGTGGCAGGCGCAATTCCTCGGTATCGCTGGTGATGTGCGTTGTTTCTGTGGCCATCGGCGCGGCACCTTCCCACGCGGCAATAATATCGACGTCCAGGGTGCGCGGCCCCCACTTTTGCACCCGCACTCGACCGCCTGCGTTTTCCAATTTCTGGCCGCGGTGCAATAACTCCAGCGGCGTTTGGTCGACCTGGACCAACAAAATGGCATTCAGGAAATCCGGCTGGTCTGTTACTCCCCAAGCCGGGGTGCGGTAAATCGACGAAGCCGCGCGTAACTGCCCCTGCTCAGCAAAGTCACGGTAGACAGAATCCAACAGCTCGCGAGAATCCGCCATGTTGGAACCGATAGATAATACTGCGGTAATGCTCATCGGCGCTTCCTTGCTACTACGGCAACATCCCGGAACGGCAGCGGGATCGGGGCATCCGGCTTGTGCACGGTGACCTCGATGGCTGCGAGCTGTTCATAATCAGCTAATGCCTGGTTCGCGATGCGATAAGCAACGGTTTCGATCAAGTCTTCCGGCTCACCGGTAACAATATCCTGTGCCAGCTGTGCTAACTCTGCGTAATTGACGGTATCGTCCAGCTGCGTGGCCTGGGAAAAATCCAGCCAGCACGTCAAGTCCACAAAAAAAGTTTGCCCGTGCCGACGCTCTTCTTCCAGCACGCCGTGGTAGCCGTAGCATTCCACGCCTTTCAGTTCGATCCGGTCCATCCCAGTGCTACCTTCCCGTTTTGCTGCTCGCTGGTCGTTTACTTTTCTGGCGGTTTTACTTTTGGCAGTTCTGCTTATCTAGGGTTTGCTGGCCACCAGTCTGCCAGGCGTAGGCCACGTCGACGGAATCCCGCGATACCGCGACCTCGTGCACACGCACGGCCCATGCCCCGGCTTGCGCCGAAAGTGCGGTCACAGCGGCTGTGGCTGGATCCGCGAGCTGCGGACCAGATTCCAGCCCGCGCGCCCCACGAATAGCAGCCAGGAAGCGCTTACGCGAAGCCCCCACCAGAATGGGGAACCGCCCGTCGGTAAAACTGCGCAGCGAGTGCAGCAACGCCCAGTTGTCTTCGGCGGATTTCGCGAACCCCAACCCCGGGTCCAACGCAATATTGCGCTCCGCTACCCCGGCTGCCAGGGCATTGTCGACGAGCCGGTCCAGGCTCGAGTGCACGTCCGCGACGACGTCACCGTCGTGCTCGCCGCTGGCATCACCAAATTGCAGTGTTTGCCAATGCATCAGGCACACCGGCAACCCAGATTCCGCCATCACGCGGTACATGTGCGGGTCCGCCATGCCACCGGAAACATCGTTGATCATGGATACGCCTGCCTCCACAGCCGCTTCTGCGGTGACAGCGCGCATGGTATCGATCGAGGTCACAATACCCGCGGCAGCCAGCTCCCGAATCACCGGGGTAATGCGTTGTCTTTCTTGCTCCGGATCCACCCGCGTGGCCCCTGGGCGCGTGGATTCTCCCCCCACATCAATAATGTCAGCGCCCTGGTGAATCAGCCGATGAGCATGTTCGACGGCGCGGTCGACAGTGTTGTACTGCCCGCCATCAGAAAAGGAATCATCAGTGACATTCACAATGCCCATGATTTGGCAGCGAGCCCGGCGACTAGCTTCTCGATTATTCGGCAGCACCAACGCCGGCGGGCGGATCGGCGAAGGCTGGGCCAGATTTTGCGAGTTCTCCGGGGTATTCATATTCGCCGTTTAACTCCTAATAAGACTCATCACTTCTGCGCGCGACGATGCGTTCACACGGAAGCCGCCGCGTACCGCCGAAGTTGTGGTCACTGCACCCGGCTTACGGATGCCGCGCATCGCCATGCAGAGGTGTTCACATTCAATGACGACGATAACCGATTGCGCTTGCAGTTTTTCCATCAACGCATCAGCGATTTGGCTAGTCAAGCGTTCTTGTACCTGTGGGCGTTTCGCATACAAATCCGCCAGGCGCGCGAGCTTGGACAAGCCGGTGACATCACCGTTGCGCCCTGGGATATAGCCAATGTGCACGGTGCCAAAAAACGGCACGAGGTGGTGTTCGCAAGTGGAGTAGATCGGAATATCGCGCACCAGCACTAGTTCTTGGTGGTCTTCCGAGAACGTCCGCTCCAGCACGGAAGTTGGGTCTTCGTGCAGGCCAGCGAAGGATTCCTTATAAGCGCGCGCGACACGAGCCGGAGTATCGCGCAAGCCTTCGCGGTCGGGATCTTCACCAACTGCAAATAGCAGCTCGCGCACGGCGGCTTCTGCGCGTTCTTGATCAAAACTGCCGGAGGCGCCGGTGGTTTCAGCGTTAGTCATCGTAGTATTCCCCGTTGTGTTGATTTTCCTTACGCGCCTCGGTGCCGCGTGAGGTCTCGCTCTGCTCGGCTTTCCGGTGCTTTCCGCTCTGCTCGGAATCCTCTGACTCCGTGTTGGACTCTGCCTTCTGCTCCGGCGTTTCCGCCTGCTTTTCGGTTTGCTTATCCGCTGCAGCTTCTAGCTCCTCGAGCGCCTGGAGTTCTTCCAGCTTCGGCAAGCCGGTTACCCCCACGGCGTTGTTTTCGCCAAAGATCAAACCGATCTCGCCTTCTTCGCCAGCGTGCTCACCAGACCCCGCGCCTACACCGTTGGCGTTGCCGCCTTTTTGTGCTTGCGCCTGTGCTTGCTGTCGACGCTGACGAGCCAGCAGCGAAGCCTCCAACAAAGACAAGCGCTTCGGCGGTTCCTCACCACGCTCTTTTGCCAATTCCGCTGGGGTTTTCACCGGTTCAAAACCAGCCTGCTGCGGGAAGCGCACGTCGGTATCGAAGATGTCGACCCGCTGCGGGTCGATGCCGTCGAAAATGGCTTCCAGGTCCGGCCGACGCAAAGTTTCTTTTTCCAGCAGTTGCAACGCGAGCTTATCCAGGTAGCCGCGGTGCTCAGACAAAATCGAATAAGCCTTGCGGTGCGCGTTATCCAACAGGAATTGCAGCTCCTGGTCGATGGTCTGCGCGACCTGCTCGGAATAGCCCGAGGTGCCACCGCCGCCACGCCCCGAGAACGGATCGCCTTGTTCTTCGCCATATTTCACTGTGCCCAGTGTTGGCGAGAAACCATATTCGGTGATCATAGCGCGAGCGATTTTGGTTGCTTGTTCAATATCGCTGGATGCGCCCGTCGTCGGGGTACCGAACACCAGCTCTTCCGCTGCGCGTCCGCCCATGGCAAAAACCAAGCGCGCAAACATTTCTTCGCGGTTGTACATGCCTTTGTCGTCTTCTTGCGCGGTCATCGCGTGCCCACCAGTGCGCCCACGAGCCAGGATGGTGACCTTGTACACACGCTCAATATCGCGCAACGCCCAAGCAGCCAAGGTATGGCCGCCTTCGTGGTAAGCGGTGACCTTCTTTTCGTGTTCGGAAATCACCTTGGAGGAACGACGCGGCCCACCCACCACGCGGTCGGTGGCTTCTTCCAAAGCATCGGCAGTAATCACGTTGCCGCCGATGCGCGCGGTCAGCAGCGCGGCTTCATTAAGCACATTGGCCAAATCCGCACCAGACATACCCGCGGTACGCTTGGCCAGCTGCGTCACGTCGACGTGCTTAGCCAACGGCTTGCCTTCGGAGTGCACGCGCAAGATCGCCTCACGTCCCTTCAGGTCCGGCGGGGTTACCGGGATCTGCCGGTCGAAACGGCCCGGGCGTAGCAAGGCCGGGTCCAGGATGTCCGGACGGTTAGTCGCAGCGATCAAAATCACGCCTTCGCGGTCGCCGAAACCATCCATTTCCACCAACATCTGGTTCAACGTTTGCTCACGCTCATCGTGTCCGCCGCCGGTGCCGGAACCACGCTGGCGTCCCACTGCGTCGATCTCATCAATAAAGATGATGCACGGCGAGTTTTCTTTCGCCGTTTTGAACAAATCGCGCACGCGGGAAGCACCCACGCCGACGAACATTTCTACGAAGTCCGAACCCGAAATCGTATAAAACGGCACCCCGGCCTCACCGGCAACAGCCCGTGCCAGCAAGGTTTTACCGGTGCCCGGCGGGCCATACAGCAGCACGCCGCGTGGGATCTTCGCACCCAGTTCGTGGTAGCGGGTGGGATCTTCCAAAAAGTCCTTGATCTCGTGCAACTCGTCGACGGCTTCGTCGGCACCCGCCACATCCTGGAAAGTGTTGGTGGGCATGTCTTTGGTGAGCTCTTTGGCCTTGTTGCCGCCAATGCCCAACATGCTGCCTTTTTGCATGCGTGTGAGGAAGAAAAACAGCAGACCAAACAGCAGCAGCATCGGCAGCATGAACGAAAGCATGCTCATCAAGAAGCTGTCGCTGGTGACGTTCGTGTCGTATTCGTCGACTTTGCCTTCTTGCACCGCGCCAAAAACCTCAGGGGCCGAACGCGCTGGGTACTGGGCAATAACGGAATCGACGCCTTCTTGCTCGTCCACAGTGATCGGCTCGCGCAACTCCAGGCGCAGCGTTTGCTCACGGTCGTCGATCTGTGCCTTCTCGACGTTTTCGTCCTGCAGCTGCTCCAGCGCAAGCGAAGTCTCCACATCGAGGAAGTGACGGGTATCGTCGCTCAGCCGAGTAACGGTGAACAACAGCATCAAAAGCACGGCCGCGCCGGCTCCGATTTGAATAATGCGTTTGTTTTTCATGAATCCTATTTACGAGCAGTACACAATGACAATGGTGTGCCAGGTGCGATTACGACGAATAAACGTCCGGGTGCAGCGTGCCAACATAAGGCAGGTCGCGGTAGCTTTCCGCGTAGTCCAGCCCGTAACCGATGACAAATTCGTTCGGGATGTCGAAGCCCACGTCGTACAGATCTAACTTCGCGGTGACGACCTCCGGCTTACGCAACAGGGTGATCACGTTCAGCGACTTCGGGTTCCGGTTACGCAGGTTGCGCACCAGCCAGGACAGCGTCAAGCCAGAATCGATGATGTCCTCGACGATCAACACGTCTTTGCCTTCAATGTCGCGATCCAGATCTTTCAAGATCCGCACCACGCCAGACGACGTCGTCGAGTTGCCGTAGGAGGACACCGCCATAAATTCCATCTCACTCGGGATGGAAAGCTCACGGGCGAAATCGGTCAAAAACACCGCTGCGCCCTTCAACACGCACACCAGCAGCAAATCGTTGCCCGCGTAGTCTTTGGACACCTTGTCCGCCAGTGCCTTGATGCGTTGTTTGATTTCTTCTTCGCTGATCAGCACCGATTCAACATCGCGGCCGTAGCGATTTTCCGGGACGTCGTAGAATTTATCGTCGACGGATTTTTCCACCGTGGTGTGAGTGTGATCTGCCATGGTTGGCCTTTCGGTGAGGCTGTGCGGTTGAGCGTGTTAAGCGCCTAGCGCGGGAAGCGCTGCGGCTTTCATGAAGTTGTTGTATCACGTACTGCTTGCCGACGGCTGGCTGTCGTCGCCAAGCGAGCTGTGTAATAGCACCAGTTTGCCAGCTTGGCGTGCCAGTTCCAACCCGTTGCCAACAGAAACAGCACCTTGCCCATGCCAGTCGTGGATGAAGGCAATACTAGCCGCTAATGTGCTCGCGCTAACTCGCGCCCCATGCTGCTGCAAAAACTTCGCGATGGCCCGGCGCGCCAGTGGTGGAGCGCCTAGCTCGGCGATTTCCAGAGCCGGCGGTTGCTGTGTGGAGGGCTCAGTGCATTGCTCTGTGGTTGGTTGCGCGGAGGGCTTAGTGGCTGGCTGTGTAGCTGACTCGGTGGATGGTTGCGTGGCTGGCTCAGTAATTAGCTCAGTAGCAGCCGCTGAACGTTCGGGCTTCGGCGTAAGTGTGTGCAAGTAGTCGTCGTCCTCCCGTAACAACTCGGCTGCGCGCACCAACGGAGCCGTGGCATCGCCGCCGATAATTTGATCCAACAACGGAAGCACTTGCCGACGAATAGCGACGCGACGAAAAGCCTCATCAGTGTTGTGCGGATCATTCCACGCAGCAACCCCGAGTTCCCGGCACGCACCAACCGTGTGCGCACGGCGGATACCCAGCAGCGGGCGCAACAACGTGTGCCCTTGATAATCAGACACCTCCCCCATTGCGCTAGCCTTGCCACGCAGCAAGCCGAGCAGCAATGTTTCTGCTTGGTCATCGCCAGTATGCGCAAGCAAAATCGGGCGGCGGCCTGCGAGATCGCCCAAAGCCTGATAGCGAGCCTGACGAGCGGCGGCTTCCAACGGTTCGCCGACCACGCGCACAGAAACCACTTGCCCGCTCAGCCCCCACTGACCAACCTGGCCAATGGCGCCTTCACTGACCGCGCGGGAGCCGTCCTGCAAGCCGTGATCAATACTCACGACGTGTGCCGGGAGTTTTTCAGCCGCCGCGGCGGCCGCTAAAGCCAGCGAATCGGGGCCGCCGCTGACTGCGATGACAAACTCGGCTCCCCCGTGCTCGTCCGCCCAGCGCTCATCCGTGGCGTGTTTATCCGCCCAGTGTTTGTTTCCCCCGTGCTCGTCCCTCCAGCGCTGCACAGCACCCCGCAGCGCAGTGCGCACCTGCAGAAAATGCGGAGACCGCCTGGGCCAAAACGGCGCAACTCTGCCATCCAGTCCTGTGCCGTCGTCACGCATATTCTCCCCCACCTAATGCTCACGCAAAGCAGAAACGAATTCATCCAATTGCGCCCGAGCAGGCAAAATGGGGGCATCATTAACCAACAAACTGTAGGCATAAGTATGCCCAGACTTTCCTGTGACAATACCCACCAGCGCCGAAGTATCAGTCAAAGTGCCGGTTTTTGCCCGCGCATAACCACGTGCAGAAAGCTCAGCGTAACGATCGTCCAGCGTGCCATCACCACCAGCGACGGGCAACAAATCCAACAAACTACGTAAATCCCCAACATTGCCAGAACCCGCAGCTGCAGCGTCGGTAGTAAATGCAACATCGGTAGTTTCGGCCGCATCCGCACCCGAACCACGGGCCGCCACCTGCAAGCACTGCAGCAACGTCGCCGGGGTCAAGCGATTATCCGAAGACAAACCAGAATTATCCCGCAGAGCTGCACCTGTGACATCCACGCCGATTTCACTCAAAACCTGCAAAGTAGCAGAGGTAGCATCCGCAAACGTCGCCGGTTGTTTACCACGAGCAATGGCTATTTCGCGGCCGATGGCCTCTGCCATGACGTTATCGGAGTGTTTAATCATCAACTCCAGCCGCTCGCGCAAGATCGGTGATTTCATCACCGCAACCTCCGGCATCGACGGCGCGCCGTCGTGAATGCCCACCTGGGTTGCCCCAACCCGATCCGCCAACGCCTGGGCAACGTCAAACGCTGGGGAGGTCGAACGCGGCACGTCACCGGTAGTCGCCCCAATGCGTGCTCCATACAACATGGCTGGTTCCATCGGGGCAATATAACCTTCGGCAACATTCGCCGGATCCCAACCCTCCGCCTGCGTGGGCCCATCCCACAAACTGGTGTCAATCTCCACGGAATCGGCCTGGCCAATCACCGCCGCAGCGGCATCCAAATCAGCATCATCCAGCCACACATCACCGGCAGCACGAATCACCACGCGCCCGCCGTCCTGCTCAATCACCGTGTGCAGGCGCTTATCCAGGTCCATAGTGGCCAACGCAGCAGTCGCGGTGAGTACCTTCGTAGACGAAGCAGGCACAAACTGCTGCTGTGCATTGTGCTCATAAACCAAGTGCTGGCTGTTCAGATCAAATACGGACGCGCCCACCGAACCAGCAATCGCCGGTGGTTGAAAACCAGCGGCAGGGCTGGCGTTGCCGCTGGCGTCGGCAAGCGCAGGGTCGACGGGCGTAACCGGCAGCTCCGCAGGGGCGAGCTCGTAGGCCGGCGCAGATTCCACCTCGCTATAAGCCTGGTGGTAAGCCACACCGACCGTCGCCGTAGCAGCAACAACAACGACGGCGACTACTACCGATACCCACCAGAAAACTTTCATGGCGTTCGATTCTAGCGCGGATACCGCACGACACCCGCCCGGCTGGCCAAGGCAGGTAAACTGTGCAAACGACTGCAATCACTGATCCCGCCAGCTGGCAAGCACGTCGGCTGCAGAAGTGATTGAAGATGACCGTTGAATTCTCACTAACTCGCACCAGGAAAGGTGGATGCAATGAGCGTTGAAGTAACCATTGAAATCCCACGCGGCTCCCGCAACAAATACGAAATCGACCACGAATCGGGCAAGGTCTACCTGGACCGCTACCTGTTCACCCCAATGGCCTACCCGGCTGACTACGGCTTCATCGACCACACCCTCGGCGAAGACGGCGACCCGTTGGATGCGCTGGTCATCCTGCCAGAGCCAGTGTTCCCGGGCGTGGTTGTGGAATCGCGCATCGTCGGCGTATTCAAGATGACCGACGAAGCCGGTGGCGACGACAAACTGCTGGCCGTGGTCGACGACCCACGTTGGGCGCACATCCAGGACATCGACGACGTCGACCAACACACCAAGGACGAAATCGAGCACTTCTTCACCCGCTACAAGGACCTCGAGCCAAACAAGGAAGTCACCGGTTCCGGTTGGGGCGACAAGGCTGAGGCAGAAAAGATCCACGCTGAAGCGCTGGAGCGTTACAAGGGCTAGGTTGTAGCCAGCTTGGGTCCGTACGGGGCGCGTCGGGGGCGCGTTTCATGTGTTTCGTGCGTTTCGTGCGGCCTGATTCGTGAGTTTGGTGCATTTTTACAAATAGGCCGCGAAAATCGGGGGTTTCAGGCCCACTATTTGTAAAAATGCACCAAAAACGCAAATTCACAAGCTTTCGGGGGAATACGAGTGCACATTTTTCGGGGGAGGAATGCCGGCCAAAAAGCGGCACGGCACGGCGCAATCCGCATCGCCAACGGGCTTTACCTGTCAGAAGAGCCCACGCCAGAGCAACTCGCGCGCATCATGAGCGAGCAGTGGCCGGACTGTGCGCTCGACGGCGCATCGGCTGCCTGCAAACACCTCGACCAACCATTGAGTTTCCCGTTGGAGCTACTGCGTGAATCGTCGCTGCCAGCAAGCAGTTATTTCACGTCTCGACGCGCTCGCCCGAAAGGGACCCTGAACTGGGACGGAGTGCGCGTTTGCAACCCTTTACAAGCCGTGGAAGCAATGCCGCATGACGACGCCGTCGCCTTCCTGGAAGCCTTTTACTCCGGCAAGGACGGGCGCCGGAGATTGCACGTGAGCAAGCAGGAATTCCGGCGTTTCCCACACCAAGTAAAACGCGCTCTCGATGACGCTATTATCGGCACCGATAGCGTGCCGGAGCGTCAACTCACTCGCGCCCTAGAGCAGCATTTCACAGTCCGAAATAACGTAAAGATCGGCCCTTACCACTGGGATCTGGTACTCGAGGACTACAAAATCGCCATCGAAGTCGACGGTTTTGCCTATCACCATGCGGAAAACCGCCGCCAGTTTGAGTTGGACCGCCACAAACTCAACGATGCCGTCCATCGCGGATGGACGCCGCTGCATTACACTGCGACGACGATTAGCCATTACCCGAAGTTCGTGGCGGAACACGTGCGAGCCATTGCCAAACGCAAGCGCCCGTTTGCGCGCCCACCATGGTTGTGGCATCGGTTGTGGGACTGAGCCGACGCGGGCTCGAACACCCCCAGACCACCCGCGGTACCCACCACGCACACCACCAAGCCGCATCCGGTACCTGCCGCCTGGTACCTGCGCCCGGCGGTAACCGCCCGCACCACCAAACCACCCGTGGTACCAAGCCACACCCGGTACCTGAACCCGGCGGTAACCGCACGGTTACACCGCGAGAGCAAGTTTTTCGCACTAGGCTGGTGTCATGAGCAACGAAGGCAACAAGCAAGAAGTAACTGTCAATGAAGTTTCTGTGCACGAGGTTCCTGCCAACGCGCAATTTATTGATGTGCGTGAACGCGACGAGTACGCCGCGGGGCATGCCATCGGCACGGTGAACTTTCCTTTGAGCGAGTTCGTAGAGTATGCCAGCCAGATCAACACTGACCAGGATGTCTACATCATTTGTAAGTCCGGTGGCCGTTCTGCCAAGGCCTGCGAATACCTAACGCAGGCAACCGGCGCCACCACGTTTAGCGTTGCCGGGGGCACGATGGCATGGAAGGACGCTGAGCTTCCGATGGAGCGCTAATTTTTAGCGCTAGTCCCCGATCTGGTCGCGGCCGCGTTTGACGATCAGCGGGTCTGGTTCTCCGACTACTTCGTGGTCCTTGTTCGTGTATTCGAATTTGGAGAGCAGATACCGCATGGCGTTGATGCGGCCGCGTTTTTTATCGTTGGATTTGATGGTGATCCACGGTGATTCTTCGGTGTCCGTGTACCGGAACTGTTCTTCTTTGGCGTTGGTGTAATCGTCCCATTTGTCCAGCGACGCCAGGTCCATGGGGGAAAGTTTCCACTGGCGCACGGGGTCGATCTGGCGGATGGCAAACCGGGTGCGTTGTTCTTTTTTCGTCACTGAAAACCAAAACTTCGTCAACGAGATGCCAGAGCCGAGGATCATGTTTTCCAGCATGGGTACTTCACGCAGGAATTCGGCGTGCTGGGATTCTGTACAAAATCCCATGACACGTTCGACGCCGGAGCGGTTGTACCAAGATCGGTCGAAAAATACCATCTCGCCGCCGGCTGGGAAGTGTTGGATATAGCGCTGGAAGTACCAGGAGGTGGATTCGCGTGGCGACGGCTTCTCGAGCGCGACGGTGCGTGCGCCGCGGGGGTTGAGGTGCTCGTTGAAGCGTTTGATCGTTCCGCCTTTACCTGCGGCGTCGCGGCCTTCGAAAAGGATGATGTGGCGCTGGCCGGTTTCTTTGGTCCAATTTTGGAATTTCAGCAGTTCGATCTGCAGTGCACGTTTCGTGCGTTCGTATTCTTCGCGCGTCATGCGCTCGTCATACGGATAGTTTTCCCGCCACGTGTCGACGGGTTCACCGCTGGGGGTAATCAGTGAGGGATCGTCTTCGTCGGAGTCATCGACGATGTAGCCGTCGGTTTCTGCGAGGTCGATGGTGGGGAGTTCATCTTCAAAATCGGCTGCCATGGTGCCAGTCTAGCCCGCTGTGTGTTTTCTGTCGCAAGTGTTGGGATAAACACTAAGTGTTTACACATTGTTCACTGCAAATTTCTCTGGCATGCAAAAAGCTCCCCCTCCGGATAGGAGAGAGAGCTTAACCCTGGTGGCTATCTAGCCTGTGGGATTACTTAGCCAGCTTCGCCAGGCCCTCGAAGCCTTCAACGATGTTCTTGAAAGCGCCGAAGATGTCCTTGAAGTTAACGGACATCTGAACGAAGTTGGAGGAAGTCTCTACAAGAGTGTTCATGTTTATCTCCTTGGAAGAAATATGAAGTGAAATGAGTGATGGTTAATCACTCACAAGAATTACCGGCAGCTTGGCCGTGAGATTATTACTTAGCAGCTGGAGCGTTCGAGGAGCTGGAGCTCAGTGGCTCAAAGGCACCCTTGATAGCCCCATAGATACCGGTAGCTTCTTTGCCTTCAGCCTGTGGGGTGTAGAAGAATTCCAAGCCCTTGCTGATGTTCTCGAAAGCCTTGAAGAAGGTAACTGCGTTGTTCAGCTGATCCTGAATCATTTCAACGTTCATGAATTTCTCCTCATGAGAATTTCCCCGGCAATCCCAGGGGTGGATGTTCAATTTCCCGACGCCCCAGAGCGTCATGGGAATCATTGTGTCACAGAATGATAAATTGTCAAGCTTCAGATTAGGTTATACGGCCCCAAAAAAGGTGTCGTACCCATTAGTTTTTCCTTCTCTGATTATTTGCACAGCAACCAGCGACACCTCCACGACACTAGGAAACGCTAACCAAAACAAAACCCCCAGCCCACAGGCCTATTTTATTTAACTTTCAGAAACTTTCCAGCAAGCCACCGCAATCACTTTACGTTCCAAATCACAAACTCGAGTGCTTTCCGCCCAACCGTTAACTTCTTGTGACTTACCCCATTATGGGTGGAGTGGTAGTGGCGCAACGCCCCCTAGAATCCAAAAACCCAACCGACACGCAAAAACCCAACCGACACGCAAAAACGCCGCTCCCTGGATTCCCTAGGAAACGGCGCCTACGCGATTTCGACTACAACAACACCCCAAAAACACAACGTGCCCGGGGTGCGCTAACACCGTTAGCTCGTTGCCAGTCTAAACAGCGACTGTTTTACATCATGCCGCCCATGCCACCCATTGGATCAGCACCAGCAGCGGCATCAGCACCGGCTGGTTCTGGCTTGTCCGCAACCACGGCCTCGGTGGTCAAGAACAGGGCTGCGATCGACGCAGCGTTCTGCAGAGCCGAGCGAGTGACCTTGACTGGGTCATTGATGCCGGCAGCCATCAGGTCGACGTATTCGCCGGTAGCGGCGTTCAGACCCTCGCCTGGGTTCAGGCGGGAAACCTTATCTGCAACCACGCCAGGCTCCAGGCCGGAGTTGTAGGCGATCTGCTTCAGTGGCGCAGACAGTGCTTCGCGGACAATCTTGGCACCAATGGCTTCGTCGCCAGTCAGCTCCAGCGCATCCAGTGCGGAAGCGGCCTGCAGCAGGGCAACGCCACCACCAGCGACGATGCCTTCGTCGACGGCAGCTTTCGCGTTACGCACGGCATCCTCGATGCGGTGCTTGCGCTCCTTGAGTTCAACCTCGGTAGCAGCACCAACCTTCAGTACGGCAACGCCGCCGGACAGCTTCGCTAGACGCTCCTGCAGCTTCTCCCGGTCGTAATCGGAATCGGAGTTCTCGATTTCCGCGCGGATCTGCTTAATGCGGCCGTCGATCTGTGCCTGCTCACCAGCACCCTGCACGATGGTGGTCTCGTCTTTGGTGACAACAACCTTGCGTGCGGTACCCAGCTGAGCGATGTCGGCAGTCTCCAGGGACAGGCCGACTTCTTCGGAGATGACCTGGCCGCCGGTGAGGATAGCCATGTCCTGCAGGGTGGCTTTCCGACGGTCGCCGAAGCCTGGCGCCTTCACAGCCACAGACTTGAAGGTGCCGCGGATCTTGTTCACGACCAGCGTGGACAGAGCCTCACCCTCAACGTCCTCGGCGATGATTAGCAGTGGCTTGTTGGACTGCATGACCTTTTCCAGCAGGCCAACCAGTTCCTTAATATTCGAGATCTTGCCGGAAACCAGCAGGATGTATGGGTCTTCCAGCACTGCCTCGCCACGTTCAACGTCGGTGGCGAAGTAACCGGAGATATAGCCCTTATCGAAGCGCATGCCTTCGGTGACCTCGAGGTCTACGCCAAAGGTGTTGGATTCTTCGACGGTAATAACGGAATCCTTGTTCACCTGGCCATTGCCCACGGTGTACATGGCTTCGGCGATCTTTTCACCGATGGCAGGGTCCGCTGCGGAAATACCCGCGGTGGTTGCAATCTGCTCCTGGGTTTCTACTTCCTTGGCGGATTCCAGCAGACGTTCCACAACCGCCTTGGTAGCGGTTTCGATGCCGCGCTTGATCCCCATTGGGTTGGAACCAGCAGCGACGTTACGCAGGCCTTCTTTCACCAGCGACTGCGCCAACACGGTGGCGGTGGTCGTGCCGTCACCGGCGACGTCGTCAGTCTTCTTGGCTACTTCCTTGACCAGCTCGGCGCCGATCTTTTCATAAGGTTCATCCAGCTCAATTTCGCGAGCGATCGAGACACCATCGTTGGTGATCGTCGGCGCGCCCCAGGACTTTTCCAAAACGACGTTGCGTCCCTTTGGGCCGAGGGTGACCTTGACGGCGTCGGCAAGGGTGTTCAGGCCGCGCTCTAGGCCACGGCGTGCTTCTTCGTCAAAAGCGATCTGCTTTGCCATGTGTTATGTGCTCCTTTTATTGGTGAAGGACAACACTCACGGTAATGATCACGCCAGGCGCCCGCGACGGCACGAATGGTGTGAGTGTGCACCATTCTCACCTGCGTGATAGGTCTATTAGTAGTGGTTTAGCACTCCACTACCGGAAGTGCTAGCAACCATTCTGGCACTCGGGCCCGGCGAGTGCAAGGTTATACCCGGCGTTTCGCCCAGCAATTCCTGCTAGGTTAGCGGGCATGAATACGACTAGCACCGAAACTAACGCTGGCGCACAGCCCAACAACACCGAAACCGCCCTCGCAGAACATATTCGCAGCCAACGCGCGGAGATCTTTTCGCAGTTGTCCGAAATCATTGCCTTTAATTCTGTGTACCTACCGGAGAACCCAGAGCTGAAAGAAGAACACACCAACGCTGGGAACTGGGTCGATGCCGCGCTTGCCGACGCCGGGCTCGAAGTCAGCGCTATCCCCACCGCCGACGGTTCCACGACCTACCTGGCGTCCACCCCAAAGATCGACGGTGCACCCACCGTTTTGTTGTATTCGCATTACGACGTCGTCCTGGCCGGCGACCCGGCCGAATGGACTGCAGATCCGTTCACCCTCACCGAGCGCGACGGCCGGTGGTATGCCCGCGGCGCCGCCGATTGCAAGGGCTCGCTGGCTATGCACCTAGCTGGACTGCGCGCAGTCGATGACACCGTGGGGCTGAAAAACTTGGGCATCAACCTGCGCGTGTTGGTGGAGGGCTCGGAAGAACAAGGCGGCGAAGGCCTAGACAAGCTGATCAAGCAGCGCCCGGAGCTGTTCCAGGCAGACGTCATGCTTATTGCCGATGGCGGCAACGTCGCTGCTGGCACCCCAACCATCACCACTGCTTTGCGCGGTGGTGCGCAGCTGAAGGTAGCCGTCGACACGCTGCGTGCCCCAGTGCACTCCGGTTTGTTCGGCGGTGTAGCCCCGGATGCTACTTTGGCGCTGATGCGCGCGCTGAACTCGCTTTTCGACGACAGCGGCCACACGGTAATCCGCGGTTTCGAACCAACCGACGATGCGAAGTGGCACTGGGACGGCGCCAGCTACAATGCAGACACCTTCCGCTCTGATGCTGGCGTGCTCGACGGCGTCGGCCTGCACGGCCAGGGTACGGACGAAGAAATCGCAGCCCAGCTGTGGGCTCGACCAGCCGCGACGGTCACCGCGTTCAGCTCACGCCCCACCAGCGACGTCGTCAATGCTGTTACCCACCACGCCGAGGCCGTGGTGAACCTGCGCGTGCCATTCCACTTGCACACCCAGGACGTCGTCGATGCTGCTGCCCAGCAGATCCGCGATGCGGTGCCATTCGACGCCCAGATTGAGGTCACGGCAGAAGATGTCTTCAGCCCGTTTTCTACCAGCACGGAATCCGCGGCCTTCGAAACCTTCGAATCCGCTATGGCTACTGCTTTTGGTGCAGAGGTGCGCAATACCGGCAACGGTGCATCCATTCCGCTGACCACTGCTTTGGCCGAAGCCAACCCGGATGCCGATATCGCCGTCTACGGCCTGTGCGAACCACAAACCACCATCCATTCGCCAGATGAATCCGTGGACCCAGAAGAAATCATTCGCCTGGCCACCACGGAAGCGCTGTTTATCACCCGCTTCAGCGCACAGGCACAAGCACAAGCACAAAAACCAGCGCAAAATTAAGCAAAAATCACAAGGATTACATCGTGTCCAGTTACCACGACCCTTCGAACCCGAACCACGGCCACCTGGAGCACGCTTTGCGCCATCACATCGGTGGCCAGCGCCAGCGCATCTTCGGTGATCTTGCGCAGCTGTGCGCGATCCCTTCCCTCGCGCTCAACGACGACCACGCCAAAGACATGGCTCGTTCGGCCCAAATGATCCGCGATCTCATGGTGGAGCGTGGGCTGGTCACCGAAATCATCGAGACCAGCGACGGCTCGCCGGCAGTCGTCGGCAAGCGCGCCGCCAAGAACAATGCCCCGACGGTGCTGTTGTATTGCCACCACGACGTCGTCGATATTTCCACCCCGGACGAGTGGGAATCTGATCCGTTCATCCTCACCGAGCGTGACGGGCGCTGGTATGGGCGTGGGTCGGCGGATTGCAAAGGTAACGTGCTGATGCACCTGGCTGCGATCCGCGCGGTTGATGCCACCGGCGGCTGCGATGCCGGCATCATCCTAGTTTGCGAAGGTTCTGAGGAACGCGGCGGGCAGGGGCTGAAAGATCTTGTCGACGACCGTCCGGAGCTTTTCGACGCCGACCTAATCTGCATCGCCGATACTGCCTCTGGCCAAGCTGGCTTGCCGACGCTCACCACCAGCCTGCGTGGCGGTGGGCAGCTGACCGTCACGGTGAACACCCTGGAAGCACCGGTGCATTCCGGGCAATTCGGCGGCGCGGCTCCGGATGCGGTGGCCGCGCTGGTGCGGGTGCTGGCCACGCTGCATGACGACGACGGGCAAGTCGCCGTCAACGGCTTGGGGCAACATCGTCATTGGGAAGGCAGCCCATATCCGGCTGAAGATGACGCAGCGCGCGATGCCGCTGGTCTGCTCGATGGCGTCGACATGCTGGGCGCTGGTGACGACGAGATGGCGGATTTGGTGTGGGCCCGCCCGGCGGTGACCATCACCGGTTTTAGTTCTACTCCGGTAGAAGAAGCCATCAACGCCGTACCTGCCACTGCCTCGGCGCAGCTCAACCTACGGGTACCACCAGGGGTTGATACGGCAGACGCCGCAGAAAAGGTCGCGGAACACTTGCGCGCGCACATCAGCTGGGGCGCGCACATCGATGTTGATATCACCTCGGCGAATCCATCTTTTGCCGCCGATACCTCCGGCCCTCTGTTTGGGTTACTCAGCGATTGCATCTCGCAGGCCTACGAGCAAGACACTGAAATGATCGGCACGGGTGGCTCGATCCCGTTGACGGTGAAATTGGCAGAAAAATTCCCGAACGCCGAATTTGGGCTCTATGGGGTAGCGGAATCGGCTTCAGCCATTCACTCCAGTAACGAATCCGTGGATCCGGAAGAAATTGAACGCTTGGCTTTTGCAGAAGCACTGCTGTTGACGCGTCTCCGTTTCCGCTAAGCTTGAACAAGTCTTTAGCCCACGCGCAATAACTGGGAGGCGGAATAATTGTGCTCATCCTGCTCGGTTCCCTAGCCTGCGCCTCAATTCTGGCGCCGCTTCTGATCCACTGGTTGGGCCGGTCGGCTTTCGCCTTGCTCGCGGCCGTACCCGCAGTGGGTTTTTTCTGGTTACTGCAACACTTTGTGCACGGCACTTTTGCCGGAGAGGGCACACTAGAATATTCCCTGGTCTGGGTGCCGGAAATTCAACTGATTCTGGATTTCCGGCTTGATGCTTTATCCGGTTTGTTCGGGCTGATCATCACCGGGGTGGGCGCTCTGGTGATGTTGTATTGCTGGGGCTATTTTGATTCCACTCCCCGCCGGCTTGCCCTTTTCGCCGGGCAGATGATGGCTTTTGCCACCGTCATGATCGGCCTGGTCAGCTCGGACAACTTCCTGTTGCTGTATATCTTCTGGGAAGCCACCTCTATTCTGTCCTTCCTGCTGGTTTCTTATTACGGCGAGCGCGCCTCGTCTCGCCGTGCTGCGGGTCAGGCCTTGATGGTCACCGTGCTCGGTGGTTTGATCATGCTGGTTGGCATCGTATTGCTCGGCCAAACCACCGGAACTTGGAGTTTTTCCGAGCTCAGCGCATTTGCTGCCTCTGCAGAACTCACGGATGTACCGCACATCGGCATTTCCATTGTGCTGGTGATCGTTGGTGCGCTGTCTAAATCCGCGATCGCACCATTCCACTTCTGGTTGCCGGGCGCGATGGCGGCCCCGACTCCCGTCTCGGCCTACTTGCACTCGGCAGCGATGGTAAAAGCGGGCATTTATCTGGTCGCCCGGCTCGCCCCAGATTTCGCGCAGGTTGCCACCTGGCACGCTCTGATCATTCCGTTGGCCTTGTTCACCATGCTGCTCGGTGGCTGGATGGCGTTGAAACAGCGCGACCTGAAGCTAATTTTGGCGTACGGAACCGTATCTCAATTGGGCTTTATCACCTCGGTGGTTGCCATTGGCTCCCGTGAGGCCCTGCTGGCAGGTTTAGCGCTCACGGTGGCGCACTCGCTATTTAAGGCCACTCTATTTATGGTCGTCGGTGCGATTGACCACTCCACCGGAACCCGCGATATTTTCGATCTTTCTGGCTTGGGGCGCAAACAACCGCTGCTGGCAATCATCGCAATTCTGGCTGCGGCTTCGATGGCCGGGGTGATCCCGATGCTGGGGTTCGTCGCCAAGGAAGCTGCCTTGGAAGCCGTGCTGCATGAAGAACTACTGGTCGGCACCCCACGCCAGCTAATCTTGGTGTTCATCGTGGTTGGTTCTGTGCTCACGGTGGCTTATTCGATCCGCGTGATCTACGGCGCCTTCGCGAGCAAAAAACCAACGCACCCGACCGGTGGTGGCATCTGCCAGGAAGTCGCCACAATGGCACCAATTTCGGTGCTGCTGTGGGGCCCACCGGCGATACTGGTCGCTTTGACGATCTTTTTCGGCCTACAACCAGGCATTATCTCGAATGCGATTAACCAGCACCTGGATTCAGAATTTGCACACCTGGCTGCCACCGGCCACGGTGACCCAGCTGCCGGGCACGCCACAGATCTGGCTCTTTGGCACGGCTGGACGCTGCCTCTGGCTATTTCTGCCGGTATTTTGGCTGTCGGTGGCATCCTGCACTGGCAACGTCGCGCCCTGGCCAAAGCTCATTTCGATTACCCGGCACTGGGTAATGCCAACGATGCTTATTACGCCATCCTGAACCAACTGCGCCGAATTTCGCTGCGCTTGACGGCTTCTACCCAGCGCGGTTCGCTGCAGTACAACTTGGGCGTCATTTTTGCCGTCCTCGCCGTAGTGCCATTGATAGCGCTCTTGCTAGGTGATCGCACGAATATCCGCCTTAACCTCGGCGAATCCGCTTGGCAGGCAGGAGCCGCAATCGCGATTATCGCCGCCGCAATTGCAGCAACGGTTATGCACAACCGTCTCTCAGCTGTCGTTTTGGTTGGTGTTACTGGATACTTCTTGGCGTTTATCTTTGCCATGTACGGCGCCCCGGACCTGGCTTTGACACAGGTGTTGGTGGAAACCGTGCTGATGGTCATTTTCATGCTGGTGCTGCGGAAAATGCCCACCAACGTGGAATGGCGTGGCACTCCACAGTTCAACCGCTTCCGTGCTTGGTTGTCCATCGCCGTCGCATTCTCCGTGGTCACCGTCGCATTGTTCGCCATGAACGCACGCACCGCCCCAGCAATTTCCGAGCCAATGCCGAAGCTGGCAGAAGAAATCTCGCACGGTTTAAACACCGTGAACGTGATCCTGGTGGACTTCCGTGCTTGGGACACCATGGGCGAGACCATTGTGCTGATCATTGCTTCGCTAGGTGTGGCATCGTTGATCTACCGCACGAACTCCTTCACCAGGCGTTCACGCCGACCAATCCTCACCGCGGTATCCCGCCGTTGGTTGGCTGCACAGGTGGAAACCGAGCGTGCAGCAAACCGCTCGATCATGGTTGATGTGGCCACACGCGTGCTTTTCCCATCGATGATGGCGCTGTCCGTCTACTTCTTCTTCGCCGGTCATAACGCGCCCGGTGGCGGCTTCGCTGGTGGATTGGTCGCGGCTCTTGCGCTGACCTTGCGTTATGTCGCCGGTGGTCGCGCGGAATTGGAAGAGACCTTGCCTGTCGACCCAGCACGGTTGTTCTTCGTCGGCCTGATGCTTTCGACAGGTTCTGCACTGGTGCCGATGGCCTTCGGTGATCCCCCGCTGACCTCATACTATGCGTCAGTTGATGTCCCAGTGATCGGTGCAGTCTCACTACCTTCAGCGTTAATTTTCGACGCCGCGGTGTACCTGATCGTGATCGGCATGACCATGTATGTGCTCACAGCTCTGGGTACGCAGCTGGATCTGGAAGAAGAAGAACGTAAGCAGCGTGCGCGCGATCGCGCGAAGAACCTGCAGCACAAGAACCTACAGCGCAAAAATCTGCAGCGCAGGAACGAGCAAAAGGCTGCCAAACGCAAGCAGCAAAAAGCTCGAGCTGAGCAGAACCAACAAGCAGGAACCGAAACATCGACTACAGCCCGCACTACATCCGGAGAAAGGAGCCGCAGCTAATGGAAGCGAACCTATTTCTGCTACTCGCCTCCGGGGTGATGGTCGCCGCCGGGGTCTATCTGATGCTTGACCGTGCAGTCACCAAGATTGTGCTCGGCCTGCTGCTTATCGGGAACGCCGCGAACCTGCTGATCCTGCAAGCTGGCGGCCCCGCCGGCTCGCCTCCCATTACAGGTAGTGAGTCCTCACTGTACGGCGAGCAAGAAGCCGATCCGCTGGCCCAAGCAATGATCCTGACGGCGATCGTGATTGCCATGGCGCTCACAGCATTCTTGCTTTCCCTGGCTTACCGTCAGTACCGCTACCGTTCTGCCGACGTCGTCGAAGACGACCACGAAGACGCAGCAATTGCCGCCCGGCCGATCAACGCGGCCGCTGGCCCAGACCACGATGCCTCCGACGACCCGAAGACGGGCCGAGCCACCGAAGAAGGCGACCGCTTCGGCCCGGAGTCATTTGAAAAGCCCGTCGAAGACGCCACAGGAACGGAAGGCGCCGATGACTAGACTAGAACCATTCACCGAGGCAGTACTGCCGTACATGCCCTATTTAATTCCGCTGCCGGTGATCCTCCCCGCGCTTGCAGCGGCCGGGTGTCTGCTGTTTCCACGCATGCTCAACGTACGGCGTGCCTTCGTGTTCTTCACCCTGTTGGCGCTCGCTGTGCTCTCGGCCACCATGCTCATCGTCGTCGACGGCGAAGGCATCCAAACCCTGCAGATCGGTGGTTGGGACGCCCCACTCGGCATCACCCTGGTCGCTGACCGCTTGTCGACGATGATGCTGTTCGTCAGCTCCATCATTTTGTTCGCTGTGATGTGGTTCGCCATCGCGCAGGGCATCCGTGATGACACGAAGGATGAACCCGTAGCGGTCTTCTTGCCGTCCTACATGCTGTTGACGATGGGCGTGAACCTGTCTTTCCTGGCCGGAGACTTGTTCAACTTGTACGTTGGATTCGAAATCTTCCTGGTCGCCTCCTACGTCCTGATGACTCTCGGCGCTTCACCTTCGCGCGTGCGTGCCGGAGTGGGTTATGTGATGGTCTCTATGGCCAGCTCAATGGTGTTCTTGTTCGGCATTGCCGTGACCTATGCGGCGGTGGGCACGGTCAGCCTGGCCCAGATTGGCCAGCGCATGGAAGATGTTCCAGGCGGCACCCAGGCTGCCATTTTTGGTGTGTTGCTGGTTGCCTTCGGCATTAAAGCTGCGGTCTTCCCGCTAGATTCTTGGCTGCCGGACGCCTACCCTACGGCTCCGTCGTTGGTCACGGCAGTATTCGCGGGGCTGCTCACCAAGGTCGGTGTGTACGCAATCATCCGCATGCGCACCACTGTGTTTACCGATGGCAGCCTGGACGTTTTGCTGATGGTGGTTGCGTTAGCCACGATGCTGATCGGCATTCTGGGCGCGATGGCGCAGAATGACATTAAACGTTTGTTGTCCTTCACGCTGGTCTCGCATATCGGTTATATGATCTTCGGCATTGGTCTGGGCAGCTCGCAAGGGTTATCCGGTGCAATCTTCTACATGGTGCACCACATTTTGGTGCAAACCGCACTGTTCCTAGTCGTTGGCCTGATCGAACGCCACGCCGGCACCTCGTCGCTGCGCCGGCTGGGTTCGCTGATGTATACAGCACCAGTGATTACCGTGCTGTACCTGATCCCGGCTCTGAACTTGGGCGGCATCCCACCGTTTTCCGGTTTCCTTGGCAAAGTCATGCTTTTCCATGCTGGTGCCGAGGCCAATACCTGGATGTCCTGGGTATTGATCGGGGGTGCGGTGATCACATCGCTGTTGACGCTGTACGTAATGATCATGGTCTGGTCCAAAGGCTTTGTACGTGACCGCAAGGACGCCCCGGAAGGCAATATGGCGATGGCCCGGCCTGCCCCACTGGCGGACATCACCCAGGAAGTGGAATTTTCAGAGCGCGAATCGGTGGGCCGCACACCATTTGGCATGCTCGCGGCTACCGCAATGTTGGTCATCGCATCCAGCGCGATCAGTGTGGTTGCCGGCCCCATCGCCAGCATCACGGATCGCGCGGCGAACTCCGCGCAAGACGTCAACATCTACCGCACCGCGGTACTGGGCACGGACCCTGGCGAGCCGACGCGCAACTTGGAACTAGAGCGGCTGGACGACGGCGAAGACCGCCGCGAAGAAAGCGGCAACGCAGGGGCCGGGCACACCAACTCCAGCACCAGTTCACAAACCACCCCAAGCTCCAGCCCGGCTGCCACTGAATCCGTTCAGGGAGGCGATTCCTAATGGGAACCAACACGCGAGAAAAACGAGCAGCCGAAAAAGCCCGGCAAGCCCGGTTAAAAAAGCGCGTCCCGAAAGGTTTACGCAACCGCTTCCGCCCAGCGTTTATCACCTGGCTGATGGTCATGTGGATCATCTTGGTCGGCGAGATTAGTTGGGGAAATATCGTCGCTGGGCTAGTCGTCGGCACGCTCGTGGTGTACTTGCTACCACTGCCGGCCATGCCCGTGGCTGGTTTGCACATCTCTTGGCACAAACTGGCCTGGTTCCTAGTGGAGTTTTTCTTTGAGCTGCTCGTCGCCTCGCTGAATGTAGCCTGGCTGGCATTGCGCCCGCAGAAGCTGCCAAAAACCGCTATCGTGACGGCCCCGATGCGGGTGTCCAACGAATTCATCTTGGTGCTAGCGGTGACGTTATACAACCTGCAACCGGGCGGTGCGGTGACGGATATTGATATTGCGAACCGTACGTTGACGATTCACTTACTCAACGCGGATAACGACGAGCGCATCGAGCAAGAGCTGGCCCGGGTGCAAGCCCTGGAGGCCCGGATGATCAAGATTTTCGAAAGGACCTAGCCCATGGATCCAGAGTTATATACCACGCTGCTGATCATCCCTGCGCTGTTGATCAGCGCAGCATTGGCGATCACGGTCTGGCGCATCATCGTCGGCCCGAACTCATTGGACCGGCTTCTGGGCCTCGACGGAATGGTCGCGATGATGCAATGCGCGGCCGCCACCTACATCGCATGGACCTCGGACTCCACGGTGGTTTACGCGATGATGGTGATCGCAATGCTCGCGTTTATTTCTACCGTGGCTGTCACCCGTTTCCGGAAAAGGGATGTGAGCTAATTATGAATTGGGCTTTGCTTGCCGACGTCGTCTCCCTGGTATTGCTCACTACGGGTGGATTTTTCGTGTTTTCTGCTGCGGTGGGTGTCGCTCGTTTCGGCGATACCATGTCGCGGGTGCATGCGGTCACGAAACCGCAGACCGTCGGTTTGATCATGTGCATCGTCGGTGCGGGTATCCACTTGCCGGTGGCTGGCGACGGCTATAACACCGGGTGGCAATCTGATATCGGGGTGCTGTTCTTGTTGGTGATTTTCGCGCTCTTAACCAGCCCGGTTACCGCGCAACGCCTGGGGCGCATTGGACGCCGTGAAGGCCTTTACGGTGCGGATGCCACGATGGCGCGCAACGACCGCCCGGCCAAGCGCACGCTGCGCAAAAAAGATCCCCGCAAAAGCTAACGCGCAGCCTAGTTTTCCAGCGGCCGCCAGGTTGTCATCTCTTCTGCGGTGGCAGCCACTACTTGCTTCCAGTCTCCCCCGGATTGTGCGAAGCGTTGCCGCTGGCGTTGGTAGCCAGCGCCCTTGTCGACGATCTCACTGACCAGCTGTAGCTCCCGGCTGCAACCGAGTTCTTCTGCGATGGGTGCTAGCTCTTCCACCAGGTCCGCTAGTTCATCTTTCACCCAGCGCTCGTGTGTATCCCGCGAGGTGATTACCAGCGCGTCCAGCCCATAGCGGGCGGCGCGCCATTTGTTTTCTGCGATGTGCCATGGCTGCAGGTTGGGCAATGGGTTATTGGCTTCAGTAACAGCACCAGCACTAGCACTGGTGTCACCGCCAGCGGTGTCAGTATCAACGTTGGCAGCGTCAAGCATCCGGTCGTAGTAGACCACCAAACAATGCGTGAGCGCAGCCACCGCGGATAGCTCGCGCAGGTTCGACGAGGCGTCAGAAACCCGCACTTCGATCGTGCCCCATTTGGAGGCCGGGCGAATATCCAGGTGCATCGAACCAGTGTGGCTAATCACTCCGGAGGCTGCTTGGTCGTGCATGTAGCTCTGCCATTCTTCCCAAGTTGTGATCGCCGGTGGTAGGCCCGCGGTAGGCAATTGTTGATACAGCATGGTGCGGTTGGAGGCATAACCAGTATCAATGCCATCCCATCCCGGCGAAGACGCGGACAGCGCCAACAGATGCGGAAACTTCGTCATCAGGGCATTGATAATGGGCCACACGCGGTCTTCATGCCGGATGCCAACGTGCACGTGCGTGCCCCAAATCAGCATTTGGCTGCCCCAGTACTGGGTGCGTTCGATGATCTCGGCGTAAGTCATCTTCGCGCTCACCGGGTTGGTGCGGAAATCAGAAAACGGGTGTCCCCCCGACGCCCACAGCAATAACCCGTGTTGTTCGGCTGCTTGCCGGATCACTGCAAGATCACAATCGAGTTCCGCCACGGCCTGCGGAATGGTATCGCAGATTCCGGTGACCAGCTCGATAGTGTTTTGCAGGAATTCTTTTTCCAGATGAATGTCCGGCTGAATCTGCTGTGCAGTATTAATCACCGCTTCAGCTTGGTGCGCAAGATCCCAAGTTTCTGGGTTGATAAGTGCGACTTCCCATTCGATGCCGACGGTGGGCCGCTCCGAACGTTTGAACACCTCTCTCGGTGTCTCAGACGAACTTGCCATTACAGAGCAACCTCTCCGATAAGGACCATGGTCAAGCCGTTATTCTCGGTGGCTTCACCAGGCAGATAAGCAGTGTTTTCCCGGGCAACACCGCCGACGCGGTCGGCAAGTTCGCGGGCGCGCTGCTCTGCCGCAGCATTACCAGCTGGGAAGAAGACGGTGTTTTCGCGCAGCACTTTTTCTCCGCCCGGCAGGTTACCGGATTCGCGGGTTTTCTGGCCTTCACGCTCTAGTGATTGGGTCACGCGGTGGGCTAGGCCAGGCACCGTCGAGTTGTTCAAGACAGTGACGTCGAAAGTCTGCGGGGCACCAGCGCCTGCGCCAGCGCCGGCTCCACCGGAACGGCCAGCTGGTGCTTCTCGACGCTCTGCTCCCGGCGCGCCCTCTGGGTGGCCGCCTTCATGGGGGTGCTCCTGTGCCCCGGCTGGGCCTTCAACACCGTCGCGGCCAGCATCACCTGGGTGTGCGCCGTCGCGGTGATCGCCGTCGGCAGGCGCCCCGTTGGGGCCATCGCCCTGGCCGCCGTTTGCAGGAGTGCCGTTGTTGTCGCCTCCGGCTTGCTCTGCGGCGGAGTCTTGCGCGTTGTTCGCAGTATTCGTCGCGGTGGTTTCGTCAGAGCTGGTGAGCGCGAAAATGCCCCATAGGCCCAGCAAAATTGCAACGGAAATCAACACCATCGCTAGGCCACGCAATGGCAGACCAGATCTCGCGCCTGATCCAGCAGTCCCAAAACCGGCAGCTCCCTCAGCACCTGCCCCGCTAGCGTTTTCCGGGCCGCGAGCGTCGGAATAGTTCATGTTCGCCTCATCACCGTGGTATACATTCGTCACACTAGCCACTCTAATATTCCGAAGTATCGGAACTGGTCACGGCGCGCCGATTACGCACGCGCCGCAAGCGCTTTATCAACAAGGGATATTCCTGCATCGCGGGAGCATAATCCAACAAAATATTCAGCCGGCGGTAATACCGCACCGGGGTCATTCCCAACTGAGTTCGGATGGCTTCTTCTTTCGCCCCGGCTGCCCGCGGGGCGTGTTCGGTGAAATCCAAAAGCTCCCTGTCACAATCGGAAAGGCCACCGTCTGTGAGCGTTTGGTGATCGGTCATAGTTAAACTGTAAGGCATGACTGTGCGCCCCATTGTTATCCACGGCGATCCCGTGCTGCATAATCCCACGACCATCGTCGATACCCCACTGGATACCCCAGAGATCCAGCAGCTGATCAAAGACATGTATGAGACCATGGATGCTGCCCGCGGCGTCGGCCTGGCTGCCAACCAGATTGGTGTCGGCCTGCGTATCTTCGTCTACGGATGCCCTGATGTTGACGGACCAAACGGCAGCGATAAGCCAGACGGCGGCATGCGCCGTGGTTGTGTTATCAACCCCAAGCTAGAAACCTCCGAGATTCCCAAGACCATGCCCGCCGCCGACGGCAGCGACGACGAAGGCTGCTTGTCCGTGCCGGGTGAAGGCTTCCCGACGGGCCGCGCGGATTGGGCGCGGGTGACCGGGCTGGATGAAAACGGCAAGGAAATTTCCATCGAAGGCTACGGCTTTTTCGCTCGCTGCCTGCAACATGAGGTCGGACATCTCGATGGCTTCCTGTATACCGATATGCTCACCGGACGCTATAAGCGAGCAGCCAAAAAGACCATCAAGGCCAATGGTTGGACCGAACCGGGGTTGACCTGGATGCCAGGTGAAGATCGCGACCCCTTCGGCCACGACGAGCAGTAACTTCCGCCCATGAACCACCCGAACGCCCCACGCAGCACAAAGTCGCGGATTTTCCGCAGTGACGAGGTGTCTGTCGGTGATCGCGTCATCGTGCGGCGCGCGCTGGGTAACCGCAATGCCCCGGTGTATTCCGATGTCACCGGGCATGTGCTGGAATTAGAACCACTGGTGGTACGCCCCCAAGAAATCGGCGGTTATCCCTCGGAAAAACCCTCGGTGACCATTCCCAACGAGGAGATCTATGTGGTCAAACGTCTCTCACCACGACGGATCCGAAATTCGGAAATCCGTGCCGTGGAAGAGGCGACCGCCGCTGCCTTCCCGGGTATTCACAACCAGGTTTCTTTCGATGGCCAGTGGCTCATGCGTGCTGGTGATGGCATTACCGAACGCTCAAATTCTGCGGTTCCGCTTGGGCGTTCGGCCGGTTTCGTTCCAGTGCCGATCTCCGAAATCTTTGAGTTCTACCGTTCCCATGGCCTGCCGCCGCGCCTACTCATTCCCGAGCGCATCGGTGCCCCCGCCGAGCGTCTGCTGCGCAGCGCACCAGAGGGACAATGGGATCTGGGCCCCGAAATCTTGGTGATGACACGCTCGCTTGCCGACGCCGAACCTGCATCACCAAGCACTGCGGCCGTCGACAAGCTCCTCTTCCGCGTCGACGACGCCCCCGACCAGGAATGGTTTGACCTGTACACCTTCCGCGGCACCGCGCTTCCGCAACACGCACTGCAGCTGCTAGCCGGGCGCATCGCGGGCACTATGGGATTTGCCCGATTGTTGGAACCAGCAACCGGCAGAACAGTGGCCATCACGCGTGCTACGCTCACCGAATCCGAAAACGGCCAGAAATGGCTGGGCTATTCTGCTGTGCAAGTCGCCGCGGATTGGCGCCGCCGTGGCTTGGCTACCCGGCTCGGGGCGGACATGCTGGCTTGGGGCAAAAGCCACGGCGCGGATTCGGCTTATCTGCAGGTCATCTCCACAAATACCCCCGCGATTGCGCTGTATCACAAGCTGGGGTTCATCGAGCATCACCGACATCGTTGCGCACTGTGGCTGGGCGATAGCCCGCGCTGAGCGTCCACGCGCGTGCGCGGGTAAAATAAGGCGCCATGCGGATCGCTAACTGGAACGTGAACTCTATTCGCACACGCACCGACCGTGTGTTGGATTTTTTGCAACGCCATAAGATCGACGTGCTGGCCGTGCAAGAAACCAAATGCGCCGATGACAAGTTCCCCTACCAAGCGTTCGAGGAAGCCGGTTACCACGTCGCCCACTGCGGTTTTCATCAGTGGAATGGTGTGGCACTGATTTCGCGCCACGAACTCCACGACGTCCGCCGCGAGTTTCCTGGCCAACCGGGGTTTCATAAAGACCCGAGTGAGCCGCAAAACATTGAGGCCCGCGCGATTGGTGCCCGCATCGGTGCTACCAATATCGAAATCTGGTCGCTGTATGTGCCCAACGGCCGCGAGATTACCGACCGTCACTACGAATACAAGCTGTTCTGGCTCTACGCCTTACGCGATTACGTCCGCGGCCAGCTTAGCGAAGACGCTGACAAAAAAATCCTGCTCACAGGCGATTTCAATATCGCTCCCCGCAACGAGGATGTGTGGGATCTGCGTGTGTTCGACGGCGCCACCCACGTCACCGAACCAGAGCGAGCGGCTTTCCAAATGTTGGAAGAAGCCGGTACCCGGGAAATCACCCGCGAACTCACCGACGCGCGCTACACCTACTGGGATTACACTTCCATGCGGTTTGCCAAGGGCGAGGGCATGCGCATTGATTTCCAGCTGGCCTCACCGCAGTTAGCGAAACAAGCTCGTTCTGGGTTTGTCGATGTCGATGAGCGCCACGGCAAAGGTGCCTCTGACCACGCGCCGGTGGTGGTGGATTTTCAAGCGAGTGACTTCGACGAGGTTCGTTAAACCGTGGAACCGGCGCTGTCGATCGATGTGACGTGGTGGCAGGCCGCGTTTTTTATCCTGGATTACACCATCAAAATCCTGGCTGTTGGCTTTGTACCAGAAGGCAGGCGCCCATCATCGTCGACGGCCTGGCTGCTAGCAATTCTGTTGATTCCATTTTTGGGTCTACCGCTGTTTTTCCTGATGGGCTCGCCGTTTATTAACCGGCGCCGGCACGAGGTATACAAAAACGCGAATGAACAGCTCAACGACGCGCAGGGGCAATTGCCGGATATGCCGCCGCACCTGTGCAACTCCCGCGAAGTCGCGTCCATGATCGCTCTCAATCGTCGGCTGACTGGGTTCCCGGCGGTCATTGGCGACCAACGTGGTTTGCTCGCCGACTATGACCAGGCAATCAAGCGCATGGCGGAGGTCATTGATTCCGCCACCGACTATGTGCACGTGCAGGTGTATATCCAATCCTGGGACGAGACCACCGACGTGTTTTATCAGGCGCTTGCCGACGCCGTCGCCCGCGGGGTGAAGGTGCGCTTGTTATTTGACCAGATTGGTAGTTTGAAATATCCGGGCTACCGGAAGTTAGGCAAACGCTTGGATGCGATCGGCGTCGACTGGCATTTAATGATGCCGTTACAGCCATGGAAATGGCGTTTTCGCCGCCCTGACCTGCGCAACCACCGCAAGATCATCATTGTTGACGGCAAGGTCGGTTTTATGGGGTCGCTGAACCTGATTGACCGCAGTTACCGGATTCGCAAGAACGTGCGTGCGGGTCGGCAATGGATTGATTATATGGTCGAGTTATCCGGTCCAATTGTCACTTCGATGGAATCGGTGTTTGCCATTGACTGGTATCTGGAATCCGATGAGGTGCTGGACCCCGAAACGCGCCAACCCACAGCGCCACCTGCAGCACTCGCGCACACCGAATATATTTCAGACGCCAATGTTTTGCAGATGATTCCTTCGGGGCCGGGCTACAGCTCAGAGCCGAACCTGCGGATGTTTAACCAGGTGGTACATCACGCAAAAAACCGCCTGGTGCTATGTTCGCCGTATTTCATTCCAGACGAATCCCTGTTAGAAGCCGTGACCAGCGCTGCCTTCCGTGGCGTGCGCGTGGAATTGTATGTCTCGGAACGCGCCGACCAGTTCACGGTGCACCATGCGCAATCATCGTATTACCAAGCTTTGTTGGAAGCCGGGGTGCATATTTACCAATTCCCTGCGCCGTATGTGTTGCATTCAAAATTCGCGTTGGCGGACCCGGAAGACAATCATTGCGATAGCGTCCATGCTGTTGGCATGCTGGGCTCGTCGAATATGGATATGCGTTCGTTTGGCTTGAACTACGAATCCACACTGTTTGTGGTGTCTGGTTCGCTGATTGATGATCTCAATGAACTAGCCGCGACGTACCGTGCGGTTAGCCGCCCACTGACTTTAGAAAAGTGGGAGCAGCGCGGATTTATCCGTCGTTACGTGGATAATGTCATGCGGCTGACTTCCGCATTGCAGTAGCACCGGCTGACCAGGGCAGATCCCCTAACCAACCGAGTTAGCCAACCGCGCTAGCCAAGCGCGTTAGCGCAAACGCATTAACGCAACTCCGCCAATGCCTTGCGCAGCACGGGCAAGGAATCAGCAAACGGCACGAGCAGATCCAGCTGTTCCAGCTCCGCTACCGGAACCCAACGCAAATCATCGGATTCTGCATTTGGGAAGGTCGGCAACTCGCTGCCATCAGCGGTTTTCGCCAGCACCGTCGTGTAGGTCCATTCCCCGGCTAGTTCCGGGCGTTCCGGATCCCCTGGCAGCGGGCCCGCGGTCACGATTTCTCGCAGCACGGTCACCGCGCTTTCCTCGATACCGCATTCTTCGAAAGTCTCCCGCACCGCAGCCTGACTGGCGGTCTCGTGTCCGTCACGGGCTCCCCCGGGAAGGCCCCATGTGCCGCCCTGAGAGGTCCACGGCGCACGCAGCTGCATCAACACGGTGGAATCGTCGGAAAGCAAAAACAACCCGGCAGCGCCGAAGCGTCCCCACAGCTTGCTGCCGTTCGGCCCGGCCGCCCAGCCGTCGCCACTTCCCCGGTGTGTATCAGACATGCCGCCTATTTTAGTAGCCCAGCACACATCGCGTGCGTTAGTCTAGGGTAATGAACGGTCATAGGCCCGCGACAAGCCTCGATCGCCCAATCGATGCAGAAGATGAGATGTCGGCCAACTTTGCCCGCACCTCCCGTGGCCCGTCGCTGCGCGTCGAACCCGTTCCCGCCCACGCCCAGGACCACTGGCTCGATGAAGCCAAAACCACCGACGCGCCGGGCATGTCCTTTCTGCGGCGGTTTTTCCGTTCCTCCTTTTCGGGTTCTACGCAGATCATCTCCCGCATCTTCGGGTTTTTCGGTACTACTCCGGGCAAAATGGCCGTCGGCATGATTGTGCTCACCGCCGCACTGCTCGCTGCCGGGTTGTCGATGGCAAATTCCGTGGCCAACCGACAAACCGAGCTCAACCATCTGCTTACCTCCACTGAGCCGATGAGCAATTCGGCACACAATTTGTATATGTCGCTCTCACTGGCCGACACCATCGCCACCACTGGTTTTGTGCAAGCAGGAGTAGAGCCGGAAGAAACCCGCAAACAATACTTGCAGGCGGTGGATTCCGCTGCCAGCGAAGCTACCGCTGCTGTGTTGGATTCGGACGACGAGGATGTCTACCTCCGGCAATTAGCTGTGCAGATCCAGCGCCAGCTGCCGGTCTACACCGGGTTGGTGGAAGCCGCACGCACTAATAATCGCGCCGGAAATGCCGTCGGTGCGGCATATATGTCGAATGCCTCGGCGATGATGCGCGATGACATCCTCCCCGCTGCGGCTTCACTGTTCCGGCTATCGGCCAAGAACGTCTCGGAGCAACAGGATCAGTTGACTCGCCCACAGTGGGTTCCGCTGTCCGGTTTAGTCGCGGCCTTGGTGTTTTTGGGGTTGGCCCAGTACTGGTTGTGGCGGATTAGCAGGCGTCGTTTCAACCGCGGTTTCTTGGGGGCAACGTTGCTGATGGCACTGGCTTTGGCGTGGGTTTCTGGCACCAACGTTTACACCTGGCATTTAGGCAGCCAGGGTTTCGCGGAATCATCCACTCCCTGGGATTCTCTCACGCAGGCCCGGATTGATGCCCAGCGAACCCGCACGGAAGAGATTCTGGCCTTGGTGCAGCGTCGGACGAACTACAACCCTTCCTTGGAATTTTCCTCCACGAATGAGCATATTTCGGACGCACTGGCTGATTTCAGCAATTCCACCGCGCTGCATTCATCCGATGCCGCCACTATCGACGAAGCGCGGACGGCTTTGCAGGAATGGGATGAGGCTAAAGCCCACCTGTTGCGGGCATTAGATTCCGGTAATTACGAGCAAGCTTTGGCCTTAGCGACGGATTCGTCACCGGACGCAGCAGGCACCGGGACGAACCAAACCATGAGCTCGGCGGCTGCCTTCCAGAAACTGGATGCTGCCTTGGCTGAGCTGATCGCAACGGCGCGTGATTCTATGCGCTCTTACCTGAGCGAGAGCCTAGCCGCGCTGAACTTGGTAGCAGCTGCGGTAAGCCTGTTTTCGGTACTCTCGGCAATTGCCATCTGGCTGGGAATTCGTCCACGAATGGTGGAATACCTATGATCGACCGTGTTATTCGCCACCGTGCTTCTCACTGCCAGGCGAGTTGTTCCGATACTGACCACTACCGCTTCCGTCCGCTTCGGCTGGTCGCGGCTCTCACCGCGCTCGGGCTGGTATTATCCGCCTGCGCTGTGCCAGACTTCACCCCCAGAAACGACGCCCTAAGCATCCCGCGCGATAGCGCCACCGGCATCCCGCTACCCGCCGGCGCACGTGTAGAAAAAGCCGGTACCCGTCAGGGAACGGAAGTCGAAGAATATGCTCTCCGTGGCTCGCTGAAACCAGACGGTCGCACCGCGGCAGAGCGCATCCCGTCGATTGTGGAACGTGGCTATTTGATCGTCGGCATCCAGCAATCGCAAAACTTGTTGTCTTTCCGTGATCCCACCACCGGGCAGTTGTCTGGCTTCGAAGTCGACCTCGCGCACGAAATAGCCGAGGATATTTTCGGTGACCGCAACGCCGTCGATTTCCGCTTCGTCGAATCGCAACACCGCGTGCATACCTTGAGCACCGGAAAGGTAGATTTTTTGCTCTCCACGCTCACCATCACCCCCGAGCGGCAACAGGAAGTGGAGTTTTCTACGCCATACTTGTCGACGAATACTCGCCTGCTGGTCAACCGGAATTCTGAGGTCAACCGGCTGGAAGATCTCGCCTCGCGCACGGTGTGCGTGACGGATAATTCCACCGGCATCAACCTTGCGCGCTTGCACTCCCCGAAAGCCGATATCTTAAAGGCCGTAACTTGGGCCGATTGCTTGTATGCGATGCAGCATAACCAAGCTGATGCGATTCTGGTGGATGATGTGATCCTTTCCGGCTTGGAAATCCAGGATCCATACACGGAAATCGTGGGCCCTGCGGTGAACTCTGATATTTACGGCGTTGGCATGCCCAAACCAGCTCGCAGCGCACATGCCGACGAGATTGCTGAGGCAGAAGGGCTAGTGCGTCAGGTCAATTCCACGCTCGAGCGCATCCGTACCGATGGCACCTGGTGGGAATTGTTCCGTCATTGGTTTGCGGGACGCTTGCCGACGGCGGGTCCGCCACCGCTGCACTACCGCCCAGAGGATGGTGAATAAGTGACTGAGAAATCTGCCCGCACCGAGGCCACAGAACATACCGAGGCTGCGGAATATACTGAGGCCACGAAACATACAGAGGCGACCGCGCACACGGAAGCCAGCCGTGTGCCCGAGGCCGAGCCGGCGACCTCCGCGGTCCCGTTTGATCCTTTCGCTGAGGATGACAACGACGACGGCAGCGAGGACGGCAACGGCGACAGCGACGGCGGTTACAGCGGTGGCGACGACGACAATATCGCCTCGCTGCTACAAGACTTGCAGAAAATCCGCGATGAAAAAGCCCAAAAGCAGCGTGCTAAAAGACAAGAAGACACCTCCACACGGGCTCGTCGGCAAGCACTATCCACCTTCCGCAAACGTCGCCGTGCCCAACGCACCGCACGCGCAGTCGCCGACCGCATGGTGCGCCTGCCCTTCGTGGTGCCAACGGATCCGCAGGAAGCCCTGATTGACCCACGCGAGGCGATCGAAAAAAAGAAAATCCCGGCACCGCAGCTGAACCCCGGTGATATCGTCGCCCAGCAATACGAAATCTTGGGCGTGATCGCCCACGGTGGCATGGGTTGGATTTACCTGGCCAACGACCATTTTGTTTCCGGGCGCATCGTGGTGCTCAAAGGGATGCAATCGCAAAAATCGGCCGAGGAAACCGCCGCCGCGGAAGCCGAGCGCGAGTTCTTAGCAGATATTACCCACCCCGGCATCGTGAAGATCTTCAATTTCATTGACGACGATCGCGTGCCCGGCGGGTTTATCGTCATGGAATACGTCGGCGGGCCTTCGCTGCGCCACCGCCGGAATTCGCAGCCCAATCACGTCGTCGCCATCGATATCGCCATCGCTTATATCCTAGAAATCTTGCCTGCGCTGGAATACCTGCATGCTCGCGGCGTGGTCTACAACGACCTGAAACCGGATAACATCATCATCAGCGAAGACCAGGTAAAAATCATCGACCTGGGTGCGGTCTCCGGAATTGGCGCCTACGGCTATATCTACGGCACCAAGGGCTTCCAGGCCCCCGAGGTGTCTACGCAAGGACCGTCCATCGCCAGTGATATTTACACCATTGGGCGCACCTTGGCAGCACTCACGCTCAACCTACCCTCGGAAGACGGCATCTACCTTCCCGGGCTCCCCGGACCGTCGGAAGAACCCACGCTGCGGCGCTATTTGTCGTTTTATCGCCTACTGCAACGGGCAACCGCACACGATCCCAAACACCGGTTTTCTTCCATCGAAGAACTGCGCACCCAGTTGTATGGGGTGTTGCGGGAAGTCATCGCCATTCGCGACGGCATCCAGCACCCAGCGCAGCACTCGTTGTTTTCCCCGCAACGTACCACTTTTGGCACCAAGCACGCCGTATTCCGCACCGATCAACTCATCGATGGCATCGAACGGTCCGTGCACATCACCGCGGCCGAGGTTGTCTCTGCCCTACCCGTCCCGTTGATCGACCGCAGCGACCCAGGCGCGTCTATGCTTTCTGGTTCTTCCTATACTGAGCCGCAGGAAGCGCTAGAAACCTTAAGGCAAGCGATGCACACTAATGAATACGTCGGTTCGAAGGAAATCCCGCTGGGCGTGGTGCGAGCGATGCTGGACTTGGGGCTGACTACCCAGGCGCGGGAATGGTTGCGTTCCTTAGAAGAAGATATGGCTAGCGATTGGCGTTTCCGCTGGTATTCCGGGGTTACTGCAACCCTGCTGGACGATTACCGCGACGCGCAAGACCATTTTTCCTCGGTGATGTTTTTGCTTCCCGGCGAGGCAGCCCCGAAGCTCGCGCTGGCCGCGGTCGATGAGTTATTGCTCGAAGAGCAAGGCCGGAACCATTTGAGTTTGCTTCCGCCGGAGCTGTCACGTGCCACAACGGGCACCCCGGATTCGCTATCAAACATCCCCAATGAGTTTTTCTTAGCACGCCCCGAAATTTGGGAGCACCGCACCGATGAGCCGGCCTCGCTGCGCTTTCATGCACTACGTTTATATTCCATAGTCTGGGAAACTAACCCGGCGACGGTGTCTTCGGCATTCGGTTTGGCACGGCAGTTAATGGCCGAAAAACAAGTGGAATTGGCAGTGCAGGTTTTAGATCGGGTTTCCCCTGCTTCCCGGCACCACCGCATGGCGGTCTTGACGACGATCTTGCAGCTGTTGGCCAGCCCATTGAATGAACCGTATATTCGGCGGGCTGCGCGTCGGCTGGAATCCATCCCAACGAATGAGCCGCGCTTTTTACAAATCAAAACCGCGGTATTGGTTTCCGCACTGAACTTCTTGCGGGAAGCAGATTTGGAGCAGTCGGCCTCGCCGCACGAGCTTTTCGAGCACACGTTTAGCCAGCACGGTTTACGCTCTGGCTTGTACGACACGCTGCGGGCGCAGGCACGAGTGGCTCCGTTTCCGCGGCACCGCTACGCGCTGGTGGATTTAGCGAATATGATCCGCCCGGCGACCTGGTTCTAACGGCTGCTGTCGTTGTTAGGGCTGCTGTCGCTGGCAGTTTCAGTTAGCGCAGCGGTTTCGGGCCCAGTCTTGCTCCCAGATTCAACCGCAGCTGCACCGTCTGCCGTGGCACGTGATTCCGGCGTCGTGGCAGCTGCAGCGCTTGTTTCCTGTGCAGTGCCAGTGCCACCTCCAGCATCAGTATCAGCGCCACCGTCATCACCAGCATCTGCAACGGAGCCAGCTGCACCAGCATCTTCTGCACCAGCTTCTCCTGCACTAGAGCCCTCGGTGCCAGCAGTGACAGAATCATCGTCAGCAGCAATGGTGATTTCCATACTGGCCTCCCGCGCCACCAAGTGCGCAGCATCGGTGTTATCGGCAGTCGACAACACCACTCCCATGCGTCGGCCCGGGTAACTACCTGCTTTCCCGAACAACAGCACGGAGGTTTCTGGGTGCGCGAAGGCATCCTGCAACCCGCCATAAGACAACGTGTCCGCGTCCACCTCAGAACACAACATGCGGGCAGCTCCCGGCGAAGTGAGTGTCACATCGATCGGCAGACCCAAAATTGCCCGTGCATGCAAATCAAACTGCGAATAGCGCTGCGTGGCCATGGTAACCATGCCGGTATCCGTCGGCCGTGGAGATACCGAAGAGAAATACACGTCATCACCAGCGACGAACAACTCCACGCCATAAACTCCGCGTCCACCCAATTCATTAGAAATCCGGGCGGCAATAGAGCGCGCATTTTCCATCGCTACCTGGCTCAACTGCAGCGGTTGCCAGGAATCAATCAGTCCGCCGTCGCGGTGATCATGCCCGATAGGCTCAGCAAACCAGGTGGCTAATTCGCCCGTTTTCGGGTCAATCGAACGCACCGCTAGCAGGGTAACTTCAAAATCAAAGTCGACGAAGCGCTCCACTATCACGCGGCCGTCGAAATGCGCTTCCGCAGAAGCGGTCTGCCAAGCCTCGGTCACATCATCGCCGTAGCGCACCACCATATGCCCGCGTCCGTTTGAGGTAACCGCGGGTTTCACGATGGACGGGTAGCCCATCTCATCCAAAATGGTTTTTAGTTCTTCCGGGCTGGAAGCGAAATCGTAGGCGGTCGTCGGCAAGCCCAATTGTTCCGAAGCGGTACGACGGATAGCTTCGCGTTCCATGGTCAGCTCGCAAGCCCGCGCCCCAGGCACTACCACGGCAGAACTTGCTTCTTCGATCTCTCGCAGCGCTTCTACCGCGACGATCTCCACTTCCGGGATCACATAATCCGGTTCAATACGCTTTGCCAATTCCAGCACGGCCGCAGCGTCAGTGACATCTGCAACGTAGGAATATTGCGCAACCTGGTGGCCCGGCGCGCCGTTGCGCTTGTCGACGGCATGGATTTCCAAGCCCAGCCGCTGGAAACTGATCGCTAGCTCGCGACCAATCTCGCCCGCGCCCAGCAACAACACCCGGGTGGCATTCGAGCTCAGCGGTGTACCGATGGTGCTAGACGTGTCCGTGGTCTCGGCAGCTTCCGTTTTCTCACTCATGACAGCCTATTTTCCCGCCAGCACGTCGTGGCGCACAATGGTTTGCTCACGTGACGGGCCGACGCCGATATACGACATGCGCGTTCCGGACAGTTCTTCTAGGCGCAGCACGTAATCCTGTGCGCGCTGTGGCAGCTCTTCGAAGGTGGAACAGCCCGTGATGTCTTCGTCCCAAGCTGGCATTTTTTCGTAGATTGGCTTGGCGTGGTGTACCTCGGATTGCGAGACTGGCATTTCGTCATGGCGCACGCCGTCGACGTCGTAGGCTACACAGATCGGAATTTCTCCGATTCCAGTGAGCACGTCAAGCTTGGTCAAGAAGTAATCCGTAAACCCGTTAACGCGGCTGGCGTAGCGTGCAATCACGGAATCGTACCAACCACAGCGGCGGCGTCGGCCGGTGTTCACGCCAACCTCACCACCGGTTTCTTGCAGGTAATTACCCCATTCGTCGAAAAGTTCCGTCGGGAATGGTCCCGCACCCACGCGGGTGGTGTAGGCCTTGATGATGCCCAGTGAGGTATCGATGCGGGTCGGGCCAATGCCGGAGCCGACACACGCACCACCTGCCGAAGGGTTTGATGAGGTCACAAACGGGTAGGTGCCGTGGTCGACGTCCAGCATGGTGGCTTGGCCGCCTTCCATCAGGATGTGTTTCCCGGCAGTCAAGGCCTCATTGAGTTCGCGTTCGGCGTCAATCACCATCGGGCGCAGGCGTTCGGCGTAGGACAGGAAGTAGCCGACGACGTCCTCGACCTCAATGGCCTTGCGGTTATACATTTTCACCAGCATCTGGTTTTTCACATCCAGCGCCGATTCCACTTTTTGCCGCAAAATGGACTCATCAAAAATGTCCTGCACGCGGATGCCGACGCGGGCGACTTTGTCCTGGTACGTCGGACCAATGCCGCGGCCGGTGGTGCCGATTGCACGTTTGCCTAAAAAGCGCTCTTGCACCCGGTCGAGTGTTTGGTGGTACGGCGCAACCAGGTGTGCGTTGGCGGAAATCTTTAACCGCGAGGCGTTTGCTCCGCGGGATTCCAGGCCGTCAATCTCCTCAAACAATGCTTCCAGGTTGATGACCACACCGTTACCCAGCACCGGGGTGGCATTTTCCGATAGGATTCCTGCCGGAAGCAGCTTGAGCTCGTATTTTTCACCGCCAACGACGACGGTGTGGCCGGCGTTATTGCCGCCATTGGGCTTGACGACGTAATCCACCTGGCCGCCCAAAATGTCTGTGGCTTTTCCTTTGCCTTCGTCGCCCCATTGGGCGCCGACGATGACGATCGCTGCCATACCTGCCTCATCACTTCCCTGCGGTCAGTAGTTTGATCAGCCTCATAGCCTACTAGGAATTGCCCCACCTGCGATAATTTTTTTAACGTCGGTTACGATGCTTGGCATGCGTGTGCTGATTCTGCGTTGCGGGGAAGCTGCAGCCGAACTGGTTTTGCCCAAGACTTTATATCGTTCTTCCGGGGTGGAGATTTTTACGCTGCCAGCTGTGCCAGGCCGGGGTGATCTGAAGTTTTTATCCGAGCATGCTACGGAATTATTGCCGGTAGATCCCACTCCTTCGTTGGAGGAGATCCAAGCGCAACCGCGCGTAGAGCACATGGCTGCCCCACAACTAGCACCCCAACAGCCGGTGATGCCGCTGCGGATAATCGTGATTGGTTCAGATGCCGCCCTGTCTGCGGTGCTCACTCGCTTGCTGCGGGCGGATCAATTGTGGCCACAGATCGGATTCGTCCCGGTGGCGGAACCGACGAACAGCGCGGTAGGCACTACCGGCAGCACAAAAGTTTCTGGCCCGGCCACCGACGACGCCGTTAGTAGCGCCGCCAGCACTGCAGCACAAAACTGGTCCATTCCCACTGACCCGGCTGCCGCGCTCAAGCTGGCGTTGACTGGCGAGGTCAAACCCGTCCCGCTGATCCGCAACGATGCCGGACAGGCCGTGGCTGGTTCCGCTGCTATCAGCCAGTGGGACGCATCCGCCATGACCGGGGAAATTATCGTCGACGATGCCACCTTGCTGCAGCAAGATGCACGGGGCACCACGGATAACGCCGGCCGTTCCCTGGCGTACGGCGCCCGCTTAGTGCCAATGCTCAACGCACCTGGCATTGCTGCGGCAGTGCACTCCGCAGCACCACAACCCCGCGGATTGTTTGCACGCTGGCGCAAGCAAAAGAACCCCGGGGCGAGCATCAGCCAGCTGGATCCGCATTCATTAGTCACTGGGCGTGCGGTACAAGCCGGTGGACCGGAAATGGCGGTACACGTCGACGGAGTGCGCAGCAAACGCCCGCAAAAACGAGTGACTTTTTACCGGCATTTGCGGGATTTACAAATCATCCGTCCATAAGTTCCGGGGGCGCCGCGTCCTCTACCCTCTGCTACTCTCTTCTACTCTTTCTGGGAGTTCTCGGAATCGTCGTAACGATCCGCCGCATTGTGCGCGTTATCCTGAATGTCTTCGATCTCCCAGACTTCCGGCGGGTAGGCCGGTGTGGACGAGGTTGGTGCCAGCACCGCTGCCGCCGATTCCTGCGACATTCCGGTGACCATCAAAAGATCCACGGTTAAAAACCGCACCTGCGACAGGATCGCATATTCCGAAAGCACCGGATCATCGCTAATCACGGAAAGGTCCGTGCGCGCACCGATGATGCGCAGGCGATTGACAATCCCCGGAATTTCATGGGCTTGGCTAACCCGCGCGCTCGTTTCATAAATTCGCGACAGCTCCAACGCGATCTCCGCCAACTCATCAATAATATTGATTAACCGCGGGGTGATCTTGTCGCCATCGACGCTCAAGACCATGCAGCGGCGGGCCAGCACACGCACATTCCGGGTGGCATTGTCGACGGGCGTGAGAATACGTTCGATGGAACGCAAGTGTTTGCGCGAGCCCCAGCGAAATGGGGAAAGTCCCGCAATTTCCCGGCCGGAAGCCGTGGCTTCCAGCATGTGATCGATATTCGATTGCGTACCGCGCACCTGTTGGAGTGCATCTTCGATACGCTCTGAATCTCCCTTTTCCGCACCCTCTGCAACATCATGCAGCACCGACGATGCAACGGAGAGAACTTTCGCGATCTCATGCCGGGCATCACGCAACGCAGAATTAGGAATCAACGCGATGGAAATGATCCCAATCACCGAACCAATGGCGGCGTCAATCATGCGTTCGGTGCCACCACCTTGCGGCATGATCGTGGCAATCAAGATCGCACCAATAGCCACCTGGTTACTCACCAGCAGCGATTTCGATAGAAATGCCGCGACCACCAGTGAGATCGCCACCCCAGCGGCAATCTGCCAATCGCCGGTACCCAGGGTGTGCACCAGAAGCTGACCAACCCCGACACCAACCACACCAGCGACCGACATTTCCAGGGCTTTATTCAGGCGGTTGCCACCGGAGATGCCAAGTACCACCACCACGGAAATAGGGGCGAAAAATGGGATCTCGTGGCCGAAAAACGTCTGCGCAACCCAAAACGCCAACCCCGCACCAAACGCGGCTTGCACAATGAAAATCAAGCGTTTGCGCACGCGCAGAATACGGGAGGTCAGCGAATAGTCTAAATGCCGCAGTCGTGCGCGGGTGGAGACCCTGCTATTTGCCATAGGTGTCGAAAATACCTGCTCAAAGCTTAGCCGAGAGCAGCTTAGCGGGCGGTGGTCTGGCCTGCGGAGCGCAGCACCTGGCAGGATTCAATGACGCGATCAGCCATGGAACGCTCTGCCTTCTTCAGGTACGAACGTGGGTCATAGACCTTCTTGTTACCGACTTCTCCATCAATCTTGAACACGCCGTCGTAGTTGCTAAACATGTGGCGCGCAACCGGGTTGGTGAACGCATACTGCGTATCGGTGTCGATGTTCATCTTGATCACGCCATAGCGCAAGGATTCCTCGATCTTGGCGGCTTCGGAACCGGAACCGCCGTGGAAGACGTAATCGAAGGGCTGGGAACCGTCGGCAAGACCCAGCTTCTGGGAAGCGACCTTTTGGCCTTCATGCAGTACCTCTGGGCGCAGCTTGACGTTGCCCGGCTTGTAGACGCCATGGACGTTACCAAAAGTGGCGGCCAGCAGGTAACGGCCATTTTCGCCAGTGCCTAGCGCATCGACGGTTTTTTCAAAATCTTCTGGGGTGGTGTACAGGTTGGCACCTGCTTTGGCTTCCACGCCGTCTTCTTCACCGCCGACCACGCCGATTTCCACCTCGAGGATGATATTCGCTGCGCGTGACTGTGCCAGCAGTTCCTGGGCGATTTCCAAGTTCTCGTCGATAGGGATGGCCGATCCGTCCCACATATGGGACTGGAACAGTGGCTGCTCGCCGGCTTCTACGCGATCACGGGAGATTTTTAACAATGGGCGCACGAAGTCATCGAGACGCTCTTTCTGGCAGTGATCCGTGTGCAACGCAATATTCACGCCGTAGTGCGAAGCAGCCTCGTGCGCGAATGCGGCCAGGGCTTTTGCACCGGCAACTTTGTTTTTCACTGCTTGGCCAGAGCCGAATTCCGCACCACCCAGGGAGAACTGGATAATGCCGTCAGACTCGGCTTCTGCAAACCCCTGTAGTGCGGCGTTAATGGTTTCGGAAGAGGTGCAGTTGATCGCGGGAAAAGCGAATTGCTCTTTCTTCGCGCGGTCAAGCATCTCGTTATAAACCTCAGGGGTGGCGATAGGCATAAAACATCCTCCAACGTTGGATCTGCAGTCTCGAAGCCCAATTATGCCTGAGCGAGCACTAACCTGCAGCCGGATCCCCTTCGGCCAGCGCAACCCGGGCCATCGCCTCTAGCGCCATCCACCCGGAAAGCTGCACCGACAAATCGCGCTCTGCAATACGCACAACGCCGACTTTCTCCCGGATCGACATCGGGCCCAGGCCAAAATTATGTGGCAGTAGCGCATCGCTGGTCCAGTCCGTCGCGAACACGGGCAGTCCGTCGACTTCCAAACGGTGGGTCCATACCGACTCCGCCGACGCCCGCACCAACCGAGTAGCAAGCTTGCGCGTCGCGCGGTTCGCTGGCGAATCATCAGGCAAACGCACCGCGACGTCGGCAAGATAACGCAGCAAAATCCCCTTGAACAAGCCGCCATCGCCGTCGCCGGTATCCCAGTCGATCACTCCCGCCGGGGTAGCCATGTGCTGCGCAATCGCGTGCACCAAGCCACGAATGCGGCTGATATATGGCATGGCTTCGTCGGCACGCTCAGCCTCATGCACAGACTGAATATCTTCCAAGCTTTGGATGCCGTGTTCCTCGCGCAGCTTGAGCGCAATTTCCAGGCTGGCGCCAAGCATCACCCCCTGGCAGTACGGGTGAATATCACGCACTATCTCCGGTCCGTTCATGCGCATACGCATCCCGTCCATGATCAGCCCATCATCATTGTGCAGGTTATCGAAAACCCAGTCGACGATGTGAATGGCTTCCTGCCAATAACCGGTACGCGCCAACATGATCGCCACCGGACCATTAGTGGGCACGTTATAAAACGTCGATCGGCTATCGCGCCAGGGCGCGACCCCCAGGGACTCATCCAACCCGGCACGCAGATTAGAACGCAACGCGTGCAACTGTGGCGGGGTACCCAGCTTTTCCGCCTTCTCTATACGACCGAAAGCTAGTGCCAACCAAGCTTTGTCATCGTAGTATTTGTTGCGTTCCAACCCGCGCAGCTGCCGGAGTTTGATGCCACGCATGGTATTAGCAATGCGTGCGCTGCGGGTTTTTGTGGGTTGCCGCAGCGCAGCATCAACCTGGCAATCCAGGTAATGCGCCTGCCACCAATAGTGCCAATGAATAAACAGGCGCTCTTTAAAAAGCGCCGGCCAGCTCACTCGGGCGAGATTGGTGCGAGGCAGCGACCATAGTGGGCCAGCATGCCGATCGTTGATGGCGGTCTCTGCGAGATCCGCCCGGTGGGACCATTTTTCTTGCACTATTATTCCATCACTCACAGAGCTATAAACCGGAGAAAACAATCATTTGTAGCATACATCACGGTTCTCTGGTGAGGGATAAGTGCCAAATTATTGATGCAACCAGCACCCCTACCAGGCTTGGCGCAGATCCGCATGCTGCCGCACCCACGCGTGCATTGCGATACCTGCGGCCACCCCTGCGTTAATTGAGCGCGTCGAACCAAACTGCGCAATCGAACACGTCATCACCGACGCCTGACTTGTCTCCGCGCTCACCCCAGGGCCTTCCTGGCCGAATACCAGCAAGCAACGCCGCGGCAAGTCGGCGGTTTCTAATGGCACGCATCCGGGAGTGTTATCAATAGCCACGACGGTCAGATCATTGTCTGCCGCCCAGGCCACTAGCCCGGCAACGTCGCTGTGGTGCTGTAAGTGTTGGTAGCGGTCCGTAACCATGGCACCACGACGATTCCAACGGCGCCTACCGACAATATGTACTGTATCTACAGCAAAAGCATTCGCTGTACGTACCACCGTGCCGATATTCGCATCGTTTTCAAAATTCTCGATCGCGATATGCAGCTCATGCCGGCGGGTATCAATGTCCTCGATGATCGCCTCGCGCTTCCAATAGCGATAAGCATCAACGACGTTGCGGCGGTCGCCTTCGGCAAGCAACTCCGGATCCAGGCGTGGATCATCCGGCAACCGCCCTTCCCACGGGCCCACACCATGCCGACCTTCGGCCCATTCCGTTGGGCCTTTGTCCTCCGGTGCGGTGGCGCGTTCCGGCTTAGTCACCGGCTCGTTTTCGGCTGCGCTTTCGCCCATTACAGCCCCAGGTCATCCAAGCCCAACAGGCTGCGATATTCCAGCCCCTCGGCACGGATCGCATCAGCAGCACCGGTAGCGCGGTCTACCACGGTGGCCACACCAACAACTTCCGCTCCGGCCGCACGCAACGCAGCGACGGCAGTCAGCGGGGAGTTACCAGTAGTGGTGGTATCTTCCACCACCAGCACTTTTTGCCCTTCCACATTCACGCCTTCGATGCGGCGCTGCATACCGTGCTTTTTGGCTTCTTTGCGCACCACGAATGAATCGATCGGGCGGCCGTCGGCATGCATGATCGAGGTGGCCACCGGGTCTGCACCCAAGGTCAGACCACCGGCGGCAACGTAATCCCAGTCCGCGGTTTTTTCCCGCAACAACGAGCCAATCAGGCGGGAAGCCTCATGGTGCAGCGTCGCGCGACGCAAATCCACGTAGTAATCCGCTTCTTTACCGGACGATAAAGTCACACGACCGTGGACCACGGCGAGTTCGCGGACGAGTTCAGCCAGGCGGGAAAGATCAGTACTGGAGGGGGTGCTTTGCTGCTCAGTCATAGCTACCACTGTAGTCCTCACTCGTCGCCAAAAATAGATGGCCCGGCAGACAAGTCGCGTTTAACGTGCGGGCGCTTCCGGTGGCCGCCCTCTTGTGACTTGTCGACGCCATCGGCAATCACATCCACTTCATCTACCCCAAGAGCGTAGGGTTCCAGGTACCCACGGGCCTCGGCTTTGCTGCGGGTCGGTAATTCGACGGGCTCGCTTGGTCGTTGGATTGGCGGATGATCCTGCGGGTCGGGGACGACGTGCAGCAACTGGTTGTTCTCAAAGGCCGGGGGCTGTTTCGGCCCCATCATCCGGGTGGGGTCCGCCCCTTCGAATTTTAAAATTTGGTTCGCCATGGAACGCGGTGGTAGCACACGGGCGACGTCGGCAAGCAGGCCGAGCGGCGCCAACATTTCGTCCCAATCTGAAGCGTGCGAGCCTTTATCGGTTTGCGCCAGCACCCAATCCGATTCCATCCACACCGCGGTGACGATTTCCGGCAGGCTATCGCAGGCAGTGACCACGCGCGCATCAATCATGCGGCTAGCAACGGCGGCATCAGTGGCATAGACCGTGAAATCCGCGATGTGTCCGACTTCCAGCAAATCATCGAAAACCGCTTCCCCGGTTGTACGGTCATTGCGCTGATCACGGTCCACACGGCGAAAATCCACCACGATTTCCGTGGCGGCTCCGGTGCGCATAGCCATGACATTGACGCCGCCGAGATCCATCAGCACCATCTCATGCCCATAAGCCGAACCCTGCACGATATCTTTCGGTGCTGCCCCACCAGCTGCAGCGCCACGGGTCCATTCATCAACGAGATATTCGTCGTGTTTGCTAAAACTGAACCCATTCTTTTCCGCCCACTGACGACGTTCCCTGCGCAACGCCCCCGGGATGATCGAATCGCGGCGTGGTCCTGCAGGCTTGGCGACGGGGGTCGGCTGCTCAGCTGCATCGTCGCGTTCTTCGAAATGATCTGCACCGTTGACACCATCTGCATGAACAGCAGCTGCATCGCTTAGATCGTTGGCATCACTAGCATCACTGGCATCACTGCGGTTTTCTTCAGCAGAAAGCAGCTCATCGGATGCTAAACCTGGCTCCGGTTTCGGTGCTGTTTCTGGGTTCTCTGTTGCTTCTGGCTTCTCTGAGGCCTCTGTTGGCTCTGGCTGCCGCTCAGATACCAGCGCCGAATCGGTTTCAGCATCGTTCTCTAAGTCCGACTCAACATGTGGCTCAGCATCCAGCTCAGAACCTTCCTCAGTATCCAGTTCAGTATCTAGCTCGGCATTATCTACCTCAGCGTTCGCCTCCGCTATCGGGTCACCGGCGGATTCTGCAGCGGATTCCTCATCATGCTGTGGCAAATCCTGCTGTGGCAATTGTTCCGCAATGGCCAGTTCTTCATCATCCAGCACCCGGCCCCGGCGTAGCGCATCACCATAAGTGGCTTGCGCTGACCATTCAGTATCGGTGGCAACAGATTCTTCTGCGTCTGGGATGTCGACGCTAGGGATACTGGCACGAGCGATGTCGGCGCTAGGAGCGTCGGCAAGCTCCCCACTCGCACCAGTTTGCTCCGGCTGACCAGGCGATTCCACAGCAGCAGGGGGTTGCTCAGCCTGCTGGGCGCGGCGCTGCTTCGAATCCAGGTACCACAAAAATATGGCAGCGGCACCGGCGATGACGGCCAGAGTCAGTAGAACATACGGCATGCAGTCAGTTTAACGCGAAGTCTCCACAGGATTGGCAGCATTCGCCGACCACTGCGACCAACCACCCACATAATGCGAGGCTCCAGTAATACCGGCATGCTCCGCCAAGGCCAGGGCCAGGCCAGAATGGTTGCCCGAACCGGAATAAAACACCGTGCCTTCACCCCTGGTCACACCAGCTTGGGCAAAGACTTCGCGGATTTCTTCTTTTGACTTGGCCAGGCGATTCGGGGTCACCAAATCCCGCATAGCGGCGTTCACCGCGCCAGGAATATGGCCGGCTTTCAAGTCCAAATTTTCTTGGCGCCCCGAATAACGCCAGAAAGAGCGCGTGTCGACGAGCGTGCCATCAAAATTACGTACCTCGTCGATAGTGGCCGCAGGCATAGACCCAGGCCGAATAGTCAGCGCGGAACCCATCGCGATATTGCCCGGGCCGCACATCGTATCGAAGCCCGCGCGATGCCACTGCGCCAAGCCGCCATCCAAAATGGAGACGTTTTTAATTCCTGCCCAGCGCAGCACCCACCAGGCACGGCCGGCGAAAAATCCCTGGCCATCGTCGTAGACCACCACTGGGCGGTCTTCCCGTAAGCCCCAGCGGTTGACGTTGGCTTGCAGCCGCGCCGGATCTGGTAACGGGTTGCGCCCAGCTTTCGACCCAGGAAGCCCAGCCAGCGCAATTGCTGGGTTCACGTGCTGGGCTGTGGGGATATGCCCGGCACGAAATTGGCGGAAGCTGTTCCCCTGCCCGGGCACCCAAGTGGTGGCAAGCAGGGTGAGTTTATCTCCGCGGTGGATTTTCTCGTGTAATTCTTCGGCACTGACCAGGACGCTCATAGTTACCCAGTTTAAAGGTAAAAGCGTCCCGGTGTGTGCTAGCAGCCACAATGACTGCTAACTGGAGATCTCCAGCTCCTCGCCGCCGTCGGCAAGCGAAACCTGCACGGCATCGCCTTCCACGACCTCACCGGCCAGCACCAGCCGCGCCAGCTTGTCTCCGATGGCCTGCTGGATCAACCGGCGCAGCGGACGCGCACCGTAGGCGGGATCGTAACCGCGCTCAGCCAACCAGGCCTTCGCCGCCGCATCCACGCTCAGGCTTAGGCGTTTGCCAGCCAGGCGTTCGCGCAGCGTATCCAGCTGAATATCCACAATGCCTTCCAGCAGCTCACTGGACAGCGGCTCGAAGGTCACCACATCATCCAGGCGGTTAATGAACTCCGGCTTGAACGCGGCCTTCACCGCATCCATGATCTGCTCGCGATCGCCACCAGCGCCCAAGTTCGAGGTCAGGATGATCACCGTGTTGCGGAAGTCCACGGTCCTACCCTGCCCGTCGGTCAGCCGTCCTTCGTCGAGTACTTGCAACAGCACGTCGAAAACATCCGAGTGGGCCTTTTCTACCTCGTCGAAAAGCACCAGCGTGTAGGGGCGACGTCGTACGGCCTCAGTCAACTGGCCGCCCGCATCGTGGCCGACGTATCCCGGAGGGGCACCGACCAACCGCGAAACCGAGTGTTTCTCGCCGTATTCAGACATATCGATGCGCACCATCGCGGATTCGTCATCAAACATGAACTCCGCCAGCGCTTTCGCTAGCTCGGTCTTGCCGACGCCCGTGGGCCCCAGGAACAGGAACGAGCCGGTTGGCCGGTTCGGGTCGGCGATGCCCGCGCGGGAACGACGCACCGCATCGGAGACCGCCACCACCGCGTCTTTCTGTCCGACGACGCGGCGAGCCAGGATATTCTCCATATCCAGTAGCTTTTCCGTCTCACCCTGCAGCATCTTGCCAGCCGGGATGCCGGTCCAGGCGGAGACTACCTCGGCGATGGTATCCGGGGTGACTTCCTCGCTGAGCATGGTGTTGTTGCGCGCCTGCTCAGCGGCTTTCTCCTCGGCCACGGCGATTTCGCGTTCCAGCTCGTTGATGCGGCCGTAGCGCAGCGTGGAGACTTTCTCATAATCACCTTCACGCTCGGCGATTTCTGCTTGCCGACGCAGATCATCAAGCTCTTCCTTCAGCGCCTGGACATCATCGATGGCCTTTTTCTCGTTCGCCCAGCGGGCTTTCAGCTCACCGAGTGATTCGCGCTGGTCCGCCAACTCTTGTTGCAACCGCGCCAGCCGCTCCTTGGAGGCAGCATCGGATTCCTTCTTCAGCGCCAGCTCTTCGATTTCCATCCGGCGGACGACGCGCTCGAGTTCGTCGATTTCCTGCGGCGAGGAATCGATCTCCATGCGCAACCGGGAGCCGGCTTCGTCGACAAGATCGATGGCCTTATCCGGCAGGAAGCGGTTAGTGATGTACCGGTTGGACAGCTCGGCGGCCTGCACCAGCGCAGAATCCTGGATGCGCACGCCGTGGTGGACTTCGTAGCGTTCCTTCAGGCCACGCAGGATACCGATGGTGTCTTCCACCGAAGGCTCGCCGACGTAGGTTTGCTGGAAACGACGCTCCAGCGCGGCATCCTTTTCGATGTACTTGCGGTATTCATCCAGCGTGGTGGCACCCACCAGCCGCAGTTCGCCCCGGGCCAGCATCGGTTTGATCATATTGCCGGCATCCATCGAGCCTTCGCCGGTACCGCCAGCACCAACCAGGGTGTGCAGCTCGTCGATAAACGTGATGATCTCGCCGTCAGAAGATTTAATTTCTTCCAACACGGCTTTGAGCCGCTCCTCGAACTCACCGCGGTATTTCGCGCCCGCAACCATCGAGCCGAGATCCAGCGAGACCAGGCGCTTACCCTTGAGCGATTCTGGTACGTCACCACCGACGATGCGGCGAGCCAGGCCTTCCACGATGGAGGTCTTGCCGACGCCCGGCTCACCGATGAGCACCGGGTTGTTCTTCGTGCGGCGGGATAGCACCTGCACGACGCGGCGGATTTCCGAATCGCGCCCGATGACAGGGTCAATCTTGCCTTCGCGGGCCTGCGCGGTCAGATCCGTGGAGTATTTCTCCAGTGCTTGGAAGGAGTCTTCCGGATTTTCCGTGGTCACCTTCGCGGCTCCACGCACGGCCGGGAATGCGCCTTTGATGGCGTCGTAGGTAGCACCACGGGAGGTCAGCAGCTGCGCGGCATCAGTTTTCGAGGCCGCGATGGCAGCCAACAGCACCTCGGTGGAGACGTATTCGTCGCCAAGCTCACCGGCCAACTCTTGGGCTTTGGTGAGAACGTTGAGCCCATCGCGGTTGAAGTTCGGTTTGGCCACGCCCGCGCCTTCGGCCTTGGGGTAGCCCTCTACTAATTCGGTGGCTTCTTTGCGCACCGTATCGGGGTCTACTCCGGTGGCCTTCAATACCGGGGTGGCGATGCCTTCTTCTTGGCTGAGGATCGCCTGCAGCAGGTGTGCTGGGCGAATGTCCGGGTTGCCTGCCGCCGAGGCGGTTTGCAGCGCGGATTGTAGGGCTTCTTGGGTTTTTGTCGTGGGGTTAAAAGAACTCATGGTGTGTCATATCCTCCCTGTTCTTCCCTGCTTTCGTCACCGTTATTGTGACACCGTTTCAGGGGCTTCACTGGATACAACACACCATGAGTTGAGTCTATTCCACTCAAGTTAGGATTTGGTGGGATTTTTTGCCAGAAACTTGAGTGATGGTCGCTAAAGTTTTAGGGCAACGCCCGCGCGGGGCAACCATATACGGTTAGCCCTCGCCTAGACTTTCCCAGACATCGCAGGATCCGGCCCGTTGCCGTTGACATCGACCACGCCCTTGGCCATGATCGCGCCGCGCACCGGCATCCAACCACCAAACTTGGCGGTCAAGTACACCCCAATGGCAATCGCCAGCGCCAACCAACCCAGCCCGGCAGTCATTCCATAAATCACCGCCAGCGGTGCAAGCACCGTCATGCCAATCTCAAATGGGCCGAAGCCCACATAAGCCACGCCGTATTCGGATAGGGTGCCGGACTTCAGCTTCGGATCGACGATCTTCAGGATCGCGATACCCGTTGCCACCGTCGCGGTAGCCCAACCCCAACCAAAGATGCCGCGTTCCAGCCAGGCAGCGCCGAAGAATTCCGACGGGAACCACAGCAAGAAGAAAGTACAGAAGACAGTACCCAGCACGAACAGCAGCAACAGCGCTTGCCAGTAAGAAGCCACGGCAGCAGGAACAATCGCCGCAATACCGAAGGCAATCAAGTAGTCCGTCGATGCACCAGAAACCGAAGACACGGTATCTTTGTCCAAGTATTCTCCGGCACCAATACCATTCATGACCGCACGGAAAATCAGGCCCACCACCAGGGACATCGCGAACAATGGGATAGAGACGTTTTCCCACAGTCCCTTGATACCGGCGTTGATGCCGTAGGCGGTCAGCACCGTCAACATGATAAAGCCCAGGTGCAGTGCGAGAGGCTCGATCGCCGATGGGTTGGTGGAAGCGCGACCAATCGATGGGCGCTCGCTGAGGTTTTTGATGTAGCCGCGACGCAGTTCTTCAGGTAGCTCACCAGGAAGCTGAGAAACCTTATTCCGGCGGATACCCCAGTTACCAGCGACCACACCACCGATAATCGCGGCCAAAGTGCCCACGGTGGCGGAGGTAAAGCCCAGCGACGAAGCCTCCGCCGCACCCACGCCTTCCAGCGCGCCACCGACGGCCGCTGCGGTACCGAACCCACCGGTGAAACCAACCGGCAGCATCATGCCAAACCAGTCCGGAGTGTCAAACACCGGCGCGAACAGGTACACGCCCAGCACGACGAACAGGCCCCACTGCGCGGTGAACATGAAGGTGGAATAGGCCCACATATTGCGCGCACCCTTGCGCACGGAGCCGCCCAGTTCCATGGAATAAGCCATGGACGCGAACACCACGGCGATCAGGATCGAGGTATAGCTGCCCAGGTTTTCGGAAAACCCGACGATATTCAAAACGTTGGGCCCCAGCAACAAGCCCAGCAGACCAGCGGTCACCGGTGCGGGCAACAGCAGGTCCTGGAAGAAGAATTTGATGCGGTGGCGCAATACGTTACCGATAATCATCAGCAACGAAATAAAGCCAACGTCGAGCATGAGGTCGTACGCGGAAAAGCCTTCCATGAAACACCTGCCTTACAGAGTGAGCGTGAACGAGATCGTGCGATGCTTGCGTCTGGAAGCAATATCGTGTGATCTAGACGAAGCCGCGCCTGATACGGCGATCAAAACACAGCACGAGGACGAGATGATCATAGTACCCATGCCGTAATTGTGCTACCCACCGCTATCCGTTACTCGCTCAGCGCTCACCAACCATCACTGCACGGCCAACACCGCGCGACCACACGGTCCAACCAGCCCAGCTCGACCAACACCGCACAGCCAGCCCAGCCTGCCCAACCCGGTCCGCGCGATATTGTGGAGGACATGACTATCCGGGATCTCGCCAGCCTCGCCACGCACCTGCGCGCCCACCCTGCGACGTTCCGGGATGCGGTGCACCGCCATTTTTTCGCGGCTCTTCCCGACGCCCGCCAGTCCTTCCCCATGGATGCTTCGCAGGCCCACCGCGGGCTCGCCGAGTCTTTCGCCGCAGCCTTCGATGCCCCGGACCTCGATGAGTATTTCGCTGACCTGGGCCGCTCGCACCGTCGGCACGGCTTCCCACCGGATACCTACCCTATTTTCGCCACCGCCACCCGCCAGGCTTTAGCAGAAATCGATCTTGCCGACGACGTCCTACAGCAGGCAGGAGTGCTTGTCGACGACATCATCGAGTTCATGTCTGCCGCCGCACACGAGGCCGATCTCGCTGGTATTCCGCCTGCGCACATGGGGCAGGTGGTCGATGTCGAGCGCGTTGATGCCCATACCCGCATCGTGCGCCTGGAATGTGGTCTGCCGGTTGATTATGAGCCCGGGCAGTATTTTTCTGTAGCTACCACGCTGATGCCGGGTGTATGGCGCACTTTGGCGGCTGCCCGCCCTGCTGATGGCTGCGGCACACTGGAATTTCACGTTCGCGATGTCTCGCTGCTTCCTGGCGCGTCGGGGTATTCGCGGAGGTTTATGATGACGCGCCCCGGAGATCAGTGGACACTGGGCAACCCGGCTGGCCAGCTGGAGCTGGATCCGCATCGTGAAAGCCTGATCATTGCTTTTGGGACCGCGGTGGCTACCCTGCGCTGTTTATTATTCGCTGCTTTTGATGCCCACGGCGAGCAGCATGCCCCGGTGCAAGCGCTGGTGATTAATGATTTTCCCGGCCAGCATTATGAGATGGCCACGCTTAACAGCCTGGATAATCTCACGCCGTGGTTGGATGTGCATGCTTTTACCCGTCATGATGCTGACCCGCATTGGTTGAAACCGCAGCGCGAGCGTCAACGTGAGTTGCGGCAAGCCCTTGCCGACGGCACCGGCCCCGAGGCATCACACGCATCTGCCAGCTTGTCGGTGGACAAGGACCCGGAGGCTACGATCGCTCATTACCGTGACTGGTCCAACCACGATGTGCTGGTCTTAGGGCCAGAAGCAGAGGTTGACGGCATGTTGGCAGCTTTCGCTGCTGCTGGGTTGGATCCAGCTACCGTGCAGACCCAAAGCTGGGGCCGCACGGGTGTGGATACCTCATCGGTTCCGGGTGCACAAAGCAAAGGTTAGTCACCGTGTTTGCGCTGCCATCGACGCAGACGCCATATCTGTATAGGCAGATAAATGAAATAATAGACAACAACCGAAGCCGTGAAATAAAAAGGAAATTCAGACCAATCAATTTCCTCCCAGGGCACAGGCTCTACATTCTCCGCACGATGCCGATAACCAGTCAGACTCGTATAAATAAAATAAAATAACAAAGACGATGGAACCAGCACCACAGAAACCCATTTGGGTGGCACACGCGGTTTCGGATGCGACCACTTCATTACTCACCATCCAGACTCATCACACAGCAACAGTGTCATTTAAAGATGTTCAGCCACTGCACACGAACCAGCATATAGCGCAAGTCGAGCAGCCGAAAAGCATTGATTAGATCAATACACATTTAGCCTAGACTAACCTTAATAATCTAGTATCATCAACCGTGCCGACATTCGACACCATCGGACCACAAAAGGGAATTCGCATGGGATCCTTTAGGCGCATTCTGAAAACCCTATTCACAGCGAAAAACGAACAGCACTAGCCTACAAGTTCCCTGACTCACCAAAGATGACTACATGAAACCACAATTCAATTTGTTGTCGTTAAGCTTAAGCTTCGCTTTGCTGCTTAGTCCGATCGCCGCATTTTCCGCAACGAGCTTTCTGGACGATAGACTGCTGCCATTCAACGAAGCCGCTGTGGTCATCGACGGTGCCTCTGGGCTTCCCATCGCCGCTGACTTTCGCAATGACCTACACAACTTCGTCGACGAGCATGACGCAACAATCGCCTTTGATGTCGTCGATGGTGATCTCGCTGCAGAACACACTCATTTAGCTATTGCCACAGGTAGTGATGCACCCGACAACCAGGTTGCACAATGGTTAGCGGGAACGAGAAATCCGCAGCCCTTTGATCCACAAAAAACCAGAACCATTACCAGTTTTTCTCGCCTGAATAGCGATGACGTTCGCGGAATTTATTACCTCAATGGACCACCAGATATCAAAGAGAAATTTGCAGATCTAGCACACGAACACGGATACACTACCGTGCCAACGGATGATGGTTCATTGTTGGCAACAATTCCAACCCCGGTGAAACTGACGGCCGTAATCATTGGCTTATTGACTTTTATCCTTGCCGGGCTGCATGTCATTCTCGGCAGTCGCCGTTATGCAATCCACAATGTGCACGGGTTACCGCACAGCTTCAGCATTTTCGGTGATTGGCGCTCCAGCGTCCCCGCGATTGCTGGCACCGCCGTGGTAGTTAGTGCTGGCACCACCTTCTTCCTTCACGGCTACAATGGCTTCGCACAATGGCAGCTCTATTCCGCAAACGTGTTTATCTTCGCAGGCATGGGAGTTTTCTGTGCTGTAACAGGTTATGTTGCAGCATTTGTCGTCATCACACGCACCAACGTTCTTGGTGCGCTCAAGGGCAACCTTGTTTCCCGCCCACTGTCTTTTTCCGCCCATGGCATTCGCATCGTCGCACTGTTTTTTGGCTTAGCGTCAATCGCATCACTTGTCATGTTTATCCAGGAAGCCAACCGTCATGCGGAATATTCTGAGGAATGGGCCAAGCGTAGCGATGTATTCAGCACTTTAGTATCCGGCGGAATTGGCGATGATATGAAGCAATTGGGGCCCGAATTACGCAGGCTCGATCACCAGCAAAAACTACTATTCATCAATAGCTTCTGGCAGTCTTCGTTAGAATTTTCCACAACCGGTCGGATACTGGTGAACCAGGAGTTCGCGCGACAAGAAACCCCGATTTCTGAGGAAGTACTTTCCGATGCTGCCAAGAAAAATGAAACTATTATTTATCTTCCCGCAGCAGCTGATGCAGCAGTAGTGACAGAAATTCGCGAAGGTCTCGCCGGGGAAGCAGAATTCGCAGAGAACACCGACTACGATCCTGTACAACACACCAGGGTCGAATACCATAGCCAACCATTTACGGTTTTTGATTATTTCAATCCTAGCGGTTCGCTGACTAAGTCTCCATTGCTGCATTCACCAGAACTCGTAATTTTGCCTCCTGGCTTGCAGCCGCTCAGCGACCACAACATCAGTGCAACTCTCACCCGAACCGAAATTCTATTCACTGACCACGGTGCCGTAGAACAATTACGCCATGAATCTCCTGCCGGAAAGTACGTCTTAGCCAGCCGCCCCATGATTGATTATTGGGGGAAGTCCAACAAGTCGCTATATTCTGATCTGCGCAACACGACTTTTTCCACACTGGTGGCGATATTCATTATCATCATTGCCGCAATTTCTAGCACCGTGCTGTTTTTCAACCGCCGCCACCACCAACTCCGGGTTTATGAGATTCTGGGCTATCCCGTAGTACGAAAATTCCGCGGGTTAATTATCACAGAACTTCTCTATGTGTTCGCCATTGCTATCTGGCTAATTCACAGGTATTTCTCGTACCAAGATTATCTAGCCATCAATACCCCGATGAGCTGGATATTACGTTTGGAAGCACCGTCGATTTTTACTGCCCTATCCGTTTTTGCCATTCCCGTTTGCACCACACTTACTGTATTTTTCACCATCATTGCACGTGAACGTGCCCAAATCCGCCACCGCACGTAATGCCTAGCTAATGCCGCGCTGATGCCGAGCTACCACCTCAAAGCCTGCTACCAGAAAAGAAATCGCCCATGCTTGAAATCAAAAATGCGAATAAAAGTTTCGGCCCGAAAGATCTATTCCGTCATTTCACTGCCACAGCTGCTACTGGACGTATCACCGCTCTAACAGGAATTTCCGGGTCTGGAAAATCCACTCTGCTTAATTGCATAGGTGGACTCGATACTCTGGACTCTGGCTCTATCGAATTTGCAGGCACCGCCATCACCGGACTGTCGAAAAGCAAACTTCGAGCCTTGCGACGGAATACCATCGGTTATTTATTCCAGGATTACGCCCTCATCCCCGAGCAAACCGTACGCAGCAATCTTATTCTTGCACTTCCGCGCGACCAGCGAACTCTGCTGGGCAGCGCTAGAAAGCCGGGGCTGCACGCTATCGACACAACCTTAACCGCGGTAGGCCTCGAAGGTTATGCGTCCCGGGAAGTATATGCATTATCCGGTGGTGAACAGCAGCGCGTCGCTGTTGCCAGGCTACTGCTGCGCACCCCCTCGCTCATTCTTGCCGACGAACCCACCGGCGCTTTAGACGCTGCCAACCGCGACGTCGTGCTCAAGCATCTTCGCACTCTTGCCGACGACGGCGCGACCGTAATCATCTCCACGCATGATCCCGCCGTCACCGAATTCAGTGACGCAGAAATACAGCTCTAACTGGCTATAGCTCACGCGTGCCACGCAGCACCGGCAGTGCTTTCCGGGCTTTCGCTATTTCGCCAGCAATATCGTCGAGCTCCACATACAAGATCTCGTCGTCGTAACCAGCTTCGGCTAACAATTCTCCAGTAGGACTCAGCACCCGCGAATGCCCCAGCCCGGTCGGGCCGGATTTTTCCCCACCTTTATCTGCACCACCGGGGCGGGCTTGACCAGCCGCCAGTAGATACACCGTGGCATCGAGTGCCCGGGCGCTCGTCAACACCCGCCATTGCTCCAGCTTGCCCGGGCCATCCGCCCAGCTAGTAGGCAGTACAACCAGCTGGGCACCATCATCGGCCATCTTTTTAAATTGCTCCGGGAATCGCACATCGTAGCAGGTCGCTACGCCAACTTTGTGCCCTGCAACATCGACCACCACGGTGCTCTCCCCCGGGCGCACGGTATCGGATTCGCGGTAGGCGAAAGCATCGAAGGTGTGGATCTTGTCATAAAACTCGCTGCTGCCACCGCCTGTAATGAGGGCGGAGTTGTATACACGGTTGATGGTTTTCCCGTCGACCTCCACCGTATCGGCGGGGCGGAACATGCCGACGACGACGGTCACGCCGCGTTCGTCGGCAAGCGTGGTGATTTCTTCTACGAAATGCTCGGCATATTCGTTGGCGTTGCCGTCCAGGCGCCCGGCGTCGAAGGCTTGAAACGTCGCCTCCGGCAGCACGATCAGCTGCGCGTCGCTGTCTGCGGCCTCGGTAATTTTATCTTTGGCCAGTGCCAAATTCGCTTGCACGTCGGGTCCAGAGGTCAGCTGTACTAGTGCGATCTTCATGGTGCCAGTCTAATAGCGCGCCACCACGCTGTATTGTGGATAACTCCATTTATCCACAGGCATGGCTCGCATCGGCTGGCCGGGATGCACCCGAACACGCAGAATCGCACCCATGAACTTTCTGCAATTCACCGATTCTGCACTTGACTTACTCGCATCGCACGCCCGGCATGGATTCGCCCCGCGCATCGCAGGTGCGGCTTCCACGAACACAGCGGCTTCCACCCCAACCCTGGCTGCGCTGCGTCATGCGGAAGGCAGCTGGTATGACACCGCCGTGGACATCGATAGTCGGCTCCAGGCCCACCTCACAGAGATGCGCGGAACCTTCTGCGCACTCGCTGAAGACGACGAGGCCATGGCGTATCACCTCAACCACACGCTGTCGGCATCGAAAGGATACTGATCATGGCTCTCACCACCGCCGCACAGGCCAGCATGACCACTACCGCGCAAGAAATGTACTCCGCTGCCGCCGGAATCCGCTCCCGCGCCAGCGCCCTCGAGCACGACCACCAGCAACTTTCCGGTGACATCACCAGCATGGTGGGTTTAGAGTTCGACGGCGATGCAGCCAGAGCCGGTATTGCTCGTGCCCGTGAGATCATCGACACCATCACCACGGCAACGCGCAACATGCGCACCATCGCCGGGATCGTAGAAACCTTCGCTGGGCACATGGAATGGGCCGAGCGCCTGGAACGCATCGCGACCGCAACCATGAATGCGTTACCTGCCGGCCCGGCGATATCACAAGTACTGCAGGCCATTCAGCTCATCGGCAAAAGTATCGATGCCGCATGTGCCTTATCCATTGAGGCCGCTTGTTTCGGCTCGCAGCACCTGCCGCACCGTTTGGGAGATTTTTTGCCCTCCGCACTTGGCGGTTCCCGACCTGACGGTGCCGTCGACCTGGACATTGATGATATTCACACTATCCAAGCCTGCCGTGCGCCCGATCCGCTCTTAGCGCAAACCGTGGATCACCCTGATCTCCGCTTGTTGGAAGTATCCGATAAGCACTGGGCAGGCATGGTCGGCCCACCGCCGGAGGAGACCGATAACCTGGTGGTATTCGTTCCCGGCGTGGGCTCGGACGGCAATGAAAGCATCGGTGGACAAATCGAGCGCGCCCGCACCCAAGCAGCGGCGATGGGCGGCACGGGTGTGGTCTACGGCTACGATGCCCCAGATCAATTGCTCACCGGTACGTCTACAGGCGCAGCAAAAACCGCGGGGCCGCAGTTGCGGGAGTTTCTTGCCGACGTCGACCAGCGCTACCCAAACCACCACGTCACGGTCGTCGGCTATTCCTATGGATCGGTGGTGGTCGGCAACGCAGCTGGTGGCCAGGCACCGATGCGTGCCGACGACGTGTTATTCGTTGGTTCGCCTGGCACGGGTCTGGCCAGCACAGAAGAAATGAACCTGCGGGGTGATAATCCGCAGGTTCATGCTGCCCGGCGCGCACTAGATCCGATCAGCGGGATGGCTTATTCCAATGGCGGGTTATTTGGGGTAAACCCAGCCGCACCCACCTTTGGTGCCCAGCCGTGGCCTGGAGAAGGGGTTCGCGATCACAGCGGGTTTTTCAATGATGAAGCCTACCTCGACGGTTTTGCAGAACTCGCGCGCCGCCGGGGCTTGGCCGGGCCGCAGTAACCAGGCCACTAATTTCTGATAAGGGCTCAGTGCGACGGGCTCTCTTTGGCTATCCCCAATTACCTCTGAACTATCCCCGTTTATGCTCGTCCACGTCCACGGCGCGATGAGCGCGGCTCCCACATCACCACAGCGGATGACCGGGGAACGTGTACCAGCTCTCCCTTGCGTGCATTTGTAGGCGCACGGTTTGCTGTGGACGCAGCGCGCAGCTGTCCGCGCAATTCTTCGACTTCTGCCGCTAACGCGTCACGCTCTTCGGCGAGCGCATCACGTTGTTCGGTCAGTTCAATGATGGCTTTAATTCCGGCCAAGTTAACGCCATCATCTTGCGATAATTGCTGGATCTTGCGCAGCATCGCGATGTCACGCTGCGAATACCGGCGCCCGCCACCACGGGTGCGCGCGGGTGAGACCAGCCCCATCCGGTCATAGGTGCGCAGGGTTTGCGCATGCATGCCGGATAATTCAGCCGCCACGGAGATAACGAAGACCTCGCGATATTCTTCACGGAATTCCTCGTGCGAATCGTTCGCCATGGTGTTGTCACCTCCTGTGGTTGCTTGTCGTTATTTATTTGGGTTTCCGGCCCAACCGGCGCGGGCATCGAAACCGGAATCTTTTTCTGCTTGTGCGTAGGTGCGCAAGCTGGATTTTGCGGCATCATCCAAATTCGTCGGCACCGTGACCTGAACTTTCACGTGCAAATCACCGTGTTTTCCTGAGGATTTCGGTATGCCGCGCCCACGAACCCGCAGGGTGCGGCCGTCAGCAGTACCTGCCGGGATTTTCACGCGAACCGGGGCATCCAGGGTCGGCACCGTGATCGTGTCGCCGAGTGCTAGCTCCGCAAAGGACACCGGCACCGTGACCAGCAGGTCATCGCCTTCGCGGGAAAAGACCTTGTCTTCCCGCACGCTCACGGACACAAACAGGTCGCCGGATGGTTTGCCTTGCGGCCCGGCTTCGCCCTGGCCTGCCAAGCGCACCTTTTGCCCGTCGACGACTCCCGCCGGGATCCGCACGGTAATCGAACGGGTCCGGTTCACGGTTCCGCTTCCCGAGCAGGTCTCACAAGGGTCGGGGATCTTGGAACCAGTGCCGTCGCAGTTCGAGCACGGCTGGGAGAATCCGAACGCTCCCCGGTTTTCGCTGGTGTAGCCGGTGCCGTTGCACTGCCCGCAGGTGGCGTGTTTACCGGATTTAGATCCGGAGCCGTGGCAGGTAGTGCACGGCGCGTTGCCCCGCAACTCTAGCGGGATCGTCGTGCCTTTCGCAGCTTCTCGAAAGTCGAGCGTAATGGAGGTTTCGACGTCGGCGCCCCGCGTCGGCCGAGCTTGGTGCCCACCAGCACCGCCGCGGTTAAAGAGGCCGCCGAAGATGTCACCCAGACCGCCGTCTTCAAATGCTCCTCCAAATCCGCCAGCCCCGGGCGCCCCGCCCGAGAAGAAGCCGTCTTGGCTTTGCGACGAGCGGCGAAACCCGCCGGGAAAGCCGGCGCCTCCAAACCTGCCGCCACCGGCACGCAGCATCGCTTTGAACTCGTCGTATTCCTTGCGCTTCTTCTCGTCGCCAAGCACATCGTAGGCAGAAGCGGCCGCCTTGAACTTGGCCAGTTTCTGCTCGTCGTCCGGGTTGGTGTCTGGGTGGTTTTCCCGGGCGATTTTGCGGTAGGCGCTACGGATTTCAGCTTTTGAGGCATCGGAGGAAACGCCTAGGTCCCCGTAATAATCCTTATCGGCCCATTCACTCTGGGACATGGTTCGTCCCCTCCTTCCTCATTGTTTACTGATTGTCGTCTGCCTGTGCGGACTCGTCCGCACTAGACTGTGCGCCTTCCGGATCAGCGATGATCACCATGGCGTTGCGCACCAGGCGGTCTCCCACCTTGTAGCCCTTACGCAGAACCGTGCCGACGACTTGTTCGCCACCGCTGGAGAGATCCTGCACAGCTTCGTGGATCTCCGGGTCAAAAGCCTCACCTGGTTCACCGAAGGTCACCAGGTTCTGACCCTTCAAGGTTTCGCGGAACTTGGATCCGAACTTCTCCAGAGGGGATCCTTCTTCCAGGTCACCGTGCTGTTTGGCCAGTTCCAGATCATCCAGGATTGGCAGCAGTGCGGACAAAACCGAAGCCTTCGCGGACTCAGAAACGCTCTGGCGCTCCCGGTCGCTACGGCGGCGGTAGTTGGTGTATTCCGCATTCAGTCGCTTGAGATCATCAGTGCGTTCATCGAGCTCGCGCTGCAGTGCCTGTTCAGGAGTTTCGGCTTCTGCTGCTTCGTCTTCAGCAGTGCTGATTGGCTCTTCGACCTCGTCAACCTCTGGTTCCACTGCGACGTCGTCGGCAAGACCCTCTGCTCCGGCACCACCGGAAGGCTGCCCGGTTTCTTGCTGGGTTGCCTCGGCGGCATCCGCGGCGGCTTCTGCCTGTGCGGCAGAGGTAGCCTCCGGGTCGGTCGCGTCCGGGGAACCGGGGTTATCCGGCATCTCATCCCGGTTGCTCATTTACTTGTCACCCTTTGCATTCTCGTCGGAGTTGTCGGCATCGTCCTCGTCGACAACTTCAGCGTCGACGACGTCATCGTTGCCACCAGCCTGGCCGGCGTCGCCATCAGCCTGGGCCTGCGCGGCTTCAGCCTCGTACATAGCCTGGCCCATAGCCTGGGATTCGGTGGACAGCTTCTCGACGGCGGACTTGATGGCCTCGATGTCGTCGCCCTTCAGTGCCTCGTCAACGGCATCAGCGGCTTCGGTGACCTTGTTCTTGGTCTCTTCATCGATCTTCTCGCCGTTCTCGTCGAGGAACTTGCGGGTCTGGTAAGCAGTGTTTTCCGCGTTGTTGCGGGTCTCCTGCTCTTCACGACGCTTCTTGTCTTCCTCAGCGTGTGCCTCGGCGTCCTTCACCATCCGATCGATTTCTTCATCGGACAGGCCGGAGCCTTCCTGGATCTTGATGGTGTTTTCCTTGCCGGTACCCTTGTCCTTCGCGGAAACGGAGACGATACCGTTGGCGTCGATGTCGAAGGTGACTTCCACCTGTGGGACACCGCGTGGAGCTGGGGCGATACCACCGAGTTCGAAGGATCCCAGCAGCTTGTTGTGCTGCGCCATCTCGCGCTCGCCCTGGAAGACCTGGATTTGCACGGAAGGCTGGTTGTCTTCCGCAGTGGTAAAGGTCTCGGACTTCTTGGTTGGGATGGTGGTGTTGCGCTCAATCAGCTTGGTCATCACACCACCCTTGGTTTCGATACCCAGCGACAGTGGGGTGACATCCAGCAGCAGAACATCCTTGACGTCACCGCGCAGGACACCTGCCTGCAGGGCAGCACCGGAAGCAACGACCTCATCTGGGTTGACGCCCTTGTTTGGCTCCTTACCGGTCATTTCCTTAACCAGTTCAGCGACCGCTGGCATACGGGTGGAACCACCGACCAAAACGACGTGGTTGATGTCGCCGATGCCCAAGTCTGCGTCCTTGATGACTTGGTTGAATGGCTTCTTGGTGCGGTCCAGCAGATCCTGGGTGATCTTCTGGAACTCGGTGCGGGTCAGGGTCTCGTCCAAGAACAGTGGGTTCTTGTCACCGTCGACGGTGATGTATGGCAGATTGATCGATGCCTGCTGTGCCGAGGACAACTCGATCTTGGCTTTTTCAGCAGCCTCACGCAGACGCTGTAGGGCCATCTTGTCCTTGGTCAGGTCAATGCCGTTGGTCTGCTTGAACTTCTCTGCCAACCAGTCGACGATGCGCTGGTCCCAGTCGTCGCCACCCAGGCTGTTGTCACCGGCGGTAGCAACTACCTCGACGACGCCGTCGCCGATTTCCAGCAAGGAAACGTCGAAGGTGCCGCCACCCAGGTCGAATACCAGGATGGTCTGCTCTTCCTTGCCCTTTTCCAAGCCATAAGCCAGTGCGGCAGCGGTTGGCTCGTTGACGATACGCAGGACATTCAAGCCTGCGATCTGGCCGGCTTCCTTGGTGGCCTGACGCTGTGCGTCCTCGAAGTAAGCAGGAACAGTAATAACAGCGTCGGTGACGTCTTCACCCAAGTAAGCTTCCGCGTCCCGCTTCAGCTTCATCAAGGTGCGAGCCGAGATTTCCTGCGGGGTGTACTTCTTGTCGTCGATTTCGGTGGTCCAGTCTGTACCAATGTGGCGCTTGACCGAACGAATAGTGCGATCAACGTTGGTAACCGCCTGGTTCTTGGCGGACTGACCAACCAGGATCTCGCCGTTCTTTGCGAAAGCGACGATCGATGGGGTGGTGCGAGCACCTTCCGAGTTCGCGATAACCTTCGCTTCTCCGCCTTCCAAGACGGAAACAACGGAGTTCGTGGTTCCGAGGTCAATACCTACTGCGCGTCCCATTACTGAATTCTCCTTAGTGCGAATTGTGCGTTCGAATTACGTGAAACTACTGAACTTGATTGTCAGTGACTCAACTACAAGCGAGACTGTAGCAGACGGTTTTTCGTCATGCCAACTTTCTTGAGTCAACCTCACTCACCTTTCATAACCAATCCCGCTCAGGTTTTATTCCGGGCACGGAAAAATCGCAAAAAACCCCACGAAAAGGGTGAAAAATCACACGTTTCCAAAATTCCCATCACAGTCAAAAGTGTGAGTAGAGTAGCCGATAGGTGGCATAAGTAACTGCCATATTCTCCGTACACATTGCTTCTCAAATACGCACGAGCGCCCGAAGTCAGCCAGATTTCCCGGTGCTTCCAGGGCTGATTGAGACCTCGATAACCGAGAACAACTGAGAAGGACAAATAATGACTGCAAACGACACTGCTTATACTCCCCCACAAGACAGCCAAGACGTCGAGGCTTGCGTCGACGCTGCAGTAGAGCGCGCGCATGAGTGGCTGAAAGTCACCAAGGGCGAGTCCTCGCGTTCCACTGAGCAGCTCGCAGACATGGTGCGTGACCCGGATGGCGTCAGCTTCACCATGGACTTCGTCGACCGCGTCATGCGCCCAGAAGACAATAAGGTCGCCGCACAAGCACTGGCTGAGCTGGCAGAATCCCCAGAATTCCTGAGCAAGATCGACGCCCTCATGGTCGGCGCCGGCGGCTTTTTCGGCCCAATCCTGCCTAACCTGGTTATGCCGGTCGCTCGTCGCCGCATGCGCCAGATGGTCGGCCACCTGGTGTTGGATGCAGAGTCCGACGCCCTGAACAAGATGCTGGACGACGCAGCTGAGCGCGGCCAGGATCTGAACCTGAACCTGCTGGGCGAAGCCGTACTGGGTGAAGAAGAAGCCAAGTCCCGCTTTGACCGCACCATGGAATTGGTACGCAACCCACGCGTTACCTACGTTTCGGTCAAGGCTTCTTCGCTTTGTGCCCAGCTGAACCACTGGGATCACGATGGTTCCGTGGAGCGTTTGAAGGACCGTCTGCGTCCGATGTACCGCGAGGCCATTAGCCGCAAGCCGCAGGTCTTCATCAACCTGGACATGGAGGAATACCACGACCTCCACCTGACCATCCGCTTGTTCAAGGAACTCCTTTCCGAAGACGAGTTCAAAAACCTGGAGGCTGGCATCGTCGTCCAGGCATATTTGCCGGATGCTTTCGAAGCTTTGCAGGAACTTGCAGAATTCGCAGTTGAGCGCGTGAAAAACGGTGGTGCTCCGATCAAGGTGCGCATCGTCAAAGGCGCCAACCTATCGCTGGAGCGCGTTGAGTCCGAGGTACACGGCTGGCCACTGGCTCCTTACCTGTCCAAGGCAGAAGTCGATGCCAACTACATCCGTCTGCTGGACTACATCCTGCGTGAGGAATATGCCGACGCCATCCGCATTGGTGTTGCTTCCCACAACCTATTCACCATGGGCTTGGCCGTAGAACTGGCCGAAAAGCGTGGCGTATCCCGCCAGATCGATGCCGAGATGCTGGCAGGTATGTCCCCAGCACAGGCCAAGGCTGTCCACGACGTCGTTGGCCGTCAGATCCTGTACACCCCAGTTGTGCACATGAAGGACTTCGACGTTGCCGTGTCTTACCTGGTGCGTCGTCTGGAAGAAAACGCCGAATCGCAGAACTTCCTCTACGCTCTGTTCGCGCCGGACGAAGCCAGCGACAAGGGCAAAACCCCAATGCAAGATCAGCAGGAACGCTTCCATGCGTCCGTGCGTGATCGTTGGAAGACTTTCGCTGGCCAGCGTCGTCAGCAGAACCGCAACAATGAAACCGGCCGCCAAACCCCGAACACTGGCCGTTTCATCAACGAGCCAGACACCGACCCATCTCTGCGCGCGAACCGCGAATGGGCTTTGGAAGCTTTGGCGTCCAACCCAGGCGAGCACGGCGTCAAGTCCGTCACCGAAACCTCCGAGGTTGATGAGGCCATCAACACCGCAGTGGGTCTTGCCGACGACTGGGCAGCCCTATCCGGCGCTGAGCGCTGCGAGGTCCTGAACTCCGTCGGCGATGAGCTGGCAAAAGCCCGCGGCAAGCTGATCTCCGTCGCTGCGTGGGAAGCTGGCAAGGCCGTCGATCAGACGGACCCAGAAATCTCTGAGGCCATCGACTTCGCTACGTACTACGGCCAGCAGGCTATCGCCCTGGATCGCACCCAGTCGGTATTCACTCCGAACAAGCTGACCGTCATCGTTCCGCCATGGAACTTCCCAATCGCGATCCCAGTCGGCGGTATCACCGCTGCTCTGGCTGCTGGTTCCGCGGTCATCATCAAGCCTGCTCCGCAGGTAGTGCACTGTGCCAAGGTCGTCGTCGACGCCGTGCGCGCCGGCCTGGAAGCCGCTGGCCAGAACCCTGACCTGGTACAGCTGGTCAACGCCGACGAAGGCGAAGCTGGTAAGCACCTGATCTCGAACGACAAGACGGATGCTGTCGTTTTGACCGGCGCCTCCGATACCGGTGCGCTGTTCCGTTCCTGGAAGCCGGAGATGAACATCTACGCCGAGACTTCCGGTAAGAACGCCATGATCATCACCCCGGCCTGCGACCCAGACTTGGCTGTGCAGGACCTCTACAAGTCCGCCTTCGGCCACTCCGGCCAGAAGTGCTCGGCATCCTCGCTGGCGATCCTGGTTGGTTCGTTGAAGGATTCCGACCGCATCAAGAACCAGCTGGTCGACGCCGTCAAGACCCTGAAGCCAGGCTTCGGTACTGACATCTCCGTCACCATGAATGGTCTGGTCGAAGAGCCAACCGAGAAGCTCTACCGCGGCCTGACCTACTTGGAGCCTGGTGAGAAGTGGCTGCTGAAACCAGAGAAGCTGAACGAAGAAGGCACCCTGTGGTCGCCTGGTATCCGGGACAACGTGCAGCCGGGTTCCTGGTACCACCAGAACGAGTGCTTCGGTCCAGTCCTGGGCATCATGTACGCCGAGACCCTGGAAGAAGCCATCGAATGGCAGAACTCCACTGGCTATGGCCTGACCGGCGGCATCCACTCGCTGAACGACGACGAAGTCGAGTACTGGATGGAAAACGTCGAGGTTGGTAACGCTTATGTCAACCGCGGCATCACCGGCGCTATCGTGCAGCGTCAGTCCTTCGGTGGTTGGAAGAACTCCGTACTGGGACCTGGCGCGAAGGCTGGTGGACCAAACTACGTCCGTCAGTTCGGTACCTGGTCCGAGGGCAAGCTGGAGCACCACAAGGTGGAAATCTCCCCACGGATCACCCGTCTGCTCAAGGACCTGTCCGAGCGCTTGGACTCCCAGCTGTCTGACGACGACATCAACTGGCTGTGGCGCGCTGCCGAGCTGGATGCGAAGAACTGGCACAACGAGTTCGGCCGCTCCAACGACTACACCGGTCTGGTATCGGAGGCCAATATCTTCCGTTACCGCCCATTCTGGGAGCGCCTGCGCGTGCGCGTCGGCAAGGGCTACAAGCCACGCGAGGTAGCACGCCAGATCCTGGCTTCCGAGATCACCGGCGTGAAGCTGAACATGTCTGCAACCCGCGAGATCGCCGAAGAGCTGCAAGACATGGGCTTCGAATGCCAGGTCGCTAACACCAATGAGTTCGCTGCTGAGCTCGGCGGTGTGCCATCGACCCGCGTGCGTGCTATCGGTGAGGTAGAGCCAGAGGCTTACCGTGCGGCCGTGAAGTCCGAGTCCGTCATCATTGACTGGGAAGTTCTTGCCGACGGCCGTCGCGAGCTGCTTCCTTACCTGCTGGAGCAGGCTGTGTCTGTGACGATGCACCGCTTCGGCATCGTCCGCCCAACCGGCCACATCCAGCGTTAAGTTCACGCACTAAGTTAGCTGCGTAGACTTCGCAACGCCCCGGTACCCTCCGGGGCGTTTTTGTTTGCCCTAGTAAGTTATAGTCAACGTTGTGACTAACCACGATGACACTTCTGCCAGTGCCAGCAGCGAAGGCCAACCAGCCGAAATGGCATCACGCCCTGCCAGCCCGGCCAACCAAATCACCGCGAATGATGGCGCGGCACCAGAGCCCGGGCTGAGCAATATTACGCCGGACCGAAAAACCCCTGTGGTAGTCGAGGATGTAGACCGCTCTGTCATCTGGGCACGTGATGGGAAAACTATGGCCGCATGGGCATGGCGGATGATTATCTCTATCGCTGCCCTGGCGCTGGCTCTGGTCATCGTGTACTTCGCCTGGAGGGCGATCCTTCCCGCGATTCTGGCAGTTTTGGTGACTTCCTTGCTGGCACCAGTGGCGAAGCTGCTAAAGGCTGTGAAGTTCCCACCAGCCTTAGCCGCTTTAACCACGTTGTTGGGCTCTATCGGTGCAGTCGTCGGTATTTTTGCCGCGATGGGCCCGACGATTCGCTCCCAGGGCTCTGCTCTGGTCAATGAGGCGGAAAATGGCGCGCGCGAACTGCTATCCATGACGGACCGGCTGCCGTTTGAGGTAGACGTCAGCAAAGTTTCGGAATTTTCCGATAGCATTGTGAAATTCTTGCGCAATCAGTCTGGCACTATCGCTTCGAGCCTGGTCTCGGGCGTTTCGGTGGCCAGCACGCTGGTAATCACCATCGTGATCATGTTCGTGCTGACGTTCTTTTTCCTCAAAGATGGTTCGAAGTTCCTGCCGTGGCTGCGCCAATACACCGGCCACGATATCGGCTGGCATGCCACGGAGTTACTGACCCGCGTCTGGAACACCCTCGCAGGTTTCCTCCGTACCCAGGCGGTGGTTTCGTTTGTCGATGCCATCTTCATCGGTTTGGGCTTGTGGATCCTGAATGTGCCACTGGCATTTGTACTAGCGACAATTACATTCTTCGCTGGCTTCATCCCCATCATCGGCGCTATTACTGCCGGTACCTTAGCCGTCATAATCGCGCTGGTGTCCAACGGTTTGACCAATGCTCTGCTGGTTTTGGGCTTGATTATTTTGGTGCAGCAGCTGGAAAGCAACATCTTGCAGCCGGTACTGCAGTCGCGTTCGATGGGGCTGCACGCCGCAATCGTGTTGCTGTCTATCACTTTGGGTTCTGCTCTGGCTGGCATTATTGGCGCGTTCTTGGCGGTGCCAATTGCCGCTACCGTCGCGGTAATTATGCGTTACCACTCGGAGATGGTGGGACTGCGTGCCGGTGACCTGACCATCGACGACATCGAAATCGCTTCCAGTGAGGACGACGAAGATGCGAAATCGTCGTTATCTGCCTTCGTCAAGGTGAAACAAGCGCTCACGGATATGGTTACTCGTGCGCGCAAGACCCGCCAAGCAACCAACAACTAGCCACTAAGCAGTTAAGCTCGGCACCATGACAACTCATGCATCTCGTTCTGGCCTGCCGACGATTCTCCTCGACTGTGATCCTGGTATCGATGATGCCTACGCGCTGTTTTATCTGTCTGCGCTGCACCATACACGCGAAATCAATCTGGTCGGGGTGACCACCACCGCCGGAAACACGACGGTGGACAACACTGCCCGTAATGCCGCTTGGGTGCTTGGCCACTGCTCCCCCACTGCGCCTCGGGGTGCGCCAGCAGGTACAACGTCAATGCATGCGGCCGCAATCTCCCCAGTCCCTGTTGCTATGGGCCACCCCACCCCGCTAGAACTCGAGCTGGAGACCACCCCGGAAACCCACGGGCTGACTGGTTTGGGTTATGCCACCAGCACCTGGCCGGGGACCATGGGCAGCGATGCCCCTGGCCACGGGGTGCGCTTGGGCTCACAGTGGCGGGAAGTCTGGGAGCATGCGCTACGTACGCATGACGACGTCCACCTAGTCGTTACCGGCCCCGCCACCAATGCCGCAATATTTGCGCAGGAGCACCCAGAGCTGTTCGCGAGGTTTTCTGCCATCACGGTGATGGGTGGTTCTCTCAATTATCCGGGCAATACGACCCCGACTGCCGAGTGGAATTTCTGGGTCGACCCCCACGCCGCGCAAAAGTTATTCGAGGTGGCCCCCGTTCCGGTCACCCTGTGTTCCTTGGGCGTTACCGAGCAGATGCTGCTCACCCCGGCACGGCTGCGGGAGCTACAAAATCAGATGCCCGGCACCACGTGGTCTGGGCTGCTAGAAGAGATCACGCGGTTTTATTTTGAATTTCACGATGGCGTCGGCGAAGGCTACCAGGCACAGATTCATGATTTGCTCACGGTCATGATCGCTGTGGGTGCCGTCGATACCATCAGCACGAAAACGCGCGTGGCTGTCGAGGCGGAATCCGAGCTGTTCCGTGGCACCAGCGTCGCGGATTTTAAAAACCACTGGGGCCGGAAGCCCAACGCTCGAGTGATCCGTGAGGCAGATATTTCGGCTGCCTTCGCCGAGCTTAACCGTGCCGCACGACTGGCCGCGGGTTACCTGCGCTGAAATAAAATCCACTAAGCTTGAGCGTCATGAACTCGCAGGATCACGGATACAACAAATACAGCGCCTACGATAACGACGGGCTGCCGAAGCAGGATTATTCGAAATATTCGAACAATTCAGGTTATTCTTTCGATGCTGCTAACAATACTGGGAACTATTCCGCGCATGATGCCGGACAGTACAGCCCTGCACAGCACAACAACTATGGCTACCAAGGCCAAGGTATGCAGCAGAATATCCAGTATGGTGATCCGCAGCTGCCGTACCCTGGGTACAAGCAAAAATCTATGTTGCTGTCCGCGCTTTTGGCCTTTTTCTTAGGCACGCTCGGCGTACACAATTTCTACCTGGGTAATAAGCAAAAGGGTATTATCCAGTTGGTGATGCTCGTGATGGGCTATGCAACAGCGATTATTTTGATCGGCATTCCAGTGCTCTTGGCTCTGCATCTCTGGGTGTTCGTGGAGTTTATTCTCATTCTGACCCGCAGCGGTGGCTACGGCACCGATAATAACGGCGTGCCGCTGGACTAGTTCTCAATAGCAGCCGCTACACTATTGCACGATATTGCACGATCAAGTCGTCCTTCGGCACGATTTGTTGTCCGTCCTCCCGAGGTGACATAGGGATACCGGGCGGATTTGCGTGTGTAAATAGCATCGGCCCACCACAGCCTGTGCATTGTTGATCCGCTAGAAACGAGTATTCATGTCACCTGCGAAATCTTCGTCCTCATCTTCCCCCTCTTCCCGCTCCTTTGCCGGGTCCTCTCCCCGATCCTCTGGCAGTCCCACTCGTAACGCACTGATCCTGCGCTGGTTGGGTGTCGCCGCCATTGCCGCAACCTGGCTGATCCTGGTTTTTGCGCGCCCGACAGAATGGGAATCCGTCGGCTCCACCGCCGCGTTGTTCACCATGGGTGGATACTTGCTCGGCACTGTTTTGCTGCTGATTTCCACCGTGCCGTATATCCCGGCGCGCACACTCGCGATTATTCCGGTGGCGTTGGTGCTTAATATTCTCGTCGGCCAGATCATCGGCGCCTCTGGTATTCCGCTGTACCTCGATGCCGTCGGCACGGTGCTCATCGCGGCTCTCGCCGGGCCATATGCGGGCTTGGCGACGGGCGCTCTCAGCAACCTCATCTGGGCTTTAATTGCCCCTGCTGCCCTGCCATTCGCAGCGGGTTCGGCTGCCGTCGGCTGGATGTCCGGTGTGGCCATCCACAAATTCGGGGCATTCCGCCAGCTGTGGCGCTTGATTGTCTCTGGTGCGATCATCGGCATTATCGCTGGTGCGATCGCCGCGCCCGTCGCCGCCTTCGTCTACGGCGGTACCGCGGGTGTGGGTACCGGCGCGGTGGTGTCCTTGTTCCGCGAGATGGGCCAGTCGCTGTTGGCTTCGGTAACGTTGCAGTCGTTCATCTCGGACCCGCTGGATAAGATTTTGGTGCTGCTCATCGTCTGGGCTGCCTGGAAGGCATTGCCGAAGCGCACCCTGCGCCAGCTGCTTCCTCCGCAACACCGCGATGAAGCAGAGCACAGCTAGTACGGCTCAGGTGCCCGTCGGCAAGCCAGTGCATTTTTTGCACCCGCTCACGGTCATCATTATTGGCGTATCCGCGTGGGTGGCCGCATTGTCTATTTCCTGGCCGCTGCTGCATGCCGCGATCATTGCCTTGGGTTGGCTCGCGGGTATTGCTGGTTCGCGCAGCTTAGCGGTCCCGGCGACGTCCATCGCGTTATCCATTCCCGCGGGGTTGTCGATGCTGCTGGTGCACGCCCCGCACGGCGAACACCAGATCGCACCGTTGCTCACTTCCGACGGGCTGGTTACCGCGGGTGAACTCGCGCTGCGTTTCTGCGCACTCATGACTTCCCTGCTGGCAGCTATGGCGAATGTACACATCCCGGATCTGCTGAAAACTCTCCAGCACCTCGGTCTGCCCCATTCCGTCGTCTATGTTTTGGGCGCCTCTTTGCAGCAGCTCCCGCAGGCCAGCGCTTTAATCAGCGAAGTCGCCGCCGCCAACCGCTTAGCTGGGCGCAAAGTCACCCTCACCACCGTGATTCCTCGCATGATCATCCCCGTGATCACCCGGCTTTTAACCCGGGGCGCCGACCGTGGAATCGCTCTTCAGGGCATGGGGTACGACGCACCTGGCCGGCGGACTGTGCTTTACCCGGTCCACGCACACCGCTGGGAGATCTTATTGCGACTCACCTTCCCCGCCGCAGCCATCGGGTTGGTGGTATTCGCATGGATATAAACGCGTTACACCGGCAAGTCTGCACCGAAAAATTCAGCCACATCATGCTTGCCGACGACCATGACACCGCAAACAATGATGCCTGGCAGATCGCCCACACTTATTACGAATTTCTGCGCGGCGAACCTGCACCGGCTCCCCGTGTTGTGATGCTGGGTTATGAGATTGGCTCGGTGGTGTCACACCAGCGCGACACGGTCATCGAAGAAATCGCGCAGCCCATGGAGCAGCAAGGGATTGCAGCTGCAGACATGGAACCACGCTGTCAAGAAATTTTGCGCCAGCTCGGGCTCGAAGAGTTCGCGCATGCTCACCCCGCGCAGCTCTCGGGTGGGCAGACTCGGCGGATGCTGGTGGCCAGTTTTTTAGCTGCCTGCCCGGATGTCATCATCGCCTGCGAACCCGCAGCGGGGCTAGATCCAGATTCCGCCCAGTCGGTTTTAGCTGCGTTGCGCAACTTCGCCGTAAGCGGTGCCGGGATGGTGTTGTGCCTGGACTATCAGCGTTCCGCCGATCGCGAGCAATTCCGTTTGCCCCGTCTCCGTCTGCCCCGCCTCCAACCTGGCGCCATCGTCGCGGAGTGGTCCGGAATCCGCGCCCGTCATCGCACACCAAAGCGACGCTGGTGGCAGTTTGCGAAAAACACTAATCCCGCACACGAGTTTTCTAGTGAGCCGGTGGATCTCCAGGCTCGTGCCGGTGCGGTGTGCTGGTTACGCGGGGATAATGGCGCCGGAAAAACCACCTTGCTGCGGCAACTCGCTGGCATCACCGCGAATACCGGTGCAGATACCAACCCCGATGCCCACGCCGCGCCCAACCCCAAAGCAACGGTCTCGCTGGCGTTGCAGGATCCGGCAGCGCAGGTGCTGGATGCGTCGGCAAGCGCCATGCTGGACGACGACACACTCTGGAAAATCATCAGCCCCCACCCGGATACCACCGCGCACCCTTCCCCAGAGTTCACCGGCGATACCCACCCGTTGGATCTCAGCCCGTCACAACTGCGCTTGCTACAGGTGGCTGCGGTGATCGCGCAACGTCGGCAGGTGGTGTTGCTCGACGAACCGGATGTCGGGCTCACCCCGGCTGATCGCAGGCGGCTGCACACCCTGTTGCACGAATGCCTTTCCGGTGGAGCGGTGGTGATCATGACCTGCCACGATCCCACGTTATTACAGGATGTGGCAACGTATGCGGAGGTTACCGAAGCAAAAATCGCGCGAGCATCCGGCTAGGACGCAGGACTAGAGCATCCGGCTAAGATGGCGGTATGAGCACCCCGTTCAATCAGAGTGATGCGTCGATGCGCCTGTCGGATGCAGACCGCGACCAGGCGATGAACGCCCTGGGCCACGCCTTAGCGGAAGGCCGTTTGCAGATCGACGAATTTGACGATCGGTGCGCGGCCGTCGCCCAGGCGCAATACCAGCGCGACCTGGATCAGGTATTCGTGGATATCCCGTTTACGCAGCAAGCCACCGGCGGCGCCGTCGAGAAGTACTATTCCGAATCCCAGGTGCAGCGCGCACGAGAGGCCGCGAAAAAGCCGCGGCTGGGCACGTCGATTCTGACGTCCCTGGCGGGCATGATCGCGTTTCCGGGTTTCGTCGCGTTGGCCTTCGAGGCGGGAAGCACCGGCACTGCGATGTTGTTCGGCGGGCTGGCGATGCTGACGGCTTTCGTGGTGCCAGCGGTGTGGATCGCGCTGTATATTCTGAAAATCGGGCCAGACTCGTGGCACCGCCCCTCGCCTGCGCAACTGGAGCGGCAGCGTCGCAAAGAATTACGCGCGGCCGAGGCTGATCGCCGCGCCGAGGAAAAAGAGCTGACCCGCCAGCAGTGGGCGGAGCGCCGAGCGCAAGCTGCAGAATTGGGCGGCGATGCTTTCAATGTGGCGCAAAAAGCAGCGCGTGAACAGTTGAACAAATGGAAAAAGCGTTAGCGTTTTTGGCAAGATGGAAGAATGAGTCATCCACGTCACCCTGCGCGCATTTTTGATCAATCCGACAAGATCAAGAATATGGCCTACGCGATCCGTGGCCCCGTCGCGGATCTGGCCGAGCGCATGGAGGCGGACGGCCACCGCATCCTGAAGCTCAACACCGGCAACCCGGCGACCTTTGGTTTTGATGCCCCGGATGTGATCATGCGGGATATGATTTCGGCATTGCCGACCGCCCAGGGTTATTCCACTTCCAAGGGCATTATTCCGGCGCGGCGGGCGATCGTCACCCGCTATGAGTTGGAGGATTTCCCAGCGTTCGATATTGACGATGTCTTTTTGGGCAATGGGGTTTCTGAGCTGATCACCATGACCACCCAGGCGCTGCTGAACGACGGCGACGAGGTGTTAATCCCGGCCCCGGATTATCCCCTGTGGTCGGCGGCGACCTCCCTGGCTGGTGGCGTTCCCGTGCACTACCTGGGCAATGAGGACGACGACTGGAACCCGGATATTGAAGATCTGAAGTCCAAGATCACCCCGAAGACCAAGGCACTGGTGATCATCAACCCGAATAACCCCACGGGCGCGGTGTATTCGCGTGAGGTGTTGCAACAGCTGGTGGATATCGCCCGCGAGCACCAGTTGCTTTTGCTTTCCGACGAGATCTATGACCGGATTCTTTACGACGACGCCAAGCACATTTCCACCGCGTCCTTGGCACCGGATCTGGTGTGTATTACTTTTAATGGTTTGTCGAAGGCTTACCGTGTGGCCGGCTACCGTGCCGGCTGGATGGTAATTACTGGCCCGAAGCGACACGCCTCTGGTTTGATCGAAGGCTTGGAGATGCTGGCTGGTACCCGCTTGTGCCCGAATGTGCCAGCGCAGCACGCGATCCAGGTAGCACTCGGTGGGCAGCAATCGATTTACCAATTGACCGGCCAAGGCGGGCGGTTGTTGAAGCAACGCGATATTGCTTATGAAAAGCTGAGTGAAATCCCGGGCGTGTCCGTCGTCAAGCCCAAGGGTGCATTGTATTGCTTCCCGAGGTTGGACCCTAATGTGCATGAGATTCATGACGACGCGAAGCTGATGCTGGATATCTTGAAACAAGAAAAGATTCTGATGGTGCAGGGCACAGGATTTAACTGGCCGCACCCGGATCACTTCCGCGTGGTCACGCTGCCGTGGGCGTCACAGCTCGAGAATGCGATTGAGCGCTTGGGTAATTTCTTGGCTAGTTATCGGCAGTAGCATGGTTCTTTCGCTTGTCCCGCCAGATCGCTACCGGGAAATTGAGGACCAGCAAACCGATAAATGAGCCAACAAAAGCCATCACGGTGCCGATACCTTGTTGGCTTGCCACTCCGAATGATTCCAAATACGCTTCGCCGAAAGCAATTCCCGAGGACATCGCAAGCGGTGCGAGAAAACCACCCAATAAGGGGATCGCGCACCACATGTTAATCATGATGGAAACTCCCCCTACGCTCAGAATGCAAAGCGCAATCTGCCAGTACGGATAGGTTCCCGGAAAAGATCCCGCTCCTTCTAAACCTGGGCTAGCCGACCAGCTTAGCCAGGCTGCAGCAAGCACAGGCCCCAAAATAAAACCAGCGAACCAACGGCTCAATAAAAATACGGAAAACGGCCATTTCAGTTGGTCTATGATATTTCGGTTTTCTACAGAGAAACGGAAAGCAAGATATAACGCCAACAAAGCAGTTGCAGTAGGCAAAACAACCGCAAATCCTGCGATATTGATAAATCGTTCTACGTGAAAGTCCATTTTGTCCTCAAACTTTGCTAAAGGTTATCACGCTGAGCAAAATTAACCACCGCGAAATATGACTCACGTGCGGAAATTGGCGTTGCCCGCAAATAGCATAGTAGTTTCACTGGGCGTTACCCTCTATTCTTGGCTTGTTTTTGCGAAACTTCCATATCGAAAGAGGGAGATTGACCACTATTAAAATTAGAGTGCCAACAACAGAAGTGTAAGCCGTTGCTAAACCGCTAATATTGTCGGGCACAGTAGATTCAATAACAACGAACACTGTAGCCATTCCCATCGTAATTCCCAATGGCACAGTTATCCCAGGTACGAGCAAAAGACGGTTCTTAAGATTAAGTATTACCGAGATAATTATTGCAGTCCCAACTAGCCCGAATGCTTGCCAATACGAATATTCACCCGGGGGGCCGATACGGGGCATATTATTTTCTACATACCCAGACCAACTTAACCAAGCAAAAGGTAAAATAAGTCCCACACAATAACCTGGCACCCCAGATTTTAAGACTTTTGCAAAGCCTTCCCAATATGAATAGTTTTTCAATTCATCTGAAGGCAACTCTTGAAAGAGTGCATATCCTACAGCGACTCCTACGGACATAGGTAGCAAAAGAAATATACCCGACCAAATCAAGAAAAACTGTAAATTAAAGTTCTCAATATCATCTAGTATTAATCGATACCCATCCCAACTTACATGAACATAGGCATTGAGAGTCATTAAACCCCGGCTCAGAACCATCCAAACCATCCCGTTCAGTCCCCGCCGCCTGTTCACCCTGGACATGCCCATAAACCACACCATCTTCACTCGATAACCCCTGCCCCACCGCAGCGGGAGAAACCGCACCACCGAAACACAATACCCCGACAGCCACAGTCGAAACCATTCTGCGTCGAAAAACGTTTAACATGGCTCAAATAACTTTTTTCTATTCTAATGATTAAGATCATAGTAAAGCTTTCTATTCAGATAGCAATACCTTTCAACAAAAACAATCAATAAAACCAAAAACAACACCCCTGACTACCCCCATTATTCACAAGTAGTCTCGCAATTAGGGATGGTTAACAGTGAAAATCCATCTCCCGCGTACCTCTTATCCAATCCGCGCGTGCTCTCGCGGGTTTTTCACCTTGTACAGCAGCGCCAGGCCTAGAGCCAGGATCGTCGCAATCGCTAAAATAATCGCGATATTACTGTGGAACACCGCCAAAAAGATACTGATCAACACCGGCGCGAGAAAGGACACGCTGCGCCCGGCCGTGGCATACAGGCCGAATAATTCCCCGGCTTTTTCTGGTGGGGCAATTCGCCCAATAAATCCACGCGACGACGCCTGTGCAGGCCCAACGAACAAACAGAGTCCAAGACCGAAAATCCAAAATGCCAGCGTCGGAGTGATCGGCCCACGCTCTTCACTAAAAACGAGCAGCACCACGGCCGTCGCCAAAAGTGCCCAGAGACTCGCACTGATCACGAATTTAGGCCCCAGCCGGTCATCCAACCAGCCGCCCAAAAACGCCCCGAGCGCAGAGATGACGTTTCCCGCGATGCCGAAAATGATGACATTGGCCGGGGAGATGCCGTACAGCGTTGTGCCCAGGATGGCGCCATAGGCGAAGACTGCAGAAAGGCCATCGCGGTAGATCGCCGAGGACACCAGGAACCAGAAAGTGTTGCGGTCGTCGCGCCACAGTCGAACGATGACTGCGAGCAGGCGCCGGTAGGATTGCGCGATGCTGACGTGCTCAATGGTATTTTTATCTGCGGTTTTTTCTTTGTGGAGCAGCAGCGGCAGCGCGAAAATTAAAAACCAGGCGGCAGATACCACGGCGACGGCGCGAATATTCAACGCTTCGTCTTCCCCAATACCAAAAATGTGCGGCGGTTCGCCCGCGATCAGGCTCAGGTACACCAGCATCAACAGCCCAATACCGCCCAGATAACCAAAGCCCCAGCCGATCCCAGAGATCCGCCCCATGTTCCCTTCGCGGGCGATGTCGACGATCATGGCGTTGTAGTTCAGGTTGGCGAATTCGTCGAAAAGCGTCAGGGCAGCCAACAAGCTCACCCCGAGCAGCAGAAATCCTGGTTCTGGCTGCACAAAGAAGCACGCCGCCATCAGCCCCACCACCAGCACGGTGTGCACGATCAGCCACAGCTTGCGCCTGCCGGTTTTATCCGCGCGCTGCCCGATCACCGGGGCGGTCACCGCAATAATGATACCGGCGATAGCGTTGGCGCTGGTCAGCCACTGCGTGCCGCGTTCGTCGGGGCCGAAGACGTCGGAGGCCAGGTAGGTGCCGAAGACGAAGGTGACCATCACCGCCGACACCGAGGCGTTGCCCCAACTCCAGAGGAACCAGCTGGCAATCATGGATTTGCTGGAGGCTGGGGCGGGTTTCGTCGAGCAGTCGGCAGAGTCCGCGGTAGTGGCAGTCATATCTTATGTATACCGAAAGTTTTTCGGTGCCTTTCCACGACACCCCGCCCAATACGTAGGCTGGGGCGCATGAGCCTTGCACGTTTATTAACTTCCCTCGACGGCGCTGGTTACGGTGCCTACAAGAAATTGCACGGCAGCTATGAGCTGGGCGAATATCAGCTGCGCGTGGATAAAGTGCAGTCTGATCCTTTTGCTCCGCTGTCACTGATGCAGGTCGACGTGCCCAACCCGGTTCCTGCAGAGTTGGCGGGGGTGGCCGCGCGTGATTTCCTGACGCGCCGCATTGCCCAGGCCTTTTCCGGTGACCGCGACTTGCACATTGACCAGCCGGGCCAGCAGGTATTGGACCGGGCCAGCGTCGTGCTTGCCGACGGTTCTAGCACCGCTACCCTGCGCATCGAGGTGCAACTGCCAGCCCGCGGCCGCAAGATCCTGGGGCGCAAGGCACGGGCTTTGCTGTGCGACGTGCTTCCGGCAGCCCTGGACCAGGCGCTCGATTTTCCTGCCGACGAACTGTGCGAAGCGGTGCTGCTAGAGCGCGACCAGAACTACCTGCGCGAACAACTGCCGGGCCGAGGCTTGATCGCGTTTATCGGCGATGACTCGTGTTTGCCGCGCGCTGCTGGCCACCGCGATACCCCGGCGAAGGATGCGGTGGAATTCCGCTCACCGGATTCGCTGCGCACCACGTTCCAGTTACCGTCGGGACGCGAGGTCACCGGCATGGGCATTCCCGCTGGTGTCACGGTGATTGTTGGCGGCGGTTATCACGGAAAGTCTACGTTGCTGAAAGCACTGGAACGTGGCGTGTACAACCACGTTGCTGGTGATGGCCGCGAGTTTGCGATCACCGTCGATTCCGCTGCTTCCCTGCGCGCGGAGGATGGCCGCGCGATCACTGGGGTAGATATTTCGCAGTTCATTTCTAACCTGCCAGCGCAGACGGATACCACGGGCTTTTCGACGGATAACGCCTCCGGTTCTACTTCCCAGGCCGCGGGGCTGATGGAGGCGTTAGAGGCCGGGGCATCGACGTTGCTGATCGACGAGGACACCTCCGCGACGAATTTCATGATCCGCGATGAGCGCATGCGCGAGTTGATTCCGACGGAGAAGGAACCGATCACTCCCTTGGTTGATCGCGTACGCGGATTGGCTGAAGTTGGCGTGTCGACGGTGCTGGTCGCGGGTGGTTCCGCGGCGTTTATTGATGTCGCAGACACCGTGATCCACATGGATTCCTACCATCCGTATGACATCACGGAGCGTGCGGCTGGTTTGGCGCGCGCCGTCGACAAGCAGGAGCCGTTTCCGAAGCCTGCACACCGGCCACTGCCGGCGAAGCGTTTCCGTGCGAAGAAGCCGCCGCAGGCAAAAGGTGCGGGCATTCGCGTCGGCAAGGGTTTTATTGATTTGTCGGCGATATCGCAGCTGGTGGACGGTTCGCAGACCCGCGCGATTGCGGCGATTTTGGATAGTTTGAGCACGCAGCACGGTGAGTCTGCTGCGCTTGTCGACGAGGTGTTGGAGCAGGTCAAACGTCGCGGAATCGATGCGGTTTCTCGTTTTTCGGGTGGCGGCGCGTCTGGCAGCAAGGGCAAACACCCAGGGCGTTTAGCGTTGCCACGCAAGTTGGAAATCATGGCCGCGATTAATCGCGCGCGGGGTTAATGGATCGTGGTTACTGATGCGGGTGTGCTTTACCGGGCACGCCCGCTTCCCGGTTTTATAACTCCTTACTACTGCTTACAACTCTTACAACTTTTATAACTTTTACAATCTTTACAATTTTTACGTTCCTTATACTTTGGGTGAACATGAGAACCCCCACTCACCGACCCGCCGATCGTGCAATGCGAAAATTAAATCGATAGACAACACCTGCACACTATACTTTGCAATGTTCGATTGCGGCAAGGCTAAAATCATGCTATATAACTCAATGAACTGGGACGATTATACTCCCACACTGCCCTATTTCGAGGTTCCGTAGGTTGCTGCCCCAAATTTTAAGGGCTCATTTTTATTCGAACACTGTTGTGTTTTTACGTTGCGTGCGTTAAACTAGAAACATTCCAGTTAGCAAGCATATTCGGGGAGGGAATCCGTGAACGCCGAGGCCACCGCTTATTTCACGCACTGCAACCCTCACGATGAAGACGCTCAAACCATGCTGGGTCTGCGTCGACAAGAGTTTCATGCCTGGGATTCCCTCATTGATTTTGAGCATTACGATTACGATCTTTTACTCAAAGAACTCATGGAAACGACCGGCCTGAGCAGCCACAAGGTTGGCGACATCATCGGCGCGTTTTATCGCATGACTGATCTGCCTAAATTGCGTGATTTAGCGACGACGATGTGGCATATCGACATAGACCGGTGGATCGCGATTGACCGCGCAATGGTTAAAGCCGGCGATGTCAACGCACACTTGTTCGCTGTCATCGATAACTTGTTGGTCGAATACCTCACGCCCACCAAACCTGCGCAGCAGATGCCGTCCAGACGGAGCATCATCAACCGCATTAATCGCGAAATTGAAGCCCACGATTCCTCTGTTCGTCAGAAGCAGAAAAAGAATCCGACACGGAAAAATTATGAAGTCCACGATATTCCGCTGAGCAGCCGCAATGACAACGATACCCACGAGTTTCACTTCGATACCGACGCCGCTACCGCCGTGAAGATCGATGCCCACGTGCATGAGCATGCGAAAACAGCAGGCATTTCGCTTCGCGACGCCGTCGTGGATTTACTACTAGGTAACGCGCACACATCCGTGACCCTGAATTGCTACCGCGCCAACGATATTGCCGACGCCCCACTGTTCATCTCCACGGATACCGGTGCCGGTGTAACCACACTGTTTGGCACCGCTGCCGACAACCTCGCCGATAAGGCGAGCAAGCACCACGACATGGATGCCGCTGCGAACCACGAAGTCGCAGGCTATGCCACCACACCAACCATGCGCGCAGCCGTAACCGGACGCGATGGACACTGCCGCTACCCAGGCTGCGAGGAACCCGCAACCATATGCCAAATGGACCACGTCATCGAATACAACGACGACGGACCAACAACCCCAGCCAACCTCATTTCACTATGCCAACACCACCACAACATCAAAACCGACAAACGCGCCCGCCCCATCTTCGAACCAGCCACCGGAACCGTTGTGTGGCTATTCGCCGACGGCACCTGGCAATCCACCGAAGCAGAAGGCCCACTAGCTCAGCCAAACCGCCGTTGGGTACAAACGCTGCGCCAAAAGATGGCCTGTGCGCGCAAAGCTCACCGGGAGGAAGCACAAAAGGAAAAACATCGGCAAGAAAAGCAGAGCGCTGAACAAGCACAGCAGCAAACACAACACAGTACTGTGCATGGCGATGAAACTGAGAGCCCCAGTGATATTGGCAGTAAGGTCAGCAATGACGTTAGCAATGACGGTGGCATAAACACTCCGGTCGACGACCCATGGGAGCAGTCTCAACAATCCAAAAAGCAGAAGGCACCAGGTGAAGAGGAGCACGAGCAACTCACAAACACGCAAGAACAACAGCTCTGGCACAACGATCTCACCTGGTTGCAGCGTGCCTTGAACATGTGGAGTTTTAATGCAGACAACATGAAGCAATTCCAACCCCAATTGCGCGCAATCCACGCCAGAGTTGCTGGTCTGCGAGAATCCGGACTGAGTTTATCGACTCACGCCACAATGGCTTGCGCAATGGATGAATTCTCGACGATGTTCAGCCCCGGATAACACATTAATTTTGAAATTCCCTGATATTTCTGTGCGCTATGCGATAGATTACACATCATCTCGTCCCCAGTCAGATGATCCCAGACAATATAGTTCCTGCAGGATAACCAAGGTGAAACACATGAACCGTCCCACCCTCGGCATGATTTTCCAGCCGTCACGCACATTAATTACCGCTCTCTGCACCGCTGGCCTAGCCCTAACTGCGTGCGCTTCTGCCGATGATGCATCGAAAAGCAACGCCGTACAAGCTACTTCGCGCTACTTCGCGAAATGCTTCTCCAGCTCGTCCAGCATCATCATCGCACTGTAGAAGTCCAGGCGGAACAGCTCTGGGCTCAACAAGTAGATAGCGTCGTTCGCGATGGCCGGATTGTTGGCCAACAGTGGGTTGTTCTTCAAGGCCTCCACTGGGTCGCCACCGGTGGTGCTCATGGTCAACACGGTTTCACCGGTGATGGCCTTCGGGGCATTTTCCGGGACCACGGTCTTGACGTCTTTACGCGCACCACGCGGACCGGCGGTATCAACGATCTCGTCGTCCGGCACCGCGACCTCAAAACCGATATCTTCCAACAGCTGCCCCTGCGCTGACTCCGCGCTCCAGAAGTTCAAACCGCGATCACCAGGCAGCGGCATGACAAAGTTCGTCGGCTGCGCTGGCAGCTCAATGGCCTTGGTGACCTCTTCCAGGCGATCCTCATACTTTTGCATCGCCTCAGCAGCATCCTTTTCATGCCCTGTGGCCTCTGCAAGCAGGCTCATGATCTCGTCCCACCCCTGGTCAGAATAATCAACCACCACGACGGGCACACCGATAGCGCTGAGCTTGTCATATTCAGCCACCGCCGAATCCTGGCCACTGGCGCTCACAACGATCATATCCGGATCCTGCGCTGCAATTGCCTCCACATCGACCTCAAGGTTGTACAGGCTTTCGACGCCTTGTTCTGTGGCTTCGTCCGCCCATTGCAGGAAAAATCCCTGCTCGTCGGCCAAACCGCCGGCCGCCGCACCGCCAGTTGCCTTGATGGGCGCATCCATTGCCAGCAAGGAACCGGTCAAAGTCACCGAAGTTGACACAATATTCTTCGGCTGCTCGGTAATTTCAATTTCTTCGGTATCACCAGTGACCTCGCCGTTGTTCACAACGAGTGAATCCACAGTCCGCGGCCACGAGGTGGCATCATCTTCACTGCCAGCAGTTTCTCCAGCAGTCTCCGAACTCGTGGCGTGCGCACTGGTGCTTGCGGCATCCGATCCATTGGCGGATTCGTCAGCTTGGCTGCAGCTGACGAGCACTAAGCTGCTTGCGGTGAGAGCGACTCCAATAATCTGTACGCGACGACGAATTTTCATTTTTCTTCCTTCTGTATCTGAATCTGGATCTGCACCTGGATCTGAATCTCAATCCACATGAGCTAAACCACAACTTAATTGGATAGTCTAACCTCACAGATAAGTTTCAGGCAATGGTAAGACGTATTTTATTTTCCTATATCTAGACATCTAGTTATTTACCCATCACCAAGAGGTGCTTGACGACGAACTCCAACACCTCTGGCGCCACCATTCCCGGATGCGTAGCGTCGACACGATGCTCAGTGACCTCGGCGCAATGCGGTTTCCAGGCTTCTGCGTCTAATAACGGTGAACGCTGGTCTGCTTCCGCTGCTGCAACCAGGCAATGCACTGTGCCCGGATAAAACCGAGTGCTATGGCTACGCATCTGTGCAGAATTATGCTGCACCATGGTGACGATCATCTTGACCTCCTCGTCGCTCAGCTGGCCGAATACGCCGTCGGACTCGCGGAGGCAACGCACTACATCGCTGGTGGATTCCACAACGGCATTCACACCAGCCATGTCGCATACCCCGGTCAACAATTCCTGCTCAGTCGGGGCCGGCAGCTGCTTCCATATCTCCGCCGGATAGGAATCGAGTAGCACCACCGCAGAAACCGCAATATCGCTTCCAGCTAACGCCGCCGCACAATCTTGCGCCACAACTCCGCCGACGCTCCAGCCCAACAACTGGACACGCGCAACCCCACGCGCACGCAGCATCTCGCACACTCCAGCCACCTTTTCTGACAAGCTCACTTCCGGCTCTGTAGCTTGCACACACACAATGCCGCGGCCGTCGTGCGGCACCAAGGATGCTAATGGAAAATATGACCACCCCAATCCACCGGCGGGATAGAAACATACAATGAGCTCCTCACCAACGCTGCTGCAGGCACTGCTACCAACGCTGTTGGGCTCACGCAGCCACAAAAATTCACTGAAGCCGTCATTCCGCCGCACCCGCGACAACCCCGCAGGCGTCGGATTAGCAAAGACATCTGCGACCCGCAGATGCAGCCTCTTTGCTAATTGGATCGCAGTGAGAGAATTCCCACCAGCTTCAAAAAAGTGCGTATTCGGGTCAGTGATATCAGAATGTAAGACCTGACTAAAAGCATCCAACACCAAATCTGGAACCATGCATGAATCTGCACCACACTGCTTCTCCCTGTCCACAGGCTGTTCCAGCTTCGGATTGTCATTAGGATCCGGCAATTGTGCGCGGTCAAGTTTGCCATTGATGGTCACGGGAATAGCAGCAATGCGCGTGATCTGGCTCGGCACCATATACGCAGGTAACTGGGCGCGGCACTGCGCAAGAATGTCCGCACGGAGCTTATCGCTTAGCGCACCACTGAGATCACCGTTGAGATCACCATTTAGCTCGTCCAGCACCACATATGCCACCAGCGCGGGCTGGCCGCGGTATTCCCGCAGCAGCGCCACTGCGCCAGCCACTGCGGGATGCTGTTGGATGACTGTTTCCACCTCACCAAGCTCAAGCCGCTGACCACGCAGTTTTACTTGTGCATCTTTCCGGCCCAAATAATGCAGCTGGCCGCCGGCAAGCCATGCCGCATAATCACCGGTATCGTAGGTGCCGTTCTGGAAAGCCTGGCTCACCAGCCCTTTGTACCCGCGGGCAACTTGCATGCCGCCAATAATCAGTCGCCCACCAAACCCGATAGGCAGCTGCCGAGACTGAAAATCGACAATCGCGATCTTGGTATTCCACACTGGCGCACCGATAGGAACAAACAGCTGGTCAGCATCAGTGACGGTGTGTGCAGTGACATCAATCGCAGCTTCTGCCGGGCCATAAAGGTTGTGTACCTGCGCACCAAGCTGCACGCGCGCTGCTTGCGCTAGGCTGGCGGGCAGCGCTTCGCCAGAGACCATAACGTTGCGCAGATATACCGGCACCTGGGGATCATGCGCGCTCAAATAACCCTGCAATGCCGAGGGAACAAAATGGCACAGGCTTGCCCGCGAGTTATGCAACGCCGCTTGCACGGCCTGCGGATCTTTGTGCTCTTCTGGGTCCAACACCCACGCGCACATGCCATAAGTCAATGGGTATAAGTATTCCCAAATGGAAACATCAAACGACGACGGGGTTTTATGTAAAAGGATATCCTCGCTGGTCAAATCATATTTCTCCGCCATCCATGCCAGACGGTTGGTAATTCCCGCATGCGTATTCACCACGGCTTTCGGCGTGCCCGTCGACCCAGAAGTGAAAATAATATAGGCGGCGTCGTCAGGTTCCCGTGGTACCGGCGAAATCGGCGAGTGTGCTGGCTGGGCAGGAGCAATAACTACACCACCGCCGCTGGACTCACCAACAATACTGGGCCCACCTATTTGCACTCGCGCTTGCGCAGTCTCCGCCATCGCTTGTCGACGCTCAACAGGAAGCTGCGGATCGATAGGGACAAAAACCCCACCCACCGTGATCACGGCACCGACAGCCACCAGAAAATCCACGCCTCGTTCTAAGTGAATGGCCACCGACTGCCCCGGTTGCACCCCAGCCGTCAACAATGCGTTGGCCAGGCCAAAAACTCTTCCCGCTAACTCTACGGTGGTGAGGTGTTCCCGCTTCGTGCGTAACAGAATCTTCTGTCCGCGCAGCACCGCATCGCCCTGCACTGTGTCGCACTGCGCACTTCCCAAAACATCCGCGAGATGTGCACCCAATGTGGGTGCGGCAATCGCACGCGTTGGGCCTTGAAAAGCAGCGATTTCTTGGCGTTCTTCCGGCAGCAAAAAATCTGGTTCCTCTGGGTGTTCAATGGCATAAGCAAGGCGCGCGGCATGCTTATCCACCACATTCTGCAGGTTGCTACCCCGAGCCATGACGAAAATATCGCGCTCACCACGTAGGCAAGATTGCACAATGATTTCTATATCCGGGATAGGCCCCACGCTGATGGTACGCAGTGAGCCGACCACACCGCCGCAACGAAACTGGGTGCTAAAAGGGCGAATATTAATATGCGGGCAGGTTCCGGAATACGCAGTCTCGCGGAATTCATCCGTACGAGCATCGAAGCTGCGGGTGGTAATGCTCACTTGCGGGCGCATATCCACCGCCACTTGCCCCATGGGACGATTCATCTGAGGAAATCCCACCAAGATTTCCGGAGAATTACCCAGGCTGGCACAATATTGCGCCACAATGTTATGCACTGGCCCTGGTGCACTAATACGCGCATGTCCGGTAACAACGACCTCGTCGACCCCACGTGTTACCCCCAGCAGTAGAGCAGATTGCTGTTCAGAATCAGCAGGTTGAAATTCTGCTGGCGGCTGGTCATGAGCGCCCACACTTATAGGCGCAAACAGAATAACTGGGTCTGGGTCCCCAGCTACGCGTGCGCTGTAGGTGGCACAGATAAACTCGAGCATGCGGTGGATGGAATAGCCATCACCGACCAGGTGGTGAAACCGCGCCAACCACGCAGTTGTGCCGTCGGCAAGCCGCAGCAGATAATGCTCAGTCAGTGGGTTTTTCCCGGACACCGTGACGGTGCGCGATGACCAAGTGAACAATTCCGGCCCATAATTCAGCTCACTGTCTGTGATATGCACCGGGATATGCTGGTGGAGCCCATCGGGTGCTTGGGCATAACGTGCCTGCTCAGCGCTGTGGTAATCGGCGCAGACCACCGGGAGTTTCTGCAAACATTCCTGGATGCATGCGCGCAACAAGTAGCGATCCAGCTCGCCAGAAAAGTGCAGCAACTCGGCGCATTGGAACTGCGCACTATCCGGGTGTGCACTCTGCGCCAACCAAATATCGCGTTGGGTGGCGGAAAGATAAAAATTCTGCACCACAATCCTTAGTTTTCTGCAAAAGCTGCTAACCACTGGTGCAGATACGGCTGTTCAAAAAGTACGTGGAATTGCACGTTGTAGCCCGCCAGCCGCCAGTTTTCCGCCAGGGTAACTAAACGAATGGAATCCATCCCCTGGTCGGTTAGCGGGACGTCGTCGGAAAGCGCATCGGGGTCGCAATCTAAAATCGCGGCGATATCGGCGCGCAATTGGGAAAGCGTCATCGTGGGTTGCTCAGTCGATTGGCCGGTCGGTTGGCCAGTCGGTTCAGAAAAAGGTTTAGACATGGTTTGGCTTACTTCCTTAAGGTTAGAAAAATAGTTTTTAGACGAATTGGTGCTGGAGTTGGCGCCGCAGATCTTTCCGGCTGATCTTGCCGACGCCAGTAAATGGGAATTCCACTGCAATGCGGAAGACATCCGGGATTTTGTATTCCGCCACGCCGCGTTTCCGCAGATGCTCCCGAATTTCGGGTTCTGTCAGCTGTTCGGTCAGAATGAACGCACCGCAACGCTCACCCAAGTAGTCATCCGGCACAGAGACCACGGCTGCGTCGTTGATCCCTGGGTGCGCCAGTAGGTGATTTTCAATTTCTTCCGCGGATATTTTCTCCCCGCCGCGGTTGATTTGATCTTTCTCCCGCCCTTCAATCACCAAATGCCCGGTGGGCAGCTGACGGACTATATCACCAGTGCAATAAAACCCGTCTTCGGTAAAAGACCCCGGATCCGCATGATTAAAATACCGCCGAATGGTATACGGACCGCGGGTCAACAGCCGCCCGCTTTCCCCCAGCGGTACTTCTTTGCCGTTGTCATCCACGATAATGATTTCATCGGCAGGCGACATCGGACGCCCCTGGGTATTGATCACTAGGTCGTGGCTATCGTGCAGACGGGTGTAATTGACCAGTCCTTCTGCCATGCCAAATACTTGCTGCAATTGACATCCAATGGCTTGGCTTACCCGCTGGGCTGCCTCCGGAGTCAATTTCGCCCCACCAACCTGCAATAACTGCAGACTATCCAGGTCGCACTGCAGCATCGGCTGCAACCGCGCCCACATCAGAGCCAACGGTGGGACCAACGCAGTCATGGTTACCTGGTGCTGGGCTATCATGGCCATCATTGCCGACGGCGCTGGTTCATCACACATGACGACGGTTCCGCCTGCATACAGCACCCCTAAGATTCCTGGCGATGACATAGTGAAATTATGTGAAGCCGGCAAAACCACCAAGAAGCGGGTCTGGGGTGATAATTGGCAGATCTTCGCGGATTCACGCACCGAATACAGATAATCCGCATGGGTGCGTGGGATCAACTTCGGGGTTCCGGTGGTCCCTCCTGATACCTGCAGGAATGCTAGATCGAGCGCGCTCGGCGCAGCGGGGTGGAATGCCGACGCATTCGAGACCTGTGCAGTCGAAGCCTGTGCATGACCTGGTGCAGGCTCGGTGATCATGAGCAGATCCGGGAAGGTCTCCTGCAACACCGCAGCATCTGCCCCGGCGCGAGCGGAACCGATATACGCAGTAGCAGAAGTCGTGCGAATGAAGTGAGTGATCTCTGCCAAACCGTGCGAGTTCAGGCTAAAAACCGGCACTGCTCCCACACGGAATACCGCTGCCACATACACGACGTAATCAACGATATTGGGAAGCTGGATCACGACGTAATCAGTACCGCGAATTCCACGCTCGGTTAATGCTGCCGCGGTGGCGTCGATAGCAGTAGCGAGTTCTTGGTAGCTTAACGACGTCCAATTGCCGTGCATATCGGGCCCGCAGATTGCCTCGCGCTGCGGGTAGCGCCGCGCAGCATCGTGGAAAAAGTGCGCGAAAGTATCGTCTGTCCATAATCCTGCCTGTCGATAAGCATCGACGACGTCGGCAGGATACAGCGGATCATGCTCCATGGGTTCTCTCTCCTGAAATCCCCAGTGCTGCGCGCACTGGACCTAATTTGAATGTGGTTTCTTCCAGCTCAGTGTCCGGGTCAGAATCAGCGACGATTCCGCCGCCGGCATAGGCGGTCGCGGTGTCGCCGTCGAGCAGTGCGCTGCGGATAGCCACCCGCCATTCGCCGTCACCGTTTTCATTCGCCCAGCCGACGGTTCCGGCGTATAAACCACGGTCAGGTTCGTCTGCAGCCAAAATGGATTGGGCTACCGACGCTGGTGCCCCGTTAACGGCGGCCGTTGGGTGTAGCATGCGCGCGAGATCCACCACGCTAAGGTACGGGTCACGGAGTTCGCCGAGAATACGAGTTCCCAGATGCCAGGTATGAGACGTCTGCATCAGCGACGGCTCATCGGGCACGGTCAACGACGTGCACAGGGGCGCTAGTACTTCGCGGATCCCTTCTGTGACAAACGCGTGTTCGTGCTGGTCCTTGCTGGATTGCGCCAACTGCTGGGCTACGTGTTGATCCGCGGCTGGGTCTGCTTGCCGACGCACGCTGCCTGCCAGTGGGAACGAAGAAATAACAGAGCCGGTTTTTCGGATCAGCACCTCTGGGCTGTTGCCCAGGAAGTACCGGCCAGCGCCCAGATCCACGAAGTGGCTATAACAGTCCGTGGAATTGCGAGTTAACTCGCCAAAGACCTGCCAGGGATCAATGGTGTCTGCGAACTGGTAGACCTCCCGGCGCGAAAGCACGATCTTGTCCAGCTCACCGGCGCGTATGCGCTGGCGCATCTGCGCTACCCGGGCGGTGTGTTCTGTCAGGCTGGGCAGGTAGCTGGTCTTCTGCAACTGACGCACCGCGCGCATCTGCTTAGTGCTCTGCGCTTGCACTCCCAAAAATGGTGTGTCGGAATGTTCCATACGGGAAGGGATAAACAGCGCAGCTGACTCCCCCGGGTGATACGGCATCGCCCCCACCAAGGCATGCTCGCCACGGTGGGCGAATTCCAGCGCGGCATCAACCGAAGAAAAACGACGCGCGATACCGGTGGCCGTCACCGAAGCAGTGGCGTGGTTAAACACGAACTGCGGCAACGACGACGCAGATTGTGGGGTAGTTGCGTTATTCATAGCTGTTGCACCACGAGTCGTTGCGCCACATCCGCAGTGCGGACAACAACGCCGCAGTTCGCTGCTACCCACTCCAGCATTCCGGCGTGCTTGGCCGCAGAAAAGTCCGCGATAGCATCAGCCACCACGAACGGCTGAATATCGCGCATGAAGGCATCGGCGGCAGACACCTGGCAGCCAATATGCCCATAGACGCCGGTAATCAGCAACTGGTCACGGCCTGCATAACGGAGTGCTTCAGCGAGATCTGTGCGCGCAAAAGCGGAGTACCGCCACTTCGTCAACACATGGTGCTGTGGTTGTGGGGCGATGGCGTCAATGATGGCAGCTTGGCTTTCCGTTTGCAGTCCGTCGCCCCAGCGGTCAGTCAACAATCCGCGGCGAATCGCAGCCTGTGCCGGTGGTTGCTGGGAATAAAACACCGGAACACCAGCAGCGTCCGCCTGGCGGATCAGCTGCTGCAAATTACGCACCACCGTGCTGATGGGTTCGACGTCCTGCTGGTAGGCAGCAAGAAAATACTGCTGCATATCGTGTACCAACAACGCCGAGCGGTCGCGTTCTACCTGCCAATTCAGTACCGCCGGGGTGCCTGTGGGCTCTGTTGGCTTTGTTGGCTCTGTGGGCAATGCGTCGGCAAGCGAATAGGGAGAAATCGAGGGAATAGACACAACTATCTTTCTTCTTGCTCTTTCGAGACTGGTTTATCTGTTCGAGACTGGGTTATCTTTCAGGACTGAGTGATCTTTCGGAACCACAATGGGTCGGCCGGTTTCTGGGTCCTCGAGCAAAATGCAATCCAACTCGTAGACGGCAGAGATCAGCTCCGGGGTCACCACCTCGCCCACCGGCCCGTGGGCTTGGATGGCGCCGTTTTTCATCACCACCAAGTTGGTGGCATAGCGAAACGCCATGGATAATTCATGCAGCACCATCACCACGGTTTTGCCAGCTTGCTGCAATTTTCGGCTGAGGTTAAGCACTTCAACCTGGTGGGTGATGTCGAGATACGTCGTGGGCTCATCCAACAGCACCAGCGGAGTATCCTGTGCCAGCACCATCGCCAGCCACACGCGTTGGCGCTGGCCCCCAGACAATTCATCGACGCGCCGGGCAGCATGCTCACTGATCCCGGCTTGTTCCATAGCAGTGGCGACGGCATCTTCGTCCGCGGCGGACCAGGAGCCGAAGACGTTTTGGTAGGGGTAACGCCCGCGGGCAACGAGTTCGTCGACACGAATGCCATCCGGGGTTACCGGCGATTGCGGAAGCATGCTCATGGTGCGCGCAATTTCTTTCGCCCCCATCTCCGCTAAAGTTTTCCCACCCAGAGTAATCACTCCGGAACTGGGAAGAACTCGGGAAAGTGCACGCAGCAGCGTCGATTTACCGCAAGCATTCGGGCCGACGATCACCGTGATCTCTCCGCGCGGGATGGCGATGTCAACGCCGTCGATAATCGGGATGCCGCCGTAGCCGACCCGCAGGTTTTCTCCCGCCAGAATCACATCACTTGTCATTCGTGTGCCACTTTCTCAGTAATAACCAAATCAAATACACTCCGCCGAGGCTGCCCGTCACCACGCCAACAGGAAGCTGCACCGGAGCGAGCAAACGTTGCGCGATGATGTCGCTGAGCAACACCAACACCGCACCCATCAACCCGGAATTCACCATGGCAACACCGGGATCAAAGCGGCGGGCCAGCTGCGGAGCAGCCAGCGCAACAAAGGCGATAGGACCGGCGATAGCGACAGATAATGCCGTTAGCACGACCCCCACCGCGATCATCTCCCGGCGTCGCCGGTGCACCCGCACGCCTAAACCAGCAGCCAAGTCATCGCCACTGAGCATGATCTGCAGCGGACGCGCCAGCAACAATGCGAGCGGGACTACCACCACCAAGATCGCCACCAGCACACCGATTTCTGGCCAGGTGGTGGCATTCAATGAACCAGCTAGCCACTGTGCCGCGGTTTGTGCCGGGCCGAGTTCCGCGCGGACGATCAAAATTGAGTTGAGTGCTTGCAAAATCGCAGCCGCACCAATACCCACCAGCACCAATTGGGTGCCGCTGACCTTCCGGTTTTTGATGCTCAACAGGTAAACCAGCGTCGCACTGGCCACGCCCCCCAGCATTGCTCCTACCCCGATCGCCGCCGGGCCAGCCTGCAGGATGATGATCGCGAACAACGCTCCGGATGCCGAGCCCGTGCTAAAGCCAATGATGTCCGGGCTGCCCAACGGGTTATTGGACAGGCGCTGGAAAATATTTCCGGCCAACCCTAGTGCTGCCCCCACCATGAGCGCACCAAACACGCGGGGTAAACGCTGGTCTTGCACAAAGTACCTAATCAAAGGATCATCGCCAAGACCGAACAGACCAGCGACCGTTTGGCCCAACGTCATTGGGTAATCGCCCAACAATAAACCCACAATAGCTGCGGCAATAATGACCAGGCTGAGCACGGCAGAAGTGCACAAGCTGGCACGATAAAAACGGATTCCGGCAAGGTGGACATAACGACTCGGTGCGCTGGTATGCATTCTGTGCCGCATTTACACCGCCCCAATCTTCTTCATGCGCACCACTGCAATAAAAATCGGCCCACCCAGCACCGCTGATAACAGCCCAGTTTGTACTTCCTGCGGCATGATCACCAACCGCGCCAACACGTCGGCAGCCAACAAAAACACAGGCCCAATAACCACAGATCCGGCAAGGATCGCACGGTTATCGTGGCCGAATAGCCCGCGCGCAGCGTACGGAACGGCCAAACCGACAAACATCAGCGGGCCAACGGCAGCAGTGGCAGTACCAGCCAAAATGGTGATAGCACTAAACGTCAGCACGCGGGTGCGCCAGACTTTCACGCCCAACGCAGTGCCCATTTCTTCGCCTAAAGACAAAGCATTCAACGACGGTGCCGAAGCAAAAGCAAAAACCAAACCCAGCGCAATAAACACCCAAATATGCTCCAGCACCGGCCACCCGCGTCCTTCCACGGAGCCAGCAGCCCAATAGCGGAACTCATTGAACGCATTCGCGTTAGACAAAATAATGGCCTGCACCAAAGAACTAATTGCCATGGAAATCGCCACACCGGCCAAGGTCAGCCGTGCCGGGCTGGGTACCGAACTGCCTGCACCGCCGAGCAGATAGACCATGATGCTGGCCAGCAAAGCACCGACAATGGCCAAGAAAATATAGTTATTTATCCCCTGCACGCCAGCGAACGCCACCCCGGCAACCACCGCGATAGAAGCGCCGGCATTAATGCCCAGGATTCCCGGGTCGGCCAGCGGGTTGCGCGTTAACGCCTGCATCAACGCACCGGCGACCCCGAGTGCAGCCCCCACCAGCACCACCACGATCGTGCGCGGAAGCCGCTGCTGCAATACCAAGGTATCCGTGGCGGTATCGCCGTTATTGCTTAACGACGCCCATACTTGACCAGGGCTAATGTTGTTAGAGCCAAAAAACAGCGAGGCTGCGATCGCCACGCCCAAAACAGCCACCGCGAGCACAGTGGCTGGAAGAAAACTGATTCTCGTCATTATGTATGCGCACTACCCGCCGTGGAAATACTGCGTTGGGCGCTGATGTTGCTCTTCCCGACGGTCACGGCGCAGTTGTAACAACACCCAGACATTGATCGCGGTGAGTCCCACCAGCAAAATCGCGCCACCGACGAACAAGCCGATGACTGGTGCGCGGGCACCAGAAGCTTGCTGGGCAGCGGCCTGGGAAATAGCGCTGGGTTGCGAGGGATCATCCGCATTTTTATCGAAGACGCCAGCGGTACCGGTACCCGCGTCTTGGGCCAAGAATGCACCGTCGATGCCGATCGCTCCTGTACCAGTTGCACCAGCAGAACCAGCGGCGCCGCCGTCGCCAGTGTTTGTTCCAGCTGGCGCGGCAGCACCAGCCGCACGGCCAGCAGCACCACCGCCACCACCGCTACCCGCAGCAGCACGAGTGCTTCCTGCAGCCGTAGATCCAGCTCCGCTACCTCCGGCGGCAGCACCCCCTGCACCAGCATTGCCTCCGGAGCGTGCTGGTGCCGCAGCACCTGCCCCTTGGTTCCGCGCAGCCGGTTGACCTTGCCCACGAGCCGGAGCTTGTCCCTGGTTGCGTGTTGGCTGGTTACGGTTGGCCTGGGCCGCACCGGCTTGGTTATTGCGTGCCGGTTGGTTTTGGCCAGCACCACCAGCCTGGCTTTGCGGGCGCTGCCCAGCCGCACCAGCACCACCAGCATTACCTCCAGCGCGTGCCACCACGGTGAAATCAGAACCGGCGCGGGCGGTATACCCCAAGTTGTTTTCCCCACCAGTCGCTAGGTAACGCAACCAGTGTCCGCCGGGTGCCATGTTGCACGGAATCTGCAACGAGCCAGAAGCCGTACCACCGCTACCAATGCGCTGGGTCTGCACGACCCCCGCGCCATGGGTGGCTTGATCGGTTCCGTCGCCGTCGTCAATTTTGATGTGTACGGTTTCGCCAGCAGGAAAACCCGCGACGTTCCAGTTGAGCGTGCCGCATTGTTCTACTGTCCGCGGGCTCACGCTTGTCGACGTACCCGGCGTATCCGCGGATGCTCCTCCCGGTGGCAATGCCGCCGCGGGGAAAGCCGTGGCTGCTACTGCCCCGGACAACACCGCGACGAGACTAATTCGGCGTACTGCTTGCAGGATTTTCTGCCCACTCATGATCATCTTTTCTTTAAAATCCGGTCTTGCGACTCTCGTGTTGATTGACTGTGCTGTTGGCTTGCTGCTGAGTTGCGCCAATTCAACGTTTCTTTCGGGCCACGAAGCCCACTACGACCGCCGCGACTACCGAAATCAGCAGGCCAGCCGCAATCAAGCCCCAATCCTCTGCACTCATGGCTGAAGCACTGGCCGTCGCCAAGCGTGGGCTGGCTGCAGTGCGTCCCATGCTGTTTTCCGCCAGCTGGTTGCCCAGGTCCAGGTCCACCCAGCCAAGCAGTCCGGAATCGTCGCTGATGGCTAGCGTGTACGAGCCGTCGGGAAGCCCAGAGGTATCGAAGGCAATCTCGCCAAATTCGTCGACCTGCGCCCAACCAACCGGGGTGGTTTTTGTTTTGTCGTCAATGTAGATGTGCAGGAATACCCAATCACCAGGTTGCTTGGTCGGCAGTTGGATGTAGACCAAGTCCCCGTCAAAGACAGCAGCCAGGCCACCCGAGTTGCTCTCATCCAGGTCTTCGCGCTTGTCGACGGGCTGGTTCGGTTCGTGCTCAGGCTTAGCTGGCCAATTACTGGCAGGGTTGTCCGGTTGCTGGATCGCCGAGGCATCAACCGCGAAGTTTGTTCCCGCTGAATTTTGGGCACCACCGCTATTCGCAGCGCTAGCCTGTCCGGCTGCCGGAGCCTGCGCGATACCTGCGCTGACGTTATCGGCCGTCGAAGCCTGCACTACCCGGTAGTTCTCATCGGCATAAGCGGCATCAGTAGCTAACGCGCCATCGTCATAGTGCGCCGTTTCTGCATAGCCCGCATCTGCCGGGTCGGGTTTCGTGACGAGTTTCGAGTTTTCCACCTGTGTCAGCAGTTTTTTCAGCTCGCCGTCCAGCGTGCCTACGGCAGCGGTAAATTCATCGATCTGCTTAGTCTCAGATTTAGATGTCGCCGCCTGACCGGCAGCACCTGTGCCTCCAGTAGTGCCACCCGCTGCTCCAGCAGTTCCGGCGGTACCGGAAGTACCGGAAGTACCGGCAGTGCCTGGGTTTGCCGTGCCGTTATTCCCAGTACCCGGTGTACCCGAGTTACCCGAGGTACCTGGGCGCGGTGCAGAAACCGTCGGATTCTTCGGTTCCCACCAGTTCCACCCCAGCACCGCGTTTTTATTGTCTTGGTTTCCACTCTGGATCACCAGTTTCAATGTGCCTTCCGGCACACGGACTGGTTTGTCATTGACGGTGTCCAGCGGCAGGGTGATCTCGCCTTTTTCGTCCAGACGTGCCCAATAATTTCCCCAGGGCAAGCGTGGTGAACCATCAGCGATATAGGTGCTGGCGAAAACCCAGTCGCCCTTTTTGCCGCCTTTGACGGCTACGCGCAGGGAATTTTTATTTTCAGTGATGCTCAGGTCATGTTCGCTGCCTTTCGGAATGTCCTCTTCATAGTGGACGGGTTCCGGGGGCACCGACGGGCGGTATTCACCGACGACAAAAGGCACCCGGGTGGTAAAAACCGGATCGTTTTCTTGCAGCGACCCAGACAACACCTGAATGCTGTGTTCACCTTCCTGCAGGATATTTTTCGAGTTCGCAGGCGTCGGCAAGTCCAATTCCAGGTCCAGGGTGCCGTTTTTCGGATCAGCTTGTTCTACGTGCCAGATCGTGGCGTTGGCGTATTTGCCATCGGTTCGGGTTACCTGTCCGGCATTGAATTTGAAAGCCACGCGCGCGCCACCAGATTCGGTATTACAAAAACCTGTACCGGTGATTTTTACTTTGCCGTCCACGGCTAGCTTTGCGGCTTTGATTTCTGGTTTTGGTGTGGTGTTGGTGCATTCAATGATTTCTTTTTTCGGTGGCACATATTCCACCCCGCCGACTACCAACCACGGGCTGGTCAACGAATGCTGCTCTTGCCCTGCAATCAGGCCGCTGGCTGCGTTGACGCGCAGGGCTTGCCCGGCCTGCAGGTTACTGGGCAACGTGATTTTTTCTTCAAAATTGCCGTTGCTATCGGCAGTAAACTGCGCCCAGATGGTGTGATCCGGCTGCCCATTACCCGGGTGGTTAATGATGCCTTGGGTGCGGGTGAGCTGCGCGTTGTTTTCCACGTTCAGTTTTACGGTGATGGTGGAACCGGCACCCCACTTCTGTCCGCGGATCACTGCTTGGCCACCGGGAGCGACGTCTTTTTGTACCTGCAATACGGTGCCGTCTTTTTCTGCCTGCACCACGGTGATGGTGCCAGTATCGGTCTGGTTTTGTGTTTGTGCCTGGGCCTGCGGGACGTGCGGGGTCAGTGGCGTATTGGGACCCAACCCGACCGCGGGCAATCCGGCAAGTAGTACACAGGAGAATCCAGCCAGTACAGCAGGGCGGGCAAAGAAACGATTACGGGAAAGAAAAAGCTGAGAAGAAACCATGGGAGGCGATCCTTAAATGAGGGCCAGTGTGGGCGCGAGCTTTACTGGGTGCTAGACCAAAGCGGCGTTGATGTCGTCCAGAATTTTGTGCATAAGCAGCGGACCACCGGTGGACGTCCAAGCCGAACCATCAACCGGGATGATGCGGTTGGCTTGGAAGGCTTTCAAATCCGTGAACCCAGGGACTTTTTGCGCTTCCTGGATGCTCTTGATGGCATCGTCGACGTCGGCGTTTCCGCCGGCTTCTGGGTTATCCACCGAAGAACCGCCCAGGGTTCCGAAGAAAATATAATCCGCATCAATATCACTCAGATTTTCCAGCGATACCGGCTCGGAGTGGCCACGGCCTTCACGATCCTGATTGCTCGGACGCGATAGATCAAGATCGTCCAGCGCTCGCCCGGCAGGCAGGTCTTTCAAAATCAAAGCTGGGGAATTTCCTTGCCACCGGACCACGGAGAACGTGGAGTCGCGATACTCGTGCAATGCTTCTTTGAGTTGCGCAGCCTTCTCGTCGTAAGCATCGAGTACGTGTTGGCCTTGTTCTTCCATGTTCATCGCTTCGGCGGTCAGTTCGAAGTTTTCTCGCCAGTCCCCGCCTGCGTAGCCAGTAAAGACTACTGGTGCGATCTCACGCAAAGCAGCAATGATCGGCGGGTTGTTATTGATGGAGGTGGCATCGACCAAAATCAGATCGGGATTAACAGCACCAATGGCTTCAAAATTTGGTTGGGCAACCGCACCAAGCAACTCGAGATCACCGGCTTGTTCCTGCAGGTAGTTCGCTACCGTGCCTTGGCCACGTCCAGTCACCGTGCCTGCGGGTCGCACGCCCAAAGCAAGCAGGCCGTCCAAAGTAGGTTCAGATAATGCGACGACACGTTCCGGGTGTTCCGGGACGACAACTTCGGTGCCTTCTACATCTACTACCACTCGACTTTCCCCGTCGACTGCCGCAGCCGAAGAATCACCCGATGCAGACGAACAGGCACCAAGCCCCAACGAGGTGAGTACCAGCACAACCAGAGCACTCATAGCATGTGAGCGTATTTTCATGGCAACGCAATAGCCTTTCGCATGTTCAAAATAATCGGGGTGGGGATTGGGATATGCACGCTATTGACGGCACTATCCCCGCAACGCAGTGGTAATGGGAGGAACGGTAGTAGATCTAGAACACACCGCGGAACAAGTGCCTGCGCTGTAACAGTGACAAGCACTCATTCCGGCAAGCGGTGGTCGGTTACGCAGTAAACAGACTGGCTAGTTTTTAGCGCAGGTGTGGCGGAACCAGGTGGCTTGGGATGATTCCGATGTGCACCAGGTGCTTGACCAGCTGACCAAGACCAAATACCAGGCCACCGAAGCTAGCTACGCCTACTAACAACTTGACGAAGTCATCGAAAGATTTCGATTGCGGCAGCTTGAAAAGCGAAGATCCAGATGTCTGTTTGGTGTCCTTCGGGTCTGCTGGCGCTCCTGGGTTCTCCGCCGGAGGATTTTCACCCGCAGCAGGTCCCTGTGCCGGAGGCGTCACGTTGCCTGGCTGTTCCGTGTTTCCAGCGGCTGCAGCCGGATCACTCGGGGTCCCGGTGAACTTGTAGCGATGGATTTGATCGCTGTCCACGCCTTCTGCACGAGAGCGCTTATTAACGGCATAGACATACCCATCCGGGCCGACAGTAACGTGGTTCGCGTTGGCACCGGCTGGCAAGTTAGCCACTACCTCGTGCGTATTCGCGTCGATGACAGTGATGGTCGCAGCCGCCCGGTTGGTGACGTATACGCGGTTGTCTTTCGCGTTGTAGGCAGCGTTCAATGCGCCAGCACCAGTTGGTACTTCCTTGATGAATGCACCATCTTTTGCATTGATGACCACGACATTGCCGGATCCCTGCGAAGCCACGTAGAGGTGGTCTTTACCCGGAACATATGCCACACCGGATGCACGATCGACCTTGTCACCCAGGTCAAAAACCTGGACCTCGTCGTTGTTACGTACATTGATGCGGGCTGCCTTCGGCTTCTGCAGAGAAACGGTGTACAGGTTTCCAGTTTCCTGATCCAGCTCCATCGACATCACAGATGGCATGCCAGGAACATCAATCGAGCGGACCAGCTTCTTCTCTTTGGCGCTGAAGACATCAATGCGTCCGGCATCTGCTTTACGGTCAACCACCGAGACATAAGCCAGACCGGTGGTCTTGTCGACGACGACATCTCGTGGGTGAGTGGTGATTCCTTTATCCCACTGGTGCACCAGTTCCAGGTTGTCCTGGCGGTAAACAGCTACTTGGTCACTACGGGTATTGGTGATCCACACCAGGCCATTCTCATTGTCCAGGCCGATGCCATAAGCAGCAGGGGTGCCGTTTTCCAGCTTCTTTTCTGCTTTGACTTCCAGGGTGGCGGCGTCGAGCTTGTAGATGGAACCGCTTTCTTTTGGCGGACGTCCATCACTGCGAGCGACAAAGACTTCACCCTTGTCGTTAACCGCGCTCTGGTACAAGCCAGGAGCGGTCTCCGAGGTCTTGATCTCGTAGCTTTGCTCGTTGTGCGTGGCCTGCGAGGCCGAGATCCGCTGGGTCAGCTCACGGGTTTTGGTTTCGCCGTCAACTTCGTAGCTGAACTGCACTGGTGCGCGGAACGGTGCGTCGGCTGGGATCTGCACGTCTTTGATTTCGACAACGCCTTTGTCGTCAGCGACAGCGTTTTGGCCTTCTGCCAGCCAATTCGTATCTGCGGTGCCAACGGCGGTGATCTTTGAGCCTGGCTTCAGGTTCACACCGGTGAACGTGACTTTGGCTCCTTGCGCGGCATCGTTGGTCACGTTGCCAGCTGACTGAACCTGCACGGTGGCTACGGCACGCACAGGGTTCTCGGTACCAGAGCGGAAACCAATCGTGTGCTCACCTTCCAGCGCCTGACCAGGCTGCAAGATCGCGGTGCCTTCGACAGTGCCATCCTCACCAATCTGCAAGGAATCCTTGGTCTCACGGCCAGCAGCAAACTTCACCTTGGAATCACCAATCTTGGCGACAACGTCCTGGCCAGCTGGGAAGCCTTCCAGCTTAAATTTCACATTTACCTGGCCGGCTTTGGTGCCACGGCCGTTGGCGCCAAAAGTGGTGGCTTGTACGTCGACAACCTTGGCAGCGTTGTCGGTTTGTACTGGTGGTACAGCAGGGGCAGGATCCTGGTTAGCTGGAGGAGTTACAGCACCTGGCGCTGGTTGCGAATCCTGAGGAGCAGCTGGTTCTGCGAGAGTTCCACAGGTGCCTGGTTGATCGCCTTCGGCAAGCACGTGGATTTCCGTGGCAATGCTCGCTACGTCTTTACCATCTCCACCACCGAGCACACGAATTTCATATTTCCCAGACTTCAGTGGGTTACCTTGCGTATCTGTAGTTGGTAGCACTACCTGGGTCTCGAAAGAACCGTCCACCAGTTCAGTTTGGAATTGTAGATCGGTTTCACTTGGAGTTCGTTGCAGGCCCGCGCCTGCAGTCTGATCTGCTGCCCAGTGCAGCTGATTCAGGTTGAGCTTGAAAGTGAGGAATCCGCCTTGACCGCGCGGAGTGAAACCCGCTCCTTTGACGGTGACCACATCACCAGGTTTATAGTTTTTCTCTTCTACCGTGAGAGTTCCCGCGCCACGGACCGGGCGTGGAGTAAAACTCGAGCACGTTTGTGCATCCTGTGCGAACGCCGGGGTGGTCTGGACAACTGCCAAACCACCGAAGGCGACGCTGGCTGCCATCAGACCAGCGAGAGCTCGCTGGGTGGCCCATTTTTTCGGGGTCTGATTTTTCACACAAAACCTTTCTGTCAACAGGCCCCCTCGCACAGCAAGGTTTCCTGTAAGAGAATCTTTAAGAACTGGCAATAGCCTGAAGTGGTTGAAAATCTTCTGGCAGTTTCCAAGTCGAGAACAGGTTAAACCACAAACTCGATTCAATAAAGGCTTGCCGCACCTTAAATTCATGACATCAGCCTTGCCTCAATAACCCCCAAAACGTTCAACCTGTATATCCAACTAAAGATTGAGATATTTCCGCTGCTCAGATCATAAGTAAGGCAATCAACACCTAAATGCCAGGTGCCTGAACAATTTTTAACAAGGGGTTAATTTGTGGGGGTAAACCACGACACAACGCCCGCCACAAGCTGCACTCCCCACAATCGCCATTCGAAATAGAAAACAGGTCAGGCTAGCCACAGCTATGATCAAGATTACGTTGCTCCGCAGCCAGCTTTTATCGAAACTGAACACATGCATGCAGTTATCACCGGAGCCACCGGCGGGATCGGGCGCGCCTGCGCCACACTCTTCCGTTCACACAATTACGCAGTTAGCAGCTGGGATCTACCAGAAGTAGATGTCACTGATCCCGCCGCGCTAAACCGCGCGTTAACAACCGCAGTCAATGCTCATGGCCCGGTTAATTGCCTTGTGCACTGCGCTGGAGTTTTACACCCAGATACTCCATTGAATAGCTCCGCTACGATCCGAGAACACCTCGAAGTCAACGTCATAGGGTTAGTCAACACCGCCAATGTGGTTACACGCCACATGCTGGAACAATCAGCAGACTTTCGTCGACAAGCAAATCTTGTGATCGTCAGTTCTAATGCTGCCGCAGTACCCCGGCTCACTATGGCTAGTTACGCTGCGTCCAAGGCAGCAGCGACATCGTTCGCAAAATCATTGGCGCTAGAATTGGCACCACACCACATCCGGTGCAATATCGTATCGCCAGGCTCTACTGATACAGCTATGCTGCGCAGCATGTGGAGCGAAAACTCATCACCTGACGATAATTTTTCCGCGATCATTGCTGGCAGCCCCGAGCAATTCCGGCTAGGTATTCCACTGCAGAAAGTCGCGACCGACAAAGAAATCGCCCAGGCTTGCTACTTTCTCTCCTCGCCAGCCGCTAGCCATATCACGATGCACGATTTACGCATCGACGGTGGAGCTACGCTCGACTGCTAGTAATCTCCCCGAGATGCGCCACTAACTGCGCCCTCCACGCCACATAATCGTGCCCACCCTCATATATCTGCAGCTGGTGTGGCCACCCACAATCGCTGAGTTTGCACGCGAGCAGATGAGCTTTCGCCACCCCGACATCCTCGCGCGCCCCCACATCAATGCGCAAGCGCGGCATCACTGGTTGCTTCGAAAACTGCTCGGTAATCCAACTGCTGTTTTGCAGGTTATTGTCCGTGGGCACTGCCGTTTTATCAGGCTTCCACCATAGCGACGGCGACTGCACAATCAACTCACGAAAAGCATGCGGGTGTTTCTGCGCAATGTACAACGCCGCAAGCCCACCGAGTGATTGGCCTGCCAGAATACTCTTTTCCGGAACGAACTCCACCCCTAGTTCTCCCATAAGCTTGCCGACGTGATCCTGCACTTGCATACACACAGCCGCTAAGAATTCTGCATCAAGGCCCAGCCGCTGCACACGCTGCGAGTTAGAATCATTGCAAATTAACGCTGCCGCGACGGGTAGCTCAGCTTCTTCGTTGATCGCAGAAATGCATGCAACCAGGTTGGTTTTGCACCACTTGTCGCCGTCGAAAAGCGTGAGCAACCCTGCACGGCTGCCTTTTCCTGGCAGATACACCAACACATCCACCCCAGCGCAATGGGTTCTCCTCACCTGCATTGTGGTGTCAGAAACCGCAAGCGGTTGCGAGATCTCCGAGAGTCCGAAGCCGTCCTCATTCCACAACGTGCGAATGGCATGCGGGTCACACATCGTTGGCGTCCTCTGGCCGTGAGTCAGCTGGAACCCGTAGCTTCCCTGGTAGTGCTGTGAGACATCTACTGTGAGCGTCCAGATATCTGTACCAGGCAGATGATTCATCATTCCCAGCTCGTATTTCAGCTTGTCCGTCAACCGATTGATGTGCAGGTGCACCCCGTTTTCTCTCTGCTCGACTAAGGCCGGCAAAGACTGCATGGTCATAGCCTGCAACTCGCTGTAGCGCACCGCGAAGACATAAGACTGCCCATCGGTGCTGCGCCGCGGAAACCCTCCAGCGGCAATTCTTTCCCAGGCTTGCTGCAATGCTGCGGGATCACCTACGGCAGGTATTAGCTCTTGTCGGAGTTGATCTTCATTTCCCGGCAGCACATTCATGATTGCACAGGCTACCGTAAGTTAAATTATTTCATTGCGGATCCCCAGCCTTAAATTCCACTACGGGTCCCAAGCAGCAAAAAGACCCCAGGAAAATCCTGAGGTCTTCAAGCAGAGCTCTCAGAGCCAGTTTTTACTAGCTCTTGGAAACTTTAGCGTTCTGCCAGCTGAGCGTCGATGCGCAAGATGCCGGAACCGTTGTCGCCTACCAGCTCAAGCTGGTCGATGATCTCGGAAACAGATGCTTCTTCCTCGATCTGCTCATCCAAGAACCAGTTCAGCAGAGTGCGGGAGTCAACATCGTCGATCTCGTCAGCCAAGCGAACGATGTCGCGGATCTGGCCGGAAACCTTCTTCTCGTGCTCCAGGGCGGCCTTGAAAGCATCGATTGGCTTCTCGATCTTCAGATCATCAACGCTAATCTCGCCGATCTGTGGCTTCTCGTCGCGATCCAGCAGGTGGTCAGCGAACTTCTGTGCGTGCTCACGCTCCTCGTCAGCCTGCTTGAACATCCAGTCACGCATACCAGGCAGGGACAGCTCGTCGAGCTCGTATGCCAGCTGGGTGTAAATCAAAGCAGCGCCGTGCTCGTTAGTAACCTGCTTGTTGATCAAGTTGAATAGCTTCTCGTTCATGGAACGATCACACCTTTCTAAGAAAATCAATTTCGAAACCGTCTATCCGGTTCCGTGTGCTTTGTTGTGATTCCCAGACTACCAACAATGTCGTGAAATGCTAACCCTATGAATTCTAGATAAATCAATAGGTTCTACTAATCCACCTTAGGGCATACAACCCTGCTACCTGCAGGAATACCTAACAAAGGAAACCCAAAATCCGCTAGTCAGCCCCTAAATAGGGGTACCTAAATTAGTAATTCCGCATGGTTTGATAGCTCACTCGGCACCATTTTTAGCCTTTTGCCAACGCCGAGCGCCACCGAAAATCGCGCCGGAAACCACCCCATTTCGGGGGGATTCTTCAAAGGTGCGCGGGTCTCGTCGTTCCTAGTTCCTGCCGTGCGGAACTACTTCAGTCGCCACGGCCAAGTGCATGAACCTGCCAACCGGCATCCCGCCAGCGCGCGAGGTCCAACGCATTGCGTGCATCAAGCAGCACCGGTTCCGCCACCAACTCGGCCGCCCACACCGGGTCCAGTTCCCGGTACTCTGGCCACTCGGTCGCCAGAATCACCAGATCAGCCCCAGCCACACCGTCGGCAAGCGAAGCCGGATATTCCAAGCCCGGATACACCCGACGCGCATTCTCCACTGCCTGCGGGTCGCACACCCGCACCCGCGCACCACGCAGCGCCAACTCAGCGGCAACATGCAAGGCGGGGGAATCGCGCACATCATCAGAATTCGGCTTAAACGCCGCCCCCAGCACCGTGATTACCGCGCCCGACAATCCCGGCCGTGCCGACCCCGCAGGCTCTGCCGCCTTCGGAGATTGCGCCACCAGCGAAGACTGCGCCACCAGCTCGCTGGCCAGCTGCACCACGCGCTGCCGCCGACGGGCATTAATCAACTCCACCTGCCCCAAAAACGCCAGCGCATCACCGGCGCCGCACTCGTCGGCACGCGCCCGAAAAGCCCGCACATCCTTCGGCAAACAGCCACCACCAAAGCCCAGGCCAGCACCCAAATACTCGTGTCCGATACGCTCGTCGTAACCCAGCGCTTCAGCGACCGCGGCAACATCGCCGCCAACGGCTTCGCAGACCTCCGCGATGGCATTAATAAAACTAATCTTGGTGGCTAAAAAGGCATTCGCTGCGGATTTCACCAGTTCTGCACTCGCCCACGGCATCACCAAAAACGGCGTTCCACGCTCCAACGGTGCCCGGTACACCTCACGCAATTTCTGCAACGCTGGCGCTGAACCCACCCCATTCGGAGCGTCCGCCCCTTTCGGAGTGCTTTCTGCCCCCGTTCCCACCACGATCCGGTCTGGGCGCAGCGTATCAGCCACGGCGTGCCCTTCGCGCAAAAACTCAGGATTCCACACGACGTCGACGGTGGCCGGGCTAATACTGGTGGCCTGTTCCTGCAGCCGCGCGGCCGTACCCACCGGCACCGTAGATTTGCCCACCAGCACGTGTTCACCACGCAGCAGCGGCGCCAGCTTGCCGACGACCGCCTCCACCGCACTGGTATCAGCCGCCGGACTATCCGCGCGTTCCGGTGTGCCCACGGCAATAAAATGCAACTGCGCAAACTCCGCAGCCTGCTGGTAATCGCAACTAAACCGCAGTCTCCCCGATTCCACGCCACGGGCAACCAACTCTGCTAACCCCGGTTCATAAAACGGCACACGCCCAGCCTGCAACTGCGCCACGCGCGCGGGCGCAATATCAACGCCGAGCACCTCGTGCCCCGCCTCTGCCATGCACGCGGCATGCGTAGCCCCTAAATATCCCAGGCCAAAAACAGTAAGACGCACGCAACAACCCCAGTTAGAACCGGCCTACAGCGCAGGCCATTTAGCGGAAGTTCAAATAGGACTTCGACGGCGTCGGCCCGCGCTGCCCCTGATACTTTGAGCCCAACGCTCCCGCGCCATACGGCGATTCTGCAGGCGAGGTCATCGCAAACAAAGCCAGTTGCCCCACCTTCATGCCTGGCCACAGCGTGATCGGCAAATTCGCCACATTCGACAGCTCCAGAGTGATGTGCCCGCAAAAACCGGGATCAATAAACCCAGCCGTCGAATGTGTCAGCAAGCCCAGCCGCCCCAGCGAAGATTTACCTTCCAAACGGCCAGCCAGATCTGCGGGTAAGCGGAACTCCTCCAGCGTCGCGCCCAACACAAACTCACCGGGGTGCAGCACAAAACCTTCGTCGTCGCCAACTTCGCGCAGCGTGGTCAGATCCTCCATCTCCAATTTCGGATCAATGTGGGTATAGCGCGAGTTATTAAACACCCGGAAAAACTTGTCCAGCCGCACATCGACGGAGGAAGGCTGAATCAGCTCCGGATCGCAGGGGCTAATGCCCAGCCGTTCAGAATCAATGGCGGCACGGATGTCTCGATCAGACAGCAACATAGCAATTATCCTATCTAGCCAGTGCTTGCCGACGCCCGGCAGGTACTGGCTCAAACATTAGCTCTAGCCGCAGGTCACGATCGGCTGCGGATCATAGACGGTGGTCTGAGTATTACGCGATACCTCCGCTCCGCCCAAGGTACGGATCACCCGGGTATCGGACGTCGTAAAGCCCGGAATGCCGGAAGTCGGTATGCAGTTGGATCCACTGACTTTCTGCTTCGGTGGATTGGTGTGCGCCCAACGACCGCCACTGATGGATTCCACCTCGTATTCCTTCACGCCCATCAAACGCACGGTCACGGAACCACCGCCGACGCTCGATTCAATGCGCACCGGGTGGTTGGAATTATTGCGGAACTTCAGGTCAATCACGCCGTCGTACAGCGTGGCCTCGCGCCCCGCCGGGTACCGAGAAATGTAATAACTGTGCGGAGTGTGCGCGACATCTTCCATGGCTGCGAAGTAGGCCGCGTTGTACAAAGTGGTGGCATATTGCGAAATGCCACCACCGACGGCGGTGTCTGCGCGGCCCTCATAAATCACGCCGGATTCCACATAGCCCTGCGCGGCGGTGCGCGAGCCGGTGGCCTGGTTGACGGAGAAGGTCTCGCCCGGCGACACGATGGTGCCGTTGAGCGCGTTGGAGATCACCGAAATATTCGTACCCGAGGCTGGGGAGTAACCACTGGTGGTGAACTCACCGACCACCTGGTCAAAGGTCGAGGCCTCGGCATCCGCGGTGGTAAACGTCGCTGGTTTGTCTTGATAAATCGCATCCCATTCGCGGTCATCACCCAGCACGCGCTCGGCGAAACCGGCCATGGTCTGTTCCCAGTCAATGACTTCCCCGTCCACGTGCGGGGTGACCTGACGCTGGCCACCAGACATGGACAAGCGAGCATTTTTCATCGGACGTTCAGATTCCGCCAGGCCTTCGCCCAGGATGTCCCGGGCCTTGGACTCGTCGACACGCGGCTCCAAGTGCCCTTCGTGGGCTTCAAAATGCACGAACTCGCCGACGCGCACAGGTTCAATCGTGCCCGTAATATTCTCGCGGCCGTGCACCTTCAGCGGGCCGGAGACAGCCTTGGCAGCGAGGCCTTCGGCGATCGCATCCACCTGATCCTGGTTAATCACCGGCTCAATCTCATTCGGCTCTACCGCGATGCCTTCCGGATCCAACCAGGAGCTAGCAACCTCTTCTCGCAGCTGCGCGCGATCAACTTCCTGGCCCGGTACGGCATCACGCGGTTCCACGTTGCCGGCTTCCAGGAACACCGCACCATCTTCTGGGTCCCGGTGCAGCTCGCCGACCATGCGGTCTAGCTCCGGGTTCAGCGCGGCCGGATCCTCGGCGGTTTGTACGTCGACTTCCTTCGTCGAGCGGAAGAAGCTGGCTAGGCGCACAAGTGGGTTCATCGACTCATCGGGAATAGCGGCAATCGTGCCTTCCAAGTCCAGACGCAACCCCGCCTGCGCTGGCACGAATTCCGTGGTTTTTTCGCCTGCGGTAACACGCACGGGTTCGTTTTCTGCCTCGCGGAGTTCGTCGTCAAGCTTGGCCAAAGCATCCTCGCGCTCCAGGGAGGAAATATCGACGCCACCCACGGACGTCGCACGCGGGATTTTGCCCTGATTCGTGGAGACATCAATGGCGTAGGCAATGCCAGCAATGACGAAAAGCCCGACGAAGACGCCGAGCACAATCGCCACACCTTTGAGACTTCTCGATTTAGCCGAATTCACGCTTTATAGACTAACCGCTCACACAGCTTGGTACTAGTTTGGTTGCAGCAATTCGACCCGCAACGCTATTAGGATAGAAAGCTATGAGTTCCGATTCCCGCGAACAGACCATGCTGATTGCCTACGACGGTTCCGAAAACGCCGACCGTGCGCTCGAATACGCTGCCAAGTTGCTCAAGCCCGGCACCGTGCAAATCTTGACTGCCTGGGAGCCGATCGCCCGCCAGCAAGCCCGCGCTGCCTCGCGCACCGGCATGCACCAGGCGACGATGACCTCCGATAATCTGGAAGACGATCCCGCCTACGCCGAAGCCGTGCAGGTGTGCCGTCAGGGTATCGCCGCAGCTGAAAAGCTCGGCATGTACGGCAAGGCGCACCTGGTGGAATCAGCCACGACCATCGCCTCGGCGATCGTGGATGCGGCCCAAGAACTCGACGTCGACGTGATTATCACTGGCACTCGCGCGCTGACCGGATTCCGCGCTTTGTGGTCGCAGTCGACGGCTGAGACGATCGTGAGAAATGCCGGGGTTCCGGTGCTGGTCGTGCCACCGGAAAACGAGGACGACGATCCGGAATACTTTACCAGGGACGACTAAATTAAGGGATGATTCATCCCCAGGATTAAGGACAATTATCTATGGCCGCTGATTCTTCTCGCTCGCTCAACCGGCAGTCACCAAACCACCAGTCACTGAACCGCCGCAGCCTGGGCCCGGCTCTGGGCAGCGCTGTCGTCGGCGTCGCGCTGGGCGTCGTCGCGATTTTGGGCATCGCGCAGTTTTCCGGCCAAGACACCATCTCTGGCACCACCCCGCCGGATGATGCCCTGTTAGGTGGTGCCGAATACGGCTCACGTGAGTAGGCCTGCCGTGCGCGCCCGCCTGCGCATTCGCGCCCACGCCACTCACCCACTTAACACCCACGCCATAGTATGGCTGGTGCTGGCCGCCGCGATGTTTGCCCAACCTGTCGGGCTTATCGCCGCGGATACTAAACACGATCTCACGGCCGATCCCGCCGGTTTCATGGCCGCGGCCACCCACGCCTGGACGGATGTCTTCCCGCTGGGGCAGCTGCAAAACCAGGCCTATGGCTACCTGTTCCCGCAGGGCCTGTTTTTCCTGCTTGCCGACGCCATCCCGGACTGGTTACTTCCCACCTGGGTGGCGCAACGGTTGTGGTGGACCATCGTCGCAGGCGTTGGTTTTTCCGGTTTTTATCGGCTCTGCCAGTGCGTAACCCCGCATTCCGGCCGCGCGGTCACCGCGTCGGCAAGCATCCGCGCCTTTCACATCATCGCCGCGCTGCTGTTCGCGCTGTCACCGCGCGCACTGACCACGCTGACCGCGATTTCCTCTGAGTCCTGGCCAGTGATGCTTGCGCCCTGGGTGCTGGTTCCGCTGCTGCGCACAGACAAAATCACCAGCCGGGAAATCGCGGCGGCTACCATCCCCATCGCGCTGATGGGAGCGGTCAACGCGACTGCCACCCTGGCCGCCTGCATCCCGGCTGGTCTGGTAATTCTGTGGCGTCGGCAAGGTTGGTTGCTGATCCCTGCAGCCATCGCCGTCAGCGCCTGGTGGATCGGCCCGCTGCTTGTGCTGGGCAAATACTCCCCGCCATTTACGGATTTCATCGAGTCATCCTATGTGACCACTCGCTGGCTGAACCTGCTGGAAATCCTGCGCGGAACCACCCACTGGACGCCGTTTGCCGATACCGAGCGCGAGGCCGGTTATCTGCTGGTTTCCCAGCCGGTGTTTGTGCTGGCCACTGTCGCTATTGCTGCCTGTGGACTAGCCGGGTTGGCGCTGAGCACGCAGAGCACGACGGATTCTAGCGCTCGCCTGCGCTACCACGGGCTGTGGCTGGTGATGCTGCTGGTCGGCATTGCCGTCCTAGCCGCGCCTTACGGGCAGTTGCTTGACGACGTCCTGGCCCCGCTGCGCAACCTGCACAAATTCGACCCCCTGGTGCGCATCCCGCTGCTACTCGGGGTGGCGAACCTGGGCGCTGTGCTAGAGGTTCCGCGTCTCAGGCATCCGTTGACCCGGCGCGCGGCCGCAGGGTTGGGTGTCGCGGTGATCGCGGTGATCGCGGTGGCACCGGTGTGGTCCGGGCGGTTGCTGCCGACGGGCGCGTACCGCGAGGTGCCGGATTACTGGCAGCAGGCCGCGGATTTTCTCAACGACAACGTCGACACGCGTACCCTGCTGGTTCCAGAAACCTCGTTCGCCAGGCAGGAATGGGGATGGACCCGCGATGAGCCCGCCCAGCCGTTGTTGGATGTGCCTTGGGCCGTACGCGATGCCGTGCCGCTGCTGCCGCCGGAGGCGATCCGCGGGCTGGATGGGGTGATGGCCACGCTCGATCACTCGGTGGATCCGTTGTTGCGTTTGGGCATCGGTGCGGTGCTGGTGCGCCATGACCTAGATTCTTCCGCCCAGAGGGAGCGTGCCGACGAGCTTGCCGGCGCCTTAGACCGCTGGGCGCAGCGCCATGATTTCGGGGAGGTCTCGGTGTTTGTTATAGATGCGCAGCGGGATATGCACATCGCGCATGATCCGGTCACGGTGGCTGGTGGCGGTGAGGCGCTGGCTGTGTTGGATGCTATCGATGGCCCGGCTCCGCGCCGGTTGGTGGACCATGCGGGTGCGGGGGCGGCGGCGGAAGGGTCTGGCGCTGAAGACCCCAGTGCTGAACCCGGTGCCGAGATCGTCACCGATACCCCGCTGCTGGTCGATCGTAATTTCGGCACCCTGCAGGGGGCGGTCTCTGGCCCGCTGGCCAGCTCGGATGAGGCCACCACGAAGCACCCGAGTGTGGATTACCCGAGCGTCGCCACGCCGCTGCCGGTGCGTACCCGCGGTGATGTGCAACTGCAGGCCTCATCTTCGGCTGCAGATGCCACCGCTTTTGGGGGCGCGGATCCGGCGCGCTCGATCAACGCAGCGGTCGATGGTACGGACCAAGCCTGGTGGCCAGCCCCGGGTGATCCGGGAACGTTGCAGCTCCGCAGCACCGACGGCACAGTCCACGCGCCGGAACTACATCTGACCACCACGGAAGATGCACGCCTGCGAGTACTGGCTTTTGCTGATGCGGACGCTGATTCGCGTCCCAGCGACGAGCCGACCCACACCATCACCGTGGAAACTGCAGCCGGGGAAGATACCCGCGTTGCTTTCCCGGATGATCTCCGTGCCAGCCGCATAGAAGTCCAGCTCAATCCGGAAACCCGAACCGGGGTCTCCGATATCCACCTGGCTGGCCATGAGTTGTCGCGCCTGGTGCACGTGCCAGCTACCGCGAATGCTCGGCAGTTCGTCTTCCAGCGCCTGGCGGTGGAGACGGGTGTTGTACAGCGCAGTTTCGAGGTTCCGCGCACAATGCAGCTGGAGATCCGTACCGACGATGAGCAGCCGGTCACCATCGACGGCACGGAATATTCCGCAGGTGAAACGGTGGAACTATCCGGCACGCACACCATATCTACTGCGGCCGCGTGGGTCAGCCTGCGCGAGCCTGGCTTTGCCCCGGCCGCGCGTTATGAGCCGGTCGATGGCCGCACGGTGCCGGGTGCTGCAAGCACAAACGCCGAACGCCTGCTCGTCACCGGACGGGCATTCAATGAGGGTTTACGCGGCGAGCTTGTCGACGCCTCCGGCACCGTCACCGAGTTGCAACCTACCAGCATCGATGCCGCTACCCAGGCATTTGTGCTGCCCGCAGGCGCATCCGGCGAGTTTCGCATGAGTTTTGCCGGTGAGGCTGCGTACCGCACATCCTTATTTCTGGGTGCGGGGGTATCGCTGGTGACCTTAGCCGCGCTGGTGTTGTTCCCGCTCGCACACCCGATGGCCAACCCCCAATTCGCAACCGCGCGACGTCGGCACGCGCGACGCTTGCTAGCCACCGAGCCCACACTGCCTGCCTGGGCATTCCCAGTGGCCGCCGTTGCGGTCTCGGGTGCGGTGGTGGGCCCAGCAGGAGCGGTCTCAGCAGCTGTGGCGTGGGCGATCACGCGCTGGACGACGATCCGACCGGTGGTTTTAGCACCAGCGTTGCTGGGGATTTGCGGGTTGTGGTTGGCGCGCGCACCGTGGCCGGACGCGCATTATGCCGGTGATAGTTTGCTCGCGGCGTGTTTGGCTGCCGGTGCGGTAGCCTGCCTGAGCCAAAGCCGGGCAGGTTCTTCCACCAAGGTGTAGCTGATAGCCGCGACCGTTACAGAAAGCCCCAGGGTAAGTGCCAGAATGATGACAAAACCGCCGCTGAACATCTCGATTCCTGCCAGCGGGAAGGCGATGGACAGCACCGCCACATGCCACAGGAACAGCGAATAAGACCAGCGCCCCACGGCTTGCACCGGTTGGCTCAGCAGCAGGCCAGACTGGGTAGGCCGCAGCGCATAAGGCACCACGATGCACGCCGCGAAGACAGTGCCCAGACTGATGCGGATGGCGAATTCCAGTGGGCTGGGATGGGTAAGGCCGCGTGGGCTGATGGCTTCCCAGCTGGCCAGGAATAAACAGGCAGTGGCTAGTGCCCAAAACAGCGGTTTCATGCCCAGGATGCGTCGTACCGCACCTGGGCGCTTGGCAATGCCCGCCGATTCCGCCTCGGCAGCCAGCATGCCGACGACGAACCAAAGAGTATAGGCCGGCGGCCAAATCTGCCGGTTCACACTTGCCGCCCAGCTAGCGCCGTCGCTACCGTCGAAACCAGCCACAAACGGTAAAAAAGCCCAGCCCAAACTCATGACCCCCACCACACACAGCGCGAGTACTCGCGTGCGGGCCTGCCAGCGCAGAAGCACCCAGACGATCAGTGGCAGAGTGAAATAAAAAGCGAATTCCACGCACAGCGACCACAAATGCGTCAGTCCTGGTGCCAACCCATCGGGAATATAGATCTGAGTGGCGGTCAGGTTAGCGAGTAGTTGTTGCCAGCTCATCGTGCTAGCCGCTGGCAACGCCAACGCCACCACCGCGACGCAAACAAGATAAGCGGGTAATACGCGCGCGGCACGCTTACGTAAAAAACCGGGGCCGATCGGCCTACGCCACAGCAAAAATGCGGAGAGCGCAAAAAACACAGCCACGAAATAATCAAAACGTTCCAGCACCACTGGCCCAGAAGCAGTCTGAAAATGCACGTGAGTGATCAGCACCCCGACGGCTGCAAGCGCACGAACACCTTCTAGGCAGTCAATACGCTGCGGAACCGATGCGGAGACACTGGTGGCGACCATGCGCTCAGGCTAGCAGGCAAGTCTCGCAATTTGCGTGCGAACGATGGCTTATAAACCATCATCCACAATATGAGAAATTGGGCCTCCGCCCTCAGAAGCTAACGCCGCAGGTATACTGCTAGCACTATGTTCCGTCGTGTCACATTAACGGTGGCCGCTGCTGCTTTCTCGCTGGTGGTTGGCGCCGCCGCTCCGCCGCTGGTGATGGCCTTCCACGATTCCTGGCCAGAAGGCACCACGGTGCACACGCGCACAGAAGACGCGAAAACCCAGCTGCTAGACACGGCGGAATTTGCTGCGGCAGCCAGCAGCGCCGGGGCTGGCAAGCCGCTTCCCCGCCCCGACGATTGCCCGGAAGCGACACCAACTTTTTCGTGTTATATCAGCACCACTACCACGCACGTCGACAGTGAAATCACGCTGCTGCGCACCACGCAGGATGCGGACGATCCAGCACGTCGTTCCGAAATTACAGCACGCCACACGCTGCTTGCCAACGACGGCGCAGGCTCATCCACAAGCGACGACGCCACCAACGCGCGCCCCCTCGGTCATGTGGATAACGACGTGACCATCAACCGCGAATCCGCCATCGGCATCCCAGACCCGACCTCGCGCGTGCGGTTTTATGATGACAGCAGAAACGACAACACAGACACCCCCGTCGTCGACACGGGCCTGTTTGCCCGCCCAGGCATCTACTATGCCTTCGAACCGGATACGCAGAAGCGTTCCTATAATTTCTTTGATCTTTTCACCCAAGAACCCCTGCCCATCGACTTCGCCGACACCATCGAGCAGGGCGGAGATGAAGAAGGCGATGCCACCGCGGAGTTTTACGAATACCGCCACACCATTACGGCCCACCCGCTGCACAATTCCTTGCTGCGCGCGTATTCGCAGCCGCAGGATTTGCTCAGCCCACCCACCCCGGTCTCGGCACTGTCACCGAAAATCCTCGACGAGCCAGCCGCGCAGCTTTTCGACGCCATGGAGATCACCGGCCCCTCCACAGATTTTTATACCGCCGACGAGCTTGCCGACGAGCGCGTCACCGGCGATCTTTCCGCCACAGATACCGTGACCATGCGCCCCTATTATTCTGTGGACCGCTTGGTGTGGGTAGAACCGATCACTGGGCAGATCGTGAACCGCGATGAACACTACGAAGTCTTTCTCGCTGCCGATGGCACCCCGGCGCAGCCAGCCCCGGAGCGCACCGTGTTGTCCACGCACGCGAAATATGATTCCGCCTCCCGCGAGGAAGCACAAGACCTGGCCAGCAAGACAGTGCGCGTGGTGGAACGTTGGGAGGCCATTGGTTTTCTGACCACTGCCCTCGGCATCGCCTTGCTGGCAGCTGCGGTGTGGATGATCTGGCGGCACCGGCACAGCCAGAAACGCGCCCACGCTAACCAGTCCGGCACCGGCCACCCCGGCACCGAGCACTCCACCACCGACGACGCCGACACGAGCCGCCCTGGCACCAACCACACAGACACCGATCCCAGCGCCAGTTAGCACATGAACACACGCCTGCTGATCCTCGGGTTGTGGGCCAGCCTGCTGGTTGGCGCTCTCACCTGGCCATTTTTTGCAGCTGGCGAACTAGCCTGGCGGGATATGCTCGTGCTGGATTCACCAGCCCTGTCGCCCTCGGCCTTTGGTTTTGGGGATCTGCCCGCGCGCAATGCCCCACAAGATGGCGTGCTGGCGATCCTCGGGGTGTTGTTTCCGGTCTCATGGATAGTTCGGGTCTTGCTGATCGGTGGCGCGGCGGCCGCTGCGTATGCCGGGGCGCTATTGGCACACGAGCGTTCTGCCTCACTGCCCGCGCAGCTGACGGCAATGACCATCGCGGTGGCCAACCCGTTCGTCGTCGAGCGCTTATTGCAAGGACAGTGGTCGTTGGTGTTGGCAGCCTGGCTGCTGCCGGTCATCGTGGCTCTGCGCACCCGTGTGGTCTGGGTGTTGGTGGCGGTGCTGCTGTCCTCTCTCACGCCTACCGGCGCACTGTTTACCACGCTCACTGCGTTGTTCGTCGTGCGTGGCTGGCATTCGCGCGTGCTCACCCTGGTGGGTGCAGGCTTGGCCAGCCTGCCGTGGCTGGTGCCATCGTTGCAGGATATCCCGCATGCGGCCACGAGTAGTTATTTCGCCTTTGGCCCGCGGGCAGAAACCTACATCGGCACGCTAGGTTCGCTGCTGGGCTTGGGGGGAATATGGAATGGGCAGGCAGTTCCGGCGTCGAGGTCGGCAGGTTTTGCGATTTTCGGGGTGGTGTTGTTTGCCGTGCTGTGGCTAGGCCGTCGCGCGGTGCCGCGTGCGGTGCTGGCGTTGGCGGTGTTGGGCCTCGGGGGCGCGATGGTGGGCTGGCTGGCCCCGGAGCTGTTGTCTGCGGTTGATCCGGGCGTGTTGCGGGATTCGCAGAAGCTGGTGATGTTGGCGATTCCCGCGTATTGCTGCGCCGCTGCTGGCGTACCGCGGTTGTGGGCATATCTGGCTCTCTTGTGTGCTGTGCTGCAGGTCGTCGATGCTCCTGCTGAGGTCTCGGTGCTGGCCCCGCGGGAGGTCACCGCCGGGTTGGATCAAGATTTATTGCAGCGTGCCGACGGCCGCACGGTATTTTTACCGGATGCCCCGACGGTGGTTTCTGCGCCGGGTTGGGTGAGCATCAACCCGTACACGAAGGCCTTGCCGGTGGTCTATTCCGGGGAGCTAGAGGTCGACGGCGCGCTCGTCGACAAGCCATCGCGGCGCTATATCCTGGCGCAACAGGCGTGGCAGGACGGCGATCGCGAGCGCCTGCGCAGCTTGGGCATTGGGGTGGTCTATGCCGACGGTGTGATCACGGAAACCGGTGCAGAGCCAGAACCACTGCCGTGGGGGTGGCATGCCGGTTGGTTCGGCGCCTGGTTGCTCGTGCTGTGGTGGCAGCTGCGAAACCGCAAGGCGGGGAAAACTCGCAAGGCGAGGAAAGCTTACAAGGCCCAGAAAACTCGCAGGTGAAAGCGCTGAAGTTGCCTGAATTCCTCCCGGTTTTGCTTTCTAGCAATCTACTGTTAGACTTAGTTCTCGCTGGAGGATTCGACTAGCGGCCTATGTCACACGCCTGGAACGCGTGCGGGTTTCACGACCCTCGTGGGTTCAAATCCCACATCCTCCGCCAATGTGAAGTCTCGAGACATCGTTCCTATTTCGGTGTCTCGAGATTTTCTTCGTTTTGGGGGTTCGTTTTCTAGATTTCACCGAGTTGGTTGCGGTGGTATTTTTTGGTTTTGTCTAAGTGGTATCGGCCCCAGATTTCGCCTGTGTGGGGGTTAATGGCGGTGATGTCGTTGTTGATGCAGATGAGCATGATTTCTTTGGTGCGGTGTTTTCTTCCGACGTAGAGTTTGCGCATGTTGCCGGCCCAGCGAAGGGTTACTTTTCCGTCGTTGTCGACTTTGTCTCGCCGTAGGCGATTGTCGGTGCCAATGGGGATGTCGAGTGGTTGGGCTTTGGGTAGTCGGTTGTAGGCCTGTGCTGGTGTTTGTCTGTTGAGTGCTCGGTGGGGTCGGTGGTTGTTGTAGTAGTCGATGATGTCATCGAGTTGTTGGTTTAGCTCGCCGATGTTGTGGGCGAATGGCCTTGCGTGCAGGGCTTTTTGGAGTGTTTGGTGGAAGCGCTCGACTTTTCCTTGGGTTTGGGGATGGTATGGAGTTCCATTCTTTTGTTGGATGCCCATTTGGAGGAGTAGCTGTTCGAAGCCGTTGCGAGTGTCGGCTTTTCTGTAGAGCTTTGTGGTGAACACGCTGCCGTTGTCGGTGAGGGTGGATTTGGGGAATCCATGTTTGTTACCTGCGGATATGAAGGTGTCGATGACGTTGGTGCCGGTTTCGTGTTCGAAGGCTTTGCAAGCGATGACAAAGCGTGAGTGGTCGTCGATGATGGTCAGGATGGCTACGCGTTGGTTGTTGTTGAGGTAGCAGTGGCTGTAGTCGAGTTGCCAGGTTTCGTTTGGTTGGTCTGCTTCGAATCGTTTCCAGGAACTGCGTGGCCTTTTGTGAGGTTGTTCGATGACGTAGCCGTGGCGTTTGAGTATGCGGTGGATAGTCGATGCTGCTGGTAGTGGGGTTATTTTTTGTTGTTGAAGATGCCATCGGATGGTGTGGGCGCCGTTGTCTTGACCGGTGTTTTCAAGGTGTTGTCGGATTTCGAGGATGGTTTTGACTGTGCTCTCTGGTACCTGTCTGGGGTTGGAGTGCGGGGCCCGGGAGCGTGGTTGTAGTGCTTGGTAGCCACCTTCTCGATAGCGGTGGAGTAGTTCGCGGATCCAGCGGGTGCTGACGTTAAAGAGTGCGGCGGCATCTTTATGACTCATGCCGGTCGCGAGGATGGTTTCGACGATGACTTTGTTGGAAGTGTGTTTCTTGCCCATGTTCTATTTTGGGCGGAAGTATGTCTCGCTACATCCTAAGGTGGTGCGTGTGTCCTCATTTTGCCTGTTGGGGTGGTTGTGTGGGAACAGCGGAACGATGTTGTGGCACATCAGAGCCTTGAGGGGCGGAAGGATGTCGTGAGACAGAGCGGAACGATGTCATGGAATCAGACACCGCCCCGGGCACAGTGAGCAGTTGAACAAACTGCACCACCGGAAGTAACAAACTCGAAAGGGTATGTTACCTCCGGTTTCTTTCATTTTTCAATCTTTGAGGTGCGAAGATTGCACGCGTGGGGATTGAGGGTGTGAATCCCACTGTCGTGGGTTTGATGAGGTAGTCGATGTTGCGGAAGCTTTGGCATCGGCGTGCGTTGTGCTCCGTACGTTGTTTCAAAAACGGGTTTCATCAAACGGAACAAAACCTGGGACACTTCATATCCCACCCCAGGCCTAATGACTTGGGTGCAGCGGCAACGCTCATCCGATTTAGGCAGAGTCGTTGCAGGATCCAGTGGGTCACCTGGTCCGTGGTCTTTGAATTGTCGGGCGTGCAGGCAAGGCCAGCACGGAAGATCTTCTGCAAGCAACGCTTGTTGGTGCACCGGTAGCGTGGAAGGCGCACATGAAGTTGTTGGGTGGCCGACGATGGGCAGATCGACCAGGCTGCGGATGACGTGGTCGCGGAATACTCCAGGCTGCCCGCAGGTAGGGCATTCATTGATCGGCTCGACGGGTTCGGCTTCAATAACAGTGACGTCACCGTTTTCTGTGGCACCGGTGATAGTAGTTCCTAGTTTTGCGGTGCGGCAGATGGTATCGACGATGACATTTCCGTTAGGCTGCACAGTAGGTCCTTAGTTTTGTACGGATGGATTAGATACCTTTTTCCTACAAAGCCAAGGACCCCAATATCTTGTGCCACGCCCGAACCCCCGGCGAACTAATCAATGCACTCTAAAACCGGAAGAGCCCTTTTAGTACTACTGGTGGATTTCGGTTTTGGTGGGGATTAACGCCGCCGGCTTCGGTTTTTCCGTTGAGGAGGTCGTTGACTACTTCCCGATGGTGAAATGGGTCGATGGTGAGGTAGAGAGGAACCAGTCACCTGGAAGAGATCGATCCAGTCGTTGGTGTGCAATCTGGGAGGTAGGGTCGCGGGGTCGATTCCTCGCGAGCGCAACCATGATTGTGTTTCTGAACGTGATGAAAACAACCCTGCCCTTCGGAGAATTTCCCCTATCCCGCGTCCCCGGGCAGTGAAAACGGTGTGCACCATCGCCTGAAAGGCTTTGCGCTGCTCTATCGGAATCTTCGGGTCACCCACCCGGCGGATCACTAAGATCCCCCCGTCAACGTTTGGCTGTGGCCGGAAAGCAGGCCTTGGTACCCGAGAACCCAGGTGAAATGTGAACCATGGGGACCACTGAGCCGTCATCATCGTGCTTGCGCCTACCCCGGCCCGGCGGCGAGCGACTTCCCACTGCATGAGGAGTACAGCGTCAGTCCATGCTGGCGCATGCAGCAACTTTCGAAGAATGGCAGTGGTGAGGTGAAAGGGAATGTTTCCCACAATGACGCAGGGAGTGGCGGGTAACCGGAAGTTAAGGAAATCATCATGGACCACTTCGACCGCCGCCGAGGAGGTTTCTTGTGTGATTTTGGCAGCTAGTTTTGCGTCCACTTCAACTGCCGTTATCGCCCTCCCCAAGTGGGCCATCGGGTGAGTGAGGGCACCGCTTCCTGGTCCGATCTCAATGATGGGGCCGGAGGTTTGTTTCACAAGGTCGATGATGGAGTTGATGATCTTGTGGTTGGTGAGAAAATTTTGGCCATGCTCGTGACGGCCGTGTCCGTATGCAGACATCAGGTGTGCTCCTTGGATTTGAAAGGGAGCCGGGCATGACAAATAGCCGCCCGGCTAAAGGACCGGAGCGGTTTTTAACCTACGGGGTAGGAAACCGCCTTAGCGGTTGGTGCGCAACCGCAAGAAAGCGGTACCTGAAATCAACATGGGTCTAATTATATCCATTTAAAGGTGCTGTTGCAACTTGGGGCGGGAGCCAAGAAAGCTCCGTTTTTATTGTGTGATCAACGCTATGTGCCTGTGTTGTCAGGCCGTCTCGAATACCCGGCTAACAATCACTGCATCCGGATTCGGGTGACCATAGGCAAACATCGTGCCCTGCCCCTTCCGCAATGAGTGCATCGCTTCCATCCCTTTCAACGTCCGGTAGGCAGACGTTTGGTTTTTGAATGCTCCTTTCGGCCCCAGGATCCGCTTTAACCGGCCATGATCGCCTTCAATGACGTTGTTGAGGTATTTCACCCGACGATGCTCGACCGTCGATGGACAGACGCCTTCCGCCTTCAGCTCAGAGATTGCCCTGGCGAGTGAGGGGGCCTTGTCGGTGCTGATCACCCGCGGATAGCCTGCCGATTTATTCGACCGCAGCGTCTTCGCCAGGAAACGCTTCGCTGCCGCGACGTTGCGTTTTGGTGAGAGGTAGAAGTCCAGGGTCTGGCCACCTGCGGTGATTGCCCGATAGAGGTAGCACCACTTTCCCCCGACCCGGATATAGGTCTCATCCACCCGCCAGGACCTGGCCTGCCAGTCAGGAACTTGCCGATACCACCGGGTCTTCTTATCCAGCTCAGGAGCATATTTCTGGACCCAGCGGTAGATCGTGGTGTGATCGACCGGCACTCCCCGCTCGGTCATCATCTCTTCGAGGTCGCGATAGCTCACGCCGTAGCGGCAGTACCACCGCACCGCCCACAGGATGATTTCACGAGGGAACTGCCGACCGGAGAAGATGCCCATGGACCTGATTATTCCACGCCGGTCTTCCTACTGCCCCAACTTTGCAACAGCACCCACGCAGTTCTTTGAGTGAATCTCAACGCCAGCAGCTCGTTGATTTGTTTGAACAGGGGTTGGGTTATGCGGCGGCGGCAAATCGGCTTGGTGTTAGTCATAATCCAGTGCGAAAGCTTGAACGTCGTTTCCAGCTGCATGGCAGACTATGTCTTGTGGAAAAACCAACAAAGCAGCAGTTTTCCTTCGAGACGAAAAAGGAAGTTGTCGATCGGTTCATTGGCGGCCAGTCCACGATGGACCTGGCTAGGGAATTTGGTTTGTCATCGGATCAACTTGTCACTCATTGGGTAAGGGCTTGGCGTGCAGGTGGTGATCAAGCGTTGCAGCCGAAACCGAAGGGACGAGCCAAAGGCAGCGCCAGCTCGACACCGCTCACCGAGGAAGATCGGCTACGCCGCGAGGTGGAGAAGCTACAGGCAGAAAATGCGTACTTAAAAAAATTGCAGGACTTGAGGAATCAGGGACACGCTTGAAGGTCCAGGCGATTGTCATTCTCAAGTCACGGCATCGTCTGCAATACCTTTTGGATGCGGCAGGCATGCCGAGATCAACGTTCTTCTACCACCAGAAACGACTCAGCGAGCCGGATAAGCATGCTGCGCTCAAAGACGCGATCCGGGAAAGCTTTGAGCGTAACAAGCATCGCTACGGCTACCGACGAGTGCTACTTGACCTGCGCAACCAGGGGTGGGTGGTCAATCACAAGCTCGTCTACAAACTCATGTGCGAGATGGGGCTTCGAGCCAAGGTCCGCCAGCGCAGGCCATATGTTTCCTATAACGGGACGACCAGCCACATTGCCGAGAACACACTTGAGCGCAAGTTCACCCCCGATAAGCCAAATACTGTCTTTGTCAGCGACGTCACCGAGTTCAGGGTTGCAGGCCGCAAGGTCTACCTGTCACCGGTGATGGATCTGTTCGACCGTTCAATCGTTGCCCACACCGTGGCTACATCACCGTCGACAGCGTTTACCGCCGATTCTTTAACTAAGACGATTAAAACGTGTGCGCCTGAGCCTGGGTGGATGATGCACACCGATCAAGGTTTCCAGTACCAGCATTCGTCCTGGCGCAACCTGATTCGTGGCAACGGTGGTGTTCAGTCAATGTCGCGTAAAGCCAACTGTTACGACAACGCGGTGATGGAAAACTTCTTCGGGCACCTGAAAACCGAGATGTACCACGGAGAAGTCTTCGACACCGTCGCAGAGTTCAACCAGGCGATCGACGAGTACATCCAGTGGTACAACACCGAACGCATCCAACAACGACTCAAGGGGCTGACTCCGATGCAGTACCGGAACCAGACCCTAAAGCCTGTCACTGCCTAGAATTAAACCAGTCCAACTTTCGGGGGCCAGTTCATTCAGCGGGCCTATTTGTAAAAATGCACCAAAACAGGATCACCGGCGATGGGATGGCTTATCAGCGCAGCGACGGGGCGAAGACCCCCAATTAACCTATTAGCCCCGCGGTGGCGGCGCCATTCCCAGCGCAACGTCCACGAAGTCGTCGAGTTTTTGCTGGTCTTCGCCACGCAGCAAGATCGCCAGCATCCGCATAAGGCCGTGGGCTATTTCTTGCTGCTCACTTCCAGGATCCCCGGAATTCCCGGTGACCCCTGCAGCCCCAGCTTTCTGCGGGCAGAGCGCATCCACCCCAGCTTGGTAATTACCTTTGCGCAGTTGTTGGAACACACTAATTGCTTCCAGCCAGGCGCATTCTTTGTCGACTGCTTGCGACATCACAGGCTCCTTCCTTGCAAGCGGGATTGGTTCACGCAAACTTTGTTAAACTTCATGCTACTGAACTTAATTGTTCATTAAGTTCTAGCTTCTGATTGCTAGCCAGCCTACTAGGCATATAGAAAGGATGTTGCGTATGAGCAACCAAGCAACTGACAGCACCCCAGTAACCAAAAGCAACCAGGTACCGTCGACAAGCGATAAACGATGCGTCACGGTGCTGGTCGGCAGTCTGCGCGGCGGATCATTCGCGCGCAAAATCGCCAAACAAGCCATCGAATTACTACCAGCAGACTGCACCGGCAGCATCGTCGAAATTGGGCACCTGCCGCTGTACAACTTCGACTACGACGACCCAGAAGTCACTGATGTGCAGACCCCAGACTCCTACACCGAATTCCGTGAGACCATCAAGGCCTCCGACGGCATCTTGTTCGTGACCTCCGAAAACAACCGCACCATCCCGGCGTGCCTGAAAAACGCCATCGACATCGGCTCCAAACCAAACTCAGATGTCGCCTGGAAACACCTCCCGGCTGGCATCATCAGCCACTCCGTCGGGCGCATGGGCGGCTACAGCTCGCAAAAGAACCTGCGCCTGGCACTCTCCTATTTCGACATGCCCACCCCAGGCCAGCCAGAGGTCTTCCTGGGACAATCACCGAACTTGCTTGACGACGCCGGCGCGTTCAACAACGACAAAACCCGCGACTTCGTCGCTGACTACCTGCGGCGCTTCGCCAAACTCATGCGCTAGGTACACGCCAGGGGTCTAGATAAGCGCCACGGCTCTAGACTGGCAGCATGAGCCTCATGCGGGATAAATCTTTGTGGCGCCAAGTACTGGTGCAAACACCTCTGCTGGTGCTGCTGTCACTCGCAGACGTTGATTTCGATCCCGGTCTTACTCCCCGGCCTCCGGGTGCGCTCACCGCAGCTATCACCGCGGTGCTCTGGGTGGGTTTGTTGTGGCAGCGACGCCGCCCGGAGCCAGCCCTGATGCTATTGGCGGCAACACTGACCGTACTGGCGGTTGCCACCAATGGGTTTTCGTTGCTGGGCTATGCGGTGGTCTGTTGGCAAGCATATTTCATCGCCGCCTACCTGCCGGTGCGCCGCAAACTCTGGGTGACGTTGCTGCTGCTCGGCGCCGTCGGCACGCTGGTGCTGTCCACGGTGCGCAGCTATTTCTTCCTACACCAGATTCTCGGGCTGGATAGCCCCCTTGGCCTGCAACAGTTTTTTGTTTTGTATTCCGCGCTCATCTTCATCACCCTCCTTTCCATCGCGCTGTGTTGGCAATTGGGGCTGCGTAGCCGCCGTCGACGCCTGCGCTTAGAAGAACTCCACGCCCGCGCGGAGCTCGCCGCTGTTACCGAACGCACCCGCATCGCACGCGAGATGCACGATATTGTCGCCCACTCGCTCACCGCAGTTATCGCGCAGGCCGACGGCGGGCGCTACGCCGCGCGCCATAACCCCGAAGCCGCACTGCAGGCTTTAACCACCATTTCGCACACCGGCCGGGACGCATTGACGCAAATGCGCCAGTTGCTCAGTGTTTTGCGTGACGACGACACCCGCGAGACATCCTCGTCGCCGGGTCTGGAACGCATCGAAGAATTGTTGCACGAGGCCCAGCGCGGCGGCGTGCATATCGATTGGCACGAAACCGGCACCCGTCGGCAGTTAGACCCTGCCCGTGGATTGACGGTGTATCGCATCGTGCAGGAGGCACTGACCAACATCATGAAGCATGCCGGGCCCACCGACGCGCGCCTGGAAGTCGACTGGTCTGCGGCTTCGTCGGTACGCGTGAGCGTCGACAATGCTCCAGGAACCGGTGTGTATGAGGCCGTGGATTCTACCGGTCGTGGTTTGCAGGGCATGCGTGAGCGCGCCCGCATCCATGGTGGCACCGCGCGCTGGGGCAACTCGCAGTATTATGAAGGCGGTTTCAACGTCACGGTGGAGATTCCAACATGAGCGGCCAAAGGATGAACATGGACACGACGCGCCCCATCACAGTCGGGCTTGCCGACGATCAGCTGCTGGTGCGCACCGGATTTGCCATGGTGCTGGAGTCGCAGGACGACATCACGGTGGCCTGGCAAGCCGACAACGGCACGGTGGCTATTAACCAGGCAGCGAACGATCCGGTGGACGTGGTGTTGATGGATATTCAAATGCCGGACACCGATGGCATCACCGCAACCCGTGAAATTTTAAAAATTCACCCGGATACGCGCATCATCGTCTTGACGACGTTTGAAAACGACGATTATATTGTCGGCGCAATCGAAGCCGGAGCCAGCGGATACCTGCTGAAAGACAGCGAACCGGAAGATCTGCTGCAGGCAGTGCGTACCGTGGATGAATCCACAGCGATCATCTCTCCGAAAGCCACCGCCCGCCTGTTGCGCAGTATGCGCTCTGGCAACGCTGGGGGCGCGGCCAGTGTGGGCGTCGACAAGCAGCACCGCTCCAGCGACAACTCTGCAAGCGACAACGCTACAACAGAACCGCTTACCCCGCGCGAGACAGAAATCTTGCAGTTGATGGCCCGTGGGCTGTCGAACCAGGAAATTTCGCAGGAGCTGTTCGTCTCCATGCCGACGGTAAAAACCCATGTCACGCACATTTTGCGGAAAACCAACTCGCGCGACCGGGTGCAAGCGGTGCTCTATGCCGTGCATCATGGGCTGGGTTAGGCTGGCCGCCCTGGAGGCCGCCCCTGGGTGCCTGGGCCGCACGCACCGCACTGCCCCACAAAGCACAACCTCATACTCCGGTATGAGGCACGAATTTCCACCCACAGCACTATATACACCGCCGTCGCCTGCTGCCATACTGGTGGCATGATCACAGTTGAACAACTAACCAAAAAGTATGGCGCGAAAACCGCCATCAAAGATTTGACGTTCCAGGTCCCCGACGGGGCGGTCACGGGCTTTTTGGGCCCCAACGGTTCCGGCAAGTCGACGTCTATGCGCTGCATTCTCGGGTTGGATAAGCCCAGCAGCGGGCAGGCCTTTGTGGATGGCACGGAGTTTTCCCGGGTGCGCAACAAACCCGCGCAGGTCGGCGCTTTGCTGGAAGCCACCTGGTTTAACCCGGGCCGCAGCGGGCGCGCGCATTTGCGGGTGCTGGCCTACGGCGCGGGAATCTCTGCTGCCCGTGTCGACGAATGCCTGGAACTCGTGGGCCTTTCTGATGCCGCAAACAAAAAGATCGGCGGATACTCGCTGGGCATGAAACAACGCCTCGGTTTGGCCGGCGCACTGTTGGGTGATCCAAAGCACCTGATCCTCGACGAGCCAGTCAACGGCCTGGACCCAGAAGGGGTGAGCTGGATGCGGCACACCATCCGCCACCTGGCCAGCGAAGGACGCGCGGTGCTGGTTTCCTCGCACTTGCTTTCCGAGATGGAGCAAACCGCCGACCGCCTAGTGGTGATTGGTCGCGGTGAAATGATCGGCGAATACAGCATGGAGGAATTCCTGCGCGGCGGCACCAAAGTGGTGGTGGAAGCCGGTGCCGACGACGTCGACAAGCTCACGCAGCGTTTGCAATCAGCCGGGTTGGACGTGTCGACGCGGGATACTGGCGCGTTGGCGCTGGAGGTTCCGGAAAATACGGAGGAAATTGAAATCCGCCGGCTCGTCGGCAAGCTGTCTGCCGAACACCAAATCCCGATTATTGGCCTGCGCACCGAATCGCAGAACCTGGAGCAGCGTTTCTTGACTGCTACCGCCGATGCCCAAGAATATTCCACCCGGAAAGGCGCTTAAACCATGAATGTAGTCCGCTCAGAAATTGCAAAACTAACGAGTCTGCGCAGCACGTGGGTCTACGCGATCCTGCTGGTGGGTTCGATTGCTGGCCCCGTCGTGTTGATGGGGCTGTTCGCCTCGGATTCCACAACGGATTTTTATTGGAATGACCTGCTGATTGCCGGGGACCTGTTTCAGATGCTCGCGATTATCTATGCTGCGGCATCGACCTCACGCGATCTGGCGCACGGCATGCACGGGCAGGCATTTTTGACCCAACCGCAACGTTGGAACTGGTTAGCGGCAAAAATGCTGGTCACCGGGGTGTTTGTGCTGGTGTTGCTCGCGGTTTCTATCGGGATATCGCTCGTGGTCGCGCCAATTTTTGGTTTGCACCTAGATTCCAGTGGAGCCACCAGCATCCTGTGGGCTGTGCTCATTGGTTACCCGTTGTATGCCGTGGCTGCGGTTGGTTTGGCCGCGCTAGTGCGTTCGCAGATCGCGGCGGTCGGACTACCGATCGTCTGGATGCTGATCGTTGAGCAACTGCTGGGCTCTGCCGCGATGATCTACGAATTCCTACGCCCAGTCGCCCAACTGCTGCCTAACACCACCTTTGGCTCGTTGACCACCGGTTTTGCTTTCTACGACTACATCCACACCGGCTGGGCTGGCGCCGCAGTGTTGGTTGGCTGGCTGGTCGTGCTGTGTGGCTTGGGCTTTCTCGCCAACCAGAAGCGCGATGTGAAGTAGGGGTTGTGAAATAAAGGTGGCAGAAACGTCGGCTAGATTCCCTGGGCTACCCGCGCCGCTGCTGCACATACAGCACACCACCGAAAAACGCCCAGCACCAGTGCGCAATGAGTAAGAGCAGCATTGGGGTGCCGACGATCATCCAGGCGTTATGGCCGCTGGCGTTGGTCAGTTGATTCAATCCCGAGACCACCGTTCCAACCGGAAATACGCAGGACCACCAGGTGGGGTTATATGCCATGGAATTGTGGAATACTTGCGGCCAGTGTTTCGAGGCCGCGATGAGCAGTACCGGTATGCCGATCACCATGATCACCACACCGGATACATAGGCAAAATGGTCCCAGGGTGCGCTGCGCCCTAGCAACTGCGCACCGGCTGTGGTCTGACCAATCACGCCGAGGGGAATCCAATAAATGGTGGTGAAGTTCAGCGGCATTTTTAATTTCTGTCGGGCCAGGCCAATATACACCGCTACCAGCACCGGGACCGCTGTAATCAGCGGCATCAACAGCCCCACCACGCCGATAGCATGCACAAGAAACGATAGTGTGCCGTTACCACCGGTATCGGTGAGGTGCTGGGAAAGGGTTCCCGCCGGGGCTCCGGCCACCGCAGGCGCAAGCAGCGGTAACGCCCAAGTGAAGTTCGCCGCCGAATACTGTGCAGATGGCAAATAAACCAGGTACCGGACAGTCACCACGAAAGCGAGCACAGTACCAAAAATCCAGTAGACGGTGTGCAACCACCACCAGCCAAGAACCGCCGAGGTAGCCATCGCCAGCGAAAGCACCCCCATGGCGGTCATCGCCCAGGCCGGGAGGTGTTCTGCCACAAACGGTGGGTTATGGTGTCGCACAAATCCGACAATCACCCAAGCCAGCATGGCCGTCGCAACGAAATACCAGGCCACCGCCGCTGCGTGACCGACGGCGCTAGCTCCCCAGTAGGCTTCGACGCCCAGTGCGAGCGCCGCCGTACCCATCACAGACGCCGCCCACCCGGGGCCAGCGGGCGGCAGGCTCAGTGCAGCGCGTTTCGGTCGCGGCGCGGGCGGTTCGTGGTGCAAGTGCGGCGATTCAGTCACTTACCCCATTCTAGACGCGACCTACATCACAGTAAGGTCGGGGTCCAATTTTCATCAACTATTGTTTGCCCCGGTCACAGTGCTATTGTTTTGTCAATCAGATGATCAAGATAGGCAAAACTCAGCGATAAGGACCACCGTGGAACGACCAAAAACCAGCCAGCAGGGGCGCATGCAGTCCGGGGAGCAGCTGCGCGTTCTTGCCGACGTCGCCACGCCATTTTTTGCCGCCGAGTTGCTCATGAACCTCGCGCTGACGGTCCCGCACGCGATTTTGACGCCGTTGCTGCTGGACAAGGGATTAAGCCTGTCGCAGATCTTGCTGGTCCAGGCTGGTTTTAGCGTCGCGGTATTGCTTTTTGAATTCCCCTCGGGCTCCATCGCAGACATGATCAGCCGCCGCACGCTGTATTTTATTTCCCGACTGGTGTTTTGCATATTCTTCCTGCTGGTGATTTTCGGGCACGGCTTTCCGTTGATGTTGCTGGCCTGGATCATTTATGGCTTGGCGACGGCCTTAGAATCCGGCACCCTGGATGCCGCGCTGATCAACAATGCGAAAAACCGGCAAGGCGTATCAGCAAGCACGGTGGATGCGCCGGATACGCAAAGCGCCGCGGGCCCCACTACGCCGGATCATGTTGAATCACGCATTTCCTGGTTGGTGCGCAAAGAAGGGCAAAGCGCGTACCTCGGCATGATGATCGGCAGCACCATCGGCGCGCTGCTGTATTTGTCGGTGGGCGCGAATATTTATTTCATTTCTGTTGGAGCCACGGTGATTTCCGTCGTCACGATCGCGTTGTTCTTCCGGATCCCGGAGCAGCACAAGGTAGCAACCGTCGGCGGGAATGAAGCCGGAGCGAGCGTCGGCGGGAATGAAACCGCAGCGAACGTCGACAAGCATGATGCCACACGGATTGGCGGTGCGCACAGGCTGTGGCAGGAGTTGAGATCACACGCGCGTGCGACCGTGGAGGAGATGCGGAATTCGGCGGCGTTGCGGCAGTTTTTGCTGCTTGCGGTGGTCGCTCAGGCGTTTTTACAGTTGCATTTTCAATTGTGGCAGGCCGTCGGTTTGGAAAAGGGCTTCGGGGAGTCGAACCTGCTGTTTTTATATTTGCTGTTTATTGGAATGGCGTTTGGGGCGTCTTTTATTCGCCCGGAGGTGCTGTTCCGGCGCCGCGCGCTCGTGGTTACCTGCGTAGTGGCGTTCCCGGGCTTGGCGTGGCTGTCGTATCTTGTCGACGGCTGGGTATACCTGGTGTTTTACGGGGCGCTGGCATTTTTGCTGATCGTTTTTGCCAACTATTCCGCCTTCGGGGTGCGGCGGGCGTCGTCAGTCGAACGCATCGGCGCGGTGACCTCGCTGGTGGGCGTCGTCGGGCGCATCGGGGCGATCGGGGTATTAGCTGTGGCCTCAGTGTTTGTGAATTTTTATAGCGCGGCAGCGGTGGCTTCCGGCGGGTTCGTGGTGCTGGTCGTGTTGGGGCTGGGATGGGTTGGTCTGCGGCGGTGGCAAGTGGGGCAAAAGTAATTAGTCCACAGGCCCGGGCACTTCGAACTAGCCGCGCCGCTGCTGAACATACCGCACACCACCGAAAAACGCCCAGCACCAGTGCGCAATGAGCAGCAACAACAGCACGTTACCGATGCCAATCCACACGACTTGCCCGCTGGCGTTATGCATTTGGTTTAGCCCCGAGACCACAGTTCCCAACGGGAACACGCAGGACCACCAGGTCGGGTTATACGCCATGGAATTACGGAATACTTGTGGCCAGTGTTTCGAAGCCGCAATAATCACAACGGGAATGCCGATCGCCATGGTGACCACGCCAAAACCGTAGGCAATACTGCCCCACGGTTCGCTGCGCCCCAGCAACTGCGCCGCGGCCGTAGCCTGACCGACCAACCCGAGAGGGATCCAATAAATAGTGGTGAAATTCGGCGGTATTTTTAATTTCTTCAGCCTCAACCCACTATAAATCGCCACCAACAACGGCACAGCTGTAACCAACACCAGCAACAAACCGACTACGCCGATAGCGTGCACAAGAAACGATAGCGTGCCGTTACCACCGGCATCGGTGATGTGCCGGGCGAGCATTCCCGCCGACGCCGCGTTCACCACCGGCGCGAGCAACGGCAATGACCACGTGAAATTCACCGAAGAATACTCAGCCCTGGGCAAATGCACTAGGTGGGACAGATAACGAATCGAAACCACGAAAGCCGGCACCGTGCCAATTGCCCAGTAGACGGCGTGTAACCACCACCAGCCGAGCACCACAGACGTCGCCATCGACAACGCAAGAATCCCCATCGCCGTCATCGCCCACGCCGGAAGGTGTTCGGGCACAAACTGCGGGTTACGGTGCCGTACAAACCCCGCGATAATCCACACCAGCATGGCAGTCGCGATGAAATACCACGCCACCGCGGCGGGATGTCCGGCACCGCTGGCACCCCAGTAGATCTCTACGACCTGCGCAAGCGAGGCACTTCCCATCACCGCAGCAGCCCAGCTCGGCCCAGCTGGCGGCAGGTTCGGCGGAGTTGTTGACTGCCCAGCGCTTTCCCGCTGCGATGCGGGGGGGGTTCATGGTGCAGGTGCGGCGATTCGGTCACTCGCTTCATTCTAGGAGCACACAGATTGCAGCCAGAAAAGCACCAGCGTACAATTTTCTGTACAGATGGATGAAAGAGCGAGGCACCTATGAAAACCATGTCTTATTCCGACTCACGAGCACACTATGCAGAGATGCTTGATACCGTGACTGATGACCGTGAAGAAGTCATCATTACACGCGCAGGACACGAGCCGGTAGTGGTCGTCTCCCTTGATGATTATGAATCATTAAAAGAAACCGCATACCTACTCAAAAGCCCGGCTAATGCTCGCCGACTACTAGCCTCAATTGAACAGCTCGAAAATGGCGAAGGCACTCAACGGGATTTACTCGAATGAAACTAGTCTGGACTGAATCAGCCTGGGAGGATTACACCTGGTGGCAGACTGAAGACCGGAAGGTGCTCAAACGCATCAACAGATTAATCAAAGAGATTCAACGAAATGGAAACTCCGGTATCGGCAAACCAGAACCACTCAAACACGGATTTCAGGGCTATTGGTCTCGGAGAATCACAGATGAGCACCGGCTAGTTTATAAAATTTTCGGCGATGAAGTTCGCATTGCGTCCTGCAGATACCACTATGGGCGTTAAGACCCGCTAGAGTTTCCAGACTTCGCGCCACCAGCGTCATCAGCGCCACCAGCGTCGTCAGCGCCCTCACCAGCATCACCAGCGTCGTCAGCGTCCTCATCAGCCACCGCAACCTGCTCGGCTATCCCCCGAGCGGCGCGTTCGGTGGCGTCGTAAGGCTCCATATCCTCCAAGTACTCGCCAGTCTCGTAGTCGTACTCAATGGCGCGGCCCTGCTCGTCGGTGCGCGTGTACCAACCAACATTCTCGGCGGCATGCGAATCCCAGTTACCACCAGCAGAATAATCGCTATCCGGTGGGCACTCCTCAATCGCCAACGCAAAGTTGTCGCCGTATTTCGACACGCCTTGTTTTACCGAATTCGCCACCAAGCGGTCACCATAAATCCGGCGCACGGTAAATGGGTCATTCCGCAGCTCTTTAAACAATGCCACTGACATCAAAATCAAAATGAACGCGAACGGTAATGCCGTAACCACCACCAGATTCTGCATACCGCGTAGCGCGTCCTGTCCGCCCGAAAGCAAAATCACCACGGCGATACCAGCCATGCACAAAACCCAGAACGTCGTAATCCACGGGTTCGGGTTAGGGTTACCTTTTTGCGATAGCTGCGAGTTCACCAACGACGCGGAATCGGCCGTCGTCACGAAGAAAATAATCAGCACCACGATGATGATCGGCGCAATAATGTGCGCGCCCGGCAACTGGTCTAGCACCACAAAGAAAATCTCTTCTGGTGCCGGCATCGAATCAGCCGTGCCATCAGGCGCGATCGAATGATCACGGTTTTGCAGCCAAATCGTCGTACCACCCAGCACAGCAAACGCCGTCATGATGATGGTCGACGGAATAAACAGCACACCCAGCACAAACTGGCGGATGGTGCGCCCACGCGAAATCTTGGCGACGAACACCCCCACGAATGGCGCCCAGGAAATCCACCACGCCCAATAGAACGTGGTCCACGCGGACAAGAACGCCTGCATTTCTTCGCCTTCGCCCATGTGCGCGGACATCGAGTCGCCAAATGATGCGAAATACTCGATCATCACCGCTGGCAATGCATTCATCAAAAACGCGGTCGGACCAACGACAAAGAAAAACACCGCGATGCCGATCGAGAGCACCAAGTTGATATTCGACAGCACACGAATTCCCTTGGCCACGCCGGAGACCGCCGAGGCGATCGTCGCGATGGTCAGCACCATGATGATGATCAGCGCCACCGTATTACCAGCCGTCGACCAGCCAGAAACCACCTCAAACCCGCTGGCGATCTGCAAAGATCCAATACCCAATGTGGCGGCGGTACCGAACAGCGTGGCAATGATCGCCAAACCATCAATAATGCGCGCTGGCAGCGAATCCGTCGACCTATTGCCCAGCAGCGGCAGCATGATCGAGCTCATCAGCGGTACGCGGCCGCGTCGGAAAGAAACATAGGCGACGCACAAGCCGACGATTCCGTAAATCGCCCAGGCACTCGCGCCCCAGTGCAGCGTCGACTGCACCATTGCACCCTTGATTGCTTCTTCGCTGGCGGCCTCATACGCGCCCGGCCGTGGGGATAAATAGTGGCTGAGCGGCTCATACGGCCCGAAGAAAATAATGCCGATGCCAATGCCAGCCGCAAACAGCATCGCTGCCCAGGACAGCGTGGAATATTCCGGCTTCTCATCGTCCAACCCCAGCGGGATGCGGCCGTATTTGGAGAACGCGAGCACCAGCAGCACAAAGAACAGCACCACGGCGATCATGGTGAACACCCAACCCAGGTTGGTCATGATCCAATCCAGAGCCATGGAGGAGACATCAAAAACCTGCTCCGGCGCCAGCACGCCCCACAGGATGAACGCTACGACCAAGCCGCCCACCACTGTGAGCATGGGCTTGTCGACGCGATAGCGGATCTTTTGATCCTCCACGGACACGCCCGGCACCATCGCGGGGTGAATATTGTGCGGGTACGTCACCTCCCGCAGGATGCGTTTGGCTTTCGTGCCTGCACCTTCGGCATCATTGTCCGCCATCGCCGCTCTCCTTGTAACTGTTCTTCAATTCTGGGGTGTGTTCTCTTTGCTGTTTTGCCGTTCCCAGCATTTTTCAACAAATTCCGAGATAACTGCTAAGCAACTATAAGACAGCCTGTCGCATAAATCACGTTGTATATTCACGCCCCACTATTGGCCAGACGGCCAAGTTTATGGCAGACTAGCGGAAGTCGACTTGGCCACCCGGCCAAATAGTCCTGTGCACCTGCTCAGGATCCGAAATCACACATCTAGTTCTCAAGGCGGTGCTGAAAACCCATGACAGCGATGCAATCCCCCGCGGCACGTTGGTTCGCGCTGGCCACACTCGTCGGCCCGGTGCTGCTGCTGAGCATCGACATGAGCGTCATCAGCATCGCCGTGCCCGCCATCAGCGCAGGCCTCGGCCCAACTTCCGCACAAATGCTGTGGATCATCGACATCTACAGCTTCCTGCTGGCAGGGCTCTTGGTGCTAGCAGGCTCGCTTGGCGACCGCTTCGGCCGCAAACGCATGCTCATGATCGGTGCCCCCGCATTCGGTTTGGCCTCCCTGGCGACGGCATTCGCCCCCAACCCGGAGCTGCTGATTCTCGCCCGCGCCGCTCTGGGTGCCTCCGCGGCAACCCTCATGCCGTCGACACTGGGGCTAATCCGCACCATCTTCGACGACGCGCACGAACGACGCCTAGCCATCGCCGTATGGGCAGCCGCCTTCGGTGGCGGTGGCGCGCTCGGCCCGGTGCTCGGCGGTCTGCTGCTGGAACACTTCTGGTGGGGCTCAGTATTCCTGATTAACGCCCCGGTCATGGCACTATTCCTGCCCGCCGCGTGGTACCTGCTGCCAGAATCACGCGACCCAAACCCGCAGAAATTCGACTACCCTTCGGCTGCGCTGTCCATCGCCGGTCTGCTCCCGGTCGTCTACGCGCTGAAAACTCTGATCAAACAACCATCGGTAGCGAGCGTCGTCGCGTTAGTCGCGGGTATCACTTTCATCGCGCTATTCATCCGCCGCCAGCGTCGTATATCCAACCCGATGATCGACCTGGAACTTTTCGCGCGCCCCGGATTCGCCGCCGCGATCACCGTCAACATGCTAGCCACCCTCGCACTACTGGGGCTCACGTTCTTCTATCCGCAGTACCTCATGCTGGTCAAAGGCCATAGCTCCATGAGCGCGGGCCTGTGGATGCTGCCGCTGGCCGTGGCGACGATGGCCGGAACCTTCGTTTCACCGTCCGTCGCCAAGCGGGTCTCCATCCGGAAGGTCATCACCATTGGTTCTGCGATCACCGCGTTTGGTTTCGGTCTGGCATCGTTCTTGGACACCGGATCGACGATGCTGCTGGTCGTGGCTGCGGCAGCCGCGGTTGGTTTCGGCATCGGCTTCTCGGAAACGCTGACCAACGAGGTGGTGCTCAGCACCGCTCCCCCGGCGCGCGCCTCGGCGGCCTCGGCGATTTCGGAAACCGGTTACGAATTCGGTGGCGCGATGGGTACCGCGCTGCTCGGCACCCTGGGGCTGGGAGTATATGCGCGGAACCTGCATGCCGATGAGCATGGGTTGGAGGGCGCACAGGCCGTCAGTGCCCGCGATACCCTCGGCGGGGCACACGAGATCGCCGCTAGCCTGCCCGCCGACCAGGCACGCCAGCTCATCGACGCCGCCAACGACGCCTACCTGACCGGCATGAATGTCGCCACTGGCGCTGGCACACTCATCGCGCTGGGCGCGGCAGCCGCCGGCTGGTGGGGCATCCGCGAATATTCCCGACGCATCGAGGAATCCGTCCACCACCCGCAGGAGATTTCACCACGATGAGCAGCACACACCCGAACACCGAATCCAACGCTAGTGCCAGCTCTAGCCCCAACTCTGACTCCCAGCAGTCCCGCAAACGCATCCCCGCCGAGCAACGCCGCCGCGAACTCACCGCCGTCGCCCACACCGTCATGGCCCGCGATGGGGCCTTCGGCTTGACGACGCGCGCCGTCGCTAAGGAAGCCGGGGTGCCGCATGGCTCGGTACACTACGCTTTCCACTCGAAAGACGAGCTGATCCGTGCCGTGGTCCGGGACGATATTGATCGTTCCACGGCCGCTTTTCGACGCTTCGCCGCCCCGGAAGCCAACACCCCGGAACATGCGGCAAGCCCGGCAGAGCAGGCCACCGGTTCAGCCGCAACCCCGAAACAAGCGGCCAGCCCGGCAGAGCAGGCCGTTTCCCCAGAAGGTATCCTGCACGCCGCTTTTGCCAGCTACGCCGATAACTTGATCGGCGACCCATGGGAAGAAGCCGCGCAGCAAGAACTCGCGCTGATGTGCGCCCGCGATGAGCAGCTGCGGGTCATCATGCAAGAGTCCAACGCCAGCTATCGCGAACTGATCGGCAGCATCCTGGACTACCTCGCCACAGCCACCGGGAAAACCTGGGCGCAGCCAGCGGATATGTTGGCTGAAAATATTCTCGGCGCGCTGTTCGGCACCGCGCAGTTGTGGCTGATCGATCGTGACGACGCCACCCTATATGCCAGCTTGGCGACGCTCGCGAAGGTCTACGCGGCGCAATTGGGTAAGTAACGCCCGATGAGCGGCACAGCCGTGCTGGAGCGCTAGCGCGCTGGCACTGCTAGCATGCTGGCGCCCACACGTAGTCGTCGGCAAGCGCTTCCGGGCAGAAACTCTCGAGAGCTTCGTGCAAGCAGGATTACGCCCCGGAAAACCTGCACCTGCAGAAGACTCAGGTGTCCAAGAGGGTGACGGGAATTGTGCTTGTTCTGAGCATTGCGCTCGGAGGAGCGCATTCGGCTGGGGCTGCCGAATCGACAATGGAAGCTACCGAAGAAATCGGTGCGAATGTCGAAGAAACCACTATCACTACAGAGGGGGATGTGACGACAATCAGTGGCCCTGATGGTGTTACGACCCTGACGGAAGATGCTGCGGCGAACACGATCACCATTAATAGCCCAAATGGAGTGACTGTTTTGAATCGCAATGAGGTGCTCGGGTTTGAGGAACAGGATGAACATGGGCCGGTTGCGGAATCCCGAGCTCCTGGAATCGTTACCGCCTGGAGAGTCTACCTGTGTAACGCTGTGAAGTGTCCTAAGTTTCGTTCCTAGGCATTTACCCTATTCTCTATTATTTCCCGAGACGCATCTTGTTCCCACAACGCGTCTTCAACCTCAACCGGGGTGCGGTACCCCAAGCTCTGGTGGAGCCTTGTCTCGTTCCACCATGACACCCACTCGAATGTCGCGTTTTCTACCTCGATAACGTCATCCCACCTGCGAGTATGGATCAGTTCGTTTTTGTGAGGGGCCGTTCACGTTTTCAGCCAATGCATTGTCATACCAGTCACCAACACTGCCGGTGGAAGCTGTAATGCCGTGCTGGGAAAGTCGCTCGTTGTAGACCACGCTGACATACTGCGACCCGTGATCCGAATGGTGCACCAAACCTGTCGTTTCTTCAGCACACACTATCGCCTGGTTGAGAGCTTGCAGCGGCAAAGCCTCGGTGCGCATCGAATCCGATAGCGCCCACCCAACGATCCGCCTGGAGTACACGTCGGTGACAAACGCGGTGTAGACAAAACCTTTCTTCGTGCGCACGTAAGTAATATCGGCCACCCACAACTTATTCGGTGCTTCGGCGTTGAATTCACGTTGCACCAAATCCGGGTGCGTATCCACCGTCTTTGACCTACGAGTGGTCACCGGTGACCGGCCTTTACCTTTACCAGAAACACCAGCCAAACGCATCAGCCGGGCGGTATGTTCACGGCCGATATCGATTCCTTCACGGCGAAGAGCATGCCACATTTTGCGCACACCGTAGACACCGTAATTAGCTTGATGAACAGCACTAATACGTTCAACCAGACCAGCATCACGAAGGCGACGAGCGCTTTGCCCACGAGCTTTGGACTGGCGATAACCACGCGAGGTAATGAAGCCACCTTCGCGATTGTTCTTCAACGTCGTACAGATGAACTCGGGCAGAGAAACGATCCCGGTATTCATCGATGAACCGGATCATTTCCGACGTTTCGGGTCGAGTTCCGACGCGAAAAAAGCCGAGGCAGCCTTCAACAACTCGTTGGTATCTCGCAGCTCTTGGTTTTCACGGCGTAGCCTTGCGTTTTCGGCGGCCAAATCTTCACCCACAGGTTCTGGGATGGTTCCCGAACGGCGAGCAGGCTTAAGTCCATTGACGAGCCGTGTGCCATGAAACTCCCAGCTTTGGGGCTACTGCCTGGCACGCAGCTTGCATCGACATATTTTCCGCCACGATGCGATCTTCCACGAGACGGACCACACGGTCCTTCGCATCCTGGTCAAATTTTCTGGGCATGTTCCAGATTTCCCCATCTACTCAAACGGAACAAAACCTGGGACACTTCAAGTATTCTGGACATGGGTGTCTACCCACTGCTAAAAGGAGAACCTCATGCCACTGTGGATCATCGCAATTGTCGTTTTTGCTGGGGGCAGCATTGGTTATGCCCTTGGTCTAAAAAAGCGAATGGAAAATAATCCAAAGCTCCAAGGAAAAGGCCTTCGAGTTTTATTTGCAAATAAGTAAAATATTACATTCGCTCCGGTTCGTCACTCATCCGAGTTGACGAACCGGATTTTATCAGATTTAACACGTCAAATAGAGGGCTTCTGTCTCCAGTACGCTTCAAGATAGTGCTTAACGAGTTTTATCTAACTACCTAACGGCAGGGAACCGTCTATTACCTATGGCTTGTTACCTTTTGCGTCCTGAGGGGGAGAGTGATTCCAGCTTTGGAAAGCTGTACACTGCACCGTCCTGTTTGAAACTGCGAACTCAGACGCAGCCTCAGCCACAGTTGGGTATTTCCCTGTCTGAGAGAAAGTATCGTCAAAGTATGCGGCGCTCCTATAATGCCCTGACTGCGCCCTCCTGCTGAACGACGCTGATTAGCTTTGATGAGTGCCTTACGTCGGCCCCGCGCATATTTACCGTCAGGGTTTGTTTTCCAGCGCTCTGCGGCTTTCTTACCGCCTCTGCGCCCCATGGCGGCTAGTGCCTTGCGCTCACTTCTGGTGGCTTTACCTGGCGCGCTAGAACCAGTGCAGGCTTCAATTTTGGGGTGCATGACGTAGCCGCGCGCCTTTCTGAAGCGTCCTGGGTTTAGTTCCGCTTTTTTACGACCCTGTGTTGATGGGCTGGGTAAGATAGTACTCGGTTTCGACTTCTTGTGGGGTGGCGTAGTCCAATGCTTCGTGAAGCCGCTTAGTGTTCCACCAATGCACCCACCGCAAGGTGGCCAATTCGACTTCCCCCGCCGATGTCCACGGGCCTTGAGCATGAATCAGTTCCGCCTTGTAGAGACCGTTGACGGTCTCAGCTAGAGCATTGTCATAAGAATCGCCGGCTGTTCCTACACTCGGCCGAATTCCGGATTCCGCTAGCGCGGTCGAATACTCCCACGACACGTACTGGCTGCCCCGATCGCTGTGGTGAATCAGCTGGTTTCCATGGTTTCGCCCTGCAGTCGTTAACGCATGCTCCAAAGCCTTCATGGGCAGCGCATCGGTACGCATCGTCGAGCGTGTAGCAACACCAACAATTTTTCGGCTGTAGACGTCTACGACACACGCGGTATAGGCGAATCCTGACAGAGTGCGAACGTAGGTAATGTCGGCAACCCAAAGCCTGCCTGGTGCTTGTGCGCAGAAGTCTCGTTGTACCAGGTCCGGGCGATGATCCGGTGTCTTCGGGATGATCGTTGTCACGGGGGTCCGTCCGCGTCTGCGGCCGGAAACACCTGCTAGCTTCATCAGGCGTGCGGTTTTGTCACGGTCGATATAAAAGCCTTTACGACTCAATCGCGTGCCACATTGTGCGGATGCCGTAGCCCGAGAAATTGTTCCGCATGCACACGCTGTATCTCTTCGGATGAGCAGGCTATCGCTTAAGGCTCTTGCGCTGCGGGCGCGTGTGGTGGCTTTGCGGTAGCCGCGTGAAGTAATGAATCCACGATCTGCTTGTTTAAGGACTCTGCAGATGGCCCCGGGCCCCAAACTGATCTTTGTACGCGTCGATGTAGGAGATCATGTGGTCTTAGGGTCGGTCGAGTTCCGATGCGAAAAAGCCGAAGCAGTCTTGACAATCCCGTTTGCGCGTTTCAGTTCGCGATTTTCTCGGCGCAGACGCCCCACGTTCTTCTTCCATTGTTTCGCCGCCTGACGCGTCAGAAATATCACGTACTGAAGCACTGTCACGGTACCAAGTCCGCAATGTGTGGTGAGATACTCCAAGCAGCTCACCGACCTCTGTGTAGGCACGTTGCAGTGAGCAAGACTCCAGGCGGATCATTTCTATGATCTGATGGACCGCCTTCTCCTTGAACTCGACGGAATACTTTCTAGGCATAGTTCAATCCTTCCTTAGCTGAGGTAGGAACTAAACCCAGGACGCTTCAGTATTCTAATTGCACTATTGAGTTCCGCTTTGCTACTCCTGGCAACTTCGTTGCCCAGCTCAGGCTTTACGACCCTTCTTTGGGTTATCGCGTTTTTCGGGTTCGTAGGAGCTACTTATATATTGGGGCGGGAAGCTGTAGCGAGACGAGCAGCAAAATCTTGAAATAATGGTTGGCGTGTGTCGCCAGCCGGGCAACAGTTGGCGATCTCGGGGGAGCTTTCCGACTTGTCGCTTCGGTGACGTAGCAGTGGACGGTGCCGACTGAGCAGCCGAGTTTGTCTGCGCTCTCGGGCATGCTCATGCATTCCAGGCGCAATTTGAGCACTTGGGCGTGCTCAGCTCCATGCTTCTTAAACACGATGAAGTTTTAGAGAACTAGCGCTGCTAGCCTCCCGCCCACACGTAGTCGTCGGCAAGCGCTTCCGGGCAGAAACTCTCGAGAGCTTCGTGCAACGACGTCGCACCAGCGCAGCCAATGGATGCGAAAATCTCTCCGACGACTCGAGCGGCAGGCATGGTGCGCAAAGAAATCGGGCCATCGCGCTTCGCCAACCGCTGCCCGTCGGCGTTAACCACCAAGCCCACGTGCACATACTCGGGCGCGGCCAGGCCTAACAGCTGCGCCAGATACGCCTGCCGCGGCGCAGACGACAACAAATCATTCCCTCGCACCACCTGCGTGACCTGTTGGTGCGCATCATCGACCACAACCGCCAGGTTATAGGCATAATCACGCGCCTGCGCCGCATTGCCACCACGACGCACAATAAAATCATCCACCCGGCCGGTGTATTCGCCGTGCAACCGGTCGGTGATGCTGAACTCGCTACACCCCGCACGCAGCCGCAACGCCGGAACCCGACCCTGACCAGCAAGTTCCTCACGTTTTTTCGCGCGCTGCGCCTCGCTCAAATCCCGGCACGTACCCGGGTACTCTCCCGGAAGCTGGTGCGGCGCGGACGCGGCCTGCTGGATCTCCTTGCGCGAGCAATAACACTCATACACCAACCCTTGGCCTGCCAGCTTGTCGACGGCTGTGGCATAAGCCGCCTGCCGATCCGACTGCCGCAATTCCGCACCGCGATCATCCCAGTCCAGGCCGATCGCCTGCAGATCCGCCAACTGACTGTCGACGAAGTGTTCCCGGCACCGCTGCGAATCTAAATCATCGACGCGCACCACAAAGCCCAGCCCGTCGGCACGCGCAAACAACCACGCCGCCACCGCGGTGCGCAGGTTGCCAAAGTGCAGATCCCCGGTGGGCGACGGCGCGTAGCGGCCCCTATTTGGTGTGTGCATAGTACCGGCCAAGGAATTCATCGCGGTACTCGCGGTAATAGCCGCCGTCGATCGATTGCCGGATGTTATCAACCAGGCGAATCATGAATTCTAGGTTGTGGATCGTGCACAACGTGCCCGCCAGAAACTCCTTGGCCTTGAGCAAATGCCGGATATACGCGCGCGAGTAATTCTGCGACACATAGCCGCCGAATTCCTCATCGACACCAGAAAAGTCACGCTCAAAGCGCTTGTTTTTCAGGTTCATCCGACCATCCAGCGTGTAGACACCACCGCGGCGGCCCAGGCGCGTCGGCGAGACGCAATCGAAGGTATCCGCACCGTTTTCAATTGCCCAAAACACGTCGTCCGGTTCGGAAATGCCCAGCAGGTGGCGAGGTTTATCGTCGGGAAGCTCCTCACAGACCCAGCCGACGATCGTGCCCAGCATGCCCTTATCCAACGCGCCACCAATGCCATAGCCACCGAAACCACGCCGACCGGCAGCCTCGGCCTCCTGTGATAACGACACCAGCCCCCGGGTGGCCTGCCTGCGCAGATCCTCATGTTGTGCCCCCTGGATCACGCCCCACAGCGACTGCTTCGGCCGGTGCGCACGCTCCCGCGTCAACCGGTCGTGTTCTGCCAAGCACCGCTCCGCCCAGCGGTGCGTGCGCGCCACAGATTCTTCCTGGTAAGCGCGGGTATCCACCAGCGTGGTCAGCTCGTCGAACGCAAACATGATATCCGCGCCCAAACCGTGCTGGATCTGCAGCGACTTCTCCGGAGTAAACCGGTGCCGCGAACCGTCCAACACGCTGCGGAAATTCACGCCGTCCTCGTCGACAATCGCCAACGAGTCCTTATTCACCTTCCGCGGGGTGAACTCCGCCATCTCCTGCTCATAATCCATCTTGATGGTCTTTTTATGCCCCACGCCCAGGCTCATCACCTGAAACCCACCGGAATCCGTGTAGGTGGGCCCATGCCAGCTTTCAAACTTGGCGACGCCGCCAGCCTCGTCGACAATGTCATGGCCCGGCTGCAGGTACAGGTGGTACGCGTTGGACAGGATCGCCTGCGCACCGGTGAGCCGAATTTGTTCCGGGCTCAGCGTTTTCACCGTCGCCTTGGTGGCCACCGGGATAAACGCCGGGGTATTAATCGGGCCATGCGGGGTGGTGATCGTGCCCGTGCGGCCTTGCATTCCCGCTAGATCCAGGTGGGTGTTGACGGTGAAACTCAGATCGGTCATAGCCGCTAGTTTATCGTGCTGCGGCTAATGTGCCGTGCTGCGCTTAACTTATCGTGCTGTGTTTAATTTATTGTGCGATGCTTGCTGGGTTGCTCGTTGCGCATCGCATGCTCACTCTGTTGCTCTTCCCGATCCAGCGCCGCTACCTCGTCGTCATCTTCCAGGCTGCTGCCTTCCACATCCAGGTGCGGGGTCACCTTGTCCAGCCAACGCGGCCACCACCAGTTACCGCGCCCCATCAAGAACATCGCGGCGGGCACAAACGTCATGCGGATGAAGAAGGCGTCGAAAAGCACCGCCACACCCAACGCAAAACCAAAAATGCTGATAAACGGCAGCGGCTGGCCGATGAAACCAACGAACACCGCGATCATAATGACAGCTGCCGCCGTGACGACGCGCGCGCCCTGGCTAAACCCAGCGATGGTGGAATAGTCGATCTGGTTGTAATCGCGCGCATCCGGGTCGTGGCGAGCGAATTTCTGCAGACCATCCCCGTGCGTCGCGGCGAACGCCTCCCGCATGCGGGTAACCAAAAAGATCTGATAATCCATGGCCAGCCCGAAAGTCAGGCCAATGAGGAAGATCGGCATAAACGAGATCAACGGCCCCGGAGCGTCGACGAATCCGCCCAGGCCTTCCTGCCAAAACAGCACCGTGACGCCGAAAGCCGCGCCCACCGAAAGCAGGAACCCGGCCCCAGCGACCAGCGGCACCAGCAGGGACCGGAAGACCATGATCAACAAGAGCACAGCCACGCCGACGACTACCGCCAGATACACCGGCATGACCTGAGCCAGGCGCTCGGTGATATCCACCTGCACCGCGGTCAGGCCCGTCAGGCCGACGCTGACACCCGTGGCGCGTTCGACCTCCGCGTTGATGCGGTTCAGGTTTTCCACCAAGTCGACGGTGGCGGGATCAGCCGGGCCGGTTTTCGGGGTGACCAGGATCTGGGCGGCGCGGCCGTCGTCGGCAAGCGCAACCAACTGGGCATGGTCGACAGCGGAGAGCGTGTTGATCTGATTGACGGTGTACAGGTAGCTCGCGCGGGCGGCTTTGTCCTCGCGGGTCAGCGGAGCTTCGGTTTCTCGGGCTGCGCCTTCGGTGGTTTCTTCGTCGGTGGTTTCTTCGTCGGTGACGGTCCCTTCAGCGGCAGCTTCGTCCCCCTGCAACTCGATCAGCGACCGCAACGCGACAGCGTCCTCGTTGACCGTGTGGGCGTCGACAAGCGCCAACAACGGGCCATTCGTGCCCGGACCAAACCCCTCCGCCTTCAAATCCGCCGCCTTGCGCTGCGTGGTTTCCGGGTTACCAGTGGTGTCGTTCGGCAACGCGAGCTCCAAGCGCGTCAACGGAGTAGCAGCCGCACCCAAACCAAGCACAACCAGCAGCAACAACAGCGCCGGGAAACGCTGCACAAACCCCACCCAGCGTCGGCCCATCGTCGGGCCCTGCTTTTTCTTGCCGTTACGACGCGGGCGGCCTGCAATACCGGGGAGTGCGAAACCGAAGGCGCGATCGCCAAGCAAGCCCAAAATTGCTGGTAGCAGGGTCAACGGGACGACGGTAGCCAGCGCGACGGTCGCTGCCGCGGCCAAGCCCATCGCGGTAAGAAACTCGATCTGTGCAACCCACAGCATGGCCAGCGCGATGAAGTTGGTCAGGCCCGCGAAAACCACCGACGAACCCGCGGTGCCACAAGCCAGGGCGATGGCCTTGTCATTCGGTAGGCGCTGCTGCTCGCTGCGGTAGCGCGACATCACAAACAGTGCGTAATCAATGCCGACAGCCAGGCCAACCATGAGCGCCAACACCGGAGTCATGTCATTTAACTCAACAAACCCGGTGGCCGTGATGACCCACAAAGCACCAATGCCCACAGCCACAATCGCGGTGATAATCGGCAGAATCGCCGCGATCAGCGAACCAAAAGTCACCACCAACACCAGGAACGCGATGGACAAACCGATCCACTCGTTGGACAACTCGATCTCGATCGGGTCACCAAAACCTTCGCCAGAAGCTTCCACCGTCAAGCCAGCGTCGCGGCCAATATCCATGGCCTGGTAGACGGCGTCGTACTGTTCCGGCTGCACCTCATAGGCGTTCGGTGCATCGAAGCGGAAGGTAGTCCAGCCGATGGTTTCATCGTCGTTCAGCAGGCGCAGATGTTCCGCGTCCAGGCGGGCAGTTTCCTCCGGCAGACCCTGCTCGACGCCCATACGCTCGACGGTTTCCACCAGCTCCGGGGAGAGCGTGACCGGGTTGCCGAAGCGCAGCTCGTTCTCGATGACCAGGTTTTCTTCCAGGCTGGCGATGACCTCGTCAATCGCGGCAGTGTTGTCCGGATCGCTGAGCTTTTCGCCGTCCGGGGCTTGGAAGACCAGGTTCACCGTGGCTGCGGCGGCCGGGTTTCCGTCTTCCGGGAACAGCTCGACGACGCGCTTGGTGGTGTCGATCGTCGGGGTGTCATCGATTTCGAAATCACCGGTGAACGAACCGGACAGGCTCAATGCCGCGCCGACGGAGGCCGCCAGGATCACGATCCAGGCGATGATCACGCTCCAGCTATGGCGAAACGAGAATAATCCCAGCCGGTACAAAAACTTTGCCACGTTGTTCGCCTTACCTCGTCTTGCCTCATCTTGTGCGCTGCTGCTAGCGCGTTGCGGTTTCGAACATGGCGTTGTACGCAGGTGTTGGTGTGCACATGCCACCGTCATGATCAAGCCAATGCTGCTAGCGAGCACTGTTGTCGATATTAAAAAAGCAGACCCTTGGTTTAAGGATCTGCTCGAAAAATGGCGGTGGCGGCGGGATTCGAACCCGCGGTTGGGGGTTACCCAACAAACGCTTTCGAGGCGTTCACCTTCGGCCGCTCGGACACGCCACCGTCGATAAGAATAGAACAGACCGCGGTCTGTGTCCAAATCTGGGCCGGGTGGGGCGTGTAGGCGGGTTGACGGCCGAGTTGCCGCGGCGGGTTGACGGCTGGCAAATAGGAATCTTGGTGCATTTTTACAAATAGTCGGTCAAAACAGGCCCCAAACCGACCACTATTTGCAAAAATGCACCAAAACAGACCCCAAATCCAGCTTCAGCACCGAACCCGGACTCCAGCGCAGCCGTCGACACGCATCTACGCCCGCACCGCCAAGTGCGGCACAGACGCAAACCCTCCCGCCCCACCGCACACGCAAAAACCGCCCGCCGCACACGGTGCACAATGCACCGCACGCGAACGGGCGGAAACCCCGGCCAGCACAGCTAACCGGGTGTTTTAAGCAGACGATTTACTTGTCGTCAGTCAGCTTGCCGAGGGTCTCGGAAGCCTTGTCCTTCAGGTCGCCAGCCTTGTCTTCGACCTGGTCCTTGGCGTCGTTAACGGTGCCTTTAGCCTCAGCAGCTGCAGCCTCGCCTTTGCCTTCGTTCTTCATCTGATCGTTGTCGAGAACCTCGCCAACGATCTCTTTGCCCTTAGCCTTAGCCTTGTCCAGGAAGCTTTCTGCATCAGCCATTATATTTTCCCTCCTAGGAAACGTTTGTGAAGCTAACACGAACCACTGTACCGGAGATCACCGCCGCAAGTCTGAAAAGAAGCTGTGAATTAGCCGCTGACTTTCGTGCTCTGCCACCCCGCCACGCACCTCTGGCACGTACAAAGCCCCTGGCGCGCGCACCGCATCCACGTATGACCCGCATGCCCCGGTTTTCGGTTCCCACGCGCCAAACACGATGCTGCCCACCCGCGCGACCACCGCAGCTCCCGCGCACATCACGCAGGGTTCCAGGGTGACCACGAGCTCGCAGTCCTCTAAACGCCAGCGCCCGAGTTTTTCCGCCGCCGCACGCAGCGCCAGTACTTCGGCGTGCGCGGTGGGGTCATTGTCCGCTTGCCGACGGTTGGTGGCCGCCGCGATCGGTGTGCCGCTTGGGCCAAACACGACTGCCCCGACGGGGATGTCCCCGGCCGGGGTGTCGCGCGCGACTGCAAGAGCGTGCTCCATGCGGGAACGGGCGCGCGTGAGCGCGGACTGTTCCGGGAGCACTCGGGGTGGCGGTGCGCCGCCAGGCTCTGAGCGCACCGCTGCGTCGTCAAGCACCCGGCGCGGCGATGCGTCGCCAGGTACCCGGCGCATTGGGCGCTGCGCTGCGTCCGCCGCTGCGTCGTCAAGCACGAAATTGGCCCTCTAATCCAGCCCGGTGACGTCCAGGAATTCTTCGTCGAAGCCGAGCTCTTCAGCGATGCGCACCAGCTGATCGCTGGGGGACTCGTCCAGGTTGTCGGTCATGACTTCCAGCATCTGCTCGGAAATGCCGAGGTCAGCGAGGATCGCGAAGTCGCCGTCGGCCCAGCCTTCGATCTCGTCGAGTTCGTCAACGTCGATATCCGGCACGTCGATGTCCATGCGGTCCAGCACAGAGGCAGCGAAGTCGTCGTCGACGGCCATCGTGGCGTCGGAAAGCAACAGGCGCACCCCGCCGGGCGTGGGGCGGACCAGCACGAAGTAGTCGTCGTCAACGCAGAGCATCGCGAAAGCAGCCGATTCCGAACGCAGATTGCGCACCTGCGTGATGGACGTGTCGATGTCGTCGAAATCATCCGCGTAGCTGCGCACAGTCCAGGCGCCATCGACGGTGGTGACGACGACGGAAAAGCTCGGTCCAAAATCTTGCTGGTTCATACCTCGTGAGACTAGTCGCATTCTGGCAAAATTGATACCGTGTTATCCTCCAGAATTTCGCGTCCAGTGTGTTTAGTCGGTCTCGGGCTGATCGGAGGTTCTTTGCTGCGCGATTTAGTCGCAGCTGGCGATACTGCTTTCGGTTATAACCGCTCGACGTCCGGCGCACGCAAAGCGGTCTCGGAAGGCTATGACGTCTCTGACGATTTGCCGCAGGTGCTGCGCCGGGCGGAGGAAGAAAACGCACTGATCGTCGTCGCGGTGCCCATGTTTGCAGTGGGTGCGGTGTTGGATCAGATCGCGGAATACGCTCCCAGCTGCGGCATCAGCGATGTCGTGAGTGTGAAGTGGGAGGTGTATGCGGAGATCCGCAAGCGCGGCATGGAGGCGCGCTACGTCGGCGGGCACCCGATGGCGGGAACCTCGGAGTCGGGGTGGAATGCCTCCCGCAAGGGTTTGTTTGAGCGCGCCACCTGGGCAATTACCTATGACTACGCTGATCAGCAACAAAAAAATGGCCAGCCCATTGATGCGGGCTGGATTGAGCTGTTTACCGACGTCGTGCGCATGGCCTCCGCCACCGGCGCCGAAGCCATCCCGGCACGAGTGGTCAATCATGATCACGCCGTCGCCCGGGTCTCGCATTTGCCGCATTTGATGGCGTTGGCGTTGTCGGTGACCGGCGATAATGGCGGGATTTTGGCGCAGTCGTTGGCGGCTGGTTCCTTTAAAGACGCCACGCGCGTGGCGGGAACGAACCCGGAGTTGATTCAGGCAATGTGCGAAACCAACTCCGTGGCGCTGTGCGAGGCGTTGGAAGAAGCCATCGAGTTATTGGCCGAGGCGCACGACACGCTGTCGCAGGATCCGCCGTCGATCCGTGAGCTGGCTGTGGCGGGCAACCGGGCGCGGCGTCGTTTGGAGGCACGCACTGGCGCGCGCCGTGAGTCGGTGTCGCCGGTGAAGATTTCTTCCCGCCCGGTGTTGCGGTTCCATCCGGGTTCACCGGGCTGGGTGAACCAGCTCCGGCAAACGGAATCTACCGGCGGCCGGATGGAGATTTTTTAGGCCGCGCTGGCCCAAGCCCCTTTAAGCCGAAACGCTGTTGTTGCCGCCGTCGACGCCACCGTCGTTCAGCATTGGCACATTCCATGCGCTCTTCGGCGTCGCGAAGGCCTCAGAAAGCACCTGTGACCATGGGCCCAGGGAATCGACCAGGTCGTTGATGGCGGCGCGGGCGGCTTTCACGCGGCCGGATGGCAGCATGTTGTGCTCCTGGTACCAACCGGCGTGCTTGATCAGCAGGTCGAAGAAGAACAAGCTGCGTACCTGCTCAAATACCTGACGTGCAGCAGAGCCTTCTGGCAGTTCCAGTTCGGCTTCCACCATGGTGCGCATCAGCAGCGAATCGACGTGCGCCCAGGACACAGCAATCAGGTGGTCCTGGGTCTTGTCGACGATCTCAGCGGCCTCAGCACGGTCTGCCTTGCGGGCCGGGGCGATGCGACGCACCAGCGAGCGCAGCACGGCCTGCTCGCGGTCTTCGATGAGCTTAACCTGGTAACCGGCGTCGAACAGCGAGTCCTCGTCGCGGTTGGAGACCAGATCGATGACGGACTGCACGCCGGAGCGGATGCCGGTGCGGCGGCGGACGGTATCGGCAGCAGTTTCCACGCCGTATTTGACCATGTCCCATGGGGAAAGGTCCTGCATATCGCGGCCGAAAGCGGTCAGCAGGTGTTTGCCCACCATTTGGATCAACACCGTGTTGTCGCCTTCGAAGGTGGAGTAAATGTCGGCGTCGGCACGCAGGGTGGTCAGCAGGTTTTCGGACATATATCCGGCACCACCGCAGGCTTCGCGCATTTCTTGCAGCGTCTTGTTCGCGTGCTCGGTGGATGCGGCCTTGACGGCGGCAGCCAGCGATTCCATCTCGCGGGAGGCAAACAGCTGTTCCTCGGTGGGGTCAGTCACCGACCACTGACCGCTCGCCTGCTTATTCAGCATGTCGTCGTAACGTTCCAGAATGCGGTTTTGCAGCAGCGTCAGCGCGTAGGTGCGCGCCAGCGGGATGAGCAAACGGCGACGGTGTTGACGGTAATCAATCAGTCGCTTTTCGACGCCCTTTTCGCCACCTTCGAACTGGCGACGGCGGTTGGCGTAGCGGATGGCGATGTCGCTGGCGGTGCGGGTGGCTGCCAGGCCTGCGCCACCGACGGTGATGCGGCCGCGGATCAGCGTGCCCAGCATGGTGAAGAAACGGCGATTCCGCGATTCAATAGCAGATACGTAAGTGCCGTCTTCTTCCACGTCGCCGAAGCGGTTCAGTAGGTTTTCGCGTGGCACGCGCACGTTGTTGAACAGCAGGGTGCCGTTGTCCACACCCAGCAGGCCGCCCTTGCGGCCGTGGTCACCGATTTCGACGCCGTCGAGCGGGTTGCCGTCCTCGTCACGGATGGGCACGATCAGGCAGTGCACGCCGTGGGATTCTTCTTCGCCTGGGGTGTAGAGCTGCGCGAATACAGCAGCCATGCGGCCGTCACGGCCCGCGTTGCCGATGTAGACCTTGCGGGCCGAGTCAGTTGGGCTGTTGATGATGAATTCGTGGGTGTCTGGGTCATAGGTTGCGGTGGTTTCCAGCTCTTGCACATTGGAACCGTGGCCGCGTTCGGTCATGGCGTAGCAGCCGAGTAGCTCCGCGTTTTGGATCTTTTCGATGTAGTGGCGGTGGCGCTCGCTACCCAGGTTGTCGACAGCACCGCCCCACAGGCCCCACTGCACACCCGATTTGATGGTCAGCGATGGGTTAACTGAACCAATGGTCTCAATTCCAGACACCGCAGCCAACGCGTTGCCGGAACCACCGTTTTCCTTAGAAAAAGAGTGGCGGGATTCGCCGGATTCCACCAGGAACTTGATGTGGTCATACATGCGGTCACGCACCGCATCGATGCCACCGTTGAGGTCGAGCTTGAGGTCTTTTTCTTCCAAAGTCTCGCGCACGGCTTTACGGTAGGGGGCAGCCTTACCGTCGAGAAGCTTCTGCAATTCTCCGGCGGCGGCATGGTCTGGTTCCGTCGGCAGGGTGCGTGGCGAGGATGGCTCCGGGGTACCCTTGGCCGAGTTGGTCTCCAGGTCAGTGCCTTTACCGGCGTTTTTGCCGACGTTGGCAGAGCCGTTGTCTTTAACACCGTTGCCTTTAACTCCATTGCCCGAATCTTTGCCCGAGTCTTTGCCCAGGTTCTTGGCAAATTCTGCGATGCGGTTCATGGGGGTTCTCCTTCCAGGAGGGTCTTACTCAAGTTGTTCTCACGCTGGTTCAGCGCTCAGCACTCAGCGCTAAGCATTCAGCGTTTAACGCTCAACGATCGCGGTAATGCCCTGTCCACCAGCGGCGCAGACAGATACGAGCGCGCGGCCGCCACCGTTTTCTTCCAGGGTCTTGGCGACGGTTGCCAGGATGCGTGCACCGGTAGCTGCGAATGGGTGTCCGGCTGCCAGTGAGGATCCTTTGACGTTGAGCTTGTCGCGGTCGATAGCACCCAGTGGCTGGTCCAAACCGAGTTTTTCGCGGCAGTAGTCTTCGTCTTCCCACGCGGAAAGGGTTGCCAGCACCTGGGAGGCGAAAGCTTCGTGGATTTCGTAGAAGTCGAAGTCCTGCAGGCTCAGGCCGTTGCGCTCCAGTAGGCGGGGCACGGCGTAGGTCGGTGCCATCAGCAGGCCGTCGTCGCCATGCACGAAGTCCACAGCGGCTACTTCGGAGTCCACCAGGTATGCGCGGACGGGGATGTTGTGCTGCTGTGCCCATTCTTCACTGGACAGCAGGGCGACGGAGGCGCCGTCGGTCAGCGTGGTGGAGTTACCAGCCGTCATCGTGGCTTGGGCACCGTGCCGTTCGGCGTCTTTTTTGCCGAATACTGGCTTGAGCTTGGCCAGCTTGTCGACTGTGGAGTCTGGGCGCAGGTTGGTATCGCGCGTGACACCCAAAAATGGGGTGATGAGGTCGTCGAAGAAGCCTTCGTCGTAGGCCTTCGCCAGTTTCTGGTGTGATTCCACAGCCAGTTGATCTTGTGCCTGGCGGGAAATGCCGAATTTCCGGGCGGTGATTGCGGCATGCTCACCCATCGATAGACCGGTGCGTGGCTCGGAGTTGCGTGGGGTTTCTGGTGCCAGGTCTTTCGGGCGGATGGAGCCGATCAGTTTCAGGCGCTGGGTGGTGGTTTTGGCGCGGGACAGTTCCAGCAGGGTGCGGCGCAGGCGGTCACCGACGGCCAGTGGTGCGTCGGAGGTGGTATCGACGCCACCAGCAATGCCGGATTCGATGCGTCCGGCTGCGATGGCGTCGGCCACGTGTACGGCTGCTGCGATGCCGGTGCCGCAGGCCATCTGGATGTCCGTGCCTGGGGTCTGCGAATCAAGCGGGGAGCCTAATACGCATTCGCGTGTCAGGCTGAAGTCCCGGGAGTGTTTCAGGACGGCGCCTGCGGTGACTTGACCGACCCGCTCATCCTGCAGTCCATAGCGTGCTACCAGGCCGTTGAGGGCTGCGGTGAGCATGTCTTGGTTGGATGCGGAGGAGTATTCCTTGTTCGAGCGGGCGAACGGGATGCGGTTGCCGCCCAAGATCGCGACTTTTCGGCGCTGGGTCATAATTTTCTCCCTTGTTTTGTCTCAGAAAACAGTCTGCTTGCTGCAGTTTTTCCGTGACCCTAGGATAGGGTGCCGGGATTCACTTTACACAATTTCGTGTAACCTTAATCACGCATAACCATTCGTACAATTCGTCTCTACCCCCTACAGGAGGCCCATAATGGCGAAAAAATCCATGTTGGAACGCGTCATTAACTCAGACTTTGGCGCAAAACTCGGCATCCCCCAGGGCACCAAGCTCCGCCGCTACACCCCTGGCGAGCCCTTCCTGGATGGTCCCGTAGTGGTAGGTGGCGGCGATCTTGCCGACGACATCCGTTCCTTGTTGCAGGTGGACTACCAGCTTCTCGACGCCGAGGCGGATTCCAAGCGCGCCGCCATCGTCTTCGACGCCACCGGCATCACCCGCCCGGAACAGCTGCACGAACTCTACGATTTCTTCCACCCGCAGATGCGTAAGCTCGGCGCTTCGGGCCGCGTCGTCGTTATCGGTAATAACCCGGATGACCTGGAAGGTGACGCCCGCATCGTCGCGCGTTCGCTGGAAGGTTTCTCCCGTTCCATTTCTAAGGAACTGCGCAAGGGCGCTACCGGCCAGCTGGTCTACGTTGAGCCCGGCGCGCCTATCACTGCACTGGAATCCACGCTGCGTTTCTTGCTGTCTGGCAAGTCCGCGTTCGTCTCCGGCCAGGTCATTCGCGTTTCTGCCACCGAGAACGAGAACGTGGACTGGGAACGCCCGCTGGCTGGCCAGCTGGCAGTAGTTACCGGCGCCGCCCGCGGTATCGGTGCCACCATTGCCGAGGTGCTGGGCCGCGATGGGGCCGACGTCATCTGCATCGACATCCCACCTGCAGGCGAGGCATTGGCCGAGGTTGCCAACAAGGTGAAAGGCACTGCCCTGCCACTGGATGTCACCGCAGATAACGCCGCCGAAGTCATCACCGAGCACGCGCAGCAGCGCTACGGCAAAGCCGTGGACATCATCGTGCACAACGCTGGTGTCACCCGCGATAAGCTGCTGGCAAACATGAACGAAGGCCAGTGGCAGATGGTGCAAAACATCAACCTGGTGGCCCCGGTACGCATCACCGAGCAGATGCTGAACAATGGCGGCCTGGCAGCCGATGCCAATATCGTCGGCATCTCGTCGATGGCGGGTATTTCCGGTAACCGTGGCCAGACCAACTACGCCACCACCAAGGCCGGCATGATCGGGCTTGTCGACGCCTTGGCCGAGAAAATGGCTGCCGCTGGCGGCACCGTCAACGCCGTGGCCCCGGGCTTCATCGAAACCGCGATGACTGCCGCCATGCCTACCGGCCCGCGGGAGATCGGCCGTCGTATCAGTTCCTTGAGCCAGGGTGGCCAGCCGGTGGACGTGGCAGAAACAGTCGCGTTTTTCGCTAGCTCTGGTTCCCGCGCGGTCAATGGCAATACCGTGCGCGTGTGCGGCCAGAACATGATGGGCGCCTAGGAAGGCATAGAGGAATAGGAAGGGTCTTGTTTATGACTGCACAAAATTCCCGCAACTACACCAAGCTGGCCGAAGTCCCCGATATGTCGAAGCTGCTGCGCGGCGTCGTCAAGGACACTCTGCCGGTGTTGGGCACCAAGCGCCACGCCACTGGTGACCCGCAGGCGGCGTTTGAGGTCGCGAATTTCACTGTAGACCGCGAGCACCTGGCCGCCTATACCCGCGCGACTGGCCTGCGCTATAGCAGCGAACTGCCGATTACTTACCCGTTCGTGCTGTCCTTCCCGCTGTTTTTGCAGGTGATGCTGGCGCCGGACTTCCCGTGCCGGGCGGCCGGTATGGTGCATCTGACCAACGAGATTGAGCAGACCCGCCCGCTGCGCATTGACGACGAACTGCCCCTGCGCGTGCACGCGGAAAACCTGCGCCCGCACCGTAAGGGCTTGTTGGTGGATTTCATCAGTGAGGTCTCTGTCGACGGTGAGCTGGTTTGGCGTCAGACTTCGACGTTTTTGGGCATGGGTGCGAAGTTTTCTGCGCAGACGCCGAATGAGGTGCGCACCCGCGGCGAGGATTCCGGCTCCCTGCTGGAGCGGCTGGACGTTGCCGACGAGACCGCCACGGTGAACTGGAAGGTGGACCGAGACACCATTGACGATTATGCGGAAGCCTCGGGCGATAAAAACCCGCTGCACGTGTCCAGGATCGGCGCGAAGGCTTTCGGTTTCCCGGCCCCGATTGCCCACGGCATGTGGACTGCCGCGAAGATGGTCGCTGGTTTGGAAGGTGAACTGCCCGGCGCGCTGCGCTACACTGTGGAATTCCAGAAGCCAGTGATCCTGCCAGCCCGCATCGCGTATTACACCTTCCGCGGCGAAGGCGCCCAACCAGGATCCGCTACCAACGCCCCGGCGACCAACACCCCAGCTACCTGGAACGCACAGGTAACTAAGGGTTCAGATCCGAAGAAGGTGCATGCCATCGGCAAATTCGAGGCTCTCAGTTAGCACTCGACTAGCGCTCGGCTAACTCTCAACTAGCTCTCAACTGGCACCTGCCGGGAGTTTTATACTCCTCACACACCAGAAGCCTAGGCCCGATTCGCTGTTATTCTGGCGGGAAAACCCGTTCATAGATAACGAGAAAACACCACGAATCGAAAGGCCTAGGTTTTGTCGTCTCACAATAATTCCACCGCCGCTGACTCTGCTGCTGACGCCACCGCTCACGCTGCTGCTAACAGCACTTATATCCCCGTCACCGCGGATCATTTCCGCGCGCGCCTAGCCAAAGCGGAAAAAATCGTCGCCGAGCAGAACTTGGCCGGTTTCCTGGTCAGCCCGGGGCCAGAGTTCCAGTACCTGACTGGTTCCACGTTTAGTTCCCACGAGCGCGCCACCTTCCTGGTGCTGCGTGCGGGCAAAGATCCGGTGGCTGTGTGCCCGGAGACCGACGTGCTGACGCTGCAGCAGGAAAACCTGGACGAGCTCGGTTTCCGCTTCGAGGCCTGGCGCGACGGGCAGTCCCCGTATGAGATCACCCGCAAACTGTTGGAAGAAAACAGCGAGCACAAGGCCGTAGCGGTGGCCAATGCCATGACGGCTGATCACGTTCTGCGCCTGGATGCTGCGTTGCCGAATCACAGCATCGAATTGGGTTCGGATGCGATGAGCCAGTTGCTGTTAGCCAAGGGCGAGGAGGAAATCTCGCAGCTAGCAGCCGCAGCGGCCGCGATTGACCGCGTGCACGAGCAGGTTCCGGCGTTGCTGCGCGATGGCGTCACCGAGCGCGAAGTGGCTGATAAGCTGCATGATCTGATCTTGCGCGAGCACCACAGCATTGATTTCATCATCGTCGGTTGTGGTGAAAACGGCGCGAACCCGCACCACTCGTTCTCGGATCGCGTGCTGCGCACGGGCGAGCCGGTAGTCGTCGACCTGGGCGGTGCCTTTGGCGATGGCTACCGCTCGGATTCCACCCGCACGTATGTGGTCGATGGCGCCGTCGACAAGGCCCCGCAGGAATTCCGCGATGCCTATGAGGTTGTCACCCGCGCGTTCCATGCTGCCCGCGAGGCCGCGAAACCGGGAGCGACGGCGGAGTCGATTGACCGTGCTGCCCGCGAGATCATCACAGAGGCCGGCTATGGCGAGAACTTCAGCCACCGCTTAGGCCACGGCATTGGCTTGTCGACGCACGAGGATCCGTTCTACCTGGAGGGTAATAAGCAGCAGGTGCAGGAAGGCTTCACGTTTTCCATCGAGCCCGGCATTTATGTCGAGGGCAAGTGGGGCATGCGCCTGGAGGATATTGTGGTGCTGGAAGCCGATGGCCCGCGCCACCTGAACCAGCAGCCACGTGAGCTGCGGTAATTCTCGAGCCTTCGTGAGCTGAATCTATGCCCCGGGAAAGTCTTGAAGCTTGGTTTGATCTCGGAGACGTTGCTTAAGCACGACTCAATCACATAGGCTTGTACTATCAAGACCGGTTCCGCTGCTCTTCGTAGCAGTCCAGGGCCGGTCCTCATTTTTCTTCGGTCGTTTCTAGGGGTGAAGCGCCCCAGGTTTTGTTCCATCTGAGTAGACGGGAAGATCCCGTATCATGCTGAAAAGAAACTGAGGATGCTGCGAAAGCCCATGCCGTCTTCCCAGCAGCAGACGTCATCGCCGAAAATGCACGGCCAGGCGGGGAAAAACAGACCAGATAACAACCAAAGAAAAGGCCTTGACGAGTGGGTAAAATACTGGCATTTGTACGCGCGATCCCAGAACAATTCTGGTTCGTCCCGGCCTTGTTTGTCACGGCGGCCATTGTTCTTTCGCAGATGCTCGTCAGCTTGGACCACATTGACTATGAGCTGCCGGGTTTCCTGCATGATCTGTTGTTCGCCACTGGTGCCGACGGCGCGCGTTCGCTGCTTTCTGCCGTCGCCGCGTTCCTGGGTGTGGCGGGCACGGCCTTCTCTATCACCATTTCGGTAATCAGTACTGCGTCGACGACGTATGGCCCGCGTTTGGTGCGCAATTTTATGCGTAACCGCAATAACCAAATTGTGCTGGGGGTTCTCACCGCAACGTTTGTTTATACGTTGCTCGTGTTGCGCACCATCAAGTCCGCTGACTATGGTGATGACGAATCCTTCATCCCGCACATGGCGGTCAATGCCGCGATTATTTTCGGCGTTATCGATGTTTTCGTTTTTGTCTGGTTTATCCATCACATCGCCAGTTCGGTGCAGATCGAAACTATCAGCACCCAGGCGTGTAAGGATTTTGAACGCACGATTAAAAACACCTGGCATGATCCAGACGACGACGGTGTGGAGTGCTTCCCGGCGCCCACGGAAGGTGGCGGGCTGGTTGCCGCACATCAGAGTGGGTTTTTGACTCGCATCGATTACGACATGTTGCGTCGCGATGCCGAAAGCTGCAACGTGAATGTCAGCCTGCTGGCGCGGCCGGGCGATCACATGGTGAAAGGTGCACCGCTGGCTCAGGTGTGGCCGGAGCAGCGTGCCGACGCCGTCGCCAAGGCTTTGCGCGATCACGTGCACCTCAGTGCTTCCCGCACCACGGAGCAGGATTTGCGTTTTGCGCAGCAGCAGTTGGTGGAGTTGGCTTTGCGTGCGATGGCGGGTGGCACGGATGATCCGTATACCGCGATCACGGTGTTCCAGCAGATCACCCCGGGCATTGTCACAGCGGTCAGCCGAAGCGAGGACGCGAATGTGTTGCTTGACGACGCCGGCGCGCCCCGCGTGTATCTGCGCCCGGTGACTATCCAGGAGATCGTCGATATGCCATTTGACCACGTGCGCCCGCATGCCCTGGGCTTCCGGATTGTGGCAGAGGCTCTCGTGAATCTGGCCCACCACATCCGTGCTAACGCGAAAGATCCTGCGATTGCACAAAGCGCAGAACAGCACGTCGCCACCATCCTGGAAGAAGCCCAAGACCAGCTCAGTGCGCGCGATATGCAGCTGCTCCGCGAACACGCGCAGACCAATTTTTACGACACCGCAGGCCCTGACAGCTCACGGCACACCTAACCTGAGCTAAACCTGGGTTACCCCACCAGCTTTGCGATAATGGAGTAATGACTCGCGCCACATCCACCACGCAACGCCTAGAACGCTCAACCATCCGCCACAATCTCTCGCAGTTTGTGGTGCGCTGGCGCGAACGAATCGCCGCCTAAGCACACAGATTAAACTGAGAGGAAAAGACATGAGCATCATAGACCCAGCAACAGTCAGGTATTGCCTTGCCCAGGGCATGACACAGACCGAGCTGGCGCGCGAGTACGGGGTGACCCGACAGTACATTCACAAACTGGCCAAACAGGCTGGACACCAGCCGTTGAGGACGATTGTTACCGAGAATTTTCCGTGGCCGATCAAGCCAGACTTTTACGAGAATCACCTTTACACAACGTTGAGGTCTATAGGAACATTCAATCTTGATCCAACAGCTGTGCGTGAAACCACTTTGCGCGGGGTTCGCAGCGTCCTAAGGAAGCTGCAAAACTTCAACACCGTGATCGACTGCGACCCCGGCTATCCAGCCGTACCTGGGCTGGTGAACACGCCAGGGTTTGCCTACGTGCCGCGAACAGAAAGCGATGAAAACTTCATCGTAAAAATCAAACCCGAAACAAGAATCACACCTATCGGCAGAAAACTTTGGCGTATGCCAGAAGGAGTGCCGGGAATGAGCTAAAGTTTCGGCTGAACGCCCCAAGTTTTGTTCCGTCTGAGTAGATGGGAAAATCTTCGAACTTGCCCAAGAAGATTACCCAGGATGCCCCAGGATGCCAAGGATTAAATGGTTCGTCTCGTAGAAGACCGTTCTGGCAGAGAACCTTTCGATGTACCCCGCGTGCTAAGCTGTCGCACAGAAGCTGGGCGTGTCGTGGCATATTGCTCGGCAGTGCGCTCAGTAAGCCCAGCATGAAGAAGTACAGGTTGCGCAACTCGGAAGGCACGAGTCGAACTCGTAGCGTTCCGACCCCACCTGGTGCTGCACTGCGACATTGCGCTGACTGCGTGAGTCGCTCTTGGGGATCAGCGGCGGCCCGCTGCAATGTCGACAAACTGCCGATCACGCCACGAAAGTCTTTAACATTAGTGCTTCGCGTCCGGTGGCCATGGTGGGCTCTTGGTGAGCCCCACTTCCTTCGCAGTAAACGGCATTGATGAATCCAAGGCAGCCATCGCCTTGTACTTGGTGAGAAATTGCTCGCGGCTGCCGTCGAAGCCGCCGCCCTCGATTGCCCACCACAGCAGCTGGATCGTGTCAGCGTGCTGAATGCTCCCGCCAGGCGAAAAGTGACCTCTGCGTTGCGCCTGGGTGAGCACCTTTGCCTGTTTCTTGATGACATTGGTACCGGCTGTCTCGTCGCACACGAGGATGACTTGTTCACCCGCACGAGCGCGGAGGACGCCATGGAGGATCGCCATGTGTTCTCCACGATCCTTGGGTTCAGCGTACATTTCCTCGAACTCCATTCCCAGGACAGCTTGACAGCACTGTCTGAGTTCGTCGGTGGCATCGTCCGGGATAATCTCCCTGAAGCGTTCTGGGAACCGGGGCCAGACCTCACGTGCGCGCTCAAACTGCCTATGCCGGGTGGGAGTATCCAATATCTCCAGCGCTACTGCCTCAGGCACGTGAATCTTGTTATGTCCCAGAGCGCAAAGCAACTCGGGAACGCAGTCGGTGGTAAGGAACTTGAAAATCGGTCCGGTGTCAAGGATGTGCATTACTCCGCGCCGCCCATAAGCGCCGACAGCTCCTCAGAGGTGAGCCGCTCACCTGTGTCTTTAGGGCGGGGCGCCGACACGGCTGGCGCCTCGACAGGAGTGATTCCCTCCTCAGCCAGGGCTGCCTTCGTGACTGAGGCATTGGGATCGCCGCTGAGCTTAGCGATAGTCGAGGAGGCCACGCTCCCCTGGCGGTAGCCCTCTATGGCCCGTGTCATGAGGCTCTGCGGACCACGAGGCTTGCTCGACTGCTCGACTAGCGCCTGGTAATCGGGGCGCCAGCCGAACTGAGCAGCAATCGCACCAGCAGTAATCTGGCCCCATTGCTTGTAGGTGTCGGCATTGATCACACCAGCGTCGCGCATCTGGATGGCAACCATGTGGGGAGAGGCGAGGTAAGTCTGCACGATGTCAGAAAGAGTTGCGAGCGTGACTTCCTCACCTTTGACCATGTCCGCCACGCCACTCAGTGGAACTAGCAGATGGCGGGCGAAGGCGTCCGCTTGGATCTCTTCGGGGCTACGCCGAGCCCAGTCGGCACCATCTGTCATGCTGTCAATAGTGTCGAGCTGATGATGACCAAGCTCATGAGCAAGGGTGGAGCGAAGTCGCATAGGATGCCTCGTGCAGCCCACCGCCATGAGGTGCATATCATCCAGAAGCATCGTCATGCCGTGACCAGCAGCCGAAGACCTGACGTAGGCGACACCGATTCCCACCTTGCGCTCAATGAGCCTGACCAGATTCGTAATTGGTTCTGAGCCGAGGGAGTGCTCTTTGCGGAATCTCTCGGCGGCTGCCCGTCCGATGGCCTCGTTACTCATACAAACTCCGGAATGCCCAGCTGGTCGAGACGACGTGAAACTCCGAATGCGTAGATCAGGTAGTCGGCAAGCTCCTTCGATCCATCCTCGTCGGTGCGCCCGGCACAGCGCACCTCGTCAGCGATACTGTTCGTGCCAAGCAGGTCGTCGACCAGCACACCACAACCGTCTGCGATGAGCACGAGTTCCAGCCTCGACGCAGCCCGCTCACCCTTCTCGATCCGCTGGATCGTCGGCTGCGACAGGCCGGTCTCTTTGGCCAACTCGCGCTGCGACACACCTACAACCTTGCGTGCCTCGACGATCCGTTGGCCGATCTCAATATTCACAACTGACATCTGAATCACTCCCATTCAATTTTGATTCTACACCACATGGGTTGTCATTCAGACCCCACGCCACCCCGGTGGCGCGGATGATCCATATACCGCGATCACGTTGTTCCAGCAGAACACCCCGGGCATTGTCACAGCGATCAGCCGAAGCTGGGACGCGAATGTGCCCCTTGACGACGCCGCAGGCCCTGACAGCTCACAGCACACCTAACCCGAGCTAAACCTGCGCTACCCCACCAGCTTTGCGATAATGGAGTAATGACTCGCGCCACATCCACCACGCAACGCCTGGAACGCTCAACCATCCGCCACAACCTTTCGCAATTTGTGGTGCGCTGGCGCGAACGAATCGCCGCCTGGCGCGAAACCAATGAGTCCGGCACAGAGCAGAAATACGCCCAGCAGTATTGGACAGATTTCTTTTCCTGCTTCGGTATTAACGCCACCTACCTCAATGTTTTTGAGCAGACTGCTAAGCGCAGCAGCACCGGCGGGCACGGCCGTATTGATTTCTTTATGCCCAACAAGTTGATTGGTGAGGCAAAGTCGCTGGATGTGGATCTGGATGCTGCCCACCAGCAGGCGCTGGATTATCTACGCGGCGGCACCATCAAGGAGCACCAGTGGCCGCGCTACATCATGTGCACGAATTTTGAGCAGATCCGGCTGAACCGCTTGGGCGAACAAGATGAACGTTTCGATGTCACCATCAGCTTGGATGAGTTGCTAGATCATGCCGAGAAGTTCATGTTCCTGGCTGGCTATGAGTCGGTTAGCCACCGCGAGCAAGAGCGCGCCTCCATTGCGGCTTCGGAGATCATGGCGAACTTGTTCCGTGCGCTCAACGACGATGATGTGGATGAGGCAGTCGGCGATGCTGCCCCGACAAACCCGGAGGATGAAGACGAGCGCGTCGAACAGACCTCAATGTATCTGACGCGGCTGCTGTTCTTGCTTTTCGGCGATAATGCGGGCTTGTGGCAGCCGGGCTTGTTCGCGGATTTGGTGATTAATGCCAATGGCGTCGGTGAGCTTTCTGGTGATCTGAACACGTTGTTTAATGATGTGTTGAATAAGCCGGAGTCGCAGCGTCCGCGTCGTTTGCCGGAGCATCTGGCGAAGTTCCCGTATGTCAACGGTGGTTTGTTTGCTGGTGATGTGCCTAAGGAATACTTCGATGAGCAGATGCACCAAGTGCTTGTCGATGCTTGCTCGTTTGATTGGTCTCAAATAAGCCCCGCCATTTTCGGTTCTTTGTTCCAGTTGGTGAAGTCGAAGGAAGCGCGTCGGCATTCTGGTGAGCATTACACCAGTGAGAAGAATATTCTGAAGACGATCGAGCCGTTGTTCCTGGATGAGTTGCGCGCGGAGGCTCGCCGTTTGATCAATTCGAAGTCCGCGAGCGTGAAGAAGCTGCGGGAATTCCGCGATAGTCTGGCGAACAACATCTACTGCGACCCGGCGTGTGGTTCCGGAAACTTCCTGATTGTGGCCTACCGCGAGTTACGCAAGATTGAAACGGAGATGATTGTTGCTATCCGTGAGCGTGAGGGCAGCGCGGGCAGCATGACTTTTGATATTTCGTGGGAGCAGAAGCTTTCCATTGACCAGTTCTATGGTTTTGAGATCAACTGGTGGCCGGCGAAGATTGCCGAGACTGCCATGTTCTTAGTGGATCATCAGGCGAACCGGGAGCTTGCCGACGCCATCGGTCTGGCTCCAGAACGCTTGCCGATTAATATCACCGCGCACATTCACCACGGCAACGCCTTGCAGTTGGATTGGGCAGAGATTCTGCCAGAAACCAGTGGTCAGACCTATATCTTTGGTAACCCGCCGTTTATTGGGCACCAGACAAAGACGAAGTCCCAACGAGCAGATCTTAAAACAGTCTGGAAAGATGACTTTGATGGTTACCTGGATTACGTCACCGGCTGGCACGCACAAGCACTAAACGTACTACAGACGCGCCACGGCGAGTTCGCCTACGTAACCACGAATTCGATTACACAAGGCCAGCCGGTTCCTGCTCTGTTCGGCCCGATCTTCCGAGATCATTGGCGCATCAAGTTTGCCCACCGTACGTTTAGCTGGGATTCAGAAGCCCCTGGCAAGGCTGCTGTGCATTGTGTGATCGTCGGATTCAGCCGCAATACGGATGTAAAGCCACGTCTATGGGACTACCCAGAATCTCGCGGTGAAGCAATCACAGTACCGGTTGACCGTGCAATCAACGCTTATTTAGTCGATGGTCCAAATGTATTAGTAACAAAAAGCAGCAAATCCATTTCTGGGCTTCCGAAAGCGAGCTTTGGAACAATGCCCATTGACGGCGGCAATTTAATCGTTGAGGCTGAAGACTATGCTGAATTTGCGAATGATGCGGTAGCCACAAAATATCTTCGTCCATTCCGTGGTTCAAAAGAACTCATTCGAGGACTTGACCGCTGGTGCTTGTGGATGGCCGACGAGAGCTTCGACCCTTCTGATCTTCAAAAATCAAAGCTTCTCCACGACCGTGTTACCGCATGCAAAGAATTTCGTGAGTCGAGCACTCCAAGTGGTGATGCTTATAAACACCGCAATACGCCGCATTTATTTCGAGGGAATAAGCACCGGCCAACATCAGAATATCTTTGCGTTCCCCGCGTAGTAAGTGAAAACCGTTATTTTTTCACCGCAGCACAATTATCTGCTGAAACAATAACCAGTGACAGCGCATTCACTATTAGTGACCCTTCTGGACTTAGCTTTGCGCTAATTTCGTCATCAATGTTCTTGACATGGCAACAAACGGTAGGGGGACGGCTTAAATCAGACCTACGATTCTCCAGCACTTTGTCCTGGAATACTTTTCCAGTACCGGACCTCGACATCACTAGTAAACAACGAATCATCACAGCCGGCCAGAAAATTCTCAAAGCACGCGAACTACATCCTGAGAGATCACTTGCCGACCACTACAACCCGCTCGCCATGGATCCGGCTTTACTTAAGGCCCACGATGCCCTCGACAAGGAAGTCGATAAGGCATTCGGATCCCCTCGTAAAATAAATTCATTCCGTCAACGACAGGAGATTTTATTTGCACATTACTCAAGATTATCTTAATATATTTGATTTTTCTATAATGCACGAAGAAGGAATTCTACATGTGTGAAATGCCAACATCCCGATCCCATGATGACCAGAAGCTCACATCTTTAGTAGAACGGCTCATCAACAATCGATATGAAAAGTCGTGGTTAGAGTTCAAACAAAACCTAAGCGATCCAGAAAAAATCGGACAGTACATTTCCGGACTTGCTAATGCTGCGACTCTAGCCCAAGAAGATTACGCATATTTGATCTGGGGAATCGAAGATGCATCTCACAAAATTGTAGGAACGTCTTTCAACCACGAAGAGATCGTCGCGAAAGGAAATCAAGCACTCCAACCGTGGCTGGCAACCTTTTTGACACCAGCTCCAGAATTCAGTTTTAAATATACGCAAATCGACGGATCCAAAGTCGCCATACTCCAAATTTCAGCAGCATCGTCCAACGCTATTCGATTCAAAGGCATCTCATGGGTTCGGATTGGGAGCCACCTAAAAAAATTTCAAGATCACCCCGCGGAAGAGATTCGCTTTTACAAAATGCTCGACCGCGCCCCTTATGAATTGCAGCAAGCTTTAACAGGTCTACCTGCTACAGACGCTATTAGTATGCTCGACGTATCTTCTTATTATCGCTTGCAGGGTCGATCCGATGAAACAACATTGAGTGTAATAGTAGAAGATTTTCTACATGACAAATTGATTTCTCAACAACCAGATGGACTTTTCTCCATCACCAATCTTGGCGCGTTGTTATTTGCTCGGGATCTTCGAAATTTTGAGTTTCTCACACGGAAAGCTCCCCGCGTAATCAAATACAACGGAAGCAATAAAATCGATGCTGAGAAGGAACAAATTGGAATAAAGGGGTATGCATCAGGTTTCGAAGGGCTCTTAGAGTTTATCCAAAATCAGCTTCCATCAAATGAGCACATAGAAACTGCCTTACGGAAAACCGTAAGCCAATATCCGCCGGTAGCCATTCGAGAAATTGTAGCTAATGCATTAATTCATCAAGATTTTTCAATCACTGGTACGGGACCTATCATCGAAATCTATGCCGATAGGATTGAAATCACAAACCCTGGCACACCACTTATCGATGTAAACCGGTTTGTCGATGCACCGCCTCGTTCGCGCAATGAAAGACTCGCAGCCATGATGCGCCGTTGTCGCATTTGTGAGGAGAGAGGAAGCGGCTGGGATAGAATCGCAGCAGCAATTGAGTTCCACCAACTTCCAGCTCCATCCATACAAATCACCCAGCCGCACACTACCGTAACACTATCGTCTCCAAAACCATTAACTGATATGGATGACAAAGAGAAAATCAGAGCAGTTTATTTGCATGCATGTCTTCAGCGTGTAAGTAATAAAGATACGAGCAATCAATCCGTTAGAGAACGGTTTGGATTGAGCAATAAGCAAAGTAACAGAGCATCAACCCTCATTTCCCTAACATTGGAAGCTGGACAAATCGTCCCCAAGGATCCTAAAGCAGGAAAGAAGCTTATGCGGTATTTGCCTTTCTGGGCAGCCGAATCCGACTTCTTACATGAGTAACAATCTATCTTGAAAGAATACCCCCGTGATCTGCAGGTTTCTTTTTCCATAGTATTTTCCGGGTAGAACTAGGACTTCCCCATTACGTTGTTAGCAGTTCCGCCCGGAGGAACCCAGGATTCATACTCCTAGCCCCATACTGAGGCAGGTTATATTTATTTACGATCTTTCTGCTTTATGGCAGTGGAACTAGCCGCTGGCTTCGGTATGGCTTGTTTTGGTCCCTGCCTGACCATATTCCGGGAATAAGAAGCTAGCTAACGATGAAGAAATTCAAACACACCTCACCACCTCTGTGCCTTAAGCAATTATCACTTGCACCTCGTAGCCGTCCTTGTCCGAACCAGCCAGAAACGCCTCGGCCTGGGCCTTAACCAAGTCGGTCACACGCTGCTGCGCCCGATCCAACAAGCCATTCTGCTTAGCCTTCTCCTCAGCTCGCTTTTCTTCGCCGTCCAAGAACTCCGCATAATTTTCCACCCTGACCTGATTCAAAGGGTTGAATGACTGGTCATATACCGTCACGGACGAGGGCTCAATTTCATTTGAGAGGATCTCCGCCTTAGAAACCTTGATGGTTACGGTGCTGGTGACGTCGTCGATGCTCACATCCGACTTCTCAATGTTCTTGACCCCTGCCTTCACCACGCCGTCGTAGGCAATAAGAAAATGCTTTCCCGTCAACGGGACTCTCAGCCCCAATGCCCTCCAACCGTCCTCCTCGAAGCGGCCAACGGCGGAATACGAGTACTGCTCAACGGCCATTTCCGAAATGTCCTCGAGGGTGCCACCGATACCAGTCGAAGTAATGGAGCGGGTCGGCTCCTCCAACAAGCTCATCTTATTGAGACCAAAGAGAGCTCCCACCGTCAGAACAATTCCTACCAGCAGGCCAACTACAACTTTCAGCACACCCGACATTCCGCCGCTTACCTCCACGCGTCACGATCTTGTCACCAATTCGGGGCAACAAATCGACCAATTTTTTAGGTAACATACCACGGCGCTCGCTGAAGTCTTTTTGTTCCCTATTTATTCCGACGCATCGTCGTCGGTGATACATCAAATTCGCTCAACAAGATCTTCGCGATATGGAACGAAATTACTGCAATGAAAAATCGAAGTTTTTAGCTACCGGCAGTGCTACTATGGAGAAAATTTTCTGTGAATTCCCCAGACAAAACAGCTTAAGCTGTGCATACTATTCCTATGTCGCTTCCTACCGAATTCACTGTCCTCGATTTCGAAACCGCCAACGAGATGCGTGCGTCCGCATGCCAGATCGGCCTCGTGCGAATGAACGACCACGGCGAAACACTTGAACGCTACAGCTCACTCATCAAACCAGACCCTGGATACGAGCACTTCCAGCCCATCAACATCTCGGTACACGGCATTAGAGAAACCGACGTCGCAGATGCCCCAACCATGCGGGAACTGGCCAACGACATCCAGGAATTCGTCGGCACGAACCCCATCGTTGCGCACAACATGGCTTTTGATTATTCCGTCTGGCGAGCACACACAGAACTGGGGAATCTACCCGATTTTATAAATCCTCGGCTTTGCACGCTGTGCATGGCCCGATACCTGCTGCAACGCCCTGCTGGAACCAACGGGCTCGAAAGCCTAATCCACGACTACTGCCCCGGCCTGGCCTTCGCGCACCACGACGCCTCCGAGGACGCGCGGGTTACCGGCGAACTGTTCCTCGCGATGCTGCGATACCTGGAGATGCCGCTGGAACAGCTCGTAAAGACCTTCGCACTAACGCAAGCACCACGGCAACGTGGCGACCGGGCATAGATGGCTCCAGCAAAATGGTGAAAGCCCGAACGCTCGTGGAAAAGGCGCGACATTGACCGTGATGACAGAAAATGAATTCTTCGCCGCAATTGAGGAATAGACGTGCGTACGAGTGGTATGGATCGCGAGCTATTAAGTTTCTACTCTAACAATGTTAGAGTAACTTTAGAGTAGATTTAATAGTAGACCGTTTCGGCTGGTCACGGGGGTTTTCTACTCTAACATCTAGTGTTAGAGTACTTTAGAGTAGCTTTACAGTAGCTTGAAATTCGGCCGAGCACACACTACCGCAGCTCCCGCAAGCCACCATCCAGGCGGCGGGTAATACCCTGCTCATCGAGATACTCCAGCAGCGGAATCGCCACCCGGCGCGTCGTGCCCAAAGCTTTCCGAGCCGCCGACAGCGTAAACGGTTGCTCTAACTGCGCGATACGCTTTTTCGCCTCCTGCGGCGCACTCGGCAACACAATAATCCCCTGGCCAAGCCGTAACAATCGCCCCGCATTTTCCGCCGCGGCCAGCTGCTTGGCCCCCAACCGGAGTTCCTGCAGCTCATCCGCCTCCGGTGCGGCAAACGGGTCGTCGGCAAGCCAGGCCTCCAACTTGGCCACCGACGCCTCGGCCGCCCCCAGATCCACCTTGTGCCCCGGCACACGAAGCACACCGTCGGTTTGTTCCACCTTGGCGGCGGCCACCGCGATGCCTAACAGCGCATCCTCCTGCAAGTCCAGCGCATCCATCGCAGCCTTGCGCGACATGCCTGCAGCCAGCGGATTATCCTGCGCATGCTTGTCCAGCGCGACCAGCAACTGATTCTTCCAGCGCGTGATCTGCCGAGCGGCAATCCACCACTGCCGGAAAGCAATAATGCCCTGCGGCGGGGCGGCCGGATCATCCACGGCAAACCCGGCGCGCTGCAGCTTGCCGACGGGCACGTAACCGACGCGCTGCACATAGGCGGTGGGATCGGTGAACGGACTCGGGCTGGGCGCGGGAGTGCTGGTGGCATGGCTCGGGCTGGCCGCGGCAGTAGTGGTGGCATCGCTGGGGCTGACGTCGGCAAGCAGGGCCAACTCTTCTGCACGCCGACGCGCCGCACCACGGCGGTTCAGCTCCGGCGGGTACACATCAATAACCTGCACCCCGGCACTCACATGCCGCCCGCCCGGGCTGCGCACCACGAAGCGATCCAACAACTGCAGCGGCAACGGGTACGCCAAACTCAAGCGCGCATAATCCGCGGACAACGGCCGCACGTGCGCCTCCAGCCCAGCAGTGCCAATGTGAACGACGATATTCTGCGGCAACTCATAAAAATCCTGGCCAAAGGTGCGGCGCACATCGATCTGTTCCACCAACTCCCACGCATCCGAGCTGAGCAAGCTGTGGCCGCGGTGGATAGCATCGGCGCTGATCCCGCGCAGATTCACCGCCGCCCGCGAAGTCGGCTCCAGCACCTGGTGGGCCGTATTTTCGCTGTGCAAACCGCGCACTTCCACCGCGCGAGTGCCGTCCGGGCTGGCCAGCTGCAACTTATCACCCACCCGCAGCGTGCCCGCCGCCAACGTGCCCGTGACCACGGTGCCAGCGCCTTTCACGGAAAACGCGCGGTCGATCCACACACGCACCCGAGCCTGCAGATCCGGGGCAGGCACCTTGGCCAGCACCTCATCCAACACCTGCCGCATCTGCGCGATGCCCTCGCCGGTATGGGCGGAAACCTCAACCAGGGGTGCGTCGGCAAGCGCGGTGCCCGCGAGCTCATGGCGCACCTGGGCGGTGACCTCGGCGCGACGGGCGGCATCGGCGCGATCAGCACGGGTCAGGGCGATCAACCCATGCCGAATATCCAGCGCGCACACGGCATCGCGGTGATCCGTCGACTGCTCCTGCCAACCTTCATCCGCAGCAACCACAAAAATAACCACCGGTGCGGGGCCCACGCCGGCGAGCATATTGCCCAGGAACTTCTCGTGCCCCGGCACATCGACGAACGCCAGATCCGTGCCCGAAGGCAAGGTGGTCCACACAAAGCCCAGATCAATGGTCAGGCCGCGGCGTTTTTCTTCCGCCCAGCGGTCCGGGTCCATATCCGTCAGGGCACGCACCAAAGCAGATTTGCCGTGGTCAACGTGCCCGGCGGTGGCAACGACGTGCATTTAGTTCGCCTCCTGGCTGGCGTGCTGAACCTGCTGAACCTGCACGCCCCGAATGGTCTGGACCAGCAGCTCATCCTGTTCTTCCGGCACGCAGCGCACATCCACCACACACTGGCCATCATGCACCCGCGCGAGCACCGGCGGGCTAGCCTGCCGCAACGGCGCAGCCAGCGACTCCGGCAGAGCCACCGCCACACCAGGCAGCGGATACTCCGGCGCTCCCCCACCGCCGACGCGCCCGTCATGGGCCAGCACGCGGCCACCAGTGACGTCGGCAAGCGCCTGTGTGCGCTCGCGATAACGCTGCGGATCAATATGCAACGCATCCTGCACGGCATTCGAAGGCGTCGTTACCGCTGCTTGCAAGGCATTCAGGCGCAACTTATCAATGCGCACCGCCCGCGCCAACGGATGCTTTTTCATTTTCGCAATCGCCTCGGCACTCCCCAGCACAATGCCAGCCTGCGGGCCGCCAAGCAGCTTATCGCCACTAGCAATCACCACATCCGCCCCGGCAGCCAGCTGACTATGAATATCCGGCTCCTCCGGCAACGCTGGATCATGCGTGAGCAGGCCCGAACCCAGATCCACAAGCAAATACTTGCCGTGGGTGCGCGCGAGCTGGCGCAGCTTGTCGACGCCCACCGCAGCCGTGAATCCTTCCATGCGGAAATTCGACGGGTGCACTTTTAAAATCGCACCAGTATCCGCGGTGATCGCGTTTTCGTAATCAGCCAGGTGTGTGCGATTGGTCGCGCCCACCTCGCGCAGACGCGTCGCGGTGGATTCGATGAGCTCCGGCAAACGGAAGCCGGCGCCGATCTCGATCAGCTCGCCGCGGGAAATAATCACCTCTTGGTTCGGCGCCAGCGCCGCCGTCGCCAGCAACAACGCGGAAGCACCGTTGTTCACAATCAGCGCGTCCTCCGCCGCCGGGCACGCATCCAGCAACGCCTGGGTAGCTCCGGCCCCGCGGTTTTTCGATCGCTTACCGCTGGCCAGATCCATTTCCACGTCTGTGTACGACGCCGCAGCCTGCAGCGCTTTCACGGCAGCCGGTGGCAGCGGGGCGCGGCCCAGGTTGGTGTGGATGATCACCCCGGTGGCATTAATGACCGGGCGCAGGGCAAACGGTTGCTGCGCGCGTAGGTTCTCGGTGATGCGCTCTTCGATGGAATCGGCGGCAATGGCCCCGCGGCGGGCGTCGGCAAGAATGTTTTTTATGGCCGCGCGGATGGTGTGCTCCGCGAGCTTCTCACGTGCCGATTCGACGGCGGGAAGCTGCAACAGTTGATCCATCTTCGGGATATTCCGGCGGGGATCGTTGTCAGGCGTTAAAGAATCAGGCACCGTGGCGACCTCCTTGCGGGGCGGTAAACTTGCCTGCGTTGTGGCAAAACTAGTGGCGGAGACGGACAGGAATCGAACCTGCCAGACCGAGATGCTCGGCCTCACCGGTTTTGAAGACCGGGGCGCCCACCAGGAACGCATACGCCTCCGTCGGCTAGTCTACAGATCGCTCGCACGCACCAAGCAACGTCATAGTCCCACGTAATATGGGCCTATGAGTGAAGTAACCGAACCCAATAATTCTGCAACCAACGCGAACAAGTCCGGGGCACCGTCTACGCCCGTTAACCTCACCTCGTTTGCCGCCGGCGGTGGCTGCGCCTGCAAGATCCCGGCCGGGGAGTTGGAATCAGCCGTCGCGGGCCTGATCGGCAAAGCCGACCCCAACGTGCTGGTCGGACTGGACGACGGTGACGATGCCGCGGCCGTAAAAATCCAGGACGGGCTAGCCGTGATCTCTACCGCGGACTTTTTCACCCCCATGCTCAACGACCCTTATGACTGGGGCCGGGTAGCAGCCGCCAATGCGCTTTCCGACGTCTACGCCATGGGCGGCACCCCGGTGACCGCGATCAACCTGGTGGGTTGGCCCAACGACATACTCGGCCTGGATGTGCTGCGCGAAGTCCTGCGCGGCGGTATGGATGTGGCCACCCAAGCAGGCATTTCTGTTACCGGTGGGCACTCGATCACCGCACCCGAACCCATGTACGGCATGGCTGCCACCGGCATTGTCGCACCAGAAAAACTCATGCGTAACGACGCCGCCCACCCCGGTTTGCCCATCACGCTGACCAAGCCGATCGGCGTCGGAATTCTGAATAACAAGCACAAAGCCACCGGGGAGGTATCCCAGGCGGCTGTTGCTTCCATGACCACCCTCAACCGCGAAGCTTCGCAGGCCGCGCTGGCGGCGGGCGCGCGGGCGGCCACCGATGTCACCGGCTTCGGTTTGCTGGGCCACTTGTACAAAATGTGCCGGGCATCCGGGGTGGCCGCGGAACTCGACTTTTCCGCGGTTCCTGCCATCGACGGCGCCAAGGAAGCGCTTGCCGACGGCTTCATTCCCGGCGGTTCGCGCCGCAACCTGGATTGGGTGCGCCCGCACTTGTCGGTGGAATCGGAGGCGATTTCGGAAGAAGACTTGATCTTCCTGGCCGACGCCCAAACCTCCGGCGGCTTGCTGGTCATCGGCGAAGTGCCTGGTTACCCGGTTATTGGCCGCACTGTAGAACGCACCGTGGAACCCACTGTGGAAGGCACCGTGGAACTCAACGGTGGTAGCGGCACCGGCGAGAACACCGCGTATATCTCGGTACGCTAGGCCTGCTTTAATCCGGCGGCACCACCTTTAATCCGACGGCACCGCGGGCACGCTAATCCAGTGTCACCACAGGTACGCTAATCCGGCGTCACCACGTCGCCAGCTAAGCCCTGCTGCTCACGGCGGCGCTGCGCACGACGCTTCTGTGGCCCAATGGTGGTGGACGGATCTTTCACTGCCTCCAGACCAGCATCCAACACCCCGAAGCGCGTGCAGGCAGAACCAGCCAACAACGACAGGCCCGAAAGCACCGAGACCGCGCGGGATTTCGTCACCGCCGACACCGCAGCACCCACACCACCAGCGGCGATGAGGTATTCCGAAGCTTTCATGAGCTTGCCGGACTTGCCGTGGTGCAAGGCCTCGCGCGGTTCCGGTTCCATGCCGTTTTCCAACACCTTTGTGGCCACCAGATCACTCACAGCCGCACCCATGGCCAACGCGCGGGCCGGGCCCGCGCTATCCACTGGCGTGGTGACCATCGCGCACCCCGACGCCGCCGCCGAGGCCGAGGACACAAACACATACGGCAGATGGTTTTTCATGTCGTTCCACACCGGGTTCGAGGTATTCGACAACAACACCGCCGTATAACCAGCCAGCGGGCCGCCCAAAACACCCGTGGCCGCACCGGCTGGCCCAGCGAGTTTCCGCAGCGCAGTGCGCGCGAACTTCGGCAACGGCAGACCACGACGACCAGCCAGCTCATCAATTTCCACCAGCGCCGGGATCGCCGAAGCACTGGCGAAGCTCATCAAAATCCACGAGCCCACAGACATCGGCGAGGTCACCTTGAACACGCGGAACATATTCAACGCGCGTTCCGGCCGGCCCAAGTCCAGAATCAAAAACACGGAACCGAGCGAGGCAGCAGATAGCGTCGTCAAGCGAGTTGTGCGCAACAACGGCTTGTTGCCGGTGGCTTGCGCGCCCGCCGCCAGCATGCCGGAGCCGCCACTGACACCACCGAGGAACAAATAGACACCAATTGGCCACTCCCACGGCGGAGCCTTGACGACGGGTTTGCCGTAGTAGGAAGAAAACTCGAAGTCTTCTGCCATCCGCTCTTCTTTGGAACCGTCCTGTGCACCCGCACCTGGCCGCTTGCGCTTCTTCTTCGGCTTTGTGCCATCGAACTTGCGGTAGCGGTTCGGTCGTGCACCCTGCGGTGGGCGGTATTCGTCGAAATTGCTCACTTCCGACCTCCCATAACAAACGCACCAGCCACGGCCAGCGCCATGCCACCGATGGCCTTCACGGCGGTTTTATACATCTGCGGCAAATCCGCCGTCGGCACGCGCGGGTCTGGCGGCAAACCATAGACCTCGGGAGAATCCAGCAACAAGAAAATCGAACCTGTGCCGCCCACGCCATCGTCACTATTCGCGCCATACAGGCGGGCCTCGGTCAGCCCCTGTTCGTGCAGCACGCGCACGCGTTGTTTCGCCGCAGCCAGCATGTCCTCGTAGGTACCGAACTGAATGGAATCCGTCGGGCAGGTCTTCGAACAGGCTGGTTGCTCGCCGACTTTCAGCCGGTCATAGCACATGGTGCATTTCTGGGCGACGCCAATATTTTTAATCGGCATGGACTTGCCCGGGGTGTGGTCGATCTTGTTCGGGCCCTGCAGCCCACGCTGCTTCAACTTCGCCAGCACATTCACCCCGGCGTGCGAATTATCCTGGTAGTCCACGGTGGCGGTTTTGTCTTGCTTGAGCGTGACTCCGCCGTCGTCGCGGCGCTCAATAACACCAAATGGGCACCCAGCCACACACGTGCCGCAGCCATTGCACACATCATCTTGCACGACAACGGTGCCGAACTCCGTACGAAACAGCGCACCCGTCGGGCACACGTCCAGGCAACCGGCGTTGGTGCAGTGCTTGCACACATCCGAGGACATCAGCCAACGGAAAGAATCCGTATCCGGCGGGGTGGTCTCTGTTGTGGCGCCGCCGTTCCCGTCCTGTCCACCGATCGTCGGCATGCCCAGCGAAATCAGCTTCTTGCCCTCTGCGCGGGACTGCTCAATGCGGTCGTTGTTCTGCTCCACAAACGCCACGTGCCGCCAGGTATTCGCCCCCAGCGCGCCGGTGTTGTCATAGGAATCACCCGTGACCTCGTAGCCTTCCACGGGGTTGCGGTTCCACTCTTTGCAGGCAACCTCACAGGCCTTGCAGCCAATGCACACCGAGGTATCGGTGAAAAATGCCATGCGCTGATAGTCGTCATAACCATGCGAGGAGGCGTTTTCGGTCAGAAGCATAGTCCTTTACTTCCCTTCTTCGCTCTCATCGGGGCTGTGACTGTCGGCGCTATCCTTGCCGACGCTATGCTGGTCAGAGTTATCCTTACCGGCGCGATTCTCCGGCCCATACTCAGACTTGCCGACGGCATCCAGACGTTGCTGCCGCGAAGCGGCATCAGAAACACTGCCGTCTTCGCCAGTGAGCAACTCGTTGCCGCTGTCCACGGTCAGCTGCGCGCGCTGCTGGTATTCCACCAGCAAATCCCGGCGCGCCTGCCCGCGGGGGCGTCGGCCCGGTTGGATATCGCAAGCACCGATCTTGGAGTTCTGAATGAACACGTTCGGCTCCAGCGTCAGGCCCAGCAGGTCATTGGCGCCGTCGCCAGCAACGGCTGTGGTATCGGATTCGCCGTAGTGGAACGGCAAACCAATCTGGTGGAATTCCTCGCCGTTGATCTGCAGCATCTGCATGCGATCGGTGACCAGCACCTGTGCTTCGATCACACCACGTGGTGAGATGATCGTCGCCCACTCACCATTTTCTAGCCCGCGCTTGGCAGCCAGGTCCTTATCCACTTCGCAGAACAAGCCCGGTTGTAGCTCCGCGAGGTACGGCAAGCGACGCGTCATGGCACCCGAGGTATACATCTCTGTCAACCGGTAGGTAGAGAAGACGAACGGGAATACCTCGGAGCCTGGCTTGCCCGGTTCCGGACGCGAGAGGTTATCTGCACGCTTGATTGGCATACGTGTCGGCGATTGCTGCTGGGTGTAGAGGATATTTCCCACCGGCGATTCGTGCGGTTCGTAGTGCGTCGGCAAGGGCCCATCCGACAGACCACTAGGCGCGAACAACCAGCCGCGCCCGTCGGACTGCATGATGAAGGCATCGGTGCCATCCAGCGCATCCGGGCCCACGGCGTCGGCAGGCGCCTTGTAGTCCGGGGCTTTGTCCACCGGGAAATCCGGCACGTCGTCGCCAACCCACTTGCCAGCGTCCTTGTCCCACCACACGTACTTCTTGCGCTCTGACCAGGGGGTTCCGTCCGGTCGCGCCGAGGCACGGTTGTACAAGATGCGGCGGTTCGACGGCCAGACCCAGCCCCAATCCAACGCGACCTCGTTTTGCTCGCGTCCCGGGACCTTCTTCTGCGAATGGTTAATGCCGTTTTTGTACACGCCGGTATAAATCCAACAGCCGCCAGAGGTGGTGCCGTCGGCTTTCATCTCCGTGTAGCTCGGCAACAACTCGCCCTTGTGCGGCCCATCCAGGTAGTAGCCGTTGATCTCTTTGAGCACGTCCTCTGGGTTTGGCTCACCCTCCTCGGTTTCCACGTAATCCCAGGTGAGTTTCTGCACTGGCAGGTCCCGCGGGTCCGTCGAATCCGCCAAGCGCTGTTTGATCTTCTTGCCCAGCTGGTAGAAGAACCACAAATCGCTCTTGGCATCACCCGGCGAAGGCGCGGCTTTAAACCGCCACTGCAACATGCGCTGGGTTTGCGTGAACGTACCGGCCTTTTCCGCGTGCGTGGCGGCCGGGAACAAGAAGACCTCGGTGCCGATCTCCTCGGTTTTCAGCTCACCAGTTTTGATCTCTGGCGCATCCTTCCAGAACGACGCCGTCTCAATCTCCTGAAAATCGCGCACGACCAGCCACTTCAACGCGGCCAAACCACGGCGTTGCATACCACCGTTGGATTGCGCCACCGCCGGGTTCTGCCCAAAGACCAGGTAGCCTTCCACCGCGCCTTCCAGCATTGCCTCCAGCGTCTGATACGTAGAGTGCGCACCGGAAATCCGCGGCATCAAGTCATAGCCCCAGTTGTTCTCGGCCGTTGCCGCATCGCCCCAGTAGGACTTCATCAGCGAAACGGCGTAGCTTTCGCCCAGCTGCCAGAAGCCCTTCTGCGACTCCTCCCGAATCTCGTCACAGTATTCCTGCCAGCTTTGCTTGTCGACGCTGGGCATCGGCAAGTAGCCCGGCAGGGAATGGAACAGCGTCGGGATGTCCGTCGAACCCTGGATCGAGGCATGCCCACGCAAGGCCATGATGCCCGCACCCGGGCGGCCCACGTTACCCATCAGCAGCTGCAAAATTGCAGCGGTGCGGATGAACTGCGCGCCCAGTGTGTGTTGGGTAAAGCCCAGTGCATAAGCGAAACACGTAGTGCGATCCGGCTTGGAGTTGTCCGCGATCGAATTAGCCAGGTAGTAGAAATCTTCCTGCGAGATGCCGCAGGTTTCTTCCACCAGCTCCGGAGTGTAGCGCGCGAAGTGGCGTTTCAGAATCTGGAACACGCTGCGCGGATGCTGCAGGGTGTCGTCGCGTTCCACGTTCCAGGACGAGCCGTCGCCTTTCTGCTCGTACTGCCACGTATCGGTGAGGTATTTCCCGGTTTCTGGGTCGAAACCAGAAAACAGTCCGTCGAGATCCTCGGTGTCTTGGTAATCCTCAGAAACCAACATCGGCGCATTGGTATATGCCACCACGTAATCGTGGAAGTACAGGTCATTGTCCAGCATGTACTTGATCAATGCACCCAAGAGCACAACGTCAGTGCCGCCGCGAATACCGATGTGGCGGTTCGCAAAAGCCGAGGTGCGCGTGTAGCGCGGGTCGACGTGGATGATGCGGGCGCCCCGCTTTTTCGCTTCTACTACCCACTGGAAACCCACCGGGTGGCATTCCGCCATGTTCGAACCCTCGATGACAATGCAGTCGGCGTTCGCCATATCCTGCAGCGGTTGTGTAGCACCGCCGCGGCCAAAGGAAGTTCCTAAACTAGGAACTGTGGCGGAGTGTCATATGCGCGCCTGGTTTTCTACCTGGATCGCTCCAGTAGCGGTAAAAAGCTTTTTGATCAGGTAATTTTCTTCATTATCCAGCGTCGCACCGCCCAGCCCGGCGATGCCCATGGTGCGGTTGAGCCGGCGACCTTCGTCGTCGATATCCTGCCAGCCGTTACGGCGGGCTTCCAGGTAACGATCCGCGATCATGTCCATCGCGGTATCTTCATCCAATTCCTGCCATTCGGTGGAATAGGGTGCACGGTATTTGATCTTGGTTAACCGCGATGCAGAGTTAATCAGCTGCTCAGAAGCCGAGCCCTTCGGGCACAACCGGCCACGGGAAATCGGCGAATCCGGGTCGCCTTCCACCTGGATAACACGATCGTCTTTCACGTAAATGCGCTGTGAGCACCCCACCGCACAGTACGGGCAGACGGACTGTACGACGCGGTCCGCCTCCTCAATGCGGCCACGCTTGTCTTTACTCTTTTGCGACTGCGTGTTGACGTCCCTACCAAAAGGGTCTCCGCCGCGAATCTGGCGCACAACAGGCCAGTTGAGGGGGCTAAAACGAGACATGCGTTCAATGTATTCTGCACAAGTCCAAAAATCCAGCAAGGCAAGCCTTGGCATCACAGAATCAAAACCACCCGCGAAGCCCTCCCACACACCACATCACCAGATCCATTGTGTGCACCATCACAGCAGCTCACGCGCCCTTCTGCGTTTGCATAAGAATATATTTTCACGTCGTGTTGCGCCCCGAAAACTAGGGGGAGTACAGTCAAGGGAACATTCTTGAACAGAATGGTTCACCAAGAATAGACCGATCTGTTCATAATGAACGAAATTTAGCCCTACAAACCCACGCGATAAGGAACACTTATGGCACACAAAAACTCCGCGCAGGCGTCGACAAGCGCGCCCGAGCACGCAGAAAGCAAGCACAAGCTGCCCAGCTGGGCCACCGGCTTCGGCGCACAAGTCATCGCCGGTTTGATCATCGGCGTGATCTTAGGATTAGTCGCCTCCAACATGGACACCGACCCGGAGAACCCGGGCTGGCTGACCAGCACCCTTAGCAGCGTCGGCAGCGCCTACGTGCAGTTGCTGAAAGTCATGGTGCCACCACTGATCTTCGCTGCAGTGGTCACCTCTGTGGCGAACCTACGGAAAGTAGCCAACGCAGCATCGCTCGCATTTTCCACGCTGCTCTGGTTCGCAATCACCGCGTTTTTCTCCGTTATCGTCGGCATCGTCGTCGCTCTAGTCACGAAACCAGGCATCGGCACCAGCGTCGATGCCTCCCAGGCGCAAGACCCATCCAGCATGGGTTCGTGGACGGCCTTCTTCGAGCAACTATTGCCCCAGAACTTTATCGGTTTGAATGCTTCCGTCAGCGACGGCGAAGTCTCCTTGAGCTTCGGCGCCCTGCAGCTGCTAGTAATTTCCCTGGCCATTGGTATCGCCGCGGTGAAAGCAGGCAAGGCCGCGGATCCATTTTTGCGGTTTACCGAATCCTTCTTGAAGGTCATCCAGGTAGTGCTGTGGTGGATCATCCGCCTGGCCCCCATCGGCACCGCTGCGTTAATTGGTAAAGCCGTAGCCACCTACGGCTGGGACGCAATGGGCTCACTGGGCAAATTCGTGTTGGCCGTCTACATCGGCCTGGCCTTAGTCTTCCTGGTGGTCTACCCGGCCGTCATGAAGGCGCACAACATCCCGGTCCTTGGTTTTTACAAGCGCATCTGGCCAGTTATTTCCCTGGGCTTTGTCACCCGTTCCTCGATGGGCGTCATGCCAGCAACGCAACGCTTCAGCGAACGCGCCATCGGTGTTCCCCGCGAGTACGCTTCCTTCGCCATTCCGCTGGGTGCTACCACCAAGATGGACGGCTGCGCTTCGGTCTACCCTGCCGTCGCCGCGATCTTCGTTGCCCAGTTCTACGGCATTGACCTGGACTTCACCCAGTACCTGCTGATCATCTTCGTTTCCGTCATTGGTTCCGCAGCCACCGCAGGCACCACCGGCGCCACCGTCATGCTGACACTGACCTTGTCGACGCTAGGCCTGCCGCTGGCTGGCGTGGGCTTGCTGCTAGCCGTCGAACCAATCGTCGATATGGGTCGTACCGCACTGAACGTCACCGGTCAGATTCTGGCTGCGACGGTCGTCGCCAAGCGCGCCGGCATCCAAGATATGGATGTATGGGATGCCGCCGAAAGCGGTGTCAACGATCTGCTGAATGACGATGCTCAGGATGACGACTCGCTGGATGACGCCGCCTCACTGGATGATGCCGCACTGGATAACGCCGCCGAACCGGCCAAGGTTGGTGCTGGGGCCCATGCTGAAGCTGGTGAAGATTTTTATGCACCAAACAGATCCAATGGGATGACAGCGACCCCATCGTCACGTCGATAAGCATGATCACCGGTGTTTAGTACAACCATATCCACCAGGTCTTCACTTAGTTTCTTCTTGAGCCAATGCAGGTGCTCCACATCATCGTCATTGATATGCGCAGCTAGCTTCACCTCAATGGCGATGACATCACCATCCTGGTTTTGCACGATCAGGTCTACTTCGTGATCACCTTTTGCCGTACGACAGTGCGCAATGCTTCCAAATTGCGATTCGGCAGCAACCCGAACGGATAACGTGGCCAAGGATTCAAACAAAGGCCCCAAAAAATGCGCAAACCGCGAAGTATTCAGCTTCGCGCGCGGTATCCGCAACAACCGCATCGCCAAGGCGGGGTCTGCAAGCTGATGTTTTGGTGCTCGCGCCAATCCTGCAAAAGCCCCACGCTGCGGCGACCAGGCTTTGACTGGATCAAGCATCCAGATCTCCGAGAGCTTTTCCCGGTAGGTCATGGTCGTGGACTTAGCCGGTTTCTTCCCTTCACCCGGCGTAGCTGCATCAAGAATTTCTGAATACCCAGTGGTAGTAGAACTCGCAGCGGCATACGCCGTCAACCAGCGCAACAAGCCATCGCGGTTTCGCGCTGTATAACCCTGATCGGGAAGATCACGGTCAACAATTCGCTCAATATAAGAATCCAAATATTCATTACGCACGATTTCTGGAGCTCGATAAATTCCAGGAAACCCGCTACAGGCAATGTGTTCAATGTAATCGCTCAGCGAAAGCGTGCTTTCCCCCGATATTAGCGCGCGAGATTCGAAGAGTTCGGATAATTTCACAGACGGATTCATACCCTCCCGTTCAAAGAGCGCAAGCGGGCGCATGCGTACACTCAGAATCCGCCCTGCCCCGCTGTGCGTATCAACTCCTATTTGCGGCGTCGCCGACCCCGTCAATAAAAACCTTCCGGCCCCAGCCCCATCATCGACTGCGCGGCGGACATAATCCCAGCTTTCGGGATGCTTTTGCCATTCATCAAGTAGAATCGTGCCTTCGTCGAACGAGTGGAACCCTGGATCTGCCCTGAGGCGCTCGCGGCCAGTCGTCGTATCTAACCGAATTTCTGTTTCTGCGCGACGACGTGCAGTCTCCGTTTTCCCTACACCCTTCGGGCCATCAATCGCCACCGCCGACGCAAACGGCAATAAAGCATCTAATTGCTGGTCAATCGCTCGAAATAAATAATCCACTGCTTAATCCTACTTATTTTCCGCATTCTATCGGTCGAATTTTCCGGGACTTACGCTACTTATTTTACCCGCCCTACGCTACTTATTTTCCGTATTGTTTTGTGATGATTATTAGATGACGGCGAAGAATTAAACGAATAAGTTTTCGATATTAAGCACATTCCAGCACTCCCATTCTGGATCTTTACTAGCGTTTGACCTAAGTACCTAAGTAATGGTTAGTAATGGTTTCGCAACGCCCACGCCGAAACGACACGCAAGGGCACAAGGAGCAACAACCTTAGAGGGTTCAGAAAGCGCGGAAGCCGCAGCTTGGCAGGCGACAAGGGTTACACTGAACCGTGAGGAGCCAGGTAACAGAGTGATGAGCATACAAACGATTCATGATGAGTTTGCCAACCATATTCAATCTGGCAAACCTTCCCCGAAAATGCCGACTCAGGGATCTCACGATCCTGCACCGTCCCTAGCCGACTTCCGAAAGTCTGCCGCAAAAATTAGCAAAGAGTGGAATTCCGTTTTCGAGCTGCTCGCTACACGGTAAAACGCAATGCCCGACCCCCTCACAAAGCCGTGAAGAAATTGAAGCCGCATAAAATCACAGCGACGGCCCCGGGCCACCAGAGTAAAATTGAAACCATGAACACGCTGGAATTTCGCCCCGAGACCACCCTGCGCGAGATCGTCAACACCGACTATGGCTACTCGCAGATTTTCGAAAAATTCCGCATCGATTTCTGCTGCAACGGCCACCGCACCCTGCAGCAAGCAGCCCAGGATGCAGAAATCCCCGTCGAGCACCTCATCAGCACGCTGCAGGATACCCAGCTACCAACCAACCAGCAGGCTCATGCCGACGCCAACCCTGCCAATCCAGCCACCCAAGCTAATCCAGCCACAGCGGCAGGCGTCGGCAAGCACAGCGATGAGGCTACACAGCATGCCAACGCCCGGGTGCTGTCTGCACAAGCGCACGACATCGTCGACATCCACCACTCCTACTGCTGGCTCGAAATGCCGGAATTGCAGGAGCTCGTGCATAAAGTTGCTCGCGTGCACGGCGATGCACACCCAGAACTGGCAAAAGTAAAAGAATTCTTCGACACCGTCGTCGAGGAAATGTCCGAGCACCTCAGCCGCGAAGAACGCTTCGTCTTCCCCGCAATTTCCGCCATGGAACGCACCGGCACCGCAGCCACCAACCTGGACCACGAACTACGCGCACTCATGTCCGAGCATGACGCCGCTGGCACGCTCATGCGCACCATCGCGGAACTCACCGACGATTTCACCTCGCCCAACGATGCCTGCCCGTCGTACCAGATGATGAATGAACGCCTGGCGAAATTCCGCAGCGACCTGCACCTACACGTGCACAAGGAGAACAACCAGCTATTCCCGCAGGCCCTGGAATACAGCAAGGCCCTAGGTTAGGCTGCGGTGGCGGCTTGTGCGGGAATAGCTTTCCCAGCACCTACTACCCCCACCGGTTTTTACTACCAGCAGCTCTGAAAACCCCGGTACAGTTTCCTTGTTTCGGCCGGGATTTATTGGCTCGAATCGAGGCCGTCGACAAGCAAACGCTGGGCAACCGTGTAAGTCGACATCACGCCAATCTCCGCAATTGCGCGGGGTAGGTTGCGCTGCAGGTACATCCGGCGCAGCAGAATCAGCGCATCACTAACTAAAAACAGTACAGAGCCAGCGGCAAAGCGGGAATTTTTATTTCGCGCCGCCAACAACCCGGACGTGCCCAACACTGAGGTCATCGCAACCAAGCCACCGTACCCGGCAGCCGCGGGCAGCACGCGTGGATCATGCCGGGCAGCCTGGCTCGCTAAACCCACCAGCCCTGCGCCGTGCACGGCCAGCATCCCCGGATGCGCACGTGCCCCCTGCCGCCACGCACTCACCTGATAGCACACATGCGCCACTCCAAAAGCCAAAGCCGCGGAATTCAGGCTGTTCCCAGAGGCTTTCGCATCCTCCCCCAAAGCCTTCGGGCTCTGCAGAATCACATCACCGCAGGTAGACCCCGCCACAGCGCCTAGCAAAAGCACATTGTCCGTTGCTTGCCGACGCCTCCAGCCGCGCACCACGGTACCCGCTAGCGAAACCCCGATTAGCGGTTTAAAAACCCGCAACAACCCGTGCCGCTCGCTAGCCGCGGCAGCGGTGGCAATCGTCGAGCTAGCAGCAAACAGGAGCCGTTCAGGTTGGGAAAATACTCGCATGCTCTGCAGTGTATCCTGCTTCACGTTTTAGCGCCGTCGCGCGCGCAACACCAGATCACGATGATGGTGCGCCCCGCCGCCACATTCGAGGTTCTTTTCAAATACGTAGTCGTCGACAAGCTCCAACTCCGTGAGCTGCTCTTTCAGGCTCGCCGGCATCAGGTACTTCTCGGATTCCATATCGTGGTGCGCAAAAATCAGCCAACCACCCGGCGCGACCAACGATTCCAGCTTGGGCACATCGTCGTCGCTAAGCTGGCCGAAAAAGCAGATGACCAAGTCAAACATGGCCCGGTCGAAGTCCTGGAAACTCACCGCTTGCGCGTTGATTTGTACGTCGTTGTCAACCGCCAATTCTTGCGCGCGGCGCACGGCAGTGGGGGCATGATCAATGGCGGTTACCTGCCAGCCCTGCTGCGCTAACCACACGGCATCCGCGCCTTCGCCGCAGCCGATATCCAACGCGGTGCGCGGGCTCGCAACATCCAGCCCCATGCCTGCAACCGCGTTCAGCAGCGCCGCATTCGGATCCCCAGACCACACGCGCTCATTACTGGCATAACGATCCTCCATCGCAGCAGCCGACGGCGCATGGTGCGCAGAATTGTGGTGGCCGGGAACGTTACTATCAGAATGTGTGCTGTCAGTGTGCATTGCTGAGTCCTTTCGCACGGGCACCTCTAGGAAAATTTTACCGATGCGCCAGGACCGCGGGCGGGCTTGCTAAAGATTCCAGCCCGCAGCAGAAACTAACATCTACTGCTTATCCGACTGTACCCAGTCATACGGCAGGTACTTGCCGTCGATGGTGATGTGTACGCGGTCACCACCAGGGTGTTCCACGCGCTTGAAATCAAGACTGCAATTGATCGCGCTCATAATTCCGTCGCCGAATTCATCATGAATCAGCGCCTTCAAGGCCGGGCCGTAGACGTCGATGAGTTCATGGAAACGATAAATGGTCGGGTCCGTGGCGATTTCACGCTCCGGAACGCGGGTTGGTTGCCTGCGCAAAGCCTTAACCAGCTCGTCGTCAAGCTCGAGTTCTTTGCGTAAAAACTCCGCAACCTCTTCTGGCACTGGGTGCATACCCAACACAGCAGAAACTAGCCAGACATTCGGGCACTCGGCGCGCTCGGCGAGCTCTGACCAGCTCAAGCCCTTTTCTTGGCGCAATTCATCAATAATGATGCCTGCATCTTGCTTGGATAACATATATGCTCCTCACAGCCGGTTTTACTCGTGAACCTGTCCCAAGTTTAGCGGAAATAGATAGCCACCGGGTTCTGGTTAAACAGTTCGATTTGCATATCCATGTCGTAAATAGAGCGCATGACTTCTTTATTCATGATCTCACCCGGCGATCCCGCATGCACAAGTTGACCATGCTTCAGCGCAATAATGTGATCCGAATACGCCGCCGCAAAATTAATGTCATGGATCACCACCACGATGGTTTTCCCCTGCTCATCGCACGCTTTACGCAGCATTTTCATCATGGACACTGCGTAACGCATATCCAAGTTATTCAGCGGCTCATCCAGCAGAATATAGTCAGTATCCTGCGCTAACACCATGGCGACGAAAGCCCGTTGTCGCTGTCCACCGGATAACTCATCCAACGCATGATCGGCCATGTGCTCCAGGCCCATCTGTTCAATGGCGTCATCGACGTATTTTTTATCGTCTGCAGTCAGTCGGCCTTGCGTGTGAGGGAAACGCCCAAATTCCACCAGCTCGCGTACCGTCAGGCGTACCACCAGGTGGTTTTCCTGTCGCAGGATCGCCATAGTCCGTGCCAACTCTGGACCTGGAGTGGTGGATACGTCCAGATCATCAATCAACACCGCACCTTCGGTAATTGGTTCCAGGCGAGCGATCATCTGCAGCAAAGTGGACTTACCCGCACCATTCGGCCCAATTACCGAGGTGAATTTACCACGCGGGATCGTGGTGGAAATATTATCGACGACGGTGTGCTCGTCGTAGCGTTTGGTGACTTCTTCGATGCGGATCATTTGTTGATTCCACCTTTCCGGAGCAACAAGTATAAGAAGGCCAGGCCACCGAAGAGTTCGATGATAATCGACAGCGCGGTGTTAAACGCAAAGACTTGGCCCAAGATAAACTGGCCGGCTAGTAACGCGGTGATACCAATCAACACGGCACCTGGAAGCGTCCACGCGTGGCGATCAGTGCGCATCAGCTGGTACGACAGGTGCGCAACCAGCAAACCAAAAAATAAAACCGGGCCGACGAGCGCCGTTGAACTAGACACCAGCACCGCGATCAACACCAAAGTGATAATGACTTCGCGTCGGTAATTGATTCCCAGGTTGAGCGAAATATCTCGGCCCAGCAACAGCGTGTCGTAAATGCGGCGTTTGCGCCACATCACAGCCGCGCAACCAATGGTGAGCGCGGTGGTCACCCACAACAAATTCTTGTCGACGTAGCTAAAATTCGCGAAAAATCTATCTTGCAGCGCAGCATGCAAACCCGGATCAATCAGCCGCTGCAGCAGCGAAGACACGCTACGGAAAAAGACTCCGAAGACAATGCCCACTAGTAACAATAGATCCAAGCTGGTACGACCGCCGCGGAACATCAGTGCATACAGCAGGATGGCAAAGCCAACCATGATGCCAACTTCCACCGCGAATAGCCCCCGTGCTTCCCACGGCGAAAGCGTGCTGAGCCCAAAAAAATACACCAACGCGGTTTGCAGCAGGATGTAAAGGGCATCAAAGCCCATCAATGATGGAGTTAAAATTCGGTTGGCGGTAATAGTCTGAAACAACACCGTCGACAAGCCGATGGAGGTAGCGACGACGATGAGCCCACCAGCGATGTAGGCGCGGCGTTCTAGGGCCCACTGCCAAGCTTTCGGCAAATCCCAAGCCAGGAACAGCCCCAAACTCGCCAGCGCTAGAACAAGCAGGATAGACAAAGTCAGTGTTCGTTTGTGGTTAGCGTGCATGCTGATGCCTCCGGAGCAAAATGACCAAGAAGATCGCACCACCGACGACGCCGACGACCGTACCCACCGGAATTTCAAATGGATAGCGCAGCAGGCGTCCGGCCAGATCACAGACCAAAGTAAAACCGGCGCCAAGGATCATCACCCATGGCAGGGAGCGTCGCGCATTATCCCCGAAATACAGTGAGACTATGTTGGGCACCACCAAACCCAAAAATGGCAAAGAACCAATTACCGTAACAACGATCGCCGCGGTAATCGCCACAATAACCAGCCCGAGAGTTTCTGTGCGTTTGAAGTTAATGCCAGCGTTAATGGCGTAGCTTTTACCCAGCCCCAACAAGGTGAACCGATCGGCGACGAAATAAGAGATCACCAGCATCACCGCGACCAACATCAGCAGCTCCCAACGTCCAACGATTGTGCCGGCGAAAGAGCCTAATTGCCAGGCATTAAGAGACTGAATGAGATCCACGTCCAGGGCAATAAACGTCGAGATCGCACCGATAACGGTACCGATCATGATGCCGACCAACGGCACGATGAAGCCCTTGCGGTGGCGCAGGCGACCGATTGTGAAAATGAACAACGCTGTACCGGCGATAGCAGCCACACAAGCGACCGCCATTTTGACAAAAATAGGCGAGGCTGGCGCAAAGATAGTGATCAACAGCAAACCAAGCGCGGCTGATTCTGTGGTGCCGACAGTCGATGGTTCCACAAAGCGGTTTTGTGTCAGCAATTGCATCAGCAAACCAGCCATCGCTAGCGCAGACCCAGCCAGCAGGACTGCGGCTGTGCGAGGCAAGCGTGATTGGCGTAGTAGCTCCCAGTCAAAGTCAGCGGCGCCAATCATGATACTAGCCCCTGCCAAGGCAATGAGAATGCCTATGGCCAGGGGCATAGCCCACCAACGGTGCAAAAGTTTCATCAGGAAATACTAGAGCGCTGCTTCGACTTCGTCGATCATGGCGTCAACGTTGTTGATGCCACCGCCCATCAAGTACCACAGTTCAGGCGACAGGTAGACGATATTGTCGTTCTGCGCTGCCTTGGTGCCCTGAACCAGTGGGTTATCTAGGGTTGCCTCGGCGGTAGCTTCATCAGAACCACGGGCTGCGTCACGGTCAATGACGAAGATGTAGTCCGGGTCAGCGTCCGCAATGTATTCGAAGGAGACGACCTCACCGTAGCGACCATCCATCTTTACTTCTGCAGCTTCTTTGAAGCCGAATGCATTGTGAATCGCGCCGAAACGGGACCCCGGAGCGAAAGCGTGGGTCTCGCCACCGTTCGTCATCAGGATCAGAGCGTTCAGGTCTTCAGCCTCAACTTTCTCCTTCAGTTCGTCGGCACGCTTCTGGATAGCCTCGATCTTTTCGTCCGCTTCTTTCTGCACGTCCTCACCGAACAGACCAGCCAAGTTATGGGCGGTCTCCAGGTTCAGGTCCAAGCTGCCCTCGGTGTAGTCGGTGGAGTAGTCCAAAGCAGGAGCAATCTTGCCCAGCTCTTCCACCAGGGATGGTTCGCGAGCAGTACGCGCACCCATCAAAATGACATCTGGCTCAGCAGAAGCGATAGCTTCCAAGTCCGGCTCACTCATTCCGCCGGCCTCTGCAGTATCAGCATATTCTTCTGCAAACGCTGGTGGATTGTTGTTGGTAGGAGTGAGCACGACAGAATCGCCCTTGCCCAGAGAATCAATCACGTCCAGGACGGAATAGTCCAAGACAACAATTTTTTCTGGCATGGCGTCCAGCTCTACCTCACCGTTGTTATCGGTGACGGTAAATTTGCCTTCTGCAGAAGCAGCAGAATCAGCGCTCGTATTGGACTCACCGGTAGTGTTTGCCTCATCAGCGCTGCTGCACCCTGCCACTACCAATCCGGCGGCACAGACAGTCGCAATAGTTTTCACTAATTTCGCGGTCGTCTTAGTCATTAATCGGTCTCCTCCTGAACTCTCACTGTGAGTTCCGGCAAATTATCATAATGTTCATCACAGGTTTCTTAGATTAACCTGACATAAAGCAAATTATCGTAGCCTTGCAAGATAGTCAACAAAGCATAAATAAATAACCCGCGCTAAAACCCGCACTTCTATTGCGGATTATCGTCGCAACAGTTAAACGAAAATCCGAAATTACCCCCCTGAAGAAAGGCAGACGAAAACCCGGATTATCACCACGCTATAGTGATAATCCGGGTTTTTCTGTGTGCGCCCGGAGGGATTCGAACCCCCAACCTTCTGATCCGTAGTCAGATGCTCTATCCGTTGAGCTACGGGCGCTTCCCGCTACACTTTGAGAAAATCTTTCGATTGCTCTCCTGTGCAACGAGAATATACTCTACTAACCATCCCAGTTTTTGCCAAATCGCCAGCACAGAACACATAAACACGAACAACTACCGCACAACTAGAGCACGGCTCGAGCCCGGCTAGGGCGCAACTACCGCACAACTACAGCACGATATCGAAGACGGGAATGGCCACGAAGTAGACCACCAGCGTCGTCAAGATCACGGCCACGACGTTCAGCCATACACCGCCCTTGATCATGTCGCCGATGCGCACGTAACCGGAACCAAAAGCGATTGCGTTTGGCGGGGTGGCCACCGGCAGCATGAACGCACACGTAGCAGCCAACGCAACCGGGATGGCCAGCACTAACACGTTGTGCTCGGCGTTTGCGGTCAGGCCAATGCCGACGGCAACACCACCCATGATCGGCAGGAACGTCGCCGCGGTCGCCGTATTGGAAGTGAACTCCGTCAGGACCAGCACCAGCCCAGCGACCGCGAAAATCAACAGGAACAGCGGCAACGAGCCCAGCCCCTTGGCAATCTCACCGATCCACAGCGACAGCCCCGTCTTGGTAAACATGGACGACAGCGCCAGGCCACCACCGAACAGCAACAGCACATCCCACGGCAGCTCGTTGGCGGTTTTCCAATCCATCAGGCGGGTGCCCTTTTTATCTGCCGGAAGAGCAAACATCAGCAGGCCTGCAGCGATACCGACGATGGCATCCTCGTAACCGGTTTCAATTTCTAGCCACTGATCCAAAATCAGCGGCACGAGAATCCACGACACCGCAGCCAACACAAAGATGATGCTGACGCTGATCTGCGGGCCGGTCCACTTACCCATCTCGTGCAGCTCTTTTTTGATCAGCTCACGGCCACCAGGAATTTCCGTCATCTCCGGCTTGAATACCGTCACCAGCACCGCCCAGGCGATGAACACGAAAACCACCGCGATCGGCATACCGACCATCATCCACTGCGCAAACCCGATGGTGTAGCCGTGCGCCTCGCTCATATAACCAGCCAGCAGCGCGTTCGGCGGAGTACCAATCAAGGTGCCCAGCGAACCGATCGAGGCCGAATACGCAATGGCCAACATCAATGCAGTCGCGAATTTCGCCTGCTTGCGCATGCCGCCAACCACGTCTGCGGTCAGCTGCAGCACCGACATACCAATCGGCAACATGACGACGGCCGTGGCGGTATTGGACACCCACATGGACAAAAATCCGGTCGCGATCATGAAGCCCAAAATCAGCCGTTTCGGCGAGGTGCCTACCAACAACACCACCATGAGCGCGATGCGACGGTGCACGTTCCAGCGTTGCAACCCCAGGGCCAACAAAAATCCGCCCAAGAACAGGAAGATCGTCGCCGAAGCATAAGGCGTGGCGACGTCAGAAAACTCGCCAACCTGGAACAGTGGGAACACCACGAGCGGAACCATCGCGGTCGCGGCCAACGGAATGGCCTCTGTCATCCACCAGCTGCCCATCAGCACCGTTACCGCGGCTACCAACCGCAACGACTGCAGATTGTAATCAACTTCCGGGTCCGCACCAGCGGATTGGCTCAGCGTTTCCACCGCATTCGACGGAAAAATCAAATACACCAGAACCGACAGCGCAATACCGACGAGCAAGCCGGTGTACTGGCGGGTGGTTTCGCGGCGCTCACGAACCTCGGAGTCCTGGCCTTCGGCCTTCGAGGTGCTCTCGTGTATGTGAGGAGTACTCATACGAGTCCATTTCTTGATCTATGACATACGGGCTAGGGTGCCTAAATCCTAACCCATGAGCAACGCCTAAATCCCCAAAATGGTTTTCGCAATCAAGAAATAGATAATCAGGCCCGTCGCATCGCAGAACGTCGAAATGAACGGGTTAGAAAATACCGCTGGGTCCGCACCGACGGTCTTGGCGACGATCGGCATCGCACCACCGACGGTCGCCGACATCGCACATACACTCAACAGCGTCAGGCCGATCACGAATCCAATATCCGAGCCATAAACCAGCGTCGCCAAGACCAAGCCCAAAGTACCCAGGGTAATACCAAGCATCAGGCCCACACGCAGCTCACGCCACATAACCTGGGCGATATCGCGTTTCCGCACATCGCCCAGCGCCAACGCACGGGTCACCGTCGTCGCAGCCTGGTTACCCGTGTTACCGCCAGTACCGGTCAGCAGCGGAATAAACAGCGACAGCACCACGGCTTTTTCCAGCGTGCCTTCAAAAGCATCCAACACCTGCACTGTCAGCAACGCAGACACAGCCAGCACCAGCAGCCAGACGATACGCGAACGCATGATTTTCACCAGTGGCGTTGACATGTACGGCTGCTGCAGAGGCTCAGCACCACCGGCACGGGCAGAGTCCTCGCTGTCTTCTTCCTCCACGATGTCCTGCGCATCGTCGAAGGTCAGAATGCCCACCAGGCGGTCAGTGTGATCGACAATCGGCATCGCCAGCAAGTCCAATGGCAAGAACCAACGCGCGGTTTCCTCGGCGTCGTCGTTCGCATGGGCAAAAATCGGATCCGCCATCACAGACTTCACCTTGCGATCCCCATGCGCCAAGAACAGCTCACGCAAAGAAGTCACGCCCACCAGGCGGCGGTCCCGGCGCGTCACCGGAATGGAATACAGCGTTTCCAGGTCATCAGCCTCTTTGCGCAGCAGCGTCATGGCCTCATTTACCGTCATATCCTCATGGATTTCGGGCACCTCTGGCGACATGCGGCGGCCAATCGATCCCTTGGGGTAGCCCAAGATGACGCCGGTGACATCGCGTTCGGTTTTATCCAGGTTCTTCAGCAGCCGGTCGGCAATTTCCGCTGGCAGCTCGTCGATCAGCGAAACCCTGTCATCCGGGTCCAGCTCGTCGAAGAAGGAATAGACGTCTTTATTGCCCAGCGCGCCAATCACGTCGGCCTGATGAGCAGCGTCCAAGGCATCGAAAACCGCGATGGAACGATCACGCGATAGCAGACGCAGCACTACCGCCGCACGGGTGGCGTTCGAGCGTTCTACCAGCGCAACAATGTCTTTGATCTGAGGTTCGTCCAGCAGTTTGCGTAATCGTAACGCCTCCCGCGGAGGTACGTCGTCATGACTCCTCAGCAGACCTTCTAGTTCGTCAATTGCTTCTACTGCTGCATCGTGCATAACGCACCTCCCTTACAGGATTATTGAGCGCCTCTATAGGCCGGACTAAACCCCTGGGCATGCGGTATACCCAGTAAGCTCCGGCTAGAATATACCGGTTGCGCGGTTATCAAAAATCCTGCCGGGGTGCTGGTATAACGCTACTGCTACCCCGCCACAGCTTTTACTGCGGTTTCAAAATTCACCAGTCCCTGTGCCGGGCTGGCAAAACCCACCATGGTCACGCTCATGCGGTCATCGCCCGTCGCGATCAGCATGAATCCACATTCGTTCACGTCGGCAACCCAGACTTGCCCATTCCAGTGCGGGCACATTGGCTGGGTCCGATCACTAAGCACCAATCCGTCGGTCACCCCCGCCATCACCTCTTCGTGCAGGGTGGCTAGGCGGCGCTTGCCGACGACATCGAGTACCTCACGCGCGGCAAACTCATCGAGTCGCTCTTGCCCGGCGGCCCGCTGCGCATCGCCGTCTTGTAGCTCCGCCATCCGCACCAAGCTCGCGCCGCAGGGCCAGTGCAGGTGCGCGTGGTCCAAAGTCACGATTCCGAAGCGCAGAAACGGGGTGGGTTCTTCCACCAGGTCTTGCGCCGCATACCAGCCGGGCTGCCATTCCACTGCTGCCACGGCGTGCAGGCTGGCGATAGTGATGTCGGTACTGAACTCCAAGGCCTTCTTAATGCCGTCCAGGCGCACGCGCCCGTCGACAAGACAGGCAACATCGTCGACATGACAGGCAACCACCATCTGGCCATGATGGTCAAAGCCGTGGGCGACTACCGCGATGGACACGGTGGCATCCACATCCAGCGGGACGAGTGAAAGCGTGCCAGCGCCACCCAGAATGCGTCTGGTTAGGCTTTGCGCACATATTTCCGGCGTGAGCATACAACCTCCATCTTTAAGGTATGGCTACCCTATTGCATGCTGGCCTCTTTACGCAACACTGCTTTGTTAATAAGCCGCGCCACAACCCATTCCAGCGGACCGCGTCGGAAAAACGCCTTCCACACCGCCGCGAACACAATCAGCCCCAGGGCATTCCACGCGGCGATGGCCCAATTATGGATCTGACCAGCGTCTTTCACATCCAGCTCATCCGGATCAAACTCGTCGTCACCCAGAACCCAGCCTTTGGTCTTGCCATCCCAGAATTCCGCGGTCAGCTCGTCATATTCCTGCCAGGTATCCGCTTCTTGAATAATTTTTTGGTAGCGCTGAAAGCTCGGGTCAGGTTCGACAGGTTTCTCAGGTTTGTCAGTTTCGGCTGCACTTTCGGATTCCGTACTTTCATGCACGCTGCCCTCAGCGGGCTCAACCCGCGAATACTGCACCGGGCCAGTACCGCTGATATCGAAAGTCTCGCCCGCATCCAACGGAATGCCACCGAGCATGAAAAAGCCCGCGATAAACACGTGTGCGACGTACGTCGTCAAGGCCATCGCACCCACCGCGCGCAACGGATAGGCAAGAATATTCGCCCAGCGCACCTGGCACAACAGGCAGCACAGGCAGATCACCGCGATGGCGCAGGTGATGCTCGCCAACAGATCACCGAACAATCCCGTGTGCGGCTCGAAGCTCTGCGTCAACAGCAATTGCACAAGCGGTTCTTTATCAAACTGCGGCTCAGTGTAGTCGGCAAGCGGGTCATACGGAAAAACCGCGGCATTGTTCACACGAATAACAAACCCCACGGCCGCAAGCAGCAACGCAGGAACCACCGCAATGGCCTGGGCCTTCGTGTTGCCCACCAGGAAGCGGTGCACCAGAACGCCCACGGCACCGTAGGTCAGCCACGCCAGCACCGGGTACGGCGGCATGAACAGCTCAAAACCGAATGGCACGAGATCCACCAGCACAAAGCCCACCGAAGAAACCGTCGCCAGCACCGCGATAACCACGGAAATCACCCAGGTTTTACAACGAGGCAACCAGAACAACAGCAGGTAAATCACGGCAATGGTGCTGAGCACGATCGCGATGGTGGACTGCACCATCGACATCAACGTGCCCGCGACCAAAAGAATCACACCCCGCACCAGCGTCGCCAGGCGCGTGCGCACAGGGTCGTCGGCCCCGCGCTCGTGGAAAAGGCCCAAAGAAACGCCCGCCAGCACCGCGAACAGTGCCGAGGGGTAGCCGGCAAAAGCGGTGCTCGTGTAGTCCGCAACAACCCCGCCATCAAAACCGGTGGGGCCCAGATGCGCAAACACCATGCCGACGATGGCGAGGCCGCGGGCTAAATCAATGCCGTCAAAGCGAAAGGCTGCTTTCATGCGCTAAGCATAGATCAGGCCAGCGTGAGCCATGCAACCGAAAATTACGCGATGCCAAAAGCCCCGGTAAGAAGAATCTTACCGGGGCCAAGCTGCGGAGATGAGAGGATTCGAACCTCCGGCCCGCTGTTAAGCAGGCAACTCATTAGCAGTGAGTCCCATTCGGCCACTCTGGCACATCTCCAACGCGATCTAGCATAACTGTTAGCATGCCCTCGCGCAATTAATCCCGTGCGCCCGCTAGATGAGACTACACTTACACGCATGTTGCGAGAAGATCTGGAATCACTGCCTGCCTACGTCCCCGGTAAGCGCATGCCGGATGCAGTCAAGCTTTCTTCTAACGAATCTGCCCACTCACCGCTGCCGAGCATCACCAAGGCGATTACCGAATCCGCTGCGCAATCCCACCGCTACCCGGATATGGGAGCCGTTGAGCTGCGCAAGAAGCTCGCCGCACACCTGGGGCTTGCCGACGAAAACAGCGTCACCGTCGGCACGGGTTCTTCCGCATTATGTCAGCAGCTGGTAACCATCACCTGCCAGCCGGGTGATGAAGTCATCTTCCCGTGGCGCAGCTTCGAGGCCTATCCGATTTTCACGCAGGTCACCGGCGCTACTGCCGTGCCGGTCCCCTTGCGCGAGCTGCGTAATGACCTCCCCGCCATGGCCGACGCCATCAGCGAACGCACTCGCCTGATTTTCGTGTGCAACCCGAACAATCCCACCGGCACCACCATCAGCACCGAGGAATTCCGCGAGTTCATGGACCGGGTGCCCGCCGACGTCGTCGTCGCGCTAGACGAGGCTTATGTGGAATACAACACCGCCGATAACACCCCGCTGGCCACCGAAGCCGTACGGCAGTACCCGAACGTGATCGGCCTGCGCACGTTTTCGAAGGCCTACGGGTTGGCGGGTTTGCGCGTCGGCTATGCCTTCGGAAACCCAGAAATCATCGCTACGCTGAGCAAAGTCGCAATTCCCTTCAGCGTGTCCGCAGTAGCGCAAGCTGCAGCAATAGCTTCTTTGGAGGCTGCCTACGAGCTCAACGAACGCATCACCGAAACTAATCAGCAGCGCGACCGGCTTGCCGACGAGCTGGGCCTGACGCAATCTTTCGCTAATTTCGTGTGGGTTCCGGCCGAATCTTTACACGACAGCCCACAAGAAGTGGCTGCACATTTGGCTGAATCTGGGGTGTTGGTGCGTGCTTTCGACGAAGGTCTGCGCATTACCGCCACCACTGCAGAAGAGACCGACGCCTTGCTTACCGCGTGGAAGAAGGTGCGTGCATAATGCGTGCGCTCGCGCTGCTACTCAATATCATCACCATTGCCGCGGCCCTCGCCGTGACTGTTTGGCTGGTACCGGGCGTGAATTACACGGGCCCGAATAAACTGCTTGTCGACGAATCCTTCGATCCTGCTATCGCGCTGGGTATCGTCGCAATCGCGTTCATGCTGGTCAACTCCACCGTCGGCCCAATTGTGCGCACAGTGGGTGCGCCGATCAATTGCCTGATGCTGGGTCTGTTTTCTTTCTTCGTGAATATCGCGATCCTGTGGTTGGCTGCGGTGATCACCAATGCTGTCAATATCTGGGGTATTACCTTTACTATTGACGGCTTCTGGTCCGCTGCCTTCGGTGCCGGAATTTTCGCTTTCGCACGCAGCATCGTCGCGATGATCACCAGCCCCGTGCGCGCCCGGGGATAAAGTGACGACGCTGCGCAGATGAAACCGCTAGTCACACCCCGTTCTGCCCTGGTAAAGCCCCTGCATCTTAGCGTTAGCACAAACAACACAACAGGGCAATGAAGTCAAATCAGCATTGACTTCATCACAGTTTGCGGACAATATTGACTTCATCAAGGTTTGCGGAGGACCGAAAGGAGAACATCAATGTCTAACTTCACTGAGCCCAAGAGAATCATTCGATCATTCGCTGCGGTCATCGCCGGTAGCTGGATCTACTGCCTAGTCCTAGCACCAGCTTTTTCGGAGCAAAATTATGCCGATGTCGCGGCGGAAAAATCAAAAGAAATCGGCATCGGATTCACAGTCGCGGCACTGATCGTAGGCGCAATCTGGTTCTTTATCGCCACTAAAAAATCAAAATCCTAGCGCTCCGCCCCCCTGGTGTTATGCCGGGGGATTTTTCTTTGCCTGGAATCCAAGCCAAGCCAGGTGAATTCTTGCCCAGGGCATTGCAAATAAAAACAACCGGTGGCACCTAAAATAAAACAGGCGCCACCGGCATGTCCACTGGCGGAGGCGGCGGGATTTGAACCCGCGGTGAGTTTCCCCACGCTGGTTTTCAAGACCAGTGCATTCGGCCGCTCTGCCACACCTCCAGCGACATTAACCTACCATGGAATTCTATGACTCCGAAAAAGGCCCAGAAAAATGTAACCACCAACACTGCAAAAGCCACCACAGACGCGACTATCCCGGCCACCATGCACGCCATCGTGCAAACCGATGCCGACGACCCACAGTCGCTAGAACTCACCCAAGTGGACGTGCCAACCCTGCGCGCGGGCGAGGTGCTGGTCAAAGTGGCAGCATCTGGCGTGAACCGCGCGGACTTACTCCAGGCCAAGGGCGCATACCCGCCACCACCGGGGGCATCCGAACTCATCGGCCTGGAAGCCACCGGCACCATCGTTGATGCCGGTGATACCGGCCGCGTGGTAGGCGAAGAAGTCGGCGCGTTGCTCGCCGGTGGCGGTTATGCGGAATACGTCGCTGTGCCCGAAGGCCAACTCACGCCAATCCCAGAGGGCTATTCCCTGGAAGATACCGCCTCTGTCGTGGAGGTAGCCTGCACTGTCTGGTCCAACCTGGTGATGACGGCTGGCCTGCGCTCTGGCCAAACCATTCTGATTCACGGCGGCGGTGGCGGCATCGGCACCTTCGCCATTCAGGTCGCGAAAAAACTGGGCGCGGAAGTCGCCGTCACTGCAGGCTCGGCGGAAAAGCTGGAAACCTGCAAGAAATACGGCGCGGATATCTTAATCAACTACAAAGAAGAGGATTTCGTCGACAAGCTGAAAGGCTCCTGCGACGTCATCTTGGACATCATCGGCGCGAAATACCTGAAGCAGAACCTAAAATCGCTGGCCAAAGACGGCAAGCTGGTGATCATCGGCATGCAAGGTGGCACGAAAGAAGAGATCAACCTGGGCGCGGTGCTGGCTAATCGCCTAAGTATTTTCGGCACCACACTGCGTTCCCGCGATACCGAGGCAAAAGCCGAGATCGTGCGCGAAACTGTTGCCAACGTCTGGCCTTGGCTTGCCGACGGCTCCATCACCCACCACCGGCACGCCAGCTACCCACTTGCCGACGCCGCGGTCGCGCACCAAGCACTCGACTCTGGCGAAGTCACCGGCACGCTGGTGCTCACGCAGGACAGCTAGACCCCCATCGCGTGCAGTGGAAACGTCACAATTCCACTTGGTAGCTGCAGCACCGGGCCATCGGAGGTAATGATTGCCATGAATTCCGGTGCGCCCGACTTTTTCGTATCGATGACCTCGGCGAAGCTGTGCAACGATTCCTCTGCTTTCGAGATCTGCCGCTGCCCGAGTTTTATTTCTACCGCTGCCCACCGGCCGTCACGCAGTTGCACGATGGCATCGACCTCGCGTTTCGACGAATCCCGGTAGTGATACACCTTGCCGCCGTGGGCTTCGGCAAACACTCGCAGATGTTGTACGACCTGTGACTCAAACAAAAATCCGGCGGTTTCCAGATCACTGCGTAGCGAATCCGCTGATGCACCGTGGATTGCCAGGGCCAAAGAGGGATCAACGAAATGCAGTTTCGGGCTCTGTCGAACTTTCGCGCGCGAACGCAAATGTGGTGCCCACGCAGGTTGCTCTTCCACGACATAAAGGCGTCGTAAAGCGTTGATATACGCCGCTACGGTATCCGGTTTTGTCGTGCGAGTACCAGAAATATCTTTCGCAACCGTGGCATATGAGACTTCCGATGCCACATTTCGCGCCAGGCTGCGCAACACCGCCAGCATCAGATCTGGGTCCCGGCGCGATTCCCCATCGAGACGCTCCACATCGCGGTTAATGAGATCATCGACATAATCCGTGAGATGCGCCAGTGCCTGATTCGTCGGCAATTCCAGGTCAGTCGGCCAGCCGCCGTGCGCAAGATGGTCTAGCGCATCAGAAACCGTAAATGGGTTGTCCAACATTGGCGCCAGCTCAGCACCCGAGAATAATTTTTGCAGCGACACCGACGTATCACCAATGCGGCGTTCTGCAAGCGTCATCGGACGCATCCGTAACCGCGCAATGCGATATGCCCCGGAATGGCGTTGCGCATCTTCCGCTGGCACCGAAGATCCAGTCAGAATAAACTGCCCTTTTTCTCCACGGCGATCAATCTCTCGCCGCACGATATTCCATAACGACGGTTCCAACTGCCATTCATCAATAAGTCGCGGATTCGCGCCTTCTAGCAGTAAGTTCGGGTCATTGTCGAGAGCTACCTGTACTGACGGCATCCCAGAATCCAAGGCCACCTCAGAGCTGGAATGTGCCCGAGCGGTTTCGGTTTTGCCGCAGGCCCGAACCCCCTCAATAAGCACACCACCGGAATAAGACAAGCGATCGGCCAGCATCTGATCAACAACCCTAGGTAAGTACATAATTGCTGATCATAGCGCCGAAGGGGCGGTTTGTCGACGATTTAGAGGGCGGTTTGTCGACGATTTAGAGGGTTATTTGTTGACCTTCTAGAGGGCTATTTGTCGTTTAACGGGGTGGAAAGTTAAGCCAGCGAAGCCACCACGCGCGTGAGGTGCGCGATATCAGCTTCCGTATTGAATGGTGCGGCGGAAATCGTCACCGCGCCACCGATCTCACCGACCCCCATGTTTTCCAACAGCGGGGTATTTGGCGCGATGGTGGTCACCAGCCCGTTATCGAATAGCCGCTGGTGCACCGTCGCCGCCGGTACTCCGTGCACAGCAAACGACAAACGCGGTAGCCGGTCCGCCGTCGACCCAGCCGCGGCTTCACCAGTCACGCCAATGATGTGCGCGGCAGGCAGCGTGCCCAAAAACGTATACATCTGGTTCGTTAACCGCGCCATGTACACATCCAGCTCCGCCATGGACTGCTGCACACGTTTGCGCCGCGAACCAGCCGGGGCCGAACCCAGCCGCGCCACGTGATCCACCGCCGGGCCGACGCCACCAGCCAGGCCTGCAGAAAACGGAGATTCCAGCTTCGCGTAGGTATCACAGTCTTGTGTCGGTGAAATCGGCGCAATGCGTTTAAACATCGCAGTATCGCGGAAGACCAGCGCGGCCAGCTGCGGGCCACCAATCTGCGCCAGGTCGATAGCCAAGATATTGCAGTCCCAGTCATCAGCCACGATCGGCCGGTACATCGCGATGCTGGAGACGTCGACAAGCGTCCAGGCCCGCGAACGCGAACGCACGTGCTCCACGATCTCACTAACCGGCGCGACCGTGCCCAGCAGATCATGCGCGGCGGACAATGCAACAAAGCGCGTGTGGCCGTCGACCAGATCTTTATACTGAAACGCCGGCAGCTCGCCCGTGGCTAAATCCGGCAAGGCCCAGCGGGTATCGTCGACAAGCCCAGAAAACGGCGCAGATACCTCCGGGGCATCCAACCCCGACAACACCACCGAGGTGCCACGGCGCGCGAGCATCGGCTCCATCGCCCGCGCTAAAGACTGATACAGCACCGGCAGGCTCGAACCCAGGACGACGCGATCGGCGCGCACCCCCAGCAAATCTGCCACGGCGCCACGGGCATTCTCGATGTACACATCGCCTTCTAACCGCCCGGCATGTTGACGCTGCGAATGGCTCCCGGTCGGGCCGGTGCTCACAGAGGTGGCATTACGGAAAGCGCGGGCGACACCCACCGCCACGCGTTCCGGGACCTGCGGAGTGGCATGCGCATTCAGATACGTCCAGCCCTCAGATAGCGTGGTGTACAAACCACGCACGCTGTAGACGTCATAAGCCATGCCTGTCTCAGCTCCCTTCTGCCTTGCCCGCTAATACTGTATACCGAAAATTGCGGCGCATTCAATCCTCCTGGCCGACGCCTATCCCCCAAGAAATTCCCAGCTCACACAAAGAATCACGGCAGGGCGGTGCGCGTTGTAGCCTCGCCAGGCAGCACGCAACTGCTAAGGTTTGCCCTTGTGCAGGAGAACAATACGCAGCTTGACCAAGATATTGCCCGGATGACCTCTGGCGCCGACGGCGATGCACCCCAGTCTAAGTCCATGACCTTCGGGGCTGCCTGGCGCGATCTGTCACACGGCCTGAAGCAGCACGAACTGTGGCTGCTGCTGGGTTTGCAGGATATGAAGCAGCGCTACCGACGCTCGGTGTTAGGGCCATTTTGGATCACCATTGCTACCGGCGCTATGGCTACTGCGCTGGGCTTTTTGTACTCCATGCTGTTTGACATCCCCACCGCGGAATTCCTGCCGCACGTGACTGTGGGCTTGATCATGTGGACGTTCATTTCGGGTTGTTTGAAGGACGGCTCGATGATCTTCATCGATAACGAGGGACTGATCAAACAGCTCCCCGCCGCGATTTCTGTACACGTGTACCGGTTGGTGTGGCGCCAGCTGTTGTTCCTGGCGCACAACATGATCATCTGGGTCGCGCTGATCATCATCTTCCCCCGCCACCTGGGCTGGGAAGTGCTGCTGGCCATTCCCGGGCTGGTGCTGTTGGTGCTCAATGGCGCGTGGGTATCGATGTTCTTCGGCATCGTCGCCACCCGTTTCCGTGACGTCGCCCCGCTGCTGGAAGCCCTGACCCAGCTGCTGTTTTATGTCACCCCCATCGTGTGGACGGTGCGCACGCTGGAAGAACAAGGCGGCGACGGCATCGAAGGCCCAGCCCGCCTGGTGGAGCTGAATCCACTGTTCCACTACCTCGAAATCGTTCGTGGCCCACTGATCGGCCAGCCTGTCGACGCCTACCACTGGTGGGTCGTCCTCGGCTGCACCGTCGCCGGATTTGGTCTGGCGTTGCTGGCAATGAAGCGCTGGCGTTTCCGCGTTAGCTACTGGGTTTAATTTAGCTGGGTTTCATCCTGCGGGATTGTTTAAGGAGTTTCCACCATGGTCTCAATCGATACCTACAACGCCTGCGTCGATTTCCCGATCTTCGATGCCAAGTCGCGCTCACTAAAAAAGGCAATGCTTTCCACCGCCGGCGGCGCGTTGGGGAAAAACGCCAGTAACACCGTCGTCGTCGAGGCGCTGCGTGACATCAACTTGCACCTGCGCGAAGGCGACCGTGTTGGGCTGGTTGGCCACAACGGCGCAGGTAAATCTACCCTGCTGCGCCTGCTGTCCGGCATCTATGAACCCACTCGTGGCAGCGCCGATGTGCGCGGCCGTGTCGCCCCGGTGTTTGACCTGGGTGTGGGTATGGACCCGGAGATTTCCGGTTACGACAACATCATTATCCGTGGGCTGTTTTTGGGCCAGTCGCGCAAGCAGATGGAAAAGAAAATGGACGAGATCGCGGAGTTCTCCGAGCTCGGCGACTACCTGCGCATGCCGCTGCGTACCTATTCCACCGGTATGCGCGTGCGCTTGGCGCTGGGTGTGGTCACCTCTATTGAGCCGGAAATTTTGCTTCTCGACGAGGGCATCGGCGCCGTGGATGCCGCCTTCATGGCCAAAGCCCGCGTGCGCCTGCAAGAGCTGGTCAAACGCGCCGGTATTTTGGTGTTTGCTTCGCACTCCAACGATTTCTTGGCGCAGTTGTGTAACACGGCGTTATGGGTGGACAAAGGCGAGATTCGTTCCGTGGGCCGCGTGGAGGACGTCGTCGAGGATTACGAAGGCGTCGAGGCCGGTAATTACGTGCGTGATCTGGTACGACGCTTCCAGAGCTAAACGCGTCCAGGGCTAAACGCGTCCAGAGTTACACCCAACCTCAGCAATAGGATGGATTCCATGACAGCTTCTTCTGCTTCGCCAGATCCGACCTCTACGTCGTCGCTGCGCCGTACTGGCTCCACCGCCGCGGTGATCGTGACCCACCGCCGCGCCGAGCTGCTGCGTGCCTCGCTCGAGCAGGTGGTTGCGCAAACACACCCGGTCGACTGGATCATCGTCGTCGACAATGGCGCAGAAGCTGCGGTGGAAACGCTTGTCGACGAATTAGCTGGCGAGCGCGGCCACTATTTGCCGAGCCACACGAACCTCGGTGGTGCCGGCGGTTTCGCTTATGGTTTTCTCACGGCCCTCGCGCTGGGCGCGGATGCCATTTGGTGTGCCGACGACGACGGGCGCCCCGCCGATAAGCACGTACTGGACAAGCTGTATTCCGTAGCCGAATCCCACGGGCTACACCAGGTCAGCCCAGTCGTGTGCAATATCAACGATCCGCAGCGCCTGGCCTTCCCGCTGCGGCAGGGCCTAGTTTGGCGTCGGCGCCTGGACGAATTGGACGGCGAATTTTTGCCGGGCATCGCCTCGCTGTTTAATGGCGCGCTGATTTCGGCTGCCGCCATGGAGCAGATCGGAGTGCCGGATTATCGTCTGTTTATCCGCGGAGATGAGGTGGAATACCACCGCCGCCTGGTCAATTCCGGTTTAAGTTTTGGCACATGCCTGACCGCGGCGTATTTACACCCGGATGGTGCCGACGAGTTCAAGCCGATTCTCGGTGGCAAGATGCACACGCAATTTCCCGATAATCCAGGCAAGCGATTTTTCACCTACCGTAACCGTGGTTATATCTTGTGGCAGCGTGGAATGAAGAAGCTGTTGCCGCAGGAATTCGCCCGCTTTGGGTGGTTCTTTTTGGTGCAGCGTCGTGATTTCGCTGGTTTTAAAAACTGGTTGCGCCTGCATAATCGAGGACGCACGGAAGATTTCCGTCGACCTCAGGGCTAAGAAAACTGTTACCGGGGCTTTACAGGTGGTGCTATGACACCGCTGTCGGCTGCCCGGGCCGGGAGCGTGATTAATTTAGACTGTCCAAGGTTTGCCGTAGTTAATATCCGGGGTGCTGGCATGAGGAAACGGGGCCAAAAGATAAGCACTCGTCCAAGGACACGGAACCCTCCAAAGATGAAGATCCTGCCGATTCCACACTATGTCACCATATTCTTCTCCGGTTTCCGCTTGCGCTGGCCAAGGCCGTGGCACACCCACATAATTCATTGGAATAGTGGCTCTACGCCCCACCGGATCCATCCACTCAAAGTCTTCCTCCCAGCCCTCGCAAGTAATACCACTGAAATACACAAAAACTTCTTTTGGTGTGCCGGAGACTTCGTGAGGATTTTCCAGGATTAATTCTTCATACCAAATATCATGCTCAACTTGTTTACCTTTTTCTATCCAATCCAACACCTCATTTTCACTAAAACTGGCGCCAGCTAGGACCTGCTTACCCCACCTCATATCCATTTTATGCAGCGGCCTTCGGTTTACATAAGCGAGAAAAACCTTGTCAGGTGGAGCAGGCTGCAAAGAATTTTTCATTGACTCCATCAAGGAACCTCACAATCATGAACTACGCAACATTTACCTGGGCAATGCGTCGCCAGGCATCAGATCATCGGGCGGATCAACCAAGAATACTTCGCTCGTCAACCACCACATGGAAGGAACCGCCGCCATTTCTAAATTCGCTGCGCGTTAAATCGGCTCAGCGTTTTTAAAAATGAACAGGCGCTGCACGAAGAAGTTGATGACCGTGGCAGTACCCTGCGCGATCACGAACGAAACCGCCAGCGCAATCGAGTCTGCCCAGCCAAAAACTTCCGAAAACAACTCGAAAAGCAGGCGCGAACCACCGACGTTAATCAGATACGTCATCGTGTACAGCAACGCTACCGCCGCGAAGCGTCGGAAAGATTTCTGCGCCCGGAACGTCCACGCACGGTTCAACAAATACGCCGTCAGCGTGCCAAAAATAAAACCAACGGTACGAGCCCAAAACGGAGCCAAGGCTTCCAAGCCGATCTGCAGAATCCACGTCAACGAAAAGTCGACGATCGCAGCGACAATGCCCGTGAGCAAGAATTTCAGCGACTGCGTCTGCAGCTTCTTCGAATCATCCACCGACGACGAACGCAGCGCCTGCACCGCGGAAAACTTAGGCATGAAACTCACTCGACTTTCTCGGCAAACACTCTGCCAGCAACGGCAAACAATAACTGCACAGATCCTACCTAACCGGCAGCCGATTCACCCCGCAACAAAACGCGATACAAATCCAACCGATCCACCGGCGCCACCTCCGCCACACACTGCGCCAACACAGAAAGCGAATCTGCGCACAACTGGCGTGGCTTAACGCTCTGGCCTGTCTGGCCTGATTGCCCAGAATCTCCCAGCGCAGCAAACAGCACCCCGGCGATCTCGTCGGTCATTTCCGGCCCACCCATGCACGAAAGCCCCAGAACACATGCCCAAAACGCTTCCCGACGCCGCGGCTCGGTTTCCAGCGGCAACTGTTCCAACCGCGCGCGGACCTGCGCATCCACCGCACATTCCCGGCCCACATCAATCGCCTGCAACAACGGCACCAAATCCGTCACCCCAGAGCGTCGAATCAGCGCGCCAACCTCCGGGTTGACCTCCGCCAACACCTGATCGATAGCATCAGGGCCGGTCAACTGCGCGTTAATCGCGGTGAGATCAAACTTGCTGCCCAGAAAAGAACCCGAGCCGCCCACACACAGCGCCACCGGGGTTTCCTTATCGCGCGGGTACGTCTCCACAGTCTGCAGTTGGAAGACCCACAGGCCCCAGTGAAAATTCACACCGGCGTGCTCACTGCCCAGGTATTCACCAACCAGGTGCTGCGGGTCGAGCCGGGAGGTTTCTACGCGCGAGCTCGTCGGCAAGCGACCCGTCGTCGTGAAGTGCCAGGGGGTTTGCTCATCACGCAGATCAAAACAGGTGGCCAACACGTCGGCAAGCTCCGCCAAATCCAGTGATTCAGAGACCCCGATATGGCGGTGAATTTCATAATCGTCACGCACCAGGGAAGCCCGCACGATGACAGTCCGTTCCCGCAAATACACGACGTTGCTGTGCCTGCGCATACGCCCCAGGGTAGACGAGCAGGCCAGAACACGTAGGCTTAAAGCATGTTCGGAAAACGGAAAAAAGACTCCTACGACGCCGAAAATGACCGCCTGAACGGCTCTTATATTGCATCGCAGGAAACCAACCTGCCGCTCAATGAGTTCATGACGCGCCTGTTCGCCGAGGAGCTTCCCATGCTGGATAGCACCTCCCGGCGCGAAGTCTATCGCCTGTTGCGCGAATACGACGGAGACACGATCACCTCACAGGACGAGTTGCCTGCCCCCATCCGCCATTTGATGGACTTATAGTAGTAACCATGGAACTACACACCAGCGAAGCCACCCTGCACGGCTGGGGCCGCACGGCCCCGACCCGCGCGCAAGTTCTGAGCACGGAAGACCTCGACACCATCGTCGCGGCCGTCAAGCAGGTTGCCGACGACAACGCTGACAAGCCCGACCACCTTAAACGTGGCGTCATCGCCCGCGGCATGGGCCGTTCCTACGGGGACCCGGCCCAAAACGCGGGTGGTTTGGTCATCGACATGCAGCGCTTCAACAAGATCCACTCCATCGACCCAGACACCGCCTTGGTGGTCGTCGATGGCGGCGTGACCCTGGACCAGTTGATGAAGGCCGCCCTGCCGTATGGCCTGTGGGTTCCCGTGCTTCCTGGTACGCGCCAGGTAACCATCGGTGGTGCGATCGGCCCGGATATTCACGGCAAAAACCACCACTCGGCTGGTTCTTTTGGTGACCACGTCGTATCCATGGACCTGCTGGTAGCCAGCGGCGAGATCCTGACGCTGAAGCCAGAAGGCTCCGAGGATGATCCAGACGGCGAGCTGTTCTGGGCAACGGTTGGCGGCATGGGGTTGACCGGCATCATCGTGCAGGCCACGATCCGCATGACCAAAACCGAAACCGCGTTTTTCATTGCCGATGGCGATTTGACCAGCAATTTCGATGAAACCATCGAGTTTCATGCCGACGGCTCCGAGCACAACTACACCTATTCCTCGGCCTGGTTCGACGCCATCAGCCCAGAACCAAAGCTGGGCCGTGCCGCGATTTCGCGCGGCAGCTTGGCGACGTTAGATCAGCTGAAAGAGCTCTCCCCGAAGCTGGCGAAGGACCCGTTGAAGTTCAGCGCACCGCAGCTTGTGACCGTGCCGGATATTTTCCCGAACTTCACTATGAATAAACTGACGATGAAAGCCGTCGGCCAGGCGTGGTGGCTGAAATCCGGTGAGTACCGTGACCAGGTGCAGAACCTGACGCAGTTCTATCAGCCGCTAGATCTGATTGGTGAATGGAACCGTGGTTACGGTTCACGCGGCTTCCTGCAATATCAATTCGTCGTGCCACGCGAAGCCACCAGCGAGTTGAAGTCCATCGTGCGTTCCATCCAGGCTTCCGGCCACTACAGTGCACTGAACGTCTTCAAACTCTTCGGCGAAGGCAACCGCGCTCCGTTGTCCTTCCCAATGCCGGGCTGGAATATTTGTGTGGACTTCCCCATCAAACCGGGCCTGGGGCACTTCTTGGACGAGTTGGACAAGCGCGTGCTGGATTTCGGCGGCCGCTTGTACTTGGCAAAGGAATCGCGTACCTCCGCGGAGAAATTCCACCAGATGTACCCCCAGATGCAGTCGTGGTTGGATACCCGTAATCAGATTGACCCGACCGGCGTGTTCGCCTCGGATATGTCGCGTCGTCTGGAACTGCACTAAGCCCACAAGCTGCACTAAGCCCACAAGCTGCACTAAGCCCACAAGCTGCGCTAAGCCCACAATCTGCACTAATCCCCAAAACTTTTTAAAGGACCCTATTTTTATGTTGAATGCTGTAGGTCAAGCCCAGCACATCTTGTTGCTCGGCGGAACCAGTGAAATTGGCGTCGGCATCGCCCGCGAATTGCTGGCGGCCGGCCCAGCCAAGGTCACTCTGGCTGCGCGCAAGGATTCGCCACGCGTAGCAGATTCCACACGCAACCTGGAAAATGCTGGCGCCAGCGAGGTCAACGTCATTGATTTCGACGCCACCGATTACGATTCCCACCCTGGCGTGTTGGACGAAGCCTTTGCTACCGGCGATGTGGATATCGCGGTGATTGCCTTCGGCACCTTGGGCGACCAGGAAGAATTGTGGCAATCCCACGAAGCCGCGGTGGCTTCGGCCCAGGTGAACTACACCGGCGCAATCTCGGTAGGTGTGGCACTGGGGCAGAAGATGCGCCAGCAGGGCCACGGCACCATCGTCGCGCTGTCGTCGGTGGCTGGTATGCGTGTGCGTCGTTCCAACTTCGTCTACGGCGCTTCCAAGGCCGGGGTCGACGGCTTCTTCGTCAACTTGGGTGAAGCCCTGCGCGATTCCGGCGTGAACGTGCTGGTCGTACGTCCAGGCCAGGTACGCACCAAGATGTCGGCGGAAGCCGGCGAAGCTCCCCTGACCGTCAATGTCGACGACGTCGCCAAGGCCACCGTCGAGGCGATCAAAAACGGCAAGGACAATATCTTCGTCCACCCGCTGTTCCGCTACGTCTCGCTGGCGTTCCAGTTCATCCCACAGGCGATTTTCCGTCGTCTGCCGTTCTAAGTGTCCTGCCTGCCCGACAAGAAACCCTGAATGAACAAACCAGACCAACTCACCCGGCCCCAGATTTTCACGGCCCTAGCCTGCACGGGGCTGGGCAGTTTTGTCGTCGCACTCGTCGCCTGGATCATCCTGGACCGGACGAATCTCCCGGCTTTTAATACCTCCATGGTCACCCGCGCGCTGGCCACCGCATTCGCGGTCGGCTTGCTCGTGCTGGTGGCCGTGTTGTTGTGGCAATGGCGCAAAACTGACAACCGCGCACAGCCCCAATGGCGTACCGCGCTGACTTACCTGGTCAGCTATCTCTCGCCTGCCGGGCTGACCATCGCTACGCTGGGCATTCCGCTTTCTGCCACTCGCCTGTGGCTTGACGGCCTGCAAGTAGACCAACTGTTCCGCACACAGTTCCTCACCCGAACCGCTACCAACCTTGGCCACCAGGACATGAATTACCTGGATATGCCCACTTACTACCCGCTGGGCTGGTTCTGGGGTGGCGGGCGTTTGGCAAACCTGCTGGATATGCCCGGTTGGGAGGTTTATCAGCCGTGGGCGCTAGTGTCCTTGGCGACGGCCGCCGCGCTGCTCGTTCCCGTGTGGCAAGGCTTAACCGGATCGTTGCCCCTGGCGACGACTTTGGCGCTCGCGAATACTGCGGTGACGCTTTCTATGGCGGCAGATGAACCTTATGCTGCCATCGTCGGCATGGGTATAGCTCCGGCGGTAGTGATGGCTGCCCGCGCGGTGCGTGGCTCCTGGTTGGCTGTCGCTGGTGTGGCGGTCTACCTGGGAGTTTCCGCCACAATGTACACGCTGTTCGTCGGCGTGACTGCGCTGATCACCATTGTGCTAACCATCCACTATTTCTGGACCAGCCAACCGGGCCAACGCAACCTCGGCCCGTTTATCCGCCTGGCGGTCATGGGGCTGGGTTCTATGGCTATCGCTGCCATCTCATGGGGCCCATACCTGTACTTGGTGGCTACGGCGGAATATAAGCCGTCCTCCGTCGCCCAACACTTCTTACCCTCCGAAGGAACGCAGGTTCCGCTGCCATTTTTCGAGTTCTCCGCGCTCGGCTTCTTCAGCTTGCTCGGCTTGCTCTACTTGGTGCTGCGCAGCAAACGCCGTCCGTTGTTAATCGCCACCATCGTGCTCTACGGCTGGGTGCTGGCCTCAATGCTGATGACGCTGTTGGGCTCCACGTTGCTGGGCTTCCGCATCGAACTACCGATCGCACTGATCTTGTCAACCGCAGGCTTTTTCGCCTTCGCCGATGCCGACCGCACCGCGGTGGTGCGCTTTTTCGAGTCCCGGAAGCTCACGTTGTCCGCCCGCCAGCTCTCCGGCGCTTTCACAGTGCTACTGGTGGCAATCAGTATTGGCTACGCGCAGCAGATTTCCGTGACCAACGAAGATGAAATTGACCACGCCTATACCGACACTGACGGCTACGGCGAACGCGCCGACCAATTCGCCCCAGGTTCGGCGAAATACTTCCAGAAGATCGTCGCGACGCTCGGTGCCGCAGGCCACTCCCCACAGCAAACGGTTGTGTTGACCGACGAAAATCTGCTGCTGTCTTATTACCCGTTCTATGGGTTCAATGGTTTCACCTCGCACTATGCCAACCCGATGGGGCAATTCACAGAGCGCAACGACACCATCAAGCACTGGGCGGAAGCGTCATTCGAGGAGCTTTCCGACCCCCAGGATTTCGCCGCCGCTCTGGAAGATGAGCAGTGGAAGGGCCCGGATGTTTTCATCTTCCGCGGCGATAAAAACGACGAGGAATACAAGACGCACATCGCGGTGGATCTGTACCCGAATAACCCGAATGTGGCCTACCAAGGGGTATTTTTCAACGCCGAGGTTTTCGCAGACCAAAGTTTGTGGGATGTCGAACAGATCGGGCCTTATGTGGTGATTAATCGCACCAAATAAGGGCACCAAATAGGGGCGTAAATAACGACCGTCAAGACCAATTTTCGGCTGCGGCTGGGCTAAACTGACACGTTGTGTCACCTCAACCTCTCAACCCCCAGTCAGTCGGAACCGAGGAATCAGCACAGCGAGCAGCCAGTGCCCACAGCGCCTCGAACCCCACCGCAGCCGCACATGCAAAAAAGCTCCAACTCACGGCGATCATCACCGGCGTCGTGGGCTTTTTGCTGTTTATTGCCACTCCGCTGCTGCCGGTCACCCAAACGCAATCCTCGTTTGCGTGGCCGCAAAATGACTCACTGAATTCCGTCAACGCACCACTGATTTCCGTGGCCCCGGAATCTTTCCATGCCACGATTCCAGTTTCTGCGTTAGATCAGCTGCGCGAAGAACAAACCCTGGTGTTAGGCACAGTCCCGGAGGATTCCACTGAGGCCTCCAACCGCGGGTTGTTCGTGCGTTCTACCGACGGTGGCTTGGACGTTTTTGCGCTCGACGAGGTGCTGCTAAGCCTGCAGGAATCGCAGGTCGCTGCGCTTGCCGACGACGCACTGATCAATATTTCGGTTACTGCAGACGGTGCTGAGGTAGCCGTCGGCAAGCATTCCGCGGAGACGGAAGATGATCTGCGCCCGCAGGTCACCGGCATTTATACCGAGATCGAGGACACCCCGGAAAATGTGGCCACGCTGACCGCAGCAGGCCTGGATGTGGACGTGGAGATCAACTCGCGGTTTACCTCCACCCCGACGCTCGCGAAATCGCTGGCGATGGGGCTGGGTGTGTTCTTCATGGTGCTTTCGCTGATCGCTTTGGCGCGGATGGATCTGCTGGATGGCCGAAAGGATCTGCGGGTGCTGCCGCCACATTGGTTTAAGTTGCGCCCGCTGGATGGCCTAGTGGTGGCGGTGCTGGCTTTCTGGCACGTTTTTGGTGCTAATACCTCGGACGACGGCTATATCCTGACGATGGCACGGGTGACTGAACACGCCGATTATATGGCGAATTATTACCGCTGGTATGGCGTGCCGGAATCACCGTTTGGTACCCCGTACTACGATCTGCTGGCGCTTTTTGCTTCGGTATCCACGAACTCGCTGTGGATGCGCCTACCCGCGCTGCTGTGTGGTCTGGCGATCTGGTGGGTACTTTCCCGCGAGATTCTGCCGCGCCTGGGCGAAATGGTGAACGACCGACGCGTGGCACATTGGACCGCCGCGCTGGTGTTTTTGGCCTTCTGGTTGCCTTTCAACAACGGTATCCGCCCGGAGCCATTCGTCGCCCTGGGCGTGGTGCTCACCTGGGTATCTTTTGAGCGGGCGATTGTGGCTCAGCGTCTGTTGCCTGCGGCGATTGGTACCTTCATCGCAACGGTCACTTTGGCCGCGGGACCGACGGGACTGTTTGCGGTCGGTTCGTTCCTGATCGCGCTGCCGTACCTGATCCGCATTTTGCGCTACCGCCTGCAGTTGTTAGAAGGCAGCAAGCTGACGGCCGCGGCGATGATCGCACCGTTTTTGGCTGCCGGGACCATGATCATGGTGATGATCTTCAACAACCAAACCATCGCGACGGTCATGGAATCTACCCGCGTGCGTGGCGAGGTCGGCCCGTCGTTGGAGTGGTTCTTCGAGTTCGTCCGCTACCAGACCTTGTTTGAACAAACCGTGGATGGCTCGTTTACCCGCCGCTTCGGCCCTGTGGTGATGTTCGCCTGCATCGCCCTGATTCTGTACGCGTTTGTGCGGGACCGGAAGATGGCGAATGGCCCGGCGTTGCGCCTGGTGTTGATCGTGTTCGTCTCACTGTTCTTCCTCATGTTCACCCCAACGAAGTGGACCCACCACTTCGGTATCTACGCCGGTATTGCTGCCGCAATCGCCGCACTGGGTGCAGTGGTGCTTTCGCAGGTAGCTGTGCGCTCCCGGCGCGCTCGTGTGCTGTCGATCGCAGGCGTGTTGTTCCTGCTGGCGTTCACTCTGGCCGGCTGGAATGCCTGGTGGTATGTGTCCTCGTTTGGTATCCCTTGGTGGGATCGCACGATCCAGTTGCGCGGTGTCGAAGCCACCAACGTTGTGTTGCTGTTGGCTCTGATCGTGTTGCTGGTCGGCGTCGTTTATTCTTTCCGCTCGCCGAAACCAGAACGCAATACGCGTTGGGCTGGCGTAATGGCGGCACCAATCGCGGTGGTTTCTGCGCTAGCGGTTGCGCTGTCGATGGCATCGTTCGGCAAAGCTTTTGTGGATCAATACCCGTCGTATTCCATCGGCAAGGGAAATCTGCAGGCGTTGACGGGGGAGCATTGCGCGCTTGCCGACGACGCCTTGCTGGAGACCAATACCAATGATTCGTTCTTGCGCCCGGTTAATGGGCAACTCGGCGAATCACTCGAGGCTGGTGACTCGCGCGGTTTCACCCCAAACGGTGTGCCTTCTGAGATCGAGCCGGATGGTGGCGATTCAGCTGCTGTCGGTGTGATCGGTGATGCCGATTCGCCAACCAGCGCGGGCCAGGGTTCGGAATCGACTGAGGAAACCGAGGATGGTAACCGTGCCGATGCTGGCGTGAACGAATCCACCATCCGCCTGCCATTCAACCTGGACTATAACCGGGTGCCGGTGTTGGGTTCGTGGGTGGATAAATCCGAGCCACAGGCAGCCGCAGAGCTGAGCACGGGCTGGTATGAACTGCCGGAACGCCGCGAGTCGGCCCCGCTGCTGGTGGTCTCTGCCGCTGGTCGCATCGCCCACCACGACATCAACGGCATCGAGCAAGAAGGCGAAGAGCTGTTGCTGGAATACGGCACCCGCGGTGCGGATGGCAAGGTCAAAAACACCAAGAAGGTGGAGATGATGGACGTCGGCCAGCGCCCGGACTGGCGCAACCTGCGCTTCCCACTGGAGGAAATCCCCGAAGACGCCGACGTGGTGCGCTTGGTGGCCGAGGACTATTCGCTGGACCCAGAAGACTGGATCGCGCTGACCCCGCCACGCAACCCGGAGTTGGAGCCAGTGAGCCAACGTTTCGACGGCGATACCCCGGCGTTACTGGACTGGTCGACGGCCTTCCAATTCCCGTGCCAGCGCCCATTTGACCACTACGCAGGCGTCACAGAAATCCCAGAATTCCGCGTGTTGCCGGACTCTGATGCGCAATCCCAGCTGGGTGGTTTCCAGGACTACTACGGTGGTGGCGCGATGGCCACGGCAGAAGCCGTGAACTGGTCCTATGAAATCCCCGGATATTTGGATGGCGACTGGAACCGCGACTGGGGTGCGGTGCACAAATACGAGCTGCGACGCGATTCTGCAGGCAATGCCCCGGATGAAGCTACGATCGACTACAGCGAGCACACCCGCAGCGGTCTGTGGCACAGCTCGGACATGAAAATCCGTAAAGAACGGAGTTAAGCAATGGACGCAGCGATTTTCGTCGCCAGTCTCATCGCCGTGGTGATCTTGCCCGGGTTGCTGGTTGGCTGGCGAGCTCGCCTGTCAGTGCCAGTTGCTCTGCTGGCGGCACCGGCGATTACGTTTGGCATCGTCGCTGCTGGTGTACAAATAAGCAACGTGTTTGGGGCTGGCTGGCGCTTGCCGACGGCCGCGATCACCTTGCTGGTTGCCGTTGTGCTGGCGGAATTGTGGGGGCGTCTGGTGCCCGTACCGGTAGCGTCGACGCTAACGCCAACACTAGCGCCGACGCGTCGTCGTTGGGAAGCAAAGGATTGGCTTCCGGTTGCTGGCGTGGGCGCGGGTGCACTGAGCATCGGCGGAATGTACTGGAATTACTTGGCGGATATGCCACATGGCATCAACAATGTCTTCCAAGGCTGGGATGCGCACTGGCACGCGAATGTGCTGGCGTTTATCAGTGAAGAAGGTATTGCGGCTCCGGGCGAGATGGGCGCATTGCATCACCAATTCACTGGCGCCCCGATGTATTACCCCACCGCGTGGCATTCCGTCGTTTCCATTCCTGCGCGCTGGGTGGATCTCACCACGATGGCCGAGTACAACCTCGGCTCCGGGATCATGCTGGCTTTCGTGACTCCTTGGGCAGTGGCTGCATTGGCTGGCCTGCTGGGCGGGCGTGCAGTGGCCGGTATCGCTGGGGCCGGCACCGCGTTTTTCCCGGCACTGCCATGGATCGAGATTCGTGTCGCAGCCATTCCCGCTGCTACCTCAATGATGCTGGGGGTCATGGCGGCGATGTTGACGATCCATTGCCTGCGCGATCGCCGAGCCATCCCCTTTGCCATCTTCGCGTTGTTTGGTGCGCTGAGCAGCCAGCCCCAGGGTTTGTTGCTGGCGGTGTTCCTGGTGGTGTTCTACTGGCTTTTCCACGCACTGTTCGCACCGACGCGCTCACGCTTGGGTGATTTCTTAACTTTGGCCGCGGTAGGCCTCGGTGCAGTGGCTACTGCCATTCCGGCTGCTGTGTTTCTGTTTGGCAATGAGGATGCAGAAGATTTCGGTGATTTCGCCCGCACCTTCGAGGTCCAGGGGATTGACCGAGCCGAAAGCTGGCGCTTGGCTGCTGGATTGCTCACGAGGCACACGAATGAATTTGGCCCTACCTGGCATTTGCTGATCATCGGTGGCATTGGTGCGCTGGTTTTGCTGGCGCGCAAAACCGTCTGGCCTATTTTGCTGTGGGCTTTGGGCGTGGCCTTGTCTGCGCACGCCATGAAGTATTTTGAAACCCCGGTGGGCGATTTCCTACAAGAGATTGTGAGCCCGTTTTATTCGGATGCCCGGCGCATCAACGTGTGGGTATCCATTCTGGTGGCAGCCACGGCTGCTCTACTGCTGGGGTGGATCATCCACAAAGTAGCCGCGGCGATAAACAAAGACCGCATTCGTCGCCTACCAATCACCGCTGGGGTCACAGGGGTGGTGATCGCCATCGTGGCGGGTACTTCCCTGATCACGTTGCAAGAACCGGCCCGGGCACTATCCCAAGACTCGCGCTCTGGCCGCCTGGTGAGCGAGCGCGACCTGCGCGCCTATGATTGGTTGGCTGAACAGCCGAAAGCCTATGACGGGCACATTTTTGTGAACCCGGATGAAGGAAGCGGCTGGATGTATGCCTATAACCGGCTTCCTAGCACCGCACGGCATTATTTCTATACCGGTGCCGTAGAACCGGAGCTGACCGCGCTTTTCCATACCCTGGACCAGGCGGGTTCGGGTACTAGCGACGGCCAGGAAGTCGACGCCATCCTCAAACGCATGAACATAAACTATGTGTTCATCAGTCCACCGAATTTTTGGGGTCCAGAAAAGCAACCACCCAATGACGTCTTGCTGAACTTGCGAGATACCGCGCCTGGACTCACCGAAGTGTACCGCCACCGGGAAGTCACCATCTACGCCGTCGACGAAATGTTTAGTGCCGCAGAATTGGAAAAGATCCTGGAGAATAGCCCATACCCGCCGCAGACACCATAGGGCGGAAGGCGTAACCTTAGGGGCATGAAGGCTTTGGTTACCGGCGGCGCCGGATTCATCGGTTCTACATTGGTCGATCAACTTTTGGCACGGGGCGACGAGGTTGTCGCCCTAGACAACCTCAGCCGGGGTAACCGTGCCAACTTAGAACTGGCGCGCGACCATGACGGTTTCAGTTTCGTGGAAGCCGACATCATCACCGGCGATCTCGAAAGCATCTGTGCAGAACATGAACCAGAGGTAATTTTCCACCTGGCCGCGCAGATCGACGTGCGCCACTCCGTGACGGATCCATTGCATGATGCGCAAGCCAATATTATTGGCACGATTCGTCTGGCCGAAGCCGCACGGAAAACGGGGGTCCGAAAAATTGTTGGTACGCCATCCGGTGGTTCTATTTATGGGGTTCCGGACGACTACCCAGTTGATGAATCCACAGCAATTGATCCACACTCGCCGTATGCGGCCAGCAAGGCAGCTGGCGAGATTTATTTGAATACCTACCGGCACCTCTATGGCCTGGAGTGTTCGCATATTGCACCGGCAAATGTCTACGGCCCGCGGCAAGACCCGCACGGGGAAGCCGGCGTAGTAGCGATCTTCGCGCAGCGGTTGTTGTCCGGTGAGCCCACGAAGGTCTTCGGCACCGGTAGCAATACCCGGGATTATATTTTCGTCGACGACGTGGTCGCGGCCTACCTGGCGGCTTCTGGAACCGCAGGTGGTGGCGAGCGCTTCAATATCGGTACGGGTGTGGAAACTTCAGACCGGCAGCTGCACACCTTGGTTGCCGCGGCCGCTGGGGCCCCGGATACCCCAGAATTTGCCCCCGCGCGGCTCGGCGATGTGCCACGCAGCTGCCTGAACCCAGCCAAAGCTGAGCAGCTATTAGGTTGGCGCCCGCAGGTAGATATCGCAGAAGGTGTAGCGAAAACCGTGGAATACTTCCGCAGCTAGAACCGGTGGCAGCTAGGACTGGTCGCGACTAAGCCCGGTCACCGCTGGGCCTAATCATTATTAGGCCCGGTTTTCTCTGGCACCGGTTGGTTCCGCATCCTCCGCATTATCCGCGCCCTTAAGATCGTCCGCATCATTCAGGTCATCCGGAGCCTGGGCATTACTCAATGCCACCGCACGCGCCAGCCGAGCAAAGCGTAGTTCTTGTTCGCGGAAGCGCAGATACGAGCTGACCGTGACAAACACGAAGGCTACGATCAGTGCATAAAGCATCAAATCGGTTCCCCGCTGCACGCCCACCAGTTGCGCCACCCACGTCGTCGCGTCGGGGAACAGCACCGCGAAAATAGCAAGGACCAGAAATGTCACGAAGCCGATTTTCACGCCGGCTTTCGCGCGTGCTTTGCGGCGGTTGCTCAGGAAATACAGAGTCAACGCGGCAACCGCGATGACCAGCAGAATTTGAATCAACAACATTTAATCCAGCCTCTTTCCCAGTAGCCCGTCGGCAAGAATATTGACACCGTTGAACAGTGACTGGCCCTTCGACATGGAATATTCGGTGTACAGCACGTCGACGGGTTCTTCGCCCACAGCCCAGTCGCCGCTGCCCATAATGTCCACGAATTCGCTGGCGTGGCTCATTCCGTTCATGCGTAGTTGCAGCGCATTGCCGAAACGATGCCCCATCACGCGCAAGCCATTGTGGGCGTCGCTTAAGCCCAGGCGTTTTAGCTTCGGCGACAGTGCGACCACGATGCGCAACACGATGCGTTTCAGCAGCGGAACCTGGGAAGATTCGCGTTCGTAAGCTCCAAAACGCGTACCGACGACGATGTCTAGCTCATCTTGACGCAACCGGGCAATCATATTCTCCACATCGTGGACCTGGTGTTGCCCGTCGGCGTCGAAGGTGACAAAAATGCGTGCACCGGGTTGTGCGCGAGCATATTCCACGCCGGTTTGGATTGCCGCCCCCTGCCCCAAGTTCACTGGGTGTTGCACCAGGTGCGCGCCGCCAGCCAGGATTTGTTCTGGTGAGCCATCCTTGGAGCCATCATCGACCGCAACGATATTCGGAAAGGTCTTTCGTGCGTTTGCGATCACGTCACGGATCACCGTCGCTTCATTGAAGCACGGGATCACCAGCCAGACATCGGAATATTTCATCAAGCGTTACTATATCCTAATCAGACGCATATTTTGGACGAAGCCGGGCGAGTGTGGCGACATGCCAGGCCACCCCAGCCAAGGGGCCAACCGCAAGGGCCAGCGCGGATCGGGTCACCAGATCCAACGGCACCAATAGCAGCAATATATAAGCAATCGCTGCTGCCCACCAGCCGAGGGTATACGAGCGGTGCCGCTGGTGCGCAAGCACCGCCGAACCGGTCAGCATCAACAGTGCAGTTCCCACCGATGCCGCTGTCAATACCGCGAGCACTGAGCCGGGCAAAATGAAATCATCATCCAAAAAGAGGCCAAACAACCACGGCCCAATTGCCCAGGCTAAACCCGCCCCGACAATACCGAGCCCAACCAGACCTGCCACCGGGGCACGCAAAGCCCCGAGTGGTTGTTCGCGGCGGCGCAAAAAGAACATGACGACGGCGGATTGGAATGCTGTCAGCGGTACCAAAAGTGGGGCGCGGGTGAGCATCACACAATACAGCAACGCAGCGATAGGCACCGCGGTGGTCGTCGGTGAGATCGACAGGCTGAGATCCACGAGGGCCGGAAATCCAGTGACCATCAGCGCGGTGGCGACGGTAGCGGCCATGGCGGCCAGGCTGTTGCGCCACAACTGCCGACCGGTGACATCGACCTCGGCGTGCACGATGCTCCGCCGGTCGCGGGAGGCGGCGATGACGATGATCCACGAGATCGCGCCGCAAACCGTCGCAATCATGAAGCCAATTTGGTAGCCCGCCGGTGGGATCATCTGCACGGTCAAATAATCCAGGGATAATAACCCGGCGATCACCAAGCGAAGCGCAGCATCCATGCCCAATAAGGCGGCGTAGCGGTTCCACCGGTTTGTGCCTGATAACAAGCCCGCGACGGTTTGTTGCACGAAGATACTCGCGATACCGACGGCCATGAGTATGCCCGCCCACCACGAATTTTCTGGTGCTACCGACGGCGCCCACCACAGGGCCGTCAACGCCGCTAATGCGCCCAAGCCAATACCGGTGATCCCGCCTGTGCGCAGTGGGTTTGCTGGTTTGTTCAGGCGCGCAGCCGTGGTAGCGGCAGGTGCGGCTACTGGTTGTGCGGCTTGCGTTTTCTGCCCTTTCTGCCCTTCCTGCGGTTCCTGCGCTTCTTGTGTTTTTTGCCCTTCCTGGTTTTGCGCCTCCCCCACCGCCCGAGTGGTTTCTTGCAGCATGCCGTTAGCCACAGCCGCGACCGCAAAAAACGACGACCAAAACACCAACCAACGGTCGGCCCCATCAGTGCCCAGCACGGCAGCGGCCAACACCATGACCACATATCCGCTGGCGGCAGCAAACACCATCGCCACAGTCATCCAACGCACGAATTTGCTCCTTTAGCTGTTTCCTGCCCCGGCTTCTGACCGGAACAACACCCGATACGCAAATCGCAGCAGCGGCGGCGGAAGTACCCGGAAAGTATTACGCGCGAAAAAATTAAACACGGCCCGGGGCCACGAGATCAGACCATAGCTGACCAAGTTACGCTGCAGCCGCCATTCGGAAACAAACGCCTTTTTGTGCAAGCGGCGTTGAAACATCGCATCATTCACCCGAAAGTACAATAAAGGTTCCACTAAGTTCGCGGCCTTTGCCCCGTGTGCCAGCATGCGTGCCAGAAAGTCGTAGTCTTCCAACAACGCCACCGGACGATAGCCACCAGCTGCGCGTGCGAGTTCTGTGCGCATGATGATCGTCGGATGGTTGAACGGCGTCACCGTTTTTACTTTCTTGGCAATTTCCTCGGTGGGCGTTCCCGGACGACGCGCCACGATAAGTTCTTCCGGCTCACCGTCACCATCCCCGTCGAATTCATACATGGCCGCACCCACTAGGTCCAGGTTGTCGTCGGCAAGCGCGGCCAGTTGGAACTCGAAGCGGTGCGGCAAGCACACATCATCGGCGTCCATCACTGCGGTGTAGGTGGTTGTGACCTCATCCAAGCTACGTTGGCGCGCGATGGCAGCCCCACAGTTTGCTGGCAAACGAAACAACGTGATGTGATCGGCATATTCCGCCAACACCGCGTCCAGCTCCTGCCCAACGGGGCCATCGACGGTAACGAGGATTTCTTCCGCCGGGCGCGTCTGGTGCAGTAAAGAATCCAGGCACGCACGCAAGGCATCGGGCTGGTCCTTGTGATAAACCGACATGATCACGCTGAGATCGCTCTGCAGCCGCGGAGCAGTCGGCTCATTTGGCTCTTTTGGCTCAATTGGCATCAGCGAATTCCCCACAACTCCGCAATTTCCCGGACTGCCGCACGCGCCGTGGTAGGCGTGGCAACGTGGCGGTGTGCGGTAAGTTGCTGCCGCACCACCCGCTTGCCGACGCCCGCAGCCGCAGAAGAATCTGCACTGCCGAAAGTGAGCACCAGGGCGTCGACCAGGTCAGCGTGCTCCAGCAACAAATCGGCCCCAGCCCACTTGCCCCACGCGAGCAACTCGTTGCTTTCTGCAGTGGTTTCCGCCGAAGCACGCACTGCCTCCACCGCACGGCGTACAAATGCACTAGCTTCTGCAGCAGAAGCCTCCGGCAGCAAAGGAAAATGCACGCTGAAAATTGCCCGCTGCGAATAACCAGCCAATGCGGCGATCTCCGGCTCCCACGACATTTCGCGGGCAGCACCGGCATACCACCAGCCACCAACCACCGCGACGGCCACCCCACGTGGGTTTTCTGGCAGGTACCACCGGCCAAACTCATCGTCCCGTGTCTCAATTCCTTGGGCATAGGCCGTAACTGGCAACGAATGGTCCACCGCGCTTCCCAGCATGATCATCGCAGCGTGGGTGATGCGGTCCGGCAGACGGGCCAGGTAATTTTCGATTTCTGCGCGCGCGTCGGCAAGCTGGTTGCCGGGGTGGTCAGTTCCCGACTGGGCTGCGCCGGCCTCTGCCTCCCAACCAGCGGGTTTATCGTAGTGGGCATCAATAAACGACGCCAGCTGCTCCAAGCGTTCGCTTTCCGGCATCTCGCGCTCGTGGCCGCCGATCTGAAAATCGTCGTACATGCGTGCTTCTTCCGCACTTAAGCCTTCTGGGCGCTGCTTGCTGACGTTTTTATTGATCGCACTATTTTCCGTCATGAATTGTAGTTTACGTGGCTAGTCCAGCTGGCTAGTCCAGCCACCTAATCCAGACTTCCAATCCAGGCCTCGGGTCGAGGCGTCTAATCCAGGCGTCAGGCAGGCCTGGCTCGGTACTATAGGGCCCAACAGTGATCCATGTGAAAGGAGTCCCTGATGACCGCAGTCGCAGAAATTTTTGATGCGAAGTTACAGCCAGGCAAAGAAGAAATCGCCGCACAATACGGCAATATCACCGACTTGCAGGGCTTTTACCGCCTGGTGGACCCAGCCGGGGAAGTCGGCATCGAGGTCTATGTGGGCACCGACGATTCCGAACAGCTCCGCCAACTATCACTCAGCTACCGCGCCGCAGACAACCTGGACCCACGCGCGGCAGCTAACCCGATCGTGTCCATGCAACATTCTGTACTGGGACAACGCTCCGTAGCCTACGGACTATGCGATTCCGTCGCCGTGGAACAGTGGGTACGCGCCATGATGACTGGGCAGCGGGGCGCGGCGTTTTCCAACGGCATCATCCCGATTTTCGCCATCCGCGGCACCGGAAAATCCCCCGATGCCCACATCAGCGCAGTACACCTAGACAAGGGCACCGTTGATTTCGCGGAAGGCACCGTCAACGTCGACGGTGAAGTGAAAAACTTTGAGCTGCATTTCCGCACAGAATTAACGCCCAGCGAGCAAGATGAAAAAGACACCTATGGCTTGCTGGGCGTGCACCGCGACAATGGCGAAGAGTATGTCCTCGCCAGCCTCACGGTGAAATAACGCAGGCAGCTGCGCACTGCTAGCTACGAGCTGCTTGCGCAGTAGCTACCAAATGCTCACGCGCTGTTCCGGCGGCAGATACATCGGCGAATCCGGGCCGACTTCTTCGAAGGCCTCGTAGAATTCGTCGATGTTTGCTGCGATCTGGTTACAGCGGAATTCCGCTGGTGAGTGTGGGTCGATGGCCAAGTACTGCTTCGCCATCTCTGGGCGAATCGCAGTACGCCACACCCGCCCCCAGGCCAGGAACAGCCGCTGTAGGCCGTTGAACTTCCGCTCATAAAGCTCAGGTTGCGCGTCTTCAACAGCAAAGGCTTCCACGGCAGTGTCGTCGTAGCTCATGCCGCGATCCTGCAGATACAACCGGTACGCCACCACGGCGATACCCAATCCGCCCAGGTCGCCAATGTTTTCACCCAAGGTGAACTCACCGTTCACGCCCGGCTTCTCAGCGTTGGCAGAATTCTCTGCACCATCAGCGTTTTCAGCATTATCAGAGCTGGAGGCAGAACCGTCCGTACCGCTTCCCGCGTCCCGCAGCACTGATGGCACCAAACCATCGAATTGCTGCACCAGTTTCTCGGTCAGCTCGTCGAAAGCCGCGCGGTCTTCATCCGACCACCACTGGTTCAGGTTGCCCTGGCCGTCGTAGTTCGAGCCCTGGTCGTCAAAACCGTGACCAATCTCGTGCCCGATGACGGAACCAATCGCACCGAAGTTCTCCGCGGCATCTGCTTCTGGGTTATAGAACGGTGCGCGTAAAATCGCGGCCGGGAAGGTGATGTCGTTGACCACTGGGTTATAAAACGCGTTGACCGTCTGCGGATTGGCCACCCACTCGTCGCGACGCGCTGGTTTGCCAACCTTACCCAGCTCATAGTCATGGCTAAACGCAGCCCCGGCGCGCACGTTTGCCACCAGATCGGCACCTTTCGGGGAGAACTCCAGGCCGGAATAGTCCCGCCAGGTATCCGGGTACCCGATTTTCGCCTTAAACTGTTCCAGTTTCTCCAACGCACGTTCACGAGTAGCTTGCGTCATCCACTCCAGCTCAGAGATGCGCTGGCGGTAGGCGCGAATCAGGTAATCCACCAGCTCCAGCATGTCTTCCTTAGACGAGGCCGGGAAGTGCTTGTCGACGAAGAGTTTGCCGATCTCTTGCCCCACCAGAGATTCCACGATGCCGACGCCACGCTTCCAGCGATCGCGCTGCTCGGTGGAACCAGTGAGCTGGCGGCCGTAGAAATTGAAATTCGTCTCGGTCACTTCTTCTGGCAGAATGCCCGCGCGGGAGAGCAAAATGTGCCAGGTGGCCCACAGCTGCCAGTCCGCTAACCGGTCGTCGGTAAGCAGCCCAACTAGATGTTCCACATAGCTCGGCATCATGTTCACCAGGCGGTGCTCCGGCAAGTTGCCACCACGTAGCAAGCGCTGGATCAACTCTGGCAGCTCGTCGAAATCCGTCGGGTTGTAGGTTTTCAGGGCATCGCGGCTAGCAACCACATCCCAATGCCCAGAGGCGATTTCGGTTTCCAGGGCCACGATGCGCTCTGCGGCCACGTCGGCATCCAACCCGAACAGCTTCGCGGGATCCACAAAGCCCAGCATCTTTGCGACGTGTTCGCGGTAGGCAGCCAAGGTTTCCGCATGGGTTTCGCTGCGATAGTAGGCCTCATCCGGGAGACCAAGACCGGATTGCACCAGGTAGGCCACCGAATCTTCACTGCCAGAATCCTTTTCTACCCAGAACGTCAGCGGGCTGCCGACGCCAACGCGTTCCAGTGCACCCAGGTTTTCTACGAACTCACCAATATCAGCGACAGAAAGCTTGGCGAAGTCGTCGGCAAGCGGTTCCAACCCAGCAGCATTGACGCCTTCGGTATCCATGAAAGAGGCAAACAGGTTACCGGCGCGGCCGTTGTCCTCGTTCACGATCTCGCGAACATCTTCTTCGGCCTGATCACGCAATTTGTGAAAGGTGCCATCCACGGCGCGATCGTCCGGGATCACATGGTTTTCCAACCACGGGCCGTTGACATAGCTATATAGGTCATTCATGTTTGCCTAGTTTACTAGGCTGGCTAGCATGCCCGCTCCAGTTTCTCTGCCCAATCTGCGCCCCACCCAACTGCGCTTGTACCGTAGCCAGCCGCAACGCACCACGTTGCTGTGGGTGGTGCTTGTCCTGGTGGTCGTCGCCGCCATGCTCGCTCCGGTGGTGCTCAACAAGGTCACCCCGTCGGCGCAGCAGGCCACCACTCCCCTGGTGGTGAAAGACCCTGTGGCCGGTGCAGAGATACACCTAGCGGACCGGGAATGCCCCGTTGATGCCATGGCGCTGACCGGGCAGGGCTGGAACTGCCCTGGTCTACACATTGAGTCGCTGACTACCCCGCACGCCGGTGATCCGGACCTGACGCTACGCCGCATGTTTCGTTTTGTGGCGGGCACCGACCTGCCCGAAGGCGATATTCTGCGCGCAGGCGAACAGCGTTTGCTTATCGAGCCCAACGGCCACGGTATCGCCATGTCGACGAGCCAACTCGGCGCTTCCCAGGTCATCGTGTTCCGTGGGCGCATCAACGAAAACTTAGATATTGTCACCGGCTCCTGGCGGGAAATTTCCGGCGAGGAATTGCCAAAAATCGTCCGTGAACTGCTGCAAAGCTATACCGGAACAGGCAGTGATGCGGCGGACAATCCGCTGCTGCCCCCAGAACCACAACCCGTGCATAACGCAGCACCGCATCCGAGCACGCAAACGCACAGCAACACACAAGCACACACCGTCAGGCGGGTCGCATAATCATGAGTAAATTATTCCGCTATTCGCTGTTTTTGTTCATCCTGCTGGGCTTGCCATTCATGGTTCTGCCGGTGCTAACGCATGCTCTCGCCCTCCCCGTGCCAGCGGTAATCAGCACAGTGTTCACTGTGTTGTATCTGGGTATTCTCATCGCAGTGGTTCGCAAGACCCGCCTGTGGCCATACCAGGGCTGGGCACCCGCGTTGTTGGCGGTGCTGTGGGGTGCGGGCACCAGCTACGCACTGGTGTCGGTGAGCGCGCCGTCGATTATTGATCTCGCCGCACATACCGGCGCCACGACAACAGCCGCGTCCTGGGGCGGGGCGTACCCCGAAGAAATCGCGAAAGCCACCGGCGTAGTTTTTATTTTATTGGCGTTTAAGCAGCTCAACCGCCCGTGGCATGGTTTTGTCATCGGCATGCTGGTTGGCTTAGGTTTTGAATCTTTTGAAAATCTGCTTTACGGCATCGTCATGTCGCCGATCCACCCGTCCTCAGACATCATGGGTGTGCTGCAGATTTGGGCTGCGCGGGTGTTCCTCGGCCCGTTTTTACATATCGCGTTCACCGGTCTGGCGGGTTGGGGCATCGGTTGGGCATTGTTTGCCGCTGACCGGAGCCTGGGGTGGCGGCTCACGCACGCGCTGGGTTGGTTTGCCGTGGCGTTCGCCTGCCACTTTGGCTGGAATATTCTTGGCGACGACCTCGTGCTGCTCATCGGCAGCAAGATCGTCACCGGAATCGTGCTGTACGTGTCGTTTATCTACGTCTGGGTGGCCGCCTACAAAGCGGCCAAACCCCACGACGAGTTGTACACGGCGGTCAGCCAGTTACCGAATAAGCAACCGACTCACTAGTTACTGCTGGCCAAACTGACCGTGCACGGTAGGCGTCAGGTTATGGTACACGTGCTTGTGCTCCTGGTATTCCGCTAAGCCGACCTCACCTAGCTCGCGGCCGTTACCGGATTGCTTGTAACCGCCCCACTCTGCCTGCGGCAGGTATGGGTGGTAGTCGTTGATCCAGATGGTGCAGTGACGCAGCCCGCGCACGATGCGCTCGGCTTTACCGGCATCGGTGGTAAATACTGCGCCTGTCAGGCCGTAAATGGTGTCGTTGGCGATCTCCAGGGCTTCGTCTTCATCGCGGAAAGTCTCGATGGTGACGACTGGGCCGAAGGCTTCGTCGTAAACGAAATCCATGTCGGCATTGCGGTCGACGCCGTCGATGACCGTCGGCAAGTAATAAAAACCTGCGCCCAGATCCGACTGCCCGGTGCCGTGCTGGCCGTTGCTGTCCTCGCTGGTGGCAACGCGCCCGCCAGAGAGGATCTTCGCGCCGTGCTCGCGGGCTTCTTCTACATAACCGGCGACTTTTTCGCGGTGCTCGGCGGAAATCAGCGGGCCGGTTTCGGCCTTGTCGTCGGTTGGGCCACCCAACTTGATGTTGTTGGCGCGCTTGGCAAATTCTTCGACGAATTTATCGTGCAGCGATTCCTCCACCAGAATGCGCGAACCCGCCGAGCAAACCTGGCCGGAGTGGAAGAACGCGCCGTTCAACGCGTTGTCGACGGCAACGTCGAAGTCTGCATCCGCGAAGATGATGTTCGGGTTTTTGCCGCCTAGTTCCAGGGCCACGCGCTTGACGGTTTCTGCCGCGTTGCGGGCGATGAGCTTGCCGGTTTGCAGGCCACCGGTGAACGAGACCATGTCCACATCCGGGTGGGTAGACAATGGGTTACCGCAGTTTGCGCCTGCACCGGTGATCAGGTTGGCCACGCCGTCGGGCAAGCCGAGTTCCTTGGTGACGGCCATCAGCAGCATCGCGGTGTGTGGGGTCAGTTCTGCTTGCTTGAGCACGAAGGTATTACCAGCAGCGATGGCTGGTGCGACCTTGTAGGCGACCTGCAGCAGCGGGTAGTTCCATGGGGTAACCATGCCGACGACGCCGACTGGTTCGTGATCAATGCGCGAGCGCACATTATCCATGCCCGGGTCGATCACGCGGCCGGCCTGGTGGCCGATCAAGGTGCCGAAGTGTTCGAAGGCTGCGGCGATATCGTCCATATCCACCAGAGAATCTTCGAAGCGCTTACCGGTGTCTGCGGATTCTGCGGCGGCGAAGAGTTCTTTATTTTCCCGGATTTTATCTGCAATGCCGATGACCAGACGGCCACGGTCCCGGGCTGGCACCGACGACCACACGCCGGAGTCAAAAGTTTCACGGGCTACCTTGATAGCCGCGATGGTGTCGTCATCCGTGGCTTCCGAGACCATGCCCACCGTGGTGCCATCAGCAGGGCAGTTAATGGTGCGAGTGCCGCCTTCTTGCGCCTGGCGCCACTGCCCACCAATGAACAAGCTGGCTGGGGCGTCGTTTCCGGCGCGGTAGACGTCGGCAAGCAAGTCCGTGGTGGTGGGGTCAAACAGCGTGCTGCGGTTATTCGCGTTGGTCAAAATGACACCTTTCGCTTGGGTTTTCGTGTCTGAATACCCCAATTTTACTGCGAAAGATGTCCCCGCGCTGTGCAAGTTTGCTCACGCCCGTGGCAAGAAACCTTTCAACCGCAACAGTTTATCCATGCCGTTGACCGCTCCATTGCCCAGATTTGGCTCATCTCCATTGCGCGCCATAGTCTGCTTGATCCAGTTGATCTCAGCTGAGATATCGGCCAAGTTCATCGGCGTTCCGTTGCCAGAAATCGCGGAGGCTACGCCGGATAGCTTGCCGTCAATGAACAATGGCCCGCCGGAATCACCAGGCTGTGCATACGCTCCGTCTTTGTGGTGAACCGTGTACATTTTGCCGTTGTTATAGCTGCCGTTTTGATATAAGTTTTTCACTTCTGCCTGGGAGTGCGGCAGCCGCTTGTGCGCGGTGCTATCCCAGCCGTAGAAGGTACCCACTTGTCCTGGCTTTGGCGCTTCAGTAGCCAACTCTGGGTAGCTGTCGAATGTGAATGCGGAATGCGTGGACATACGCACCAGGGCAATATCGCCGGTTGGTGCGTGGTAGGCCTCTTCGGTGCCATCCACTCCAGTCTTTTCGACACCGGTGTGCAACATGTGTGCCGTGGTGCCGTTGCCGAAGCAGTGTTTTGCTGCCAAAACCCAGTGCGGGCTGATGGCAGTTCCGGTACATCCGCCAACGATGACGACGTTTTTCGCCAGTGCATCGTCATCCGAGACCGGAGTGCCGCCCTGCACGGCATGAGCGGACGGGGCGGCAATGATGCTTGCTGCCATCGTTGCGGCAGCAGCTAAGGACAGCGCAATCTTATTTATGTTCATGCGGGACATGTTACTTCATTTGGAAAAGTCTCCATTTCGACTAAAAACCATATGAGAGTTATTTAACAATCCGTTAAGCCCCGCATACCCCCTGTGTAAAACCGCATCAGACAATTCTTCTGCGGTTCATTTCAGCGTGGCCCAAAAAGGAAATTCCCGGACAGAAATTTACAGGCTGGACGACGACAGCAGCGGGCTGCCCTGGTTAGGCCGTGCAGGTTTCGCTGGCTGCTGCTTTCCAGGTTTTGTTTGCGCAGGCTTTGGTTCCTGGCTCTCTGGCTGCGGTTGTGGTTGCTGTGGCTGGGGCTGCTCTGGATTTGCTGCCTGCTCCTGAGTTTGCTGCCCGTTTTCTTTATCTTTTTCCGCTCCCGGCTTCTGCAGCCCCTTCTCCTGCAAAATTTTGTCCATGCCATTAACCGCGCCATTGCCCAGGTTTGGCTCGTCACCGTTTTTCGCCATGGTCTGTTTGATCCAGTCCAGCTGCGCAGAGATATCGGCCAAATTCAGTGGCACGCCATCACCGGAAATTGCGGAAGCCACACCGGACAGCTTGCCGTTGATGAAGAACGGCCCGCCGGAATCACCTGGCTGCGAGTACGCACCATCTTTGTGGTGCACGGTATACATCTTGCCGTTGTCGTAGCTACCGTCCTGGTATATACCTTGCACCTCAGCCTGTGAATGCGGCAAGCGCTTGTGTGAGGTGTTATCCCAGCCGTAGAAGGTTCCTACCTGGCCTGGCTTCGGTTCTTCAGTGGCCAGCTCTGGGTAGCTGTCAAAATCAAATGAGGAGTGCGTAGACATGCGCACCAAGGAAATATCGCCACTTGGTGCGTGATAGACCTCTTCGGAGCCTTTAGTGCCGGTCTTTTCAATTCCGGTGCGCACCAGCTTTGCGGTGGTGCCGTCACCGAAGCAATGCCGTGCAGCCAACACCCAGTGTGGGCTGATGGCGGTGCCGGTGCATCCGGAGACGATAACGACGTTTTTCGCGTTCGCATCGTCATCGGAAACTGGAGTTCCGCCCTGTACGGCGTGAGCGACTGGAGCGGTAATGATGCTTGCTGCCATCGTTGCGGCAGCAGTTAAGGACAGCGCAATCTTTTTTGTACTCATGCGCAATACAATACTTTATTCGGAGAAGTCTTGTAATGATCTGAATATGGGTCGCAAGTTATTTAATGAATGCGATAATCTACACACTGCTAACACCGGAGCTGCTGCTTTTTGCTAAGGAGTTCTCATGAGCTATTCAAAACTGGCACAGTCGTGCATCATTGCCGCATGGGCAGCATTGATCATCCCTATACTGTTGATGATTTTTGTTGACTCCACCGGCGGACTGTGGCTTTTGATTCCAACTTTCCTGACAGCTGCTGCTGTTACTTCTTTTTGGACAATAAAAGCCACACAATAGCTTCATCCGAACAGCAAGAAACCCCCGGAATCACAGCGGACTGTTGCCTACAAGGTGATCTGGGGGCTTCACTATAGCTGTACTGCTGACGCGCTAATCGCACCGCGGTTACTAGCCAGGGTCAATAACACCGGCTTTATTCGGAGAAGTCTTCCTTCCAGCTGCGAACCGGATCCGAATTATCCGACAGGTCCGAAGAACCACGCAGCGGCGCCTGCATGTGCAGGTACTCCAAGTGGCGATCGTAGAGGTCAAGCACGTTATTGATCAGCTGATCTTCGTCGTAGCCATAGACGTCAAAGCCCATGGATCCGTTGTTATCGAAGACTTCCAAGCGATAATAATCACTATTTCCGTCTACGAAATCCGGGCTTTCAGTCTGGATTGGGTACAACTGATAACGGAACTCGCGCTCGTCGCCCAGCTGAATTTCCAGGTCCAGCTGCGGCAACTGACACTCCGGTACCAAGCTGGTGAGCAAACGGGCATCCAGGCCTTCATTACGCAACTCAGTGCAGAGTTTCTCCAGCGCAGGGGTGGCGGTGTTCTCGAAGTACGCGGTAATTTCCTCGCCGTTTGGCCAGCGGTTGGCACGACCAATCCGGGATTTCCACCGGGCACCGGCAACACGACCGGCGATCGCGGAGTGCAGCGCCACTGCACGGGAATCGCGTTGGATATTTTCTTGCCGCAGGGACTTCCACAGCGAGAACATCACCATCCACATCACGAAAGCAAACGGCAAGCCCATGATCACCGTGGCAGCCTGCACCGCGGCCACGCCACCGATACCCAACATGCCCAGCGTCAATACGCCGACGGTCAGCGACCAGAACACGCGCAACCACGGCGCGCCATCCTGACGATGGTCAATGATGTGCGAGGTGAAGTTCGCCATCACCAGCGCACCGGAGTCCGCCGAGGTGATGTACAACAGCAAACCACACAGGGTGGCCAGCAAAATCAGTGCGGACGCACCCGGGTAGGTGCCCAGCAGCTCATAGAAACCGGACTCCGGCTGTGCCATCGCGGTTTCGGCAAATTCTTCATTATTGCCGCCCATGACCAAATCCAGTGCCGAGTTACCAAAAAACGACATCCACAGCACGATGAATAGGAATGGGAACATCAAGGTACCGATGACGAATTGGCGCAGAGTGCGGCCGCGGGAAATGCGTGCCAGGAACAGGCCGACGAAGGTCGCCCAAGCAATCCACCAGGCCCAGAAGAACAGTGTCCAGGCTTCCATCCACGCGCTGACGGCTTCCTGATCATCCGCGTAGGCGTAGGTGTCCATCACCCAAGCCGGGAAACTCGCCAGCATCGTGCCGACGTTATCGATCAGCGAGTTCAGCAACCAGGCGGTCTTACCGGCGATAAGCACGTACAAGCCCAAGAAAATGGCGACGGCCACGTTGAGCTCCGAAAGACGGCGAATACCCTTGTCGACGCCGGATATAGCGGAAATCGTCGCCACGATCACGCCGACGGCAACCAAGGTAGCCTGCAAGCCCATGGTCACCTCAAAGCCGAAGATAATGTGCAAACCATAGCTGAGCTGGACCACACCGATGCCCAGCGACGCCGCGATACCGAAAACGGTACCCAGCATCGCGGCGACTTCCACGGAATGACCAGCAGCACCGTGAATACGCTTGCCGATGATGGGATACAGCGCCGAGCGGATCGCCAACGGCATGTTCAAGCGGTAGGCGAAGTAGCCAAAAGCCATACCCATCAACGCATACATGGCCCAACCGACGATTCCATAGTGGAACATAGCCCAGGCCACGGCTTCTTTCGCCGCGGCGTAAGTTTCTGGGTCCGTGGTTGGTGGCTCAAAGTATTGCGTGAGTGGTTCAGCGACACCGAAGAACATCAGGTCGACGCCGATACCGGCAGCGAACAACATCGATGCCCAGGTGTACAGGCTGTACTTCGGACGGGAGTGGTCCGGCCCCAGCCGGATACTGCCGGTGCGGGAAAATGCTACGACCAACACGAAGATGACCACCGCGGTGGCAGTCAAAATATAAAACCAGCCAAAATTACCGGCGATCCAGCTGGTGATCGCGTTCAGGTTATTTTCCGCAGATTCCGTAGCAATGAACGTGTAAAGCGCGATTGCCAGGATGATCGCACTGGAAAAACCAAACACCACCCAGTTCGGCTTCGCCACTGGGACGTCGTCGCCGTGATCATAACCGGTTTCTGCACGGAAGGTTCCCACCAGAGCCCGCGGGATAAACCGCGAAGCCCTAGTATTTGTCGATTGCGGCTCAGCTTGTTCAGCCACCACCATCTCCTTATTTTTACTGTTACGCATATGCTGCTGCATTTTGCGGATGCGTTGTGCGGATTTTTTGATTCTACTTTGAACCAATTCTCAGTTTTCAAGCTTTTTGACTGTATACCATCACACAGTTATTGGCTAGGGCTATTTTTCACAGCTAGGCTGGTGGGTTGTTCCGCACACGGCTACCGCCGTGGGCCCTAGCAGTAGAAAGGACACAGCGTGAGCATTTTTTCGCGACTGTTTAATTCCATGAATGCCGCGACCTCGGCCAAAAAAGCGTCGAAAAACTCGGCGCCAGTTACCGACGAGGTCAGCGATGTCGTCGTCGTCGGCGGTGGATCTGCAGGATCGGTGGTTGCTAACCGCTTGACCGAAGACCCTGATACCCGCGTCGTCGTCCTGGAAGCCGGACGCCCAGACAGCATCTGGGACCTTTTCATCCACATGCCTTCGGGCTTCTCCTTCCCCATCGGCGATAAAGACTACGACTGGCTCTACGAAACCGAGCCAGAACCAGAGATGAATGGCCGCCGCGTGCCTCACGCCCGCGGCAAAGTATTGGGTGGTTCCGGTTCCATCAACGGCATGATTTTCCAGCGAGGCAACCCGCTGGATTATGAAAAGTGGGCAGAAAACCCAGGTCTAGAGCACTGGGACTACGCACACTGCCTGCCTTATTTCAACAAAATGGAAACCGCGAAAGGCGCCGACGCCAACGATCCGCGCCGCGGCCACAACGGCCCGCTGTATCTTTCCCGCGGCCCAGCGACCAGCCCGCTGTTCCAGGCACTATTCAAATCCGTGCAGGAATCCGGCTACGAACTGACCAACGACGTCAACGGCTACCGGCAGGAAGGCTTCGCGCCTTTCGACCGCAATATTAAAAAAGGCCGCCGCCATTCGTCGGCACGCGCCTACCTGCACCCAATCTTGCAGCGGGAAAATCTGGAAGTACGCACCCAGGCTTTCACCCGTCGCGTAATTTTCGACGGCACCACCGCCAAGGGCGTGGAATACGAATGGCAGGGTGCTACCCGACGCATCTACGCGGACAAGGTCATTCTGGCTTCCGGCGCTATCAACACGCCACAGCTGCTGCAACTTTCCGGCGTGGGCCCGCGCGAATTGCTGGAAGAGCACGGCATTGACGTCGTCAAGGAACTGCCAGGCGTGGGCGAAAACCTGCAGGATCACCTGGAGGTCTACATCCAGTATGAGGTAGATACGCCGCATTCCTCGCAGCCTTACCTGCGCAAGTGGCGTTGGCCGTTCATGGGCCTGCAGTGGTTGCTGACCCACAAGGGCCCTGTGGCAACCTCCCACTTTGAGGCCGGTGGCTTCGTGCGTTCCAACGACGACGAAGAGTACCCGAACCTGATGTTCCACTTCCTGCCTATGGCGGTGCGTTACGACGGCACCCCAGCCAAAGTCAAGCATGGTTTCCAGTGGCACGTCGGCCCAATGTTCTCCGACACCAAGGGCTGGGTGCGCATCCAGTCGGCAGACCCACACGTCAAGCCAAAGATGCTGTTCAACTACCTGCGCACCGAGCAGGACCGCCGCGAATGGGTCGAAGCCGTGCACAAGGCACGTGAGCTGATGGCCACCGACGCGATGGCCGAGCACGGCACCCGCGAATTCTCCCCTGGCCCGGCTGTGCAAACCGACGAGGAGATCCTGGAGTGGGTCCGCAACGACGGCGAAACCGCTTTGCACCCTTCCTGTACTGCAAAGATGGGTGCGGAGGACGACCCAATGGCAGTGGTGGACCCAGACACCATGCAGGTGTGGGGAACCGAAGGCTTGTACGTCGTCGACGCTTCGGTCTTCCCATCAATCACCAACGGCAATATTTATGCGCCGACGATGATGGTCGCGGAGAAGGCAGCAGATTTGATCAAGGGCAAGAACCCACTGCCAGCAAACAACGCGCCGTTCTACCGTGCCGGTCAGGACATGCCGTTGTACGCCGAAGGAGAGAAACGCCGCGACCACGTCGAGGCGCCTAGCTCCTGGGAGTAATAAAAACCGATCCTAATTAAGCACGTGCGCCGTCGACAGCTGCACGCCTGGTTTCGTGCCCGGTGTGCCCTGTGTGCCCGGCGCGCTTGCTGAGCAAGACGTCGGCAAGCAGCATCGCTGCCAAGCTAATTCCGAATAGCGGCAAGAAACCGCCCACGGCCACCAGGAATACTGCAACGATGATCCACTGTGTGCTGCTCAGCTTGGTGCGTGGCCCTGGGATGCCTGCGGTTGCGCCCGGGGTTGGGCGGCGTTTCCACCAGATCAGGTAGCCCAGCACCACCAACCCGGCGATAGCCAGGGCGGTGACCAGCAGCAGGATCTGCAGCGGCAAGCCGAACATGATCCCCATGTGCAGATAGATGCCCCACGAGGTCAGCTTGGAAAACAGTGGCAGCTCGGAAAATGGCAGGCGGTCAATGACTTCGCCGGTCTCACCATCGACGGAAATAGCATCCGAGGTGGTACGCCATTCAGTCCAGCGCTCACTGGCCTGCCAGCCGTGCTCCACGCTTTCGCCTGGGTACATGCGTAATGAACCAGTCAGACCCTCTTCACGAGCCGTCGCCAGAACCTGATCGGCCTGTTCGGCGATTTCCTCCGGGGTCCAAGCACGAGCCTCAGATTCTGCTTCCGCGCCGCCGCCACCGCCGTGGCCAGCGTGTTCCGCGTGCGGGTCTGCCTCTGCTGCCGATTCCCCACTGAGTTCCGTGGTGATCGGATCCGCCCGCCACTGCAACGCTTCCACGGTGCGGTTCACGTTTCCGCCAGCGTAAGTGGACCACGTAATTCCGGTGACCGACAGCGCCAGCATGCCGATGAGCATCCAGGTACCCGTCACACCGTGCAAGTTCACCAAGCGACGACGTCCGCTGCCTTTCTTTTTGCCCTCCTTGGCGTCCTTAACGTCCTTGCCCTCTTGGGCGTCACCATTTTTCGCTTCTTTGCCAGCCCGAGCCTTAGCGAACCCGAATAGCTGCTGCACCTTTTTATTGCGGGAAGCCCACAACACCAGGCCACCCAAGGCAAAGAACCACAACCAGCTGGCCGCCAGCTCCGAGTACAACTCACCTACTGGGCCCAAGTGCATGCTTTCGTGCAGGTGCGAGATCCACCGGCGCAGCGGCAGCTCGCCCAGACCGGAATAAGATGGCTCGTCACCAACGACGGCTCCGGTGTACGGGTTGACGAACACGCTGCGCAGTTCTGCCTCGTCGATGGTTTCATCGATCAGCAGCACGCGGGTGGTCTCACCAGGTTCCGAGGATGGCCACACCTGAGCAATATCCAGATCCGGGAAGGCTTCGTGGGCATTATTCACCTGCTTTTCCAGCGAGATGGTGTTGGTAACGCCTTCCGCCCAAGGTGGCGGGGTGACGGTCAGTACGTCTTGATACACCAGCTTTTCTGCGGTGGGTGCGACTGCATACAGTGCACCGCTGATGGCGGCGATGAGCAGGAACGGTCCGATGAACATGCCAGCATAGAAATGCAGGCGTCGGAGCAGCGCAACCAGTGCATTGGGTTTGCGTGCGCCACGTTTATTGCGCGCAGAGGTCTCATCGACGGCGCCAGCAGGCATCGTTGCAGATGCTTGCGCTGGGCGATCTTGGCGTAGAGTCATGGACAAAAGCCTTCGGGTTCGGGGACTAAAACTTGTTTTGGTGAAGTTCTCGTCTGCAGCCGCGAACTACACAAAGTAGTCGCACCCCGAATGGAAAAAGTTCCCAAGCAATTTTTAACGTTTCGGGTTAATGATCTTTTCAAGTCAACCGGTTGAAACTTCCCAGCAAAATAGGCATGCGACGCAAAATTGTTAGATTAGCACCCCCTCTAAATTAACAATTTTCGCCAATTTTCCGAATAGTGCGCAATTACGGCTCGCTTGAGCCACACCACCGCGGGGTTTTCCACCACACGATTTAAACTGCTGGGCATGACCTCTCACGCTGCAATGCAGATCTCCGCTGGCAACTACACCGCCACGATCGACCCGCATGGTGCTGGCCTGGCCACCTTGCTTTACGACGAAAAACCCCTGGTAGCGGGCTATCAGCACGCGCGTCCGTTCACCGCCGGAGCACTCCTCGCACCGTGGCCCAACCGTACCGGCGACGGAATCTTTTCCCACCACGGCACCATCCACCGCCTAGCCTGCAACGAGCCCGACCGCAACAATGCCTTGCATGGCTTTGCCGCCGAAGCTGCGTGGGAAATCACCGACCGCTCCCCCGGTGCCGTGACTTTGCAGTGGCAGGGCCCGGCGCGCACCGAATGGGCTTGGCCGCTGCACTATTCCATCACCTGGGCGCTTGCCGACGATGGCCTGTCCGCAGAACTCACTGTCACCAATACCGGCACCGAAACTACCCACCCTGGCACCGAATCCAGCCCTTTCGGCGTGGGCTGGCACCCGTACCTCAGCGCGCTGGGTGCACCGCTGGATGAGTGCACCTTATCCATGCCAGCAGCCACGAATCTGCCGCTCGACCCAGACCGCTTGCTTCCGGCGGGGCCGGAAATTCCGGCCGCGGAGATCGTCGGCAAGCACCAACATATGGAGGGAATAGAGCTGGACCATTGTTTCCGGATGGAGGCACCCCAAACCAGCAGCGATCACGCAGCCCACCAGATCGAGCTGCGCAATGCCGACGGCCACGGCGCCATACTGTGGGCGGATGAGCATTTCAGTTGGTGTCAGGTTTATACTTCCCCGGAATCTGCCCCGAGTATCGGCCGGGCTGTCGCCGTGGAACCGATGACGTGCCCGCCAAATGCGCTGCGCAGTGACGAAAGTTTGCTGCAGTTGGCGTCGGCAAGCAGCATGAGCTTCCGTTTCGGAATTTCCGCCACTTCGACCCCACCTCACCCTAAACCAACCCTTTAAGGTTATGATGAATGCGCCGAAAAACACCTTTCATGTGATGGTTACCTAACTTGGGTAGTTTTCGCTGCTAGGTGCACATCCATTTTCCTTCACACAGGGACCGAGCGGGCCAGCGATGCAGGTCTTCCTCGGCTTTGGGGAAGGCCTATTTTCCGGGAGGTTCCCGTTATGCAGGAAGACGCCCTGCTTTTGAATGCATCCTGGGTGGACTACACCCTGGTGGCGATTTATTTCTTGTTCGTGCTGGGCATCGGCTGGGCAGCGAAGTCAAAGGTGTCGAGTTCCATCGACTTCTTCTTGTCTGGACGCTCGCTACCAGCCTGGGTGACGGGCCTGGCCTTTATTTCCGCCAACCTGGGTGCCGTCGAGATCGTCGGCATGTCCGCCAACGGTGTGCAGTACGGCTTCGAAACGATGCACTACTTCTGGATCGGCGCAATCCCAGCGATGGTATTCCTGGGTATCGTGATGATGCCGTTCTACTACGGCTCCAAGGTTCGTTCGGTCCCCGAGTTTATGCGCCGTCGTTTCGGTAATGGTGCGCACCTGGTCAACGCCTTGTCGTTTGCCTTGGCGCAGCTGCTGATCGCCGGTATTAACCTGTTGCTGCTGGCCAAAGTCGTCAACTCACTGCTGGGTTGGCCACTGTGGGTCACGCTGGTGATCGCCGCCGTCATCGTGCTCTCCTACATCACCTTGGGCGGCCTGTCGGCTGCCATCTACAACGAGGTGCTGCAGTTCTTCGTCATCATCGCTGCCCTGCTGCCACTGACCCTGATCGGTTTGCACAGCGTCGGCGGCTGGTCTGGGCTGAAGGAAAAAGTAGCTGATCCGAGCCACTTCAGCGCTTGGCCCGGTACGGAAATTTCTGGTTTTGACCACCCCATCGTTTCCGCGATTGGCCTCGTCTTCGGCCTCGGCTTCGTGCTTTCCTTCGGTTACTGGACCACCAACTTCGTTGAGGTGCAGCGTTCCATGGCTGCGGATTCGTTGTCGTCGGCACGCAAAACCCCGATCATTGGTGCGTTCCCGAAGATGTTCGTGCCGTTCATCGTCGTCATCCCGGGCATGATCGCCGGAGCCACCGTCACCCCACTGATGGATGGTTCTGCAGAACCCAACGACGCCATGCTGTACCTGATGCGCGATCTGTTGCCGAACGGCCTGCTGGGTATCGCTTTGGCTGGTCTGCTGGCTGCATTCATGGCTGGTATGGCCGCGAATATTTCCGCATTCAACACCGTGTTCTCCTATGACCTGTGGCAAACCTACGTGGTCAAAGACCGCGAGGACGACTACTACACCCGCGTCGGCCGCTTGGCGACAATCGGCGCCACCGTCATTGCCGTGTTCACTGCACTGCTGGCGTCGAACTTCGGCAACGTCATGGACTACCTGCAAACCTTGTTCGGCTTCTTCAACGCGCCGCTGTTCGCCACCTTCATCCTGGGTATGTTCTGGAAGCGCATGACCCCGACCGCTGGTTGGGCTGGTCTGGTTGCCGGTACTGGTTCTGCGATTGTTTATTGGGCGATTGCTACCTTCTCTGCTGTCGAAGCTGGCCTGTTCAACCTGCCGGGCCAAGGCACCGCGTTTGTCGCAGCATCGCTGGCCTTCGTCGTGGACATCCTAGTTTCCATCGTCGTGTCCCTGGTCACCAAGCCAAAGCCGGACGAGGAGCTGGTGGGCTTCGTCAAGTCCGTCACCCCGAAGGAAAACCTCACAGATTCCACCGAAGATGGCCTACCGTGGTACCGCCGCACTATCCCGTTGGGTGTGTTGTGCCTGGTGTTGGTCGTTATCCTCAACATCATCTTCATCTAGCAAGGAGCACGCATAATCATGAGTACACAAGGATCGCAGCGCTCCCACACCGCCGGCGCATTCGATATCCGTAACGTCATCGGCGCACTGCTGGGCCTGTACGGCCTGATCTTGCTGCTGAGCTTCTTCTTCCTGGACCCGGGCGTGGATGCCGCGACGGGTGCAGCGAAGGATTCCTCATATAACCTGTGGACCGGCGTGGCGATGCTGATCGCCGCCGGTGTGTTCTTCTGGTGGACGAAGGCCAATCCGATCAAAATCGACGAGGCTGAAGCTAGCGCTGCAGCTGAGGCTAGCGCTGCAGCCGAAGCCAATCCCGACGATTCCACCACCCGTTAAGTCTGGAGTTTTCCATGCAGCATCCGATGCGCATTACCCGCACCCAGCTTGCCGACGGCCGCGAGCTGCTCTACTTCGATGACACGCCAGAGTTCGTCTCCGGCGAACGCACCCGCACGCTTGTCGACGAACGCGAGTTACCCGCCGCCAGCAGCGCTTCGGAGCTGCGCCAGGATCCACTGACCGGCGCCTGGTATACCTATGCCGCGCACCGGATGAACCGCACTTTTTTGCCGCCGGCGAATGAGAACCCGCTGGCACCGACGCGTCCAGGCCAGTTGCCCACCGAGATTCCTGCCGACGACTACGACGTCGTAGTGTTCCAGAACCGCTTCCCGTCGCTGGCGCAGTCGGAATCGCAGGCTGACTTGGGTGCTGGCTCTGACCCTGCAACAGGCACGGCCACGCCCGCTTTCGTGCCCAGCAAACCCGGGCACGGCCGCTGCGAAGTAGTCTGTTTTACCCCGGATTCACAGGTGTCTTTCCGGGACCTGCCGTATACCCGGGCCCGCACCATCGTCGAGGCCTGGGCGCACCGCACCAAAGAACTCTCTGAGCTGCCCGGCATCGAGTACGTCTACCCGTTTGAAAACCGGGGCGAGGAAATCGGCGTCACCCTGCAGCACCCGCATGGCCAGATTTATGCTTATCCGTTCGTTCCGGAGCGCGCCGCGCAGATCGCTACCCGCGCGCAGGAATTTCGGGAAGCGCAAGGCGGGTCTGGCGCTGGCACTGGCACTGGTGGCGCTGAAACCGGCCCAGACCTGTTCGATCACATCCTGGAATGCGAGCATGCCGACGGCCAGCGCGTCGTCGTCCACGGCGAGTATTTCACGGCGTTCGTGCCCGCCGCGGCAAAGTGGCCGGTGGAGATCATGCTGGTCCCGCACCGCGCGGTGCCGAATTTCGCGGAACTGCACGATGCCGAAAAAGACGAGTTGACGCGGTTGTACCTGGATATTCTCGGGCGCATGGATCGCTTTTTCGACGGCGTCGAACGCACCCCGTATATTGCGTCGTGGAACCAGGCCCCGGTCAATGCGCCGGAAGATGGCCGCTTGCACCTGCAGCTGTTTTCGTTGATGCGCTCGCCGGGCCGCATGAAGTTCTTGGCTGGTAGTGAGTCCGGCCAGGGGGCCTGGATTTCCGATACCACCCCGGAGCGCATCGCCGCACGATTCCGGGAAGTCGCCGACATCAAAGAAGTTGCAGAAAACGAGGAAATCGCCGAAAAAGAGGTAGCTGATCACGATGGTTAATTGGTTTTCCACCCGCAGCACTGAACAAGCAATCGCCGATGTCACCGCGCTGTTCCGCGAGCACTTCGGAGCTGCAAAGCCCGCTGACCCCGCCGGCGTGTGGTCTGCGCCGGGGCGGGTGAACCTGATCGGTGAGCACGTCGACTATGCCGGTGGTATCTGCCTGCCGTTTGCGTTGTCGCAGCGTACTTATGTGGCTGCGGCGCTGAACCACGACGGCGTCTACCGTGTGGTCTCGCAGTTTGGTGCGGAAAACACGCAGGCAGAAACCATGCATGCGGAAATCGCCATGGACCAGGTTTGCCCCGGTTATCCGGATAATTGGGCGGGTTATGTCGTCGGCACGGTCTGGGCCGCGGGCCTCGAGGTTCCGGGCCTGGACATCGCGATTGTCTCGGACGTTCCGGTAGGCGCCGGGTTGTCGAGTTCCGCAGCGCTGGAGTGTTCGGTGGCCCTGGCGGCGGCGGATCTGAGCAAAACCAGCATTGACCGCACCGCTTTGATGCACGCTGCCATCCGCGCGGAAAACGAGGTCGTCGGTGCTTCCACTGGTGGTTTGGACCAGCGCATTGCGTTATTCGCCGAGCCGGGCCACGCGCTTGCGATTGATTTCGCCACCGATTCCACCCACCAGGTGCCGTTCCAGATCGCCGACCGTGGCTTGGCCGTGCTGATCACTAATACGAACGCACCGCATTCGCTTGCCGACGGCCAGTACGCCTCACGTCGTGCCGTCGTCGATGGCGTCACCGCTGATCTGGGAGTCGATAGCCTGCGGTATGCCGACGATGCCGAGGCCGCATCTGCGCGCTGGGCAAGCGCGAATAAGCCGGAAGGGGTGGATGCTGCTGCGTGGCAGGCAACCGTCGGCAAGCGGGTACGGCATATCGTCAGCGAGATTGCCCGTACTGCCACTGCAATCGAGCAACTACGGGCTGGTGATCTGGCAGGCTTTGGCGAATCTATGCAGGCCAGCCACGCGTCGCTGCGCGATGACTATGAGGTCAGCGTGGCGCAGTTGGATGTTTCGGTAGACGTCGCGATGCAACATGGTGCGCTGGGGGCGCGCATGACCGGCGGCGGTTTTGGTGGTTCGTCGATTGCTTTGTTGCCTTCTGAGAACGTGGAGGTGGCCGCGGAGGCCATCGCGCGGGCTTTTGCCGAGGCCGGTTTCGCCGAACCCGAGTTTGCGGTGGCGCTGCCAGGGGCGGGTGCGCGTCGGGAAGCATAGCGCGAGCTGCGGGTTTTATTCCTACTAGTCTATTTATCGCTTTTCTACCCGACCATTCATCACCCCATTAGCACGCCGTTTATCACGCCTTTATCCGACCGTTTATCACCACACCACCGCACCGACTAAGGTATGTGCCGTGTTGCGTACCATGTTGAAATCCAAGATTCACCGAGCCACAGTCACGCAGGCTGATCTGCATTATGTCGGCTCGTGCACCATCGACGCCGCGCTGATGGAGGCCGCGGACATTCTCGAAGGCGAGCAGATCGACATCGTCGACATCAACAACGGCAATCGTCTGACCACTTATGCGATCACCGGTGAGCGCGGGTCGGGCATCATCGGAATCAATGGTGCGGCCGCGCGACTAATCAACCCGGGTGACCTGGTGATCATCATCGCGTATGCGCAGTACAGCGACGAAGAACTGCGCGATTATCGCTCGCGGGTGATTTTCGTCGACGAGCAGAATAAGCAGCTGGAATCCGGCGCCGATCCCGCGCATGCTCCGGAAGGCTCGGATCTGCTGAACCCCCGGCGCCCGGAATAACTGGCCCCGGGGCGCCCGCAAAATGAGCTAGCCGATATCACTAAGTTTTAGAGAATCACAGAACCAAAGAGGTAGCCCAGCAGCACAGAGCTGGCGATGCTGACCACGCCCGGGATCAGGAATGGGTGGTTGAACACTGCTTTGCCGATGCGCGTGGTGCCGGTGTCGTCCATTTCGACGGCCGCCAGCAGCGTTGGGTACGTCGGCAAGATAAAGAGTGCGGATACTGCCGGGAAGGCTGCGACGGCTGTGACCGGGTTGACACCGAGGGCAAGTGCCGCTGGCATGAGCGCTTTGGTCGTCGCTGCTTGCGAGTACAGCAGTGCCGCGCCGAAGAAGAGGACCACCGCAAGCAACCATGGCGAAGATTCCAGGACACCACCGGCGAGGTTTTGAATGTCATCGAGGTAGTGGTTGATCAGCGTGGTTCCGAGCCAAGCCACACCCAATACGCACACGCAGGCAGACATGCCTGATTTGAAAACCGGGGTGTTGAGAACGTCGCCAGCGGGGACTTTGGTGAGCATGACGATGATCGTCGCCGCAGTCAGCATGACCGTCATAATGGCTTCATTTCGCGGCAAGGTTGGCTCGGCGATGAGGCCAACCTGATCGGAGGTGATAGTTGCCCAAGCCATGACGATGACGATGGCGGCGAGGAAAATCAAAACGGAGGCTTTGGCACCAGCTTGCGGCTGGTAGTTTTTTGCCCCGAGTGGTTCTGCCACCAAGCCTTGTGCTTTGCGCTCCAGGTAGACGGGGTCATCGGCAAGTTCTTTGCCGAATTTATTGGCTAACCAGGCGGCCGGGAAGATTGAAATGAAGGTCGCCGGGATGACAACCGCGAGCACCTGCAGGTAGCCAACGCCCATAGGTTCCAGCAGGCCAGCCAACAACACGACGGCGGCGGAAATCGGTGAGGCACAGATGGCCATTTGCGAAGCAACAACGGCTACCGACAAGGGGCGTGATGGGCGCACTTTGCCTTCTTTTGCTACCTCTACGATGACCGGAAGCGTCGAAAAGGCCGTGTGACCAGTGCCTGCGAGCACTGTCATCAGCCAGGTAACTACTGGCGCGTAGAAGGTAATGCGCTTGGGGTGTTTACGCAGGAAACGCTCGGCAATGTGCACGAGGTAGTCCATGCCGCCAGCACGTTGCATCGCTGCGATCGCCGCGATGACCGTCATGATGATGGCGATGACGTCGAAAGGAATATCTTCCCGGGTTACGGGAATTCCAGAAAGGCCCAGCAGAACGACGCCTAAACCGCCGGCCATACCGATGCCGATGGAACCAATTCGTGCGCCGAGGAAGATGGCGCCGAGCACGATAGCAATGTGAACAATAACCACGCCCATGCTCCCTTTCATTTTCTTGTAGCTGCTTGTAGTTGCCTATGGCTGCTTTGACTGCTTGTAACTCTGTTTAGTTGTTTACAGTTATGCCCGCACTTCCATTGTCTCGCACTCAGTCGGTTTGGTTTTCAAAATCAGGGCATTTGTGGTGCTCCCCATATGTGTTTTATCCCTCCTCACGCCGACGGATTTTTAGCCAAACGCCTGCCAAAACTGGACCACGCCGTTAACCGCCAAAACTAGGTCACTGGCTGCCAAGAACTCGCCCGCAACGATTCGAACATAAATAATTTTTCATATCCAGCAGACTAGCAGATCGATGCGACAAATACGAACATGCCTTCTAGTTCAACAAAACAGCCATGATCTCGTGCATTCTCGAGAAACAACCCCAAAACCTTGCCATTATAAGCAGTTTTACACGCATATTCACACACAACACCCAAGTTCGCCAGGGTTCCATAGCACCGTGTCCCAAATTTATGGGGCATACTTTCATTCGAACACCATTGCTTTTTATTCTTTTCATCGCTAGACTAAAATCATTCTAGTTAGCAATCACGTTCGGGGAGGGACGTCGTGGCAAAGAACAACCATCGCCGCAAGAGCCAGCAAGGCGTCCAGCATTCTTCTGAGTTCCCAGAGGTATATTTCACCCACTGCAATCCACACGATAAAGACGCCATGACGATGCTGGAGCTGCGTCGTCACGCTTATTTTGCGTGGAAACGAATCACTGATCTTGCCAGCGATGATTACGACCTCATGTTGCGGTATATCACTGCAGCCAGCGGTGTTGGCAACCACAAGGCCGGTGACATCGCCAGCGCGTTTTACCGCATGTCAGACCTTCCGCAGCTGCGCAAGCTAGCAACCTCGATGTGGCAATTAGATCTCGAACATTGGATCACCATTGATCGTGCTCTGAATAAAGCAGGTGCCGTCAATGCCAGCCTGTTTGCCGCCATCGATGAGCTGCTCGTAGATCTCCTCACTCCTACCAAACCTAACCAGCAGATGGCGTCGAGAAGAGTCATAAGAAACCGGATCATTCGCGAAATTGATGCCCTTGATTCCTCGGTGCGCAAAGACAAGAAGAAGGAATCACCCAGGAAAACCTACGATGTTAACGGTATTCCCGATTTTGAGCGCAACGATACCGATACGCATGAAATTCGCTTCGATACTGACGCCACTACCGCCGTGACAATCGATGCACACATCCGTGAGCACGCGCAGCAGTCCGGTCTTTCGCTTCGCGACGCCACCATCGATCTGCTCTTGGGTAAAGCACACACATCCGTGACCCTGAATTGCTACCGCGCCACCGACGTTGCCGACGCCCCACTATTCATCTCTACAGATACCGGCGCCGGTGTAACCACACTGTTTGGCACCGCTGCCGATAGCCTCGCCGATAAGGCAGACAAGCACCACGACATGGATGCCACCGCCCACCACGAAGTCACAGGCTATGCCACCACACCAACCATGCGCGCAGCCGTAACCGGACGCGATGGACACTGCCGCTACCCAGGCTGCGAGGAACCCGCAACCACGTGCCAAATGGACCACGTCATCGAATACCACAACGGCGGGCCAACAACCCCAGCCAACCTCATTTCACTATGCCAACACCACCACAACATCAAAACCGACAAACGCGCCCGCCCCATCTTCGAACCAGCCACCGCAACCATCGTATGGTTATTCGCCGACGGCACCTGGCAATCCACCGAAGCAGAAGGCCCACTAGCTAAGCCGAACCGCCGATGGGTACAAAACGTGGCACAGAAAATGTCGTGCTACCGCAAAGCACAGCGCGAGGAAGCACAAAAAATGCAGCGCCTGGCCGCAGAGAACAACCAAGCAGATACACCGGGCATGTCGAACTCATCGCAGACCTCGAAAGCATCCAGAACTTCTAGGGCGTCAAGAACATCGGAAACAATGACGGAGGAGCAACAGCTCTGGTACAGCGACATTTTAAAACTACAAAGCATGCTGAATCACGACAGTTTCCGCACGATCAAAATTGCCGCCTGCCGGAAACACATCGACAAAATCCAAGAAGCAATTACTGCGATACGGAACCTCGAGCCAGTGGCAGAATCCCGGGATCGCACACACGAGTCCACCATCACTCAGCCCGAGGTTGCAGGCGACCCCTGGGTGGCGGCCGCCCAGCAGAAGTCTGATGCCGTGCCGCCGTTTTAAACTGGGTCGTACTAGTCAGACCAGTCAACAAACGTTGTGTGTTCCTTTTCCACACCGGTGAGCACATCATAAGAAGCACACAACTCGCCATCTTGGTTAAGCAGCTGTGCATCCCAATAAACATCACCATAAATTTCGGTTTCTCGGGGCTTGATCTGTTTGCAGGTCAGCACCACTTGGATGGAAGTACCAGCAGGAACCGGGGTGACAAACTTCAGGTTTTCCAAGCCGATATTAGCCAACACCGGGCCTGGCGCGGGTTCCACAAACAATCCAGCCGCCCAAGAAACCAGCAAGTAGCCGTGTGCTACTTGGCTCGGGAAGAACGGATTCGCTGCAGCCGCTTTCGCGTCCGTGTGGGCGTAGAATTGATCACCAGTGAAATCTGCAAAGGCGATGATGTCTTCCAGACGCACTTCACGGAAATCAGATACAAACTGGTCACCAATTTCTAGCTCCGCAATCGATTTACGGAATGGGTGCACCCCTCGACCAGTTTCTACGTCTTCTCGCGACACAGTGTTCGCCTTCGCCCCCCGATGCCAAATGCCGGTAATGGCAGTCAGATGATCAGGTGTTCCTTGGATCGCAACCCTCTGCATGTGGTGCTTAATGGAACGTACACCTCCTAGTTCTTCACCACCACCGGCACGACCTGGCCCTCCGTGAATGAGATTCGGTAGTGGAGAACCATGCCCAGTCGAAGTTTTCGCATCGTCACGATCAAGGAAATGTAACCGCCCATGGTGCGCCCCAACTCCGCGAGCAAACTCAGCAGCAATTTCTGGGTCGTGAGTAATCACCGACGCAACCAAGGAACCTCGGCCACGCGCAGCCAATTCGATCGCTTCCACAGTGTCCGAATACCCAACAATAGAAACCACGGGCCCAAAAGCCTCGACTTCATGGACCGCCGACGCATAAGGGTCATCAAAGGTGAACACCGTAGGAGCAAAGTATGCGCCGTCCAATTCATCAGGACCACCGCATACCACCTGTCCACCCGCATCTGCTAAACGACTAACCGCGGCTGCAACATCGGCGCGTTGCTCTACAGAGACCAGTGGACCCATCGTCGCATTTTCATCCCGCGGATCTCCGACGACCACTTTCTCTGCTAAACGATCACGCAACGCTTGTGCCACAGTTTCTTTTAGAGGGTTGGGCACCAATACACGACGGATAGCAGTACATTTCTGTCCGGCTTTTGCAGTCATTTCGGCGAAGACTGCCTTGATAAAAATGGCGAATTCCGGATCTTCCGGCGACACATCAGCCCCCAGGATGGCGGCATTCAGCGAGTCAGCCTCAGAACTGAACTGCACACCGTTTTCTGCAACGTTACGATGAGCGCGTAACTTCTGCGCTGTCGCCGCAGACCCTGTGAAGGCCACTTGATCCCGGTAATCCAAATAGTCCAACAAATCGCGGGCTGAACCCGAAATCAACTGAATAGCCCCCTCGGGCAAAATTCCGGATTCAACCATGAATTTCACGCAAGACTGCGTCACATAGCCCGAAGGGGTACCTGGTTTGACGATAGTGGGAATTCCCGCGATGAAAGCAGGAGCAAATTTTTCCAACATTCCCCATACCGGGAAGTTAAATGCATTAATCTGGACAGCAATTCCCTGCTGCGGAACAAAAATATGTGTGCCTAGAAACGAACCATCAGCAGACAATACTTCCGGTTCAGTAGCATCGACGATGACCTGAGAATTGGGTAACTCTTTCCGTGCTTTGGACGAAATAACCAGTGCGGTGGTAATTCCACCATCAACATCGACGAAATTGTCCCGCTTATTGGCTCCGGTTTTATGTGCAAGTGCATTTAACTCATCCCGGTGCTTTTTCAGGTACAGACCCATCTCTTTAATCATCATCGCGCGCTCATGCAGGGTGTACTTCTGTAGGTTTTTTGCGCCTACATCACGTGCATAATTCACCGCAGAAGCAATATCTAAACCTTTGGCACTGAAATGACAGACCACCTCACCGGTTGCCGCATCTCGTACTTGTGCTGCATCGGAAACGTCTTCTGGTGTTACCCACTGACCACGGAGATAGCTTGGTACGACCTGAACCTTTTCTTCCAACTTGGAAGTATTTACTGTTGTCGTTGTCATTATGTAATCCTTTCTTTTGTGAGAAGCGCCCTATAGTGGTTGTGACGGTCCACAAGTGTTATGAATTTTGAAGGAGCCGATGATGGCTGAAAATCCCACATGGAAAATTGTTCTTGGTGAATTAGACGAAAAGATGGGCGTAGAAGTTCTGGAGCAATCTCCAGAAACTGTCGTTGCCCGGATGCCGATTGACGGGAACCGCCAATCTTTGGGTCTGCTACACGGCGGAGCCATGGTGTGTTTGGCGGAAGCAGTAGGCTCCTGGGCTGCAGTTATCCATGCTTCTCGGTTTGGCAAGGTCGCCGTCGGAGTAGATATCAATGCAACTCACCATTCATCTGGAAAAAACGGTTGGGTAACTGCAACAGCAACGGCGATCCGCCTGGGCAAAACTATATGCAGCCACGAAATTGTAATCACCGACGACGTCGGCAAGCGTTTGTGCACAGCCCGCATCAGCAATGCCATCGTTGACCCGCGGAATTAGCACTAGGAATCACCGCTGTAATCGTAAAACCCTTTGCCGGTTTTTCGTCCGAGCTCACCACGTTCCACCATTTCTCGCATGAGTTTGGGCGGGGCGAACCGTTCGCCTAAGGTCTCTTCTAAATATTCCGCAATCCCCAACCGGACATCTAGGCCTACAATGTCAGTTAGTTCTAGTGGACCGACTGGGAATTTGTACCCCAGCACCATAGCGTTATCGATGTCTTTCGGGCTCGCTACACCTTGTTCGACCATACGGATAGCTTCCAGCGCGATCGCGACACCAAGCCTCGAGGAAGCAAAACCTGGTGCATCCTTGACCACTACGGGCGTCTTTCCGAGTTTTTCTACCCAACCCTGGGCATCGCTCACTAGTTCTTCCGGTGTGCTCTTAGCTACGACGACTTCGACCAATTTTGATGCTGGTACCGGATTGAAAAAATGAAGTCCGATCACATCATTGGTGACGACATCAGCTAATTCAGACACAGACAACGACGACGTATTCGTCGCAATTACTGCCTTAGGTGATGCTTGTGAAATCGTGGTGAAAGCCTTATTTTTCAGTTCCATTGATTCTGGCACTGCTTCAACCACGAGGCTACAACCAGCAAAAGCTCCAGCATCTGTACTGAGCTGTACACGCTGCATCCATTCATCAACGCTTCCTGCAGCACCACGATCAATCGAGCCGGTTACGGATTTCGTGATGCGCTTACGTGCTGCTTCTAAAGCATCATCATTAATATCGACGACGGTTACTGTTGCACCTGCGGACAGGAACGCATGCGCGATTCCTGCCCCCATTCGCCCACCACCCATGACACCGACCTGGTCTGGGAATCCCTTCGCTGCGATGTGTGGTTCTGAGGTTTCACTCATTGTAATTTCTCCTGGTTCCGGTGCTCTCTAGGTATTCAGTGTCAGCTCACTATGCGCTCACGAGGTGGCTTATCTCTTCTTGCGGTCCAAAAACTCCTGCATCCGTTCAAATTTGGCGTCAGATTCAAACAAAATCGCCTGTGCCAAATTATCTACCTGCGGATGAGCAGCCTCGGGCATGTCCAGTACTTTCTTCGTAATGCGTACTGCCAAAGGATCCTGCTTCGCGATTCGTGCCGCAAGATCGTGTGCTCCTGCCAATAATTCGTCTGCTGAATACAATTCATTGACCAGATGGGCCTCTTTTGCCTCGGCTCCGTCCAGAATTCGCCCGGCTAGCAGGATCTCCTTTGCGACAACTTCACCTACCAATTTTTTCAAGCGGTACGTTCCGCCAGCAGCAGCAATGATTCCGAGCTGCGCTTCTGGTTGGCCAAATTTTGCTCCTGGGGTAGCTACTCTAAAATCTGCTGCTAAAGCCAATTCCAGTCCACCACCCAGTGCAAAACCATCAACTGCAGCAATGACAGGTGCAGGTAACTGCGCGATGCGTTGGAAAATCGTGGAATTAATCCCGCGCAGCGCGTCGTCGCGTCGCCGTTCACGCAACTGGGCAATATCTGCACCCGAGGCAAAGATTGTTTTTTCCCCCCGGGAAGTCTCCACTGTGCAACCAGTGATGACTAAAATCTGCGGGTCTTTTTCCAAAATCCCGCATAACTCATGCAGTTCATCGACCATAACCTGGTCAATTGCGTTACGCACCTGTGGTCTGTCTAACTGCACAAACACACAGTCATCGTGCTGCTGGACCCGGAGGGTACCGAATTCTGGAAAATTCATATCGCCTTTTCCTTGTTTCTAGTGGTCAGAGTTTGGGCTGATCAGATTCGTTCAATAGCGATCGCACAGCCCTGACCAACACCAACACACAGAGTGGCAATGCCTCGTTGTTCTTCAGTGTCCTCCAGCCTGTGCAGCAAAGTAGTGACAAGCCGTGAACCTGAGGATCCTAGTGGATGCCCAAGAGCAATTGCTCCTCCCCAGGCATTGACTTTGGCCTCAGCAAGCTCCAATTCTCGGATGCAAGCAAGCGATTGCGAAGCAAATGCTTCGTTGAGTTCGATTGCATCAACCGAAGCAAGATCCCACCCGGTGACATCCAAAAGTTTCTTTGTTGCGGGGACAGGACCAATTCCCATAATTTCCGGAGGCACACCACAAGCGGTGGAACCTGCGATACGCGCACGCGGGTGCAAACCATATTTTTCAATTGCCGCTTGTGAAGCAACGATCACCGCCGATGCACCATCGTTCAAAGAAGAGGCATTACCTGCGGTTGTTACGTGTCCGCCAGCCACAACCGGAGATAACCGGGACAATACTTCTACCGACGTACCAGGTCGCGGCCCTTCGTCTGTATCAACGACCGTCACTGCGCCTTTACGTCCAACGACGCTGACTGGAACTATCTCCCGATCAAATTTTCCAGCTTCAATCGCTTGCAGAGCGCGTTGGTGTGATTTTACTGCGAATTCATCAGCATCCTCCCGCGATATATTTCGCTGTCGTGCAACTTCCTCTGCGGTTTCCGGCATGGAATAAGTCAATTTGTCTTGTGCCGCAAATTTTTCGTTAACGAAACGCCACCCAATCGCGGTATCAAATATCTCACCTGGTTTGGCAAAGCCTTTAGTCGGTTTTTCCATCACCCAGGGTGCTCGTGACATCGATTCCACTCCGCCGGCAATGACAACATCGGCTTGTCCCGATTGCACCATAGCGCTGGCAATCGAAATCGCGGACATTCCGGATGCACACAACCGATTAATGGTCATGCCTGGAACAGACTCATCGCCACCAGCAAGCAGCCACGCCATACGTGCCACATTCCGGTTTTCTTCTCCTGCACCATTTGCATTACCGTAGATCACTTCATCCACCGCAGTAGTCTCAAGCCCAGTGTCCTCGAGAACGGCTTTGATGGTCAGCGCGGCGAGATCATCCGGACGCACGGCAGATAGTGCCCCTCCATAACGTCCAACCGGAGTTCGTTTCGCAGATACCAAAAAAGCGTCGTTGTTTGCCATGTTGTTGCTTGCCATGTTCTAGTACTCCTTTATTCGTGCGGTCATCGACTGACTGCGTTTGCTTTTACTGACCCGTAAATCTCGGTTCGCGTTTTTCGTTGAAAGCGGCAAAGCCTTCCTTATAGTCCGCTGATGCGCACAATTGAGCCTGAAGCTTGCTTTCCTTATGCAAGCTGTCCCATAAGCCAACTCGCCTGTCACGGATATCAGCCACGAGCTCACGCGATGCCAAAAATGCTTGTGTAGCCCCTTGCGCTGCTGTTTTCGCTTGGCGACGTGTAAACTCCAGCACATCTTCTTCTGGCAGTGCCCGGGAGAATAAGCCCACCTCGACCGCTTCTTTCCCACTCATAAGGTCGCCAGAAATGATCAAATCCATAGTCCGGTGCGTGCCCAACCTTTCGACAAAAAGTGCGTGGCCACCAGAATCGAGGGTTGCCCCGAGCTTGGCAAATGGAGAACCGATTTTTGCGTTTTCTGCAACATAAACCACATCGGTTGCAATGACGAGTCCAAGTCCAACGCCAAGGCACGGACCATGCACCGCTGCGAATGTGGGCGCAGGAAAAGAACTCATTTGCTTAAGCACTGGCGTTAGCTGACGTTCCAAATACTCATAGGCATCATCGTTTTCAGGTTCGATGCCCTTGATGTTTCGTCCCGCGCAAAAACCTTTACCTTCGCCTCGGAGTATTAGTGCTCGTACTCCTGCAGCCGCTGCGTCTGAATATGCCTGGCTTAATTCAGCAATGTCGGCTTCTTGCAACGAATTCATCGCTTTAGGAATGTTGAGAACGACCTCAGCCATGTTGGCCTCGTGATCGAGGTGGAGATCAATCATAAACTGTCCTTTATCTTCGAACTTGGGAGTTGATTCGCAAAGCTTTATGCGTCGTAGTCCACGGTGATCGAATCACCCATGGGTCTGGTTTGGCAGGTGAGAACATAGCCTTGTTCAACTTCGTCTTTTTCCAAAGCAAAATTTTCTTCCATCTCGTATTCACCTTCGAGAACCTTTGCTCTACAGGTGCCACAAACGCCTCCTGCACATGCGAATGGGACATCGGAACGCTGCCGTAATGCCGCGTTCAAGACTGTTTCTTTTGCCGATTCTGGTGACTGAACAGAATCCGAAGATCCATCAAGAGTGAATTTAACCGTGATGTTGTTTCCATCTGGATCTTTTTTCACAGTGGCACCGGCATCAGGACGCGGCCCATCTGTAGGCTTACCAGTGCTAAAGAGCTCGTATCGGATAGCTTTGTCTGCTACCTCGCGCTCTCCGAGTTCACGGCGCACCAATTGCACCAGCTCATACGGACCACACAGGAACCATTCGGACACATCTTCTGTCTGGACGACGTGATCGAGAAGATCATTTAATTTCTCCTCATCAATACGCCCGGAAAACATGGGATTTGGTCGTTGCTGGCGAGACAGTATGTGGTGAACTGAAAAGCGCGTAGGATATTTATCTTTCAGATCGCCAATTTCTTCAGCAAACATCACACTGTCGCCTCCTTTGTTGCCGTAAATCAGCTCAAAGGTAGCGTCGCTTGATTGCTGCAATACCGACTGGGCGATAGCCATGATGGGGGTGATTCCTGATCCTGCAGCCACTGCCACGAGGTGAGGTCGCTTGATCTGTTCTACTTCGTCGGTAATTTGTTGCGGATTGTTCAGCCCAGTGACATGCACCTGCGATGTAAAAGCCCCCTGAGGGTTCATTACATCAATCTCATCACCGACTTGCAGCTCGGTATTTGCCCACGTCGAAAACACACCGCCGAAATCACGCTTGATTCCAACCCGGATTACTCCGCCACCTGGGGAATCACAGATGGAATACGAGCGCCGTACTTCTTTCCCATCAATCGTCGCACGCAGTGCTACATACTGCCCAGGCACATAATCGTAATCGTCCTGTAGATTTTCGGGGACAGCAAAACTTACCTCAACCGAATCGTCAGTCAAGGGCCGAATCTGAGATACCTGCAACGTATTAAACGTGGCTTTTTTCTTTTTTCCGGACTTCTTGTCTGAACTCATATTTGTTTTTTTGTCTGAACTCACTGTTTCTGACGTGGAACTCATTGCTAGTGCACCTTGAAATAATCGAATGGTTCAAAACATGTCTGGCAGTTATAAAGTGCTTTGCAGGACGTTGAACCAAAATGGCTGATTTTTTGTGTATTAGTAGAGCCGCAATGTGGACACGCGACAGGCGATGGCATTCCAATTTGCAGAGGAACTGGTCCACTGAGTACCTTGGCCGATTTACCAGTGGGAGGAGCGATCCCGTATTCACGTAAATCTTTGCGGCCCTGCTCAGTGATCCAATCAGTAGTCCAGGCTGGTTGCAGCACGACATTCACCTCTGCGTGGTCATATCCCGCATCTTGCAGCGCAGCTACTACATCATCTGTGATTGTTTCCATTGCCGGACAACCGGAATAAGTGGGAGTAATAGTGGCAACAGCTGCACCATCGCACAGTTTTGCTTCCCGTAGAATCCCCAGATCAGCAATGGAAATAACTGGAATTTCCGGGTCTGTCACTTGTGCTGCAACATCCCAAATTTTTGCATCCGCCTCATCCTGCGGCCGTAATGGATGTGCAGTTTTCTTTATAGACATAGATTTCAGCTCCTTGCCAGCACCGCAGTACTACTTACCAAGTCGCACCAGGATGTTGCCGTGCAAGTGATTGCATTTCAGCCAAAATATAACCGCGTTGTTCCGAAAAACGACCAGTTCGCTGTCCACTCATCGCTGGTTTCGAGGTCGGAATCTCTAAGCTTGCTTCACGCAGCACATACTGCACGCGCTCATTCCATTCTTCACGCAAACTGGACGGCAAAACTGCAACTTCCGATGCTGAAAGCTCTTCATGGAGTGGAAGGTCTTCAAACAGTTCATCGACATAAGGCCACATATAATAAAGGCCATCTTCAATGCGCTGCTTGGATTCTTCTGTGCCAAGACCAAGTCGAAGAATCCACTGATTCGCATGATCTACGTGGTACTGCGCTTCTTTCAGAGCCTTTGCAGCAATAGCTGCAATGGTCTCATCACTGCTATTAACTAGACGCGCATACAAGCCCAACTGGTAATAGCTGAACAAGAATTGGCGCGCAATTGTTTGCCCAAAGTCTCCATTTTCCTGTTCTACGAGCCGCGCCGAACAGAATTGTTCTTCACTGCGAAAATATGCGAGGTCATCTTCGGTTTTATTCCACGCGGTACCAGCGTAACTTAGGAAAAATCGCGCATGCCCAATCAAATCCAAGGCGATATTTGCTAAAGCGACGTCTTCTTCCATTTCAGGAGCGCGGGAGATCCACCACCCGAGTCGTTGTCCGAGCATTAGTGCATCGTCACCGAGCATAAGCGCATATCGTGCGGTGGTCTCATCGGCACACGCATCAGATTGCTGAATAAACTCGGCCGTAATCCCTTCACCCTGGTTTTGTTTCGTCGCGGATTCAGTATTGGCGAAGCTCATAGGTGGGCCACTCCTTCAGATTTTTCGTAGTAGGTTGCATGGCGGTAGTTCTTGCCAGAGGCTGATTCGAAAAATCCACCTTTAGAATCTGGATCAGAAGATGTGATCGCCTCTGATGGCACCACCCAGACAGAGGTCCCTTCATTACGTCGGGTATACAGATCACGCCCATTACGCAGGGCCATCGTGGCATCGGGGGCGTGCAGCGACCCTGCATGCACATGGGATAGTCCACGTCCAGAACGAACAAAAACTTCCCACAGAGGCCATTGGTTCTTCGTATTATTTTCAGTCATGAGTTTTGCGCTCTCCTTAAAATTCATGCAACGGGTTAATAGCCCAAAAGCTACGACTCGTTTACGCACTCAAAGCCATATCGACTTGCTGGTATTTTTCGGCATAAGCAGCAGCTGCTTCTCGAACCCATGCTCCATCACGGTGCGCTTGCCGACGGCGCTGCATGCGCTGGGTGTTGCATGGACCAGAACCTTTAATCGTCGCGAAGAATTCGTCCCAGTCCAACTCTCCGAAGTCGTAATGGCCACGCTCTTCGTTCCATTTCAGGTCTGGGTCTTCAAAGTGCAGGCCCAATGCTTCAGCTTGTGGCACGATCATGTCGACAAAGCGCTGGCGCAATTCATCATTCGAATGCCGCTTAATCTTCCATTCCATGGACTGTTGCGAGTTTGGTGAATTATCGTCGGTAGGACCAAACATCTGCAACGCGGGCCCATAGAAGCGGTTAATTGCTTCTTGCGCCATTTGCTTTTGCTCGGGCGTACCGTGAGAGAGCTCGTACAAGATTTCCCAACCTTGGCGCTGGTGGAAGGACTCTTCTTTACAAATTCGAACCATCGCGCGCCCATACGGTGCATACGATGCACGGCAGAGTGGAACCTGATTGCAGATCGCTGCACCATCAACAAGCCAGCCAATTGCTCCAATATCTGCCCAGGTACGCGCTGGATAATTGAAAATCGAAGAGTACTTTGCACTACCGTCGAGCAGTGCTTCGACCATTTCATCTCGGGAAGTCCCAAGAGTTTCGGCTGCTGAGTATAAATACAGCCCATGGCCTGCTTCGTCCTGCACTTTTGCCATCAAAATGGCTTTGCGTTTCAATGACGGAGCCCGGGTGATCCAGTTTGCCTCTGGTTGCATGCCGATGATTTCTGAGTGCGCATGCTGCGACATTTGCCGCACTAAGGTCTTGCGATATTTCTCCGGCATCCAGTCTGTCGGCTCAATACGTGAATCATCAGCGATAATCTGCTCGAAACGCTCTTGGCCCAGTTGATCCAGATTGGATGAAGTAGCTGTGTGGATGTCAGTTGCAGTCATGGTTTCGCTCCTAAACCGACGGGATATTAACTGATCGTTCGGTCAGTATATGCGATGTGTGTGATCTACGTCAAGTTATTTGCTTCTGCTATGGAAACAAACTCATGACCAGCAACTTTGGGGGCAAAATTACGCCGACAACAGCTATTTCATTACCCACACCACCACTCAAGAAGAGCTTCTAACCTCACTCAACCCTGCGCGAGCTATCGTGGATCAATTTGTCGGAAAGTCCCACGAAATTCCGCAACTGTTTTACCTGCAGGATTTTCCACCGTCACATCGACGATTCCATTTTTCCCATAGGCCTCCTGCAGCTTCGCCTTCGCCGTAACGATTTCACCCTGAAATGCAGGTCTCGCATAATGGATCGAGCAAAAAGCTGCCACCGCGGTTTTCCCCGCAGCGTTTGCCATGGCAGCAAAAATAGAATCCGCAAAGGTAAAAAGCATCCCACCCTGAACAGATCCAAATCCATTGCACATATCCGGACGGATCAACATCTCACCTGTAGCTGTTTGGTCAGTAACCCCTGTCAGCTTCACCCCCATCATTGCACTGCAAGCATCCGCCGCAAACATTTCCCTCACGTGGCGATATTCTTCAGTTTCCGCAACTCCTTGTGCGATAATTCCCGAAGCCATAAGTCCATTCCATTCTTTTGCTAGCTAAACCTTTTGTGAACTGGAAACTACCACAACATGCGATCCACATCACTATTTCAACATGGCACTCCCGCCATCAGTTCCCATTACAGAAAACTTGATCCTGCGCGGAGTGCGATTGTGGTCTAACCTAAAAGATCGGATTACATACATACATTGCTTCCGGAGTAAGCCACGATGACAAACCATTCAATCGCCAACACCTACAGCCCAAAAACAGCTCCACGGCAGCAACACGCAACCCCCCAAGATCACAACTCGTCGACTCCATCATCACGGAGCGCCCAACCAACTCGTGGCCGGCCCGGAAACTCCAAAGACGATATCCTCAAAGCCGGCGTTCGGGAATTTAATCAGCATGGTTATGAAGCAACCAGCATGGGTAAGCTCGCTAAAGCATTAGGCCTGACCAAATCAGCGATTTATCATCATGTGAAATCGAAGGAAGAGATCTTAGAATACGCGATTGATGTCGCGCTGAGCGGATTAGACGGCGCATTTCAAGCAGGCACAGCAAGTGCCGATCCCGTGGAGAATTTACGACAGATCATCCGACGGTCCACAGGGGTGCTGTGCGCCAATCCCGAGGAAGTAACCCTACTACTCCGACTGCGTGGTAATTCTCCGGTAGAAAACCAGGCATTGCAGCGCCGTCGAAATTATACGCAGACATTAGTGGCAATAATTCGCGAAGCACAAAACAGCGGCCATGTCGTATCCTCGTTAGACCCTGCAACGCTAGGGCGCCTGATCTTCGGCATGATCAATTCGATCACAGAGTGGTACGACGCGAACGGAACGCTCTCGGCAAACGAATTAGTGGACACCATCGAATCAGTGATCTTCACGGGGATCCATACTAACGATCCCCGCCCGCTGCGCTAAGTTTCACTCCATCTTGCACCAAAGGCACTGCCAGCGGTTTTCCTTCACTAAGCAAATATTTTCCAGATAGTGTTTGTAATCACAAACAAAATGTGTAAGCTGACTCACAGGCCAATTTACTGATTGATAGGTCAGTTAATACAGTTGGCGGATTGCTCTCGCTGTTCACTCGGCCTACGGAGCGTATCGCACTACCCCCCCCCCAACGTGAAGGAAATCTCATGACAGTTGCTACACCTAGTGACATCTATTCAGACCATCATGGTCCGCAGATGGGCATCGAATATGCCTCTCGTGACGAAATCATCGCGTTGCAAACTGCGCGCGCAAAAAACACCTTGCGTCACGCCTACTACAACGTGCCTCATTATCGTCAAGCATTCAACGAGCAAGGCGTCCACCCAGATGATTTTAAAGAATTATCAGATCTCGCTGCATTCCCATTCACCGAAAAAGAAACACTACGCAGTAACTATCCCTTCGGCATGTTCGCGGTAGAGCAAAGAAATATCGCGCGTATCCACGCATCTTCCGGCACCACCGGCCGCCCCACCGTCGTTGGCTACACCGAAAATGACATCCGCGTGTGGGCTTCATTGGTAGCGCGTTCTCTCCGAGCCGGCGGGATCTCCGGACGAGATAAAGTGCAGATCACTTTTGGCTACGGTCTTTTTACCGGTGGTTTAGGAGCTCATTACGGCGTAGAAGAGCTGGGATGCACAGCTATCCCCACTTCTGGCGGTCAGACCGACCGCCAAATCCAAATTATGCAAGATTTTCAACCGGACGCCATCTTAGGCACGCCGTCATACCTCCTCAACGTTCTCGACCAGATGCGCGCAAAAGGCTTGGACCCGCGCGAATCCAGCCTGCGGGTTGCGATCTGCGGTGCAGAGCCGTGGAGCGAAGGAATGCGTCGTGACCTGGAAGAAGGTTTTGGCATCGACGCCACAGATATCTACGGATTATCCGAAGTGATGGGTCCAGGCGTCGCACAAGAATGTGTAGAAACCAAGGACGGTTTAACTGTGTGGGAAGATCATTTCTACCCAGAAATTGTCGATCCAAAAACGTTACAGCCAGTACCTGACGGTGAAGTGGGAGAACTCGTGATCACCCCGCTCACCAAAGAAGCATTCCCTATTATTCGTTACCGGACGCGCGATCTAACCCGGCTTCTTCCTGGTACTGCACGCTCGATGCGCAGGATCGACCGCATTTCCGCACGGAACGACGATATGATCATTTTACGCGGCGTGAACTGCTTCCCTTCACAATTCGAAGAACTCATCGTCGAAGATAAAACACTGCGTCCTCGCTATCAATGCGTACTCGAAAAGCAGGGCCGAATGGATGCACTCACCCTGCTCATCGAGCATGCGCCCAACGTTTCTGAATCCGAGATCACCGCAGCACGAGACCGGCTTGGCAAAAAGATCAAGGACCGCATCGGTGTTTCCGTCAAGATCGACATTCGTGACCACGTTGACTGCGGAGAAGGAAAAGCTAAACGCATCGTCGACAATCGCTAAGTCAAAAATCCAGTTTTACCGCGCCTAGCGCCCGAACCCCATGAGGCACATCATGACAACACAAGCCCCAGCTTCATCAAAGAAGCTCACGAAAGAGCATAAGAAAGTGCTCGCCGGTTCCGTAGCTGGTACCACTATCGAATGGTTCGACTTCTTTATCTACGCACAAGCGGCAGGGCTGGTTTTTGCCACCTTGTACTTCGATCCAGTCGGTAACAACAACCCATCTTTGGCTCAGATTATTTCCTGGGCCTCACTCGGAATCTCATTCCTCTTTCGTCCATTAGGCGCGGTTTTGGCTGGGTATCTCGGCGATCGATTCGGCAGAAAGATTGTCTTGGTCCTTACTCTCGCAGGAATGGGAGGAGCCACTGTTGCCATTGGCTTCCTACCGACATACAGCTCAATAGGAATGGCTGCCCCGATCATCCTGGTTCTGCTGCGCATCCTCCAAGGATTATCCGCTGGCGGTGAATGGGGCGGCGCAGCAATGCTCGCTGTTGAACACGCACCTCAAGGCCGACGCGGATATTTTGGATCGTTCCCGCAATTCGGTGTACCTGCAGGAATGCTCTTGGCGACGATCTTTATGTTAATCCTTTCGTCTATCCTCAGCCAAGAACAGTTTCTTGAATGGGGTTGGCGTATCCCATTCATTTCTTCGATCGTCCTTATCGTAATTGCGTTTTGGATTCGCGCATTGGTTGCGGAGTCCCCAGTATTCGCTGAAATGCAAAAGCTGAAGCAGCGTTCCTCAGCCCCTGTCCGCGTACTTTTCAAGAATCACACGCCAACCGTCATCAAAGCGGCCTTGATTTTCGCTGGTAACAACGCCGCTGGTTACTTGATCATCGCTTATTTCACCTCATATGCAACTGGCGTTGTTGGACACAGCCGTACCGCCGCACTATTCGTTGCATTGCTCGGTGCTATTGCATGGCTCGTCGGCATGTACATCTCAGGTGGCCTGTCTGACCAAGTGGGCCGGAAAAAGCTCTTCACCATCGGTTATATCCTGCTGGCTTTATGGGCAGTTCCTACGTTCATGCTCATCGACACAGGATCACTATTCCTCTACGCCTTCGCGATCATTGTCATGGGTCTTCTGCTCGGGCCATCGTATGCTCCACAATCCGCGATGTATGCAGAAATGTTCCCCGTCAGCGTTCGTCTTTCAGGCGTATCCATCGGCTACGCACTCGGGTCAATCATCGGTGGCGCATTCGCTCCAATGATTTCCGAAATGGTCTTTAACGCTACCGGAACCTCGATTTCTATCGGCGTCTATATCGCGGTGGTTTGTGTAATCTCCTTGATCGCCGTTCGCACAGTGCCAAACGGCATCCAGGATCGCGATCTACACGCTCATTAAAGCCGCTTGGCTATTCAGTGAAATCTGGGAAACAGCTAGCGGCACAACCTTTCAAGCTGCACTAGAAGGAAGCTCTAGTGCAGCTTTTCTTCTTCGCTATCCCAGTTTCCCCTGTGTACAAGAAACGTAATCGAGACTCGTTAACTTGTGGTGAGAAAGAACATAATGACATATGATTGAGCCCACATAAACCAATGCTTCTTTTCTGAAAACTAAGGAGTTCCCGTGTCCGAAACCCATACCCTGACCACCTACGACGCCATTATGGCTGCCATCACCACCGACGGTGGCAGCGATGGCACCGCCGAGATCCACAACCCCGCCACCGGCGAGCTGGTTGGCAGCTACCAGGTCCAAGACGAAAGCGCTCTCAACGACGCTGTGGCTGCCGCCCGTGCTGCGCAACCAGCCTGGGAAGCGAAAGGCGATCACGCCCGCTGCGAACTGCTGAACAAATTCGCCGATGCCATTGAACAAGCCGCAGAACCACTGGCTAAGCTGCTATCGCAAGAACAAGGCAAACCACTCAACGGACCCAATGCCCGCTTCGAGGTCGGCGCGTGTGCCGCGTGGCTGCGGGCAACCGCCTCGTTTGAATCACCGGATTACACCGCCGTTGATGATGACATTACCGCTACCGTGCACTACCGGCCCCTGGGTGTTGTCGGCGCGATTGGTCCATGGAACTGGCCGATGATGATCACCATCTGGCAAATCGCCCCAGCACTACGCATGGGAAACACCGTCGTCGTCAAACCTTCTGGGTATACCCCACTGTCGGTCAGTGCGCTGGTGGCTATTGCTAATACTGTGTTGCCGCAGGACGTTCTGCACATTGTCACTGGTTCCGGTGGGGTTGGTGCAGCACTGACCACACACCCAGACGTCGACAAGATCATGTTTACTGGTTCGACGGAAACCGGAAAGAAAATCATTGAGGCTTCTGCCAATAACGTCACCCGCCTGACCCTGGAGCTTGGCGGTAACGATGCTGCCGTAGTGCTTGACGACGTCGACCCGGAAGCGATTGCCGAAGATCTGTTCTGGGGTGCGTTTATCAACACCGGGCAAACCTGTGCTGCAGCTAAGCGTATCTACGTTCCGGATGCGATTTATGATGAGGTGGCAGAAGCACTGGTAGCTGTGGCTAAGCGGATGCCGATGGGCAATGGTCTGGATGAGAACAACGTACTAGGCCCGTTGCAGAATAAAGCGCAGTTCGACATTGTTGATGGCCTGGTCAAAGCCGCAAAAGATGGTGGTGGGCGTGTGCTTGTTGGTGGTGACCCGGATTATGATGCGCCGGGGTTGTTCTATCCGGTAACGATCGTGGCTGATATTGATCCGGATAACCCATTGGTTGCCCAAGAACAGTTCGGTCCGGCGGTACCGCTGATTCGTTATTCCGAGTTGGAGCAGGCGATTGCGTGGGCCAATAGCTTGGATGTGGGGTTGGGTGCATCAGTGTGGTCGGCGGATGCGCAGAAAGCCCGCGAGGTTGCTGGTCGTTTGCAGGCCGGGACGGTGTGGATTAATAAGCATGGTGCGGTGGATCCGCGGGTGCCGTTTGGTGGTATTAAATCTTCCGGTTATGGCGTGGAGTTTGGTACTGAGGGGTTGAAGGGGTTGGCTTATCCGCAGGCGATCAACACTTAGCACGAACCGCTGCAGAGCTGAGAAACTAACCAGAAAACCAGCCATAATGGGTTGGCATGAAGGTACTTTCCACCAACGTCGCCGTCCGTCGTACCGATCCAAGTGGACGCCATGACTACACCGGCATCGACAAACAGCCGCAACCAGCCATTGAATTATCCACTCCCGGCCCACACTATGGCGACGGTTCCGGTGTCGCTGGTGATTCCATCGGCGACCACGAACACCACGGAGGCGCCGACAAGGCCATCTACGCCTTCGCCCGCGAAGAACTCGACCACTGGGAAACCGAACTGCACCGTGAATTCCGTGACGGATTTTTCGGAGAAAACCTCACCACCAGCGGAATCGACCTGGCAAACCTTCTGATTAACCAACAAATCGCCATCGGCGACGCACTCTTAGAAGTCTCCATACCGCGCAGCCCCTGCGCCACGTTCGCAGGCTGGGTTAACGAACCAGGTTTTCTGAAATCCTTCACCGACCACGGCGACTGCGGAGCGTACTTCCGCATCATCACACCAGGAACAATCACCGCAGGTGACACCATGGAATTCGTCGGCAAGCCAGGCCACGACGTCACCATGGGCATGGCGTTCCGGGCGAAAATGGGAGATATCGAGCTGGCGCGGTACGTCGTCAAGGTCGGATGCTTGGCGACGGTGCACCACGAACAGCTAAAAGCAAAGCTCGCAAAGTATGACGCGCGCCAGCAACGGCCGCAACACCAGCAACACCAACAACGCTAGAAACGGCAGCAGCAAAGCGAGCAGCGCCAACAACGCTGCACCCTCACGCTCCCTACTGCCTAAACTTATCCGCCAAGCCTCGTGCGGCACCGGCAAGCAACTGCACATCGGCGCCAACCAGCACAAACGCAGCTCCGGCGTCCAGATAAGCCTGCGCTTGCTTCAGATCGAATGCGTTCACGCCAACCGGCTTTCCCGCATCCTGGCATGCCTTCATCGCACGAGAAACCGCATCCAGCACATCCGGGTGCGTCTGCTGGCCCAACACGCCCATCGAGGCGGCCAAATCAGAAGGCCCAATAAACAACTGGTCCACGCCGTCGACAGCAGCAATCTCTGCCGCGTTTTCCACGGCAGTCGCCGATTCCAGCTGGATAGTCAGACTCACCAGGTCAGATGCATTCTGCAGGTAATCTTCCACGGCATTCCACCGCGACGAACGCGCTAAGGCGGCACCGACCCCGCGCACACCCCGCGGCGGATAATGCATCGCGGCCACGGCATCGCGGGCCTGCTCAGCGGTATCCACCATCGGCACCATGAGATTCTGTGCACCGAGATCCAGGTACTGCTTAATCAAAGCGGTATCGCCCACCGGCACGCGCACCACTCGGGTTACACCATAGGAATCAGTGGCACGCAGCAGGTCAGTCACGGTCTCCAAGCTATACGGCGAGTGCTCGCCGTCGACAAGCAGCCAATCAAACCCTGCAGAAGCAACGATTTCTGCAGCGACCGGCGAGCCCGAAGAAATCCACGCGCCGACCTGCGGGCCGCTTTCTTCCTGCAGCTGCTGAGAAAAGGTACGAGGCAGTTTTACTGGAATCGGCATGTGATGGTTCCTAGCTTTCCGTAATCGGCGTGGACAGTATCTCCTGGATGTACCCACATTGGTTTGGTGAATGATCCTGCCAAAATAATATCCCCGGCGCGCAGGTGCTCATCGTGCGCATGTAGCTTATTAGCCAGCCACGCCACGCCCATGGCCGGGTGATTCAGCACCGCTGCCGCAACCCCAGTGTCTTCAATCGCTTCGTTGCGGTACAACAACGCGGACACCCATCGCAGGTCCACAGCATCCGGTGCCACGGGGTTTCCCCCATAAATCATGGCGCCCAGAGCAGCATTATCCGAGATCGTGTCGACGATCGTGCGCCCTTCCATTTCGATCCGTGAATCGAGGATTTCCAATGCAGGGACGACGTACTCCGTCGCACGAAGCACATCGAAAATGCTTGCCGACGGGCCGGCCAAATCATCTTTCAACACAAACGCCAGCTCCACCTCGATACGCACGCTGGAGAAACGATCATGGTCGATGACAGAACCGTTTTCAAAAATTTGGTCTGCGAAAATCGCCCCATAATCCGGTTCAGTGATGCCGGTTGCTTCTTGCATCACTTTCGAAGTCAGCCCGATTTTTCTGCCGACGAGTTTCCGACCATCGGCGATTCCGCGACGAACCCACTCTGCCTGCACCGCGTAGGAATCCTCCACGGTCATCTCCGGATAGCGCTTGGTCAAAAGCTCTACGGGTTTATGGTCTTTTTCTGCCTGCGCGAGTTCGTCGGCAATCGCGATCTGCTGCTCTTTGCTCAACATGACGTTCCTCCTTCTAACCTGGCCCTCAGCCCAGGTTTAAAGCTGATTTCCCAGCTTATATTCGCCCTTCTTCCAATCTGGAAGCTGGTCTTTGTCATCATCTGGGCGGGTGTACGAGAAACCATCAGCACCAATGGTTTGCTCCATCTCGGAAGCGTCCGTACGCGAAGTCAGCGGAACTGGGTTGCCATCCAGATCCAAAACCAGGGATCCTTCGCTGTACCAGGACGGAACAACTGGCGTGCCCCACCAATCACGGCGCTGGTTATCGTGAACGTCCCAAGTCACGGCAGGATTGTCCGGGTCTCCGGTGTAGTAATCCTGGGTGTAGATCTCTACGCGGTGTCCATCTGGGTCGCGCAAGTACAGGTAGTACGCGTTGGAAACGCCGTGGCGGCCTGGGCCGCGTTCAATGCGGTCCGATTCACGCAATGCACCCAGCTTGTCGCAGATAGCGATGATGTTGTGCTTTTCGTGTGTCGCAAATGCGATGTGGTGCATACGTGGGCCATCGCCACCAGTCATAGCAGTATCGTGCACGGTGGGCTTCCGGCGCATCCAGGCTGCGTATACCGTGCCCTCAGAGTCTCGGATGTCTTCTGTGATGCGGAACCCAAGGTCTTCCATATAGTTCACCGCGCCTGGAACATCCGGGGTGATCTGATTGAAGTGATCCAGCCGCACGATTGCACCTGGGATGTGTGCATCGTAGCTCCAGGCCAGACGCTCGCGGTGTTCTACTTCGTAGAAGAATTCATAGGGAAAGCCCAGCGGATCCTGCACGCGCACGGAATCACCAATGCCTTTGACGAATCCATCTTTGTTTCGTCGCACCTCACAGCCACGTGCTTTATAGAATTCCTCCGCCAGATCCAGGTCTTCTGGGCTGCGCACACGGTAGGCAAACGCAGCTACCGCAGCCTGCTCACCTTTCCGCAGCACCAAGTTGTGGTGGATGAATTCTTCGTAGGTACGCAGGTAGATCGCATCATCATCCTCATCGGTGACGACGAGTCCAAGCGTGTCGACGTAGAACTTACGGGATGCCTGCAGATCCGTAACCACGATTTCCATATAGGCACAACGCAAGATATCTGGTGCCTGAACTTCTGGGGATTGAGTGTCAGTCATGATGACTCCTTAATACAGACGGCTAGCACCAGATCTGTGTTTGACCTGGCGCCGAGGCGGCATGGGGTTGAGACTGGGAAAGGTTTTAGTCTTGCTTTCCGAAAACAGGGTTGTGGACTTTGTCCAGGTTGATGTGGACTGCTTGCTGGTCGGTGTAGAAATCAATCGAGCGATAACCGCCTTCGTGACCCAAGCCAGAAGCCTTCACGCCACCGAATGGGGTGCGTAGATCGCGGACGTTGTTTGAGTTCAGCCAGACCATGCCAGCTTCCACGTTTTGTGCGAAGTTGTGGGCGCGCTTCAGGTCGGAAGTCCAAACGTAAGCTGCCAAACCGTACTTGGTGTTATTCGCCAATTCCAGGGCTTCTTCTTCCGAATCGAACGGAGTAATTGCTACTACCGGGCCGAAGATTTCTTCTTGGAAAATTTTCGCCTCTGGCTTCACATCGACGAACACGGTTGGCTGCACGAAATTGCCTTCCGGGAATTCTTCCGGACGTTCACCGCCAGCGGCCAGGGTGGCTTCCTTTTTGCCGATTTCGATGTACGAGGTCACCTTTTCGTAGTGCTCTGGGTGTACCAGTGCACCGACCTCCGTCTTGGGATCCGACGGCAGGCCAACCTTGACGCGCTTGGCCTGGGCAGCATAGCGCTCGACGAACTCATCGTAGATATCACGCTGCACCAGGATGCGCGAACCTGCGGTGCAACGCTCACCGTTCAACGAGAACACGCCAAAAATGCAGGCATCAATCGCGGTTTCCATATCCGCATCATTGAAAACGATGGCTGGAGACTTACCTCCCAGTTCCATCGACAAGCCTTTCAGGTGCGGTGCGGCATTGGCGAAAATTGCCTGGCCGGTGCGGGATTCGCCGGTAAAGGAAATCAGTGGTACATCTGGGTGCTTGACCAGTGGATCACCGGCATAGCCTTCTTCACCGTAACCATTGACCAGGTTGAATACGCCCTTCGGCAAGCCTGCTTCCTCAAAGATTCCTGCCCACAACTGTGCTGACAGTGGGGTGAACTCGGCCGGTTTCAGCACCACGGAGTTGCCCGTCGCAATAGCTGGAGCCAACTTCCAGGATTCCAGCATGAACGGAGTGTTCCACGGGGTGATCAAACCAGCAACGCCGATGGGTTTGCGGTTGACGTAGTTAATCTGACGGCCCGGTACCTTGTACGCATCATCTGCCTGCGCAACGATGAGGTCTGCGAAAAAGCGGAAGTTTTCTGCTGCGCGTTTAGCCTGGCCGGTAGCTTGGGTGATGGGCAGACCGGAGTCGAAGGATTCCCACGCTGCCAGTTTTTCCGCACGCGTTTCGACGACGTCGGCAATCTTGTTCAGCACACGAGCGCGCTCACGCGGAAGTGCATTGGCCCAAGTTCCATTGTCGAAAGCTTCCTTAGCGGCAGCAACTGCTTTGTCTACATCCTGCGGCTTTCCTGATGCCGCAGTGATATAGGTCTTGTTCGTCACTGGGTCCAGTACATCGAAGTCTTCGCCGTCAATGGATTCTACGAATTCACCATTGATGTAATGCAGAATCTTTTCTGGGAGATCATTAGGTTTAGCTGCATCATTATTGATTGCGTTCATTATTAACTCCTTGCCTGATAACTATTGGTAGCTGGGTGGTTCTGTAGTTTCGCGGTAGCTGCGTGCTGTCGCCATGCGATGCTCCAGTGCTTTACGACTGAGATAATCCGCATCCGCGCCGGCCTCGATCAGATCGACAAGTTGTGCGTGTTCAGCAACGGATTCGCGTGCGCGCTGCGGAATATAACGAAAGGTAGAAACTCGGTGATAATTCAATTGTTCCCACTGTTCACGCAGTAGCTTCATGAGGCGGCTATTCGGGCATTTCTCGAATAAAACCTCATGAAATTGTTGGTTAAGCTGCGTAAATTCTTCCGGTTCCGTGGCAATATCTAGCTGCTGCATCTGTCGATTCAGCTCGCGGGCTGCAGCTAAGTCTTCAGCACCAAGATGAGGCGCCGACAGTGCAGTAGCCGCAGCTTCTAGCGTGGCAACGATTTCCATGGTTTCGAAATAAGCGTTGCGGTTGTGCATCGTCACTTTTGCGCCGACGTTGCGCTCATAGGTGACCATACCTTCCGCTTCCAGCTGACGAATTGCCTCACGGACAGGTACGACGCTGACCTGGAGTTCGTCGGCAAGAGCGGACAAGACTAAGCGGTGACCGGGTTCAAATTCTCGCGTGCGGATCTTTTCACTGATCCATGCATAGGCATGCTGCGATTTGGACTGGACCGCCGAGTCACTGAGAGAAGTTGTCATACCCCCTCACTATCACGGAATTGCTGGTAGGCCTTTTTGTTCTCCCCAGTTGGCGGGAACAAACCGTCGAGGCTGGCGCCTTTAGCGACCTGGCCAGCAACCCATTCATCTTCGTGCTCTTTGGCCAGCGCACCGTCGGCGATTTCTTCGGCTAATTCCCGAGGAATAACGATGACACCATCATCATCACCGACGATCACGTCGCCAGGAACAACAGTGGCGTTACCGCAAGAAATGGCGATATCGCTGTCCCAAGGCACGTGTTTGCGCCCCAGAACACACGGGTGCGCGCCCTGTGTAAAGACCGGCAATCCGATTTCGCGTACTGCTTCATAGTCACGCACTCCGCCGTCAGTGACCACGCCTGCAGCACCACGGGTTTGTGCTCGCAGCGCCAAAATATCGCCGAGCGTGCCTGATCCTGGCTCTTGGCGGCCTTCGATGACGATGACTTCGCCTTCGCGTACTGTATCGAAAACCTTCTTTTGTTCGTTCATGCCTCCGCCGTGTTTTTTAAACAAGTCTTCGCGACCTGCCACAAAGCGCAGTGTGCGCGCACGGCCAACCAGCTTGGTGCCTTTTGTCTGTGGGTATACCCCCTCAATCACGGACTGGTTGATGCCATGCTTCCGCAATTGCGCAGACAACCCTGCGGTGGGGGCTTTCTTGAGCTTGTCGACGAGTTCTGCGGGCAGAGCCTGTTCGGATTCTGCTGCGTTGCCGCTTTCTTCTTGACCGGCAGGTGGTAACCCTGCTGATTCACGGTCGCCGAATGCATCTTCCCGGAGTTTGTCATCTATCTGTGGCAAACTTCCAAGCTCTGGATCAAAAGAGCCAGGACCATCAACAACTGTCGTGCGCAAACGGCCGCTGCTCATAGGACTGTCAGCACCTGGAACGTCAACTTCTACTTCCACAACGTCGCCAGGCACAATCACACTCGACCCACGTGGGGTACCCGTCAGGATGATATCGCCTGGTTCAAGCGTCATGTGCTGCGAAAGGTCAGCGACAAACTGTGCGAGTGGGAAAATCAGATCTTTGTCTGTCGTGCCGTCTTCCTGCACCACTTCACCATTCACCCAGGTGCGCAAGCGCAACGCGGCTGGATCAATAGCGGAAGCATCCAGAAGCTCCGGACCAATCGGCGTGTATCCGTCCCGCGATTTGGAACGAGTATTAGACCCTTTATCCTGCGATTTGTAGTCATACAACCCGAAGTCATTCGATGCGGTGACATAGCCGACGTAATTCCAGGCGTCGGCAAGTGAAACGTTGCGGGCGGGCTTTCCGATAATCAGCGCAATTTCGCCTTCAAAAGCCAACAGTTCAGTTCCCGCAGGGCGCTCCACCTCCGAACCCGAAGCCGCAAGAGTACTCGTAGCTTTCAGGAAATAGCTAGGCTGTTTCGGACGGCGCCCGCGCTGATCCGCGCGGGATTCAAAGGCAACGTGAACGGCAATGACTTTGCCCGGTTTCTCCGGAAGGATGTCTGGAATAGCCATGAAGAATCCTTTTCTGTGAAGAGCATTTTCGAAGAGCTTTCGGACAAGCACTTGCCTGAATCGTATATCATCTCTAACATCACTGCAAGTGGTTCAATTCACAGATTCTCATCGTTTATAATTCATCACACATCAACGCATTGGTGCCACTGCGGGCAACGAGGCAGGATCTACAAAGATTCTGCATCTCGCCTGTCCCACAAACCTCGAAAGGACGTTTATGTCGGTAACGCCCACCCCCGCAACGATCACGGTGAAAGAACGCCGCCGTGTCGTTGCGGCGACCACCATCGGTACCGCAATTGAGTGGTACGACTATTTCCTCTACGCTGCCGTCGCTGGCCTGGTATTTAACCAGCTCATGTTCGGCCCTTTGGAAGGCGGCTTGGCGACGATCATCTCTTTCGCGTCGGTCGGTCTCTCATTTCTATTTCGCCCACTCGGGGCATTTCTAGCCGGACACTTCGGCGATAAAATCGGCCGGCGAACCGTTTTGATGGTGACACTATTCGCCATGGGTGGTGCCACCACACTGATCGGCCTGCTACCGACTTACGATACTTGGGGAATTTGGGCACCAATTCTGCTAATCACCCTGCGCATTATTCAAGGAATTTCTGCTGGTGGCGAATGGGGCTCGGCAGTGTTACTAGCCGTGGAACACGCCCCAAACAACAAACGCGGCCTGTATGGCGCTGGCCCACAAGTCGGCGTGCCTATTGGCCTACTAATGTCCTCCGGCGTGTTGTCTATCATGAACACCATTGCACCAGGCGACGCTTTCCTCGAATGGGGCTGGCGCATTCCATTCCTATTTAGCATCGTCCTCGTAATCGTCGGTTATGTCATCCGTATGGGCGTTGACGAATCCCCCGTTTTTCAAGAAATTTCAGAGCGCAAGGACGCAGAAGCTTCCAACCCCATCGGCATCTTGTTCAAACGCTATCTCCCTCTCGTCATAACTGCTGCACTAGTCTTTGCTGGCAACGGAACCGTCGGCTATATGACAACTGGTGGGTACATCCAGAACTACACCACCAACCCTGACGGACCAATTGGTCTTGAGCGCGGCGACGTTCTGAACGCCGTAACCTTGTCTGCTGTGACCTGGATGCTGTCGACGCTATTCGCCGGCTGGGTCTCGGATCATATCGGTCGACGAATGACCTACCTGATCGGATTTATTCTCCAGGGCATCGGCGCCGCTGCATTGTTCCCACTAGTCAACACAGGATCGTTGGGCATGCTATACCTGGCACTCATCGGTTTAACTGTAGGTCTAGGCCTAACTTATGGCCCACAGTCCGCACTGTACGCAGAGCTTTTCCCAGCATCGATTCGAGCTTCCGGCGTATCCATCACCTATGCGATTGGTTCCGTGCTTGGTGGAGCATTTGCACCAATGATCGCGGCAGCGTTGCTAGAAGCAACTGGCACAACGTTTGCTATCTCCGGCTATCTGGTCAGCGCCTGCATCGTCGGCTTCATCTGCGTATTCCTGCTGCGTGAACGCAAAGGCATCCCCCTAGGTCCTGAACATGAGCAAAAACAAATGACCGGGCATTTCACGTTCGGAAAAGAGTAAACAAGCAGTCAACAAACTAGTTACTGCCGCAAGGGCATGCGCTTGGCGATTTTCACGCCGGGGCATGCCCTTATTCTTCACCAGCTATACAAAACCAACTACACGACATAGATACAACATTTTTAGAAAATTGTTGTATAGATCGCAATAATCATATATGATCTTCAAATAAGACCCAGTTCACAGATCAAAGCATTATTTGATCTAGCTCATGGATTCTCCCGTCACTTTCCCACGTAACCACCGCCCTCAACCCGGTTGCATGAAAGAACGGTGTCGAATAAGCAGCGAGGAGCAAAACAGTGCAGTTTCATCACAATGGCTATGTTTCACAGGACCCCCGCGTCCTTCCTGCCGCAGGATATGGCATTAACCGTGCAGAAGAACTCCCAGAAACCATGGACGTGCTGGTCGTCGGCTCCGGCCCAGCCGGCATGATTGCTGCTGCCCAGCTGTCAATGTTCCCAAATATCAATACTCGTATTATTGAGCGTCGACCACACCGCCTTGAGCTCGGCCAAGCGGACGGAATTCAAGCACGTTCGGTTGAAACTTTCCAGGCTTTCGGTTTTGCTGCTGAGATCACCGAAGAAGCCTATACGATCACCGAAATGTCGTTCTGGAACCAGGACCCAGAAAATCCAGATGCCATCAAACGCGGTGCACGACCCATTGACGACGAACATGGCATTTCCGAATTCCCACACCTGATTGTGAACCAGGCTCGCGTCTTGGATTATTTCGCACGGGAGGCACAGCGCGGGCCAGCGCGGATTAAACCAGATTACGGTTGGGATTTTGTTTCTTTGAAAGTCGGCGACCTGTCCGAAGAATACCCAGTAACCGCCGTGGTTGAAAATACTGAAGGCGAGCAACGTACCGTCCGCGCCAAATACGTCGTGGGTTGTGATGGTGCAAGGTCCCAAGTGCGCAAATCAATCGGCCGTAGTTTCCAAGGTAACCAGGCAAACCATGCTTGGGGCGTGATGGACGTCGTCGTCGATACGAACTTCCCGGACTGGCGTACAAAATGTGCAATTCATTCCAAGGCAGGGTCCATTCTGCATATCCCACGCGAGGGCGGTTACCTCTGCCGGATCTATGTTGACCTCGGCGAAGTTCCCGAAGATGACAATCGCAAGATTCGGGAAACCCCGATTGAAAAAATCATCGAGAAGGCGAACGAGATCTACTCGCCATATTTCATTGACGTGAAAATGGTTGCCTGGCACTCTGTCTACGAAGTAGCGCACCGGCTTGTCGACGGCTTCGACAATGAAAACACCACCCCGCGCGTATTTTTGACCGGCGATGCCTGCCACACACACTCGGCAAAAGCAGGTCAGGGCATGAACGTTTCCATGCAGGATGGTTTCAATATTGCCTGGAAGCTCGGGCATGTTCTCGACGGACGCGCACCAGAAGAGCTGCTCTGCACCTACCACGGTGAACGCCAACCAGCCGCGGAAAATTTGATTAACTTTGACCGCGAATGGTCTACCTTGATGGCCACACCACCAGAACAGCTGGAATGCCCTGACGCGGTGGAGAAATACTATGTCGAAGCCGAGGAGTTTGCAGCCGGGTTCCGAACCCAGTACGAGCCCAACATGATCGTCAGTGATGCTGCACATCAAGATCTGGCGACAGGCTTCGACGTCGGCAAGCGTTTTAAATCCTATGAAGTACTGCGGCGTTCCGATGCCTTGCGCACACATTTAGGTCACCACCATAAAGCTGATGGCCGTTACCGCATTTACGCCTTCGCGGATCGTCCAAAAGCGGGTGAAGAGTCAAAGATGACTGCCTGGGCGAACTCGGTCGAAGAGATCGTCGCCAAATACACCCCGGCTAACCAGGATGAAAACGCCTACTTCGATATCAAGGCGATCTACCAGCAAACGAATCACTGGGATTGGGAAATCCTGGATGCGCCGCGGCTGTTCCGTCCACGCAACGGCAAATTCCAGGTTCCTAACTGGGATAACGTCTTCGGCGTGGTTTCCGGCGAGCATGACATTTTCGAAGCCCGGGGAATCTCGCGTGATGGCGCGGTTGTGATCGTACGACCAGACCAATACGTCGGTGCGGTGTTGCCACTGGATAAGCCCGAGGCTGTGGAGGAATATTTCGCCCGGGCTTTGCGCCCGCAGCGGTAACAGCCTGAACTATTCCCCAAGCACCGTTAGCGGGACGACGAAAACGCCGTCGTCTCGTTGGTACGCCAGACCGCTCGGGACCACCACGATGAGTGCTTCCGGCGGCCGGATGATTTTTGCGCTCACCCGCAACAAGTTCTCCGCCGCCGCGTCGATGGCATGCTGGCCAAGTTTCACCTCCAGCCCGATCCACGCACCATCGGCAGCTTCCACAACTGCGTCGATTTCATCCCGGCCTTTCGAATCACGGTAATGAAAAACCCCGCGCGCTTTATTTTTCTGCGCGTAGACTCGCAAATCATGAACCACCTGGCCTTCAAATAAAAACCCGAGCGACTCGGGCTCGGCCAATAACCGATCTGCATTCGCCCCGAGTAGTGCTGCTGCCAGCGAAGGATCACACAGGTGACGCTTCGGTGTCTGTAACGCAGCGGTCCGTGAACGCAGCTTCGGTGCCCAGGCTGGTTGATCCTCGGTTAAAAACATACGCTCGGCAAAATCATGAAGCACAGATGGTGCAGTTTCACCGATGGGCAGTGCCGCAGCATCCTTCATCCTGCGGCCAATCGCGCTAAAAGTAGCAGGTTGTGCCGATAAACCAGCGATCGCCTCCAGAAACGCGCGGATCCGACGTGGATCCCGGCGCGGACCAGCAATAGAAGGAAAGTCGTGCTCACACGTGTCGTCAAGATACGAGTGGTTCATCTCTACTGCGGCTTCGTGCGACATATTCAAAGCGCCCGGCCATCCACCTCGGACAACACGCGCGATGAGTTCGGAAAAATCACGTTCCGATTCCGCGATCGCAGGTGATTCCCCACGCAATAACGCGGCCAAGGAAACCTCCCCGGTGGAATCGCCGGTTTCCTGCAACGTCATCGTCCGCATGCGCAAGCGACGAAACCGCCCCGCGCCAGAGTGGCGCATTGGATGCTCATCAGGGGTAGCAGAACCGGTCAACAGAAATTGGCCTGCTTGCCGACGACGGTCCACCTCGTGGCGCACTTCATTCCACACTTCCGGCACTACTTGCCACTCGTCCAGCAAGCGCGGAGTTTCGCCGTGCAGCGCGGTGGCGGGTTGTTCGCGCGCAAGCACCGCCCGCTTATCTGCAGAATCGAGATAAATTTGGGAAGCCGAAAACTGCGAGGCGCTTTCAGTTTTCCCGCAAGCACGTGGACCTGCGATCACTACAGCCGGGGCAGACTCCAGCGCCGCAGAAATTGACTGGTCAAGATGGCGTTTTTGATAATCATGCACACCCTCAGCCTAGCAGCCTGCGGCATTTCTCCACTTCTGACTACTGGATATCTCCAACTCTGCCTACCGGATTTCTCCACCAGAAGATGCGGCATTTTTCCACCCAGGTCTATGGCACGAAACTACGACGCAAGCCTAAGGCAGATCTATCCCGTCCAGGGGATCTTCTTCGCGGCCTTCCTCCGGTGCTTCTTCTACCTCGCACAAAGTGACGGTGGCGCCGGTCGGATCCGCAATCAAGCACAGGCGCCCGAACGGCGAATCCCACGGCTCGCGGATCACTTCCCCACCCAGCTCGGCACAACGACGCGCGGCTTCGTCAGCATCGGAGACCCCCAAGTAGGTCTGCCAAAAGCCCTTGACCTGCGGCGGGAACTGACCTTCTGCTTTCCACAGGCCCGCGAAAGGCGCGCCGTCGGCCATCGCCGCGGCATAGGTGCCGTTCGGGTATACGCCGTCGGCATCGGCTTCGTCGTCGGTCAGTGTGCGGATGCCCCAGTCGAATAGCTCGTGATAAAACTCCACCGCGTCCTCGAAACCGGCATTGCAGGTCAACTCATGCCACACCGGGGTCGACGGCTCACCAGCAGCGATGAACTTATCCTCGCCCTTCGGCTGCAGCAGACCAAACAGGCCACCGGCGGCGTCGGCAAGCACGGTCATGGTGCCCAACTCCACCTCACGCGGGTCCGCCAACACGCTGCCGCCAAGCTTCTGCACCTTCGCGATGTCACCAGCGATATCGGCGCTCAAGAAATACGTCACCCAGGTATCCGGCGCATTCGTGCCCTCCGGCTGCGGAATCAGCCCAGCAACCGGCAAACCCTGCAGGCGAGCGATGCGGTAATCATCACCGCTGATCTCCCAACCCAACAGCTGGGAATAAAACTCGGCCGCGGCCTGCGGGTTCGAGGTGGTCAGATCCGTCCAATAAGGCATGCCAACTTCGGCAATAAATGCGGGCATTACAGGTTCCTCCACTTCTCGGGATCAAAATCGTCATCGGCGGTGGCTTCGTCAAAGTAATCGTCGTCAGCGAGATCGTCGCCAAGATCGTCAGCCGCAGCCACGACCACGCATTCGTCGTCAATGCACACCACATCGTCGGGGTGCAGCGCGGCGCCGCGCTTGTCGACGGGCGCGCCGTTGACAGTCACCGCACCGGCGGCGATCAGCTCTTTGGCCTCCCCACCGGTGGCGACCAGGCTGGCCAGTTTGATGAATTGGCCTAGCTTGATCGATGCACCACTGATGGGGATCGAGGGGTAATTATCCGCAGTCGTCATAGCGGCCAGGTTACCGAACCGCCACGGCTGCCATTAAACGCAGCCGTCATTACACCTGGTCGCGCGGAGTGATCTGCATGGTGTCGATATTCATGTGCGCAGGTAGTGCCGCGACCCAGCGCACGGCCTCGGCGATGTCCTCGGCGCTCAGGTTCAGCTTGTCGGCGTACACCTCGGCGGCTTTCTCGGCATCACCGCGGAAACGATTCAGCGAAAACTCCTCGGTGGCCACCCGGCCCGGGTCGATCTCAGTCACGCGCAACGTCCCCGGATTTTCCAGGCGCAGCACCCGGTTGAACGCCCGCACCCCGTGCTTGGCGGCGTTATAGCCCGCGCCACCGGCATACGGAGTCCAGCCAGCCACCGAACCAATATTGACCACCAGGCCGGCGTTGCCTTCCACCGCCAGCAGCGACGGCAAAAACGCCTTGGTCACGCGCACCGTACCGGCGACGTTGATCTCATACATGCGATCCCAATCTTCCAGCGAAGATTCCGCAATCGATTCCAGCCCAATCGCACCACCGGCGTTGTTCACCAACAGATTGATGCGACCGACCGCAGCTGCCAGCTTGTCGACGCTTTCCTGGCTGGTCACGTCCAGCTGGTGCGCGGTGGCACCGATCTGTTCTGCGAGTTTCTCCAACCGGTCCATGCGCCGGGCAGCGATAACGACGCGCCAGCCGTCGTCGGCAAGCGCTTTCGCAGTGGCGGCTCCGATACCAGAGGATGCGCCGGTGACCAGGGCGGTTTTCTGCTGAATAGTCATGGCACACATGGTAGTGGACGGGCGGACTACAGTGGATGGCGATGAGACCGCAATCCTGGACGCCGCAATCCTGGCGTTGGTTCCTGCTCGCCCCGGCGTCGGTGGCGCTCGGGTGGGCACTGGATGCGGTGGGGCTACCGGCCGCGTGGATCATTGGCGCGATTGTGGTGGCTGGCACATGGAGCTTGTCGACGGGCGAGCAGCTGAATGTGCACCCGCTGTTTTATCGGTTTGGGCGCGGGATCATCATGACGTTGGCGGCGGTGCCGTTGACACAGATTCCGGCGGCTGACCTGCTGCATTTCCTGCTGCCCGGGTTGTTTGTGACTGCGTTTACCGTGACCGTGGGGGTGGCCGGCGGTGTGCTGCTTTCGCGTGCACAACCGCGGCACATTAGCCCGGAAACGGGTGTGTTGTCGATGTTGCCGGGTGGCGCGTCGGTGGTGTCCACGTTGGCGATCGATTTCGGGGCGAATTTCCGTTATGTCATGCTCACGCAGTTTTTGCGGGTGCTGGTGTTGTCGCTGACGCTGCCGGTGATCGTGCATCTATTTATGAGCGAGCAGCTGCATGAACAGGGGTTAAGCAACGGTAGCCCGTGGTGGATGCTGGTGGTATTCGCCGTGATTGCCCTGGGTGCCGAGCCCGCCGCGCGGCGGTTGCATGTGCCCGCACCGACGGCGTTGGGGCCGCTGCTGGCGACGGTGTTGGCGGCCGCGCTTCTTCCCGACGACGTCGAGGTGGCACCGCCTGCGTATTTGGCGATTGTCGCGTTTTTGTCCATCGGATGGGTGTGCGGTGGTTCGCTGCAGCGCGATACGCTGGCGTTTTTCGCGAAGCAGTTGCCTGCGACTTTCATTTTCTTGGGTGCACTGATGGCGGTGTGCGCGCTGAGTGCGTGGCCACTAACGATGTGGCTGGATATCTCGTATTTCGAAGCCTACTTGGCCACTAGCCCAGGCGCGCTGGAGACGGTGTTGGCGTTGTCTGCGGAAGGCAGTGCTGGTGCCGAGGTGGTGGCGATCCAGATCATCCGCTTGTTGGCGGTGTTATTGCTGGCTAGCTGGTTGCCGCAGGTGTTGCATGCGGTGCGGAAGCTGCGGCGGTAGGTGCGGTTTGACCTCTTTATTGACGAGAATCTCCAGCCAAGTGTCCAAGGCCAATTGCATTCAAAATCGTACCAAATGTTTTTGGATTTTTGAGAATCCAATTTCCAACTGTCTTGCCAGCTACACCACCGCCGATGCAAGAAACAAGGATATTTCCCATTACCATTGCGTTATCAGCATAAGGAGCGTGTTTATCAAGCGCAGGCAGCGCCGTATAAGCTCCAGCAGCACAGCCTGCAATTTTTGCCCGATACGGAGAAGCTAACTATGCATAAGGCATTACTCAATGGGCTACTTGGTATAGCCATTGGCGGAATTGCAATCCTTATAGTGTGAGTCATACTTCCCTCCCCTGAATCTCCTTGGTTCTTCTTTGCCGCTTTTCTAGCAATAACCGTTATCAGTGCTGCAGCTGAAATCATCCAAGGCTTAATAAAAAGAAAGAGAAAAAGCTGGATTCAGGCCCAACCTGAACATAACACTCAACATAACACCGGTGTTATGTTATGTGGGAAGTTAGGGTGTTATGTTGCATTGGAAAAACGGGCCAGCCGTATCGTAATTAGCAAAGAAGAACGCTAATTATCATTAGATCTCTTCCTCGTCTTCTTCTATTCCCTCATTTGATTGGCTCAAAACATGTAGGGGATCTTTTTTATTATCTGGCTCCTGTTGGACGCATTCTCTTCGCCCGTCAATGTGCTCACTCAGACTCGGAGAAATAGAACCCCACATAGGGTCTAAAATAAAATCAATACCAGACCGACGTGCATGTTTCGCAGCTGGAACGAAGTCACTATCTCCCGAGATCATAATGATCTGGTTAACAATGTTTCTCTCAGCTAACGAGGCGATATCCAAACCTATGCGCATGTCAACGCCTTTTTGAGTTATTTCCAACACGAAATCATTCTCTTGCAGATCCGATGCTGACAACTCGCCTCTGCACAGTTTTTTCAGAGGGCGATCTTTAAGTGTATAAGTTCCCTGGGTCGCTAATTCTTCACCGCGGCGAAGTGCTATCTTTCTTTTTGTTAACAGAGACTTATGAAATTGTTTTGTCCAGTGAAATTGCGGACTCTGACCCAGATTAACTTGTTTTTGGGTCAGAGGGTGATAGACAACCCTCTCAGATGGTGGACAATCATAATAAAAGATTCGGTACAAGCCCGATTTAGATTGCCGGATGTGCCGTCTACAGTATTCGAACAGTTCGCTCGCTCTGTCCTCAGGTTGTTTGTCTCCAAATAACGTTTTAGCCCTACGCTTGTAGTATCCACCATCTATAAGAATGGCAGTAGTGATTTGCCTTAACGGAGCTTGTTTACGTTCTCTTGACATGCAGCAACCTTTACCCAAAAGATGAACCCCAGTCATCGGCACTTCCCTTATCAACAGGAGGTCAACGGCTGGGGTTGATAACTTACAATCTAGCCGACTTCTCAAGTTTACTCAAGCCAACTCGCCGTTCTGTGCCTGTCAATTGTGCGTATCTAGATTGTGCAGGCATCCCAACTCAACCCTCTATCACAACATCACTACCCCGCAATATGCTCCACAGCGCGCGAATCATCCGGCAGCAGCACACTTGCTTCACCGTGGGTGGTAATCACCAGCGCATCACGTGCACGCGAGGAAGCTATATCAGTCAAGTGCACTAAGAATTAGTATTGGGCATACTAAGGTATTTCAATCCAAAGTTCTATAGTTTTGACGCGTATACCCTGAGGAAAATATCAAAAGTCCCAAAAAAGAGGAAAACACCGTACGGTATATACGATTTCACTATTACATATATCGCCAATGCGTAAAGAATAGATGACAATATATACGGTGCGGGACTTAACCTATGTATACCATTTGAAAACAGCTGAAATACTTTTCACAAAGGTTGCAAATGTTAGAAATAGGGAAAATATTGTCGTACAGAGAAATAGCACAACGGGGAATATCAATTATTCAAAATTCCTTATTTTAATCCCAAAATCTAAAACTGCTCCTGCGAACCACTCATCCCCGCATGCGCGGGAAACTGTTCCTTTCGCATGTCTTTCTTACAGTATTTAGCATACTGTACGCTAGATAATATCTAGCCTGCCATTCCTATTGTGCCGCAATCAGACTTTAGGAGTTGGCGATAGAACTCGCATGCGACCACTTTAGCCCCGTGACCTCCAGAACTCTCGTCATTGGCACATTCGCCCTACGCGCCCGCCTGATCGCATCATCACGCACCGAGCGCGCCCTACGCAGCTCTTCATCTGCCTTATCCAGCGCGTCCTGAGCACTAATTAGCTCTTGGATTGGTGCAGGCTCCGACCCGCGCGATAAATCGCGTTCCGCGCTAGCGATGATCCGCTCTGCAATATGATCTGGCAGATTATCCGAATCCCAGCTCATACCAGCCCCCGGCGACGGCATCGTATGCAACGCATCAAAAACCGCGACCGCCGCCGCTGGCGTGCCATGCTTTTCCGTGAGCTTACGAGCAATATCCCTTACAGACGTCATTACTTTTCTTCCTCTCAATTATCTCGCCACACCTGCACCTGCGGCCTGCCGTCAAAATCGCCATCACTGCTACCCGCCGTGCGGGGGCTCATCTCCTTGGTGGAATGTCCCCAACCGAGTGAGGGGACTACTACCCGCCATGCAGCGGGCTCACGCCTGGGAGTTTGATCATTCCGTCCTCGTCGCAACTACTACCCGCCATGCGGAGGCTAACCCCGCATGGCGGGGAAAACTTACGACATTGCAAATTGGGATGAAGAATTAAATTCACACCTCGACGAACTCAAAAACAACACCCCGCCGTTCCAACACCATTTTCACATGACCAAGCAACGTCTGGTATTCAAGCGCCCTCATGCCCGTACGTTCACGACACCGCGCATTATCATAAAAATAAGGCAGCACTCCACTGCGCTCCACCTCAGCGATAAGATTATCCGCGCGCTCAACCATTTTTTCCCACTTGCCCGAAATCCACTCAGCAGCATCAGACGGGGGCTTATTCACTGTCTCCCACCGCTGCGCAGTCCTCACATTCACATCGCACGCATTAGCCACATCCTGGGCCGATAGCCCCAGCGCAATGCGGAATACGCGAAATTCACTAGATTCCATAATTATTTTTCTTCCTTTCGATTGTCTCGCCACCCCTGTACCTGTGGCCTGTCGTCAATGTCGCCATCACTGCTACCGGCTGTATGGGGCGCGATAAAACCGGTTTACGAAGCGCCCTGGGTTCATCCCCGCATACGCGGGGAAAACCGTCTGCGTTTGGCATTCAGTCAACCTCCCGGGTTGAGTTGGAGTGAAGTGTGCTCGCTTGGACCAAGCTGCGTGGAGCGCCCGGCTCTGTCTGCCCTGGTCTCATGCGTGACTATGCCAGCGATTAACGTGCGGTCAGCCGTCTAGTGAATCCACCCAATCTGCATACCAATCCGGCCACATGATAGGCGAGGAAGATAATTGCTCTGAACGACCATCTGCATAAACAATTACAGAACCTACCCCCCTGACTGCATTTTCACCTTCTGGAACCCTCTGCCTAAAAATGAGCACATCATCAACATCGTCAGAAAACACTGCACCGTATTTATAATATTCATCCGCAATTTTCTGCGCCTGCTGTTTATCCATCATTTGGTGTTCTCCTTTTTCATTACATCAATTGCACCGTCGGTGAGTTCTTGATCGTCAGTGCGGACTAACCATAATTGGTGAGTTTTTGCCCCACTGGCATATGTTGCGGTGGGGACTATTTTACCTGGTTGCGCGTCGTAAAAAATGATTTTTCCGTTGACTTTCTCCCAGTTCCACATATGTCCACCACCGTCTTTCCAGTCAGCCGACGCTACACCGCGTGCACCTTCAGGGACCGCCCTATTCATCTGGTGAATAGTCGATTGGTTCCAGCTTTTACCCCTAATCCTTTTGACTGCTCTCCAAAGTGGTCTGTATCGACCATCTGTCGTCTGGAAACTGATAGCGGTCGCTAGACCCACATTGGTCCTGTCTGCATTGGCAGATAGTGGGCTGCGCATAGGTTCCATCTCGGTTCATCCCCGCATGCGCGGGAAAACATGTGGCTTGTATTTCATTGATGAGTTCCGGTAGGCTCATCCCCGCATGCACGGGGAAAACCAGATGATTGCTATAGCGATTAGCCACTCCATCAGCGATTAGCCACTCCATCGGCTTATCCCCGCATGCGCGGGGAAACCTATGTAGTTGAGCGATTGAACCAGGAAGTTAGGGGCTTATCCCCGCATGCGCGGGGAAACCCCTCTCGGTCCATTTGCGTAGGGTCTCTGGGGGGGCTCATCCCCGCATGCACGGGGAAAACGGGGCTAGACCACGATCTAAAGTGCGGTATCTAGGCTCATCCCCGCATGCGCGGGGAAAACTTTCACCGCATGCTCCGGACTATCGACGACTTGGGCTCATCCCCGCATGCGCGGGGAAAACGATGGCGTTGCCACGGTAGAAGCTCGCGGGGTCGGCTCATCCCCGCATGCGCGGGGAAAACGTGGCGGTTCATTACGGCCCGGCTGCTGTGAAGGGCTCATCCCCGCATGCGCGGGGAAAACATACAAGCCCTGGGAAACTTCCTGAAAAATGCGGGCTCATCCCCGCATGCGCGGGGAAAACGCACCGTTAACGGTGATATTAATTACCGATCGGGGCTCATCCCCGCATGCGCGGGGAAAACGTTATTGCCCGTAGGGGCGCGTAACCCACGTAGGGCTCATCCCCGCATGCGCGGGGAAAACATCCGGAATTACATGGCCTTGCGTGAAGCTGAGGGCTCATCCCCGCATGCGCGGGGAAAACCCGCCCGTAGCGAAGCCCGTGCCGACCGTTTAGCGGCTCATCCCCGCATGCGCGGGGAAAACCACGGCCACCGGTACCGCTTCCAGCGAGCGAGGGGCTCATCCCCGCATGCGCGGGGAAAACTTACTTGCAGCGAAAGCGCATACGTGCGTGCGGGGCTCATCCCCGCATGCGCGGGGAAAACTTACTTGCAGCGAAAGCGCATACGTGCGTGCGGGGCTCATCCCCGCATGCGCGGGGAAAACTTACTTGCAGCGAAAGCGCATACGTGCGTGCGGGGCTCATCCCCGCATGCGCGGGGAAAACGCAAGTAATAATCACAATGATGTCATTGACTCAGGCTCATCCCCGCATGCGCGGGGAAAACTACGCATCACCCTGCGAAGATTGATCGGACCTGGGCTCATCCCCGCATGCGCGGGGAAAACATGCAGTTTCGCACCCATTCGCGCCGGGTGTCGGGCTCATCCCCGCATGCGCGGGGAAAACCGCCGCAGTTTCTTCACGCAACTGCTCAACGCGGGCTCATCCCCGCATGCGCGGGGAAAACCGGGCTACGTCGCCGCGTTGCAGGGCAAACGCGGGCTCATCCCCGCATGCGCGGGGAAAACCTCCGGGGTGTCACATTCGATGCAGTTTCCGAGGGCTCATCCCCGCATGCGCGGGGAAAACAGAACAACGCTCTGGCGCAACTTGCCGCAGCGGGGCTCATCCCCGCATGCGCGGGGAAAACGATGTGCCCGAGCTATCCGAAATCACCACGCGGGGCTCATCCCCGCATGCGCGGGGAAAACTACTGAACCTATCCATGTTGGCTAACCCGTATGGGCTCATCCCCGCATGCGCGGGGAAAACGTGGCCAGGGACTTACCCCATAAAGCTGGCCAGGGGCTCATCCCCGCATGCGCGGGGAAAACCGGATGACGTTTTCGGGGGAAAGTTTTTGCTTGGGCTCATCCCCGCATGCGCGGGGAAAACATCCTTTCATTTTAGCGGGATCATTTTTCAGAGGGCTCATCCCCGCATGCGCGGGGAAAACCACCAGAGCAGGGCCGTTTCGGTAGCAGCGGGGGGCTCATCCCCGCATGCGCGGGGAAAACGATGCTCAACGTTCTGCCGGAGCGTTCCCACTCGGCTCATCCCCGCATGCGCGGGGAAAACGTTTTTGACGATGAAGTAAAACGACGTGAAGCGGGCTCATCCCCGCATGCGCGGGGAAAACGAGACTCAGTCTTTTGGTGATGTGTTTCAGATGGGCTCATCCCCGCATGCGCGGGGAAAACTAACCTACGGACAGTTCTCGTTGATTGATCTGAGGCTCATCCCCGCATGCGCGGGGAAAACTGGGAGTGCGGAATGATTAAATACACACCAATCGGCTCATCCCCGCATGCGCGGGGAAAACAGGAATTTTACCATGCGAGAATACACATACGACGGCTCATCCCCGCATGCGCGGGGAAAACGCAGTGGAATTGGCACTAGAATACTCATGCCTAGGCTCATCCCCGCATGCGCGGGGAAAACTGCTTTTAATGTGCAGAGCACGGGTACACATAAGGCTCATCCCCGCATGCGCGGGGAAAACTTACGCCCCGCGCGTAGCAGGTATTTGATCGTGGGCTCATCCCCGCATGCGCGGGGAAAACCTTATCGCTGCTTGATGGGATGTCGAAGTTTACGGCTCATCCCCGCATGCGCGGGGAAAACGGAAACGCACTGTTTGTGCAGGTCAGAAGCTTGGGCTCATCCCCGCATGCGCGGGGAAAACGCTACACTACACAAACACCTCAGGCAGGCTAGCGGCTCATCCCCGCATGCGCGGGGAAAACGTAAAGACCCACGAGTAGCCAAATGTGGGGCTGGGCTCATCCCCGCATGCGCGGGGAAAACCGAGATCGACATCGTAGTATCCAAAAGCGCGAGGGCTCATCCCCGCATGCGCGGGGAAAACTGTGCGCCCTGGTGCGTGACCTCAGCCCCCTTGGGCTCATCCCCGCATGCGCGGGGAAAACACCCGTGGCACCACGAGGGCCAATAGGTCCGCGGGCTCATCCCCGCATGCGCGGGGAAAACCTTATTGCGCTCCCAAATACCACGGCTTAGCGGGGCTCATCCCCGCATGCGCGGGGAAAACTTGTCAGTCAGGCTCATTTTTATTCTCCTGGGAGGCTCATCCCCGCATGCGCGGGGAAAACTTTACCGGCGAGCGGCTGGATTCTATCATCGCGGGCTCATCCCCGCATGCGCGGGGAAAACGTAGTCATACCCGACGGGACCGGTAGCGTCACCGGCTCATCCCCGCATGCGCGGGGAAAACGGTGCTGGCATGAGCGACGCGCACAAAACATACGGCTCATCCCCGCATGCGCGGGGAAAACATAAGTGAAAATTAGCGCGAGGTGATCATGCCCGGCTCATCCCCGCATGCGCGGGGAAAACATAAGTGAAAATTAGCGCGAGGTGATCATGCCCGGCTCATCCCCGCATGCGCGGGGAAAACAAAACAGTTCACCGCAGGAACACACCCCTGCGGGGCTCATCCCCGCATGCGCGGGGAAAACTTCGTGTCCACCTGACAATGTCGTGGGTGGCTGGGCTCATCCCCGCATGCGCGGGGAAAACAACAAAATCACCAACCCGGATGATCTCACTGAAGGCTCATCCCCGCATGCGCGGGGAAAACAGTCGGTAAATGTGGCATCTTTTTCGGTCGGGGGGCTCATCCCCGCATGCGCGGGGAAAACTCGCTGGAGTCCACAATCGTGTAAGGCGCCTTAGGCTCATCCCCGCATGCGCGGGGAAAACTGAAATTCCACCACAAGCGGACCGGGTTCCACGGGCTCATCCCCGCATGCGCGGGGAAAACTTTAATTAGGGGCTGAAATGAAAACACTGTTGGGGCTCATCCCCGCATGCGCGGGGAAAACAGTATTTCCTGGTGTTGATTGTGGCGGGTTGTGGGCTCATCCCCGCATGCGCGGGGAAAACCACCCGGAATCCGGGGAATTAGGCCGCGCGTAGGGCTCATCCCCGCATGCGCGGGGAAAACCTCAAGACCGTCTGGACATGGCCCTACGAAAGCGGCTCATCCCCGCATGCGCGGGGAAAACTGTAAGGATGTGGCCTTTGCGTCTGCGGCCGTGGGCTCATCCCCGCATGCGCGGGGAAAACGTTGATCGGGTGCCGATTATTGCCGCGGAGTTGGGCTCATCCCCGCATGCGCGGGGAAAACTGTGACTCACTAATTCGTGAGTTGCCAACCGAGGGCTCATCCCCGCATGCGCGGGGAAAACCCCTTGTTGATGATGATCGGCCGGTATACGCCGGGCTCATCCCCGCATGCGCGGGGAAAACAACCTCCCGCGAATCCGGGATCGCCTCAGCCGGGGCTCATCCCCGCATGCGCGGGGAAAACTTCATCTACGCGCAGGAAATAGCTGCCAAGTTCGGCTCATCCCCGCATGCGCGGGGAAAACCAGTGCCTGCTTCCAGCGCTTCGTCACTGAGCGGGCTCATCCCCGCATGCGCGGGGAAAACGGTGCGTGTATGTTGAAACCTGGCGCGCACCCGGGCTCATCCCCGCATGCGCGGGGAAAACCTTATTCCGCTTTAGTGGGTGCTTGATTAGGTGGGCTCATCCCCGCATGCGCGGGGAAAACACGCTCTATATCGTGGGGGTGTAATTATGCCGGGGCTCATCCCCGCATGCGCGGGGAAAACGCAGGTGCGCGCCTAGCAGCCGCGCTCTGCTTGGGCTCATCCCCGCATGCGCGGGGAAAACTCGCCCTGCAAAAATTCCATGAGCTTATCGAACGGCTCATCCCCGCATGCGCGGGGAAAACGTCATATGACTACTTCTATCGGAACCACGGGAAGGCTCATCCCCGCATGCGCGGGGAAAACATTCAACCCGCTATTGCGAACCTTGCAGAATCGGGCTCATCCCCGCATGCGCGGGGAAAACGGCGGGTACCAGAATATCCAGCGAATCCGTTGGGGCTCATCCCCGCATGCGCGGGGAAAACCAGATGTGGCTGCGCCTGTGTCGCAGGTGTGGGGGCTCATCCCCGCATGCGCGGGGAAAACTCTGTGGTGGTGTATAACCCTCAGGGGGCTGAAGGCTCATCCCCGCATGCGCGGGGAAAACCCATTTTCATCGACGAACCTGGATTGGAACAGGGGCTCATCCCCGCATGCGCGGGGAAAACCACGAAACCGAGTCCCACAGCCGGTTAGCCGCGGGCTCATCCCCGCATGCGCGGGGAAAACAACTGCATGACGCTACGCGGGGTACGCATCGACGGCTCATCCCCGCATGCGCGGGGAAAACTCTCGCTGACCTGGATCAACACAGAGCAATCGAGCCAATTAGATACAACTTATCACGCACCATTACTGATATAAAGCCCCGCCAGCGCAGGGAAAAATTAGAACCATTATCAAGTAAAGGCTCACCCCCGCCACTGCGGGGCTGTCCCTTAATTTAATATTCCAAAAGCCGCAGCTCAACAGACGTCCAGAATGCAATTCGATGATTTTCTACAACTTACTGGATAAGGTTCCAAGGGGATATAAGTTGCAGCAAGTTTCAGAACTTGCTACTACTGAAAAGTAGAGCACGTAATTAGCGTCAAAGAAAGAGCCGAATGGACACCACATCATTTTTGCCAAAATCTACAATTGATTTTGCGGACAAGATGGAATCGTGGGTGACTAACAAAAGCCACCAAGCGAAATCATTGTGGGCAAAATCTGGCGACGAAACCGGCTACCTCAATCTTCCGCAGCACCTCGTCGACAGCTGCTGCGTAGCTGCCGCCGTATTCGATATCTGGGTAAGCGATTCCATCAAACAAAACCTCGGCCACCATCTTGGAATTTCGGTAGACCAGCTTCGCGCCCTCTACACTTTTCTAGCCGGAGTACATGATCTAGGGAAAGCTTGCAAAACTTTCCAAACCCAACTCGACCAACTCCCAGACTACGCCCACCTAGCAGCAAATGTTTCGGATTCCGGGCTCGACACCACAAAAAGCACTCTCGAGCTGGGTCGACAAAAGATGCCTCATGGAATTGTATCTGGTGTTATCTTACAGTCCTGGCTCATTCAACATGATGCAAAACCAAAATTAGCAATCTGGCTTTCATCAACCGTCGATGCACACCACGGAATCGCTTCTTCAAGCTCAGAACAAGAAAACATCTCCCGTGTCATGGATGAATACCCCACGTCTTGGCGCAATGTTCACAGCGAATTGCTCGACTCAATGGCAGAATCCACAAATTTTCACAAGATCATTGCCGCACTCAACAAAACTCGAAGCTTCCACGCTGGCGATGCCCAACTGCTTACAGGACTAGTTGTCATGGCCGACTGGATTGCATCAAACGCAGAAGCTTTCCCGATGCAGGTTACAGGTAGCCAAGCCGAGCGAATAACCAACGGAATGGCCGCAACAGACCTTACTAGTCCATGGACAACAGAACTACCACTTCAAAATATTGACCACTTTTTTACAAAATCTTTCGGCTGGCCAGATACCTTCACAGCGCGACCTGTCCAAAAATCCATGGTAGAAATCGCCCTAAACATAAAACAACCCAGCCTTTTGATTCTCGAAGCTGAAACCGGGGTTGGCAAGACCGAAGGTGCCCAGGCAGCAGCCCACGTTTTGGGGCACGCGCAGCAATCTCAAGGAATTTATTTCGCCGCTCCCACAATGGCCACTGCGAATGGCCTTCTCGAACGCACCATCAATTGGGCCCAACAAACCACTGAAGCATCGTCAGTAGCATCCCTCTATCTAGCACATTCCAAAAACCAACTATCGCGGCCCTATCAAGAACTCCGCTTCCGGGAGATCGGAGAAAATCGACTAAATCGCAACAATTCACATAAAACCAGTGGCGATGTCGTTGCCAGTTCATGGATGAGTGGTCGACGACGCGGATTACTAGCAAACATTGTCGTCGGTACCGTCGACCAAGTTCTGATGCTCGCTTTGCAGCAGCGTTACTCCATGCTCCGTCACACGGCGCTAGCTGGAAAGATCATCATTTTCGACGAGGTACACGCATACGACGCCTATACTTCCGACTACCTGGAAACCACTCTCGAATGGCTCGCATTTTATGGCGCATCCGTCATCATGATGTCCGCGACCCTCCCACCACAACGTCGGCAAGCACTAATTCAGGCTTATACCGGGAAGCCAGCTGCTCGAGCGCCAAAAGCATATCCACTAATTACAGTAGCCAACGAAACTGAAACACAGTACGTGACGCCGGAGCCAACACCTACAAACCTCACCGCACAGGTTCATATCATCGGCGATGAGCTCACTGAACTCACGACACTACTGCAAAATTTACTTGCCGATGGCGGCTGCGCCTTGATCATCTGCAATACAATCGCTCGCGCACAAGAAACATTATCTGCTGTCGAAGAAACATTTCCCGGTGAAACTGAGCTCCATCACGCAGGTTTTACCGCTCGGGATCGCACTGCAAAAGAAGATACGCTCCGCGCTCAGCTAGGACCTGATGCGGACCGTTCAACAACGCGCCCATTCCGGAAAATCGTCGTTGCAACCCAAGTTGCCGAACAAAGCCTCGATATCGACGCCGATGTTTTACTCACCGACATCGCGCCAATTGACCTGTTAATACAACGACTGGGCCGGGTGCACCGCCACCAACGCCCGGCCAGCGATAGGCCTGATCAGCTGCGTAACCCAGCCATGTACATCCGCGGCGTTCATGCCCTCACACCAATTCCGGAGATCGATAGCGGCGCGATGACTATCTACGACCCCAAAATTATTCTCGCTACGCTGCTGCACCTGCCAGATACCTTTCGCAGGCCCGATGACATCGAACCACTCGTGCGGGCAGTCTACGAGGGTGAACAAAATATTCCCGCCGCCTGGCATGAGGCTTGGCAAACTGCCGAAGAAGAAAGCTGTGCGCGGATCGAGCGAGCGCATGCGCGCTCTAAGACCTACCGCACATGTTCACCGTTCACAGCGAAAAGCCTGGAGAGACTCTTCGAAAGAAAGCATCAAGATATCATCAACAACAATGAAGAAACCGGCGCTGCCCAAGTACGAGACGCCGAACCTGCCGTAGAAGTAATCCCCATCATCGAAACGGATTATGGTTACACGCCGTGGGGCAAAGAAACGGAGATCCTGAAAAGTTCAGAATTGAATTATTCAGACGCCCACTACCTAGCAACAAGCACCGTACGTCTTCCGACACGAATGACCAGGTATGACCGTGATTTTGACGAGGTTATCACCACGCTGGAAAGAAATACGCCCGAGAACTGGTCGCAACACTTCCTACTTAAAGGACAGCTTGCACTCCAGCTAAATGCAGAGGGTTCATGTCAACTAGGACGGTTCCAGGTGCGTTATTCTAACCGACTCGGAATCGAATGTTTGAGCGATACTCCCAACATTCGTGTTACCGACAGCAATTACGTTTAACTACTAGTAACAAAGCAGCCCCGTACAAAATTAGAGGTGATCACAATGACCGCAACCCAGCACAGAGACACACCAGCTACCAATACCTTTAATCTCATCGATGAGCCTTGGATTCCATGCCGGACTATCAATGGTGCTCGTACACTGAGCATCCGTGAAATTTTCGATGGTTCCGGCGAAGCTTTAGCCATCGTAGGTGATTCTCCTACCCAAGATTACGCAGTGTTACGCGTGCTCCTCGCTATTTTCTGGCGCGCACATCACCACAAGCTCGCAGAAGAACTAACGGACCGGCGCGCCCTCGCGCAATTCGAATGGGACGAATGGTGGACTGACACCCGCACACAATTAAACGCCACCGGTGTTGATGACACAGTTTTAGATTATCTTGCAACGGTTCATAACCGTTTCGATTTACTCGATGCAGAAAATCCATTCATGCAGGTGGCAGATCTCCACACGCCATCGAATACTCAACAAGAAATAGCACGCATCATTCCTGACGCAGAACAAGATTACTTCACTATGCGTACCGCCGCGGGTCGGCAAAGTTTGTCCTACCCCGAAGCAGCGCGGTGGTTGATTCACACGCACGCCTTTGACTATTCCGGAATTAAATCAGGGGCAGTCGGTGACGACCGAGTCAAAGGAGGCAAAGGATACCCCATTGGTCAAGGCTGGACGGGGATGACCGGCGGCACCTATGTTATCGGCAATAACCTGCTAGAAACGCTCATTCTTAACACCCCGGAATCGGCGGTCATTGATAGCGCCAAAGATAAACCGGTCTGGGAACGAAAACAGGATACCGCGGCTCAGCGCTCCAAAGAGCCCCAGCCACAAGGACCAGCTGACCTTGCCACTTGGCAGTCACGTCGCGTGAGGTTATTCGTTGACGATGAAAATACCTTGGTGACACGGGTTTTGGTAAGCAATGGGGATCAAATTCCCGATGCCGGAAAAAATGTGCTCGAAGATCCGATGACCCCTTATCGCTTTAGCCCAAATCAATCGAAAAAAGGGCTAGATGCCTACTACGCACGCCCGTACGACACGCAGCGAACCATGTGGCGCTCACTCGATCCGCTGATTGTCGTCGATGGAGATCCTGGATTCAAAGAGAAAGATCGCGCCCCCATCAGGCCCGCAAACCTCGACAACCTAGCACGAATTTCCAAGGTGACTGGGAACTCCGAGACTCTCGACGTCATCATCGTATCGATGGAGTATGGAGCACAAGCATCGTCAGTAGCAACAATCGTAGCTGCGAGTATCGGCTTACCATTACACCTGCTGCGCAACGACAAGCTGTCAAAGGCACACCGCCAAATCGTCCGAGATGCTGCAGAAGCTACCAAAAACGCTGCAATTTCTTTGGGCTGGTTCTCAGGACAACTGACGGTTGCAGCAGGCGGGGATTATGCCTTCGATGCTGACGTAGCCGACCGTTTATACACAATCCTTGAACCACATTTCGTTTCCTGGCTGCGCAACCTTAGCCCAGAGGATATCGAACAAAAGGCTGAGTCATGGCAGAGCCAAATCGAACAAGAGCTTCTGCTCATCGCCGAAGAGCTTGTTCGCGGCGCCGGACAAAAAGCCATGATCGGAAGAACCCTTGAAGGAGATGAGGAAGCAAATGCACGAATTATTAACGCTGGATCGCTGTACAGGGCATTGCGTTACCGACTGAGAAAGGATCTACCACTACTAAAGGATCAAAAAGCTACTGAGCATAAAGGAAAATCAAATGACTGAAACAAATCTAAAGCATAGTGTCAGCTCCACGGTGTCACAGCTACAACGTGATTATCTGGAGCGCGGACATACACCTGACGGTGCACAGGCGCGAGGTGCTCTCGCAGAACTTCGGAAAAGCGTATCTCGTAGCGTTGAACACGACCCGCTGAGTCTGCAACGGGTGCTCATGACCATGAATCCACCACTGAGCGATGCCGAACTTGGCCGTTCTGACGCGATGTCACCGTCCGAAAAGGCAGCATTCCATGCCCTCGCGCTATTTGGCCTACACATGCAAAGTGCATCAGCGCCGGTGCACATTCCTACCACTTCCTTTGCGAATGCATGTGGACAGCTGTACCGCGGGGCAGACAGCAAATCAATCAAGCTTCGTTTCGACGCAATGCAGGCTGCCGGTAGTGAAGAAACACGGATTATCCATCTTCGCTCACTGATCACGCTGCTACGATCCCAACAACTGGGCTTCCATTACGGTCAGTTCGCCGTCGATCTACGGAACCTGACCCACCCAGAACGTCGTACCGGGGTTCTGCTCCGTTGGGGCAGAGATTTCGCAGTCGGAGCTATGCGTCCATCAGCTCAAACCAAAACCGAACCTACTTCCTAATCTTCTGACCAGAAAGGACAATTCCTATGTCTCTCATCGTTGATATCCACGCTCTGCAAACTATTCCCCCATCACTGATCAACCGTGATGACACCGGGGCACCAAAATCCGCTGTATTCGGTGGAACCCCACGTCAACGAGTTTCTTCGCAATCGTGGAAGCGCGCCATCCGCAAATTCTTCGAGGACAATTTTGATCCAGAGCAGATCGGTGACCGTTCTAAGCGTTTACCGGAAAAAATCGCACGCAAACTTGAAGACACGGGTCTGGAACAAGCTGAAGCAATCAGCCGTACAGAACAGCTGTTCAAAGCAGCTAAAATCAAAACCTCGGTGCAAAAGCTATCCAAAAAAGACATTGAAAACGGAGTAGAGGCAAACCCATACCCCGAAACTGGATACCTGTTGTTCTTAAGCCAACACCAAATTGATCGCGCAGTTTCAGAGCTTCTGGAACGTGACGGCGAAAATTTGAAGAAAAACGAGGCGCAAGAAATCCTGGACACCGGCCATTCCGTGGATATGAGCATGTTCGGTCGAATGGTCGCTGACGATGCCGCATACAACGTGGACGCATCAGTACAGGTCGCCCACGCACTGGGAATTCACGCAAGTGCGCCGGAATTCGATTTCTTTACCGCGGTCGACGATCTAGCAGAAGAAGGTGAAGAAACCGGGGCTGGCATGCTCGGTACCGTGCAAATGATGTCGTCTACGCTGTACCGTTATGCCACGGTCAACGTTGATTCACTCACCGAGAATCTAGATTCCCGCGAAAACGCGGTCCAAGCAACAGAACAGTTCATCGATGCTTTCATCAAGTCGATGCCAACAGGCAAAATTAACACCTTCGCCAACCAAACTCTGCCAGAACTTGTCTACATCACCGTTCGTGATTCCCGGCCGATTTCGTTGGTGAATGCTTTTGAATCACCAGTCGAAGCAACCGAATCAGCATCTCGCCGCGAAGTTGGTGCACAGAAACTGGCTGAAGAAGCCCACCATATTGAAACCATCTATGGTTTCACACCGCGCGCTGCGTTTGTCCTCGGAATCGGAGAACTAACCAAACCATTCCAAAACCTCGCGGAAACCATCACGCTCCCAGACCTCAAGGACAAAATTTCCGACGAGCTTCGCCGCGCAGCTGGAGAGTAAAATGACGCATTCACTGTTACTTCTATTGAAAGGACCGCTCCAATCTTGGGGCGATGCCTCACGGTACAGCACCCGAGCCACCGCTGAACGCCCAACTAAATCTGGGATTATCGGTTTGCTCGCTGCTGCCGAAGGACGCCGGAGAACAGACCCCGTCGAGGACTTAGCCGCATTGAAATTCGCAGTGCGGGTCGATCAATCTGGCAGGCTGCTACGTGACTATCAAACCGCACATCCCTGGCAGTCTAAACCCACCGCACCTGCGAAATTATCAACCCGATATTTCCTCTCCGATGCAGCATTTGTTGTCGCAATCGAATCTAACGACAAAGAGCTACTCGAAGGTATGGCAGAAGCACTACGCAACCCAAAATTTCCATTATTCATGGGGCGAAGGTCTTGCCCAGTGCATCCAGGATTAGTCATTGGGGTCACAGAGCACGATGCAGAGACATCGCTTCGTAAACATAAAACCTGGTATGCCACAAAAAGCCACCAGGAGCAATCCCCAAAGACTGTGCATCTCGCAATCTACCGAGATGCGGAGATCACTGAAGAAGGTGCAGAAGCACGCCAAGACATACCTATTTCCTTCGATCCACAACACCGCCAGTACGGATGGAGAGGTGTCCTCCAATGCGAAGATGTAGTGCTTGATAACCCTGCGGGTTCAGAAGCAAGTTCTGATCCAGACCGATTTTTTGAGGCGGTGCTACGCGCATGACCACACTGACCCGAGTACAAATCAACCCAGCACGCCGAGGAGGTCGAAAGCTCCTCACTGACCCACAAGCCATGCATGCTGCTGTACGGTCTTCGTTTCCCCCAGACTTAGACGAATCCAATGCGCGTGTCTTGTGGCGTGCCGATAAAAGGCAACATGACCACGTGCTCTATATTGTTGGTCCAGAAAAACCCACCGGCAACCACCTAGTGGGACAAGCAGGGTGGGATACCCGCCCAGCAGAATCCGCTGACTACCAGCGTTTCCTCGACACATTAATGGCCGGACAGCATTGGCATTTTGAATTAGTTGCAAACCCAACATATTCAGAATTCACAAAGGGAAAACGCGGTAAAATACGAGCACACGTCTCAGCCGAACACCAGCTTAATTGGCTGCACAAAAAAGCTGCTCAATCTGGTTTCGAAGTTGAGACTGGCGTGGTCACTGAGCGGTGGACTGATCACTTCCAGCGTTCAAAACAAACGGGGAAAAACAACCGACCAGTCCGCATTGCAAAAGCTCGTTTTAGCGGTACCTTACGAGTAACTGACGCGGCCAAACTGCGTACTGCTCTCACACAAGGAATCGGTCGAGCTCGAGGCTACGGCTGTGGACTACTTACTCTTGCACCCGCGCGGTAACCACCATGTCCACGCCTAGTGAAGTTCCCATCACACGACAAGCACTGTCACAAATGAGCGACCGCGTCTCATTTTTGTACGTAGAACGTGCAGTTGTAAACCGGGATGGCAACGCGCTGACCATAACTGATCAGCGCGGCGTTGCTCATGTGCCGGCTACAAAACTGGCTGTGCTTATTCTCGGCCCTGGTACCAGAATCACTTATGCAGCCATGGCTCTACTCGGTGATGCAGGTGCAGCAACCGTCTGGGCCGGGCAACGTGGGGTTCGTTATTACGCCCATGGAAGGCCTCCTGCTAAATCGTCACGCATGGCAGAAATTCATGCAGAAATAGTCACCAACCAAAGAAAACGATTGGACTGTGCACGAAAAATGTACAGCTTACGTTTTCCAGGTGAAGACGTATCTGCACTAACTATGGCACAACTGCGCGGCCGAGAAGGTGCACGCATGAAAAAAATCTATGCTGCAGAAGCAAAGCGGACCGGGATTGCCTGGAGCCGTAGGGAATACGATCCCAACGACTTTGACTCTGCAACACCAATCAATCAAGCATTGACCACGGCGAGTGCGGCTCTGTACGGCATCGCGCATGCCGTGGTGGTCGGGCTCGGATTCATTCCAGCATTGGGAATTGTGCACAGTGGAACTGATCGGGCTTTCGTCTACGACATCGCAGATCTTTACAAAGCTGAGATTGCTATTCCCGCCGCTTTTTCCGCAGTGGCAGCCGCACCAGATAATCCAATTCCACTTGTGCGACGTCTTCTCCGCGATGCAGTCGTCGACAAGCGTCTTATGCAACGCATGGTCCACGACCTCAAATCCGTCATGAGCGTGCCCGACGAAGAGCCGTTCAGCGACGCCGAACTTTACCTGTGGAGTGAGTTGGAAGTCGTTTCTGCAGGCATGAACTGGTCTGAATACGAAGAGGCACAATCGCAATGATCGTTCTCATCGTCACCGCATGCCCAGCTGGACTACGCGGTGACCTAACAAAATGGCTGACAGAGGTCAGCCCAGGGGTATTTGTCGGCACCCCGTCTGCACGCATCCGTGAACTGTTGTGGGCAAGAACAGTGGAACTTTGCAAAGACGGGCGTGCTCTACTAGTACAAGCAGCCAAGAATGAACAGGGAATGGAATTCCGTACTCACCGACATGATTGGGAGCCCACGGATTTCGATGGCCTCACCCTGTTTATGCGGCCCAAAACCCGAAAGCCCGGACCCCGCCGAACCGGTTGGAGCAATGCCCGACGACAGCGACGTTCCTATAAGCAGCCTTAACAAAAACGGACGCGCCGTCAGCAATCGACATTAAGTTCCCGCCTGCAGCATTTTGATGCAGATTTCTCGAACCTAGTCCAGGATCTGCTCCCGCAGAATCGACATCGGGATCGAGCCATAGCTCAACGCCTCCGCATGGAACTGCGGCACACTCATGCCCTGCGCCACCGCAGCATCGCGCAAGTCCGACCACATGCGCTGCCCCAGCGCATACGACGGCGCCTGCCCCGGCCAACCCAGGTAGCGATCCAGCTCAAACGACAACGTGGCCTCATCCAACGCGCAATTATCACGCAAGAAGTTCTTGGCGTAGCACACATCCCAGTGCCCCGGACCATCCGGCACCTTCTTGCCCAGGTGCACGCCGATATCCAGCACCACACGGGCCGCACGCAGACGCTGCGCATCCAACATGCCCAGGCGGAAGCCCGGATCATCCAAAAAGCCCAAATTCGCCATCAGCTGCTCGGCATACAACGCCCAGCCCTCACCATGGCCGGAGTTCCAGCAGGCCACACGGCGCCACAGGTTCAGGTTCTCCCGCTCCATCAGCGTCTGCCCCAACTGCAAATGATGGCCCGGCACGCCCTCGTGGTACACCGTCGTCAATTCCTGCCAGGTGTGGAAGGTGGTGGTCTCCTTCGGCACCGACCACCACATGCGGCCCGGACGCACGAAATCATCCGACGGTGGGGTGTAGAAAATGCCGCCAGTGCCAGCCGGATCAATCTTGCACTCGATGGTGCGCACCGGCTCCGGAATATCAAACTCCGTGCCGTGCAACGCGGTAATCGCGGCGTCGGCCTTCTCCTGCATCCACTCCACCAACGCGTCGGTGCCACGCAAAAGGTACTTCGGATCCTGATTCAGCCGACGGAAAACCTCACGGCACTCCGTCTCGTCGTCGTAAATCTGCGCCGCAGTCTTGCGCTGCGCCTCGCTGATTTCCCGCAGCTGCTCCAGGCCCCACTGGTAGGCCTCATCCAAATCCACGCTGTCGCCAACGAAAAGCCGCGAAAAACGCTCGTAGCGGTCACGGCCCACCCCATCACGGGAACTGGACTGCGGCACCACTTCCAGCGTCAACCAATCCGCAAACTCACCAAAAGCAGCCTTAGCGTCAACCACTTCCTGGCTATGCGGGTCCAGGCCCAGCCCCTCCAACAGCGAGCCTGGCTGCGCCAGATCCTCACACTGGTTCACCACGGCATCCACCTGGCGATACTTCGGCGAGTGCCCATGCGCGCAGGCGTCCTTCAGCGATTCACGGTAACCATCCAAGCTGTTGCGCACCAAGCTCAACCGCGAGCGCAGATTATCCAAATCCTCGGTGGACTCATTGGGCATGAACACCAAGGTGTCGCGGATGGTCTGTACTGGCGAAGCGATATTGTTCAGCGCCGCCTCAGTCTCACCAGCATGGTGCAGGTCCAACTCCAACAACAGCCGGTCGCGCAGCACGTTCGCGGTGACGTAATCGATTTCGTCGAAATCGTCGTCGTCATCCGACTCATCGGTGGCTTCGTCGAGTGCGTTGACGTCCTCGATCATCTCGCGGGTGCGATCGGCTACGGCTTCGTAATACTCCGGGGAGAAATCCTCCAGCTTGTCGTCGTAGCCCGCAATGCCCCACGCGGTGGCTTCGGTGGGTGAAAGCTCTGCCAAGTCATAGACAAAATTCTCGCAGGAAGCATCCAGCAAGGACGGCGGACGCGGCTCGGTGCGGTCCTGGGTCCACTGCTGCCCGGCGCGGTTTTCGCGCACGTCTGCGGTCGATTCGCTACTCATAGCAGGTGAGTCTAAACCCATTTGCCTGTAAGTTTCCACCCAGCCCGGTGTTAGTCGTCCCACCGTATACCGCCGGTTTTTACAACTGCCCCAGTAGTCACAATAGTCACAATAGTAACAATAGTCACAGTAGTACCTGCTTGCCGACGTTTGCCCACCTGCCACACACGCAGGTTTTTATGCAGGTCAGTCGCCGGTACCGCCAGGGGTTCATAGTATTCTTAATAGCCATGGAGGAACCAGGAACAGCGACTGGAAAAGCAGCTGCCCACAGCAACGGCACACCGCCAGAGTCTTTCCAGCACCCCCAGGCATTCGGCCAGCCCACCACCCCTGCTGCGAAATGCCTGTATGTAATCCGGCAGAAGTCTGTGATTAGCCGGGCAGACCTGATTACCGCCACCGGTTTGTCTCAGCCGACGATCACACGCGCGATCACCACGTTGCTGAATGAAGGCTATGTGGTTGCTCGTGATGATCTCGCCCGTTCGCATGGCCGCGGTCGCCCAACGACGCCGGTGGAGCTCGCGAAGCCGTTGTGGATGCTCGCCGGTATTGCGGTGGGCACGAAAGAAACTTTCCTGTCAGTATTCGATATTCGCGGCCGTACCATCCGCGAGTCCACCATTGACACTCCCGTCGCCGAGCTGACCGAGAGCGACTTCATCCAGCACATCATGGCCGGACTGCACCGTTTGGTCACTGGTTTGGAGCACACGTTGTTAGCGGTGGGTGTGACCACCTCTGGCCAGGTCACCCGCGACGGCGTGGTTAGCGCACCGAACTTGGGCTGGGAGCAGGTCGACGTTGCTGCTTCCTTGCGTTATCAGTTCTCCGTGCCGGTTTCGGTGTCCTCGGCAGTACCGGCGATCCTTGGTTCCGAGATGCAGGCTGGTGATTTGCTGGTTTCCGATGATTCCGAGCGCACGTTGGTGCTGTTCGCCGACGACTCCATCGGCGCGGCCTATACCAACCCTTCCGGCGTACACCCCATCGAGGTTTTACCGCCGATCAGCAACACAGAGCTGGATATTTCTGCCGCAGCCCCGGAAAAAACCCTGATCACCCGCTATATTCTGCAACAGATTGCGGGCCTTTCCCTGGCCACGGAAGGTGCTTCTTCTGCACCAGCGGAGTATTCCCTGCATACTCTTGCCGACGCCGTCGCCATCGCGGACTCGGACACCGCAGTGCGTAAAATCCTGGATGCCCGCGCCAGCGCACTAGCGAAACTCACGGTAGATCTGGTGAAAGAGCACAAGATTTCCACGGTGGTGGTGGCGGGCTCGGCCTTCGTGGATGATCCACTCGCTCCGAAGATCTTTGCCGCTACGGTCCGCGAGATCATGACTAAGGAGAAGGCCCCGAAGATGCGCATGGTGCCTACTCACGAGGAAGTCGTGCGCTCCATTACACGTGCGGCGGCACTGGATCAGATGTTGCGTGAGCCGCTGAAGCTGGTGCCCAGCGACGATTAGCCGTACGCGGGATCGCCAGGCTACGTCGGCTCAACGGGCTGCGTGGGATAAACGAGCTCGCCGGGCTGCGTGGGCTCAGTTGGTTCAGCTGGTTCAGTGGGCTAGCCGTTGAGTTCTTTGTGCGCGGCGGCGGTTTCCACGTATTTTGCTGCGTGCGGGATGAACGCCTGAGATTCTTCGTCGGAAAGCTCGCGGCGCACCTTCGCTGGCACCCCAGCGGCCAAGACTTTATCCCCGATTTCCGCGCCTTCCAACACCACCGCCCCAGCAGCAATCAGCGCGCCGACACCAATCACTGAGTGCGAAAGCAACGCGGATTTCATGCCGATCAGCGTTCCATTGCCCACGTGCGCTCCATGCACGAGCGCCATGTGGCCGATGGTGACGTCGTCGCCAAGCACGCAATCGGCATCGGCGTCGACGTGCAACACCGAATTGTCCTGGATATTAGTGCGAGCGCCAATTTTGATGCGGTTGGAATCTGCGCGCAGCACACAGCCATAAAACACAGAAGCCTGCGGACCAATTTCTACATCCCCGATCAAGGTGGCATTCGGGGCGATGAAAGCCGATTCGTGCACGCGCGGAGTTTTACCATTAAAAGGAAGAAGCAAAGCCATGCCACCATGCTAATGCGATAGGGCTTGCCGACGGCATGTTTAACGTGAAACTTGGTCCACCAATTCACACAGCTGCCCGACGCCCAAATACAGCCGGGCGCACATCCCAAGCTCCGCCGCAGCAGCCAGATGGCCCTCGTTCGCGCTGATAAACAGGGTCTCGCGCACGCTGCTCCCCATCGCGTCGGCAGCAACTTCCAGCATGCGTTCGTCGGGAAGCGCCACTCCAATATCGCAGGAAAGCACCAGGGCATCGAGCTCTGCGAACTGCGGGTGCTGGCTGCGCAAGTTCTGCGCCTGGCTCAATGGACAATTTGCGGTGCCACCAACGGACATGCCGGCGTCCAGCAGGCTATCGATGCAGCCCCACACCTCGGTATCCAGATGGTTAGACGGGTTGGTATCGGCCGCAATGGCCTCGGCAATATCGCAATCGTCCAGGCCTACGCGGGCGATCATCTGCTGCCAAAACCGCTGATCGCCCAGGTCACCGCTGAAATAGGCTGGGCGGAGACCGGCGAATACCTGCCAGAATTTCTGCGCTTGCTCCGAGGCCACGTCATAGATACCTGCAGCCTGCAGCAATGCTGGGTCGCGTGCGTCACGCGGGGTGCGCACCAGCGTGCCTGGCAAGTCCACCAGCAGTTTCATCTGTGCCATACCCGCCCAGTATAGAGCGGGAAGAATCCACGCGCCGTGGGGTTGGCTAGTGCATGGTGTCCAGTCCTGAGCTCTGCGAGTGCTGATTCACCGGCGCCCACTGCACGCCTTGTTCGCTGCGCAGGCGGCGGTTCCACACCGGGTTGGCACCAGGCATAAACCAGATCAGCACCCCGGAGATCGCGGCAATCAGCACCCCGCCGAGCACAGAATAATCGTGTGGGATCCACCAGAATCCGGCCATCGTCATCGCGATGATCACCAGCCAAATCAGTGGAATATAGAGGTTTAGATTCAGGCGACTGGCCGTACGGTATTCACTCCAATCTTCAGCCGGGAAGCGATTTCTGGCTTCGGAGCGAATACGACGGGCCGTCTTTTGCGATAGCGCCACGACAGCAAACAGCAGCAGAGCCAAGCCAACACCAGCGATGAGCAACTCCCCGTTCACGCAGCCATAGATCAACACCATGCAAGCAACAACTAAGGTTAATCTTTCCACACCAGTGAGGGGTAAACCATTAGTAGGATTCACATCCGGATAAAGACTGCGAAAAGAGCTGGCAGTGGGGGCATTCACGGGTTTTCTCCTGAATAAAATACAAAGACATGGCCAATTGGCTTTAGCCTAGCCTATTATTTCTTAGGTTTTCCAGGTATTCTACAGATGCACAAAATTCGGGAAGCTCTGCTAGAAGAATATCTGCAGGACACCCCACATTTCACACAGTTTTACCGCCGCGTCTATTCACCACTGCCTGCGCGGGAATCCTGCCCGGAACCGCGCGGTACCTGAAAGACACCTGCATGAGTTTAGGAGTCCACAGTGTCTCAGCAGTCGACGTCCCGACTACGCACATTTTCCCGTCGCGCTATAGCCAGTAGCTTTGCCTTATCTTTAGGCTCGCTCAGCGCGCTGGCTGTAGCATTCACCCCCACCGCTCATGCAGCAGAACAATGCAGTTTCAACTGGGGCATCAAGCAGTCCTATCGCAACTACATTCAGGGCCCAGTTGCGAAAGGCGGCTGGGGAGCAGACGGCATCGGTTTTAGCGGTAGCGAGACCGGCCCGGACGGCGCCTTCGTATTCTCTCCAAAAAAGACCGAGGCCAACGGCAATAGTGTCACCTTCAACTTCAACGGCACACTAAAGTTCAATGGCCACGGACACCACGGCAAAACTAACGTCGACCTGCTGGATATGACGCTTTCAGACTGGAAGGTCCGCGCCGAAGGCAACCGGGCAGACATCATCGTCGACTACGTTTCCTATGAATCTGACATGGTCGACACCAGCAAACGCGGGCCCCAAATCACTGGCGACGACGTCGCCATCGCCACCATCAACCTGAACACCCCAGTCGAATCCGGCGCCAGTGAGGTCAACCTGGCCGGCACCACCAACCTGACCGCCGAAGGTCATAAGCTGTTCTTAGCCTATGACGCAGGCCAAGAAATGGACCCGACCTCCGGGGCCATTAAAACCGACGGTAGCTGCGATTCCGGTGGCAATTCTGGTGGCTCAGGTTCCGGTGGCAACAAGCGCACGCTAAACACCATCAAAGGTAATTTCACTGGTTTCAACAAAGAAATCATGTCCATGCTGCAAGAATCCAACGACACCTTGAATGCCTTCACCACGTTCATGGGCAACAGCCAGGCATTCTTGGATGAATACGAGTCTTATCAGAAACGCTTCGGCGGCGGCTCTGGCACCGGCGGCACTGGGAACAACAGTGGCGGTACGACTTCCGGTGGCAGCAGGTCGGGCGGCGGTAACTCGAATTCCGCTCAGTCTCAATCCGGTGGCGCTAGCGGCAACAGTGGCACCGGCGGAACAGGTGGTACGGGTGGCGGAGCTACCTCTGGTGGCGGTACCAGCAATGCAGCTGGCGCTGGTGGAGGAACCGGCAACGTCGCAGGTGGCAACACGGGCGAAGCAGGCGCAGGCGGTGCGGGCGAACAATGCCACGCCACCGGGGTCACCTCTTCCACCCTGGGTTGGGGTTTGAAGAAGTCTTTCCGCTCGTACATCACCGGCTCTATCGCCAAGGGATCCTGGACGCTGCAGGGTAGCGACTACGTCGACGGCCAGTACCGCTTCAACGGTAACACCGGCAACGTGGATACTGGCGCGAAAACTGGCAGCATCCGGCACAACGGCGCGGTGCAATTCGATGGCCACCACGGCGTGCTGGATTTGAATGTCTCGAACCCAGAGGTCACGTTCAACGGCAACTCCGGCAAACTGTTTGCCGACGTCCGCTCATCCACCATGGAAGGCGAAAAACTCAACTTCGGCCGCGTCGCGGTCGCAGATCTGCAGTTCGACTCGCTCAATGTGGATGCCAACAAAGCCAGTGGTAAAGCTCGGGTGTTCCTGACCGATACCGGCGCAAAGGCCTTCGCCGGTTTCTACGAGCCCGGCCTGGAATTGGATCCGCTGAACTTTAATGCCCAGCTCGGCGGTGCGGGCGACTGCTCTGCAGCGGGAGGCGCTTCTGGTTCTGGTACCGCGGGCGGTGCCGCTGGTTCCGGCGGTGCTGGAGGCACCGGCAAGGTCGCTGGTGGCGGTGGCACCGGTGACGTCGCAGGTAGTGGCGATAATCCACTGTCTGGAGAAGGCCAAACCACCGGCTACGAAAACGGTTCCGGCAACTTCAAAATTAAATCCGCAGGCGCCAACAACTCTGGCTTGGGCGAAAACCCAAGCACCTACATTCTGCTGTTCTTAGCCGGCCTGATCGTCGCTGGTGGTTCCATGAGCCACCTGGTCATGCGCAACCCGGCCTAAGCCCCTCCCCGCGTCTATCCCACGCCTGTCCTGCGACCGTCCCACGACTGCGCAACAACTCCCAATGACTCCCCAAACCCCGCATACCGAACCCCGAAAGGATAAGCCCGTGCTGACCACCACTTCTGCGCTGCCGAAAACCAGCGCCCGAAGCATGCTCACGGCGATCATACTGGCTGCCTCGCTCGTACTCACCGCCTGCGGCATCCAGGGAGAATACGCCCACACCGGCGATTCCCAGCTCCGCGAGCAACTGCCCGCAGCAGGAGATCTCAACGATCCGCGCTCATTCACCGGAGTCACCCACGTCGACGATTTCGAAGACGTCGTTCCAGTCGTGGACAACCCCGAACCGCAACTACCGGTGGAGCTAACCGACGCTGACGGCTACGACGTCGTCGTCGAGGATGTCTCCCGCATCCTAGCGCTGGACTTGTACGGCACGTACACCAAAACCCTGACTGGCCTGGGCCTGGCGGATAATATCGTCGGCCGCACGGTCTCTTCCACGGAAGACATCATGGCGGATAAGCCCGTCGTCACCGAAGGCGGCCACAACATCAACGTCGAGGCTGTGCTGGAGCTACAGCCGTCGATCGTGATCGTGGATCACTCCATTGGCCCACGGGATGCTATCGATCAGATCCGCAATGCGGGTGTGACCACCGTGGTCATGGAGCCAACCCGCACCATTGATTCCATTGCAGAAGACATCACCACCCTGGGCGGAGTTGTCGGATTGCCGGATGAGGCAGAGCAACTCGCCCAACGCAGCGTCGACGAGCTGGAAAAGGATCTCGCGGCGATTCAAGAGCTCGTCCCAGAAGATCCGATGCGCATCGCGTTTTTGTACGCCCGTGGCACAGCTGGCGTGTTCTTCATCATGGGTGAGGGCACCGGCGCGAAAGACCTCATCGAAGGCGTCGGTGGTATCGACCTAGCAACCGAGCACAACCTGTCCTATGTGGAACCAGCGAATGCGGAATCGCTCGCGAAGATCAACCCGGAACTCATCATCATGATGACCAAAGGGCTCGAATCCACCGGCGGCATCGAAGGCCTCATGGAACGGCCCGGCATCGCGCAAACCATCGCCGGACAGAAACAACGAATTGTTACACTTCCCGACGGCCAATCCCTGGCCTTCGGCCCGATGACCGGACAAACCCTCTTGCGTCTAGCACAGGCGATTTATGACCCAGAACAGCAATAAGACCACCACTGCCCCGTCGGCTGCGCGCACGGCCACGACGCCGCGCCACCGCCGAGAAAACCCCCGCGCGCCCCAGCAACACCGCGATGTCTTCGCTCAACGGCACCGCTTGCGCGTGGGCACCTTCGTCGCCCTGATCGTGCTGCTGGTGGGTTCTGTGCTCTTGTCGACGGCGCTGGGCCAGTACTACCTGTCCTTGCCGGATCTGCTCAGCATTTTGACCTCCGGGCCACGTGCAGAAACCGATATTGCCGCCAGCGTGGTGTGGGACATTCGCCTGCCGCGAATCTTCCTAGGCTTTTTGGTCGGCGCCGCTTTGGGCGTGGCTGGCTGTTTAATGCAGGCGGTATTCGCTAACCCGCTAGCAGAGCCCAGCATCGTCGGCGTAACCTCAGGCGCCGGTGTCGGTGCGGCCCTGGTCATCGTGTTTGAGGTCAGCTTTTTAGGTACGTTCACCGTGCCTGCCGCAGCTTTTCTCACCTCACTGATCGTCACTGCAATCATTTATCGCCTGGCGCATAACCGTGGCAAAGTGGCCGTCGTCAACTTGATTTTGACCGGTATTGCCGTCAACGCGGTGTGTGGCGCCTTGATTTCTTTCATGGTGTACCTAGCGCCGACGACCAGCCGCGAGCAGATCATTTTCTGGCAGATGGGTTCGCTCAACGGTTCCCAGTGGAAGCATGTCTGGGTGGTTTTGCCGATCGTCATCGTCGGTTTTGCCATCGCCTCGCGTTTGGGCGCCCAGCTTGATGTGTTGGCTTTGGGTGAAAAAGCTGCCGGGCACACGGGCATCAACGTCGCCGTATTACGCATGGTCGCTATCGTCGCTTCGGCGGTGCTGACGGCTGCGGCGGTGTCTTTCGCCGGCCTGATTGGTTTCGTCGGTTTGATCGTGCCGCACGTATTGCGCACTATTGTCGGCCCGGAAAATAAGATTCTGCTGCCAGCTTCGGCGCTGGCGGGTGCGTTGTTGATTGCGCTTGCCGACGTCGCTGCCCGTACCCTGATCCCGTTTGCGGACCTGCCGATCGGTATTTTCACCGCACTGGTGGGTGGGCCCACCTTCTTCATCCTCTTGCGTAGGATGATGCGGAAAGGATCTGTCTAGTGAGTATCGTCGAAATTTCTCAGCTAAGCGTAGAGGTTGGTCAGAAGACCCTACTGCGCGATATCAGTGTCCACGCAGAAGCCGGGCAGGTCACCGGGCTGATTGGGCCGAATGGTGCGGGTAAGTCCACGTTATTGGCTGCGATGTGCGGCGATCTCGAGGCTTCGACTGGCACCATCAGTTTGGCTGGCGTGAACCCAGCGCAGGCATCACCGAAAGAGCTAGCGCTGATCCGTGCGGTGATGCTGCAGGATGTTTCGGTTTCTTTTGAGTTTTTGGTGCGCGATGTGGTGGCTATGGGCCGTCGTCCATGGGCGAAGAAGGTGGAGCCGCAGGTCGATGAACAGATCATCGATGCCGCGCTTGCAGCCACGGACACAGTGCATCTTGCAGGGCGCGATATTGCGACGCTTTCTGGTGGCGAGCGGGCCCGGGTGGCATTGGCGCGGGTGTTGGCGCAGCAGACACCGATCGTGTTTTTGGATGAACCGACGGCCGCACTGGACATCAGCCACCAGGAGCAGGTGTTGGCGTTGGTGAAGAATTTGGCACGTGAGGCCAATATTGCGGTTTTTGTGGTCATGCATGATTTGAATGCGGCCGCGGCTTATTGCGATCGGATTATTTGTCTTGCCGACGGCGCCATCGCCGCTATGGGGGAGGTTTCTGAGGTATATACCGATGAGATTTTATCTTCTGTCTACCAGTGGCCTATCGAGGTGACCTCGCATAATGGGCAATACTTGGTGAGCCCAGGACGCCAGTACCCTACCCCTGAGCAGGACGATTTGGTGCGGTTATTGGGTGCCCGTTAAACGCTTACCGACGGTAGGCATGGCACTGTAACCAGCGCTTATCGTCATTATGCATATGGACCGAAACCCTCAGCTACGGACACCCTAAATTGATTACCCCCATAAGTCACACCTTACCTAAACACTCTATTGTGAACCTCTCCTAAATCTTTTAAACTTTTCCTTGTCTAAATTGGTCATTTCTTCGAGGAGAATACATGAAGAATAAATTTTCCCTGGGAGCTTCCCTCTGTGTTGGTTTGGCAGTCATCGGCGGTGCTCTGACGCCAGCAGCCTATGCCCAGGATGCCCAGGGTAACGCCGCTAATACCTGCCAGAACCCAGGCGTCGAAATCGTCGACGGCAAAATTCACTGGGGCATTAAAGAATCCTTCCGTAACTACATCAACGGGCGGATCGCTAAGGGTGAATGGAAACTAGAAGGCGCGGTCACCCAGGACACTACCGACAAAAATGCTCAACGCCAAAAAGGTTTTCAGTTCCACTTTGACGTAGACCCACAAGCCTCCAAGATCGAGCTCGACAAAGCTGGCAACGTTGCTAATTCCGAGATTCGGACCAAAGATTCCACTTTGACCTTCGAGGGTCACCACGGTGCTTTGTTCACACAAATGAAGTCGCCGTACATTAAAACCCAAGGTGGCCAGCTACAAGCAGGGACTGGCTACGTCGGATACTACGTACCGGGCAAAGATATGACGCAGTACACCAAAGAAGACCGTACTGAAGAAAATTTGCGCACCGGCGAGGCTGAGTTCGCAGTCGGCACTACCGATGGTTGGAAACCCGCAGATAACAATCTGACCATGTCTGGCTCAAATCTACACTACGTACAGAATCCAAACTCAGACGTTAATGCTGGGAAGTACGAGGGCGCCGACCTCATCTTCATGGGAGCCTACGACAACTCTGCCCCAATCGATGACGTTAATGTTGAGCTGAACGTCAAAAACACCTGCTTGGACAAGGTTGAAGACAACACCGCTCCCGAGGCGAACCAGCCACAGGAAGGCACTACCCCTCCTGCACAAGACCCTGCACAGCCTCCTGTAAAACCAGAAAAGCCCAACGACAAACAGCCGAGCGAGAAGCAACCAAACGATAAGCAGGAAGAAGGCGCAAAACCTGGAGACAAGCAGCAGGATAAGAAGCAACCACCTGCAGATAAGAAACCTGGCGAGAACACCACTCCAGGCAAAGAAGAAGCAAAGCCAGAGGCTCCTGGTTCCTCGCTGGGTGCAGACTTCAGCAGCAACCCTGCTGATAACAAGGGCCTGAGCAAGCTACAACAGTTCTTCAACGTTGCTCTTGGTCTAGCAACTTTCGCTGGCATGGCCACGATGATCGGCAACCTGTTCCACAAGGTATTCGGCCCACAGTTTCAGCACTTCATGAATAACTTGCCATTCAAGATCTAAAACTGTTGAAACCTCCTCGCTCAGCATAAATAAGCAATCCTGAACGGTACACATTCGGCGGGTAAGCTCTTTAACAGGGTTTACCCGCCTTTTGCATGTTTGCACAAAATGATAAATCCGGGGCCTGAATACAGACCCCGGATAAGCAACGCTGCCGTCTAACTAGCAGATCACGACATCAAGTAGTTCACAACAACCTTGCAGTGCTTTAGTCATACTTTAGAACTGCAGCAAAGAACGCAGTGAACCGAAGATGTGTTGCAAGATCTTGAATACGGTTCCGCCCAAGGCACCGAAGAATCCACCGTTTTCAAAATACTTCGCGACGGTATCAAAGAAGGATCCCTCACCATTGCTGGAGCCGGAGTCATTCTGCTGTGCAGAAGAAGTCTGGACGCCAGCCTCACCAGTACTCGAACCTGTTTGCGTCTTCTTATTGGCTTCTGCGACCGATTTCTCTACCTCAGCCAGCTTCTGCGAAACCTTCTCCACCTCTTGTTTGGTGGCTGCAAGCTCAGTCTGCGCAGCCTGCTTTGCCTGCTCCGCGTCGGCAAGCTTCTGCTCGAGCTCCTGCTTTGCGGCCTGTTCTTTCTCCAGCTCAGCGGTTACTTCAGCAACCTTAGACTCCTGCGCTTCACCAGATTCTTTGGCTTTGACGTACTCGCTCTGCAGCTTTGCAATCAACTCAGCCTGGCTTTCAACCTGAGCTGCCAGCTCAGCAGATTTTTGCTGCGTCTCAGCCGCGGTTGCCTCCAGCTCCGCCAACTTGGCCTTTGCAGCCTCTGCATCAGTCACGTATTCCGGAACTTTAATTCCTGCGCCGACAGCGAATGGCTCCGAGACAGTCTTGCCGAGGGGTTCCCATTTGCCACCACTCTGACGGTTGGCTTCAATTTCTGCCACGTAGACGGCTGGGTCAGAGTCCGCGAAAGTATATTCCCGGGCGACACCAGAGTTCACGTCGTGCTGGCGGGTATCGCGCAACATGCGGTCACAGCTGGTGATGCATCGCAAGGTTGCACGCCAGCGCATATTCGGCAGATTGTGCTCAAACTCCCAATTCAGCTTCACGTTGCGCTTCTCATCGACAGTTGCCTTCAAGTTCGTAGGTGCAGCAATTTTGTCGATCTTCGGAGCATCCGGAATTTTAATATTGATGCCGCGGTCAAAGTAACGTTCAGTCAACACTGGGCCGTGTGCGGCTGCAACGCCGACGGTGTATGTCTTGCCCGGTTGGAAGGTTTCAGGCGGAACTACAATTTCTTTTTCCCATTCCCCGTCTTTCATCTCTGCACGGGTAATCCAACGCTCGACCAAGCCATCGCCCTGGCCCGAGATGCCCAGGCACTTGTTCAGCTTCCACTTCGCGTTATCGATGATGATGAGGTACACACCGTGCCGTGACGCGGGTTCGGTATTTGCATCGTAGCCTTTGCCCTTGAATTGGAATTTTGTTTCCTGTGTAGGGTCAATTGGCTCTGGCGAGTAGGTGACGTCCAGTTGCACATTGGATTTCCGCTGGTCCAGTGTTTCTGGAACTTTACATCCGTGGTTGACGTCCGGCACGGAAGCTGGCTGTGTCGACTGTGGGGCTACCGCATCTGGGGTTTCAGCTGGTGCGGCTGTAGCAGCAGCGCCTGCACCCAACATGATGGATGAGGTTGTCAAGGCAGAAAGAACGATCCGTCCTGCCCGGGAATTGGCTCGCAAAGTAGTTCCTTTCTGAAAGGATTTTGATGGAGGAATGCGCTAAACGCACTAAGTAATCATAGTATTTTAAGCTACGCCTAACAATACTAACCGACACACATTATTGTTTAGGCTGCCTATTAACAAAATGTCGGGTGGCAAAAAGAAAAAGGGCGTCGATGCTTTTCGACGCCCCGGCCAGAATTACTACCTACTCAAAGGTGGCGCAGAACTAGCCTGTAGCGCCCCCAAAGCGCCACATACATTTGACTTATGCGTTAAGAGGAAAACCAAACGCGTGGCAGCGAGAATAGCCAGTTGAAGAACTTGGTGATCTTCTCAAGACCATTCGAGAACAATCCAGAAATACGCTCCCAAATAGACTGCGACTTCTTGCCGTCCTTGCCCTTTTTGGAATCAGCAGGCTTTTCTTTCTGTTCAGGCTCGGTGGTGGATTCTGCAGCGGAATCTTCACCAGGCTTAGCTTCCGTGGCCTGCTCGCCTGCTGGTTTGGCTTCCTCAGAAGGCTTGCTCGGCTCAGCTGGTTTCTTCTCGTCAGCCCCGGCTTGTCCTTCCGCTTCAGCTCCTGGCTTTTGTGGATTTTCTGGGGTTTCCGGCTTTTCCGGCTCTGTAGGCGCTGGTGGCTCTACCTGTTCAGTGTGGTCACCGACCTGTGGATCAGTGGAATCCAGACGCAGGATGACGGCGTTTTCAAGATAGGTCTCGTTGTTCGTCTCGATGGAATAAGCGAATACCTTATCTTTCCACTGCAACAAGTTGCGGTGCTTTTTCGCGGTATCTTTTTGGTTCGGCAGTGAGATATTCTCAATGATTTCCCGGGTTTCTGGATTAACCCAGCTCAACTGCGAAGTTGCCTCATTAGTAACCAGCGCTTTGTCACCCACGAACGCAACCTCAGACACTTTCTTCAGGTCACCAACCACACCACGCTCAGACTGCGGTTTTAACACGCCATCTTCATACCGGAAGAACTGCATCCCAGAATTGTGGTGGTCTTGGCTATAAAAAGCTACGTTATTGCCATCAGTCGCCATCTCGGTGGCGTAATTCGCGCCATTTCTCGGCGTTCCTAGCTCGGTACCACCGTCGACAAGGTTCGCCGTACCGTCCGGGTGAATCAGCAGCGGTGGCACACGATAGCTTCCACTTTCCAAATTCACTGCACTGGCAGGCAAATAGAGTATATTGCCATCCGGCATCACACTCATCTGGGTAGGAAGTGCAATATTCCCGATTTCACCATAAAGATCCCGGTTAAACCCCTTACCGTAAAGGAAAAGCTCTTCATCATGTGCCTTTACGACGTCCTGTGGCGCAGTTAGCGTCGCAGTTGTTTTTTCACCAGAAGCCGTGACCCAGGTCAGCGTCGAGTCATTATCGTTTGTGCCGCGTGCAATAATTCCTACGCGATCATTGGCAGCATCGTAAGCAATACCGGCAGGCTCGACACCTATGCTTTCAGCAACGATCATCGGATCAGACCAGCCCTCTGCAGACGCGGTTGCAGCCTTCAGGGTCTGCCCTTCGACCCAGTAAATCCGATTGCCAGCTCCCTCGGTATAAAGCTGAGCTTCATTATATGGAAGAGGTCGTTGCAATTCTCCCAACGACTGCATCGTTGCAGGATCAATGAGCTCCAGCACTGAGTGGTTGGCACCTTTCCGCGTCGCAAGCACCACATAATCTTGCAGCCCAATCATGGTGTCTTCGTTAGCTTCTTGTGCAGAAACAAACTTGCCACCAATGGTCAGTGATGCCGAGTCATTACCCGGACGGGCACCCTTACCCTCATATTCGAAGCTCAGTGGAGCCAGCGGGCCACCCAAGTCATAGAAGTTCGAGAACGTGCGCACGCCATCTTCAGTCAGCGAGGTGTTGATGCCTTCCCAAGAGACCTTGCCATCTTTTTCTTCGAACTTGGCGGTCTTAGTCCAAGCATTCGCAATTTTAGCGTCCTCTTTTTCGAAGATTTCGCCGCTTGGATACTGCTTAGAACGCACATCTGCTTCCACGTAGGAGCCTTCTGGGCTCAACACGATGGTGGGATCTTTGATCGTCAGCTCCAACGAGCAGTTGCCACGCTGCGCTGGCTTACCTTCGCAGTACTTGAAGTATTCGATGCTGCCTTCAAATTCCGCCCGAGTGATCTTTGTAGCATCGTCGAAGCCCGCGTTTTTCAAGTTGAACTTGTAGTACTGCTCAACGGTGTCGCTTTCCGACGATGGCGTCGTGGTGCCGTTGGAATAGATCTTGGTGGCACCGTCACCAACGTTGGTTGCGCCCAAGGAATAGCGCAGGAACGAATCGCGCAATGCCCAGTTCAAGCTACCTTTACCGCTTTCCGGGACCACGTTTTCAGTAGCGCCGTTTTCGGTAGCAACATTCTGTGCTTGTTCGGCACCAACTGGCGGTTGCACTGTCTGCGCCCCGGCAATTGGGGTTAAAGCAGGTACCAGACTGAACAGTCCCAGCGCGATACCCACCGAGCTAATCCGGCGGGATTTTTTAGCTGCCACAATCATCTCCTCGAAATACAATAGCTTGCACTTAAATAATCGAGGAAAGGTTAACCTAGAGCTGAAAATTAAGTAAGGGTTAACTATAAAGAATACCCCCAGGCACCCCCACAAATAGGGACACCTGAGGGTGTAGTTGCTACTCAAGGCGAGTAACAGGCACTTATCAAAACGAATTCAGCTTTCAGGAAGTTATTAGAAATCCCAGTCGTCGTCTTCGGTTTCTTCGGCCTTACCAATGACATACGAAGACCCAGAACCAGAAAAGAAATCATGGTTTTCATCCGAACCCGGAGTAAGCGCAGCCAGAATTTCCGGTTTCACAGTAGATTCTTCATCACTGAAACGTTGCGGCAACCCCAGATTCATCAGCGCCTTATTCGCGTTGTAGCAAATAAACTTCACGACGTCGTCGTAAAGACCCAAAGGACGGTAAAGCTCCTCCGAATAGCTCAGCTCGAGTTCATAGAGTTCGTCGAGAAGCATATAGACGAAATCTTTGATTTCCGTCTGCGTTACCTCGTCGTAGGTTTCTAAACCACGCTGGAATTTATAGCCCGAGTAGTAGCCGTGCACCGCCTTATCGCGCAAAATGAGCCGAACCATATCAGCAGTATTGGTCAGCTTGCCGCGGGCTGCGAAATACAGCGGCAGGTAGAACCCGGCATACAGAGAAAACGACGACAGCAGCGTGGCAGCCGCCTTGCGCTTGAGAGTACTATCGCCGTAGTAGTGCTTGAGCACGGCTTTCGACCGGGCCTGCAACACGTCGTTATCGACGGCCCACTTATAGGCCGCATCGATTTCTGTGGTGCTCGAGAGTGTCGAAAACACAGAAGAATAAGACTTCGCATGCACCGCCTGCATGAAAGCAATATTGGTGTAGACAGCTTCTTCGTGTTCGGTACGCGCATCCTGAATCTGGCTCACCTCACCGACCGACGCTTGCACGGTATCCAGCATGGTCAAACCGGTGAACACCTTCATTGTCAGCTCGCGCTCAAGCTCGCTGAGATTGCGCCAATCAGAATGATCATTGGACAGCGGCACCTTTTCCGGCAGCCAAAAATTGGAGGTCAGACGGTTCCACACCTCCAAGTCCTTCTCATCGTGCATCCGGTTCCAATTCACCGGGCGCAGACGCACCACAGAGTCGTCGCGAAACGCCGTTGGGGTGGCGGAATAGTCATAGATGGTCATTAATTACTGCTCCTTCCAGAATTTATCCAGGCCTTCACGCACGACTGCAGCGTCACGGTCAGTGCCCAACAGCTCATAGTGGTAGAGCTCGGGAACCTGGCATTTAGATGAGATGATTGCTCCGGCAATACAAAAATCGGAGCCGAAATTGGTGTTTCCCGACGTAATGACGCCGCGGATGAAACCACGGTTGGTTTCGTCGTTAAGAAACGCAATAACCTGCCTGGGTACGGCACGACGACGATCGCCGCCGCCATAGGTCGGAGTGACCAGGACAAACGGGCGGGAAACCCGGATCATGCCCTCTTTTCGTGGGTGCACGGGGATGCGCACTGCAGGACGGCCTAGTTTTTGAACGAACCGGTGCGTGTTTTCAGAAACACTGGAGAAATACACCAGGTCTGGCGATTCCTCCGGGGCGAGTTCGGCGAAAGTTAGTGGCACTTTCGCTGTGGAAGCCACAAGAAAACCTCCTCGAAGTAGACATATAAGGATTTGCTTACTAGGCTTTTGGGTTACGAAAGAAGTATTACAGACTGCTGGCGCGTGCCACAAAAGCCCAGGCTTGGCTATCTTGGAGGTTCGGCAATCACTGGTCGTGCTACTTAACGCTGCTATTTACCTGAATCTTGTGCCTTTTTTGCAAATAGGCCTGTTAAAAGTGGCCTTTTTCGTCCACTATTTGCAAAAAAGGCACAATACGCCGGTCGACGCCCCAACCAGGCGCACTTTTTGTCGTTTAACCCGTATATCCCTACTTTTTGCTACTTAGCCCCACTTTGTCGCACACCCCTCGCATACCCCGAGGATGGGTTATACGACAAAAAAGAAACAACCGCCGACTCTCGCCGACGGTTGTTCCTATTCCCATGACTGATTATTTTAGATGGTTGAGCCGGAGCTTGCTCCTCCATCACCCCTTGAGGTAACCCTCACTTTAGGCGCAGAAGTTAGGGTTGTCAACCCTAGTAGTAAATCTTTCATTCTTTTTATTCATCGACCCTGTACAAAAGATTGATACCAGCACATCGTTCCTGTTCAGCGGGCCGCAACATCGCGTCTACTGTTTCCAATCTTCCGGAACGCATCCCGAACAAAACAACCTACGCTCTACAATGGGGCTCATCTTCGATCCGAGGAAGTTGGACATTCGCCATGGCAGACAGGAAACACGGCACGAAACAGAGCACGGAATCGTTCACCGAATCCGTCAGCAACTCACTCACCCGGCTGAAAAACTCGCTGCGCAGGCACCTTAGCCAACAGTGGACGGAACTAACCTCGCCATCGTTCAGCGTGCCCGCCTCCAAACTCCCCGAACCACTAGCGCATCACGCCACGGAAGTCAGCACCAGCACAATCCCGGAAAGCGTCGTTGCCGAAATCGCAGAATCACTGAACCTGCGCGGCAAACACGCCCACCATCACGCCGCCACCGACCAAGAATCAGAAAACGCTCCAGAACCAGAGGACGGCTCGCAAACCGCAGAAAAATCCGATTACAACTTCGATAGCTCCCGCCACCTGCCGCTCGGCGCGCGCTTCAAGCCACGCGGCGTCTTCGAAGACGACTGGTCCGCCCGACCCAGCGCAAACAAACCATGGCCGGTCATCCTGATCCACGGCACCGTCGATACGAAAGGTGTCTGGCAAGAACTCGGCACCGAACTGCGTGCCGACGGCTGGTGTGTGTTCGCCCCGGACTACGGCAAGCGCGGCACCGCCGCCATGGAAGAATCCGCGGTGCAGCTCGGAGCCTATATCGAGGCGGTACGCACCATCACCGGAGCCGAACAAGTCATCCTCATCGGACATTCCCAAGGAGGGCTGCTGGCCCGCTACTGGATGCGCACCAGTGGCCAAGCCCGCTACGTCAAACACCTGGTCAGTCTTGGTGCGCCGAACCACGGCACCACCATGGGCGGAATCTTAAGCCCGCTCGTCACCAACAATTTGACGGAAAACATCATGCACTCGTTGATCCACCGCTGGTTCGGGCCAGTCGGGTTTCAGCAGATCACCGGATCGGAGATCTTTGCGGTCTTCAACGACGACGGCGCCAGAAACACCGACGACGGCGCCAGCAGCACACACGGCAGCGGCGAGCTAGAAGACGGCGTCGACTACACCTGCATCGCCAGCCGGCAAGACACCGTCGTCCAGCCGCCAGAAACCTGCTTTCTCAACGGTCCAGCACACCAAGTACGCAACGTCTGGGTGCAAGACATCATCCCGCGCGCGAATGTGCAACACCAGGACCTGCCCATGAACAAACATGTGCGCGCAATCATCCGCACTGGGCTGAAAAAGGGCGCCAGCGAGGCAAACCTAAAGCACAAAACCCAAAACACGGAGCCTAAAACCCGAAGCCTAGAGCACGGAGTCTAAAGCCCAAGCGCATCCAACAAATCATCAAACGCCGGGCCCACCTGTGTGCGCCATAGCACATCCACGCGGGCATCAGCCCGGCCCGGCCCGCCATTGATCACCCCCACCGGGCGGCCCGAAGCCAGCATGTCCAACACAAACCGGTAACCGCTCATCACCGCCAACGACGACCCCACCACAAGCAACGACGCCGATTCCGCCGCCATCGCCCGCGCCTGCTGCTTGCGAGCCTCCGGTACAGCCTCACCGAAATACACCACATCCGGCTTCAAACGCGCCGAGCCACACCGCAGGCACCCCACCATCTGAAACTGCTGGATCGCCGCCTGCGGCAAATCCACATCACCATCCGGGTTCACCTGCGTGACCTGCGATAACAACGTTTCCAAATATCCCGGATTCGCCGCTTCCAAGCGCGCATCCAACCCGTCGCGGTGCTCACGCAACCCGCAATCTAAACACGAAACCGTATCCAAATTCCCATGCAGCGCGACCACGTTGCGCTGCCCCGCTTCCGCATGCAGCCCGTCGACGTTTTGCGTCAGCACGCCGCGGACAAACCCGGCGCGCTCGAGTTCCACCAACGCATAATGCGTGCGGTTGGGTACGGCCCGGTCCAGCTGCCGCCAGCCAATGAAACTGCGCGCCCAATAACGGTGCGAAGCGGCCGGATCGTGGCAAAATTCCTGGTAAGTCATCGGCCGGTGCGTGTTCATCTTGCCTTTGGGCCCGCGATAATCCGGGATCCCAGAATCAGTAGACACTCCTGCCCCGGTCAGCACCATGGCTGGGCCTAGGTGAAGCTGGTCGACGATCTTGTCGACGACGTCCGGGTAGGGGTGTGGGGTGCCGGTTTCTTCCACCACCCGCTGCATGGAGCGGACCGCGCCCCGGTGGGCGCGGTTGATGGCTTCGGAAACGAAGGCTGGTTGCGGGCAGAAATCCTGCGATAGTGAACTCACGCCCGCCAGTCTAGGGGCTAGTGCTGGGGGCTGGAGCACCTGCACATAATTAACGGCTAATTCATCTAGGGCTGAGATCAGCCGCCGTTAACCAGCGCCCAACCTGCGGCGTAGTTGGGCTTCGAAGATCCATTCGGAATCGACCAGCCCGTGCCGGGAGCATTCCGCGTGCCAGCCGTCGGGGCGGATCTGGACTTTCATCCGCCGTCCGCACAACTGGCAGAACCGGGGAGCATCGTAGCCTGCTTGCTGGGAAGGGCTGAGTCGGATTTCCTCGCCGCTAGCAATCTCCGTGCCAGTATTCGGGTGGAAGACTGGCTCGTCGTCGCTGCACATTGCCACCGCGAGCGGGGAGTTTTTCGTCTGCAGCGCGGGGTCTTTTGCTCGTGCCATGGTGTTTGTGCCTACAACTCTATTTTCGGCCTACAGCGCCTTGATTGGTAGGTCAATGCGGTTCAGGGTTTCCAGGTCGGTTTCGATGCGCTCGCCGAGCGTCGTCAAGTAGTTACCGGCGATGATCGCATTGATGCCGCCGAGCAGGCCCTTTTCGAAGCCTTCGGTGCCCAGAGACAACTCACGGCCACCGGCGAAGCGAATGACGGTGCGTGGCATGGCCAGGCGGAACATGGCGACAGCGCGCAGGGCTTCGCCGAGCGGAACCAGTGGATAATCCGCAAATGGGGTGCCTGGGCGTGGGTCCAGGAAGTTCATGGGAACTTCGCGTGGTTCGATTTCGGCCAGCTGCGCGGCGAATTCGGCACGCTGTTCCAGGCTTTCGCCCATGCCGATGATGCCGCCTGAGCAGACCTCTAGCCCAGCGTCGCGCACGTTTTGCAGGGTTTCGCGGCGCTCTTCCCACGTGTGGGTGGTGACGACGTTCGGGAAGTGGGAACGTGCGGTTTCCAGGTTGTGGTTATAGCGAGTCGCGCCGGCGGCCTTGAAGCGCTCCACTTGCTCACGGGTGACGGTGCCTAGCGAGCAAGAGATTTCGATATCGACTTCTTCTTTAATGCGCGGAATGGCGCGCTCCACCTGACGCACGAGGTTTTCATCCGGGCCCTTTACGGCTGCAACGATGCAGAATTCTGTGGCACCGACCTTTTGGTTGCGCTTGGCTGCTTCGATGAGCTCGTTAATATTCAGCAGTACCGCACGCACGGGGGATTCAAACAAACCTGACTGAGAGCAGAAGTGGCAGTCTTCTGGGCAACCACCGGTTTTCAGCGAGATAATGCCTTCGACTTCCACATCAGGCCCGCACCATTTCAGGCGGGTTTGGTGGGCGACATCGGCGATTTCTTTCAGAGTTTCATCATCAACCTGCAACACCTGCAGGAGTTCGTCTTGGGTCAGGCCAATGCCTTGTTCCAGTGCTTTTTCCCGGGCGATATCAACAATGCTCATGCCGTTATCCTAATCACAGCACTTAAACACCGTTCAATTAACACGCCAACCCAGCCATTGAATCCACCCCCAATTGTGTCCTAGAACAACTCCAGGACAACTTGCGTAAGCTAGAAAACTGTGAAATTAAAAAATATCATCAGCCCACAAAACCGCACCACAAAACCATTTTCGTTACAGAAACGATTAGTAAAACGCATGATGTCGAGCCCGGACAGCCTGCGCCGCATATTAAACCTCTGGCCACCCCTGCGTGCTTCCGGCATCCGCATCACAGAAATAACCGCCGACGCCTCTTATGCAAAAATTGTCTGGAATCGCACCTGGAAAAACGTCAACATGCACGGCGTCGCCTTCGGCGGCACATTATTTTCCATGGCCGATGTCATGATCGGCACCTTGTTACAGCGCCGTTTAGGCTCTGGATTCGAGGTCTGGACCCGTTCGGCTTCCTTCCAATACCTCAAACCTGGCCGCAACGGCGTCAATATTGAAGTGGAGCTTTCCGACGAGCTCGTCGAATGGGTCCTGCACACCATCGAAGAAGACGGCTACTGCAACGTGCCGTATAGCTGCATGCTGAAAAACCCGGATGGCGAAGTTGCCTCCATTAGCCACCAAGAATTGCACGCCCGCCCACGCGGCGGAGGTAAACGCACCGCACGGCCGAAGCACGCCAGCAAACCCCGCGGATACATCCTGGAGCACATGGCCACCGCGATCGCTTGGGCCGCCTTTAGCGAAACCCCGGAAACACTCACCACGCTGCTCAGCAGCATGCGTCGTATGCCGAGCCAGGCTGAACAGCTACGCCACGTCTGTGCAAAAGCCAAAGAAGAAGCTGGCTGGGACGACGCACAGCTGCACAAATTTGGCGTTCCCGGCGAGTACCTGAACTAGCAGCATCTCCCATGCCGCTGCACTACCCTGGTGCCTATGAGCCTTTACGACGACACCTTCACCCTGCTGCAGGAGCTCATCCGCAACGGCTGCGTCAATGACCTCACCGCTGATTCTGGCGCTGAGGAACGCAACGTTGCCACCCTCGAGAGGTTTTTCGCCGATACCCCCGGCATCCGCACCGAGAAATTTGAGCCGCACCCCACGCGAACTTCTCTCGCGGTCACAGTGGAAGGCTCCGATCCGAACGCCGAACCGCTGACCTTGCTCGGCCACATAGATGTCGTGCCTGTCGACGAGCCAAAATGGACCACCCAACCGTTTGCCGGTGAAGTCATCGACGGTTTTATTTATGGCCGTGGCGCGATGGACATGTTGTTTATTACCGCAACCATGGCCGCCGTCACCCGTGACATCGCCCGGCGCGGGCAACCTGCCGGAACCTTGACTTTCGTGGCGCTTGCCGACGAAGAAGCCCGCGGTGGTTTCGGTGCCAAGTGGATTTCCGAACACCAGCCTGAGGCTTTTTCCTGGAGAAACTGCTTGTCAGAAACCGGCGGTTCGCACCTGCCGGTGCGTGATGGCTCGGATGCCATTGTCATCAACGTTGGTGAAAAAGGTGCCGGCCAGCGACGCGTGCGCATCAGTGGTGATGCCGGGCATGGGTCCACGCCCTATGGCAAGGATTTTGCCGTCGTCAAGATTGCTGAGGTGGCGCGCCGCATCGCCAACATCAACCCGCCAATGCTAGATAGTGAGACCTGGCAAGGGTTCGTGCGCGCGTTCCGCTTCGATGAGGCTACCGAGAAAGCACTGCTCACAGGCGCTTCAGCAGAAGCCTACGAAGCTTTCGGCGACCTTGCTGGTTATGCACACGCGTTTTCCCACACCACTATTTCGCAGACGGTGCTGCGCGCAGGCGGTGCCATCAATGTGCTGCCTTCCGATGCTTACCTAGAGATGGATATTCGCCCACTTCCTGGGCAAACCCAAGACGATATCGACGAGCTTCTCCGCGAAGGTTTGGGCGATCTGGCCGACGACGTCACCATCGAGCACTTGATCGTCGAACCGGCCTCGGAATCACCAGCCGAGGGCCCGCTGTGGGAGGCCATTGTGCAGACCATCGGCGAGTTCTTCCCAGGTGTTCCCGTCATTCCGGTATTAGCCACCGGAGGCTCTGACCTGCGTTTTGCCCGCCGGTTGGGCGGGGTCGGTTATGGCTTTGCGCTGCACGCGCGCGAACGCACGATGTTTGAGGCAAACCGGCAGCTGCATTCGCACGACGAATGCTTGGCTGTGGAGGACTTAGAACTGACCGTGCGTGCTTATTCGTCGCTGGTCACGAAATTCGTCGGAGCATCGCGTACTGCTTAGCGCGGCGTTATACCGCGCCCCGGCGCATCATCGCGCGCAACAGAATGAAAAATGTTGGCCCGCCTACCAGCGCGGTGAAAATACCAATCGGCAGGTCGGCAAAATCAATGATGCTGCGCGCGGCGGTATCTGCCAGCACAATCAGCGCTGCTCCACCGAGGGCGGAAGCTGGCAGTAACACCACATTCGACGGGCCAGCCACCGTGCGAATGATATGTGGAACCACCAACCCCACAAAACCAATCAGGCCGGCATACGACACCGCCCCCGCCGTCAGAAGCGTGGCTAAGAGCAACGCCAGCACCCGCAACCGCGCAACATCAATACCCACGTGACCAGCCGCACGATCGCCCAGCGCCAGCACATCCAGCTTGCCGACGAGAAGCAGCGCAAACGCAATACCCGCACCAACCAGCACCGCCACCACAGAAATATGCGCCCACTTGGCACCGGAGAGCGAACCCATTTGCCAAAACACCACCTGCTCGCGGGAACTGGTCGGGGCAATGAATATAAAAAATGAAATGAGAGCGCCTGCGACCGCGTTGACCGCAATCCCAACTAAAACCAGGTTGATCACCCGGATTCGCCCGCCAAAACGCGCAAGTTGATACACCAGCCACGTGGTTAACAGCCCGCTCAAGAATGCGAATACCGGAACCGTCGTAGCCCCAAACCAGCTAATGCCCAGCACAATCGCGAGCGAAGCCCCCACCCCAGCTCCTGCTGTTACACCGATAACGGACGGTTCTGCCAAGGGGTTGGCGAACACCGCCTGCATCAACGCGCCACCGACACCGAGCGCAGCGCCCACCAAAAGCCCAAGTACCAGGCGCGGCAACCGGATCTGCCAAATCACAGACTCGTCCATGGCACTCACCCCTAGCGGGCCAACAGCCAGGATTCTTGGCAGTTCGCCGATAGGGATTGTGTACTGCCCGATCACCAATGAGGCAATGGTTCCGGAAACCAAGGCGAAAACGAGCACAATGAACAACAGCACCCGGTTACGATTTCGGGCGCGGAGAACCTGTTGGGTGCGTTGTCTGTCCATAACTATTCGTTATGATAGATCGCTCGCGCGGCCTCCAAGAGCAACTGGCCCGATTGTGGGCCAAAAGCTAACGCTTGCCCGTCGGGAAGCGCAATCACACGTTGTTTTTGTCCCGCGATAGTTTGCGCCACGCCGGGCCGTTCCAGCAGTCCCTCAATGTCGCCGACAGACTCAAGGCTGCCGGACATCATGATGTAGACCTCCGGGTTTAATTCCGCGAGTGCCTCTGGGCTGGCTGGCGACGGTGCACCAATATCATTCGCCGTAGCCACATCGATGCCACCGATTCCTTCGATCAAATCATCGGTACCGGAGTCACGCCCCAAAATATAAAACACGCCATTAGCGCCACGGGCATATAAAAAGGCGATGCGCAACGGCTCATCCAGGGCGATCTGCGCGATAGCGGCTTTCGCATCCGCCAGTTCTTCCTCACTGCGCTGGGCGAGCGCGACACCTTCGTCGGCAAGTCCCAAGACTTCGCCCAGCCTTCGGATCTGCGCACCCATTTTTTCCAAACTGTGGTCATCTTCTACCACCACAGTGGTAACCCCGGCTTCCCGCACCTGATCAATCACCTCACTGGGGCCAATGGAGTGATTAATCACCAGGACGCTCGGGCGCAACTCCAAGATTGCCTCGGCGTTCAACGCGTGCGCACCATGGGTAACCACCGGCAAATCCTGCAGCGATTCTTCTTGCGAAGCCACAGTCCGGCCAACGAGATTATCTGCCAACCCCAAACCACGCACAGTTTTGGTGAACGTGCCATAAAAGTCTATCGCCAAAATGCGGGATACATCCTCCACGACCACATCGTGACCGTCCGCATCAGTCAGGCTCACAGGAAGCTGCGGTTCAGGTGAGTTGGTTACGGGAACCACTTCTTCCAGGTCAGAGACAATATTTCCGCCCCGGAAGTCGCGCGGATCGGTATCAGCACCATGCTCAACGACGTCTTTTTTCAAGTTCTGATGCGCCGAAGGCTCATCCCACGATGCACATGCCGAAACCCCCAACCCAGTCACTGCTAATAAAACAGTGCAGGTGGGGGCTAAGATCCAACCTCGTTTTTGGGGCTTTATCCAGGGCATATTAGCTTTCTGCTGGGAAGCGACGCGACAGCGCCGCAAACAATTCAAAGTTACAGCGGAATGCGGCGACCGCTTCTTCCAAAAGATCTGCACGCTGTTGGTCCGTCAACTGCAAAGAATCCAAGGTGGCACGGTAAGCATCGCGATAAGGCTTGATCTTACCGACGGCAGAGAAATCGTAGAAGCTAAGCTCCTGCTCCCCCATGCCATAGTGGCGCTGCAGCATACGCGAAATAACCTGGCCACCAGAGACATCGCCCAAATAACGCACATAATGGTGCGCCAGAACGCGGACTTCGTTGCCAGGCAGATCCATCTTTTCGATGCGCTCTACGTAGGCGGCGGTAGCCGGCATCACGCGAACCTGCTCACCCCAGTGCGGGCCCACCATGCTGACCAAATCGGAATCCAATGCCATACGGCGCTCCAGACGTGGATCGGCATAGCAGGCACCAATTGGGCTAGAAGCGACGGTGCGGACCGCGTGCTCAAGAGCGTCGTAAATAAACCACATTTGCGCATGGTATTCAGCAACTGCCTCGCGGCTAAGTTTGCCTTTCAATAGGCGGTCCATGAAGTCAGAGGTTTCTGCATCTTCATGGGCTGCCATCGTGTGCTCACGCAGCTGCTTGGACAGTGGCTGCTGTTCGGTGTGCTCAAAAAGCGCAGTGGTTGTAGTAGTCATTGTGGTGTGTCCCTTTCTCATCAGACCCCGACCAGCCCGTCGCGGTCTGAGTCTCACCTTATTAAGATAGCCCTATCCTAACCACGCCCGCACGGCCTAGACAAGGATTTGCACTCCTAATTGCAAGATTTCGACCAAAAGTATGACCAGCCGGATAACCCCGGTTTAACCCCGCAACGCAAAAACCCAGACCATCGCGTGCATTGTGCAACTCGATAATCTGGGATGAAATCGTGCCCGGGGCGGGACTTGAACCCGCACGTCCTATAAGGACACTGGCACCTGAAGCCAGCGCGTCTGCCAATTCCGCCACCCGGGCTGGGTGTCCATGAGACCAAACACTTAGTACTAGATGCACAGTGCTTGATTTGGCGACTTAATGAAGATAACACGATATTTGCATTAATTAGCAAATTAGCTGTTCATGAGCGGTTTTTCTGAAAAGCAAAATTCCGAAAAAACCACCGACCACACCGTACTGACTTACGGTTTTTGACCTAGAACACTTTATACTGGGACACACTTGGTTTTCAGATATCTTCCAACAATCACGCACAACCGCAAGATTGACTGGGAGAAAACGTCCAGGCCCAGTAGCTAGATTCAGAAAGGAGGGCTCGCGCAATGGCACTTATGTCACGGTTTGCCAAGCTCGACAGCGCCATGCAGCGCGGCCTCGATAACGGCATTGCCCTGATCTTCGGTGGCAAAGTCGTCCCGGCAGAGATTGAAGAGCTTCTCAAACAAGAAGCACAAGACAACCTTTCCGCCACCGCCCGCGGCTTTGTCCCCAATGTGTATACAGTGGGTGTCTCATCAAAGGACCTGGAGAATCTCTCACGGGATCGGCAGCTACCCATCAGTCTGGCCGACCAACTGGCGCGTTTCCTACGTAACGAAGGAATGGAAACCTTTGGCCCCGTGATCGTGCGCATCGCCGAAGAATCCGGCTTACGCACAGGTCAACTTCGGGTCTCATCTTTCTCTGATGCGCAGCCGGTGGAGCATTCCGGCTTCGACGCCATCATCACCCATGACGATAATCCCGAAAACGACGGCGCTGGCGAACAAACCAGCAGCCAACAGGAGGAATCCCCTGCCATGACTAGTTCCCCGTATTCCGCCGGAGCAGGACAACCAGCCGGCCACGACGCCACGACAACGATGTTCCGTAGTGAAGACGTCGACAAGCAAAACCGGGCACAGCAGGATCGGCAGCCAGAAGAAGAAACCACCCGCGTTTCTTTGTTGCTGCAGGATGGTTCTTCGCGCAGCTACTTGGTGGAAGAAGGCTCCAATATCATCGGCCGCAGCAATGATGCCGACCTGCGCATTCCAGATACTGGCGTGTCACGTCAGCACGCAGAAATTAGCTGGGATGGCCACGACGCAATCCTGGTGGATCTACAGTCGACCAATGGCACAACTGTGAATGACACACCAATCGAAAATTGGCTTCTAGCTGACGGAGACGTCATCACTGTGGGACACTCTCATATTGAAGTCCGCATTACTTACCCCAATTCTTAACCTCGACTCCTAGCGAAGGAAGGGCCACCATGGATTCAGTCCTCGTGTTTGGGCTACGCATCGGCCTGTTAGTGCTGTTGTGGCTATTCATTCTGGTGGCGCTTAACGCCATGCGCCGCGACGCCAAGTTTGCTTCGGCAGGCACCGCCCCGAAAACCGCAAGCAACGCTGGTTTCGCGGCACCGGTTCCACGTTCGCGCAAGCCAGCCGCCCAAATCACGGTAGTCGATGGCCCACTGCGTGGCTCGCACATGCAGATCTCTTCCCTGGAAGAATTCACCGTCGGCCGGGCACCAGATTGTGATTTCGTCGTCGGTGATGATTACGCTTCTTCGCGTCATGCCCGGCTCTTCCGTCGTGGCAGCGAATGGTTCATCGAGGATTTGGACTCCCGAAACGGCACCTTTGTCTCTGGCGCCCGTATTGACCAGCCAGAACGCATCGCCGTGGGAACTGATATTAAACTGGGGCGTTCACTATTGAGGCTGGTGCCATAGATGTCTCCATCGCAGAATTCACTGAAACTTAACTACACCGCGGCCTCGGACCGCGGTCTTGTTCGTACTAACAACGAAGATTCCGCCTTCGCCGGCCGGAATCTTTTGGTGCTTGCCGACGGCATGGGTGGCCACGCCGCCGGTGAGGTTGCTTCCCAGCTGCTGGTCACCACGATGCAGCGCTTGGACCGCGACCCCGGCGAAAACGACATGCTGGCCTTGCTGGGCACGGCTGCCGACGATGCCAATACCGCCATCGCCGATACCGTGCGCCAGCGGCCCGAAACTCAGGGCATGGGCACCACGTGCACCGCCCTGATGTTCAATGGCACCACGTTTGGCATGTGCCATGTGGGCGATTCACGCGGCTACCGCCTGCGTGGGGGCAAGCTGGAACAAATCACTATCGACGACACTTACGTGCAGTCGCTAGTGGATTCCGGCAGTTTGAAACCTGAAGATGTATCCACACACCCGCAAAAATCGTTGATCCTGAAGGCTTATACCGGCCGCCCGGTAGATCCGACACTGCGCATGATCGACGCCCAACCTGGTGACCGTCTTCTGTTGTGTTCGGATGGGCTTTCCGATCCCGTCACTGCCGATACCATCGAACAAACCCTCAAAGAGGGCACCCCGGAACAGGCTGCCAGCAAACTGATTGACCTGGCGCTGCGTTCTGGTGGCCCAGACAATGTCACCGTCGTAGTAGCTGATGTTTTAGCTGGTGACGACGAATCCACCACCATTCCGGCGGCTCCAGTGAGCGCCGGCGCTTTGGCTTTACCCGAAGCAGAACGCGCCCACCCGAATACCGCGGCCGGGCGCGCAGCAGCGTTGAACCGCCGCCCACAGGTGGTGGAGCCGAAGGCGCAGGCCGCCGGTGCGCACGACCATGGCACTGGCGGCAACGCAGGTAACGGTTCTGGACCTGGGAATGGGGCTGGAGCTGGTTTCGGAGCTTGGGCTGGCGGTAGCGCTGGGGCCGCTGAGAACAACGCACACGATAATGCCAGCAAACGCGGGCGCAATTGGACGTTGGCCATTGTCGTGCTCGTCTTGCTCGGCGGCCTGATCGGCGGCGGCTGGTGGGTGTATGCAGCTTCGCAGGACAAGTATTACATCGCCACAAATGATTCCGATGAGCTAATCATCGAACGTGGGGTGGATTATTCGCTGTTCGGTAAGGACCTGCACGAGCCATACCAGCGGGTGTGTCTCACCAAAGATGATGAGGTTCGCACGACCGACCTGGGCGAGAAACCCAGCAATGATTGCCACCCATTTTCGCTGACTGACCTGCCAGGTTCCGTGCGTGGATCCATCACGCACCTGGATTCAGGTTCCTATTCGGAGGTCACCGACCAGCTACAACGTCTATCCGATAAAGCTTTGCCTGTATGCGTAAACCGTGCCGAGACCGACAACAACGGCAAGAACAACGACGGCAACAGCAACAACGACGGCAAGAACAACGACGGCAACACCGGCGCGAACAAAGACAAAGACGCCGCAAATGCGGAATCTGCCGATGACGGTGGCCTGTCCACCCCCGGCGTGAACTGCAGGGAGGTGTCCTAAATGTCCCGGATTTTCATTCGTAGCACAGAACTGGGTTTGCTCATCGTGGCAGCGATTGCCTTCGCCGCGACCCTCGCGAGCTTTGAGCTGTCCCAAGGATCAACGCTGTCGGTGACGTTCCTGTATCTGGTGGGAGCATTCATCGGCGTGTTTACCGTCGCACACATCGCACTCACGATCTGGGCGCCCTACGCAGATCAGATCATGTTGCCGGTGGTCAGCCTGCTCAATGGTCTGGGTCTGATTATGGTTTATCGCATCGACACCGCCAAAGACCTGGGCTTGGCAAACCGGCAGGTCATGTGGTCAGTTATCGGCGTAGCGCTGCTGATTGCCGTGCTGATCATCGTGCGCGACCACAAAGTGCTCACCCGCTATTCCTATTTGCTGGGGGCACTAGGTTTGGTTCTGCTGGCACTGCCTTTGGTATGGCCCACCTCGATCAACGCGGATGCCCGCATCTGGATTCAGATCGGTAGCTTCACCCTGCAACCAGGCGAATTCTCCAAAATTTTGCTGCTGATGTTTTTCGCGCAGCTTTTGGTGCAAAAACGGGCCCTGTTTACCGTCGCGGGTTACCGTTTCTTGGGCATCTCCTTCCCGCGTCTACGCGACCTCGCCCCAATCTTGCTGGTCTGGGCCATCGCGATATTGATCATGGCAGTTTCCAACGATTTCGGCCCAGTTCTCCTGTTGTTCAGCACCGTGTTGGGCATGTTGTTCATGGCTACCGGCCGCTGGTCTTGGCTGATCATTGGTTTGGGCCTCACCGCCCTGGGCGGTGCTTTTGTGTACTCCCTTTCGGCAAAGATCCAGGCCCGTTTTTCTGCATTCCGAAACCCGCTGGACGACGTCGACGGCACCGGATTCCAGCTCTCCCAGTCCTTGTTCGGCATGTCCTGGGGTGGAGTCACCGGTACCGGGTTGGGTGAAGGACACCCGGATATCATTCCCGTTGTATGGACAGACTTCATCCTCGCCGCCATTGGTGAAGAACTCGGCCTAATCGGTCTCACTGGCGTACTTATCCTGTTTGCCTTGCTCGTCTCGCGCGGGTTTAACACTTCCCTGAAGGTCCGTGACTCCTACGGTAAATTGCTGGCCGCTGGGCTTTCGCTGACGATGGCTATCCAAATCTTTGTTGTCGTCGGTGGCATCACTGCCCTGTTACCGATGACGGGGCTGACTACCCCATTCATGTCTGCAGGTGGCTCTTCCCTGATGGCTAACTACGTGCTGTTGGCACTGCTGCTGCGCATCTCTAATTCTGCGCGTCGTCCAGCAGACGAAGCCTCCGGAAATAATGCAAACACCGACGGCGGACACGCACAACCAGCAGCAAGTGCAGCGCCTGGTATGGAGCACACCGGCGTCTTCGATATGCAGCAAGTTCAATACGCTCAATATTCTGCACAGCCACAACATCCACAGAATTCACAACGTCCACGCCGTTGGCAGAGTTCACAGCGTGCCCAGAATTCCCAGCGTTCACAGGAGGCGAAACGATGAACCGTTCCATTCGCCTAGTCGCCGTATTTGCGATCATTCTGACAATCATCCTGCTGGTTAACCTGACCATCGTGCAGGCCTTCCAGGAAGACAAGTACGCCAACCACCCAGCGAACCAGCGTGGCTTCTACGACTCCCAAACCATCGCACGCGGCCAAATCTCTGCCGGCGGGCAAGTCTTGGCCGAGTCGTTGCCGAACGCAGATGAAACTTACTCCCGTAACTATCCAACCAACCCACCGGCATTTAGCAATATCGTCGGCTATCTGTCGGATCAATTCGGCGCTTCGCAGTTGGAACAGTCCCACAATGAGATCCTCAACGGCACTGACCCTTCTTTGCTGAGCACCAATTGGCGCGATGTGATCACCGGCAAACAACCAAACGGCGCCAACCTGGAGTTGACCATCAACCCAGAAATGCAGCAATTCGCCTACCAGCAGCTGGCCGAACTGGGCTACCAAGGTGCCTCCGTCGCTATTCAGCCGTCGACAGGCGCGGTAAAAGCCATGGCTTCCACCCCAAGCTTCGACCAAAACGCGTTACTCGGTGACGGCGCAGAAAATTCCTGGGCAGAATTGACCAGCACGGACGGAAACCCGCTGTTGAACCACGCCACCCAAGAAACCCTGCCACCGGGTTCCATCTTCAAGATCATCACCACCGCCGCAGGCATCGAAGCTGGCTACGGGCCCGAATCTACGCTGACCGGCGCACCGTCGATCACATTGCCGAATACAACCACAGAGCTGACGAACTACGCCGGTCAAGCGTGTGCCGGTTCGGATGCGGTGAGTTTGCTGACTGCATTCCAGTACTCCTGCAACACAGCCTTCGTTGAAATGGGTATCGACATCGGCGACGAAGCACTGCGCAACACCGCGCAAGCCTTCGGCGTGGGCGAAAACTACGATCTCGGAATTCCCACCTCACCGGGTGCACTCGGCGACCTACCAGACCCGGCTGCGCTAGGACAGTCCTCGATTGGTCAGCGCGATGTCACCATGTCCGCATTACAGGCAGCCGTGATGGCAGCAACCATCGCGAACAACGGTGAGCGGATGAAGCCTTACGTCGTCGACAAGATCACCAGTTCCAACCTGCGTGATATCACTACGACGAAACCGCACTCACTAAACCGCGCGATCCCGGAAGAAACCGCAGCAACCATCGAACAAATGATGCTGGCTTCGGAGCAACACACCGCCGGCGCCTCCGCTCCCGATGTGGCATCCAAGACGGGTACCGCAGAACACGCAGAAGGCTCCGCCCCACACACCTGGTACGTGGCATACCTGCCGGATGCAGACTTGGCGGTGGCTGTCGTCGTCAAGAACGGTGGCGGCCAAGGCGAAGGTGCTACCGGTGGCTCTGTTGCCGCACCGCTGGGCCGGGCTCTGCTCGACTTTGGCAGGGGGCAATAATTTATGGCTGATGTGAACAACCGCGAAAGCATTCAGACTCTGGTTGGCGATGCCTATGAGCTGCAATGGGTCATAGGCCACGGCGGCATGTCCACGGTGTGGCTTGCCGACGACCACGCGAACGACCGCGAAGTGGCGATCAAGATTCTGCGCCCAGAGTTTTCCGACAACAACGAGTTTTTGGATCGCTTCCGCAACGAGGCCGATGCCGCGCGTTCCATCGAATCCGACAATGTGGTCGCCACCTACGACTATGGCGAAGTCACAGAAGATAATGGCCACACGTTCTGCTTCATCGTCATGGAATATGTTCGCGGTGAATCGCTAGCCGATCTCCTGCAACGCGAAGGCAACCTGGATGAATCACTCGCGCTCGACGTGCTGGAACAAGCCGCACACGGCTTGTCCATTATCCACCGCATGGGTTTGGTGCACCGCGATATCAAACCGGGCAACCTACTCATTACACAAAACGGTCGGGTGAAGATCGCCGATTTTGGTATCGCCAAAGCAGCGGAAGCCGTCCCGCTGACCCGCACCGGCATGGTGGTGGGCACCGCGCAGTATGTTTCCCCCGAACAGGCGCAAGGCCATTCCGTGACCCCAGCATCGGATGTGTATTCCCTGGGTGTTGTGGGGTACGAGATGTTAGCCGGAAAGCGCCCATTCCACGGAGATTCTTCCGTTTCGGTAGCACTGGCGCACATCAACCAAGCACCAGAAGCCTTGTCGACGCAAGTCAGTGCCCCGGCGCGCGAATTGATTGGTATTGCGCTGCGCAAAGATGCCTATACGCGTTTTGCTGACGGCAACGAATTCGCGGTAGCCGCATCCAAGGTGCGCTTGGGGCAACGCCCACCGGCACCAAAATCAGCTGCCTTGGCGACGGTCGCGCAAGAACCGGCCCCTTCGGCTTCGACGCAACAACTGAGCCAGGTAACGAACGCGCGCACCGCCAGCCCATCAACTGCGCGGCCGCGTACCCCGCAGCCTGTGCCTGCTCCAGCTGGCCACGTAGCGCAGGTGCAACAACCTGCCGTGGGACACCCTTATACCGGTGCTGGCCAAGCCGCAGTGGCTCCGGCAATACAGCCCGTGCACCAAAAGAAAAATTCGAGTGCCGGAGCTGGTTTTGGCTGTGGCATGTTCGTTGCCGTCGTGATCGCTGGTATTGCCGCTCTTGCCCTGTGGTTCATGGCAACCTACAGCAACGCTCTCGACGGCATCTTGGACCGCAGCCCAGCATCATCAACGCAGCCGAGTGAGACCGATCCAGTCATCGTGACTGAATGGGTTAATCCCCCGGCAAACCAGGGTGGTTCTGGTAGTTCTGGTGGCGGCCAGGGTTCGGGTGGTTCCGGCGGCGCTGGTGGTTCTGGTGGTACGGGTGCCGGGCAAGGTTCCGGCAGTGCTGGCGGTTCCGGCAATGGCGCTGGCACTAGTAACGGCGGCAACGCACCACAGGCGCCGAATCAGCAGCCCGGTGGCCAAGGCCAGCAAGGCGGACAAACCGGCGGCGACGCTGGAAATGATGCCAATGAAGACGTTACCGACGCCACCTCTGGTATCGGCCAACGCGGCGGACAAACCGGACAGTCGGGACACTCGGGCCAGTCCAATTCTGGCCAGTCCGGTCAGTCCCAGTCTGGGCAGTCCGGTCAGTCTGGCCACGGTGTCGGGCACGGTGCTAACCAGGGCCAGTCTGGAAACAGGAACCCAGGCAACGCTGGCAATACTGGGAACGCTGGCAACGTCGGCACCGCAGCTGGCAACCAGCAATCTGGTGGATCCCGCCCACTGGGCGCGGCTGAGCAGGAGACGGAATAACAATGAATTACAGCTTGGCGCAGCGCTATGAACTAGGCGAGATCATCGGCAGCGGTGGCATGTCTGATGTGTACGCGGCGCAGGATACTTTGTTGGGACGAGACGTCGCAGTAAAAATGCTGCGTTCCGAGATGGCGCGGGATATGAACTTCCGCGAACGTTTCCGCCGGGAAGCACGCAACTCATCGAAGTTGAACCACCCGAATATCGTGGCAGTCTATGACACCGGCGAAGAAACCATCGACGGTATCGGCATTCCATACATCGTGATGGAGCGCATCCACGGTAATACGCTGCGGGATCTGCTGCGCAATGACGGGCCAATGAGCCCGCAGGAGGCCGCCGAGATTCTGCAGCCGGTGTGCTCTGCATTGCAAGCCAGTCATGACGCTGGCATCATCCACCGCGATATTAAACCGGCAAATATTATGCTCACCAACACCGGAATGGTGAAGGTGATGGATTTCGGCATCGCCCGTGCCTTGGATGATTCCACGTCGGCAATGACGCAGACATCCGCAGTCATCGGTACCGCGCAATACCTTTCGCCAGAGCAGGCTCGTGGCAAGAATGCAGATGCGCGCTCGGATGTATACGCGCTGGGTTGCGTGCTGTACGAGGCAATCACCGGCGGCACCCCGTTCCAGGGCGAAACTCCGTTTGCCGTGGCCTACCAACACGTGCAAGAAGACGTCACCCCGCCGTCGGAACGCATGCCAGAGATAGACTTGGCCCCAACCGCGTTACTCAACGTGGATGCCGTGGTGATGACCTCCATGGCGAAACACCCGGGCGATCGCTATCAATCTGCGGCCGAAATGGGGCAGGATCTCGAGCTTTTGTCCCGTGGTTCCGTGACTCAGGCGGCCCGCGCGCATGTGGCACCGTCGCAGGAGCAATTCCCAACCCAAACCGTCGGTTATCCAGAAACTCATGCTGCACAACCACAGCAGGCCTACCCAGAAACCGCGATGGCCGGTGCACCAGGTCCAGCTAGTGCAGCTGGTACGGCCGCCGGAGCAGCGGGAACACTACCGGCCAATGCCCCGGGCGCGCACACGGCACCTCCAACGGCGACAACGGCGAAACCGTCAAGCCATTTACGCTGGTTAGTCGCGTTTATTGTGATTGCGCTGCTGGTGATTGGCGCTGGCTATGCCTGGAGTGTGTTCAACGACCGGGACTCGCGCAGACAGTCGGATAACGTCGCGCAATCCGAGACCGTGTCAGTGCCGAATATCATTGGATTGGAACGCAACGAGGCCATCGCGAAGCTTGAAGAGGTTGGCCTGCGCCCAGAAATCGTCGACGCGCCAGATCCAGAGGTTCCAGAACACCACGTCGTGCGCACCAATCCGAGTGTGGGTTCGCAATTGCAACGCAACACCACGGTAACCGTGACGGTGTCGACGGGTAAGGAAGATACCCAGGTTCCGCGTCTGGTGAATATGACCCCCCAGGAAGCATCAGCCGCACTGGCCGAAGTTGGCCTAGAACTAGAGCCGGAGGTTGACGAGGAGTTTTCAGATTCCGTGGAGCAGGGCCGGATCACCCGCCATGAACCAGCAGCTGGCGCTAATTTGCCGAAAGGTTCCAGGGTGCGCGTAACCATTTCCCGGGGCCCGGAGATCGTCGACGTGCGAGTGCCAAGCTTAACTGGCATGAAATGGAGTCAAGCTCGCGAGACACTGGAATCTTTGGGCTTCGTGCCAAAACCACAGTTTGTGGATTCACTTGAGCCAGCCGATCGCGTGCTCGGTGTGGATGGTGCTGGCCAGATGCGCCCAGAGGGTTCCGATGTGCGCGTCGAAGTATCCAATGGCTTGTTGACGACTATGCCGGATATCACGCGGAAAAACCGCAGCCAAGCATTAAACGCCCTGCGTGATGCAGGCTGGGAAGCAAATGAGTCGAAGTTACTTAGCGGTGAACCAGTCGACACTGCCGTGGTCACCGACCAAGGCTTGATTGCAGTCACTAGCCCGTCGCCAGGCGAGACGATTCGCAAGGACCAGGAGATTAACGTCCGCTTCTACGAATTCAATCTGCGCGCCCTGGTGCCGTAACGAAAAACTGCACGCCCCCTACAGCGTCGTCGTCCTGCTTATCAGGAGGCGGCGCTGTTAAACTAAACAGCATTAAACTATCCCTAACCCAACGACGATTTTGATGAAGGTGCATCATGCCTAAGGCAAAGGTCTCACAATCTAGCAACCAGTTCTCCGGCCAGTCCTCCAGCGTCAGCCGCACCCCGGTCAAGATCAACACCGGCGGCACCCCGAAGTGGTACAAGGGCTTGATGTTTTTCTTCATCCTCGCTGGGCTGCTGTATTTGGTGATTAACTACTTGGCTGGCCCGTCGATTCCGTTCATGCAGGATCTGCAAGCCTGGAACTACGGCATTGGCTTCGGCTTGTTCATCATTGGTCTGTTGATGACCATGGGTTGGCGCTAGAAGCTGACACGCTTGGAGCTAGCGACCATAGGTTCTGGCGATAGCTTCGCCACGCAACTCGGTGCGATATTGATGAACACCAAATGTAGTCACTCCGATGACTAATAAAGTCAATGTGAGATAGAAGATGACCATTGTGGGTGATGCGCTGTTCAATGCTAGGTGTGCCTGTTCCGCTAGGTAAAGAAATGCCAACATCAGCACAGCCGCGGCTCCTCCGGCAAGACAAATTTTTGCTGTCGCCCCCACCTTCGATGCCACTCCAAGGGCAAGCCCCAACCCTCCAGCTGCGCTAAAAATGCTGGCGAAAGTGGCAAACAACCCGACTACTAGTGGCAATTTGTCCGCTGCCGACATAGCTGGAATTCCACCATCTTCTAACACAGTGAAAAACGAGGTCACCCCGGAAAAATACAGGTAAGAACTTCCAAGTGGTCCGAAAATCGTCACCGCTATAACCGCCAGACTGAAAATACTGGCTACCGCCACCACCGCTAACAGAGCGGAAGACCACCACCTACGGGCAGTAACATTATATTTCAACGCTGGGATACTCGATCGGGCGCTGACTGTAAAAATTGCTGTGAGACTGAAAAACACTGCGAATAACAACAGGTGACCATCAATGTGGCGTAATCTTCCTAACACCATAACCACGAGGGTGAGAAGCAAGCTTCCGTAAGCAAAAGGCGCGGTGGGAGCAAAAAATAATGGTGATCTCATGATTTATCCCTTCAGTAGGAGATTGTTCTGCTTCGGATTCTTCGTTTCTGTATTCACAGGCCAGCTGTCCCCTTGTTCTGAATAACGCGAGGTTTCAGCTACTACGGCATCGAGCAGTTCGATGTTGCTGAGGAAACTCACCTCGATAGCGAGCTGGCTTGCGCGACGACGAGCAGAATCGCTGAGTGGCCGCGCGAGAACTACCTCCCTATAACCAGCCAATGAACTCTGCCGGATCATCGGCATTTCTCGAGTCAATTCTGCTAGGGCATCATTCGGACCACGTAATACGGGATGATTGTCACGAAGCTCATCAATACTGATCGCATCGCTCGCATGATAATCGCGCAAAGTGATGATCTCAGATGCGATCGTCGCTATATCTGATGCGTGATGCGAACTGATAAGGATTTCTTCGGGAGCATCAGTGCTGGAAACAAGCGTTATGATTGCGGTATGCAATTTCTGACGCTGCGATGAATCCAAGCCATTGAATGGCTCATCCAAATAGATATGTGGCTCTCGCGCTGCCAATGCAGTAGCTGTCACGAGTAGTTGGCGCTGGCCAATGCTTAAATCCCGAATCCGTGCCGCTAGTGGGAAATCCAATAAAGATTCCACCGCTTCCGCATCCAGACTCTGCCATCCGTGCTGGACTACGCGAAGATGGTCTTGAGCTGTGCGTCCGAAAAGCTCGGTTTCCATGAGAGAAAGCGATAGCGCAACGGATGACGAAGTCGCTGCACGGCGGCGCAAAAATGTTGTTTTCCCGGCACCGTTGGCTCCAATGATGCCAATTATTCGCGTCGACGTATCCATAGTCATACTCCTTTCATTCCTGCCACTGTTCGCGGTGTAGTGCTTTCGGTCTCTCTCATATCTGTGATGACTTCGTCGATGGTGAGCCCAAGAAGCCGTGCTTCTTCTAGAAGCGGGGCAACAAAATTGTCATGGAATTGGCGCTGCCGCTGTTCACGAATTCGCTCACGCGCCCCTTCAGTGACGAACATTCCAACCCCACGCTTCTTTTCCACTAAGCCCTCAGTATTGAGTAGCGTCAGCGCTTTTGCCGAGGTGGTGGGGTTCACGGAATGGTGCATGGACAATTCATTCGTCGATGGTGCGCGTTCACCCTCGTTGAGATTGCCCAACAAGATCATATGTTTTAGCTCATCAACGATCTGTTGGAATAAGGGTCTCGGATCCGTTTGCGAAATGGCCACTGCGCAGCACCTCCTTTCTGGTAACTAACTTTCTTAGTTAATAGGTTTACCACTTAACCCATAAACCCGCAAGGATGTGGTGGCACCGGCCCAAGGAAACTTTTTTCTCTCCGCGTGTAATGACTCCGGGTGTAGCGACACAAACATGACGTAAGCACTTCCCGCCCGTGAGTTAAGGAGAAACAACATGAAAACTCGTGGCACTGCTATCACTGCCGGAATCATCGGAACCATAGCCATCGCTGGCGGCGGCATCGCACTGGCAACCTCCGGCCAGGAGCCATTCAGCGAGAACGCTTTCGAGGTCACTGGCCAGAATGAAAACCTGGATGTTACCGTCGACGGCATTGTGCAGCCAGGCGAAGAGCTTCTCATCGCAGCCACTTGCCCAGGCCAGGACGTCCGCGCCGATCTGAGCACCAGCTTCGGCGAGTCGACCACCATGTCTCCGGGTGCGGACGTCGGCAAGCTCATCGGTTACGTCACCGTCCCGGCAGATTTCACTGACGAAAACGCCACCGCTACCATCACCTGTTCATCGGGTGTAGCAGATACCGTCGCTATCAATTAGGCAATAGCCTTCCCAATATCGGCAGCCACATAATCCCCGCATCCCCACCCGCGCAGTAGGAATCATCTGTGACCAGCGATTATCGGTCGTCGCAAGACCAGGCGACCTTCACCACTATCTACCGGGAACACTACCCGCAGATTTTGGCCTACCTTCGCCGACGCGTTGCGGCTGCGGTCGCGGAGGAATACTGCGCGGATGTTTTCGGGCGCGCGTGGGCGAATTTTTCATCACTGCAAGACACACAGCGCCCCTTGCCGTGGCTGTATGGCATCGCCGGCAATGTGGTCAAGGAATATTACCGCGGCAAGTTCGCCCGCCAGGACCGCGTAGATGAAGAAGTAGAGCTTGACCAGATTGCTGCCGACGACTTCAGCCAGGTCGCTGATTTATCGCTCGATATCAACCGCGCATTAAACGCACTGTCGTTTGCGGATCGCGACATCATCGCCTTGCATGCGTGGGAGCAGTTGAGCATTCCGGATATCGCTGCCAGTTTAGGTATCACCGAAAATAACGCGCGCGTGAAACTGCACCGTGCACGCACCAGACTCAAAGAAGCGTTGGAACCAGAAAATTTAGGTCGGTCATAATGACACATTTTGATGACGAGCTCACCCGGCAACTTGGCGACGCCAACCCGGTCCGCAACCCCGAGCTGAACGAGTTGGAGCGACGCCGCAGCGAAAAGCACTTGCAGGCAATTCTGAGCAACGGTGCTGCGGACGTTTCGGGTGCTTCAGCCAACCAAAGCCGTAGCAACAGCGGCCGCTGGTTGCTGGGTGCTGCCGCTGCCGTCAGCGCTATCGCGCTGGGTACCGGCTTGTTGCCCAGCCTGTTCAACGGGCAGGAGGCTACCGCCACAGCCGAAGAAATACTGGCCACTGCTGGTGAATCTTCCCTACACGCTGCCGATGCCACTGATATTGCGATCACCGCCCAGGAATACCTGGAGCGCACCGACCGCTTGGGCGAAGAGTTCGTTTCTACCGCGTACGAAGTTTCCGCCGATGGGCAGGTGCGTACCACTACGACGCAGAGCAATAATGCACCCACCGAATTACAGAACGTAGACCGGGACTTGGCCGTAGATCCAGTACAGCTACAAGCCACCGGCGCGGATACTGAAAGCCTGCGCGCACTTGCAGATTCTTTGGATGATTCCACTGCCCGCGGCGTTTTGAAGTTGCTGTTACACCCGGCTTTATCCAGTGCACAACAAAAAGCATTGTATGAGCTGATGGCCTCACTAGACGGCAATGACTTGGCTGGTGTGGAGCAATCCACGACCGGCGGTGACGACGAAATAGTAACCGTGATCCGCGACGTGGATCAGCTCAGTTTTTCGGTGATTCCGGCAACCGGACAGTTAGTGCGCGTGCATGGTTTAGTAGGGCCGGGGATCACCACGGAGGTTTCTGCCACCGCAATTGTGGATTGTGTACACGTCACTGGGTTGGAAGGCCCCGAGATGATTTCGACCGCCTGCGCTGACAATAACTATTACGTGGAAGATCTCGAATGGGAAAACTGGGGCGCTGATACCGCTACTGCCACCGGCACCGCGTGGATCAACAATTGTGATCCGCTGTGCGCCGATGGTGAATTTGAAACCTTCCCGGTGCGTCTGACTTTGGATAACCGCGAGGAATGTGGTTACAACGCCCGGATTTATTCCCGCATGCTCCTGGAATATCCGGAGAACCCGGACCGTAACGAGGAATTTTCTATCGGCTGTGCACAACCCACCGAACCAGCCCACTAATTACAGTTGACGGTGCCTGCCGTTTCCTATACCTCGTGCTAAACCAGACCACGCCCTAACCCCAACGCCGTAACCCCAACCACGCACTAGCCCCGACGCCGTCCGCGGCGTGCGATGCCATCCCCATGGTGTCCACAACTTGTGAATTGTTGTGGATAACCATGGGGATTTTTCTACTAGCTGACCACAACTTGTCGACAAAGTTATCCACAATCTGTGGACTAATTTGTGAAAAACGTGCATTGTGGACAAACTTCAGGTCATTATTTCACTGGCTGTGAACAAAGCCGTGCGGTGAATTCTCCAAATCTGTGCCTTTAGCTGCCTAAATAACATTCAAGTGAAACTTGAGGCTGTAAATTACAATCATGGTTTTCCACATTATCCACAAGACTTGTGGATAACTTCCCGGGGTTTCTTCACAATGAATACCGGTGGATAACTTCGTGGATAACCGAATTACATTGTTGATAACTCTGATTGCTAACTCTGCTTTGGCCGAAGCTTGTGTTGCTTCTGCTTACTGTTCTGTCTGTGCTTTCTATGCAGCTGTGCTTTCTACGCTGTCATGTCAATGTTGTCTGTTGTCAGTGTTGTCTGTTGTCTGTGCTTAGGCATAGAAAAACCCGGAGCCAACACACGGTGTGTGCCAACTCCGGGTAACGAAGTACAAGCAGTAAAAAGCAGCGAAAGCTACAGCTTGTGCAAGCTTATGCTTCCTCGGAAATTTCCACGGACTCAATGACGACGTCGTCATGCGGACGATCCATGCGGTCGGTGGAAACCTTAGCGATCTTGTCGACGACCTTCTGCGAATCCTTATCGGTGACCTCACCAAAGATGGTGTGTGCACCGGTCAGGTGTGGGGTCTTGCCGACGGTGATGAAGAACTGCGAACCGTTGGTGCCTGGGCCAGCGTTCGCCATGGCCAGCAGGTATGGACGGTCGAAAGAAAGCTCTGGGTGGAATTCATCGCGGAACTGGTAGCCCGGGCCACCACGACCGGTGCCGGTTGGGTCGCCGCCCTGGATCATGAATCCGTCGATGATGCGGTGGAAGATGGCCCCGTCGTAGAACGGACCTTCCTGGCCACCCTGTGCGTTCTGGGTGGAGTATTCCTGGGTTCCCTTGGCCAGGCCGACGAAGTTTTCGACGGTCACTGGTGCGTGATTGCCGAACAGCTCAATCACGATATCGCCATGATTAGTATGCAAAGTTGCCTTGGCAGTGGATTTACTCATGCCCACCACTATAGACGACAGCACGCTGCAGCTCATTTCCGTTCCCGCCCCGCTGCCACCACTCACAGTGGCTTTTCAGTACACTACGGTGGTCCCCTAAGCCCCCAACATCGTTAGGACGCTACCACCATGGCCGGCGCCCACCGCGCAGAACCCGTCACTCCCCCGCCACGGCCGCAACTGACCCGTGTCGGCTGGTGGTATACGATCCGCCGCATCGTGGTGCAATCATTGCGGCTACAAATCCCGGACATGGGCGCAGGGCTCACCTATTTCACATTGTTGGCACTGGCGCCGACGTTGCTGGTGTTTTATGGCATCGGTGTGCTCATTATGGCGAATAACCGCGATCTCCTGGAAAACCTGTTGTGGGATTTCCTGGGCGGAATTTTGCCGGTCAACCAAACCGAAACCGTGCTCAACACCGTCGATACTGTTTTATCCAGCACGTCGACAAACCTGCTCGGCCTGCTCGCCGGTGTGGTCTTAGCCGCGATCTCCTCATCCGCCTACGTGCGCGCTTTCGCCAGGTTTTCCACCCGCGTGTACGGCGATATCGACGGCCGCCCCCTCCTACACGTCTGGTCATCCATGGCCTTGTTATCCGTAGCCATGATTTTGGGCGTGTGCCTGATCTTCTTGGCGCTCGTCGTCAATGTCACCGTGGTGGAAACACTGATTCAACCCATCGCCGGGCCACTGGGCATCTATGAAGAAATTGAATTTCTCACCACCGCCATTCTGCCCATTTGGGCGTGGGTGCGCTGGCCAGTCATCGTGATCATGGCCGCGGGTCTTATTTCCGTGCTGTATTACTATGCGCCGAACGTGCGCCCGTACCGGTCCAAGTGGCGGATCTTCACACTTGGGGCATTCGTCGCCCTGGTACTGATCTTCCTCACCGGCGGTGGGCTCTACGTGTATTTCGTGCACCTATCGTCGCTGAATTCCTATGGTGCGCTGGGCTCAATCGTGACGTTTTTCTTTGGCTGCTGGATTGCGAATACAAGCTTGGTCTTCGGCGTCGTCATCGATGCGGAAGTCGAACGCACCCGCCAAATCCGTGAAGGCATCTTGGATAATGATCCCACCGATAACACTCGGTTAGCCGAACAAACCCCACACCTAGAGCACCGTTCGACAAAACAGCAAGAAAAAATGGAGCGCGTCCTCAGCTCGCTGGAAAATGATGCCCAGCAGCTCAAGGACGCACCCCAAGATTAAGCGGTAGCGCCTCAGGCCAGCTGTCAGCACCGCCCGATCATGTTTGGCGACGCCGACGCTAGCCATCTCACTATTAGTTCAGCGATTCCACCACGTTGTTGCGCGCGGTAACCATGTTGCGCAGCGACTCTTCGGTCTCTTCGTAACCACGGGTCTTCAAACCACAGTCCGGGTTGATCCACAGGCGCTTCTCGTCGACGTTCTTCAGCGCCGCGCGGATCAGCTCTTCCATCTCTTCCACCGAAGGGATGCGTGGCGAGTGAATATCGTAGATGCCTGGTCCGATCTCGCTGGTGAAGGAATCGTTGAGATCCTCCAGCAACTCCATGCGGGAACGAGCAGCCTCGATGGAGGTCACGTCAGCATCCAGTGCGGCAACCGCGTCGATGATCTGGCCGAATTCGGAGTAGCACAGGTGGGTGTGGATCTGGGTCTTTGGCTTCGCTTCCAGCGAGACCAAACGGAAGGCACGTACGGCCCAATCCAGGTAGGAAGCACGGTCGGATTCGCGCAGTGGCAACAGCTCGCGCAGGGCTGGCTCGTCGATCTGGATGATGTCGATGCCAGCTTCTTCCAGGTCAGCGACTTCGTCGGCAAGCGCGACACCGATCTGGTCGGCGGAGACGGACTGGTGGACGTCGTCGCGAATGAACGACCACGCCAGGATGGTCACCGGGCCAGTCAGCATGCCCTTGACGTGCTTGTCGGACAGCGACTGCGCGTACTTGGCCCACTCGGTGGTCATGGCCTCCGGGCGGGAGACATCGCCGACCACGATTGGAGGACGGGTGCAGCGGGAACCGTAGGACTGTACCCAGCCGTTTTCGGTGACCACGAAGCCGTCAAGAAGCTCCGCGAAGTACTGCACCATGTCGTTACGCTCTGGCTCGCCGTGCACCAGGACGTCGATGCCGAGGTCTTCCTGCAGCTTGATCACGGAAGCGATCTCGCCGCGCAGCTCTTCCACGTACTGTTCGTCGGTGAGCTTGCCGGCGCGGTGATCGGCGCGGGCACCACGGATCTGCTTGGTCTGTGGGAAGGAACCGATGGTGGTGGTCGGCAACTTCGGCAGGCCCAGTTCCTCTTGGATTTCGGTGCGCTCGGCGAACTTCGGCTCACGAGCAACCTGGCCTTCTGGCAGCTTGGCGACGCGCTGGGCGACGGCCTCGTTGTGCGTACGCTCGGATTCCTTGCGGGTACGCAGGGCGCGCTCGGAGCGGGCGAAAGTCTGCTCAACCTCATCGCGCTTGCCGTCCAGCGCTGCGGCGATGGCGACGACCTCGGAGATCTTCTCGTCAGCGAAGGAGAACCAGCCAGCAACGTCGACAGGCAGGTTCTTTTCTGCCTCGACGGTGTGCGGCACGTGCTGCAGCGATACCGAAGTGGTGACGTGCTTGGTGCCGAGTTCTTCGGCGGTTGCTACCAGCGAGTTCAGGTCGCCAGCCCATACGTTGCGGCCATCGACCACACCGGCCACCAGGGTGGTCTGTGGTGACTTGGCGACGGCTTCTTTAACGCGGTCCAGGTAGTTCGAATCCAGCGCCTGGGTTGGGCGGGAAACATCCACCTGGAAGGCCTCTGGGGCGGCGGCCAGCAACTTATCCAGGCCAGCCTGCAGCGAACCATATGGGGTGGTCAGGTACACCTGCGGGCGGTCTTCGCTGCTCAGCAGCTCAGTCCAGATGGCACCGGCGCGGTCGGCGAGTTCGGCATCGGAAATTCCGGTGTGGTCGGCAACCAAGGCTGGTTCTGCAACCTGTACCCATTCCACGCCGGCTTCCTTCAGCGCAGCGAACACCTGTGCGTAGGATTTCGCGAGGTCATCCAGGCGATCCAGCGGGTTGGTGGTGCCGTCAGCGGCCTTGGATAGAGCCAACACGGTGACTGGGCCCACCAGGTATGGGCGGATGGTGTGTCCGGCTTCGCGGGCTTCGTCGACCAGCTTCAACAGGCGCTGCGGACGGGCGGTAAAGGACTGCTCAGCGCTGATTTCTGGGACGATGTAGTGGTAGTTGGTGTCGAACCACTTGGTCATTTCCAGCGGGGCGGTATCAGCGTTACCGCGAGCCAGGGTGAATTCCTCGTCCAGGCTGACTTCTTCTGCGTCGCCGCCCAGAGCACCGACGGTCAGTGCGGTTTCCAGCACCTGGTCGTAATACGCGACGTCGGCTGGGATGGCGTAGTCGTCGGCAAGACCCAGATCCTTCAGGCGGGCATAAGTATCTACGCGCAGCGAGTGTGCAGCGGATTCGAAGGTTGGGCGGTCGATGCGGCCGGCCCAGTAAGACTCAAGAGCGCGCTTGAGCTCGCGGTTAGCGCCAACGCGAGGATAGCCCTCGATGGTTTTTGTTGGGAATGGTGTCTGCGACATGGGAGTGTCGGGTCCTTCCTGGAGACAAGAAAAACAGTGTGATTTCTGTTTATGCGGTTTTATTGCTTATGAATTCTGGTTATGAAGTTATGGGTTCTGTAGAGGTGCGGCCGGCCTAGCCAGAGAATTAGCCGGGCGCGGTTGGCGGGCGGATCCCGACCGCGTCCAGGAGCTCTTGGGTGACCTCCGCGTTGTTGTGGGTGTAGATGTGCAGGCTGCCGACATCATTGTCCACCATCGCTTGCACGAGTTCGGCGGTGATCGCGATGCCCTCGGCGCGCTCATCACGGGCGCTTTCTAGCCGACGCACCAGGTGCTCCGGTACCGGCAGGCTGGAAAATTCCGCCATACGGCGCAGGCGGCGCACACTGGTAATCGGCATGATGCCCGGGATCTGTGGGATACGAATGCCCGCCAGTTCTGCACGACGACGGAACTGCAAGAAATCCTCGGCTTCGAAAAACAGTTGGCTGATGGCCAGGTCTGCGCCGCTGCGTTGTTTGGAAAGCAGCACGTCGAAGTTCTCATCGTCGGTGCGTGCCTGGTAGTGGCCGTTCGGGTAGCTAGCCACAGCGACGGCCAAGCGTCCGGCAGCGAAGCGGGCTGCCTGTTGGCTTTCGACTTCGCGGATTAAGCGCACGAGTTCATCGGCATACTGCAGGTGATCCTCTGGTAGTTTGACCTCGCCTTCTGGCAGGTCGCCGCGTAGGGCTAATAGGCCACGCACACCGGAATCGATGAGACGGTTGATCCACGCGACCATTTCTTGCTTCGTGCCCGCCGTGCACGCGAGGTGCGCCAGGGTGCGCATGTTGGTTTCGCGGTCGATGCGGGAGATGAACTCCGCGGTGCCGTCCAACCAGCCGGAACGGCACGAGCTGGTAACCGAGATGTAGTCCGGCCGATAGGATTGCAGCGTTTCCAACAAGTGAGAGATTTTCTTCTCGTCGGCATCGTGGCGCGGTGGAATGACCTCAAAGGACAGTGCGGTGCGTTCGGATCTGGTACGCGGTTCCGTGTTTTCTGCGTTATCCGGGTTATCCGGGTTATCGCTGGAATCATCCAACGGCGCAGAGGCAGATACTCGTGGGGCCATTGCTGGTCACCTCCTTCCGGCGGTTTACGTCTTGATTGTGAACCAAGCTGTCTAGTGTTGGCATCAATCTAATGCTTGTGCAGCTAACAAGGAAGAATCCGGAAAGGTATTACCATTCGGTGGGCCGTTCATGCTGGAAAAACAGGCCAGGAGCCAGCTGAATATAATTCGTCGCCAAACAGAAAAAATGAACCAAGCTGTCTATGGTATTACCATTAAGATGTGCTGGAAACACTTTATTTTCGCTGTTATCTCCCACATCACCTTCCACAGCAACTATCCTGGAACTATCTAGCTAGTGACAACCATGTAATTAACGAGGTGAACGAACCATGGGTTCTGCAAACGTCAACCTGCGCATCGCGCGCGATCTCAGCTCAACCGGCTGGGAAAAATTCAAGGATTACCGCGACAAGAAGTCCCAAGAAGCATTCGAATTCCTAGAAAGCGCGGCAAAAACCGTGGATAAGAGTGCAGAAAAACACTTCCCGGAAGCACGCAAGGAAGCCGGCAAACTGACCAAAGCTGCCCACGCACGCTTGGATAAAAGCCTGGAAAGCTTGCAAGGCACCGGCCGTGAACTTGCCGACGGCAACGTATCCGAAACCGTAGAAAATGTCCGCGATGCCGCCAGCGAAAACTTCTCCAAGGCCACCAAAAAAGCCCAGAAGCAGGCCAAGAAATTGCGCAAGAAAGCTAATAAAAAGCTGGGCCGGAAAAACCGGAAGCGCCTGTCCCGCGTAGAGAAAAAAGCCAACGCTGCTGCGCAGAAGGTCAAAGACAAAGCAGCCAAGAAGCTAGATAAAAAGACCAAATCTCAATCCCGTGGCTTTGGTTTCTACGCTCTGTGGGCCGCTGTTCTCGCCGCAGTCGTTGGTGTTATCGCCTATGTGCTGAACAAGCGCAACTCCGGCGTGCAAGAACAGCCACCAAAGGCTAGCGATTACAGCTCGAATACCACCAGTACACTGGTGTACTCCTCAACCAGCGAAGATGACCTGGAAGCGCCAAACGCGGATGCTTCCAAGGAAAACAAGAAGGCAGAAAAGAAAGCCGGCGAGTTGGCCGAGGATCCAGCCGAGCGTGACGAGGAACTGCTGGCAGACATCGACGAACAGCTGGCCAAGAACCTCTCCCAGGGTGCTGCAGAAAACCTGGCTGCTTCCGAGGCCACCCGCGCTGTGGCTCACGACGATGCCGACGCTGCCGAAAAAGCAGCGCAGATCGACGAACAGCTGAAAGACAAGTTGGATTCTGAGTCCGGCGACAAGTAATCGTCGGCAAGCTGGGTGCCCCAAGCCCAGCGTCGGCAAGATATTCTGGCCAGTTCAACGCAGCGATTTACCGGCAGGGCGTCGGCAAGCGGCGTCGTAAAGAGACATATGCCATAAAGTCGTTACGTGAGCTAAGCCATCTGCTTCGATAGGGTTTGTGGTGCAAGAGAATTATCAACACCACAGGCCCTATTTCTATGGCCGCATTTTGTTTGGCCACGGCCCATCGACGGCCGGTTATAGGACAAAGCGGTGTGAAAGACGAGGAGGAAATTGTTTTGGGCGTGCAAGAACTGTCAGTGAAACTCGACAACGGCGCAACCTACTATTTCCCCGCCGGAATTGCCCCAGGTGAACAAGGCAACCGCATCGAGATGCTGCGCGAGGCCATCGAAAACGATTCCGTATTCCAAAGCGTGGATATTAACGGCAACGAGCGCACCATTTATGGCAGCGAAGTGAAAAACTATCACTTGAGCGACGCGCTATAACCACCGACTATGCCGAAAACACTGCTGGTCACCAATGATTTCCCTCCGGTAATCGGGGGGATTGAATCATATCTACGGGATTTTGTTTCCCTGCTGGACCCCAACGAGATCATCGTTTTTGCGCCCACACGGGATAAAGCTGCCTGCGAGAACTACGATGCGCAGCTGGATTATCCCGTGATTCGCTGGCCACACCGCCTGTTACTGCCGACGCCGCGTTCGGCAAAGAAACTCCGCGAAATCATCCGCACCCACGACATCGACACCGTGTGGTTTGGTGCGGCCGCTCCCCTGGCCTTGTTGGCAAAGACCGCAAAACAGGCTGGCGCCAAGAAGGTCATTTCCACCACGCACGGCCATGAGGTCGGCTGGTCCATGATCCCGGGGGCACGCCAGGCGCTGCGCGTGATCGGCAATAACTCTGACGTGCTGACGTATATCTCGTCCTACACGCGCCGTCGCCTGGAAAAACCCTTCGGTAACCGCCCGCGGTGGGTGCATCTGCCTTCCGGGGTCAACGCGGATAATTTCGGGGTGGCGAGCCCACAGCGGCAAGTGGAGGCGAAGCAAGCCTTTAGCATTGCCGCGTCCGCGCCGACGATCGTGTGCATTTCGCGTTTTGTGCCGCGTAAAGGCCAGGACAAGCTGTTGCGCGCGTTTCCAGTACTGCGTCGGCAGTTTCCGGATGTGCAGTTGATTTTGGTGGGCCGTGGGCGTTCGTATCGGCGCCTGGAAAGGCTGCGAGAGAAATACGCTCCCGATGCTCTGTTGCTGAACAACACGGATTATCAGCAGAACCAGGTGCGCGTTAACAATGCGTTGGCTGCCGCGGATGTGTTCGCGATGCCAGCCCGCACTCGCGCGGGAGGACTGTCCGTGGAGGGGCTCGGCATCGTGTATTTGGAAGCGCAGGCGTGCGGCATTCCGGTGGTCGCCGGAAGCTCCGGGGGCGCGCCGGAAACCATCACCGACGAGACCGGCGTGGTAGTCAACGGGCACCGGGTGAGCAGCATTGTGCGCGGCCTACAAGGCTTGCTTGCCGACGCCCAGCTGCGCTCAGAGATGGGTGCTGCGGGCAGGGAGCACGTCGTCAAGAATTGGAACTGGGATTTGCTGGGTGCGCGGCTGAAACAGGAACTGCGAGAAGTGTAAAGCGGCGTTTCCCGCTGAACGGCCGCTGAACGGCCACTGAGCAGCAACTTAACGGCCACTTAACGGCCAAGTGCACCAATGGCGATGACGTTTACGCCATCAGGCCGACGGTATGACATTCCACCGCCGGTCACGACCAGCAATTCAGCGGGCTCAGGCATCACCGCGGCGAATTTCTGCAGACTCGCCGCCGCACCGTCGACCACATTGGGATGGTGCCCGAGTTTGATCTCCACGAGCACTGTTCGCCCAGCAAGCGTCGTAATCGCATCAACTTCGGTGCCATCCCCGAGGCGAGCGTGATAGACCGGCTCGTTCGTCAGCGCGCGTAATTCATGAACAACCAGCGATTCAAAAAGCTGACCGAAAAATTCAAAGTCGTGTAATAGATCGTCCGGCTGTTTTTGTAGCGCAGCAACTGCTAACGCTGGGTCTGCAAAGTGCCGTTTGGCTGCTTTGCGTAGCGGGGTACGTGAGCGCAGGGATTGTGACCACGCCGGTTGGTCTTGGCTGATGAAAATACGCTCGAGAGAATCTAAGTAGTCAATCGCAGTTTCTCGGTGCAATTCGGCATCTGTGGCGATTGCAGTCGTCGACATTTCAGTTCCGATCCCACGAGCCAGAGATCGCATTATCCGCAGAACCCGAGCTGGGTTACGCTTCACCTTGTCCGGTGTGGAAATGTCGAGCTCCACGATGGTCCGTACATAATCACGAAGGTTTGCTTGTGCATCCGCAACACTGAGACGCAAAAAGCCTGGCCACCCGCCTCGGCAAATCCTTTCCGCAAGATCGTGGATAGTTAGTTCCGTCTTGCCGACGCGCGGTGCCTCGCCCTTCACCATGTTGAGCAGTGAAGCTTGTCCAGTGGATTCTCCTGATTCTGCCAGTGTCATGGTATGCATTGTTAAGCGAGAGAATCTTCCGGCTCCAGAATGGCCTTGCACCGCTTCGGCTGGGGCGGTTGATCCTGTCAAAATAAATTGTCCAGGCTGCCCACGCCCATCAATTTCGTGGCGTACTACGTCCCATAATTTTGGTTGTGCCTGCCATTCGTCCAAAACTCTCGGCGTCGGCCCTTGCAATACAAGAGCCGGATCTACCCCCATTGAAATCTCCACATCAGGATCGATGTCTACTTTGATTTCGCTCTCGGCATGGTGACGGGCGGTCGCAGTCTTGCCACAACCCTTCGGCCCCTCAATCAACAAGGCTCCAGTGCGCCGCAACGACTGCTCCACAAAAACATCCGCTATCCGCGGAATATAGTCCTGAGACAACACCACTATTTCACCATCCGACAGTTTGAGGCGATTCTAACCGACACTTTGAGGTCATTTTATCCGACAGTTTGAGGCGATTCTAACCGACACTTTGAGGAACTCGTGTCTGAATTCGCGCGTAATTGAGTCCATGTTTCACGTGAAACATTGTTTATCGCGATACCGGTGGATTGGTGGAACGACGCCATGCTTCATCAGAACCTTGACTACCGCACGCCAATAGAGGTTGAAGCAGAGTTTTGCAGCCAACAACCAGCTCGAGAATTAATGGAAATTAAGGCAAATGCCTAGGAACAAAACCCAGGGCACTTCAGATTCAACAACCGCACAAACACGAAAGGGGAAGACACTAAAGCCGCGCGGAAACAGGCACAGAAACACAACACCGCCGGGCCGACGTTCGCCCCTCGTGGCGACAGTTCAGCAACAGCTGTATAGTTCAGTGCATGCTGACTATTTCTTCGCGCTTGGACGTGATGAACCGATTGGGTCGGGCGATGGCAGACCCCACCCGATCCCGTATTCTCCTGAGCCTGCTGAGCGGCCCGACCTATCCGGCCGCTCTCGCCCGGGAGCTGGAACTGACGCGGTCAAATGTGTCGAACCACCTCACTTGCCTACGGGACTGCGGAATTGTGGTCGCCGAACCGCAGGGGCGGAAGACCCGCTACGAGATCGTCAACGCCCATCTTGTCCAGGCGCTGAACTCACTGCTGGATACCACTCTGGCTGCCGACGAGAATGCCCCATGTATTGACTCGGCATGTGACGTGCCCGGGTGCACCACCGGAGAAGGGAACAGGTAAGTGGTAACTGATCTCCTGGGGGCGGTTGGTCTGTTTATCGCCACCAATATCGACGACATCATCGTGCTCTCGCTGTTCTTCGCCCGTGGGGCCGGCAAAACAGGGACCACACTTCGGATACTGGCCGGGCAGTACCTTGGTTTCGCGGGCATCCTCGCAGCCACGATCCTGGTCACCCTGGGGGCGGATGCCTTCCTGCCCACCGAGGCGATCCCCTACTTCGGGCTGATCCCCCTGGCCCTGGGGCTGTGGGCGGCCTGGCAAGCCTGGCAGGGAAACGATGACGACGACGATGACGCGAAAGTCAGCGGAAAGAACATAAGCGCCTTGATCGTCGCCGGGGTGACCTTTGCCAACGGTGGCGACAATATCGGCGTCTATGTCCCGGTTTTTCTCAACGTGGATACCGCCACCATTATCATCTACTGCGTCGTCTTTCTGATCCTGGTGGCGGGCCTGGTCCTGTTGGCGAAGTTCGTGGCCACCCGTCCACCGATCGCGGAGGTTCTCGAACGCTGGGAGCATGTGCTGTTCCCGATCGTTTTGATTGGCCTGGGTATCTTCATCCTCGTCAGCGGCGGTGCCTTCGGCCTTTAATAAGCTCATCCCCCCGTGCCCCGTCAGGGCCTCTCTAGGTTTCCTCACCGGCGTCAACTGAACCGCCCATGAAGTTGTGAAAAACCGTTGCCGCAGGGGCTCGACCACGCTAGGGCGACAGAAATTCCAGTGAGATGCTGAGATGGGCGAACGGATTGCGGACATCCTGGGGGATGCGCCATTAAGTCGAGCACGCGTTGAGGCGGTCGCCGGGTCGTATCGTGTCTTGTCGATCATGGCGTCGAGGCTGCCATATGCTTTTGGGGGTTATACGACAAAAAACGTGTCCGTATCGGCGGGATTGACGCAGATAAAGACATAAAAACAACGCATTTATAATCCCCACAACGATATAAACGCCCCGAAAACGCTCAATCCACGATCCAATGCAGAATCTGTGCTAAGCATGCGTGTTGCCTTAACGCATGAAGAAAAACAGACCACGATGCCCCGTATGCACTGGGACAATGAAGAAAAACGGCACAACAACCAAAGGCACAACCCGATGGCGTTGCACCTCACCAACCTGCGGGGCATCCACAACAAAAACACGTCCAGACCGCCAACTATCCGCAGACTTCAACACCTTCATTAGCTGCATCTGCGGCAACGCCTCAATAACCGAAACCGCTGCTGACCACAACATAAGCCGACGCAGCCTGGAACGACGCTTCAACACCTTCTGGTTCATCGATATCCCCCACGACATCGACACAGCCCGCATCTACGACCAAATCTTTATCGATGGAACCTACACCGGCGCCGGATGCCTTCTTATCGCTGCCACACGCAACCACGTTGTCAATTGGGTATGGGCACACCACGAAACAACCGCGGCCTACCAACAACTTCTCGAACCCCTACAAGCACCTGTCATGGTGGTACTCGATGGTGGCCGCGGTGCCTATTACGCCATCAAACAAACCTGGCCAACAACCCGCATCCAACGATGCCTAGTCCATGCCCAACGCGTCGTGCGCAGACATCTCACCTCCCGACCACGCACCGATGCCGGCAAAACACTCTACAAACTAGCCCTCAACCTCACACGCATAACCACAATTGACCAAGCCGCACAATGGACCGCCCACCTGCAACAATTCGACACCGTCTACCGCACATGGATGGATGAAAAAACACTCAGCATCACAACCGGCAAGCGCGAATACACACATCTATCCGTGCGCAAGGCCTACAACAGCCTCAAACATCTCTACCAGCAACAATGGCTATTTAGCTTTCTCCAGCCACCACAAACACCAACAACCAACAACTACCAATGGGCATCAACTACCAACAGCCTAGAAGGGTCAATCAACGCGCAACTGAAACTACTGACCAGAGGCTCCACCGCGGCAGATCAGGCGAGCGACAACGACGAATGCTCGAATGGTGGCTCTACCTGCACACCGAAAACCCCACACCACCTATCGAAATAGCCAAACAACAAAACTGGGGGCGCGATGCACTCGCCAAAGTCAACACCACGCCCCACAACGAGAACGAAGCCGACCAGCAAACAGGACGACCAGCCCTCTACGACCAGGGTATCGATGTTGAATACACACACTCAATCGGTATCCGGAAAGGCCAGATCTAGGGAATTGGCGACACGCCGATCAGACACACTTTTTGCTACTTAACCCTATCCCTATCCCGCTTTTGGCGTTTAACCCATAAAGCAAAACCCCCGGTCATCACAACCGGGGGTAAATGGGCGCTGTGGAGCATAGGAGAATCGAACTCCTGACCTTCTGCTTGCAAAGCAGATGCTCTACCAATTGAGCTAATGCCCCATGTTTCCGCCTGTGGGTCTAGCAGGAATCGAACCTGCGACCTCATCGTTATCAGCGATGCGCTCTAACCGACTGAGCTATAGACCCTGTGTGCGGAACGATTATGTACTTTAATACGTATCTTAGATACACACAAATCGCCAGTTCAGGTGGCATTTTTTGTAGCTTATTCGTCGACTTCCACGATCTGTTGTAGATCCACTTGGATACCACCAAACAACGCCGCTACAGCGTTGTAGATGAGCGCAAACAGCGGAGCCAGGACCGTCGCCAAGATAGCCGCCACAGCACCCACCAGAGCCGACAGAGACAGCACCAAACCGTAGTCAATGAGCATGCCAGCCCCCAGACCGTCCATGAAGCCGTTGATGTACTCCCAGACGCCAAACGTGGCCATCACGAAGTACACCACCGTCACAGCGATCAGCCAGGCCACCAGGCCCACCAGAGACACCGCCAGGCCCACCCGAAAGGCAGATAGCGGCGAGATTCGAGTAATCGCGATGTTTCTTCCCATAGTGCTACTCCTCTTCGGCCTTTACGTCGCCGTCAGCTTTAGCTCCAGCCTCAGCTTCAGCCTCAGCCTTCGACTGGCCTTCCTGAACTTGCGCTTCCTGCACTTCGTCGATGGTCTTCTCTCCCTTGGCAACAGCCTGGGCTTCTTCCACGCCTTCGCTCTCGACGTTCTTGTCGATAGCCAACAGCTCGACGTCGTCGGCAAGATTCACCAGCCGCACGCCCATCGTGGCACGCGAGGACGGACGGATCTGCCCGGCCTCAGTACGCACGACGCCACCGGCAGAGGTGATAGCGAAGATTTCATCGTCCTCGTTCACCGCAATCGCGCCAATCAGCTTGCCGCGCTTCGGGGTGTACTTGAACGTCATTACGCCCATGCCACCACGGCCCTGGGTGCTGTATTCCTCAATCGCGGTGCGCTTGCCGTAACCGCCGCTGGTAGCCACCAACAGGTACTCGCCATCGTGCACCACGGACATCGCCAGCAGCTGGTCATCACCCTTAAAGCGCATGCCCTTCACACCGGCGGTCGCACGACCCATCGGCCGCAATTGATCATCGTCAGCAGTAAAGCGGATGGACTGGCCCTGCTCGGAGGTCAGCAACAGATCATCCTCATCGCCCGCCAGGCAAGCACCAATCAGCGCATCCCCCTCATTGAGGTTGATCGCGATCAGGCCAGCTGAACGCGCCGACTCATAATCCGTCAGATGCGACTTCTTCACTCGGCCCTGCTTGGTAGCCAGCACCAGGTACGGCGCATCGGTGTAGGACTGCAGCTGAATGACCTGAGCAATGCGCTCTTCCGGCTGGAATTCCAGCAAGTTCGCCACATGCTGCCCCCGCGCGGTACGACCGGCTTCCGGCAGCTCGTAGGCCTTCAGACGGTAAACGCGACCAAAGTTGGTGAAGAACAAAATCCAGTCGTGCGTCGAACACACAAAGAAGTTCTTGACGACGTCATCCTGCTTCAACTCCGCACCGCGCACACCCTTGCCGCCGCGCTTTTGCGACTTGTAGGTGTCGACCTTCGTGCGCTTGGCATAACCAGTAGCGGTGATGGTCACAACCACGTTTTCGCGGACGATCAGATCCTCATCAGAAACCTCACCGTGCGCGGCCACGATCTCGGTGCGACGCTCGTCGCCATGCTTGTCGACGATTTCCTTCAGCTCGGTCGCCACGATCTCGCGCTGGCGCTCCTCGCGATCCAGGATGTCTTTTAGGTCATCGATAACGGTCTGGATTTCTTCCAACTCGTCGATGATCTTCTGGCGTTCCAGGGCAGCCAGGCGGCGCAGCTGCATCGCCAGAATGGCCTCGGCTTGCTCGTCGTCGACGCCCAGCAGATCCTTCAGACCCTCACGGGAGGCTTCGACCGAACGGCTCCGGCGGATCAACGCAATGACCTCGTCGAGCATGTTCAAGGCCTTGACCAGGCCACGCAAAATGTGCGCACGTTTTTCGGCTTCCGCCAGGCGGTATTGCGTACGCCGAACAATAACTTCGATCTGGTGGGTGACGTAGTAACGCAGCATCTGATCCAGACGCAGCGTACGCGGCACACCATCGACGATGGACAGCATGTTGGCACCGAAAGAAGTCTGCAACTGCGAGTGCTTGTACAAGTTGTTCAGCACCACGCGGGCGACGGCATCACGCTTTAGAGTGACCACGATGCGCATGCCGACGCGGTCAGAAGACTCATCGTCAATATTCGAAATGCCGGCCAGCTTGCCGTTTGCAACCTGCTCGGCGATATTGGCCACCATGGTGTCCGGGTTGACCTGATACGGCAACTCGGTAATCACGATGGTTTGACGGCTGCCGTTTTCCTCGATGCTGGACACACCACGCATACGGATGGAACCACGGCCGGTGGTATAGGCATCCTTGATGCCGCTGGTGCCGACAATCATGCCGCCGGTAGGGAAATCCGGCCCAGATACCCGCTCCATACAGGCTTCCAGGGTTTCTTCCTCGCCCGCATCCGGGTTATCCAGCAACCAGTAAATGGCTTCCGCCAGCTCATTCAGGTTGTGCGGCGGAATATTAGTGGCCATACCGACGGCAATACCACCGGAACCATTCATCAACAGGTTCGGCACCCGCGACGGCAGCACCGTCGGCTCCGTGGTCTTGCCGTCGTAGTTCGGCTGATAATCGACGGTGTTTTCCCGGATATCCCGGGTCATTTCCATCGCCAAAGGCATCAGCTTCGACTCTGTATAACGCATCGCCGCCGGGCCATCATTACCCGGCGAGCCGAAGTTACCCTGGCCGTCGACAAGCGGATAACGCATCGACCACGGCTGGGCCATACGCACCAACGTGTCATAAATAGCGCTATCGCCATGCGGGTGATAATCACCCATCGTGTCCGAGACCGGCTTCGAGGATTTCACATAACTGCGCTCCGGCCGGTAACCGTTGTCATACATCGCGTACAACACACGCCGGTGCACAGGCTTCAGCCCGTCACGCACATCTGGCAACGCACGGCCCACGATCACGGACATGGCGTAGTCGATATAACTCGACTCCATCTCCGCGGAGATATCTATCGGCTCAATGCGATCTAACAAACCGCCTTGGTTATCGTCACTCATAACCTCCCAGTCTAGCGCCTAACGCGTCCAGAACGACGGTGCGCAACCCCTCTGCGGCAGGTGCGAATATGACTGCCACTGTGACAATTAACCGCGAGACTTGTAACCAAACTGTGAAACTTTCACACTCTGACAGTCTAAGTGGCAATTTTCGGGGCAGTTTCGTGACACTCTGCGATAAATTTTCACAGTCTGCGGTAGAAATTTGAGAGTGATAGTTGGAAAAGTGTTAGTCTAAGAGTCAAAATCTTCACAATTACCCAAGAAAAAACGCCATGAACACTGATTTTCCCACACCCGAAGAATTACAAGTTTGGTTAGATACTTTTCGCACTTACGGCGGCGACACTACAAATGTAGAAGTCAAAGCTGCTCAAGGCGGGCTTCCCGAAAACCTAGCCGAAACCACTGCTGCCTTCGCCAATATGCCGGAAGGCGGGCTGATCATCTTAGGTGTTGCCGAAAACCAGAATTTTTCCGTGCTTGGTGTGGACAAACCAGCGGAGTTAGAACAAGCTCTCGTCAGCCAAGCACACAATTCGATTACCCCGCCACCGTTTATCAGAACCACTGTTGTAACCCTGCAAGGCAAAAACCTCGTCCTAGCGCGCGTGCATGGCCTCAATATTCTGGATCGCCCAGCTATGTATCAAGGCAAAGCCTATTTACGGCAAGCAGATGGTGAATATGAAATTCCGGCTTCCGAATTGCGCATGATCGAGGTTGCGAAGCTGCATGCCGAGCAAGAAGAACTCTATGACCGCCGGCCTGTTCCAGATACCACCATTGAAGATCTTGACGGCGACCTACACCAGCAATTTTTACGCACCGCCCGGGCGAGTATCGCTCGATTACGCGAGATTCCAGAAGCCACGCTCCTTCGTAACCTCGTGGTCACTAACGGTGACGTTTTATCAATCGCTGGTTTTTACGCACTCGGACATTTCCCGCAAGGTCCTTTGCCATCATTAGCGATTACCGTCGCGGTTCGGTTGCCCGAAACCGAACGTCCACGGCGCACCCGCAACCTAGCCACGTTCTATGGCCCGGTTCCAGCACTGCTGAACCAAACCATGGACTGGGTCGAAGCCAATATTCCGCAAACACAGACCTATCAGGAATCCGGGCATATGCGCAGTGTTCCCGTCATCCCGCTGGCAGCAATCCGGGAAGCTGTCGCCAACGCACTGATTCACCGTGATCTCGGCCCAAATACAGTCGAAGCTGGCAAAGCCATTGACGTGCGTATTACCCCGGATCGCTTAATTATCACTAGCCCAGGCGGGTTGAAGAACCTGACAGTCGCGCAACTATACAGTGCGGATTTTCGGCGCATCGAAGTCAATCAGCACCTGTACCGCCTAGCAAAATTACTCACCGACACAGATGGAAATCGGATTATCGAAGGTGAAGGTGGTGGCGTTAACGCCATGTTTGAACTCTGCGAATCGGCAGGCTTGCCACAGCCAAAGATCATCAACACCGGAGTCAAAGTTACTGTCATTTTCTTCTTCCCCAAGCAGGGTCACACTTCAGGCGATGCTCCAATGGAGACTCCAGCCCCCAAAACTGCTCCAAATAACGGCGCAGAGCTAGAAGACAATGCTTCGTTAGCTTCGTTAGGCAACGGTATTCAAGTATCTGATGACCACTACCTGCGGAGCCTCGGAAAAAACGTCCCGCGCATCCTGAGTGCCGCACGCAATCTCGCAGCACCTCCAACACCAGTAACACCACAAACAGCGTCAGCACCAACGCCGAATCACACTGCCGAATTCAGTTTTCATCAATTAGTAGCAGAATCTGGGCTGAGTAATTCCCAAGTTCGCTATGGGCTGAGCCCGCTGCTCGAACACAAAATTATTGTGCGCAAGGGCGGGCAAGGTAAGAAAGCAACCACCTACCAACTTGGCAAGCGTGGCTAGCCCCCTAGCAGGGTTTACCAGCCGCGCTCTGCCAAACGGTGAGATACTGGCAACTCATCGACGTTGATGCCAACCATGGCCTCGCCCAAACCACGCGAAACCTCAGCGATAACCTTGGCGTCGTCGTAGTTCTTAACCGCACGCACAATAGCCTTCGCACGCGCCTCCGGGTTACCGGACTTGAAAATGCCCGATCCGACGAACACGCCGTCGGCACCGAGCTGCATCATCATCGCAGCATCAGCTGGGGTGGACACACCACCGGCAACCAACAAACCAACCGGCAGGTTACCGGTCTCAGCAACCTCAAGCACCAGCTCATACGGTGCCTGCAGCTCCTTGGCAGCAACGAACAACTCGTCCTTCGACATGGAAGACAAACGGTTGATCTCCGCGCGGATGCTCCGGATGTGGGTCACGGCGTTGGACACATCACCAGTGCCGGCTTCACCCTTCGAACGCACCATGGCAGCGCCCTCGTTGATACGACGCAGCGCCTCACCCAAGTTGGTGGCACCGCAGACGAATGGCACGTCGAAAGCGAATTTGTCGATGTGGTGAGCGTAGTCAGCTGGGGTCAATACCTCAGACTCGTCGACGTAATCGATACCCAGCGACTGCAACACCTGTGCCTCAACGAAGTGGCCGATGCGGGCCTTGGCCATAACTGGGATGTCGACGGCTTCGATGATCTCGGTGATCATATCCGGATCCGACATGCGGGCAACACCGCCCTGGGCGCGAATATCAGCAGGCACGCGCTCCAGAGCCATCACGGCTGAAGCACCAGCAGCCTCGGCGATGCGAGCTTGTTCCGGGGTAACGACGTCCATGATGACGCCACCAAAAAATTGCTCAGACAAACCGCGCTTCACGCGGGCTGCGGAACCATTGGCATTACTCAAAACGAGTTTTCCTTTCGGTCAGGCTAAGAATATGACTTATAACGCACAAAATATTGGGCGCGTCCAATCCTAGCCCCCAACGCCGGGCGATTAGACGTCGAGGAAGCGAACATCCTTGGCACGACGTGTAATGAAGCTACGACGTGCAGAAACGTCATCACCCATAAGAATAGAAAACAGCTCGTCGGCCTTTTGTGCATCCTCCAGGTCCACGCGACGCAAAATACGAGTGGTTGGGTCCAGCGTGGTTTCCCACAGCTCTTTCGCGTTCATCTCGCCCAGACCTTTGTACCGCTGGATACCGTCGTCCATGTTGATCTTGCGGTTCTGTGCAAAGCCTTCTTTCAGCTGGGCATCGCGCTCACGGTCACTGAAGGCGTAGCCAGGCTCACCCTTCGACCATTTCAGCTTGTACAACGGCGGGTTCGCCAAGTAAACGTGCCCATTCTCGACGAGCTCCGGCATGAAGCGGAACAGCAGCGTCAGCAGCAGCGTGGCAATGTGCTGGCCATCGACGTCGGCGTCGGCCATCAACACGATCTTGTCGTAGCGCAGCTTCTTGATATCGAATTCCTCATGGATACCGGTGCCCAACGCGGTGATAATCGCCTGCACCTCGTTGTTCTTCAGCACCTTATCCATGCGGGACTTTTCGACGTTCAAAATCTTGCCGCGCAACGGCAAAATCGCCTGGTACAGCGACTCGCGCCCAGCCTTCGCGGAGCCACCTGCGGAGTCACCCTCCACGATGAACAGCTCGGAAACCTTCGGATCCTTGGAACGGCAATCTGCCAACTTACCTGGCAAACCACCCAGGTCAGTGGCTGATTTCCGACGCACCAACTCACGCGCACGACGAGCCGCCACGCGTGCCTGTGCAGAAGCCACCGCCTTGTTCATGATGGCTTTAGCCTCTGCCGGGTTGGCATCAAACCAATCCGCAAGGTGTTCATTGACGGAACGCTGCACGAAGGAGCGAATCTCTGTGTTACCCAGCTTAGTCTTCGTCTGGCCTTCGAACTGGGGGTCACCGACCTTCGCGGAAATAATGGCCGATAAGCCCTCGCGGCAGTCATCACCAGTAAGCTTGCCGTCTTTTTCCTTCATCAACTTATGCGTTTTCGCATAGTTGTTCATCTGCGTGGTTAACGCAGCACGGAAGCCTTCTTCGTGCGTACCACCCTCGTGCGTATTAATCGTGTTGGCAAAAGTATGCACGGATTGGTTATAACCACTGTTCCACTGCAGCGCGATTTCTACCTCGTGGTCCTCGCCCTTGGCTTCAAAACTAATGATCGTCGGGTGGATCGAGGTTTTCGTGCGGTTCAGATAGTCAACGTAATCGACCAGGCCATTCGGGTAGCAGAATTCAATCTTCTTGACGGCTTCTTTATCGCTGAGCGCAGCTTTGTCTTCCGGGTCCGGATCATCGAAAGAGCTGGCAGTCTCGCCTTCTTCCGCGAGTGCCTCCAACTTCAGATCCTCGGCCGTCACGCGCTCGTCGACAAGCGTGATGGACAAACCCTTGTTCAAGAAAGCCATTTCCTGCAGGCGGCGCTTGATGGTGTCGAAATCAAATTTGACAGTCTCGAAAATCTCCGGATCCGGCCAAAAACGCACCGTCGTACCAGTGCCGCGGGCATTTCCGCCCTCAACGAGTTCTTCCGGCACCGCGCGCTCAAAATTCTGGTACCAGTGCTTGCCATCGCGCTTAATCGCGGCTTCCACGCGCGTCGACAAAGCATTGACGACGGAAATACCCACGCCGTGCAGACCACCCGAAACCGCATAAGAATCCGAGTCGAACTTACCGCCGGCATGCAGCTGCGTCATCACAACCTGCACCGTTGGTGCCCCCGAGGCGTGCATCGAGACCGGGATACCACGGCCGTCGTCAGTAACCTGCACGCCGCCGTCGGCAAGCAAACGCACCTCCACCTTGGAGGCATAGCCCGCCATGGCCTCATCGACCGAGTTATCAACAACCTCCCAAATTAGGTGGTGCAAGCCACGCACGCCGGTAGAACCGATATACATACCGGGGCGCTTACGGACGGCTTCCAAGCCCTCCAGGATGGTAATTGATGAAGCGTCATAATTCGGTTGCGCGTTAGCCACGTGAAACTAGCACTCCTTAAAGAGGAAATCTTCGACATTCCAATCTTACACCCCAGACACCCCGCCCGGGTGGAGCTAAGCCGCAGGCACACCGCACGGTCGCATGTCAGAGCCACAGCTGCTTATCAGTGGTTTATCCGTACGTATCGCGTGGACCGCGACCTTTCACGTGTAGCTTGCCCTTACGCCAATTCGGTGCCTGCGGGCCAAAGATCTTCAACTCAGTGATCACGTCCGGTCCAGCTTTCTCGCGGATCGAGCGCAGAATCTCCCGCTGCATATACCGCAAATTCGTCGCCCACGCGGTGGAGTCACAACTGATAAATAACGCGGTGTCTTTCACCATCTCTACCTTGGTGTGCTGCGCGATCTTCTCACCCACCAGCTGCTCCCAGTGCCCGGTCACCCACCCAGAGGCCAGGTTTTTCTCCCAACCTCGGGAGGTAATTTCTTTGTTCAGCACCGCACCCGCCGACGGCAAATTCAATTGTCTGCGCGGACGCCTGCCATCTGGCCCGGATTGCCGGTATTTCTGCCAATTCAGCGCACTGAGGGAGCCAGGAGTGTTCTGGGCATTACGTTCCTGGTGCGCCCGCGCTTGCCGACGGCGGCGCAGATAACTTTGTGCACCCGTCTGTGAAGTGCCCAGTGGTGGTGCGAATCCGCGTTGTGCAGCAGCTTCCCGGACGGCGGCAAAGGTGGCGTCGACAAGATCACGAGGCTGGCTTGGTAGCTGTGGCTGTAGCTGTGGCTTTGACTGGTGAGATGGCAGTTTTTGTGACTGATTCTGTGACTGGCTGCCTGCTGAATTATCGGCAGAAGCACTCATCGTGATCCACCGTCGCCAGGCTGGGGTGTGCCTTCGGCACCAGCACATCGCTCATTCTGGCTGGTGTCGATAAAGGACACACGTGAATACTCACCACTGGTGCTCATAGAATCGTGGACACCGATGCGAACTACAGAATTCGGTTCTAGTTCCTCGGGAATATCTTCTTCCACCGCAGCGGTAATCAGCACCTGTTCCACAGAGCTCGCGAGCTTGACCAAGTGCCGACGGCGCTTCACATCCAGTTCCGCAAACACATCATCCAGAATCAGGATCGGATCCGTGCCTGATTGCCGCAAAATCTCAAATTCTGCCCAGCGCAACGCAATGGCATAAGACCAGGTCTCACCATGCGAAGCAAAACCTTTCGCCGGATTAGCACCAAGTAGTGCTTCCATGTCATCACGGTGCGGGCCGACGAGGCTAACACCGCGCTCAATCTCTTTGTTCCGTGCATTGCCTAATGCTCCCAGCATGGCAGCCTCGATGAGTTCGACTTGCACGTGACCGTGCTCATCCCGGTAATACTCGTCGGTGATGCGACGAGGCGGCATCGCTGTCGAATTCCCAGAACCAGCAGCCACCCCAGAATTACCGTTTTCTACCACGGTATCCAGGGTGGAATTATAAGAGACATCTGCTGGGCGAGATTCTGGAGCGATAGCCTCATAGGCCTTACGAACCTGAATTTTTAGCTCATCAACCAACTCGATACGCGCAGCAATTAGCTGTGCACCTAATCCAGCCAAGCGATTGTCCCAGGCATCCAAGGTTGCTAAGGCAGATGCGGAATCATCGTCTCGATAACCACGCTTCAATGCCGCACTAGCTGACTTCAGCAGTGCATTTCGCTGACGCAAGACTTTGTCGTAATCAGCCTTCACGCCGGCAATTCGTGGGGTTCTACTAGCCAGCATCCTATCGAGATAGCGGCGGCGCTCCCCTGGCTCGCCACGTAATAGAGCCAAATCTTCCGGAGAAAACAGCACGGTCTTTGCTACCCCAAGCAGTTCCCGGGGTGTTTTCAACCGAGTTCGGTTTATCTGCGCACTATTGCTACCACTAGATTTGACCAATAAGTGCGCAGTGAGCTCGCGACCTTGATTAATAATGCTGGCGGATATCCGTGCATTATCTTGGCCAATGCGGATCAACGGCGCATCGGTTGCTACCCGGTGTGAGCCGAGGTGCGCAAGATAGCCAATGGCTTCGACAATATTGGTTTTACCGTAGCCATTGCGGCCGACGAACACGCTGATTCCCGGCGCAAACCGCAGGGAGAATTCCGGCCAAGAGCGGAAATCACGGAGCTGCAGGTTTTGGAGATACATTACCCAGGCAAACGAACCGGCATCAGAAGGTAAGTGAAATCAGACTGTGGGCTCGGGAATTGGCCGTCTTCGTTGGCTTCCGGCATGTGCTCCGGCTGCGGCAACAAGATGGCAGGACGAGACGATTCAGTAAATCCGAAAAAGACCTTCTCGGTGCGTACAACGGACAAACCATCTTTCAGGTATCCCGGATTGAACGCGATGATTAACTCATCACGACCGGAGAATCCGCACGGTACTGCTTCTTCTGCATGGCCAGATTCTGCACCACCCGCAGACAAAATAACCTGGTCCTCAGAAAACTCCATGCGTACCTGAGCGTTTCGTTCGGTCAACAACGAGACGCGACGAATCGCTTCTTGTAGTGGAGCAATATCGACGCTAGCAACACAGCTATGGGTTTTCGGCAATAGTGGCTCAATATTCGGAAATTCCGCATCTAGCATGCGAGTGGTGGTTTCGCGGTTGTGCGAGTGCAAGCCAAATAGGCCTTCAGCACCGACATTATCGCCAGCTCCCACAGCGATTTGTACGGGCTGATCCAAACTAGTGTCTAGGCTTCGCGCATTTTCTTGCAAAGTCTTTGCTGGTACCAGCAATTTAGCCGAGACGTTTTCGCTAACCGGGTCCCAATTCAGTTGGCGAATAGCCAAACGGAAACGGTCTGTAGCAGCAAGTTTAATATCTGAGCCGTTAATGGCGAAGTGCACGCCAGTGAGCATCGGCAAGGTGTCATCACGGCCGGCTGCAGAAGCAACTTGCGTAACGGCATCGGTAAATAGCGATGGGTTCAGGCTGCCGGTAACTTGTGGTAGTTCCGGCAGTTGTGGGTAATCATCCAGCGGAATCAGAGGTAGCTCGAAGCGGGAAGAACCACAACGCACCAACGCGGTGGAATCATTGACTTTCAGTTCAACTGGTTTGTTGGCCAAGCTAGCGACGATATCTGCTAGCAATTTACCCGCAACTGCAATAGTGCCTTCGGTCTCCACTTCTGCGGGGAGCTTGATCTTGGTGGAAACTTCGTAGTCAAAGCCAGAGAGCTCCAAGCCAGATTCATCAGCGGTAATCAGCATCGCGCGCAAGACAGGCTGAGTCGCTTTGGAAGGCAGATTCTTAGCTACCCAAGCGACGGCGTCTGCCAAGTCTTCCTTGGCAACACGGAACGATACTGCGGAGGAATCCATGTTGGTATCAAGCTCTCTTTAGAAGTTGTAATTTGCGAATTCTGGTTACGGGAGTTCTGGTTGCAGAAATATCCGAAGTTACCCGAAATCCTAACACTTTTCCAGTAGCAGAAAACGGCCTTTTCGGGGAATTCTTGTCATTTAGGGTTAGCTAAATTAGCTATCTGAATTACATGGTTCGTATTCAAAAGCGCACCCGGGATTCCGGGGTTACATCGTTGTAATTACCTCCCATGAGCGAGCTGTCCTTTGTTTATTTTTCGGTGCGAAACAAAAATTCTTCCGTTCCTTCACACCCACTTTCTCTTAATAGATTTCCAAGTTAAAAAGATAGTAGTAGCAATAAGCCTTGTTATATCTGTGAATAATCGGTCATCAGTAAAGCTCAAAGCTGTTTTTCAGATTGTGTTTATGGGTGTGTAGTTCTTGTGGATAAAACGGTGCAATTGTGGATAACTCTCGTGTAATTCTGTTTTTCCACAACCTGGACCGATTTTTCCACAATTCTTCCACCAGTGGATTCACACAGCTCAGAATTCTTTCACAGCCAGTATTTATGGCCTGGGTTACAAAAAATGTAAATTACAAACGTGTAATTACACAGGTGTGGAGAACCTTGTGGATAAAGAAAACCAGGCCCTGGACAATCCAAGGACCTGGTGGGGTATCGAGCTGGGACAGCTGCAGTGTCAGCCGAACACGAAGCTTAAGAAACGCGACCTCGTGTCTTAATAATTTGGGTCAGCTGTTGAATTTCATCGTAGGTATTCCGATTCTCGGTCATTTCTTTCCGGATCTTCCGATCCGCATACATCACGGTGGTGTGATCTTTACCGCCGAAGGCTTCGCCAATCTTGGGCAAAGAGTTATCGGTTAATTCGCGGCACAAATACATCGCGAGCTGACGGGCATGTGCAATCGCCCGGGTCTTGCCGGCACCGGTCAGTGCCTTGAACTCGATATTGAAATACTCTGCAGTCACTTCCATGATCGTGGACATAGTGATTTCCAGGTTTGCTGTATCTGGAAGGATATCGTGCAGCGCGATTTCTGCAAGCTTCATATCGATCGGCTCGTTGATTAGCGAAGAATATGCAGAAACGCGAATCAGCGCGCCTTCTAATTCGCGAATCGAAGACTCGAATTGAGAAGCAATAAATTCCAGTACCTCCCTGTCGACGTCGGTGCCGTCGGCGGAAGCTTTCTTCATCAAAATCGCGATGCGTGTTTCCAGATCAGGTGGCTGCACATCAGTAATTAATCCGCCTTCGAAGCGGGTACGCAAGCGATCTTCCAGGGTGGTTAGCTGCTTCGGCGGGCGGTCGGAGGACAAAATGATTTGCTTATCAGCTTGGTGCAGCGCATTGAAAGTATGGAAAAATTCTTCTTGAGTAGACTCTTTACCTTCTAAGAATTGGATATCGTCAACCATCAAGATATCTAAGTTGCGATAGCGGCGTTTGAAAGATTCCTGCCGGTCATCGCGCAAAGAATTGATGTAGTCGTTGGTGAATTCCTCCGAAGACACATACTTTACTCTCAGTTTTGGTTGCAGCACTTGGGCGTAATTACCTGCTGCATGCAAGAGGTGTGTTTTTCCCAAACCGGATCCGCCCCAAATGAACAGCGGGTTATAGGCACGTGCTGGATTTTCCGCCACCGCGACGGCGGCACCGTTGGCGAAGCGATTCGACGAACCGATAACGAAGTTTTCGAATGTGTATTTGGGGTTGAGTGATTGTTCCTGGTTGGGATCATGTGCAGGAGCTTCGCGGTGTAGACGGCGGGCAGAATCGGGCTGGCCGGTGTCTGTGGCGCCAGCTTTCTGTGCCTGTTGTTGCTGGTACACCTGTGCTAGTTCATCGAGACTGGCTGCTGCCCGGGGCGGATTGGCTTCTCGAGGGGCAGCGCTAGGCTGGTGGTCGCTAAACCCGATTTCGATTTGCGAGTCGTGATGATTACGCGGTGTTCGTCGCGGAGCACTAGAACGTGAAGTGGAAGAAGATTGCGTTCCCGGTTGGCTGGCTGCGGGGTGGGATGCTCCAGGCTCATTGCGTTCTGCGGATACTGGTGACTCTTCTCGCGGGCTGTAGCGAGACGTGTATCGCGGTTCGTAATCCCGGCTGGCTTGAGCTGGAGAATGCGAGGACTGCCATTCGTCGTCTTGTGGCGCGGCGATAGACACCGCCAATGAACAAGATTTGCCTAGGTAATGATTCAGGATACGCACGATGTGCGGGCCTAAATCATTTTCAATCGTCGCCTTGACATTTTCGTTCGGAACGGTCAGTAGCGCGTAGCTATTGACCATGGTGATTGGTCGGGCGCGCTGCAGATGGGCACGCTGTTGGTGAGTGAAAGACGGTACATCAGAATCCGGTTGGTCAGAGATATAGAGGAGGTCATCGACCATCTTCTGCCAATTTTCTGCGAGCGTGGACGCATCGTCTGCCAC